>NZ_CP186911.1:0-3108353 GCF_049562865.1 Faecalibacterium sp. 7 | reverse complement strand
CACGGTGAATACGTTCCCGGGCCTTGTACACACCGCCCGTCACACCATGAGAGCCGGGGGGACCCGAAGTCGGTAGTCTAACCGCAAGGAGGACGCCGCCGAAGGTAAAACTGGTGATTGGGGTGAAGTCGTAACAAGGTAGCCGTAGGAGAACCTGCGGCTGGATCACCTCCTTTCTAAGGAGTCAGGCAAGGACAGGACATCAAAAGATGGACAGTCCTTGGACAGGTAACAAACAAGCAGAGTAGATATTGTTCGATTTTGAGGGCCCTGAAAGGGGAACTCAATTCCTAATGTGGGGGTTTAGCTCAGCTGGGAGAGCACCTGCTTTGCAAGCAGGGGGTCAAGGGTTCGATTCCCTTAATCTCCACCACATGGGCCAATAGCTCAGCTGGCTAGAGCACACGACTGATAATCGTGAGGTCGATGGTTCGAGTCCATTTTGGCCCACCATGTGATGAAAATCAAAGTACCGGGAGACCGGGCTTTGAGCAACATCACCAAGACGTACCTTGAAAACTGAATAATAACTGCGAAACAAAGATTATAGTAAGTTCTTTTTAAGAAATATTGCAATTTCAAAAGGAAGGGTAACAATAATCTTCGTTGGCAAGAGAGAATCAAGAGGATACCAAATGTTCCAAGAGAACGTTTGAAAGGTCAAGCGAACAAGGGCGCAGGGCGAATGCCTTGGCACTGGGAGCCGATGAAAGACGTGATAAGCTGCGATAAGCTTCGGGGAGCTGCAAATAAGCATTGATCCGGAGATTTCTGAATGAGGAAACTCACCTGGGTTCATACTCAGGTACGTTATACTGAACTTCAAAATAGGTATATCGAGGGAACCGCCTGAACTGAAACATCTAAGTAGGGCGAGGAAGAGACATCAAACGAGATTCCGTAAGTAGTGGCGAGCGAACGCGGAAGAGGGCAAACCGAGAGTAGAAATACTTTCGGGGTATGGACTGCTTTTAGGACTCAGTCTGTTAACCGAACGGCATGGGAAGGCCGGTCAGAGAGTGTGAGAACCACGTAGGTGAAAACGGAGAGAGCTGCGCAGGATCCAGAGTACGGCCAGACACGTGAAACCTGGTCGGAATACGGGGGGACCACCCTCCAACCCTAAATACTACCCAGTGACCGATAGCGTATAGTACTGTGAAGGAAAGGTGAAAAGCACCCCGGGAGGGGAGTGAAAAAGAACCTGAAACCCTGTGCCTACAAGCACCTAGAGCGCGTCAAAGCGTGATAGGGTACTTTTTGTAGAACGGTCCGGCGAGCGATTGTATGCAGCAAGGTTAAGGACTTAAGGTCTGGAGCCGAAGCGAAAGCGAGTTTGAAAAGGGCGTTAAGTTGCATACAATGGGCCCGAAACCGGGTGACCTACCCATGGTCAGGTTGAAGTGGAAGTAAAATTCCATGGAGGACCGAACCGACCTCCGTTGAAAAGGCGGCGGATGAACTGTGGGTAGCGGAGAAATTCCAATCGAACCCGGAGATAGCTGGTTCTCCCCGAAATAGTTTTAGGACTAGCCTCAAGTTAGATACCTGGAGGTAAAGCACTGAATAGCCTAGCGGCCGAGAGGTTAGCGAAGCTTATCAAACTCAGAATGCCAGAGTATTGATGCTTGGGAGTCAGACAGTGTCAGATAAATGTCATTGTCAAAAGGGAAACAGCCCAGATCTACAGCTAAGGTCCCAAAGTCAGGTTAAGTGGAAAACGATGTGAAGATACGCAGACAACCAGGATGTTGGCTCAGAAGCAGCCACTCATTCAAAGAGTGCGTAATAGCTCACTGGTCGAGCGTCTTTGCGCGGAGAATTTAACGGGGCTAAACCTGACACCGAAGCTTAGGCAATACAGCAATGTATTGGGTAGGGGAGCGTTGTATACGCGGTGAAACAGTAGCGTAAGCGGCTGTGGAGTGTATAGAAGTGAGAATGCCGGAATGAGTAGCGCGAATGCAGTGAGAATCTGCATGGCCGAAAGCCTCAGGTTTCTGGAGGAAGGTTCGTCCGCTCCAGGTCAGTCGGGAGCTAAGGTGAGGCCTAACGGCGTAGCCGATGCACAGACGGTAGAGATTCCGTCACCACCAAAAGAGTTAAACACAGGGACACATATGAAGTCTCGGAGCCGGGTGTTGGTTCCGGTAGCGATCGAGGGAAATTAGTACCGAAGTCCGGGATGGAAGATGGCGAGAAAAGCTGTGTGTATTTCTGCGGTGCCCGTACCGCAAACCGACACAGGTAGGTAGGAAGAAGATTCTAAGGCCAACGGGAGAAGGGTTGTTAAGGAACTCGGCAAATTGACCCCGTAACTTCGGGAGAAGGGGTGCTGCAGCAATGCAGCCGCAGAGAATCGGCCCAAGCAACTGTTTACCAAAAACACAGGTTTGTGCTAAATCGAAAGATGACGTATACGAGCTGACGCCTGCCCGGTGCTGGAAGGTTAAGAGGAGATGTGCAAGCATTGAATCGAAGCCCCAGTGAACGGCGGCCGTAACTATAACGGTCCTAAGGTAGCGAAATTCCTTGTCAGGTAAGTTCTGACCCGCATGAAAGGCGTAATGATTTGGGCACTGTCTCAACAGCCCGCCCGGCGAAATTGTAGTACCGGTGAAGATGCCGGTTACCCGCGACAAGACGGAAAGACCCCATGGAGCTTTACTGTAGCCTAATATTGGGTTTCGATGTTGCATGCACAGGATAGATGGGACACTGGGAAGCAGGTGCTTTGGCGCTTGTGGAGTGGCCGTTGGGATACCATCCTTGCGATATTGGAATTCTAACCTGCGCCTTTGAATCAAGGCGGGGGACATTGTTAGGTGGGCAGTTTGACTGGGGCGGTCGCCTCCTAAAGAGTAACGGAGGCGTTCAAAGGTTCGCTCAGCTTGAACGGAAATCAAGCAAAAGAGTGCAAACGCAGAAGCGAGCCTAACTGCGAGACTGACGGGTCGAGCAGTAACGAAAGTTGGAGTTAGTGATCCGGTGGTATGTGAGTGGAAATGCCATCGCTCAACGGATAAAAGTTACCCTGGGGATAACAGGCTGATCTCCCCCAAGAGTCCACATCGACGGGGAGGTTTGGCACCTCGATGTCGGCTCATCGCATCCTGGGGCTGTATTCGGTCCCAAGGGTTTGGCTGTTCGCCAATTAAAGCGGTACGCGAGCTGGGTTCAGAACGTCGTGAGACAGTTCGGTCCCTATCTGTCGTGGGCGCAGGATATTTGATGGGAGCTGTTCCTAGTACGAGAGGACCGGAGCGGACGTACCTCTGGCGCACCAGTTGTTCTGCCAAGAGCATAGCTGGGCAACTATGTACGGATCGGATAAACGCTGAAAGCATCTAAGCGTGAAGCCGACCCAAAGATAAGATATCCCATTGTTTCAAACAAGTAAGACCCCTTGAAGACTACAAGGTTGATAGGCACGATGTGTAAGTGGAGCAATCCATTCAGCAAGCGTGTACTAATAGGTCGAGGGTTTGACCACAATTCGCTTGAGACTCTGAGAGTCAACGAAAAAATGTTAGCAGTGATTATTCAGTTTTGAAGGCACGTCCTTCTAAGAAACACTGGACAAAGTACAACAGATATGTTATACTAGGCCAGTCAGATCGGTCGGTGTCAATGACGGTGAGGTTCCACCTGTTCCCATTCCGAACACAGAAGTTAAGCTCACTTGTGCCGAAGATAGTTCGCTGGAAACGGCGCGTGAAAATAGGTAGTCGCCGACTTTTATATGGCCCGTTGGTCAAGCGGTTAAGACAGAGGCCTCTCACGCCTTTAACATCGGTTCGATTCCGGTACGGGTCATCATATGCACCTCTAGCTCAGTTGGTAGAGCAACTGACTCTTAATCAGTGGGCCCAGGGTTCGAGTCCCTGGAGGTGCACCAGATATTGAACGTCAAATCGTAAGATTTGGCGTTCTTTCTTTATGTAAGAAAGCGGCTGCACACTTTCTGCACACCGTTTGCACATTTGCCCGAATCAGGGGCTTTTCTGCGCAAGGTTTGCACAGCCTGCTTTCCTTTGCATAAAAAGAAGAAATTTTAGGCGAACAAGGCTCTCGTCAATTCTCTGCGTTCGTCTGCATCCATCAGCCGGATGGCTTCAAGGATCTCCTTACCGGAGATTTTTGTTGCCGCCGGCTTTTCGTTTTGCCGGGGCTGGGGTGCTGCCGGGGTCAGGTCTTGGGAATAGAAGTTGGCTTCGATCTTCTCGGTCAGCTCCAGCCGAGGCTTGTCCTGCGTGTGGGCATAGGTGTCCATTAAGACGGCAGCAGTTGCATGACCGGTGTTGCCCTGCACCGATTTGAAGTCACCATCCGACTGCAAGAGCTGGTAGGTGGCACTGGAATGCCGCAGACCATGGAATACGATCTGCTCGAACTCCGGGTGCGCTGACCGCCATTGCCGATACCACTTGGTCAGCAGTTCTGGCGCAATGGGCAAGCCGTCCGGGAGCCGGAACAGTTGCCCGCAGTTGCTGTACTTTTCCGGGGCGTTCTGCTCGTCCTGCTTCAGCTTTTCCAACCATGCCAGAAGTTCTTCCTTCAAGGGCTTCGTCATATACAGGACGCGGTTGGACTTCTTGGTCTTGGGCTTTTTCAGGATGAGAGAGGATTTGCTTCCCTCACGCCTGTCCGGGAAGGTGTGATACATCTGATTGGGGTCGAGCTTTTCCAGAGCGTCCTTGTTGGCTCGCTGCATGGTTTTGCTGACCGAGATGGTACCACGACCATCGGCGGCATCAAAATCCAAATCACTCGGCTGTAAGCCGAGAATTTCGCCCTCACGGAGCGAAAGGATCATGCTCATGTGCACCGCCAGATGCAGGGCAGGGTTCTCGATGGTCTGCAAGGCTGCCAGCATGGTTTTCTCGTCCCAGATGATGCGTTCCTCGACGTTGACCTTGGGGGCATCACGGGGCAGGGGAATCTTGTGGATCAAGTCCCATTCCACCGCATAGGAAAATGCGGTCTTGAGCAGCGTGTGGACTTCGTGGATGGAGGTGCTGGACAGCAGCCGCTTTTTCTGCTTCTCGGAAAGCTTCTGCTTTACGCCGTGCACATACTGCCCGCAGGGGGTCTTGGCAAGGGTTGCATAGAACTTCTCAATATCGTAGGTTCGCAGCTCCTGCACCTTGCGATTGCCGATATAGGGCACAATAAGGTTCTGCACCATCGCTACCGACTGCGTGTAGGTCTTGGGGGACCACTTGTGTTTGGTGGACTGGATCGGGATCCACTTGTACAGCATTTCCTCTACCGTCATGGTATCGGGGACGAGGAATGTGCCGTCCAGCAATTCCTTTTCGACCGTGATCTTTCGCTCCTGCGCCTCCTTCCTAGTCTTGAAACTTTCCCATCCCTCGCAGGGTTTGCCGGAATGGTCTTTGTACTTGTAACGGACGGAGTAGGAATCTCCGCGCTTCATAATAGATGCCATAGATTACCTCCCTCAGACCGCTGCAAACCAGTTGTCGAAGCTCTGCTTGTTCACCCGGATGCTGGTGCCGATGCGTAGTACCCGGAAATCCTTCGTGGTGTTGCACAGGTTGTACGCCGCACGGGGAGAAATCGCCAAAAGCTGGGCAATCTCCTCTACCCGGTAAACAAGGGGTTCGTGCTTGGATGCTTTGGTCTGGTCAGAAGATTCTGTGGCAGGGGATTTGGACGCTTTCATTGTAACCGGGTTCGAGTCCTTTTGCAAGGACTTATTCGTATAATCTTTAGATTTCACATCTTCGGTCATGTCAGGCCGATTCATATTCATAGGCAGACCTCCGTTTCCTTGTAACCGGGTGCCGGGGCAGAAAGTGCCAGCTTTCTGCCCCAAACGTTCCCGATGAGTTCAGATTTCCGAGTGCCCCTCCTGTTTGCGGGGTTGCGCCGTTGGTTTGTTTTGCCCCTGTTCTGCCTGTAAGCGGTTCAGCAGTTGCAGAACGGAATCTCGTGCTTTCTCCTTGACCTGCTCCTTACCTTTCTGACGGACTTCCGGCTTCAGGAGCTTCTCCTGCAGACGTGCGGTGGTGGTCTGCATGGTCTTGAGAAACTTGTCCAGCACGGTGTCCAACCGATGGGCGGCGTATTCTCTCGTGGTCTGCGGAGCCTTACGTTCCGGGGACAGCACCCACTTCTTCGTGTCCTCGATCATCCGCATATCTTCCTTGCGAGTCTCGGTGCGCACTACGTCCGTCACTACCTCCACCGCCTTGTCGTAGGCTGCAGCCGAAACATCCTCCAGCAGGGTCTCCATGTCCGAAACTTTCAGGGTCAACTCGTCCAGCTTGCTCTGCTGGGCGGCAAGCTGCTCCTTCTGTTTGGCAAGGATGAAGTCCTGCTTTTCCAAATACTTGCGGTTGCCATACTCCGCTTCTTCCTCCAATTCCAGACCATGCCGTTTTGCAATCTCGAACAGCATCTTCCGGCAGGCGGCATCAAAGGTGATTTTGCGGTTGTTGCGGCGGCTGAGGGGTTTGTCCGGGTCGGGCAGGTTGAAGCCCAACACTTCCAATGCCTTTTCCTGCTGGGGAGCCACCTCACCGTACTTGTTCTCGCAGTCGAACACATGACGCTCATGGATATGGGGTGTGCTCTCATCCAGATGCAGTGCCCAGTCCAGCACATGAACGTGGTCGCCATACTTGGCCTTGAACTCCTCGATGAACTCTGTGACGACGCTCAGCAAGTCCTCTGCCGAAGCGTGTTCATCCAGCGTTCCAAGTTGGTAGATGGTCTCCTCCGGGCAGGTCTTGCGGCTGGACAGCAGGTCGGGAATGGAGCGGTTGCGCTCTGTGTGCCGAATCTTGGCGTTGCGCTCGTTCTGACCTTCGATAAAGGTCGTGTACCGGCTCTCGTAGAACTGCCGTTCCACATCTGAGAAGGTCGCCCCCAGATCGTCCGGGTCTTGTGGGTCGAGAGCCGAACGGAAACCGTGAAAGCAGTCCCAGTAGATGTTGCCCTTGGCTCGTTCCGGGTCGATGTGCTCACTGTTGGCAAGGTTGAAACTGCGGTCATTGTGCCTGGGGTTATAGGTGCCGTGGGTTCCGGCTCGTCCGTTGTGTCGTGTCAGTTTCAGATAGACATCCCTCCGTTTCATCAGTTTGGCGTGGGAGAACGCAGCAGCGGAGCTGCTGGATCTGCCGCCATTTTGCGCCAGATAATACCCAGTAGGATATGACGCACAGCATCATATCACTGGGGCAAAGAGCTGCGCTCTCTGCACTCTTGCTCCGGGCAAGCTGCCCTGAAGGACAGCTCGTCCGGTTTTTCAGAGGGTCATTTTGACCCTCTGATTTTGGCAAACTGTCAATCTGACACTTTGCCAACACCCCCTATAAAGGAGAACTTGGGCGTTTTGCTGCGTACGTGCGTACGCAGCAGGCGGTTTTCTCTGTACGCACGTACGCAGCGAAAGACCGAAAACGCACCATATAGGGGGATCAAAAGCGGGTCATGCCCGCCAGCCATTGGGGGTGAGGTCGGGCTGCACAAGGGCTTCGATGCCCACAAAGCCTCGGACTCTCCGCCCGGACGAGTTGACGATGTTGTTGGTGGATTCCAGATTATACCTGCGCTGGTTGGCGATCAGCGCATCGCTGAACCCTCGTGCCTTGATCGCATTCAGGCTGTTCTCCTCACACCACATTCGATAGACCTCATACAGCTCTTTCGAGCTGGTGCAGGCATCCGCCTTCAGGCGGATGTAGCCCTCGGATTCAAGGAAATCAAACACATTGTTGTTGTCCCGCTTCACCAGTTCCCGGTTGCGCTTGGTACGGTCACTCTCGGTGAACTGGAAGCCATTCTTCACCAGCCGCTGCAAGCCCTCAAATGCCCACAGCAGGATGCCCTCGACCTCTGCCGCCATCTTCTCGGCAATGTCCGGGTCATCCACACGAGACAGGGGCTTATCCTTGGTGGTCAAGATGAGCTGACGACGGTAGAAACCGTCCGAGCGGTCATACAATGCCTGCAAATCGCCATTGCTGAACGCCAGCAGGCGGGCGTACATCCAACCCTGATAGCTCTGCTTGCCCTTGCGCTCCAAGTCCATCTGCCCCTGTGCGGTCACGATGGACTTGACATAGTTGGTCTGGCGCAGGGCTTCCATCCGCATATCATCGTCCACACAGAGCAGGGTGTGCTCTAGATCGGCACGGGCAAAGCGGTTCTCCGAGATTTTGCCGATGTTGCCATCCTTCATGTTGCAGCCGAACAGCCGGGACAGCACCACGCCGATTTGCGACTTACCCTCACCGCCGCTGCCCTTGATGACCATCATGCGCTGCCCCTTGTTGCTGGGGATCAGGCAGTAGCCGATGAACTCCTGCACCGTGGGAATGTCCTCCGGGTAGAGCAGGTCGGACAGGAACCGCAGCCAGTGGACGGGCTGGGCGGCTTTCGGGTCATATTTGACCGGGAGCCGGTTGCGGACGATCTCCGGCTTGCCTTCCTGAAAGGTGCCGTCCAGATACAGGGTGCCGTTTGCCAGCGCAATGCGGTCGGTGATGGGCGGGAAGTCCTCCACCTGTGCCGCCAGCTTCAGTACGTCCACGACATTGCTGACCCGTTTGGCGATATTTGCGCCGATATGGTCTCGCAGCATATCGAAAATTTCACAGCGCAGGTTCATGGTGTCTGTGACCCTGCCTTCCGGGGTGAAAAATGCGCCATTCACATAGAGGAACTGGTGGGTGCTGAGAAAATCGTCACAGAAGATAGATTCGTTGAAGAAGCCTTTCTTGATCCATGCGGGGGTAAAGTTGTTTCCCATAGGCACACATCCTTTCTTCGGTGCTGCGGCTTATCCATGTGGTCAATTTGGCCACATGGATTTTCTCTGCTGCAACAGGTGGATAAACGTCCTTTGGGTTACGGCAAATCAATGTGGACAATTTGTCTACATTGATTTCTCCTGCCGCAACGAGTAGATAAACGTCCGTTTCACCTCATGTGCTCATTTTGACCACATGAGGTGAATTGCCGTTCTCCCTGCATGGTGTTCCTGCCCCCTTCCGGCGGCGTTTTCCGGCTCTCCTTCTCAGGGTCATCGCCGGGTATCCCATGCAGACGGTCATGCGGTTTTCAAGGTCCAACGCGGGCAAAACGGCAACAAAAAAGCCGTCACAAAACAGACCAGCCCTGCCTTCGCTTTTTCTGGAAGGTCATGCTAGTCGGTTATGTAACGGCTGAAAGCCAAAATGTTCAGCCCCGCAGGGTCTGAACGAATATGTAAAAATATGTTATATTCAATTGTTGGGATAGATTACCACAAAAATCGCAGTGTGTCAACAAAAAACTTTGAAGATGTGCTGATTTCGGCAGCTTGCAAGAAAAAACGAGGGAAACTTTGGCAAAAAGAGAGAGGGCTGGACGGTGCCAGCCCTCTTGACAGGAGCAGATACGCAGATTTCTATTTTATGCCCGCACATCCTCCCGGCGCAAAAGCAGCCATGCCAGAAGGAACATCGTCCCCAGCCAGAAGATGCAGCTGAAGGCAAACAGCCCGTAGCTGCCAGCCAGAGCATCCGCACTTTTGTTGGAGTTCATACCGAGTTGCATCAGGGAATAGGGCCACAACAGCCCATGCCCCTTGGAGCTGATAAAGATGCCGGTAATGCCGCCCAGAAGCCCCAGAAAAATGGGCACAGCAAAGCTGCGGATGACCATGGCCAGCACCAGCTGTGCGGCAATGACAGCCAACGCACCCAGCAGTCCCCGCAGTAAAAACAGAGGTAAGGTGACCGGCGGCAGCCCGGGCAGGTGGGCAAATACCTTGCCGCAGAACACGAACAGCGCGAACACAAAGCCGTGGGTCAGCAGCGCCAGCTTTGTCACCACCGCAAACTTTGCGGCAAACAGGTCCAGCGGCGGTACGGGGCTTGCCATGATCAGGTTCCAGTTGTGCCCCAGATGTTCCAGCCGCCACAAGTAGGCAGCATAGGTGGCGACCATGGCAGGGAAGAAAAGCATGGAATAAAACAGGGTGTGCTGGGTCCACAGGCTGTACCAGCCGTCGGTGAGGATCTCAAGATTTTGCAGATAATTGAAAGTACCGTAGGTGGCCGAAAGAATGGGCAGCACAAAGAACATTGCCCAGATGGGGGATGCGTGGAGTTTGCGGTTCTCCGCAAGAATACAGCGTTTCAGCATGGTTTTATACCTCCTCGTCCTGTACCTTGCGCCACGCAAGGGCAAACAGTACTGCGCCCAGCGCAAGGGTAAAGGCCAGCAGCCCCCAGTTGAAGGGGCGGGTGCCGTAGGTGACGGTGTGGGTGGCCTTGTCCCAGTTCGCCACTTCGTAGGCGCTCAGAGGGATGTAGTACCCAAAGGGCACAAAATAACTGGCAAGCGGCGGCATAAAAGCAGAGAACAGCCCCACCAGCGCCCCTACGATGCCCACGCAGAGCGCCGGCAGGGGATTGCCTACCCACAACATCAGCAGAAATTCTCCAAAGAAGAGCATTGTGTCCACAGTCAGCGTGCAGACGAACAGATAGCATAGCTGCCCAGTGGGAAAGGCTTCGGTATAACCATGGACACGCCCCAGCACCGGAACACAGGCCAGCTCCAGCACCGTGACCAACAGCACCTCCAGCACCCCAAAGACCGCCTTGCTTGCAAACAGGCTGCGGCGGCTCTGCAGGGTGTAGAGCAGCTTGGCGGTGTTGCCTTTGATCTCCATATCCCACAGCCGGGAGGCCAGCACTGCCATCATCACCGGCATCAGAATGGCTTCAATGACGGGCAGGCTGTAAAGCAGGGCGCTGTAACCGTTGGCAAGCTCCTCCGGGTCTGCCGGGGCAAGGCCGCCCACCCATAGCACGACAATGCCGGGGATGAGCAGGCAGAGAGCAAGGTCATGCCTACGGTGGGCTTTTTGCAGTTCTGCACGGAAAGCTGCCATCTTACGCCACCTCCCCGCTGGTCTGGGTCAGGCTGAGGAAGATATCCTCAAGGCTCTTTGTCTGTGCCGTCAGGCCAACCACACCCACGCCGCTTTCGGCAAGGGTACAGACCAGTGCCGCTAGCGCTTCGTCCGGCAGCGGGGGAAGCTGCAGGGTGTCCGGCTGGTCTGCCGGTGCAGCGGCTTTTACTCCCTGCTGCTGCAGGACGGCTGCGGCTTTGGGTGCGTCCAGCACCCGCAGCAGAATGCCGCCCCGGCTGTGCTTTTGCAGTTGCTGCAGAGAACCCTCGAACAGCAGCCTGCCGTGGTTCAGGATGCCCACCTGATCCACCATCTGCTCGATCTCGCCCAGCAGGTGGCTGGAGATCAGCACGGTGGCTCCGGTGGTCTGGGGCATGGAAGCAATCAGACTGCGCATCTCCTGAATACCCGCCGGGTCCAGACCATTCGTAGGTTCGTCCAAGATCAGCAGTTTGGGGCTGCCCAGCAGCGCCATGGCAATGCCCAGCCGCTGCTTCATGCCAAGGGAATACTGCCCCACCTTCCGGTCAGCGTCTTTGGTCAGGTGCACGATCTCCAGCACCCGGCTGATGTCCTTCCGGTCCACGTCTTTCAAGTCAGCCACGATGGAAAGGTTTTCCCGGGCAGTCAGGTGCAGGTAACCGGATGGGGATTCGATCAGACTGCCGGTCTGCCGCAGCAGAGCGATGCGGTTTGCTTCGTTCAGGGTGTGTCCCAGCAGTTCCACACTGCCGCCGGTGGGGTGTACAAGCCCCAGCAGCATCTTCATGGTGGTGGATTTGCCCGCACCGTTAGGGCCTAAAAATCCGTAAACACAGCCCTCCGGGACAGTCAGGTTCAAATGATCCACCACCGGACGGCCATGGTAGCTTTTGCAAAGGGCATGGGTCTCAATCACAGGTTTCATAAATGGTCTCCTTTCGCATTCATGGTTTTCGGAACGATGCCAGAATACACCCGCTGCCTTAAACTGACCGGAAGGCCAGCTTAAATTCCCCTTAAATTTGCAGGTGTTTTCCGCTGCGGCGCAAAAAGTGTGGTATAGTAAAGGCGGGAAAGGAGAACTGCCCTTATGGATACCATTTATGATGCAAAGCTTCTCATCGTGGACGACAACGCCGAGCTGCTGGCACTGCTGTGTGAGCAGCTGCGGGGCGCAGGATATGGCCATATCAGGACGGCCCAAAGCTGCGCCGCTGCCCGCGCCTGTGTTGCGGCAGAGCAGCCGGAGCTGATGATTTTGGATATCAACCTGCCGGATGGGGATGGATTTTCGCTGTTCCGGGCGCTGCGGGCAAAAGCGGATGTCCCGGCGCTGTTCCTCTCCGCACGGGATGCGGATGCCGACCGTCTGTTCGGGCTGGGTCTTGGCGCAGATGACTACCTGACCAAGCCTTTTCTGATGCAGGAGCTGCTGCTGCGGGTGCAGCATATTTTGCAGCGGGCGTACCGGGCAGAGCTGTCCCGTACAAAACCGGCACCTTTGCAGCTGGGGGAGCGGTGCGTAGACCTGAATGATGCCATTGTTACCCTGCCGGAGGGCAAAACACTGACGCTGACCGCTACCGAGCTGGCGCTGCTGCGGAAATTGGCAGAGAACCGGGGACACATCGTTACCTACGATGCTCTTTGTGCGGCGGTCTGGGGCGCAGATTACTATGGCTACGAGAACAGTCTGGGGGTACATATCCGGCATCTGCGGGAGAAGCTGGAAGCCGAACCCGGTGCACCGCAGTTTCTGCGGACGGTGCGGGGCATTGGCTATAAGCTGACAAAGGGGGAAGAAGCATGAAAACCTTTGTGCGCCTGATCCGGCGGTATGTGCTGGCGGCGGTGGGCATCGTTCTGCTGTTGTTGTTTTCCGGTGTTGCAGTGCTGTGCTGGCTGGGTTGGCAGGAGAGTTGCCGCTTGCCGCAGCGGGAGTACTCCTCCAGCGAAATCGCGGATTCCATGGTGGAAACGGCAGAAGGGCTTGCCTTTGGGGCAGAACGCACCCCGCAGGAATGGATGAATGGCTACGAGTGGGCGATGGTGCTGGACGATGTGGGAAACATCCGCTGGAGCTACGGCCTGCCGCAGGATCTGAACCATGCCTACACTCCCGGCGATATCGCCAAATTTGCCCGCTGGTATCTGGCGGATTACCCGGTGTTCTGCTGGACAGAACCCTATGGACTGTTCGTCATCGGGCTGCCAAAGGGGAGCCTGTGGAAGTACAGCATTTACAGCTCACCGGACTTTGCCCTGAGCATGGTGCGGGTGCTCCCGGCGGCAGCGCTGGGAATGCTGCTGCTGGGTCTGGTTCTCTGCTTCTGGTTGAGCTGGCGGGGGGCAAAGCGGCTGGAGACCGTGGCAAACGGTCTGGATGCACTGGCGCAGGGGCAGACCGTCCGGCTGCCTACCGACGGTTTTGCCGGGGAACTGGCAGAAAAGCTGAACCAGACCGGGGCGCAGCTGCAAGCCAAAAATGAGATGCTTTCCCGGCGGGACAACGCCCGCACCCAGTGGATCGCAGGGGTCAGCCATGACGTGCGCACCCCGCTGGCTCTGATCTTAGGCTGGGCGGAGCAGCTAGAACAGGATACGCTTTTGCCGGACAGCTCCCGGCAGAAAGCGACCGGAATCCGCACCCAGTGCGAAAAGCTGCGCACCCTCATTGATGACCTGAACCTGACCAGTAAGCTGGAATACGGTGCCCAACCCCTGCGCCGGAAAGACCTCCGGGCAGGGCCGCTGTTCCGGCAGCTGGTGGCGCAGTTTTGCGAAAGCCCGCTGGCAGAGCGCTGCGAGGTCACACTGGAACAGGAAGAACCAGCAGAGCAGACAGTGCTTTCGGTGGATGAGGCGCTGCTGGCACGGCTGCTGGAAAATCTGCTGAACAACAGCGTCCGGCATAACCCAAAGCCGGTGAACATTACCGTGCACACCCGGCAGGTAGGGGAGCGCTTCTGCCTGACCGTGGCAGATGACGGTATTGGCTATCCGGCTGCCGTTCTGGTGGCACTGAACGCTGCGGAGCCTGCCGAAAATGCGCCTCATATCCTTGGCCTGTATGTAGTGCAGCAGATCGCCGCCGCCCATGGCGGCACGGCAGTGTTCGGGCAGAACACCCCCTGCGGGGCAAAAACAACGGTCTGGCTGCCGGTAAAATAAAAAATGTGAACCTTTTAGGTGTTTCCACCCAGAAAAGTCCACATAGAAAGAGCTGCTTTGGATTTATAAGAGATCGCAGTTGTCCAAATCCCTGCCATGAATCGTAGTTGTTGATGTACATTTGATGCTTAGTCTGAACAGGCAAGATTGTAGCTGCCGTGTCGAGCTTGAACCCGGCCGTTTTTCCGGCTTTGCATAAAAACTCAATGCCTGTTTAAGGAGCTGATTTTGGCTCTGCACATTTTTGCACACTTTTTGCACACCGGAACGGCTGGATAACGGATGCAAGAGGGGATAACAGGTGCAAAGAATGCAGCAGATGCAAAATGCAAATTTACGGTGAAACGATAAAAATAACGATTTTACGCAACTCTGGAAATTGACGATTGTTGCACGTTGGTTTCTCTTAATCAGTGGGCCCAGGGTTCGAGTCCCTGGAGGTGCACCACATCAACAAAATCCGAACTTTTTTCCGATAGGAGAAGGGTTCGGATTTTTTGTATTCTTCGGAAAACAGAACGAATCCCTTGCTTCCATCGAAAAACGTCCTAGACCTTATCACAAAAAAGCACGACAGACCACGGTAAGAGTGCCGTAAGGCGGAAAGGACACAAACATGAAGTACGATGCAAGAGCTTGTCATTTCAACATGGACACCAGCTGCGTGGAGCTGTTGCTCCGGGATGGCAGAAAGGTTTCTATCGACTGCACCGGGGTCGAGGATGCGCTGGATGTGACCATGGCGCAGCAGACGGAGCTGGATTACCTTATTTACAATGACCCACTGGGCTATGCGGATTTGATTCTGAACGGCAATCTAGAAGAATACTTGAAAAACGTAACCGGGAGCCATGGGCTAGAAGATTAAGGGCAAAACAAAAAACAGGGTGCGCCCCTGAATAGGACGCACCCTGCAAAAGACCACAGACGATAGCGATATGTACAACAGGGAGTTCCCCAGCGGGAACTTCCTGTTTTTCGTTGTTTGCATTATGAGCCTGTTCAGCCTGCCACGCGGCAAACTCTCTTTGCCCTTCCTCGCTGTTCCAACAGGCAAGGATGGCCGGGTAGAACGCCCGTGCCAGACGGTCGATGACATCATCGGGGTAAGGGGAAATGTTTGTGGACTTTTTCTTTTTGTTCAAACGCACGCTCCTTTGATCGTCCCACCGTGGCAAAGCCGGGCGAGAAAATCAAAGTTCCAATTCTTATCAGGCGCAAGGGCGCGGATGTTTTCCGCCCTGCACATGCGGCTGGTGGCTCGTTGATGGCTTACAAGTGCCTGTCGTTATGCGATTTTTTCATCGTTCAGCATTTCTTCAAACTGTGCCATATACGCTTTGTGCTGCTTGAGGATTTTTAGAGTTTCAGTTTTGGCGTAGGAATCGTCCGGTAGCTTAGGCAAGTATCTCATCAAAAAATCAAAGTCCTGCTGAATCCGCCGGACAGCAACCTCCAGCGCGGAGTAGTTGATTCCAGAGTAGTGTGAGTAGCTCGACTGCGGAGCGGGACGGTCTTCCGGGTGCAGAATCTCGTGCACGATCTGCTTGCGGTTCGGAAAATCAGCTCTAGCGAGGCGGTGCATATCGGCATCACGGACTTTGAATTGCCCGGACAGGATTTTCTCCTGCATACCGGGCACCATCTGTTCCATAATCTCTACGCCGCGCATGAACTTCTCAGATCGGACAACGTAAGATTCACTGACGTTGTTCCGCTCTGCAATCTGCTTGCGGATGCTCGCTTCCGCAGAGGCGGGAGGAATTGTGTCAATTTGACACAATTCCTCCGGGGCGGTTTTCTTGGCAGCAGCCGTGTGCTGGTTGTTGCCGTTTCCACCGGGCTTCCGATGTTCCACACTGTACTGCTTTCCAATGAGGAACTTCTTCTGCTCCGGGGTCAGATTGCGCCGCCCCAGTTGATTTTTGCAGATCCAAGCGAGGACTTCTTCCCGGCTTTCAAACGGGAGCGGCATGGTGGAGAAAGAGATTTCGGGATGCTTCTGAACGATTTCATAACGATTGTGGCCGTCAACAAGGGTGTTGTTCCAAACGATCAAAGGAGAGAGCAGCTTGCCCTCTTTCAGGATATTTTCTTCAAGCTGCTTAAATTCATCATCGGTCAGAGGGGGAATCTGGGACTGAAACTCCGGGTCGATTTTCAGATTGATCATACGCACACTCCTTTATCTCTCCTGCTGCGTCTGTTCTTCCTCCCGGAAAAAGGACGCAACATTCTGCTTTGCGGTTTTCAGTTTGAGCAGTTCCTCTTTAGATTCCTTGTACTGCTCGTAGAACTTTGCCTTTTCGGATGCCAGCTGCGCATACTCGGCTTCCAGCTTTTTCGGGCTGGGCAGCTTGGTGAGGTTGTTTGCCTTGAAATAGGCTGCTGCCGCCCGGTACGCTGTCAGCTCTGCACGATGCTGTTCCTCAAAGGCTGCGGGTCGTTTGGCAGTCTTTAACTGCTGTGCAACATTCTTGGTGCTGGTGTAGGCTGCGATGTGATAGCGCAGCTCTTTGCTGAATTTCATGCGACCTTCGAGGTCTTTCACCACTGCCAGTGCGTCGTGGTACTTGGTTTCCAGTTCGGCGATGCGCTGGTTCAGGGTGTCCTCGTTGAGCAAATCTTTTTCCTGCAAGAGGATCAGAGTTTGTGCCATGGCTTTGAGGTTGTACTTCTTTGCCCAACGCTCATAGCCTGTGCCCTTGCCCGCGGCCAGCTTTGCCTGAATGTCAATCAGTTTCCCGATGGTATCTTGCTTGAACTGCGCCTTGGGCTTGCGTTCGGCGTTTGCCTGCAACGTAGCAAGCACTGCCGCCTTATCGAACTTGTCACCGAGATGTTTCGCTCGGATAAACTTCGTTCTGCCGGAAGGCAAATAACTGAGTCGTCCACGGCTTTCCTTGACGGCAATGCCGTACTGCTGCAAGAGCCTGTCGGAAAAATCTTCAAAGCTGGTAGCACGGTACAACACCGAAGAAATCTGTTTCCGCAGGGTATCTTTTACGGTTTCAAACTTCTTCTGCTTGGGCTGTTGTCCAGCTGCGGCAAGGGCTGCGTTTGCAAGGTCGAGCTTCTGCTGCCCACGCCGTCTTGCCCAATACTCGGCTTCGCTCACGCGCTCCTTCGAGCCGTTGAGCAGGTCGATCTGGTACAGTCCGGCACCCTCGCACAGCTCCATGACCTCGACACGGAGGTGTCGCATGGTCTGGGCGGTGCTGGAGTGCTTCATACCCTCACGCCAATCGCGGGGCTTCTGCATATAGGGCTTACGCTCCACTTCTCGTGTTCGGACGCTGCCGATCACGATGTGGACATGGATGTTTCCCGAATGGTTGTGTCCATCCGGGTGAGTGCAGACGATGGCAGGATGACCGGGGAAGTTTTCTTCGCAGAATTTCAGGCCAAGTGCCTGTGCCTTTTCCATGGTCAAGCTGTTGTCGGCTGCATCTCGTGGGTCAAAGCTGATGATATACTGGTGGCTCTTGATATCACCATGCTGGGTGTTCTTGCCATACTTGCGGTTTGCCAGCAGGCAGGCCGTTGCAAACGAGAAAGCGCCGCACTCAAGGGTATCGAGCAGGTAGGATTCCCGCAGCTTCGGTCTGCCTTGTTCATCCAGAAGTTGCTTTCCAGTGAACGCATCATGCTGGTAAACGAGGTACGCTTCGATGGCGGTGTAGTCCGAGTTTTTAGAGGCGATATGCTTGAGCGTTGCCATACAGTTCACCTAGAACTTTCTCGGCGTTGAGCCGAAATGCGGTCAGGTCTGCAAGTTCGTCAAGGAGTTTCGCCCGAATCTGCTCGGTGTCTGCACCGCCGGAGTTGAAGTGCCTTGCAAGCTGGTTGAGGTTGGTGCCCACCTTGCTGCACTGAGCAAGCAGGGTGGAAACGGCGGTCAAGGCTTCTTCTCCGCCGTCGGCAACGATGACTGTTTTCTCGATCTTGACATTGTGGATGGCACGGCGGATAAAAGTGGAGAGGGAGAGATTCAGGAGTTTTGCAGTACATTCGAGTTCCAGTTTTTCATTTTCCGTTACCCGGAACTTGATGACGTGCGTTTTGATGTTCGGCGTGTCGTGGTGCTGGGAATTGCTAGGGGTCGATTGAACATTCGTTTTGGTCATTGTACCTCCTGTCTGTTCGATAACTCCTCGGTGAAGTTATGTAAGCACGACACGCCGTTGCTGTTCGCACCGTCAGGTGCGAACCATGAGCAGGGTTTGGGGCAGGCACGCCCCAACAAGATCACTTCGGAAATGCAGACGCATTGTAGAAGTGAAGTCCCGGATGGACAGAAAATTTTCAAGAATTGAAAATTTGTGGCCACGGGACGGTTCTTGCCCTCTACCGCTGCGCTCAAAACCGTTTCTGGGTAATTGTTTCCGAATTGTTAAGGCGCAAAAAAATAAGTAGAGGTTGTGCTGCTCATGTATGTGGGTCACCGTTTGCTCCGAACGCAGTTCCTGCCCCTGTTTGTGCAGCGGCGTTGACGAAAAGTCGGTATCACGTTCGGTCGGCTCATGAGATTTTCAAGGTGCGTTTCCCATAAAAGAAAAATACCGCCCATGCAGCATAGCGATGGATTTTGTCGGGTGAAACAGCGGCAAAATGAATCGGGTGTGTTGCGGGGCGGTAAATTCTTTTGCGGACTTTCCCTCACTGAAGTGGTGGGTCTCACGGTGATAACCAACCACTTTCTGTGGCTGTGTTCAAAATGAACACGACTACATCTTGTGGATGAATTTGAACCAATCCACAAAATCAATGGGATTTACAAGAAAAATACCACGGCATGTAGAATGCGTCAAGAGGGTTTTGAAAAATTTATTGAAGTGAAGCAAGAAAAGTATGACACATCTTGTAGCTTTAGGAAAAAATACGCTATGTGAATCAGAACAACCCCCCTTTTCTGTCTGCGGTAGATTTTTCTATTGCCGGCAGCAACAGGATGTTGCATTTTTGACCATTGTCTAACAATCGATGCAAAAAAATGCAGGGGAAAAACCCCTCAGATGGTTAGGCAAAACAAATTCACAAAGTAAAAATAGCACTCCCACCGGGCGTTGCCAAGCAGAAACAGACAAGTTTACAGGGACGAAATTTTTTCGATGCGGGAAACGTTTTGCCTCCTCTATGCCGCAGGGGAAGCTCCAATAACGAAATCTTTTTCAAAATCTCCGAAAATGCCTAAACTCCTTGACAGAGGAGACAGCAGGGCGTATTATTTTGGCAGAAGGACCGCTGAGAAGCGGCTTTTTACAAGGCTGAAAGTTAGCTTTACCTAACTCATAACTCTGCCCTATACGAAGAAATATATCTCTTCTATTTACAGGTGGAAAATAAATAGAGAAGGAACGTATCACGATGAAAATCTACACATTTGGTGCAGAGGATGCCCCGGTGCTGTTGCTGCTGCCGGGCACCTGTTGCCATTGGAAAAGCAATTTCGGTGCGGTGATCCCGCTTCTGGCTGACAGCTTCCGGGTGCTGTGCGTCAGCTACGATGGCTTTGATGAGACTGAACAGACTGAATTTCCCACCATGCTGGAGGAGACCGAAAAAATCGAGGCCTACCTCAAGACCCACTGCGGCGGTCGCATCCGGGCGGCCTACGGCTGCTCTCTGGGCGGCTCGTTTGTGGGGCTGCTGGCGGCGCGGCAGAACATCCACATGGACTACGGCATTCTGGGTAGCTCCGATTTGGATCAGGCATCGCCGCTGACGGCAAACTTGCAGACGGATTTTCTGCTGCCATTGATCTACCCTGTGGTGCGAGACGGAAAGATTAAGGCGAAATTTCTCCAAAAGCGTCTGGATAAGCGTGCCAGAGAGTCGGGGGATTATGTCAAAGCCTTTCTGAAAATGTTCGGTGGGGCCCGCCCTTATGTGACCATGCAGAGCTGTAAAAATCAGTTCTACTCCGATCTTATCACTCCGCTGCCGGATAAGATCCATGTGCCCGGTACCGAGATCCATATTTTTTACGCCCTGAAAATGGGCGCAAAATATCGTGCCCGGTATCAGCAGCATTTTGCACATCCTGTTCTCCATGAGCAGAACTTGCAGCACGAGGAATTGCTGGCCTGTCACCCGGAGCAGTGGGCGCATCTGGTAAAAAGCGTTGCATTGTGAACGGTAAAATGTATCTGGAGCAAGCAGGATTTTGTAAGATCCAGAACCACAAAAATAAAAAGGGCTGGCTGTGCATCACAGCACAGAAATGAGGTGCGATTATGTCGAAAAAGGCAACGGAATTTCAAAGAAAAGCAATGAGCTGGATGTACCGGGGCAAGGAAATCTTCAAGCCATTGAACACCGGCTGGATCGACAAGAATGTTGCCTGCGTGCGCGAATGGGTGGCGAACATCTTCTTCTACCGCAAAGGCGATACGACCATTATGGTCGATGCGGGATATAACTACGACCGCCTTGCCGAAAAAATGAGCTGGCTTGGGATTGATCCGAAGTCGATACACCATATCCTTATCACCCATCAGGACACCGACCATGTGGGTGCGGTGGAAGCAGACAGTCCGGGGCTGTTCCGGAATGCGAATCTTTACATCGGCGAGATCGAGAATCAGTATCTCACCGGCGAGGTGCGGCGAAAAGTCATCTATCATCTCTATAAATTGCCGCAAGTCACGATCAACAACGAAAAGGTACTGCTGCACGATGGGCAGGTACTTGACATTGACGGCGTCAGGATCAAGTGTTTTCTGGTTCCCGGTCATACATGGGGACATGTGGTCTACCTCATTGACGATAAGTACCTTTTTACCGGCGACACGCTGTGGTTTGGCGCGGACGGCGGCTACAGCTTTATTTCTGCGCTGGCAGAGGATAACAAGCTGGCAGTGAAGTCTCTGGCACTGCTGGAGAAAAAGCTGAAAAAACGCGGACTGCATCCGCTGTTTATTACCGGCCACACCGGCTGGACGGACAACATGGAGTTTGCCTTTGCGCACAAAAATGAGCTGTGCTCGCCTTTCAAAAAAAGAGCCCACGACCCATCGGCACCCTATGATGCCTACGACGAATCGGACGACACCGAAGAAAATGCAAAGAGCGGTTTTCTGAAAGGCGTGGGAAGATGAGGGACAGCGAATTACAAATTGACCGTAGCTGCCATGTGCTATATTCCAAACCCTGCAAAAAGGAAATTCTGGCGAAAATCACTCTGCACTATCCGGAGGTGGAGCGCGAGGCGGTCTGGGAGCAGGTGCAGCTGAGATACGCAGAGCTTCTTTCCAAGTGGCGCACCGACCTCGGCGGTAAAAAGAATTTTCACAACGGCGTAGGCGGCACCTACGACTGCATCGCCATCATGTGCTTTTACGATGTGTGCCGGGATGTGGTCACATTCCGCGAAATGGAAGAGATAGAAGAAAATCTGATCCTGCCGTCCTTCCGGAAGCTGCGCTTCGTTGACATCAACAAGCCATTCTGGAAAAAGTTGATGTATCGGGCATTCAGCACTGCTCAAAAGCACTGTGACACATGGCATGATTACGAGATGGATGTTACGCCTTACGAAAACAGCAAGCCCATCTATTATGAATTTACGGCGTGTCCGGCGGCGGAATTTGCTAAGCGGTTCGGATTTGCGGACATTATGCCCGCCCTGTGCAATGTGGATTTTGCAGCGATGGAGCTGCTCCATGCCAAGCTCGTGCGGACGACCACCTGCGTGGACGGCTGCCGATGCGACTATACCATCTGCGGCGATCAAGACCCGTATGCAAAGGAACATCCCGAATACCGGGATGAAAACGGATACAGGAGGAACAAGTAATGCTTTTACAGGTGATTCTGGAAGGTCTTGGGTTGGGGGCTTTGCTGTTTCTTGTCTGTGCCGTGGGCATCCGCAAAGGGGCTGTTGGGATGGTGCATCTTTACCCCATGGGACAACCGTTTGCAGGTATCCAGCCGGGGCTATATGCTGGGGTACAACGATTTGAAAGACCCTTCCGTCAGCGGCTTTTTCCGGTTTCTCGCTAAGGTCGGGGACAACGGGATGAAAATGCAGATCGTGAAGATCGGATTTGGAGGCAAGAAATGAAAATTCTGGTATATGGTGCAGGCGTTCTGGGGTGCAATCTGGCAAGAAATCTGCTGCGCGCCGGAAAGGATGTCACTCTGCTTGCGCGGGGAAACTGGGCTGCGGAGATCAGGCAGAACGGCCTGCGGATCAAGGACAAATTTTCGCTCCGCACCTCGGTCAGCCGCATTCCGGTGGTGACGGAGCTTGCACCGGATGCAATGTACGATGTGATCTTTGTGGTCCTGCGCTATACACAGCTGGATTCCGTTCTGGACACGCTGCGGGCGAACCGGACGAAGAACATCGTTTTTGTGGGGAACAATGTGCAGGCGAGGGCGCTGGCGGCGGCGCTGCCGGAAAAGAACGTCCTGTTTGCCTTTGCGCTTTCTGCCGGGCATCGGGAGGCTGACCGGGTGGTCTCCATCGACCTGAAAAAGATCACCATCGGACAGCTGCCGGGTGCAATCTCCAATAAACAGCTGATCGGGCGCATCTTCCACGGCACAAAATATAAGGTTGTTTACGAGCCGAACATGGAGGACTATCTGCTCTGCCATGCCGCGTTTGTGATGCCTGCGGCCTTCGCCTGCTATAAGACAGACGGCGACCTGAAAAAGCTCAGGGGAGATACTGCGTACCTGAACCGTGTGCTGGATGCCAACATCGAGGGATACCGCGCCATCCGGGATGCCGGGCACACCATTCTGCCCAAGGAGGATGCGGACTTTGAAGGGGAAAAGTACCGCAAGACCTGCCTGCGCTTTTTCAAGCTGATGTGTGCCACTTCGCTGGGCAAGCTCTGCGCCTCCGACCATGCTATGAACGCCATCGACGAAATGAGCGCGCTGAACCGGGACCTCAAGAAATTTTTTGATGAACATGGCGCAGCCTACCCGGTATGGCAGGCACTGGAAACGGAAGCCGGGAGGTATCTGCAATGAAATACGCCGGGATGCCTTTTGGAATGTGGGTGCTGTTTTCAGGCTCCTTTCAAAAACAACTGACCGCTGTGCTGGGCTATGATGCAGCCACCGCAAGAACCATCACGAAAAAGGCAAAGCCGCAATACCGGCAGATCATCCGCAGGCTGCCGGAGTTTGAAAAGGCCGACCGCTTCAAAATGAACATCGTCAACTGCGCAATGCTCGGCGCGTTCATCCTCTCCATGCCGCAGCGTCCGGAGGTGGACAGGCTGACGGATTACTACGCAAAATCCATGATGACAGCGCCCATGCAGTGGTTCTGCCGCAAGAGCGGAAAAAGCAAGTTTACCGCAAAGGACATTGCCGCTATGAAGGCAACCGCCACTCTGAAAGCCGCCGACCGCAACCCCTACTCGTGGAACATGGAGTTTTACGAATACCCGGATGGCAGCGGCTACGAGGGACGCTTTACCAAATGCGGCATCTGTGTGCTGATGAAGGAACTGGGTCTGTACGATCTGACCCCTGCCCTGTGCCATCTGGACTACACCATGAGCGAAGCGGGCGGTGTGACAAATTTTGTGCGGCAGTATACCCTTGCCTCCGGCGGACCCTACTGCGACTGCGGGTACAAAAAGAAGGGGTGACGGACGATGAAGGCGAAGGAAACCTATCTTTCCCGTGACTTTCGGGAGACTGCGGCGCAACGCTTTCCCGCGCAGGCAAAGCAGCTGAACGCTGCTTTTGATGCACGCCTGAATGCGCTGCTGGCTGAAAACGCGGGTGCAAGCAAGGAAAAGCAGTACCACCTCAAGCGGCAGATCTTACCGGGCATTGCGGCCTACGAAACCTTGCAGCGGGTCATGCCGAAAGAGGAGGCACTGCAAACCGTTCACGGCTATGTGGAGCGCTTGGCGAGAACGAGCCACAAACAGCTTGCCGCCCTGCTGCACATACCGGGGCTTTACCGCCTTGTTCCCGGCGTTTTCGTCAAATCCACCCGGAGCATTTTCGGCCCGGCGGCGGGCTTTGCCCCAAAAGAACTGCAGACCGGCAGTGGCGTCTGGCGTGTGGATATGATGAAGTGTCCCTATCACGACACCTGCACAGAATACGGATGCCCGGAGCTGTGCCGCTGCTTTTGCGACAGTGATGACATCAGCTATACCGGGCTGCATCCGAAGCTGATCTGGGAGAGAAGCATGACGCTGGGGCGCGGAAATGATCGCTGCGATTTTTGCATGAAGGTCAAAAAATAGCGGGGAGGCAGATTGGTATGGAAATCAAACGATTCGGCAATATAGAGGGAAAGACCATGATGCTGCTGCACGGAAATCTTATGTGCTGGCAGCAGTTTGAGGATTTGATCCCACTGCTGGAAAGGAAATTCTGCGTGTATGCCGTCAGCTTCGACGGCTTTGATGGAACCGGTGAAACGACCTACACGACTGCCCGGGATCAGGCGGACAAGTTGGCGGCTTATATTGAAAAAGAGCTTGACGGACAGTTGGATCTGCTTTTTGCAGAGTCGCTGGGCTGCGGACCGGCTGTTTTTCTGAAGGCTTCCCCAACCGTTCAGATCGATCGGATGATCCTCAGCGGGCCGGAGTATCTGGATTTCGGAGTGCTGAATCGACTGATTTTGAAGGTCATGCCGCAAAAGCAATATCGAACGGCACACGAAAAGTACATGCCTGCATGGGCGCTGCGCTTTATGGGGCAGACGGAGCAGGGAATGCAGACTATGCTCCGCCGTATCCCGGATCATATCAGCTTGGAATCCGTCCGGGCCACTTGGGAGGCAGGACTTTATCTCTATCGAACGGACTTTTTGGTACAGCCCGATGCAAAGGTCGCCTGTTGGTACGGAGAAAAAGAAGGGCACATGAAAAAGGCCATCCAGCGGCTGCGGACGGCATATCCGAGCCTGATCGTCCGCTGCTTCACCGGTTTCGGCCATGGCGAGATCATCAATCATCCAGCGCTGCTTGCGTCGGAGCTGGAACGCTTTTGGCTATTATGATTACGAACAGGAAGCGAAGAAAATGAAGAAAGAAGAAACAAAGCAGTTTATCCGCTGGTGCATCGCGGCTGCGGTGTATGAGAAAAAGCACTCTGCGCACCTCGCAGGATGACAGCGATTGCTGAATTGTCTGTGTTTTTTGCAGAAAGTGCATCCATAGCTTCCGGTGTGTATATATGCTGAAGGATTACCCGCCTTTCCAAGCAAATGATTTTGAATATCTGCGGGGGAGGATACTGATCCTCCTCCCGGAAAATGACATTTTCAAAAAGGAAAATCAGAAACGGTTCGCAGATCTGTTCCGGAAACTGGATGCGGAGATTCACAATGTTCCGGGCGGTCATGTGGGCTTCGTTGTTCAGGCGGAACGTTATCTTGATTTGATGGAAACATTTTTGCAGAGAAATGGAATTTGACAGTTCACGTCTGCGAATCAGTAAGAAAAATCGAATCTTCAGGAAAAGAGAATGGCTATGTATAAATCATTTTTTGATCTTCCCCCGGAGCAAACTGCTTCCACGGCGATGCCCCGCACCGTCGTGTTCTCCAACGGAACGGGGAGCGGGAGTATGACCATCTGTCCACTGTTTTTGGGTGCAGAGCTGTATTATAACGATATGCACCTTGCATTCTTTGAGGAAGCCACGGCACCAATGCGGAATGTCATTGAGATCAACCACTGCCGCGTGGGGCGTTACGAGTGCAGTTTTGGGGCAAATAGCTGCTGCTATCTGGCGGCAGGGGACTTTGCCGTCTGTGCAGCAGCGCGCAAAAAGTCGTCCTCCTGCTTTCCGCTGCGGCACTACCACGGCATCACCATCCTACTGGATCTGGATGCGATTTCGCCGGAAATGCGGAAACAAATGGAATGGTACGGCGTAGACCTTGATGTCATACGGCGGTACATCTGCACGGAAAACCGCTGCTGTATCCTGCGGTCAGAACCGACCATTGCCCATATTTTTTCAGAGCTTTACACAGCGCATTCTGTGCCGGACACTGGCTATCTTCGGCTGAAAGTGCTGGAGTTGCTGCATATTCTGACCCGGCTGAAAAACAGGGAAGATGTGCAGCAGACAGAGTATTTCAATCAGCATCAGGTGGAGTGCGTGAAGCAGGCTGCGGCTCTTCTCACGCAGGAACTGACAGTTCGCCGTACAATCGAACAGCTTGCACAGGAGGTCGGCCTTTCGCCTACGGCATTAAAAAGCTGTTTCAAAGGCATTTACGGAAGCTCGGTCTATGCGTATCAGAAAGAGTACCGGCTGCAGCTGGCACAGAAGCTACTACTCGAAACCGATTGCACGGTTGCTGAAATCGCCCATCGGGTCGGGTACGAAAATCCGAATAAGTTTTCTTCTGCATTTCGGGAAGCAGCCGGCATGACGCCTACGGAGTATCGGAAGATGCGTCCGATTGGATAGATTCTGTCGATTTGGTTCTTGCGCAGAAAGTCCGGTTCCAGTAAAATCAGTATCGCGATTAGTTGAAACTAACGCCGATATTCTGATTTTGTGGAGGAAATTGATAATGCGTTTGATGAAAAGAATTCTGAGTGCAGCTGCTGTGCTAGCTCTGTCTGCTTCTCTTCTGGTTGGCTGCAGCAGCGGCACGGCGAGCTCTGTTCCCGTTTCTGCAAGTTCTGCCGCAGAAAGCACTGTTTCTTCCGTAGAAGAGACCGCCTCTTCTGCTGTGGATGAAAACGAAGCTGCCGCTGCACAGTTGCTGAACGACCTAACGGGCAGCTATCAGGAACTGTGGCCGGTGATTCTGGCGGACGAATATAAGCAGACATGGCTGGATGATTGTACCGCTCTCGTGGGCGAGGACAATGCCGAAGCTGCTTTTGAGAAGCTGTCCTCTATGGTGACAGGTGATGTTTACGGCGAAGATGCAGTCAAAGCGTATGCCAACGGCGGCGGAGCCTATTTCTGCGGCTTTACCAATAGCCTTGCGATCTTGACCTTCGATGGTGAAACTTCTACCATTTCCGGCACCGATAAGGACGGCAATGTGCTGTTCTCCCATACCTATCACTATATTGGCATGGAGCCTGTGCGTGGGCTGTATGAGTTTCAAAGCGATGATGCCGATTCCGGCGAGTTCACCTACTTCTTCCTTGCGCCGGACACCAGTGCGGAAACTTACCATATTGAGTTTCGCTATGGTTCGGATGCAGAAGCTCTGAGCCAGTACGATACAGGCGAATATGCTTACTGGCTGGCCTCCGGCATTTCCACCGACTGTGACCAGACGATGATCGACAACTGCATTGAGCTGTTCTGCACCGAAAATCTGGCGGGTTAAAACGCAGAATGTGCTGTGGAGTTGAAATACCACAGCACATTTTTGCCGCAATCTGATTTGAAGGAGGTCTTTCCGTGAAAAAACAGTCCGATCTTTCCCGGCTGATGGGCTACGCCGGGAACTACCGATATTTCACCTACGCTTCGTGGGTGCTGTCTGCGGTCAGTGCGCTGGTGGCGCTGGTGCCTTTTGTGTACATCTGGAAGATCCTGCGGGATGTGTTGAACGCCGCGCCGGACTATGCGCAGGCGGTGAACATCCCCCATTACGGCTGGATGGCAGTGCTGTTTGCGGTGCTGGCTTACCTCATTTACATTGCGGCACTGATGTGCTCCCATCTGTCGGCGTTCCGGGTGGCGACCAATCTGCGGCTGGAGGTTTCCGAACACCTTGCCACACTGCCGCTGGGCTTTACGGAGACGTTTGGCAGCGGTAAGCTGCGCAAGATCATCCACGAGAGTACTGGCGCAGCGGAGACATTTCTCGCCCATCAGCTGCCGGACAAATATAATGCAATGGCAACACCCATAGGTCTGTTGGTTCTTTTGCTTGTGTTCGACTGGCGGCTGGGTCTGCTGAGTCTCGTTCCGGTGGCACTGGGCTTCGTCATCATGTCCGCCATGACAGGAAGGCGGATGGCAGACAAAATGCGGCAATACGGTAATGCGTTGGAATCAATGTCTAACGAGGCCGTGGAGTATGTCCGCGGCATCCCGGTAGTCAAGACCTTCGGGCAATCCGTCTTTTCGTTCAAAAAATTCAAAGCGACCATTGATGAGTACGAAAAGTGGGTCATTGCCTACACCAAAGAGCTGCGGATGCCGATGATGCTCTATACTGCCGCAATCAACGGTGTGTTTGCTTTCTTGATTGTAGGTGGGCTTCTGTTCACCCGGAACGGTGTGACTTCGGAATTTCTGCTGAACCTGCTGTTCTACATCATCATTACCCCGGTAATCTCCCTGACCCTGACCCGCATCATGTACATGAGCGAAAATGAACTCGTTGTGGCAGATGCGTTGGCTCGTGTGGATTCGGTTCTGGATGCGGAACCTGTGCCAGAAAACGATCATCCGCGGCATCCGAAAGATGCCTCTGTGTCCCTGAAGGATGTGCATTTCAGCTATGATGGCAAAACGGATGTTATCAAGGGCGTTTCGCTGAAAATTCAGCCGGGTCAGATGGTGGCTTTCGTTGGCCCCTCCGGCGGCGGCAAATCCACACTGGCAAACCTGATTTGCCGGTTCTTTGATGTGCAGAGCGGCAGCGTCCGGGTGGGCGGAGCGGATGTGCGGGACATCCCCAAGGAAGAGTTGATGGACACCATCTCCTTTGTGTTCCAGAACAGCCGCCTGCTCAAGGGCAGCATTCTGGACAACGTCCGGCTGGGCAGAGCGCAGGCCACCGAAGCCGAGGTGCTGGCGGCGCTGAAAGCTGCACAGTGCATGGATATCGTGGAAAAGTTCCCGGAGGGCATCCATACCGTCATTGGCACAAAAGGCGTGTATCTGTCCGGCGGCGAGCAGCAGCGCATTGCCATTGCCCGCGCCATGCTGAAAAATGCGCCCATCCTGCTGCTTGACGAGGCCACCGCTTTTGCCGACCCGGACAATGAAGCAAAGGTGCAGGCAGCCTTTGCTCAGCTTGCCAAGGGCAAAACCGTGCTGATGATCGCACACCGTCTGTCCACCGTAGCCAACGCCGACTGCATCTATGTGGTGCAGGATGGGCAGATTGTGGAATCCGGCACAAAGGACGAACTGTGCGCGCAGAACGGCCTGTTTGCCCGGATGTGGCAGGACTATCAGGCCTCGGTGCAGTGGAAGGTCGCAAAGGAGGGGTAAGGAATGATCGAAAAAATTCAACACGCCACAGCCAGCTCCCCGGAGGGCGCAAAGGGGCTTGTAAAGGGCGTTCTAGCCTGTGCGTTCCAGAACATGGCGTTCATGCTGCCCACCGGGCTGCTGTATCTTCTGGTAAAAGACCTGCTGGCAGGCTCTACGAGTGAGAGAAGTACCTTTTATCTGCTGGGATGCGTTGCCTGCTTTGCACTGATTTTACTGACCACATGGTTCCAGTACAACGGCACCTATTTTACCACCTATAAAGAGAGCGGCACCCGCCGCCTGACCCTTGCAGAGCGGCTGCGGAAGCTGCCTCTGTCCTTTTTCGGCAAGCGAGACCTTGCCGACCTGACAAGCACCATCATGGCGGACTGCGAGGTACTGGAAAAGGACTGCTCCCACTTCATCCCCGGTCTGTTCGGCTCCCTCATTTCCACGGTGCTCATTGCCCTGAGCCTGTTCGCCTTTGAGTGGCGGATGGCACTGGCGGCTCTGTGGGTCATTCCGGTATCCGCTGCCATCGTGGTGGGCAGCTATCGGGTACAGGATAAGGTGCAGGCCAGGACCATGGCGGCGAAAATGGCCTGTGCGGACGGTATTCAGGAGTACATCGAGACTCTCCGGGACCTGAAAGCCAGCAATGCGGAGCAGCAGTATCTGTCCGGCCTTTCCGGCAAAATTCGGGCAGTGGAAAAGCAGTCTATTGTGGCAGAGCTGGAAACAGCGCTGTTTGTGTCCTCCGCCGGCATGGTGCTCAAGCTGGGCATTGCATCGGTGGCGCTCACCGGTTCGGTGCTGCTGGTGCAGGGCAGCATCGACGTACTGACCCTGTTTCTGTTCCTGATGGCGGCATCCCGGATGTACGACCCCATGCAGGGGGCTTTGCAGAATCTGGCGGCGGTCATCGCCATGCGTACCAATGTGGGGCGGATGAATGAGATTCTGGACGCTCCCCTGCAGACCGGCAGCGAGCAGCTGACCAATCAGGGCTGCGATATCGTGTTCGACCATGTGGGCTTTGCCTATGACTCCGGTGAAGCGGTGCTGCGGGATGTCTCCTTTACCGCAAAGCAGGGGGAGGTTACGGCGCTGGTGGGCCCCTCCGGCAGCGGCAAGACCACTGTTTCCCGGCTGGCAGCACGGTTCTGGGATTACCAGAAGGGCAGTATCACCGTGGGCGGCATGGATGTCTCCCGAATCGACCCGGAAAAACTCATGAGCCTGTATTCCATCGTCTTTCAGGATGTGACCCTGTTTGACAACACGATCCTCGAAAACATCCGTCTGGGGCGCAAAGGTGCCACCGACGAGGAGGTCCTTACGGCGGCAAAGCTGGCAAACTGCGAGGAATTTGCCGAGAAGCTGCCGGACAAGTGGAACACCAATATCGGCGAGAATGGCTGCGCTCTTTCCGGCGGTGAGCGTCAGCGCATTTCCATCGCCCGTGCTTTTCTGAAGGATGCGCCTATCATCCTGCTGGACGAGGCCACCGCCAGCTTGGATGTGGAAAACGAAACTGCCATTCAGGAGGCACTATCCCGGCTCATAAAAAACAAGACCGTCCTCATCATCGCCCACCGGATGCGCACCGTAGCCGGTGCGGATCAGGTGGTGGTGCTGTCGGGTGGCATCGTGGCCGAGCAGGGCAGCCCGGCAGAGCTGTACGCCCGGAAGGGACTGTACACCCACATGGTGAATCTGCAGTCGGCAAGCCAGAACTGGACGATCTGAGAATGAGAGCAGCTTTTATTTGGGAAAAAGTCTAGCATTCAGTTAAAAACTGTGGTATATACATTATACGAAACACTGCTTTGAAAGAACGCTCCACCGTTCAATGATGTATAAATGGGAGGTGCCTGCCATGACCGCCGCAATCTATGCCCGCTATTCTACTGATAGTCAGCGCGAAGAATCCATTGAAGGTCAGATCCGGGAATGCACCGCCTATGCGGAAAAGAACGGCTTCACGGTGGTCAAGCATTATGTACACCTATTACAAGTGTGCTGCTGCCAAGAAGAAAAAGACCTGTGATAAAAAGGCCGTGCGGAAACAGTGGCTGGAAGATTTGGTGGTCAACGAGACCATGAAGCTGGTGGAAGATGACGCTTCCATGAATGCCATCATTGCCAAAGTCATGGAATTGCAAAATCAGGAAAGCACGGATTTGCCCATCTATGAAAAGCAGTTGAAAGAAACGGAACTTGGCATCACCAATATGCTGAACGCCATCCAGATGGGCATCCTGACCAGCTCCACAAAGGAGCGGCTGGAAGCTCTGGAAGATCAGCGAAAAGAACTGCAAGCCCGCATTGCAGAGGAACGGCTGGCCAAGCCGAAGATGAAAGAGGAGTTCGTCCGGTTTTGGCTGCTTCGCTTCCGCAAGCTGGATATGACCCAGCCGGAGCAGCGGCAGGCACTGGTGGATACTTTCATCAATGCCATCTATCTCTATGATGATAAGGTACTTATTACCTTTAACTATAAGGAAGGTACAGAAACGGTCGCTTTCGGGGAAGCCGTGAAAGCGGAGAAAAGTTCGGATATGAGTGCGCGAGGTGCACCAAATTTTGAACGCCAAATCGTAAGATTTGGCGTTCTTTCTTCATATAGAAAACCACAAGCTATGCTTGTGGAAGAAAAGAGCCGTAGCGTTGAAACGGTAGAAAAAGAACCTCCTTTTGCTATAATTAGAAGCGGGTAACGCCAACCGCATACTAAAGCAAAAGGAGGTTCATCCATATGGACGAGAAAAGTTTATCACATACGAGCTTGAATTGCAAATATCACATAGTGCTAGTACCGAAATATCGCAGGAAAGTGATATACGGAAAGCTAAGAAAAGATATTGGAAAAATACTAAGGACACTATGCGATTACAAGCATAGATTGCCACAAAAATCGAGCCGTGTCAACGTGAACTTGTCGGGGCGAGGCCCCTCCATCTTGCTGCGCAAGACCGTTCTGTCGCTTAAAAGCCCCACTGTGGCTTTCATTGCTCCGCTACGCTGCGCAAACGCGAACTTTTGAGAACACGTCACTTTCGGCAGGGTGCAAGAAACAACGAGGGAAACTTTGGTAAAAAGAGAGAGCCAGGTGGGATCGTTTTGCTTATTTGTTTTTTACCAGCAGTGCCTGATACGGCTCCAGCTCCACATCCGCCAGCCAGACCGGCTTGCCATCGGCGGTCTTATACTTGCCGCCCAGCGCATCCAGACTTGCCCCTGCCGGGTACTCGGTAAAGTTGAACAGTCCCACCAGCGTTTCCTCGCCGCGCTTGCGCACCAGCGCCAGCACGCCGGGGTTGTGGCTGTCCCATGTGGTCACCCACGCATCCGGGGCAAAGCAGGGGTCTGCCCGCATTTGGCGCAGCTGCTCCATGCCCTGCCACAACTGGTTTTGCAGCGTGCCCTTCCGGGTGCGCTGCTTTGCGTTCTCCCAGTTGAATTTGCTGCGGTGCAGGTTACGGCTGTCCTCCACACGGTCGGGGTCGTTTTTGTAGTCCCAGCCATTGAGTTGTGCGATCTCATCGCCGCAGTTCAGCATGGGAAAGCCCTGCAAGAACGCCATGGCAGTGTGCAGCAGCAGGTCGCGCTTCACCGCGTAGTCCAGTGCGGTTTTATCGTCCTTTTCCAGTGCCTGCTCCACGCCACACAGGCTGGCGGTGGTGCCGCAGCTCCGGGCATCGCCGGTGGCAGGGTCGTAGTTGTACAGCTCACCCTTTGCCCAGCTGCCGGGGAAATTGCCCTCGTAGAAGTGGTACAGGTATTCCTTGTGCTTCTGCGGGTCGATGCCCAGTCGTTTCTCCACCGCCTCGTCCAGACCCCAGCCGATGTCATCGTGGCAGCGCAGATAGTTCACGAACCAGCAGTTGTCCGGCAGGGCGTGGAGGGCATCCAGCTGGGCTTTCAGCAGCCGGGTGTCCCGGCTGGCAAGGGCGCCCCACAGGTTGACCATGGTGGACACGTTGTAGAGCATATGGCATTCCGGTTTTTCCGGGGTGCCGAAATAGGCGGCAAGCTCCTTGGGAGCCATGACCACCTCGCCTTTGAGGATGACCGCCGGGCAGACGCACTCCAATACCATGCGGAGCATCCGCACGATGGTGTGCACCTGCGGCAGATTGCGGCAGGTGGTGCCCAGCTGCTTCCAGATATAAGGCACTGCATCAATGCGGAACACCTCTACGCCCAGATTTGCCAGATGCAGGATGCTCTTGGTCATGTCCACGAACACTGCCGGGTTTGCGTAGTTCAGATCCCACTGGTAGTCGTGGAAGGTGGTCAGCACCCACTTGTGCATCTCCTCACACCATGTAAAGTTGCCGGGCGCGGTGTTGGGGAACACCTGCGGAACGGTCTGCTCGTACTGGTCGGGGATGGTGCGGTCCTCGTAGAGGTGGTAATAGGCCTGAAACCACGGGTCGCCCGCCTTTGCCGCCATGGCCCAGCGGTGGGTGCTGGCGGTGTGGTTCATGACAAAATCCAGACACAGGCTGATGCCGGCTTTCCGCAGCTCCCGGGTCAGGTTTTCCAGATCCTTGTTAGTGCCAAGGGCCGGGTCTACGGTGTCAAAATCCTCCACCGCATAGCCGCCGTCGTTGTGGGGATGGGGCATCTGCAGCAGGGGCATCAGGTGCAGATAGGTCAGCTTCTGCTCCTTGAGGTAGGGCAGCTTCTTTGCCAGCTCTTTCAGATTTCCGGCAAAGAGGTCGGTGTACATGGTCATACCGAACATATTGCCCCGCTTGTACCACTCCGGGTCGGCAGAGCGTGCCTTGTCCAGCGCTTTCAGCTCGGCGCTGCGGGCGTTGTAGGCTTCTGCCATCTCCCGCTCCAGAACTTCCAGCCCTTCCCGGTTGTGGTACAGTTCCATGAACAGCCATTCCAGTTCGTCCTTGTGCTTGGCGAATCGGGACTCAAATTCCTGTTTTGCTGCCATGATTCAGCCCTCCACTTCTGCAAGGGTGGGCATGGCAGGGATAGCACCATGCCGGCTGGTGGTGATGCTGGCCGCTTTGTTGGCAAAGGCCAGAATGCCTTCCAGCTTGTCCACGGTCAGGGTGTCCAGCTCCTCCTTGCAGAGCTTAGACAGGGCAGCCCCAAAGAAGGTATCGCCTGCGCCGTTGGTGTCGCCCACCTTGCAGGGAACGCCTGCCACATGGCCGGTCTTGTCCCCAAAGCGGTAGAAAACGCCATCCGGGCCCAGCGTGACGAAAATCAGCCGGATGCCGTTCTGGGCAAGCTGTGCTGTGCCGCTTTCACAGTCGGTGGTGCCGGTGAGCAGAGGCAGTTCTTCATCGGAGACCTTCAGAATATCCACCAGCGGCAGGGGTGCTTTCATCTGTGCGACAGCATCCTCTTTGTTCTTCCAGAGGTTGGCACGGTAATTGGGGTCGTAGGTGATGGTAGCACCCAGCTTTTTGGCGCGGGCGGCGGCATCCAGCGTAGCGGTACGGGAGGGGTCAGCGGTCAGGCTGACAGAGCCGAAGTGCACGATTTTGGCAGCTTTCAGAGCGCCCTCCGAAATGTCCTCTTTGCACAGCATCACATCGGCGTTAGCGCTGCGGTAGAAGCTGAAATCCCGCTCGCCGGTGGCATCCACCGAGACCACCGCCATGGTGGTGGGATGGTCTGCATCCACCGCCATGCCGGAAACATCCACTTTGTTTTCTGCCAGAACCTCTTTCAGGTAGCGGCCAAAAGCATCTGCACCCACCTTGCCGATAAAGGCGGTCTGTGCACCCAGCCGGGCAGCTGCCACCGCCAGATTTGCCGGGGCACCGCCGGGGTTTGCGGCAAACTGAGGAATGCCGCGCGCATCCTTGCCGGTCTGGGTCAGGTCGATCAAAACTTCACCAATCGTTAAAATGTCCATGCGTTTTCTCCTTATTTTTATCCTATAAGCTAAAACCCAACGGTCACCGCTGGAACAGATAATGAATGTAAGCGGCTGCACGCTCCGGGTGCGGTGCATTCTGCACTACCCCAAGATAGACCTTGCCAGAAAAACCTGCCTGCCTGACAAACGGCGTGTCCGAAATATCCAGCACGGTCCCACCGGCGTTCAGACCCGACAGTTCATGGAAAGACGCATCCAGTGTCCGCAGATCGAGAAAATAATCATCTGTCAACAGTCGATCCCGTGCATATTCGTCCATCAGAACAACATCTAACCGCTGGGCACTGACTGCACCCAGCAGCTTCATCTCCGAAGCATATACATACTGCTCCTCTGCATGTTCGCTTTCGCTGAGCAGCAAGCCGGACAGCAGATCGACCTGTTGCTTTTTGGTCAGACCCTGCGCCTCGGCAAAGCCGGTGGTAAGCTGTTCCGTCAGATCGGACCCGGCAGTGATATTTACCAGACCAAGGTAAAGCACATCCTCTTTTTTCGTCACATGACGGTAGGCTGCATACCCGAGGATATAGACGACGATGAGCACGATCACAATGGGCAGCTTGTAATATGCCCAGATGTGCTCCCACTTTTTGCGCCCATGGAGGGAGCGGAGCGTATCCCGGTCAGTTTTTGTCATGGTCGTATTCCTCGTGTACTGCATCAGGGTCTCCACCGATCAGATAGAGGATCCGAAGCATCAGAAAGGAGCAGAGCATGGCGCACAGGCCCATGCCCAGCAGGAATGCAGGCGTGAACACAAACACTATGACGTACCCCATGATGCCATAGATCGCCGCCATCAGCAGGGTGCAAAACAGATACCGGACACCCACGAGAAACGCTGTTTTCAGGATGCCGAAGGTGGTGTTTTCAAACCGTGCCAGCAGAGGAAAGGCATACAGCAGAACGATGCTGTACAGAATTGCCGCACCAATAAGCACTGCAGTGAGCAGCGTCCAGAAAATGTTTTCGCTCCACATTCGGCGCAGCACAAAGCCATCCGCAGCCAGGAAACTGCCGACTGCCAGCAGGATAAGCCAGAGTTTTGTGGCAGGCTTAAAATTTTCCCGGAACGCCTTAAAAAACATCCGGGTCAGACCATCGTCCCGATCTTCCGCCATTTTGAGCGTGACGTAGAACAATGCGGTCGTAGAAGCTCCTATGGTAACGATGGGCAGGCTGCACACGAGCCATAAGATGTTCAGGTAAGCACTGTAAGTCAATTTCGTCAGCACAGCAAACAGCGGTTTGTCCGTATTGCACAGGTCACGCATGGGGGGTCTCCTTTCGCTCAATCTCCTGTGGATTCGCGCAGGATCAGGTTGGTTTCCGTATAGACGGTGCGATAGTTCAGCGATGGCTCTTCGATGCGGGTCATAAGCAGATTGGCAGCGGTGTAGCCCATGATCTGTCCATGAATATGGATCGAAGTCAGATGGGGGGCAAAGTAGGAAGCCTCCTGACTGTCATCGAAGCCGCAGACCCAGATATCATCGGGAACCGAATACCCCAGCTCATTCAATGCCTTGACCAGATCCATGGCAACAAAGTCATTGGCGCAGACAAAGGCATCCGGCATCGTTTTGAACCGACGTATGGTTTCGTACAGGGGTACCGGATAGTTCTGCTGTCCAGATGGCATCGCACAGGTGCTCAGGCCTTCTGTCAGACCAAAGTACTCCACTGCATCCTTATAAGCCATATAACGCTCAAAGAAGGACTGACAGTGGTTTTTATCCCCCGCAAAGCTGATGCGTTTTTTGCCGCGCTGGACCATGTGGGCCACTGCATTCTGGACCTCAATGCGGTTTTCCATATAAAGGCGGTCGGCTTTAAGGGGCGGACGCATATCCATCACAGGGGTGTCTACAAACAGCAGCGGGACATCCAGATCGCACAGCATCTGTGCGTAGTCATAGTCGAATACTTCAATGCAGATGATGCCGGCTGTGCACTGGATGTTGAGAGAAGAGGGAAGTTTTTTCTCTTTCATCTCTATGGGAGAAATGCGATGAATGGTCATGCCGCTGTGCAGATGGTCGATTTCCGACTGGAAACGATCCAGCATCATGGAGGAAAAGTGAGAGCTGCTCAGAAACTGGGTCGTCAGCATGGCGATCTCCCGTTTGTCACTTGGCAGAATGGAATGCCCTGCTGTTTTTGCAGCGTCTTCCTGAAACAGCGGCAGATAGGCGAACTGCTTATAGCCCATTTCGGCGGCTTTGCGCAGGATCTTCTCCCGTGTGGCATCTGCCAGCACACCGGTGTTGTTGATGGCCTTTGAAACTGTGTTGCGGGAAAGCTGCAGTTCGTTTGCAATATCCTGAATGGTGACCTTGGTTGCCATAAGTCATCCTCTTTCTTTATAAATAGGAGCGGGTGCTTTTTCTTTTATAGATAAAGTCTGGTGACGGATCTTATTCTTTGCGACTCCAGTATAGTGCAAATGCACAAATTAGTCAAATGCAAAAATGCAAATCATCATTTTGCATATTTGCGCACTTTTGAATTTGTGCATCTGTACAAATCCACAATAATTTTTGATGTATACCATGAATTATCGTTGACATTCGCTTTCTTAAGTGGTATAAATGAATTACAGAGTTTTACATTTGCACAATCGAAGCGATGAAAACGTAAAATTCAAAGGTGCAAATGTAAAAACACAAATCAAACGGCAAGCAAATCAAAAAGGAGGAGAATGATTCATGAAAGCAAAGACGGCCTCGCCGGAAACGGCTGTGCTGACAGCAGAACGCAAGCTGCACAACACATGGGTCTACATCAAACGGCATTGGCAGCTTTACCTGTTGTTCCTGCTGCCTGCCGTGGCGCTGACGCTGGTGTTCAAGTACGCTCCTATGGGCGGTGTGCTGATCGCGTTCCAGAAGTACAATCCCTTCAAGGGCATCTGGGGCAGCGAGTGGGTAGGCTTCAAAAACTTTACCCGCTTCATGTCCTCGCCGGACTTCCAGCGTTATCTGATCAACACCCTGAAGCTGAGCGTCTACGGTCTGCTGTGGGGCTTCCCGATCCCCATCCTGCTGGCATTCCTGCTCAACCGTATCGAGAGCAAGAAGATCAAGCAGAAGGTGCAGCTGGTGCTGTATATGCCCAACTTCATCTCGGTCATCGTGCTGTGCGGTATCGTCCGGGTGCTGCTGAGTGTCACCGGTCCGGTGAACGGCCTGCTTCACACCAGCATCAACTTCATGACGCTGCCGGAAGCATTCCGCCCCATCTACATTATCAGCGGTATCTGGCAGGGTGCCGGCTGGGCATCCATCATGTACACCGCATCCCTTTCTAACGCCAGCAAAGATCTGAAGGAAGCTGCGATGATCGACGGCGCAAACCTGATCCAGCAGATCATGACGGTGGAGTGGCCCGCCATTAAGGATATGGTCGTTATTCAGTTCATCCTGCAGGCAGGCAACATCATGAGCATCGGTTTTGAAAAAGCCTATGCCCTGCAAACTGACCTGAACCTGAACACTGCCGAGATCATTGCAACGTACGTTTATAAAAAGGGCCTGTTGGACGGCGATTACAGCTTTTCCACGGCAGTCGGTCTGTTCAACACCGTTGTCAACGTCATCCTGCTGATCGCAGTGAACAAGATCGTTGCCAAAATGAACGATGGCAAGGGCTTGTAAGGAGGGGTTTACCATGGCAAAACAGAAAAAATCAAAAATGGCCCTCTACACCAGACAAGATAAGATCATCCTGTACTGCGGCTACGCACTTCTGGGCTTGTTCCTGCTGGCAATTATCGTTCCGATGATCTACATCGTCATCGCGTCCTTTATGGACCCGGTCACGCTGCAAAACAAGGGCATCTCCTTTGATTTCAGCAAGTGGAGTCTGGATGCTTACCAGCGTGTCGTTTCGGACAAGCAGATCTGGGTCGGCTTCAGGAACGCGGTGCTTTACTCGATCATCTTCACCATCATCTCGGTAGCTGTGACGATGCTTGCCGCTTATCCCATGTCGCTGCCGGACTTCAAAGGCAAAAAGATCTTCAACACCTTGTTTGTGATCACGATGTTTTTCAGCGGCGGTCTGATCCCCACCTACCTGCTCATCAACAATCTGGGTCTGCTGGATTCCATGTGGGCGGTCATTCTGCCGGGAGCATTCAGCGTGTGGAACATGATCATTGCCCGTACCTATTATCAAGGCGTCCCGCGTGAGCTGCGCGAAGCTGCGGATGTGGATGGAGCCAGCGAGATGCTTTACTTCTTCAAGATCCTGCTGCCCGTCTGTATGCCGGTGGTGGCAGTTCTGGCCCTGTGGCAGTTCGTGGCCATGTGGAACAGCTACTTTGACGCCATGATCTACCTGAACAGCGCATCGAAGCAGCCGCTGCAGCTGGTGCTGCGTTCCATCCTGATCCAGAGCCAGCCGGAATCCGGCATGATCGCCGATATCCAGAGCACTGCCGAACGTGCCAAGATGGCAGAGCTGCTCAAATATGCAACCATTATTATTTCCAGTCTGCCGCTGCTGGTGATGTATCCCTTCTTCCAGAAGTATTTTGATGCCGGCATCATGGCTGGTTCCATTAAAGGCTGAGGATATTCCGGAATTTTATAAGCAGGTACGCTCATCTGTTACACGAAAAAAGAAACATGAAAAAGGAGAAAATACCATGAAAAAGCTGATCTCTCGCCGCAACTTCCTCAAGGTCTGCGCTCTGGCGGGCTCTGCCGCTGCTCTGTCTGCCTGTGGCGGCAAATCCATCGGCAGCGGCGATTCTGCTGCCGCAGCTGTGGACGTGACCGGTGCCGTTACATTTCCGCTGTCCGAAAAGGTCACCTTTACCGGTATGACCAGCTTCCCTGTGGGCAGCGAACCCGAGCCGAACAACCGCACCATCTTCAAGCGTCTGGAAGAGCAGACCAATGTGCACATCGACTGGACCGCCATCCAGTCCGACCAGTGGAGCGATAAGATCACCCTGAATATGTCCAACCCCAACACCCTGACGGATTTTGTTTTTACTGCTGATTTTACCGACAGCAATCTGCTGCGCTACGCAGATCAGGGTGTCATCCTCAATCTGGAAGACTACATTGACAACAATATGCCTTATCTCCAGAAGGTCTTTGAGCAGTACCCGGAGTACCGCACCATGTGCACCGACAGCGATGGCCACATCTGGGCACTGCCCTGGATCGAGCAGCTCGGCTCAGAAAAGACCGCCATCCAGACCATTGGCAACATGAGCTTCATCAATACCAAGTGGCTGAACTTCCTCGGTCTGTCGATGCCCACCACGGTGGACGAGTTTGAGCAGGTGCTGATTGCATTCCGTGATAACGCCGCTTCTATCAAGGCAGAGTATGGCATTGACGGCGACATCATCCCCATGTCCTGCATCGTCAACAACGGCGATCAGGACCCCAGCATCCTCATCAATGGCTTTGGCGAAGGCTACGGCGATGCAGACAAAGACCGTCATATCGCCGTTACCAACGACCGGAAAGTTATCTGTGCCGCCACCCAGCAGGGCTACCGTGATGGTCTGGACTGGCTGCACAAGCTGTATGCGGAGAAGCTCATCGACCCGGAGTGCTTCACGCAGGAGTGGTCCACCTATGTTTCCAAGGGCAAGGCTGGCCGCTATGGTGTCTGCTTCAGCTGGGATGTTGCCAACATTGACAACCTGACCGACTGGGAGCCGCTGCCTGCCCTGACCGCCGATACCCGGAATATCACTCCGCAGAACGGTTCTTTCACCAGCGGCTTTGCCCGCGGCAGATGCGTTGTCACCGCAAAGGCGACTAATCCTGCACTGGTTTGCGCATGGCTGGATCAGATGTACGCACCCCTCCAGTCTCCGCAGAACAACTGGGGTACTTACGGCGATGCGGAAGGCTTTAACATCTTTGAACTGTCCACCAACGATAAGGGCGAGCCCATGCTGAAGCACGCTCCTCTGGGTGATGCTTCTCCCGTGGAAGTCCGTGAAGCGCAGTGTGTCAGTGGACCTCTGGCGGTTCTGGATGATTACTATGGTGTATACGTTACCTGCCCGGACGATGCACAGTATCGTCTGGACTGGATCAAGGAGATCTACACCCCGGATATGAACAACGATTATGTCTATCCCAATGTCTTTATGAGCAGCGAGGACACCGAGCAGGTCTCTAACCTGCAGGCAGATCTGCAGACCTACATGAATACGCAGAAGGCCAACTGGATCATGAACGGCACTAAGGATGCAGAGTGGAACGAATATCTGAGCAAGCTGGAAGACTACGGCCTGTCCGACTATCTGGGCATTATGCAGAAATATCTGGATGCTTACTACGCATAAGAATTCTTTCCTTTGGAGGATTCCATGAACGATTTGACTTTACAAAAAGCCCGTGCTTACGAGGCCGAGCACGGCGCTGACATTTCCCCGGAAGAACGCCCTGCTTACCACATGACCCCCTATGTGGGCTGGCTGAACGACCCAAACGGTTTCTCTTATTATAAAGGGAAGTATCACCAGTTCTATCAGTATAACCCCTACGATGTGCGGTGGGCGCCCATGCACTGGGGTCACGCCGTCAGCTCAGACCTGCTGCACTGGGAGTATCTGCCCTGTGCACTGGCCCCGGATTCCCCGGCGGACAACGGCCCCGGCTGCTTCTCCGGTTCTGCCACCGAGATGGATGACGGCAAGCAGCTGCTGATGTACACCAGCGTGATCGCAGAAAAGCAGCCCAATGGGGAGATGCGGGATATCCAGACCCAGAGCATCGCCATCGGTGACGGACTGAACTACGAAAAGCCTGCCTGCAACCCGGTGCTGACCCAGAAAGACCTGCCGGAAGGCTTCAGCAAGTTCGACTTCCGGGACCCCAAGATCTGGCGTGAGGCCGACGGCACCTACTCTGCCGTCACCGTCTGCCTGGCCGAGGACGGCAGCGGCGCAGCGGCACTGTTCCAGAGCAAGGACGGCTTCGACTGGCACTTTGTCACGGTGCTGGAACGCTGCAACAATCAGTACGGCAAAATGTGGGAGTGCCCGGACTTCTTTCCGCTGGACGGCAAGCAGATCTTGATGCTCGGCCCCATGGAGATGCTGCCCAAGGGCGAGTTCCACAACGGCCACAACGTGATTGCCTTCATCGGCAGCTACGACCAAGCCACCCACACCTTCACCAAGGAAAACGTGCAGCTGATGGACGGCGGAATCGACTTCTACGCCACCCAGACCACCCTTGCCCCGGATGGCCGCCGCATCATGACCGCATGGCTGCAGACATGGTCGGACACCGAGGATAAGCCTCAGGGCTGCAAGTGGTTCGGGCAGACCATCTGCCCCCGCGAGCTGCACATCAAGGACGGACGCATTGTTCAGACCCCGGTGCGGGAGCTGGATGCCGTCCACGGCAAGCGAACCTTTTACGAAAATGTGACGGTGCAAGGCGAAACTTCTCTGGAAGGCATCAAGGGCCGTGTAGCCGACCTGACCGTTACGGTGCAGCCCGGCGAATACCGTTCCTTCACCCTGAAGCTGGCTGCCGATGCAGACCACCACACCAGTCTGACCTACGACCCCTACACTTCCGAGCTGACGCTGGATCGCAGCTATGCCGGTTCCCGTGCCGACATTGTACACCGCCGCAGCTGCAAGGTACGCAGCCAGAACGGTGCGCTCAAGCTCCGTATCCTGCTGGACAAAAACAGCATCGAAGTTTTCGCCAACGATGGCGAGCAGACCATGACCGCATGGATCTACACCCCCCAGTCTGCCGATGGCATCACCTTTGCCGCCGATGACAAAGCAACTGTTACGGTGGAACAGTTTGAACTGAATCTGTAACCTGATATTCCCTTCATTTCTCCTTCATTGAATACAGCCCCGCTTTGGCATCTCCTTCGCCAAAGCGGGGCTGTGTTTGTTATGTTATTGCTCTTCCAGTCTGCCGTGGTCGCAACCAAGCAAGAGATAATGTCCAATCTTCCCACCCAGCACAAGCTGTGCATACTCCAAGGGCTTATTATAGAGCAGCCAGTCCAGTTCTGCCCGCTGTGTCGGGGGTGTTGCCGTATTCGTCCTCCACGGCGATGCAGTCAATGGAAAGGGGAGTGCCACCCTCGAACCGGGCTTCCACCCGGTTGGTGTCCATGTTATAGCGGCAGGAAAGCGGTTTGTTCATAAGGAAACCTCTTTCTATATTCTCTTGTGCAATTTCAGTGGAATGATAAAAACGTTCTGCCCAGCCTGCGTCAGGGGGCCGGTTCGCAGAGGAACTGCAGCCGACAAAAAAGCATCCGCAGCGGCACTGACGGGCTGTCTTGGCCCATGTGCAGAGCGCTGCGGATGCTTTTTATGCTTGTGCTTTCACCGGGCAGTGCCGTCCGGGGCCAGAATGGTCATTCTGCCGTCCACCGCCGCGTCCAGCATCTCGTGCTCCCGGAAGTATTCCATCAGGATATCCTGACAGGAGGTGGCCACGCTGCGGGGCTTCTGGAGCTTGCAGATGGTATCGTAGGAGATGTTGAAAAAGCTCTCGATGTTTTTGAAGTGGTAGTTCTGCAGCCCCACGGTGAACAGGGCATCGTCGCCGATCTCCTTGCCCACCTCCTTGCCGCAGTAGGTAAAGTAGTCAAAGTCGCCCTTGGCGCGGTCGTAGCGCAGCCGCAGGGTGGAGGGCAGCTGGTAGAACTCGGTATGCCCGGCGTAGGCTTCCTCCCGCAGCATGTAGCGCAGCATCTGCCGCAGCTGCTGTCCGGTCACCTTGAACATATACACCCCGTCGTCGTAGGGGAAGCCCTCGATGAGGTCGCCGTAGGTGACGATGGGGCCAAGCTTCTCGGCCCGGATGCTGCCGGAGCCGATGAGCATGATATCGATGCCAAGGCTGCGGGTGAAGATGTCCGCAAACAGGTTGCCCAGCTCGGTCTCCCGGGTGCGCTCCGGGTGGGTCAGCTCCCGGCGGAAGCGCCCTACGATGTGGCTGTATTTCTCGTCCACCTGACTGGTAAAGCGGTGCAGCACCTGCTCCATAGCGGGGTTGCGGGGGCAGGTCTCGGCGCAGATGGGCACTGTGTGCCATGTGTAGGAATCGATGCAGTTGTTGTCGGTGTCCACGATGATGTCAAAGCGTCCGATCTGGTCGGTGCCGGTGCCCGCCTGCGCAATGACCACGCCGTTTTCCTCCACGGCATGTTCCAGATAGGTGTGGCTGTGGCCGCCAATGATCAGGTCCACCCCCCACGCCGGGTCCAGCTGACGGGCCAGATGGCGGTCCTCCTCAAAGCCGATGTGGGTCAGCAGCACGGTAAAGTCGATGTCGATGCTGTTGTGGGCGTTGCAGATCTTGCCCACCTCGGCAGCGGCAGCAGCGGTGTCCACAAAGGACCCCACCAGCGACTCGGACTTGGTCTGGTTGATGACGTCCTGGGTGATGATGCCGATGAAGAGGATGTTCATGCCGTCCACCCGCAGGATCTTGTAGGGGGTGAACAGCCGTGTGGGGGTGTTCTTGATGTAGAGGTTTGCGTTGATGATGGGAAAGCGTGCGCATTTTTCGATGAACAGCAGATGCGCGATGCCGTAGTCCACCTCGTGGTTGCCGATGGTGACGATGTCCGGGGCAAGGGCGTTCATGATCTCAATGGTGGAAAGGCCCTTGTACTCCGAATCGATGACCGAGCCGCGGAACATGTCGCCCGCAATGGCGTAGATGGTGTTGGGCTCTTCGGCTCGCACCTTTTCGATGTAGCCGGACAGCATGGAGACGCCGCCCACCAGATTTTCGTCCACCTGCTCTGCCAGAAAATCTCCGTGCAGATCATTGGAGTGGAGGATGGTGATCTTTTTGGTGTGTTTCATGGTGCATTCCTCCCGGTGTGGGTCGGCGGCGGTCAGCCCATAGCCTCCTGCCGCGCAAAGTAGACAGTACTGACAAGGCTCATGTAGCTCTCTTCGCTGTCCAGATAGAACTTCAGGGCAAGGGTGTCCTCGTCCTCCAGCGTGACAGCGTAGCGGGAGCCGTCCTCCCCGGTAAAGGTAGCGTACCACTCCTGATTGGTCTGGAAGGGCACCTCCGGGGTGCCTTCGTGGTAGAACAGGTCCGCTTCCTCCACGTTCAGCTCCGGATAGGGGGTGATGTAGCTGGCGGTGAAGGGCAGCTGGTCGCCCTCGGTCTCGGCGTCTGTGGGCAAAAAGCACATCTGGTCGGCGTCTGCCGGGTCGGTCTCAGAATAGCCCTCGTCGGTGTCGCGGGCGATCTCCAGCCAGTTGCCTTCCAGCGACCACGGACTGGTGATGGTTTCCCAGTCGTCCCCCTCCGGATAGATGGTAAAGTCGCACACGCCCTCGGCTTCCACCACATGGCCGTTCTCGCCGGAAAGGAAGGGGCTGAATACCAGCTCTTCGCCGGTGCTGGGGTACAGCTCCACCTCGGTGTTGGGGGCGATATCGCTGATGTTGCACAGCAGCAGGATGGGCTGGCCGTCCTCACTGTAATAAAGCTGTTTGCCGCGCTGGAGCGGGTTTTCGGCATCGTCTGTCAGGCTCGTCTCGTAGACGAACAGGGTGACATCCGGGTCCTGCGGGAAGATGCAGTACAAATCGCACCCGCCGTCCGGGGAGATTACCCAGTGATCCTGCGGGATGTCGTAGACGAAGCCCCACAGCTCCCGCAGGTCGGTCTGGCTGTCCAGCACCTTCTGCACATCGGTGGTGATCTCATAGGAGCCGCCCAGATACAGCACACAGGCGCGGTATTCGTCCTCCCCGGCCAGCAGGCGCATGTAGGTCACGTCCTCCGGCTCGGTGTACTCCTGTTTGGCGGAGGGTGATGCGATCATGTTGTCTCCGTCCAGCATTTTTTCGGGCTTGGAACTGGGGGTGCTGCTGCCGCTGCTGCCGCTGCCGCAGCCTGCCAGACCGATGGCCAGCGCCAGCAGGGCGGCCAGAAGCTTCAGGTTTTTCATAAGTTCTCCTTTCTCATGCCCTGCCGGGGCGCACCTCAGGGGGCAGCGCCGGGCGTTGGGTGTTGGGAAAAATCGTCTACGCCCTCTACCGGCTCCGGGCTGTCGGTCCCGGCAGAAAGCCGGGGCGACCAGTCCAGCGCGCGGCCGGTGGTGCAGTAGACCACCGCCGTGGTGTCGGGGGTGTCAGGGGTGCCGTTGCACAGCAGCAGAATGGGCTGGCCATCCTGCTTGCAATAAAGCTCTCTGCCTGTCTGGTGCGGGTACTGGGGGTCCTGCTTTTCGTAGACAAAAAGCGTATCCTGCCTGCGCACAGCAAAGATGCAGTACAGCTCCCGCCCGCCGCCCGGTGCTGTGACCCGGTGGTCTGCCGGGATGTCCGCAACAAACTGCCACGGCTGTTCCTGCAGGCTGTCCAGCGCAGCGTCCACATCGGCGGTGCGCTCCGGGACGCTGCCCAGATACAGCACTGCGGCAAGGCTGCCGTTCTGTTCGGCCTGCTGCCGCAGCTGCGCCACGGTCACAGCGTCCGGCCGGGGAGCGCTGTCCGAAGCTGCCGCGCCGGAGCGGATGGGGTCGCCGTCCACCGGCCCGCAGCCCGCAAGGCTCAGGGTCAGCGCCAGCAGGGCGGCAAACAGCTTCATGGTCAGGCCCTTCATCTTACGCCCACGGGTCGGCAGACGTGGGGACGCGGATGCCGGTCATCAGGTACTGCTCCCACAGAAACCACTGTCCGTTGCCCTTGCGGCGCAGCTTGATGGGGCGGGGATCATCGGCACCGCCGCAGGGAATGAACAGCTTGCAATAGCCCTCCTCCACGTTGGAGGTGTGATTGCTGCCCACCAGCAGTGTGAAGGGCTGGCGGGGGGTATAGCCGTTTTCCGGCGATGCACCCACAAAGTAGGAGAAGGGGATGTAGCTTTTGCCGTCCCGGAAGCGGTCGTTCAAAAAGGAGATATCCTGCCCGTTCAGCGGACGGGGTCCGCGCAGCCAGTTGAGCATCTCCTTTCCGATGTTCTTGTCGGCACCGTAGGCGCACAGCGCACAGACGGTGAGGGCCGCAGTCTTGAAGGGGGTGTCAAGGCTTGCTTCCGGCAGCGCCTGCATCTGGGCAAGGCTTTCCGGCAGTTCCTGAAAGGTAAAGGTGACGGTCTGGTTTCCACCGGCGGCGGAAGCGGCCTGCTTCATCTTATCAAAAAGTCCCATGAAAATACTCCTTTCTGTTTCAGCTGTAAAGGGTTCAGCCCCGGTTCGGGTCATGGCGGGGCACAGTCCGCCTGCGAACGATCTTCTGGTTCAGATCCAGACTGAGGTTTACAAAATAACCGTTTTCAAAATACCATGCAAGGTCCTTTGTGTCCATGCCAACGCTGTTGCACAGCCACCGCAGGGGCACCTCCGGCCCGGAGTAGCTCTCCACCCTGCGGGCGATGGTTCTTGCATGGTAGCGGCGTTTTTCGTTGCGTGCGAACAGAACAAGGGGCACTGCGCCCACCACGATCCAGAACACATACCCGACAACGTGGGAGGTGTCCTTGACCTGCAGGTCCAGGCAGAGGGTATACAGCCCGCCGACCGAGCAGAACACGCAGAAGGCAAGCCCTGCGTTCCGCAGCCATTTGAGGACACGAGGAATCTCACCGCGGGCTTTTTCCGAAAGATAAGGGTTCATAAACATACTCCTTTCAGAACGAGCCGCCTCCACCGCCGTGGGTGGTGCCGCTGGAAGAGGTGTGGGTGGAGTTGCCGCCGGAATCGCTGGAGCTGGACTCCTTCGGCCGCTCGGTGCGGTGCACGTCACGGTACAGGAACAGATCCCGCTGGTTGGTCAGCTTCATGCTGCCCTCCCGCACATAGCTGGCGGCATTCTCCTGGAACGCCACGCTGCGCAGCTGGCTTTTCATCACATGGACGACGACCCACGCCAGCACAAGGCCGATGCCCAGCGCAAGGAACAGGTACATGAGAGACAGCGGCTCCCGGGGCAGGTTATTCACGTCATAGGGGTGGCCTGCCCGGGCAGCGTCAATGTAGGTATCCGACCACTGGACAAAGGTGCGGAATGCACCGGCGTAATCTCCATCGGCCATGAAGGGGGTCATCTGCTGGCCAAGGTACTGGATGCCGGCGTCCGTAAAGGCGGTGATGCCGTAGCCGCAGGTGGAGATGTGCCACTTGCGGTCGCCTACGCTCACCAGCAGCAGCACGCCGTCCATATCGGGGCCGTAGCCGTACTGGCAGTAGTCATACAGATCATCGGCAAACTGCTCCATGCTGTCGGCACCAACGCTTTCCATCGACTCGATGGTGGCAATGGTCACATCGAAGCTCTGGCGCAGGCTCAGTTCTTCCAGTGCGTCCTCCAGCTCGTTGTCCTCGTCCTCGGTCAGCACCTCAGCGTCGTCGAACATGCGGTAGTACAGGTCGGCAAAGCCGCCCTCTACCGCAAAAGCCGGAACAGCCAGCGCCGCCGCAAGAATCAGTGCTGCCAGCGCCGCAAAGAGGGAGTGCAGTCGGTTGGAAGTTTTTTTCATCGTTCGTCCCTCCTTTACAGGATCCGTGCCAGCCACAGCAGCCACATCACGCCGTAGGACGCGGCGGAAAGGGCAGCCGTAAGGCCCAGCATCCACTTGCGGGCAGCGCCCTTGTCCACGGGCAGGTCACCCACGAATTTGCCGGTCTGACCGTTCATGGCAAACAGATAGTTTTCGCCCCGCCAGCTGGTGCTCAGCAGCCAGACCGGGAACAGCGCGTATTTTGCCTTACCGCCGTGCAGCTGGATGCTGCTGCTTTCCACCTTGACCGAATCGTAGCCGGTAACGGTCTGCTGGAACGTCTCCTCAGTGGAGCGGCGGATGCGCTTGTTGGCTCGCTCGATGCTGTCCTCGGCGTTCACGTCGTATTTGTCTGCCACATAGCCGGCCAGATAGGCGGTCTGGAAGGGGATGGCATCCTGCATGGCGAAGGGCTCGATGGACTCCATCAGGTCGTCCTCGATCTTGGACGAGCCGTCCACCGGCACTGCGTCAAAGCCCAGTGTGCCGTCCCGCCGGACGGAGTAGTAGTTGGTCTCGGTATAGTCGTACTTGCTGTCCGACCAGCAGCGGGTCCGGGTGGCAGTGAACCGCAGCTGAGCGTCGGCATCGCTGTCGAAGAGCCAGAAGGGCACATACACGCCCTTGATCTCGTCGATGTGGTTCTGGCTGCGGAACACCCGGGGCAGCAGGGTCTTGCCCTTGAGGTGTTCCTGCAGCTTTGCCTTGGCGGCCTTTTTGTCCAGCTTGAAGGGGATGATGAGGTCGGGCCGCAGCGTCCCGGCAAACTGTCCGGTGAGGACGATGGGGTTGCCGCAGAACGGGCAGGCGGACGCGGCCATGGTGTCATCGCCCACGATCTCGCCGCCGCAGCTCTTGCAGCTGTAAGTATGCAGACCAGCGGTCTCTCCTTCTGCCCAGCTGCCGCCGGGGGTCGCCCACTCCATCTCGCTGGGCTTTTCGTCCTTCAGTTCCTCATCGTAGCCCTTGAGGGTATCCACATCGAACTCGGTGTCGCAGTAGGGGCATTTCATCTTCTGGGTGGCGCTGTCAAACTGGATGGCGCCATCACAGCAGGGGCACTTGTATTCCAGCATTCCTGCCATAGCGTTTCCTCCTGTTGTTTCAAAGGGGGCCGGGGGCTCTTCCCCGGCCCCGCTGTTTTTGCGTCAGTCTCCCCGCCAAAGCGGTCGGCTCAGAAATCCGTAGTGATGCGGAACACCACCGGTTCGTCCGGCTCGGTGGCTTTGCCGTGGTGGCCCACTGCCAGGAAAGCGTTTTCCTCCAGCGGCAGGAAAACATCAAAGATGCAGAAGTCGCCGCACAGCTGGCACAGGGTCTCGCGCTCGCCCACGGGAAAGGACTTTTCCAAAAAAGTGCCGTCCGGCGCGTACAGCTCCCACATATAGCCCGTGTCCAGCAGATAGCCGTTGGGGCGCTTCATCATCACGGCGTTAAAGCTGCCCACCGGCTGCGAGCTGCGGGCCAGCTCATTGCCGTCCAGATCAAAGGCAGCAAAGTAATCATCGCCGTTGGATTCCAGCTCGCCCACCGTCAGCAGCTCGTCCCCGCTGAGGTTCAGGGAGGACATGCTGTAGAAGGGGCCGATCTCGTTATCACCCTCCAGCGTCAGCTCGGTGTACTCGCCGTCCTGCACCAGCACCGGCGCGGAGTTGGTCCAGTAGATCACGGTCAGATCCCGGTCCTTGGAGGAATAGCAGCTGCCCGAGTAGTCCAGTGCGTCGCTGGGCTCCTCCGGGTCGCTGCTGTTCAGATCGTAGCAGTAGACATCAAAGTTATCCATGGCGTACAGGATGCCATTGCGGTCGATGCTGAGGGCGTTGCTGCCATCAATGTTGTACTCTTCCACCGGGGTCAGCCGGTCGTCCTTGATGGCATACTCGAAGATCTTGGCAGACTGCTCTTCATCGTCCTCGTTGTAGAAGCTGAAGAAGTAATTGCCCCGGTAGCTGTCCGCTTGGATCAAATGATAGGCACCGCATACCTCGCGGCGGACGTCAAAGGGAATGTACTGTGCCTTGAAGGTGTAGTCGCCGATGGTCAGTTCCCCGGTCTGGAACTGGGTCACAGGGGGCCCTGCAGGGGCGGCTTTGTCCTCTGCTGCTTCCGGCTGTGCCGAAGCGGACGGGGCACTGCTGCTGGAAGCCGGTGCGCTGGAAACGCTGGATGCGCTGGCAGCACCGGAGCCGCCGCAGGCGGTCAACCCGAGGGCGGCGGTGGTAAGGCCCATGGCCTTGAGGAAATCTCTGCGCTGGATCTTTCTCATATCCGTTCCTCCTTTTGGGGTCACTGCACTTTTGCAAAGGCTTCGTCAGCACGGCGGCTGTACAATGCCATGCCGCCGGTCTGGGCGTCGTTTGCCAGATTGATGTTCTCCACAAAGCGGGCCTTTTCCTGCTCAGAGAGCTGCCCGCCCTTCATGGCGGCGGATGCCACGGCACCCATGGCACCGATCATGCCCATCTGGCCCTTCAGTTCCCGTTCCTCGGCCTTGGACATCCGGCGGCCGAACAGGCTCGTCTCGTTGTCGTGGACTCCGAAGATGTGATCCAGATGCTGCCGTGCGATGTGGGCATAGCCGATCTCCCGCCGGTCCCGCTTGCTGAAGCAGATGACCAGCTCCTGCTTGATGTAGGGGTGGGGATGCATGCCCCGCTGGGTCTGGGCCTCGGTGATGCTGCGGGGCTGCACCAGCTTCAGCTTCAGGCCGCCGCCGTTGAGGGTGGGTTCCTGGCCCGGCTCCTTGGCGGGGGTCTCGTCCAGATATTCCTCATAGCTGGCGATCTGGTCGTAGCGGATCAGCTCCGGCATCTTGCCCCGTCCGCCGGTGCGGTCGTCGATGTACAGCATGCCCAGCTCATCGCAGAACACCAGCCCCATTTGCGATGGGGTGGAGGGGTATTCGTTGACCCGGAACTCGGTCTTGTTGAACACCTCGTCGAACACCCGCTTCATCCGGGCCATATACTCCATGTGCTCCTTGGCCTCGTCCAGCGTCAGCTCGCTGAGCCGGATATACTTGGAGCACTTGTTGCCGCAGTCATCGCAGAGGAACTGTCCGTCCCGCAGCTTGGAGCGGTGCATGGTGCCGCACTCCTTACCGCAGACGGCACAGTTCTGTTTTGCGAACAGGTTGGAAAAGAATCCCATTATGGTATGCTCCTTTCATTGCTCTGTATTTGTCAGGTCAGGTCGCTGTCGTCAAAGGGGTCGCCGCACTCCGGGCAGAACTTGGGCGGGTGGGCAGGGTCTTCCGGCTCCCAGCCGCACTTGTCGCACTTATACTTGGGCGTACCGGCGGGCTTGGGTTTACCGCACTCGGAGCAGAAGCGGCCCTTGTTCACCGCGCCGCAGCTGCAAGTCCAGCCTTCTGCTGCCGCCGGGCGGGGCTTGCCGCACTCCGGGCAGAACTTGCCGGTGACGGTGGCACCGCAGCTGCAGGTCCAGCTGTCCGCAGCGGGCTTCGGCTCCGGCTTTTTGCTGCCGCATTCCGGGCAGAATTTGCCGGTAACGGTGGCGCCGCAGCTGCACTTCCAGCTGTCCGCCGGGGCGGGTGCGGGACGGCTGACCGGCTGGGGCGCGTCCACGCTGTCCGGACGGGCCTGCTGGCCCATGGCGAACAGGTTCTGGGCGCTCATGCCGCCCATGCCGCCTGCACCGGCTGCCATGCCCATACCCATAAAGCCGGTCATGGCACCGGCGGTGTTGCCGGCGGCGGTCTTCATGGCGTCGATCTGACCGCCCACCAGACGGGCGGCAGCGGTGGTGGGATCGGTGGTCATGGCGTTCTCTTCCCACTCGGTGATCTTCTTCTGCTGCTCCTCCGGGATGGACAGGGAGTTGATGTTGAAGGAGAACACTTCAATGCCGCGCTTTTTGCGCCAGACATTGGACAGCTGCTCGTTGAGCGCCTCGGAGATCTCCAGCGTGTGGGCGGGGATCTCGTAATACTGCACCTTGTTTGCCGAAAGGGTGGCAAGGGCGGGCTGCAGGGCGTTCATCAGTTCGCTCTTCAGCCGGGGTGCGATCTCGGATGCGTCATACTGGGTAGAGACGTTGCTGCACACGTTGGTGTAGAACAGCAGCGGGTCGCAGATGCGGCAGGTGAAGCTGCCGTTGCACCGCAGGTTCACCGAGAGTTTGTAGCCCCGCTCCTCGCTGACCACCACCCGGAAGGGGATGGGGGTGGCAGTGCCGTACAGGATCTCGCCCAGCTCCTTGGTGTTGATGTAGTACACCCGCTGGTCCTTGCCGGTGTCGCCGCCGTAGGTAAAGCGCTTGGCTACGGTCTGGAAGGTGGCTGCCAGACTGTCGCCGAAGTTGCCGGTGAACACGCTGGGCTCGGTGGATGCGTCAAAGGTGAATTCGCCCGGTTCGGCGCACACCTCCACCACGCGGCCCTGCTCCACGATCAGCATACACTGTCCGTCTGCCACGGCGATGCCGCTGCCGTTGGTGATGATGTTGTCCTCACCGTTGTTGGAACTGCGGCGGGAGGTGCGCTTCTGGCCCTTGACCATCAGCACATCCTTGTCCAGAGAATCGCAGTAGAAAAATTCCTTCCACTGGTCTGCAAGGGTTCCGCCCAGTGCGCCCATACCTGCTTTGATAAGACCCATAGTAATTTCCTCCTGTATGTTTTATTTGTGTAAGCGACAACGCTTTGTCATCGCATTGCGTTCGGTTTCGGTCACGGTACAAGGGTTAGATCCGGGGAGTCATTTTTCCAGTAAACGGGACGCGTGTCCCGGTCAAACAGCACTTCTCCGGCGCGGTATTTCAGGCTGCAGCCGCTGGGGCTGCCGTCATCGTTCAGCAAAATGGCCCAGAACTCGCAGGGTCTGCCGTCCGTGTCGGTCAGCGTGAAGTGCAGCTCGGTGCCGTCCTCGGTGCGGCCCTGTGTTCCCTCGGCGGTGCCGGTCAGGGTGCCGTTCCACCCGTCCCATTCCACGCTCATGCAGCAGCTGCCGTCCGGCAGGAAGGTCATCCAGCGGATTCCCTTTGCGGCCTCGTCTCCGGCGCGGTAAGTTCCCCACAGCCTGCGGGGGATGGCGGTGTAGCCGATGTCGTCCCACGCCTCGGTGCGCTGAAAAACGTACCAGACCTCACTGCCCTTTTTGAGGCCGGTGGACTGCATCCGCAGCGAGCGATCCTCCATCATGGAGATGGTCCAGCAGCTTCTGCCGTCCTCGCTGAGACATTTCAGGTTCCAGCCATGACTTTTTTCCCCGTCCCAGCCGGTCACAGCTCCGGCGTTCAGTTCACCGGTGCGGGTCTCGGCAGCGGACTGGATCTGCGGGCCGCCGTATGTTTCCCGGATGAAGGAGACGGTCACCGTGCCGGTGATCTCGGCCTTTTCCAGCCGCAGGGTAAAGCTTTCGTTGCGGTCGGCGGGGGCATAGCTTTCACCCTGCGTCACCGCCGTGACTGCCATCCACTCGGCCAGCACCTGCCACTCCCAGTCCGGTGGCAGCGGCTGCGCGTCCAGCGGAATGGTCACTTTGTCGTCCACATACTGCTCCCAGTCTGCACTGAACCTTCTGACCACGAAGGAAACGTTCCCCGCTTCGTCAAACGAAAGCGGCAATTCGTCCAGCGAAGTCCACCATGCGGTGTTTCCCTCTTTCAGGCTGCCGGTGGGCAGCATTCCTCTCTCGATGGCGGCTTGACGGTCCAGCTCATCCCGGCGCTTCACGTCACGGTACAGCGCTTCTTCCAGCGCGGCGGGGTCTGCCCCCATGCGCTGCAGCAGCTGGGTGGCGGTGAGCTGGCTCCCGCTTTCAAAGTCGAAGCACCAGCCCTGATAGAAGGGTGCATCGGTACCGCCGTAGCAGCTGCTGACCACAAGGCTGACGCAGTCGCCGTACCAGCTGGCGTTCCAGTTCATCTCAATGCAGATGTCCCACGAATCCGGGTCGGCTGCCTCCGGGCAGTCTGCGTACTCCTGCACATCGTATTCGTAGTAGTGGGCGATCTCGGCGTTGATGCGGGCGGCGTCGGCGCTGTCGCACTCCAGCCGGGGCAGATGGATGTTCAGCCGGACGGTGCCGCCGTTCTCTGCCTGCACCACCTTTTCAAGGGTGTACTGCTCGGTGATCGCCGCGGTGGCGTGCATGGAATCCGGCGGGGTCGATCTCAGTTCCCGGCTGCCAGCCGGGCGGGCAGAGGCTGCGGTCTTTGCTCCGCAGCCCGCCAGCAGCGCCGCCAGCAGAACTGCCAGCGCGCCGCAGAAAGCAATGTGTTTCATCTTGCACCTCCTTGTCTGCGGGCTCAGCTGCGCCGTGGTCAGGATCCGGGCAGCGAATCAGCTGCAGCTGGGTCTTTCCCTCGGCAAAGGGGTTTTGCCCGTCGATCATGGTAAGGTTCAGGGTCTCGTTGTACAGGTCGTACTTCATCGCCGCCACAAAGGTGATGCCCGGCATCCCGTCTGCCGTCTCACTGGCAGAGACGCCCAGCACCATGCCCTCCGGCACCACGCCCAGATAGTCGGCGTAGCCCTGATAGAAAACGCTGTTGTCCTGCACGCCCATCTGGACGGAACCGCTGCTTTCCACGTCCATCCAGTCAAACTGGTTGTCAGACATGTCGTTGAAGGCACCGACAGCCTCCGAGGGGAGCTCCTGCATGTTCCATTCTGCCGTCAGGGGAGTAAGCTCCAGCACAGAGCCATCCTCCTGATGCAGAATTACCTCTTTGCCGCTGCGTTCCAGCGCCACGCCCTGATTTGCAATATAGATGGGGTCCTGACAGACCAGAGCGCTGCCGAACATGAGGCAGTGCAGCACGTCCACGTACTCCACCACGCCGTCCTGCGTCAGCAGATAGACCACCGGGTGGAAGGATGCGCCCAGTTCTCCGATGCACACATCCACATACTCATTATAGATGCCAAGGATGGGGTAGGTGCGGTCCTGTTCCAGCCGGATGCCGTAATCCGTGTCCCATGCGGCGGTCTCCGGCGTGCGGCGGAGGGTGATGGTGCCCTGCGTTCCTTCCAGCTGCACCGAAGCGCTGCCGTAGGTATCGGTCAGCACCGTCTGCGGCTGCGGGTCAGCAGCTTGCAGCGGGATCTCCCACATCCAGCTGCCGCCAGCCCGACCCGGCGGGGGAGCTGCACCCGCCCCGGAGCACCAGCCGGTCCTGCTCCGGCAGCAGCAGGCACAGGTCATCCAGCTGGTTGTTTTCCAGCGTGTTCATCCGCATGCTTGCCAGATTGCCGCCGCTGAGCAGGCCCTCGTAGTAGCCGCCCTGCGCCATGCGCCGGTCAAAGGTCTGCATGGCCCCGCGCAGCATCTGCTGCTGCACGGCATCCGGGTCCAGCCCCATGCGCTGCAGCATTTCCGCCACGGAGACCTGCTTTTCGGTGGCAAAATCGAAGCACCAGCCCCGGGAATACCCCGGGTCGGAGCCGCCGTCGTAGCGGAACATCACAAGGCTTACGCAGTCGCCGTACCAGTAGGCGTCCCAGTTGATGTAGGTCTCCGGGCACCACTCGTCCTGCTGCGGCTCGATTTCCGGGCTGTCCTCGTACTGTCGGAAGTCTGCCGCATACATGGCGGCAAGCTCATCGTTGAGATAGGCAGCGTCCGGGCTGTCGCATTCCAGCTGCGGCACATGGACAGTCAGCTTCTGGGTGATGCCGTACTCGTCCCGGACGGTCTTTTCCAGCGTGAACTGCTCGGTGATGCGGTCTTTTTGTGCCGTCTGCACCGCCGTGTCTGCGGTGCTCTGGGGGACAGTGCCGGAGCCTGCGGGGGCAGCGGGAGCCGCTGCGCTGCCGCACCCAGCCAGCACCACCGCCGCCGCCAGCACCGCAGCGGCAAGGCGTTTGTGTTTCATGGTCCTTCTCCTGTGTTCTCAGCCGTAGCTGCGGGTCATCTGCAGCTGGGTCTCGCCCTCGGCAAAGGGGTTCTGCCCGTCGATCATGGTAACGCTCAGGGTCTCGTAGTACAGGTCGGTCTTGACCGCTGCCACAAACTCGATGGACGTCTGCCCGGCTTCGGTCTCGTCGGCAGAGATGCCCAGCACCACGCCCTCCGGCACAACGCCCAGATACGCGGCGTCGCCCTGATAGATGCGGCTGTTGTCCTGCACGCCCAGCTGAACGCTGCCGTCGCTGCCCAGATCAGCCAGTTCCAGCCGGTTTCAGAGGTGTAGTTGTAGGAGCCGGTGACGGAATAGGGGATCTCCTGCACGCTCCACTCTGCCGACAGGGGAGCCAGCTCCAGTACAGAGCCGTCCTTCCGGTGCAGGTTCACCTCGCTGCCGCAGAGTTCCAGCGCCACACCGTTGTTGGCAAAGTAGATGGGGTCCTGACAGATCATGGCATCCCCGAACATGAGGCAGCGCAGCACGTCCACATACTCCACCACGCCGTCTTTGGTCAGCAGATAGACCACCGGGCGGAAGAAGCCGTCCTCCTGCTCCCCGATGCACACGTCCACATATTCATTGTAGGCGCCAAGGATGGGGTAGGTGCGCGTCTGTTCCACCCGGATGCCAATGTCGCCCCATTGGTCGGTCTTTGGTGCAGGGCTCAGGGTGATGGCGGCCTGCGTTCCCTTCAGCTGCACCTGCACACCGTCGTAGGTATCGGTCAGCACCGGGGTGTCGGCGGGGGCGGCGGGGGTCAGCGGGATCTCCACATCCAGCTGCTGCCAGCCCCAGTCGGTCTCGGAGCAGTACTTGCCCCGGAGCACCAGTTGATCCTGCTCCGGCAAAAGGAGACACAGGTTTTCCAGTTCATTGTATTCCAGCGTGCCCATCCGCATTTCCGACAGGTTCCCGCCGCTGCGCAGGCCCTCGTAATACGCGCCCTGCGCCATCTCCCGGTCAAAGGTCTGCATGGCCTGCCGCTGCACCTGCGCCTGTACTTCGTCCGGGTCCAGACCCATGTGCTGCAGCATCTCGGCTGTGGTGAGCCGCCTGCCGGTGGCAAAATCGAAGCACCACCCGCTGTAATACCACGGGGCGTCGTCGTAATCGTGGCTGCGCATCACCAGACTGACGCAGTCGCCGTACCAGTAGGCGTCCCAGTTGATCTCGGTCTGTGAGCACTCTTCGCCCTGCGGCACCTCAGCGTCCGGATCGCTTTCGTAATCCTTGTATTCCGCCACATACATGGCGGCAAGTTCTTCGTTGAGAGCGGCGGCGTCCGGGCTGTCGCACACAAGCTGCGGCACATGGATGCTCAGCTTCATCACGCCGATCATCTCGCCCCGCACCGTCTTTTCAAGGCTCCACTGGTCGGTGATGCGCTCCTTTTGCGCCGTCTGCACCGCTGCGGCTGCGCCGCTTTGGGAAGCTGCGCCGGAGCCTGCGGGGGCCGCGGGGGCAGCTGCGCCGCCGCAGCCGGTCAGCAGCAGCGCCGCAGCCAGAACCACAGCAGCAAAACATTTGTGTTTCATGGCTGTCTCCTTTCACTTACAAAGCCCCGGGCACACAGGAGGATGGGCAGTGCCCGGGGCCGGGAAATTTCCAAAGATCAATGGGAGAACTTTTCGCCCACCACCAGTGCGATGAAGTAATCCTCACCGCCGATGTTGCGCACCGACATGGCAAAGCAGTGTGGGTTGTCTACCGCCATGTTGATGCCTTCCGACATATAAGTCAGCCACTTCTGTCCCTGCGCCTCGTTGGTGGGGTATTTCAAGGTCTCCAATTTGTTCGTTCCTTTCGGTCCAATCGATCCAAGGCCCGCAGTAAAATAGCGATCATAGATGGGATACCCCTTGTTAAACAGCGTCTGTTTGATCTCCGCTTCCTTTACCTTTACATCGTTATCGAACTTTGTTGCGTCAACGACCGGCTTCCCCTCCTTTACAAAGGGGCTGATGAGAAGGTCGGTAAGTTCTTCCAGATCCTTCTCATAGACCAGCTCCGTCAGACCCTTGTCCCTGCGGAACTGATTGAGGGCGTCCAGTGCCTGCTGGACTCTGATGTCATTGGAGGGCGTCGGTGCGCTGGGGGCACCGCCGCAGCCTGCCAGCGAGAGCGTCACAACGGCTGCGCCGGTAAGGGTGAGGAATTCGCGTCGGTTCATCTCTTTCATGGGGGTGCTCCTTTCACTTACAAAGCCCCGGGCACGCTGTGAGGCTTCCGTGCCCGGGGCAAACAGGGGGATGTCTTGATGTCTTGTTATCTTATGCCGTTTTGTTCCAGAACACGGTAGCGATCATGTAGGTCGTGCTCTGAACCACCGGGCAGTAGATGCTGATGAACTCTGCCTTCCGGCTGAGACTATACTTCAGGATTTTATCCACAAATTTCTGAACCACTGCACCCTCGCAGGAATACTCAAACGTCAAGGATACCTCCATATTTCCTTCCTCGCCAGTCGGTTCGGAGAAACCGGCAGCGCCTCCAAGATCATACTTTTTCTTCATTGAGATTTCCCACTTTTGAATATCAACCAGTTTCTGCATGTCTTCCGTAGTCAGCGTATGCACCGATTCTTTTGCGTCCTCGAAGATTCCTCCTTGGATTTTTATGGCTCCCTGCGCCTCCTGATTGAGAATCAGCTGCTCATGGTCAACCGCCTTTGCATCGTACTTTTCCTTCCAGACCTTGTTGATGGCTGCCAGCAGCTCGGCTTCCTTGCCGGTGGGCACTGCGGGTGCGGGAGGTGCGTAGGACCCGCCGCCGCAGCCTGCCAGTGAGAGCGCCACAACGGCTGCGCCGGTAAGGGTGAGGAATTCGCGTCGGTTCATCTCTTTCATGGGGTGCTCCTTTCTTCTTATAAAGCCCCCGGGCAGATCGGTCTGCCTTGCCCGGGGCGGGTGATGTGCTTTAAAAAATCAGCTGCGGCTCAGCGCAGTTCCGACAGGGGTGTTACAACTACTTATTGTGCCGCCTATCCGACAGAGGCGCTATCACGATATAGTCCGTTCCCGCAACGGTGGGGCAGTAGATGCCGAGATCTCTGGTTTCCGTGTCCATGGCTTTGAGCATCTTAAGGAACGTATCCTTGAAATCCGGGCCGCTCAGTTCATACGGAATCGTCAGCTCCATGTCATGGAGGGTGGGATAGCCCAGCACATACCTGCACCCAAGGACCCCCTCTCGCAGAGACATCTCTGATCCGTACTTTATTTGGAGGGCCTTCCGTCGTTCCTGCATCTCTTTTTCAAAGGCAGCGTCCTGCTCCGGGGTCATCTCCACCTTTGCCTTGTCAGCCTTCACGCAGGGACTGACAAAGTGTCTCGCGAAGTCGGATGCATCCTGACTGTAGCTCAGCGTTCTGATCTTTTCAGGGTGTCCCATATCCTTCCAATAGTCCTCGAGCATCTGGTTGAGGGCCTTAAGGAGGTCCAGCTCCTTTTGGGTGGGCGCTGCGGGTGCGGGAGGTGCGGAGGGCCCGCCGCTGCAGCCTGCCAGCGAGAGCGCCACAACGGCTGCGCCGGAGAGGGTGAGGAATTCGCGTCGGTTCATCTCTTTCATGGGGGTGCTCCTTTCTGTTTGTCCCCTCTGCTTTTTAAGGGGCTCTGGTTTGGGTATTCTCTGCACTTGCAGTCTGCTCCATCTTATGCTATCCTTATGAATAGAATCCGCAGTTGCCTGTTGACACGTTTTGTGCACAGCGACAGGCTTTCTGCACCGGCGCAGGACTTTTTCTGGTTGTACTGTACCATACCCGGGAAAAAATTGCCCCCTCAGAAAAGCTGTTTTTGGGGGGCAATTCCAAAAAAATTTTTGGGGGTTTGGGGCTTCCCCCTCAAAAAATCCCCCCAAAAAGCCCAAAATTGGGGGGATTTTGGGGGCTTTTCCCACCAAAACAGGCAGCTGCAGCCCTGCCTGTGCCGGTTTCCCCCCTCTGGCTGCAATGTGCGGAAAGGAGTCATGAAAAATGGAACGAAGGACATTTTTAAAGCTTGCGGCGCTCGTCCCCGGTCTGGCACTTGCGGGCTGCGGCGGCAGCAAGACCCTGCTTTCTCCCAAGGACCCCACCATGCTCAGCATCTGGCATGTGTACGGCGAACAGGCCGACTCGCCCATGAACCGCCTGCTGACCGAGTTCAACGACACGGTGGGCAGGGAGAAGGGCATCCTGCTCAACGTGACCAACATGACCAACAGCGCCGCCATCGGCGGCCAGCTGCAGGACGCCAAGGCCGGCAAGCCCGGCGCGCTGGACCTGCCGGACCTGTTCTCGGCCCACCCCGCGGACGCCAGCGCTCTGGGCATTGAGAACCTTGTGGACTGGAACGAATGGTTCACCGCCGAGGACATGGCGGCCTATGTGCCCGGCTTTGTGCAGGACGGCATCATTGACGGGCGGCAGGTGGTGTTCCCGGTGTCCAAATCCACCCAGCTCATCTTTTTGAACGGCTCCCAGTACGCCCGGTTTGCGGCGGACACCGGGGCGCAGCTTTCCACCCTTGCCACATGGGACGGCTTTTTTGAAATGGCGGGTGCCTACCGGCAGTGGTCCCAGGGCAAGCCCTTCTGCGCGCTGGATTACCCCCTGCGTCTGGTGGAGCTGAACGCGCTGGAGCAGGGCAGCGGCGAGCTGTACAAGGGCAGCTGGTACGATCTGACCAACGAGACCTTCCGCGCCTCGTGGATGGAGTTTGCCCGGGCGCTGGTGCAGGACGATATTCTGATCTCGGACCTGTACTCCAACACGCAGGTGATGACCGGCGAGACGCTGGCGGGTCTTGGCAGCTCTGCGGCCATCCTTTACTACAATGATTTCGTCACCTACCCGGACAACACCACCGAGCCCACCGACCTGCTGCTGGCTCCTTTGCCCCACGCCGCAGGCACCGCCACGCCCCTGATGCCGCAGGCCGGTGTGGGCCTGTGCGCCTTCAAGACCACCGACCAGAAGGCCGAAGCCGCCGCCGTGTTCCTGCGCTGGCTCACCGAACAGCAGCGCAATCTGGAATTTGCCGCCGATACCGGCTACATGCCGGTGTCCAGCGCCGCCTTTGACGCCATTGCGGACTATCCCTTTGAGCAGCAGAGCTATCAGCGGCTGTACGACGTCTACAACGAAATGCGCATCCAGAACACCCCCCTGTCCGAACCGGGCATCGTGGGGTACCACGCCAAGGCCAAAGCCTTGTACGACAGCCTGCGCCAGCGCCAGAAGGACTACCCCCAGCGCCTTGCGGACGGCGAAACGCTGGAAGCCCTTGCCGAGGAAACATGGCAGCTGCTGTGTGACAATGCCTGAGCCTGCCGCTCAGCCGGAAAGGAGGGACTTTGATGCACTTTGTTGACCGGCACCGTGAAAGAATCCGCCAGAGCCCCATGAGCAGCCGGCTGCTGTGGGCCTGCCTGCTGCTGGTGGTGCTGCTGGTGTTGACCTTTGGTGCGGCACTGTTCCTGTTTGCCAGCCTGCACAACACCAAAAAGGACATCAGCCGCAGTCTGCAGATCCAGTTTTCGGTGTTCCAGAACGATATGGAGCGCTATTTTGACCAGCTGGCGGTCATGGGCGTGAACCTGTCCGAGGACATGAGCGCAGAGGTGGACAAGGAGCTTGCCCTGCGGCAGATGTCCTTTGCCCAGCTGAACGACTCCCCCGAGGTGCTGAACGCGCTGGAGGAGGAAATGATCGAGCCGCTGTGCCGCTGTCTGCGCCAGACCGGCTGTTCCGGCGCTTTTGTGCTGCTGGATGCCACCGTCAACACCCGCATGGAGGGAGCAGAGCATTCCCGCGCCGGGCTGTATGTGCAGAAAAGCGGTGCCGACACCCCCACCGTGCCCCTGCTGCTGTACCGGGGTAGTGCGGAGGTGGGCAAGGCCCACAGCGTGATGCCCCACCGCAAGTGGCGCATGGAGTTCCAGACCGACCAGTTCCCGGACTACGACCGCTGGATGACCCCCGGCAGCGCCCCGCTGTACCAGTCCTATACGCTGACCGAGCGGTTCGAGCTGCCCGGCACCTCGGAGGAGGTGCAGTTGTTTTTGCTGCCCCTGCGGGGGCGGGACGGCACGATGTACGGGCTGTGCGGCTTTGAGATCAGCGAGAGCTACTTCAAGCAGAACTTTGCCCAGCCCACCGGCTTTGACCGGCTGAGCTGTCTGCTGGCCCCGGCGGGGGACGGCCTTGCCGCCGATGCCGCCCTCAGCAGCGGCACCACCGGCGGCTACTACCATGCCCCCCGGGACACGCTGATGCTGCGCAGCATGGGCGGCGGGCTGACCCAGTTGACCGGCTCCGACAGCGCCTATGCGGGTATCTCCCAGCTGTGCCGCCTGAGCGAGAGCCAGTCCTACCGGCTGGCGGTGTGCATCCCCATGGCGGACTACCGGAGACTGGTCCTTTCCGGCAATCTGCAGATGCTGCTCATCGGCCTGTTCATCGCCTTTTTCGTGGTGTTCTGCTGCATGAACTTCCACCGGCGCATCCTCTCGCCGGCGTTCCGGCAGTTCGAGGAAGACCGGCGGGAGTCCCGGCGGCGGATGGACGAGCTGCAGCTGGAACGCCAGCAGATGCAGACCGAGCTGTCCCGGCTGGCGGACGTGTGCCGCAACGAGTCGGTGCCCGATGCCTTCCAGACCTTTGTGGCGGGCATCCCCACCCTGACCAAGACCGAACGCCGCATCTTTGACGGCTACGCCGCCGGGCTGCGCACCCGGAAGATCGCGCAGCAGCTGGACATCAAGGACAGCACCCTGCGCTTCCACAACAAGAATATCTACGATAAACTGGGTGTCAGCTCCCTCAAGCAGCTGCAGCAGTTCGTGGCGATCCTGAACTCCGGCAGCGGCAGCGCCCCGGACGAAAACGCCCCGCCGAAAGGCCGCTGAACAGAATGCTCCCGCACCGCTATCCCAAACACGTTTACTTGAAATAGGCCTGAAATGGTGGTAGAGTTGAGAAAAACAGGAGGAAGCAGTATGTGGTTTGTTTTTGCGTTGGGGTCGGCGGTATTTGCCGCATTGACATCTATTCTTGCGAAGATCGGCATTGACGGAGTAAATTCCACGCTTGCCACGGCCATTCGCACTGCAGTTGTGCTCCTGATGAGCTGGGGCATGGTGTTTCTGACGGGAACACAGACCGGCATCGGGGATATTTCTCACAAAAGCTGGCTGTTCCTGATCCTATCCGGCCTTGCCACGGGTGCAAGCTGGCTGTGCTACTATCACGCTTTGCAGATCGGTGCAGCGTCCAAGGTGATTCCTGTCGATAAACTGAGCGTGGTCATCACGCTGGCACTGGCATTTTTCATCCTGCATGAGCCGTTCACGCCCAAAAGTCTGATCGGCTGTGCGCTCATTGCTGCAGGAACCTTGTTCATGGTATTATAAAAGCAAGAAATGGCGGTGACACGTTGCGTGGTGCTGCAGCCTGCAGATCGAACGCTTTCGTCTGATATAACTATTATTTTTGAACAAATGCCTTGACATCTTGTGCGGACTGCGTTATTATAAAGACAATAAAAGTTTGTTCAGAGAATCGAGCAGAACAAACAAGAGGGAAAGCAAAAACCCTTTTGTTTGCTCTGCTCTTTTTCGTTTGTTCGGAAAACAGAGCGATCAGGAGGTATTTATGCTGGATGTAGCGATCATCGGCTGCGGCGTCATCGGCGCAGCAAGTGCCTACGAGCTGTCACACTACCGGCTGCAGACCGCGGTCTTTGAGGCGGAAAACGATGTGGCAGACTGCACGACCAAGGCCAACAGTGCTATTCTGCACGCCGGATACGATCCCGAGCCGGGCACCCAGATGGCACGGCTCAACGTGGAGGGCTCTGCACTGGCCAAGGAGATCTGTGCCCGTCTGGATGTGCCGTACCGTCAGTGCGGCAGTCTGGTGCTGGCCCTCAGCCCGGAGGAGCTGCCCCACCTGCAGAAACTGTATGAGAACGGCATCGCCAACGGCGTGCCGAGTATCCGGCTGCTTTCCGCAGAGGAAACGCTTGCCATGGAGCCGAATCTGGCTCCCAATGTGGTTGGCGCGCTGTATGCGCCCAGCGCCGCCATCGTCAGCCCGTGGGATTTTGCACTGGCCATGGCAGAAGTAGCTGTGCGCAACGGCGTGGAGCTGCACCGCAGCTGCCCTGTGACCCACATTGAAAAGACTGCCGACGGATGGGCACTGACAACGCCCGATGGCATCGTGGAGACTCGCTACATCATCAATGCGGCAGGCATCTCGGCACAGGCCGTGCACGATATGGCTGCGCCCCATAAATTTACCATCCAGCCCACCCGCGGCGAATACTACCTGCTGGACAAATCCGAGGGCAGCCGTGTGCACCACGTCATCTTCCAGTGCCCCAACGAAAACGGCAAGGGCGTTCTGGTCGCGCCCACCGTCCACGGCAACCTGCTCGTTGGCCCGGACGCCGTTCGGGTAGAGGGCGACAACACCGCCTGCACCGCTGCCGGTCTGGCTTTTGTCAGCGCCGCAGCCCGCCGCAGCGTGCCGAGCATCCGGTTCGGGGAGTCCATCCGCAACTTTGCGGGCGTCCGCGCCAATGTGGACACGGGCGACTTCGTTATCGGCGAAGCAGAGGGCGCGCCCGGTTTCATTGATCTGGCCGGTATGAAATCGCCCGGCCTGTCCAGTGCCCCGGCTGTCGCAAAGGAAGTTACCAAAGACCTGAAGGCCCACGGCGACCTGCCCGCCGCCAAGACAGACTACAGGGACGGCCGCACCAGAGTGCGCTTTAAGGAGTGTTCGCCGGAAGAAAAGGCCCGGCTCATTGCGGAAGATCCCGCATACGGCCGCGTGGTCTGCCGCTGCGAGACGATCACCGAGGGCGAAATTCTGAACGCCCTGCGGGAAGAGATCCCCGCAGCCACCATCGACGGCGTCAAGCGCCGCTGCGGTGCCGGTATGGGCCGCTGTCAGGGCGGCTTCTGCGGGCCGCGGGTGCTGGAGCTGATCAGCAAAACGCTGGGCATCAGCCCGCTGGACGTGCTGCAGGATAAAGCCGGTACCAACGTCTTACTGTGCGAAACCAAGCAGGAGGAAAATCACCATGATTGATCTGGTCATCGTCGGCGGCGGCCCGGCAGGCCTTGCCGCAGCTTACAGCGCATGGCAGCACGGCCTGCGCGATATTCTGATTTTGGAGCGGGACAACGAACTGGGCGGCATCCTGAACCAGTGCATCCACAATGGCTTTGGTCTGCACCGCTTTGGGGAGCAGCTCACCGGCCCGGAGTATGCCGGACGCTGCATTGAACTGCTGCGTTCCACCGGCGTGCGGGTGGAGCTGGGCACCATGGTGCTGGAGGTCACCCCGGACAAAAAGATCCACTGTGTCAGCCGGGAAAAGGGCTATCAGATTTTGGAAGCCAGAAGCATCATCCTCTGCATGGGCTGCCGGGAGCGCACCCGCGGTGCCATCGGCATCCCGGGCACCCGCCCTGCCGGCATCTACACCGCCGGTGCTGCCCAGCGCTATGTCAACATGGAGGGCTATCTGGTAGGCAAGCGGGTGCTCATCCTCGGCAGCGGCGATATCGGTCTGATCATGGCCCGCCGCATGACGCTGGAAGGGGCCAAAGTGCTGGCCTGCGTGGAGGTCATGCCGTATTCCGGCGGCCTGACCCGCAACATCGTGCAGTGCCTGCAGGACTTCGACATCCCTCTGTATCTGTCCCATACCATCGTGGATATTCAGGGCAAGGCCCGCGTAGAAAAGGCCATCGTTGCCAAGGTGGACGAGAACCGCCGCCCCATCCCGGGCACCGAAATGGAATTTGATGTGGATACCATCCTGCTCAGCGTCGGCCTGATCCCGGAAAATGAGCTGACCCGGCAGGCCGGGATCCCCATGGACCCCCACACCAAGGGCGCTGTGGTCTACGAGAATATGGAGACCGGCATCCCCGGTGTGTTCGCCTGCGGCAATGTGGTGCACGTGCATGATCTGGTGGACTTCGTTTCGGGCGAGAGCGATCTTGCCGGTGCTTCTGCGGCGGCCTATGTTTTGAAGGGCGAAGCCTCCGATACGGTTGTGCTTGACCTTGTCCCGGGCAATGGCGTGGGCTACACCGTGCCGCAGCGGGTGCGCCCCGCCGATGTGGACAGGAGCGTGAATATTTCCTTCCGCGTGCGGCAGAACTACGGCCCCAGCCAGATCACAGTGGCCTGCGGCGGCAGGCAGCTGGCCCGGTTCAAGCGCCAGCGCATGGCACCCGGTGAGATGGAGCACATCACCCTGCCAAAAGTCCTGCTGGAAAAAGCGGACGGCCCTCTGACCGTCGCGGTAGAGGAGGTTATTGCAGAATGAGCTGTATCAAAGAAGTTATTTGCATCTGCTGTCCCTGCGGCTGCCACTTGCAGGTGGACCCGGAAAATGATTATAATGTAACGGGAAACGCCTGTCCCAACGGTGCCGCCTACGGCAGGGAGGAACTGACCCACCCCACCCGCATCCTCACCAGCACCGTGCGGGTGGAGGGCGGGCTGTATCCGCGCTGCCCGGTAAAGACTGCGCAGGCTGTGCCCAAAGAGAAGATGACCGAGGTCATGGCTGCGCTGGACCGCGTCACCCTGCACGCACCCGTCCGCACCGGGCAGGTGGTGCTGGCCGACGTGTGCGGCACCGGCGTGGACATTGTGGCGACGCGAAATCTGTAATACACACTCCTGAAACGATACGGAGGGAGCAAAAGCATGAGTACAAAATATGTTCTGGCGCTGGATCAGGGAACCACCAGCAGCCGTGCCATCCTGTTCGACAATGAGCAGAACATCATTGCGGTGCAGCAGCGCGAGTTTGAGCAGATCTATCCGCAGCAGGGCTGGGTGGAGCACAACCCTATGGAAATCTGGTCCACCCAGTATGGAGTCATGAACGAGGTGGTGGCCCAGAGCGGTGTCGATGCCCACGATATCGCCGCCATTGGCATCACCAACCAGCGGGAGACCACCATCCTGTGGGAAAAGGCCACCGGCCGCCCCATCTACAATGCCATCGTCTGGCAGTGCCGCCGCACGGCTCCGCTGGTGGATGAACTGCTGCAGCAGCCCGGCATGGCAGACTACATCCGGGAGAACACCGGCCTGATGCCCGATGCCTATTTCTCCGCAACGAAGATCAAGCCGAGTCCTGGACAATGTGCCCGGTGCGCGGGAGCGGGCCGAGGCAGGGGAGATCATGTTCGGCACTGTGGACACATGGCTGGTCTGGAAGCTGACCGGCGGCAGAGTACACGTCACCGACCGCACCAACGCCAGCCGCACCATGCTGTATAACATCCGCACGCTGGACTGGGACGACACTCTGCTCAAAGCGCTGGATATCCCGCGCTGCATTCTGCCCCGCGTGACCGATTCCAGCGAGGTCTACGGCACCACCGACCTGTGCGGTGTGCAGATCCCGGTGGCCGGCATTGCCGGTGACCAGCAGGCTGCGCTGTTCGGGCAGAGCTGCTTTGGCAAGGGCGAGGCCAAGAACACCTACGGCACCGGCTGCTTTTTGCTGATGAACACTGGCAACACCATCTGCCGCAGCCGGAACGGCCTGATCTCTACCATTGCCATCAGCCTGAACGGCAGGGTGGAGTATGCGCTGGAGGGCAGCGTCTTTGTGGGTGGTGCTGTGATCCAGTGGGTGCGCGACGGTCTGCGCATGATCAGGAAAGCCGCGACGCGGAATACTACGCCCAGAAGGTGCCGGACAACGGCGGCGTTTACATCGTGCCCGCCTTTACCGGTCTGGGTGCACCGTACTGGGATATGTACGCCCGCGGTGCCATCGTGGGCATCACCCGCGGTACCACCCAAAACCATATCATCCGCGCGGCGGAGGAATCCATCGCCTACCAGAGCGCCGATCTTGTGGCGGCTATGGAAAAAGACATCGGCGTGCCCATCACCTCGCTGAAGGTGGATGGCGGCGCCTCCCGTGACCAGTTCCTGATGCAGTTCCAAGCCGACATCCTGAACAAGACCGTGCTGCGCCCGGCCATCCGGGAGACGACCGCTCTGGGCGCCGCCTATCTGGCGGGCCTTGCCACCGGTGTGTGGAAGGACCGGGACGAGATCCGCAGCCTGTGGCACTGCAACATGACCTTTGCCCCGCAGATGGACGAGGCCGAACGCACCCGCCTGCTGGCAGGCTGGCACAAGGCCGTGGGCCGCAGCAGCGACTGGGCAGAGCATTGAAGATTTTCGCTCACGATCACTTACAGCAAAAATGAGACAGGCAGCCCCTTGTTTTCGGGGAAGCCTGTCTCATTTTTTGGATGGAGCTGTTTGCAGCGGCCCATCGGGCCAAATTATGCTATCACTTGATGTCGAGTTCGGGCGGGACGTCGATCTGATCCGAGACGTACTTCCCGTTCTTTTTGCGCTGACGCACGCACTCGGTGAGCAGATACTCGATCTGCCCGTTCACCGAGCGGAAGTCATCCTCTGCCCAGGCGGCAAGGGCGTCGTAGAGCTTCGCGTTCAGGCGCAGGGGCACCTGTTTTTTGGGCTCTGCCATCAGTACAGGCTGCCGCTGTTCACAATGGGCTGTGCGTCACGGTTGCCGCACAGCACCACCAGCAGATTGGAGACCATCGCCGCCTTGCGTTCGTCGTCCAGCTCCACCACCTTGTTTTCGCTCAGGCGGTCCAGGGCCATTTCCACCATGCCCACGGCACCGTCCACGATCATCTTGCGGGCATCGATGATGGCGCTTGCCTGCTGGCGCTGCAGCATCACGGCTGCGATCTCCGGCGCATAGGCCAGATAGGTGATGCGGGCCTCCACCACTTCGATGCCGGCCTGCTCAACATTCTTCTGGATCTCGTCCCGGATGCGGGCGGCTACCACCTCCGAGGAACCGCGCAGACTGCCCTCATCGGCTACGCCGTCGCCGGTGGTGTCCACATTGGGGGCTACATCATAAGGATAAACGCGCACCACGTTGCGCAGGGCGCTGTCGCACTGCAGGGAGAGGTATTCCTTGTAGTTGTCCACATTGAACACGGCCTTTGCGGTGTCGGTGACCCGCCAGATGACCGCAATGCCGATCTCCACCGGGTTGCCCAGACAGTCGTTGATCTTCTGGCGGGAGTTGTTGAGGGTCATCATTTTGAGCGAGATCTTCTTGCTAGTGGATTCTGCGGTCTGGGCACTGCTGTTACCTGCCTTGAGCAGGGCCGCCATGCCGGTTTCGCCGCTGTTCACATCGCCGCTCTGGCTGAGCTTCGTGCCCGCTGCAGGGTTGACTGCGGTACAGAACGGATTCACCCAGTAAAAGCCCTGTCCTTTTAAGGTGCCGATGTAATCACCGAAGAGGGTGAGCACCAGTGCTTCCTGCGGCTTGAGCACCTTCAGGCCGCAGAACAGGAAAATGCCCGCCACCCAGTACAGGATGGACAGCGCCATGAGCAGAATGCCCGGGAACAGGCTGGTGTCCAGCAGGATCAGGCTGTACACGAACAGTGCCGTGAACACCACATAGCCCAGCAGGGTGAGCAGCAGCATGACCATGCCGTTCTTTTTGGTCTGCAGAATTTTCTCTTCCATAATGGTCTCCTTCTTATCGGGGTTTGAAAGTGTTTCTTTATGATATCAAAATCATATCACTTTGAGCTTTTGCTGTCAAGCCCCCGGAGCAATGCCACGGCCACATCGTTGACGTTCGTGCCGGTGGCTCCGGTCATGATGAGCCCCTCCACAGCCCGGAGGGCGTGGTAGGCATCGTTGTGCTGCAGGGTGTCAAACACGTTCCAGCCTTTTGCAGTCAGCGCAGCAAGGGTCTCGCCGTCCACATAGCCGCCTGCAGCATCAGTGGGGCCATCGGTGCCGTCGCTGCCCACCGAGAACACTGCTGCGTTCCGCCCTGCAATGGCGGGAGCTGCCGCAAGCGCCAGCTCCTGATTCCGCCCGCCGAGGCCCTTGCCGGTCAGGTGGACGACCGTCTCGCCGCCTGCGATATAGGCCAGCTTTTTCCCGTGCCCCGTGTGGGTGCGGACGATGGAGCCAAGAAAGCTGCCCGCTTCCCGGGCCTCACAGCAAAGCTGATCGGTCAGCAGGATGGGCTCATAGCCCAATTCCCGGCAGGCATTGGCCGCAGCGGTGCACAGTTCCCGCACACTGCCGGTGATCCGAGTGGTCACGTTGCCCAGCGCTTTGGGCGTTTCCTGCTGCAGCAGCGTCTTTGCCTGTTCCGACAGGTTTAAATGGTACTTTTCCGCAATGGCAAGGGCCTGTGCGCAGGTGGAGGTGTCCGGCACCGCCGGGCCGCTGGCGATCATGTCCAACGGGTCGCCGAGGATGTCACTGAGCACGATGCTGAACACCTCTGCCGGGGCACAGGCCTGCGCAAACCGTCCGCCCTTGACAGCGGAAAGCCGCTTGCGGATGGTGTTCATTTCCACGATATCGGCCCCGCTGGCGAGAAGCTGGCTTGTGATGTCCTGCAGCTCTTCCCCGGGCAGCAGCGGCCGCTCGAACAATGCGCTGCCGCCGCCGGAGAGCAGGAACAGCACGGTATCCTCTGCCGTCAGGCCCTGCACAAGGGCCAGCGCCTTTTCGGTGGCAGCAAAGCTGTTCTCGTCCGGGACCGGATGGCCTGCTTCACAGCAGGTCACGCCCGGGATCTCACCCTTTACGTGGCCGTATTTGGTCACCACCACACCGCCGTCCACACGGCCCAGTGCTTCCACCGCAGCGTGTGCCATCTGCCAGGCCGCCTTGCCCGCTGCCACCAGCAGCACTCTGCCGCCCCTCGGCGCAAAGGCTTTCAACGCACGGCGCACGGCTTCGTCCGGGAGAACGGCGTTCAGGCTGGAGCGGATGATGGCATCTGCATCCCTTCGCAGAGTCGGATTCATACAAGCATTCCTCCACTAACTGTTTTTGCTTTTAGTATAGCGCGTTTCTGCATTCTTTTAAAGTGCAGCTCTGCCGGGTTTCTTCCTTGATTTCAAAGAAAAATAAGGGTGAAAAAAACTGATATAACAGCTAAAATAGCGAAAAATGCATTGACAGTTGCACGGCTGTGACGCTATAATAAGCCGTGGAATATTTTCCGGCAGGATCATATTCCGAGGGGAAGAGGGGAAGCGTACCTTTTTGAACACAAAAAAACAATATCGCACTGCTGCTGCGGCGCTGGCTGTACTGGTGCTGGCGGCTTTGCTGCTTTTTGCAGGCGGCAGCTGGCTGGAAAAGCGCAGCCGGAAACCGGAGACCCGGACCGAGCTGCCGCAGGCAGAGCAGGAGACCGTGGAACTGAACGGCCATACCTACAAAAAGCGTGACGGGCTTACGACCATTCTTGTAATGGGCGTGGATCATGAAACGCAGGAGTCCTATGCATACCGGCAGGCCGGTCAGGCGGATTTCCTCCGGTTGATCGTGCTGGACAGTAACAACAAGACGGTGCAGCAGCTGCAGATCGACCGTGACACGATCACGCCGGTGACAGTGCTGGGCGTTATGGGGGACCGGTATGAGCCGGTGGAGCAGCAGATCTGTGTGGGCTATGGCTTTGGCGATGGACGCCAGACCAGCTGCGAGGTCACAGTGGAAGCTGTGGAAAATCTGCTGGGCGGACAGACGGTCGATCAGTACCTTTCCATGGGTCTGGATGGCATTTCAACACTGAATGACTTGGCGGGCGGCATTACCGTTACGCTGGAGGATGATTTCTCCGCCATCGATCCGGCTATGACCAAGGGCACGACCCTGACGCTGCATGGCGACCAGGCAGAGACCTTTGTCCGTACCCGCCGCAGCATCGGCGTTGGCACCAATGAGGCCCGCATGGCCCGGCAGGAACAGTATATCCAGAAGCTTGCCACACAGCTGGATGCTGAAGTAAAGCAGAACCAGAACTTTGTGCTCACGGCTTACGACGCAATGGAACCGTATCTCTATACGAACATCCCGCGCGGCCAGCTGGCAAATGAAGTGTGGGCGGCAAAGGATTATGAGCGGATGGATACAATCAAGCCGGAAGGCACCCATGAGATCGGTGCCGATGGCTTTATGGAGTTCTATCCGGATGCTGCAAGCCTGCAGCAGGCTGTATTGCAGCTTTTCTATGAACAGGTTGAATAAATGTGTGTGTTGCACATTTAGATAGAGGTACTCTCGGGGAAAGAGTGTGAAAGTTTGAAAGGAAGAGTCATATGAAAATGAAAAAGGTCGTTGGTGTTGCAGTTTCTGTGGTTCTGGCCGTAAGTATGGTTGCAGCCACTGCTTTTGCAGCAGAGACTGCTCCTGCAAGCCCGACCAGCGCAGATAAGGATGCCGGCAAGATTACCTTTGAGGCCACCGGTTCTTCTTCTGAGGGCATGAACATCGAGTTAAAGGCCACCACTGTTTCTGCCGAGGAAGAGGAAGCTTTGAAGGCAGCAGGCAGCGTGCAGGCTTATCTGGGTGCAGATGCCTATTCTGAAATTACCCGCATTCTGGGCAGCAATGTGACCATCAGCGAGATCAAGGAGCTGGAGGTTACCGGTTATGTGGCTAGAATGGGCGATGTTGCCGCTTACCTCCACTTTGCAGCTCTGCCCAAGGCAGGCACTCAGGTTGTCGTTACGGTCAAGGTCGTCACTGCGAATGGCAACGTTGTGACTCTGCCTGTGGTTGGTACCGTTGTTGAGCAGACTTCCACCGTCAATGGTAAACCTGTGACCCGGCGTGTTGTCAAGGTTGTGCTGGATGGCGTGACCATGGCAAACATTCAGGCTGGCAAGGCAACTGCTTCTGTTGCTACCGCAAAGTAATTAGCAGACTGCATCATTTGCGGTGCTCCCTGATGAAAAAGGGAACGCCGCATTTTTGACGTATGGGATTTAGAAAAATAGAGGAAAGGGCGCAACGCCCGGGCCGCATGGGCGGCAGTATTATAAGGTTATAAGGAGTGGAATCGTGCAGCAAGATACTATTGTGAAGGAGCGCACAGCTTTAGCAGTACAGCCGGAACAGGGAGAAGACACCATTGATCTGCTGGAACTGTTCATGGGTCTGCTGGCCCACTGGACGCTCATTGCAGCCACGGCTGTGGTGGGTGCCGTACTGATGGCGCTTTATACGTTTTTTCTGGTAACGCCGATGTACAAAGCAACGGCCACCATTTATGTGGTCAGCCGCAATGATTCGGTGTTGAACTTCTCCGACCTGCAGGTCGGCAGCGAGCTGACCAGCGATTACATCAAGGTTTTTGAAATGTGGGAAGTCCACGAAAAGGTCATCAGCAACCTGGACCTGAATTATACCTACACCGATATGGCCAGTATGCTGTCTGTCACCAACACCAGCGACACCCGTATGCTGGATATCACGGTCACGAACCCGGACCCGGAAGAAGCGGCAGCGATCGCAAACGAGTATGCGGATGTGGGCGCAAAGTACATCTCGGAAAAGATGAAGACGGACGAGCCCACCCTGATGTCTTCTGCGCGTGTGCCGGAGAATCCGTTCAGCCCCAACAAGGCCAAGAACATCCTGCTGGGCTTTGTAGTGGGCTTTGTGCTGGCCAGCGCCGTGGTGGTGCTGCGGACCATGCTGGACGATACCTACAAGTCTGCCGATGATATCCGCAAGTATACCGGCATGGTCGTGCTGGCATCGATCCCACTGGCCGACGCTGGCGAACAGCCGAAAGAGAAAAGCGAGTTCAAGCGCCGCACCAAGCGGTTTGCCGATGATGTCCGCCGCCGTGTGGGTGGCAGCTCTGGGAGGAAAGCATGAAACAGCTGAAGATCACAAAATTTCCGGCTCTGGATTATGCGGGAAATGAAGCCTTTAACACCCTGAGCACCAACCTCTCCTTTGCAGGTGCGAATGTCAAAAAGATCATGATCACCAGCTGCCATGCTGCAGAGGGCAAGAGCTATCTGTCCATGAACCTGATGCGCACGCTGGCACAGCGCGGCATCAAGGTGGCGCTGGTGGACGCAGACCTGCGCCGCAGCATGGTCAACAGTGACTACGGCCTGAAATATGAGGACGGCCGCAGCGATGGCAAGGGCCTCTCCCATTTTCTGGCCGGTATGGTGGGCATGGATGAGGTCATCTACCAGACCGACATCCCCAACGCGATCATGGTGCCGGTGGGCCGCGATGTGCCCAACCCGCTGGCGCTGCTGACCAACAGCCATTTTGCCGAACTGCTGGATATGCTGGCCAGAATGGCAGATTACGTCATTGTGGACGCACCCCCGGTGGGCGTGGTCATTGATGCGGCAGAGATCGCCAAGGCATGTGACGGCACCCTGATCGCAGTGAACTACAACGATGTGAGCCGTCAGGAGCTGCTGGACGTGAAGCAGCAGATCGAGCAGACCGGCTGCCCCATTCTGGGCACCGTGCTCAATCAGGTGGACTACGACAACTATATGGGCCGCAAGTACTACAAATCCTACTCAAAGTATGGAAAGTACGGCTATTACAGAAAGTATTATAAGCGGAGCCACGAAGCGGAAAAGAAATGAGCGGCTTTACGGATTATCATGCGCACTTCGTCTACGGCGTGGACGATGGTGCGCAGACCAGAGAAGAAATGTATGCCATGCTGGATGCAGCGGCAGCAGACGGTGTGCGGCACCTGTTTGCTACCTCGCACAGCACGCCGGGCATGGAACGCTTCCCGCAGGAAGTCTATGACCGGCATCTGGCTCTGGCCCGCGCATACTGCACACAAAAAGGCTACGACCTGAAGCTGGAGCACGGCTCTGAGCTGCTGTATACCCCTGCGGCGGGATATGCGGCAGTCCAGCGCCGGCTGCTGACCTTGGGAGATACCGGCTGGGTGCTGCTGGAGTTCGTGCCGAACATAAAGGCAAAGGAGCTGGAAACGGCTCTGCAGGAGATCACGGGTGCGGGCTACCGCATTCTGGTGGCCCACATTGAGCGGTATCCCTGCCTTGCGCAGCACGGCCTGCTGGCCCGCCTGCATGAGCAGTACCGGCTGCGCTGCCAGATCAACTGCTCGGCTGTGCTGGACAGCGGCTTCTGGCAGCGGATGCGGCTGGAGCACTGGGTCAAGGCGGGGCTGGTGGACGCGGTCTCTTCCGATGCACACAACTGCACCTCCCGCCCGACCCGGATGCGGCAGACCTATGAGCGGCTGTGCAGTCATGTGGGAGAAACTACGGCACAGAAACTAACAGGGTTGGACGACACGGAATATCTTGTATAACTGCCTTTGCTGCGGGCAATGAGATCCGGCTCAGACACCTCTTTTGGTCAGTGGTTTTGCGGACAAACTGCACGGAAGAGGTGCTTTTTCGTAATTAAGATAAAGTTTCCGTTTTTTGTGCAAAAATAACTTGCGAATCAGTGGGTGACGTGTTAAACTGAACAAGGGGGATCATTTTGATCGTAATCTTGCGGGGGTGTATTATTAAATGAAGATATTGGTCGTCGATGACGGACAGCTTGCGATCAACTCGCTGGTCCGCATCCTGTGCCGTGTTGCACCCGATTGTGATTATATCAGCGCCATGACCACCGAAGACGCTCTGACATGGATGCGTCAGGGGCCTATGGATGCTGCCTTCCTGAATCTGGAAATGCCCGGCATGAACGGGCTTGGTTTGGCGCGCATGATCCAGAAGCTGCAGCCGCGCTGCAACATCATTGTGGTGACAGAGCATCCGGAATATGCGCTGGAAGCGCTGCAGATCTTCGTCAGCGGCTTTCTGCTCAAGCCCGCAAACGAGGATGATGTCAAGAATGTGCTGAAGCATCTGCGCTACCCGCCGGAGGATGGCCCGGCAGGCGTCAAGATCCAATGCTTCGGCAATTTTGAGATCTTTGTCAATGGGCGCACACTGGCCTTCAAGCGCAGCAAGAGCAAAGAGCTGCTGGCCTATCTGGTGGACCGCAACGGTGCCACCTGTACCAACGGTGAAATGCTGGCGGTGCTGTGGGAGGACAAGCCCGATACCGCATCCCTGCACAGCCATCTGCGCAACCTGATCTTTGACCTGAGCCATGCGCTGGAGGATGCAGGTGTTACCGGCCTGCTCATCCGCGGCCGCAGCACGCTGGCCATCGATACGGGCAAGGTGGACTGCGATTACTACAACTTCCTGAAGGGGGATCGCTCGGCCATCAACTCCTACCGGGGCGAGTATATGACCCAGTATTCCTGGGCAGAGGTGACCCGATCGGCGCTGCGCCAGCAGGCAAGCGCCCAGAAAACGGCGTCCATTCCCAGCTATTACGCGCCGACCGAATTTTGAAGCAAAAAGAAAGCACTGCATTGCAGTGCTTTTCTTTTTGTCGAAATGCTTTTAGTTTTTCAAATGGGCATCCCAGCCGGAGGAGGTAATGATCTGCTGATCCGGTGTGCACCACATGGCTTCCACGCCGTCCAGACTTTCCACGATCTTCAGCCCGTCCTCCAGCGGCTGGCAGAACAGGCCGGTGGTCAGGCAGTCGGCCAGACCGGAGTCGCTGCACAGCACGGTCACGCCATTGAAGTAGGCGGAAGGGAACAGGGTGTCCGGGTCGATCAGGTGGTGATAGCGTTTGCCGTCCACCACAAAGTAGCGCTGGTAGTCGCCGCTGGTCACAAGGGCCATATCGCTCATGTTGATGGCACCGCTCAGCATGGAACTGGCGGTGTACAGGTCGGAAGCGTTCCACGGGTTTTCCACACCGCCGGTCCACTGGCTGCCGTCCGGCTTTGTGCCGATGGCACGCAGATTGCCGCCCACGCTCACCAGAGCGCTGGTCAGGCCGCGGGCCTCGGCTGCCTGACATGCCATTTCCACGGCATAGCCCTTGCCCACGCTGCCCACGTCCAGCCGCATGTCCGGGTCGGCCAGATAGACGGTCTTGGCGTCCTCGTCGATGATGACATTGTTGATGTCGCAGTGCTGGGCGGCAGCTTCCAGCTCGTCCATGCCGGGCAGCTTGTTGTCCGCATCGGTCTCGGTGGCTTCGGCCGCTTCGCGGTAGTTGTGCCAGATGTTCAGCACGCTGCCCATGGCGATGTTCAGCTTGCCGTTGGTGGTGGCGTACATCTGGTCGGCCAGCTCCAGCATGGAAAGGATGCGGTCATCCACCTCCACGGGGGCCTTGCCGGCGTTGTCGTTGATGGTCTTCACGTTGGTCACGCCGGGGTAATCGTTGTAGATGTCGTACAGCTGATTGTAGGTGACAAGGTCTGCGTGCAGAGCGTCCATCTGGGTCTTGAACACCTCTTCGCTCTCACAATAGGCGATCACCTGCGTTACGGTGTCGAACACATCGTAAAAAATGGTGGAGTAGCGGGTCAGCTCCTTCTTTTTGGGGGCACAAGCGGCCAGCAGGCTCAGGCAGAGCGCACCGGCCAGCAGCATGCTGACCAAACGGTTTGCGCGGGTCTTCATAGGGTCTGGTTCTCCTTTGCGGCGGTAACGGCTGCGTGCTCCTCCTGCAGGTGGGCCAGCAGGTCGCCGAACACCCAGCTGCGGTTGGAGGGAGTGACCACGGCCTTGAGCGGGATGTTCACCTGTGCCTGCTTCATCAGGTCCAGCAGGGTGTCCACATCCTTATCCTTGAAGTTTGCCAGCACCAGTGCCGGAGGATAGGCACCCGGTTCCAGCACCAGCGTGCGGGCGGTTCTGGTCTCCACCTCGCCCAGCAGCTGGGCAACGGTCTTGCCGGCATCCGCAGGGGACACGAGCAGCAGCTTCATGCCAAAGGCGGGGGCCATGCCCTCCAGCTTGCCGCGGTCAGCATTGGAAAGATTCCAGCCCAGCGCCAGCGGCACACCGGCGTTCTGGTTGCGTGCGATATGTGCTTTCATAATGATACCTCTTTTTAAAGGGTGATTTCAAAATACACTATAGTATACCACAAACCAGAGCAAACGAAAAGCCCGGGCCTTTCTCTGAGCGGAAACAGGCCCGGACTTTTTCTGTTCAGTCAAACGGTAAAAGGAAAAATCATTTCCGGCTGGTAAGCCGGTTCAGCAGCATCACGGACAGAACGATGATGCCGATGACGAGGATGATGCCGACCATCCCAATGAGCATCATCGGCAGGGTGACCATCCACGAAGAAAGATGAAGCATAAGTACACCTCCGTTAAGTCATCAGGGTCAGGATGAGACCGCCTGCAATGACGGATGCGATCTGCCCCGAAACATTGACGCTGATGGAATACATCAGCAGGAAATTCTGGCTGTCCTCTTCCAGACCCATCTTGTTGACGACGCGGCCGCTCATGGGGAAAGCCGAGATGCCGGCTGCACCGATCATCGGGTTCAGCTTTTTGCCTTCGGGCAGGAACAGATTCAGCAGCTTTGCAAACAGCACGCCGCCTGCGGTATCAAAGACGAAGGCCACCAGACCCAGTGCAAGGATCAGCAGCGTGTCGGGCCGGACGAACTTGTCTGCGGTCATCTGCCCGGCAACGGTCAGGCCCAGCACGATGGTGATCAGGTTTGCCAGCACATTCTGTGCGGTCTCGCTGAGCACATTCAGCACGCCGCACTCCCGCAGCAGGTTGCCGAACATCAAAAAGCCCACCAGCGCCACACTGGCAGGGGCGACTATGCCCGCAATGATGGTCACGACGATGGGGAACAGGATCTTGGTCAGCTGGGTAACGCTGCCTTTTTCATAAGGCATCCGGATGAGGCGCTCCTTTTTGGTGGTCAGCAGCCGGATAACGGGCGGCTGCACGATGGGCACCAGAGCCATGTAGCTGTAGGCTGCCACCATGATGGCACCGAGATACTGGGAGTTGAGGGTGTTTGCCACAAAGATGGCAGTGGGGCCGTCCGCTGCACCGATGACAGCAATGGAGGCGGCATCCTTCAGGTCAAAGAAGAAGCCCGCCAGAAACAGGGTGAAAAAGATACCGAACTGTGCCGCCGCACCAAAGAGCATCAGCCACGGCTTTTCCAGCAGCGGGCCAAAATCGATCATGGCACCAATGCCGATGAAGAGCAGCAGCGGGAACAGCTCGTTGGACATGCCCGCATCAAACAGAGCGGAAATTGGGCCTACCGTATCGCCCTGCGTGATGGCGCCCGACAGGGGCAGGTTGACCAGAATGGCACCAAAGCCCATGGGTAAAAGCAGGCTCGGCTCCATTTTTTTGGCGATGGCAAGGTAAATGAGCAGCGCACCGATGGCCCACATCACCACCATCTGCCATGTCAGGTTTCCAAAGTTGGAAAACAGACTTGCGAATGTGTTCAGAAAGTTCATGCTTTTTCTTTGCCTCCTTGTGCTCCGGTACAGCGGCAAGAAAAAAGAGACCTCTGCCACAGTACCTTGTCTGTGACAAAAGTCTCAAGCGAACACATGACATCGGGCATTTTGCCGTGATGACGCTGCCATGCAGCCGTTTTCCGGATCACAAAACGGAAAACGGCCCTTTACTCCCTTTTATCAAAGGTATTAAAGCAGAAAACAGGGGTAAAGTCAAGGCAAAAGCGGAAATCTTTCCTGCATCTTATCCGGGCCGCTGAGCACCACCATCCATGATCGGGCGGCTGTTGTGGTCTATTATGGCCTTGCCATGGCTGTGCGGATCGACCTGTTCCAGCTTTAAAAAGTCCATGATCTGCTCCGGCAGCAAAAATCGCGCCCTGTATGCTTTGCTTTTTGCTGCATTTTCTGCAAAAAACGGGACAAGCCGAAGCGGTTTGTGCTATACTGTGAGCAGGCTGCAACCCTTGCGTGCAGCTGAAAAGTCGAAAATCCAGCCTGTTTCTGCAGCCACAGCAGGATCTTGTGGGAAAAAACCCTGGAGCCCGCCTGTGACTGCGGAATACTCGCCATTTTCTTTGTTTTCAGATACGCCCTGAGCAGACCGCAAACGGATAGAAGGAGCATTTCCATGATCACCATCTCAGAACGCAGAGAGCAGGAATCTGCTAAAAATTTTGTCCTGCGGGTGCTGATCGATAACATCGTCAACACCCGTCTGGAACCCGGAGAAAAACTCAACGAGCCGGAGCTGTGCGAGCAGCTGGGGGTCAGCCGCACCCCCTTCCGGGAAGCAGAGCTGGAGCTGGCGCAGCGGCGGCTGATCGAGATCCGGCCCAAGATCGGCACCTATGTCTCCCTCATCGACGCCGGGCTGGTGGAAGAGGTCCGGCATCTCCGGGCAGTGCTGGAAACAGAGCTGGCGGGGATGGCCTGCGAAATGCTGACCAAACAGGAGCTCGACCGTCTGTGGGAGAATGTGGCGCTGTGGCAGATGTACATTCAGCGGGCGCAGGAGGAAAAGATCTTTGCACTGGATAAGGAGTTCCACAAAATGCTGTATGAGCTGTGCGGCTGCCCTTACTGGTATGAGCTGGTGGAAAATCTGGCCCCTCATTTCGACCGCACCACGATGCTCAGCTTCCGCTGCCGCCCGGCAGAAGCAATTTTGGATGACCACACCAGCCTGCTGAAGGCCATCGAGGCAAAGGATACCGCCGCTGCCCGCACCATTGCCGCCCGGCATATGCAGCGGTACACCGAAAATCTGGCCACCATCCGGAAGTCCTTCCCCCAATATTTCAAGTGAATGCTGCGGGGGCACCCCCGGACAAGAATAAAACGGCCCCGGAAAGCATTTTCAGAAGCTTTCCGGGGCCGCTGCTTTTATTGCTGCTCTTCTTTTGCACGCAGGCGGCGGCAGGCGTCCTCCTTCACAAGCTCGAGGATCACCGCAGTCAGGGGGATGAAGAAGATGATGCCGATGATGCCAAAGAGCTTTCCGCCGATCATGGCGGCAACAAGGGTGTAAAGGGGAGAAAGCCCCACGGACTTGCCCACCACGCGGGGATAGATGAACTGATTTTCAATGAACTGCACGGCAAGGTAAACGATGAGGCAGCGCACCGCCAGCACAGGGTCCACCAAAAGCACAAGGAACACGCTGACCACGCAGGAGATCAGCGCGCCGACGTAGGGGATGATGGCGCAGATGGCGGTCAGCATTCCCACAAGACTGCCGTAGGGGATCCGGAAAACGGAAAACGCAAGGGTCATGAGGACGCCGAGGATCACCGCCTCGCTGCATTGTCCGGTAAGAAAGTTTGCGAAAGACTGGCGGAACGCTCTGCAGAACTTCAGCAGCCCGGCGGCGTGGTTCGGCTTCAGATAGGCGCACACCAGCGTGCGGGCATGTCGGCAGAGACTTTCCGAGCCAAGGGACATATAGATGGAGATGATCAGGGCAAAGGAGGCTGTCACCGCAACATTCACCGTGGCAGATACGGCGCTTACCGCATTGATCAGCACAGTATCGATGCCGGCAGTGATCTTGTGCAGCAGCTGCTCCCAGTTGATGCCTTCCAGCCAGCTCATCAGCCAGCCTGTGTCGGCATTCTGCGCACTCAGATAGGCGGTCCAGCGGGGAATGTTTGCCTCGATCTGCAGATAGAGACTGTGGAAGGACTGCACAAGCTCCGGGATCAGCAGGGTCAGAGCCAGCACCAGCACAAGCACAACGCCCAGCAGCGTGATGGAAAAGCTGATAAGGTGGATGGCTTTATCCGACGGCTGCTTTCTGGCCTTGCGGAACAGACGTTTCAGCCGCTTTTCCAGCCCACTCATGGGCACGTTGATAAAAAGTGCCAGAATGCCGCCTGCCAGAATGGGCAGGATCAGATCCACGAGTTCTGCCGCAAAGGCCAGAACGGTGGAAAGCCGCAGCAGTGCAACAAAAAGCGTTACGCCCACAACAGTTACGAGCAGATATTGTTTGGTTTTTGGTTCCATGACGAAGTTCCTTTCCCGGAGCCGGCGGCTGAAATTTGCAAAGAGACGGTCTGCAGACTCTTTTCCGTATTGTAACCAGAAGAAAAGGGCTTGTCAAGACGCCGGGAAAGGGGAAGGCTTTTGATTTGGCTCAGGCTGCAAAAGCGGATTTCCGTGCAGGCAGCCCTACCACCCTTGTTTCCATCCCGCAGAACCATTATAATAGGGGCAAAAGACAAAGCCGAAAAGGGGATATTTCATGGGAGAAGCAGAAGTCAGCCGCTTTCTCTGCATTCTGATCAAAATGGGAGAAGCACTGCAGAACAGCGGGGCCGAGGTTTTCCGCGTAGAAGATACCTTGAACCGCATCGCAGCCGCATACGGCGCGCAGGAGGTCAATGTGTTCGTCATCACATCCAGCATCGTTGTCACCTTGACAATGCCGCAGCTCCCGCCGCAGACCCAGACACGCCGTCTGCGCCATGCGTCCGGGAACGATCTGCTCATGCTGGAAGAGCTCAATGCACTCAGCCGCCGGATCTGCGCGGCACCGCCCTCCGTGGAGGAATTTCAAAGGCAGCTGGACGCAATCCTTGCCAAGCGTGCAGACTCCCGGCTCCGGCTGGCGGGCAGCGTGCTGGCTGCTTCCAGCTTTGCCGTGTTCTTTGGGGGCAGCCTGTGGGACGGCCTGCTGGCCGGCGTCATTGCAGTGCTGGTCTTCTGGATGGAGCGCTGCCTTGCACCGTTCTGCATGAACGGCGTGGAATTTCAGTTCATCGCCTCATTTTGCTGCGGCATTTCCACCCTGCTGTTCTGCCGCATCGGGCCGCAGCTCCACGCAGACAAGATCCTCATTGGCATCATCATGCTGCTGATCCCCGGCATCATGCTGACAAATTCCATCCGAGATATCCTGCTCGGCGATATCATTTCCGGCTCTCTGCGGCTGGTGGAGGCCATTCTGATGGCCGCAGTCCTTGCACTGGGCATGATGGCAGCCATCTGGCTGATGGGAGGGATCGCATGATGCAGGTCTTATCGCAGCTGCTCAGTGCAGCTTTGGGTTCTGTCGGCTTCGGGCTGATCTTCAACCTGAACCGGCGCTACCTGCCTGCCGCCGCTGTGGGCGGGTTTCTGGCGTGGCTGGCCTACCTGCTGGCCGATCATGCGCTGAGCAGCGTCTTTCTTGCAAATCTGCTGGCCGGTTTTTGTGCCGCCCTCTATGCCGAGATCCTTGCCCGGTGCTGCAATGCGCCTTCCACGCCGTTTTTCATCACGTCGGCCATTCCCCTCATCCCCGGCAGCACGCTTTACTACTGCATGAATGCGGTGGTCTCCAGCGATCTGCGGGCGGCAGAGCACTTTGGGGAGCAGACCTTTCTGGCCGCCCTCGGCATTGCAAGCGGCATGGCGATCGCGTGGTGTCTGGCAGATCTGAGCCGGAAGCTCCATGTGCTTCTGGTCCGGCCCCGCAAGTGATTTGTACGCACCGCTCTGGAAAATCACATGGATTTTACAGGGGGATGATTGCAACGGTACGGAGATCCGGTTACATATTATAAATATTTTTATCGAAAAAAATGGATGCCTCCCGCTCAATGCAGGGAAGCATCCATTTTGGATCTGTATTCAGAAAATCGTGGCCCGTCTGCCGACCGGCTTTCAGCGTGTCAGTTCATCTTCTTGCCGAAGAACTCCACCTCTTTGCTCACGAACTGCATCAGTTCGTCGAACTGATCCGGGGTCAGGCTCTGGGCACCGTCGCACTTGGCCTTGGCGGGATTATTGTGCACCTCGATCATCAGGCCGTCGGCACCGGCGGCGACGGCAGCCTTTGCCAGCTCCGGCACCATCCATGCATGGCCGCAGGCGTGGCTGGGGTCCACGACAACGGGCAGGTGGGTCATCTTGTGCAGCATCACCACACCGGCAAGGTCGAGGGTGTTGCGCATGCTGGTCTCAAAGGTGCGGATGCCGCGCTCGCAGAGGATAACGTTCTCGTTGCCTTCGGCCATGATGTACTCGGCGCTCATCACGAACTCTTCCAGCGTGTTGGCAAGGCCGCGCTTGAGCAGCACCGGCTTCTTCTGACGGCCAACGGCCTTGAGCAGCTCAAAGTTCTGCATGTTGCGGGCACCCACCTGAATGAGGTCCACGTTCTCGAACAGCGGCAGGTGCTCGGTGTTCATGATCTCGGTGACGATGGGGGAGCCGGTGGCACGGCGTGCCAGCTTGAGCAGGTCCAGACCCTCGCTGCGCATTCCCTGGAAGGAGTACGGAGAGGTGCGGGGCTTGAACGCGCCGCCGCGCAGCAGGGAAGCACCGGCGGCCTTGACCCGCTGTGCACAGTAGGTGATCTGCTCCTCGCTCTCGATGCTGCAGGGGCCTGCAATGACCGCAAAGTTTCCGCCGCCGATCTTGACGCCGTCCACATCGATGATGCTGTCATCCGGATGGAACTTGCGGTTGGCCTTTTTGTAGGGCTCCGTCACCCGGCGGCAGGTCTCCACTACCGGGTTTGCCAGCACCCAGCTTTCAGCCACGGCCTTGGTGTCGCCGATCAGGCCCAGAATGTGGCTCTCGCTGCCCTTGGAGTCGTTGATCTGCAGGCCCATATCCTGCAGTTCGTGGCAGAATTCGCGTACCTGTACTTCGGGTGCATCCTGTTTCAATACGATGATCATGATTTTTGTCTCCTTTGCCTTATCGTGTGAACGGCGAGGGAGACCGGCTCCTTTGCCGCAGCTTGCATTGTAAAACTTCAGTGCTCTGAAGTGTGTGACGCTATGATATCACTTCAGGAAACTGAAGTCAAGAGAAATTTTGAAATTTTATGGAGAAAGTGGTAGAATAAAAAAGAACCCTCTCAGTCATTGCTGCGCAATGACACTTGCCGGGTTGCGGCTCCCAGCAATCACTTCGTGCAAAAATGCACTCGTGCTTTGCTGGCCGCTGCCCCAACAACAACTCCCTGTATCCGCCACTGGCGGCGGTCGTTGTTGTTGCTCCCGAAGGGTGAGTTTTTTACTGCTTTCCATGGGGCATTGCTTTACGGTGAAAGAGAATCTGCCAGTTACCGCGCATAAGCTCCCCCCTTTCGGGGGAGCTGGACGCGAAGCGGCCTGAGAGGGTTCAATACAAGCAAAGGGGATTCAAATATGGGAAAAGAAGCAAAAACCAATGCCATGCGCATTCTGGAACGTGAAAAGGTACCCTACACCGCCCACGAGTACGCCCACGAAGAGGGCGTGGCTGTGGACGGCGTGACCGTGGCAGCCAGCATGGGCGAGGACCCGGCATGCGTGTACAAAACGCTGGTAACGCAGGGAGCCAGCAAAAACTATTTCGTCTTCGTCATTCCGGTGGCAGCGGAGCTGGATCTGAAGGCCGCCGCCCGCAGTGTGGGCGAAAAGAGCGTGGCGATGATCCATGTGGCCGATATCAACAAGGTCACCGGCTATGTGCGGGGCGGCTGCAGCCCGGTGGGTATGAAAAAACAGTACAAGACCGTGTTTGACGAGAGCGTGCTGACACAGCAAAAGGTATATGTCTCCGGCGGCCGCATCGGCACACAGGTGTGCTGTGCCCCGGCAGACCTTATCCGCGCAGCACGGGCGGCAACTGCAAAGATCATCTTCTGAGGATGAACCCTCTCAGGCGCTGACGCGCCAGCTCTCCCGAAAGGCGAGCTTTATGTGCTGTGAAGAAAATCGAACCTTCTGATTGGAGGAGCTTTTGAACTTTGCGGAGATGAGAGGGCAAAAAGTCTGTCTATTATGCAGAAGTTTGCACAAACTTCTTTACCTAAAATATACCTAAACTATAAGTCATACTTAGAAAGAAAAACAATGTCGAAACTGCACAAAACTTTTGAAAGTTTTTTGGCGGCATGAAAACACAAGGTAGAATTTATGGAAACGCCCTTTTCAAAGCGTTTCTTTTGCCGTAAACTGTATGTAGTACAGGGACGGATGGCCCGCAGAAAGGGCTTTTGCCGTCCCTGAAAAAACGCAGGCACAAAGAGTTGCGGAGGAAAACTTCAATGATGAAGATGCTGGCCGGTCTCATGAGTCAGAACAACATTCATGCAAGTCAGGGGCATCGTGCAGCTTTGTGCGGCGTGTGGGAAAAGCGTATGCAGAAATAAAGGCGGTGGTACGGGGGTACCACAGCCTTTTTTGTTTGTCGGGATCAAGAAAGAGAGGTTTGGATATGGTTCGTAAAGTGGCTGTGATCATGGGTTCGGATAGTGACTGGCCGGTGGTGAAGGGAGCCTGCGCTCAGCTCAAGGCGCTGGAGATCCCGTTTGAGGCCCACATCCTTTCGGCGCACCGCACTCCTGCCGAGGCGGCAGAGTTTGCAAAGAACGCCCGCGCTGAGGGCTTTGGTGTGATCCTGTGCGCGGCAGGCATGGCGGCCCATCTGGCCGGTGCCTTTGCGGCCAACACCACCCTGCCGGTGATCGGCATTCCCATGAAGGGCGGTGCCATGGATGGTCTGGATGCACTGCTTGCCACGGTCCAGATGCCCAGCGGCATCCCGGTGGCAACGGTGGCTCTGAACGGTGCTAAGAACGCCGCATGGCTGGCAGCGGAAATTCTGGCTTTGAGCGATGACGCTCTGGCCGAAAAGCTGGCTGCAGAGCGCACCGCCATGGCTGCACAGATCGCCGCCAAAGAGGAAAAATTGCAGAACGAACTGAACGAGCTGTAAGACGCGGACCCTCTCCGTCACGCCTGCGGCGTGCCACCTCTCCCGAAGGGCGAGGTCTTACGCCATCTGACGGGAAAGCTGGCATTGCGGAGCAATGATTGAGAGGGTTTCAGAGCGAAAAAGGAGAACCAATGTCTGATTTTTCATATCCACTGCATGAAGAATGCGGTGTTTTCGGCATCTATGACCGTGCCGGTACCGAGGATGTGGCCGCTGCCGCCTACTCGGCCCTGTATGCTCTGCAGCACCGTGGTCAGGAGAGCTGCGGCATCGCTGTGAACGATGACGGCGTCATTGTCGGCCACCGCGACCTCGGCCTTGTGAACGAGGTGTTCACCCCGGCAGTGCTGGCAAGTCTGGCAAACCCCAGTGCGCACATGGCCACCGGTCATGTGCGCTACGCTACGGCAGGCAGCCGTGTGCGGGCCAATGCACAGCCCATGATCGTCCGGCACGGCCGCGGCACCATGGCCCTGTGCCACAACGGCAACCTGACCAATGCCATTGAACTGCGCCGCCAGCTGGAAAACGAGGGTGCCATCTTCCACGGCTCCTCCGATACCGAGGTGATCTGCTACCTGATCACCCGCAACCGCCTGCGCATGGGCAGCATCGAGACCGCCATCAGCAAGACGATGGATGTGCTGGAGGGTGCTTACAGTCTGGTGATCATGTCGGCCACCAAGCTCATTGCAGTGCGCGACCCCCGCGGTTACCGGCCCCTGTGCATCGGCACCCTGCCCGGCGGCGGCTACGTGTTTGCCAGCGAGAGCTGTGCACTGGACGCTGCCGGTGCCACCCTGCTGCGGGACGTGGAGCCCGGCGAGATCGTGGTGGCAGACGCAAAAACCGGTGAGCTGCGCAGCATCAAGGATCACTGCGGACGCCCGGACACCCAGATGTGCGTGTTCGAGTTCATCTATTTCTCCCGCCCGGACAGCATCATCGAGGGCAGCTCGGTGCACGAGGCCCGCAAGCAGGCAGGCCGGTTCCTTGCACAGGAACACCCCGTGGAAGCGGACGTGGTCATCGGCGTGCCGGATTCCGGTCTGGATGCAGCGCTCGGCTACTCGCAGGAGAGCGGCATCCCCTATGGCATCGGCTTTATTAAGAATAAGTACATCGGCCGCACCTTCATTCAGGGCAGCCAGAAGCAGCGCGAGAACAGCGTGCGCATCAAGCTGAACGTCGTTTCCAGCACGGTCAAGGGCAAGCGGGTGGTGCTGGTGGATGACTCCATCGTGCGCGGCACCACCTCTGCCCGCATCATCAAGCTGCTGCGGGACGCCGGTGCCGCCGAGGTGCACTTTATGGTGTCGGCCCCGCCGTTCAAGTACCCCTGCTACTTCGGCACCGATATCCCGGACCAGAAGCTGCTGGTCGCCACGGGCCGCACCGTGGAGCAGATCAATGAGGTCATCGGGGCCGATACACTGGGCTATCTGTCCACCGAGCATGTGGTACAGCTGGCCCAAAACACAAAATGCGGATTCTGCACCGCCTGCTTTACCGGCGAATACGCCGTAAGGCCGGACGAGGTGCTTTCCACCGATATTCACGAACGCCACCTGAACGACCGTCCCAAGGACGAGAAAAAATTAGGAGAGTAAGACCATGGAAAAGAGCTATTCTGAAAGCTACGCAGCCGCCGGTGTGGACATCACCGCAGGCTACCGCTCCGTTGAACTGATGAAGCAGTATGTGGCCCGTACCATGAACGAGCATTGCATCGGAGGCTTGGGCGGCTTTGGTGGTCTGTTCGAGCTGGACTGCACCGGTTATAAGCACCCGGTGCTGATCTCCGGCACCGATGGCGTGGGCACCAAGCTGAAGATCGCCATGATCATGGACAGGCACGATACCATCGGCATCGACTGCGTGGCCATGTGCGTCAACGATGTGATCTGCGCCGGTGCAAAGCCGCTGGTGTTCCTGGATTACATCGCCTGCGGCCGCAACATTCCCGAGAAGATCGCCGAGATCGTCAAGGGCGTGGCCGAGGGCTGCGTGCAGGCCGACTGCTCTCTGGTGGGCGGCGAGACTGCCGAGCACCCGGGCATGATGCCGGAGGAGGAGTACGATCTGGCCGGCTTCACCGTGGGTGTTGTGGATAAGGAAAAGATCCTCAGCAACGAGACCATGGCAGCCGGTGATGTGATCATCGCCCTGCCTTCCACCGGTGTGCACTCCAACGGCTTCTCACTGGTGCGCAAGATCTTTGACATTGACGCAAACCCCGATGTGCTGCACACCAAGCCGGAAGAGCTGGGCGGCAAGACCCTCGGCGAGGCCCTGCTGGCCCCCACCAAGATCTACGTAAAGCCTGTGCTGAAGGTACTGGAAGAGGTGGATGTGAAGGGCATTTCCCACATCACCGGCGGCGGCTTCTATGAGAACATCCCCCGCAGCCTGAAAAAGGGCTGCTGCGCACGCATCAACAAGGCAGATGTCCGTACCCCGGCGCTGTTCCAGCTGATGCAGAAGACCGGCAACATCTCCGAGCATGACATGTTCAACACCTTCAACATGGGCGTGGGCATGGTGCTCACCGTTCCCGCAGAGCAGGCCGATAAGGCACTGGAGATCCTGCACGCAAACGGCGAGCCGGAAGCTTACCGTCTGGGCGTCATTGCAGAAGGTGAGGGCGTGGAGCTGTGCTGAACATTGCAGTTTTAGTCTCCGGCGGCGGCACCAATCTGCAGGCTCTGCTGGACAGCGAAGCCCGGGGCGAGAACCCCAACGGCAGAATCACCCTCGTGGTGGCCTCCAAGCCCGGTGTCTATGCGCTGGAACGGGCCGCAAAGGCCGGTGTGGAAGGCTGCGTGGTGCGCCGCAAGGATTACGAGAACAGTGAAGATTTCGACGCAGCTCTGCTGAAAACGTTGAAAGACCACAACATCGATCTGGTGGTGCTGGCAGGCTTTCTGTCCGTGCTGGGGCCCAGTGTCATTGAAGCGTATCCCCGCCGCATTCTGAATGTGCACCCGGCACTCATCCCGTCTTTCTGCGGGCCCGGCATGTACGGCCTGCGTCCGCATGAGGCGGCTCTGGCCCGGGGCTGCAAGGTGACCGGTGCCACCGTCCACTTCGTGAACGAAGAGTGCGACGGCGGGCCCATCCTGCTGCAGAAGGCCGTGGACATCCTGCCCGGCGACACCCCCGAGGTGCTGCAGAAGCGTGTGATGGAGCAGGCCGAATGGAAGCTGCTGCCCAAGGCGGTGGCTATGATCTGTAACGGTGAAGTGGAGTAAAAACTCCTTCCGTCACGCCTGACGGCGTGCCACCTCCCTCAAGGAGGGAGCTGTCGCCGCAGGCGACTGGGGGAGTTCCGTAATAGGAGAATTTGACATGGAAAAGATCAACCTGAACGAGTATCTGGCATCCAACGAGTACCCCGGCCGCGGCATTGCTGTGGCAATGGCTCCGGATGGCCGACAGATGTTCATTGGCTACTTTATCATGGGCCGCAGCGAGAACAGCCGCAACCGCGTGTTTGACCCCGTGCCCGAGCGCGGCGGCATCTGCACCATCGCAGCGGACCCCGCAAAGCTGGAGGACCCCAGCCTGATCATTTACAATCCGGTGCTGACGCTGGGCAAGACCCATATCGTGACCAACGGCGACCAGACTGACACCATCTATGACCTGATGAGTCAGGGAAAGAGCTTTGCCGATGCCCTGCGCACCCGCACCTTTGAGCCGGACGGCCCCAACTATACCCCCCGCATCTCCGCTGTGGTGTATGCCGACGGCAGCTACCAGATGAGCATTCTCAAGTCTGCGGACGGCAATGGCGACAGCGTGCAGCGCTATTTCTTTGATTACCCCCAGCCCGTTGCAGGCGAAGGCCATTTCATCAGCACCTACAAGCACAATGGAAATCCCATCCCCAGCTTTGAGGGCGAGCCGCTGCGCTTTGCCTGCCCCCGCACCATCGGCGATTTTGCCCACGATCTGTGGAGCAGCCTGAATCTGGACAACAAGGTGAGCCTGTTTGCCCGGGTCATCGATCTGGAAACCGGCGAGAGCGGCGATATGATCTTTAATAAATATGACCCGGTGTGCAGCGATCTGGACGACCCCGAGGAGCCGGAGCTGCTGCCCGAGGAGCTGGAACTGCTCAAAAAGCTTGACGCTGAGGAAGAATAAGAGTAAACCTTAGGATATAAGGAGGATGCACCAATGAACGAACTGGCACTGAAGTACGGCTGCAACCCCAACCAGAAGCCCAGCCGCATTTATATGGAAGATGGTTCTGACCTGCCGGTGACCGTGCTGAACGGCAAGCCCGGCTACATCAATTTTCTGGATGCCCTCAACTCCATCCAGCTGGTCAAGGAGCTGAAAGCTGCCTGCGGTCTGCCCGCAGCAGCTTCCTTCAAGCACGTTTCCCCGGCGGGCGCGGCTCTGGGCCTGCCGCTCACCGATGTGGAACGCAAAATGTACCACATTGCCCCGGATATGGAGCTGTCTCCGCTGGCAAATGCCTACGCCCGTGCACGCGGTGCCGACCGCATGTCCTCCTTTGGCGACTGGATCGCCCTGTCCGACATCTGCGATGTGCCCACCGCAAAGCTGATCCAGCACGAGGTGTCCGATGGCATCATTGCCCCGGGCTACGAGCCGGAGGCACTGGCCATCCTGTCCGGCAAGAAGAAGGGCAACTACAACGTGGTTGCCATCGACCCCGCCTACAAGCCCGCTCCCATCGAGCATAAGCAGGTGTACGGCATCACCTTTGAGCAGGGCCGCAACGAGCTGGTCATCAACGCCGACACCATGCTGAATAACTGGGTCACCGAGAACAAGGACGTGACCGAGGAGCAGAAGCGTGATTTGGTCATTGCCCTCATCACCCTGAAGTACACCCAGTCCAACAGCGTGTGCTACACCTATCATGGTCAGACCATCGGTGTGGGCGCAGGCCAGCAGAGCCGCATCCACTGCACCCGTCTGGCAGGCCAGAAGGCCGACAACTGGCAGCTGCGCCACATGGACAAGGTACTCAACCTGCCCTTCCGCGATGATGTGGCAAAGCCCAACCGCGACAACGCCATTGATGTTTACATCGGCGATACGCCGGAGGATGTCATCGGTGATGACGTCTGGGCAGAGACCTTCACCGAGCAGCCCGCGCCCCTGACCGCAGAGGAAAAGAAGGCATATCTCAGCAAGGTGACCGGTGTGTGCCTTGGCTCGGATGCATTCTTCCCCTTCGGCGACAACATCGAGCGCGCCCGCCGCTCCGGCGTCACTGCCATCGTGCAGCCCGGCGGCTCCATCCGTGACCAGCAGGTCATCGACACCTGCAACAAGTACGGCATCGCAATGGCCTTCTGCGGCCTGCGGCTGTTCCATCACTGATAGTACGGCACAGCGGAAGCTTCCTCCTCGGACACGAATCGGGCCATTCCATCGCCCGCCCTGCCGCCTGCAGCGGCAGGGTCCCACCCCAGCGGACGGTCCTCGGAGAAACTTTCGCCGTGCCGATGCATAGAGAAGGTGCAATTATGAAGAAAAAAATCCTGGTTGTCGGCGGCGGCGGCCGCGAGCACGCCATCATCAAGGCACTGAAAAAGAGCCCTGACTGCGGCGAGATCTGGTGCGCACCCGGCAACGGCGGCATCAGCTATGACGCAAAGTGCAAAAACATCAAGTCTACCGATGTGGATACCATGGTGGGCTTTGCCGTAGAAGAAAAGTTCGATTACGTTGTGGTGGCGCAGGACGACCCCCTGGCCCTCGGCATGGTGGACGCGCTGGCAGCAGTGGGCATCCCGGCCTTTGGCCCGGACAAAGCTGCAGCCCGCATTGAGGCCTCCAAGGTGTTCTCCAAGGACCTGATGAAGAAGTACGGCATCCCCACCGCAAAGTACGAGGCTTTCGATGATCCTGCAAAGGTCATGGACTATATCCGCGCCGAGGGCAAGTACCCGGTGGTCATCAAGGCCGACGGTCTGGCACTGGGCAAGGGCGTGCTGATCTGCGAAAACGAGCAGCAGGCTGCCGAGGGCGTCAAGGAGATCATGCTGGACAAGAAGTTCGGCGCTTCCGGCAACCATGTGGTGGTGGAAGAGTTCCTCACCGGCCCGGAGGTCAGCGTGCTGAGCTTTACGGACGGCAAGGTGGTCAAGCCCATGGTGTCCAGCATGGACCACAAGCGCGCCAACGACCACGACACCGGCCTGAACACCGGCGGCATGGGCACCATTGCTCCCAACCCCTATTACACCCCGGAAGTGGCTGCCGAATGCATGGAGAAAATTTTCCTGCCCACCATCAAGGCCATGAACGCCGAGGGCTGCCCCTTCAAAGGCTGCCTGTACTTCGGCCTGATGCTCACCCCGGACGGCCCCAAGGTCATCGAGTACAACTGCCGCTTTGGTGACCCGGAGACGCAGGTGGTGCTGCCCCTGCTGGAAGGCGACCTGCTGCACATCATGCAGGCCTGCACAAACGGCACGCTGGAAAACGAGGAGGTCAAGTTCTCGGACGGCGCTGCCGCCTGCGTCATTCTGGCTTCCGGCGGCTACCCGGTGGCTTACGAGAAGGGCAAGCCCATCACCGGCCTTGTGGACGGCCAGCTGCCCGGCGAGGAGAATGTGACGGTCTACCACTCCGGCACTGCCATCACCGAGGACGGCACCCTTGTCACGGCCGGCGGCCGTGTGCTGGGTGTCACCGCCACCGGCCCGCGCCTGACCAATGCGTTGAGCCATGCCTATGAGGCAGCAGAGAAGATCAGCTTTGAAAAGCTGCACAAGCGCAGCGATATCGGCCTGCGCGCCCTGAAGGCACTGGCAGAGAAGCAGTAAGAAAGAAAACCCTCTCAGTCGCCTGGCGGCGACAGCTCCCCCGAAGGGGGAACTTTATGCGGGAAAATGGGTAAGCCTGTGCTTTCCATCGAACGCGGTACTCTCCGCCAGCAGAAAAAGCTCCCCCTTTCGGGGGAGCTGGCACGGCGCAAGCCGTGACTGAGAGGGTCGGTTCAAAGAATACAAAGGGGGAACCTACCCAATGGTCTATCGTATTTATGTGGAAAAAAAGCCCGGCTTCGATGTGGAAGCCACCGGCCTGAAAAATGAACTCACCAGCCTGCTGGGCATCAAGGAACTGTCCGGCCTGCGTCTGCTGAACCGTTACGACGTGGAAGGCATCGACGAAGAACTGTTCAACCAGTGCGCAGACACCGTGTTCAGCGAGCCGCCGGTGGATAACACCTATGCCGAGCTGCCCGTCAGCGATGGCGTGTCCTTTGCGGTGGAATATCTGCCCGGCCAGTTCGACCAGCGCGCAGACTCTGCTGCCGAGTGCATCCAGCTCATCAGTCAGGGCGAGCGCCCGCTGGTGCGCTCTGCCCGCGTCTATCTGCTGGAGGGTGCCCTGACCGATGAGCAGGTGGCCGAGATCAAGAAATACGTCATCAACCCGGTGGAGGCCCGCGAGGCTTCGCTGGACACCAAGCAGACCCTGAAAATGGAGTACCCCGTGCCCGCCCCGGTCAAGGTGCTGGAGGGCTTCAACCAGCTGGACGAAGAGCAGCTGAAAAAGTTCATTGCGGACAACGGCCTTGCCATGGACCTTGGTGATATCGAGTTCTGCCAGAAGTATTTCCGCTCGGAGCACCGTGACCCCACCATCACCGAGATCAAGATGATCGACACCTACTGGTCCGATCACTGCCGCCACACCACCTTCGGCACCATTCTGGACGATGTGCAGATCGACGATGCCGTGGTGCAGAAGGCCTTTGACCGCTACATGGCCATGCGCGCCGATCTGGGCCGGGAGAACAAGCCCCGCTGCATGATGGATCTTGCCACCATCGGCGCCAAGGAGCTGAAGAAGCAGGGCATCCTGAAAAATCTGGACGAGTCCGACGAGATCAACGCCTGCACCGTCAAGATCAAGTGCGATGTGAACGGCAAGGACGAGGACTGGCTGTTCCTGTTCAAGAACGAGACCCACAACCACCCCACCGAGATCGAGCCCTTCGGTGGTGCGGCTACCTGCATCGGCGGTGCCATCCGTGACCCGCTGTCCGGCCGCAGCTACGTCTATCAGGCCATGCGCGTTACCGGCGCAGGCGACCCGCTCAAGCCGGTCAGTGAGACGTTGCCCGGCAAGCTGCCCCAGCGCAAGCTGGTGACCACTGCTGCCGCAGGCTATTCCTCCTACGGCAACCAGATCGGTCTTGCTACCGGTCAGGTGGATGAGATCTACCACCCCGGCTATGTGGCAAAGCGCATGGAGATCGGCGCCGTTGTAGGCGCTACCCCCGCTTCCCACGTCCGCCGCGAGTGCCCCGCCCCCGGCGATATCATCGTGCTGCTGGGCGGCCGCACCGGCCGTGATGGTGTGGGCGGTGCTACCGGCTCCTCCAAGGCCCACAAGCTGGACAGCCTTGAGCACTGCGGTGCCGAGGTGCAGAAGGGCAATGCTCCCATCGAGCGCAAGCTGCAGCGTCTGTTCCGCCGCGAGGACGCCTGCAGGATGATCAAGCGCTGCAACGACTTTGGTGCAGGCGGTGTGTCCGTTGCCATCGGTGAGCTGGCCGACGGCCTGTACATCGACCTGAACAAGGTCACCAAGAAGTACGAGGGTCTGGACGGCACCGAGCTGGCCATCAGCGAGAGCCAGGAGCGCATGGCTGTGGCGCTGGCCCCCGAGGACGTGGACAAGTTCATTGCCCTCGCCAACGAAGAGAACCTTGAGGCCACTCCTGTGGCAAAGGTGACGGCTGAGCCCCGCCTGAACATGGTGTGGAACGGCATGTCCATTGTGAACATCAGCCGTGAGTTCCTGAACTCCAACGGTGCCGAGAAGCACCAGAAGGTCCATGTGGAAAAGGCCACGGTCTGGCAGCCCCAGTGGGAGGGCCTGACCTTCAGCCAGAAGATGAAGAACATGGTGGGCGATTTGAACGTCTGCAGCAAGAAGGGCCTGTCTGAGCGGTTCGACTCCACCATTGGTGCTGCCACCGTGCTCATGCCCTTTGGCGGTGCCTATCAGCTGACCCCGCAGAACGCCATGGTGGCAAAGCTGCCGGTGGACGGCGAGACCAGCACCTGCTCCGGCATGGCATGGGGCTTCAACCCCTTCCTGATGAGCGCAGACCAGTACAAGGGTGCTCAGATGGCTGTCATCGAGAGCGTTACCAAGCTGGTGGCCTCCGGCTTCCGCTATGAGGATGCTTACCTCACCTTCCAGGAATATTTCGAGCGTCTGGGCACCGCCCCGGAGCGCTGGGGCAAGCCGCTGGCCGCTCTGCTGGGTGCACTGGATGCTCAGATGGGCCTGGGCATTGCATCCATCGGCGGCAAGGACAGTATGTCCGGCTCCTTTGAAAAGCTGGATGTGCCTCCCACGCTGGTCTCCTTCGCCACCGCCATCGGCAAGGCAAACAAGGTGGTGTCCACCGAATTCAAAAAGCCGGAGAGCACCGTTGTGCTGGTACGGCCCATCATCGACCCCGAGACCGGCTGCCCCAACTTCTTCTCCCTGAAGGCCAACTACAAGATGGTGGAGGACATGATCGAAGAGGGTATGGTGGCATCCGCCTGCTCTGTGGGCTACGGCGGCATTGCCGAGGCTCTGTTCAAGATGGGCCTTGGCAACCACATCGGCTTCAAGATGCGTGCGGATAAGACCACCCATGAGATGTTCCAGCCCATGTACGGCTCCATCGTTCTGGAAATGGTGTCGGATTCTCCCGCCGGTGAGATCCTGGGCGAGACCACCAAGGAATACGTCTTTGAAGCCTGCGGCGAAAAGCTGGATATGGCCCAGCTGCAGGAGATCTGGGAAGGCAAGCTGGAGCCGGTGTACCCCTACCGCAAGGCAGGCCCCACTGTGGAAAAGATCAACGGCAGCCTGACCGCACCCGCCGCACCCAAGATCGGCGTGGCAAAGCCCAAGGTCATCATTCCGGTGTTCCCGGGCACCAACTGCGAGTACGACACCGCCAAGGCCTTTGCCCGCGCTGGTGCCGACCCGGAGATCCTGGTCATCCGCAACCTGACCCCCGCCGACGTGGCCGAGAGCTGCAAGGCACTGGTCAAGGCCATCGATAACAGCCAGATCGTCATGCTGCCCGGCGGCTTCTCCGGCGGCGACGAGCCGGACGGCAGTGCAAAGTTCATTGCTTCCTTCTTCCGCAATCCGGAGGTCACCGAGGCGGTGCGCCGTCTGCTGCAGCAGCGCGACGGCCTGATGCTGGGCATCTGCAACGGCTTCCAGGCTCTCATCAAGCTGGGTCTGGTCCCCTACGGCGATATCCGCCCCATCACTCCCTATGACCCCACCCTGACCTTCAACACCATTGGCCGCCACCAGAGCATGCTGGTGCGCACCCGCATTGCATCCACCGGCAGCCCGTGGCTCTCCAAGTGCGAGGTGGGCGAACAGTTCACCGTTGCCATCAGCCATGGCGAGGGCCGTTTCGTGGCTCCGCAGGAAGTGCTGGACACCCTCATGAAGAACGGCCAGATCGCCACCCAGTATGTGGACATCGAGGGCGATCCCACCATGGATCAGAGTTATAACCCCAACGGTTCTGTGCTGGCAATCGAAGGCATCACCAGCCCGGATGGCCGTGTGTTCGGCAAGATGGGCCACTCGGAGCGCAGCGGCGAGTACCTGTACAAGAACGTTACCGGTGACAAATATCAGCCGATCTTTGAGGGCGGCGTGGACTATTTCAAGATTTGATGGTAGAATAGAGAAAAACTCCTTCCGTCATCGCTGACGCGATGCCACCTCCCTTGGAGAGGGAGGCTGAAAGGCCCCCTCCCCGAGGGGGCTGTCGCCGGAAGGCGACTGGGGGAGTCACTTTCAGGAGGAAATAACCAATGTCTCAGCATGATCGTTATATCAGCCCCTTTTCCACCCGCTATTCCTCGGACGAGATGCAGTATATCTTCTCGGACGACAACAAGTTCCGCACATGGCGCCGCCTGTGGGTGGCGCTGGCCCGGGCCGAAATGGAGCAGGGCCTGACCAACATCACCCCCGATATGGTGGCCGAGCTGGAAGCCCATGTGGACGATATCAACTATGAAGTGGCCATTGAGCGCGAAAAGCTGGTGCGCCACGACGTGATGAGCCATGTTTACGCCTACGGCCAGCAGTGCCCCAAGGCAGCCGGCATCATCCATCTGGGTGCCACCAGCTGCTACGTGGGCGACAACACCGACATCATCGTGATGCGTCAGGGTCTGGAGCTGGTGCGCAAAAAGCTGATCGGTGTGCTGGCAAAGCTGGGCCGCTTCGCTGAGGAATACAAGGACATGCCCTGCATGGCCTACACCCACTGCCAGCCTGCTCAGCCCACCACCGTGGGCAAGCGCGCCACCCTGTGGGCCAACGAGCTGGTGATGGATCTGCAGGAGATCGACCACCGTCTTGCCGTTCTGCAGCTGCGCGGCGTCAAGGGCACCACCGGCACGCAGGCTTCCTTTATGGAGCTGTTCAAGGGCGACGCCGATAAGATCCGCGCCGTGGATGCTTCCATCGCCAGGGAGATGGGCTTTGCGCCCGAAGCGGTCATCCCCGTGTCCGGCCAGACCTACAGCCGCAAGGTGGACGCATTCATCCTGAATGCACTGGCCGGCATTGGCCAGAGCTGCATGAAGTTTGCCACCGACCTGCGCCTGCTGGCTAACTTCAAGGAGATGGAAGAGCCGTTTGAAAAGAACCAGATCGGTTCTTCCGCCATGCCCTACAAGCGCAACCCCATGCGCTGTGAGCGCATCTGCGCGCTGAGCCGTTATCTGATGGTGGATGTGCTGAACCCCAGCTTTACCACCGGCACCCAGTGGTTTGAGCGCACGCTGGACGACAGCGCCAACAAGCGTGTCGCCATGGCTGAGGGCTTCCTTGCCACCGACGCTATCCTGAACATCATGCTCAACGTCACCGACGGCATCGTGGTGTACCCCAAGGTGGTGCGCAGCCGTCTGATGGCAGAGCTGCCCTTCATGGCCAGCGAGAACATCATGATGCAGGCTGTGGAAAAGGGCGGCAACCGTCAGGAGCTGCACGAGCGCCTGCGTCAGCACGCCATCGCCGCCGGTAAGCAGGTCAAGGAAGAGGGCCTGCCCAACGATATGGTGGACCGCATCGCTGCCGACCCCGCCTTTGGCCTGACCCGCGAGGAGATCGTGGCGGGCCTTGTGCCGGAAAACTTTGTGGGCCGTGCACCGCAGCAGGTGGAGGAGTTCATCGCCAATGTGCTCAAGCCCATCTTCGATGCCAACCCCGATGCCGTGGAGCAGCACGCATCCTTGAGCGTGTAATAGGGCAGGCCATCAGGGAGCTTTCTCCGCGAACAGCCTGGGACTCCAGTCCCGCCCTACCGCCTGCGGCGGCAGGGTCCCATCCCCCCCCCAGGACATTTGCTGGAGAAACTTCCTGCCGTCCTGCCGGGGAGCTGCAGTAAATATTAAAAGGTCGTCGCCGAAAGGCGGCGGCCTTTTTTGATGCCTGTCCCCCTTGAGAAAAATCCGCTGTCATGCTACACTGGGAGCATCATCAACAAAGGAGAACCGCATATGCGATTGGATAAATACTTAGCCGAGACGGCCCAGTGCACCCGTAGCGAGGCCAAGGCGCTGCTTTCCAAAGGGCGGGTGCAGGTGAACGGTGCTGTCTGCAAAAAAGGGGACACCCAGCTCAGGGAAACCGATACGGTGGCCGTGGACGGCAAAGCCCTGAATTACCAGCAGTTTGTGTACCTGATGCTCAACAAGCCCGAGGGAGTGGTGAGCGCTTCCACGGACAAGCGGGACACCACCGTGGTGGATCTGGTGGGGGACGCCTACCCGCGGCGGCAGCTGTTTCCGGCGGGGCGGCTGGACAAGACCAGCACCGGCTTTGTGCTGCTGACCGATGACGGCACCTTTGCCCACGAGATCCTTGCTCCAAAGCGCCACGTCTCCAAGACCTACACCGTGGTGCTGGACACGCCGCTGACCGAGGAGATGCGCACCGGCTTTGCCGCCGGGGTCACGCTGGCGGACGGCACAGCGCTTTCGCCTGCGGAGGTCACGGCCCTTTCTGCCGACGGCCTGACCGTGCGGGTGGTGCTGCGGCAGGGGGTCTACCACCAGATCAAGCGGATGTTCGGCGTGTACGGCGCAGGTGTGAACGGCCTGCACCGGGACGCCATCGGCGGCCTTGCGCTGGATGCGGCCCTTGCACCGGGGCAGTGGCGGGAGCTTTCTGCCGAAGAAGTGTCAAAAATTACCATCTGAGAGGGCGCGCTTTTCACCCGGATTTCAAAAAAGCAACACATTTTGCCGGTAAAATAGAGGCCAGAACCACGCAAAAAGGCACTTTTTTGGCTTGAAAAACCCCTGAGAGATAATATTCACAAGAAAAAACTATCTTTTTTGTTGAAATATGTTGCAAAAGTAAATTCTTTTGTGTAAAACATAAAATGTAATGCAGCTAAATTGTTGAAAATCACGACCGGCTGCCGCTGCGGTTTGCACAAACGAGGAAAAGGGGTATCCATTATGGCCAATAGAGTATTTCAAAGCGTGATCTACCAGATGAAAGATGCGATCAACCGGGTGGTCGGCGTGGTGGATGAGACCGGCGCTGTCATTTCCTGCTCGGAGCTGAACCTGATCGGCGAGGTGCGCGAGGGCTTCATGGCAGAGCGCCTGACGGCGGGGGACCGCTTCGTGCGCGATGGCTACACCTATCAGCAGTTCTCCAGCGCCAAGCATAACGATTATGCAGTGTTCGTGGAGGGCGTGGACGAGACGGCTGGTCAGTTTGCCGCCATGCTGTCCATCAGCCTGCAGAGCATCAAGCAGTACCACGATGAGAAGTTCGATAAGTCCAACTTCATCAAGAATGTGGTGCTGGATAATATCCTGCCCGGCGATATCTATGCCAAGGCCCGTGAGCTGCACTTTGCCACCGATGTTTCCCGCGTGGTGTTCATCGTGCGCGTGACTTCCGGCGGCGACATCTCCGCCTATGATGTGGTCAGCAGCCTGTTCCCGGATAAGCAGAAGGACTTTGTGTTCAACATCAGTGAGACGGATACGGTGCTGGTGAAGGAGATCCGTAAGGGCATCGACCGCACGGATATGGAAAAGCTGGCTGCCAGCATCGTGGATACCCTGTCCGGCGAGCACTACATCAAGGCTGTGGTGGGCATCGGCACCCCCATTTCCAACGTGAAGGATCTGGCTACCTCCTTCAAGGAAGCACAGATCGCCATGGAAGTGAGCAAGGTGTTCGACACCGAAAAGCAAATCATCCGCTACGATAATCTGGGCATTGCACGCCTGATCTATCAGCTGCCCACCACCGTGTGCGAGATGTTCCTGCGTGAGGTGTTCAAGCAGGGCAGCATCGAGAGCCTGGATCAGGAGACCCTGTTCACCATCCAGCGTTTCTTTGAGAACAACCTGAATGTGTCGGAAACCAGCCGCGGCCTGTTCGTGCACCGCAACACGCTGGTGTATCGTCTGGAAAAGATCAAAAAGCTGACTGGCCTGGATCTGCGTGAGTTCGACGATGCTATCGTCTTCAAGGTAGCATTGATGGTCAAAAAGTACCTGTCCAACAATCCGGCCAAATACTAATAGGCTGCAGGCTCTGCCTGCGGTGCAGAACCGGCCGCTCGCAACCGATGCTGGCCGGTTCTTTTTGCTGTGAAAACAGATTTTAATGTCAGGAGCTAATATTACCCTATGATCGATTTAGAACACGTTTCCAAGGAATATAAACGGGGCGGACCGCTTGCACTGGACGACATCAGCCTCCATGTGGACGATGGCGAGTTCGTGTTCCTGCTGGGCCATTCCGGCGCAGGCAAATCCACCCTGCTCAAGCTGCTGCTGCGCGAGGAGTTGCCCAGCGAAGGCAAGGTGACTGTGCTGGGCAAGGATGTTGCCCGGCTGCGCCGCCATCAGGTGCCGTATCTGCGCCGTCAGATGGGCATTATCTTTCAGGATTTCCGCCTGATCCCCACCATGACCGTGTACGAGAACATCGCTTTTGCCATGCACGTCACCAATGTCAAGAGCAAGGAGATCCGTGACCGTGTGGAGTACATGCTGGAACTGGTGCATCTGGAGGATAAGGCCAAGGCTTATCCGGACACCCTTTCCGGCGGCGAACAGCAGCGCGTGGCTGTGGCCCGTGCACTTGCCCACGGCCCCAAGCTGGTCATTGCGGACGAGCCCACCGGTAACATCGACCCGGAGCTGAGTCTGGAAATGATGGAGCTGCTGGAGCGGGTGAGCGAAATGGGCATCACCGTTGTGGTCGTCACCCATGAACACGAGCTGGTGCGTCAGTTCCATCAGCGGGTCGTTACCCTGAAAAAGGGCCGCATCATTTCGGACGTGCCTGCCGACAAGGAAGCCATCCGGGAGCGGGCAGAGCGCCGGGAGCGCCTGTTTGAGACCGAGCTGGAACCGAAAAACACTGCAGAAAAGGAGGCGGCCACCGTATGATGAGACCTTCTACCTTCTTTTTCTTGGTCCGGCGCGGCGTGTGCAATCTGGGCAAGCACTGGGCCATGACCTGTGTGTGCATCCTGTCCCTCAGCGTCTGTATGACCCTGAACACCTTTGCAAGCCTTGCAGAGGTGAACGTGGACAGCATGGTCAACTATCTGGGCAGCCAGAACGAGACCGTGGTCTACCTGGACCCGGAGTGCGACGATGCCACCGCTCAGGCTGTGGGCGAAAAGCTGTCTGCCATGCCCGGCGTGACCAATGTGCAGTTCGTCTCCAAGCAGGACGTGCTGAACACCTACCGCAATTACATGGAAGATTACTCCTCCCTGTGGGACGAGTTTGAAAATGACAACCCCTTCAAGGCAAACTACCGCGTCTCCATCGCAGACCTGAGCCAGATGGAGGAAATGAGCAAGAAGATGCAGGCCATCCAAGGGGTATACAGCGTGACCGCTCCCGTGGAAATGACCAATGTCTTTGTGCAGGTGCAGCGCTCTGTTACCAAAGTGGGCCGCGGTATCGTGCTGGTGCTGATGGTGGTCAGCATCATCACCGTGGGCAGCACCATCCGCCTGAGCGTGTTTGCCCGCCGCCGCGAGATCGAGATTATGAAGTATGTGGGCGCCACCAACAGCCTTGTCACCCTGCCCTTCTTTGTGGAGGGTCTGGCCATGGGCCTGATCTCCGGTGTGCTCACTGCAGCGATTAGTCTGGGCGGCTACTCCTATATGGTGCAGGCCTCCGATGGTCTGGGCGGCGTATGGGAAATGATCATGGGTCAGGCTCTTGTGCCGGTGAGCGCCGTCTGGTCCACCATCATCCCGTACAGCCTCATCGGCGGTGCTGTTGTGGGTGGTCTGGGCAGCATGTTCTCCATCCGCAAACACCTGAATGTATGATGGAAAGGAGCCGCACATGAAAAAAGCACTTCATGCAAAGCCCTTCCGGCTTCAACTGCCCGGCTACACGCCGCGCCATGCCCGGCCGGAGCCTGCCCGCAGTAAGCTGCTGCGGGGCGTCAGCCTGTGTCTGGCGGCCGCGTGCCTTGTGGCAAGCGTAAGCTTTCACCCGGCCACGGCAGCCACCAGTATGGCCAGCCTGCAGAACAAGCTGAACAGCCTTTCCAAATCCATCGACCAGCACAAAAAGGAGCTTTCGGACGCAAAGAAAAAGGAAACTGCGGCAAAGGCGCTGGAAAGTGAGCTGAAGGAGCGCGTGGGCGTCATTCAGTCTCAGATCGGTGTGCTGAGCACCCAGATTGCGGCGGTGCAGAACAGCATCGGCCAGACCGAGCAGAAGATCAGCGCCAAGGAAGCGGAGATCACCCAGAAGCAGACCGAGATCGACGGCCAGTGGGACGATTTCAAAAAGCATATGGCGGCGATGCAGGAGCTGCGCGATGGCGGCAGTGTGGCCATGCTGAGCGCGGTGAACGACCTGTATGAGCTGCTGACCTTCAACGAGGTCATGCAGGATATCTCCATCAAAGATACCGAGATCATGGACAATATGAAGGCCGCCAAGAGCGCTCTGGAAGCAGATAAGGTGGAGCTGGAAGCCCAGCGCAAGGAGCTGAAGGGCCAGAAGGCAGAGCTGGATACCCAGAACTACCAGATGAAGGCCAAGCAGAGCGAGCTGAACAGCAGCATCTCTGCGGCACAGCTCTCTGCACAGGACGCCCAGAAGGCCCAGAAGGCAGCGCAGGCGGCCATTGAATCGGACGAGCTGAACTATGAGGCAGTCAAAAAAGAGATCCAGAAGTCGATCGCAGCGGCTGCATCCAGTAAGCCGCAGCTGAGCTTTACCGGCTTTGCCTGCCCGCTGAAGAGCTATACCCGCGTTTCCAGCGAGTACGGCTGGCGTAAGAATCCGGTGTCCGGCGTCAACAGGCTGCATGCCGGCATCGATCTGGCGGCCCCGGGCGGTACGCCCATCTACGCAGCCGCCAGCGGCTATGTGCAGGTGGCAGGCTGGTCCAGCGGCGGCTATGGCAACTATGTCATCATCTATCACGGCAGCATGTCGGACGGCAATGCCTACAGCACCCTGTACGGCCATATGAGGTCGGTCGCCACCAGCGCAGGCAAGTATGTCAAGCAGGGCGAGCTGATCGGCTACGTTGGCTCTACCGGCAACTCTACCGGCAACCACCTGCATCTGGAGGTCTGGAAGGGCGGCAAAAAGGCCAATGCGGTCAATCCGCGCGGTTATATCCCGTTCCCGCACAACTGAGTGTATTTATAAGGAGTCTGGTATTCTATGAACGAACAAAAACATAAGCGTTTGCTGCGCATCGGCTGCCTTTTGCTGGCAGGCGTGTTTGCACTTTCGCTGCTGGGCAGTGTGCTGATGATGCTGCTGTTCTGACAGGAGGGAGCAAGGCATGAACCGTAAGATCTCTGTAGGCATGGCCGTCACCATTGTGATCCTGGCTATGACCGTGACCTTTTCCATCACCATGCTGATCGCCATGCGGCTGTTTGACAGCACTGTCAGCAGCGTGAAGGAAAAGGAGAGCATGTACAACAAGGTGGCCGAGGTGGACCGCTATGTGCGCAGCAACGACTACTATCCCATCGACGAAACGGTGCTGTATGACCGCCTGACGGCTGGCTACCTGCTGGGCACGGGCGACAAGTACGCCCGCTACTACAGCGCCATCGCTTACACGGAGCTGATGAATCAGCAGAGCGGCAAGGTGATGGGCATTGGAGTGGAGCTGGGCATCGACCAGACCGGCTACGCAAAGGTGACCAAGGTCTACGAGGACTCGCCTGCACAGGAGGCCGGCATCGTGGCAGGGGACTACATCACCGCCATTGATGGCACCGAGGTGAAGAGCCTTTCCGGCGTGGACGCTGTGCAGGCCCGCCTGCAGGGCGAAGCCGGCACGACCGTCAATGTGACATGGCTCAACAGCGAAGCGGCCTCCAAAACGGCAGACCTGACCCACTCCGGCTATACCAGCACCACCGTGGATTATCAGATGCTGGACAGCGTGGGCTACATCAGGATCCGCCAGTTCGACGGCAGCACGCCCAGTGAACTGGATTATGCCATTCGTTCCCTGACCGCCAGCGGGGCGCAGAGCTTTGTGTTCGACCTGCGCGACAACGGCGGCGGCGTGCTGGATGATGCCGTCAGCTGCATCGACCTGATCGCTCCGGAGGGCACGGTGGCTTATGCTGAGGATAAGAACGGCAACCGCACGATCATTGGCAGCAGTGATAACGAGAGCAGGGTAGACCTGCCCATCGTCTGTCTGGTGAACGGGAACACCGCCAGCGCAGCAGAGCTGTTTGCCGCCAGCCTGCACACCATGAACGGTGCACGTCTGGTGGGCACCACCACCATGGGCAAGGGCACCATCCAGAGCAGCCCGCAGCGCCTTTCGGACGGCAGTGCGGTGAGCATCACGGTGGCAAAGCTCATCTGTGGCGACGGCTCCTGCTTTGACGGCACCGGTCTGAGTGTGGATGTGGAAAAGGCTCTGACCGCAGAAGAGACCACCAACTTCTATGATTACACCCCGGAGACCGACCCGCAGATCCAGCGTGCGGTCAGCGCAGCACAGCAGCTGAGCGGTACCACGACTCTGGGCGGCGTCAACGACGCGGCTTCCTCGGCGGCTGCATCCGAATCTGCGGACAGCGCCGCTGCTGAGCCGGAGAACGCGTCCTCTGAAGAAACGGCTTCTTCTGCCCAAGCGGAAACAAGCAGTGAAGCTGCGTCCAGTGCGGAGTAAAAGATAAAACCGGCAGAAATGCTGCATGGGCTTCTTCTTGTAAAAAAGTAACCCGGTTTATTGCAGTGCTGTTTGCCGTACCGACTCCTCACGCGAAAAAGCGTTTTGGAGCGCCCCGCAGCGCTCCCGTTTACCGTACCGACCCCTTCTCGTGAAAATGCAACCCAGCCAGACCTGCGGGTCTGGCTGGGTTGCCATATTATAATAATATTTCCGCTGAATATGCCCAAAGCGACGCGGAGGGCATTCAAATCGTACTATGAAAAAGGATGGAATCTATGCCCGAACTGACCGACCTCTCGGTGATCCGTGCCCTGTGCGAAAAATATGATTTTGCACTCTCCAAGGGTTTTGGACAGAATTTTATCATCAACCCGGGTCTGCCGCCCAAGATCGTGGATGCCAGCGGCGTAGATCGGCGCTATGGCGTCATTGAGATCGGCCCCGGCATCGGCGTGCTGACCCGGGAACTGGCAAAGCGTGCTGCCAAGGTGGTGTCCATCGAGGTGGACGAACGCCTGCCGCCGCTGCTGGCCGAAACGATGGCTGGAGTGGACAATTTCAAGCTGGTATTACAGGATGTACTGAAAGTGGATCTGAAGGCGCTCATTGCAGAAGAGTTTCCCGGAATGCCGGTGGCGGTGTGTGCCAACCTGCCGTATTACATCACCAGCCCCATCGTCATGAAGCTGCTGGGCGATCGTCTGCCCATCGAGAGCCTGACCGTTATGGTGCAGAAGGAAGCCGCAGACCGTCTGGCTGCTGCGCCCGGTACCCGGGCCTCCAGCGCCATCAGCTGCGCCGTAAGCTACTACGCAACCTCCAAAATGATGTTCACTGCCGCGCCCGGCAGCTTTTACCCGGCACCCAAAGTGACCAGCGCTGTGGTGCGCATGGAGATCCGTCCGCAGCCCGCCGTGCAGGTGGAGGACGAAGAAGGCTACTTTGCACTGGTGCGCGCCGCCTTTGGTCAGCGCCGCAAGACCGCCGCCAACGCCATTGCCAGTGGTCTGGGGATGCCCAAGGACGCAGTGACTGCCGCCATTGAAGCTGCGGGGTTTGACGCCCGCATCCGCCCGGAGGCTCTCACGTTGGAGGATTTTGCCAAGATCCAGCAGGCTCTTGCCCGCTGACCCCGCCGACGTCCCGCCCGTTTCAAGGTGAAGCCTGTCTCTTACGCGATTACCGAACCACCATCCACCCGGACGGTGGTTTTTGTTTGCGCATTTTTCATGGATATCACGAGCCGCGCATCTAAAAAAGCCCCGCAGGGGCTTTTTTGCCCGCCGGACCATTCGGCGGGCCTTACGAGTTGCGCTTGCCGCTTTTTCTGCAGCCCCCTTGGCAGGGCTTTGAAAAAGCGGAGCGCTGCCCCAGCCTCGCCTCCCTGTTTCCGCCGCAGGCGGCGGTCGGCTCCGCTGTTGTTCGAATCCACCCGCCCAGTGAGTCTGACTTTGCAGTAAAACAAAAACCTCAGCGTACTTTCATACGTTGAGGTTTTTTGGTGGGCGCGGGTGGATTCGAACGAGCCTGGCTATTATCTGTGCAAATTTTCAGCAGAAAAAAGCACAGAAATCATGCGATTTTTCTGAGTTTTACTGTTCTGCGCAAAGCGTTGCTTACCCGGATTGAGCCAAAAAAGTGGGTTGCAAAGTGGGTTATTTGAAAATCCGGGATTGATGTTGAAGATCTTTCTAAAATCGTGTATGATGATAGTACCTATACACAAGCGGTTTATCTCCTTCAGAACAGCAAATTCATATCTGAGTATCAGGGACGGCTATATGAATCTCCCACGGATGGAATTTTTAAAGCCGGAACGATGCAGATCAATGAAGATATGCTGAAGGAATATTTCAGTGAAGGGTATCGCGCTTTTTATCAGGAGCCCTCTGCCCTGAAAGAGAAGGATCCGCAGCTCTATCATTTTATCGAGGGATTGAAAAATGACCAAAAGTGAAGTGCTACAGCTTGATGAGCCCTCTGCAATCTGGAACGAAATGCAAAAGAATCCGGCATTGCGAACAGAGGGGGATGCCTGGCTGCACATGACCTGCCTGTCAGCCAAGCAAGACAGACAGCGGTCTCAGGAAGCATATCTGTATATACAGCAGCTTGAACACAAAGGCGAAACCTGTTACAATGCAGTCAATCGCAAATGTTAAGGCATTCAGCTGTGACACGCTGGATGCCGCCGGGCAGCAGCAGTTGAAAAATGCCCACAAGCGCCTTCTCATGGTCGCTTCAAAGCAACCGGAAAATGTTGAAGTGGGAAGGGTGTTCGACATCAAGATGAAGCCGCTGACGAAGGATATCATCGGGCCCGCTCGTGGCGGAAGCGTGAAACCTCCAAAAACAGCGGTTCCGCATATCTTCATTCACACCCATCCCGATTGCAGTATTTTTTTCGCAGGGCGATTTGTACAACTTCGCACACGACGATTCTATAAAACTTCTGACCGCAGTTGGTCATAACGGGCACATTTACGCGATTGAGAAAACATCAGAGTATGATTCGAATACAATCAAGGCTATTTCTTCCCGGCTTTTCACAAAAGTAAATGCATTGAGTGACATTCCAAGGGAACAATTGCCTGACGAACAACTGCTTCAGGAAGCCGAATCCATAATTCATGATTCAATCAAGGAGATGAAAAAATATGGCATCCGGTTCTATGAGTGATTATTTCACACCAGAAGTAATTAAAGAGCTTCAAGAAACATTGCTGAAACATCCAATTGACCACTCGTATGATGAAGCATGTGAAGCATACGACAATGATGTTCCGCCTGAGCAACTTGCATCGCGCTGTGCCTATGATGCATTGAAAGGGATTGGCAAGCTCCCGCCCGGCATCGAATAACCTTAACCACCATCCACCCGGACGGTGGTTTTCTTTTGCCCATTTTTAGGAGGCACGCTATGGTTACTACAGTTCTTATCACTCTGATGATCCTCGCCCTGCTTGAGATCATTCTTCTGAACGGTGCCCGGCTGTTCTTCATGATTGCATCCGCCGTGCAGCAGGCGCAGGACGACAAATACACGCCGCACCCGCACCCCAAAAAGTAAGCTTTCATTCACGGAAATGCCCCATTTTAACCACTATGTGCCCCGAAAAAAGGCTTCATAGTGGTTTTTTCATGCCGTTTTAGCTCATGTTGGAAGAGCGCCGGTCTCCAAAACCGGAAGCGGCAGGTTCGAGCCCTGTAAACGGTTCCATGCGGCGGGCGGCGCGTACTCCGCCTTGTCCCGTGCGGAAAGAGAACCGCGATAAGCCCGTGCTGCCCATCGAGAGCCAGATCGTGGAGCAGCTGGTCACCGCCAGTATCACCACCGTTGCCGCGCTGGTCGCGTGGTGGAAGAACAACAGCTTCCCCCCGCAGCCCTTCAGGCAGACCAGACCTACGACAAGCTGAAGGCACAGGGGAAGTAAGCCGCCCAGTCCAAAACGGCCATACATAGCATCAGCCCCGGGGAGCCTGACGGTTCCTCGGGGCTGTTTTTGTTTGTATGACGTATTGAGACATAAAACGACATATTTCGGCGTATTTGATGTGTTTTGAAAACTTTTCGGTTAGAGTTGACGCATAAAGAAAGGATGTGTCAACTATGATCGTTTCAGATTTGTCCGCTCAAGTCAATGACCTGCTGCGCCCGATGGGCACCACACGCAATGTGAGCGCCTACAGCATCCTGCTCCGGTGTATCGAACTGATCTATGAGCAGGAGGACCGCCTGCAGGCTGTGGAGAAAGAGAGCTACACTCCGATTGCAGATCAGCGATGTTGTGACCCTAAGGCAATCCAGAGCGCGATCCGCAGGGCTACGAAAACCGCGTGGGACACAAACCCCGCCTATGTGCAGCAGCTGGCAGGCTACCCGCTGACCGGTGCGCCCAGCGCGGTGCAGTTTCTGGAGATGCTGTACAACGCGGTGGTGAGAGCATAAAAGCGACTCAAAAGCTCATCTTTTCAGTTGTTTTTTTGAACGGTTTTCTGAAGAAGTGGGTTTAAGAGTGGGTTTCAGCAAAAGAAAAGCACCAAGAAACCAACGTTTCTAGGTGCTATTTCTTGGTGGGCGCGGGTGGATGTCGCGAGCCGCGCAAAACAAAAAGGAACCCGGGTCGCGGCTCCCAGCGGCTGCGTCGTGCCTTGGGCGGCACGCGCATCCTGCTGGCCGCAGCCCAAACAGCTCCTCCCTGCTTCTGCCGCTGGCAGCGGTCGTCGCTGTTGCACTGGGCTGTTTTTGCGCCGTCTTCAGCGACGTCGCCGCAGCTGTTCGAATCCACCCTTGAGAGTGAAACTTGAGATACCGGATAAAGCAAAAAACCAGCGTATTTTCTACGCTGGTCTTTTTGGTGGGCGCGGGTGGATTCGAACCACCGAAGCTGAAAGCAGCAGATTTACAGTCTGTCCCCATTGGCCACTCGGGAACACGCCCATATTCAATTCGCAGTCTCACAGACTGCCTGTATATATTACCACTGGGGCAAGGGTTTGTCAATGTTTTTTGAGGAAATTTTCTTGCAGGGGACGGAAGTAAGTGAAAAGCCCCGGGATCAAGGTGTCCCGGAGCTTGTTGGAGCTGGTGACAGGAACGGAACACGTTCCAACATTTTTTTGAGAGAAAAATGCACAAAAAACATACCTTGAAAATGTTCAGGACGCTAAATTATTTCGGAATCCGAAAAAAGTATTGATGTATCCCAAACAGCGTGTTATTCTGTAGACAGTGCTTATTTCATAATCCGAAATAAGCGAAGACAATGGGGTCTGAAAGGAATCACCACTATGAAAAAATCCAGCCTGCGGACAGTAAAGGAGAAGAACCGCCGCCTGATTTTGCGGGCACTGCTCACCGAGGGCGGGCTCTCCCGGATCGAACTGGCAAAACAGACAGGGCTTTCTCCCAGCACCATCACGGCGCTGGTGGGAGAGCTGCTGGCAGAGGGCGTCGTGCAGGAGAGCGGCCTGCGTGCCGCAACGGCAGGGCGCAGCCGTGCCGGACTGACCATCTGTCCGGACTATGGCAGGGTCGTTGTGGTGGATATCGGCCGCAGCCATGCGGTTTTATATCTCTACGACATGGCTTTGCAGTGTGTGTTCCGCACGGTGCTGCCCGACCACGGCGGGGATGGAAACGAGCTGCTGACTTCGATCTCTGATGCAATCTTTCAGGGCTTTTCCATGGAGGAGCTCCACGCAGGCAAGATGAAGAGCATCGGGCTGCTGTTTCAGGACGACACCGAGATCAGCGAGTTCCGCGTGATGTACTCCACCGGTTATACCGCGGCGACCATTTCTCTGCGGGAGGCGCTGTTTACCCAGTTCAAAGTGCCGATCGTGGAGGAATACAGCCGGGTCTATACCGTGAGCCGTGCACTGGCAGAGGCTGGCAAGTCGGTAGGTTCCAACTATGCACACATCGACCTTGGCGACCGGGCCGTGGTGCAGATCGTGCAGAAGGAACAGCCGGTGGCACTGCGCAGCGAGGGACAGGCAGACATCACAGGTCTGCTGCTGCCCGAAGGCGGCTCTCTGCTGGAGCTGGCGCAGAACTTTGAAGCTGAACCGCCCGCTCAGCAGGCGGCAGCGCTGAAAAGTGAGCAGAGCCCGGTGAGCTGCTTTACGGTGCGGCTGAGCAATGTGGCACGGCTGCTCTGCTCGCTGTTCGTGATCGAGAAGCTGTATCTCTCCGGCCCGGCGGCTGCAAGCCCGGCGTTCATGCGCGGGGTGGTGCAGAAGCTGAAAAGCCCGGAGATGCGTCCGGTGGTGCTGAACCCGGATCCTGTCCATACGCCTGCCTTTATGGCAACGGATCTGCGTCAGAGTCTGCTGTGCAGCACGGACGCCTGAAAATGAAACTTGCCGTGGTTTACGGTGAGAATAAAGGGGGCTTGCCCCCGCAAAAAAAGGAGCAGAACTATGTTACAAGGCATTCTGATCGTTGTGGCATTCCTGGTCGTCGCGGCATTGATGATGACCAAGAAGATCCCTACTCTGCTGGCGCTTCCTTTGATGGCTGTCGTCATCTGCATCATCGCCGGTGTGCCGATGTTCGGCAAAAACGCGGACGGCGCAGAGATCGGCTGGCTGACCACTGTGTTTGAAGCCGGCACCGTCCGTATGGGCAGCGCCATCATGGCAACCATCTTTGGTGCATGGCTGGGTCAGCTGATGAACAAGACCGGCGTCACCGAGAACATCATCAAAAAGAGCGCTGAGCTGGGCGGCGACCGTCCGCTGGTAGTCACCCTGATCATGGTTGTGGCCACCGCTGTCCTGTTCACCACCCTGAGCGGTCTGGGCTCCATCATCATGGTAGGCTCCATCGTGCTGCCCATCCTCATCTCTGTTGGTGTGCCCGCTGCAAGCGCAGCCTGCATCTTCCTGATGGCATTCACCACCGGCCTTGCCTGCAACATTGCAAACTGGAAGAGCTTTGCAAGCATCTTCTCGCTGGACATCGCCGACATTCAGGGCTTTGAGATCTACCTGATGGCAGCGACTGCCATCGCCACCCTCATCATGGTCATCGTGGAGTTCAAGCGCAACGGCATCAAGTTCGCATTCTCCGCTCCCGTGGACAACACAAAGCCCACAAAGCAGCTCACCGGTGTGCGCGGCGGTCTGGCCATGATCACCCCGCTGATCCCCATCGTGCTGGTCGCCTTCCTGAAAGTGCCTGTCACGCCTGCATTCACCGTTGGCATCATCTGGTGCCTGCTTTTCACCTCGCAGAGCTTCAGCAAGGCCATGAACCAGATGACCAAGACCTGCTACGACGGCATCACCGATGCAGGCCCCGCCGTCATCCTGATGGTCGGCATCGGCATCCTGTTCCTGGCTGTCACCAACGCAAGCGTCAAGGAAGTTCTGAACCCGCTGCTGCTGGCCATCGTTCCCACCAGCCGCGTGCCCTACATTATCTTCTTCGCCATTCTGGCACCTCTGGCGCTGTACCGCGGCCCCATGAACATGTTTGGCCTCGGCTCCGGCATCGCAGCACTGATCATTGGTCTGGGCACCCTGAACCCGCTGGCTGTCATGGCTGCCTTCCTGGCGGCTGAGCGCATCCAGTGCGGCGGCGACCCCACCAACACCCAGAACGTCTGGACCGCAAACTTCTGCGAAGTGGACGTGAACACCTGCACCAAGAAGATGCTGCCGTATCTGTGGGCAGTGTCCATCGTCGGCGTCATTCTGGGCGCGATGCTCTACTTCTGAGTTGTTTTCTCCCCCACAAGCCGTCTGCAGCGGGCTGTACGCAGCCCGCTGCATGGGCGGTCCGAGTATCCCGCGCGTTTGTCGTTCCATCTTCGCGAGATGCTGGGACCGCCCATTCTTATATCCGGATCTGCCCGGGCTCGAAAAGCAGCAAAGAAAAAGGAAAAACAGGAGGTTTTTGCTTTATGAAAGTCCGTATCGGAATTGATGTCGGTGGTACCTTCACCGACGCCGTTGCCATTGATAACGAGACCTTTGAGGTCGTTGGAAGCGTAAAGGTCCCCACCACCCATACCGCTGCCGAGGGCGTTGCTGCCGGCATCGTACAGGTGCTGCACAAGGTCATGGAGCAGTGCGAGATCCGGCCGGAGGATGTCATCTTCATCGCCCACGGCACCACGCAGGCCACCAACGCCCTGCTGGAGGGCGATGTGGCCCCCGTCGGCATCATCACGCTGGGCAGCGGCCTGCAGGGCGCAAAGAGCAAGAGCGATACCACCATGGGGGACATCGAGCTGTCTGAGGGCAAGTACCTGCGGAGCTACAACGAATATGTGGACACCAATGCACCGGATCTGGACGGCAGCATCCGCGCGGCTATCCAGAAGCTGCAGGAGCAGGGGGCACAGACCTTTGTTGCCGCTGAGGCCTTCAGCGTGGACGACCCGAAGAACGAGAACCGGGTGGTCGAGATCTGCGGTGAAATGGGCCTGCCTGCCACAGCGACCAACAAGATCTCCAAGCTGTACGGTCTGAAGGTCCGCACCCGCACCGCCGTGATCAACGCCAGCATCATGCCCAAGATGCTGGATGCCGCCACCATGACTGACCAGAGCATCAAAAATGCGGACATCAAGAGCCCGCTGATGGTCATGCGCTGCGACGGCGGCGTGATGACCGTGGACGAGGTGCGCAGCCGCCCCATCCTGACCATCCTCTCCGGCCCTGCCGCAGGCGTTGCCGGTGCTTTGATGTACGAAAAGCTGACCGATGGCCTGTTCTTTGAGGTGGGCGGTACCTCTACCGACATCTCCTGTGTCAAGGACGGCAAGGTGATGATCAAGTACGCCGAGGTGGGCGGCCACAAGACCTACCTGAACAGTCTGGACGTGCGCACCGTCGGCATCGGCGGCGGCAGCATGGTGGAGGTGAAGGACGGCAAGGCCTGCGATACCGGCCCCCGCAGCGCCCACATCGCCGGTCTGGACTATGAGGTATTCACCGATGCCGACAAGATCCAGAACCCCCGTCTGGTGCCCGTGAGCCCCATGCCCGGCGACCCGGAGTACGCCAGCATCGAGTGCGACAACGGCGTCAGGGTCTGCCTTACCATGTCCGGCGCTGCCAACATTGCGGGCTACGTCAAGCCCGGCGATTATGCCTATGGCAACGTGGAAGCCGCCCGCAAGGCGTGGAAGCCGCTGGCAGACAACATGGGCTGCACCGTGGAAGAAGCTGCCCGCAAGGTGCTGGGCTTTGCCGCCGCCAAAAACAGCAGGGTAGCTGCCCAGCTGATGAAGGACTACCACATGATCCCCAGCACACCGTGTTCGTGGGCGGCGGCGGTGGCGCTGCCAGCGTGGTGCCGCACCTGGCCGAGACCATGCATCACAAGAGCCGTCTGGCAAAGAACGGCCCGGTCATTTCCACCATCGGCGTGGCATTGGCCATGGTGCGTGATATGGTGGAGCGCAGCGTTTCCAACCCCACCGACAATGACATCATCAGTGTGCGCCGGGAGGCCGAGCAGAAGGCCATCCGGAACGGAGCCGCGCCCGGTTCTGTGGAAGTGACCGTGGAGGTGGATACCCAGCGCAACGTGATCCGCGCCATCGCCGTGGGTGCTACCGAGCTGCGCAGCAAGAACCGCAGCGCCGAAAAACTGACCGAGGACAAGCTGCTGGAACTGGCGGCAGAGAACCTGAGCATGGACCCCAAGGCCCTGCATATCGCAGCCAGAAGCGAGAACATGTGCGCAGTGACGGCGGATAAGGTGGAGAAAAAGCTGTTCGGCCTGATGAAAAAGACCTCTCATCCGCTGCGCCTGATCGACGAAGAGGGGGTCATCCGCCTGCAGAAGGCCAACGCCACGGTGCGTCAGGCCGATATCAGCAGCTGGCGTGATGCGGTCGCCTATATGCTGGAAGAGCTGACCGTCTACAACGACGGCGGCACCAACTACCCCAATGTGTACATCGTGCTGGGCAAGCGCATCATCGACCTGTCCGGCATGTCCAGCGAGGAGCAGATCTACAGCCTTGCCAATGTGGAGCTGAACGGCTACGATGCCAAAACTCCGGTCATTGTGGCTGCGACCCTGCGCATCGATTCCTGACCGACCAAAGGAGGCTGCCATGTCGTCTTATGCACTGCCTTTTCCCGGCCGTGATCTGGCGGAAAAAGAGCTTTCCTACGACCCGTGCTGCCCCCGCATCCCGGAGGCAGACCGCGCCCGCATCGTGGATGCCGCATGGGAAAAAGGCTGCGCCGCGGCAAGGGATGTCTTTGCGCAAAGCGGCGGCAGTGCGGATTTTTTTGCCATCTGCAAGGCAAACGGACTGACGGTGGTGGAGCGGGACATCGACTTTGTTTCCGGTAACCAGCGCTATTTCAGCGACTATGTGGCGGGCAAAAATTGCGTCACCCTCTATCTCAGATCGGTGGACCTGTGGGCGCAGCAGAACAAAATGACCCGCATGGAAGCGGAGAACCTGATTCTCAGCCATGAATATTATCACTTTCTGGAGTGGAACAAGCTGGGCCTGACCAGCCGGGACTATCAGGTGCCCATGATCAGCATCGGCCCGCTCCGTCTGGGCAAGACCGGCATCCGTGCCCTTTCCGAGATCGGCGCACACGGCTTTGCCCATACCTATCATCAATTGTTGGAGGCGCAACATGGAAAGCATTGAATATCTGGGCAGGCAGCTGCCCCTTCTGGGTCACTATGATACTGTTGTGGTGGGCGGCGGTGCTGCCGGTGCCGCAGCCGGCATCCGCTGCGCCATCGACGGGCAGAAGGTCCTGCTGGTGGAAAAGGGGGCGTTTCTGGGCGGCACGGCTTCCCGTGCGCTGGTGTGCCCCATGATGCCCACCTATGTGGAACATCTGGAGGTGCTGCACAGGGTAGAGGAGACCCTGAACAGGCACGGTGTCACCACCCGTGACGGCATTACCACAATGATCTGGTTTGCACCGGATCAGCTCAGCGATGCTTTTGAGGAATTGTATGTCAGCAACGGCGGCAGGCTGCTGTATGACGCCACACTGGTGGATGCTGTGTGCGAGGACAAGCACATCCGGTACATCGTGGTGATGACCGTGAACGGTCTGCAGGCCATTGCAGCCGGAAACTTTGTGGATGCTACCGGTGATGCTGTGCTCACCCGCATGGCTGGCGTGCCCACCAGCTCCGGCGATGAGAACGGGGACAATCAGGTCAGCAGTCTGCGCTTTATCATGGGCGGCATCGATGTGGAAAAATACCGCGAATATGTGCTGTCTCTGCACGACGAATTCTCTCCCCTCAAGACCGGCTATTTCTTCGAGTCTGCCATGGTGGCAGGACGCAGCTTCAAGCTGGAGCCCATCTTCCGCGAGGGCGTAGCCGAGGGCCTGCTCACCGAGGAGGACCTGCGCTATTACCAGTGCTTCAGCCTGCCCAACAAGCCCGGCTGCATGGCCTTCAACTGCCCGCATCTCCCCAGCCTGAAGCAGAACACCGATGCACTGGCCCGCTCTGCCGCCATTGCAGAGGGACACGAGAAGATCGGCCGTCTGGTGCGTTTTCTGCAGGCAAAGATGCCGGGCTTTGCGCACAGCTATCTGCTGCAGACAGCGGACATGCTGGGCGTGCGCGAGAGCTGGCGGCTCAAGGGCAACTACCTGCTGACCGAGGAGGACTACACCCGGCAGGCGCGCTTCCCGGATGGTCTGGTCAAGGGGGACTGGTACATTGATGTGCACTCCAACAAAAAGGGACTGTTCCACCAGAACACCTACCAGCACGGCGATTACTACGAGATCCCTTACCGCAGCATGGTCACAGACGAAGCCGAGAACCTGATCGTGGCGGGCCGCTGCATTTCCACCACCTTCCTGATGCAGGCCAGCGTCCGCATCCTGCCCACGGTCATTGACATGGGCGATGTGGCGGGCAGTGCCTGCACGCTGGCGCACGCCACCGGTCAGCCACTGTGCAGACTGGATGGCAGCAAGCTGCGCCGGTTTGAACCGACCTCATTGCCGCAAAAGTGAAAGCGCCGGGTATGCCCGTCTTTGCCGAAGGGCTGAAAGTGCGTGCCGCGCAGCGGCACAATGACATAAAAAATCCCACTAGATGACGATCTTCGCCGTTTCTGGTGGGATTTTCTTGTGGGGAGCTGTCGCACTTTCCGGGCGTTTCACAACGCATAGAAAAGCAAAAATCCCACGATACACGCCGCCGCTTTAACGGTATATCGCAGGATTTTTCTTGGAGCTGGTGACAGGAGTTGAACCTGCAACCCACTGATTACAAATCAGTTGCGCTGCCATTGCGCCACACCAGCCTATTCAGGACGGCAGAAGATCGCCGTCCTGAAATAGGATAGCAGAAATCGTGCAGATTGTCAATATCCATGCGGGAAACTTTGTCACGGCAGATCCTGTCGGCCCGAAAACGCTGCGGTTCAAAACGGACTTGAGGGGCTTTTGGATTTCCCTCTTGCAAATTTTGATTTTGGTGTTATGATACGAGGAGATACAGGATGTGTAAAATGAATCCTGCACATAGAAACAATATCTTTTTTGCATGAAAGAGGAGGGCGCTCCATGTACGTGGACTGGGAATATTATAAGATCTTCTACTATGTGGCAAAGTATCAGAACTTTACCAAGGCCGCGCGGGTGCTGGGCAGCAATCAGCCCAACATCACCCACGCCATGAACCGGCTGGAAAGCCAGCTGAATTGTGTGTTGTTCATCCGCTCCAACCGCGGCGTTACCCTGACGCCGGAAGGAGAGCTGCTCTATTCCCGCATTGCATCGGCGGCGGTGCAGATCCAGGATGCGGAGGAAGAGCTGAGCGCCAGCGCTACGCTGGAACACGGAGCCATCAGCATCAGTGCTACCGAGACGGCTCTGAATATCTATCTTTCGGAGAAGCTGCGCGCCTTCCACACCGAGTACCCCGGCATCCGGCTGCGCATTTCCAACCACTCCACGCCGCAGGCCGTGCAGGCTGTGAAAAACGGCGAGGTGGATTTTGCCGTTGTATCCACCCCGGCAGAGGTGGACGGCAGCTTGAAAATGGTGGAACTGAAAGCATTCTACGAGGTGCTGGTGGGCGGCAGGACATTTACGGCCCTTGCCAGCCAGAACCTGAGTTTGAAGGAGCTGAAAAATTATCCGCTGATCTCGCTCAGCGATACAAGCATGACCCGCAGCTTCTACAGACAGTTCTTTCTGGAGCATGGCGCGGTGCTGAAGCCGGACACCGAGGCCGCCACCACCGACCAGATGCTGACATTGGTCAAAAGCGAACTGGGCATTGCGTTTGTGCCGGAACCCATGGCAAAAGAACTGCTGGAACGCGGGGAGCTGGTGCAGCTCCATCTGCAGGAGATCATCCCGGAGCGCAGCATCTGTCTGGTGTATGACCGCCACCGCCCGCTGAACACGGCGGCACGCAAGTTCCAGCAGATGCTCACAAAGTCTGCCATCGGCAGGCCGGTATCCCAGTAATGCAGCATGCGGCAAAAGCTGTCCGTGCAAAAAAACAGGGTGGTGCCCTGCACAAGTGCAGAGACATCACCCTGAAAGGCGGCTGTTATTCCTCGGCAGCGGCCTTGGATTCATTTACGAATGCGGCGATCTTGTCCACCTGGATCTCGGCCACGGCACGGCCGGTGTCGTAAACACGGCGCAGCTGGGCTGCATCGCGCTCCATGGAGCCGATCTCCAGTGGGATGGGCGGGCGGATGACGAAGGCTTTACCCGTCTGTTCCAGCATGGAAACATGGGCAAGGGTCTCGTTGTAGCGCTCGTGGCGGTCGGCCACGGCATCCACGAAGGCCGGATAGCGCAGGTAACGCGCCCGGATGACGGGCAGCATCTTGTTTTTCTTCTTCACAAAGCCCTTGGGCTGGGTCAGCACGATCAGGTTGCGCTTGTAGCCGATGGACTCAAAGAACCGCACCGGGATGGAATCTGCAATGCCGCCGTCCAGCAGCTGGTAGTGGCCGATCTTCACAATCTTTGAGGCCAGCGGCATGGAGGCCGATGCCTGCATCCACTGGATGTCCTCGGCGTCGCCGGTGCGGCACTTGTGATAGATGGGGTCGCCGGTGCGAACATCGGTGCACACCACAAAAAAGTCCATGGGGTTCTCCCGGAAAGCCTTGGAGTCAAAGATGTCCAGCTTTTCCGGTACGGTGTGGTAGCAGAACTGCTCGCTGTACAGATTGCCGGTGCGCAGCAGGTTGCCAAAGCTGGCGTAGCGCTTGTCGGTGCAGTATTCCGTGTTGTAGCGGATGGTGCGCCCGATCTGGTGCGACTTATAGTTGCAGCCGAACACTGCACCGGCAGAAACGCCGATGGCACCGTCCAGCACGATGCCGTGCTCCATCAACACATCCAGAACGCCGGCGGTGAACATTCCGCGCATGGCGCCGCCTTCCAGCACAAGTCCAGTTTTCATACAGCTCTCCCTCTCCGCAGTACCGGCACACAGCTGCCGGACAACCCTTTATACTAATTCTAGTATACTCAATTCTGCAAAAAGTACAAGGGCCGAAAGGGCTGAACTTTGGCAAGAAAAGCTCTTGCCAAAGCAGGATGCATCCGGTATACTATATGAAATAAAAAACATGTGTGCCGGAGAGTGCACGGAGATGGAAAATAGACTTGGAGGAACTGGTTCGCTATGAAGATGCTGGAAGAACGTATCCGCAAGGACGGTATTGTACGCGAGGGCAACGTGCTCAAGGTAGACAGCTTTATCAACCACCAGATGGATATTCCGCTGTTCCGTGAAATGGCAAAGGAGTGGAAGCGCCTGTTTGCCGGCAAGACCATCAACAAGGTGCTCACCATCGAGGCCAGCGGCATCGGCATTGCAGCCGTGGTGGCAAGCGAGTTCAATGTGCCGGTGGTGTTCGCCAAAAAGTCTATGAGCATCAATCTGGACTACGATAACTACGAGACCAAGATCCAGTCCTTCACCCACAAAAAGATCTACAACGTCATTGTCTCCAAAAAGTTCCTCACGGCAGAGGATCATGTGCTGATCATTGACGACTTCCTTGCCAACGGCTGCGCTCTGATGGGCCTGCTGGATCTGGCCAAGGAAGCCGGCGCCACCGTGGAAGGCATCGGCATCGCCGTGGAAAAGGGCTTCCAGCAGGGCGGCGAGCTGATCCGCAGCAAGGGCATCCAGCTGGAAAGCCTTGCCATCGTGGACTCCATGAACAGCGAGACCGGCGAGATCGTCTTCCGCGACCAGCCGCACCAGAATTAAAGAGCAAACATTTAAAAAGCCGTTGCACAGAAGATGTGCGGCGGCTTTTTTCTGTATTGCAAAATAAAAATAATTCCGCTAAAAATGCCCAGAGCGCAGCGGCGAGCGTTCAAAACCGTTTACGCCCCGTCAAAGCTGTCACCGTCTGCGGGCAGGTCTGCGGCGGTCTGGGCGGGACCGGCATCCGCTTCCGGCTCGGCGGCGCGGGGGATACCTTTGTACACCAGCGTCTGTTCCAGCACCTCGGCGCACACGGGGGCCGAAAGACTGCCGCCGGCAGTGGTCCAGCTGTGGGGCTCATCCAGACAGACCAGACACAGAAACTGCGGGTCATCGACGGGGGCCACAGCCACAAAGCTGGCAATGCGGGCTTTTTCATCGGCGCTGTCCAGCTTCTGGCTGGTGCCGCTCTTACCGCCCACCCGATAGCCCCGGATCTGGGCATAGCGCCCACCGCCGTTCAGCACCACGGCCTCCATCATGCCGCGCATGATCCGGGAGGTCTCCGGCCGGATGACCTGCCGCCGGCACACCGGGTCGATGTGCTGCAATACGCTGCCATCCGGGTTCAGGATGTCGCTGACGAGATAGGGCTGCATGAGCTTTCCGCCGTTCACCACGGCGCACACGGCTGCGGCCATTTCCATGTAGGAGATCTTGCTGCTCTGGCCAAAGGCACAGGACGCCAGTTCCACCGGGCCCATGCGGTCGGCGGTGTAGTACAGGCTCTTTTTCGGCTCGGCGGGCAGGTCGATGCCGGTGGGCTCCCGCAGGCCAAAAGCGGCAAAATAATCGCAGAAGGCCTCTTTGCCCAGCCTGGCCCCGATCTGGATAAAGCTCTGGTTGCAGGAGTTTTCCAGCGCCTGCGTCACGGTCTGGCTGCCGTGGCGCTTGTGATTGGCACAGTGGAACCGGGTGCCTGCCACCGAGATGGAGTCCCCGCAGTAAAAGGTGGAATGGGGGCTCACAGCCCCGGCATCCAGCGCGGCGGCGCAGGTGATGAGTTTGAACACGCTGCCCGGCTCGTACAGGTCGCTGACGGCTTTGTTGCGCCACTGGGTCTGCTGGGCCAGCTGCAGTGCCGCCGTGCGCTCTTTGCCGGAGAGCGCGTCCACCCTCTGCCGGGCGGCGGCGTCGTAAATGACGCGGGGCTGGTTGGGGTCGTAGGCAGGGGTGGTGGACATGGCCAGCACCGCCCCGGTGTTCACGTCCATCACGATGCCCACAGCCCGTGCCGCCACATGGTGCTCCCTGACAGCATAGGTCAGGGCGTTTTCGAGGTAGTGCTGGATGCTGGCATCGATGGTCAGCCGCAGGCCGCTGCCTTCCAGCGGTACACGCTCGGTCTCGTAGCTCTGTTCCAGCGTATAGCCCCATGCGTTCACGGCGGTGAGCACCACACCGTTCTGCCCGGTGAGCACCTCGTTATACTTGAGCTCCAGCCCGCTCACACCGGCGTTGTCTACGTTGGTAAAGCCCAGCACGCTTGCCAGAAACTCCCCCTGCGGATACCAGCGTTTGGAGTCCTGATTGATGCGGATGCCGGTGATGCCGTTTGCTTCGCAGAAGTCCCGCACCCGGTCGGCGGTGTCCCGCTCCACACGGTAGCGCAGCAGGCAGTCGTTGGAGCGGCGGTCGCTGAACTTTTCCAATAATGAGGCTCTGTCCAGCTCCAGGATCTCCGCAAGGCCGTCTGCGGCAAGGCTGAGCTTTTCTTCCGGCATTTCACGCGGGGAGGCCCGCAGGGTCCAGCAGCTGCTGTTGGCGGCCAGCAGCGCGCCGTCCGCACTGTAGATGCGGCCCCGGTCGGCGGGCACCACGGTGTCCCGCAATTGCTGGCCCAGCGCACGGCTGGTGTACCAGCTGCCCGTAAATAATTGCAGATATGCCAGCCGTGCGGCCAACCCTGCAAAGCAGACGCAGCACAACAGGGCGGCCACCAGCCGTGCCCGGGCACGGAATGCCCGTTCCGGCAGGGTGCGCAGGGGCCGTGGCTCCGGTTTTGGCATGGCGGGCACCTCTCTTTCAAATGGAATGTATGCGCCGGTGCGCCGGGCCTATGACTAACCGGCACCGCCGCCGCGTACAATAAGGGAACGGAGGTGATGCAGATGCCGAAAGCCGCAGCCCACGGGGTGCACACCCACGCAGGGCGGGGCCTGCCGCTGCGCCGTCTGCCGGCCATGGACCTGCCCTTTCTGGTGCTGGTGCTCACGCTGGTGGGGTTCGGTCTTGTGATGCTGGGCAGTGCCAGCAGTGCCGTGGCGCTGTACCGGAGGAACGATGCCTTTGCCTACCTGCGGCCCCAGCTGCTGTATGCGGCGCTGGGCATCGGGGCCATGTGGGCGGCCAGCCGGGTGGATTACCACATCTATCATAAGCTGGCATGGCCGCTGCTGGGGCTTTCCATGGTGCTGCTGACAGCGGTGCTCTTTATGCCGGAGTACAACGGCTGCAAACGCTGGCTGGTGCTGCCGGGCCTTGGAACGCTGCAGCCCAGCGAGATCGCCAAGTTTGCGGTGGTGCTGGTGTTTGCGCATATCATTTCCCTCAACCACGACCGCATGGGCAGCTTTGCGGTAGGGGTGCTGCCCTTTGCGCTGGTGCTGGGGGTGGTGGCGGTGCTCATGCTGCTGGAACCGCACCTCTCCGGCACGGTGCTGATCCTGTGCATTGGTGCGGTGCTGATGTTCGTGGGCGGCACCGGGCTGCGGTGGTTCGTGCTGGCGGGGGTGGGCGGCGCAGCGGCCATCGGTGCGGCCATTGCCATCATGCCGGACCTTGTACCCTATGCAGCCAACCGCCTGAGCTCATGGCTGGACCCCTTTGCCGACCCGCTGGGGGACGGCCACCAGACCATCCAGAGCCTGTATGCCATCGGCAGCGGAGGCGCGGCGGGGCTGGGCCTAGGCAGCAGCCGCCAGAAGCACCTGTTCGTCCCCGAGCCCCAGAACGACTTTATCTTTTCCATCCTGTGCGAGGAGCTGGGCTTTGTGGGGGCCTGCGGGGTGATCCTGCTGTTTGCGCTGCTGCTGTGGCGGGGCGTCACGCTGGCGGCCCACGCGCCGGACCGGTTCGGGGCGCTGCTGGTGGTGGGCTTTGTGGTGCAGGTGGCCCTGCAGGCGGTGCTGAACATGGCCGTTGTCACCAACACCATCCCCAATACCGGCATCAGCCTGCCGTTTTTCTCCTCCGGCGGCACCAGCCTGATGATGCTGCTGGGCGAAATGGGCATCGTGCTGTCGGTGTCCCGCGGAGAGATGTAAAACCGGACGTTCCGCGCCTTAAAGCGGTATGTTCCGGCCCCGGAACGCTACAAATGACCCGACAAATAAAACACGGGCCGCAGAACAAATAGAAACAAACTGCCCTCGTTCCGCATAGCATGAGGTATCTTTTGCGGAACGGGGGTTTTTGCATGGGCGGAGATCTGATCATTACAGGCGGTGTGCCGCTGAACGGTACGGTGCGCATCCCTGCAGCCAAGAACAGTGTCCTGCCGCTGCTGGCGGCGTCCCTTCTGTGCAGCGGCACGGTGCGGCTGCTGGCGGTGCCGCAGCTTGCGGATGTGGACACCAGCCTTGTCCTTTTGCGGGGCGCAGGGTGCACGGCCCGCTGGCAGGGCAGTGACATCACGGTGCAAGGCATGCCGTCGGTCTGCCGTCTGGAGCCAGAGGCCGCAGCACAGATGCGGGCATCCATCCTGTTCTGCGCACCGCTGCTGGCACGGCTTGGCCGGGTGGAGACCGTTCTGCCCGGCGGGTGCCGCATTGGCGCAAGGCCCATCGACCTGCATCTTTCCGGCCTTGCGCAGATGGGAGCGCACTGCCGCGAGGAGGGGACACGGCTGATCCTGACCGCCCCGGCGGGGCTGCACGGTGCGGACATCACGCTGGGGTTCCCCAGTGTGGGGGCCACCGAAACGCTGCTGCTGGCGGCCGTCTGCGCGCAGGGCGAAACCGTGCTGCGCGGTGCGGCGCGGGAGCCGGAGATCGTCGATCTGGCGGCATTCCTGAACCGCTGCGGCGGCTGCGTGCAGGGGGCAGGCACCGGCACGGTCCGGGTGCAGGGGCGGCGGGTGCTGTACGGCTGCAGCTTTGCGCCCATGGCAGACCGCATCGTGGCCTCCACCCTTGCCTGTGCCTGTGCGGCGGCAGGCGGCAGGGTGGAGCTGACCGGCTGCGCGCCTGCAGTTTATGCGCCGCTGCTTGAAATTCTGGCACAAATGGGGTGCGGCATAGAAACCGGGCCCGAAAGTGCGGTCATTGTCCGGTCCGGTGCACTGCACGGGGCAGGCAGGGTGTTCACCGGGGTGTATCCGGCACTGGCCACCGATGCGGCTCCGCTGCTGGCAGCGGCGATGCTGTGCGCCGACAGCGTGAGCAGCATCGAGGATGTGGTGTTTGAGCGGCGGTTTGCCTGCGCAGATGGGTTTGCGGCCTTTGGAGCGGACGTGCGGGTGCAGCAGCGCACACTGCACATCCGGCCGGTGCGGCAGCTGCAGGGCGCGGAGGCGGCGGCCCCGGACCTGCGCGGCGGGGCTGCGCTGGTGATCGCGGCGCTGGCGGCAAGAGGCCGCAGCCGCATTGCAGACACCGGCCATATCGACCGCGGATATGCCTGTTTTGTGCAGATGCTGACGGAACTTGGTGCCCAAATTGAGCGGGAAATGCCGTGCGGGAGCACCTGCGAGAAAAAAACACCTTCAAAAAAGCAAATTTGACTTGCATTCAGGGCAAAAAGATGATACGATACAGTTATATAAATGTAAACGGGATACTTTCTGTGCGTTCCGCGCACTTCTAGATAAAATCCGATGGAGGACAAAGTTATGGCACTCATGCTCGATGAAGAAATGGACGAAAACGTTACGACGATCAAGGTGATCGGTGTTGGCGGCGGCGGCGGCAACGCAGTCAACCGCATGGTCAGCGATGGTCTGCAGGGCGTTGAATTTATCGCGATGAATACGGACCAGCAGGCTCTGGCCAAGAACCACGCTGCCACCAAGGTGCAGCTGGGTTCCAAGCTGACCAAGGGCCGCGGCGCAGGCGCAGACCCGGAGATCGGCCAGCGCGCTGCCGAGGAGAGCAAGGACGAGATCGCAAATGCACTCAAGGGCTCTCAGATGGTCTTTATCACTGCCGGTATGGGCGGCGGCACCGGCACCGGTGCGGCTCCCGTTGTGGCCGAGGTCGCCCATGATCTGGGCATCCTGACCGTGGGCATCGTCACCAAGCCCTTCTCCTTTGAGGGCAAGCGCAAGATGGGTCTGGCAGAGCAGGGCATTGCAAACCTGCTCATGCATGTGGACAGCCTGATCGTCATCCCCAATGAGCGACTGAAGATGATCAGTCAGGAAAAGATCACCCTGATGAATGCCTTCCAGGCAGCAGACAACGTGCTGCGTCAGGGCGTTGAGTCCATCTCTGCTCTGATCAATGTGCCCGCCTTCATCAATCTGGACTTCGCCGACGTGCGCTCCATCATGAAGGATGCCGGTTACGCACACATGGGTGTGGGCAGCGCAAAGGGCGCAGGCAAGGCCGAGAACGCCGCCAAGGCTGCCATTTCCTCTCCGCTGCTGGAGACCAGCATTGCCGGTGCACACGGCGTGATCATCAACATCACTTCCAGCCCGGACATCGGTCTGGAGGATGTGGAGACCGCAGCAGGCCTCATTACCCAGAGCGCACATCCGGATGCAAACATCATCTGGGGTACTGCGTTCGACGAGAACCTCTCGGACGAGATGCGCGTGACCGTTGTTGCCACCGGTTTTGACAACAAGAGCGCAAACGATCTGCGCAGCAGCATCAGCAATGCCATGGGCGGCGCACAGTCCACTCCGTCTGCAGTGTTCAGCAGCGAGGCGGCAGCGCAGGAGCCTTCTGCCGCAGCACCGGCTGCTTCCGCTGCTGCAAAGCCGGTGGAAGAGGACAACAGCGACAATGGCTATTACGATCAGCTGATGGCCATGCTGAACAAGCGCAGATAAAAACAGGGAAATAAGCATACAGGCGTAACGGATGGATCGGAGGGACACCATGGCGCAGGGCAGGCAGCAGAACAATGGTTCGCGGCAGCGCTGTGCCCAGTCTGCCGCGGCAAAGGCTTCGGCAGAGCCGCCCAAAGCGGTGTGTGCCCAGCTGGAACAGCTGAACCGCAAGCTGGCAGCTGCCAGTGCGGAGGAATCCCCGCTACCAGACCCGTCTGTTTGCCTGCGAGCGGCAGATGGCGGCACTGCGGCAGGAAAATGCCCAGCTGGAAGCGGCCTGTGAACAGGCGCGGCAGGAGGCTGAGTGTGCGGGCGCTCATGCAGAGCAGCTGCGTCAGGAGCTGGCCCGCCATGCGGAAGCTGTGCGGCCTGTGCCGGTTGCGGCACATACGCCACCGCAGCCGGAACCATCGGCTGCCCAGAGCCCGCGACCAGAGCCGGAGGCTGAACAGCCCCCGCAGCCCGAGCCGGAAGCTCCGCAGCCGGCTCAGCCGGACTGGAAGCCCCAGACCAGATTGGAGCACCTCTCGGTGGAGCTGATGAACTGGTTCGACGATATGATGGGCGCATGATGCGTTGGCTGGGATGCTCCGCTTCTGCGGGACAGGAACCGAAATAAAAAAGGGACTGCTGCACCGGATGGGGCGGCAGTCCTTTTTTGCGCTCATCCGTCCCGCAGGCGATCCGATTTAAAAAGCCCGGACAGGCACAGCAGAGAAAACTGCGGCCTGTCCGGGCTTATTCTTTGCGGTTTCAGCGCACCGCGCTGGTGCGATGCTCCATCAGATAGGTGGCTTCCAGATCGGCGATGTGCAGCTTGACGGCAAGGGGATACTTGTCGTAGGCTTCCGAGATGGCAAAGCAGCCGCCCCGGGCCGCATCGTCAAAGCCGCCCATGTGCCAGCGGATGGCAACAGCCTCCTCGACCCGCAGCTTCATGAACCGCTCAATGAGGAATACGCTCTTTTCGCCGTGGCCGTAGGGGAACAGATCCTCCACGCTGTAGCTGGGCACCTTTTCCCACTGGCCGGTCGCTTCGTTTTTCACGTTGCGGGTGCCGGGCTTGTAGTAATTGGCCTTGCACAGATCGTGCAGCAGTGCACAGATGGCAAAGCTCTCCTCGTTGTCGCCCTCGGCAAAAAAGGTGTCGTGCAGCGCGTGATAGACGTTCAGGCTGTGCATGCACAGCCCACCCTCACAGGCACCGTGGAACCGGGTGGAGGCCGGTGCCGTGAAGAAATCCGTCTTGTGGTCCAGCCAGTCCAGCAGCTTTTCGCTGCCGGGGCGGGTGACGTGCTGCTTCCAGATCTGCAAAAACTCTTCGCGGTCGCCCATGCTCACAGCTCCAGCTCGTCCAGCAGGCCCTTGAGGATGGCCATTTCGTCATGGCTCAGGGAAATGCCCTTGCCCATGCGGGTGCCGTCCGGGGACCAGTCGCGGATGTCGTATTTGGGCTCGCCGTCGTTCCAGCTGATGAGGTTCAGCTGACGCTCCCAGCCGCGGGGACGCTCCGAGAGCACTGCAATGCGCTGAACTACTTCGTATTTGATCTCTGCCATGATGCAAAACCTGCCTTTATCTTTGTTTGCTACCATAATAAGGGAAGCGGACGAAGATTTCAACAGGTAGAGCGAAAATAATTTGAAAAATTTTTAGCCATAGGGGGATTCTTCCCGCCAGTCCACAAGTTCCAGCACGGCGGCGGTGTCCTCGTCCGGGGCCGGATGGCGGGAGTGGGTGTGCTGGCCGGTGCTGAACAGCCCGGGGGCATAGTGAGCCATCACGCTGGTCTGCACGTCTCCGGCTAAAAAATCTTTGGCGTTTTTCTGGCGGCAGGCCACAGGAGTGCCGTCGGTCATGGGCACACCCTGCGGGGTGCTGCCGGTGTCCGGGTGGGGCGTCTGGCCCGGCGTTTCAACGTGCGGCGGCACCTGTGTGCCGGGGGCAGTGGAATCGCCGGGCGGCAGGATGACGGGGGCCTCCGGTGGTTCAGGTTCTTTGCCCAGCGGCGGGCTGCAGCGGGAGCAGCTGTTTTCCGGTGCGGAAGAAGCACCGGGCTGTTCGTCCATCTCGTGGCGGATGAAGGGCGTGAGAGAGTTCATTGAAAAATCACCTCCGCCCATAGGATGCCCCGGAAAGATGTAACTTATAAAGGGGGCTCGGTACCGGACACTCCGTCCCGCTGTCAGGGCGGTGAACCGGTAGCTTTCTCTTCGGACACGAGTTCGGGTTGTGGCACCCAGCATCTGCTTCGCTGTCGCTCGCATCTTGCTGGCCACGGCCCCAACAACAGTTCCCTGCTTCCGCCAATGGCGGCAGTCACTGTTGTTGTAGGCCATTCCATCGCCCGCCCTATTGCCCTGCGGGCAACAGGGTCCCACCCCAGCGGACGGTCCTCAGAGAAACTCCCGGCCCGCCGCCCCGGTTAGCAGCCATTACACGATCAGTTCTACGGTAGAGCCGCCGGTGCGGGCTTTGCGCACCACCACCTGCCGGTCGATGCGGTCCTTCAGGGCGCTCACATGGGAGATGATGCCCACCAGCCGGTCGCCCTCGGTCAGCCCCGCCAGCACCCGCATGGCCTGTTCCAGCGATTCCTCGTCCAGACTGCCGAAGCCCTCGTCCAAAAAGAGGGTGTCCAGCCGGATGCCGCCTGCGGCACTCTGCACCTCGTCCGAAAGGCCCAGCGCCAGCGCCAGCGAAGCCTTGAAGCTCTCGCCGCCGGAAAGGGTCTTGACATTGCGGCGGGTGCCGTTGTAGTGGTCGATGACGCCGAGATCAGTCCGGACTGGCTGCGCTGGTTTTCTGCCCCGATGCGCTCCAGCTCGTACTGCCCGGCGGTCATCTGCATCAGGCGGGTGTTGGCGTGGCGCAGGATGCGGTCCAGATAGTTCATCTGGATATAGGCTTCCAGCCGGATCTTCTGCTTGCTGGTCAGGGTGCCGCCTGCTGTGGCGGCAAGGGCGCTCACCCACTGCCAGCGCTGTTCCAGCTGGGTGCGGGCGGCAGTGGCTGCGCGGTATTTTTCTGCCGCAGTGCAGTTGGGCAGCAGCTGTGCTGCCAGCTGCTGTGCCTGCTCGCGCAGAGCGCTCCGGGCAGTGGTGAGCCGGGTCTGCAGGGCCTGTAACTCTTCCAGTGGCTGTGCGGGCACGGCCTGTGCTGCGGCGGTCTGCTGCGCCTGCAGGGCATCCACGGCGGCCTGCGCGGCGGCCTGCGCCTGCTCCGCCCGCTTGAGGGCAGCCTGTGCCTGCTCCATGCCGGTGCGCAGAACGGTGCGGTGGGCTTCCAGTGCATCCAGCGCAGCCTGTGCTTCGGCTCGCTGGGGGTAGGGCAGGGCAGAACGCTGCCCGGCGATCTGCTGTTCCAGTGCGTCGGCCTGTGCGGCCTGCGCGGCGGCAGAGCGGTCTGCCTCGGATGCCGCCTGTTCCAGTGCCGGGCGCTGGCGGGTCCTCGTCTGCCGGTCGGCCTCCAATGCGGTGCGGCGGGTGCAGTCGGCTGCGGCCCGGCGCAGGGCGGCGGTGCATTCGGCCTGTGCCGCGTGCAGTGCGGCGGTCTCCTCGGCAAGCACGGCGCTCATTCCCTTGAAGGTCAGCTGCACCGGGCCGTCGGGCGCGGTGAACCGTTCGGGCAGAAGGTCCTCGGCATCCCGGCGCAGAGAGCGGCGGGCTTCCTCTGCGGCAGCGTTGGCGCTCTGCGCGGCGGCGCTGGCATTCTGGGCAAGGGCATCTGCAGTCTCGGCTTCCTGCTTGGCGGCGTCCACCTGTGCCTGCGTGGGGGCGGTGCGGGGCAGCTGGGCCTTGGCCGGGTGGTGGGTGCTGCCGCATACCGGGCAGGGAGCACCCTCAGTCAGGCTCTGGGCCAACAGCCCGGCCTGTGCGTCCAGAAATGCCCGGTCCAGAGCATCCCGGCGGGTGTGCGCCTGCGCCTTGGCTTCGGCGGCGGTGCGGTAGGCTTCCTGTGCCCGGTGGGCCTTCTGGGCCAGCTGCTGGCAGGCGGTAAGCCGCTGGGTCAGGGTGGAAAGCGCCGTGCCGCGCTGGGCCAGCTCCTTTTCCTGCGTTTCCAGCGCCAGCCTGCGGGTGGAAGCGTCGGCCAGAGCGTCCAGCTCCTGTTCATCGGCAGCAAGCTTTGCAGCCAGTTCTTCCAGCTGGGCGCGCTTTTGTGCGGCCTGCGCCCGGGCCAGCTGTGCGGCGTCCCGGGCAGCGCCTTGCTGGCGGCAGAGCCGTTCCAGCTCGTCATAGGCGGCAAGGGCGGCTTTGGCCTGTGTGGCCTGCCCAGCCAGCAGGTCCAGCTGTGCGGCATCGCCTGCATGACGGGCGCTCTCGGCCCGGGCGGCTTCCAGTACGGGCTGCGCGGCGGCAAGGGCAGCCTGCTTTGCAGCCAGCTGCTCTGCCAGCTGCCGGGCCTGCTGTGCCGCACCCAGCTGCTGCTGTACGGCGTCCAGCTGCGCTTCGGTGTCCTTCAGGGCGGCAGCTGTGCTTTCCTGTGCGGCCCGCTGACGGGCCAGCAGCGCGTCCAGCAGGGCAAGCGCGGCATCCGGCTCGGTCTGGGCGCTCAGCGCGGCAAGAGCCGCGGCGTCCGGATCATCGGGGGCGTACTGGATGCCGGAGAGCAGGCTGTCCAACTTTGCATTCTGGGCGGTGCGCTGCTGGCTGAGGGCAGCGCTTTCGGCCTGCAAGCGCTCCTGCAGGCGGGCGTAGCGCTGGGTGCGGAACAGCTTACGGAAGATGCGGCTGCGCTCTTCGGTGGAGGCGTTGAGCAGCCGGGTGAACTGTCCCTGTGCGATCATGGCGATCTGGCAGAACTGGCTGTAATCCAGCCCGATGATCTCCATGACGGCGGCGGTCACGTCCTTGGCTTTGGTCACCGGCGGGCGGGTGTCGGGAAAGGTGAGGACGGCATCCGCCTTCTCGGTGGTAAAGCCCTCGCCGCGCACCTTGGGACGGGTGTATTCCGGGTTGCGGCGCACGGTATAGCGCTGGCCGTTCACCTCAAATTCCAGCTCCACAAAGGTGGGTGTTCTGGGGTCGGCATACTTGCAGCGCAGCATGGCACCCTCGCGCACACCGCCGCTGGAATGGTCGTACAGGGCGTATGTAATGGCATCGAACAGGGTGGTCTTGCCTGCGCCGGTGTCGCCGGTGACAAGGTACAGACCGCCTTTTCCCAGTTTTTCCAGTTCCAGCACGGTCTCGCCCGCATAGGGGCCAAAGGCCGAAAGGGTCAGTCTGAGCGGTCTCATGCGTCCTCGCCCTCCTTCCAGATCTCCTCAATGAGCTGCTGGCAGAATGCCGCCTGCTCAGCGGTCAGGGGCTGGTTGTTCTGCAGCTGGTAGAACGCCGAGAAGTGCTCCAGCGGGGTGATGCTCTCGGCGCGCTCCGGTGCGGTGATCTGCTGATCTTCCCGGGTGCGGAGGTTATCGTAGTCCAGCCGCATCAGGTTGGGGTAGATTACCCGCAGGCGGGCCAGCGCGTCCGGCACATCCTGCTCGTCGGTCAGGGTGATGTGCAGGTAGTCGTCCACGGCGGTGCCTGCGTAGCGGCGGCGGTCGATCAGCTCCATGTAGCTGCCGCGCACCTCCCGCAGATCGTGCTTCGGGGTGAGCGGCGCGGTGGTGATGGACACTTCGCCCTTGGGGCCAAGCTCCACAAAGCAGGCGCTTTTGTGCTGCCGGGCCTCCGAAAAGGAATACTTGAGCGGGGTGCCGCAGTAGCGCACGGTGTCGCGGCCCACCCTCTGGGGGCTGTGCAGATGGCCGAGGGCCACATAGTCAAAGGCATCGAACAGGCTGGCGTCCACGCTGTCTACGCCGCCCACCGATACCTCCTCGCTCTCGCAGCAGGCGGCACCGGCCACGAACTGATGGGCCACCAGCACGCTGCGGTGCTCCGGGTCCGGCGGGCAGTGGCGCAGCACGCAGGCAAGGGCATCGTTGTAGCTCTCCACGGGCTCGTCCGGCCAGACATGCCGCACCATGGCGGGCTTGAGAAAGGGCAGAAGGTACACATCCAGCGTGCCGTACTCGTCGGTGAGGGGGATGGGCACCGGCGCACCGGAAAACACCGGGCTGACGTACACCCGGCTGTTTTGCAGCAGGGCCGCGCCGAAAGCAATGCGGTCGGCGGAGTCGTGGTTGCCGCTGATGGCGAACACCGGCAGCTGCCGCTCAGCCAGCTGGGTGAGGAACCAGTCCAGCAGGCGCACGGCCTCGGCAGGGGGAACGGGCTTATCGTAGAGGTCGCCCGCCAGCAGCACACCGTCCACGGGCGTGCTGTCCAGCAGGGAGAGGATCTGTTCCAGAATGTACCGCTGGTCGTCCAGCATGGAGAACTCGCACACCCGCTTGCCCAGATGCAGGTCGGAAAGATGCAGAAAACGCAAACGGAAACACCGCCTTTTCAGAGTTTTCTTTATTATACAGCAGGGCGGGGGTGGGGGCAAGGAAAACAAAAAAGGGAAAACCCTCTCAGTCAATGCTTCGCATTGCCGGCTCTCCCAAAGGGCGGGCTTTTATGCATCAGGAGTCAAAGCGCAGAAGCCGCTCTTGAAAATGCTGCTGACGGTTACGGCCCCAACTGTGAAAAAGTGGATCGGAAACAACCGCCGTTGTTTCCGATCCACAAATAATAAAAGTTTATTCCGCTGAATATGGCCAAAGCGCACGCGGCGGCCATTCCAGATCGTTTTACGACCTGCAAATGATCAGAACATCTTCTCCCACGTTTCTTTGCCGACCGCGCCGTCGGCGGTAAGGCCGTTGCGGCGCTGGAACCGCTGCACCGCTGCAGCTGTGGAAGCCCCGAATCTGCCGTCTGCGGTCAGCCGCTCGCCCAGAGAGTTGAGCTTCTGCTGCACCAGACGCACTGTGCCGCCGGAAGAGCCGCTGCGCAGGGCAATGCCGGGGTAGGGCACATGCAGGCCGTGCTTGGCCGTGTAGCGGGTGTAGAGCACGTTCCATGTGTTCGCGCCCACCTTGCCGTCCACATTCATCTCGTTTTTCAGCTGGAACTCCTTCACGGCGTTCTCGGTGGAAATGCCGAACTTTCCATCGGTCTTCAGCTCGCTGTACCATGTGCAGGCGTCGCGCACACCGTTGAGCCAGGTCTGCACAAGAGCTACGTCCGGCCCGGAGGAGCCGCGCTGGAGCAGGGAATAATAAGCAGGGATCGCCATAGTGGATAACACACTCCTTTCGCCACATGCTATGCGGCAAAAGCGCCGGGCGTTACCCCACAAGCACCACGTCCTCCCGGCGGGCGGTGCGCTGCTGCACCCATTCCACCAGCCGGAGCCGGAGGATGTACTCCCCGCAGACGAGGTCGTTTTCGGCGGGCCGGGCGTAGCCCCCGCAGGCAGAGCGGCACAGGCCCGGGTAGAGCACGCACCACCAGTTGCGGCCTTTTCCGGCACCGATCTGGATGCGCAGCGCGTCGTACCGCCCGGCAGGCAGGATGCCCGAACCATAGCGCCGGGTATCGAAGTACATGTTCACCAGCTGCACCTGCACCGGGGCGCGGATGTTCAGCTCTGCCAGCGCGTGCCGGGCCGTGAGCTGCAGTTCAAACAAATGCCGCGCCGCCCAGCAAAGGGCGTCAGGCTTGCTTTCGGCAGGGCAGGCGGCGTCCAGATAGGCCAGCACGGCGTCCCGCACATGGAGCTTTGCGCTCTGGCTGGCGATGGAATCGTTCTCGGGCCGGATGTGCAGCCGCAGGGTGTCGGCGCACACCAGCGCCCCGGTGTCCAGCTGGGTGCGGCCCCATGCAAATGTCTGCCATGCGCCGCACAGGGCAAGGGCGAGAAACAGGCCAAGGCAGAGCAGAGCCATCTGAGAGCGTGTAAGCATTCTGGATAACATAAAAACAGACCCTTCTTCTGGAAATGTTATCCAGAGGATGGGCCTGTTGGAGTAGATTTATTCTCTTAGTTCTTCAGCGACTGCATGGGGGCAGGCAGGCGGCCGCCGCGGTTGATGAACACGGACGGGTCGTGCTGGTTCACGGCCATGATGGGACCATAGCCCAGCAGACCGCCAAAGTCCAGCACCTCACCGGCCTTGCGGCCAATGGCGGGAATGACGCGCACGGCGGTGGTCTTGCTGTTCACCATGCCGATGGCGGCTTCGTCGGCGATCAGGGCGCTGATGACGGCCGGGGTGGTGTCGCCCGGGATGATGACCATATCGATGCCCACCGAGCAGACGGCGGTCATGGCTTCCAGCTTTTCAATGGTCAGGCAGCCGATCTCGGCGGCGCTGATCATGCCGGCGTCCTCGCTGACCGGGATGAAGGCACCGGACAGACCGCCCACGTGGTTGGAGGCCATCACGCCGCCCTTCTTCACGGCATCGTTCAGCAGGGCCAGACAGGCGGTGGTGCCGCAGCAGCCGCAGGTCTCAAGGCCCATCTCTTCCAGAATATTGGCCACACTGTCGCCAATGGCGGGGGTAGGTGCCAGCGACAGGTCGATGATGCCGGCGGGCACGCCCAGAGCCTTGGAGGCAAGGTTTGCCACCAGCTGGCCCACGCGGGTGATCTTGAAGGCGGTGCGCTTGACCAGCTCTGCCACCTCGTCGATGGGGGCATCCTTGGGCAGGCGGGCCAGTGCGGCGCGCACAGCGCCGGGACCGGAAACGCCCACGTGGATCTCCACAATCCGGCTCGCCGGGGCCGTGGAATGCACCGGCCATGAAGGGGTTATCCTCCGGTGCGTTGCAGAACACCACCAGCTTTGCGGCACCGATGCACTGACGGTCAGCCGTCAGCTCGGAAGCCTTCTTGACGGCCTCGCCCATGAGCTTGACGGCGTCCATGTTCAGGCCGGCCTTGGTGGCGCCGATGTTCACCGAGCTGCACACGATGTCGGTCTCGGCCAGCGCACGGGGAATGGACTCGATCAGGCGGCGGTCACCGGCAGAGAAGCCCTTGTGCACCAGAGCGCTGTAGCCGCCCACAAAGTTGACGCCCACCTTTTTGCCGGCGGCGTCCAGGGTCTTTGCAAAGTCCACGGGGTCGGCATCCGGGCAGGCACCCAGCAGCATGGCAATGGGGGTGACACTGATGCGCTTGTTGATGATGGGAATGCCGTACTCGGCGCTGATGTGCTCCACGGTGGGCACAAGGCTTGCGGCCTTGGTGGTGATCTTGTTGTAGATGTTCTCGCACGCCTTCTTCGGGTCCGGGTCGATGCAGTCCAGCAGGCTGATGCCCATGGTGACAGTGCGCACATCCAGATTGTCCTGAGTGAACATCTCGATGGTCTCGAGGATGTCACCGGTATTAAACATACTCATTGCAGTGTACTCCCTCCATCAGATGGTGTGCATGGCGTCAAAGACTTCCTGACGGGTCACGTTGATCTGCATCCCCATCTCGGCGGCCAGTGCATCGCAGCGCTTGTGCAGCTCTTCGTGGCTCACATTGCACTTGGAGATATCCACCAGCATGATCATGGCGAACATGCCCTGCAGGATGCTCTGGGTCACGTCCTCGATGTTGATGTTCAGTTCGGTGCACAGACCGGCGACCTTGGCAACAACGCCCACGGTATCGTGACCAATGACGGTAATGAATGCTTTCATCGTTTCCACCCTCGTTTTCCTTTTGATGAACGGTGCCGCAAAAGCTCCGGCACACTCTTACCCTTTCAGTATAGCAGATTTGGCAAAATTTGAACACACTTTTTGTAAAAAAGAACAGACACGAAGGGAAAAAGACATTCTATCCCAAAAATTGGGTGCAATCTTTTACAGCTTGTGCTATACTTATAAATAATTTATTTCCCGGTTACGGGCTGAGAAGGAGCAAGATACTATGGAACAGCTTTTGAAGATCCTGGAAGACAATGCGCGGCTGCCCATTGAGGACATCGCCACGATGCTGAATAAATCTCCCGCCGAGGTGGCGGCCATGATCGATCTGGCCCGGGCACAGGGCATCATCAAGGGCTACAAGACCCTTGTGGACTGGGAAAAGGCCGGGGTCAACCGTGTGGAAGCCGTCATCGAGCTGAACGTCAGCCCCAAGAAGAGCCGCGGCTTTGACGAGATCGCAGCCACCATTGCCTCCTTTGACGAGGTGGAGAGCGTGCTGCTGATGAGCGGCGGCTACGACCTGCAGCTGGTCATCAAGGGCCAGACCTTCCAGGAGATCGCTCTGTTCGTGGCAAAGCGCCTGTCTCCGCTGGACGATGTGCTGTCCACCGCCACCCACTTTGTGCTGCGCACCTATAAAAAGGAGGGCCGCCTGTATCAGGACGAAGAAATCGATGAAAGAGAGTGCACGGTGCTGTGATGGACTACGATAAACTGATCGCGCCTGCCGCTGAGGCCATGCGCCCCTCCGGCATCCGCAAATTTTTCGATCTGGCTGCCGAAATGCCCGAGTGCATCAGTCTGGGCGTGGGCGAGCCGGACTTCAAAACGCCATGGGCCGTGCGCGAAGCCGGCATCGAGAGTCTGGAGCATGGCCGCACCCGCTACACCTCCAACGCAGGCCTGAAGGAGCTGCGCGCCGAGGTGGCAAAGTATCTGGAGCGCCGCATGGGCCTGCACTACGACCCGCTGCACGAGGTGCTCATCACGGTGGGCGGCAGCGAAGCCATTGATATGTGCATCCGCACGCTGGTGCAGCCCGGGGACGAAGTCATCATCCCGGAACCGTGCTTTGTGTGCTACGAGCCCATCACCACCCTGTCCGGCGGTGTGCCGGTGCATGTGGCCTGCCGTCAGGAGGACGAGTTCCGCCTGCGTGCCGATGCCCTCAAGGCTGCCATCACCCCCCGCACCAAGCTGCTCATCATGCCGTTCCCCAACAACCCCACCGGTGCGGTGATGGAGCGTGAGGATACTGGAAGCGGTTGCTGAGGTGCTGCGCGGCACCAACATCATGGTGCTCTCGGATGAGATCTACGCCGAGCTGAACTACGGCCTGCGGCCCCATGTGTCCATTGCCACCCTGCCCGATATGGCAGAGCGCACCATCGTGGTGAACGGCTTCTCCAAGACCTATGCCATGACCGGCTGGCGTCTGGGCTATGCCTGCGGTCCGGCACCCATCATCCGGATCATGACCAAGATCCACCAGAGCGCCATCATGAGCGCTCCCACCACCAGCCAGTACGCCGCCATCACTGCCCTGAAGGAGTGCGACGGCGAGATCGACCACATGCGCGACGAGTACAATATGCGCCGCCGCCTTGTGGTGAAGGCCTTCAACGATATGGGCCTGACCTGCTTTGAACCGCGCGGCGCGTTCTACGCCTTCCCCTGCATCAAGAGCACGGGCATGAGCAGTCAGGATTTCTGCACGAAACTGCTGGAACAGAAGCATGTGGCCATCATCCCCGGCGACGCCTTTGGCGCTTCCGGCGAAGGCTACGCCCGCATTTCCTACGCCTACAGCGTGGAGCATCTGAAGGAAGCGCTCCGGCGCATCCGGGAATTCCTGCAGGAAAACGGCATCTATCACGGCATCTGAGGAGGAACAAATGGCAAGGCTGAACTGCGTGACCGTTCTGGCCCCCGCAAAGCTCAATCTGGCGCTGGATGTGGTGGGTCTTCTGCCGAGCGGCTACCATGATCTGGACATGACCATGCAGGCCATCACCCTCTACGAGCGGGTGGTGCTGCGCCGCAGCCCCTACCTGAACCTGCGGCTGCCGGGCAGTCTGGTGGCCCCCAATAACAAAAACACTGCCATCAAGGCAGCGCTGGCCTTTTTTGACTACACCGGCCTTCTGGCGGGCGTGGACATCACCATCTATAAAAATACCCCGGTGCGGGCAGGCATGGCAGGCGGCAGCGCCGACGCCGCCGCTGTGCTGGTGGGCATGAACGAGCTGTACGGTGCGCGGCTCTCCATGAGTGAGCTGTGTGCACTGGGCGCAAAAATCGGTGCGGACGTGCCCTTTGCCCTGATGGGCGGCACCTGCCGGGTGCAGGGCGTGGGAGACTTCCTCAAAGCCCTGCCGCCGGTGCCGGAGTGCTGGTTCACGGTGGTGATGCCGGACTACGGCGTTTCCACCCCGGAGGCCTTTGCGGCCTACGACCGGGTGGGCAGCAGCGTCCACCCGGACTGCGGCGCACAGGAAGCCGCCATCCGTGCCGGAGATCTGGATGCCCTTTGCGCCGCCGCCGGCAATGCGCTGGAAGAGTGCAGCGGAGCAAAGGATACCGGGGCCATCAAGGCTCTGCTGCGGGAGCATGGCGCTGTCACCGCCCTGATGACCGGCAGCGGTGCGGCGGTGTTCGGCGTGTTCCGGGACGAAGGGGCCGCACGGGCTGCTGCACAGGCCGCAAAGCGGCGCTGGAAGCAGGTGTACGTGGCGCAGCCTGACCGCGGCGGCGCACGGGTGAGCCGATAAAAATGCATAGACCTCCTTCCCACGGGGCATACTGTCCGCAAGGGAAGGAGGTCTTTTTTGTGCAGACCTTTTATAAAATCTGCCTGATCCTGTTGATCGTGGGCGGCATCAACTGGGGCCTTGTGGGGCTGTTCCAGTTCGATTTTGTGGGCTGGCTGCTGGGCGGCAGCGCATCCATCTGGTCCCGCATCGTGTTCACACTGGTGGGCATCGCAGCCCTGTGCGGCATCCCGGGGCTGTTTTCGGACGAAACGGATGAATGACCCTCTCAGTCAATGCCTGCGGCATTGCCAGCTCCCCCGAAAGGGGGAGCTTTATTGTGCCTGTCCTCCAGAAACAAAAAAGCTCTCCCTTCGGGAGAGCTGGCGCGTCAGCGCCTGAGAGGGTCAATGACAGGTGCTTTTGCTTGTTGACTCAATTACTGCTTCCGTCCAAATCGTCCCAGCCTACCAGATCCGGCAGGGTGAGCGTCTCGTCCGAGCAGTGGGGATGTGCACGCCGCTGGTCCTCGGCCATGGTGCGCACCACCTCGCGGGTGATCTCCCGGATGGCGGCGCAGTCCTCGGGCAGGTCGGTCTGGCTGCGGCCGGAGTGGGTGAACAGGTATGCTGCCCTGATGGCCCACCACCAGCGTCAGCGGCAGCAGCTGCGGGGCGCTGCTGTCGTAGCGGTAGCCCTGCTCTCTGGCGGCTTTGTAGATGCGCTGGGCCGCAAAGCTCCAGCTCAGGATGCCCCGGGCCTGCTCCACGCCCAGATAGCCGTACAGCACCCCCGGCGCGTCGCAGATGAGCGTGAAGGGAAACTCGGCTCCCTGTGTGGCTTTTGCCACCGTGCGGGGCGAAGAGTGCACCACGCAGGCCAGACGCACGCCGCGCAGTCTGGGCAGGGTCTGCAGGTAGCGGGTCAGGTATTCCCGGGTGACAGGGTGGTCGAAGGCTGGCAGGAAGATCATCACCAGCGGGTGCTCACCCTCGCACAGCTTATAAAAATCGTTTCCCGGTGTGGTGGGGGTATCAAAGGTGAAACGGGGGATGGAGGTGCCAACCAGATGTTCTGACTTCATGCCGCAATGCACATCCTTTCCATATTCAGGGAAATAAAAAAATCCACACACTGTCTCTGTTTTTGCAGAGGACAGAGGTGGATGGATTGCTATAAAAAGATCCCGCCCGGTCGTCTGCGGTCAATCAAACCTACCCTTACGGACAGGTGGGTGCCCTGTCGCCGGATTCACGCTTCCTCATCGAACCTCCATGGTCGACCCATGGCGGGGAGGTCTGCAATCCGCCGGAGAACTCCGGGCTCCCGTTGAATGATTAGTAGGATCATATAAACCGCAACAAATCGAGCCGGGCAGGAAGTCTTGCCGGGTAATTTGTCTGGAATTATTCTTCGATGTCGTACTCGTCGCTCAGGCGCTCTTCAAACAGCTTGCCCAGCTCCAGCAGCAGTTCGTCGTCATCCACGACGTCCAGATACTCGCCTTCATCGTCTTCGCCGACGCTCAGGATGACCAGCTGAGCGTTCTCAGCCTCTTCCTCGGTCTCGGCGTATTCCACAGCAGCCAGATAATGCACGCCCTTGTAGTCCAGCGCATCGATCACTTCAAACGTGATCTCGTTGCCGTCCTCATCTTCCAGGGTCATCAGGTCGGGCTGATTTTCCTCTTCGGTATTGGGGTTCTTGATCTCATCAGACATAGATAGCGTCTCCTGTATCGTGTCATAAAACGGGCCGCTTGTGTGCCGCCCGCTCGGGTCTGCATATAGTGTAGCGTTTTTTTGCCTGCTCGTCAAGATGCTTTTTCGCACAGAAATTGTGTAACAAATTTTCACGCATTTGCTCTCGCACTCTGGGGCAGAATATGATATACTATCCTCTGAATCTTTTGCGCACGGTGTGCCGTGCGGTTACTAGAGTGTATGGAGCGTGGGTGAAAATGATGCATAAAAAAAGATGGGCGGCACTGGTGCTGGCAGCAGCACTGGCCCTGACCGGCTGCAGCTTTGGCGGCGTCGGCGGAGGCGGCAGCACCGCCCAGAAGATCGACCGCCCGGCGGTGGAGTCGGCAGAACTGCAGTTCACCCACCCGGCGGCGGGGGATACCGTTGCGGTGTTCGATACCTCGGCGGGCGTGTTCCGGGCAGTGCTCTTCCCGGATAAGGCCCCGCAAGCCTATGATAACTTTGTGGGCCTTGTACAGGCGGGTTACTACAACGGCCTGACAGTCTCCCGTGCGGAGAGCGGCTTCGTGGTGGAGGCCGGACAGGGGGCCGACGGCAGGGGCGGCACCATCTGGAACGGCAGCCGCTACCCGGCTGAGACCACTGACAGCCTGCACCATTATTCCGGTGCCCTGTGCATGGGCACGGATGCTTCCGGCGAGTGCGCCAGCGTCTTTTACGTGGTGCAGACCCTGCCGGGAGAGCAGTCTGTGACGCAGGAGCTGGTGGATCAGATGAACAGTGCCGGCTACCGCGCAGAGGTCGTTTCTGCCTACCAGACGGCGGGCGGTGCGCCCTACCTCGACTACACCGACACGGTATTGGGACAGGTGTACGAGGGCATGGACGTGGTGGATGCCATCGGCCAGACTGCCGTGGACGAAAACCAGAAGCCCCGTGAGGACATCACCATCAACAGCGTGAGCATTACGCAGTACGAATAAGAAAAAGGACACCGCCAGGTGTCCTTTTTCTTATATTTCCCCCGGGTGCTCCTTCCGCCACGCCAGATAGTCATCCAGAATGACCGTGGCGCTCACAGAGTCCAGAATTTCCTTCCGCTTTGTGCCAAAGGTGCCGCTCTCGTCCAGCAGGTCGGCAGCGGCGCAGGTGGTCTGGCGCTCGTCCCACATGCGCACGGGCAGGCCGCTCCAGATTTCGACCGTTTTTGCCAGCTTGCGGCTCTTGGCGGCGCGCTCGCCCTCGGTACCATCCATGTTCAGCGGCAGACCGATGACGATGAGCTCGGCACCGATCTCCTCTGCCACCTCGCATACCCGGGCGGCTACCTTATTGCGGGCTTTCAGGGTGATCTGCGGAGTGATGGCTGCGGTCAGAAACTCGGTGCGGTCGCAGGTGGCAAGGCCGGTGCGGCTGTCACCGTAGTCAACAGCTAAAATTTTCATACAGGCTTCCTCTCTTGTGTGGAAAAGTTTGTCGGTCCAAGTGTACCACAGCTGCAGGCGAAAGGGTAGAGAATCACACTTTTTTTGAGAGGATTTTCGTGTTACAATAAACACAGATCGTTTTTCAAGGAGGAAGTGCCCCATGCTCAAACTGGTTTTAGGCGGCTCCGGCAGCGGCAAAACGACGCTGCTCTATTCCCGCATCCGTGCCCGGGCCGAGGCAGGCCGGTACAGCATCCTGCTGGTGCCGGAACAGTTCACTTCCAGCACAGAGGGCCGCATCTACCGGGAACTGGGCGATGCGCTTTCCGGCATGGTGGAAAGCTTTTCCTTTACCAGTCTGGCCGAGCGCATCCTCTCCGCCGAGGGCGGTGCGGCGGTGCAGACCCTTTCGGACGCAGGCCGGGCCGTGCTGGTGCGTCGCGCACTGGAAGAGCTGCAGGACAATGTGCATTACTACTACCGCCACCGCCGCAGTGCAGCCTTCTGCCAGATGGCGGCCCAGACCATCGACGAGCTGAAGAGCGCCGGGCTTTCCGGCACACAGCTGGCAGAGCTGGCCCGGGACTGCGGCCCCGAGAGCGGCAAGCTGAGCGAACTGGCGCTGATCTTTCAGGGCTACGAGACGTTGCTGGCGGGCACCGGCATGGACCCCTCCGACCGGCTGGAGCTGGCGGCGGCCCGGCTGGAAGCTGCCCTTGCCCGGGGCGAGCTGCCGGACTTTCTGCGGGAGCGGGAGGTGTTCATTGACGAATTTGATACCTTCAACGCCCCCAAAAAGCGGCTGATGGGTGCGATGCTGGCGGCGCTGCCCACGGTCACGGTGGCCCTGTGTGACGATGGTTCCCCCATGGTGCCGGGGGAGATGGGGCTGTTTTCCGGCGCAAAGCAGGTGGCGGCGCAGCTGCGCCAGCTGGCCCGCAAAAACGGGGCCGAAGCGGCAGTGCCGGAGCTTTTGCGCACAGACCTGCGCCACAGGGACGCCCCCGGCCTTGCCGCTGTGACGGAACTGTTGGAGACCGGTACCTGTGAGGTGCCGCCTGCGGCGCCGGAGGTGCGGCTGTTTGCGGCCGCCAGCCGGGAAGAGGAAGCCCGCTGCACCGCTGCGGCCATCCACCGCCTGATGCGGCAGGGCGTGCGCTGCGGAAAGATCGCGGTGGTCTGCCGCGACATCGCCGGTTATCGCGCCGCCATCCGGTACGAGTTCCGCATGGCAGACATCCCGCTCTACTGCGATGAACCCACCACGCCGGAGTTCAGCGCCCCGGCCACAGCGGTGCGGGCGCTGCTGGCCCTTGTGCGCGGTGCGGACATGACCGAGAACCTGACCGTTCTGGCCAAGACCGGCCTGTGTGCCCTGAGCGAGCCGGAGGTCTGTGCGCTGGAAAACTATGCCTACACCTGGTCGCCCGATGCGGCGGCGTGGCGGACAGGCTTTGAAAAAAGCCCCCGGGGCTTTGGCGAGAACGAGCTGACCGATGAGGACCGGAAAACGCTGGCCGATGCCGAAAAGGCCCGTCAGCTGCTGGTGACGGCGGTGGACAGCCTGCGCGGCAGGGTGCGCGGGGCCAACGCGGAGCAGATCAGCCGGGCGCTGTATTTCTGCCTGAAGGAGCTGGGAGCCGAGGAACAGCAGGCCGCACAGATCGAGTCCATCCGTGCGGCCCGGGGCATCCCGGCGGCAGAGGAAGCGGCCCGGGAGTGGAACGTGGTAATGCAGCTGCTGGACGAAATGGCCCACCTGCTGGGCGGGCAGGGCGTGACCCTTGCGGAATATGAGGACTGTTCAGCCTGCTGCTGCGCTCGTCGGACCTTGGGCACATCCCGCAGACGCTGGACGCGGTGGTGCTGGCAAGCGCCGGCAAAATGCGTCTGGATGCGCCGGACTATGTATTTGTGCTGGGCCTTGCGGAAGGGGAGTTCCCCTGTGCGCCGTCCGAGACGGGCCTTTTGACCCACGCCGACCGCGATGCCCTGATGGCAAAGCAGATCGACCTGCCGGACTGCTTTGAGAACCGCGTGGTGCGTGAGCAGGTGTGCTTTTACAAGGCCCTTACCGTTCCGGCCAAGGGACTGTGGCTCAGCTGGCCCAAGGGGCAGGGCAAGACCCTGTGCGCAGCGCTGGAGCCTATCGTGGAGGCCCTGCACCCGGCGGCACCGGAGTTGGAGCTTCCCGACCTTGCGGCTACCCCCGCCGATGCACTGGATACGCTGGGCGGCTGGCCGCTGACCGACACGGAACGCGCCAGCCTGACCGAGGCGCTGCGCCTGCCGCAGACGGATGCACCCCGGGGCCTTGCACTGCTGCAGCGCATGGAGGAGGACCCGCCCCGGCAGGTGAACGACCTGTCCGCGCTGAGCGGCCTGCTGGGGCAGCGGCTGCGCATTTCGCCCAGCCAGCTGGAAAAATACTATACCTGCCGGTATGGCTATTTCCTGCAGTATGTGCTGGGCCTGCGCCCTCGTAGGCGGGCCGAGCTTTCAGCCGACCAGAGCGGCACCCTGATGCATTGGGTGCTGCAGATGGCGCTGGACCCGCACCCGGCTGCGGATAACCCCTGCAAGGCGCTGACGCCTTTTCTGGAACTGGACGACGAAGCCATGGCGGGCCTTGCCAGCCTGCTGGTGGATGAATATGCAAAGCGCTATCTGCCCGAGGATACGGCCCGGTTCACCTACCTGCTCTCCCGCCTCAAAAAAAGCATGACCGGCCTTTTGTGCTATCTGCGGGACGAACAGAAGCAGTCCTGCTTCCACCCGGCAGCCTGCGAGCTGCGCATCGGCTCCGGGGAGGATGCCGTGCCCGGGCAGGTGTATCATCTCTCGGACGGACGCACGGTGCAGCTGGTGGGCACGGTGGATCGCGCCGACGAGTGGGTGGAGGAAAACGGCACCCGCTGGGTGCGGGTGGTGGACTACAAGACCGGCACCAAAAAGCTGAACCTGAAGGAGGTCTACTGCGGGCTGGACTGCCAGATGCTGCTGTATCTGTTCAGCCTGACCCGGGATAAAAGCGGGCGCTTTACCGGCGCGGAACCCGCAGGTGTTCTGTACCTGCTGGCAGACCCGGCCCCCAAGACCACGGCCCGGCAGCAGGCAGAGCGCGGAACGGAATACGAGCTGGACGGCCTTGTGCGGGACGAGCAGCGGGTGTTCGATGCCATGGACGCCGCCGAGACCGGCCGTTACCTGCCCTTTGGCTACCGGGACGGCAAGCCCAGCCCCAACCAGAAGGATAAGCGTGCGGATATCGCCAAGCTCAACCGGATCCAGCTGCATCTGGATGACCTTGTAACCCAGATGGGCAGCCAGCTCTACAGCGGCCGCATCGAAGCGGAACCGCTGGTAGCCGGGGCAGGCAGGAACCCCTGCGTCTGGTGCGACTACAGCTTTATCTGCTGCCACGAGACCGGCATCGGTGAGCGTGCGCTGGAGGCTCCGGCCAAGCCCTTTGAGCCGGAAGAGACCGAGAACGAGAAGGAAGGTGAGCAGGCATGAGCGAACCCAAATGGACCCCAGCCCAGCGGGCCGCCATCGAGGACCGGGGCGGTGCGCTGCTGGTGAGTGCGGCGGCGGGCAGCGGCAAAACAGCGGTGCTGACCGAACGTGCCGTGCGGCTCATCACAGACCCGGAGCACCCGGTGGATGCAGACAGGCTGCTCATCGTCACCTTTACCAATGCGGCGGCGGCAGAGCTGCGGGCCCGCATCGGGCAGGCACTGCTGCGGCTCAGCGTGCAGCAGCCCCACAACACGGCCCTGCGCCGCCAGCGGATGCTGCTGCAGCGGGCACCCATCTGCACCATTGATGCTTTCTGTCTGGATCTGCTGCACAAACACTTTCAGGCGCTGGACATCCCGCCGGACTTTGCCCCGGCAGACCCCGGCAGCGTGGAGGTGCTGCGGGCTTCGGCGCTGGCCGAAACGCTGGAAAATGCCTACCGCGACCCGGATTTCTGCGCCTTTGCAGACCTTTACGGTAAGGGCCGCACCGATCAGGCCGCAGGCAATACCATCCTGCATGTGTACGATTTTCTGCGTGCACTGCCGGACTACGACCGCCGCATGGACGAATATCTGGCTCCATGGCAGCAGGAGAACGGTTTTAGCTCCACCTGCTGGCATGACCTGCTGCTGGCCGAAGCGGCCCGCTGCGCCGGAGCGGCCCGGGAGCTGCTGACGGCGGCGCTGGCCGACTGCAGAGAGGACTTTGCCCTTGCGCAGGCGCAGGCCGAGGAAAAAGGCAAGACGGCAGCCTCCAAAGCCAAGGCCGCAGCAGGCGTCAACGATAAATTTGCAGAGCCGCTCTCCCGGCTGGAAAGCGCCGCCGCCCTGCTGGGCGAGGTGGAGCGGCTGGCGGCGGCAGGGGAGTGGACACCACTTTATGATAAGCTCACGCCCTATGTGCTGGGCATGGAGGAGATGCCCGGCTTCAAGGGCATGAAAAAGCGGCTGACCGGCGACCACAAGGCGGCGGTGCGCACCCGCACGGACGAAGCCGCCAAGCTGTTCGAGCAGATCACGGAGCTTATCTCCTGCAGCGAGGAGGAAGCCGAAGCCGACCGCAGGGAGGCACTGCCCCGGCTGCGGGCCCTGTTTGCCGCAGTGCGGGACTTTGATGCCCGTTTCTCGGCAAAGAAAAAGGAGCGCAAGCTGCTGGAATTCAGCGATTTTGAGCATCAGGCCCTGCGGCTGCTGCGCACGCCGGAGGGAGAACCTACCCCGCTGTGCCAGAGCATCCGGCAGAACTATGCCGCTGTGATGGTGGACGAATATCAGGACACCAACGCGCTGCAGGACGCAATCTACCGCTGCCTTGCATCCCCGGCGGGGGACGACCTGTTTCTGGTGGGCGACCTGAAACAGAGCATCTACCGCTTCCGGCAGGCCGACCCCAGCATCTTCCGGACGAAGCTGGATGTCTGGGCCCCTCTGCCCGGCGGCACGGCACGGCCCCGTCCGGCGGAGGGAACGCCGGGCACCGATGCACTGCTGGCACTGGATGCCAACTTCCGCTCGGCCCCGCAGGTGGTGGCAGGCATCAACTTTATCTTTGAACAGCTCATGACGCCCCGGCTGGGCGATACCGCCTATGGCGACGGCCAGCGGCTGGTGTGCGGTGCACCCGGCGAATACGCCGGCAGCGTGGAGGCACACTTCCTGCCGGACGACACTGCTGAGACCGACGCGGCGTGGATCGCCCAGCGCATCGAAGAGCTGGTGCAAAACGGCACACCGGTGCGGGACGGCAGCTCCACCCGCCCGGTGCAGTACGAGGACTGCTGCATCCTGCTGGCGGCACGCGGCGATTTTCTGGCCTACGAAGAAGCGCTCACGGCCCGGGGCATCCCGGTCTACGCGGACGCCCGGGAAAATCTGATGACAGCCCCGCACATCCGTCCGCTGATCTCGCTTTTAAAGGTCATCGACAACCCGGCGCAGGACATCTATCTTGCTGCCGCCATGCTGGGGCCGATGTTCGGGTTTACAGACGACGACCTTGTGCGTCTGCGGGCCTGCAGCGAGGAAACGCAGAAAAAACAGCAGGAGCCCGGCACAAAGCACACCCGCATGAGCCTGTACGGCGCAGTGCTGCAGGTGGTGCAGAGCGAAAATGAAACACCGTTCACCCAAAAGGTGAAGGCTTTTTACGCCCGGCTGACTGAGCTGCGGCGCATGGCCCGCAGCGTTCCGGCAGAGCAGCTGCTGGAAGAGATCTTTGTCTCCACCGGCTACCTTGCCGCACTGGGCGTGCTGGAAAACGGAGCCCGCCGCCGGGAGGATGCCCGCCGGTTTGCAGCGTTCTGTGCGGAATCCGGCACAAACGGCATTTCGGCGCTGGTGCGTGCCATCGATGCGGCGGCACAGGCAGGCTCCACCGGGCAGGACGCAGTGCCGGGCGGCGCACGCCCGGGCTGCGTGACCATCATGACCATCCACCGCTCCAAGGGCCTGCAGTTTCCGGTGGTGTTCGTGGGCGATACGGCCCGGCACTTCAACCTGAGTGACACCTATCAGCCGGTGCTGCTGCATCGGGAATACGGGGCAGGCCTGCGGCTGCGTCCGGAACAGGGCGACCTGTACAAGACCGCCGCATACACCGCCCTTGCCAATGCTCACGCACAGGAGACCCGCAGCGAGCAGATGCGCCTTTTGTATGTGGCGCTCACCCGCGCACAGGATATGCTCGAACCCTGACCATCCCGCTGGGCATGACCAAGACCGGCAATCCCTTTGCCCGGGCGGCGGCGTTTCTGGCGGCAGGTGCGGGGGAGACTCTGAACCGGCAGGCAAACAGCTTTGCTGACTGGCTGCGTGCGGCGCTGCTGGTGCATCCCTTTGGCGGGCCGCTGCGGCGGCTGGCCGGAGATCTGGAGCTGCCCTTCGTGTTTACGGAAAGCGAGATCACCGTATCGGTTCAGGAGGTCGGGCCGGAACCGGAAGCGTCCGGGCAGGAGCCGGAACAGCCCGCGGCCGCCCCGGCAGACCCAGTTCTGGTGGCCGGGCTACGGGAAGGCTTTGTCTGGCGGTACCCGGCGGCAGAGCTGGCCGCTGTGCCCGCCAAGGTCAGCGTGACCAGCATCGTGCACAAAGCCGAGCAGACCACGCTGGAACGGCCTGCTTTCCTTTCCAGAGACGGCCTGACCGCTGCCGAAATGGGTACGGCCCTGCACGTCTTTCTGGAACATGCAGACTTTTCGGCCCTTGCAGCTGCAAAAGACGCGGGCGGGCTTGAGGAAGCCATTCTGGCCGAGCGTCAGCGGCAGGTGGACAGGCAGCTTGTGGCCCCGGAGATCGCGGAAAAGCTGGATGTGAGCCGGATCCGCCGCTTTGTGGAAGGCGAGGCCTTTGCAAAGATCTGCGCAGCAGACGAGGTGCTGCGGGAGCTGGCGTTCATCACGGCACTGCCAGCCGAAGCGGTGCTGGCTGCGCAGGGCACAGAGGGCGTCCGGGCCGAGGGAGAGCAGGTGCTGGTGCAGGGCATCGCAGACCTTGTGCTGGTATATCCGGATCATCTGGAACTGCTGGACTACAAGACCGACCGCCGCAAGACCGAGGCAGATTTCCTGCGGGCCTACCGCGCGCAGCTGAACCTCTACGCCCTTGCCATCGATAAGCGCTTTGCCCCGAAGAAGGTGACCTATAAGGGCATCTGCTCGCTGGAGCTGGGGAAGCTGATCGAGGTGTAGGAGGAAAACCCTCTCAGGCATCGCCTGCGGCGCTGCCAGCTCTCCCGAAGGGCGAGCTTTGTGCAATAACCGGAAAGTTTGCCTTCTCGGTAAAAGCTCCCCCATTCGGGGGAGCTGGCGCGTCAGCGCCTGAGAGGGTTCAAAAGTCATATTTTTCCCGCAAAACGCATAAAAAGTGCTTGACAGCGCTTTCTGCCTGTGGTAGAATAACCGGGTAAAGAAAGCAGCTACGGCCTGTGCCGCGCTCGCCTTGTGGGGTCGGAATCCCCGGGCTATACCCGAAGAGCAGTTCATCTTTGTGTGGATTGCGGCTTTTGAGTGAATTTTTGCGCGGCTGTCCTGAAAATGGGCGGCCGCGTTTTCTATGCCAAATATTGCAACAAAATGGATTTTGTTTGGAGGTGCATTCATTATCGCTACCGCTGGAAAGTCGAAGGAACTGGAGATCAACGGTCAGATCCGTGACCGTGAGGTCCGTCTGATCGGTGCAGACGGCGAGCAGAAGGGCGTTGTGTCCATTCAGGTGGCTATGCGCGCTGCAGAAGAGGCCGGACTGGATCTGGTCAAGATCGCACCGCAGGCCGTCCCGCCTGTGTGCAAGGTGCTGGACTACGGTAAGTACCGTTTTGAACAGCAGAAGAAGGAGAAGGAAGCCAAGAAGAACCAGAAGGTGGTCGAAGTCAAGGAGACCCGCCTCTCGCTCAACATTGACACCAACGACTTCAATACCAAGCTGAACCAGACTGCCAAATTCCTGGCAGCTGGCCACAAGGTTAAGGTTTCGATCCGCTTCCGCGGCCGTGAAATGGCGCACAGTGCTCTGGGCGCAGATGTGCTCAAGCGTTTTGCCGAGGCTCTGCCGCAGGCATCCACCGACAAGCCGCCGGTGCTCGAGGGCCGCACGATGTCCATTCTGCTGATCCCGAAACCCAATAAGGACTAATTTTAGGAGGAAACTAAAATGGCTAAGATGAAACTGAAGACGCATTCCGGCGCTAAGAAGCGCTTTAAGCTGACCAAGAACGGCAAGATCAAGCGCGGCCACGCATTCCGCAGCCACATCCTGACCAAGAAGACCACCAAGCTGACCCGTGGCTACCGTCAGCCCAGCTACGTTGATAAGACCAACGCAGCTACCATCAAGAGCATGCTGCCCTACGCCTAAGAGCGAGCCGCAGGCACAAACATTCTACTACAGATAACTAAAGGAGATATATAAAATGGCACGTATCAAGGGCGCAACCATGACTCACAAACGTCGTAAGAAGATGCTGAAGCTGGCCAAGGGCTTCTACGGCTGCAAGAGCAAGCACTTTAAGATGGCCAAGCAGCAGGTCATGAAGAGCGGCAACTACGCTCTGGCTGGCCGCCGCATGAAGAAGCGTCAGTTCCGCAACCTGTGGATCTGCCGCATCAACAATGCAGTCCGTCCTCTGGGCATGAACTACTCCACCTTCATGGCAGGCCTGAAGAAGGCTGGCATCGAGCTGAACCGCAAGATGCTGTCCGAGATGGCCATCAACGATCCCAAGAGCTTTGCAGCTCTGGTCGAGACCGTCAAGAACGCCTGATCAAGAACCTGAATCGTGACGCCCGCGTATACGCGCGGGCGTCCGTTTTGTATCCGGGGTTCTTGCGGACGAAAACAGTGTTTCAGGGCAGTGCCCTGCCGCAGGAGCTTTTTGTGGCAGACGCTGCCCTTTTTGCTTTTTTACAGATGAATGCCCGCTTTCAGCAGGAGGAATACAATGGACGAAAAGATCACCAGCCGGGAAAACGCAAAGATCAAATATGCCTGCCGCCTTTCTTCCGGCGCGGCATTCCGCCGCAGTGAGGGCCGCTTTCTGGCCGAGGGCCGCAAGCTGTGCCCGGAGCTTGCCCGCGGCGCACAGCTGGAGACCTTGTTTTATACCGAGAGCGCCATGGCAAAGTGCCCGGAGCTGGCAGACCTGCCCGGCGAGCACTACCTTGTGGAGGATCACGTGGCCGACAAGCTGGCCGATGTGGGCACCCATCAGGGGGTGTTCGGCGTATTCCGCACCCCGGTGCACGGCTTGGACGAGGTGAAGACCGGCGGGCGGTATCTGGCGCTGGAACGGGTGCAGGACCCCGGCAACGTGGGCACCCTGCTGCGCTCAGCAGCTGCCTTTGGCTTTGACGGCGTGATCCTGAGCGACGGCTGTGCCAGCGTGTGGGCCCCCAAGACCCTGCGGGCTTCCATGGGAGCCGCCGTGCGCATCCCGGTGATCGAAGCCGGTGCCATGCCTGATGCCATCGCCCGGCTGCGGGAAAAGGGCATCACCTGCCTTGCGGCTGCGCTGTACAAGTCCCAGCCGCTGAGCGCGGCGCAGGCCAGCTATCCCGGCGGCGTCTGCGTCGTCATCGGCAGCGAGGGGCAGGGTCTGACCGATGAGACCATCGCCGCCTGCACCAGCACGGTGCGCATCCCCATGACCGACCGGGTGGAAAGCCTGAACGCCGGCATTGCGGGCAGCATCCTGCTGTGGCATTTCCGGGAGGAGAGCCTGTGAGGGAACTTGCCGGGCAGACCGGCCTTTTTCCGCCGGAGCCTGCGCCGGACCCGCTGCTGTGCTGGCTGTGGCTGGCCCACGTGCTGGGCCCGGCCAGCATCCACGCGGGCCGCGTGCTGGATGCGTTTGGTGGTGCGCAGGAAGCGTGGGAAGCGCGGGACACCGCTGAATTCCGCGCTGCGGCCGGGGATGCTGCCGCGCTTCGCGCACAGCAGCTGGACCCGGAGCAGTATCACGCACTGGTCATGCGGTGCGATGACCTCGGTGTACGCATCCTGACCTTTGATGACCCGGATTACCCGCTGGCCCTTTCCCGCATTCCGGACATGCCGCTGGTGCTCTACTGCACCGGCGACCCGCGCTGGCTCAATGAACCGGGCACGATCGGCATCGTGGGCAGCCGCAGGCCGACAGAATACGGCCTGAATGCAGCGGCAGACATCGGCGGGGCACTGGCAAAGAGCGGTGCAGTCATCGTCAGCGGCCTTGCCGACGGACTGGACAGCGCCGGACACCGTGCCGCCGTGAAAAACAACTGCCCCACCATTGCGGTGATGGGCGTGCCCATCGACCGCACCTACCCGGCAGCGAATGCGGTGCTGCGGCATAAGATCGAGCAGAAGGGCTGCGTCATCAGCGAATATCCGCCCCGCAGTGAGGGCGTTGGCGCCAATGGCTTTCTGCAGCGCAACCGGCTCATTGCGGCGCTCAGCTCTGCGCTGCTGGTGGTGGAAGCACAGGAGAAAAGCGGCACCATGTCCACCGTGTCCCATGCAGAACGCTATGGGAAACCGGTGTTTGCGGTGCCGGGCAGCATCTACTCGCCCAACTCCGCAGGCACCAACGGCCTGCTGCGGGATGGCCGTGCCCGCGCTGTGAGCAGTGCAGATGACCTGATGGGCCCGCTGGGCCTGCGCCGGCAGAGCACAGCGGCGGTGACGGCAAAGCAGCCGGAGCCTCTGAGCGAGAACGAGCGGAAGGTGCTTTCCTGCATCGGCCCGCAGCCGCTTGGCATTGAGGAGCTCTGCGTGCGCAGCGGCCTGCCCACGGCAGCACTGCTGGGCACCCTGATGAAGCTGGAGCTTTCCGGCAGGGTGCTGTGCATGCCGGGAAAGCGCTATATGATAAAATAGTATAATTTCCGCTGGCGCAGCACACAACAGCTGTGGTATATTATAAAAATAGAGAATCCCGTACTGTGCGCATCGCACAGCGCGTTACCGATAAAGAAGAAAGAAAAACGAATGGGAGTAAACTCGAATGGCGAAACTGGTTATCGTGGAGTCGCCTGCCAAGGCGAAGACCATCGGCAAATATCTGGGCGATGACTACGAAGTCACCGCAAGCATGGGCCATATCCGCGACCTGCCCGCGTCTCAGCTGGGCATCGATGTGGAGCACGGCTATGCTCCGCAGTACATCAGCATCAAAGGCAAGGAAAAGCTCATCAAGGAGCTCAAGAGCAAGGCCAAACACGCAGACGGCGTGCTGCTGGCGACCGACCCGGACCGCGAAGGCGAGGCTATCAGCTGGCATCTGGCAAACATTCTGGGGCTGGACCCCCACGAGCCCAACCGCGTCACCTTTGACGAGATCACCAAAAAGGGCGTCAAGGAGGGTATGGCCCACCCCCGCGCCATTGACGAGGATCTGTTCAACGCCCAGCAGGCCCGCCGGGTGCTGGACCGTCTGGTAGGCTACAAGCTCAGCCCGTTCCTCTGGCGCAAGGTGCGCCGGGGCCTGTCCGCAGGCCGCGTGCAGAGCGTGGCTGTGCGGCTGATCGATGACCGCGAAAAGGAGATCGAGAGCTTCAAGCCCGACGAATACTGGAACGTGGACGCCACTCTCGGCGCAGGCCACAAGAGCTTTACGGCACGTCTGGCTGCCGATGCCAAGGGCAAAAAGCTGCTGCCCAAAAACGAAGCCGAGGCCCGGGCCATTGAAAAGGGTCTGGAAGGGGCTGAGTACGTGGTGGCAGAGCTGAAAAAGGGCAAGCGGGCAAAGCAGCCCACTCCGGCCTTCATCACCAGTACCCTGCAGCAGGAGGCGTCCCGCCGGCTGGGCTTTACGGCAACCCGCACCATGCGCGCTGCCCAGACCCTGTACGAAGGCGTGGATATTGCAGGCCACGGCACCATGGGTCTGATCACCTATATGCGTACCGACAGCCTGCGCATTTCGGACGAAGCGGTGGCTGCCGCCAAGGAGTATATCGCAGGGGCCTACGGTGAAGCCTATATCTGCCCCTACAAGCGCACCTGGAAGACCAAGAGCGCCACTGCCGCGCAGGACGCCCACGAGGCCATCCGTCCCTCGGTGCCGTCCCTGACGCCCGACGAGGTGGACAAGAGCATCAGCGGCGACACCGCAAAACTCTACCGCATGATCTGGAGCCGCTTTATGGCCAGCCAGATGGCAGACTGCCAGCAGGACACCGTGTCCGTCACCGTCAGCGCGGCAGACTACCGTTTCAAGGCCAGCGGCTATACCGTCACCTTTGACGGTTTTACCGCTCTGTACGAGGAAGCCACCGATGAAAAGGAAAAGAAGGAGACCGCTCTGCCCCCGCTGGAACAGGGTCAGGTGCTGAAGCTGCGCGAGCTGAAGAGCGAGCAGAAGTTCACCCAGCCGCCCGCCCGTTACACCGAAGCGACCCTCATCAAGGCGCTGGAAGAAAACGGCATCGGCCGTCCCTCCACCTATGCGCCCATCATCACCACCATCATCGACCGCGGCTATGTGGAGCGCGACCAGAAAAAGCTCAAGCCCACCCTGCTGGGCCGGGCGGTGGATGGCCTGATGCTGGAGCAGTTCCCCCACATCGTGGACGTGGACTTCTCTGCCCAGATGGAGAAGAATCTGGATAAGATCGAGAGCGGTAAGGCCGACTGGCACAAGACGGTGGATGACTTCTATCAGGGCTTTGCCGCCAGTCTGGAGCAGGCCGAAAAGAACATGGAAGGCAAGAAGGTCAAAGTGCCGGACGAGCCTTCCAGTGAGGTGTGCGACCTGTGCGGCCGGCCCATGGTCATCAAGGTGGGCAAGTACGGCAAGTTTTTGGCCTGCAGCGGCTTCCCGGAGTGCCGGGGCACCAAGCGTCTGGTCAAGGATACAGGCGGCATCTGCCCCAAGTGCGGCAAGGGCCGTATGCTGGAACGCAAGAGCTCCAAGGGCCGCATCTATTACGGCTGCGAGCGCTACCCGGACTGCGATTTCATGACGTGGGATACCCCGGTGCCCACCAAGTGCGAGAAGTGCGGCAGCACCCTGTTCCGCAAGGGCTCCAAGCTCTACTGCGCAAAGGAAGGCTGCGGCTTTGAGATGCCGGTGCCGAAGAAGGATTGATAAATAAAAGCCTTCCCCCGGACGGGGAAAGCTTTTCAGAGAATACGCTACAACCTCCCTCTTTGGCAATGACTGAGAGGGTTGGAGCAAAGGAAAAACCAAATGAGCGAATATAAAGTAACCATTCTGGGCGCGGGTCTTGCGGGCTGCGAGGCGGCTCTCTGGCTGGCGGGCAAGGGCGTGCAGGTGGACCTGTACGAGCAGAAGCCCGTCCACTTTTCACCCGCGCACAAGAGCGCAGGCTTTGCGGAGCTGATCTGCTCCAACAGCCTGAAAGCCGAACGGCTGGACTCTGCCTCCGGCCTGCTGAAGGAAGAGATGCGGCGGATGGGCAGCCAGCTGCTGAACGCTGCCGAGACGGCCCGTGTGGCTGCAGGCGGTGCGCTGGCAGTGGACCGCGATGCCTTCAGCGCCGAAGTGACCCGCATGGTGGAAAGCTGTGAAAATATCACCGTCCACCGGGAGCAGGTGGAGCACATTGACGAGACTGCCCCCATTCTGGTGGCCACCGGCCCCCTGACCGATGGCGCACTGGCCGATGAGATCGGGGCCTTGACCGGGGACGAGCGTCTGCATTTTTACGATGCTGTGGCCCCCATCGTCACCGCCGAAAGTCTGGACTATAACAAGGTGTTTGCCGCTTCCCGCTATGACCGGGGCGAGGCTGACTACCTGAACTGCCCTTTCAACAAGGAAGAGTACGAGAAATTCCACGCGGCTCTCGCGTCTGCCGAGCGCGCCCCTCTGCACGACTTTGATACCGGCGCAGAGCAGAGCGCTCAGCCCGACCCGGACGCCCACGGCAAAAAGGCCGACACCGTCACGGTCTACGAGGGCTGCATGCCCATTGAGATTGATGGCTGCCCGGGGTGCCGACACCATGCGGTTCGGCCCCCTGCGCCCGGTGGGCCTTGTGAACCCCAACACCGGACACCGCCCATGGGCCAACGTGCAGCTGCGGGCCGAAAATAAGGAACGCACGTTGTACAACATCGTGGGCTTCCAGACCAACCTCAAGTGGGGCGAGCAGAAGCGGGTGTTCAGCATGATCCCCGGGCTGGAAAATGCCGAGTTCGTGCGGTATGGCGTCATGCACCGCAACACCTTCCTCGATGCGCCCCGGGTGCTCAGCGCCCAGCTGTGCCTGAAAGAGCACCCCAATGTGTTCTTTGCAGGGCAGATCACCGGCTTTGAGGGCTATATGGAAAGCGCTGCCTGCGGCCTGCTGGCGGCCCGCAGCCTGTATGCCCGTCTGGAAGGAAAGGAACTGTCCGCCCCGCCTGCCGACACCATGTGCGGCGCACTGGTGCAGTACCTGACCACCGAGAACAAGCACTTCCAGCCCATGGGCGCGAATATGGGCATCCTTCCTCCGCTGCCGGAGGAGAGCCGCCCGCGGGACAAGCGCCTGCGTTACATGGCACAGGCCCAGCGCGCTGTTGCCAGCTTCCAGCACTGGCTGGATGAAACTTCTCTTTAAGAAGGGAGAAAAGCTATGAAGATTATCGTGGATATGATGGGCGGCGACAACGCCCCTCTGGCGGTGCTGGAGGGTGCCGCACAGGCTGTGAAGGAGTACGGCGTCACCGTCGTCGGCGTGGGCGACGAAGCGCTGGTGCGCAAGACCGCACAGGAGAACAGCATCCCGCTGGACGGCATCGAGCTGGTGAACTGCACCGAGACCATCGAGATGTGCGACGAGCCTGCCCGTGCCATCCGTCAGAAGAAGGACTCCTCCATCGTGGTGGGCCTGAACATGCTGAAGGACGGCAAGGGCGACGCCTTTGTTTCGGCCGGCAGCACCGGCGCGCTGCATGTGGGCGCAAGTCTGATCGTGCGCACCCTCAAGGGCGTCAAGCGCCCGGCTCTGGCTACCATGGTGCCCGCTAAAAAGCAGGCTTATCTGCTGCTGGACTGTGGTGCCAATGTGGAGTGCCGCCCCGAGATGCTGGCGGCGTTCGCTGTCATGGGCAGCTGCTATGTGAACAAGGTGGAAGGCCGCCGCAGCCCCAGCGTGGCGCTGGCCAACAACGGTGCAGAGGAGAGCAAGGGCACCCCCATGCTCAAGGAAGCCCACCAGCTGCTCAAGACCACCCCCGGCATCCGCTTTGTGGGCAACATCGAGCCCCGCGATGTGCCAAATGGCGAAGTGGACGTGGTGGTGTGCGACGGCTTCACCGGCAATGTGATCCTCAAGCTGACTGAGGGCGTGGCAAAAATGCTGCTGGGCATGCTGAAACAAATGTTCCTCGCAAACCTCGGCGGCAAGCTGGCTTACCTGCTGCTCAAGGGCAGTGTGGCAGACCTGAAGCACCAGATGGACAGCGAGGAATACGGCGGCGCACCCTTCCTGGGCGCAAGGCAGCCGGTCATCAAGGCCCACGGCTCTTCCAAGGCCAAGGGCATCAAGAACGCCATCCGTCAGGCAAAGATCTGCGTGGAGAACGATCTGTGCGGCACCATGCAGTCTGCGCTGGATGAGCTGGCTGCGGCACAGCCGAAGGAGTAAACCCTCTCCGTCAGTGCCTTGCGGCACTGCCACCTCTCCCGAAAGGGCGAGGTTTGAGAGGTAGGAGATTAAAAAGCTCCCCCCTCGGGAATGACTTCCCCCGGTCGGGGGAAGATGTCGCACAAGCGACAAAAGGGGGAGCGCTGGCGCGTAAGCGCCTGAGAGGGTTCAATTTTATTCAAGGGAGTCGAAATATGAGCCATCAGTTGGAAACAATTATTGGTTATAAGTTCAAAAACCCGGAGCTGCTGGAGATCGCGCTCACCCATACCAGCTATGCCAACGAGAGCCGCACCCCGGTCAAGCACAACGAGCGGCTGGAGTTTCTGGGCGACAGCGTGCTACAGATCGTTTCGGCAGACTATCTGTTCCACGCCTATGCCGACCGGCCGGAGGGCGATCTGACCCGCATCCGCGCCAGCCTTGTCAGCGAGGGGGCCCTGTTCCAGTTCGCGCAGGAGATCGATCTGGCGAATACCTGCGCCTTGGCCGCGGCGAGGAGCGCTGCGGCGGACGCACCCGCCCTAGCGTGGTGTCGGACGCCTTTGAGGCGGTCATTGCCGCACTGTATCTGGACGGCGGCATGGAGGTGGCCCGCAAATTCATCCTGCCCTTCATCACCGAGGGCAAGCACGCCGAGGCTGACTACAAGACCCGCCTGCAGGAGATCGTGCAGCAGAACCCGGAAGAGCGCCTGAGCTATGTGGTGGAAAGCGAGTCCGGCCCCGACCACGACAAGCATTTCGTGGTGGCGGTGCGGTTCAATTCTGACCGCGTGGCCCGTGGCGAAGGCCGCAGCAAAAAAGCCGCAGAGCAGTGCGCCGCCAAAGAAGCGCTCAAGCTGCTGGGCGTGATAAAGGAAAAGTAAATGGTATTCAAAGAACTGGAGATCCAGGGCTTTAAAAGCTTCCCCGATAAGGTCAAGATTCGCTTTGACGCAGGCGTGACCGGCGTGGTGGGTCCCAACGGCTCCGGCAAATCCAACCTTTCGGACGCGGTGCGCTGGGTGCTGGGTGAGACCAGCTCCCGCCAGTTGCGCGCGGCAGGCAAGATGGAGGACGTCATCTTTGGCGGCACCCGGCGGCGCGGGGCCATGGGCTTTGCGCAGGTGCGGCTGACGCTGGACAACGCCGACCATACCTTTGATCTGGACGCGGACGAAGTGACCATTGGCCGCAAGTATTACCGCTCCGGTGAGAGCGAGTATACCATCAACGGGCAGGTGTGCCGCCTGCGGGACGTCTACGAGCTTTTGCTGGACACCGGCATCGGCCGCGATGGCTACTCGGTCATCGGGCAGGGCCGCATCGCGGAGATCGTGGCCGCAAAAAGCAGCGAACGCCGCGAGATCTTTGAGGAAGCCTGCGGCATTGCAAAATACCGCTACCGCAAAACTGAGGCGGAACGCCGCCTTGCTGCGGCGGGCGAGAACCTTGAGCGCCTGCGGGACATTCTGGGCGAACTGGAAAGCCGGGTGGGCCCGCTGGAAAAGGAGAGCGCCAAGGCAGAAAAGTTTCTGGAGCTGAGTGCCCGGCGCAAGACGCTGGAAGTGACCCTCTGGACCGACGGCGTACACCGCGCCCGGGAGACCGTGCGCCAGCAGGTGCGGGACTACGAGACGGCGCAGGCCGATTACGAACGCTTTGACCGCGAGACCAGAGCCGCCGAGCAGGAGGCTGAGGAGAACCGGATGCAGGCACAGCAGCTGACGGTTGCCGTCGAGCGCCTGAATGGGGATATCCGCAGCATCACCCAGCAGATCAGCGGGTCGGAGAGCCGCATCGCCGTGCTGGAAAACGACATCCTCCGCAACGAGGAGAGCGCCGCATCCCTGCGGGAAGAGATCAGCGCCGGGGAACAGGACAGCACCGAGGCACAGGCCGCCTTGCAGCGCCACCGGGCCGTGGCAAAGACCATGGAAGCGGAGGGCGAAAAGCTGGCGGCAGAGATCGAGGCACTGAACGCGGAGATCGCACGCCTGACCGATGCCAGCAGTGCCAGCGGTGCCCGCAAGGATACCTTGAAAGCAGAACTTGCCGGTCTGACGGCCCGGCGCACCGAAGCGCAGGTGGCGCAGGCCGCTGCCGAAGCTGCCGGGGAAACAGCCCGCCAGCGCCTGCCCGCCCTTGAAGCGAACGCAGAAGAGAGCACCGCCCAGCGGGACGAGGCAAAGCGGGATCTGGAAGATACCATAAAATACCGCCGGATGCTGGAAGAAAACGAAAAGCAGCTGGCGAACGTCCGTTCCGGTCTGGAGCTCAAGCTGAAAAGCCGCAAAGCCGCGCTGGACGATGCCGACGCGGCAGAGCAGAAGCTTGGCCGGGAGCTGGATGCCGCCCGCCAGCGTCTTTCGGTGCTGCGGGAGCTGGAAAAGAACATGGACGGCTATCAGAACTCGGTCAAGGCCGTCATGCGTGCCGCCGGTGCCCGCCGTCTGCGGGGGGTCATCGGGCCGGTGTCCGCCATCCTGACGGTGGAGCCGGGCTGTGAGGTGGCTGTGGAGACCGCCCTTGGCGGCGCACTGCAGAACATCGTGGTGGAAAACGAGGCCGCCGCCAAAGCGGCCATCGCCCTGCTGCGCAATGACAATGCGGGCCGCGCGACCTTTCTGCCGCTGGACACCGTCCAGCCCGGCGTGTTCCGGGGGCGTCTTTCCGGCACGGCGCGGCTGGCATCCAGCCTTGTACAGGCCGACCGCCGGTACGACAACATCGTGTCAAATCTGCTGGGCCGCATCATCGTGGTGGACGACATCAACGAAGCCTCCCGCGTGGCGCGGGATAACGGCTTCCGGAGCAAGGTGGTCACCATGGACGGTCAGGTGGTCAATGCAGGCGGCAGCTTTACCGGCGGCAGTGTCCAGCGCAGCGCGGGCCTGTTCACCCGCAAGCAGGAGATGGAAGAGCTGCGGGTAAAGGCTGCAAAACTGCAGAAGGACTGCCTTGCCGCGCAGGAAAAGACCGACCGCTGCAAAGAGCAGGCAGATGCCCTTCAGGCAGAGCTGACCGCCACGGCCAGTGAACAGATCACCGCAGCCAACGACAGGGTGCGTGCCGAGGCAGAGCAGAAGCGGCTGGAAGCTGCTGTACAGCAGCAGGAGAGCACTCTTGCCGCCCGGCAGCAGGAGATCGATGCCCTGAAAGCGTCCCTTTCCGAGAGCCAGAGCAGGGCCGAGGGCGCTGCTGCTCTGCAGGCAGAGCTCACAGCAAAGGTCGATCTGCTGACTGCTGAAATGAACCGCCTCGCCGAGGGAGACGACAGCTTTGTGGCGCAGCAGACGGTGCTGAACCAGAAGCTCAGCGCAAAGCGGCTGGAACAGGTGACCCGCCAGAAGGACGCCGAACTGGCCTACAGCCAGATCGCCGCGCTGGAACAGCGGGCACAGAATGCCGCCGCACGCCGTGCCTCGCTGGAAGAAAGCCTTGCGGCACTGGCACAGCGCAGCGAGAGCTGCCGGGCGGAAATTGCAGCCATCCGGCAGGCAAAGTCCGACAGCCAGACCGAGATCGCCCAAAAAGAAAAGGCGATCCGCGAAGCCACCGAACAGCGGCTGGAACGCCAGCAGGCAGAGACTGCGGCACTGGGCCGGGCGCGCACTTCCTCCGACAGCCGCGAGGAGATGGGCCGCGAAATGGCCCGCCTTGCCGAACGCAAGGCCGCAGCCGAGACCGAGTACGACCAGACGGTGGCAAAGCTGTGGGATGAGTACCAGCTCTCGGTGAGTCAGGCAGAGAACCTCTGCGTGGAGTTCGAGAGCCTGACGGCCCTGCGGGCACAGGTGGCAGAACTGCGGGGCAAGATCCGTGCCCTTGGCAGCGTGAACGTCAGCGCCATCGAGGAGTACAAAGAGGTCCGGGCCCGCTACGACGCCCTTGTGCATCAGGTGACCGATGTGGAGGAAAGCCGCCACGAGCTGATCCGCATGATCTCCAAACTCTCGGCGCAGATGCGGGAGATCTTCACTGACAGCTTCCGCGCCATCAACGAAAACTTCGGCCGGGTGTTCACCGAGCTGTTCGGCGGCGGCGAAGCCAGCCTTGTGCTGGAGGATGAAAGCGATGTGCTGTCCTGCGGCATCGGCATCCGGGTGGCCCCGCCGGGCAAGGTCATCAAGAACCTGGAAGCGCTTTCCGGCGGTGAACAGGCGCTGGTGGCCATCAGCATCTACTTTGCCATTCTGGCGGTGAACCCGGCTCCGTTCTGTATTCTGGACGAGATCGAGGCCGCTCTGGACGATGCCAACGTGGTGCGGTTTGCCCAGTATCTGCGCCGGGTGAGCGACAAGACCCAGTTCATCGTCATCACCCACCGCCGCGGTACGATGGAAGCCGCAAATGTGCTTTACGGCGTCACCATGCAGGAGGACGGCGTGTCCAAACTGCTCAGACTGGATCTGGAACAGGTTGACGCCACGCTGGTTTCCTGATATATATTAAAGAAAAAGATAGGAGGACACTATGGGGTTCTTCGGATTTGGCAAGAAAAACAAAGAAAAAGAACAGGAAAAAATGAAAACGGGTCTGGAAAAGACCCGCACCGGTTTCTGGGGCAATATCCTCAACACCCTCACCGGCAGCGTCATCGACGACGAAATGTACGATGATCTGGAAGAACAGCTCATCCTTGCGGATGTGGGCGGCGAAGTGGCCGTGCGTCTGGTGGACAAGCTGCGGGACCGGGTGCGCGAGAAGGGCCTGAAGACCGGCGAAGAAGCGGCAGATGCCCTGCGGGACATCATTGCCGAGGAGATGACGCCGGAGGCTGAAATGGACCTTTCCGGAAAGCCTGCCGTCATTCTGGTCATTGGAGTGAACGGCGTGGGCAAGACCACCAGCATTGCAAAGCTGGCGGATTACTACACCCGCGAGGGCAAAAAGGTGATGCTGGCCGCAGGCGATACCTTCCGTGCCGCCGCCAGCGAACAGCTGGAGATCTGGGCAAAACGCGCCGGTGTGCCCATTGTGAGCGCAGGCGAGGGCGCAGACCCGGCGGCTGTCATTTTCGATACCGTAAAGTCTGCCACCGCACGCGGCTATGACATGGTCATTGCCGACACCGCAGGCCGTCTGCACAACAAATCCAACCTGATGGCAGAGCTTTCCAAGATCAGCCGCAGCGTCAAAAAGGCCAGCCCCGAGGCCAGTCTGGAGACCCTGCTGGTGCTGGATGCCATCACCGGCCAGAACGCCATCAGTCAGGCCAAGGAGTTCTGCAAGGCTGCAGATGCTACCGGCATCATCCTGACCAAGCTGGACGGCACCGCCAAGGGCGGCTGCGTTGTGGCGGTCAAGCAGCGTCTGGGCCTGCCGGTGCGCTTTATCGGCGTGGGCGAGGGCATCGACGACCTGCTGCCCTTCACCCCGGAGGGCTTTGTGGAAGAGCTGCTCCCGCGTCAGTGGAAGCACTAAGGAGGGCCGCAGCATGAAGATTTGTGCAGCCACCGGCAACGCCGGAAAGCTCCGCGAACTGCGCCGCATTCTGGAAGCGCAGGGCCACGAGGTGGTCAGCCAGAAGGAGCTGGGCATCACCATCGAGCCGGAGGAGACCGGCACCACTTTTGCCGAGAATGCCCTCATCAAGGCCGAGACTATCTGCCGGGCAAGCGGCCTGCCCACCATCGCCGATGACTCCGGCCTGTGCGTGGATGCGCTGGGCGGTGCGCCCGGCGTCTACAGTGCCCGCTACTGCGGCCGCCACGGCGACGACGAAGCCAACAACGACAAGCTGCTGGACGCCATGCAGGCTGTGCCTGCCGGGCAGCGGGGTGCAAAGTTCGTCTCAGCGGTGTGCTTCATCCTGCCGGATGGGCGGCATCTGACCTGCATGGGCGAGTGCCCGGGCAGCATCGCCTTTGAACGGCTGTGCGGGGACTACGGCTTTGGCTACGACCCGCTGTTCATCCCCGCCGACTGCGGCGTGGGAAAGCACGATAAGCGCCCCAACACCGAGGGCCGCAGCTATGCCCAGCTGACCCCGGATGAAAAGGACGCCATCAGCCACCGCGGCAACGCGCTGGCGGAATTGGAAAAAGAACTACCTGATTTTTTGAAATAAAAGGAGAAAACTATGCTGACAAGCAAACAGCGCGCCATTCTGCGCGGCAAGGCAAACACCATGGACCCCGTTTTCATCGTGGGCAAGGGCGAAATCGACGAGACCATGATCCAGGGCGTGAAGGACTGCCTCGACGCCCGTGAGCTCATCAAGCTCAAGGTGCTGGAGAGCAGCATGTACAATGCCCGTGAGGCTTCGGTCAAGCTGGCCGAGGCCACTGGTGCCGACTGCGTGCAGGTGATCGGCTCCAAGTTCGTACTGTACCTGCAGAAGAAAAAGGACAGCGCTTACGCCGACCTGCTGAAGTAAAAATGAAAGTTCTTCTCTACGGCGGTACATTTGACCCGCCCCACAACGGCCACCTGAACAATCTGCGGGCTGCCGCCGACCGTGTCCGTCCGGACAAGGTGGTGGTGATGCCGGCCGGGCTTTCACCGTTCAAGCAGCACACTTCGGCCCCGGGTGCGCTGCGGCTGGAAATGTGCAGCTGCTTCCATGCACTGGAAGAGGGGATGGATGCCATCCCGCAGCTGGAAGTCAGCGGGTGGGAGGTAGCTCAGGCCAAAGCAGGGAACCACAATTACACGGTGCTCACGGTGGAAAAGCTGGCCCGGGACTACCCTGGGGCACAGCTGTACCTTGCCATCGGCAGTGATATGCTGCTGAGCTTTGACGGCTGGCACCGCTGGCAGGACATCCTGCGCCTTGCCCATCTGGTGGTCACCAGCCGCAATGTGGGCGATGCACCGGAGCTGCACGCAAAGGCTCTCCGGCTGGACCCCACCGGGGCACGCATCCTGTTTGCACCGGTACAGGCGCTGCCCATGGCCAGCAGCGATATCCGCACCCGTCTGGCTGCAGGCGAAGGGTGTGAAACGGAGCTGCCGGAGGCAGTGCGGGCGATCATCCGCCGGGAGAAACTCTACAAAAAGGAAGTATCAGCCAATGAACCTCAAACAGGCAAAGGAGCTTGTGCGCGGCCGCTTGAGCGATAAGCGCTATGAGCATACCTTGAATGTGAAAAAAATGGCCGTCAAGCTGGCAAAGATCTACGGTGAGAACGAGGAACGGGCCGCGCTGGCAGCCCTGCTGCACGATTCCGCCAAGGAAATCAGCAAGGATGAGATGCGCGAGATCCTGCGCGCTTACCCCCAGTATGCCGAGGGCGGCGAAGAGCGCCCGGCTCCGGTGTGGCACGGCGTGTGCGCCGCGATCCTGGCCCGCACCCAGTGGGGCGTGACCGACGAAGCGGTGCTTTCTGCCATTGCCTGCCACACGGCGGGCAAACCCGGCATGACCCGGCTTGACAAGATTTTGTATCTGGCCGATATGACCAGCGCTGAACGGGACTGGCCCGGCGTGGAAAAGCTGCGCAAGCTGGAAAAAAAGGATCTGGATGCCGCCATGCTGGCCGCGCTGAAGCAGACCAACGATTTCGTGCTCTCGCAGGGCAAGCCTCTGGACCCGATGTCCAAAGCGGCCTATGAGGATATCCTGGCCTGCAGCGGGCAGAATGAAAGGGAAGGAACGGCAGAAAGCAAAGGTCTCTGACCGGATGCAGAAAACGGATTGCAGATTCTGCCGGACAATGTTATACTAAAGACTATGACAGGTCTTGCAGAGAACCTTTTGCACGACTGTGAAAATCTGGAGGATACAAAAAAGCATGAGCCAGACGCCACGCCATATCAATACCGATCGTTCGCTGAAGCGCCCGGAGCGGGCGGCAGATGCACCGCGTCACGCCGCGTCCAGCACGGATGCAAAGCAGAGCACAGGCGGTGCACACAATGAGCCGCCCCGCCGTCCGGCACAGGGCAGCGGACAGAATGAACCGCCGCGTCGCCGCAATAAGAAAAAGAAAACGCCCCTCTGGCTGCCTTTTGCAGTGGTCATGGCCATCATCGCGGTGATCTCCGGTGTGGTGGTGTACGGCGTCAGCCTTGTGAACAAGGTGGAGGACAGCATCCGTCCGGACGACAGCACCCCTACCATTGAGGAAGAGGTCAAGACAGACGAGGAATACAAGGGCGATGTGGTGAACATTCTGGTCTGCGGCATCGACTATGAAGAGGGCCGCAATTATTCCAACGACCCCACTTCCAACGACGGCATGACCGATATGATCCTGTACGTGCAGTTCGACATCAAGAACGGCGCGCTGCGGATGCTGCAGATCCCCCGCAACAGCCTTGTCACCACCAAGAACAAAAAGATCACCCTTTCCAATGGAAAGACCTACGCCGCCACGAATTATCAGATCAACTCGGTGGCGATCTCCAACGGCGGCAGCATCGCCGCTCTGGCCGATGTCATCTATGACCAGTTCCGGCTGCCCATCGATTACTATGTGACGGTGGATATGCAGGCACTGGTGGACATGGTGGATAACTTTGGCGGCATCGAGGTGTATATCCCCCACGATATGTCCTACGGCGGCAGCAAGCTGCTCAAGGGCTACCGCAATCTGAACGGTGCATCGGCAGAGTTCTTTGTGCGCTGCCGCCACGGCGACGGCTACGCCAATTCCGATATCGACCGCCTGAACATGCAGCGCTATTTCTATGCCGGCCTGTTCAAGCGTGCCCGCGCCATGGGCGTCACCGATATTCTGAACCAGCTGCCGCTGGTGTTCAAGAACTATATCAAGACGGATATGGACATTTCCACCATTGCAAAGCTGGTGGTGTCCTTCCTCAAGCTCGACAGCTCCAACATCATTCTGGCGCAGACGCCGGTGTTCATGGGCGTGCCCAATGTGGGCAAGACCGACACCTTTGCCGGTTACTCCTGCGTGGTGCCGGATGCGGGTTCCATTGCAAACCTGCTCAACCAGTATTTCTGCACCTACACCGGCCCCATTGATGTGAGCGAAATGAACCTTGTCACCGACGAGTGGCCCCACGGCAGTGCATCCACCGATGCCAACGTGCAGTATATGGGCCGCATCGATAAGGAGTCGGACGATGCCATCCTGAGCGGCGAGACAGACCTTGATGGCGCTGTTACCACCGACGGTCAGGCCGCAGGCTCCGCAAACTGAAACTGACAGAAAGGAAAAACATATGGAGAACTTCAACGACAGCAAGGCGCTTGCCATTGAGATCGCAAAGATCCTGGATAAGAAAAAGGCCCACGATGTGCGCGTGCTCAAGGTGGAAAGCCTGACCGTGCTCACCGATTACTTTGTCATTGCCTCCGGCACTTCCACCACGCAGGTGGCGTCTCTGGCCGACGAGGTGGAGTACGAGCTTTCCCAGAAGGGTCTGGAACCCTACAGCACGGAGGGCTACGACTCCAAGAACTGGGTGCTGCTGGACTATTCCAACGTTATCGTGCACGTATTCGTGCCCAACACCCGCACCTATTACGATCTGGAGCACCTGTGGGCAGATGGTGAGCCCATTGATATCTCCGAGTACCTCACCCCCGACAGCACCCTTGAATGATTCAGGCAAACAGGTTTGCTTCTGGCAAACCCTCTCCGTCATCGCTGCGCGATGCCACCTCTCCCGAAAGGGAGAGGTTTTGGCGCAATAGGGAAAGTTGGCAAAAAAGCTCCCCCCTCGGGGGAGCTGGCAGGGCGAATGCCCTGACTGAGAGGGTTTATACCGGGAGCACCTTGAAAGCATACGCCCCCAAGCAACGGTATTTTGGATAAAGTCTGGAGCTGATTAACAACATGAAGTACGATTACAAGGCAGTTGAAGCCAAGTGGCAGAAGGTGTGGGAGGACGAAAAGACCTTCCATGTCGAGATCGACCACAAAAAACCCAAGTTCTATGCACTGGTCGAGTTCCCGTATCCGTCGGGTGCCGGCCTGCATGTAGGCCATCCCCGCAGCTACACCGCGCTGGACGTGGTCAGCCGCAAGCGCCGTCAGAACGGCTACAATGTGCTGTATCCCATGGGCTGGGACGCTTTTGGCCTGCCCACTGAGAACTTTGCCATGAAGAACCACATCCACCCGGCCATTGTCACCAAGAACAATGTGGACCACTTCCGCAGCCAGCTGAAGGCTCTGGGCTTCTCCTTTGACTGGGACCGCGAGATCAACACCACCGATCCGGAGTATTATAAGTGGACCCAGTGGATCTTCCTGCAGCTGTATAAGCATGGCCTGGCTTACAAGAAGGAAATGAACGTCAACTGGTGCACCGGCTGCAAGTGCGTGCTGGCCAACGAGGAAGTTGTCAACGGCGTGTGCGAGCGCTGCGGCAGCGAGGTCGTTCACCGTGTCAAGAGCCAGTGGATGCTCAAGATCACCGCTTATGCCGATAAGCTGATCGATGGTCTGGACGGTCTGGATTACATTGAGCGCGTTGCCACCCAGCAGAAGAACTGGATCGGCCGCAGCCACGGCGCAGAAGTCAACTTCGGCACCACCGCAGGCGATACCCTGACCGTGTACACCACCCGCTGCGACACCCTGTTCGGTGCCACCTACATGGTCGTTTCTCCGGAGCACGCCATGGTCAAGGAGTGGCTGGACAAGGGCATCCTCAAGAATGCCGATGCCGTCAAGGCCTATCAGGCCGAGGCAGCCCGCAAGAGCGACTTTGAGCGCAGCGAACTGAACAAGGAAAAGACTGGCGTCAAGCTGGAAGGCGTCATGGGCATCAACCCGGTCAATGATACCGAGATCCCCATCTTTATTTCGGACTACGTTCTGTCCACCTACGGCACCGGTGCCATCATGGCTGTGCCCGCTCACGACACCCGTGACTGGGAGTTTGCCAAGAAGTTCGGCCTGCCCATCATCGAGGTGGTCAAGGGCAATACCCCCTCCAATCTGGACGAAGCTGCTTTCACCGATGTGGCCACCGGCACGCTGGTCAACTCCGGCTTCCTGAACGGCCTGTCCGTCACCGATGCAAAGAAAAAGATGATCGACTGGCTGGAGGCAAACGGCAAGGGCTGCGATAAGGTCAACTACAAGCTGCGCGACTGGGTATTCAGCCGTCAGCGTTACTGGGGCGAGCCCATCCCCATGGTCAAGTGTGAAAAGTGCGGCTGGCAGCCCCTGCCCGAGAGCAGCCTGCCCCTGACCCTGCCGGACATCACCGATTTTGAGCCGGGTCCGGACGGCGAATCTCCGCTGGCCCGCCACAAGGATTGGGTCAAGACCACCTGCCCCTGCTGCGGCGGCCCTGCTACCCGTGAGACCGATACCATGCCCCAGTGGGCCGGTTCTTCCTGGTACTTCCTGCGCTACATGGACCCCCACTGCAAGGATGCCATTGCGTCCAAGGAGGCTCTGGAATACTGGTCTCCGGTGGACTGGTACAACGGCGGCATGGAGCACACCACCCTGCATCTGCTGTACAGCCGTTTCTGGCATAAGTTCCTGTACGATATCGGCGCTGTGCCTTCTCCGGAACCCTACCAGAAGCGTACCGCTCACGGCATGATCCTGGGCCTGAACCCCCACAGCTTTGTCAACCTGCCCGCTGAGGAGCAGGAAAAGCTGCTGAAGGAGTACGGCAGCCAGAAGGCCGCTGAAAAGGCTCTGGAAGAAAAGTACGGCGAAATGGCACGCCACCCCATCGTGAAGATGTCCAAGTCTCTGGGCAACGTCATCAACCCGGACGAGGTGGTGGACCAGTACGGTGCCGACACCATGCGTCTGTACGAGATGTTCATGGGCGACTTCGAGCAGGCTGCACCGTGGCAGACCTCTGCCATCGCAGGCTGCAACCGCTTCCTGGACCGCGTGTGGGCACTGTCCGACAAGCTGGTGGAGGGCGAGGGCTATCGTCCGCAGGTGGAGACTCTGATGCACCAGACCATCAAGAAGGTGGGCGCTGACATCGAGACCCTGAAGATGAACACCGCCATTGCCCAGCTCATGACGCTGGTGAACGCCCTGTACGACAACGGCGGCGCGACCAAGGCCGAGCTGGAGACTGTTGTCCAGCTGCTGAACCCGTTTGCTCCCCACATGACCGAAGAACTGTGGGAGAAGCTGGGCCACAGCCACACTGAGCAGCTGGCTTACTATCCCTGGCCCAAGTACGAAGAGGCCAAGTGCGTGGAGAGCACGGTGGAGATCGCTGTGCAGGTGAACGGCAAGGTGAAGGCCCGCCTGAAGGTGGCAGCCGACATCGACGCTGCCGCCGCCATTGCCGCCGCCAAGGCTGACCCCGCTGTTGCCGCCGCTCTGGAAGGCAAGCAGCTGGTGAAGGAGATCTACGTCAAGGGACGTCTGGTCAATCTGGCCGTCAAGGGCTAAACCCCGATACCCTGCCGTACGGCTGGATATATAACTACCCGCAGAGGCGGACGAACGCATAAAACACCCGGGAGCGTCTGTTCAAAATCTTTTCAAAGATTTTGGGCAAAAAACTTTCAAAAAAAGGTTGACGAACCAGAGAAAATGCGCTATACTGTCTACTGTTAGTTACCATGTAACAACGAAATTCCTGCCTCACGGTCCAAGGGAGGGAATAAGATGTCGGAAATTCGTGTTAAAGAGGGCGAGTCGCTGGAAAGCGCACTGCGTCGCTTCAAGCGCAGCACTGCTCGCAGCGGTGTGCTCGCAGAGGTCCGTAAGCGCGAGGCTTACGAGAAGCCGTCTGTCAAGCGCAAGAAGAAGTCCGAAGCAGCCCGCAAGCGCAAGTTCAAGTAATTGATCGCTTGAAATCGCTGTTGCTTTAGATTTCATACGCGTTGCTAACGCCGATGTAGGAGAGCCTGATCTCAGGCTCTCCTATTTTCATTTATGAAAAAGATAGACATTCTCGCCCTCTCCGTCATTGCTGCGCAACGCCGCATTCCCCACTCTGTCGCTGCAGGTGACAAAAAGGGGCGTAAGCTGCTGGACGCGAAGCGGACTGAGAGGGCGAGCTTTCTGCGCTGAAGAGAAAAGGTTTTATCTTTTCGGAGAAGAATATACTTTTGCAAAAGCCGTAAAAAGCTCCCCCTGTCGGGGGAGCTGTCGAGCGAATGCGAGACTGAGAGGGTTTTACCTATGTTAGTTACCCCCGAATATGTTTTCAAGGATGTCACCCACATCACGCCGGAATGGCTGGCGGCAAAAGGCATCACTGCGCTGGTGCTGGATATCGATAACACCCTCACCGGCGACCGCAGTCAGGAGCTGCCGAAAGAAGTGGCCGGGTGGCTGGACACCATGCGCAGGGCGGGCGTCAAGCTCACCATCGTGTCCAACGGCGCGGAAAAGCGGGTGCGGCCCTTTGCCCAGAAACTGGGCCTTGCGTACCTGTACCGTTCCGCAAAACCGCTGCCCTTTGCGCTGATAGCGGCACAGCACCGCATGGGCGTGAAGCGCCGTCAGATGGCGATGGTGGGCGACCAGCTCTATGCCGACCGCATGGCGGCAGCGCTGTACGGCATTCCGGGCCTGATGGTGGTGCCCCGCGGCCCGGACCTCGGTGCGCAGGTCATCCTCAAGCGCAAGTGGGAGAAAAAACACTGGCAGAAATACTATGACCGGGGAGGCAGGACCCTGTGAGTGATTGGAAGATCCGGTTCGGCACTGCAGGCACCAGCGACAGCTTTGCAGCCCAAGGGTACAAGAGCAGTCTGGACGTGCCGGAGTACACCGCAAAGATGGGCCTGAACGCCTTCGAGTACCAGTGCGGACGGGGTGTGCGCCTGGGACTGGACAAGGCCGCAAAAATGGCCGCACTGGCCGGGCCGAAGGATATCCTGTTCAGTGTGCACGCACCTTATTATATCAGCATGTCCAGTCTGGAAGAGGACAAGCGGCTCAACAGCATCCAGTATCTGCTGCAGAGCGCGGCGGTGTGCAGGGCACTGGGCGGCAGGCGCATTATTTTCCACTCCGGCAGCTGCGGCAAGCAGAGCCGGGAAGCAGCCCTTGAAAAAGCGCTGGATACCATGCGCCGTGCCGTGGAAGCGCTGGATGAAGCAGGCTTTGCCGATATGACTCTCTGCCCGGAGACCATGGGCAAGATCGGCCAGCTGGGCACGCTGGACGAGGTGCTGGCGCTGTGTGCGGTGGACAGGCGCATCACGCCCTGCATCGACTTCGGCCACCTGAATGCCCGCACTCTGGGCGGCATCCGCTCGAAAGAGGACTACGCTGCCATCCTTGACCGCATGGCAGAAAAGCTGGGGGACCAACGGGCAGAGCGGTTCCACGTGCATTTTTCCCGTATCGAGTATTCGGCAGGTGGCGAAAAGCGCCACTGGACCTTTGCCGAGACCCAGTTTGGCCCAGAGCCGCAGCCGCTGATGGAACTGCTGGCCCAGCGGAAGCTGCAGCCGGTCATCATCTGCGAGAGCGCAGGTACGCAGGCTGAGGATGCCGGGGCTATGCAGCAGATGTACTATGCAGCGTGCAAAACGTAAAAAATTTTCTATTTTCATCGTATTTTTTGCCGAAACCCCTTGCCAAATGCAAGAGGATTGGGTAAAATAAATAGAGATATGCGTTAAGCATTTGAGATTAAACTAATGGAGGAATTCCTATGATTTCTGCAGGCGAGTTTCGCAATGGCGTGACCTTTGAGCAGGACGGCCAGGTTCTTCAGGTCGTTGAGTTCCAGCACGTGAAGCCCGGTAAGGGCGCTGCCTTTGTCCGTACCAAGACCAAGAACGTGATCACCGGCTCTGTGGTTGAGACCAGCTACAACCCGACCGCAAAGTTCCCGCAGGCTTTCATCGAGCGCAAGGACGTGACCTATAGCTACGAGGATGGCGATCTGTACCACTTCATGGACAACGAGACCTACGATGACATCCCTGTCAACGCAGCCGATGTGCCCGATAACTTCAAGTTCTGCAAGGAGAACGAGCTGTGCAAGCTGCTGAGCTACAAGGGCAAGGTGTTCAGCGTCGAGATCCCCAACTTCATCGAGCTGGAAGTTACCCAGACCGAGCCGGGTGTCAAGGGCAACACTGCCACCAACACCCTGAAGCCCGCTACCGTCGAGACCGGTGCTGAGATTCGTGTGCCTCTGTTCATCAACGAGGGCGACCACATCCGCATCGATACCCGCACCGGCGAGTATATGGAGCGCGTCTGATCCTTTTAACGCCAAACCGGGCTGCGGGCAACCGTCTGCCCGGTTTTTTAAAACTCCGATTTTCTCATTTTAAGGAGGGCATTCGTATGGAACTGAACAAAAAGGCAGCTTATCTGCAGGGTCTGGTCGATGGTCTGGGCATTGATGATACCACCAAAGAGGGCAAGATCATCAAGGCCATGAGCGCACTGCTGGGTGAAATGGCTGAGGTCATCGAGAGCGTGGACGAAGATCTTTCCCGCGCCTACGACCAGATCAACGACCTGAACGATGAGCTGGAAGATCTGGAAGCAGATCTGTACGAGGAGGACGAAGACGGCGAAAGCGAGGACGCTGAGGACGAGGACACCGATGACGACGACGATGCCAAGGATGATGACATCGCCAGCGAGCCGTTCTACGAGGTGGCCTGCCCCAACTGCGGCGAGACCGTTTATGTCAGCGAGGATGATCTGGATGCAGGCGAAGCCAACTGTGCGCACTGCGGCGTGACCTTTGAGGTCGCTCTGGAAGGGGACGGCGAAGATGACGCCGAGGACGGTCCCGTGCAGTACGAAGTGACCTGCCCAGAGTGCGGCACGACCTCTGTGTTTGAAGAGGACGAGCTGTTGGACGGCGCACCCAAGTGCCCCAACTGCGGCAAGCCCCTCGACTTTGAAGTGACCGAAGAGTAAAAATCCCGCCGCGGAAGACAAACAAAAAAGCTGCTGCACATTTGCTGTGCAGCAGCTTTTTGCTTACTGTGCGTTTGCCTTCTGCAGCCAGATGCTGCCGATGTCCAAAGCGTTGTACAGACCGATCTTGGTCGTCTGACGCATCACGCGCTCCTGCGGAGCCTTGGTGGTGTCGGTAGAGAGCAGCATCAGGTGGACCTTGTCTGCAACCTGCTGATCGCCCACAGGCTTGGTGGTCATGATCTGCAGATAGAGCACGTATGGGTCGGTCATATTGCCGTAGTACAGCTCATTGTCCTTGCGGACGAGGGGCTTGCCTTTATAAGTCAGTTTTGGAGTGAATGCCATCGTGAAAGCCTCCCTATCAATAGTAGTTCAGTTCAGTATAACACATCTGTGGTGCAGGATGCAAGCTTTTGTACCCGCAAAAGGCAGGCTTTTTGCACACAATGGCATGCCTGCGTGCAAAAAAATCTGCAATTTTAGGCACTCTGGCAGAAAACAGGGCTTGTAGCGGCGCACAGATATGGTATACTAAAAGCAGAAAAAGCCCGGGCGGACCGGTGCGGAAAAGTGAGGGAAAACACCATGGCAGACTATCAGGAATACCGGCGGCGGGTGCTGCGCAGGCGCTGGCGCAGGCGGTTCATGGCGACAGGGCTTTTGCTGCTGCTCTTGATGGTGGGAGCCATCGGGATGCTGTGGAAAAGCCTGCACCGCGAAACGAGCCCCTCCGGCATGGGGCAGAACACCATCCTGCAGGAAGTGACACAGGACGACACATGGAACACGGTTTCCTATGCAGTGGCGCGGCCGCTCACGGTGCAGGCGCTTGCAGGCAGCACGGCCACGGCACTGGATTTCCGCATGGCGGCTGTGCCGCAGAGCACGGCTGTGGAAAAAAGCTGGTTCAACGATGTGAGCTTTTTGGGCGACAGCCTGACGCAGGGGATGCAGCTGTACGAGGAGGGAATGCAGAATGCCATGTTCTGCGCCTACAAGGGTGTGGGCCCGAATGTGATCGTCAATGGCACCACCTGCAAGCGTGCCGATGGCACGACCGAGGTGCCGCTGGAAGCCCTGACCGCTCAGAACCCAAGGGCGGTGTATCTGCTGCTGGGGACCAATGTACTGGGCCGCGATACGGACTATTCCAGCTTTCTGACCTACTACCGGCTGATGCTGGACATGCTGAACCAGACATTGCCGAACACCAAAATTTACGTGCAGTCGATCACGCCGGTGCGTCCGGAGGTGAGCCAGAAGTCCGGCCACGAGGGACTGAACCGTGACAGGCTGTACCAGATCAACAATGAGCTGGCAGCCATCGCATTGGAAAAGGACTGCTATTTCCTCAACCTGTGGGAAGTGCTGGCAGACGAAAACGGCGATCTGATCGAGAGCTATGCTCAGCCGGACGGCTACCACCTGAGACCCGCCGGTTATGCGGCATGGGTGGACTACCTGCGGAGCCACACTGCAGAGTAAAAAGAACAAGGGGCTGCTGCACTGAGTTTGGTGCAGCAGCCCCTTGTTGTGTGGGACGATTTGAAATGCCCTCCGCGTTGCTCTGAGCCACGTTTTCACAGAGAAAAGCTGCTAACGGAAGCGGCCCCTTCTGTGAAAATGCGTTTGTCGCGGACCGCAGGCCGCGACAAACGCGAAATATCAATAGAGGTTCCACTGAAAAATAGTCAGAGCGAAGCGGAGACCATTCAAATCGTTTTACTGTTTATTTAAAAGACGGAAAGTTTCAGGTCAGAACAGACCGGTGATCTTGCCGTTGGCATCCACATCGATGCCCACAGCGGCGGGCTTTTTGGGCAGGCCAGGCATGGTCATGATATTGCCGCAGATGACCACCACGAAGCCGGCACCGGCAGCAAGGCGCACCTCGCGTACCTCCATGGTAAAGCCGGTGGGGGCACCGATGAGCTTTGCGTTGTCGCTGAAGCTGTACTGGGTCTTGGCGATGCAGACAGGCAGATTCCCGTAGCCCATGTCGGTGAGCTCAGCCAGTGTCTTGCTGGCGGCGGCGCTGTAGTTCACGCCGTCGGCGCGGTAGATCTTGGTGGCGATGGCGCTGATCTTATCCTTCAGCGGCATCTCCAGCGGGTAGGTGTACTGGATGGGACGATCCTCCAGAACCTCCAGCACCTTTTCGGCCAGAGCCTTGCCGCCCTCGCCGCCCTTGGCGAACACCTCGCTCAGCACGCAGGGAACGCCCTGCTCGGCGCACACCTGCTCCACATAGGCCTGCTCTTCGGCGGTATCGGTGGGGAAGGCATTGATGGCGACCACCACCGGCAGTCCGAAGCCGTTTTTCAGGTTGTCGATGTGGCGGATCAGGTTGGAGACACCGGCCTTGACGGCTTCGAGGTTGGGCTGGCTCAGGTCGGCCTTTGCCACGCCGCCGTGGCTCTTGAGGGCACGCACGGTGGCCACCAGCACGCAGGCGCTGGGTGCGATGCCTGCATAGCGGCACTTGATATCCAAAAACTTCTCTGCACCCAGATCGGCACCGAAACCGGCCTCAGTGATGGTGTAGTCGGCCAGAGAAAGGCTCAGCTTGGTGGCCAGCACGCTGTTGCAGCCGTGGGCGATGTTGGCAAAGGGGCCACCGTGGATGATGGCGGGATTGTTTTCCAGCGTCTGCACAAGGTTCGGGTCCAGTGCGTCCTTCAGCAGGGCGGTCATGGCACCGGCAGCACCGATCTCACCGGCAGTGACAGGCTTGCCGTCGTAGGTGTAGGCGCACACGATCTTGGAAAGACGCTCCTTCAGGTCGGAAATGCTGGTGGCAAGGCAGAAGATCGCCATCACCTCGCTGGCAACGGTGATATCAAAGCCGTCCTCGCGGGGGGTGCCGTTCACCTTGCCGCCCAGACCGTCCACGATGAACCGCAGCTGACGGTCATTCATGTCCATGCAGCGCTTCCATGTGATGCGGCGGGGGTCGATGTTCAGCGGGTTGCCCTGCTGGATGCTGTTGTCGATCATGGCAGCCAGCAGGTTGTTGGCTGTGCCGATGGCGTGCAGGTCGCCGGTAAAGTGCAGGTTGATGTCCTCCATGGGCACCACCTGTGCGTAGCCGCCGCCGGCAGCACCGCCCTTGACGCCGAACACCGGGCCAAGGCTGGGCTCACGCAGGCAGAGCATGGTCTTTTTGCCCAGAGCGTTCATGGCATCGGCCAGACCCACGCTGGTGGTGGTTTTGCCCTCGCCCGCCGGGGTGGGGCTGATAGCGGTGACGAGGACGAGCTTGCCCTGCTTTTTGGCATCGTGGATCAGGCGGTGATCGATCTTGGCCTTGTAGCGGCCATAGGGGATCACGTGCTCATCGGAAAGGCCCAGCTGGGCGGCGATCTCGGTGATGGGTCTCATCTTTGCTTCCTGTGCGATCTCGATATCGGTTTTCATCAGACATCCTCCTTTGGAAGTTATTTTCACAAGCATTGCACGCCGCCTGAACGGCCTTTTTGCTCGCATCCTGCGTCGCTTTCCCTTGCGATCCGTCAGGATCACTGCGAAAAATCGCCTTGTCTGCGGGCAAAAAATCTCGCCATTCAGCGCACCCTGCTTATAAAAACAACTTCCGACAACAAAAAAGGCAGCTTTGCGCAGCAAATGCGCAAGGCTGCCCAGACGGTCGGCATTGACTCTCCTGCGCATCCGCACTGTGGTGCTCCACAAGGTTCCGTCAGCGGAAACGCGGTCTCTATGCTGTAAAGATAGCACATCACCGGGGCGTTTGTCAAGGAAAAACAGTGTTAAATATTTTGCGTTATAAGATGGGTTGTGGTATACTTATCATGGTTTATTCTGAAATTTTAGAAAGCAGGAATCCCTTTTATGCTGCAAAACCCTGAATTGCATTATCTGGATAACGCCGCCACCACGATGGTTGCTCCCGAGGTGGCGGATGTGATCGACAAGGCCATGCGGGAACACTGGGCAAACCCGTCCAGCCTGTACGGCCCCGGTGCCCGCAGCGAGGAAGCGCTGAACACCGCCCGTGCCGCTGTGGCCCGCACACTGGGCTGCAAGAGCCGGGAGCTGTACTTTACCTCCTGCGGCAGCGAGAGCAACAATCTGGCTCTGCTGGGCGCGGTGCACACCCGCACCTTTGGCAAGGGCATCGTGGTGTCCGGCTTTGAGCACCCCAGTGTCCAGCGCCCGCTGGAAGAGCTGGCGAAGCAGGGCTATGATGTCACGGTGATCAAACCCCGCCCGGACGGCACACTGGACATGGACCGGATGCTGGAGCATGTGGACAAAAACACCATCCTTGTGGCCTGCATGATGGTGAACAACGAGGTGGGCACCCGCAACGATGTGGAACGCCTTGCCGCCGAGGTCAAGCGCCGCAACAGCCGCACCATCGTCCATGTGGATGCGGTGCAGGCGTGGATGCGTGTGCCCATCAAGCTGGACAACATCGACACCCTGTCGGTGAGCGGCCACAAGATCCATGCCCCCAAGGGCATTGGTGCGCTGTACCTGTCCGACCGTCTGGTGCAGGCGTTCCGGCCGCCCTATCTGGGCGGTGAGCAGGAGCGCGGCCTGCGCCCCGGCACCGAGAACCTGCCCTATGCCATGGGTCTGGCGGCAGCCGCCACCCGTCTGGCAAAGACCATGAAGAGCCGTGACACCGCCATGCGGGCGCTGAACCAGCGCCTGCGGGAAGGACTGAAGGCTTTCCCGGAGGTGGAGATCAACAGCCCGGAAAACGCCGTGCCCGAGGTGCTGAACTTCAGCGAGAACTGCATTAAGAGCGAGACCATGCTGGCATGGCTGGCCGAAGCACAAATTTACGTTTCGTCGGCCAGCGCCTGCGGCCGGGGCCAGCCCAGCCATACGCTGGCGGCCATGGGCAAAGATCGCTGGCCATCGATACGGCGATCCGGGTGTCCTTCTGCGGCGATAACACCCCCGAGGATGTGGATGCCTTCCTTGACCGCTTTGAGGACGGCATGAAGCATCTGCAGAAGATCCGGAAGTAAACTGATTAACGGCCAGCGTGTCGGTAGCTTTCTCCTCGGACACGAATCGGGCCATTCCATCGCCCGCCCTATTGCCTTCGGCAACAGGGTCCCACCCCAGCGGACGGTCCTCAGAGAAACTCCCGACCCACCGGCCTGATAAGATGCAGCTTTCCATTGCGTCCCCTTTCGTGAAAATGCGTTTGGAGCGGCCCGCAGGCCGCGACAAACGCGAAATAAAAAATAAATTTTCCGCTGAGAATGGCCAGAGCGCAAGCGGAGGCCATGTTAAATCGTAACCTAGGAGATACAACATTTATGCATGAAATTATCATGGGCTATCAGGGCGAGATGTCCCTGAAAGGCCTCAACCGCAACCAGTTCGAGTCGGCGATGATGAAGATCCTGCGCTACCGGCTCAAGACCGTGGGCAAGTTCAAGGTCTACTGCACCCAGTCCACCTTTTACATGGAGCCTGAGGAAGAGGACGTGGATATGGACCTCGCCTTTGACCGGGTGAGCAAGGTGTTCGGCCTTGCGGCGCTCAGCCGCGCCGTGGTCTGCGACAAGGACTTTGACACCATCTGCCAGACCGCCGAGGACTACCTCGGTGCCAGTCTGCATGGCATCCGCACCTTCAAGGTGGAAGCCCGCCGCTCCGACAAGACCTACCCCATGACCAGCCCTGAATTGATGCGGGAGCTGGGTGCCTATCTGCTGGGCAAACACAACTACCTCAAGGTGGATGTGCATAACCCGGATTTCAAGGTGATCGTAGAAATTCGTGATTACGGTGCCTACATCCACGGCCCGAAAGTACCCGGTGAGGGCGGTCTGCCCGTAGGCACCAGCGGCCGTGCATTGAACATGCTGTCTGGCGGCATCGACAGTCCCGTGGCAGCTTACCGCATGGCAAAGCGCGGTCTGGCACTGGACCACATCCACTTTGCGTCTCCGCCGTACACTTCGGAGCGCGCAAAGCTCAAGGTGAAGGCTCTGGCGCAGCTCACCAGCATCTATACGGGCAGCTCCAATCTGTTCGTCGTGCCCTATACCAAGCCGCAGGAGTACATCCGGGATAATGCTCCAGATGTGCTGTTCACGGTGCTGATGCGCCGCAGCATGATGCGCATTGCCAACGTTATTGCCAAGAAGCAGGGCTGCGAAGCCCTTGTTACCGGCGAGAGTCTGGCTCAGGTAGCCAGCCAGACCGTCAAGGCTCTGCAGTGCACCGATGCTGCGCAGGATTACTGCCCATCCTGCGCCCGCTCATCGGCATGGACAAGACCGAGATCGTGGAGACGGCACGCCACATCAACACCTTTGAGACCAGCATCCTGCCCTATGAGGACTGCTGCACCATCTTCACCCCGCCGCACCCGAAGATCCGCCCGGAGCTGGCCGAAATTCTGGAAGCCGAAGCCGCCATGCCCGGCCTTGCCGCGCTGGAAGCCGAAGCAGCAGAGAGCGCCGAGCGCATCCGCATCCGTATCACCGATCAGGTAGAATTTGAGGGTTGATTTATCCATGACAGCAGAGATCATCAGTGTGGGTACCGAGCTGCTGCTCGGCAACATTTTGAACACCAACGCCCAGTATCTGAGCCGCGAGCTGGCGGCACTGGGCATTACGGTCCAGCGCGAGAGCACCATCGGCGACAACCACGACCGTCTGGCAGATTTTGTCAACGAAGCAAAGCAGCGGTGCGACCTGCTGGTGTTTACCGGCGGGCTTGGCCCCACCGCAGACGACCTGACCAAGGAGACGGTTGCCGGCTGCTACGGTGACACGCTGGCCTTTGACCCGGAAGAATGGCAGAAGATCGTGGATTTCTTCACGCGCACCGGGCGCAAGACTACCCCCAACAACCGCAAGCAGGCCATGGTGCCGGTGCACGGCCACAAGATCATCAATCACCACGGCACTGCCCCCGGGGCATGGTTCGAGCAGGATGGCCATTGCGCCGTGCTGATGCCCGGCGTGCCTCACGAAATGAAAGCCATGTGGGAGGAGAGCGTGCGCCCGCTGCTGCTGGCCCGCCAGAACTGCACCCTGCATTCCATAACGCTGCGGGTGCTGGGCGGCGAAAGCGATATCGAATACCGTGTGCGGCATCTGCTGGAAAATGCAAACCCCACCGCCGCCATCTACTGCAAAACCGGCGAATGCGAGATCCGCATCACGGCCCGGGCAGAAAACGACAGTTCAGCCGAAAAAATGTGCCGCGCATACGCCACAAAGTTCTATGATCTGCTGGGTGATGCGGTGTATGATGAGGATGTGACCGGTCTGGAAGAGACTCTGGTGCACACCCTGAAGGAAAAGGGGCTCACCATTGCCACGGCAGAAAGCTGCACAGGCGGCATGATCGCCCAGCGGCTGACCAATGTGTCCGGTGCAAGTGAGGTGTTCGGCTTCGGCTTTGTCACCTACTGGGAACAGGCCAAGGCAAAAATGGTAGGTGTGGAACCGGCAGTCATTGCAAAATACAATGTGGTGTCTGCCCCTGTGGCGGCACAGATGGCACTTGGCGCGGCAGAAGCTGCTGGGGCCGATATCGCTGTCAGCGTCACCGGTCTGGCAGGCCCCAACGGCGGCGATGTCGTCCGTCCAGTGGGCACGGTGTATCTGGGTGCGGCCTGCGGTGAGACCGTATATGTGAAAAAGCTCTTTGTCTCCCGCCCCGACCGTGCGCTGGTGCGTACCCGCGCGGCACAGGCGGCACTGGAACTGGCGCTGCGTCTGGCTCAGGGCAAAGTTCCTGCAGATACACAGGCACTGGCAAAAAGCGCCCGGCATGACGCTGCGGCTTTGACGGCACTGGACAGCACCTTCCTCAAGGGTTAATACGAGCGGCCCCGGGCCGCGGGGGTGAAGCAGTTGATACACGAAGGAAAAACGCAGACCACCTGTGTGCTGCGTCTGTTTGGCGCACCGCTGTGGACGGTGCAGCAGGCAGCACAGCAGGCAGACATTGCAGCCCGATGTCGTGCCCGTGGGGCGGAGGTGCTTGCGGCCCTGCAGGCCGAAACGCCTGCCAGGCTGGAAAAGGCCCGCAAGGCCCTGAACGGCCGCTTTGCGGCAGAGCTCTATGGAGAAGGGGAGATGACCCTTGTTCATGCAGCGGTGCAGGCGCTGGAAACGCATCGCAGGCTGCTGGTATGCTGTGATGCGGACGCAGGCACCCTGCTGGAAGCCCGGCTGGAAACGGTGCCGGGTGCAGAAAAGGTGTTCGATTTTGGGGCTTTGAGCTATGCGGACGCTAAGACCCGGGAAAAGCTGAGCGCCAGGACCTGCCGCGTGAAAGGCGGGCCCATTCCGGCAAAGCTGGCCCGTGTGCAGGCGGCACAGCGCTTTGTGGGCGCAGATTCTTGCCGCCGGGTGTGTGGAGCGCGCCGAGGACACCGTGCTGTTTCTGGGCAGCCGCAGGGGCTGCTGGGTGCGCACAGTGGCGAACACGGATGCACCGGCCCTCTGGCTGCTGGACATGATCCGTCGTGCTGCATCCGGTCTGCCGCAGGCGGCGGGGACAAGCTGGCAAAAGTACGGCAAGGCGGTCCCGGCGGATGTGCTGACGGCGCAGACCCTTCCGGACAAGCCGGAAAACACCGCTCCGGCAAAGCCGCCCCGCAAACGGCACAGGATGCGGAATGCCCTGATTTTTCTGCTGGTTCTGGCACTGGCCGCGTTTGCAGCCGCGTGGTATTACACCGGCGGCGACCTGACTGCTCTGCCCCAGAGACTGCAGAGCCTTGGCGCCGACAGCCTGCCCCATGCGGGGGCAAAACTGATCTAAAAAAGACCCCGGAGGGTGTGAACCTTCCGGGATTTTTTGTTTATAAAGGCGATTTTTAAGAGATGCAGTGTGCTGCTCCGAACCCATCCGTGAAAAAGAACCTCCGGAAAATCTGCGGATTTTTCGGAGGTTCAAATAAATGATAAATTTTCCGAATGGTTATGCCTTGTGGTCGCTCAGCCACCGCAGAGCCATATAAACATATGCTGCAGAGCCCTTGTACAGCACGCTGTCGTCAAAGCGCACCTTGGGGTGGTGCTGACCGTAAACATAGCCTTCCTTGGCATTTCCGGAGGAGAGGAACATGCTCACGGTAGGCACTTCATGGCTGACAAAGGCAAAGTCCTCGCTGCCGCCGCCGGGCTTGCCGCCGGTGAGGGCGGTCATGTCCATGGCACCCCGGCCCAGCAGTTCGGTCATATAAGTGAGCGAATCTTTGGCAAGGGGCGTGTCCACCACCATGCAGGGGCAGTGGTCGCTGAATTCCACCTCAGCGGTGCAGCGATAGGCTGCCGCCACGCCCTGCGCGATCTCGGTCATGCGCTGGTGGATCTGCTCACTGACTGCGCCCTCGGGGTCCACCGTGCGGATGGTGCCCCACATGTCGGCTGTATCCGGGATGACGTTGGAGGCCTTGCCCGCCTCGAACCGGCCCGTAGTGAACACGCCGAACTTGGCGGGGTCCAGCTCACGGCTGTTGATCTCCTGCAGGGCAATGTGGATGTGGGCCGCTGCAGTGATGGGGTCGATGCAGGCGTTGGGCATGGAGCCGTGGCCGCCCTTGCCGTGGACGGTGATGTGGTACTGCTCGCAGCTTGCCATGGTGATGCCGCCGCCCGGCACCAGCACCGTGCCCACCGGCAGGGGCATCCCGGCCAGAACGTGGAACATCACGGCAACGTCCACCTTCGGGTTTTCCAGCAGGCCGTTTTTCAGCATGTCCAGCGAGCCCTGAAAAATTTCCTCGGCAGGCTGGAATTCCAGCTTCACGGTGCCTTCGATCTCGTCTTCGTGGGCCTTCAGCAGCTTTGCCGCGCCCAGCATCATGGCGGTGTGCATATCGTGGCCGCAGCCGTGCATCCTGCCCGGGATCTCGGAAGCAAACTCCTCACCGGATTCTTCCTGAATGGGCAGGGCGTCCATGTCGCCGCGCAGCAGGATGGTCTTGCCGGGGCGTTTGCCGCCTGCCAGCGCGAGAACGCCGCATCTGCCACAGTCCTGCGGGGCATAGCCCATTTCGGTCAGGGCCTTTTTCACCAGCGCTTTGGTCTGCGGCAGATCAAAGCCCACCTCGGGGTGGCGGTGCAGGGTGCGCCGCCATTCGCGCAGCTGGGGTTCCAGCTCTTTTGCAGCGCTGAGCAGTTCTTCCGGTGTGATCATTTCAAAATCAACTCCCTCTATAAATTATAAGCAGCCTTGCCCTCTCAGACGCTGACGCGCCAGCTCCCCCAAAGGGGGAGCCCTTGGCAAAACCAGAAACTTTATCGGACTGCCAAAGCCTCTCGCTTTGAGAAAAGACTCTCCCCGAATGGGGAGAGATGTCGCAATGGCGACAGAGTGGGGAATGTGGCATCGCGTAAGCGATGACGGAGGGGACGAGGCAGTTTATCTTTTACTTAGTTCTCGTCCGTCGGGGTGCCTTCCGGATGATATTTGGCACAGGTGCACTTTTTCCACTTCAGGCCGCTGCCGCAGGGACAGGGGTCGTTGCGGCCGATCTTGATCACCCGCACAGGCTGGCCGTGGGGTGCACCCTTGGAACCGGGAGCGCCGTTGCCGGGCACAAAGCCTTCGCCGGTGGGCTTTGCCACCTGTTCACGCTTGGGGGCAGCACCGGCCTGACGGATCTCGATGGTCAGCAGCATCTTCACACTGGACTCACGGATGGAATCCACCATCTGGTCGAACATGTCAAACCCTTCGATGCGGTACTCCACAACAGGATCCTTCTGGCCGTAGCCGCGCAGCGCGATGCCCTGACGCAGCTGATCCATGTTGTCGATGTGATCCATCCACATGCGGTCCACGCACTTGAGCAGGCAGATGCGTTCCAGCTCGCGCATGACCGGGGCACCGTAGCGCTGCTCCTTGTCGGCAAGGATCTTCATGCCGCGGTCATACAGCATATCGGCAATGCTCTGACGGGAGATATCCTCAAAGTCGGCCACATCATAGTGCAGGTCGGCGTCGGTGGTCAGCCAGCCCAGATAGTGGCGGCGCAGGGCACCAAAGTCCCAGTCGTCCTTTACATCACCGGCCAGGAACTGGGCGCAGCTGGAATCGATGTTCTCCCGCAGCATCTTGTGCATCTCGGTGCTGATGTCCTCACCGTCCAGCACCTTGCGGCGCTGGCCATAGATGATCTCGCGCTGCTGATTCATCACGTCGTCGTACTTCAGCACGTTCTTGCGGATCTCGAAGTTGCGGCCTTCCAGCTTTTTCTGGGCACTTTCCAGCGTGTTGGTGATCATGCGGTTCTCGATGGGCGTGTCCTCATCGATCTTGAGGGTGTCCATCAGGCTGGAGACGCGGTCGCCGCCGAACAGGCGCATCAGGTCATCTTCCAGGCTCAGATAGAAGCGGGAAGCACCCGGGTCGCCCTGACGGCCGGCACGGCCCCGCAGCTGGTTGTCGATGCGGCGGCTCTCGTGGCGCTCGGTGCCGATGATGAACAAACCGCCTGCAGCACGCACTTCCTCGGCCTCGGCGTCGATCTGGGGCTTGCACTGGGCGTACAGCTCATCAAAGCGCCTGCGGGCCGCAAGGATGTTGGTGTCCTCGGTGTCGCCGTGGCCGTTTGCTTCGGTCAGCAGCATCTCCACCGCTGCCGGGTCGGCGTCCTCGGGCTTTTCGGGATTCAGCAGGTTCTCACAGAAGTGCTCCTTGCGCATCTGGGCCTTGGCCATGAACTCGGCATTGCCGCCCAGCATGATATCGGTACCACGGCCTGCCATGTTGGTGGCGATGGTGATGGCACCCTTTTTACCGGCCTGCGCCACGATTTCGGCCTCGCGCTCGTGGTTCTTGGCGTTCAGTACGTTGAAATTGCGGGTGTACTTCTGCAGCATTTTTGCCAGAGTTTCGCTCTTTTCCACGCTGACCGTACCCACCAGCACGGGCTGGCCCTTCTGGTGGCATTCCAGCACCTGCTGGATAACGGCATTGTATTTGCCGTTGACCGTCTTGTAGATGGCATCCGGATAATCGATGCGCTGACGGGGACGGTTGGTGGGCACCGTGACGATGTTCAGGCCGTAGATCTCGGTGAATTCGGTGGCCTCAGTCTTGGCGGTACCGGTCATGCCGGACAGCTTTTTGTACATGCGGAAGTAGTTCTGGAAGGTGATGGTGGCCAGCGTTTTGCTCTCAGCGGCGATCTTTACGCCCTCCTTGGCCTCGATGGCCTGATGCAGACCCTCGTTGTAGCGGCGGCCGATCATCAGACGGCCGGTGAACTCATCCACGATGATGACCTGACCATCCTTGACCACGTAGTCGATGTCCCGCTGCATCACGCCGTAGGCCTTGATGGCCTGATCGATGTGATGGGCAAGGGTCATGTTCTCGGCGGCGGCAAGGTTCTCGACCTTGAAGTAGGCTTCCGCTTTCTTGATGCCGCTGGCAGTCAGGGTACAGGTCTTGTGCTTTTCGTCCACGACGTAATCACCGTCAGCCTGTTCATCGGTGGACACCTTATCTTCCAGCTCCACCACTACGCTCTTGCGCAGAGTGCGCACAAAGCGGTCCACCTGCGTGTACAGGCTGGAGGAATCCTCGCCGCGGCCGGAAATGATCAGGGGAGTGCGGGCTTCATCGATCAGGATGGAGTCCACCTCATCGACGATGGCGAAGGCGTGGCCGCGCTGCACCATGTTGGCCTTATAGGTCACCATGTTGTCGCGCAGGTAGTCAAAGCCGAATTCGTTGTTGGTGCCGTAGGTGATGTCGGCGGCGTAGGCGGCGCGGCGTGCATCGCCGTCCATGCCCTGTGCGATCAGGCCGACGCTCAGACCCAGCCAGCGATAGAGCTTGCCCATCCACTCGCTGTCGCGCTTGGCAAGGTAATCGTTGACGGTGACAACATGCACGCCCTCGCCGGTGAGGGCATTCAGGTAGGCGGGCAGGGTGGCCACAAGGGTCTTGCCTTCACCGGTCTGCATTTCGGAAATATCGCCGCGGTGCAGGGCGATGCCGCCGATGATCTGCACGGGGAAGTGCTTCATGCCCAGCACGCGCCATGCGGCTTCGCGGCAGACGGCAAATGCATCGGGCAGGATATCGTCGGTGGTCTTGCCGTCGGCCAGCTGCTGTTTGAAAGCGGCTGTCTGGGCCTGTAGCTCAGCATCGGACAGGGCGGCATATTTGCCTTCCAATGCAAGCACCTGCTTGGCAATGGGGTTGATCTTTTTCAGCTCCCGGTCGGAGAAGCTGCCAAAGAGTTTTTCAACAAGGGACATTGGTAACACCTCATAGATCAAATTCGGGAAAAGGCTTCCCGGAGATAGACATAACAATACTACTATATGATACACCAAAGCGGCAGACGCGTCAAACCTGCAAGGTTATTTTAGCCGGTTTTTGAATGAATTTTCTGTAAATTTGCGCTGACAGGGGGCATAAATGGGAAAAGATATGTGGTGGAGGCGAACAGCCTCGCCCTCTCCGTCTGCTCCCGCTGGTCGCATCCACCTCCCCCAAAGTGGGAGGCCTTGGCAATCCACGCAAAGTTTCCGGTTTCGCCAGAGGCTCCCCCTTTGAGGAAAGACTTCCCCCGGTTCGGGGGAAGATGTCGCGCAGCGACAAAAAGGGGAATCTGGCGAGCGAATGCGAGACTGAGAGGGCGAGCCAGCTAAAACAAAAACCACCTCTGATTTTTGCAAATCAGAAGTGGTCAGATGTACATTATAAGGTTTCCAGCAGCTGCGGCAGCTGGGCCAGATCGTCGATGACGTGGGGGCATACCGCTTCCAGCCGTTTGCGGGACTGATGCCCGCCGGTGTAGAGCACACACCCTGTGCCCAGTGCAGCGGCAACCTCGGCGTCGTGCTGCGTATCGCCGACCATTACGCAGGCGACAGGGTCGATGCCGCTTTGGGCAAGCCAGTTCCGGCCCACCTGCACCTTGCTGACGCCATAGATGTCTGCAAGGCCGAGCAACTCGGTAAAATAGCCCTGCAGGCCCCGCGCGGCCACCTGCTCGATCAGGTAGTCCCGGCGGGAGGCAGACAGCACGCTCTGCCGCCAGCCCCGGCGCGAAAGCTCGGCCAGCGTCTCGGCAGCGTGTGCAGAGGGGGGACAGGCATCCACGCCTGCGTTGTAGTGCGCCATAAAGCATTCGGCCAGCTCCGGGTAGGGATGTCTGGCAAAGTCGAAGCCGGCGCGGATGTAGTATTCCTCAATGGGGAAACCGAAAATTTCCCGGTAGGCGGCAAGATCGTACCGCTGCGGATAGCCGTGGGTCTCCAGCATCCAGTTGAGACAGCCGTGGGTGAAGTCCAGATCATCCATCAGGGTGCCGTTCCAGTCCCAGAAGATTATACCGTTTGCCTGCATGGAAACCTCCGATTTTTAAAAAGCCGTTTTCCGCGAACGGATCAGCGCGTTGCGAAAACAGCGGCTTATTCTGCTGCAAAGAGCTCGTTCAGGGCCTTGCTGCTCTCGATGATCTTCACCAGCAGCACACCCAGAACGGTGCAGCTGATGAGCTCGCCGATGCCCACGGAGATGCCGTTGGTGATGCAGGCCAGCCAGATGGGAGCGCTGGAGGTGGGGTCCGGGAACATGACGGCGATCTCAATGCCGATGATCACCGCATTGAACAGCACCGGCGGCAGGGAAGCCGCCACAGCCAGACCCTTGAAGCGGATGTTCCGCAGCTTGTAGGTGACAAGGCAGGCCAGCAGAGTGGCAAGGGTGCCAAAGATGACATCCACGATGGTGGAGCCCAGCAGGTTTGCCAAAAAGCAGCCCAGCACCACACCGGCAATGTACTCGGCACCGAACACCGGCAGCAGGCAGAGCGCCTCAGCCACACGTACCTGTACCGCACCATAGGAGAGCGGCTGCAGGGCCATGCAGAGCACAACATAAATGGCTGCGACCACGCCGCAGCGCACCAGTTTACGGATGGAAGGATTCTGATTCATGATATAATACTCCAGCGGGATGATTTTGACCGCACAGGGCCGCCAGCCCCTGTGGGTTTGGCCCGGCATGGTTCGAGACACACCGGGGAGCCTAAAATCCTAAGTTGCTCTGAAAGGATGCTGCGCAAAAAACACAGCAGAAGGCAGTATAGCATAAAATCAGACGGAATGCAATGGGAAGAGGACGATTGAAAACGCCCTCCGCATTGCTTTGGGCATATTCAGCGGAAAGAAATTTTTTATTTGCAGTTTCGAAACTGCCTTTTCACGGGAAAGGCCGCAACGGTGAACAGGCGCTGAAAACTGCCGATTGCCTTTGCGACCCCTGCTGTGAAAATGGGGTTCAGGAAAGTCCGCAGACTTTCCTGAACCCCAAAATTTTAAATGATGATTCCTCTGAATGTGGCCGGAGCGCAGCGGCGGCCATTTCAGATGGTTTTACCCTCTGGGATGTCCGGTATACACCAGAGCCACCGTGTCGGGGCCGGTGTTGGCGGAAACGACGCCGCCCAGCTCAAACACCAGCAGCGGCGGTTTGCCAAAGGCCCTGCGGCAGGCCTTTTCCAGATCTGCTGCCTGCGGGATGTTCGTGTGACCGATCATATAATCAAAGTCCTCTACGCCCTCGCAGCGCTGCTTGCACAGCTCCACCATGGCGGGCACCACCTTGTCATCGCCGCGCACCTTGGCTTCCACCCTGGTCTTGCCGTCAATCAGCGTAATGATGGGACGAATGCCCATCAGCTCGCCCATGACGGCGGCAGCGGCAGAGATGCGTCCGCTCTTTTTCATCTGCTTCAGGCTGTAGGGGCCCAGAACGATCTCCATGCAGTCCATCTGGGTCTCGAACTCATGGATCACATGGCTGATCTCTGCGCCGTTCTTCAGCTTGCGGGCCATTTCGCACAGATACCAGCCGAACACCATGGAATAGGTGTGGGGGTCCAGCAGATGGATCTTCAAGTGGTGCTCCGGGCGCTCTTCCCGCAGCATCCCCTGCGCCATGAGTGCGTTGTTATAGGTGGAAGAGCCGGATTTGTTGATGGGAACATGGATGACGTCGGTATAGCCCTCATCCACGTACTGGCAGTATTTTTCACAGAACTGGATGGGGGTGATGGCAGCAGTGGAGGGCACGCCCTTGGCGGCACGCATCTTATCATAGAATTCGGTGTTGGTGCAGCTCTCACGCTCGATATAATCCACATCATCCAGCAGGATGTGGAAGCTCATGATGTCAATGCCGTATTTTTCGGCCATCTCCTGCGGGATATCGCAGGAGGAATCGGTCAGGATCGCGATCTTGCTCATAATTTCCCTCATTTCCATTGGTAATCTCGTAAATGTCCGTGGTCCAGAAGCTCCGGAAAGTCCCACTGGCGCAGCACCTCGTATACGCCCACAGCCACGCTGTTGGAAAGGTTCAGGCTGCGGCAGGTGTCCCGCATGGGCATCCGGATACAATGCTCCTGATTGGCCGCAAGCAGTGCTTCCGGCAGGCCGGCGTCCTCGCGCCCGAACACGAGATAGCTGCCGTCCGGGTAGCTCACATCGGTGTAGCGCTGGGGTGCCTTGGTGGTAAAATAGTAATAGGGGCCGCTGTTTTTGGCAAAGAACTCGTCCAGACTGTCATAATAGCTGATGTCGAGGTAGTGCCAGTAGTCCAGCCCCGCATGCTTGAGCTTTTTGTCATCGATGGCAAAGCCCATGGGGCCCACCAGATGCAGGCGGCAGGCTGTGCAGGCACAGGTGCGGGCCACGTTGCCGGTGTTCTGCGGGATGCGCGGCTCCACAAGAACGATGTTCAGAGTCGGTTTTTCGTTCATGGGTCGGTCTCCTTATTCGGTCACGGACACAGGGCACAGGCGCGGCAGCAGCGGCTCGAACCAGACGCCCAAGCGGGTATCCTGTGCGGCGGGAGTGCTCTGGATGGAAAGTGCCACGAACTCGGCGGCGTTGTCGGCGGCGGCACTCAGGGCGTTGCCCTGCAGCAGCGAGCCGATGAGCACGGCACCGTACAGATCGCCGGTGCCGGGAAAGCTGCGGCTGATGTGCAGCTTTTTGACCAGAAAGCGGTCTCTGCCGCTGCCTGCGCAGCCGATGTACTTGCCCAGCGGCAGACCGGTGACAACAGCCCCCGGGGCCAGAGTGGTCAGCTCGTCGGCCAGAGCCTGTGCGGCCTCGTCGGTGAGCGGCTCGGTGCACGGCTCACGCTGCAAAAGCAGCTGCGCCTCGGTGTAGTTGGGCAGGATCAGGTCTGCGGACTGGCACAGCGCGCGGATGCGGTCGATGAGGGCAGGGGTGACGGTGGAATAGGCCTTGCCGTTGTCGCCCATCACCGGGTCCACCACCTTTTTGGCAGCGGGCCAGTACGCAAATGCTTTTTCAGCCAACGCTACCTGTGCCTCGCCGCCCAGATAGCCGGTATAGATGCAGTCAAACTCCACACCCAGAGCGTGATAATGCTCCAGCGCCTGCTGGCCGTAGGCAGAGCCGTCCAGCCGTGCAGGGGTGCCCAGACCGCCCGTGTGGGTGGAAAGCACTACCGTGGGCAGGGCCACCGGCTGCACGCCCATGACCGACAGCACCGGCAGGATGACCGCCAGACTGCAGCGGCCCATGCCGGAAAGATCGTGGATGCAGAGAACTTTTTTGGGTTCAACAGGGTGTATCAAATAAGGGGACCTCCTTGCCAGTATGCAGTACGGGCTGCGGCCGGTTTGGGCCGGGCACACAGACCCATAATAAATTTCACGACACAGTATACCACAAATTTCTGCATAAAAAAAGCGGATACCAGATACTTTATTGGAAATAATAACGCCGGAGACCGGATCTTTTCACCGAAAGGAGCTTTGAAGATGAGACACGAAACGAACAGTTCTTCCGGGATGCTGCTGGGGATGGCGGCCGGCGCGGCACTGGGTGCCGTGGGCGTGATGGCTGCCACCCAGAACCAGCGCCAGCTGCGCCGCACCACCCGCAAGGTGGTGAAGGGCGCGGAAAACGCCGTTTTGCAGCTGGACAAAATGGTGGGGGACTTTGTGGAAAAGCACATGGAAGGGTAAAAAACAAAGAACGGCGTTCCGGACGGGACGCCGTTCCTTGCTTTGAAAAGCTCATTTGTTCCAGATGCACATGCGGGCTGAGGTGTTGATCTCGCCCAGAACGCTCAGATCCATCTGGATGTTGCAGGTCACGGTAAGGGACTTGTTGACATCGTCACCGGTCAGCACCGAGGCGGGCAGGTTCTTGATGGTGAGCACGCCGGTGCCCTTGGACACCTCGCCGGTCACAGCGCCGGTGTAGTTCACATCGCCGATGGTCAGGCCGGTCATGTAACCGGTGACGCCCATCTTGCTCACCTGCCGGATGGGCAGGGTGAGGGTATAGGTGCCGTTGGACTGGCGGGTAAGGCTGGCATCGCGGTCCGTGTCGATGCCGGAGTTGGCCATGGATTCCTTATCGGATCTTTCCTTCCAGAATTTAACGCCCACATTCAGGGTAGCAGCAGCGCTGGCACCAAAGGTGAACATGCACAGCAGCAGTACCGAAAGCAGGGCGGTGCTTACGCGTTGACAGGTCTTAGTCATGGATATCTGCCTTTCTTTGCCGCAAAGGCGGCCTTGTCCGGCACACAAAATACCGGAACTTTCAATGCTAAAATAGCATGCGCGTGTAAAAATGTCAATCTGCTTCGTGAACCTTTCACAAAAACGTTGCACATCGGAAACAAAAAACAGGCGTTTTTGATCTGCTGGTTCCTATGCCGCAGGCAGCCCGGTCTTTTACCGGGAAAACACAACACCGGACAGCCCGCAGGCCGTCCGGCGTTGAAAACGGAAAAACTAGTTCGGCTTAGACCTCAAAGTTGGGGTCGTCCTTCAGCACATGGATGTTGGTCATAAAGGCGCTCTGCTCCGGGTCAGTGAAGGGAGCTTCCTTGACGTACTTGTTCAGCTGGATGGCCGTGCGTGCGGGGTCGGCAATGGTGCCTGCGCCGCCGATGCAGCCGCCCGGGCAGCCCATGCCTTCCAGCAGGTAGCCGTTGTACTTGCCGGCCTTTGCCAGCATCAGCAGCTTCTTGCACTCGGCCAGACCCTGTGCGGATGCGATCTTTACATCCATATCCGGGTGCCATTCCTTGATCTTATCGGCAACGGCCTTTGCCACGCCGCCGGACTGTGCAAAGCCGCGGCCTGCAGCGGAAGCGTGGATCAGAATCCTGCTCGTTGGGATCGACTTCCAGATTTGCCACATCGATGTCCTTTGCCTCAATGATGCCGGCCAGCTCCTCAAAGGTGAGCACGAAGTCCACATCCGAGCGGACGGTGCGGCGGGAAGCTTCCAGCTTCTTGGCGGCGCAGGGTCCGATGAAGCACATACGGGCTTCGGGGTCGGCCTTCTTCATCATGCGTGCGGTGAACACCATGGGAGTCATGGTCATGGAGATGTTCTTGGCCAGATCCGGGAATGCGGTCTTTGCCATCATGCTCCATGCCGGGCAGCAGGAAGTAGCCATGAAGTTCAGCTTTTCGGGCACTTCCTCCAGGAAGTCGTGGGCCTCGTCCACGGTGCACAGGTCGGCACCGATGGCAACCTCCACCACATCGCAGAAGCCGACGGCCTTCAGGGCAGCCTTGAGCTTGCCGGTGGAAGCCAGCCCCGGGAACTGGTTGATGAAGGCGGGAGCCACCAGTGCATAGATGCGGTCGCCGCGGTTGAAGCCCTGGATCAGCTGATAGATCTGGCCCTTGTCCGCAATGGCGCCGAAGGGGCAGTTGACCAGACACTGGCCGCAGGAAACGCACTTGCTGTAATCAATCTCGGCACGGCCCAGCTCATCGGAGTGGATGGCACCCATGCCGCAGGCAGCGGCGCAGGGACGCTCGGTCTTGACGATGGCGTTGTAGGGGCACACGCCGACGCAGCGGCCGCACTTGATGCACTTGTCCTGATCGATGGTGGAACGGCCGCTCTCCCATGTGATGGCCTTCTTGGGGCACACTTCCATACAGGGGTGGGCAAGGCAGCCCTGACACAGGTCGGAGACCTTGACCAGCTTTTCCGGGCAGCGGTTGCAGGCAAACTTGATCACGTTCACCAGCGGGGGATCGTAATACTTATCGGCGATGGATGCATCCTCCAGACCGGAGACGACGCTGTTGTGCTCGTCCATGCGGCGGGTGGGCAGACCCATGGCCAGACGCACACGCTCCTCAACGATGGCGCGCTCCAGGAAGATGTCCTTGCGCAGCTTGCCTTCCTCACCGGGGATGATGGTGTAGGGGATCTTGCGCATCAGGTGGTTGGCCTGCTCGCCCTTGACGTTGGCATAAGCCATGCGTGCCACCTCGGTGAACACCTGACGGCGGATCTGGATGACCGTGGTATTGATTCCTCTGAAACTCATTCCAATTCTCTCCTTGCTTTGCTAAAAACAAACGGGCTGCACCCGGCTGCCGGCAGCGTTCTGCCGCGCAGGGCGGGCGTGTTACAGGGCACATTGGTAACGCACTGCTGCAAACAGCACTGTGCCCGGGATGGTTCACTTTCATTTTAGCATAAAGCGTGCCGTATGAAAAGGGATAAAACGCAAAATTTGTTAAAAATTTGTTGTATTCGTCCTCGTGTACAGAATCAACAATTTTAATAGCGTAAACTCAGCAAAGTGCTGCACGGACGCGCTCGCCGTCGTATTCGCCCAAGCGTACATGCACGATCTCGCCGCTGACATGGCCGGGGGCGGACACCACCACCGGGATGTACAGCCGGGTGTAGCCGGTGAACAGGGTGCCGGAGAGGGGAGTCTCCAGCAGCACATCGTCCTCGGTGCCCACATGGGCGGCCAGCACCTCGCGGCGCACCTCCTCGGCGATGCCGTTCATCACGCGGCTGCGCTCCTGCTTTTCCCGCTCGTGCACCTGCTCCGGGAAATCGTAGGCCGGGGTGCCGCTGCGGCGGGAGTAGGGGAACACATGCACCTTGAGAAAGCCGATCTTTTTCAAAAATTCGCAGCTCTCCTCAAAGTCGGCCTGCGTCTCGCCGGGGAAGCCGCAGATGCAGTCGGTGGTAAAGCTGACCGGGCGCGCACCGTAGGCGGCGCGGATCTGGTCCACCACCTGTGCATACTGTTCGGCGGTGTACACACGGCGCATCCGGCGCAGGGTGGCAGTGCAGCCGCTCTGCAGGCTCAGGTGGAACTGCGGGCAGAGCTTTTCCACGGCGGCAAGGCGGGTGATGAACTCCGGCGTGAGCATATCCGGGTCCAGACTGCCCAGACGGATGCGCTGGATGCCCTCCACCTGAGCGCAGTGCTCCACCAGCTCCACAAGGTTGGTGCCGGTATCCAGACCGTAGCTGGGCAGGGAGATGGCGCTGAGCACCACCTCGCGGTAGCCGGAAGCGGCCAGCTGGCGCAGCTCGGCAAGGATGCTGGCTTCGCTGCGGCTGCGCACCGGGCCGCGGGCCCGGGGGATGACGCAGTAGGCACACTGGCGGTTGCAGCCGTCCTCTACCTTGATAAAGGCGCGGGTGTGGGTCTCGAACCGCTCCACGGGCAGCTCCTCAAACTTTTCGCCGCGCTGGTGGGGTGTGATGGCAACGATGCGCTCGTGGCCGTCCAGCAGCTTTTGCACATTGTCCAGAATGGCCTTGCGGTCGCCGTTGCCGCACACAAGGTCGGCCTCGGTGAACTGGGCGGCTTCCTCCGGGAAGGCCTGCGGGTAGCAGCCGGTGAGCACCGTGACTGCACCGGGGTTCTCGCGCTTTTTGCGGCGCAGCCACTTGCGGCTTTTCTGGTCGCCGAAGTTGGTCACGGTGCAGCTGTTCACGATGAACACATCGGCCGGTTCACCTTCCTGCGCGATGGTGAAGCCGTTGGCGCGGAACAGCTGTTCCAGTGCGCCGGTCTCGTTCAGGTTGACCTTGCAGCCAAGGGTATAAAAACAAACTCGCATGAGAGGGTATCCTTTCGACTAAAAACGGGGTGATGCTTGCAATACTCTTTATTATATATCACAGCGGCCATGCAGTGCAAGAGCGGATGTGCGCAGGCGGGGCAAAACAAAAAGAGACGGGCAGATGCCCGTCTCTCGTGGGATGACGTGGGAAAATTACTTCTTCTTCTCGGTCTTCTTGATCAGAGTGACCTCGAGGTAGTAGTGGTCGAACTTGCCGTCCTTGAGCTTCTGGGTCATCTTGACTTCCTTGACCTCAACATCGGTATACTTGAGACCGGTGATCAGGTTGTTGAAATACTCCTTTTCTTTCTTCATGTCGCGGTTGTGGAGATCGGAGTGGCCCAGAACGGAAGTAGCAGCATTGTTCTTGTTCAGAGCTGCGACGGCATCGGCGGTGACCTTTTCGGTGTCGCCAACAACATACTCAACGGGAGTGGTGAGGAAATTGTTGTTGCCGCAGCCGGTGAACATGGAAGCACCTGCAACAGCAACAGCGGACAGACCTGCGACCTTCAGGAAAGAACGACGAGACAGAATCATGGTAGTATCCTCCTAATAATTTAAAATGATTTCACAAATTGAAGCAATACAGCCCGGAGTGGGCTATTCCATCTTTAGTGTAGCGTTTCTGGTAAAAATAGTCAAGCGTTTTTGCGTAAGACGACCGAAGTTAAGCACAAACAAAAAGAGACAGGCCGCAAAGCCTGGCTCTCGGATGCAAATGTGTGGGGAGGCAAAAGTCAAGCCTTTTTGGGAAAAATGCAAAAGAAACGCATGGAAATACAAAGCGTGATCGTATGCACTGTGCCCGGAAAAGAAAACAGAACACACCCTACCTGTCAGAAAGGCAGCTGTTCCCTTGACAAAAGAATAAAAAATCACTATACTACAAATAGAAAAGGCGCTGTCCGCAATGGTCAGCTCCTTGCCCGTTCAGTCAAAAAGATTGACCGCTTGAGCTTGGACACTTGAGGCGGTCAATCTTTTTTGTTATCATCGTGTTTCTTCTGGTAAAACTTGTCCACGACCTCAACGGTCAGACGGATCACGTCCACGATCAATCCCAGAAAACTGAAAATGACCATGAAGAGCGTGAGAGTCTCCATCAGATTCATCCGACATCCCTCCCTTCGCCTTCGAGGCTCCGGGAAGTTTCTCCAAAAAAGTTCCACTCCCGGAACCTCTGCTTCATTCTGACTAAGTAGAAGAATCAGCGATAACGGGCAGGAAGCATGACCACCGTCTATGCAGACAGTGCCTTAACGCCGCCCTTGTGGGCGGCGTTTTCAGCTTATCATACTTTTCGCTAAAGCGCAACATTTTCGGCGGCTTCTAAAGCGCCCGCTGCCCGCATACTCTCTCACCAAGAGACATTGCGCAGGGAGGGACCGGAATGGAGCGAAAAAACTTGGCGCTTTTGTGCGCGGGGGTGGTGTGCTTCTGGCTGTTTGCGCTGGCCTTTGGCACGGCACAGGGCAGCGGTCTGCGTCGGCAGAGCCCGGCAGTGCAGACGGCGGTGCAGCCGCAGGGGCCGGTGCAGCTTGCCGCAGAGCCGCCTGCGCTGGAACTGCCCTGCCGCGCTGCCTGTCTCATCGACCAGCAGACCGGCACAGTGCTGTACGAAAAGAACGCCGACCAGCAGATGCCCATTGCGTCCATCACCAAGGTGATGACCCTGCTGCTTACCTTTGAAGCAGTGCACAACGGACAGCTGACCATGGACACGCCGGTGCCGGTGAGCGAGCACGCCTACCACATGGGCGGCAGTCAGATCTGGCTGGAGCCCGGTGAGCAGTTCACGCTGGACGAAATGATCAAGGCGATCTGTGTGTCCTCTGCCAACGACGCCGCTGTGGCTGTGGCGGAGCTGGTGGGCGGCAGCGAGCAGGGCTTTGTGCAAAGCATGAACGCCCGCGCCGCAGAGCTGGGCATGACGAACACGGTCTTTCACAATGCCTGCGGGCTGGACACCGAGGGCCACCTTTCCACGGCCCGGGATGTGGCGGTGATGAGCCGGTACATCCTGAACACCTGCCCGGAGGTGCTGCACTACACCGGCATCTGGACCGACACCCTGCGGGGCGGTGCCACCCAGCTGGTGAACACCAACAAGCTGCTGCGGCGGTATAACGGCATCACCGGCCTCAAGACCGGCACCACCAGCGGTGCGGGGGTGTGCATCAGCGCCAGCGCCACCCGGGACGGGCTGGATCTGATCGCGGTGGTGCTGGGCGCACCTTCCAGCTCCGACCGGTTCGACGCAGCCACCACCCTGCTGGACTACGGCTTTGCGGCCTACCGGGCCGTGCCGCTGCCGGCGGTGGAGGACCAGCCGCTGCTTATAAAGGTAAAAGGCAGCGCGGAGGAGAGCGTGCCGCTGGATTACTCTGCCCTGCCCGGGACCTTGCTGATGCCCAAGGAGGGCGGCACTGCCCTGACCGCCCGGGCTGATCTGCCGGATGCGCTGGACGCACCGGTGCAGCAGGGGCAGGCGGTGGGCACGGTGCGTGTCCTGAGCGGGGAAACACTGCTGGGCGAATACGAGAATCCGCGCGGCGGCGGATGCGCCAAAAATGGATTTTGGCACGGCTTTCGGCCTTCTGTGGGACGCGCTGACCGGCCGGGATGACTGAATGTACGCTTCAGCGTACAAAAGTATGCGGCGGCAGGCTGCATGGAACTGTCTGGGTGAACAATTCTGGATGAAGAAACAAAAAAACACTATTAAAATTGTATGAAATCCAAGGATTTTGACCTTGACTTTGCCCGGAGGGAACGGTACACTTATACCAAGATATTTCCTCGCAGGGCTGAGAACCTGCAAATCGTTTGGAGGTTATAATAAAATGAGTGTCACGTTGAACACCAAGCACCTCTCCAGCTTTATCAGTGAAGAGGAATATGAAGCCATCTACCCGCAGGTAGAGGCCGCGCATAATCAGCTGGAAGCAAAGACCGGCCCGGGCAATGATTTCCTTGGCTGGATGTACCTGCCCCGTGATTATGATAAGGAAGAGTTTGCCCGCATCAAGGAAGCAGCTGCCAAGATCCGCGAGGATTCCGATGTGCTGGTGGTGGCCGGCATCGGCGGCAGCTATCTGGGTGCCCGCGCTGTGATCGAGGCCGTCAAGGGCCAGTTCCACAATGAACTGGAAAACGGCCTCAAGATCTACTTCTGCGGCAACAGCATCAGCCCCACTTACCTGAACAACATCATCAACCTGTGCAAGGGCAAGCGCTTCTCCATCAATGTCATCTCCAAGTCCGGCACCACCACCGAGACCTCTTTGGCCTTCCGCGTGCTGCGTGAGCTGCTGGAAAAGGAAATGGGCGTGGAAGAAGCCAACAAGCGCATCTACGCCACCACCGACCGTGCCAAGGGCACTCTGAAGCAGCTGGCCGATGCACAGGGCTGGCCCACCTTCGTGGTCCCCGATGACGTGGGCGGCCGGTACTCCGTGCTGAGCGCTGTGGGCCTGCTGCCCATTGCCGCTGCCGGCATCAGCATCGACGACCTGATGAAGGGTGCTGCCGACTCCATGGAGCGCTTCTCCGTGCTGGGCAAGGACAACGATGCCTACAAGTATGCTGCTATCCGCAACATCCTGTACCGCAAGGGCAAGAGCGTGGAGATCCTGGAGTGCTACGAGCCGGACTTCGCCCTGATGAACGAGTGGTACAAGCAGCTGTTCGGCGAGAGCGAGGGCAAGGACAACAAGGGCCTGTTCCCCGCAAGCTGCATCTTCTCCACCGACCTGCACTCCATGGGCCAGTTCATTCAGGAAGGCTCCCGCACCATGTTTGAGACCATCGTGGATGTGAAGAAGCCTGCACAGGACCTGTTCATCGACCCGCTGGAAGGCAACTTTGACGGCCTGAACTTCCTGGCAAACCAGAACATGAGCATTGTCAACCGCAAGGCCATGGAAGGCACCATTCTGGCACACACCGACGGCGGCGTGCCCGAGGTGCTGATCGAGGTGGACGACCTGACTGCCTACAATGTGGGCTACCTGATCTACTTCTTCTGGCGTGCATGTGCATGCAGCGGCTACCTGCTCAGCGTCAACCCCTTCAATCAGCCGGGTGTTGAGAGTTACAAGAAGAACATGTTTGCACTGCTGGGCAAGCCGGGCTACGAGGGCCTGACTGCCGAGCTGGAAGCAAAGCTGAAGTAAATGACAATGATCTCCCGCCGCAAGGCGTGGAAAATACAGGAGGACTGAACTATGATTAAACTGATTGTTGGTACCAAGGGCTCCGGCAAGACCAAGGCTATGATCGACCAGATCAATGATGCGGTCAAGACCTCCAAGGGCAACGTGGTCGTCGTTGAAAAGGGCATGAAGCTCACCTACGACATCTCTTCTTCTGCACGTCTGATCGATCTGGACGAGTACAAGATCTCCGGCGGCGAAATGCTGTACGGCTTCATTGCTGGCCTGATGGCAAGCAACTACGATATCACCGACCTGTACATCGACGGCATCCTGAAGGTGCTGGATCACGATCTGAACCGTCTGGGCGTCGTGCTGGACGAGATCGCTGCCATTGCAGGCGACAGCGTCAAGGTGACTGTGACGGTCAGCGCTGACGAGGCTGCTCTGCCCCACAACGTGAAGAAATACCAGTGATCTGTTGAATTTCGGAATCTGAACTCTATGCAACAGGCAGAAGACCGAAGAAAAAATAAATTTTTTCGGTTTTCTGCCTGTTTTGGTGTTGACAAAGGGGTGCTTTGGCGCTATACTAACAAAGCAGCCTTTTAGAGGTGTACTATGCAATTTGACCTGAGAAAGTTTATCGCCACCGGCAGACAACCCTATCATGCAGAGTTTCAGTGTGATTTATCTGCTCATGATTATGCCGGGGCAAGGATCCCGGAGCCTGTCACTGCCGTGTTCAACGCAGAGACGGATGGCGAAGAGATCCGGATGACACTGCGGGCAAACGCATCGGTGCACGGAGAGTGCGCCCGCTGCCTCGACCCGGTCGTTCGGGAAGAGACGGTCGATACGGAGTGGACAGTCAAGGAACGGGATCTGGATGATCCGGATTTCGATCTTCCGCTGGACGAAAAAGGCCATCTGGATGTGGACGAATGGCTCAGCCAGGAATTTATGTTCCAGATCCCCACGGTGCTGCTTTGCAGTGCCGACTGCGCCGGGCTTTGCCCCGTGTGCGGCAAAAAGAAGGCGGAATGCACCTGTCAGCCGACAGAGCAGGCCGAAGCTCCCGTAGACACAAGGCTCGCAATCCTTAAATCACTGCTGAACTGATAAACCCATCAAGGAGGTGCAAAAATATGGCAGTACCTAAGAGACATCTTTCCAAGGCCCGCCGCGACAAGCGTCGCAGCAATGTTTGGAAGCTGGAGGCCCCCGCACTGGTCAAGTGCAGCAACTGTGGCTCTCTGAAGCTCCCCCACCAGGCATGTGGCAACTGCGGTTACTACAAGGGCGAGGAAGTCATCAAGAAGGCCTAATTTGCGCGTAATTGGTGGCATAATGGTGTTATGTACAGAAGGGGAGGGCGCATGCCTTCCCCTTCTTGTTCTGTAAAAAGAACGAACACTTGACCGTTTGTGCGGAAAAGAGACCTTTTATAAAGGAAAAGGAGGTGGATGCGGTGGCAATGAAGATCGCACGGGTGGACCCCGGCAGCGAAGCGGAAGCGCTGGGCCTTGCTGCAGGCGATGAACTTCTGAGCGTGGATGAGAACGAGCTGAACGACAGTCTGGACTACGATTTCTACACCGACAGCAAAAGCTTCCACCTGAAAGCAAGGGTGGCAGACGGCATCCGCGAGTGGGACGTGCAGCGCACGGAGCGCGGCCCCTTTGGCTGCGATTTCCAGACCTATCTGGGCGACCAGAAGCATTCCTGCTCCAACCACTGCATGTTCTGCTTCATCGACCAGCTGCCTCCCGGAATGCGGGAGAGCCTTTATTTCAAGGACGACGACGAGCGGCTTTCCTTTTTGTTCGGCAACTATATCACCATGACGAACATGCAGGACCACGAGATCGACCGCATCATCAAGATGCACATCTCGCCCATCAACATTTCGGTGCACACCACAAACCCGCAGCTCCGTGTGCGGATGCTGGCCAACAAGCGCGGCGGCGAGGTGCTCAAGTACCTGCCCCGTCTGGTGGAGGGCGGCATCGCCGTTAACTGTCAGCTGGTGCTCTGCCGCGGCATCAACGACGGCGACGAGCTGCGCCGTACCCTGAGCGACCTGTTGGAGCTGACCCCCATGGTGCAGAGCATCGCTGCGGTGCCCTGCGGCGTGACGGACTACCGCGAGAAGCTGTTCCGGCAGACGCCCTACGACGCAGCCACCAGTGCCGAGGTCATCGACATCATGGAAGAATTCGGCGATGAGTGCAAGCGCCGCCACGGCAAGCGCATCATCTATCCCAGCGATGAATGGTATCTCAAGGCAGGCAGGCCCATCCCGCCGGAGGAGTTCTACGAGGACTTTGACCAGCTGGAAAACGGCGTGGGAATGATGCGCCTGTACGCTTCGGAATTTCTGGCCGAACTGGAAAAGCCCCACCGCATTTACGGCACCAAAAAGATGGACGTGGTCACGGGCGAAATGGCGTCACCGCTCATCCACCAGATGATGGCCGAGCTGCACCGCCAGTATCCCATGGTGGAGGTGACGGTGCACACCATCAAGAACAAATTCTTCGGCGGCAATGTGGGGGTGGCCGGTCTTGTGACAGCGACCGATATCATTGCCCAGTGCGAGGGCAGGCTGACCAGCGGTACGCTGGGCGTACCCGCCGTGATGCTGCGGGAGGAAAAAGACACCTTTCTGGACGACATCACTACCGACCAGCTGGCCCAGCGCCTTGGCGTGAAGGTGGAGGTGCTGCCCACAGCCGGCGGCGAGGAAGCCCGTGCCCTGCTGCGCAGCGGCCTGCACATTGCAAGGAGAAAAAGAGCATAAAAGAAAACCCTCTCCGTCATCGCTGTGCGATGCCACCTCTCCCGAAGGGCGAGGTTTTATGCATCTTTCGGCAGGAATGATAAAAGCTCCCCCTTTCAGGGGAGCTGGCGCGGCGTAAACCGTGCCTGAGAGGGTCGTAAGAAAGGAGGAACCCCTATGAGCAAACCGATCGTAGCGGTGGTGGGCCGCCCCAACGTGGGCAAGTCCACCCTGTTCAATAAATTGTGCGGCCAGCGCCTTGCCATCGTGGAGGACACGCCGGGCATTACCCGCGACCGCATTTTTGCCAACTGCGAGTGGAACGGCCACGAATTTCTGCTGGTGGATACCGGCGGCATCGAGCCCAAGGCCACCGAGGGCATTCTGGCCCACATGCGGGAGCAGGCCGAGATCGCCATTGACACCGCAGACTGCATCATTATGGTAGTGGATGTGCGCGACGGCCTGACCGCAGCCGATGAGGACGTGGCCCACATGCTGCGCCGCAGCCACAAGCCCATCATTCTGGCCGTGAACAAGTGCGATAAGGTGGGCGAGGCCCCCATGGAGATGTACGAGTTCTACAACCTCGGCTTTGATGAGGTAATGCCCATTTCGTCCGTGCACGGCCACGGCACCGGCGACCTGCTGGATGCCGTGTGTGCCCACCTCGATTTCAGTGAGACCGTGGTGGAAGAGGACCGTATCCCGGTGGCCATCATTGGCCGTCCCAACGTGGGCAAGTCCAGCCTGACCAATCGCATTCTGGGCGAGAACCGCATGATCGTGGCAAACGAGGCGGGCACCACCCGGGACGCGATCGATACCCCGGTGGATAACGCTTACGGCAAGTTCATCTTTACCGATACCGCCGGTCTGCGCAAGCGCAGCAATATCACCGATGGACTGGAGCGCTATATGGTGGTGCGCGCACTGGCTGCTGTGGAGCGCAGCCGCGTGGCGCTGATCCTGGTGGATGCCACCGTCGGTTTTACCGAGCAGGACAGCAAGGTGGCCGGTTACGCCCACGATCAGGGCAAGGCATGCATCATCGTTGTGAACAAGTGGGATGCTGTGGAAGGCAAGGAGACCAATACCATGGAGCTGCAGCGCCGCGGCTATGCCGAGTGCTTCAGCTTTATGGGCTATGCACCCATCATCTTCATTTCCGCTCAGACCGGCTACAATGTGAACAAGCTCATGCAGCTCATCCGGGATGTGGACAGCCAGAACGGTGCCCGCGTGCCCACCGGTGTGCTGAACGAGATGCTGGCCCGTGCAACTGCCCGGATGCAGCCGCCCAGCGACAAGGGCCGCCGCCTGAAGATCTTCTACCTGACGCAGGCATCCACCCGCCCGCCGACGTTCGTGGCTTTTGTGAACTCGAAGCAGCTGTTCCACTTCAGCTATCAGCGGTATATCATCAACCAGATCCGCGAGAACTTTGGTCTGGAGCACACTCCCATCCGTCTGGTCGTGCGCGAGCGCGGCTCCGGCGAAGTGGGCGCAAAGGACGTGTAAGCGCCCGCAAAGGAGGCATCTGTCTTAATGATGAAAACGATCCTGATTGCCGCAGCCACCATCCTGCAGGCGTACCTGCTGGGCAGTGTGGATACCGGTATCCTCGTCAGCAAGTTCGTATATCATGACGACGTGCGCAATCATGGCAGCGGTGCAGCCGGCATGACCAACATGCTGCGCACCTTTGGCAAGAAGGCTGCCGCCATGACCGCGACAGGCGATGTGCTCAAGGGCGTGCTGGCCGTATGCATCGGCCGGTGGCTGTTCCGGCTTCTGCCTGCCGACGCCGGTGTGTCGCCGTATCTGGGCGTCTATCTGGCCGCTATCTTTGCAGTGTTGGGCCATCTGTACCCGCTGTACTTTGGCTTCAAAGGCGGCAAGGGCGTACTGGTGGCAGCGGGTGCCATTCTGGCCATCCAGCCGGTGCTGCTGCCTTTTCTGGCCATTATCTTTCTGGTGTGCCTGATCCCCACCGGCATGGTGTCGCTGGGCAGCGTGACCATGGCAGCACTCTACCCGGTGCTGACGATCATTTACGGCTCCCTGCAGGGCTATGCCGCCGGTGATATGCTGGTGTGCGCCATTGGCTCCGGTTTTATGTCCGGCATGGTGATCTATATGCACCGCGCCAATATCCAGCGCATCCGCGAGGGCAAAGAGTACCGCTTCGGAAAGCACAATAAAAAATAAAGCATCATAAAATGCCCCGCAGCCTGCTGGTTTTCCGGCAGTGCTGCGGGGCATTTTTGCTTATGTTATTTCGGCTCCGGGCCGGCCTGCTCAAAATCGTACTCGTCAAAAGTCTCTTCTTCGGAAGGAATGGCCTCGGAGACCTCCGTTCTGACGCGCTCTTTCAGGCGGGAGAAAATCTCATCGGCGGGGATGCCGCTCTGGCGGGGCGAAAGGTCCGGTGCCGGGTGACCGTCCGGCAGGTGGGCACCGAAGGCCGGGACAAAGAAGAACTTGCGTACAATGAAGATCAGTGCGATGGCTCCCACACTGAGCAGGTTTTCTACTGCCGAGTCATGGCCCACTACCAGATGGCGGGCAATGGCGTAGAGCAGTACTTCCAGACTGCTGCCGGGGCTGTGCTTGGCCAGCATTTTGATGAACTCGATGCCGATCACGATGTCAAGGCTCCGCTCCAGAAAAATGCGGATCTCCACTTCGTTGCCGTCAAACAGCAGGCCGGGCATCCACTTGATGAGCGGCACAGCGCTGAGCAGCAGGCCGATGAGCACAAGGCCGGAGAGCAAAATTTCCAGCAGACTGGAGGCCTGAATGATGCGGTTGCGCAGCTGGGTGCGCCAGCGGCTTTCCACATGGGAGGAGGGATTGTCCATATTGAGCCTTCCTTTGCAAAAAAAGTTTCAACATTTATGTGTAATATTGTAACAGAAATGCAGAAAGCTGTCAATTGCTGGAAGATCAGACGGCACTGTTCGCTGCAGTGGTGGGTGCCACCGCTACATAACCGGATTTTTTGATGCAGTCCTGCCCGGCGGCGGTATCCAGCCAATCGTAGAGCTGACGCTCCGGGCTGTCGGCGGCAGCGTCCGCATGGAGAACGGCATAGAACTCGTTGCACAGCGGGTAGCTTTCGCTGGCGATGGTGTCGTTGGAAGGTGTGACACCGTCCACGGCCAGCAGACGCAGGCCGGGCTGGGAGTACATCTGGTCGATGTAGTAATACACCGAGAAGCCGATGGCGTTGGCGCTGTTGTTGTAGGCGGCAATGCTGTCCACCAGCTCACCCATGGCAGAGGGAGCCAGCTCGGTGGGCGGGTCCATCAGTTCGCCGCCCTGAATGAGCAGCTTGCGGAACAGAGTCTGGCTGCCGGAGTCCTCGCCCCGCTGGAAGGGCACGATGGCAAGATCGTCACCGCCCACATCCTTCCAGTTGGTGATCTTACCGGCGTAGATGTCCTTCAGCTGCTGCCGGGTCAGGCTCTGGACCGGATTGTTCTCATTCACAATGAACACCAGTGCGTCCCGGCCAATGGGCTTTTGTTCCAGCTGGGCACCGGCCTCCTGCAGTTCTTCCTTCACGTAGTCCGGTGCTTCGTACACCACCAGCATCCGGGCGGTGTAATCCTCATCCGGATACAGGCCAAAATTTTCCCATGCGTAGGCCGTGGTGCTGACCGAAATGCCGCTCTGGGCTACTTCCAGATCGATGCCGGTGGTATCGGCCATCATCTGGGCCATCAGCGGGATGCAGGCGGTGCTGCCGTCCAGTTTGGGAAACTCTTCCGGCGAGAACAGCCCGATGGGTTCAAGCTCGCTCACGGAAGAAGCGGGTGCTTCCGGCGAGGTGGAAGCGCTGCTGGCGGGGGTGTCAGCTCCCTTGCAGGCGGTCAGGATGCCTGCGGCAGAGCAGGCGGCAAGGCCCAGCAGAAAGCTTCGGCGGGAAATTTTAGCATTTTTCATAAGGCGTTCCTCCTATTGGGTCAGTAGCCCATTTCGTCGTCGGCATTGATGGAAGAGAAAATGCTGCGGCAGTAAAGCCATTTGCCGTCGGTATCCATCCAGCCGTAGTAAAAGCCGCGTTTTGCAACGAACACGTGTTCTGGCAGCTGGTTCAGGCTGTTGTCGTAGTAGCTGTAGCAGCTGCCAAGGCCATAGAACACAATGTTGCCGTTTTCATCCAGCACGTCACACATTGAGCCGTTGCTGCTGGGCGCATTGGCGTTGCCACAGTACAGCGGCCTGCCCTCCGGTGTGGTGATGAGATAGTTCAGGGCATAATACTTGTCCTGCAGATGGGTCAGGTCGGAGACAAGGCCCTCGGGGCCGTACACGCGGGTGGCGGTGGTCTCAAAGTTATCGTTATCCCGCAGCTCCAGCCAGACGTAGCCGTCACCCTTGTTATCCATCATCACGCTTTGCTGGCCCTCCACTGGCTCCACGGTGGTATCAGTGATCAAATCGCCGGTTTCGGTGTTGAACACCTTCAACCGTCCGTCCTCATAGTAAAGGGCAATGGTGTCGCTCATGACGCTGGAAGCGTACAGCGGTGTCACCTCACCGGTAACAAGGTCGTGCAGATCATAGCCGAAGTCGCCGCTCGTGCGCCATGTGACCACATAGCCCGGGAAATAGCTGCTGGGCTGGTCGTCGAAGGTGCCAATGAGGGTGCGGTCCACGGTGGCGAGATCCGCAGCTCGTAGCGGCCATCGCTGGTCTCGAAGCAGGCGGTGCCGCTGCCGCATACCTGTCGGAAGCCGGTGAAGCTTTCGCCGGTGGCGGGGTTATAGAGCGTTTCGTCCGTTGGTTCGCCGCTGGCATGGCAGGTGTCCAGCTCTACCCAGTCGTTCAGAACGTCCGGCGCATAGGAAAGGCTCAGGGCAGTAGTGGCATCTGCGCCGTAAGTCTGTGTACCGTCCTTCGTCTGTATAATGACCCAGCTGTGCAGGGCGGGTTCATCGTCCCATGCGTCCTCGGCAAGGTCTGCCGGGCGGGCGTAGCAGTTGAACACCAGATAGTCCCCGCAGACGATGCAGCTGTAAGCGCCTTCCGGCACGGGCAGACGTTCGCCGGTGGAAAGGTCAATCACCTGACAGGTGCCGTAATCGTCGTAGCCGTTTTCGTAGCTGCCGTTCACGGCGTGGACTTCCTGCAGCACCAGCAGACTGTTCTGCATGGAGGCGTTCTGCTCCCCCTCAAAGGTCATGACTTCATTGCCGTCTTTGTCAAACAGGCCGCTGCGCCGTCCGCAATAAGCGTCCGGGTCGGCCCAGGTGCGGAACCAGTAGTTGGTCTCACCGGTCACGGTGTCCTGCAGAAGGTTCACGTTCTCGCTGCGGAAGGACTGGTACAGGACTTTTCCGCCGCAGAGCACCGTGCAGCTGTTGCCGGAACTGTCGTAGCCGTAAAGCATCCGCAGCCGGCCGTCATCCAGGCGGGAACTGTCGTAAAGCAGATTTCCATTTTTGTCGGTGGGGACAGAGGAAGCCGCCGCAGCAGGCTTGCCGGAAGCGGGCGGCAGCACGCTGCAGCTGCAGCCGAGGGCAAGGCACAGCGCCATGCAGGCAGCAGCGCAGCCGATGCGGGAAACGGTATACTTCATAAAGATCACTCCTTTGAAAGGCCTGAAACAGTACACAGAGAAGAAAGCAGGGACTTCCTTGATTTCCCAGTTCAATTATAATACGAAACAGCCGTGTTTTCCATTGCAGGAAAACACGGCTGCTGGTTACAGTTTTATGACAGCGGTTCAGGAAGCGGATCTGGCTTTTTCGGCGTCGTCCATCCGGCTCAGCTGGTTCAGGAACGCCAGCAGAAAGGGCAGGGAGACGATAAAGGTGAACACATCCGCAATGGGCTGGCAGGTCTCCACGCCCATGAGTCCCAGTGTGCGGGGCAGGATGAGGATGAGCGGGATAAAGAACACGCCCTGACGGCAGCAGGCCAGAAAGGTGGCGCGGCCTGCTTTGCCCACGCTCTGGAAGGTCATGTTTGCCACTACGATCACCGGCTGTAACAGGATAGCAAGACACTGGTAGTGGAAGGCAGGCAGGGCCACAGCGGTCACCTCCGGGTCGTCGCGGAACAGGCGGATGAGGGCATCGCTGTCCACCCAGCACAGGGCGACCAGAACTACCAGCATACAGAAGGCGGCACCCATGGTGAAGATGGCCGCCTGCCGCACCCGGCGGAACTTGTGTGCACCATAGTTGAATGCGGCTACCGGCTGCAGGCCCTGTCCTACGCCGATGGCGACCGAAATGATGAACATGAAGATGCGGGAAACGATGCTCATGCCGGCCACGGCAGCGTCGCCATAGCTGCGGGCGGCGATGTTCAGCAGCATGCCGCCGATGCTGTTCAGACCCTGACGGCCAAAGCTGGGAGCACCGCCGATCAGGATCATGCCGAATTCCCGTGCTTCGCGGGTGACGGAATGGAGGAGGAACTGGCTGACCGTCTTGCCCCGCAGGAACATGGACAGCAGGATGAAAAAGCTGACCGTCTGGCTGAGAGCCGTGGCGATGCCTGCACCGGCGGTGCCAAGGCCCAGCGCGAACATGAAAACGGGGTCCAGCAGGATGTTCAGCACGCCGCCGGTCACAAGGCCGATCATGGCAAAATTGGCCTTGCCCTCGTAGCGCAGGATGTTGTTCATCACGAGGCTGGAGATCATCAGCGGGGCCGCGATGAGGATGGGCCGCGCATAGGCGCAGGCGTGGGGCAGGATGGTCTCGGTGCTGCCCAGCAGCTGCATGAAGCCGGGCAGCGTGGCAAGGCCGATGAGGGCCAGCACCACACCAACGGCCAGCGCCGTGAAAAAGCTGGTGGAAGCGAACCGGGTGGCTGCTTTGGTGTTCCTGCTGCCCAGACTGCGGCTGATGATGGTGCCGGAGCCGTGGCCCAGCGTAAAGCCCAGAGCCTGAATAATGGCCATCAGGCTGGAAACGACGCCTACCGCGCCGGAAGCGCTGGTGGAGATCTGGCCTACAAAAAAGGTATCGGCCAGATTGTAGATGCTGGTGATCAGCATGCTTAAGATCGTGGGAGCGGCAAGCCCCAGGATCAGCTTGGGGATGGGGGTCTCGGTCATTTTTTTGTATTGCTGGATATTGAGCTCGTTCGATGCCATGAAAGGGCCTCCCTCTGTATAAGGTGAGAAAAAACCGCCCCTGCAGCAGAGCGGCGGATAGCTTTGGCAGATGTGCAAGGGATGCTGGCACATAGTATAGCGCATGTACGGCAAAAAGTCGAGAGGTGCGGCATCGCAAAAGGAACCGCATAGAGACGGTCGAGCAGGAGAAAAACAGGCGGAAAGAGTGTCTCTTTTTGTCTGTTTTGCTAAAGGATGGTCGATTTGCTTGTGGAAAATCACGATATGTGGTATCATTTACCATAAGGAGAACAAAAAAGCCTGCATTTTATGCGGGCTGCGCGTAAACAAAAGGCGGCTGCAGGCAGGACCCGGCTGCTGCAATTCCAATAGGAGGGAAAAATCATGAAAACTGTTGCACAGACTGTGATCGGAGCGGATCACTTCTACACCATTGCCGCACACACCGGCAATGTTATTCAGGCTGTGGAAGGCGTCAAGGGAGCCGGCACCGTCCGACTGGGCAAGTACGAGCACAAGCCCGAGCAGGAGTGGAGCTTTATCCGTGTGGGAGACGGCGTTTACCGCATCTGCAACCGTGCTTCCGGCAAGCTGCTGGACCTGACCATGACCGGTACTGCCAACGGCACATGGCTGCATCTGTGGGAGGATGTGGGCGGCACCTCCCAGATGTGGACGGTCCAGCCCACCCCGGAAGGAAAGGTGCGCCTGCGCTCTTCCTGGGCAGGCGGCAAGTGCGTGGATACAGTCGGCATAGGCGCTGACGTGGGCGCGGTGCTGCAGATCTGGCAGGAAGTGCCCGGTGCAGACGATCAGCTGTGGACCATTGCCGAGGTAAAGGAGCGCGCAAAGCGTGCCGTCAAGAAGGCGGAAGAGCCCGCTGCGGAAGCTGCAGCAGCTCCGGCAGAGGAAAAGGCACCGGCCAGGAAGCCTGCAGCCCGCAAGCCCCGGACCACCAAAAAGGCAGCTGCCGCCAAGGCAGAAGAGCCCAAGACCGCCGAAGCAGAAGAAACGGTGAAGGCAGAAGCTGCACCCGCAGAAAAGCCTGCCCGCAGGACCGCTGCCAAAAAGACTGCCGCCAAGGCAGCGGAAAAGGCTGAGCCTGCAAAGGCAGAGACCGCTGCAGAGGAAAAGCCTGCTGCGGAGAAGCCCAAGCGCAAGTGCGCACCCCGCAAGAAAAAAGGGACCGTCTGATCGCGGACGGCAAAAACGATAAAAGCAGCGCCCGCCGGGAGGTTCAAGCCCGGCGGGCGCTGCTGCTTTTATTCCGGAAGTGGTTCTGAAAAGGTTCCGGGTTATGTGTACTGATTTATGGTCAGCCTGCCTTTTGCATGCTGTCGGCAGTGCTCTGCACAAACTGCAGCACGCTCTGGATGGTATCACGGATCTGCACCAGAGTCTGAATGTCCTCATCCTTCATGCGGGAGGTGGGCGCGGTGAGCACCACAGTCTGGGCACTTACGGTGCCGGTGAGCTGGATGCGGACCTGATGCTCCGGGATGGTCAGCAGGATGTGTACCGGGAGGGGATCTTCAAAAAATTTGCTCTTTTCAAAGCCGATGACCAGCACCGGGGCAGAAGCACTGGTGTCGCCGGTGTCCAGCTGATAGTAAAGGTAGCCGTCCAGCGCACCTTCCGGCTGCACGCGCTGCGGCTTTTTCTGCGGCAATTCAAATTCAGTCATGTCCTGCAGGCTGGTGGCCTCGGTGCCAACGCCCAGAAGGCTGGCCAGCTGGGCCTGCGAGACATAATTGCCAAGGGTCCAGTCCGGCATCAGAAAGCTTGCCAGCGGGTAGCTGCCGGTGATGGAGGAGCGGATGTTCTTGTACAGCTGCCCCACATCGTATAATGTCTCGCTGCCGCTGACGTATACGCGGGTGAGCGGGTCGGCGGGAATGACCGCGCCCGGGGCCGTGATGTTCAGCTGCAGAGCGTCCGGCGCGTACAGGCCGCTGACTGTGCCCTTTGTGGAGCCGGTTTTTTGCAGGATGGTGTACAGGGCGGGGGAATCGGCGGTGGATGTCGCCTCATAATCAAAGGTGAATGCCGCGCCGGCCTGCAGGGCTTTCACGCGGCGGGCCACCAGACTGTAGCCGACCGTAACGGCGATCACTGCGATCAGGGCAAGGCACAGGATCAGGATCAGTACCACGCGGCCGACACCGCGCTTTTTTTTGCGGGAAGATGCCATAAGAAATCCTCCTTTTGTGAGAAGATATTTTATTCAGCATAGCGGAACGGCAGGCAAAAGTCAAGCGAAGCCGGATAAAACAAAAAGTCCGGAACCCAAAGGTTCCGGACTTCTGGCGGAAAGATGGGGATTCGAACCCCAGAACGCTTTTGACACGTTACACGATTTCCAGTCGTGCGCCTTAGACCAACTCAGCCATCTTTCCATATTCAGTTGTGTGTCACAGCGCTCTACTATAATACCTGAAAGGTGCGCATTTGTCAAGCACTTTTTTTAAAATGAAAAATGAGAAGATAAAACAAAAAATCCGGGACCCAAAGGTTCCGGATTTCTGGCGGAAAGATGGGGATTCGAACCCCAGAACGCTTTTGACACGTTACACGATTTCCAGTCGTGCGCCTTAGACCAACTCAGCCATCTTTCCATATTCGGTTGTGCGCCGCAGCGCCACACTATAATACCTGAAAGAACCGCTTTTGTCAAGGATTTTTTGAAAAAAATGTTTTTTTTCAAAACGACATCTCTGTGCAGGCAAAAAACGGCAAAAAATTCAGGGATGCAGCAAAAGCCCTTGACGAAGCGGTTGAACCGGACTATGATGAAGCAGGAGAGTACTGCGGCGGGAAATCTTTGCGGCCGCAGAGTGGAATAAAAAAGGAGGATGCTTTCTTATGACTTATCCTGAAGTGCTGGCCAATGCCCGTGAGTGCATTGGCAAATACTGCAAGGCCTGCCCGGTGTGCAACGGCGTGGCCTGCAAAAACCAGATCCCGGGCCCCGGTGCCAAGGGCGTGGGCGATACCGCCATCCGCAATTATAATAAATGGGCCGAGATCCGTGTGAACATGGACACCCTGTGTGAGGGCGGCACGCCGGACACCCACGTGGAGCTGTTTGGCAAAAGCTTCAAGTACCCCTTCTTTGCAGGCCCGGTGGGTGCGGTGAACCTGCACTACTCCGAAGCCTACACCGATATGACCTATAACGATGTTCTGGTGCGCGCCTGTGCAGAAAATGGCATCGCGGCCTTTACCGGTGACGGCACTAACCCCACCGTGATGGAAATGGCCACCAAGGCCATCGGCGCGGCAGGCGGCTGCGGTGTGCCCACCATCAAGCCCTGGAACATCGACACCATCAAGGAAAAGATGGCGCAGGCCAAGGCCAGCGGCTGCTTTGCCGTGGCCATGGACGTGGACGCCGCCGGTCTGCCCTTCCTGAAGAACATGACCCCTCCTGCAGGCAGCAAGAGCGTGGAAGAGCTTGCCGAGATCGTCAAGCTGGCCGAGCGGCCCTTTATCGTCAAGGGCGTTATGACGGTCAAAGGCGCACAAAAGGCAAAGGAAGCCGGTGCTGCTGCCATCGTGGTATCCAACCACGGCGGCCGTGTGCTGGACCAGTGCCCTGCCACGGCCGAGGTGCTGCCCGAGATCGCAGCAGCCCTCAAGGGCACCGGCGTGAAGGTGCTGGTGGACGGCGGCATCCGCACCGGTGTGGATGTGTTCAAGGCACTGGCGCTGGGCGCAGACGGCGTGCTGATCTGCCGGCCGTTCGTCACGGCTGTGTATGGCGGCGGCGAAGAGGGCGTGAAGTGCTACATCGACAAGCTGGCCGGTGAGCTGGCTGACACCATGCAGATGTGCGGTGCACATTCTCTGGCGGAGATCACGCCGGATATGGTGCGGGTTTGAGCAGAACCATTTAAAATGCTCTCCGCTCTGAGCATATCAGCGGAAAAATTTTTGTACTTGTAAATCGGCAAAACCTGCGGGCTTTGCCGATTTACTTTTTCACGGGAAGGGTCGGAACGGAAAGCAGCATCTGCTTCATGAAATTGAGTTTCACGTTACGACCCCCATCCTGTGCAGCTGTGTTCCGGGGTAGTAATGAGCTAAAATATCCGCATAGTCCGCGTCCTGCTCTGCCATGGCCTTTGCACCCCACTGGCTCAGGCCCACGCCATGGCCGTAACCCCGGGTGGTAAAGCTGAAGTTTCCACTCTGGTACTGCACGGTAAAGCAGGTGCTGCGCAGACCCAGTGCCTGACGCAGGGCTGTGCCGGAAACGGTCTGTCCGCAGACGGTGAGCGATTTTGTGTAACCGGAGGAGGTCTGTTCGATCGGGCCGAACCAGCTTTCCGGTGCGGCGAGATCGGCCGTGATGCCAAGGTCGGAAAAAGCCTGCTGCACCTGCGCGGCAGAAAATACAGCGGTATACTGATAATTATCAGCGGAAAGGTCGGTGCCGCTGTCCACCGGGATCAGATAGGGCAGGGCGGTGCCCCACACATTCTCGCTGGCCTCTGTCCGGCCGTTGGAAATGGCAAAGTAGCTGGTGCAGGCGGGGGCGTTATCGTAAAAAAGGAGATCGTTCAGGACCTCGTCCACAAGGGCCGAGAGCCGGGCATAGTTCTGCTCATAGGCGGTGCCCCAGTAACTGCGCAGCACCGGCTCGGTCAGACAGCCCTGACGCCGGGCAGGATCAACGGTGAGCCATGCACCGCTTTGCAGGGCGGCATGATCCCGGCAGTAGAGCGCGTAGGTGTGGGCGGCAACAGCCTGTGCCTTGAGTGCTTCGTCCGGCCAGCTGACCGGCATTTCGGCGGCGACAGCCCCCAGAACGTATTCCCGGCGGGAGAGCTGCACTACCTTTCCGGCGGACTCAACCCTCCACCGGAAAGGTCTCGGCGTCTGCGGAAGGAAGGTCTTTTGGCTGCGATGCGGGCAGTTCAGGTGCAGAAGAGGCGGCGGGCAGGGGCTCTGTATGGCCCAGCACAGCCCGCGTGACCCGGTAGGCGGCCAGAGGCAGAGCACTGCCCAGAACCAGCAGGACTGCAAAGATCAGCAGAAATAACTTTTTCATAGTCCAAGCCCCTCCGACAGCGGTGTTTTTTAAATCAGAATACCGGATACACCCTGAAAAAAGATGCGAAACAGGGAGAACGTCTTTTGCAGCGCAAGCCCAAAAAGGTGATGAGCGGGCAGTTTGTGTGCCAGATGATGCACTTGATGCTTGAATTTACTCTTCAAAAGCGATATCATAGAATTATACCCATCACAGAGGATGGGCGGGAAAGTATAAGAAATAGGATGAAAGGAGAATCCCCCTTATGAATTTTGCACATTCAGAAGTGGCTGCACTGGACCAGAACACGATGCGGACGTTGTGTGAGGAATATGTGGCCAATAACTACATCGACCCGGAGACGAGTGAGCGGCTGGGCGTCAAGCGCGGCCTGCGCAACCCGGACGGCACCGGCGTTCTGGCTGGCCTGACCAATGTCTGCGACGTTGTGGGCTATAAGAAGGATCAGGAAGGCCATGTGATCCCCACTCCCGGCAAGCTGATCTACCGCGGTGTCAACATCAACGAGATCGTGGACGAGGCCTACCGCAACGACCGCTTTGTGTTTGAAGAGGTGATCTGGCTGCTGCTGTTCGGCAGCCTGCCCAACCAGGAGCAGCTGGATGAATTCTGTGAGATCCTGGCAGAGCACCGCGCCCTGCCGGAAGGCTTCATGGATACCATGAACGCCCCCTCGCCCAATGTCATGAACAAGATGCAGCGCTGCGTGCTGGGCCTTTACTCTTATGATGAGCACGCCGAGGATCTGAGCCTGGAGAATATCCTGAACCAGAGCATCAATCTGATCGCCAGCATGCCCACCATGATGGTGAACGCATACCAGATGAAGCGCCGCTACTACGATAAGCAGAGCATGTTCTTCCATCTGCCCAAGCCCGGCCAGAGCACGGCGGAGCACATCCTGAGCACCTACCGTCCGGATCAGAAGTTCACCCACGAGGAAGCAAAGCTGCTGGATATGTGCCTGCTGGTGCACGCCGACCACGGCGGCGGCAACTGTTCCACCTTTACCACCCGTGTGCTGTCCTCCTCCGGCACGGATACCTACTCTGCGATCGCGGCGGCCATCGGCGCGCTGAAGGGTCCCAAGCACGGCGGTGCCAACCTGATGGTGAACCGTCAGCTGAAGGATATCCTCAAGCATGTGGAAAACCCCGAGGACGACGATGAAGTTCGCGAGTATCTGCGCCGCATCCTGCGCAAGCAGGCGGGCGATGGCTCCGGCCTGATCTACGGCATGGGCCACGCGGTGTATACCATCAGCGACCCCCGTGAGGTGGTCCTGAAGCAGCGTGCCCGCCATCTGGCTTACGAGAAGGGCTTTGAGGAAGAGTACAACATGCTGTGCAGCATCGAGCGGCTGGCCCCCGGCATCTTTGCCGAGGAAAAGGGCAGCACCAAGCCGGTGTGCGCCAACGTGGACCTGTTCAGCGGCCTGATCTACAACATGCTGGGCATTTCCGAGGATATCTACACCCCGCTGTTTGCCATTGCCCGTGTGCCCGGCTGGTGTGCACACCGCGTGGAAGAGGTGGTATTCGCCAACCGCATCATTCGCCCCGCTTACAAGTATCTGGGCGTGCGCCAGAAATATAAGCCGATCGAGGAACGCTGATGAATCCTTCTGTTTTGTTCGTTTTTATCCTGAGTGCTCTGCTGGGCGTGCTGCGCGCGGCAGACTTGGCCTTTGGCACCGACGCCGTTACCGGCCTGTGTCTGGTGGGCTCGGTGTGGTGGCGCTATTTGGCACTGGGCATTGTGGTGCTGGCTGCAGTGCTCGTGGGCCGTACACAGCCTTCCCGCTCGGAGGCAGTGCGCAGCCGCAGGCCGCTGGCCGGTGTGCTGGCGTTTGCCGGTGCAGTATGTTTTCTGGCCGCAGCGGGTGCACAGATCGCGCTGGGTACAGCTTCCGGTCTGGGCGGCTTTGTGCGGTGTATTCTGGAATGCGTGTGCTCTGTGTGGCTCAGCACGATGGGCCGCTGCTGGCTGAGCCCTGATGCGTGGAAGAAGCCCTTTGGCGGGCTGTACCTTGCCGTTGCAGGAAGCCTGCTGTTCTATTGGAACGTACTGATGCGCTTTATGGAGAACAGCTCCAGCTGGCACCGGGTGCAGCCGACAGCTGCAGTGTGGCAGATGCTGGCAGTGCTGGTGTTTCTGGCGGCGCTGGCTCGGGCACTGCATATCCCGCAGCCGGACAATGGCAGAACACTGTGCGCAGCCGGGCTTGCCGCCTTTGCGCTGGGCCTGTGCTGGCAGCTGCCCCAGTGCTTTGCGCTGCTGGCAGGCAATGGTATGGGCCTTGCTGTGATGCCTGACTTTTTTGCAGGGCTGGGCCTTTGCTGTGTGGGCGGCATTGGCGGAGTGTGCGCTGCAGCCTGCCTGAACAGACAGAGCTGACAAAAGTGCTGGCACTCCGTTGGTGCAATTGCCTAAAACCGGCGAGTGAAAGGAAGCAAAATCGTACAAAAGCAAAAAATGATGGAAATGTCTTGTTAATTTTTTGGCAGACACTTGAAACTTTCTGCGTTTTGGTCTAAAATAAAGATACCGTGATTTATCCGATTATGGGTAAAATAATTAGGAGGTACTATTAACATGGCTGTTAGAGTTGCTATCAATGGTTTCGGTCGTATTGGTCGTCTGGCTTTCCGTCAGATGTTTGATGCTGAGGGTTACGAGGTTGTCGCAATCAACGACCTGACCAGCCCCAAGATGCTGGCTCACCTGCTGAAGTACGATACTGCTCAGGGTTCTTTCTGCGGCAAGATCGGCGAAGGCAAGCACACTGTCGAGGCTACCGAGGACTCCATCATTGTTGACGGCAAGGAGATCAAGATCTACGCTGTTAAGGATGCAAAGGATGCTCCCTGGGGCGAACTGAACGTTGACGTCGTTCTGGAGTGCACCGGCTTCTACACCAGCAAGGAGAAGAGCATGGCTCACATCCAGGCTGGCGCAAAGAAGGTCGTTATCTCTGCTCCCGCAGGCAACGATCTGAAGACTATTGTCTTCTCCGTCAACGAGAAGACCCTGACCGCTGAGGATCAGGTCATTTCTGCTGCTTCCTGCACCACCAACTGCCTGGCTCCCATGGCCAACACCCTGAACAAGACCTACCCCATCGTCTCCGGTATCATGACCACTGTTCATGCTTACACCGGCGACCAGATGATCCTGGATGGTCCTCAGCGCAAGGGCGATCTGCGCCGTGCTCGTGCTGGCGCACAGAACATCGTTCCCAACACCACCGGTGCTGCTAAGGCTATCGGCCTGGTCATCCCCGAGCTGAACGGCAAGCTGATCGGCTCTGCTCAGCGTGTGCCTGTTCCTACCGGCTCTACCACCATTCTGGTTGCTGTCGTCAAGGGCAAGGACGTCACCAAGGAGTCCATCAATGCTGCTATGAAGGCTGCTACCTCTGAGTCCTTCGGCTACAACGAGGATCAGATCGTTTCTTCTGATGTCATCGGCATGCGTTATGGCTCTCTGTTCGATGCTACCCAGACCATGGTCGCTAAGATCGACGACGACACCTATCAGGTTCAGGTCGTGTCTTGGTACGACAACGAGAACTCCTACACCTCTCAGATGGTTCGTACCATTAAGTACTTCGCTGAGAACTGCTAATCACAGCTCTACGCTCAAAAGTGCTTGAGGTGCCGTGCTGAATGACGGCTGGCACCGGCTTTGCTGGTGCGAACATGCTGTGATTGGTACGACAACAGGATAACGAGTTCAACACCCTTCCTTTTGCGGGTTTCCGTGAGAGGAAGGGTGTTTTTTTGCTTGCGGAATTCTGGATTGCTGCTTGTTTTTGTCTGGACAATGGTTGATTTGTTTATGCGAGAAAATATGCATTTTTTCAGGCTGGATGGATAAATTCGAATAGTAATGGCGGTGAGGAGGCAAATACATAAAGAATGAAAAAATGAGGGGTAACGTTGATTTCTGGTCAAAGGAAAAGAGGCTTTGTCGAAGAATTAAAACAGGCAATAGCTGAAAAAAGAAATTTCTTGACGAATTGGGTGTTTTAGCAAGAAAATGCGTAAAATAGACTGAAATCTTATCCGTAAAATGAGTAACGATAGTACAACGAAGTATTGTATGCAAGAAGAAAACATGCTAAAATAATACTGATAACAACAGTCTGAAATTGGTGGAAAGTTGGTATCGAAAGGTTACTCAAAGAACGAAATCTCCTGAGTTGCGGTTGGGGGAAATAAGTATGCTTTTGGTGAGTGGGAGAACGGAAAAACATCTGTACTTTCGAGCAGAGAAACTGCGCAGAATTAAATCACGTGGATGAGATACCCTGGGCGAAAGATCGTCCGGGGTTATTGTGGTACAAAAACAACATAAAATCAAATTTGGAAATCCAGAGGACAAAGCGGGTGAAACGGATCCAATTGCGGAGAATACAGAACCCGTATGGAACCTGTGAAACAATACGCGGCTGTCATAATAGGGACAAGGGTACGGCAGAGAACGAAAGGCTCCGCGACCCGAAGTTCATATTTTCTTACCCGAAGAATGAACGAATGATCTTTTTGGGTGGCAGCAATGCCATCCAGAAAGAAATCTCGACCATGAGGGTGGGGTGACAGCCAGCGGACAGGCAAGCGAGCCTATCCGCTCTTTGTGTTGGCTGAAATATAGATGAAGAAATTGAGTGGGATTGTGGGAAAGATTTATGAGTAAGAAACTTGCGATTGCGATGTTCGGACAGAAGCGATTATCGAGAGAAGGCGGAGTAGAAATCGTTGTCAAAGAGCTCTGCACCCGAATGGCACAGAATGGTTGTGAAGTGACCTGCTACAACAGAGCAGGCCATCATGTGAGTGGTGCAGAATATGACGATGCTGGTAAAACGGAGTACGAGGGAATCCGTCAGAAGTCTGTTCCGACCATTGAACGGCGTGGACTTGCTGCAGTTAGCTCCTCCGCATTTGCGGCACTTTATAGTGCATTTGGAAAATACGATGTGGTGCACATCCACGCCGAAGGACCTGCGTTCTTTGCATGGCTGCCGAAGATGTTTGGGAAAAGAGTTGTTGTTACCGTCCATGGGGAGTGTGAAATAATACGCGGCTGTCATAATAGGAACAAGGGCACGGCAGAGAATGAAAGGCTCCGCGACCCGAAGTTCATATTTTCTTACCCGAAGAATGAACGATTGATCTTTCTGTGTGGCAGAAATGCCGCTCAGAAAGAAATCTCGACCATGAGGGTGGGGTGACAGGCAGCGGACAGGTGTACGAACCTATCCGCTCTTTGTGTTGGCCGAGATGTTGATGAAGAAATTGAGTGGGATTGTGGGAAAGATTTATGAGTAAGAAACTTGCGATTGCGATGTTCGGACAGAAGCGATTATCGAGAGAAGGCGGAGTAGAAATCGTTGTCAAAGAGCTCTGCACCCGAATGGCACAGAATGGCTGTGACGTAACCTGCTACAACAGAGCAGGCCATCATGTGAGTGGTGCAGAATATGACGATGCTGGTAAAACGGAGTACGAGGGAATCCGTCAGAAGTCTGTTCCGACCATCGAACGGCGTGGACTTGCTGCAGTCAGCTCCTCCGCATTTGCGGCACTTTATAGCGCATTTGGAAAATACGATGTGGTGCACATCCATGCCGAAGGACCGGCGTTCTTTGCATGGCTGCCGAAGATGTTTGGGAAAAGAGTTGTTGTTACCGTCCATGGCATTGATTGGCAGCGCGAGAAATGGCAATCAGGACTTGGTTCTAAGTTTATCCACCAAGGCGAAAAAAATGCTGCGAAATATGCGGACGAGGTCATTGTTCTGAGCAAAGGAGTGCAGGACTATTTTAAGGAAACTTATGGAAGAGAAACGCACTTTATCCCTAATGGCGTGAATAGGCCGCAGATTCGGGAAGCAAGTCTGATTACAGATAAGTTCGGGCTGAAAAAAGACTCATACATATTGTTCCTCGGTCGTCTGGTGCCAGAAAAGGGGATTCGATATCTGGTTGAGGCCTTCAAGAATGTCAAGACAGATAAAAAACTGGTCATTGCAGGTGGCTCCAGTGATACGGATTCCTTTATGGAGGAATTGAAAGAACTGGCGAAGGGTGACGATCGGATTCTCTTTACCGGGTTTGTGCAGGGAGCAATGCTGGATGAACTATACAGCAACGCTTACATCTACACGCTGCCGTCCGATCTGGAAGGAATGCCATTAAGTCTGCTGGAGGCGATGAGCTACGGCAATTGCTGTCTGGTATCCGATATTCCAGAATGTGCAGAGGTTGTGGAAGATAAGGCATTGATTTTCAAAAAGTCAGATGTAGAGGACTTGCGAGAAAAATTGCAAGATGCCTGTGACCATCCAGAAATGGTTATAAGAATGAAGAATCAGGCAGCTGACTTTATCTGCGAGAAATATAACTGGGATGAAGTTGTAAAGGAAACGATGAAACTGTACAGGAGAAAATAATAGATGAGAGTATTGATAATAAATAATCTCTTCTAACCGATAACCGAACGCTATTACAAGTCGCTTTTTTGCGCTACTGGGAATTGTTACGAGCATTGTGGCTGTTAGTTTGCTTGATAAATGTGACTGTGTAGAAAAATGTATGCTAGTGCTTAACAGATATTCTTTTCCAATATATCTATTACATACAATATTTACCGCTGGATTTAGAATAGTACTTCTTAAAGTAGGGGTAAGCAACTATTTATTACATGTTTTACTTGGGATAATAGTGGGGATAGGAATTCCAATTATTGGTATGAATGTTATAAAGAACTGTAAAATACTGTTATTTATATTCTATCCTTCTTCCACAGTAATGCGCCTCAGGCAAAACAAGTCGTATTAAAAATACTAATACAAGATTACCAGTATTGAAGAGGAGTTTAGAGTCAGGAAAAAGTCATGGGAACAATAGCAAAGATAAAGCCGCTATAATTAGAGAAAAAATACTTATATTGACAGAGAGGAGACTTTCAATGATACGAATCCTGCAATGTGTAAATGATATGCATCGAGCTGGTTTGGAAACAATGCTAATGAATTATTATAGAAATATCGATCGAAGCGAGATCCAATTTGATTTTCTGACACATCGTCCCAATAGAAGCGATTATGATGACGAGATAGAATCACTTGGTGGAAAAGTATACTATGCTCCTCGGCTTTATCCGCAGAATTACTTGTCATATTTTAAATATATGAAAGAATTCTATGCGACTCATACTGAGTATAAAATTGTACATTCGCATATTGATTCTATGAGTTATCTGCCACTATTAGCGGCGAAGAAGGCGAATATACCAATTCGTATTGCACATAGTCATAATACTGCAATAGATAGAGATTTTAAATATTTTTTAAAATCTTATTTCAAATTGAAATTGCCAGAGGTTGCAAATTATTATTGTGCTTGTGGTAAAGCAGCCGGGGAATTTTTGTTCCCGGGAAAGAAGTATACATATATTCCAAACGCAATTGAAATCGATAGATTTTTGTATGATGAAAAAGTTAGAATAAAAAAAAGAGCAGAGTTAGGAATTAAAGATGAAGTAGTCATTGGTCATATTGGCAGAATGTCTTATCAAAAAAATCATAAATTTCTAATTGATGTTTTCGCGGAGATATTGAAAAGCAAAAATGATTGTGTACTTCTGTTAATAGGTATGGGCGAAAAACTGGATGATATAAAAAAATATGTGGAAAAATTGGGCTTGAACGATCACATTAGATTTTTAGGCAATAGAGCTGATGTGGGGGAGTTATACCAAGCGATGGATGTATTTGTTATGCCATCGTTGTTTGAGGGTTTGCCGGTTGTAGGTGTTGAAGCGCAGTTTTCTGGTTTACCGTGCATTTTTTCAGACAAAGTGCCAGAAGAAGTTGAATTTACTAACAAAGTAAAGTTTGTTCCATTAAATGATGAGAAAAAAGTCTGGGCAAATATTGTGATTGCAGCAGCACGTGATAATACCAATCGTGAAATGCCGGAATTACGGAATAGTATTTTTAATATTGAGAAATCGGCTACTCTATTAACGGACTATTATAAACAACTGCTTAGTAGAGTTTGATAGCATGTGGAAAGGAAATCAAAATGAAAATTATTACTTTTTATCTTCCTCAGTTTCATGAAATACCAGAGAACAATGAATGGTGGGGAAAAGGATTTACGGAATGGGTAAATGTCAAAAAAGCACAACCTTTATATGAGGGACATGAACAGCCTCGAGTACCTTTAAATGAGAATTACTATAATTTATTGGATCCCAACGTTCAAGTTTGGCAAGCTAAAATCGCAAAAGAGTACGGTGTATATGGCTTTTGTTATTATCATTATTGGTTTAATGGAAAACTACTTCTTGAAAAACCTATGGAAAATATGCTGAAGAATAGAGATATTGATATTCCGTTCTGTGTTTGCTGGGCGAATGAACCTTGGACTCGTGCATGGGTAGGCGAAACAAAGGTATTAATTCCGCAGCTGTATGGTGAAAAAAGAGAATGGAAAGAGCATTTTGATTACCTATTACCATTTTTTAAAGATTCTCGATATATTTGTGATGATGGAAAACCGCTAGTGGTAATATATAGACCTGAAGTTATTGAATGCCTAAATGAGATGTTAGATTACTGGAATGAGTTGGCAATTCAAGAAGGATTTGAGGGGCTGACTTATGCATATCAGAATATTGACTTCGATTTGAAAGCAGATAAGGATGATTCGCGTTTTAAATATAATATCGAATTTCAACCTTTATATGCTAGACATGATATGTTTAAGAATAATCATAAATATATTAAAGCTCTTAGAAGAAAAGTAGCAGCATTTGTAGAAAAAAACTTTGGTTTCGATTTAATGAGATACGGTGTCGGATTCTTCAATAAAAGCAATCAAATTAGTTATGATGAGGCGTGGAATAAAATTCTCACAAGAAAGCCAGAAACAGAAAAGAACGTTCCTGGTGCATTTGTTGGATGGGATAATACCCCACGCAAAGGAGAGCGTGGAGAAATATTTGTTGGGGATACACCTGAGAAATTTGAAAAATATTTAACACAACAGATTATCAGAGCAAAGAATATTTACAGCAAAGATATGATTTTTATGTATGCATGGAATGAATGGGCAGAAGGTGGATATTTGGAGCCTGATACAAGAAGTGGCTATAAAAATCTTGAGGCGATTAAGAATGCTTTGAAATCAACAAATGAGTTTCCATGGTAAGTGTGTGAAACAAAAGAAGGTAAAAAATGGAAGGTAAAATATCAGTTATAGTTCCAATCTATAATCAAGAACGGTATCTGAATAAATCGATATCATCAATCATTAATCAGAAGTACACTAATCTAGAGATTATTTTAATTAATGATGGATCTACCGATTCGAGTATAGAAATAATTGATGACTTTGCTTTAAAAGATAGTAGAATTAGGGTTTTTTCAAAGCCAAATGGTGGATTAGTAGATGCTACGATTTATGGTATTAATCAAGCGACAGGAGAGTATATTGCATTTCTTGATCCTGATGATTATATAGGACCACTGTATCTTTGGGATTTACTGTCTCAAATGGACGATGATATCGATTTTGTAGCATCAGGTTTTTATAGAAATAATAATGGCCAATTCATCCCGGTCATATTATCTGAAGACAGTAAAATTGTTGGAGATCAATTTCAAAAATTAAGGGAACATTATTTGTTGGATGGAAAAATTGATTTCTCCGACAAAATTTTTATCTCTAGGTGGAATAAGCTTTATCGCGCAAATGTTGTGAAAACTGTTGCGGCGCCCTTTTTCAATTATCGCGAAGTCACTCTTGGTGAAGATTCAATATTTACATATCTGATGTTATCTCATTCAAGAGGGTGTAAGACGATAAAGGGCCCTAAAGACTATTTTTATAATGTGGGCAATCAAAATTCTATGATGGTTAGTAATACCATAGAACGTCATATGGAAAAAAGTAAATTAGCATATAATTCTTTGAAAAATCTGCTAATAAATGAAGGCTTATCTACAAAGCAAGCATATGCATTATATTTTTTTGAAGTTGAATCTGTTTTTGAACGATTAATGAAGACTGACTTTGAACAATTTCGTAAGTTTTATTACCACCTTCGAAAAGATGAAGTATATACTACATCTTTAAAATTGTTTAGGGACTTGTCGTATTCGGCAAAAACTTGGATTCGCATTTTTGGTAGATTATATTTTCCAGCTTTTCTATATTCATACATTAGATTAAAGTTAAAATCAGACTTAAGAACAATAAAGTTGTTCCTTGGTAATACAAGATTTATACTTAAATATCTTGTCAAGAATGGCCTGGTTAAAACACATTATCAAATTAAATTTAGAAGAAGACGAGATAATAATTTTAAGGAAATTAACAAATTCCTCCCAATTATTGATTCGAGAGTTAAAGAAATAATTACTTCATATACAGGCGGCAAGACAGAGTTGAATGAGTGTCCTGTATGTAATAATATTTTTTTATTTTGGTGGGATGGGTTTGATACGGCTCCTGAATTAGTTAAGGCGTGTACGGAGACGGTGTACAAGTACTATCCAGATTGCGCGATTCATCTAATTGATAAAAATAATTATAGAAAATTCACTGATATTGATAATATTATTCTCACTGATTTTGAAAAGGGGAAAATATCCATACAAGTTTTTTCGGATATATTGAGATTTAATCTTTTAAAAAATAATGGAGGAATTTGGATTGATTCAACGATAATGTTTTTTAATAAGATGGATCTGTTGAAAAATCTAGATAATAAGCCAATTGAATCTTTGGAATTTTCTTCGACAAGATATTTTATGAAATATGAAAAATACAATTGCTCGTGGTCTGGATATTTTTTTGCTTCTAGAAAAGGCTCTCTCTTTGTAAAAGTCGTTGATGAAGTATTTAGAGAATATTATTTAAAGTATAAAGACTATTCGACATATTTTTTCATTGATATGGTTTTAATGATGTGTAAAAAATATGGCCTTGATGATAATGCATTAGATAATATTCATTTTGCAGACGGAGATATGATGCTGATGCTGAGAACATTAGGTGACGAATATAATAAATGCTATTTATCTCAGTATGAGGCAGTGCCTCAAAAGTTAGAGTGGAGATATAAGGGAAAAGGGAAGAAAAACACAAATTACTGTCATTACATTCAAAATGGCATTCAAGATCGGAGAAGCGAAACATGAATGATATTAATATATTAACATTTTGGGGAGTGCCAAACTATGGAACGTTTGCACAGGCTTATGCATTACAAGCAAGTATTCAGAAAGCTTACCCGGAGTATGATGTAAAACAGATTAACTATCTATGCCAGAAACACTATAAACAATATTATTCTAAATATCCGATAGATCCTATATGGAAAAAAAACTTTTATAAATCACTGGGTAAATATTTAAATCCATTTTCGGATTATCATAAACGACGTAAAAATTTTCCGAGGGATTATAATATTATTCCGCATACAGAACAGTTTACAGCAAGTCAGCTTTCATTATATGAGATGGACTGCTTAGTGCTGGGGAGCGATATTATTTGGGATTATTCATTTGCTTTTTTTGATAATGATCCATATTTATTTGGAAATGGATTGAAAGCAAAAAAGAAGGTTGCCTATGCATGTTCATTCGGTACGGTATCTAAACATAATAAACATCCAGAATATGTGATAGATGGAATAAAGGATTTGAATTATATATCAGTTCGTGATGAAAATTCTGCGGACATTGTTGAAGAGATAACAGGGGTTAGGCCGCCAGTGGTATTAGACCCAACTTGGCTGTGGAATTTTTCTAATGATAATAATATAATTAAACCTAAATTTGATAATTATATTATTGTATATGGGGTTTTATTTACCAAGGAATTTATTAATCAGACAATAGAATATTCACATAAAAAAGGATATAAACTGATTTGTCTAGCTTGTAATGATGATAAGTATGACTGGTGCGATGTTCTAATCCAACAATCAGAATTGTCAGTGTTTGAATGGTTAGGATTATTTAAGTATGCAGAGAAGGTTGTTACAAGTACATACCATGGGTTGATGTTTGGATTGATTTTTAATAAGCCACTTGCTTTTTGTAAGTCTGATTTTATTGTCGCAAAAGCTGAAAGTTTTCTAAAAAAAATAGGGCTGTATGATCTATATGTTACTGAGTGCAGCTCGGTTGAAAAAATGTTGGGCTTGGAGTGGGACTATCAAACAATTAATCATATTATCGAAATCGAAAGAAATAAATCAATGCTCTTTTTACATAAAGCCTTGAAAGGTGATTGATATTTGTGTGTTCGCCTAGGAAGCATACTTTATACTAAAAAGCATATCATTAATTTTATTGGTGATAAAAGTTTAATTGGTGGTATTCTGCCTAAAATAATTCCGTTTATTTGAAATTATATATATATATGAAGAATTGTTACAAAGAGGTTATTTAAATGAAAGACTATATTACTAAATATTTATATAATGATAGTTACATGAGAAAGTATCTTTCGGATACGCAATATAAGGGCATTGATAAAGAAGCACCTTCTTTTTTTAGAGCAGATGATGTAACTATTTTACCGACAAAAAAGGATCCTGATTTGTTTTGGGGAAGAGGTGGTGCAATAACTAATGAAGGGAAATTTATAGAAGCATCTAGAGTAGGAGATGCATTTGGAGGATATTATGATTTTGAAAAAGAAAAAGTGCCTTTTTATAGAGAAACCGTAATATATATACCGGTTATTCCAAATCATTGGGGGCATTTTTTGTTAGATTGCCTATGTCGATTTTGGTTTATTAATGATGATAAGTATAAAGACTATAGAATAGCGTTCTGTGGTTATAATTGGTCCAATAATCAAGTTGAGGGGAATTATTTGGAATTGCTTCATCTAATGGGGATTGATGATAGTCGATTAATCTATATAAAAGACCCCTGTTCCTTTGCCTGTGTATTAATACCAGAGCCTACGCTAGGATATACAATCGCAAATTCTCACTATCGAAATATTATTGATACAATAATTGCAAATGTATATAAATCCGAAATCATAAAAAAACTTCAACCGTATGAAAAAATTTATTTTAGTAGAGCACATTTTTGGAGATCAAGTATTAGAGAAGTAGGAGAAAAAGAAATTGAGAATCAATTTGCGATAAATGGGTTCAAGGTTCTTTCGCCAGAACAATTAAATGTGTATGAACAGATTTTCTATATAAATAATGCCAAAATAATGGCATGTACAAACGGAACTCTTCCGCACAATTCCATATTTAGAGGTAAACATGATTTTGAGCTTATTATTTTGGCGAAGACACCGGTAATCAATCCGCCACAATTTGTGATTGATGATTTGTTCGATATAAATAGCGTTTATATCGATTCGTTTCGAAAGATAATGAATTATTACGCGCCGACGTATGGTGAGGATCCTTTTTGGCTGTCGGATAACAATAACTTGGAAAAATTCTTTTTAGATAAAGGATATATATTTGAAAAGAAGGGAAAAATCACTTACTTCGCAGTGACATGTAAACAATTCTTCAGATTTGAATATTTGTTGGTTAGAAAAAAATTTTCTAAGAACAGATACTTAAAAGCATTAAGAAATATTGTTTATGATGGTTGCTAATATTACTGGCTCTATGAAAACATAAATGACATAATTGCAGTTCGAAATGAATTTTTATATAAAAGGTATTATTCTAACAAGAGATTCGGACTAATGTTTTTGCCTTTTCTTTGAATATCAAGTGCGATCAACAATATCCTGGGTGGAATATATATATATATAAGCGTTATAATTGGGATAATATATGCGAAGATTTTTAACAATAAAAATTTAGCAGTCAATATGACTGTTGGTATTAATAGGTAATAAAGAATTTCCTCTAACCGGAAGATTAAATTGACTCAAGGGTGCGTTACGTCGCATTTTTAGTATATCTTTAATTGAGTTTGGTTGACAAGGGGTGTAAAAGGGAGATATGAGGGCTTGGCATTTACTAGGCGAAGAAGGCTGACAGAATATACTAAAAAGGAAGAGGTATAACAAATTGGAATTGGTTGTAAAAAAGCAAACAGTATTATATGTTTTGCTAATATTTCCTATTTTAAAAATTAATTATTTATTGCATTTTCCGCTCTTTACACTAATTTATCAGTTGATATTATTGTTTGATTTGGTATATTGCGTTATTTTGTATTTGAAACGGAAACAAACTCCAGCTGAGTTTGTAGTTCTTTTTCTTTTGCTTGAAATATGGCTTTATATTCAAACTTACATTAAACAAGGAGACATTCCAGAAGTAATGAGAGTGGCTCGTAGTGTAATATGTATCGCTATGATTTTTGATTTATTTAGCAACAATATCAAAAGTTTAATGAAGTGTTTATATTACTATTTTTTTGTTTTTGCAGTAATAAATTTATTACTTATGATATTGTTTCCTAACGGAATTTATTCCGTGTATTCAGCTGCCTATAGCACGAATACTAGAGAGTGGCTCTTCGGAGTTGGCAATGTTTCAATATCGTGGCACTATCCAGCGGTGGTTGTTGCTTGGATTTATTCGACTTTGTTAGGAAATAAGAAGTATGGATGGTACATGAGTGCTGTCGCGCTGATTTCACATTTGATTGATGGATCGGCAACAACAATAGTTGGGATTTTAATTATACTTATTATTCAGAATATTTCTTTTTTTAAGAAGATTCTGAAGCCAAAGATAGGGTGTATTTTGGTAGCTGCTGCATTTGTTATTGTTGTTGTGCAACAGAAGTTTGATTTTTTGCAGCCATTTATTGTAGGATTTTTAGGAAAAGATATGACTTTTACTGGTCGACTTATGATATGGAAGAATGCTATTAATGCAATTTTGAAAAATCCAATATCAGGGTATGGTGTTATGTATTCTAAAGATATTCCTAGTTTGCTAGGGATAATGCCTGATGTGGATTATATATGGGCTGGTGCAACACATTGTCATGATAATTATCTTCAGATATTATTTACCGGAGGATTGGTTGCAGGCTTAATATATTTATTGTTGTACAGATCGGCGATTAAACAGTTGACTCAAAATTGGGAACACCCTGTTGCGAAAGTTATTTCAGGTTGTTTGTTTTCTTTTTTTGTGATTCAAATTTCAGAGGCGTTTGATAACTGTATAATAATATATTTGGTTATAGTGTTAGCTGTAAATTCGAAACGACTAATTGAGGCATATCAAGAGCCGGATTATGAACATGTATAAATTGTATTTTGGACTGTACAGAATTGCCACAGCTGCATTACATGGATTTCTAGTAAGGCCTCCTATGACATTTTGAAGCAACTGATGATAAAGGAGAGAATAGAAAGTCCCCATATTAAGGAGTGTAAAAGGTGAAAATTAATCGAACAAAAAACGCAGCAAGAAATATGGTGATGGGATTTATAAATAAGATTATTGTTCTACTTTTACCTTTTTTAGTTAGAACGGCATTTATATACAGTCTTGGAGCAGAATACTTAGGCTTGAACAGTCTATTTAGTTCAATCTTATCTGTATTAAGTGTGGCGGAGTTAGGGTTTAGTAGCGCTGTTGTTTTTAGCATGTATGAGCCTATCGCCAAAAATCAGCAAGCAAAAATTTGCGCACTTCTAAATTACTATCGGTCAATTTATCGGGTAATTGGAACCGTTGTCTTAATTGGTGGAGTGGTTTTAATGCCATTTCTGCCGAGATTAATTAATGGAGAATGTCCGGACGAACTCAATATTTATATATTGTTTGCCATGTACCTGTTTAATACTGTTTCTAGTTATTGGTTTATGGCTTATAAAAAATCAGTCCTTGAGGCATTTCAAAGAAATGATTACATATCGTTGAATGATACGATAACTACAGGATTAACAAATATTATTCAATTAATTCTTCTAATAGTATGGAAAAGTATCTATGTATACTATTTTTATGTTGCAACAATGCTGGTTTTGACGATTATAAATAATATTCTCAATGCAAGAATTGTAGGCAAGAAGTTTCCACAGCTTAAATGTGAGGGAAAGGTAACATCAAAGGACAAAAGGGAAATTAAAAAGCAAGTATCCGGTTTGATGGTTTCGAAGCTGTGTTTCATGACACGAAATTCGTTTGATAGTATTTTTGTTTCAGCTTTTATTAGCCTGACGATGACTACTATTTACAATAATTACTATTATATAGTAAATGCGATCGTTGGAGTGATGAACGTAATCACAAGTGCAATGATAGGTGGTATTGGTAATAGTATTGCTGCAGAATCGAAAAAGAAGAATTATAACGATTTTACTGTGTTTAATTTTATATACATGTGGATTTCAAGTTGGGCGACAGTTACTCTTTTTTGCCTTTACCAAAATTTTATGGTTTTGTGGGTTGGTGAAAAATTAACCTTACCACTCCTGGCTCCAGTTCTTTTCTCAATCTATTTTTATGCTCTAAAAATGTGTGATATTAGAACCACATATACATCCGCAGCTGGATTATGGTGGGAAAATAGATTCCGTGCAATATGTGAGACAATTGCAAATATCATATTGAATTATCTTTTGGTGCAGATTTGGGGTGTTTATGGTATTGTGCTTGCCACAATTATTCCATTGATTTTAATTAATTTTGGATTCGGAGCACAAGTCCTATTTAAACATTATTTTACAGATGAAAAAATTTCCAAATATTTTATTGATAATTTGGGTTATGCTGTAGTTACAATAATCTCAGTGGTAGTTACGTTTAAAGTTACGACTTTTATAGGTGATTACACTGTGGCGAATTTGTTTATAAGAGGAATCGTTTGTTGCATTCTCCCCAATATTTTACTTTGGTTTGCATATTTTAGAACTTTGAAATTTAAGATGGCAAAGGAGTGGGTCCTTACAAAAATAAAAAGGAGACACTAATCAAAAGCTTGTTCTAAGAATATATTATTGTATAGCAAAAAAGTTGCAGTTTTTATTCAAGGTGAAGGTTATATTACTAACAATATTCCGAAATATCATGAGTATTAGAAATGGAGGTTATTATGAATTCTAATCAAAAATCTCTGGGGGGGGGGCGACGCCTTTAAGAGATAAAAATGTAATTGTTAAATTATTGCTCTGGTGTTCGCTGTCAGTATTTATAGGACTAAGTGCTATATCGCAAGGAGGCGTAACCCGTTTTATACCTGGCATTTTAGTCTCTACAACAATCTTGTTTTATTTGATTGTAATTCGAGCAAATAGTGTAACCTATAGTAGCTTGAAGCAGTTTAATACTAAAACAGGGGTGCTCAGCATTGCTTCGTCAGCTGGAACTTTGTGTTGTGTGGCTGATACAATTTATCATATGGTAATGAAATCTGGAGCAATTAGTAAGCTGATGAGTAAAGGTATTTCTACTACAACTATACAAGCTGTTGTAGTAATTGCTTTACTCACAATGTCGTTTATTGCAATGTATGGAGTAAGTGTGATTTTTAATTACGTTCTTTCTAACGTTGTTGCATTAATCGACACGATTATCGATAATAAGTATGAAATTAATAATATAGTTGCTATCGTTGTTTGTGCATTGTATTTTTTTCTGATTGTTTGGGTTTATAGAAATACTACAGCTTTTTATGGATCAGGATACAATGATGTGATTTACGGAAGCGATTCTTGCACATTAACTGGTTCAAATGTATGGCTATCACTTTTTCAAGGGCAAAATGACTTAAGGCAGCCTTTATATATGCTTACGGCGGCACCTTTTATGGGCATTGCATATATACTTGGCATTATTTTGAACTGCTTTTATGTGAATGGATTGGCTATCGCGTATGCGTTTGTTCAGGCCTTGCTGCTTGTGTGGAGTATTTGGCTGTTAAGCCATCTGATTTCAGACAATGATATCATTAGATCTTTGATTATACTGATTTTAAGCGTCTCTTATCCAGCTATTGTCTTTTCTTTATGCTTGGAACAGTATGTATCTTCTTTCTTCTGGTTGATTATGGCTGTAGTAGCCGTTATGTATGATCAGAAAAAGGCAGATTTGATGATCATAGGGGCTGCAAATGGATTACTTACATCAGCTTTTATGGTTGTTTGGAAAAAAGCTAAGTCTTTCATAGAATGGCTTCAAAGTGCATTCAAATGCGGAATGATGTTTCTTTTAACATTACTTGCATTTGGTCGTATGGACATTTTTCTTAATATAAAAGCCAATCTAGCAGAAATCTTTCAGCATACAGGTAAAAAGCTAACAATTGTTGACAAGGCTTATCAGTATTCAAAATTTGTTGTGGATTGTTTTGTTGGACAACCTGCTGTTGAAAAGGTACATAAAAGCGGATTCCTAATTTGGGGGTCTAGTGAGTCTACCACAATTAATGTTGCTGGAGTTATTATCATAGTTTTGATAGTAATAGCCATTATTTGGAACAGAGAGTCACTTCTGTGCAAAATTTCAGCATCATGGATTGGTTTTTCTGTGCTACTCCTGTGCGTGCTGGGATGGGGAACTAGTTCTAATGCTCTTTTCCTGTATTCATTGTACTTTTCATGGGCTTTTTGGGTGCCATTCTTTTTAAGCATTCAGAGAATTTACAATAAAGGCTACAAAAAAAGTGCAATAGTAATATTGACATGTCTGTTTATTCTAATCGCAAAGCTTAATATCGCGGAGTTTATCCGGATGCTGAACTTTGCAATAGAAAATTACCCGTTATAAGGAGAAAACAGACATGTTGAAATATTTGCTTAAAGAGATGCGAGTGCATCATTATATTAAAAATTTTCTTGTTTATGCAGCTTTAGTTTGTAGTGGAAAGTTTTTTGATGCAGAAAAACTTATGCCTGCCACACTGATTTTTGTGGCTTTCTGTTTTACTTCATCAATTGTCTATATGATTAATGATATTAAGGATGTAGAGAAAGATCGAAACCATCCAACGAAATGCAAGAGACCGATTGCGGCCGGTAATATTTCTATTAGCTTGGCTATATTTGTCTGCGTAGTTCTCTTTGTAGTAGCTACTGTATGTTGTATAGCTTCCAGGAGTTTAATGGCAAGTTTTTTACTATTTCTATATCTTTGTTTGAATGTTGCCTATAGTATGGGCCTAAAAAATGTGCCGATTCTTGATGTTTCCATTTTGGTATCTGGCTTTTTACTCAGACTAATTTGCGGCGCAGTAGCTGCTGATATTGTTGTTTCAAATTGGCTATATCTTACGGTCATCTCGTTAGCTTTTTATCTGGCGTTAGGTAAAAGAAGAAATGAATTAAAAAAGACTGCTGGAAATACTCGTAGCGTATTGAAAAAATATCCTGAGAGTTTTTTGGATAAAAATATGTATTTGTTTTTAGCATTAGCAATTGTATTTTATGCGCTTTGGAGTGTTGATCCTGTAACAATAGGCTTTTATGGCTTGGCAGCTAAAGGATTGGTGTGGACTGTTCCGATACTTTGTTTAATCACACTTAGATATAGTTTTGATGTTGAGGGCGATTCAGATGGTGATCCTGTCGAAGTAGTCGTTCATGATATTCCGCTGATGTTGTTGTGCGTAGTATATGCAATGTGTATGTTCTTGTTGCTGTATGTATTGCGATGATTAATTAGATGGAGGGAAATAGAGTGAATGTATACGATTTTGACGGAACAATATACAATGGAGATAGTTCAATAGACATATATTTCTTTCTCTTGAAAAGATATCCTAAATTGATTGCCTACTTTCCAAAGCAGATGTTGGGAATAGTTAAATATAAATTACATCTATCCTCAAAAGAAGAAATGAAAGAAATGTATTTTTCTTTTTTGAAAGGAATACGAACAGACAAGACTTTTGTAGATGATTTTTGGAAACAAAATCAAAATAAAATCAAGGAATGGTATTTAAATCAAAAACGTAAGGATGATGTTATTATCTCTGCCTCACCAGAGTTCTTGCTTAAACCTATATGTGAGATATTAGGTGTGGAAAATTTGATTGCAACGAAGGTGGAATTATCAAGTGGTAAATTTTTATCTAAAAATTGCCACGGTGCTGAAAAAGTGATCAGGTTTAAAGAAGCCTTTTCAGAAATGGAAATTGATGCATTTTACTCTGATTCGAGATCCGATACATATATGGCCAAACTAGCAACCAAAGCTTTTCTGGTAAAGAAGAAAAGTATTATGAACTGGGAGCAAGGATAAGCATATATGAATACGATAAAACGTTACAGGGAAATTATTGTATATTTGTTTTTTGGAGCATTAACAGTCCTGCTGAACTGTGTTCTTTATGTATTATTTAACCATTTTTGGGGATATGAATTTGCAAATGGTATAGGAAACGCCCTTGCAAATTTTATTTGCATTCTCTTTGCATATGTAACAAATCGAACAGCGGTTTTTTGTAGCAAAAGTTCAGGAATTAGTGCAATTAGAGAAATTGTGTGTTTTATAGTTGGTAGATTAGGAACCTTGGTTTTAGATACAGGAATAATGATTTTTGCAGGAATCTATATTGGAGCACACTATATACCTAACGAGTATCAAAATTTGTGGGGTATGGCGATGAAGTTATTAGCAAATATTGTTGTTATTGTACTAAATTATATTCTTAGCAAATTGGTTGTTTTTAAGAAATAGGGAAAATGAAAACTGTACCACCCTTATTGTGGGTGGGTGTCATCCTAAATCAACAGCCTCCACGTGGCGGATGATGGGCACTGAAAATAGTAGGTGGCAAAGAGTTGAGAATTGTTTGAGAAAAAATGATGGCAAAGAAAATAAGATATAAAGGGGTATATTATGAAAGGTATTATTTTAGCAGGAGGTTCAGGCACACACCTGTACTGCGCTATAGCGGGAAGATAGCATTTATGATAAATATTGAAGGAAAGTGATGTTTATGAAGCAAAGAGTAAAACAACTTGCAATAACTGAGAGATCAGTGAAAATGAAAAAGATTGTTGCAGTAGTTATTATAATGTTTATTTTTTCGATAATAATTTTGGGGGAAGGAAGTAAATTAGTGTTCCAAAAAATTTGTGAACGAAGAGAAACAGCATGGCCAGATTTGGGAACAGCAGATGATGAGCAATATGAGTGGCTTACCGAAGCATATAAAATAAAGCGAAAAAATAATGAAAAAATTGTTATCTTGGCTTCTGATGGAACAAAGTTGGAAGGTCATTATTATGAGAGAAAGAAGAATGCTCCATTAGTAATCTTCTTTCATGGGTTTAGAGGTCATAGTTACGTGGATGGTGTGCCGATTTATAAAATTGTGCAGAAAGAAAAATGGAATGTTTTACTTGTTAGTATGCGTGCGCATGATGAAAGTGAAGGAAATATTTTCACATTGGGAGTGAAGGAACGTTATGATTGTGTAAATTGGGCTAATTGGGCTGCAAAACATTTTGGAAGAGAAACACCGATATTTCTTATGGGAATTTCAATGGGTGGAGCAGTGGTCACAATGAGTAGTAATTTGAATTTTCCAGATTCTGTTTGTGGAATTATTGAAGATAGTGGATTTACAACATCAACAAAAATGTTAGAGTTAAATTGTAAGAGCCATTTGCCTAAAGGAATGCCAGTAGAGGTATTCAAAATTTTTGCAGATGTGGGAATAAAGCTTTGGGGAGGATTTAATTTAAAAGAGGCTGATGCTTGTAAGGCGGTATCACAGACAAAAATTCCGATTTTAATTATTCATGGTGATATGGATAACTTGGCACCATTATATATGGCAAAAGAAATTTATAATAGTTGTAAAAGCAGTAAAGAAATTTATATAGTTCATGGAGCTAATCATGCAGAGAACTATAGAAAAGATCCGGAAGGATATGAGAACGTAATAGCACAGTTTGTGGAAGAACATTCAGGAGCCTTGAAGAAAGAGTACTAAACTGTAAACGCAAAATGAACTAAATATGCCCCAAAAGTTGAATGCTGTCGAATTAGTGTCTGTATTAGGAAAAATAAAACTGTGTGAATTCTCACACGGTGGCTGCTCAAACCTTCACACACCTCTTCGTGGTGAGCAGTAGGCAACGATCTATGATCGGCAGAGATGTGAAGAATAAAAACTATGATAAAATCAATTTGATAGAAAAAACTTGGAGAAAAAACAATGAATACAACATTACTTATCATGGCAGCTGGTATCGGCAGCCGATTTGGAACGGGAATTAAGCAGTTGGAGCCGGTTGATGATGCTAACCATATCATTATGGACTATTCCATCCATGATGCAATCGAAGCAGGATTTAATCATGTGGTATTTATCATCCGCAAGGATATCGAGAAAGAGTTCAAAGAGGTTATCGGTGATCGTATTGACTCTATTTGCTCCTCTCATAATGTAACTGTTGACTATGCTTTCCAGGATATTAACGATATTCCGGAGACTATGCCAGAAGGTCGGACAAAGCCGTGGGGAACCGGTCAGGCTGTGCTTGCAGCGAAAAATGTGATTGATACCCCGTTTATTGTGATTAATGCAGATGATTACTATGGTAAGGAGGGCTTTAAGGCTGTTCATGAGTATCTGGTGAATGGCGGTAAGTCCTGTATGGCAGGTTTTGTTCTGAAAAATACGCTGTCCGATAATGGTGGTGTGACCCGTGGCATCTGCAAGATGGACGATCAGAATAATCTGACTGAGGTTGTAGAGACCAAGAATATTGTAAAAACTGCAACTGGGGCAGAAACAGAAGGCGTAGCTGTTGATGTAAATTCTCTTGTTTCCATGAATATGTGGGGCTTGACACCGGAGTTTTTGGATGTGCTGGAAGCTGGCTTTAAGGAGTTCTTTAAGATAGAGGTCCCGGGCAATCCGCTGAAAGCAGAGTATCTGATTCCAATCTTCATCGGTGAGCTGCTGGAGCAGGGCAAGATGTCTGTGAAGGTTCTGAAGACCAACGACACCTGGTACGGCATGACCTACCATGAGGATGTTGCAGCAGTAAAGGACAGCTTTAAGAAAATGTTAGAAAAAGGCGTGTACAAGGCTGATTTATTTACAGACTTATGATATACTAGAATTAAGTATTTGTGCTCATTTAAGTTTTATATGTCTTTCTGTGTTGCACGATATATAACGTTAATAAGGAAAGAGCACAAATGGTGATGAAACAATATACTTTTGTGGAAAAAATAGATAGTAAATACAAAGGAGTGAAAACATGGGAAGCTGGAATGATATTCTTAAGGAAGTAAATGAAACTCAGTCTCAGTATGATTATGTTCGACGCAAGTATTTGAAAGAGCTTTCCGATTACACTGGAAGAAATACAATAGCGTATTATTCATCGTGGCTTAATAAACAAGGGAACAATTTAGACATTAATGACGCTGATATGACAGGATTCATGGCGTGTGTTCATGGATTAGATTGTACTAAGGGACTGGATTTAGTTTTACATACGCCTGGTGGTTCACCAGCAGCAGCGGAGGCAATTGTTAGTTATCTTAGAGCAAAATTTGGAAATGATATCAGAGTGATTGTTCCACAGTTGGCGATGTCTGCAGGAACAATGATTGCCTGTTCTGCAAAAGAAATTATAATGGGAAAACAGTCTAGCTTGGGGCCAATTGATCCGCAATTTAATGGAATTCCCGCATATAATATAATGATGGAATTTGAAGAAGCAAAGAGAGATTTGCTGGCTGACCCAAATAACGCACGGTATTGGGCAATAAAGCTTCAACAGTATCCAGCTGCATTTATGAAAACAGCTATTGACGCGATTCAACTTTCTGGTAAACTTATAGAAGAATGGCTTGGAACATGTATGTTTGATAAGAATAATCCAAGTGATCAGGCTATTATTGCTACAATTGTGTCTAAACTGAATGAACATGACGATTCAAAAATTCATGGAAGGCATTTGAATGCAGAATTCTGCAAGAAAATTGGGTTAAAGATTTCAATGATGGAGGATGACGGAGAGTTACAGGATAAGATTCTTTCATTACATCATGCGTATATGATTACTTTGGATGGAACTCCTGCAATTAAGATTATAGAAAATCAAAATAAGAAATCCGTTATTTCTAATATTCAAATTATGGCGAGGTAATTTATTATGAAAACAGTAGAGTTGATAGAAATTGAAAAATTGTATATGGACTGTCATGTGGAAATGGTGAAAAATCAGCCAATCAGAACATCTTTAAATACTGGGTCCATGAATAACAGATTGAATTGTGATTATAGTTTTATGAACAGAAATTCAATTTCTTCAAATTACAATAATACGGTTATTCACAATGAAGGTGAATGATTGTTGTAATGCGTGAAAGTTCTACTGCTTTATAAGAATTAGAAAACGAGGTTATCACCTATGCCCAGAACGAAAGGCAGCAAAAACCGTCCCAAAACCAATACGACCAAAGACTACGCATCCCAAATCACAGAGAAGCAGGAGGCTATTGCGTCCCTGAATACTGAGATTGCATCCATCACCGCCAACATTGACACTTTGAAGGCTGATCTAAAAGAAAAGAAGACTGCTCTGAAGAAGGCCGAAAAAGAAGTGGCATCTTTGGAAGCAAAGAAGGCAAAGGCAGATGCGAACGCCGCTGAAGAAGCTAAGAAGGCTGAAGCCGAAGCAGTGCTGAAGAAGCTGCTGGCCAGCGGCATGAGTGCGGATGAGATTCTGGAAAAGCTGAAATAAACAAGAACCAAAAAATAAATGCCGTGTGGACAAACTGAACTCCAGGAGTTCACACGGCATTTTTTGAAGGCTGCCATATAGTTTATAACGAAAATAAAAGAAGAACAAAATTTAAAGAAATGGAGCGTGAGAAAATGAACTTATCTAAAATACATCATATTGCAATTATCGTATCTGACTACGAAGCCGCAAAGAATTTTTATGTAAACAAGCTGGGCTTCTCTGTTATCAGGGAAAACTATCGCCCGGAGCGTAAGGACTGGAAACTGGATCTGCGTGTCAATGAATACACAGAGTTGGAGATTTTTGCAGAAGAAAACCCGCCGAAGCGTGTGAACCGTCCCGAAGCCTGTGGCCTGCGTCATCTTGCATTCTGTGTGGAGAGCGTGGAGCAGACGGTGAAAGAGCTGGCAGAAGTTGGGATTGAATGTGAGCCAATCCGTGTGGATGATTACACCGGCAAGAAGATGACATTCTTCCACGACCCGGATGGACTGCCGCTGGAACTGCACGAATAATTATGGGAGAGAAAAGAGCATATAAAGCCAGAAAGCCTGGCGGCGGCCGGAAAAAGTTAAAGCCGGAATACGATGCCGGGAAGAATCTGAAAGATCAGATGGATGCGGCTGTGGCACTCTATGAGGAGGACTGCTCCCTCCAATCCATCGCCGATGTGCTAAACCTAAACCCAATCAAAGTGAGAAAGCTACTCATCACAGCTGGAGTGTATGAATCGAATGCGGCGAAGAAAGTGAAAAACACTTTTGAAGAGTATAGAAAAACACAGGACTACAAAACCGCCATACTATCAACTGCAGCAGTTCTTAAACTTTCCAAAGCCTCCGTCACATCGTACCTGCCTTATGAAAAAGGCGTGTACTTCCCAAGCGCAGCAGATAAAGAGAAAATCAGCGTAGGAGCAGAGCGGCAGCGGAGATACAGAGCAATGAAGCGGTGGAGGGCTGATCCGACAGAAGAAAACTTCTGGAGAGTGGTTCTGGCTTATGCCGGGATAAAATCTAAAACCTATTCCGGCCTACCATTTACTTATGAGGTGAGGAAAGGCAGAAACGGCGAGTACACAAAAGAGCTGTGGATTGACAGGCGGGAGAAAAGCAAGAGTCTGGCGTGGAGTTCTGTGCTGCTGGCTCTGGGCAATATTAAAAAGGTAGGAGAAGTAGTTGAACGTCCTAAAGCGCTGGGCGATATCCGGGGTGTGACCTATATATACGGAATGTTCTATCGATTCGGACTGATCAACGTGCCGGATGAAGCAAAAGAAAAGATGAAGAAAGCATTCGGAAAATCGTTCTGACACGGATGCCGCAGAGGGGGGGAAGAAGCATCACCCAATGTTTGAGGTCATTGCGTGACCCGGAGATTACACAAAAAATCCACCTGCGGAATGAACCACAGGCGGCTGAAATCACATTATAGCTTATTCAAAAAGTCTTCCAGAACATGGTTCCACTTTTCGGGGTACTCATAGAACATCAGGTGACCACCCATGACGTAGGTGCCGTAACCGGGAAGCTGTGCTTCGACAAAGGGCTTTGCAATGTCCTGCCAGTGTTCTGCAATGAACATCAGGCTGGGCAGAGTTGCACCGACATCTTTTGCGATTTCAAGATAGTTGGAGAACACAGCGTCGCAGAACAGCTGACGGCAGATCCAGTATGGTGTGCGGCCGGAAATATCCAGCAGATACTCCAGCTCATCAGGCTTCATCTTATGCTGGATCATAACACCAGTCGCATATTCGCTGAAGAATTCACGGCAGCCCTCAGAAGAAGTCAGTACCTGCGTGGCGACCTGAGACAGCTCTTCAATCGTGCCCTCAGTCCACCACTTCGGGTCAGGGGAGAGCGGGAGCGGAGACATATCGATAGTCACAACGCCGCGCAGCTTGTCTTTGCCGAACTGCTGCACGTAGCTCCATGTATCAAGGTTGCCCGTGCTCCAGCCAATCAGGACAATATCTTTGAGACCCAATGCATCAATCAGACCTGCTACATCGCGGCCGTGAGTCAGGTAGTCGTTGCCATCCACGGTTTTGGCAGAATAGCCTTGGCCGCGAGGATCGATAGCAATGACACGATATTCAGAGGAGAAATACTCCAGTTGGTTCTTGAAAATCTCACCAGAGAAGGTCAGGCCGGGAATGAAGACCAACGGTTTACCTTCGCCTTTTTCCAAGATATGTAACTCCACACCGGGGGCTACAGTGACATACTTGCTTTCAATACGATCTTTTGCCATGAGAAAACCTCCCAACAAAATCTATAAATCGAATTGGCTTGTCTGAATTATATATCTGAAAAAAGAGAAACGCAATAGCTTGATAGAAACTGCACTGCTGTAATCTGCAAAAATTTTCAGTGCATGAATATCAGTAACAGTTACACAATGTTAAAATGGCAATATGTCCACGATGAGCAGGCGCAACACCTGTCTGCCGCAGTATTTTTACTTTATAAGACATCTCTATGGATGACGGTAAGGTTCGATTTTGAACTTTGCCGTTTTTCTTTTTGTCCAAATTTGTAAAATTTTCAAAACTGTATTCCAAAACGGCCCTGCGGATTCCTATTAGTGTAGGGGCTTTCAAAATCTTTTGTGAAACGGCTTTCCTCTAGTTTTATGAGTGGAAAATAAACAAAATCCATGTTCTAAAATTAGGTAGTTCAACAAAATTTGAAAAACTGGTTGCCAAAAATCCATTTTAGATTGTTATAGGTAGAGGGGAACGTTGGAAAAATGAATTTTCTTTGAACTTTTAAAAGACCCAGTTTAAAAACACCCCTTAAAGTTTGTATAGGGTATAGGAAGTATTTTCAAAAGTAAGCCAATTCGCTACGGCATCACTTCTGAAAATCCCTAATTCCTTACAAAGTCACATCACACCTTGAAAATTTCATGAACCACCCCAGCAGGATACCTCTGGTACTGAATGTGCATTCTGCGCGTCTTACCGGAAAATACGCCGGAGAAAATCGGGCAGGAACGGGCCGGGACAGAGTGGACGGTAATTAAGAGCAAGATTCGCCTTTGTATACGAAACTGCTCCTGCGGGCGGTTTCTCCACGGCGGCATCTTGATGGGGATTGCGCTCCCCATACCCTCACATCGTGCAAAATCACACGATTTTGCCTGTTGGTGGCCTGCCGCAGCAGGTCACAGCCGGAGTGCAAACGCACTGCCGGGAAAATCAAATTCTTGATTTTGGAAAGGAGACCCCATGCCACGAACGAAGAAAAAAGTGAAATCTATCGTAAAGACAAAAGTAATCTCCGTACGAGTAACAGAAACAGTACATGAACTTTTACACCGGCAGGCAGAAGATGCAGGAATGACCCTCTCTGAATTTGCAGCGCAGATGCTGATGAAAGGCCGCGTGAATACTTCGTATGTGTTCTACGTCCACCCGGACGAAATCGAAGCAATCACACAGGAGTTTGCTGCCATCGGGAATAATCTGAACCAGATTGCGGCGTTCTTCAACAGCGGCGGTATCCAGTCGCGCGCTATGCTCGAAAACATCAACCATGCAATTTCCTGTATTTTTGAAATGCGGGAGCAGGTCGCAGAAATGGCAGGGAAGAACTATGGCAATCTTAAAGCACATCGCAAGTAAGAGTTCCAGCTATGGTGCTGCACTGGAGTATCTGATTTTCAAGCATGATGAGCTTCGGAAAACTCCGATTCTTGACCAGAACGGAAATCGTATCATGCGAGATGAGTTTTATCTGGACGGCCTGAACTGTGAACCCTATTCCTTTGATGCGGCCTGCCAGCAGTTGAACCGCGAGTACCAGAAAAACAAAAACAAGAATGAAATCAAAAGCCACCATTACATCATCAGCTTTGATCCACGGGACAGCACAGAAAATTGTTTGACGGGGAAACGGGCGCAGGAGCTTGGACTGGAATACGCAAAAGCAAATTTTCCGGGGCATCAGGCATTGGTCTGCACGCACATGGACGGTCATAATGGCAGCGGCAATATTCATGTACATATCGTAATCAACAGTTTGCGAAAACTGGATGTGCCTAAGCAGCCCTTTATGGAGCGGCCCATCGATTGCAAGGCAGGGTACAAGCACCATGTAACAAACGAGTACCTGAAGCATCTGCAGAAATCCCTCATGGATTTGTGCTGCCGTGAATTTCTGCATCAGGTCGATTTACTGTCACCCTCCAGAACGGGCGTGACCGAAGCGGAGTATTGGGCACAGCGGCAGCTAGATGAGAAAAAGCAGGAAATCGAAAGAGAAGAGCTTGCGCCAAACCCGACAAGGTTTCAAACGCAGAAGCAGCTTATCCGGGATGCCGTTGCCGCTGCTCGTGAGAAAGCAATCTCGTATGAAGATTTTCAAGACATCCTGCAGGATGAATACAACATTTTCGTCAAAACCCAACGTGGGCGTTATAGCTATCTGCCGCCGGAACGGAACAAGTTCATATCGGAGCGTTCTCTGGGAGAAAGCTGCAAAAGAAAATGTCTGGAAGGATTCTTTGTTCAGAACGCCGAGAAGAATCTGCGGTACAAGGAAGATCCCATACTGATCTTTACGACCAGAACCAGGCTGCGGCTTGTTGTGGACCTGCAGGAGAATGTCAAGGCACAGGAAAATCTGGCCTATGCGCTAAAGGTCAAAATCAGCAATTTGCAGAAAATGGCTGAAACACTGGTATGGGTGCAGGAAAACAACATCAACGACCTGACAGAACTGAACGATCTGTGTAAGACAGCACAGGCCAATGCACAGGCTGCGTATGAACGGCTGTCACAGGCAGAGGATGAACTGTACAAAACCAATGAACAGATTCATTATGCGGGGCAGTATCTTTCTACAAAAGATGTCCAGCAGCAATTTGCGAAGGCGATTTTTAAGAAAAAATTCCGTGCAGAGCATTCCAAGGAATTGGACGCCTATGCAGAATCCGTGAAATATTTCCGAGAAGAAAATGATGGAAAGCTGCCATCGCTGAAATCCTTGAAAAAACGGAAGGAAGAGCTGATCAAAGAAATCGTGGAAAAGAAAAAGGCATATGCTCCCCTGAAAGAAGAATCTCGGCGTCTGGAAATTGCATCGGATAATGTGTACAGCATCTTCCAAAAAACCAATGAGATGAAATCCGACCTTGCATGGAAACGCGAGTGGGAAGCCAAAGTCCGCGAAAAGGCAAGGCAGGAGCAGGCCCGACAGGAACAGCGAGAGCGTCAGCCAAAACGCAAAAAGCGCAGCTATGATATGAGTCTGTAAGCAGCAGGGTCTTCCACCCCGCACCCCCGGAACCCAGCCGGATGTGTAAGCCCGTGCAGGACTTTCCCATTCGGCAAGGACTTTTGAAAACGATTAGGAGGAAGTTTGAGTAAAGAGTACATCAAGGCACAAACCCCACTACCCGCTTATTTCCCTTATCCGAAATTTCTGCTGCAGATGAGCCTTTCCCATATGGCACGATTGACGTATGTTTTGCTGCTGGACCGCATGACCCTTTCGCAGAAGAACGGCTGGGTGGATGTGCAGGGCCGGGCATATGTGCTCTATCCGTTGGCAGGGCTGGCGGCAGATTTGCAAAGCAGCATTTCCAGTGTCACCCGTGCCCTGCGGGAACTGGAAGCCGCACGGCTGATCGAACGGCGGTCCAATGGCTTTTCCAAGCCAAACCAGGTGTTCCTAAGCTTCCCATCTACTGCGCAGAAATGCACAGTCGAGATGGTCAAAAATGAGCAGCCTGATTGCTCAAAAGTGAGCAATACGATTGTGCAAAACTGCACACCTAACCAAATAAATAAGAACAACCTAAGATTGAACCAACTGAGTAGAACCAAAGAAGCGTATGGGCGATATCGGAATGTTTTTCTGGAAGATTATTCGAAACTGGAAATGGAAATTGCAGAGTTGGATTCCCTGATTGATGACCTTTCAATCTATATGCAGTCTACAGGCAAGAAGTATGCAGACCATGCGGCGACCCTGCGCAGTTGGTCAGCACGAAAGAGAAAGCAACAGAAACCGGGAACAGGCATCCCGGACTATACCTACAACGAGGAGGAAAGTTTATGACGGAAACGATCCAGACAGCGATGGACAGGCTTATGACGATCTCTGCAGAGCCGCAGGACTACATTGCGGGAGATGGGCTGCTGTACTGCGGCAGCTGCAATACACCCAAGGAAGCATTCTTCCCGAACGGCATAAAACTGTTTGGGCGTGACCGCCATCCGGCTGAATGCCGGTGCAGGCAGGCTACAAGGAAAAAGCAAGAGAAAGAAGAACGTGCAAGGCTGCATTACGAGAAAGTGCAGCGGCTGAAGCTGCAGGGCTTTACCGACTGGGCGATACAGCACTGGACATTTGCAAACGATCACGGACAAAATCCACAGATGCAGTTGGCACAGCGGTATGTGGCCCACTGGCCGGAAATGCGGGAAAAGAATGTGGGGCTGCTGCTCTGGGGCGGTGTTGGTACAGGCAAGAGTTTTATGGCGGGTTGCATTGCCAATGCCCTGATGGAACAGGAAGTGGCCGTCTGCATGACGAATTTTGCCCGAATCATGAATGAACTGAATAACGCCTTTTCCGGGCGGAATGAAGTCGTGGACAGGCTCTGCGGCTATCCGTTGCTTGTCATTGACGATTTCGGCATGGAGCGGGGCACGGAATATGCGCTGGAGCAGATTTACAACATTATCGACAGCCGTTACCGCAGCAGGAAACCACTGATCGTTACCACGAACCTGACCCTGACGGAGTTGAAAAACCCGCAGGATACCGCTCACGCCCGTATCTATGACCGTCTGCTGGAACTGTGTACCCCGATTGCCTGCACAGGCCCCAGCATGAGAAAGGATATAGGACAGGCAAAATTGAACTTGCTGAAAACACTTCTGGCTTGAATGGGAGGAACGCGATTGCAAGAAAACGGCAGAATGAATTGGCTGGCGCAGATCCGCCAGATGAAGAACCGGGACATCCGCACGATTGAACAGTCTGAACTGGAGGAACTGCCGCAGGATGCAGTGGAACACGGACTGCCGCAGGAGGAAAGGCTGAAAAATCTGCTGGATAAGGTCCGAAATCCTTATTGCTATCTGGACAACGGAATTATTGTGAAGCTGAATTTCGCACCGAGAGGGAGCAGCACACTGTCTGAGCGCGTTGGCAGATGCTTTCAGTCTGCCAGCTGAAAAGGCAGAGAAACTTTCGGCAAGCTGCTGAAAAAACACACAGAAAATTTCACACTTTAATGCGATAAAGCACTGGACAAAGGGTGATGATTCTGGTAAGCTGTTTACGGGTAAGAAAATAGGAATGTGCCAGCTGAGCAAAGATTGCTCGGCAGGCTTGTTCTACATAGAAAAATGTGGAGCCTTTCGCTTCTCTGACGAACAGTATTGCCGATTCGTTAAGGAGGTGGAAGGCTTTTGTTATACCCTGATATCTATTCGCAGAAGAAACCGCAGCAAAATTCAACTCGTTATCGTACAGCTTTGTATTTGCGTTTATCCCGTGAAGATGGCGATAAGACAGAGAGCGACAGCATTGCAAACCAGCGCACCCTGCTGGAAGCCTATACTGCAGACCACCCGGAACTGTGCATTGTGGATGAGTTTGTGGACGATGGTTACTCCGGCTCGAACTTTGAACGGCCTGCGTTCCAAAACCTGTTCAGGGAACTGGAACAAGGGACCATAAACTGTGTTCTGGTGAAAGATCTGTCCCGCTTTGGACGAAATTACATTGAAGTGGGGCGTTATCTGGAACGTATTTTCCCGGTCATGCGGGTCCGGCTGATTGCAGTGACGGACAACTATGACAGTCAATCTGCGTGGAAGACCAGCGATTCCATCATGGTCCCAATGCGGAACCTGCTCAACGATGCGTACTGCCGGGACATTTCCGTCAAAATCAAGAGCCAGCTTGCGGTCAAGCGGAAACGCGGTGATTTTGTGGGAAGTTTTGCAGCCTATGGATACCAGAAGGATCCCAGCAATCATACCAAGCTGATTGTGGACGAACTGGCAGCGGAAACAGTGCAAGATATTTTCCGCTGGAAGATCAGTGGCATGAATAATCAGAGCATCGCAGACCGATTGAATGCGAAAAAAGTGCCGTCCCCGGCTGCGCGAAAGCTGCAGAGCGGTGCAAAGCTGAGCCTGCATTTCCGCAAGAGCGATGAGCCGCCGTGGTCTGCCAAGGCAGTGGACCGCATTCTACACAACGAGGTCTATATCGGAAAACTGGTGCAGGGAAAGACAAGGAGACTGGACTATCGCTCCAAAAAGAAAATGAATGTGCCGATGCTGGACTGGACAATCGTGGACAATACCCATGAAGCAATCGTTCCGGCAGAACAGTTTGAACTGGTGCAGAGGATTCTGGAAACCGAAACCCGTAGGCCGAACGATGCCGAAACGGTGGCCCTGTTTGCAGGATTTCTTTACTGTGGGGACTGCGGCAGCCGGCTGGTACGCAGGTCGGCCAGCTATAAAGGAAAGCGGTACATCTATTATCAGTGCTCCGGCAGCAAACAGAACAAAGGCAGTTGCACGAGCCATAATCTGCGGGATGAAAAACTCTATAATGTCGTGCGGAACGCGCTTCAGATGCAGATCCAGATTGTGATGGAGGAAGCGGAATTTGTGGAAAGCATCCGGCAGGCCCAGCAGGAACCCTACCGTGTGCGGCGCATTGAACGGCAGATTCGGCAGCTGACTGCAGAAAAGGCCCATACACAGGGAATTAAGGAAAAGCTGTACGGGGATTATGCAGACGAAATCCTCACACGGGAGGATTTTCTGAACTACAACGAACTGTACAGCAAGCGGATTGAAGAGTATAACCGCAAAATCACAGAACTGGAAGCAGAACGGCAAAACCTACAGACTGCCCCGAATGCTTATCCGTTTCTGGATGTGTACCGTAAGTATCGGAAATTGGAAGAAATCACCCGTCCGATGGTCGTGGAACTGATTGAGAAAATCGAAGTGTATGAGGGCAATCGGGTAGAAATTACGTTCCGATTCCAGGATGAAATTGCGGACCTGCTGGAAGAACTGCATCAAAAGCAGATGGGGCAGCGTGAAGTGTCTGCTTAAAAGGAGGCTGTGACTTATGGCAAGAGTAAGCAAGAAGGTAAGTGCGGCGCAGCGGGAAGCGGAAAACGCACCGCACCGTATCTGGAAAACCGCAATTTACGCACGATTGTCTGATTTCGATGATGTACTTCGGGATACGGAATCGCTGGAAGTGCAGATTTCTTACATCAAGGAGTATATCAACCACCGGGATGATTTGATGCTGCTGGATGTATTTGCGGACAAGCGGTGTACAGGGATGAACTTTGACCGCCCGGAATTTGAACGGTTGCTGAAAGCGTTGCAGGAGCGGAAAATCAACTGCATCGTGGTAAAGGACTTCTCGCGATTGGGCCGCAATTTCGTGGAAACAGGCCAGTATCTGGAACAGGTGTTTCCACTGTTCGGCGTAAGATTTATCGCCATCAATGATAATTATGACAGTCTGAACAGCCAGAACAGGGACGGGATGCTGGTGCCGATCAAGGGCATGATCAATGAGATGTACTCGAAAGACCTATCCCAGAAGATTCAGTCGTGCTTTCGCTCCAAGGAAGCACGGGGAGAAATCTATACGCTGGTTCCATTCGGCTACAAAAAGGACCAGAAGAAGCATTTGATTCTGGATGAGAAAGTCAGCGATGTGGTAGTTCGGATTTTTCTCTGGAAGAAATCCGGCATGAAAGAGCGCGAGGTTGCAAAGAAGCTGTCTGCGCAGGGAATCCCAACACCTTTTACACGCCGCTGTCAGCTGGGATACCTGAAAAACACCTTGCGGGTAAAGGACCCAGCATGGCAGACCGTTTTCGTGACAAAGGTGCTGGAAAATCCAATCTACACAGGAACAATGGTCTATAACCGCATCGCCTACGATGAAACGAATCGGAAAATCGGGCAGAATCCACGGGAAAGCTGGCGGATGGTGCCGGACAACCATCCGGCGATTATCAGCTGGGAACTGTTTGATGAAGTTTCCGCGTTGCGGGAAGCTGAGCAAGCGGTCAGGGAGGAACGGAAAACATGGTGCAAACAGCGCAGAAAGAACAATCCGAACATCTTCAAAGGCCGGATATTTTGCAAAGAGTGCGGAGAAAAGCTGGTTTGCCATTGGCAAAGGGATGGCTCGCTGTATTTTTACTGTAAATTTTGCCATGTTTCCATCTCAGAGAAAGACCTCTGGAACGGCATCCATAAGGAACTGTACCAGCGGTTAGAAGAACATAAGTACTTGAAAAAGCTGATGCAGAAGAATTCGGGAAAAAGCAACCTTGAAACAAAGAAAGTTGCATTGAGCCGTGAAATGGAACAGGTGTCGGGCAATATCGTTCGGCTGGAATCGCAGAAGCGCAGCGGCTATGAGCGGTATGTTCTCGGAAAACTTTCAAAGGAGAAATTTCTGGAACTGAAGCAGGATGCAGAAAATGAAATTGAGACATTCAGACAGACAAAAGCTGAAAAAGAGAAAGAACTGGCCGTTGTTCAAGAAGAATTGCAGCAGAAAAAGCAGATCGCAGGAAACACCGAAGTCCTTTTGACGGTAGATAATCTGCTGCAGTATGTAAAGAAAATTGAAGTGGACCGCAGGAAAATAACTTATACGGAATTTGTGTTTTAACGAAAAAGGAGAACAGACAATGAAAGAGAAAATCTATGATGCCCGGACAGGAATGGAATATGTTTTGGTGGGTGATTATTATCTGCCAGCCTTGAAACTGCCACGGACCCGTCCGATTGGCCGCTGGGGAATGCTGCACAAGGCGTACCTGAAACTGCGAAAACCAGCCTATTATCAGAGCTTGCTACTGAGCGGAAAACTGGATACTGTTTTAGCAAATGTGGAAGAGCAGGCAGTGGAACGATATGAGGTTTTGATCGAGCAGCTGAGCCAGCGGGAGGGCATATCAGAAAAACTGAAAGAAGAAAATCAGATGGAGTGGGTACGCCGTATGAGAAATCTGGAAAATCGTGCAGCAGAAATCGTAAAGGCAGAATTGATCTACACGTTTGAAAGGCGGTGAGCAGCAGATGATCGGAACCTATTACCGGCTTTCTCTTGCGGACGAGGATGTGGGTGCTGATAAGGCTGAGAGCAACAGCATTCAGGGCCAGCGCGGACTGGTAGAGGGGTACATCATAGCTCACCCGGAACTGGCTGCAGAGCCGCGTCAGGAGTACGTTGACGATGGCTACTCCGGCACATCTACAAGCCGTCCTGCATTTCAGCGGCTGATTCAGGATGCACAGGATGGCAAGACAAAAACGATTATCGTAAAGGACTTTTCCCGGTTCGCCCGTGACTATATTGAAGCAGGCGATTATATGGAGCGCATCTTCCCGTTGCTGGGCGTTCGCTTCATCTCCGTCAACGATGGGTATGACAGTGGGATGCAGGCCGGAAACGATGTGCGCGGACTGGAAGTAGCCATCAAGAACATCATCAACGCATCCTACAGCCGGGACCTTTCCGCTAAAATCGCAGCAGCCGATCATGTGATGCAGAAGAAAGGAATGTATCTCGGAGGATACCGCCCGTTTGGATTCCTACCGGACCCGAACGACTGCCATAAGCTGATCCTTGACCCGGTAGCCAGCCAGTATGTGCGCCTGGTTTTTGAACTGGCATTGCAGGGCAACAGAACAGGAACCATCGCAAAAATCCTGAACGAAAAGCAGATTCCAACTCCGGCAGCGTATCACGTGGCGGAAAATCATGTGTACAGCGAGCAGAAAGCATGGGACTTGCAGCGCAGCCATTGGACAAGCGGGACGGTTTATCATGTCCTGAAAAATGAGAAGTATAAGGGTACCTATGTGGGTGCGAAATTCATTATGCCTGTTCCCTGTAAGCATCGGGTCCTGCGCGCTCCCTTGGAACAGCAGGTACGAATTGAGGACAGCCATGCCGCCATTGTGACCCCGGAGGAATTTGAACAGGCGCAAAAGGTCATTATGCTGCAAAACGGGAACCACCAGTCCGGGAACTACACAAAACACCAGTATCCGCTGAAAGGCAAGGTCTACTGCGGTTACTGCCAGAAGCTGATGAAATATCGTGTTCTCAAGAAGCTTGGCTCCTCGTTTAACTGCAGATTTTCGGCCGCAGCGGTGGACAGCCCTTGCAAGCGAATCCCGATTTCCGAGGAACTGCTGGAACATATCGTCCGAAATGCGCTGACAGCGCAGATAAAGCAGGCAGAGTATGTACTGGAAATCCTGCACGAACGGGAACGCAAAGCGTTGATTTGCTTTTCCGCACTGGAACGGCAGGAAGAAAAGCTGAGTGCAGAAAAGGCAGAGATTGTAAAACAGCGCGTTGCACTGTATGAGCAATACGCCGACGGGAATATGAGTAAGGAAGAGTTCATCCGGCAGAGAGATGCCTACAGAGTGCAGGAAGATGAAAAGATGGAGCAGATTCAAAGGCTGCGTGCTGAGAAAAATCAAACATTCCAGCCTGTGAAGAAGGATACGGATAATTTGCAAGCCGTGATGGATACTGTGGGAGAAGCAGGCGATGTGATGCATTTGTCACAGAATGTGGCGGAAACCTTTATTGACCGCATTGAGGTTTTCAACGATAAGCGCGTGAAAATTCATTTTACATTTGAAGATGTATTGAAAAATTACGAAGCAGAGTGAGAAATGATATTTGCGTTTTTGAAAAGTTCATGCTACAATAACTATAGAAGGGAGTGTGGAGGAAATGGTTCTCCAGTACTATGTGGTAGAAAATGCGACCGGAAAACAAATTGAAATCGATATTGAATCGGCAACCAACGAAGACCTGACCTCTACAAAGGAAAAGTGGCAATCTGATTGGACGAGTGAATTTATCCGCGACCCAAAGCTGGAAAAGTATGCGGCGAAAACAGATGCTGGCGAAATTGTAGCATTGGGTGCATATCGAGAAGATGATCACGGAATATCAGTTTTTATTGCGAATATTGAAGCACATCCTGAGAGTAATCCGACAATTAGCACCGTGCGGAAATACGCAGGCATTGGTCGAATGATGATTGCTTATGGTATTCAATTGTCGATTGATAGTGGACATGGTGGTATTGTAACCTTTGAAGCAAAAACAGATGAACTGTATGATCACTACATCAAAGATTTTCATGCAGTTCCGATTTTTCAGCCACATTCGGGAGGCCCAAAGCTGCTTATGCTGGCTGATGAAGGCGCACAAGAAATTTTCAGTACCTACTTATCTTAAAGATTGGAGGGTTCAGTATGAAAGATCAAGAACTTGAGCTGCAGGTTGCTCCTATGAGCAATGATACAATGGAATATTTGAATGTTTTATTTGGCGTATGCAAACGCTTTAAAACAGATTATTACCATGCAACACCGAAGCAGCGTGAATTTATTGATGCAGTAGCTACGCACGAGTATCAGTTAATGAAAGCCCATGAGAAAGGGTTGAGCCGTGCTTCTGTCCCTCCTTTTATGGGAATGAAGCGGAGCGAACGCAGCAATAATATGCCTGCTTGATAGTAAGAGAATAAGCTAACACAATAACTGCCCGCATAAACCACAGACAGCACCCAAGATGATTCGAGGGTGCGTCTGCGGCTTATGCGGGCCTTTTTATTTTGTGATTTTAATACGGATGGATGTTAAATTCCAAGGCTGACAAGAGTGGCCTTTAACTCCCTCGCCGTGCGGATAATGATTTCCTGCTCAGTTTCGTTGCAGTCTAATAAGAGGCAATGTAAATCGGAATCAGAGGAAGAAAGAGAATAATCGAGGCTGTCAACCAGTAACGCATCGACAGAAATATGTAGAGCATTGGCGAGATCAACCAAGATTGGCAAACTGGGGGTCTTGACTCCGTTTTCAAGATAGGCAATATATTCACGACTACAGTTGGTCAAATCGGCAAGCTTTTCCTGAGTCATGCTGAACTTTAAACGATAAAAACTGATTCGTTTACCTAAAGCAATGCGATTAACGGACATAGAAAACATTCCTTTCTTACGCCCGCATAAGACATTACCATTATTTACGCTTTTAGTCGTAATAACAAGAAGAGAATAAAGAGTTCAGAGTACATAAGTGTTCACCCTCATCAATCGTGTATTCTGAAAGCAAAATGTAAACCACCTGTTTACATTCTGGAGCACGTGTAAACAGGTGGTTTACAGAAAAAATCATCTGAAAAGAGTATAATAAAAGCATGAAATCAAGCTGCGAAAATAAAGTGGGGAAAACGAAATGGAACGGCTGCTGACACTGTATAGCGAAGTTCAGTCAACGGATGTACGGTGGCTGTGGTATCCCTTTATTGCAATCGGAAAAATTACACTGCTGCAGGGTGATCCCGGCGATGGAAAATCCACTATGATGATGAATCTGATTGCAGAACTTTCAACGGGTGGTAAGACCCCGGATGGCTGTAAGATCGGCGTGCCGCAAAAAGTGATTTATCAGTGCTCCGAGGATGGCGTTTCGGATACGATAAAGCCCCGTCTGGAACGCTGCGGGGCAGACTGCAGGAAGATTGCTTTCATCAATGAAGAGGTTTATAACGGCCTCACATTGGACGATGAGCGCATCCGTCAGGCAATCATTGAATTTCGGCCTCGATTGGTCGTGATCGATCCGATTCAGGCTTATCTTGGCAGCGATTCGGATTTGCAGATCGCAGGCAGGGCACGGAAACTTATGCGCCGCCTTGGAATGTGGGCTGCGGGCTATGACTGCGCTATCGTTCTGATTGGACACCTCAACAAAAAAGAAGGCTCCAAAGGGTTGTACCGCAGTCTTGGCAGTATTGATGTTGTGGCAGCAGCACGAAGCGTCCTGCAGGTGGAGCGAGATACCGAGAATCCTGATATAAGAATCGTACATCAAATCAAAAACAGTCTTGCGCCTACGGCAGAAGACATCCGCTTTTCCATTTCTGCCGACAAGGGCTTTCGATGGCTGGAATGTAGGCCACAGCTCTTTGAAAAACAACAGCCGGACGCCGAACCTAAATTTGATACAGAGCAACAGAAAGCTGCCTACTGGATCAAGCATTTCCTTGAAAAAGGCGATATGAGCGCAAATGAAATTTATTGCCGTCTGGACAATGAGGGTGTAAGCAAACGAGTGGCACGAATGGTAAAAACAGAAATGGGAATCCACTGCTATCAGAAAAAGCGGAAATGGTATTGGAGCGTTCAGCCGGAAGAAGGTGCTATGAATGGATCGCAAGTATAAGGTTGGCGGCTATGTGAAACTTGCAAAACTGTGGGAACGCTCTAAGGATGCAGCAGTAGCCTATCACAGTTCCTACTATGCTGAAAAGTTTAGGGATGATGCGGATAAAAGGCTGGTTGGTGTCTATATTGACATCACAGGGAATAAGGAAATTTATAAACGCCCGGAAATGGTGCATCTGCTCAAAGATTGCAAAAAGGGTGCCGTCAATCTGATTTTTTCACAGACAAGGGCCTACCTTGCAGCGAATACCTGTGATTTCTGTTTTCTGCTGAAATATCTGTTTGATTTGCCGATGCGGGTGGACTTTGTTACAGACGATGACGACCAGAGAATTGACACGATTCTTGATGTTGAGAATCAACGCCAGAACCTGAAAGAATTGGCCGAAAAATATACATCAATCCGAAGGAAAGATTATCTTGAGTGGAGAATTCGACTGGAAGATGAAATGACAAAGGCTGAAGAAAAATGAACGTAGAACATATCCCAGCAGAAGATGTGGACATGCTGCCGTGTGGAGCAGACTGGCAGAGTAGGCATTTGGAGTCCGAAAAGAGAAAAGCTGAAATTCGGGACAGAATCCATAAGCAGGCAGAACAGGGCCAGAAAACGGCAAAAGACTACTTTCGTCCGGCGAAACCGACACCGTCGATTTACGACAGCGACCTGAAGCGTGTAGCGGTTTATGCCCGTGTCAGCACCTCTAGCGAAGAACAGATTTCCTCCATTGAAAATCAGACTCTGTATTACACCAAAAAGATTGCAGAAACGGAAAACTGGAATTTGCAGGACATTTACAGCGATGAAGGAAAATCCGGCACATCGCTGCGGAAACGTGATGCGTTTAAACGCATGATGCGGGATGCCAAAGACCAGAAGATGGATTTGATTATCTGTGCCAGCATTTCACGTTTTGCTCGGAATTTTTCAGATTGCATGACGCAGATCGCGGCCCTGAAAACCATGCACCCGGCACATCCCATTGGCGTGTACTTTGAAACGGAAAACATCTACACGCTGAATCCAAGCAGTCAATATAGTCTTGACATTCAGGCTCTTTTGGCAGACTGGGAATCGGGCAACAAGAGCCGCCGGATGATCCTTTCGTATGATCAGCGCATTATGACAGGTCAGTACCCGGTGGCTGACCTGATGGGGTATCGGCATACTAAGGATGGCCAGTTGGTGATCGAGCCGGAAGAAGCAAAGACGGTGCGGTTTATCTTTCTGGCATTTATTCAAGGGTATAACTATGATCAGATTGCAATGATCCTGACGCAGAAAAAGCGCAGCACCCTGCGCGGCAGGCAGGAGTGGAACGGTGTGATGGTAGCAAACATCATGAAAAATGAACGCCGCTGGGGTGATCTGGAAGCCCGGAAGAGCATCGTGGTGGACTACAAGCTGGGCAAGGTCACAAAGAATAATGGGAATCGCTGCTCTGCCTATGTCCCGGAACATCACGAAGCGATTGTTTCGCCGGAGATTGCACGGGCTGCACATCTTGTGGCATCCAGCAGCAAAAAGTGCGGTGTGCAGGATATTGTGGTAATCCGACAGGGAGCATTGAAAGGCTTTGTGGGTATCCATCCGAACTGGAACGGTATCAATGCCGAAAGCATCCGCAGCCTTTGCCTGAGCACCTATCTGCCGGAAGAGGTGGCGAAACTGAACAAGATGGCAGAAATGCGGTCTGGAAAGAAGTTGGATATGGCATTGCCATCTGATTATTTGACTGTATCTGGCATATGTTTTATCAATCAAAGCAGCCCGATTATGACGATTTCTAAAAATGGAATCCGTTTCAGCAAGGCTTGCCACACCCGGCTGGACAACTGCGAATATGTGGAACTGCTCTATCATCCGATTCTGCAGGTCGTGATTTTACGAAAGAGCGATCATGGCTCTTCAACGGCGATGCACTGGCAAGATGACAATGACGTTCATAGTGCCTTTTCAGCCAGAGCGTTTTCTGGCCTGATCCTTCAAACGTTGAACTGGAGAAGGAATTGCCGCTATCGGTGCCGTGGTATCTGCCGAGGTCAGGGAAATGCAAAATTTCTGATTTTTGAATTAGATGAGTCCCGGATTTTGACTGGGAAAAATCAGTATGAACAAGAAAATTGTTCGATGAATCTGAAATGCCGGCTATATCGGAGTAAATGGGTTCAGAGCATTACAGTTAGTGATGTGATGGAATCTGGCCAAGTCGTAGAAAATCCCATGATTGGTGCAATTCCAAGCAGAAATGAAGTTCAACGTGAACTGGATGATCTTTTGATGTCGATGTAGGAGGAACTTATAGAATGGAAGAAAAAAGCAGGGCGCAGGAACTGAGCGTTCGGGAAATCTCCTTGATTCGTGAACTTGCACAGATACGGAAAGAACATAAAAGAGAACTGGAGTACGAAAAGTTCGATGGCTATGAACTTCCGCCGCGCACCCAGTTTTCCATGCTGAATAAACCTGCAGTGAGCATAAAATATGGTGTTATGAAATTTAATATGGCGTGCATTCGGCTTTTTGAAGGAATCAAGTATGTCCTTCCGATTTTGCACCCCAATAAGAAGCGGCTTGCGTTGATTATGTGCCCGGAAGAGGACAGTGCATCTGTTGAATGGGCAAGACAGAAGGACGAAAACTGGGTGAATAAGGATATTACATCATTGGAATTTGTGGAAAATATCTTCAGGCTCATGAACTGGAATCGGGAATGCCGTTATAAAGTGCTTGGACGGGTGGCTAATTCAGATCAGGGTCTTTGCATGTTGTTTGATTTGGAAGAAGCAATCATGTTCACCCCGAAGCCACAGGAATATACAGATCCGCTTACTGGTGAAATGAAGAAAAAGCAGATGAAATTCTTCCCGGATGCCTATAAGAACCGTATTGGAAAATCTTATAATGACTATATTGCAGACCATCAGATGAACATGTTTGAAGACTTCATTGGGTATCAGAGTTCTACTGTATTGGATGAGCCTGAACAGAAAACAGATACTATTTCAATACCGATACCGCAAGGTGAAGGCTCAGGAAATACCCCATTACCAGATTTACCGGAACAGCCTGAAAATGTACAACAACCGGGTAGTGCGGGTGCTGAGAGGGGAATGCTGACATGAGTTCTGGACGAATTATGAATCTGTTGGTGACGATTCCGGCAGAAAGCCGAAGAATGAATGTGGGAAAAGATGTTATTCGTATTCTTGGGAGTCCGACCTATATTTGTGTTTTGCAGAGGAAAGATCGGAAGTCTATTGCAATCACGCCGTGTGCTGCGGAGCATCCCATGTCCTTTAAGGTCCCAGACAGGCTGCTGACCGATGGGCAGTGTCGGATGATGATTAACGGAATACAGTTCATTCAGGTGTTGCTGGAAGCAAATGGTCTGGCGGCAGGAAAAGACCATCAGTTTAAAGGACGGTATGATGCTGAGAAAAATGCGGTTGTTATTTCGCTCGAAGAAAATGAATTTGAGAACGAATGTCAATCGAAAATAGGCTTGAACCTCTAAAAGTATTTGACTTGACATTACGTCCGATTGGTCGTACAATATGACCAAATGGACGTAATGAAGGGGGCGATTCCTATGAGTGGTGGGATTTTAGATGGTTTTCAAACGATAATTCCAACAGCAGCGGCTGTCTTATCGGCAAGACGACAAATGTTAAGGATGACGCAACAAGAGGTTGCTGATCGAGCCAATATAACTTTACGTCAATATCAAAGGCTGGAATCTGGGGAAAGAAATATTTTGACTTCCTCTTTTGGCTTGGCCTGTCGGGTAATTGAAGCTCTTGATATGGATGTTTCTAAATTCTATCATGGTGACTATTACCTTGAAGAAGAGCTGAAGACAACGAGAGGCAAAGGATTTAGCAGTAGGAAAAAGCTATCGATTTAATGGATGGCATAATGTGAGAAATCCCAATATGGACAAATCTATGTTAAATTGTTTACATGCAAATACAGTATTTACGGCTTCTTATCATGGTTTATTATATTCTTTGTATTTTCATAAAAACGTTTACTATTATTATCATGAAAATAAATCAGGAATGGAGTCGTTAGGGAAAAAATTAGGAATTTCTAATCATGAAATATCGGGAGAATTTAAGGAACAACCAATGATTGATTATCAATATGTGGATAATAGGAGGCGATTATATGCTGGATGTAAATATGATAATTGCAAACAACATTCAAGCTGAACTGAAAAAAGAAAATAAAAAGCAGGTTGATCTGGCAGAAGGAATTGGAGTCTCCAAGCAGACAATGAGCAAAATCATGAATGGAGCAAGAGCAATCAATGCGGTAGAACTTCATAAAATTTCCGAATATCTCCATGTGTCAATGGATTCTCTGATGCAAATGCCTGAAAAGCCGATGGACACAAATGTGATTCATGCGTTTATGGGGCGCGTTAAAACAGAGGAAGCACGAAAAGGAATTCAGCTTGTAGATAAACTGTCCGATATGATTCTGTTTCATACTAGGGTGTGCGAGAATGGCAAAAAGATGGAGCAGCCCTGGGAGGATAAGTGATGAACAATGTTTTGGAAGATAAGGATATTACATCATTGGAATTTGTGGAAAATATCTTCAGGCTCATGAACTGGAATCGGGAATGCCGTTATAAAGTGCTTGGACGGGTGGCTAATTCAGATCAGGGTCTTTGCATGTTGTTTGATTTGGAAGAAGCAATCATGTTCACCCCGAAGCCACAGGAATATACAGATCCGCTTACTGGTGAAATGAAGAAAAAGCAGATGAAATTCTTCCCGGATGCCTATAAGAACCGTATTGGAAAATCTTATAATGACTATATTGCAGACCATCAGATGAACATGTTTGAAGACTTCATTGGGTATCAGAGTTCTACTGTATTGGATGAGCCCGAACGGGAAGCAGGCACTACTTCAATACCGATTCCGCAACGTGAAGAATCTGAAAATATACCTTTGCCAGATTTACCGGGACAGCTTGAAAACGTACAACAATCGGGCAATGAGATTGCTAAGAGAGGAATGCCGACATGAATTCTGGGCGAGTTATGAACCTGCGAGTGACAATTCCGGCGGAAAGCCGGAGAATGAATGTTGGGAAAGATGTTATCCGTATTCTTGGAAGTCCGGCCTATATCTGTGTTTTGCAGAGGAAAGATCGGAAGTCTATTGCAATCACGCCGTGTGCTGCGGAGCATCCCATGTCCTTTAAGGTCCCAGACAGGCTGCTGACCGATGGGCAGTGTCGGATGATGATTAACGGAATACAGTTCATTCAGGCGTTGCTGGAGGCAAATGAACTAGCCGTAGGAAAGGATCATCAGTTTAAGGGGAGATATGAAGCTGAGAAAAACGCAGTTATCATTTCACTTGAAAAAGATGAACGGGAATGGTAGCCAAGGCGGGAAGAATCTTGAATACAGATGCTGCTATATTGGAATATTATGCTGAATTATGCTGACTTGAATTTAAACCAGAGTGGGCAATATGGACAAATCTATGCTGAAAAGTTTACATCTGCCAGCTTGATATGCAAAGTGTTTTATGGTAAGATGAAAGCACAATGGGGGAAGTATACTCTCCTCTTGAATCTGCTGTAAGGAAGTGAATGCCGATGGAAAATCAGCTTGCTCATGCGATAACGCAGACGGAATATGATTCGAGCTATGATAAGGCTGCCAAGAAGCTGCTTGCCAACAAACAGATTCTGGCACAGATTATGAAGAACTGTGTGAATGAGTACAGTGCCTGTTCCGTAGACGAAATTGCAGAGAAGTATATCGAAGGAACGCCGGAAGTGGGCACGGTTGGCGTTCATGTTGATGATACAAACAGACCCCAAAAAACTTCTGACGTAATTGTCGGAAGCAATAATGAGGATTCTACGCTGACGGAAGGAACCATCAATTATGATGTCCGGTTCGATGCAATCGCACCAACATCAGAGGTTTCTACTGCATCGAAAGATGTGATACGTCTTATTATTAATGTGGAAGCGCAGACTGCTTTTAATCCGGGATACCCGTTGACAAAGCGAGCAATCTATTATTGCAGCAGGATGATCTCCGCACAGCATGGTCCGATATTCACGAACTCGGAGTATGGGAAAATCCGAAAAGTGTACTCTATCTGGGTTTGTACACACCCAACCAAGGAGTTCCAAAACACTCTGATTCGTTATTCTATCCGACCAGAGCAGTTGATTGGAAACGCTGTTGAAAAATCGGAAAACTACGATTTGATGAGTGTTGTAACGATTTGTCTTGGAGATCCTGGTACGGAGAACTATACAGGTATTGTGAAATTTATGGATGTGTTGCTCTCTTCTTCCAGAGCAGCTACTGAGAAAAAGAAAATTCTTGAAGAAGAATTTGGCGTTGCAATGAACGAAGAGCTGGAAAGGGAGGTGCTTGTTATGTGCAACCTTAGTCAGGGCGTAAAGGCCGAAGGCATCAACATTGGTGAGATGCGGATGTTGGTGCAGCTTGTTCGAGACGGTGATTTAAAAATAGAGCGCGCTGCTGAAAAGGCAAAAATGACAGTGGAGCAGTTTAAGAAAGTGATGGAAAACACTCCGCTGCAGGCAGTCTAAGATAAAATCATATAGAGTAACAGTTAAGCCCTACAAGGCTCAGAGCGGTTCGATACCGACTGAAAGCCTTGTAGGGCTTATTTTTTTGCTTTTTTTCAAATTTATTTGTAAAAAATGTTGTCCAAGACTTGACATCGGCCGGTTTGGACTGGGCCCGCGAGAAATGGCAATCAGGACTTGGTTCTAAGTTTATCCACCAAGGCGAAAAAAATGCTGCGAAATATGCGGACGAGGTCATTGTTCTGAGCAAAGGAGTGCAGGACTATTTTAAGGAAACTTATGGAAGAAAAACGCACTTTATCCCTAATGGCGTGAATAGGCTGCAGATTCGGGAAGCAAGTCTGATTACAGATAAGTTCGGGATGAAAAAAGACTCATACATATTGTTCCTCGGTCGTCTGGTGCCAGAGAAGGGGATTCGATATCTGGTTGAGGCCTTCAAGAATGTCAAGACAGATAAAAAACTGGTCATTGCAGGTGGCTCCAGTGATACGGATTCCTTTATGGAGGAATTGAAAGACCTGGCAAAGGGTGACGATCGGATTCTCTTTACCGGGTTTGTGCAGGGAGCAATGCTGGATGAACTGTACAGCAACGCTTACATCTACACGCTGCCGTCCGATCTGGAAGGAATGCCATTAAGTCTGCTGGAGGCAATGAGCTACGGCAACTGCTGTTTGGTTTCGGATATTCCGGAGTGCACAGAGGTTGTGGAAGATAAGGCATTGATTTTCAAAAAGTCAGATCACAAGAAAAATACTTACACGGAATTTGTGTTTTAACGAGGAGAACAGACGATGAAAGAGAAGATCTATGATGCCCGGACAGGAATGGAATATGTTTTGGTGGGTGATTATTATCTGCCAGCCTTGAAACTGCCACGGACCCGTCCGATTGGCCGCTGGGGGATGCTACACAAGGCGTACCTGAAACTGCGAAAACCAGCCTATTACCAGAGCTTGCTGCTGAGCGGAAAACTGGATACTGTTTTAGCAAATGTGGAAGAGCAGGCAGTGGAACGATATGAGGTTTTGATCGAGCAGCTGAGCCAGCGGGAGGGCGTATCGGAAAAACTGAAAGAAGAAAATCAGATGGAGTGGGTACGCCGTATGAGAAATCTGGAAAATCGTGCAGCAGAAATCGTAAAGGCAGAATTGATCTACACGTTTGAAAGGCGGTGAGCAGCAGATGATCGGAACCTATTACCGGCTTTCTCTTGCGGACGAGGATGTGGGAACAGATAAGACCGAGAGCAACAGCATTCAGGGCCAGCGCGGACTGGTAGAGGGGTACATCATGGCCCGCCCCGAACTGGCAACAGAGCCGCGTCAGGAGTACGTGGACGATGGCTACTCCGGCACATCTACAAGCCGTCCTGCGTTTCAGCGGCTAATTCAAGATGCGCAGGACGGAAAGGTGAAAACGATTATCGTAAAGGACTTTTCCCGGTTCGCCCGTGATTACATTGAGGCAGGCGATTATATGGAGCGCATCTTCCCGCTGCTGAGCGTTCGCTTTATCTCTGTCAACGATGGTTACGACAGTGGAATGCAAATCGGAAACGATGTACGTGGACTGGAAGTAGCCATTAAGAACATCCTCAACGCATCCTACAGCCGGGATCTTTCCGCTAAAATCGCAGCAGCCGACCATGTGATGCAGAAAAAGGGAATGTATCTCGGAGGATACCGCCCGTTTGGATTCCTGCCGGACCCGAACGACTGTCATAAGCTAATCCTCGACCCGGTAGCCAGTCGATATGTGCGGTTGATTTTTGAACTGGCATTGCAGGGCAACAGAACAGGCACCATCGCAAAAATCCTGAATGAAAAGCAGATCCCGACCCCGGCAGCGTATCATGTGGCGGAAAACCATGTGTACAGTGAGCAGAAAGCATGGGATCTGCAGCGCAGCCATTGGACAAGTGGAACGGTTTACCATGTTCTGAAAAATGAGAAGTATAAGGGAACTTATGTGGGCGCGAAATTCATTATGCCGGTTCCCTGTAAGCATCGGGTGCTACGCGCTCCTTTGGAACAGCAGGTACGTATTGAGGACAGCCATACAGAACAGGAATTTCAGACTCTTGTAAAGAGTCTTCGTCCATAAAATGCTGTGCGTGGGAGTGGCGTATTTCAGTTCGGGCGATTGGTGTGTGCTGGAATAATACCCTCTGTAGTCGGGTTAAGCCCCCCAAAAAATATGAATAAGAAGATAAGCCCTACAAGGCTCAAATTGGTGTAAGAACCGATTGAAAGCCTTGTAGGGCTTATTTTTTTGCTTTTTTTCAAATTTATTTGTGAAAAATGTTGTCCAAGACTTGACATCGGCCGGCATCGACTGGCAGCGCGAGAAATGGCAATCAGGACTTGGTTCTAAGTTTATCTCTGATTTTCCGCAAACATCCGGCCAAGCTGCGGCAGGATATCATGCGGCAGCATCCCGTACTCCCCGCAAAGCGCAGCAGCACGGTCAGCTGCGGCACCATGCAGGTACACCGCACAGGAAGCAGCTTCAAACGCAGGCAGACGGCAGGCCAGCAGGGCCGCCGTCATACCGGCCAGTACATCCCCGCTGCCGCCCCGGGCAAGGCCCGGGTTGCCGGTGGGATTCACGCATGCACGGCCATCCGGCGCAGCCACAACGGTGCGGGAACCCTTGAGTACCACCACGACGTTCCATTTTTTCGCATACTGCCGGGCAATTTTCTCACGGTCGGCGCTGATCTCTGCCACGGATAGGCCGGTGAGCCGGGCCATTTCACCGGGATGCGGCGTAAGGATCAACTCGCCCATCGGATGGGGCAGCGCCTTCCCCTCAGCCAAAAGCTGCGCGGCGGCATTTAGGCCATCAGCGTCCAGCACTGCACTGCCCGCAAAGCCCGGCAGAAGCCTTTGTACCAGTACGCGTGTCTCTGCTGCGCGGGCTGCACTCTGGGCCGTACCGCCAAGGCCCGGGCCCAGCAGCAGCACTGTGGCCTTCTGCCGCTGAATAAACGGGATACTTTCCGGTGAGATGCCGCCTTCGGCCCCTGCGGCGCACGGGCACAGACAGCACTCCGGCAGGCGGGCTGCGGCAGCAGCGAGCACCGGCTCCACACTGGCAAGGGTCACGATGCCCGCACCGGTGCGCAGAGCTCCCTCGGCGGCAAGCAGGGCCGCACCACGGTAAGACGCACTGCCCGCAACGGCCAGAACAGTGCCAAAGGTGCCCTTGTGGCTTTCACGCGGGCGCGGCGGGATGACCTGCCAGACAAAATCTTCGGTTATTTCCACAGCCATAAAGGCACCTCCAGAAAACGATTTAAAATCTGCTGTTTCTCAAAGCTCACGCCTGCCCCTGCACAAGGGCGCGGATCTGCTTTTCCACGTTCTGCACTTCCTCGTGGAACATGCGGGCCGAGACGCGCAGCGCACCGTGCCCTAGAATGATGATCTGTTCCATACCGTCGGAAGTGGCCACGCGCACGCGGCGTCCTTTGCCGATCTCGTGGGTGACATGTTCAATGAACATGTCCGCCGTTTCTGCTTCCTTCGTGTAGACCACATGGATGTTGTGGTACTGCTCGATGGAGCCCGGACTGCCCGGCACCCGGTAGGCGTCGAACACAAGGATGAGGTTGCATTTCTGGTAGCCCTGATAGTTGCACAGAATGTCCATCAGCTTATGCCGGGCGGCTTCCAGATTGTCCTTTGCAAGGGCGTTCAGCTCGTCCCATGCGAAGATGATGTTATAGCCGTCCACCAGCAGATATTCCGGCAGGATCTCCCACTGCTGAGCGTCAAAATCCGGACGTTCCCGCTTTTGCGTCGGGCGGAATGCAGCCAGCGGGTCCCGCTTGATGGGCCCATAAGTGCGCTCAAAAATTTTGAGCAGTTCGGCATCCTCTTCCAGAGTGGCGCGGTAGGCCATGGCCCGGCGCTGCGGCACAGTCTGCGCCTCCGGTTCCGGGCGCGCGGCTTTTCCCCAGCCGCTGTCCACATGCATGTGACTGCGCACCTGATCCCATGGTACCACAAAGCCTGCTCCATGGGCGCAGAACACCGAATCTGCGGGATTTTCAAGGTCATGTTCCGGCTTATAGCCTGCGGCTTCGATGACCTGCGCCGCGTTGTGGCAGGGCCGGCAGCCATCCGGCGTCAGGGTCAGCCGTCCACGACCGCGGGTATAGCTGACCACTTCCATGGGGTAGCTGCGCATGGCAGCTACCGGAGCAAAACCGGTAAGCACAGCAGTTTCTTCTCCGCTTTCCGGCGGGTCAAAGCTGCCTTCCATGCGCTGGATATCGGTCATGGCACGGCCAAGGCTTTCCACCGGCACTTCCAGCCGGAAGGCGTACCACGGCTCCAGCAGCTGGCTTTTGGCCATCATCAGGCCCTGCCGCACAGCGCGGTAGGTCGCCTGCCGGAAATCTCCGCCCTCTGTGTGCTTCAGGTGGGCACGGCCCGCAATGAGGGTGATCTTCACGTCCGTCAACGGCGCTCCGATCAGCACGCCAAGGTGCTGTTTTTCTTCCAGATGGGTCAGCACAAGGCGCTGCCAGTTTTTGTCCAGCACTTCTTCCCGGCAGTCGGTGGCAAACTGCATTCCGCTGCCGCGCGGCAGCGGTTCCAGCTTGACATGCACTTCTGCGTAGTGGCGCAGCGGCTCGTAATGGCCTACACCCTCCATGGGCTCCGTGATGGTCTCTTTATAAAGGATGCCGCCGGGGCCGAACTCCACGTTCAGACCAAACCGCTCTGCCAGCAGGCTGCGCAGCACTTCCAGCTGGATCTCGCCCATGAGCTGGACATGGATCTCGCCCAGCGTTTCGTTCCATACCACATGGAGCTGAGGTTCCTCTTCCTCCAGCCTGTGCAGCTTGCCCAGCGCCGCGTGCACATCTGCGCCCTCCGGCAGCAGCACCTGATAGCTGAGCACCGGTTCCAGCACCGGCAGGTCGCTGTCGCGTTCTGCGCCAAGGCCTTCGCCCTGACGGGCTTTGGTCAGGCCGGTGACAGCACACACCTGCCCGGGGTGGATGGTCTCTGCCAGTGTATACTTTGTACCGGAGTACAGCCGCAGCTGGTTGGCCTTTTCGGCCCAAGGCTCGCCGTCCGCTTCGCCCGAGAGCTGTGCTTTCACCTTCAGCTCCCCGCCGGTAACGCGCAGCCAGGTCAGGCGGGCACCCTGCTCATCCTGCGAGACCTTGAACACCTTGGCCCCAAAGGTATCCAGTGCAGGAGCCGGGCGGGTAAAGCGGTCCAGCCCGCCGAGAAGCTCCTCCACACCGTCCAGCTTGAGCGCCGAGCCGAACCAGCACGGGAAAACATGCCGCCGGGCAATGGCCGGGATGATTTCGGCATCTGCCAGTTGTCCAGCCTCCAGCATCCGGTTCATCAGGTTTTCGTCACACAGAGCCAATGCTTCATTCCGGTCTGCCTGCGGCATACCAAAATCCACAAACCCTTCGCCGAGGCGATGATTCAGTTGGTCCAGCAGCTCTTCCTTGCTCTTGCCGGGCAGGTCGGTCTTGTTTACAAACACAAAGGTGGGCACATGGTAGCGCCGCAGCAGCCGCCAGAGCGTTTCGGTGTGGCTCTGCACGCCATCGGTACCGCTGACCACCAGCACGGCATAATCCAAAACCTGCAGAGTACGCTCGGTCTCGGTGGAAAAATCCACATGGCCGGGAGTGTCCAGCAGGGTGATATCCGTGCTGCCTGCCGTCAGCAGTGCCTGCTTGGAAAAAATAGTAATCCCACGGGCTTTTTCCAGCGCGTCTGTGTCCAGAAAGGCGTCCTTGTGATCTACGCGCCCCAGTTTGCGGATCGCGCCGGAACGGTAGAGCATGGCTTCCGAAAGGGTGGTCTTGCCAGAGTCCACATGGGCCAGAATGCCCAGAACGATATGCTTGTGAATAGTTTCCATCCGCTTCTCCTACAATTCAAAATTCATGTTTATTGTAGCACGGATGGGAAAAAAAGAAAAGTTTTGATTGAAAATGGCCTCCGCTGCGCTCTGGCTATATTCAGCGGAAAGTTTATTTTCATTTTGAGTTTGTTGCGGCCTGCGGGCCGCTCCAAACGCCTTTTCACGAATGGGGCCAAAACCGGAAGATTCAGTTTCTATCATCGACTTTTTTCATGAAAAAACAGCTCTGGAAAATCCACGGATTTTCCAGAGCTGTAAATATAAGAGTTATAATTCCGCTATTGATGCAACAACGATGACCGCCGCCAGTGGCGGGAACAGGGAAGAGTTGTTGGGGCAGTGGCCAGCAAGACATGAGCGCCGTTTAAGGCGCGAAATGGATGCTGAGAGCCACAACTCGTCCCAAAGCGAACGCGTCGGCCATTTTAACGGTCAATTACTCCACAATGATGCTCTTGCCGGTCATTTCGGCGGGGACGGACAGGCCGATATAGGGCAGCATGGTGGGTGCGATGTCGGCAAGGCAGCCGCCCTCACGCAGCTTCACATCACCGCAGCCAACAGCCACAAAGGGCACCACGTTGGTGGTGTGTGCGGTGAAGGGGGTGCCGTCCGGGTTCATCATCTTCTCGGCGTTGCCATGGTCGGCGGTGATGAAGGCACAGCCGCCGGCCTTCAGCACAGCGGACACTACCTGATCCACAGCGGTATCCACAGCCTCAACGGCCTTGACCGCAGCATCGAATACGCCGGTGTGGCCCACCATATCGCAGTTTGCAAAGTTCAGGATGACCACATCGTACTTGCCGCTCTCGATGCGCTTGACGCACTCGGCAGCAACCTCGGGGGCGCTCATCTCAGGCTTCAGGTCATAGGTTGCTACCTTCGGGCTGGGGATCACGCAGCGGTCCTCGCCCTCGTAGGGAGCCTCGACGCCGCCGTTGAAGAAGAAGGTGACGTGGGCGTACTTCTCGGTCTCGGCAATGCGCAGCTGGGTCTTGCCGTTCTCGGACAGGTACTGGCCCAGAACATTCTTCAGCTCCACAGGGGGATAGGCCACCTCGCAGTTGGGCATGGTGGCGTCGTACTCGGCCATGCAGACATAATTCACCTGCTTGCGGCCGCCGCGGCGCTCAAAGCCGGTGAAAGCGTCGTCGCAGAAGATACGGGTCATCTGGCGGGCACGGTCGGGGCGGAAGTTCATGAAGATCACGGTGTCGCCGTCTTGCACGCGGCCGCCCTCACAGGTGACGCAGGGCAGAACGAACTCGTCGGTCTTGTCTGCTGCATAGGAAGCCTCGATGGCCTCGGCGGCGTTGGCGGCATGATTGCCCTCGCCGTAGACAAAGGCAGCATATGCCTTCTCTTCACGATCCCAGTTGTTATCGCGGTCCATGGCGTAGTAACGGCCGGAGACGCTGGCGATCTTGCCGATGCCCAGCTCGTCCAGCTTGGCCTGCAGGTCGGCCAGGAAGCCCTTGCCGGAGTGCGGGTCGGTATCACGGCCATCGGTGATGCAGTGCAGGTAGACGTCCTTTGCACCCAGATGCTTTGCCATTTCCAGCACGCCGAACCAGTGGTCTGCGTGGCTGTGCACACCGCCGGTGCCCACCAGACCCATCAGATGGATGGCCTTGCCGGCATCGATGGCAGCCTTCATGTTCTTGACCAGAACCGGGTTCTGGAGCATTTCGCCGTCCTTGATGGACTTGGTAATGAGGGTGAGCTGCTGATACACGATGCGGCCTGCGCCCATGTTGGTGTGGCCAACTTCAGAGTTGCCCATCTGGCCATCGGGCAGGCCGACGGCCATGCCGGAAGCATCGATGGTGGTCATGGGATATTTTGCCATCAGAGCATCAAGATGGGGCTTCTTGGCGGCGACCACGGCGTTGCCGAAGGTCTCCTCCGGCACCCAGCCGAAGCCATCCATGATGCACAGAAGAACAGGTTTCTTTGCCATAAAAATGAATCTCCTTTGATTTGAGAACACTATTTTCAATAAAAACAAGGGGCAGCGCCTGCAATGTGCCCGATAGAGCGCATTCTCCGCAGCTACCCCTCATCCGGCACTTCGTGCCGCCTTTCCGCAGTGGAAAAGGCTTATTTTGCAGTTTTATCAGCCCTTGGTGGCTGCGTTGACGATCACTGCAAAGTCGGGAGCCTTCAGGGATGCGCCGCCGATCAGGCCGCCGTCCACATCCTTTTTGCTCAGCAGCTCTTCGCAGTTCTTGGCGTTCATGCTGCCGCCGTACTGGACAGTAGTAGCCTCGGCAACTGCCTCGCCGTACACCTCACCGATGACCTTGCGGATCTGGCCGCAGACTTCCTCAGCCTGATCGGCGGTAGCGGTCTTGCCGGTGCCGATGGCCCAGATGGGCTCGTAGGCGATAACGACATTTGCCATCTGCTCAGCGGTCACGTCGCGCAGAGCGATCTTGGTCTGCATCCGGACCAGCTCCTCGGTGACGCCCTCCTCACGCTGCTGCAGGCTCTCGCCCACGCAGATGATGACCTTCAGGCCGGCGTTCAGAGCAGCCAGAGCGCGCTTGTTCACGGTCTGGTCGGTCTCTGCAAAGTACTGGCGGCGCTCAGAGTGGCCCACGATGACGTACTCCACGCCCAGATCCACCAGCATATCAGCGCTGATCTCGCCGGTGAAAGCGCCGGACTTCTCGAAGTGAACATTCTCAGCACCCACATGGATGTTGGTGCCCTTGGTCTTCTCCACAGCGGTGACCAGATCGGTATACGGGGTGCAGATGACAACCTCGCAGCCTGCGTCCTGAACAGCGGGGACCAGCTCATCCACCAGAACAGCAGCCTCAGAGGCAGTCTTGTTCATCTTCCAGTTGCCTGCAATGATAGCCTTGCGCTTTGCCTTATCCATGATACTCTATCTCCTTTATTTACCTTCTATATGTGCAGTCTGTGCACAAACAAAAAGGTGCGGCGGCGCTGAAGCCGCCGCACCCATTTACGATGCCGGAAAAATTATGCGTTCTGAATGACAGCGATGCCGGGCAGCTCCTTGCCCTCCAGATACTCCAGAGAAGCGCCGCCGCCGGTGGAGATGTGGGTCATCTTGTCGCCCAGACCCATCTGCTGCACAGCTGCTGCGCTGTCGCCGCCGCCGATCACGGTGGTAGCGTCGCTCTCAGCCATAGCCTTAGCAACTGCCAGAGTGCCAGCTGCCAGAGTGGGGTTCTCGAACACGCCCATGGGGCCGTTCCACACAACGGTCTTGGATGCCTTGACAGCATCAGCAAACAGCTTCATGCTCTCGGGGCCGATGTCGCAGCCTTCCATGTCAGCCGGGATCGCGGTGACGGGAACAACAGTGGTCTCAACCTGAGCATCGATGGGATCGGGGAAGTCCTTGATGCAGACAGCATCAACGGGCAGCAGCAGCTTCACGCCCTTCTCCTGAGCCTTGGCCATCATTTCCTTGCAGTAATCCAGCTTGGAATCGTCGCACAGGCTCTTGCCGACCTCGTAGCCCTGAGCCTTGACGAAGGTGTAAGCCATGCCGCCGCCGATGATCAGGGTATCGACCTTCTCCAGCAGGTTGGAGATAACATTCAGCTTGTCTGCGACCTTTGCGCCGCCCAGAATAGCGGTGAAGGGACGAACGGGATCGTTCACAGCGTTGCCCAGATACTTGATCTCCTTCTCCATCAGGTAACCAACAGCGGTATCCTTGATGAAGTCGGTGACGCCTGCGGTGGAGCAGTGTGCACGGTGGCAGCTGCCGAATGCATCGTCAACATATGCATCAGCCAGAGAAGCCAGCTCTTCGCTGAACTCGGGCATGTTCTTGGTCTCTTCCTTGCGGAAACGGGTGTTCTGCAGCAGAACGACGTCGCCGTTGTTCATGGCAGCAACAGCAGCCTTTGCGTTCTCGCCGACAACATTGTCGTCATCTGCAAACACAACGGTCTTGCCCAGCTTTGCGCTCAGAGCCACAGCAACGGGTGCCAGGCTGAACTTGGCCTCGGGGCCGTTCTTGGGCTTGCCCAGATGGCTGCACAGGATGACCTTTGCGCCATCATTGACCAGCTTCTGGATGGTGGGCAGAGCTGCGTTGATGCGGTTCTCGTTGGTGATGACACCGTCCTTCATCGGGACGTTGAAATCGCAGCGGACAAGAACCTTCTTGCCGCAGTAGTTCTGATCGTCGATCGTCTTCTTACCTAAACCCATGGTAATAAACTCCTCTCAAGTTTTAATGTCTGAACTAGAGTTTCGCTCGCATTCGGGGGCCATGCCCCGTTACGATACTATTATAAACAAAAACCGTGCACATTGCAAGGTCGCAAGATAGATAATAGTTTAACAAACATTTGCCGCTGATGCACGGAAATGTGTGTATTTTGACCGAAAGGGACGAATAAGCTGAATCAATGCTGTGATTAGGGCCGACAGTTGATCCCAAAGCTTACCTCCCGTCTGCTTCTGTCTCCGCAGTGATGTAAATGGGGCGGTGCTTCACTTCCAGATAGGCCTTGGCCAGATATTCACCCACGATACCCGTACACAGCAGCTGCACACCGCTGCACAGCAGAACGATGCATACCATACTGGGCCAGCCGGAAGTAGGGTCGCCGAAAATCAGTGCACGCACTATCACGAAGATGATGCCGATGAATGCCAGAGCGCAGAAAAGTACACCAAGGCCTGCCGCCATGACCAGTGGCGCGGTAGAAAAGCCCACGATGCCTTCGATGGAGTATTTGAACAGGCTCCAGAAATTCCATTTTGTCTGGCCTGCCACACGCTCCACATTTTTATAATCGAACCATTTTGTGCGGAATCCTACCCAGCTGAAAATGCCTTTGCTGAAGCGGTTATACTCACTCATGCTCAGCACGGCATCCACCATTTTTCGGCTCATCAATCGAAAATCCCGGGCACCATCTACAATTTCAGTATCCGACATTCTGTTGATGATTTGATAAAATTCATGAGCAAACCAGCTGCGTATCGGCGGTTCGCCCTCCCGGGTCGTGCGGCGGGTAGCTGCACAGTCATATTCGCCGGTCAGCAGCGTATCCAGCATGTCCGGCAGAAGTGACGGTGGATCCTGCAGGTCGGCATCCAGCGTTGCCACATAGTCGCCTTTCGCTGCCTGCAGACCTGCATAGATGCCGGCTTCCTTGCCAAAATTGCGGCTGAAGGAAATGTATCGTACCCGATCATCCTGCCGGTGCAGTTTCCGCGCTGTGTGCAGAGTGCCGTCCTTTGAACCATCATCCACAAAGATAATCTCAAAGTCTGCATTATGAGATTCTTTCATGTTTTTTGCCACGCGGCACGCTTCCTGATAAAAAAGGGGCATGGCCTCTTCTTCATTATAACAGGGTACGATCAGACTGATTAACATATCGCCCGTTTTCTCCTTTTCCATTCATTCGTCTTTTTGGATCAGGTAAATAACTGCCAGACCTTTTTCTGAAATTTTTTCTACTGTTTTGTAATTTCCCTGTTTGGCAAATTCGTACACTTCATCCTCGGTCATCTGCGTTTCGGGGTAGGTTGCAACGGCAAGGATCATTTCCTTGTTTCCCGCTTTCTCCGTCAGGTAGCTCTCCGAAAAATCATTGGAAATATCATCTGTTACACAGATACTGTCAAAGTACAAAAGCTGGGGGAGAAGTGAGGTAATAGACGGATTGCTTTTATCACTGACCAGTACACATGGATCACTTGCATATGCTTCCAGCATCGTATTCAGCTTTTTATCGCCGAGATAAAGATTCTCAGGTTCCATGATAACAGCTGTCAGAAATGCTGCTGCCAAAAAGCCTATAGCAATTTCTTTTCTCCGCCGCAGCGTCCCTGTTACGTCAAAAAAACCGCAGCTGAAAAAGATTGCTTCCAATGGCTGCAAATGCGTAAAATAGCGTATCACCTGATACGGTGCGATAATCGAAATAACCAGCACTGCTACGATGGCCGGAACGGTGATCAGTTTGAGTTCGGTGGTGAAACCTGTTTTGCTTTTCGGGCTTTTTCTCGCGATTTTTCTGTAAATCGCCACGATGACCATTACAGCAAGGATCACCGCACCCGTCCAGAAATTAAGCGTATGCCACGTTAGCATCGTTCCCATTCTTATGGGATACAGTGTCAGGTCCAATACATGAGTGGCCGTCGCCTCCAGAGAAACATTTCCCTGTGAATGCAATTGCGCATACCACGACGGAAAAGACAGCAGCATTCCGACAACACCTGCAAGCGCCGGGATCGAAAACAGAAAGATCTCTTTCCACTTTCGCTCGTGCAGCCGATAAAGATCATAAGCTGCACACAGCAGGAACGCATAGACCACATAAAAATACTGTGTCATCATACCCAGATATATGACAACACCAATTGCCAGATCTTTTCCGATGCTTGGTCGGTGAAGGGACTTTGCAACCAGCAGCGCCAGCAAAACTGTAAGCAATGTCAGCAGCATATACATCCGGATCAGCATAAAATGAGTAACAGCCTGCCGGTTGAAGACATACAGCGCGCATGCAAACAAAGCTTTTTTCGAATCATGCAGCAGTTCTAGTGCCAGAGCATACATTGCAGCCAACGTACATCCAAGAAAGACGAAATTTAAGCCAATGCCCGTCCACTTTGTAAAGCTTCCGGGGAACAGCGAGCAAACTGTGTGCAGAAAAAAGTAATATAATGGCGGATGCACATCCTGTGTCTGGTTGTAATAGACCGTGGCATAATCAAAACGCTCATTTTCTGCCACCATAACATATTGCATCAGCTCGTCCCGGTCAAAAACAGTTCCATTTTCCCAATCGTCGTGCAGATCTGTTAGAAAAGGACCCTCTGTACTGTTCGACAGCCCATAGGAGTACACCTCGTCCAGAAACCATCCTTCCTTACGCAGGGACCACATGAGCATCAAACACACGGTCAGGCCTATAAACAACACGAACGGCCACCATTCCAGTTTTCTTTTTTTCATCATCGCCAATCCTCACACCAATCACGGGTTACTTATCTTTGATCAAAATATGCAATATGCATTTTTTTGAGTATAGCATACTTTTCGTCCGACTTCCAGTGTAAGTCTTGCGTCTGGAATGCATATTCCCCGCATTGAAGATCAATCTCCTTTTGCTATTCGCACACAGCTTTCTAAAATAAAAAGCAGCCGCATAGCAAATACTACACGACTGCTCATATGTCTGTCCGGTCGAAGGATGACAGCACCGCAGGCTTAGTTCTCTGCACCGACCTCGGCCTTCATGGCGTTGTAGCCGATCAGGACGGTCCACACATAAGCGCAGGTCTTGGGGATCATCAGCATACCGATCAGCGGGTTCACTTCAGCCCACAGCACGACAGGGATATAGAAGCCGAAGCTCAGCACGATGGTGAGCCACATCCAGCGGAAAGCCCGGTCGCTGTGCTCCTTTGCACTGTGGTAGAACAGCACGATGACCAGCAGGCCAAGCAGTGCGAAGGGGATGTTCCGCAGGATGCCCCAGGCGAGGGGAGTCTTGTTGGTGAGCCACTGGTTCTGAGGCATCATGCACAGCAGCACACGCGCAGCGGACAGGACATACACGGCAGTAGTCAGACCCTTCCGGCCCTCCACATGGTAGCGTTTGCGCCAGACATAATACAGCAGCACGTAAAAGACGGTCATGGTGATGGAAGTGATCCACTTGCCCAGACCCAGAGGAACTGCGTAGTTTTCCAGACCGGTGGTGCACAGTACCAGTGCACGGGGGACAAGGTGGAAGGAATCGCCTGCACCCAGCACCACAGCCATAAGGCCGAACAGCTTGAACTGCGAGCCGCTCTTGCTGCTGCGGATCATACGGATGCCCACCGTGAGCACGGTGACCAGATAGAAGATGTCGAAAACGGTTTCAATGATTGCACGCATAGGGTTTGCTCCTTTTTAGATTGGATTGGAGAAAATATGATATAGTATATGGGAACAGGATACTTTCATCCTGCAGCACCGATCAAGTTGAACGGTGTTCATTTTAGGCTTAAAAAATTCCCACAAATCTGTGGGACATTTTTCAGTAGACAGCCCGCTGTACGATCTCCAGCACGGTAGAAGGGTCAAAGTCCTGCCGTACCAGAGCGGACAGCATCAGCGAGAACAGCATCTCTGCAAATTTTTCAACGGTAAACTCCGCTGTGAAGGCGTCAGCCCGGATCCTGGCATCATTCCGCAGCACCGTGCACAGGGCATCCAGAATGTGCTGCCAGGCCCGATGCATCTGCTGCTTTCCATCGGCGGTGTCCTGCTGGACAAAGCCCAGCGCATGATGGGTGAAAAAACCCGGATACCGCTGGCAGCCGTACTCCAGCTGCTTGTACATCCACCGGACGCAGGACAGAGTGTCCTGAAAGACAGCCTCATCCTCCGGATGATGGAAGATATCGTTCCAGATGCTTTCCACCGTGGCGCTCAACAGATCGGTCTTGGATTCAAAGTAATTGTAGATGCAGCCCACCGAGACTCCGCAGGCAGCAGCCACCGAACGGATGTTGACACCAGCCCATCCGTTTTGCTGGATGAGTTTTCTGCTGATCTGCAGGATATTCTCTTTTGATGTTGCCATTGGATTCATCCGATCACCTCAAAATGAACATTGTTCACAATGCGTAGTATACACACTGAATGGTGGATTGTCAAGAGATGTTTTGAGCTTTCGGATCTCTCCATGCATCTGGTGCGGAAGCGCCAGAGAAAACGAGTCTTCGTATGCTTCCCGGGTATAACAAAGCCTCCCTGTGTAGGACGATAAAACTACACGGGGAGGCTGTTTTCAGATTAGTTCACGGATGGAAAAGGCTTTTTGCGTTACATCGCCAGAACTTCGGCCCACTTTTCTTCGGCCACCGGGATGCCAAGCTCCATGTTTTCCCGGCGGCTGCGGTGCTCGCCCATGCCGGGGCAGCGGACCTCGCGACCCGGCTCGACGGGCTCACTGGAAGCTACATCGGCGGCGATGGCGTCAATGATGGCATCGGTCAGATCGGCGGACTGGAACTTTGCGGGATCGATGGCGATCATGATCTGGGTCAGCCCCACCTCATCCCCAAAGGTGCCGATCTTTGCCACGGAATTAGCATTGGTCAGGATGGTGGCGATCATATCCAGCAGGATGGACAGGCCGCTGCCCTTCCAGTAACCGATGGGGATGACCCGGCCGGAACGCTCAATGGCGACGGGGTCGGTGGTCAGCTGGCCGTTTTCATCATAGCCGCCCGCCACCGGCAGCTGCTTACCGGCCAGACGCATGGTCTCCAGTTTGCCGTAACTGAACTGGCTCATGGCACAATCCACCATGATATGCTCGCCGTTTGTGCGCGGCACAGCCAGAATGAGGGGATTGTTGCCAAGGTGATTGTCCTTTGCGCCCCATGCCGGCATGTTGGGGCAGGTGTTGGACCAGCAGATGCCGATGCAGCCGGCGTCTGCTGCCTGCCAGCCATAGGTGCCGCCGCGCATCCAGTGGTTGTTGTTGCCCAGCGCCACCAGACCGATGCCATACTGATGGGCCAGCTCCACAGCACGCCCCATGGCGTGCCTGGCGTTCAGCGGGCCAAAGCCACGCTTGCCGTTCCAGCGTTCCATCGCACCAAAGCTGGCGATGCACTCGGCCGTGGCGGCAGGGTCGATGCCGCCCTTTTTCAGGTAATCCACCACCACCGGAAAGCGGTTCAGGCCGTGGCTGAATACGCCTGCCAGACTGTTCTGTGCAAAGATCTCGGCAGCCTCGTGGGCACGCTCCGGGCTGAAGCCGTATTTGTTCAGCACACGCTCAAACTCGGCCAGCATGGTTTCATAAGCAACTCGCATGGGGGATACCTCCTGTGTATCAAAAGGATGAACTTCGTTTTTGGCTGTCTGCAGACGATCTCAGACTTTGCAATCGATTGCAAAATAAGCATACACGATTTCCAGCTGTTTTTCAATGTGCAGAATATATGATTATTTGCCGCTGATTTTGTGCGGCTTTTCTGACTCTGACAAAAACAGATGGAGTGCTTTTTTCTGTTGGGGAAGCAGCAGGCACTGTCCGATCCCCGATTCGGTCATTCTCTTCTCAGATCAGGTGCTTTCCCGCACGATCACTGCCGCAGGCAGCACCTGCCGGTGCGGCACTTCTTTGCCTTGCAGCAGATCCAGCAGCAGGGCGGCGGCGGTCTGGCTCACCTCGGCCAGACGGTTGTCCAGTGTGGTCAGGGCAGGGGAACACAGCTGCCCATACAGGGTGTTGTCCACGCCTGCCACGGCCACCTGCTGCGGTACGGCAATGCCGCGGGCCTGCAGCTCCTGCAGGCAGCCGATGGCCAACAGGTCGGTGGCGCAGAGGATGCTGTCCGTGTCCGGCTGCTGTGCCAGCAGGGCAGCGGTTTCCCGGCGTCCCCGGGCGATGGCACTGCGGGATCCGGGCCGGTGTCTTTTTCGGTCAGGATCGGGGCGTTGGGGTGCAGGCCGCATCGTGCAAGTCCCTGCCGGAAGCCGCAGACTTTGTTCCGATTGGCGGGGGTGTCGGTGTCCATCAGATAGGCTGGCCTGTGGCGTCCGGCTTCTGCCAGCAGGGCAACACAGTCTGCGGTGCCCTGCTGCTCGTCTGCCAATACATTATAGGCGTTTGGCAGGTCCAGCTCCCCGTTCACCAGCACCACCGGGATACTGTTCATGTGCTGGGCGACGCTCTGGCGTACCTCCGGCGTGCCGAACATGGAACCGATCAGAAATACGCCCTCCACCCGGCGCTGCTCCAGAATTTGAATGTACTGCGCCTTGCGTTCCGGCTGCGGCCCGGTGCTGAAGGTGATGCAGGTGTACCCTTTGGCGGTCATGGCCTGTTCCAGCACATAGGCTGACTCGGTGTGGTGCTCCACCCGGATATCCTCAATAAGGATGCCGATGAACCGGGAAGCCTGTGTTACCAGACCGCGGGCAGAGACGTCCGGGGTGTAGTGGTAGCGTTCCAGCAGCTCCTGCACACGCTGGCGGGTGCTCTCCTTGATGCCGGGCTTGTGGTTGATCACCCGGGAAACGGTGCTGGCCGAGACGCCGGCCTCCCGTGCAATGTCATAGATCGTCACCGTGATGCCCTCCTGCTTTGCAAAGATTTTTCGGGTACATCCTGACTGCTGCCTGACAAAAATGCGGTGGTACAGCCTGTGCAGGCGGCAAAAGATAGGATAGAACCATTATAGCAAGCGGCCCATGCACACGCAAGAGAGGCGTTCCGGCTTTTACATCCTAAAACCGGCGTGCGGCGGCATAGGAAGAAAGAAAAACAGCTCTGCGAAAAAATAGACGATTGTACGGAGTTCATAATTTTTTAAGATTTATTTTGTGTAAAAGTAATATTGAAAAACCAAATCAGGGCTGATATACTAGTACTATGATATCCAGTTGGACATGTTACTGGTAATGCAGGCAGGATCTGACGGAATGACGAGTACCTTTTCTTTTGGGTGAATTATAGCCAGATACTATGATTCCGGGAGAAGCTGTATACGGAGTCATTCTGTTGGATCCTTTTTCTTTTGCCCGTTTCGGCCGGACGGCAGCCGGACGGCAGGGGAATGCCATCACACACAAGGTAAAGGAGAACACAATGAAGAACTACAAGCAGACTGCCTCCGACGTGCTGCGTCTGGTTGGCGGCGAAAAGAACGTTGTGCAGGTCGAGCACTGCTCCACCCGTCTGCGCTTCACTCTGGCAGACACCTCCAAGGCGGATGTTGCTGCCCTGAAAAAGACTGCCGGCGTCATGGGCGTTATTTCCAGCGGCCCGCAGTGTCAGGTGGTCATCGGCAACGATGTCATCGAAGTGTACGATGAGCTGCTCAAGCTGGGCACCTTCAACGCAGGCCAGGCAGCGGCTCCCGCTGCGCCCAAGGGCAAAAAAGAAATCGGCGGCATTATTCTGGACTACATGGTCGGCATCTTCCAGCCGCTGGTCCCCGCCATTGCAGGTGCAGGCGTTCTGAAGGCCCTCATGGTGCTGCTGAGCACTCTGGGCGTGATGAGCAGCGGAGACATCGCCTATAAGGTGTTCGTCGGCGTGGCAGATGCAGCTCTGTATTACCTGCCCGTCATGGTCGCCTTCACCACTGCAACCAAGTTCAACTGCAACAAGCTGGTGGCTGTGGCTCTGGCAGCTGCCATGATCCACCCCAGCGTTTCCGCTCTGCTGGCTACCGAGGGCGGTGCCTACTTCCTCGGCATCAAGCTGCAGAACATCGCTTACGGCGGCCAGGTGTTCCCGGCCATCCTGACCGTGATTTTCATGTCCTTCATTGAAAAGTGGGCCAACAAGTGGTGCCCCAAGGCCATCCGCGTGTTCTTTGTGCCCATGCTGTGCTTCGGCATCGGCTTCCCTGTGGCACTGGTCGTCCTCGGACCTCTGGGCTACAACATCGGCGCCCTGCTGACCACTGTGATCCTTGCTCTGTACAACACGCTGGGCTGGCTGGCCGTTGCTCTGCTGGCTGCTGTGCTGCCCTTCATGATCTCCATGGGCATGCACAAGGCTCTGGTCCCCTATGCAGTTGCTTCTATTTCCGACCCCGGTTTTGAAATGCTGTACATGCCCGCTTCTCTGGCACACAACATTTCCGAGGGCGGTGCCTGCCTGGGTGTTGCTCTGAAGACCAAGGATGAAAACCTGCGCGCTACCGCAATTTCCGCTGGTATCTCCGGCCTGTTCGGCATCACCGAGCCTGCTCTGTACGGCGTCACCCTGCAGCACAAGAAGGTCATGATGTCCGTTGTGATCTCCAGCTTCATCGGCGGTCTGTTCGTTGGCCTGATGAAGGTCAAGGCGTTCGTTGCCATGGGCCCCGGTCTGGCTGGCATGGCCATGTTCGTTGATCCGGACAACTCCAAGAACATCCTGTGGGCTGCCATCGGTCTGGTGATCTCTGTTGTGGCCTCCTTCGCACTGTCCTTTTTCCTGTACAAGGATGAGACTCCCGCTGAGGGCGAGACCGCAGAGACCGCTCCCGAGGCTGCTGCAGACGCAGCTGCTGCGGATTCCACCATCAGCAGCCCCCTGCAGGGCAAGGCCATTGCACTGGATCAGGTGAAGGACGAAGTGTTCTCCCAGAAGATCCTGGGCGACGGCATCGCTGTGGTGCCCGAAAAGGGCGAGCTGTATGCCCCCGCAGACGGCGTGATCGAGTCCGTGTTCGGCACCAAGCACGCTATTTCCATGAAGACCGCTGCCGGTGCCGAGCTGCTGATGCACATCGGCATGGATACCGTCAAGCGCGACGGCAAGGGCTTTGATCCGCAGGTCAAGGACGGTGAGACCGTCAAGAAAGGCCAGTTGCTGATGAAATTTGACCTTGACGGAATCAAGGCAGACGGTTATGATGTAACTACCCCCATCGTCGTGACCAACGCCGATGAGTTCACCATCAAGACTGTGGCCGAGGGCATGGTTGTGCCCGGCGCTGCACTGCTGAAACTGGAGGCTGTAAAATGAGTTTCCCCAAAGGTTTTTTCTGGGGCGGCGCTGTTGCTGCGAACCAGGTAGAAGGCGCATGGAATGTGGACGGCAAGGGCCCCAGCGTGGCGGACGTTGCCACCTATAAGCCCAATACGGACGTGAAGGATTACAAGTCCCATGTTGCCATGGACGATGCACACATTGCTGCCGCCATGGCCGACCCGGATGATACCTATTATCCCAAGCGCCGCGGCATCGACTTCTATCATCATTATAAAGAAGATCTTGCCCTGTTTGCCGAGATGGGCTTTACCATGCTGCGTGTTTCCATCGCATGGACCCGTATCTTCCCCACCGGCGAGGAAGCCCAGCCCAACGAGAAGGGCCTGCAGTTCTACAGCGACCTCTTTGCCGAGATGCACAAGAACGGCATTGAGCCGCTGGTCACGCTGAGCCATTACGAAATGCCGCTGGCACTGGCCACCAAGTATAACGGCTGGGTGGACCGCCGCGTCATCGATTGCTTTGCAAAGTTCTGCCATGTGTGCTTTGAACGCTACAAGGATCAGGTCAAGTACTGGCTCACCTTCAACGAGGTGGACAGTGTGATTCGCCACCCCTTCACCACCGCCGGCATCATCCCCAGCCGTGTGCCCGAGGATAAGATGCTGGAGACCTGCTATCAGGCCCTGCATCACCAGCTGGTGGCCAGCGCCATGGTGGTAAAGGACTGCCACGAGATCATCCCCGGCAGCAAGGTGGGCTGCATGCTCACCAAGCTCACTACCTACGCCCGCACCTGTGCACCCGACGATGAGCTGGCTACGCAGGCAAAGAATCTGGAAAACCTGTTCTATGCCGATGTGCATGTCTGGGGCGAGTACCCCCGCCTGATCCTCAAGATGTTCGAGCGCAAGGGCATCCACGTGGAAATGCTGCCCGAGGATGCCGCCACCCTGAAGGCAGGCTGTGTGGACTTTGTTTCCTGCAGCTACTATATGACCATGACCGAGTCTGTGGACCCGAACGCAGAGCGTACTCCCGGCAACACTGTGCTGGGCGTCAAGAACCCGTATCTGCCCTCCACCGACTGGGGCTGGCAGATCGACCCCAAGGGCCTGCGCTACAGCCTGATCGAGCTGTATGACCGTTACCGCAAGCCGCTGATGGTGGTGGAGAACGGCATGGGCGCCAAGGACGTGGTGGAGGCCGACGGCTCCATCCACGACCCCTACCGTGTGGAGTACTTCCGCCAGCACATCAGCGAGATGGGCAAGGCCATCGATGAGGGTGTTGAAATGTGGGGCTACACCACATGGGCACCCATCGACCTGATCTCTGCATCCACCAACCAGATGTCCAAGCGCTATGGCTTCATCTATGTGGATCAGGATGATATGGGCAACGGCACTCTGGCCCGCAGCCGTAAGGACAGCTTCTACTGGTACAAAAAGGTCATTGCTTCCAACGGCGAAGATCTGGACTAAGCGGCAGTCTTAAGGTTTCAACGGAAGGAGGAGGGACCGATGCACATCCAAAAGGTGCTGAACAGCAGCGTTGTGCTGGTGCAGGATGACAGCGGCGAGGAATCCATCCTGCTGGGCAAGGGCATCGGCTATGGACGCAAGGCCGGCGAACCCATTGAGCGGCAGCCCTCAGACCGTGTGTTCCTTCCGCTGTCCAACCCGGATGCACAGCCCATGCTGGAGCTGTTTTCCAGCATCCCGGCGGTCTATCTGGATCTGACACAGGACATCGTGGACGATGCAGAGCAGTCGCTGGGGGTCAAGCTTTCAGCCCACATCTACCTGCTGCTGACGGACCATCTGCATTTTGCGGTGGAGCGCCAGCAGAAGGGTCTTGTGGTGACCAACCGCATCTTCTGGGAAATCAAGCATTTTTATCCCAAGGAGTATGCGGTGGGCCGGCGCGGGCTGCAAAAAGTCAGGGCAAAGCTTGACATCGAGCTTCCGGACGAAGAAGCAGGCAATATCGCCTTCCATATCGTCAATGCACGGCAGGACCCGCAGGCCGGCTACGATGCCATGCGGGCGGCACAGTTCATCAGTGAGCTGTCCAATATCGTCACCTACAGTATGCACTGCCCGGTCAGCGCGGAGAGCATCCACTATGCACGGTTCGTGAGCCACCTGCAGTATTTTGCCGAGCGGTTCTTCTCCGGCAAGCTGATGGACAGCGAGGACGACTTTTTGTTCCAGCAGATGCAGCAGAATTATCCGGCAGCGGTGACCTGCGCGGAAAAAATACGCACCTTTGTGCTGCGCAAGTACGGCGTGTTTTTGCCCAACGAGGAAACCGCCTATCTGGCGTTGCATGTGGCGCGGCTGACAAGCGGCAAATAAAATCAAAAGGGGAGAGCTGCCTTGCAGAAAGGCGGCTCTCCTTTTGGGCTTTTACAACACAAGACGGAAAAGAGGAAAAACAATGCAGATCAGCATTCTTTTGGCCCAGCAGATCGCGCAGCTGTTCCTGATCCTGATCATGGGCTACGCCGTGGTCAAAGCAGGGCTGCTGAAGGCAAGTGACAGCAAAGTGCTCTCGGTGGTTATGGTATATCTGGTCACGCCCTGTGTCATCATCAATGCGTTCCAGATCAACGACACGCCAGAGATCCGCAAGGGACTTTTGTACTCCATGGCTATTGCGGCGGCTATCCATGTAGTGCTGCTGGGGATCAGTGCACTGCTGAGCCGTCCGCTGAAGCTGGATGCCGTGGAACAGGTGAATGTGATCTACAGCAACGCGGCGGCGCTGGTGATCCCGCTGGTCAGGGCCCTGCTGGGCGATGAGTATGTCATCTATTCCTGCGCATTTATCATTGTACAGCTGATCCTGCTGTGGACGCATGCCAGTTCTCTTTTGCAGGGCGACCGTGCGCTGGACTGGAAAAAAGTTTTTTCCAACATCAATATGATCGCCATTGCGGCCGGTGCGCTGCTGTACTGGTTCCGTGTGGCGCTGCCTGCGCCGCTGCAGAACACCATGAGCACCATGGGTGATATGATAGGCCCCATGGGCATGCTGCTGGCGGGTATGGCCATTGCAGAAAAGCCGCTGCGGGATGTGTTCTGTACCCGCCGCAACTACCTGCCCACCGTGCTGCGGCTTGTGGTGTGCCCGCTGGTCGTGCTGGTGCTGCTATTGGTCTGCCATGCTTCCAGCTGGGTGGCTGATGGCAAAAACATCCTCATGACGGTGTACCTTGCCGCCATTACCCCCGCCTGCGCCACCGTTACCTCCATGGCCCAGCTGTACGACCGCGATGCAGCGCATTCCAGCGCGTTGTATGTGCTCACCACGCTGCTTTCCATCATCACAATGCCGGTGATGATCGGCCTGTTCGATCTGCTGCTGTGATGAGCTGCGCTTATTCCCTCCGCCAAAATACAATGGAAAGGAACCAACTTCAATGAATCGACCCAAAGACGAAGGACTGAACGGAAACGAAAAGATCGAGCAGGCGGTGTACGCCCTGCAGCAGGAGGCCACACAGGAACAGCTGGCCCACACCCTCACCGTCATCCGGCGGCGCATGAAGGAACACGGCCAGTTCGTCGTGGCGGTGGAACCTAATTTGGGCAGTGAACAGATGCAGCTCCGGACCATCCGGACCGCCGACGGTGCAAGCTGGTGGTATGCATTCACCAGCTTTGAGGAAGAACTGAAGGGAGCCGAGCCGGTGCAGTCCACCTTTCTTGTGGATATGGACAAGCTGTTTGATGCAGCGCTTGCCGTGCCGGAGATCAGCGGCATCATCCTGAACCCGTGGAACCGCACCATTCAGCTGGACAAAACGCTGATCCGTATTACCAAAGGAAGCTGACCGCCAAAGGGCGGCAGACTACTTATGATGAAAGTGCAATATCAGGAAGGAAAGCAAAGATGTTCAGACCCATGAGAAGAGCTAACCGGGAGATCCCGGAGGAAGCCGCAAAACATCTGCTGAAGCAGTCCCGGCGGGGCGTGCTGGCCGTCAACGGCGATGACGGCTATCCATTTGCCATTCCGGTCAACTATTTCTACGATCAGGAACAGGATAAGATCTATTTTCACGGCGCAAAGTCCGGACATAAAGTGGATGCACTGAAAAAGAATGATAAGGTCTGCTTTACCGTTTACGGCAATGAGCACTTTGAGCCGGGCGATTGGGCCCCCTATGTGCAGAGCACAGTGGTCTTTGGCCGCTGCAGGCTGGTCGAGGATGCAGCCGCCACCGAGGCCCGCGTGCGGGAACTGGGCCTGAAGTATTATCCCGGCAGGGAAGAGGTGGAAAAAGAAATCGCAAAAGCCATCAAGGGCGTACAGCTCTACGAGATCACGATCGAACACCTGACCGGCAAGCAGATCCAGGAAAAGTAAAAGTCCTTCCGGCTCGCATCTGCGTGGAAACCGAAAAGACAAAAAGACAGAGGCAGCATAAAAGCTCCTCTGTCTTTTTTGGATGATGGCTTTATAGCAGGTGCTTATGAAAACGGCTTCTCAGTCCACCACAGGGACGTCCAGCCCGAATTCCAGCGGGCGGAAGCGGGGACAGACGTTCTCGGTGATGCAGATGACCGATGCAGCCAGACGACTGCCGATCTCACAGGACTCGGCCAGAGTCTTGCCGTAGGTCTGGCCGATGACCGTGCCGGCGAAGAAGGCGTCACCGGCACCGGTGGTGTCGAGAACGTCTACCTTCTTGGCGGGCACGATGCCGGATCCGCCGTTGGCACGGGCATACACGGCACCCTGACCGCCCATGGTGATCACCATGCTGGGAATGTTGGCACTGTGCACATTAGCAGCCAGTACCTTGCGCATTTCCTCGGGGCTCAGGTGGTCGTAGTCGTCCGAAAAGAGCAGTCCGGCTTCCTGCTGGTTGCACACAAAGCAATCGATCTGCTGCAAAAAGTCCCGGCGCTCCATAGCGATGCTCATGTTGGAAATGGCAGCAAAGACCTTCTTATGGTACTTTTTGGCATAGTGCAGCACCTGCTTTACAGTTTCCTTTTCCAGATCCAGCTCCAGTGCAATGGCGTCACAGTCGGCAAAGATCTCATCTCCCTTTTCCTTCAGCAGGCCGGTGAGGGGAGTGGTGTCCGGCCGCTTGGAAATGGCTGCGTGCACATCGCCGTCGTTGTCAAAGATGGCCAGCCAGGTGCCCATGCCGTCCGGCACACGCAGGATGTAGCGGGTGTTCACCTTATGATTTTCCAGCTTGTTGATCACATCCTGTCCCATGCCGGTGTCGTCCACCAGACTGACAAAGGTAGGACGCAGCTCTACATTGGCGATATCCTCCACCACATTGCGGCTCACACCGCCATGCACCTGCTCAATGCGCCCGGCGTTGCGTCCGCCGGGAATGTAGGCAGACAGGGGATACCCCTTGATATCCACAAAAACAGCTCCGATGACTACGATGCCCATAAACGATAAACCTTTCTGAATTCAGTTGATTTTACCTTTATTATACAGGAAGCGGACAAAAGAAGCTATCCTTTTGCCGATTTTTTGTGGAAAAACTTCTGTGCGGGACGATTTGAAAACGCCCTCCGCTGCGCTCTGGGCATTTTTAGCGGAATATTATTTATATTTGCCAATCGGGAAAATCTGCGGATTTTCCCGATTGGCCTTTTCACGGGAGGGCCCGTAGCGGAAAACGACATCTACAACAATTATTACAGGCTTTCCAAAATGCAGAAATGAAAGCTGCCACTCTCGGTCACGACCCCTTTCTGTGAAAAAGGGATTCCGAAAAGTCCGCAGACTTTTCGGAATCCCAAATAAAAAATAATTCTTCCTCTGACGATGCCCAGAGCGCAGCGGAGGGCATTCTAAATCAGCACGTATCACATCGCGGTGCGTGCTGTGCGCACCAGATATTCCATGGCCTGCACCGGGTATTGCCCGGCAGCTGTTTCGCCGGTCAGCATGACGCTGGCAGCACCGTCCAATACGGCGTTGTAGATGTCGCTCACCTCGGCCCGGGTGGGCACGGCGCGGGTGCACATGCTGTCCAGCATCTGGGTCACCACCATAAAAGGCACACCGGCAGCCCGGCAGGCAGCAGAAAGCTGCTTCTGGCAGCGGGGCAGCTCCCACAGCGGCATGGCGTTGCCAAGGTCGCCCCGGGCAATGACGATCTCATCGGCAAGATGCAGAAATTCCGGCAGGGCACGTACCCCAGCCATGTTTTCAATTTTGGCAAAAATGCGGATGTCTGCTGCGTCTGCCTGCTCTAAGGCGCTGCGCAGGGCCAGAATGTCTGCCTTTCCGCGCACAAAGGGCAGCATCACGCCGGTAACACCGCACTGCTTTGCAATTCTCAGGTTCTGCAGGTCCTCTTCGGTCAGGGTAGGAGAGTGCACGGCAAGGCCCGGCGCAGCAATGCTTTTGCGGCTCTGCAGCGTTCCGCCGCGTACCACTGTGCACAAAAGGGCACCCGGCAGGGTCTGCGTCACCTGCACCAGAAGTTTCCCGTCGTCCAGCAGAAGCTGCTGTCCGGGGGCAGCGGCCTGCACCAGAGCTGCCGGGCAGGGAATGCCGTCTGCGCCAAGGCGTACAGAACTGCCCTCAACCAGAGTGACAGGCTCTGCCAGCGTGCCGATGCGCAGCTCCGGACCCTGCAGGTCGATGAGCAGCTGCCGGATGCCGGCTGCGCGAATCATTGCCAGCCAGTCAGCGTGTGCGGTCAGCGGTCCATGGGAAAGATTCATGCGGATGCCGGTCATGCCGGCTTCCACCATGCGCTGCAGGGTCTCTAACTGCCCACAGGCCGGGCCGATGGTTCCATAAAAATCCAAGATCCTTTTCCTCCGTCCATTTTCGGTGCTGTTATCCAATGCATCTATTGTAACATGAACTGTCTGGATTGAAAAGAGCCGGACGCGGGCAGAATAAGGGGGTTGAAAAAATGCAATAGCAGCCTGCACAGGGAAATAGAGAAAAAACCAAAAACCCGGAACCTTTTTTGAGCCGTCTTGGCCCTGAAAAAGTTCCGGGTGTTATACAATATTTTTGGATGCTGCAGATGCTTTTATGCACATCGTTTTAGCCGAAAGTGCAATAGCCTCTTTTGTTGTGGGCAATCAGCCCTCAGATGCAAAAAATTCCCGGGTCAGCCTGACCACTGTGCCGGAAAGCAGCAGCAGCGCGAGCAGGTTCGGAATGCTCATCAGGCCGTTGAAGGTATCTGCAATGCTCCACAGCAGGCCCAGATCCATCGTTGCGCCCAGAATGGACACAAAGGAGTAAACCAGAAAGAAGGGCTTTGCCACCTTATCGCTGCGGCACAGGAACACCAGGAACCGGGAACCGTACAGGCCCCAGCCGATGATGGTGGAAAAGGCAAAGCAGCACAGCGCCACAGCGGTAAAGACCGATGCCCACCCGCCGTAGGTGGTGGTGAAGCCGCTGATGGTCAGCTCTGCACCGGCAGCAGTGCCGTAATTCACGGGAGTGCCGCTGCACAGGATGACCATGGCGGTCAGGGTGCAGATGACGATGGTATCCGCAAACACTTCAAAGATGCCGAACATGCCCTGCTTGACCGGCTTTTTGGTGTCGGCGCAGGCGTGGGCGATGGAGCCGGTGCCGAGACCGGCCTCGTTGGAGAAGATGCCGCGGGAGACGCCCTTCTGCATACTGACGAACAGGCTGCCGATGGTGCCGCCCGTGAAGGCAGCGGGATCGAACGCACCGGCAACGATGGACGTGAACACATGGGGCAGACGCTCAAAATTCAGCACCATGACGCCCACGGCCAGCGCGATATAGAACAGCGCCATAAAGGGCACCAGCTTTTCGCTCACGCTGCCAATGCGCTTGATGCCGCCCAGCAGCACCAGCGCTACCAGCAGGGTCACGATGATGCCCACCACAAGGTTCAGGGTGGAAAGAGAACCGCTGCCCACGATGCCGTACTCCAGCAGGGCGGTGTCAATGGCCGCAACGATGGTGTTCACCTGTGTGGCATTGCCGGTGCCGAACACGGTCAGCACGCCGAACAGGGAATACAGCACAGCAAGGAACTGCCAATGCTTGCTCAGGCCGTTTTTAATGTAGTACATGGGGCCGCCTACCCATTCGCCGGTCTCGCTGCGTTCACGGTAGTACACCGCCAGCGTGACTTCGGCGAACTTGGTGCACATGCCCAGCAGGGCAGAGCACCACATCCAGAACACCGCACCCGGGCCGCCGATGGCGATGGCACCTGCCACACCGGCGATGTTGCCGGTGCCCACGGTGCCCGCCAGTGCGGTGCACACCGCCTGAAACGGCGTCATGGCACCATCGGAAGCATCCTTTTTGCGGAACATGCGTCCGATGGTGGTTTTGATGGCGTAGGGGAATTTGCGGATCTGCAAAAAGCCCGTGCGCACGCTCAGGAGCAGGCCCACGCCGATGATGCACACCATGGCAGGCACGCCCCAGATGAATTGGTTGACCGCATGATTGACGGCCGTGATCGTTTCGATCATATTTTCCCACATCCTCTGTTAAATTGCGCTTTTCCAGCCGTAATGCCGGAAAACAAACAATTTATTTTACATCAGGATTTATACGCTGTCAAATAAAAATCGTAAAAAAGAAGGAAGAACCTTTGCGGCTCTCCCTTGTGCTGTGGACATTTGTTTTACTTTGCCTTCGCCGTTCGGCGCTTTCAGGAAAGCTCAACGCTTTCCAACTGCCCGGCGGTACACCGGGTAGGCCACCAGCGCAGAAAGTGCCTCGGTGATCCAGAAGGCATGCCACACGCCGTTTGCGCCCAGAAAATGGCACAGCACAGCGGCCAGCGGCATAATGAAAAGAAGATAGCGGCACAGCGAAATGACCAGCGATTCGGTGCCTTTGCCAAGGCCCTCCAAGGCACCGGAAGAGGTGGTGGAGACGGCAGAAACCACAAAACCCAGACAGATGATGCGCAGGGCGGTCTGGCCGATGGCAATGGTCTCGGGGTTGGAGGTGAACAGCTGCATCAGCGGGCGGGATGCGAACAGGCAGATCAGGGTCCCGGCTGCCATGATGGCCGCACTCATAATGAGGGTGAGCTCATAAAGCTTTTTCACACGGGCGTGCTGTCGGGCACCGTAGTTGTAACCAATGAGCGGGCGCATGCCCTGCACAATGCCGTTAGCGGGCAGATACAGGAAGGTCTGCAGCTTATAGTAGATGCCCAGCACCACCACATAGCTCTGGGAAAAGCCCGCCAGCAGTCCGTTCAGGAAAGTGACCAGCAGGGAGGGCAGGGCCAGATTGAGAATGGCGGGCACGCCGATGCCGTAAAGCCTTTTGTCCAGTGCGGCGTCCGGGTGCAGGCAGCTGCGGCGCAGGCGCACCGGGAGCTCGATGCGGGCATAGACGAAAAGGTAGACACACAGGCTCAGAAGCTGACCGATGCCGGTGGCAAGGGCTGCACCTGCAATGCCCATGGCAGGCACCGGGCCAAGGCCGAAGATCAGGATGGGGTCCAGAAGGATGTTGCACACACAGCCAAAGATCAGAGCAGCCATGGTCACCTTCATGCGGCCCACGGCCTGAAACATCTTTTCAAAGGCCAGACCAGCCATGTTGATGGTGGCAAACAGGAATACGATGGTGGAGTAGGTGATGCCGGAGGAGATCAGGCTTTCGTCACCGGTGAACCGGCGTAAAAAGCCCGGCATGATGGCGATGCTGAGAATGGTGATGAGAATGCCGTGTATCAGGCTCAGAGCCATACCGTGGGTGGCTGCGGTCTCAGCCTTTTTGTGGTCGCCTGCGCCCAGATACAGTGCGATCATGGCATTGATGCCGATACCGAAGCCGATGGCGATGGCGTTGGCAAAATTCTGGATCGGGAACACCAGAGACAACGCAGTCATGGCGTCTTCGCTGATGCGGGCCACAAACAGGCTGTCTACAATGTTGTACAGACTGTTCACCAGCATGGAAATAACATTGGGCAGCGCCATGGATACCAACAGCGGCAGCACCGGTTTTTCTTTCATAAAGGTCTCGTTCATAGTGTTTGCATTGCTCCTGTAGAGAAAAGGAATGAATTGCGGCAGCCGCGGAATCGTCAGGGCGAGACTGCTCGAAGATAAAAGCAGACGCAAAAAAGCCACACAATGGCTCTTTTGAAGTCATTGTGTGGCGAAAAGTAGCATATTGCTGTAAAAATCCACACGAATTTTATTAACTGTAGGATAACACGGCTTCCGGCAGATGTCAAGAGGTTAAACAAACAAAGTATGACTTTTATAGACTTGACCATTTTTCACCGGGAGGCTAAAATAAAAATAGATACTTTATAAAATAAGGAGAATCCTGCCATGAAATGGATGATCGCATCCGACCTGCACGGGTCGGCGTTTTACTGCAAAAAAATGCTCGAAGCGTTTAAGCGGGAGAGAGCAGACCGGCTGCTTTTGCTGGGGGACCTTTTGTATCACGGCCCCCGCAACGACCTGCCGGAGGGCTATGCCCCGAAGGAGGTCATCCCGCTCCTGAACGGGCTGAAGCCGGCGCTTTTGTGCGTGCGGGGCAACTGCGACGCTGAGGTGGATCAGATGGTGCTGGATTTTCCCATTCTGGCCGACTATGCTGTGCTGCCGGTGAGCGGGCGGCTCGTTTACGCTACCCACGGTCATGTGCACAACCTGAAAAATCTGCCGCCGCTGGCTCCGGGAGATATCCTGCTGCATGGCCACACCCACATTCCGGCGTGGACAGAGTTCGGCGAAGGCAATCTCTACCTGAACCCCGGTTCTGTGAGCATCCCAAAGGAGGGGAGTGCACATAGCTATATGACACTGGAAGGGGAGACCTTCCTTTGGAAAACGCTGGAAGGTGAAGTGTACCGGGAGCTGGAGCTGTGATGGGGGCAATGGAGCTGGAAGAGAAAACGGTTCAGATCCGGGATGATTTCGACCCGGACAAAATTCTGGCAAGCGGCCAGTGCTTTCGCCCCCGGAAGCAGGCGGAGGGCTGGTATCGGTTTGTTTCCGGGAGACAGCTGCTTTACCTCAGACCACTGCGCAGCGGAACCTACACGGTGCGGTGCGAGCCGGGCGCATGGGAAACCTTCTGGCACGGTTACTTCGACCTTGGCCGCAGCTATGCCGCACTGCGTGGAAAGCTGGACAGCCGGGACGACTTTTTGCAGCGTGCCATGGAATATGGCCGGGGCATCCGGGTGCTGCGGCAGGACGAGTGGGAGATGCTGGTCAGCTTCATCATCTCACAGCGAAAGAGCATCCCGGCCATCCGCAGGGCGGTAGAGCTGCTTTCGGAGCAGTTTGGCGAGCGGCTGGGCAGCGATGGCGAAGGGCCGGTGTATGCGTTCCCGACAGCAGAAGCGCTCTGCTGTGCCGGGGAGCAGGCGCTGCAGGAGTGCGGTCTTGGCTACCGCACTCGCTACGTGCTGCATGCGGCGCAGCAGGCGGCAGAGGGCACACTGGACCTGAAGAAGCTGGCTTCTCTGCCCGATGAAGCGCTTTTTGCCCGTTTGATGGAGCTGGATGGCGTGGGCAAAAAGGTGGCAAACTGCGTGTGTCTGTTCGGCTATGGTCGTGTGGGCCGTGTGCCGGTGGATGTCTGGATCGAACGGCTCATCCGGGACGAGTTTGCCGGGCAGGACCCGTTCCCTCAGTTCGGGCCGGAAGCAGGCATCGTGCAGCAGTACCTGTTCTTTTATAAAAGAAGCGTGGGATGAGAACCGCGGAACTGCAGGCAGGAGCGTAGGATCATCCGCTAAGCAAAAAAGGCAACGGCTTCCTCTGTTTGAGGAAAACCGCTGCCTTTTTATCATTTTACCGCCTGCTTCAGCCGTTCCAGATCATCCGCATCCGGGTGAGAAAGGGCGTTGTCGAAATTCTCGATCAGCGCATCCAGGTTGGGCAGATGGATCGGCTGCTTTTTCATGCCCTCATACCGCTGGCGTACCGACAGCGGCATCTTGCCCTGACACATATAACGGCCGAAGACCGTGTTGCTCCTGTCCAGTGAACGCTCCGCCTTTTTCAGGATCTTGCTGAAATACTCCTCACTGCCGCCAAAACCGGCGGTGCCAAAGAGGAAGATGTTTTTGCCATGCAGCTGCTTCAAAAAGTCCAAAGTACTTTCGTCAGCGGTTCCTTTGTCTGTCCAGAAGCCCACGTAGAGCTCGTCTGCCTCCAGGGCAGCAGGGTCCGGAGTGCCAAAATAGCAGCAGCTTTCCTGCGGCAGACAGCTGTGCAGCGTGTCTGCCAGTAATTTTGTGTTGCCTGTTTTACTGCTGAATACGATCGCGTAGCTCATAGGTTTCTCCTTTGTTCGGTAGTAATAAAAAACACCACACGTTTCCGTGCGGTGTTTTTCCTTCTGGTGGAGAATACCGGGATCGAACCGGTGACCTCTTGCATGCCATGCAAGCGCTCTCCCAGCTGAGCTAATCCCCCAGATGTTCGTGCCGTGCCTGACGACAGGAGTAATTATACCAGCGCTTTGCCGGATTGTCAACAGCTTTTCTGGATTTTTCGCAAAAAAATTCCCGCCGGGGGAATGCCCTTCCCGGCGGGAAAAATGACTGCGAAAAAACTTACGCTCTTGCGTTCTGCCGGTCGAAAATCTGGGGTGCGACACGGATCAGGATCACCACAAGGACGGTGGTCAGGATGGCTTCGGGCAGCATGTAAGTGGCGTTGTACAAGGCGCTGTACAGCCAGCACAGACCGTCCACGCTCATGCTGGAGATCCCGGGGAAGCCGATCTCGGTCATCCAGCTGAAAGCGTAGTCGTAGTCCTTCCAGACGATGTAACCGGACAGAAAGCTGCACAAAAAGCGCAGCAGGCACACCACAAAGGCACTGACACCGACACCCACGGTGCGGCTGCGGAAAGGCTTAGCGATCAGGCAGGCGAAGCCCAGCACCGTGAAGGCCAGAAGGTAGTCCAGCAGCACGCAGCCCACCTGCGCCGTGAGGGTCTGGCAGTATGCCAGATTGCCAAGGCCCTGCACAAGCTGGATCAGGCTGTTGACGAAGGCGGTCATGACGCCCCACTTTGCGCCGTGGCGGTAGCTCATTACCAGAATGGGTACCATGCTGAACAGGGTGATGGAACCGCCGTGGGGCATGAGCGGGATCTGGATCATGCTCAAAACGGTGGACAGCGCGATCATCAGTGCACCCTCCACCAGAATGCGGGTCTTGGAATAGGTTTTGGTCATAAGGATTCCTCTTCTCAGAACAATAGTACACAAAAACAAAATACGCCCGCTTTTCAGCAGGCGCACGGGGTTTGTGAAAGAACGGACAGTTCTGCAAACTCCCACGCCGGCATTGTCCGGTCTGGTAAAAGGGTACTCCGCACAATGCGGATCTCAGCCTTTCGGCACCCCTGTTTTTATGTCCGTATAAAAGTATAGCGCATCTGGTGCAGAAGTCAAGCCCCGGCGGCACATATCTGCCCCGTCAGGCGCATAGGCTGTACCATAATACAGCAGGAGGGATCCGGGCATGAAGGGAGACCCTGAGCAGAGAGCAATACAGCTGGGCGAGTACATTGCGGCCCATCGCACCACCGTGCGGGCGGCGGCTGCGGTGTTCGGGTGCAGCAAATCCACGGTGCACAAGGACGTGGCCGTGCGGCTGCGGACGCTGCAGCCGGAGCTGTTCCGGCAGGTGCGGGCTGTGCTGGCCCGCAACAAAGCCGAGCGGCATCTGCGCGGCGGCGCAGCTACCCGGCGCAAATACAGCCGCAAATGAGAGACGGCGCGCTTTCCGTTTTTATTCCGGAAGCGTGCCGCCTGTTTTACTGCTGGTTCTGGGGGTGGAACTGGCTCAGTGCGCCCTTTTCCAACCGACTGACCTGTGCCTGACTGATGCCGATCTCCTGCGCCACCTCCATCTGGGTCTTGCCCTGCAGGTAGCGCAGCTCCATGATCTTTTTCTCCCGCGGGGTCAGCCCGGCCACCGTCTGGCGAAACTGCAGCCCGCTGATCCAGCTGTCCTCGCCATCCGGGTCCCGCACCTGATCGATCACGTACATGGCATCGCCGCCGTCGGTGTACACCGGCTCATCCAGACTGATGGGCTCCACCACCGATTCCAGCGCCGCCGTTACTTCCCGGCGGGTGAGCCCGGCACTCTGCGCGATCTCGTCCATGGTCGGCTCGCGGCCAAGCTGCTTTTCCAGCGTCTCGCGGCTCTGCATGGCCCGGTAAGCGGTATCCCGCAGGCTGCGGCTCACCCGCAGGGCGTTGTTATCCCGCAGAAAGCGCCGGATCTCGCCAATGATCATGGGCACGCCGTAGGTGGAGAAGCGCACCGGCTGGGCGGGGTCGAAATGATCGATGGCTTTGATGAGCCCGATGCACCCCACCTGAAACAGGTCGTCCAGATTTTCGCCGCGCTGGGCGAACCGCTGCACCACGCTGAGCACCAGCCGCAGATTGCCCTCCACCATCCGCTCCCGTGCGGCGGCATCGCCGGTGCGCACCCGGGCCAGCAGCTCCCGCTTTTCGGCCTCGGTCAGCACAGGCAGCTGGGCCGTGTTCATGCCGCACAGCTCCACTTTGTTGTACATCCAAACGCCCCCGGTCTGTTTTTGTTCTCACCGGGAGTATGGGATGTGCAGCGGCATCGTATGCGTGGAAAAAACTGTGCGCTTTCCCGTTTGGCAGGAAAGCGCGGCAAAATATTGTTTTTTGTGCGGATCTATGATATGCTGTATTTGCGGCGGCAACGCCGCCATCAGGCGCTGTGCCCACAAACGCAGAACGGGTTGCGGCACCCAGCATCCGCTTCGTGTCTTGAGCGGCACTCGCGTCTTGCTGGCCGCGGCCCCAACCTCGCCTCCCTGTTTCCGCCATAGGCGGCGGTCGGCTCCGTTGCAGCTGCTCCTTACCGGTACTTGGGTGCCGGCTAAAGACGATTTTTTCTTGAAAATCTCGTTCTCCCCGGATGCCCAAGGGCGGAAAGGGGGGATGCACCATGACGTTTGAACAGGTCGTGCTTCTGCTCACGCTTCTCGGCGGAGCGATCTACGTTACGTTTGAAATTACATGGACTGTTTCTCACAGTGATGACAAAAAGAAAAAATGACCGCCTTCAGACTCCCAAACCTGAGCGGTCATCTTTTCTTGACTAATCCGGTAAGGAACTAGCCGTTTGCAGGGCCAGCGCCTTTTGTAGTTTTATTATATGCGAATCAGCGCGGATTGTCAAGCCCGGCGGGCGGCAGTTCGCGTTTTTCCACTTCATTCGCTTTCCAGCTGGGCCTTTAATGTATGGATGATCCGCTTTTCCAGCCGGGAGATATAGCTCTGGCTGATGCCAAGGGCGTCGGCGGCTTCCTTCTGGGTGCGCTCCACGCCGTCGGCAAGGCCGAAGCGCAGCTCCATGATCTGCCGCTCCCGTGGGGACAGGCTGTCCACGGCACGGCGCAGAACGGCGCGCTCGGCGTCCTGTTCCAGCCGCTGGCTGATCTGGTCCTCGTCGCTGCCAAGAATGTCCGAGAGCAGCAGCTCGTTGCCGTCGCCGTCCACGTTGAGCGGCTCGTCGATGCTGGCCTCCTGCCGACGGTTGGAGCTTTTGCGTAAGTACATCAGGATCTCGTTGCCGATGCAGCGGCTGGCGTAGGTGGCCAGCTTGATGCTGCGCTCCGGGGTGAAGGTGTTCACGGCCTTGATGAGCCCGATGGTGCCAATGCTGATCATATCCTCGGCGGGGACCCCGCTGTTTTCGTACTTTTTGGCAAGGTATACCACCAGCCGCAGGTTGTGGGTGATCAGGTCGTCCCGGGCGCAGGCGTCTCCCTCTGCCATACGGGCCAGCAGGGCTTTTTCCCGCTCCGGGGTCAGGGGCGGCGGCAGACTGGGCGCGCCCGCCAGATAATGGGCACCGCCGCAATATCGCAGCCGTGCAAGAAGCCGCTGCCAGAACAGCCGGAATGCAGAAATACCATGGAACATGAGATCTCCTCCTGTACATCTATAATATAAGCGTCAGCGGATGCCCAGCTGCCCGGCCAGCTCACTGTCAAGCAGTGCGGTCCAGTGCTCCGGGGGCGTTTCCGGGCGGCAGAACGCAGCCAGAAAACCCTGTACCCGGCGGCTGCCCACGCGCAGGGCTTTGGCCGGGACCGCAGGCAGCACACAGTGCCCGGCAATGGTGGTGCAGGGCACCAGCCGCACCCCCAGCTCCGGCGGCGGTGCCGCACCGCAGGCAAAGTAGCTGTCCAGAAAGGTTCGCAGCGCCTGCGGCAGGCCGTCGCGCACAGAGGGGTAATGCAGCAGCACCACGGCCCGCCCGCTCAGCGGGTCCTGCACCGAAAAGCCGGTGTCGCACAGCGCCTGCACCGGCAGGGCGGCACTGTCCAGCTCCAGAACGGCGGCAACGCTGCGGGGCCCTGCCCGGCCAAAGCAGAACAGCACCGCCCGCAGCAGGGCAGATACGGCCCCACAGCACAGCAGCAGCCGCCCCGGAGAAAGGGCAAAGTACACGCAGAGGTTCGCGCTCTGCACGCCGGGCAGCACCGCCGCCCCGCACAGCAGCAGGTTCAGCAGCAGATACCACGCGCACAGCCGGGCAAAGCCGCGCGGGCCGGGCACACCGTAGGCAGCGGCCACAACGGCACCGCAGGTTAAGGCTTTGCAGAGCACTGCCGCCGCGCCGGGCAGCTCCGGCAGCAGGATGCCAAGGGAGGAGACTGCTGCTGTTGCACTGCCTGCCAGCAGGTGCAGGCCGCTGCACTGCCGTGCACACAACAGCCCGGTGCACAAAAGCAGCATTGCTGCGGCCAGAAAGTTCGTCAGCAGCAGCTCATCCAGATAGATCACAGTTTTCATAGAAAAAGCCCTCACACATTCCAGTATCTTCCAATTGCAGAAAAAACCATGTCGATGCGCTGAAAAGCCGGGCTTTTGTAAAGATTTTGAGACCGGATTTTCACAAGTTATCACACTTTTCACATTTTTTTCAAAAAAGTACTTGAATCTTTCTGGAAAGTGTGGTATATTATTGCCATCCTAGATACGGGATGCGAACCACACAAAGTGGTTTGTAAAATATTTTTTCTAATTTTGAAGGGAGTAATATCATTATGATGATGCCTGCAAACTTCTCTGCTGTTGCAGAAAACGAACTGACCTACGTTGTTGGTGGTGCTTCTCTGGTTGACTACCTGGCACCCGCTATGACCACTGAGAACTGGCAGAATGTTTCTGCTAACGTGATCAAGATCGTTGGCAACACCTTCCTGAAGAGCTATGTTTCTTCTGCTTTCGACAGCGTGTTCGATGGCAACTACGTCCCCGGTGACTTCATCGGCGGCGTGTGGAACACCGTGCACCGTGCATACGACAAGGGTGCTCACACCTACGCAAACGGCGCTTGGGGCGCTGGCCTGGGCCTGCTGAACGCTGCCCTGAGCATTGCTGGCGGTCTGTCTGCTATCTACACTCTGGGCTCCAGCTCCATCGGTCTGGAAGTCAAGGCCGCTGGCGACAAGACCCTGAACACCGGCTACGGCTTCGGCTACAAGGGCTAATCTCTCCTGATATAAGGATAGACTAGCACCCGGAGGGAAACCAAAGGGCTAACGTACCCCCGCACAGAATGGGCAACTGTTCTGTGCGGGGGTTTTGTTTTGAGTAGCTTGAGCGAGCGACAACCACCAGCTCCGCTGGTGGAGTAGAAAATGCTTTAGCTATAAGATTCGAGCAAAGCGAGATGACAAAGAAATTGTCATCTTAGAAGATGCGCTTTGCAACATAGCTCGTTAGAGCGGTAGGGCAGGTAATGCAGATGAAAGACGCTTGCTCGTGGCCCCTTGAGGGGCTTTGCCAGTAGGATGCCCTTCTAGGGCTTACTCAAGCCACCGGTTTAGCCGGTGGTTTTGACTTTTTTCAATTTTCTGGGAAAAATCTTCCGAAAATGGTTGACAATCCGGGGAATCGCTGGTATAATTACTCCTGTCGTCAGGCACGGCACGAACATCTGGGGGATTAGCTCAGCTGGGAGCCCAAGCAGTGCGCTCACGCACCCCCACGACTGAACTTCATAAAACGTTTCTTGTTTGAGTATCTCTTTTCCAGAGGTTTCTACTTCTGGAAAATTATGGGGGATTAGCTCAGCTGGGAGAGCGCTTGCATGGCATGCAAGAGGTCACCGGTTCGATCCCGGTATTCTCCACCATTGGCTCAAATAAGAGTTACAAACACCGTTGATTTCAAATCGAAGTCAACGGTGTTTTTGTGTTTGTCAGCAAGCAAGTTCATCGCTATTCTCCAAATACTGTGCAAGATCAAAGTTGAAGTCCACATGGATTTGGTATCCGCGATAAACTTCTACCCTGCGGATAAGCTGGCTGACGATCATCTTTTTTGCTTCAAAGCTGGCACTATCGTACAGGTCTGCGTAAGAGATCAATTCTTCGTACAGCTGCGATACATTTGCCATCAATTCAGCGTTTCGCTCCAGTTCTGCACTGGCTTCTTCACACAGAGTGTCCAACTCCGTGTGCTTCTTTTCCTGTGCTGCGATCATCTCGGCAAGAGTGTCTTTCGGAAAAGCACTCTCCCCTTTGATTACAGCCAGAATCTCAGTTTTTAAGGCGAGCAAGTCTTTTTCGGCCTTGTCGCGTTCTGCTTGAAGGGCTTGCAGATGGTTCTTGCGCTCCGCAGTTTCCTTCGCATAGCGGCTGGTGATAAGCTGCTCTTTTGGGATACCTCTCAAGCGGGAGAAAATCTGGCGAACCATCTTGTCGATGATCTCATCCAGAATGTGCATAGTGTAGCCGGTCTGCCCGGTGCAATCCGTCTGCTTGCGGAGTTTTCCGTAGCAGGTGTAGCGAATGCGGAGCGTATCGTCCAGAGTACCATCGGAGAGCTTACGCCATTTCCGGCTGGTCGTCAGGGCGAGCCTTGCACCACAGTGGCCGCAGTAAACGTTATTGGAAAGCAATGCCTGTCCACGGGTACGAAGAGGAACATGGTGTTCGGCTTCTTCCGCTGCGTGGGCAGAGCGATCTTCCCGGATACGCTGTGCAGCTTCAAACTCCTCCTGCGGGATGATCTGGAGTTCGGGCATCAATTCGGAGCGGGCATCTCCGCAGCGGAGAACGCCCATGTAGGTCAGGTTGCCGACCATTCCTCGCAAGCTGCCCGGATGCCAGCACTTTCCAGAGCGGGCACGGTATCCAGCATTGTTCAGATAGGTGGCAATCCGCTGTGCGCCGTAACCCTCGTATACATATTTATCGAAGATCAGCCGAACGATTTCGGCTTCCTGCTCGTTGATATGCAGTTCGTAGAGTTCGTGCTTGCGCTTGTTGATGCGGCCACTTTTCACAAGGTCATAACCATACGGCGCACTGCCGCCCTTGAAGTGTCCTTCTTCCACAAGCTGCCGCAGGCTGGTACGGGTACGGACAGAAGTTTTTTCGCTTTCGCCGTCTGCCTGCCAGAAGCGGATATAGTTCAGCAATTTGTCAGTGTGGTTGTCGAATCGCTGCTCACCCTCTTGGGTACTCCATACCCGGATGCCGTTTCGTACAAACCATTCTACGACAAATGGCGTTTCATCTGCGATGCGTCCGATACGGTCGAACATGAACACCAGCAGAATATCAAATTTGCCCTTTCGGGCGTATTCCTTGATGATTTGCAGCTTGTCACGGGCTTCTGCGCGGACTTTGTGGCCAGACACGCCTTCTTCTTGTTCTTCATGGACGATGACCCAGCCCTTTGCTTCGGCAAATTTGTGACACGCCTTGCGCTGCATGGGAAGGTCTGCTTCATGGTTCGAGTTGAAATCCACCTGCTTATCGGTGGAAACACGGTACAGGCAGCAGACACGGTTTTTATTTTCAGTCATAGGGGGTTCCTCACTTTCGCTATAAAAGCGAGGATGAACGATATTCGGTTATCAAAGAACGGTTGGTCGTGGTTCATGGATTGCTCCGAATACCACTGCCATCCTCAGTATAGCGCGTTCTTTTGTCCTCGTCCACGATGTCAGCTGGTCTTTTTGGTATAGCTGGTGGCGAGCAGGATGTCACGGACACGCTCAAAGACACCCGGATTGGGTTCTTTTGCAAAATTGAGGACGACAGGATAGCCATTGATAACGGTATATCGGCGATTCGGGTCGTTATTGGTCACCGGAACGTTGCCAGCGACCTGCGAAAACTTATCGACCATTGTATCATCACTCCTATATATTGTAATTTTCAATATGTAACAAGGGACATCCGCAGCTTGCAGATGCCCCTTGGCAGAGAGAATATGTTTTAGAACTTCATCGACAGAGCGTCCTTGCGACCTTTGCCGTTGTAGGCCATGTAGATGGGGAAAACGTATTTCTTCCATCCGGGCAGCTTGGCGGGATTATCCCTGCCGACACGGTAGATCTCCATAGGATGGACGTTGCCCAGCGCACGGATGAGCCGTTCCTCGCTGAACTCACCGTGATACAGTTCTACGAAGTGCATCACGCCCCGCAGGACAGATGCCCGGAATGAATCAGGCTTACCCTCCCATGCGGCGACGATCAGCCGCAGGGATTCGCAGTAGATTTTTTCGCCCATCTGGTTGTACAGCTTGAGAGCGGTGCCCACACAGCTGATGCGGTAGTCGCTCAGCTGCAGGCTGTCATAGTTGAACGCCAGACCAACCCGGTTGGTGGCTGCGAGAAATGCTTTGGAAGGTGCATCGCCGCCCACGACCTTGGCGCGCAGCTTGATGCCAGCAGTAAGCGGTGCGGAGTGACCGTTCTGTTCAGCAAAGAACAGGGCTTCCTGCTCCATCGTCAGGCCGGTGTAGACCTTACAGAGAATCGGCAGGTCTTTGCCGCCGTTACGGAGGATGCGCCCCTCGATAGTGTGCTGACCGTCCACCACATAATACTTACCGTTGCGGAAACTGACCTTCGGTTCGTTCGCAACATATTCGTTGAAGTCCGCAGCAATCATTTCCACCCGTTTGCGCTGTACGCCCCGCTGATAAAGTTCACGGGGATAAATCAGCATCTTGCTGTGAAGCACCAGCATCTGGTAAGGCGGGGTGATATTGAAAGAAGCGGCAAAATTGTTCGTGTCGTTTTTCAGGCGCATCGCATTTCCTCCTTGATTCGCCAAATGTATTTTTCGGCTTCAGTCAGAATCTCAGCCACCTGCTTCTTACGCTTCGGGCTGGTGAGCAGGCTGGGATTAAAGGTGAAGCTGTATTCGAGCCGCTGGATCATGGCATGAACAGCGGATTGCAGTTCGGTGTATCCATTGAATTCAGTGTTATTGTCTTAAATCGAAACCAAATCGTCAAAATTTTTTTAATTCTACTATCCTGCTTTATTGTTGCCAGAACTCTATATGGGAATATCTCAGGAAGGTTTTTATTATTTCTTATTGTTGTAGAATATCTCTTGACATACAGCTTATCTTTTGCAGTCGGAATGCTTGCAACATCGGTTTGTGGGATGGATGCTCAGACGTTTCAATCCGACAAGGCATTATCCCTAATCTATGGAATCTCTTATTATTCAGCCGAATTATTTATTATTGCGCTATTTCGCAAAATGATGCTTCAGCGTATGGGCAACAGACCCAGAAGCGATGCTCAACATTCGCAGCTGATACTGTACTTTCTATTTCCATGCGCATCGTTTGTAATGCTTGTGATTCTGCTTTACGTTACAAGCGGTCATAATATAGAAGAGTTTGTTTCTGCTGGCTGTTGTATTCTCATTTTTATTTCAAACGTCGCAGTCCTCTTTTTATTGGAGCGAATGGAGTATGCCGCATCGGAAAGAGAACAATTATTGATGCTTAACCAGCAGATTCAGCTGCAATCGAAAAACATGACTTCGGCAAGCGAACTTTATTCTGCCCAAAGGAAAAAAGTCCACGATTTCCGGGCGCACCTGAATATCCTAAATCAATTGATGAAGAATCAAGAGTATTCTGCCGCTGAAGAATATCTTGAAAAAATCACCGAACAGCAAACAGATCGGCTTTTCCTTGTCAACACACACCATCCTATCTTGGATGCACTTTTCAACACAAAAGCTGCCGAAGCAACTCAAAAGAAGATCAGTATTGATTTTGAAGTGAATGATCTATCAAATCTTCCATTTGATGCCTCTGATATAGTAGTGCTTCTATCAAACCTCTTGGATAATGCCATTGAAGCGTGTCAACGGTACGATAAAGGTGACAAAACGATTCATGTCATGGCGGTTGCGCAACAAGACTTTTTTATCTCTGTCCGAAACACATCAGAACCTGTTACAATTATAAACAGTTCCATTCCAACTACAAAACCAGAACCACAGCTGCATGGTTTTGGACTTGCGAACATCCGACTGATTCTTGAAAAATACAGCGGCGAGTATACCATGTTCTATGAAAATGGGTGGTTCCAGTTCACCGCTGATATACCGCTCACTCCGATTTCGTGACAAAAAAAGTCCATTTCGTTACATTATTGTGGAAATTGTAGCTCAACTTGTGTATTCTTTCTTTCAAGAAAGTTCTTTTAATGAGGATTGTCGCAATGAAAGATTTTGCAATGCAATTAACGCAAAAGTGCGTGTCGATGGGATTGCTTGATGAATCTTATTCTGAATGGTTTGCATATAGCATCGAAAAAAGAGTGACAACCTTATTAACTTGGCTTGTGCAGTGTCTGATTGGTGGTTTTTGCTTTGGCTGGACCATAACGATCTCATTTTCTGTGTTCTTCCTCTTAATTCGGAAATACACAAACGGTTATCATGCTGCTACTTATATTAAGTGCCTGTTATGTTCCAGTTTATTAGAAGTAGTTCTTCTTGCTTCAATCTCCTACGTTTTTTGTACAGGCAAGGCGTTGCTTTTCTTAACTATAGTTTCTGATGCTACAATTTTGTGTATTGCACCAGTTAACAATAAAAGCATTCACTGGTCAACAGATGAATTTAAGGCTGCAAAAATAGCTGTTCGTTGGTTATTATTGATTCTAAATATTTTCGCAATTTTGTTGGTGGAAGTTCAAATTGCTCCTTCCATACTACAAGGGTTGGTCGCAGCATTGACTGCTGATGCAATAACACTATCCATTTCACGCTGTCAAAATTGAAAGGAGGGCATACAAATGAAAATTCAAGTCAAACAGTTCGCCAAAAAGAAAATTGAAGCTCTGGTGAAGAAGGATATGCAGGAGTGGCCTCCGGGTTGTGCGGGCTGGATGTATCAGCCGAAGCGTCCCTATGTACCGGAGAAGCATCTGCAAGAAAAACGAAAATAAGTTTAATCCTGAGATGGCATGGTTGCTTTCCTGTTTCAACAACAAAAAGCACTATGCCATTTTTCTTTGTTGGTGACTCCGATTTCGTTACGAATTTTCTCCATCTTATTACAGAAATGTAGACAATATTGCTTGCTGTGTATACAGTGTAAGAAAGGATGGCACAATGCACAAATCGAAAGGAGTTACTCCAATGTAGCAATATACCCTGATTCCTCTTGGGCTGGTGTTCTGGTAGATGCAACAAATCGCGTTGGCTGCTACTATGTTGTCAATATTGCTGCAAAGACCGGAAAGACTTGGTATGTTGAAATTTCAAATAATATCCGATAACCGTTTTTGAGCAAGGAGTTTTTTATGCTACCGTTTTTTAATCAAAAAGAGTTGGTGGTTTGCTCAAATCAATCTCAATACCAAAAATACACATCTCTTTTAGAAAAAGAAGGAATCGGATATCGAACAAAAGTACGCGATTTATCATCGCCGTCTTTGTTTTCGATGGGAACCCGTGAAAGAACTGGAACCACATTTCAAAAGGTCAATTGTCAAACAATCTACACAATATACGTTCGCAAAGTTGATTACGAACGTGCTGTTCACGTTGTCATTGTTTGATTAAACCGCCAAAACCATATACGCTTTTCCTCGCCAAACAATCAGTTGCAAGCAATGTTTTCGTCTATACAAAAACATTGCTTGCTGGGGGAATGCCCCAAGCCCCTTTGATCTGCATTTTCCAATGCAGGCTGCGCATCCCTTCGGGACGCTTTTTATCCGGTGATGTGCTCCGGGTCGTTGAGGACTTGTATGAGGTGAGAAGCGGCTTCTGCCAGAGAAGCATACTTCATCTGTTCCGGGACAGGCGCATCCAGAAACGAAATGCCCCATTCCTGCATTCACAAGATAAGAGCTTATTCATAATCAGACCTCCGATTTTCACTTTTCAGCGTTAATGCGTTTTTATAAATCTGAATAGTGGGCAGCGGTCATTTGATTATGTAGTGTTACTTTATGGCACATGAGTATTGCTGCCGGGGTTGTCGTTACCGTAACCTTCCAGCAGGTTGATGGCACCCCACACGCCGAGACCGACACCCAGAGCGACAACCAGAGTCTGAAGAACTTCGATAACAGAGTTAAAGAATTCCATAGTCGTTTCTCCTTTATAAATGAAAGTTGTAGACCGCCCGTACACACCTGAAGCTGTTGCTGTTAAGCCGCAAACTACGGCGGAAGTGGGCTTGCTGGTGTACCTCTCTGGTCAAAAATAAAACCGCCTACCGGGTCAGGCAGACGGAAGCGAATCAGCGTCCACCACGATGAACTCATCACCGGGGTGGATCTTTTCTTTTCGGTTCAGATATTTTTCAATATCGAAGGTGTTTTTGGGGTCGTAGTCGGAGGTCAGCTTGTAGTTGGGATGCTGGGTCAGGTCGTACTTGTCAGAAAGAAATGGTCTGACACCACGCAACTGCAAAATGCACTTGCCGCCGTCCAGCACCGCCAGCAATTGTTGCCGGGTGCAGCGAGCATCCGGCAACTTTAATAAGCCGACAGGAGAGTTCTGTCAGCAGAGTTTTCAAATTATAGAAAAATCCTTAATCTTTGCAATCTAAACAGATGGCAGCTGCAGGGGGCTCTTGGGTACGCAAATATTCAGATACTCGCGCATAGTAGATCCTTAGAAATTTTGCACTGCCAGCAATCGTGTAGACGTAGTAGTGCTTTCCTTCAGCGCGCTTTTTGTCCATAAAGCAAAAGACGCTGTTATCTTTGTGGGATAAGGTTAGAATAATATTTGCTACAAGGAATACAGTGCGCCTCAAATGAGGTGAGCCGCGCTTGGAAACGTGGCGTGACTTGGATTCAAAGTTTCCAGATTGGAACGGTGGTGCATCAATGCCGGCAAAGGCAACGAGAGCTTTCTTGTTTTTGAAACGTCTGACATCACCAATCTCAGCCATTAGAGCAGGGCCTGTAATGGGTCCTGTGCCCTCCATCTGCATGACAACTTCATATTCAGGAAGCAGCGAAGCCAATCGGTTCATTTCTTCTTGAGTAGACTGTTTCGCCTCGCATACAGCATTCAGGCTCTTGCAAGCCTGCAATACTAAAGCCTTTGTTCCGTTGTTTTTCGGGAGAGTAGGAACGGCATCCTGCGCCAGAGCATACAACTTGTGCGCTGTATTCGTACGAAATTTATAATTTCTCCGCAAACACCATTTACGGTAAGATTCTGTGAATTTTTCAATGGAAAGTCTGAGTACACAGTCTCTGTGCCAATAAATTGAAAAGAAATCGACCCACTTTTCATGACCATCCGCATTCTTGATTGCATGTCCAAAAGCCTGATCAATCGAAGGGAACGTCTGATCTGCCAATGCAATCAGGCCATTACGAAGGGATGTTGCTGTCGAAGCCAATCTTTCATACATTCGTGACTGCTCTTTCAACACGAGTCTGGTTTCATCCTCATCATTAAATGGCGGGAGTTGATTCCAAAATGTCAGGGCATAGTTGGCGATTTTTAAAGAGTCTGCACGGTCTGTTTTCAGCTTCCGGATAGAATTATCGCTAAAATCGTGAATCAGCATAGCGTTTACGACAGAAACATAAAAGCCTGCATTTTTCAGGGTCAATGCAATAGGCTTCCAATAGTTGCTTGTGTGTTCCATTACAACGCGGATATCTCCTCCTGTCGTTTTCAGTATGGAGACCAGTTTCTCAAGATCATGGCTAGAATGAGATATGTCAAATGGACATGCAACAATTACTCCACCTGGCCTGCGAATAGCAACTGTGCTTTTGCGCTTAGAAACATCAATACCTACGGCTGTGATTTCCATTGACTTCATTTTTCCGGCCTCCTTTTTGTGCCTGTTCCGCCTGATGCCCATCACCGATTCAGCTTGCTTTGTGACACGAATGTACAGTGACAAGAGCCACCGATAACTCAACCTGCGTCAATCGAACGCTGCAATGGAGATGGCGGAGAACAGTTTGCGATTCCGAGCGTGGTAGCTCAAGCAGGGCAGCGTTCTCTCTGCACATCTCAATTGTAGCTTAGGTTTGGGCGTCTGTACAGCTCACTGGCTGTGAACCTTTCAGAACCAACACAATTGTAGCAAGCAGGGCTTTTGTCTATACAAACGCCATTTTTGCGTTGCAAAATGCTTGTTGGGCTGTGCCCAAACCCCATTTGTTCTGCATCGTGCCGATGCAGGCTGCGCGTTTTTTCGAAACGCTTCTATTTATATAAGGTAGAGTTTCAAGACAGTTGCGCTCTGCAATTTTGATGGAGACATCTCAAGCCAAACGAACAGCCAGCAACGGCCTCAACGGTAAGTGAGGTCATGATGCTGGCTGTTCTTCGTTCAGAACGGAAAACATTCGACATTTTCGCTGGTTCATGGTACACTACATCCAATCCATGCGAATCCGTTGGAGGTGATTGTGTTGCTTTCCCTGTACTTAGCTGTTCTTGACGATCAAAGCAAAGAAGAACAATTTATAGATGTATATAATACCTACAAACGGCTGGTCTACCATACCGCTTACAAAATTATGGGCGATTCGTATCTGGCAGAAGATGTACTGCAAGAGGTGTTTTTGTACGTTGCCAAAAATTTTTCTAAAATTCATCGAGAAAACTGTCACGAACTCGCTGCTTATCTCGTTAGTTGTAGTAGAAGCCGTGCATACAGTTTCTATCCCTCAACTGGCTAGAACAATCCCACTTAAAGGTTTGAATCTCAGTTTAGAAAAATACAGAATGCCGGATGGTGTAATAATAGAGGTTGAGAGTTCGTCACATTATTTGGGGTCATTTAGTGAGAAAAATGATTCTTCCACAAATTGGATAGAAAAGATCATGGAGGGTGTCGGTATTCACTAGATGGATTCTCAAGAAGCATAAACAGCCCGCTATTTGCAGAGAATTCTGGAAGAAAATTGAAGAAAGCATCCTTCCGGCAACAGCACCCCGGACGTTTGTGAACTCTCACAACAGAGATCAAGAACCAATCCCTGCTTTGCGCTTACACCGTTTTGGTGACATTTTTTCTCCGTCTTGCTACAATATTGTGGATTTTTTTTCTATTTGTGCTTTGCTATTATCAACATCTAAAATGAAAACCGTGATGGAGGTGATTCCAATGCAGATAATTTCCTTGAAAACAAGTTGAGCATGAGTTGAGGTACATTTATGAAATTTAGCGTACCGGAAATCTTGACAATTGTATCGACAGCAACAGTCATGGCGATTGCTTTTCTTGTGATTGCAAAGTACCTTATTCGATATGCTGTCACATTTTATGCAAAAATAAAAGGAGATGACTCAAAATGACCTTGAAGAAAAGATTGCTTGCGCTTTGTATGGCGGTGGTTATGGTCTTTTCGCTTTGTTCTATCTCTGCTTTTGCAGCGGCCCCAACGGATGACAAACAACCTGTTGTTATTGGAAGGTATGATGCACCTCTAAGCGAGTGCTTGGAACCTGGCATGGCTATGCAGGTAGGAATTGCTAACGTTCGGGTTAATTCCTACGCAACCTATGATAAGAATGATGGCGTACAGGTTCATGTTGAACTTTACGTTCCGTGGTACTCATCGCCAAAGCCGGAATTTACAGGTATGACAGGAAATGTCAAACTTACCATGAATGGCCAATCGACAAGTAAATACTTCTCTGAAGTCGCAACCGGGGACGAAACGATTAGTACAGATGTGGATACCGGTAGGAAAGCTAGTAGCGGAACAAGCGGTACAGTATTTGTTTCTGGAACTGCTGTAGCATTGAATGCTTTGGCAAACGGTGGCCAGTTCTCCATTTCCTACGACATCACGATTCCGTAATAAAAGCATTAGATAATGGGGATAAAAGCCACGATTCTTTAGAGCCGAAAGAAAAGAATCGTGGCTTTGTACGTTTGAATTATGGAGCAAGCCAAATGAATAAGAAATTGGAATTTTTTAGCAGTATGGCGGTTGCCTTTATAGTTTTGATATTGGTCTTTCTTTGCATTCGTTTTTCAGGTCAGGGAAAATTTGCTACACATGGAGGAACCAATCCGTCTGATGTAAAATGTATTTATACTTCAGTTTGGCCGGATAATGAATACACTAGGCTTATTTGTGAGCCGGAAAGTGGAACGATAGAATATATATTGGATGGTTCTAATGCTGGGTATTATGCAATCTTTTATAATAATATCTCTGAAGAAGAAATACAAAAATATATTGACCAATTGAAAACCTTAGGATACGCTGAAGAGGCATCGGCTTCAGAAAGCGTTTCGACAGGCGTTTTGCTAAGAAAAGATGAAACATGGATAAGCATTGCATACTCAGAGGGAGGATTTGGAATCCGGATTTCAGTAGAAAAATCCTGAATAAAAGAGATGCTGGGGAATTCCGGTTATCCCTATATTGGGGCGGCAGAAGAAAAAAATACTCTTTACAAATATTTGAAATCTATTTCTACAGATGAAGAATATGCTGAAATAGCATCAAGAATCCTAGACGAATGGCTGTCGGAAAGTGATGGCTCCTAATTTTATCAAAAAAGTGGTGATTCCAATGCAGAAAAAATAGAATACATATTTCGAAAATTGCTACCATCAAACTGTCAAAGAATACAAGTCAAACGGTTCTTTGATTCGTTCTAAAACGGATTACTATCAGGCCATTGGTGGTTAAGTCACTCCGTTTGTAAGGAAAGGGTTGAAAATGGATTTTCTTAAACAAAAAGGGCCATTAGCAAGAGAATTCTGCAACACGTTGATTTACATTATTTCGTTAGTGTCATTAAAGCCTTCAAGCCTTCAGAGGGTGTTGACAGAACTTCAATGAAATGGGATGTGGTTCTTTTCTCTGGCATTTTTCGCTGTCATCTTTATGGAAATGCTGTCCGATTTTTTGCTGGTTACAGATCGCTGCACTGCATGGAAAGCATTAAATGGAAATGTCAGCGAAGCCGAATTTCACAATCTTCAGCAGATTGTCCTATGCGAAAATCAGAAAGTTTCCATTGAGAAGAAACTTGCAAGTACGATACTACTGGTTCTGATGATATGTGCAACTGCTGCATTTGTGTGGTTTACCTTTTTGGCTTGACTGAATAATTTTGGTATTTTGAATTCACATTCTTAGAAATCAGTTTTCAAAAGCAAAAATCCGCCGAGGAATCCTCCCGAAAAAAACGGGAAGAATCCTCGGCGGATTTCGTTTATCGTGTTGGCTCTTTTTCGGCTGTGTGTTTTTCCTCTGCAAAAAACATCTCTACATTTTTCTGAGCTTTCATCAACTCCTGCATCTCATCTCGTGCCTTCCGGTAGTCTGGGTATGCTTCTTTCTTCTTTTTCAGAAGTTCAGCGTATTCGATGCTCAAGTCCTTAGCCTTTGGCAGCTTTTTCAATCCAGCTTCATCAAAAGCAGCTTTTGCAGCCTTATGCAGCGTGATTTCTTCCCGGTGGGCTTCCAGAAATCTCTTACTGTACCCGGCTTTGCGGTAGGCATCATAAACCGGACGTGTCCGGGCGTAATTAACGATGTGCGTCCGCAGCACGGCAATCTCGGCCATGCGCGTTTCTGCTGCCTTGATTGAATCGCCTAGTTCATGATAGCGAGCAGTAGCAGCATCTATACGCTCCTGCATTTCCTCAATGCTTCCGATTTTGTTCTCCTGTAAGAAAATCAGCGTTTTGGACATTTCTTTCAGATTATATCGCTTTGCCCAGCGAGCATACCCCATGCTCTTTCCCTCGGCCAGCTTTGCCTGAATGTCCACCAGCATCTGAAACTTTTGTTCCGGTACGATGCGCTTCTGCTTCTGCCGGGAATGGTGTTCGGCTTCCCCAGAGATAACAGCTTTCAGTTCTTCTTCACTATATCCTGCGCCCAAAGTGCGGAACCGGATGAATCGTTTCTGCCGTGTGCCTTTGACGGAGGTGTATTTCCCTCGCTTGACCTCGTATCCCTGCTGCTCCAGCTTTTGCAGAAAATCTTCGTAGTCTTTGGGTTTTTCCGCCAGAATGTTGTCAATCACGCCGCATAGACAGTCACGATTGCTTTCTTTGGGCGGGTAGAGTGTGCGCTTCTGCCGCTCCCGATAGGGTTTTATCTCAATGACGGAAAGCTGATGCTCTAAGCAGATCAGATCGCTCAACCGTTGCACAGCCAGCCCGGACAATAAAAAATCCCGGAATTTCCGGGTGCTGTCCAACGCAGTGGAGTTGTAGATAATGTGATTATGAATGTGTTCCCGGTCCGTGTGGGTTGCAACGATAAACGCATACTTGCCTTTGGTGAAACGCATTGCCAGCTCATAACCCACCTTGTTGGCTTCCTCGGCAGTGATCTCTCCGGGCTTGAACGATTGCCGAATCTGATAGGCGATCACATCGCTTTTCTGCCTGCGACCGGTGGCAAGTTCGTATTGGCGTTTGGAGAGCATAAATTCTTCATCCACAGTCAGGGGACTGCATTCGTAACTGCTGACCAGTTCGCCCTGCTCAGTCTTGTCGGGATTCTGTACATAGTCTGTACGGCTTTTCAGACAGGCCGCAACCGACTTGCCTTTGTTTTTGTGCAGCGCGATCAGCCGTGTTGCGGCCATCCTAAATCACCCCCATAAAAGAAAAAGCCGCCCGAAGGCGGCAAAAGGTTGAAAATGCTCCTTACAGTTCGGCCAACCACTCACTGAACCGCCCGATGCCCTCGGTGATGGCAGTTGCACCGAAAAAGAGGATGAAGCAGATGAACTCGGCCACCAGCAGGATAAAGAACTGATTCCAAGTCTGACGGTAAGCCGTGTAGATGCCGCAGCCGAAGATGTAGAGCATCAGCGGAGCGACTACATAGCTGGACAGGGTTAGCAGCCACCTTGCCATCAGAGCTAGAAACGCCACAAAGAGAGAAATCGGGAAAAGAACAATTTTCTTCAGCATCTTCTTCATCGGTGGTAGAAGTCAGGACAGGCTGTTCCACTTCCTCCGTAGGCTCACCGCCATAGGCAAAAGCAGGAGCCGCCATACCAGCGCACAGTGCCACCGACAACATCAGGGCACAGAACTTATTCATCATCTTCATTGGAATCGTCCTCCTTATTAAAGGTAGCACCGACCGCGGACAGCGCAGCCGGGGTCGGGGTGGAAGTTGCAGACTGGCGCAGCAGGGCGGCAAGCTGTTCCGGCGTGACCTTGGCGGTACGCACCATCTCGTTGACCTCGGCAGCTTCTGCTTCCTGAATCCGCCGTTCAAGGCTTTCAATGCGAGTGTTGATCTTAATGCGACGCTCCCTTTCCTTTTCCAGAGAAGCGCGCAGCTTATCGAGTTTTTCGCTCATTTCTTCCTCCAATCATTTTGAAAGCCGTCCAAAACCGGACAGGTATTTCTGCCAGTAGGACGAGTGAATATCAGCATACTTTATGGGGTCTCCGGCAGACACCATCTTGCCGTTTCCAAGGTAGTAGAGTAGGAAAGTGCCGCCTTATCGTATTTCTACGACAGGTTTGCACAGACCTCTCCCAGAACCGTGCTTGCGCCTCTCAACGCACACGGCTCCCCATTTTTTGCTCCATTTCAAAAGTCATTCCGTTTTAGTTCCATGATGAATTCTCATGTGGCATTTGTGGCACACAACGATTGTCTTGCGCCTCTTTGCCAGCATGACTTTTTCCCAATCAGCTTTACCTTCCAGGTTTTTGACCTTGTTTACATGGTGGATTTCATAGCTATCGCTGTCTGTACAGCCGCAGACTTCACAGACTTTGGCCTTCAGACGTTCCTCGAAGGATGTTGTGTTGTGCGAATAGCGATACGCCAAATCGGGCACTTTTTCCGTCAAATCTTTGCCTTTGCAATCGCTGTACTTAGCGAACATCATACGGCGTTTTCCCTTTTTGGTTTCATACGGAACACCCCATGCGCCAGTCCCATCTCTGTATTCATAACGAACCTTAGCAATTCGGGAGCGATGCTTGTTTGCGAGTGTTTTCAGACAACTGTATTCCATCAGATAACCAAAGTAAACGAGCTTGCTGAAGTTGCTTGCAATGGCATAATAGTTACAGAGTCCTCGGAGTTCCGCATTATAAATCATTACGATTTCCAAATCCGTGCGGTTCAGCAGAATTGGGCGATGAATAGGAATCAACCTCTTACCATCCCTTTTAGCGATGCTATGGGACAGCAAATAGGTCTCCACCTTATCTTTCAGTGGAATATTGAGTTCCACTTTGTTGTTCATAGTGCGCATTTTTCGTTTTCCAGAGCGTTTGACACTGGCATCCCTGCGCACCCGAACATCAAAACCAAGGAATCGGGCAGGAGTATTGCTGTGCGTAATAAGGGTCTTTTCTTGACTCAACTCCATTTTCAGAGTGTCCCGGACAAAATCCGTGAGTTTTGCCTTGATTTCCTCGCATTCCTCTCTTGTCCCATTGACTGCAATCAGAAAGTCATCTGCATAGCGAACATATTTCAATCGCTTATCGGTACACGCTTTTGCAGGTGTCCGAAACAACTGCTTTGTCAGTTGCTTGTGCTGAGCAATGAGCTGCTCCCGCATTGTCCCTTCAGCTTTCTTGATTTTCTCATGCAGTGCATCTCGTTTGTGCCGTATCGTGTTGTATTCTTCCGTAAAGTTTCTCGGATTGTATCCGTGGTCAAATTCCTTCTTCAGCTGCGTAATATACCTGTCCAGTTCGTTCAGATAAATGTTTGCAAGAATCGGGGAGATGATTCCACCCTGCGGGCATCCGCTATAGGTTTCATGGAAATTCCAGTCTTCCATATAGCCGGCTTTCAGAAACATACGAATCAGGTTCAGAAAACGAGCGTCCTTGATTTTTCGGTTCAGCACACCAATCAGCGTGGGATGGTCGATGTTATCGAAACATCCCTTGATGTCGCCCTCAATGAACCACTTTGCTCCGGTAAACTCATGCTTGATCATGGCAAGTGCCGTGTGGCAGCTTCTGCCCGGTCGAAAGCCGTGGGAATAGATAGAGAAAATCGGCTCGTAGATGGCTTCCAGAATCATACGGATAGCTTCTTGCACCAGCTTGTCAGCGAATACAGGAAGTCCCAACGGGCGCAGCTTACCGTTCTTCTTTTGAATATAGGTTCTGCGTACCGGCTTGGGTTCATATGACCCTGTTCTCAATGCTTCAATGATGGCTGTCACATACTGCTCGCTAAATCCATCAGCCGTATCATCATTCACACCCTTCGTTCCTGCACCCTTATTGGAGTAAAGATGCTGGTAGGCGATGAAGTAAATATCTGGCCTCAAAAGATAGCGGTACAGTCGTGTGAAAATTTCATCGTGGTTCTTTTGGGAATTCTCTTGTAATTTTGTTAAAATCTCCATTGTTGATTTCATTGAGGCTTTCCTCTCTAATCAATTTCTGATTTTAATGCGTAAAAAACTGCTTCTCTTCGCCATGTGAGCGGCTTTCCCGCATCCGATTTTACGGCTTTTCCTGTCAATTCAGGATTCTCGGACTACTACAGAAGCTCCGTTGTCATGCCGGATTTTCAGTGTCATCTTTCTAGCATAGCTTTGAAATTTATCACATTGCTGCATTACACATAGCTTTTTCAAGCGTTCCGGTTTAGACAATCTCCAGTTGACGATAGTAGTAGGTCAATGTGAATTATCGGATATGCTTTTGTTCCGTTACTATCGGTTCTCCGACGTGCCGCACAGGGGATTAGCAACCCATAGGAAGGCATTTATTTCCTATGGTCCCTGCGCCAAAGGTTTCAGACAATTTTCCTTTGCCCACATGTAACAAGGGCTTGGAACTCACCTTAAACAATTCAGTTTTATCCTTATATTCACTTATCCTTGCGGTTCAGTCGTGCCCGATTGTCTTTAGGCAACTTACCGCTTTCCTGCCGTGCTCTTTTCCCGTGCATCTTTCGACTTTCGGTAAAGCAGGTGGATTCCCGTGTTGCTTTGCGGGGTAGTACCTTAACCACAGCCTCCTTTCTCTACTTCTACTATCGTCCTTACTGGACGCACGATGCCCACATGACTTTTTCCCGGAGTGTCGTAGGTTCCCTCGAAGAAAACAAGGTCACCGGGCTTTGCTTCTGCCTCGCTAATGTGCTGGCTCTTGTTCCACAGGCCGTTGGCGGTCGTCCTGCCCACGTTATACCCGTTCTGGTTGTAGACCCAACAAACGTAGCCTGAACAGTCAAAGCCAGTTTCCGGGGTAGAGCCGCCCCACACATAGGGCGTACCCACATACTTTTGGGCTTCCTTGTAGATGGCGGCAAATTCCTCATCCGTCAGGGCTTCCGCTGGAACCTGATAATCAATGCCCGGCGCGCCAGAGCCATCGGAGCCACCGGGCGGCAGACCGCCGTTAAACAGGTAGGGTCTGCCACCCAAGGTATCTTGAAAAATTTCGTACCGTTTCCACTGGTCGTTGTCCAGTTCCTCCCGGATAACCACTTCCAAGCCACGGTTCACCAGCTTTGTGTGAAAAATTCGATACTCATAGGGGACTTGCACGGTGTAGGGGATGCCAGTAAAAATGTCGATCATCACTACCGTGCGGTACCGGGTCTGGACTTCCACCCATGTGGTCAGCTTGTATTGCTTGGCAAACGTCTCCTTGAGTTTTGCCTGCACCTCGCTGCGGGTGTAGTCGTCGTAGAGAGTAGTCAGGAACGAAGTGAGCTGCCAAGGATCGTGCTCAATAGCATCCAGATGGTATCGGTATTCGTCATAGCCGGGGTGGTCGGTGGGGGTACGCTTGATTTTCTTATCCAGTTCCTTTTCCAGCTTCTTGTAGTCGGTTTCGGCTCCCCGGATGTCCCGGTCCTCTGCGGTGTAAATGGTCTGCCCAGATACCTGCGTGGTGCCTGAAAACAGAATGGAACAGGACGAAAATGCCGACATGACCAGCAGCAGGAGCAAAAGAAAAACGCCCACGATCAAAAGAACGTGCGCGTTGCTTTTTGCAAAATTGGCAATGCCGTTGACTGCGGTGCTGACCACCGATCTTCCTTTGTCGATGACCTGCTCCATGCTGGACTTTGCAGCAGTGGTGCCATTGGATGTCGCTTTGCCGCCTGCGGTCTGCGCCGCTGTGCCCGAATGGGCGGCGGCATAGTAACTCTGCCGGATGTCCTGTTTCTGCCGCCATCGGGAGAGCCAGTTGGAGCCGCCCTCGCCGGTGCCGGATGCGCCTGCATCTTGTGCCGCAGTCGGCTTCTGTGGGGAAGATTGTGCGGTTTTGGCACCCTTCTTGCCCTGCATCTTGGCTTTCTTTTTCAGCTTCCGGGCATAGATGCTCTTGGAAATATCCCGGACATTTCCTGCTGCCTTTTCGCCCTCGCTTAAAGCCTGCGTGCCCACATTATCGTCCTCGTACTGGTCAACCTCCCGATGCACCGCAGACCGGGCGGTAGCAGCGGCATACATAGCACGTTTCTGCTGCTTTGTCATGCGGGATGCTTCATCCGGGGTGATCTCGGCTTTGCCAAAACGCAGGTGCTGCGCCTTTTCCGCTGCTTTGTCTGCATCCTGTTTCAGTTTCCGCTTTTTGGGCACCGACTGCTCCACTTTAGACTTTTTCGGAGGGGAGCGTGTAGCCGTGCGCTCCTTTTCCTCCTCGAATTTCAGCTTCGGTTGTTTCTCACTCATGCTTTTGCGCCTCCGCAACTTCGGAAAGGCGGGTCGTAAGGATGCGGTAGAGTTCAAGGTCTTTCGGGAAGTGGTCAACAAAGGGTAGGATCACGTTGCCGAAGAACAGCAGCCCTTCGCCCTCACCGGAGTGAGTGACGTAGGAAAGCTGATGGGGCGAGATGTTGAGCTGCTTTGCGAGAATCTGCCGGTCTCCGTTGGCCTGATTGAGCATATACACAAAGTCCGAGTTTTCAAAAATATTCGATACTTCGGGACTTGCCAGCAGATCTTTGACATTCTGCGTTAGGGCTGTCGGAATGCCGCCCCACTTACGGAAACGCTTCCAAATTTCCACGGAATAAGCAGCAGTCTGCTCTTCCTTCAAGAGCAAATGGAACTCGTCTGCATAGTACCGGGTGGATTTTCCGGCACTGCGGTTGGCGGTCACACGCCCCCACACGGCATCCTGCACGATAAGCATACCGAGTTTCTTCAACTGCTTGCCAAGCTGCTTGATGTCAAAACAGACGATGCGGTTATTGATATCCACGTTGGTGTGGTGGTTAAAAATGTTCAGACTGCCCTTGACGTAGATTTCCAGCGCAGCCGCCACATGGCGGGCTTCCGGTTCATCTTGCGTCAGCAGGGCGTTGTACAGATCTTCCAACAGCGGCATATTTTCTGGGGTGGGATTCTCGAAATACTTGCGATAGATCACATGGACGCAGCGGTCAATGACCGTCTTTTCCACTGGCTGCAAGCCCTCCTTGCCGCCCACCACCAGTTCGCACAGGGACAGTACAAAGTCGGCTTTCAAAGCCAACGGGTTATCCTCTTCCGAATAGTTGCTGTTGATGTCCATAGGGTTGATATACTGGGTGCTGGCAGGGCTGATGTGGATGACCTGCCCATGCAGACGCTCCACCAGCGGAGCGTAATCGGCTGGGTCAGCGGTGTTACCACCGCCTTCCCGCCTAAGAACCGTACGTGACAGTTTCCCGTCATACGGCTCAAGCATTTCATCACTTCTTCAAGCGGTTCTCAGCATAAATACGCTGACAGGCGCAATGAACGTAGCGCATATTGCGAACATCTTCCATGCCAGCCTTTGCCTTTGGTGCAAGGTAGAAGATTTCTCTTTCTTCCGTTACATCCATCGGCATTCCGCAGTGGTAGCACAGTCCGTTCTGGTTTTTCCAAATCATCTTGAATTTTCCAGTCAGCCGGTGCATTCCTTTATCGAATTTCCTTTTTTGGAAATACGCCTCATCGAGGAACGGATTTGCAGTAGCTTTTATCTTGGTATGTCGCACAATGGCTGTGCTGTCCACCCGTATCAGCTCCTTGTTTTCCGTAGAGAACACCCAGTTCCGATTACCGACACGATGCCAGTATCTCGTGGAAATCCACCACTTGTTCTTCTTTGGGTGCCGTCTTTTAGCCCATCGCCACAGCAGTTCGTACAGGACATAGTCCAGATGCGCGAACGCATCACTTGCGCATACGGACTGGTGGTAATTAGTCCAACCTCGAATTTGTTCATTCAGCTTCATAATCAGAACATCTTGCTGCCACGCTTTTCCTCTGCGGAGAATCGTGTCAGAGATATTGGAAACGATAGCCTTAACCGCCTTTTGGGAAGGCTTGATAATCAGCTTTTCGTTATACTTTCTGAAGTTCCAGCCGAGGAAGTCGAAACCATCGTCAATGTTGGTGACAACGGTCTTTTCATCAGAAAGTTCCAATCCGCGTTCAGCGAGAAACTCTCGAATCAGCTCCTTTGCTTCAAGAGCCAGTTCAGGTGTTGCCGCTGTGACCACAAAATCGTCTGCATAGCGGACGAAGTTTACTTTGTGGGCATTCTTAAATCTTGAATCGACCTTACCGAGCGCGTTCGTGTGAAAGCGTTCGACCAGCTTCTTCTCGATACCATCCAGCGTCATGTTCGCCAGAATGGGGGAGATAATACCACCTTGCGGAGTTCCTTCCTCGGTAGGAAAGAGTTCGCGCTGATAGATAAATCCCGCCTTTAAGAACTGCTTCAAAATGTTCTTGTCCATGGGGATGTTCGCCAGAAGCCAATCATGGCTGATATGGTCGAAGCAACCTTTGATGTCACCCTCCAAAACCCACTTCGGAGAAATGTGCTTGCGCGACAGTGCATTGAACAGATATTCGCAGGCATCCTGTGCGCATCTTCCTTTTCGGAAACCAAAGGATTTCCCATCTGCTGTTGCTTCCGCCACCGGCTCCAGTGCCAAAGCATAAAGAGCCTGCATTGCGCGGCCATACATCGTGGGAATCCCCAACGGACGTTTTTTCTTCTTGTCCTTCTTTTCGATATACACTCTACGGAGAGGACGTGCACGATACCTTTTATCTGTCAGCGATAGAGCCGCTGCCATTTTCTTCGCCGGAGTGTTCCAGAGAACACCATCCACACCGGGAGTCTTGCGCCCATCGTTGGTAATGACACGCTTAACAGCCAGTGCTTTGGCGTAAAAGGAATGTGTCAGAAGATACTGAAGTCGTTTTACTGCGTTGTAGTCTTTTTGCTGAGTTGCCTTGACAATCCTGATTTGTAGCCTGTTGACTTCCCGCTCTGCCTTATGCCAGTCAATGTTTTTCCATTGGGCACTCAACATAGCTTCGTCCGACAGCTTCTCAGAAGTTTTACCTTCCGTCGTTGAATACTTATCGTTCACAGGGATACCTCCAATCTTGCCATGAAATACCCGGAATAAGTCAGCACCCTTTCAGGTCAGGGCAAATTTTGAACCCCTATGCTCACCGTTACAGTGAACCTTTCGCTTTTTATTCCATCTCATACCCTCTGCGCCATTTCTTCCTCTTGCGAGGTCGATACCTTTGTTCAAGGAACGCATAGGGTTTTCCACGTTCCACGTAATGCATAATTCATGAATGCCTTAGCCGCCATCTTTGAACCGGGAGGATTTGTGTCCATTTGCTTCGGGGTAGCGAAAGGCCCCTCGGCCACCTCCAACACCTTTTGGTGTAGGTGTATCAGCCTTATTTCACCTATTCCCTGTAACGATCCTTACGATGATTCACATTACGTTCGACATAGCATTCTTTACCCTAACAGTACATCCGCTTTAGGCTGGCAGATTTCCCATATTGTCCTGTGAGCTTCCCAACGCCGGCTTTTGACCAGTGCAGGTCACAGTAGGGTTACTCCAAATGGATAGAGCAGTGTTTATACACAATACATTACGCGACTTCGTGTCGCACCTCACATTCTGGGTCGCAGATGATAATATCATCGTCTGTCACGAGGAACGCATTGCAGATCTCACGCTTTGCACTGAAGGATTTACCGGAGCCGGGGGTGCCGAGGATCAGGCCATTGGGGTTCTTCAGTTTCTTCCGGTCTACCATAATCAGGTTGTTGGACAAAGCATTCAAGCCATAATACAGGCTTTCCTTGCCATTGTCGAACAACTCCTGTGTGGTAAACGGCACAAAGATTGCCGTGCTGCTGGTGGTCAGACCGCGCTGTATCTCGATCTGGCAGTCTGCCAGCGGCAGCGAGGACATAAGCCCCTGCTCCTGCTGAAAATCAAGGCGGCATAATTCGCAGTTGTGCTTCTGGGCAATGCTGACCGCCTGAAACACGTTGGTTTCCAGTTCCTGCTCGGTCTTGCCGGTGTTCAGCACCAGAAACGTGACAAGGAACATCCGCTCGTTCTGGCTCTGCAACTCCTTCAACAGTGCCTTGGCATCCCTGCCGTAGGTTGCCAAATCGGACGGCAATACGTCCATGTCGTATCCGGCGCGGACCGCTTTTTTCTGCTCCTCGATCTTGCTGCGGTCGAGTTCGGTAATGGTGTGTTTGATGGTTTTGATGGCCTTGTTCTGGTCAACGGACTGGATGTGCATGGTAACGATCTGGCTGGAATCCATGTCCAGAAAATCCTTCAGCAACTGGTCGCTCAGGTCGGAGGCTGTGATGTTCAGGAAGCTGACCGCCCCGAAGATGCCGCCCATCTGAAAGGTACGGCTGTTCTTAAATGCCAATGCAGTAGGGGCAATGGCATCCTTTACGGACAGACCACTGGGCACAAGGTCTTTCCAGTTGAAGTGGAACTTGTTGGTTCCATCCATGTTCAGCATCCCATGCATCAGTCGCAGACGCTCCGTACCGTCCAGCGGCTTTGCCAGAACGCCCAACCTGTGAAAGTTGTTCATCAGGTCGTTCTGGATGTGCTCCAACCGAGGTTTGACCTGCGCCATGCTGTCGCCCTCGATGCCGTAGGTCAGAAACTTCGTTTTCGTCAGGCCGTTGTTGCCCTTGGAAAGCTGCTGCCGCAACATCTGGCTGTACTCGGCTCGCACATCATCAAAGCCATCCTGCTGGTACGGGATGCGGATGGACTTTTCGAAGTCTGCCGAATCGGTGGCGGTATTCACGAAAGACAGTTCAAAGTGGATAGAGCTGTCGAAAAAGTTGAGAAAAGAGCACCATTCCTCAAAGATGGCGGTCTTGTCCTCCTGCTGCGCAAGCTGATAGTTAATATCCTGATACTGGATGGTGCGGGTGTAGTAGCCGGGACGGACACGGCAGGTACCGTCCTCAAACATCCGCTGGAACGGGATGCTTTCCTGTGCCGTGTGGGGCACTGTGGGCTTGGGCGGCTTTTTGCCGTCTTTATTCTTTTTCAGAAACGGAATCATGGGCGTCATCTCCCTTCACAAGCAGTGCATAGTAATTGCGGGTCTGGTACGGACGCACCTTCGGGCGAACAAAGCGCGCCTGAAAGTAGTACCGCAGGATCTTTTCAGCCGGCTGACCGTTCTTCTGATACATGGCCAGAAAGAACATGGGCAGCATGACCGCCATCATGCCGAGGGTAGCACCGGAATTGCCAGCGGTGTCCCGCAGAACAAAGAACAGCGGCACGCCTACGACTGCCGCTGCACCAAAACAGATAAGCTGCCGGGCGGTCAGATTGAAAGCCACTTTGGACTTCACCTTGCTGAAATCGCGCGGCACGGAAATATAAGCTGCCAAAATTTCACCTCCAATCAATGTGCACCCAGAATGCTCCGGGCAACAGAACCAGTCTTGAACAGCGTAAAGCACAGTAGCACCGTGTACCCCACGATGCTCCAGATCGAGTTGATGGCATCCCCGGATATGGCAACATTCTGGAGCAGAACGGCATAGATCGCCACGCAGATCAGGATCAGGAAGCCCTGAAATCCCAGCGCAAACAGAGAACGAAGATAGTTCTGTCCCACATGGGATTGCTCGTGGTTGCCCCATGTTGCCATGGGCACTGGAGCCAGACTGACCATCATGTAGATTTCAATCATTCTTCCGTAGACGATGACGAAAATCACGATGGACAGGATGCGCATGGTGATACCGATGAAGAAGGACTGCAAGAACAGTCCGAACAAGGGTCCTACGTCCATCTGCATCATGCTGGATTGCAACATGGAAAGCCCGATGTCGTTCACCCGTGTGTTGCCGCTGATGATGCCGCTGGAATTTGCCACCACCTGCTGCGTCACATCGAACACCGCCATGATGATGTCGAAGGTGTTGGAGATCATCCAAACCGAAATGGCAGTTTTGAAAATCCACTTCAAAATCAATGCCGGTTCAAACTGTGCCATATTGTTGTGTTCAGTAATCATCTGAATCAATTCATAGCAAGCAATAAAGGTCAAGATCACGCCTGCAATGGGTAGCACCACATTCCGGGAGAGGGCTTCGATCATAGCAAAAACGCGCGGTTCAAAACTGGATGGTTTGGTGCCGACCTGCTGTGCGATGTTGCCCACCTGCGTGTTCACATCATCGAACAGGCCGGAAAGATTGGACATGATCGCCGCTGTCAGCAGCGACTTGATCCAATCCGAGATCGCTTTGAGAACTGTTTCCACTCAGCGCCACCACCTATCAGGAAAAATGGTTGATAAGGGTCTTGAGCAGGTTGAGCAAGAAAATAAGGTGAGTCAGAATCTGCATAAAAATCGCCTTCCTTTCGGGTAACAGTGAATATTCGTTTTGCAATGCGCTTCCTTTATAATAATAAATCCGTTTGCCGCGGAGGGGCTGGAAACACTTGCAAGTAAATATGTACGGGGCGGCAATCGCCGCCCGGAAAAGATTAGCCGAACAGACCGCTCAGCAGGGGGATCAGGGTGATGCCAATCAGGGCAACACCGCCGCCAGCCATGAGCTGTTTTATCCCCAATTAGGTGTAAAACTCTGCTCGATGGCGGGCGGCGGCGTACAAAAATCTATATGGTGTTTTTAAGAGAACCGTCCCGGCGGGGCAGGTCAGGCAGTGACCTGTTCCACCTCCGGGATGGGTTTGAGATTAAAATGAATTTCGATAGAAATGTGTCTTGTTTTATCTTCGTCAATGCGCTCATGCACGACGATTTCTTTGATTAAGCGGTTAAGGGTGGCTGCGTCCAGCTCTGTGATGTTGGCGTATTCCTGAATGGCTTCCACCCATTGTTTTGCGTCATTGGCAAGCTGGACTTCATCGGACAGCCGCTTTCTGCCCTCGGACACTCTGGCTTTAAGTTCCGTCTGCTCGGTCTGTGTCTTTTCCAGCATGGTGTTGAAATTCTGCTCACTGATACGCCCCGCAACCATGTCCTCATAAAGCCGCATGACCAGTTTGTCCAGAACCTCAATCCGTTCCTCGTCCCTTGCAAGGGAGCGTTCCATTGCTTCCCGCTGTTCCCGTTGCTCGGCTTCACAGGTATTGGTCAGGCGGTCGGCAACCGCTTCCCCGTCCATCAGGGCAGCTCTGGCACATTCCCGGATTTTCCGCAGCACATGGCTGTAAAGGGTGTCATAATCAATCCGGTGCTGGGTGCAGTGGTTCTTTCCAAAGGCATTGTAGGTCTTGCAGGAGTAAATCCGCTGGGGATGTTTTGCGTTTGTGTAGCGTATCGTCAGCGACTTCCCACACTCGCCGCATTTTATCAGTCCGGCAAACAGGCTGATTTCATTGGTCTGCCCCGGACGCTGGCGGGATTTCAGCTTGTTCTGCACAATATCAAAGCTCATGCGGTCAATCAGCGGTTCATGCTGTCCCTCCACCACAATCCAGTCCTCCGGCTTCTTTTCCCCAATCGTGCCGATTTTGAAACGGTAGTCCTTTTTCTGGGAAGCAATCGCCCCGGTGTAGACGGGATTCATCAAAAGGTCTTTGATAACGGAGAAGTCCCACATATACCGCCCGTTTTCCGGGTCTTTCTTTTCCCATTTGGTGCGGGTATTGCGAAGCCCCCGTTCCCGGTTCCACCATGTGGGGCAGGGGATTTTTTCTTCCTCCAGCCGTCTGCGGATATAGTTCGGACCATGACCGTTTAGGGCATATCCGAAAATCAGCCGCACAATCGGGGCGGTTTCCTCGTCAATGAGCAGATGGTTTTTGTCCTCCGGGTCTTTGCGATACCCAAACGGGGCAAGACACCCGGTAAACTGTCCTTTCTGCGCTTTCAGAAGATAAGAGGAATGGACTTTCTTGGAAATATCCTTGCTGTACATCTCGTTCAGGATATTCTTGAATGGGGCAATGTCATTGTTATCCCGCAGGGTGTCGATACCGTCATTCATGGCGATATAGCGGACACCGTTTCTTGGGAAAAAGTCCTCAATCAAATGCCCGGTTTGCAGATAGTTACGCCCCAGTCGGCTGAGGTCTTTCGTGATGACAAGGTTGATTTGCCTGCGCTCAATGGCTCTCAACATTCTCTGTAAATCAGGACGCTCCATATTAAGACCTGTGAAGCCATCGTCCTGATAGACTGCAACAACCTCCCATCCCTGCCTTTCGCAGTATTTTTCCAGCATATCACGCTGGTTTGCGATACTGGCACTTTCGCCTTGCAGGTCATCGTCCTTTGACAGCCTGCAATAGACCGCTGCACGATAGCCCCCGGCAAGTGCCGAACCGATTGTCCTATATTCCATTTCGTTCATCATAGCCATTTACCCACACAATCCAGACAGTATCTGGCTCTTTTGAACCTCATCTTCATTATACTTCATATCTTTCTTTTTAGCAAGATATTCTTTCGTATTTGTTTTACCGTATTTCTGGGAAATCAGGCTGACGAACACATCGGTTGCGTCCAGCTCCCCGTCAAATACAGTGGTCACATGAATCTCTGTTTTGTTTTTTGCCATAGGCAGTTATCCTCCATACATGAAAATAGCCAGACAGAGGGTGTCGGCAACGAAGTCCGGCAACGGGCTTCAAAAGACCTTGCAAACAATCTCAATCTGGCGATGGTTACTATTTATACTTTTCTTTTATTTTTCTGTTGTTTTGGTTGTCATAGGGGAGAAAAGCCCGGAAATAAGGGATTTTCCCCGGCAACCGGCTCGGCAACGGGATAGCAACAGGGAGTGCAACGGGCTGTCATTTTCAGAATGGAAGCTCCATCTGTTCTGTGACCTCCACAAAACCGTCCATCGTTTTTTCAGACGGGTTGCCGGAGTCCGTTGCCGGGTTTTCACGCTCCCAGCCCTTTTGTCTGCCATATTCGGAAAACATTCTTGGGTTTGGGAAGTACCGCCAGCCGGAAATGCACTGGTTCATAATCTCGTTGATTTCCCGGATTTCCCATTGCTTCGGCTCGTCAAAGGCATGGTTCAAGGCTTCCTTGTAGAGCTGCTTGGAGCAGACCATGCTCCCGGTGTACTTATCAAGATACGCCTGTATCATCCCTGCCTTGGTGTCCTCCGGCATAAAGTCCCGCTGGTGTTCTTTGAGATACCGCTGCATGGCGGGACTGAAAGCCAACTTGAACCTGCCGCTTCGGTAAATCTCCATCGCTTCTGCCCACATCTGCTCGATATAGGCTCTGGAAGCAGCTTCGTCCTCCAAAATGTGAACCTCGGCTTGCTCCGGGTACACCATGACCGGGATAAAGCGGCGGTTGCCGGAACGGTCAAGGGGCAGGAAGTCAAGGGCATTGGAAGTGCCGCCAAACACGCACTGACGGGGGCGGTCTGCCGGGTGGGTTTCATAGGGTATCTTATAAACCTCTTTCTGCCGGCTTAAAAATGACTTGATTTCCTCAATGCTCTTAGCGTTGGCGGTTGCCATCATTTCCGACATTTCGATAATCCAGTGACCTTGCAGCTTGCGGTACACATTGTCATCGTCCAGCTTCCGCAAATCATCGGAGAACCATTCGTCCCGGACTGCCAGCAAACGGAAGAAGGTAGACTTGCCAGCCCCCTGACCGCCGACCAGACAGAGCATGATTTCAAACTTGCACCCCGGCTGAAAGGCTCGTGAGATTGCACCCAGCAGGAACAGCTTCAACGCTTCATAGGTGTAATCGTCTGCGTCAGCCCCCAAAAAGTGCCGCAGGCAGAAACGGATTCGTTCTGTACCGTCCCACACAAGGGCACTTAAATAGTCCCGGATGGGATGGTACTTGTTTTCATTCGCTACAATCCCGATGGCGGTATCAATCTTTTTCTCATTGGTAAGCCCATAGGTTTCTTCCAGATAGAGAAGCAGATACTTCATGTCCGTATCGGTCAGAGCTGTGCTTTCTCTGTGAAAACCGATGGGCTTTATGATGTCCTTGCGGTCAGTCAGGATGTTGTATGCGATAGCCCCGGAAAGCAGTGGGTCACGCTGGAATACGGTCAGACAGTTCCGTATGCTCTGACGGACACCGCCTTTCTCGGTGGTTTCCAGCCCCGCCTTGATTTCCTCAATGCTCTGGGGCGGCTGCATGGCGTTCATGGTGTTTTTTAGTTCTTGCTGCGTCTGCGGCGGCAAGCTCTGCCATTCGCTGTTCAAGCTGTATCACATCCTTTCCATAGTCCGTAATCAAAGCCGCTTTTTCCTCTGTCTCCCCGAACAGCAGCACATCCAGCAGATATTCCACTTGGTCTTGCTTCTGTAAGGCTTCCACAAACCGGGGATGAAAGGCTTCCTCCGGGGAGTGCGGGGCGTAGTCCGTTCTCCATGCCATAAGCAAGTGAAGATAATCGGCAAGGATACGGAAGCAGCGGTTCTTTGCTTCCTGAAACTGTTCCTCCGGGGATTTCTGCAGGGGCTTGGGCTTTTTTGCCTTTCCCGGCGGCTTCCAGTCCTCATAGGAAAGCCCGAAGTCCTGTGCCAGTTGTACGGCGGCTTCTTTCTTTCCCAGCCCATACAGGGCGGCGGTAAAATCAATCACATCCCCATCAGCACCGCAGCCGAAGCAGTGGTAACGCCGATCCAGCTTCATGCTTGGGGTTTTATCGTTATGGAACGGGCAGCAAGCCATCCCGTTCCGACCTACATGGATTCCATAATGCTCCGCAGCCTGTCTTGTTGTGACGGACTGCTTCACAGCTTCAAATACATTCAAATCTATCCCTCCTTGAAAACAAAAAAGCACCTGACATTCTCTGATTGAAAATGGCAAGTGCCTGCTAAAGTTCCATATCCTGTTGTTTGTGTTTCGTCTGTGCCGGGGCGGTTCTTTGAGCCTTTTTCTCGTCAGCCTTATCCTGCAAGACTTCTTTGATAGGCTGTTTCTTGGGCGGCTCTTTGCTTTCTTCTGTGCCGGGGGTGGCTTTCCGTACCCAGTAGCGGATGTCCCGTAGCTTCTTCAAATCAGCCTGTACCTCGGTCAACGGCGTTTTCAGGGCTGCAATTTCTTCCAGAAGCGTTTCCTGCTCCTCTTGCAGCTCCTTTTGGGTACTGTCCTTATCGTCCGGGTGCTTGGCAAGGTAGGCGGCGGCTTTCGCATACCGGGCAACCTCCGGGTGTTCCTGTTTGAATTTCTCCTTTGTTTTCTTAAAAAATATCTTCTGGTACTTCTCATAGACAGGCTTACATTCCTTGCAGTCTGTCCGGCTGGCAAGAATCCCGTCAATCACTTTGCTGCGGGCTTCCTTTGGCTTCATCTGATTGCGGTAATCTGCGGCTGATTTCCCGGACGCTTCCAGAAATGCTTCTAAGTCCTCCACAGTAGAAAGCCCCTTTTGCCGGAGATAGGACAGGGCTTCGCTGACTGCCTTTAAGTCCTGTGAAGTCCCCCGGTTCTGTCCAGCCCTTGTCCAGTCCTTCCGTTCTTCCTTTCGTATTTCCATATACTTCATCAGCAGATTGGGAAGAAGTGTCGCTTCCTCCGCCGCCTTTTGTGCAAGCAGCTCTTTCCGTTTTTCGCCCAGCTCGGTAATCCAGCCTTTGAGGTTTTGGATAAGCTGCCGGATGGACTTCATCAGGCGGTTGGCGGCTCTGATTTCCCGGTTCAGGTTGCCGATATTCGTCTGGATACCACGCTTTTCCATCTGCCGGACAGCAGCACCCTCATGGACAGTGGGAATTATATCAAGCCCCTGTCTGGCATAGGAACGCAAGTCTACACGCTCCGGGCGGTCATTGGCTTCCAGATAGCGGTTCTGGATGACCTCCCATTCATGCCGCCAAATTTCACAATACTTCTGATCGTTCCAATCAACCGTATCCTCCTTGTGGCTTTTCCACCTACCAGATGGCAGCTTTATCCGTTCCCCATTTTCGTCAAGGTCATAAACCTTGTGGCTCTTGGGAAGCCATTTCCCATGTTCGTTCATTGCCCGCATCGTCAGCAGGACATGGGCGTGGGGATTGTGTCCCGGCGGATGGGGGTCATGGATGGCAAAATCAACAATCATGCCTTTGGAAACAAACTGCTGTTCACAAAACTCCCGGACAAGGACAGCGTACTGGTCGGGCGGTATCTCTCTGGGGATGGTAAGCACCCACCGCCTTGCAAGCTGGGAGTTCCATTGCTTCTCCACCGCTTCGGCAGCGTTCCATAAGGTATTGCGGTCTGCATACTCCAGTGGAGCATTAGGTGGGAGCAGGATTTCATTGTGGACAATGCCACGCTTTTTCGGGTAGTGCTTCACTTGCTGGTCGTATTCACAGAACAGTTTTTCGCCACTCTGGTAAGCAGCGGCGGCAACCGCAGACTGTCGCTGACTGCGCTGAACAATCGTGATTTCGTTGTGTGGACAAGGCATTTCATGTCACTCCTTCCTGTGATTCATGGATGGGGTGGCGTTTTACCACCTCATTTTGGGCAGAAAAAAAGCAGGAGACCTTTTTCAGATTTCCTGCTCAGTGTGCCGTTTTATGGGGCTGGTATTTAGTTGTGAAAGTTCGGGACAAGTTGACCCGATGTATAAGAAATAATAAACCAGAAGTTTACAAGCTAAATTTGTTACAACAAAAATGTAAATACTCTTTAACCGATATTTCTTTGCTATTCAAAATTCCAATAACAACAAATATAACTTCTGCAACTGTAAGATAGCAGTCTTTCAAATCAAAAATAAAAAGGGTAGGTATCTGCAAAAAATCTAAACTTCCACCCCAAAACAGCTTATCAATCAAGCTACATAAACATCCCGATATGCCACAAATCATTATCATTTTTACCCAAAAACTTGTATGTGCTCTTTTTGCCTGATATAGCATATATCCTGACAAGAAGAGGAACAAAACAAACACATTCAATAAAATGGTAACAAACGGACTTGATAATAATTCAAAGAAATTTCCAGCATAAGATAAACGAGTATTTAGTTCTGGATTAAATCTTAAAACTTTGGCTATTATATCAAATTCGCATTTCATAAATACTTTTGAAATTACTATTTTAACCGTCTGGTCAATTAGAACCAATAATGTCACAGGTATAATAAACGACTTAAACTTTTCCATCAGTAACATTTCCTCTCAAATTATTATTTCTTCTTTTTCGATTTAGGGGTAGGCAATTCCTCATACATAGCATTAAACAATCCTGTCAAAAACTCTTTATTATCAACTTCATCTACCAACAACATTTCTTTTGCTCCCTCGTAAGGTAACTCATACGAAACCGTTGGAATATAACTTATTGCTGATTTTACTGGTTTGACAAGTAATCTATCATCATAGATACCGCCTACAATCTTACCACGATAATAAATGACAAATTCGCCCATCATAGCTCGATAGGTAATTTCATTCAAGTCAGATAACTGACCTAAAATAAATTCTAAATATTCTTTGCTGGATGCCATAACTTTACCTCAATTTCTAAATTTATTACTGACTTCATTATACTTTATTGCTTATCGAAAAGATAGCATATTTTATGAAACTTGTCGGCTGGGAACAGCTTGCAACGCAAGGTGTCCCCAGATGGCAAGTCCACAAAAGGGTAGCTGGCGACAGCCAGCGCAGGGGAAGTGTAGCGTCCCCTGTTTGATTTGGAGCAGACCATGACTGCGGAAAATCACAGCCCTCCGGCAAGGAGCCTTCGGAGAACGCAATGCACCAACCTCTGGGTGGTGTATAATTGCGCCCTTAGTAAACTAAGGGTTTTCCGGTTTCTCCCGTTCCAGCAGTTTTTTCAATAGTTCCTGTGTGTCCTGCCTGTGAAAAATGAGTTTCAACAACAGCATGACATCATCATCTGTCAGGAGTTCCGGCTCTTGCAGAAAACTTTCCAGCATACCGCCACGGGTACAGAGCCGGTGCGTCCGTTCCTTTCGGGTAAGCTGCTTTAACTGGTGCTGCAATGCCTTTTCATCATTGATGGCTTTTCGCAGTTTCTTTTCGCTTTTCTCCAGCTCCCGGTTGAGCTTTTCCAGCTTTGAGGTATCAGGCAAGGGCAGCGTCCTCCTTTCCCGGTATCAGCACATAAATTCTGTTCGGTTCTCCCACGCCCTGACGCACCCGCATGATAAGTCCGGCAGTTTCCAGTTCGCTTAAAGAACGCTTGACCGTCATGGGACTGCGGGACAGGGCGGCGGCAATGGCTGTGATGGGGAAGCAGACAAACAGAATCCCGTTCTCGTCCTCCTGCCCTTTGGAGAGCATAGTGTCCAACATCCGGCAGTACATGACCTTTGCGGTGCTGCTGATTGAAAATCCTGTCAACGCTCTGGGAAAGGGCATACAGGGCGGCAAGGGTGTGTCTATCGTCATAAATTCAAAATTCATTCGTGTGTTCCTCCTTTTTCTTTGCTCGTTTGGATAAATAACAGGGGCAGTCAATCACAACCGCCCGGAAGCTCTGCTTGCACCCATGCTGGCATTTCCGGCATAATTCGTTGTAAGTGACACGCCCCCGGTCATTGAGGTAAAAGGAAAGCTCCTGCTTCCTCTTTTTGCTCATTCTCGGCATATTGCGCTTCCTCCCGTTTTTGTGTATGGTTTCGGGGCGATTTTCGGCAAAATTACGGTCATAGAGCCGCTTAAAATCTCCCGAAGTATTAGCGATAGGGTAGACTATCCCCCTATCAGATTGTCGTGTTTCGGTATCATTTCGGTGTCAGTTCGCCAGTTCTCCCCGGTGTCGTTCCTCCCCTGAATCTCACAGCGGCGTATCGCTCCCTTTGGTACGCTCGTTTTGGTCAGGATTCCTCCACATCCCTGCCAAAAGTCATGGCGCTACATCGCCGGGGAAGCATATCCCACACAGGCTGGTCATTCGATTGGAATAATCCATCGATGAACTACCTGTATCATAGAACATTTTTGTGCCCTGTGCCGTATGTCCACAAAGTAGGAATTAGGGGTAAAAATCAGAAATTTCCACGATTGCGGAAAGTGTGATATAATCCAGTTAAGCGGCAGCAATGAAGCCGCCGGAAAGGAGTGTGCGCCCATGAAAGGAGCAACAAGCATACAGGAACGCCTTTGGGAACTCCGCAAGGACAAAGGCTTAAATCTGGAAGAACTTTCAAAGCTGACGGGTATTTCTAAATCAGCCCTTGGCAGTTATGAAAAAGAAGATTTTAAGGAAATCAATCATGGAAACCTCATCACGCTGGCAGACTTCTATGGGGTTTCCGTTGATTATCTGCTGTGCCGGACAGAGAACAGGGAGCAGATCAACACGCCATTGACGGAGCTGCATTTGAATGATGAGATGGTAGCACTTCTGAAAAACGGTCGGATCAACAACCGTCTGCTCTGCGAACTTGCCACCCATAAGGACTTTATCAAGTTTCTTGCGGACATCGAGATTTATGTGGATGGGATTGCCACCATGCAGATTCAAAACCTCAACGCCCTTGTCGATACTGTCCGACATGAAATCATTGAACGGTATCGCCCCGGCGAAGATGACCCACATTTGAAAGTGCTGCAAGCTGCCCATATCAGTGATGATGAATATTTCAGCCACATGGTTCTGGATGACCTAAACCTGATTATCCGGGATATTCGGGAAACCCATAAAAAGGACAGTGAGAGTGCGCCTCAGACCACTGTTGCCGATGAACTGAAAGAAAATCTGGAAGCGGTCGAAAATTTCAAGGGCAGTCGTTTGGAAAAACTGGCAGTGCTTTACTGCAAGCAGCTCGGTATCAATTATAAAAATTTATCGGAAGAAGAATTTCGCTGGCTCATTCGGATTCTACAAAAATCAAAGAAAATGGGAACGCCTATCAGCCAGAGGAAAAAACGGTAAAGAAAAACCGCTGTTGCATGGTTTGTTGGCTCCCATGTAGCAGCGGTTTGTGCTGTGGTTATTCAATTAAATTTCAAAGTGACAAACTTATATTTCTTCAACATCAATAACATTATATCCTCTTTGCTTTAATGCCTTCGCAAAAAATCCCATTCCAGAAATTAGTTTTCCAGTAAAGCTACCATCGTATATTTGATTTACACCACAAGTAGGACTTCTGGATTGTAATATAACCAAATCAATATCTTCATTTTGAATTTTTGATAATGCCATTGACACTGCTTTATTATATTCAGAATTAACATCATTTCCATTTTCATCTACTACAATCCCATTCACAATTTCTGCACAAGGTCTAGGAATTTTCATGCCAGCTAATACTTCTGGGCAAATAGAAATAACTTCTTTATCCTTTAAGAAATTGATAACTGCTAAATTTTTATTGTTTTTTCCGTTATATTTACAGTTTGTTCCCATAATACAGGCACTAACTAATACCTTCATATTTATCACCCCAAATCAAATTCATTTACATAATCATTCTACCACACCGTTATGAATAAATCATCTCATGCAAAACAATTTCTTCTGCCCGGTTGTGAATGTTATTGCAACGCTGCACCCATTCCATTTGTTGGGTACGCTTCAATTCCTCGGTTATGCCCTCGGCAGTTTTCATCTGCTCCATGATGGTGTCTAACCGTTCCTGTGCCTGTTCGTTCAGGTCTGCAAGATATGTCCACAATTCTCCGGTCAGTAGCAATGTATTCAATCTGGCTGGGTGGACTTCCCTTAAATATTCCCGGTGCATTCGTCCGTACTTTCCGATAGGGCGGTGTTCCTCCGGCAGTTTCAAGTCTGGGATGTAGTAATCTCCGACAAGGATATAATCAATTCCGTTTTCCGTTATTCTTGGTTTCAATTCGCTCATGTTCCTTACCTCCTGTGGAAGCAGGCTCGTCTGGTACTAACTCAATCACATCAGTAATCTCACAATTCAGAGTTTCACAGATACGGGCTAATGTATCCATGCTGATGTGCTTTCCCTCTTTGCTCATGTTGGCAATCATATTTGTTGTCATACCAGCAGCAAGCCTTAAATCCTCTTTTCTCATATCACGCTCTAACAGTGTGTGCCAGAGTGGTTTATAGCTGATGTGCATATTGTTTTCCTGCCTTTCTATCCATACCACCGGGGCGGCTGCCCCGGCAGGAACTTTTCTCTTATTATAACACCAATCTTGTGAAATCACAATTTATTCTTGTAGCCTGCCGCTGATACCGTCTGGATTGTGCTTTCCCTTTCTTTTTGTTCCCTTTAATTAGCCATGAACTGCTTCATGCCCTGACTCTTGGCGGAGGGGTTATCGCCGCCGTAACCTTCCAGCAGGTTGACAGCACCCCACACGCCGAGACCGGCACCCAGAGCCACAACCAGAGTCTGAAGAACTTCGATAGCAGAGTTAAAGAATTCCATAGTCGTTTCTCCTTTATAAATGAAAGTTGTAGACCGTCCGTACACATCTGAAGCCGTTGTTATTAAGCCGTAAACTGCGGCGGAAGTGGGCTTGCTGGTGTACCTCTCCGGTCAAAAACAAAACCGCCTACCGGGTCAGGCAGACGGAAGCGAATCAGCATCCACCATGATGAAAGTATCATCCGGGTGGATTTTTTCTTTTCGGTTCAAGAACTTCTCGATATCGAGGGCGTTCTTGGGGTCATAATCGGAGGTGTACTTGTAGTTCGGGTGCTGGGTCAGGTCGTACTTGTCGCTCAAAAACGGGCGCACACCCCGCAGTTGCAGGATGCACTTGCCGCCATCCAGCACCGCCAGTTCATCCCGGCTCATAAGTTCGTGGCCGAGTTTTTGATAGTTGGTTCCATAGCTTGGGCTATTGCCACGGGTATCAGAATTGTTGTAGCTGTCGATGGTTTCCTTGCCGAGTGCTTCGGCAAGATCTTTCAGGGTGGTAGGCTCACTACCGCCGAGGAAAATCTGGCTGTCCATATTGCCCACGATGGTATCCGCATTATCTTTGTAGATGGCTTTCAACTGGCTGCGGGTCTGCAAGACCAGACACGCCGAAATCTCACGGCTGCGGATGGTAGCCACCAGCTTTTCCAGCTGCGGAATCTGACCGATGTTGGCACATTCGTCGATCAGGCAGCGGACATGGACAGGCAGCTTACCGCCGTACACATCATCGGCTTTGTCGCAGAGCAGATTGAAAAGCTGGGTGTAGATCATGGAAATCAGGAAGTTAAAGGTGCTGTCCGTATCGCTCATGATGAGAAACAGCGCCGTTTTCCGGTCGCCCAGCTTGTCCAGTTCCAGCTCATCGTACATGGTCGCATCCCGGATTTCTTGGATGTCAAAGGGCGAAAGGCGGGCACCGCAGGAAATCAGGATGGATTTTGCGGTCTTGCCAGAAACTAAATGTCAACAGTAATTTAATACTTTCTACGAATCAGGCAGAAAGTTCGGCGTTTTGCACATCAGAACGCAGCATCCTTTTTACCTTATCCTGTGCCTTTTCACGGCATCCGGCACGGAAGTGAATCAGAACGGTAAATTCCTGACCATTGATGGTGCGCTTGATGAAAGGGGCGTTCTTGTTTTCGGGCACTTTCACATTTTCCATTCAATTTCTCCTTAAATCGTCATTTTCCAAATTTGGCTGGCAGACTGGCAACTGTGGGTGTACCATGATTTTCTTGCCAGCCAAAATTTTCTGCCAGTCAAATGGCTTATTCCATCCAAAAGACCTTCTTGCGGCCTTCCACGATCTTGCTTTTCAGGGCATCGCCCAGCTCCCGTTTGGCATCTCGGACAGTTCTGCCGGGGATGCCCCTTTCCAGAGCCGCCTTGTCGATGTCCTCGCTGAGCACCTGCTTTCCTCCGGCAAGCAGGGCGCAGATCAGGTCTTTGGCTTGCTGGGTCTTGGTTTCCCGCTGTGGCTCGATGCCGGACAGCATTTCGTCTGCGGTAATGTCGTACTCGCCGACCCAGCGGAAACCGCCCTCGTCCCCCAGAGAGAACGCCAGTGACGCTCCCGGCGGAGCAAGGGAACTTTTCTCATGGGTCAGGATGCGCATGGTCGGGTCGTGCTTCAGCTTGCCGATGAACATAACGCTGCGGACGGCGGCGGCAATGTCGATGGAGCCGAGCCCCCGCTGCAGGCTCTGCATTCCGGCGGCTTTATTCAGGTGCCCGATCAGCAAAATAGCGCAGCCTGTTCGCTGCGCTACCTGTCCCAGCCGCATGAAGATCGGACGGACTTCGTTCGCCCGGTTCATGTCCACGTCGGCACCGAGATACGCCTGGATTGGGTCGATGATGACCAGTTTGGCGTTATTCTCGATGATGGCTTTTTCAATTCGTTCGTCCGAAAGCGTCAGCTGCACATCGCTGTCGTCAATGACCAGCACCCGGTCAAGGTCTGCCCCAGCTTCGATCAGGCGGGGCTTGACCGTATCGCCCAGACCGTCCTCTGCGGTCTGGTAGATCACGTTGAAGGGCTCCATGCGCTCCATGTTGGGCAGCAGCTTTCCGTTGGTGCAGGCAGCTGCAAGGTGCATGGCAAAATAAGTCTTGCCCTCGCCCGGATTGCCTTGCAGCACACTGAGTTTTCCAAAGGGAAGATATGGCTTCCAAAGCCACTCCACCGGGGTCAGCTCCACGTCGCTCATGCGGATGATCTTCACCGTTTCCGGTTTTGACAGCTCTTTCAGCACGATGCTCTTGAAATAATTGCGGTTCGGGATCTCTGCCCGGTGCACCAGAACGTCGTTCCAATCCTTCATGCAGGGCTGGATGCGGGTCGCGCTCATGGTGTCCGGCAGCAGAGCAGCCAGACGCTTGCAGGCATCCTCTCCGGCTTTGTCTGCATCCAGACAAAGAAACACCCGCTCCATGTCCGGACGTTCTGAGAGAAACTGCCGCAGCGCCTTGCCCGACACCCCGCCCAGCGACAGATAATTGTGTTGCTGCCAATTTTTCGGGAACAGTTCGATGAAGGACAGCAGGTCGATGGGCGCTTCAAAGACCAGCAACTGTTTGTCGGTGCCACGATGGGCAAAACCAAACGCCTTTTCTGCACCTGCTGCATCCTGCCGGAACTTCTCATTGATGCCACGGCTACTTGCGTAGCGGGGATGCCCGTCCACATCCCGCCCCACAAAGACCACGTTGTGGTGAGCGCCGTCCTCGTAAATATCTCCGGCGGCAATGAAGAAGTTCACCAGCGAGGGACTGAGTTTCCGTTCCTGTGTCAGATAGTTCAGGATGTTGGCATTGGTGACGTTCCGCAGCGGCAGACGAAACGCCGGAGAGGGGGCGGGGTCAGCCTCCGGCTGAACTTCGCCCGGCTCTCCGGTCAGCATCTGCACCGCTTCGGGGAAGGACTTGCCGTAAAATTCCATCACGAAATCCACCGGAAAACCGCCCTTGCTCTGGCTGTGCCGAAACCATTTGTTTCCGCAAACGGTCAGGCTGTCGTGGGCTTTCCAGCGGTATTCTTTTCCACTGCGCACCAGCGTTTCGCCCTGTGCTCGAAGAAACTTTTCCAGATCCACCGCATTGGCTTTGTCGATCTGGGCTTGGGTGTAGGTCATGTTGCTCCCTCCTTAAAGCTCCTGTGTGTGATTTTTCGCTTCCGTTTTCTTTGTGCTCTGCGCCGCCTTGGCTTCTTCCAGCTTTTTCAGCACCGATTCTTTTTCCGAGGTCTTGCCGCCCGGTACAGAAAGCTGCTGCTTATTCAGCACCATGTCGATATACTTGCGGATGTTTTTCAGTGCGGAGATGTCCGGCTGCAAGGTTTCCAGTTGGGTGCGCAGCTCTGCGCTGCCGGATTGCAGCGCAGAAAATTCGGCATCCAATGCCGAAAAGTCCACCGCTGTGCTGCCGTTCAGCTTCATCAGGGTGCGGACAGCCTTGTTGAACGTGTCCAGTTCCTCCTTGTGCTGGGCGGCGTAAGCGTCCTTGGTCAGCTTGAAGTTCTTCTTCATAAAGGCATCATGGATGGGCTTCAGCTTGGCATGGACGGCAGCGGCGTCCTTGATCTGAGCGATTGCCCGCATACGGTTTTCGTTCTGCTTCAACTGCCTGCGGAGAGGGGCGGCGGTCTGGTTCAGGTTAGAAATTGCGGTATCCAGATCCTCGATGGTGTTCAGCGAATGGGCTTTCAGATAGTCCACCGCCTGTTTGACTTCCTCAAAATCCCGGACGGTGCATTTCAGTTTTGCCGTGCCAGACCAATCGCTGCGCTGCTCGTTGCGGAGATTGAAGTAGTCCACCAGCAGGTCGGACAGCGTGGGCTCCTTTGCTTTTTCCAAAGCACCCAGAAGAAGCTGCTTCTTTTCGTTCAGGTCTGCGATCCAGCGTTGCAGACCACGGATGGTGCTGCGGATGGACTGCATCAGGCTGTTGGCGGCTCGAATGTCCCGGTTCAGGTTTCCGAGAAAGGTTTCCACTCCACGCTTTTCCATCTGGTGTGCGGCGGGGCCGAGATGCACGGTCGATATCTGCTGGATGCCCTGCCGCTCAAAGGAGCGCAGGTCAACACGTTCTGGGCGGCCAGCCGCTTCCAGATAGCGGTTGGTGATGGTCTCCCAGCTATGCCGCCAGACCTCGGCGTACTTCTGTTCGTTCCAGTCCACCGTGTTTTCTTTGTGGCACTTCCAGTTGCCAGAAGGAAGTTGAATGCGCTCACCGTTTTCGTCAAGGTTGTATACCTTTCGGGCTTTCGGGAGCCACTTGCCGTGTTCGTCCATTGCCCGGAGCGTCAGCAGAATGTGGGCGTGTGGGTTGCCATCTCCCTTGTCGTGAATGGCAAAGTCGGCAATCATGCCCTTGGAAACAAACTGCTCCTGACAAAACTCTTTTATCATGGACAAATACTGCTCTTTCGGCACCTCCACCGGGAACGCCAGCACGATGCGCCGGGCAAGCTGGGAGTTCCACTGGTTCTCCACGGCTTCCACGGCGTTCCAGAGGGTCGCCCGGTCTGCATATCCGGGCGGCGCATGGGATGGCAGCATGATCTCGGCGTGGACAAGCTCTTTCTTCTTGTTGTAGAATTTCGTTTTCTGGTCGTACTCGCTGAACAGCCGTTCGCCGCTCTGGTAAGCGGCCCCGGCAACAGCGGACTGCCCTTGGCTTCGCTTAACGATCGTAATTTTGAAATGCGGACACGGAATAGGCATCACCCCCTGATGACATTTGAATCGTTCTCTTGTAAAAATCACGAACTTATGGTATTATTGTTTTGAATAAGCAAGCAGAAAGTTGGTGAACCAATGTCGGAAAGAAAATCACAGCAAGAGTTAGATTTTGAACGGAAGCACGAAGAAGATTTGCAGCGGTTGCGTGGGTTACGTCTGATTGATGATGATTTCATGGCTGCAGTGTTTGAAGAACGTGCCTGTGCTGAGTTTCTTTTGCAGATCATCTTGAAACGGGATGATTTGACCGTCAAAGAGGTTCACGGCCAGTACAGCATCAAAAATCTGCAAGGGCGTTCAGTCCGATTGGATATTTTGGCAGTGGATCGGGAAAACCGTGCATATAATATTGAGGTGCAGCGCAGTGACCGTGGTGCGAGTGAAAAGCGCGCACGGTACAACAGTAGCCTGTTGGATGCAAACCTGACTGATGCGGGCGATGATTACGATGCGCTGAACGAAACATACGTTATCTTTATTACGGAAAATGACGTATTAAAGGCAGGCCTTCCAATTTATCATGTTGACCGTACAGTTCGGGAAACGGGAACGGTTTTCAACGATCAGGCGCACATCGTTTATGTGAATTCACAAATCAAGGACGAAACCGCATTAGGAAAACTGATGCACGACTTTTTCTGTACCAACTCGAAGGATATGAATTATTCCATTTTGGCACAGAGGGTTCGTTATTTCAAAGAAGACACGAAGGGAGTGGCAGCTATGTGCAGAGCTATGGAAAAGATGCGGGATGAAACCGAGCATGAAACATCGATCAAACACGCATTGGCAATGTTGGCAGATGGTGTGCCTTGTGAAAAGGTGGCAAAGTACACCGACCTTTCAATTGAGGAAGTCCGGGCATTAGCTGAAAAGAAATCTGCCTAACAAAAAGATAAGCCGATTGGAAATGTTTCTGTTTCCAATCGGCTTTTTCTATGCGTGTTTTATGGTAGCGGGCAAAAGGATAGCTGCAAAGCAGCGCAAGGAAAATGCAGTTTTCCTTGGGATGGAATCGGGCTGGCGCACAAACGCCAGCTTCGATTTCATCGAGCCGTCTGCAAGACCGCAATTTCACACAAAGGGGTCCCCGGAAAAGCATCGAAGATGATTTTATGGGGAAGAGGAGGAACTGCGGAGTGAATGAGCATTTGTGCTTTTGCACAGATGCGAACGATACGCAGCAAGTGACGACGAGGTGTATAATTGCGCCCTATTTCATAGGGGGTTCGGAACGTTCTGCTTTTCGTGAACGTCATGCACCATCTTTGCAAGTGCCAGCACGACTTCAGGCTGGCGGAACGAGATTTTCAGCAGTTCCATCACCTGATCGTCGGTCAGTTCTCCCGGACAGACCAGATAACTTTCCAGCATTCCGGCACGAGTGCAAAGACGATGCACACGCTCTCTCCGGTTCAGCTCTGACATCTGGCGTTCAAGGATCTTCTCCCGGTGCTGGCATGAGCGCAGCTTCTGCTCTGCTTTGGCTTTTTCGTTGCGGAGGTAGGCAAGGTCTGTTTTCGGTTGGGTCATGGCATCACGCTCCTTTTTCAAAAACTTTTATTCGTTTACAAACATTTTATAATTCATATTTACCGCCTTGTATTCTTTGAGATAACGAATATAATACGTCTAGGAGAATAGATAAATAATTGAAAAATGATTGCTATATTTGCTGTTAGGAGGTGAGCATAATGAATGCAAAGATACTGATTGCTGATGATGAAAGCGATATTGTTTCTATGCTCGGTAACTTTTTTGAAAGCAAGGGCTTTCGTGTCCTGCCCGCTTTCAATGGTGCAGAAGCACTAAAGCAAGTGGAAAAACAACCGGATATTATTTTGCTTGACATCAATATGCCCGGAACAGACGGGTTAGAAGTTTGCAAGCGTATCCGTGATCACATATCCTGCCCGATCCTTTTTCTGACTGCCAGAATCGAAGATACAGATAAGGTAAAAGGCTTTGCTGTTGGCGGTGATGATTATATTGTAAAGCCCTTTTCCCTCGTAGAGCTTGATGCGCGGGTACGCGCTCACCTGCGCCGGGAAGCACGACACAATTTTGAAGCACAAGTCAAGTTTTCCGGTGATTTGACGATTGACTATTCAGAACGTTGCTTGTTCTTTGGCGATAAGCGTGTCGGTCTTGCAAAAAGGGAATTTGATATTGTGGAACTGCTTTCTCAAAATCCAGGACAGATCTTTGATAAAGAACGGATTTATGAGCGTATTTGGGGCTATGACAGCGAGGGGGACAGCAGCGTTGTGGCAGAGCATATCCGCAGGATACGGACTAAAATTGCTGCATATACAGACCATATATATGTTGAAACGGTTTGGGGGTGTGGATACAAATGGGTCAAGTAAATTGCCGCAAGCACTATTTATCTCTCCGAAAAAGCCTTGTTCTCTATGTAATTGCCTTTGTTGTACTCGCAGTCTTTCTATCCGTAACGACTTTTTCGATCTGTGGTAGTGCTGCCGAAGGTATCAGAGCATCTTATCCCCCGTCCGGCGAAAAATATTATTTGACGAATGAGCAGGGGAAACAGTTGGGCGACGGCGCTTACATCGGGACAGTGCCCGTCCCGATGTCTAAAGAGGACGAGCGTACCATTGCGCTACTAGAGAAACTTCCCATTGTTGCAACTCCTCTCTATTCTGCATTCTGTATTATCGCTGCTGCGCTGCTATTTTACAGAAACAGGCTGAAAAAGCCGCTTGCGGAACTGCGGACTGCTTCTGAAAAAATAGCGAACAATGATTTGGACTTTTCAATCGACTATGATAACAACGATGAATTGGGACAGCTTTGCGCGTCCTTTGAAATCATGCGGACAACCCTTGCGGACAATTTCTCTAAAATGTGGCGGCAAGTTGAAGAACGAAAAGCACTCAACGCCGCTTTTGCTCACGATTTGCGTACCCCTCTGACGGTACTAAAAGGCTATAACGAAATGCTGCAAGCTAGCGACAATTCCCAAACGAGGGAAACCGCCGCCACAATGGGAAAGCATATTTTCCGTATGGAAAACTATGTAAGCAGTATGAGCAACATTAGGCGTATGGAAGATACGCAGCCGGAGTACAAGTTGATTGGCTTGCAACCATTGGTATCTTCTTTGTATGACAGTGCAAAAATCATTTGTACGAAAAACGGAAAAGAGTTGATTTTACAAAATGACATATCTGTTTTGCAGCTATCTCTTGACAGTGCATTTATCTCACAGGTATGCAACAACTTGATTTCTAACGCTGTGCGGTATGCCCGGACTTTAGTAACAATATCTTTCACCTTGCATGACAACGGTTTGCTGCTTTCCGTATCGGACGATGGGAATGGTTTTGATAAAGACAGCCTACAAAAAGCTGCAAATCCGTACTTCACAAGGGAAAGCAATCATTCCGAGCATTTCGGACTTGGGTTATATATTTGCAAGCTGCTTTGTGAACACCATAACGGCTATTTGAAGATTGAAAATACTGCAACCGGAGCAAATGTATCCGCCTATTTCAAATCTCCTGCCTTGTAGATAAAAAGTAGATATTTTCCCTCTATACTCTCCATGAAAATACATGGGGAGTATTTTTTTGCTCCCTATGGAGAAAGGGGCTTTTTATGGAATTAAAAACAATTGGGCTGACAAAAAAGTTTAGCTCCAAAACCGCTGTGGACAATTTGAATATTACCTTAACAAATGGTGTCTACGGATTACTGGGTGCAAATGGCGCAGGAAAAACAACGCTTATGCGTCTGCTCTGCAATATCCAAAATCCTACTTCCGGGAGAATTTTGCTTAACGAGAAAAACATTGTGGGGCTGGGTGAACGCTATCGCAATCTTTTAGGCTACTTGCCACAGCACTTCGGATATTACCCCGATTTTTCAGCGTATGACTTTCTGCGCTACGTTTCTGCTCTAAAAGGCTTGGACGAAAAGGCGGCGCATAAGAAGTCAAAAGAGTTACTGGAAGCAGTAGACTTATCGAGGGAAAGTAAGCACAAAATCAAAACCTTTTCCGGAGGCATGAAACAGCGTTTAGGGATTGCACAAGCCATGCTCAATGATCCCCGCATTTTGATTTTAGACGAGCCAACGGCAGGGCTTGACCCGAAAGAGCGCGTCCGTTTCCGCAATTTGATCAGCGCCTTTTCCAAAGACCGCATTGTAATTCTGTCTACGCATATTGTTTCCGATGTGGAGTTTATCGCAGAGGAAATCATTATGATGAAATCCGGGCAAATCATTCATTTTGGAAATCCGCAGGAGATCACTTCTGAAATCGACGGTCAAGTATGGGAATGTACGGTTCCGACTGCCTATGCGGAAAAAAACGCAGCTGCTTACAATACAAGTAATCTGCGGAACATCAGTGGAAACCAGACGATCTTACGGATTATTGGAGATCGTCCGCCTATGGAAAATGCGGTAAGGGTGCAGCCTACTTTAGAAGACCTGTACCTGTTCTATTTCAAAGGGGGCTGTGAAGAATGAAAAAACTGATTCTTTTTGAACTGCGAAAAGTGTTTTCAAAGCGTTTGGCGCTCATCGCTCTAATTGGAATTATCCTGTTCTCTGCCTTGCTATCCTTTTCCACCTTTCAAAACAAATATGCATTTGACCAAAATATCGGTGAAGGTACTGGCAAAACAGCAGTAGAAATCGACAAGGAAATTGCAGCGAAATATAAAGGAATTCTGACAGACGAAAAAGTGCAGCAACTGATGTCTGATTTTGCACCGACATCAGATTTACATGGATTGAGTGCAATCTATGTTTATCAAAACGCCATGCAATCGGCAGCCTTTTCACGGTTTTCCGATGAAGAGGGAAAATGGAACGGATTAAGTGTTTCTGATGTGTTTGGCAATGAAGAAATCAAAATTGGCTATGTGGATGGTTGGCTTTCCACCAGCCGAAACATGGTGCGGGTTTTTGTCGCGCTTGCTCTTGCGGTTATCATCATGCTTGCTCCAATTTTCTCCGGCGAGTATGAAGGTGTTGATAATATCATACTGACAAGCAAATACGGCAAAACCAAATGCGCTACTGCAAAGGTGGTTGCAGGTATCATCACCGCCGTTTTCACTACCACACTAGTTGCAGCATTTAACCTGCTTTTTGCTTTTGTTTTTTATGGAACAGAAGGGTTGGATTGCAGTATTCTATTTGCCCCCAGTGACTATGTGGAAGCGTTTATACCTTTTAATATCACTTGTTGGACGCTGCTCAAGTATCAAATCCTATTGGCGTTTACCTGTACGCTTAGCGTTACTGGAATTACACTGTTCCTATCTGCAATCAGTAAAAATCAGATTGTAGCTTTGGTTGCAGTGATGGCAATTTTTCTGTTCCCGGTTTTGCTGCCGATCACAGAAGCAAATCCGTTGTTCCGATTGGTTGGACTTCTTCCTATCTATCATGTACTGGCTATCTCGCTCCTGTCGGTGGAACAAATGAGTAACGGTATGCTGTATGCGATATGGGCAATCCCGGCAGCACTACTCTTTTTGGGAGTTGGGGCAGGTATCTCTCGCCGTGTATTTGCCAAGCACCAAGTTTCATAAATATGGAATGACCTGCCGCACGACGGCAAAAGAAAAAAGTCGTCGTACAGCAGACATATCCGCGCGCCCATTTTGAAGCGGCGGCTCAATTTTCAGAGCCGCCGCTTCTTTGTGTTTACACAAACCAATGATGACTTGCAGGAATACGGTAGCCGATTGGAGATTATTTTACCATAGCAGATCGGTTATCGCTTTCAGGAGCCCCGCACAGGCTGGATAGCCAGCGCAGCACCCCTGACCTGATACGTCACCCCGCCAGCTTCGTCCCTTGCCTTCCGCTGGCACACCTCCGGGTGCTGTGTAGCAAAGGCATCAAGCTGCTTCTGCAAGGCGGAATTCAGCGTAAATACGCTGCTTGTTCCGTCCTCGCTGGCATAGATCATGGTTTCCAGCTTAAACATCGTCAATCAGTTCTCCCTCCTCGGATTCGTCAAAGATGGTCGGGCCCCAGTCCTCGTCCTCCTCGATATCCTGCATCAGGAGCAGCATGTTGGTGTAGCACTCCATCTCAGCACGGACAAAGTAGAACATCTGGTCGTACCAGTCTGCCAGCGTTTCGTCCTCCAGCTTCCGGCAGAAGTCAAGCACCAGCTTGTTCTGGTCGGGGTCAACCGTCAGCCCGGCAACTCCGCACAGCCGCTTGCGGGTCAACTCCAGATCGGCGCAGCCATAGGTGTAGAGCAGCTTCTTTTCTTCAAACGTCAGTCTCATAGGCTTGTTCCTCCGTATTAAAAAAGGGCCTGCCCTGTGCAGACCCGATGTAGCAAAAAGACCGCCGTGCGTTGTGCAGGGCGGTCTTGAACTCAGGATTGGAGAAAATCCCGGAGTTCATCAGCGAAAAAGGAGATTTTGGCGATAGCAGCTATCGCTATGTAAGGCAGGACGAAAACCACAAATGCGGTAATCAGCATTTTCAGGACTTCGCCGCCGTCTGCCAGCTTCATGACCCAGCTTGCCAGAGCCACGAAGAAGAACAGCCCCGCCAGCAGATTCGTCAGGATCGTGGAGAAGGTCGTGAGGAAGATGCCCACCCACTGCGCCAGAATCAGCAGCAGAAGCAGCGGAAAAAGGGCAAGTTTCAGCATCGGTTTCAGCACAGTCATCGTGGGCACCTCCTTATACAAAAATCAGCTCGGTCTTGATGATTTCCTCGGCACGGTTGCGGATGCTGTTCATTCGGCGCACCCATTCCAGTTGATCGGCGGCTTTCAGTGCTTCGGTCACGCCCTCGGCTTCCTGCATCTGCCGGATGGTCAATGCAAGCTGTTCCTCGGCCTGCTTGTCCAGTTTGGCAAGGTAGCTGCCCAGCACACCGGACAGGAGCAGTTGATTATACCGGATGGGATGCTGCTCCTTCAAATACATTTTATGTAAGCGGCCCCACCGCCCGGTGGGGTGCTGCTCTGCCGGGGCTGCTGCGGTCAGATTCGGCAGATAGTGGTCATTGACAAGGGTGTAGTCCAGACCGTTGGCATTGTCATGGATAGATTTCTTCAGTTCGTTCATGCGGATTCTCCTTTCTGATTGGGCAGATAGTAGACACCATTTGCCTGATCTTCGGCGCGGATTGCTTCTTTCTTGGCATCCATAGCTGCTTTCTTCGCTGCTTTATGCTTCTGGTAATAGGCATTCTGCCATCCATTGGCCTTACGGCGAAGGTAGGCTTCATGCCGCTTTTTACGCAGACGCTCTTTTTCGGCAATTTCAGCACGTTCTTCTTCGGTTGGCTGATTAACTTCTTGTGTACCAAACTTTCCGATGAAATTGAAGTAGATTTCAATGGTCTGCGGAGAATTTGCAACTCCTTTGTAATCTCGCTCATGCACAAAAATCTTGTAGATAAATTCGTTCAACATCACGGTGTCCAGTTTTTCAAAATTCTGATATTTCTTGACCAGTGCGATGAATTTATCGGCGGATTTCTGGCCGCTTTCGTATTCGTCTACTGCTTTTTGCAGGGAAGCAGCTTCCGCTTCAAGGCTTTCCTGCTCCTTGGCGTACTGGGCATCCAGAATCTGATACCGCTTGTCAGGGAGTTTTCCGAGGGCGTTGTCCTCATAGATTTTGCAGATTAGCGTTTCTAACTCATCCAGTCGCTTTTTACAAGCTGCAAGGCGTGTCTTTTGACCTTTGATCTCGCTGGACTGCTGGTTTTCCGCTTCGGCCTTTACGATACGGACGAATTCTTCTTCGTCCTCTTTAGAAAATCGAACGATTTCCCGCAGCGTTTCCTGAATCAGTGCCATCACAGAATCAGCGTTTACCCGGTGTCCGCTGGAGCATTTGCTGCCAACAGGGATTTTTCCATAGCCAGAGCAGGAAAAGTTTGCGACACGTTTTCCATTTCCAGTACGATTGACATACATCGGGCTTCCGCAGTCTGCGCAGTACAGCAGTCCGCCGAGGGGATGGGCTTCGCCCCAGCCATCAGGATAGCGGCGGACGCCAGCGCGAATCCGCTGCACGTTGTCGTAAGTCTCCTGATCAATAATAGGCTCTTGGGTGTTTTCGATAATCGTCCACTGGTCTTGGTCAACATAATGACTTTTCTTGTCCTTAAAATGCTTCCGGGTCTTGAAATTGCAGGTGTGCCCCAAGTAGCAGGGATTGGTCAGGATGTGGACGATTGTGGAACTACCCCATTTGTAGGGGTCTCTGATTTCCCGCGTCTGCCATAAGCCGATACCAAGCTTTTGGTGGTAGTAAGCAGGGATTTCAATGTGTTCGGCTGAAAGGATCGCTGCGATTTGATAAGGGCCTTTGCCTTCCATCGTCATGCGGTAGATGCGCTGGACGATAGGAGCCGCCACCGGGTCGATGACCCACTGGTTCTTGTCCTGCTCGGATTTCAGGTATCCGTAGGGCACAGAACTGCTGGTATGCTTCCCGGCAAGGTTCTTTGCCTGAAACGCCGAACGGATTTTCTTGCTGGTGTCACGGGCGTACCACTCGTTCATGATATTTCGGAACGGAGTAAACTCATCGTCCCCTTTGAGAGTGTCCACGCTGTCGTTCAGAGCAATCAGCCGGGTATCGTGCTTCCGCAGCACTTCCATATAGGTGCCGACTTGCAGATAGTCACGACCAAAACGGCTCATATCCTTTATGATAACGACAGAGATTCGGTCGGCTTTGACTTCGGCAATCATCTTCTGAAATCCGGGTCGGTCGAATTGCGTACCAGAGATACCATCATCCGTGAAGTGGATGCAGTTGGTAAAACCGTGCTGTTCGGCGTAGTCCTCCAGTATTCGCTTCTGGTTGGAGATTGAGTTCGATTCGCCCTGAAGCTCGTCATCGTGGCTCAGGCGTTCGTAGAGCGCAGGATAGCGTTCGGATTTCCTTGCCACAACTATCACATCCTTTCGTAAAATTTTGCCAGATAGCCTTTTAATGTAGCTCGATTCGGTTTGAATCAAGCTGTATTAAAATTCTGTCTGTATTATGTAACACCGGCAGCCAATTTATAGAGCTTGTACTGCCGCCCTGCAAAGCTGTTCGGCTTCTTTTTTACCAAATCTTCAAAGAGCAAATCAACCGGATTCTGATAAGTTTCATCGTCCTCAGACACCTGCATAGTATTCAACATTTCCAACAGTGTTGCGAAGTTTTGCTCCTCGACAGGGGCTTCGTAGTGGAGGTACGCGATCAGTGAAACCAGCAAAAGCCGTTCAGCCTTGTCCCAGAAAGGGTCGCCACCTTGACCCTCACCTTTGGTGTTGGTCATCAGTGCGGTGACAAGTTTCAAAATATCCTTTTCGCTGTTGATATAGGCCATCGGATTGTATTTCATACTCTTGGAAAAGTTGATGGTGTTGAAAATCTTTAGCTTATAGCCCTTTTGTAACAGGGCATTGCCGCACTCGATCACGATACTACCCTTGGGCTGCATTTTGTCAAGATAAAAAATCAAGATGCTGCTGCAAATTTAAAAATTGCCAGCTTTCGCTTCTTTTTGGATGATTTTTCGCATTTGAGTATCCAATGTGCTTTTTGCATTCGGATTGAAAAAGATGTTGACGTTGTAAGTTGTGTTTCTGACTCGCATGGTCAACAGTCCGTCAGCGGGGCGATGTTCGGTCAGAGTGATAGTTTTGCTCATTTGTGCTTCTCCTTTTACAATGTGTGTTCAGTTGCCTTTTGCTGGGGCTGTAATTTTTTCTGTTCAAGCGCTGCCTTGCTATCGTTCAACTTTTTCAGCACCGATTCCTTCTCCGCGGTCTTGCCGCCCGGTGCGGAAAGCTGTTGCTTATTCAGCACCATGTCGATATACTTGCGGATATCTTTCAGTGCGGAGACATCCGGCTGTAAGGTTTCCAGTTGGGTGCGCAGTTCTGCGCTGCCGGATTGCAGCGCAGAAAATTCGGCATCCAATGCCGAAAAATTCACCGCTGTGCTGCCGTTCAGCTTCATCAGGGTGCGGACGGCTTTGTTGAATGCGTCCAGTTCGTCCTTGTGCTGGGCGGCGTAAGCGTCCTTGGTCAGCTTGAAGTTCTTCTTCATAAAGGTGTCATGGACGGGTTTCAGCTTGGCATGGACGGCAGCGGCGTCCTTGGTCTGAGCGATTGCCCGCATACGGTTTTCGTTCTGCTTCAACTGCTTGCGGAGAGGGGCGGCGGTCTGGTTCAGGTTAGAAATTGCGGTATCCAGATCCTCAACGGTGTTCAGAGAATGGGCTTTCAGATAGTCCACCGCCCGTTTGACTTCCTCAAAGTCCCGAATAGTGCATTTCAGTTTTGCCTTGCCAGACCAATCGCTGCGCTGCTCATTGCGGAGATTGAAGTAGTCCACCAGCAGATCGGACAGTGTGGGCTCCTTCGCCTTTTCCAGAGCGTCCAGAAGAAGCTGCTTCTTTTCGTTCAGGTCTGCGATCCAGCGTTGCAGCCCACGAATTGCGCTGCGGATGGACTGCATCAGGCTGTTGGCCGCACGAATATCCCGGTTCAGGTTGCCGAGAAAGGTTTCCACTCCACGCTTTTCCATCTGGTGTGCGGTGGGACCGAGATGCACGGTCGGTATCTGCTGGATGCCCTGCCGCTCAAAGGAGCGCAGGTCAACACGTTCTGGTCTGCCCGCAGCTTCCAGATAGCGGTTGGTGATGGTTTCCCAACCATGCCGCCAGACCTCGGCGTACTTCTGGTCGTTCCAGTCCACCGTGTTCTCTTTATGACATTTCCAGTTACCGGAAGGGAGCCGGATGCGCTCGCCGTTTTCATCAAGGTCGTACACCTTTCGGGCTTTTGGAAGCCACCTGCCGTGTTCATCCATTGCCCGGAGTGTCAGCAGAATGTGGGCGTGTGGGTTTCCATCGCCCTTGTCGTGGATGACAAAGTCAGCGATCATCCCTTTGGAAACAAACTGCTCCTGACAGAATTCCTTTATCATGGAGAGATACTGTTCTTTCGGCACCTCCACCGGAAACGCCAGCACGATGCGCCGGGCAAGCTGGGAGTTCCATTGGTTTTCCACGGCTTCCACGGCGTTCCAGAGCGTTGCACGGTCTGCAAATCCGGGTGGTGCATGGGACGGCAGCATGACTTCGGCGTGGACAAGTTCTTTCTTCTTGTTGTAGAATTTTGTTTTCTGGTCGTACTCGCTGAACAGCCGTTCGCCGCTCTGGTAAGCGGCCCCGGCAACAGCGGACTGCCCTTGGCTGCGCTTGACGATGGTGATTTTGAAATGCGGACACGGAATAGGCATCACCCCCTGATGACATTTGAATCGTTCTCTTGTAAAAATCACGGAATTATGGTACTATTATTTTGGATAAGTAAGCAGAAAGCTGGTGAGCCAATGTCGGAAAGAAAATCACAACAGGAACTGGATTTTGAACGGAAACATGAAGAAGATTTGCAGCGGTTGCGTGGGCTACGTCTGATTGATGATGATTTCATGGCTGCGGTGTTTGAAGAACGTGCTTGTGCTGAGTTCCTTTTGCAGATCATCTTGAAACGTGATGATTTGACCGTCAAAGAGGTTCACGGCCAGTACAGCATCAAAAATCTGCAAGGCCGTTCAGTCCGGTTGGATATTTTGGCAGTGGATCGGGAAAACCGTGCATATAATATTGAGGTGCAGCGCAGCGACCGTGGTGCTAGTGAAAAGCGCGCACGGTACAACAGTAGCCTGTTGGATGCAAACCTGACTGATGCGGGCGATGATTACGATGCGCTGAACGAAACATACGTTATCTTTATCACGGAAAATGACGTATTAAAGGCAGGCCTTCCAATTTATCATGTTGACCGTACAGTTCGGGAAACTGGAACGGCTTTCAACGATCAGGCGCACATCGTTTATGTGAACTCACAAATCAAGGACGAAACCGCATTAGGAAAACTGATGCACGACTTTTTCTGTACCAACTCGAAGGATATGAATTATTCCATTTTGGCACAGAGGGTTCGTTATTTCAAAGAAGACACGAAGGGAGTGGCAGCTATGTGCAGAGCTATGGAAAAGATGCGGGATGAAACCGAGCATGAAACATCGGTCAAACACGCATTGGCAATGTTGGCAGATGGTGTGCCTTGTGAAAAGGTGGCAAAGTACACCGACCTTTCAATTGAGGAAGTCCGGGCATTAGCTGAAAAGAAATCTGCCTAACAAAAAGATAAGCCGATTGGAAATGTTTCTGTTTCCAATCGGCTTTTTCTATGCGTATTTTATGGTAGCGGGCAAAAGGATAGCTGCAAAGCAGCGCAAGGAAAATGCAGTTTTCCTTGGGATGGAATCGGGCTGGCGCACAAACGCCAGCTTCGATTTCATCGAGCCGTCTGCAAGACCGCAATTTCACCGGAACGGTGTATAATTGCGCCCTTTATTCTAAAGGGTTTTGGACGTTGCTGCGTTCGTGAACGTCATGCACCATCTTTGCAAGTGCCAGCACGACTTCCGGTTGACGGAACGAGATCTTCAGCAGTTCCATCACCTGATCATCGGTCAATTCTCCCGGACAGACCAAAAAGCTTTCCAGCATTCCGGCACGAGTGCAAAGGCGATGCACACGCTCTCTCCGGTTCAGCTCCGACATCTGTCGTTCAAGGATCTTCTCTCGGTGCTGGCAAGAGCGCAGCTTTTGCTCTGCTTTGGCTTTTTCGCTGCGGAGGTAGGCTAGGTCTGTTTTCGGTTGGGTCAATGGTATCACACTCCTTTTGCACTTTATAAAAGCCGCGCATTCATGAGGTCAAAAACGACATGGATGCGCGGCTCTTATGCTATTTCGGAAATAGTTCGATTAACGAACTGCGTCCCATTTTTTGGTAAAGCGATTATACCTCAGATTATTGCGCAAAACTTCTTCGGCATCTTTGTCTCCCTTTTCTGCGGCGAGTGAGAACCACTGACCAGCTTTGTTGTAGTCGATTGGTTCGGAGTAATAAATGTATCCGGCCCGATACATAGCGTAGACGCTGCCTTGGTTTGCTGCTTTTTCATACCAATAAATTGCAGCCTTAACATCTTTGACGATATAAACACCCTCATAATATTTATCGGCGAGCAACTCTTCAGCATAGATGTAGTTTTGTTCCGCAGCTTTTTTCAGCCATCGTTCGCAACCGATATACGGATTAGCACCGCCAATAAAGCAAGCATCCCCCATCTCTTTATCAATATAGATTCTGGCAAGTTCATATTGCGCTGCGGCAACTCCTGCACGTGCACCATACTCGTAGTATCGTGCGGCTGCGACGATGTTAGGCTTTTCAAGACCGGCACCAGTTTTACAGCAATAGCCACAGTATATTGTCGCATTCAAATCGCCTTCCCAAACAGCTGCACGGAAAAGTTGAAATGCCTTTTTTTCGTCTTTTTGAATGTTTTTTCCAATCAGGTATTCATAACCCAGCTTACGCATGGCAATAGCGTCACCTGAATTGGCTTTTTGAGTTAAGGTATTGATGTCTTCCATACTTTTTCTCCTTAATCATACATGCTAGAAGTATTGTTGTTATTTAGCCATGCTTCAAGACCAGAAATCAGAATTTCATTGATGGACTCAATATAATTCTTGATTTTAGGATTCTGAGCTTGTTTTAAAGTAATCAGTCGATTTTGGTATTTCTGATTCTGTTCGATTGTATCAACCGCCTGAGTGCATTGGGAGTCTTTCGTAGGCAGATACAACGCATAAATAGCGAAGGAAACTTGTGTCATGGTAAGCTGTTCACCAGTAACAACAAACGAAAGCCACGGATATTTAGCGCTGTCGGTTGCTTCAATATAGACGGAAGGCTCGTACTCTACTTCATTTGAGAGTACTGCACCGCAGTTTTTAATTTTGGTTGTATACAGATCACCAAAATTTTCATGGAGATACTTATCAAGGTAAACTTGCATAGCATCTGTACTCCAGCGAATATTTTTTTGAGGAATTTTCTTGTTCCATTCAGCAACAACCATAGGAAGATCGAGTGTTTTGTCCTCGCTAGTTAAAAGGTTCATATAGGAGTTTATTTCCGAAACTGTCCAAGAAATAAATCGATAATCATATGCAATTTCATTATCACTTGTCTGAATGCTAAATTCCTCTATGCTGTTGGCCGCATTACTAATGTCATTTTGATTAAGATTTTTCAAAAAGTTTAACCGACGATCAATTTGCTCAGTACGAGGAATATTGTTTTTGACTAAAAATTCAAGAACCTTTCTCTCCTGAGAATACATTTTGAGGTAAGCAAAAACTTTCTGAAGTATGAAAAGCTGATCTTCCCAGCTAGATGTACAAATCAGAGGATAATATTCAAGGAACTCATCGAGATTGGTATCAACTTCCTGCGGGCTACCAGATTTCGAAGATTTAATAGATTGAGCAATCAAAAGATCGATTGGCAGGATTTGCTCTGTTGATGCAGAAATAAAAGGATTATCTTTTCCGACTTTTTCTTTAGCTGTTGAAAGCCGTAAATAATTCATAATAACCGTACAATATGTATCCAAAAGAAGAGCGGTAGCTTCGTCTGTTTCCTCCATAGAGAGACAGAGAATCATTTTTTTCATACCTGCATAAGGAGCAACCTCTTGATCGGCAAAAAGTAAATTGGAAACAGCAGCAACATAGTCTTCCGATTTCAAAATATCTTTCAAAGCTGCAAGCCTTGACAACGGACTGTTGCTTCCAACCATCGCGAGATAATTATCAGAATCATTTTTGGCAGCTTCTAATCCTTCCGCAATGCTGTCGAAATCTGTCAAAAAACTGCAATCGGCATTGTCAACAGGGAAGAAAGCATCATAATGACGATCCAAGCCTCGAATGCTAGGGACAATATCGGCGAAGCGCTGTAAATTGTGAATTGTCTGCATAACAAATCGAATGGAAATACAACACTTTTGATGCAGTTTAACTAGAGCTTCGCAGCATAGATTAACAACATCAGCTGCCTCCTGCTTATAGCTATCGCTGCTCTTCAGTTCATCGCTCAAACTATCCACAGCAGAAAAATCAAATTTTCCGGTATCCTCAAAAGAATCCATCAGAACATCAAAGGCATCATGAATGATAGTATTCTTTTTAGCCGCAAAATAGTTGCTTCTTTCATGCGTGAGCCAGTCTTGATAGAGTTTTTCATTTGCTTCAGCGTTTTGAGCATCGCGCTCCATCATTATCTTAATGAATTTTTCGGTTTCATTTTGATTCATTGTTTCTGTGATAGTTTCCTTTGCGATATCGGCGGCTGCCGAAAAAAGAGATCCGAGTAAGCCCATAAATAATTCCTCCCATTTTAAATTTGATCTAACTGACGGTAGACTTTTTCCAAATCCTGCATAGCTGAAATGACTTCACCTTTTAAGCCGGTTGCTTCCTGTAAGTGGTCATCCAGCTTGTTTACTCCTTTCTCCAATGATTTTCCAACACCTAATGTGTCTAACAGCTTCTTGGTTTGGTCGAGTTTCTTCTTCGCCTTTTGACTATCTGTGATTTCATCGTCAACATTTTGCCGGATTTGTTCAAGGCTCTGTAGATTCTGATTTGCATCCTTCGAAACGTCATAAGCTTTGTTCTCAACATCACGCAGAGAATCGTTAATGCTTTCCATAAGGGTAGCTTGAACAGCTGAATCTAAATTTGAAGAATCCAACGCAAGCCCGGCATCCATAAGACTCTTTTTTTGTTGCTTTAACTCGTCCAGCTTTTGTTTTTTATCTTCAATAGTTTTCTTTACCTCAGTGATTTTCGTTCTGGAATGCTCAATACTAAAATTTTCAGCCATAATAATACCTCATTCTAATTGGCCATTCGAATCAAGAAAAACAACGTTATTTTTGATTTTTTGTTGGAGAGATTCTCCTATACTGCGAATCAATTCATCCAACATCGCTTTTCTTTCGGCTGAAATGAAAAGTTCATTTATCGCCTGACAGTCTCTTCGGTATTGTGAACGAAGTATTACAATCGAGGTGTAAATATTTTCCATGTGCCAATAGAAATCTGTGATTTGAGTGGATGTATGTACGGATGAGTCATATTTGGAGAGTGCACAAAGAGCTTCAACCTCCTTTTTCTTTAGTGATTTAACATTTTCTTTTAGAGTTTCTAGCTTTAGATTTTCTTCTTTTTGCGCCAACTGAAAAAATGCTGGCTTGTGAAGCATAATATCATATAGTTCGTCGTCATTGGGCGTTTCAGAACCATGACCTTTTTGCTCTTGAATTCTGAGTTCAAATGGTCGCTGAAGTCCTTCATAAGACATTAGGGCCTCACCCGGACGATAAACTGCAACATGTTCTAGTTGAATGCCACTAGCAGACATTGTGCTGCCAATCAGTTGTCGATCATCTATAGAGGTAAGTCTATGAATCAGCTTGATATTAGTATTTTTAATAACTTCAGGTGCCATAGCAGTAGGAAGCTGGTCTGCGATGATAATACCTTCGCGTAAAGCACGAACCTCTGCTAACATTTTAACGATATATGCTGTAGCAGCAATTTTAGGATTTGAATCTTGACCAGATGCTACTTGTGCTTCAGGAGCGATAAGGTTATGGGCTTCTTCGATAAAAATGATATGCCGGACAACCTTTTCTTCATCTGCACGAGGAGAGGCTTTCAAAGTTTCTCGAATGAGGGTACATAATAACAACGTAACAAAGTTGGCAGGACCTTCTCCTAACGATTCGAGTTCTACAATGACAGGGTGCTTTAGCCATTCCTCTGGAGAGAATGTAGAGTGTTTTACATCAAAAATGTCCTTCATTTCCCGACGTAGGAGACTGCCAATACGCATTTCCAGAACAGATTGAATATTACCTTGAATTTCGCTGTCATAAGTTGTTTGGCTAAGTTCTTTTTGAAAGCGATCATATAATTCCGACATGGTCGGATATTCTTTTTCCCCGGTGTTAATATCATTGGTATTCCAACCATGTGCTCGATAAATACCTTCGATAGCTTTATCCAATATAAAAGGAGCTGGTGGAGCAATCGGAAAAGCACCCTCAAAAACCTGACACAGTTTAGAGATATGTTCTGAAAGTGTGAGTCCTTTCGGGAATTCGAAGGGATTCAACCTCATAGGAAATTTTGTACTAGCTGAAGGAGAAAGAATAATTAACTCTGGAATATCATACCTAGAAAGTTCTCGATATTCACGCTTGGCGGGTTCCAAAACCAAAAAAGGAATAGGATCACTTTCTTCTTTAAAAGTGACCGACAAATTATCGGTATCATCCTTGATTAGCTTTTTATGATGCCATAGGCTATTAGCGAGATGCAGCATGGTGTTAGTTTTACCAGAGCCGGGAACACCACATATGAAAGCGTGTTTTTTGAAGGATGATGCATCGATAAAAGCGCTCAACCCATTGTTGGTTTGTCCAAGGTAAATGCCAGTTTGCTCCAACTTCGGAGCAGTTTCCTTCTTTATTTCGATATTCTCGCCATCAAATAGTATTGGAAGCCGAAAGAAAGAAGAAAGTTCATCAAGTGTATAAGCGGTTGGCCAGAATGCTAAAGAGGGTGGTAGAAGATTGCAGTAAGGCTGATTTACTTCCTGCAATTCCAACGGCGTGGCCGTACTGGGAATTTCCTGAATTTCACAAGTTCCTTCTTTGATAGCTTCTCCGCAGACAGCATCCATCAAAAAATGCGCACTACTTTTTTGGTTTGCGTAAAGTAAAATGTTGGCAAAAAAACAAGGCGATTTGGCAACATCTGATAAAAACTCTTCGTATATCCGTAGGGTTTCTTCGGCTGAGGCATCTCGCGGACGATTTTTGTTATCGGCGAGGGTGATTTGCCCACTACGGCCCAATGCTTTCTCACGTAGAATTGCGATAGGCTTTTGTAAGGCCTGCTGTGCAGTTTTATAGGTGTCACTTCCATAGATTGAAATATGATAAACCATATCCTCATTAAGAGCCTCTGCGGTTTTTTCCATTTCATAAAGACGTGACTTGGGATTGGATTTCCAGCCTTCGACTGTAAATAGCGTATCTCCTGTGGAAAGACGTGTTTGTTCTTGTTTTTTGACTAGAAGAATATTTGTAAATGATTTCCGCAAGCAAACAGGAACATCTTCAATAGGAGCAATCTTATAGTAGTCAGCTAAAGGACTTGCTTGCATAAGCGCATCTATTGATTCAAAGTTTACAGTCTGATCGGAAGAAAATGCCAAGAAAATTTGCAGACGACTCCCTTTTGGACGTTCATGAGTATAGCTAAGGAAAAAATGTAGGGTTGTATGGATTAGAACAGTATTCCTTTGCCATTGACGTAAAAAACGATTATGTCGCTCAAGAATACCATCTATACCTTGTTCACCAAGAGATTGATATTTAACTAGCTCTAAATCGGGAATGTACGGAATCTCATAGAAATGCCACATCATGGGGTACGCCCTCCGTGCAATCGAAGCAATTAGTCTTCATAACTAAGACATCCTTGGCGCTCTCTCGGATAGTAGTAAGCATCATAATGCGAACAGTACTGGCGGCCATTACTATCACGGTCATAAGGGTTCCAATAGATACATCCGTCAGAACAGTTGTGTCCGCAAAAGGCACCCGCAGGAATTTTCACAGAGGTTATATTGTTTTTGTCCATAATGTTTTTCTCCTTTTTATTGTATTAAAGTGTCAGATTCAATTCTTCGGGCGTAATAGAAAGTCCGGATAATTGATCATAAACTGCGAGATAAGGGAAAACTCCAGTATGAGGAATAACAATCGGAAAATACAACTTTTTCACATAAGCATTCATAATTGATCGAATATAGACAATATCCGCAGATGACAAGCATTGACATCCGTGCCCCTCTTTATGGGTGTGAAATATTCCTTTAAAAATAATTCCTTGAGCGTCCCAGTCCGATATTGTTTGATTCAAAAGCAATTCATTGGGAACATACTGGCAAGATTTCCTAAAAGATATTTTTCCTGAATCGACAAAAATGGTATTAATTGTGTTTTTTGATTGCCCAAGCAAGCCACCCATTTCAGGTGGAGCGGATGGAAGGTTGTAGAGCAAGTTGTACAAAGATTCGGTAATTAACACGACAAGACATCCTATAATTACAGTAGTGGAACTTAATATTATAGCTGAAAATAGCATACTCACTTTTGGGTTAGCGGTTGCTTCGAAGTGTTCTTTGAATTTAAAAGGTGTACTTTTTAAAACGATGATATATTTTCGTTGAAACTTCCAATTTCTCTTGAATTAAAGCGAGATTTGTGGCATAATGCCTTATAAAGAGTGAGCTTTGCAAAATTTTGAAAAGTACACCTTTCAAAATTTCATAAGGAGTTTGCTTAAGTGGATTTTTCAAACTGTATTGCTTTTCCATAAAACGTACCTACGGGCAAATTACAGGCTGCGGCAGCTTCTTTCAACGTAATCTTCTTATCTCGCCACGCCTTGTGAACCTCGTAGAAGTTGTCAGGGAGCGGGCGGGGAGGTCGTCCAAACTTCACACCGCGGGCTTTCGCCGCTGCAATGCCCTCCGCCTGCCGCTGCCGGATATTGGTGCGCTCGTTCTCAGCCACAAAGGAGAGTACCTGCAGCACGATGTCGCTCAGGAAAGTGCCCATCAGGTCTTTGCCACGGCGGGTATCCAGCAGCGGCATATCCAGCACCACAATGTCTGCGCCCTTTGTCTGGGTGAGCAACCGCCACTGCTCTAAAATTTCCGCATAGTTGCGTCCAAGACGGTCGATGCTCTTGATGTAGAGCAGATCGTCTTTTTTCAATTTCCGCACCAGCCGCTTGTACTGCGGACGGTTGAAGTCCTTGCCGGACTGCTTGTCCATAAAGATGTTTTTCTCCGGGATCTTCAGTTCTCGCAGTGCAATCAACTGTCGGTCCTCGTTCTGGTCACGGGTGCTGACCCGGATATAGCCATATAAATTCCCCAATAAATCGCCCCTTTCTGCTAAAAGTGAATTTCATCGTTCTATGTAAAACGGGCAAAGCATCCCTCCTGACGCTTTGCCCGTTGTTCTTTATTCTACCATAGCAGATCGGTTATCGCTCTCAAAATGCCCGCACCGGCTGGATAGCCAGCGCAGCGCCCCTAACCTGATACGTCACCCCACCGGCTTCGCCCCTTGCATTCCTCTGGCACACCTTCGGGTGCTGCGATGCAAGGGCATCAAGCTGCTTCTGTAAGGCAGGATTCAGCGTAAACACGCTGTTCGTTCCGTCCTCACTGGCGTAGATCATGGTTTCCAGCTTAAACATCGTCAATCAGCTCTTCCTCCTCAGATTCGTCAAAGACGGTCGGCCCCCAGTCCTCGTCCTCCTCGATGTCCCGTGACATTTTCTGCATCATGGTATAATGCTCCATCTCGGAACGGACAAAGTAGAACATCTGGTCGTACCAGTCTGCCAGTGTTTCGTCCTCCAACTTCCGGCAGAAGTCAAGCACCAGCTTGTTCTGGTCGGGGTCAACCGTCAGCCCGGCAACTCCGCACAGCCGCTTGCGAGTCAGTTCCAGATCGGCGCAGCCATAGGTGTAGAGCAGCTTTTTTTCTTCAAACGTCATTTTCATAGGCTTGTACCTCCGTATTAAAAAAGGGCCTGCCCTGTGCAGACCCGATGTAACAAAAAGACCGCCGTGCATTGCGCAGGGCGGTCTTGAACTCAGGATTGGAGAAAATCCCGGAGTTCCTCAGCGAAAAAGGAGATTTTGGCGATAGCAGCTATCGTTATGTAAGGCAGGACGAAAACCACAAATGCGGTAATCAGCATTTTCAGGACTTCGCCGCCGTCTGCCAGCTTCATGATCCAGCTTGCCAGAGCCACGAAGAAGAACAGTCCCGCCAGCAGATTCGTTAGGACAGTGGAGAAGGTCGTGAGGAAGATGCCCACCCACTGCGCCAGAAGCAGCGGGAGAAGGGCAAGTTTCAGCATCGGCTTCAGCACAGCCATCGTGGGCATCTCCTTATACAAAAATCAGCTCAGACTTGATGATTTCCTCGGCACGGTTGCGGATGCTGTTCATCCGGCGCACCCATTCCAGTTGATCGGCAGCTTTCAAAGCTTCGGTCACGCCCTCAGACTCCTGCATCTGTTGGACGGTCAACGCAAGCTGTTCCTCGGCCTGCTTGTCCAGCTTGGCAAGATAGCCGCTCAGCTCACCGGACAGGAGCAGTTGATTGTACCGGACAGGGTGCTGCGCCTTCAGGTACGTCTTATGTAAGCGGCCCCACCGCCCGGTGGGGTGTTGCTCTGCCGGGGCTGCTGCGGTCAGGTTCGGCAGATAGTGGTCGTTGACAAGGGTGTAGTCCAGACCGTTGGCGTTGTCATGGATAGATTTCTTCAGTTCGTTCATGCGGATTCTCCTTTCATCTCTTCAGGCGTTTCAAAAGACGGTTCAAATTGAATGGGGACTGTATCAGCAGGCTCCTGTTGAGCCAGCTTTTTATTTTGGGCATACTTGCGGCATCGTTCACGGCCTTTCTGCAAGAGGGCTTCGTACTCTGCTGCCGCCTGTGGATCAGTTTTAGCCGCTTCACGCAGAGCTGCACGTTTCTTTTTGCGGTTTTCCCCGGAAGTTTTCTGATATTTCTTGCGTTTAGCAAGTTGCTGCTCTGTAAGATTTTTCTTGTCACCGTGGCTGATTTCAATTTGACTAGGAAACGTATCACCGATAAAATTGAAGTAGATGTCGATTTGCTGCTGACGGTAGATCGTCCGCCCGCCGGATGCGGAATGAATCACCACTTTTTCTACCAGTTCGTACAGCATTTCATCTGTCAGCGTTTCACAGTCCTTGTATTTCCGAATCAGTCTGATAAAGCGTTTCAGATCAACCTTCGTTGTTTCAGCGTTGTCCAGTTCTTTCTTCAACTCGGCAATGCGAGCTTCGCAGACAGCTTGTTCCTCATCATATTGTGCCATCAAACGCTGATACTGTCGTTCTGGGATTTTTCCTAAGACGCTGTTTTCATATAGGCTCCGAATCAAAGCATCCAACTCGTCCATTCTTTTTTGAACTGAATGCAGTTCTTTTTTACTCTCGGAAGATACCTGTGTGTTTTGGTTTTCCCATGCAGCTTGAAGCTGCTCGGCAAACTCATCCTCATTTTCAATAATTTCTTTTGTCATCGCTTTGATTGCATTGAGAATAGTGGCTTCAATGGTTGAGGTCTTGATAAAATGGGATGTGCAGGAAACGTACATATTGCGGTATTTGCTGCATTGCCATGAAGAATCCGAATCATACACCACATCAGAATCCCGATGTTTGGATTCGGGGCTGGAAAAGCTCATTCGGGAACCACAGTCAGCGCAGAACACCATCCCGGCTAAACGGTGCGAGTATGTTCCGCTCGGAAGTTTTTTCGGATTTCTCTTGCGCAGACGCTGTGCTTTATCCCATGTTTCTTGGTCGATGATAGCTTCATGAGTGTTTTTGAAGACGATCCTTTCTTCCGGGGTTGCAGCACGGCGCTTTTTCAGTTTGAAGTTCTCACGGATACTTTTACATAGCACTGTATGGCCGAGGTATTCCTGCCGGTCGAGGATATAGGTCAGCGTTGTTGTATTCCACCGATAGGGGTCGTGGTACGAATGGTGCCGAGCAGATTCAGGATGATACCGTTCTTCATATGCAGACGGAATCAGCACTTTTTCGTCCGAAAGCGTCTGGCCGATTTGTGCAAGACTGGCACCGCTGGCTGCCATATCGAAGATCCTGCGGACAACGGAAGCTGCTTCCTCATCTACATGAAGGGTTTGCTTATCGCCGGGAACCCGCTTATAACCGTAGGGAATACTGCCGCTACACCGTTTGCCATCCTGCATCCGTGATTTGAAAACGGCACGGATTTTATTGCTGGTATCCTTGGCGTACCACTCGTTCATGATGTTCAGGAACGGAGTAAAGTCATTGTCCGTGGGATTGGCACTGTCAACATTATTGTTGATAGCGATGAATCGAACACCCTTTGATGGAAACTGAATTTCTGTGTAAAATCCAACTTCCAGATAGTTTCTTCCAAAGCGGCTCATGTCCTTTACAATAACAGTTGCAATATGCCCGGCTTCAATTTCGGCAATCATGGACTGGAAGCCGGGACGATTGAAATTTGTTCCGCTGTATCCATCGTCCGTAAAATGCTGGATGTTGTTAAAGCCGTTTTTGCGAGCGTAATCTTCCAGATACTTTTTCTGATTCAGAATGCTGTTAGATTCACCTTGCAGTTCATCATCTCTGGAAAGCCTTTCGTACAGTGCCGTGATTTTTCCTTGGTTGGATTTCGCCATAGTTTCACCTTCTTTTATTTTTAGTGGGAACACGATATGTAACAAAGATACGATATTTTTCTAACTTTGTAAACGCATCTTTGCTTTATCCTTGATAATTATAACCCTTCGGATCGGTGACCACATAGGAACTGTGACATTGTAAAAGGTTGGGCTTGAGCCAAAACCGGGTCTTGCCGCTGCCGGAGCCGCCGACTACCAGCACGTTTTTGTTCCGAGCATTCTTCGGATCAGGTGGGCGGTTGGACATCATCAGGCGTTCTGTTTTGGTGAGGATGATATTGTCCTCAAACTTCGGAGCCATGAACGGTTCGATATCTTTGGGTCCGCCCCACCGGGCAGAGCCGTGCTCCATGCCATGGCGGTACTTCTTGGCGTTTTTGCCTTTCAGGTAGACCGCCAGCCGCATTCCAGTGCCGCAGCACAGACCAATGAACAGGTCAAACGGGTGCAGACTGGGCAGTGGATTGGCAAATGCAGCCGGGAGCGTATCCATCAGCGATACGATTTTATCGCCCAGTTCTTTGCCCACGGCCAGCCGCCACGCCTCGCCCAGATTGGTTGCCAGCAAGCCAATTACCACAACATAGGGCAGATAGAGTGCCAGCAGCTTGGAAAGTTTCTTTTTGCTCATAGGCCGCGCTCCTCCTGCTTGTGCCGCACTTTGTCCGGCAGATTTGCAACGGACTGCGCCAGATCATGCAGCTTTGCCAGCACGGAAGGACGCTTGGTTTTATCCAGCACCGATGCCGAATATTCCTTGAACGCTGCGCTCAAGGCATCCGTGTCCTGTGCCTTGAAGTAGACCAGATACCGGGGTGGCTTGCAGGACAGGTCTTTCTGGATGGAGTAGTCGATGTGATACCGCTTGGCATAACGGTCAAAGTCCTTGATGCCAGTTTTCTGGATCTCCACATTGGTCACGCCACGGTTCTGCCGCACCAGCCGCTTCATGGACTGCTTGCCCTGCGAAGCGTGCTTGTCGTACTGCCGCAGCAGAAACTGCATCCCGCGCAACAGGGTGCGGGCAGACAATTTTGTGGTCGAGATGGCAAGGTTGACCGTCTTATGCTCGATTTCTTCCTGCATTGTCACCACCTCCCTGAGAGAACCTCAGCTTAACGGTCATGTTCCACCGGGGGCTTGCTCACAGCCTTTTCTGCATCACTCCGAATCGATTCATCCGGCACCGGAATGACCATCAGGCGACGCCCCAGAGGGAGAAAGGTTTCGGGTTGATGAAATTCTTCTTCGTACTTCTGCGCCAACTCCGGGGAGAGCGATACAAAGTCCTCCTCTCCCAGCCCCACCACCAGAAAGGTTCCGGCAATGACATCGTACATCAGCCCGTCCTCGTCCCACAGGGCACGGTTCAGGGGCAGACCCGTGAGCTTTGCGTCATCGTTATAGACGATGGCGACCGGGTCATCAGCAAAGGGGTAGCTTGCGCCGATGGAGCCACCCACAGCCTGCTGCAAGGCTTTCAGGTCGTTATCGATCTCGACCTGCTGCGGATACTGTCCCGGTGCAATTTTCAGCACCGACAGAGTATTCTCCTTCTGTTCCATTATCATCCTCCTCGAATTTGATAGTGATTTCCTGCCCAGCACGGGCGGCGTTCAGCAGAGCTGCCACAAAGAAGCCGAAAAAAGCGCCGGCTTCAAAAATGACAAACGAATAAATTAAATTCATAGCGAACCTCCTACATTGACTGAACTGTGAGAAGAATCCTCTCAGGGAGGACGGGGAGCGCAAGACGCGGTGACGGTATGCTTAATGGAAACATTGGCACGAGTGTGCGGTGCGGCATCGGTAGAAAAATAGTCGTACAGAGCATCCCGCAGAGAATGGAAGCAACGAGCATGGTAGTCGTGCAGACGGAGAACTAGAATCTTCAAAACATCAACGGCAGAGCAATAATAGTCCTCCGTGACTTCTGCGAAACTCTCATAGCGGGTCATTTCAGTATCCATACTGCACCTCTCAGTCAATGCAGATGCAGACCATCTTCTCGCGGCCAGCCATAAGAGGGACGCTGTTCTCGCCCAGATAACACTGAATCAGGTACAGGTCGGCGGTGGTAAGTGCAACAAAGTTGCCATCAGCGTCGTAGCGTACAAAGATGACTGCGCCGGACAGGTAACGCTTGCCAGCCAGTGTAATGAGCTGGCGAGGATCGTAGCAGAGTGCCAGCGGCACATCTTCGCTGATGCTGTAGCAGGAATCTGCTTCATCGAAGCAGGGCAGATAACTGCGAACGTTCTCCAGCGGAGTGATGGTCAGTTCGATCTCCGGGGCAATCACGGCGGCGTAAACTTCATCATCGCCGAGCTGCCGCTCCAGCACATCGCTCATCTTGTTGAAGAAGTCGGTCACAGCATTGTCCATGTGGCTGATCTTCTGGTTCATGGCTTCGATGGTCTTTGCGGTCTTGAGATCAATGGTAGTGTTCATAGTGTTTTTTCTCCTAATTTTTGCAAAAAAGAAAGACCCGGTTGGGTCTTACATTCAAAATGTGTGTTAGCGTTCATTCTGCCGCTGCTGTTTGCGTTGCCACTGATCCAGTAGCTTGATGATGGTGTCCTCCATCTGTTTCGGGGTGTAGCTGCGGGGAAAGTATTTCCGCAGGGTGTCGTTTTTGATGACCACCTTGTCCAACTCGTCCTTTTTTTCTTCTCCCATAACGGCAAAGGCAACGTCATACGAGAAGTGCCCTTCCTGCGCCAGCTTTTTGAGCCGCTGCGCTTGGGAAAGGGACGGCGCATTCTGGGTGTCCTCCATGGCTTCTAAAAAATCCCGCTGTTGGCTTTCGTCCAGATAGGACAATTCCACAGCGGGATTGAAGGCAATTTTCTTTTCATCCACCATGTCCAGCAGTTCAGGTACAAGATTGGTCAGGCGAATATAGCGTTTGACATTATCCTTACTCATGCCCACTTCTTCACCGATTTTCTCGGTGCTCAACTTCGGTGCAACTTGCACTGAAGTTAAATCTGACCTAGCACCTTGATTTTTTAGGGCTTCCAGCTTCATTTTGTAGGCGAAAGCCCTTTCACTGGGCAGGATGTTCTCACGCTGGAGATTGCTGTCCACCATAAGCAAAACTGCGGCATCATCATCCATCTGACGGACGATAACTGGCAGTGTATCCAGCCCAGCAAGCTGTGCAGCGTGCTGACGGCGGTGCCCGGAGATGATCTCGTAGCCACCTTCCGGGCGTGGGCGGGCGATCAGCGGAGACAGCACACCGTACTGCTCCACGCTTTCCACCGTGCGCTGCATGGACTCATCATCCAAAACCTTAAAGGGGTGGTTTTTAAAGGGGAACAATTCCCCGATGGGGATCTGCTGCACCTGTTCCCGCTGCTGTTCCTGCCGGGATTCTTCCGTGGAGAAAATGTCATCTGCCCCTTTCAGCGACACGTTTAAGCTGCCTTTCGGCATTCGCCATCACCTCCCTTGTCAGAGATTTATAGGCTTCTGCCACCTTGCCTTTGGGGTCGTGCTGGAAAATGCTCTTACCCACGGCACTGATCTCCGCAGCACGGACAGATCTAGGAATGGTCTGGTCGAACACTTTAATCCTGCTGCCGTAGGCACCTCGAATCAGGTTGTCGATCTGCTGTCCATAGTTGGTGCGGCTGTCAGTCATGGTCAGCAGGATGCCCTCGATTTTCAGTTTCGGGTTGATCTGCCGTCGGACCTTCTGCACGGTCTGCAAAAGCTGTTCCAAGCCTTTCGCAGACAGGTACTGCGCCTGCACCGGAATCAGGGTGGTGTCCGCCGCTGCCAGTGCATTCACGGTCAGCATCCCAAGGGAAGGGGTGCAATCTAGCAGAATGAAATCGTAGTCGTGCTTTGCGCTTTCCAGCACCTGTTTCAGCATCTTTTCCCGGTTCATGCAGTTGACAAGGGAAACTTCCAGCCCTGCCAGTTCGATGTTTGCCGGAATCAGGTCAACACCCTCTGCATGGTGCAGGATGCCCTCACCGGGTGGAATACTCTGGTCGTTCATGGCCTTTACCATCAAGGTGGAAAGGGTCGTGGGCAGTTCATCGGGCTGCTGCCAGCCCATGCTGATGGTCAAGCTGCCCTGCGGGTCAGCGTCCACCAACAGGACTTTTTTACCTTCCATCGCCAGCCCGATGCCTAGATTTTCACAGGTGGTGGTCTTGCCGGTGCCGCCTTTCTGGTTGACGATGGCTATTGTGGTTGCTTTCTTTGAAATTTTCATCACCTCCGCATCGCTAAGTCGTGGTTGGTTTGGTTCTGATAGAAAAGCTGCATCGTGGTGGGTGCATTATACAGAGAAGCAAGCAGGTATTGTTTCATGTTTCGGATCGGGCTGCTGTTCTCTGCAAGGCACTTCAGCACAAAGTGGATATGGTCAGCGTTCAGCTTCATAAAGCGACTGCGCACCACCTCGGCGGGCTTATCGTCCCCGGCAATGCGCAGCAGCTTGCGGTTGGTAGCGCAGGTGTCCACCAACAAATCTACGATCTGATAGATGGTATCCTCATCGTCCGGACAAAGACGGAGTAGAAGTTCTACCTCCAAAGACTGAGAAAAGTACTCTTTCAGTTGTTCGCGTTTGCTCATCTCATCTGCTTCTTCTGAATAGAAAGGATACGTTTCACTCTTTTCAGTATTATTTTCATCAGTCTTATTACATCGTGATTTTGCAGGGTCTTGACTTGCGCTTTTGAAGCCTCCAGAATCGTGAAAATCACGATTTTGGAATATTGATTTTGACGATTCTGCTGAAAAGTTCTTCACATACACCAAACTTGGCTTTCCCAGACCTCTGCGTTTTCGTTCAATCAAACCAAACTTTTCAAGTTCCCGGAGCAACTTGGTTGCTTTGTTGTCTGCGCAACACAACGCCCTCTTGACATCCTCAATGGTGAAGATGATGAACACCCGGCCCTGCTCGTCCAGCCAGCCATTTTTGACGGAAAGGCTCATGCGGTCAAGCAGGATGCCGTACAGTGTTTTGGCATCGGTTGACAAAGTCTGGAACTGTGGCTCCTGAAACAGTGCTTTGGGGATACGGTAGAAAGCGAAAAGCTCTCCGGCTTGTCCATAGAAGTAATCAAGGGTCATGTTGCAGTACTTTGAAATAGTGGCAATACGAAATTGACATTGGAGAGAACCTCCTTGCGATAAATTTGCGCTTTTCGGCTTACAAACAGAAAAATTTGTGGTATGATAAAATAGAAAAGAGCAATAGTAGAATATGGTTTGCCTCTGAAAGAAAGTAAATTCAAAAAAGAAATGATATATCAATAGAATTTAAGAAGTCGGAAAGGAAGATTCGGATAGAATGAAAGCGTCTGTAATGCTCGAAGTCCCTCGTGAATATCAAGAGGCATATCGTTCCTTGAATGAGTGTAGAGAAATTGATTATCAGGTGATGTCTGCGGATAACTTCACAGCTGAAGACATTGTAAGCATTTATGTTCTGATAACAGCAGACCCTGTAGCGACAGCAGTTGTGAGTGAAATGATAGTTGAGCTTCTTAAAAAGATCACCCATGAAGTGCTGATTCGATTGAAGAAAGCAAAAGAAAAGCAGAAAATAGAGAACAGTTCTGAGACACATGTAAGGCTTTTGACCCGTGAGACACCGCTTGAAAATGGAGGAGTCCAGATTGAGCGGGAAGTCATTGTAAATAAACCACTGGATAATGATCATATTTGTGAGCTGATTGATAAACTGGTAAAGCTCGATAAATAAAAAGAAGGTATTTTCACATGGAAAATGCACATGATATGCGATTCATTTTCTATCACAAGCGGAACATTGATGAGGGAAGAGATAGCGTATATACTTTTGTGAATATGCTGGAACAGGCGCAGATTGATGTTGTAGACAGAGCTGTGTTAAAGCATTCATACGAAGAAGAAGATTTCGTAGATGAAGAAATGCTGCATTTGATTCTTGAGACACTTGATATTCACATACCAATTCAGTATACACCACGGTGCAGGAGGACGATGAATGCTGAAGCATATGGACCAACTGAGCCGGGAATTTTGATTGACGAATTGTTTGAGTATACGATTATTTCGTTTCTCTTTACGATGTATTCTCTTGCATATGACCAAAGCGAAGAAAATACGATACGCTGTATGAAGAATTTTTACGTGATTGAAGATCTTCAGCGGAGACAGCACCAGTTTGGAACGCATAATCAGGAACAACTTTATCGGATGTCGATGTTACCAGAAAATTTGATACACACAGCAATGGACAATTACTGGACAATTTGGACGTTTGTTGTGGGACACGAGTTGTATCATCTTATGAATCCAGAGGATCAGGAAGGAAAAAAGACCGAATTTCGTGCGGATCGATATGCGTACCAGTTACTTATTAAGCTTATCATGAAGCAGAAGGCAGGAGAAATCCCGGAACAATTAAGGGTTTTCTATGAATGTCAGTATTTGGCACCAGCTATCTTGTTTGAAATGTTTCGTCTGTTTGATGTATATTCAGAACTGAGAGGTTTAGAGGTGAACCTATCAAGCCATCCAGCTCCAATAGAACGGCAGAAAAATATTTTGGAGTTGTCAGACACAGATGTTCCGGAGGAAATGGAAACAAAGGATGGAAACTTGCTGCTGAACTGTATTTTGGACAGTAGTGAAATGGCTGAAAACTGGCTGCGAGATAAAATTCGAAAAGGAAAACTGCATCCATTGGATACACTTGGATAAAACAAGCCGAAATTTTCAAAGTTACTGCAGCTAACAGAAAATCTTACACGGTTGTGTCAAGGGCTGAAACCGACAGTGACGCAGAAACATTATAAAACCTCCGCTGAAAAAATTTTTATTGAGAAATGAAAAAGGCGCAACTTCGATTTTGCAGGTCGAAATTGCGCTATGTAATTAGAAATGGAAAAATATTGCCTTGCTCTAGTGCCATAAATTGCACGAAACATCTTGACAGCAAGTATATCTGACTGTAGAATACAATTCAATAAGTCTTTGCTCTTTGAAATTGTCTTTATTGCTGGTTGGATTCCAAGGTCAAATTACACTTTTGTGGAAATAAAACGAATCAACGCCGAATATCGTTCATCCTCGCACCTTTGTGTGGGGGTGCGTGAGTGCGTGGTTCGGGAGAGCGCTTGCATGGCATGCAAGAGGTCACCGGTTCGATCCCGGTATTCTCCACCAAAAAAGCACTGTACTTCGTAGGAAGTATGGTGCTTTTCTTTTTGCTGAAGCCGGTTTTTGGGGGCTGCATTGCTTCGCCTGCACCGTTTTCAGGCATTTGCAGGCGGTTCCTATACAACCCCCAGCTTTTGACTTTACACCATTTTCAAAAAGGACTGTTTTCCGCCCGTTTTTTCAGCAGGCTGCTGCATCATCCCCCTCAATAGACGCAGCAAAAGGCGGTGGTCTCCCACAATAAGGGAAGCCACCGCCTTTGTTGATTATCGGATAAGCCAGCCGTAATCCTGTCTGCAATCTACCACATAATCTGCATAAACCGTATTATCTACGATCTGGAAGATGAGCATATAGCGTTTTTCAAACAAGATGAACCGGTAAGCATTTTTAGGAATGTATTCGCCTCTGAGCCACGGGCAGCGCTGCGGCATCTGCTCCAAAGACTTTGCAGCCTTTTCAAATTCGACTGTAAGCCGCTCTGCTGCCGCAGGACTGACCTGTGCCAGAAATGCGGCGTGGGACACCAGCATCTGAGCGGCCCGTGCTGACACGATCACGCGGTATTTATTTTGCTGCTCCATGTCCGGCGGCCTCCTTGATCGCGCTGCGCATCATGGAAGTGACCTCATCAACCGAATAGCCCTCGCTTCCACGCATCCGGTCCTCTTCCACGGAAAGCAGCTCTTCACGGAGCTTCAGCATTTTTTCCCGGCGGTTGTAGGTTTCGATGTCCATGACGACCAAGTCACCCTCGCCGTTCTTGGTGAGAAAAATCGGCTCAGCGGTTTCTCTGCATAAATCAGCAATCTCGTTGTAGTTTTGGCGAATCGCTGCGGATGGTCGGATATTCATAAAAGCACCTCCTGCTCCTGTGTGACCCGTAATAGTAAAATTCTAATTATATTATACCCATATTGTGCAACGAAGTCAATGCGGACGGTTATCACTTGATTCTCCGTTTGCTGACTTTAATCCGAATATTCATTTGTGGTTTCCCACAATTTCAGCTTACAAAAAAATGAGATAGGCGACCCCTTCCGGGGAAGTCTATCTCATCTTTCGTAGGAGGCTGTTGCAGCAGCCTCGCTCTTTCCCAATACTCTATACACAAAATCAGGCAGTCACACGGCGGGGCATAGCTGCGGGCACTGGCTCCACAAGGGCCGGATGCATTCCCTCTCGATAATCCAGATCACCCTGATCCAGACCGCGCAGCAAAACCTCTGCGGTGGCAATGTTGGTGGCAATGGGTACGCCGTGCATGTCGCACAGGCGGAGCAGATTCTGCTCCGTGATGCTGGAAGCGTCTGCCTTCAGCGGGTCGCGGAAGAACAGCACCAGATCCACCTCATCACAGGCAACGCGGGAAGTGATCTGCTGCACACCGCCCAGTTTTCCGGAGAGATAGCAATGTACCGGCAGACCGGTGGTCTGTGCCAGCATCCGTCCGGTGGTACCGGTGGCAATGACTGTGTTTTTGGACAAAATGGCACTATAAGCAGTACAGAACTGCAGTGCAAGCTCTTTGCGGGAATCATGTGCAAGAATGGCGATCGTCATATTGCTCTCTCCTTTGTTCCAAGTATAGTGTTGTGTGTGACGAGCAACTTTCTCGTTGGAAAGTGAAATGAAGTGAAATCGTTATCAAATCTTCCAATATAGTTTTACCGCATCGAAATAGGGGTTGTCAAGGGGATTCTTGTACTTTTTACAAAACAAAATGGAGAAAGTAAGACTATATCTTTGTGAGAAGTGCATGAAACTGGGATACATTCATCCATATCAGGGAACGATTTAAACGGGCCTGATGAAAACAAAATTCAAAAATTGTATTTTAAGCAAAAACAGTCTGCCTGGGTGAAACAAAAATACAAGCTGACACAATTTGCACCAGCCTGTATTTGAAAAAGCTTTTCAGATCCTTTTGCTAAATGATGAATTGAATGGAGAAATCGCTCACTCCCGATCTTCACACGCGGAAGGTGGGTTCAGCGGGTCTGTCCATCGCCGCGGATGATATATTTGTAGCTGCACAGCTCGGCCAGTCCCATGGGGCCGCGGGCGTGGAGCTTCTGGGTGGAAATGCCCATTTCGCACCCAAGGCCAAACTCGCCGCCATCCGTAAAGCGGGTGGAGCAGTTCACATACACAGCGGCGCTGTCCACAGCAGCGGTAAACAGATCCGCGTGGGCCTGTGTCCGGGTCAGGATGGCCTCGCTGTGGCCGGTGGAATGCCGGGCGATATGATCGATGGCTTCCTCCACGCTGTCCACCACTTTGACGGCAAGGATATAATCCAGAAACTCGGTGTCAAAGTCTTTTTCGCCGGCAGGCGTGCCAGCGATTATGGCGGCGGCGCGCTTGTCAAGACGAAGCTCTACCGGATGCAGACCCTTTGCAATGCGGTCCGGGCCAAGCCGCTGGGCCAGACGGGGAAGAAACTCCCCGGCAATGGCAGAGTGCACAAGGCACACCTCCTCGGCGTTGCAGACGCTGGGGCGGCTGGCTTTTGCGTTCTCGATGATGTCCAGTGCTTTGGAAAGGTCGGCAGTGTCGTCTACATAGATATGGCAGATGCCGGTGCCGGTCTGGATACAGGGCACCTTGGCGTTCTCCACGCAGGCACGGATGAGCCCTGCACCGCCGCGAGGATCAGCAGATCCACATAGCCTACGGCGGTCATCAGAGCGTTGGCAGAGGCATGGGTGGTGTCCTCAATCAGGCAGACCGAAGTCTCGGGCAGACCGGCCTTTTTCAGGCCCTGCCGCAGAACGGTGACGATGGCGTTGGCACTGCGCCAGGCCTCCTTGCCGCAGCGCAGGATGCAGGCGTTGCCGCTTTTGATGGCAAGGGCGGCGGCATCGCTGGTCACATTGGGACGGCTCTCGTAGATGATGGCAATCACACCCATCGGTACGGCGGTCTTTTCGATCACAAGGCCGTTGGGGCGCTCTACCCGGTTCAGCACCCGGCCCACCGGGTCGGGCAGAGCGGCTACCTCGCGGATGCCCTGCGCCATGGCTTCGATGCGCGGAACGGTCAGAGCCAGACGATCCAGCATCACATCGCTGATGTGTCCTTTGGCAGCAGCCATGTCCTCGGCGTTGGCGGCAAGGATGGCAGACTGGTTCTGCGCATCGCGTAAAGCGTCCGCCATGCCCAGCAGGGCTGTGCTGCGGGCAGCGTTATCGGCCAGTGCAAGGGCGCTTTTGGCGCTGCGGGCCGCTTCCAGAATTTGCTGTGTCGTCATAGGTTCAGTCCTCCTTGTGGCCGGTAAAGCGGGTACCTGCGGGCTTGCCCGCGGCAATGTCATACAAAAGTTCCGGGTGTGCACCGTTCGCAATGACCATGTCGGCACCGCTGCCGGTCACCATGCGGGCGGCGCGCAGCTTGGTGGCCATGCCGCCGGTGCCAAGGGCGGAGCCCGCGCCATCGGCCAGTGCCATCACCGCAGGGGTCATCTCCCGCACCAGCGGGATGAGCTTTGCATCCGGGTGAGTGTGGGGATTGGCCGTGTACAGGCCGTCGATGTCGCTCAGCAGTACCAGCAGGTCGGCCTGTGCACAACAGGCCACGATGGCCGCCAGTGTGTCGTTGTCGCCGATGGAGGTGATCTCATCGGTGGCAACGGTGTCGTTCTCATTGATGATGGGCAGTGCACCCAGCTCCAGAAGGCGGGACAGGGTGTTCTGGAAGTTCACCCGGCGCTCGGTGTGCTCCACGTCCACGCCGGTGAGCAGGATCTGCGCCACAGTGTGATTATAGGCATTGAACAGACGATCGTAGGTGTACATCAGCTCACACTGTCCCACAGCGGCACAGGCCTGTTTGGTGGAGGTATCCTTTGGGCGGGTCGGCAGAGAAAGCTTGCCTACGCCCATGCCGATGGCGCCGGAGGACACCAGAATGACCTCATGGCCTTCGTTTTTCAGGTCGCTCAAAACCTCGACCAGCTTTTCGGTGTGGCGGATGTTCAGCCGTCCGGTGGCGTATGCCAGAGTAGAAGTGCCTACTTTCACAACGATGCGCATGATTCCATTAACCCTTTCCCATTTCCTTAGTCTTATTGTACGAGGCGATGACGGCATCCATCACCGCACCGCGCAGGCCGCGCTCTTCCAGCACGCGCACGCCCTGAATGGTGCTGCCGCCGGGGCTGCATACGGCATCCTTGAGTTCGCCGGGATGCTTTCCGCTTTCCAGAACCAGCTTTGCGCTGCCCAGAACCATCTGTGCGGCATATTCCTGCGCTTTGGTGCGGGGCAGGCCGCAGGCCACACCGCCGTCGGCCAGAGCCTCAATAAACTGGTACACCCATGCCGGGCCGCAGCCGGAAACGCAGCTGGCAGCATCGATCAGACTTTCTGGCACGGCGTCCAGACGGCCCGCGGGAGCCATGATCCTGAGGAACGCTTCCTCTTCTTCTGCGGTAACATTGGAAGAGCAATACTGGATCATGCCTTCGCCCACCGATGCCGGGGTATTGGGCATGATGCGGATCACAGGAAAGTCCTCACCGGCCAGCTCCTGAATGCGGGCAATCGAAAGGCCTGCTGCCATGCTGCACAGCACAAAGCGCTTGGGGCGCTCGTCCAGCGTGAATCTGAGCGGCTCCAGCAGTGCTTCCATCATCTGGGGCTTCACGGCCAGAAAGATCAGGTCGCAGTCACCGGCCACCTCAGCATTGGTGGCTGTTTTGCAGCCCAGTTCCTTGGCCAGTGCCTGCGCCTTGGCCGCAGTGCGGTTTGCCAGAAAAACTTTCTTAGGGTCAACAGCTTTGCAAACGGCACGGGCGATGGCTCCGCCCATGTTGCCGCAGCCCAGAAAACCAATGGTATCCATCATAGTTTGTACCCTCCCTCAAAACGGCACTTAATTCACAGCCGTCTGCTCCCATTCTAAGCGCAGAGGAATATAAAATCAAGGGCCTTTTCCGCTTTTTTGCCAGAAGAAGCCGCTTTTGCAGGCATTGCACACCGCCGGAAGGGTCTTTTGGGGGAAGAAAAATGGCTCTTGAAGCGAGAAACTGCCGGAGTGAAACACAGGAAGTCGTTTTTTGTTTACAAAATGGACAGAATCAATGCTTGCAATCGGGACGGCTTTTGCGGTATTATAATGTACAAAGCTGCCAATCGCCGTACGCAGCGGGAAAAATTTCTACGGTCGGGAAAGGAAGGTTTTTGTGTCACAAACAACGAAGCGGGCACTGGAAGCATCGCTGAAAAAGCTGCTGCTGGAAAAGCCCCTCAATAAGATCACGATCAACGATATCACCGAGGACTGCGGTGTGAACCGCATGACCTTCTACTACCACTTCAAGGATATTTACGATCTGGTGGACTGGATCCTGACGGAAGATGCAACCAAGGCGATGGAAGGCTGCCAGAGCTTTGATACATGGACCGAAGCGTTTCTGGACATCCTGCACCAGATCCGGGATAACAAAGCACTGGTGCTGAACGTATACCGTTCTGTGGGCCGTGAACAGGTGGAGCAGTATCTCTACAAGCTTCTGGACCCCATGCTGAAGGAATTTGCGGATCGCGAATGCCACGATATCACCGTGCAGGACGATGACAAGCAGTTTGTGGTGGATTTTTACAAATATGCGCTGGTGGGCGTGGGGCTGGAATGGATCCGCCGGGACATGAAAACGGATCCTGCTTTGATGGTAGAACGTACGGGACGGATGCTGCAGGGGGATCTGCGCCGCGCGTTATGCCGCCTTGCCAGCAATAAGATCCATCTGGAACAGGACGGCTGAACCGGAAGAACGACAAAATTTTATCATAATCTGCGCCGTGATGGGTTTTCTATCACGGCGCTTTTTCTGTTTATGGCGCACGTTTGTTAAAAATGGTATGATGTCGGCAGCAAAAGAGATTTCCGAAAATGTTGTTTGGAGGAAAAGGATAATGAATACTTCTGTTGAGAACCTGACTCATAAAATGCAGCGCGCTGCCGTTGGTAAAATGGTAGACGTGGTGCTTTCTCATGCCGATAAAGACCGTCAGAAAACCGTGGGACAGCTGGTGGATGTTGCAAAGCAGTTCTATGGCAGCTCGTTCAGCGACGAGGCCTACGAGCACGCCAAGCAGACCCTGACCGACCCCGACAGCAAGTGGTCCAAGCTCATCAACTGCGTGCTGGATCAGACCGACCCCAACGTGGCCCGCACCACGGCACTGAATCTGGGCTACGAAGCCTTCTTCCGCGGCACCAAGACCATCCGCGAGAACCGCGTGAAGTACCAGTGCAACATTCCGTGGCTGATCCTGTTCGACCCCACTTCTGCCTGCAACATGCATTGCGTGGGCTGCTGGGCTGGCGAGTATGGCCACAAGAACAACCTCAGCTTTGAGGATATGGACAAGATCGTTACCGAGGGCAAGGAACTGGGCGTATACCTGTACATGCTGACCGGCGGCGAGCCGCTGGTGCGCAAGGCCGATATCCTGAAGCTGGCGGAGAAGCACAATGATGTTGAATTTGCCATCTACACCAACTCCACCCTCATTGATGAGCCCTTCTGCAAAGAGGTGGTGCGTCTGGGCAACATTGCCTTCATGCTGTCCATCGAGGGCACCCCGGAGACCAACGATGCCCGCCGTGGTAAGGGGCACTATGCCGCTGTCATGAACGCGATGGATCTGCTGAAGAAGTACGGCATCATCTTCGGCACCTCCATCTGCTATACCCGTGATAACATCGAAGCTGTCACCAACGACGAGTTCATGCGTTTCCTGTGCGAGAAGGGTGCACACTTCGGCTTCTACTTCCACTACATGCCCGTGGGCAACGAGGCAGCACCGGAGCTGATGCCTACTCCGGAGCAGCGCAAATATATGATCGACCGCATCCGCTATCTGCGCTCGGAGGCCTGCGATATCCCGTTCTACCCCATGGACTTCCAGAACGACGGTGAGTTTGTGGGCGGCTGCATTGCCGGTGGCCGCAACTACTTCCACATCAACTCGGCCGGTGATGCAGAGCCCTGTGTGTTCATCCACTACTCCAATGCCAATATCCACGACCAGAGCATTCTGGAGATCCTGCACAGCCCGCTGTTCATGGCTTATCACAACGGCCAGCCCTTCAACAAGAACCATCTGCGTCCCTGCCCGATGCTGGAGAACCCCGAACTGCTGCAGAAGATGGTGCACGAGACCGGTGCCCACAGCACCGACCTGCAGTCTCCGGAGAGCGTGGAGCACCTGTGCGAGAAGTGCAAGAGCTACGCCGCCAACTGGCAGCCCACTGCGGACGAGATCTGGTCCCACACCAGGATCCGCGAAAGCCGCTACGAGAACTACAAGGATTGGAAGCCCTCGCAGCCCATTGAAAAGTAATCTTCGGCAAACATCATCATAAAAAGCAAAGGCCCTGCGTTCGAAAGAACGCAGGGCCTTTGTGATACAGGGCAGGGGAGATGCTTATTGCTTTTCGGCAGACGGTTCCGGGACAGGCGAAGCATCGTCCTCCGGGTCACCGAAATTGTCGTGGTAGGTCTGAAGCATGTCGAGCTCTGCATTGCGCTTCAAGCCGTGGATGACCAGCTTTTTGATGATGTCATAGATGACAGCAAACAGCGGTACACCCACGATCATGCCCACAAAGCCCCACAGACCGCCGAACAGCAGGATGGCAAACAGGACCCAGAAGCTGGAAAGACCTGTGGTGTTGCCCAGGATCTTGGGGCCGATCACATTGCCGTCCAGCTGCTGCAGGACCAGCACGAACAGCACGAACCACAGTGCCTTGATGGGGCTCTGGATGAGAATGAGCAGGGTAGCCGGAACCGCACCGATGAACGGGCCAAAGAAGGGGATAACATTGGTCACACCGATAATGACCGACACCAGCAGTGCACTGGGAAATTTGAAGATCAGACAGCCGATATAGCACAGCACGCCGATGATGGCGGAATCCATGATCTTGCCGTTGATGAAGCCGCCGAACATCTTATCGGCATACTTCGCTTCTTCCTTGATGAGCTCTGCCCAGCGGGGCTTGAAGATGCTGTAGAGCACCAGCTTGCCCTGCTGCACAAAGCGCTTGCGGCTGGCCAGCATGTACACGGCCACGATGATGCCGATGACCAGATTCTTGGCTACCGTTACAACGTTCAGCACACCAATGGCGGCACCGCTGACGATGTTCTGCATGGAGGGCAGGAGCCGGGTCTTGATCAGATCATCGAAATTGGTGCTGATGGTGGCATAAGCAGAGTTGAGCATGTTCATGATCTGCTGGTTGTTCTCAATGAACTCCACATGATTCGCCCACTGCACGAACTTTGCAAGGTTGCGCTGTGCAGTGTAGTACAGGGTGGTCACGCTGGTGATGAGCTGCGGAATGATCATCATGCACAAAGCGTAGATGAGGAGCAGACCGAACAGGATGGTCAGTGTAATAGACAGCACATTGACCAGACCATGCATCTTTTCCGGAATGAAGCGGCGCAGAAAGCTCTCGATGGTGTTGCATACGGGCTTGAGCAGGTAGGCGATGACGGCACCGTAGATGAACGGCATCAGAATGCCGGTCAGGGTCGAGATCGCGTTGCCAAAACCGTCAAAGCGGTAGATCAGGAAGAAAAAGATGATGCTCAGGGAGATCGCTCCGAACCCGGCCAGCATCCCGTAAAGATAGGGCTTGATGTGCGGCTTTTTGTCCATCATGTGATAAACTCCATTCCTGCCGCAGGCAGCAGGAATACCCACGACACATGTTAGATTTTGTTGCTCCTGCGCCAGATATGCATCTTTTCGGCTTCCTTGATAAGGTCTTCGCGGAAGTCGGGATGTGCAACGTTGATCAGGGCCTCAGCCTTTTCCCAGGTAGTCAGGCCCTTCAGGTTCACGCAGCCGTACTCGGTGCACAGGTAGTGGATGTTGGCACGGGTATCGGTGACGATGCTGCCGTTTTCCAGCGTGGGACGGATGCGGCTCTCCAGCTGGCCGGTCTTCTTATTAAAGAAGGTAGAGGACAGGCAGATAAAGCTCTTGCCGCCCTTGGAAAGGTATGCGCCCAGAACGAAGTCCAGCTGACCGCCGGCACCGGAGATGTGCTTGAGGCCTGCAGTCTCGGCGTTCACCTGACCGAACAGGTCGATGTCCACAGCGTTGTTGATGGAAATAAAGTTATCCAGTGCGGAGATGCTGCGGATATCGTTGGTATAGTCCACGGGAGCGGACATGCACTCCGGATTATCGTTCAGGTAATCGTACATCTTCTGGGTGCCGGCACCAAAGGCGTAGACCTGACGGCCCTTGTCCAGCTGCTTGCGGGCACCGGTGATCTTGCCGGCCTTGGCGATATCCACAAAAGCGTCCACATACATTTCGGTGTGCACGCCCAGATCCTTCAGGTCGCTCTGTGCGATCAGGCTGCCGATGGCATTGGGCATACCGCCGATGCCCAGCTGCAGGCAGGCACCGTTGGGGATCTGCGGAACGATCAGGTTGGCGACCTTCAGATCCACTTCGGTAGCAGCACCGGGAGCGGCCATCTGGCCGATGGGGGGATTCTCGCCTTCCACGATGCCGGTGACCTGAGAAATGTGGATGCAGTTCTCCATGCCGCCAAGGCAGCGGGGCATGTTCTTGTTGACCTCAACAACGATCTTCTTGGCTTTTTCGCACACAGCGCCCAGATGAGATGCACTGGGGCCGAAGTTGAAATAGCCGTGCTCGTCCATAGGGGTCACCTGGAACACGGCCACATCCAGCGGGTCCGGGCTCTCACGGTAGTAACGGGGCAGCTCGGAATAACGGATGGGGGAGTAAAAGGAGAACCCCTGTGCAATGGCCTTGCGCTCAATGCCGCCCATGTGCCAGCTGTTCCAGGTCATGTGTGCGGCGGGGTCGTCGATCTGGAAGATCGCGGGCACCCACATCAGGATGCCGCCGCGGAAGTTGACGCCCTCCAGCTCCGGCAGACGCTTTGCAAGCTCGGCATCCACCGCCACGGGGGTGTTCACTGCCCAGCCGTAGTCCACCCAGTCACCGCTTTTGACCAGTGCGGCAGCCTGAGCGGCGGTCATTTTTTTCTGAGCATACAGTTCCGTAAAATCCATTATAAACCATCCTCTCCTATAATAACATAAAGGAATTGTAAATTTATCATTTACACTTCCTGCACGGACAGATCTTTGCAGGTTATTTACCGTTTTTTGGTAGTTTGCACACAACTCTGACATAGCCGTGTGGTATCCTGACAGACAACAGGGAAAGCTGCCGGACAGTTCGGCAGACCTGCACAACTTAGTTATAACATTAACAATGTGCAGAATCAATAGTTTATCGTGAAAATTTTGGCTGACTGTCAATATTTACAAAATTTAGAGCAATTTCGGAGGATTGTTTGGTGTGGTGAAACCAAAAATCTTTGCAAAAGGACTTGATAAAATTTTGACGATGTGATTTACTTATAGCGTAGCAAGTTGCCGCGATGTGGCACAGCGTTGATTGTTTAAATTTTAACGATAAAACGTACAGCTTGCACAAAATCTTGCACCCAAGACTGGAAAGTGCTATCATGGCAGAACCAAAACGCGCTTTTCACAGCGCTCAAGGAGGACACCAGACGATGGCAACAGCAGTTTATCCCGGTTCGTTCGACCCGGTCACAAAAGGACACCTTGATATTATCAAGCGCGCAGCAAAGATCAACGATCATCTGATCGTGGCAGTGCTCAATAACAGCGCAAAGAATCCGCTCTTCACCGTAGAGGAGCGCGTAGAGCTGCTCAAGGAGTGCTGCAAAGGCATCCAGAACGTTTCGGTGGAGAGCTTCGACGGCCTGACCGTAGAGTTCGCCAAGAAGCGGCACGCTTCGGTGATGGTACGGGGGCTGCGGGCCGTGACGGACTTTGAAAACGAGATCCAGCTTGCGCAGACCAATCACGCACTGATGCCCGGCATTGAGACCATGTTCCTTGCCACCAGCATCAAGTGGAGCTACCTTTCTTCTACGATCGTGAAGGAGGCAGCGTATTACGGCAGCGACATCGGCAAGTTCGTTACCCCCAATGTGGAAAAGGCGGTCAACGAAAAGTATGCGCTGATCCGGCAGGGAAAAGACCCTGAAAAATAATTTGCAGAAATGCCCAAGGGCGTTTTGATAAAAAGGCAATCGAAAAGCAACACATACACAATTCAGGAGGCTATTCACATGAAAAAGATCGTTATCGCATCTGCATGCCGTACCGCTATTGGCAAGTTCGGCGGCACTCTGGCAAACGTTCCCGCAGTTGAGCTGGGCTCCATTGTCATCAAGGAAGCCCTGAACCGTGCAAACGTCGCACCTGAGCAGGTCGATCATGTTTACATGGGCTGTGTCATTCAGGCTGGTCTGGGCCAGAACGTTGCACGTCAGGCTGCTCTGAAGGCTGGTCTGCCCATCGAGACCCCGGCTGTCACCGTCAATGTGGTGTGTGGCTCCGGTCTGAACTGCGTCAATATGGCTGCTCAGATGATCGAGGCAGGCGATGCTGATATCGTGGTCGCAGGCGGCATGGAGAACATGGACATGGCTCCCTTCGCACTGCAGAAGGCTCGTTACGGCTACCGCATGGGCGCTCCTATGGGCAAGAGCGAGATCGTGGATACCATGGTCAACGATGCTCTGTGGGATGCCTGCGGCTTCAACAAGCACATGGGTATGACCGCTGAGAATGTCTGCACCAACGAGACCTATCAGAAGAAGTACGGCTACAGCCCCATCACCCGTGAGATGCTGGACGAGTTCTCATACAACAGCCAGCTGAAGGCTGACAAGGCCATCAAGGACGGCGCTTTCAAGGACGAGATCGTTCCCGTTGTGATCAAGGGCAAGAAGGGCGACACCGTGTTCGATACTGATGAAGGCCCCCGTCTGAGCGCTCCTGAAGTGCTGGCAAAGCTGAAGCCCGCTTTCACCAAGGACGGCATTGTGACCGCCGGCAACTCTTCCGCCATCAATGACGGCGCTGCTGCTCTGGTCATCATGAGCGAGGAGAAGGCAAAGGAGCTGGGCGTGAAGCCTCTGGCTACTTGGGTGGCTGGTGCTCTGGCAGGCGTTGAGCCCGAAGTCATGGGTCTGGGCCCCATCGCTGCTACCAAGAAGGTCATGGCAAAGACCGGCCTGACTGTTGCTGACATGGATCTGATCGAGGCCAACGAGGCATTTGCTGCTCAGTCTGTGGCTGTCAGCCAGGCTCTGAACTTTGATATGAGCAAGGTGAACGTCAACGGCGGCGCAATTGCTCTGGGCCACCCGGTCGGCGCTTCCGGCGCTCGTATCCTGGTCACCCTGCTGTATGCTATGAAGCATCGCGGCGCACACAAGGGCCTGGCTACCCTGTGCATCGGCGGCGGCATGGGCTGCGCTACCATCGTTGAGATGGACTAAGCTCCATTACTGGAGAGCCTGACTGAATGACAGACCCGGGCAGGGGAGGAACCGGAGAGCCTGCTCTGGCCCGGGGGCTGTTTATGATAACTGATAAGATTTGAATAGGAGGTTTTCACAATGGCATTTGTAAAAACCGAGGTGCAGGGCGCAGTTGAGATCATCACCATCGACCGTCCCAAGGCACTGAATGCCCTGAACCCCGAAGTTCTGGCAGACCTGAAGGCTGCATTTGAGGCTGTGGATCAGGAGACTGTCCGCTGCATCGTTCTGACCGGCGAAGGCGACAAGAGCTTCGTGGCAGGCGCTGATATCGGTTCCATGAGCACCATGACCAAGGCAGAGGGCGAGGCCTTCGGCAAGCTGGGCAATGATGTGTTCCTGATGATCGAGAGCTTCCCCATCCCCGTCATTGCAGCCGTGAACGGCTTTGCACTGGGCGGCGGCAACGAGCTGGCAATGAGCTGCGACATCCGCATCTGCTCTGACAACGCTGTGTTTGGTCAGCCTGAAGTTGGTCTGGGCATCACTCCGGGCTTCGGCGGCACCCAGCGTCTGGCACGTCTGGTCGGCATGGGCATGGCAAAGCAGCTGGTCTACTCTGCTCTGAACATCAAGGCAGACGAGGCTCTGCGCATTGGTCTGGTGAACGCTGTGTATCCGCAGGCTGAGCTGATGGAGAACGTGCTGAAGCTGGCCGGCAAGATCGCAAAGAACGCACCCATCGCTGTACGCAACTGCAAGAAGGCAATCAACGGCGGCATCAGCCTGCCTATCGAGAAGGCTGTTGAGGTCGAGGAAAAGCTGTTCGGCGACTGCTTCGAGACCCATGATCAGGTGGAGGGCATGAGCTGCTTCCTGTCCCGTGAGAAGCCGAAGCCCAAGGCAGTGTTCACCAACAACTAATCCATTACTACATAATTTTTGATATTAAAGGAGAGGTTTCCTATGAAGATCGGTGTTATCGGCGCTGGCACCATGGGCCAGGGCATCGCAAAGGCATTTGCACAGGTTGAGGGCAACACTGTTGCTCTGTGCGACATCAAGCAGGAGTGGGCCGAGAATGGTCTGGCAAAGATCAAGAAGGGCTACGAGAAGCTGGTTGCTAAGGGAAAGATGACGCAGGAAAAGGCAGACGCTATCGTTGCTGCCATCACCCCGGGCCTGAAGGAAGACCTGTGCGCTGACTGCGATCTGGTCGTTGAGGCTGCTTTTGAGGATATGAAGGTCAAGCAGACCACCTTCGGCGAGCTGGATAAGATCTGCAAGCCTGAGTGCATCTTCGCTTCCAACACTTCTTCTCTGTCCATCACCGAAATCGGCAAGGGCGTTAGCCGTCCGCTGGTTGGCATGCACTTCTTCAACCCCGCAGACCGCATGAAGCTGATCGAGGTCATCGCAGGCTGCAACACTCCCGCTGAGACCGTTGAGAAGATCAAGGAGATCTCTGTTGCCATCGGCAAGCAGCCGGTTCAGGTCAACGAGGCTGCAGGCTTCGTCGTCAACCGCATCCTGATCCCCATGATCAACGAAGCAGCCTTCATCAAGATGGAAGGCGTTTCCGATATCGCCGGCATTGACACTGCCATGAAGCTGGGTGCCAACCACCCCATGGGTCCCCTGGAGCTGGGCGACTTCATCGGCCTGGATATCTGCCTGGCTATCATGGACGTGCTGTACAAGGAGACCGGCGACAGCAAGTACCGTGCATGCCCGCTGATCCGTAAGATGGTCCGCGGCGGCAACCTGGGCTGCAAGAGCGGCAAGGGCTTCTACGTTTACAACGCAGACCGCACCAAGACCCCTGTTGACCAGCTGTAAATTCTGATAAACGTTTCTCCCGACTATGGAAACACGGCCGGGAGGAATTTGTTTGCACCGGGCAATTCCGGTAAATGAAAAAGACCCGTTAGGAGGATATAGCGATGGATTTTACTCTGTCCAAGCAGCAGCAGATGGTACAGAAAATGTACCGCGAGTTTGCTGAGAACGAAGTCAAGCCCCTGGCAAAGAAGGTTGATGCGGAAGAGTACTTCCCCAAAGAGACCGTCGAAAAGATGGGCAAGCTCGGCATGATGGGCATTTATTTCCCGACTGAGGTCGGCGGTGCAGGCGGCGATGTGCTGTCCTACGTCATGGCAGTGGAAGAGCTGAGCAAGGTCTGCGGCACCACCGGTGTCATCGTCTCTGCTCACACCAGCCTGTGTGCTGCTCCTATTTATGAAAATGGTACTCCCGAGCAGAAGGCAAAGTATCTGCCCAAGCTGTGCAGCGGTGAGTGGCTGGGTGCTTTCGGCCTGACTGAGCCGGGTGCCGGCACCGATGCACAGGGTCAGCAGACCTTTGCAAAGCAGGACCCCGAGACCGGTGATTGGATCCTGAACGGTTCCAAGATCTTCATCACCAACGCCGGCTACGCAAACGTCTTTATCGTTATTGCTGTCACCGATATCGTGCCCGACAAGAAGGGCCGTCCCACCAAGCAGTGCTCCGCCTTTATCGTGGAGCGTACCGACCCGGGCTTCTCCGTCGGTAAGGCTGAGGACAAGATGGGCATCCGCGGTTCTTCCACCTGCGAGCTGATTTTCGAGGACTGCCGCATCCCTGCTGACCGTATGCTGGGTGTGCGTGGCCGCGGCTTCCAGCTGGCTATGGCTACTCTGGACGGTGGCCGTATCGGCATTGCTTCTCAGGCTCTGGGCATCGCCGAGGGCGCTTTGGAAGAGACCGTTGCTTACGTCAAGGAGCGCAAGCAGTTCGGCCGCAGCATTTCCGCATTCCAGAACACCCAGTTCGAGCTGGCTGAGATGAAGGCACGCGTTGAGGCTGCAAAGTATCTGGTCTACGCTGCTGCTCTGAAGAAGCAGGAAGCAATGGATGGCAAGAAGGTCCGTTACAGCGTTGAGGCTGCTCAGGCAAAGCTGATCGCAGCCCGCACCGCAAGCGATGTGACCCGCCGCTGCCTGCAGCTGTTCGGCGGTTACGGCTACACCCGTGACTATCCCATCGAGCGCATGATGCGTGATGCCAAGATCACTGAGATCTACGAGGGCACCAGCGAAGTGCAGATGATGGTCATTTCCGGCGCGCTGCTGAAGTAAGGGAGGCAAGAGTTACAATGAAAGCAATTGTTTGTGTAAAGCAGGTTCCTGATACCTCCGGCAAGGTGTCCGTCAAGCCCGATGGCACTCTGGACCGTGCTTCGATGGCTACCATCACCAACCCTGATGACCTGAACGCTCTGGAGGCTGCTCTGAAGCTCAAGGACGCTACCGGCTGCGAAGTCGTTGTTGTTACCATGGGTCCCCCGCCGGCAGAAGGCATGCTGCGTGAGCTGCTGGCCCGCGGTGCAGATAAGGCTGTTCTGGTCTCCGGCCGTGAGTTCGGCGGTTCCGATACCTTTGCAACCAGCCAGATCCTGGCTGCTGCCGTCAACAAGATCGGTGTCGGCCCCGAGGACGTTGTGTTCTGCGGCCGTCAGGCAATCGATGGTGATACCGCTCAGGTCGGTCCTCAGATCGCTGAGAAGCTGCACCTGCCTCAGGTCACCTATGTGGCTGACATCCAGAAGGATGGCAACACCCTGACCGTGAAGCGTATGCTGGAGGACGGCTACATGATGGTCAAGGTGCAGACTCCCTGCCTGCTGACCTGCATCAAGGAGCTGAACCAGCCCCGTTACATGAGCGTGAACGGCATCTTCACCTGCTACGACAAGCCGATGGAAGTGTTCGATTACAACGCACTGAAGGACGATCCGCTGATCGAGGTCGATACCATTGGTCTGAAGGGTTCTCCGACGAACGTCTTTAAGTCCTTCACTCCTCCGCAGAAGGGCGCAGGCACCATGCTCAAGGGCGACGATACTGCCGCACAGCTGGCTGGTATCCTGGCCAAGAAGCACCTGATCTGATGAAAGGAGCATAGGATTACAATGGCTGATTTTAACGAATACAAGGGCGTATGGGTCTTCTGCGAGCAGCGCCAGGGCGCATTGATGCCCACTGATTTCGAGCTGGTGAGCGAGGCCCGCAAGCTGGCTGATGAGCTGGGCTGCGAGGTCACCGGTCTGCTGCTGGGCGACAACGTGGAAGGCATTGCCAAGGAGCTGGGCGGCTATGGTGCCGATAAGGTCATGGTCTGCGACAGCCCCCTGCTGAAGGATTACACCACCGATGCATACGCTAAGGTCGTGTGCGACATGGTCAACGAGTACAAGCCCGAAGTCCTGCTGATCGGTGCAACCAACATCGGCCGCGATCTGGGCCCCCGCTGCGCAGCTCGTCTGCACACCGGCTTGACCGCTGATGCTACCCATCTGGACATCGACACTGCAAAGTACATCGATTTCCTGAAGGAGAGCTCCACCATCGACCTGTCCAAGCAGAAGTTCGATATGGAAGACCGCAACCTGAAGATGACCCGTCCCGCATTCGGCGGCCATCTGATGGCTACCATCATCTGCCCCCGCTTCCGTCCGCAGATGTCCACCGTGCGTCCCGGCGTTATGAAGAAGGCTCCCTTCGATCAGGCCAAGGCTGATGCCTGCCAGATCGTGAAGCCCGCATTCGCTCTGGCTGCTGAGGACATCAAGACCGAGGTCCTGAGCGTTGAGAAGGCCGCTGAGAAGCTGGTCGATCTGATCGGCGCAGACGTGATCGTCTCTGTCGGCCGCGGCATCAGCAAGGATGTCCAGAAGGGCATTGAGCTGGCTGAGCAGCTGGCAGCTGCTCTGGGCGGCGGCGTTGTGGGTGCTTCCCGTGCCGTCACCGATGCAGGCTGGATGACCGCTGACCATCAGGTTGGTCAGACCGGCAAGACTGTGCACCCCAAGATCTATGTTGCTCTGGGCATTTCCGGCGCTATCCAGCACACTGCTGGTATGCAGGACTCCGAGTGCATCATCGCTGTCAACAAGAACGAGGGTGCTCCCATCTTCGGCGTGGCTGACTACGGCATCGTGGGCGATCTGTTCAAGGTCGTGCCCGAGCTGATCAAGCAGATCGAGGCAGCAAAGGCTGCTCAGTGATCGCCTGAAGCAAGATCTTTTCAATAGCATAGCCTGAATTGTGGAAGGGCGGCTCTTCGGAGCCGCTCTTCTTTTTTGTTTGTCGAATGCTAAGGTGACGCATAAAAGACGGTGAACAAAACAACAAGAGGCAGGGCTTCGCCAGAGGTCCTGCCTTTTTGCTCTGTTCGGCGATTCTTTGAGCTATGTCCTTTTTGGCGGGGCTTGTTGCGTTTTGCGTAATACTCGGTTCAGTCAGAGCAAAGAGTTAGAGTATTAAACTGTATGGAGGGACAGCACAGATGGGTTCGGAAGAACCGTCTGCGCTGTTTTTTGTTGCGGATGGTGCTGCAAAAGAGCGGATGCAGTGCAGGGATAGCCAGAGGAAGAAAAAGCAACGTCTGAAAGTGCACACAAAGTGCAGCGAAACATGGAAAAACGGCTTTGAGTTAAGAAAGAGACGGAAATACACAATTGAAACGTCACAAAAACGTGTTGCAAAAGTAAATTTCCGTACAAAAACTGCCATGAACAGCCCCCGAAAAAGAACGGATTGCAACATTTACATAACAATAAAACAACATTCAGGATGTGTCTGAGGAGCTTATAAAAAGTTTTTTATGAGAAAAAAGTTCTAAAATTTTATACTATTCATCAAAATACGACTGAATCCCTTGACCATGAGACACTTTTGTGATACTATTGTTGCACAACAGTTGCACTTGTGAAACGGTAGTGTTGCAAACAAGTTGCAAAAACTTGTGGAGGATGTCTTATGGAACTTGAGATGAGAATCGTAAAGAAGGTCGCAGCCGCTGCGATGGCCATGGCTGTGGTTTTTGGTGCCGCATCTCTCAAGCCTGTTGCCGCAAATGCTGCACAGGCCGGGCCTGAGACAGCTTCCGTGATGGAAGAAGAAAATTCCTTCCTGAGCCATCAGGATGAAGCTTACCAGAACGAGTTCCTGCGCCGTGTGAACAGCGAGCGCGCAAAGGCTGGCCTGAAGCCTGTCCAGCTGGGTGATAGCAGCCACAATAGTGCTGCTCGGGAGCGCGCGAAGGAACTGGCCTCTTCTTATTCTTACGTTCGTCCCAATGGCCAGCGCGATTTTACCGTCTTCGCAGAGAATGGCATCGAAGATGTGTCGATTGGCGAGGACTACATGGCGGGCGTTTCCACTCCCGATGCAGCGGTGGATCAGTGGATGAACATTGATTTTGCCCGTGAGCGCATCCTGAACGCAGATGCGACTACCATGAGCGTGGGCCACTATGAAGGCGGCGTTTACAACAACTACTGGGTGCTGATCTTCTCTTATCCCGAAAACTCTTACACCAGCGACTATCGTCAGAGAGTTCTGGATCTGGTCAATGCAGAGCGCGCAAACTACGGCCTGCAGCCTCTGGTCATGGGGGACGCAAAGCTTACTGCAGCTGCACAGCATCGTGCTGAGGAGATCGCAACTGTGAACTCTCATGTGCGCCCCAATGGTTCCAAGTGGTACACCGTGCTCAGTGAATACGGTGTGACCGATGCTGCTTCCGGTGAGAATGCCGCATGGGGCAGCGTTTCTCCCGAAGAGGTCGTAACGGCATGGATGAATTCCGAAGGCCACCGTGCGAATATTCTGGATCCGGAAGCCCGCGCAATGGGTGTTGGCTACTACTACAACAGCTCCAGCACCTGGGGCCATCAGTGGATCCAGCTCTTTACCAAGTAATCATCGTAATCATATGCTTTCTTCAGAAAAATCGGCTGGGCCGCAGGGCTCAGCCGATTTTTTGTTGTCTTTTTTAAGAGCCGGGGGAGCTGAGGATCCGACCAAAAAGAAATGAAACAGATAACGTGTTCTGCAGTGGTTGCACAACGGCCGATTTATGTTATACTTATTCTGAATAAAAAGCAGGAGGAACCACCGTGGAGGATTACCGCACGATTCGTGGCACGGCCACAGGAGAATACGAAGAGAAGAAAAGCCGCTTCATTGCGTCCCTGTCTTTTGCGGACAGTGAGGAAGCCGCCGTTGCATTTCTGGAACAGGTGCGTGCGGCCAACCGGACCGCGCGGCACAATGTATATGCCTATCGCCTGCGGGAAGGCAACCGGGAACGCTACTCGGACGATGGTGAACCGGCAAAAACGGCGGGGACCCCGGCGCTGGAAGTGCTGCAGCACAGCGGTCTGACCGATCTGATCGTGGTGGTGACCCGCTATTTTGGCGGTGTGCTGCTGGGCACCGGCGGCCTTGTGCGTGCCTATACGACGGCCACAGCCCGGGCATTGGAGAACGCCGAGGTGGTCACGGTGCGCAGCGTGGTGGAACTGAGCGTGACGGTGGATTACTCACTGTATGAGCGGGCCTCGCTGCTCATCGATGCGGCGGGAGCAAAACAGGCCGCACCGCAGTTCACGGACCGTGTGACCCTGTGCTGGCAGATGCCGGAGCACACAGAAGGCCCGCTGCTGGAGCAGCTGCGGGAGCTGACCCGGGGCGGAGCACAGGTCCACGTCTCGGAACCTTTCTACGCACCCTTTTGATAAAAACTGCGTCCATAAGAGGACTTTTGAAAAATCGGGCAAAATTTTGTGAAACGACAGGGTATTTCCCCCTTCGACAAACCGGGTGTGTTACAATTGCCGCGGGCGCAGCAATTGGGATCGGCTGTGCCGAAGCAGAGAGGGGGAATGCTGAAAAAAAGGAGGGGATCCTGTATGAATGTACGACAGCGCACGGAAGAGATCGAACGTATGACCTTTGCACCGTGGGCGACCTTCAGCGACCAGAGCAGGGGGAGGATGGTGCAGGAGGAACAGGACCCGATCAGGCCGGTGTTCCAGCGCGACCGCGACCGGGTGCTGCACTGCAAGGCCTTCCGCCGCCTCAAGCAGAAAACGCAGGTGTTTCTCTCGCCGGAAGGAGATCTGTACCGGACCCGGCTGACCCATACGCTGGAGGTTTCACAGATCGCCCGTACCATTGCCCGGGCCCTGCGGCTCAACGAGGATCTGACTGAGGCCATCAGTCTGGCCCATGATCTGGGGCATACGCCCTTTGGCCATGCGGGTGAGCAGGCGTTGAACGAGCTCTGCCCGGATGGCTTCAAGCACTATATGCAGAGCCTGCGTGTGGTGGACAGGCTGGAAAAGGACGGAAAGGGCCTGAACCTGACATGGGAGGTGCGCAACGGCATCGTGACCCACACCAAGGGGACGTGGGCGGCAACGCCGGAGGGACGCATCGTGCGCATGGCCGACCAGATCGCCTTTGTGAACCATGATATCGAGGATGCCGTTCGTGCCGGGGTGCTGGACCCGGGTATTCTGCCCAAAGAGTGCACGGCTGTGCTGGGCAGGACCAAATCTGCCCGCATCACCACAATGATCAACAGCATTCTGGCCAACAGCGAAGGCGATGTGAAGGTAGGCGCAGAGGAAAACGAGGCTTTCCTCGCGTTGCGCGACTTCATGTACGCTACGGTGTATGTGGACCGGAGCGCCAAGCGGGAGGAGCAGAAGGTGGGCAAGGTGATCGAAGAGCTGTATGAGTACTACCTGAGCCACATCGATCAGATGTCCAACTTTTATGTCCAGCTGGCCTATCAGGAGGGCAGAGAGCGTGCCGTCACCGACTACATCAGCGGCATGAGCGATGAATTTGCCATCCGGACCTTTGAGGAAATTTTTGTGCCGCAGAAATGGCATGTGTTGTAAACTTTGAAAGGTTGTTTGAAAGATCCATGATCCCACACGAATACATTGAGGAACTGACCCGCCGCACCGACATTGTGGAGCTGGTGGGCAGCTATGTGCAGCTCAAGCGCAAAGGGCGGCTGTACGGCGGTCTGTGTCCCTTCCACAGCGAGAAAACGCCCTCTTTCTATGTCTACCCGGACACCCAGAGCTTCTACTGCTTTGGCTGTCAGGCGGCAGGCGATGCCATCAGCTTTGTCAGAAAGATCAACAGCATCGATTACCCGGAGGCCGTCAAGCTGCTGGCGGCGCGGGCCGGAATGCCCGAACCGCAGGAGGACGACAAGACAGGCCGGATGCGCAGCCGCATCCTTTCCATGAACAAGGAGGCTGCGCGCTTTTTCCATGCCTGTCTGAACTCCACCGTGGAGGAAGCACGGCAGGCGCGGGCCTACTGGCGGCGGCGCGGACTGGACGATAAGACCATTGCACGGTTCGGGCTGGGCTATGCACCCGATGACGGACAGGCCCTGTACCTGTACCTGCGGGATAAGGGCTACAACCAGCAGGAGCTGGATGCCAGCGGCCTGTTCAAGCGCAGCCAGTCCGGCCGTATCTACTGCCTGTTCTGGAAGCGGGTGATGACCCCCATCTTTGACCTGCGGGGCAATATCATCGCGTTCGGCGGGCGGGTGCTGGACGATTCCAAACCAAAGTATGTCAACAGCCCGGAAACGCTGGTGTACCACAAATCGGAAACGGTATTTGCATTGCAGATCGCAAAGCGCAGTGCAGTGCGCCGGTTCGTGCTGTGTGAGGGCTACATGGACGTGATCAGTATGCATCAGGCGGGGATCGATACTGCGGTGTGCGCCTGCGGCACGGCCCTGACACCGGAGCAGGTGCGGCTCATCAGCGAATATGCAGATGAGGTCATTCTGAGCTACGATTCCGACGAGGCCGGCCAGAAGGCGACTCTGCGTTCACTGGAACTGTTCCGCAACAGCCCGGTGAAAGTGGGCGTTTTGCAGATCCCCGGGGCGAAAGACCCGGACGAGTACATCAAAAAGTACGGTGCAGAACGATTCAAGGCGCTGCTGGACGGTGTGGGCAATGCACTGGATTTCCGGCTGGGCCGCCTGCGCAGCCAGTACGATCTGGCACAGGATGCGCAGCGGCTGGAATACGTCAAGGAAGCTGTGAATATGCTGGCAGAGCGCTCCAACCCTACCGAGCAGGAGGTGTATGCGGGCCGTCTGGCAGAGGAGACCAATATCTCCAAAACAGCCATTATGACCCAGCTGGAAACGGCAGTGAAAAAGGCCGGAAACAGGCGCCGCTGGGAGAAACGGCAGCAGGTGCTCAAGTCCGGCGAAATGAACCAGATCAAGCTGCCCTACAGTGCGGGCGGTAGTCAGGCGCTGGGGATCGCAAGTGCACAGCAGCGGTTGCTGGCAGCGATCCTGCGGGAGCCGCAGTATCTGAAGCTGGCAGAGAAGGAGCTGTTGCCGGAGCAGTTCATCCAGCCCCAGCAAAAGGAGCTGTACGAAGCCATGCTTCGCTGCAGCAGGGAAGGCATTGAAATCAACCTGACCACGCTGCGGGCCTATGTCAGCGAAGAAGCGCTGAATGAGCTGAGCCGTTTTGCGGCACAATACAGCGAAGTGAATTGCACGCCGGACGATATCCGGCTGTATCTGGACCGCATTGCCCGGGGGATGCCTGTGGCAGGCAAGGCGGCGCATATGTCCAATGAGGAACTGAGTGATTACCTCCAGTCGATGCGCGAAAAAAAGCAGGGAAGCGTTCCTGTAGAAGAATGAGACCGCTGCTTTTCCCTCCGGCTGGAGCAGGAGCGGAAAGGAGCAGGAATCATGCAGAAATTGTCGCAAACGGAGGAATTGGCCCGGGAGCTGGCCTCCCATGCCCGCCGTCACACCGTGACGCCGGAACAGATCAGCCGTGCTATGGACGAGAAGGATTACGATGTGGCACAGCTGGATGAGCTGTATGCTGCATTGGAGACCCGCGGCGTACATCTGGCCGAAGAAGAAACCGAGCTGCCTGCACTGGACGAAACGCAGATCGGCAGGCTGGAGCACGAGCTTTCGGCCGAAGGCGTGGCACTGGATGACCCGGTAAAGACCTATTTGAAGGAGATCGGACAGGTGCCGCTGCTGACGGCAGAACAGGAAACGGAGCTTGCCCGTGCGGCGCAGGCCGGAGACGAGGATGCCCGCCGTCACCTGAGTGAAGCAAATCTGCGGCTGGTGGTGTCGGTGGCAAAACGCTACGCCGGGCGGGGACTGCCGTTTCTTGATCTGATCCAGGAGGGCAATCTGGGGCTGATGAAGGCTGCAGAAAAATTTGAGCCGGAACGGGGCTTCAAGTTCTCCACCTATGCCACATGGTGGATCCGGCAGTCCATCACACGGGCCATTGCGGATCAGGGGAGAACGATCCGCATCCCGGTGCATCTGGTGGAGAGCATCAACCGGGTCAAAAAGACGGCTGGCGACCTGCTGCGCAAAAATGGCCGGGAGCCTACGGTGGAGGAAATCGCTGTGCGGCTGGATATGGAGCCTGCCCGGGTGCGGGAGCTTTTGCAGCTGGCACAGGACCCCATCAGTCTGGAAACACCAGTGGGTGAAGAAGAGGACGCCCACCTTGAGGATTTTATTCAGGACGAGGAAGCGGGCGTCCCGGTGGATGAAGCCGGGCGGCAGCTGCTGCGCCGGGAGCTGTTCAGCGTGCTCAAGAGCCTGACGCCCCGGGAAGAGCGGGTGATCGCACTGCGGTTCGGGCTGGAGGATGGCCGGGCACGCACGCTGGAGGAACTGGGCAAAGAGTTCAATGTGACGCGGGAGCGGGTGCGGCAGATCGAAGCCAAGGCCCTGCGCAAGCTGCGGCACCCCAGTCGTGCAAAGCGCCTGCGGGATTACTTGGATGAGTGAACGATTATAATTGCCGCCGCGTGCTCTCTGGCCATATTAGAGGAAACATTATTTTTTATATTTGCAGCTCAGAAAAGCCTGCGGGTTTTTCTGAGCTGCTTTTTCACGAAAAAAGGGCCGCGAAGGAAAACGGACATATCCGACTGTAAAAGTAATACTCCAAAACACAAGAGCAAAGATAGACAAATTGCACAAGGGGATTATGAACAGGAACGTGCAAAATAAAAAAATCAAGACCCAAAACGGTAAAAAGCAACACACTGCCGGGTGTGCCTAAATTGAAAGAAAAATAAATTTATTTTGGCAAAAATCTGAAAAATGGCTTGACAACAAGACTTTTAGAGTTTATACTGTATTAGTATCACATAATGGACTAGTGCGCCAAAAAGGGGAACACAGAGGCGGCGGCTGGATGGGTCAAACCGGAAAGTTTGTGAAAAACGCCGAAAGGCTCCCTTCGACGCGGGTCGAATTATGTGTGTCTGCTCAAATTTGACCCGTGTATACGACATCCCGTAGAGTATAAAAGTAAGGAGTGGTTGATTTTATGATGAAAGTCAAGCCCGTAAAGCTCGGCAAAACCGAGCGCATGAGCTTCTCCCACATCGACGAAGTCATCAGTATGCCGAACCTGATCGAGGTCCAGAAGAACTCTTATCAGTGGTTCCTGGACGAGGGCCTGAAAGAGGTCTTCCACGATATCGGCACCATTGAGGACTACACCGGCAATCTGGCACTGAGCTTTGTGGACTTCCGCCTGGATAAGGAGCCGAAGTACAGCATCAAGGAGTGCAAGGAGCGCGACGTGACCTATGCAGCACCCCTGCGCGTCACCGCCCGTCTGCTGAACAAGGAAACCGGTGAAGTGAAGGATCAGGAGATCTTCATGGGCGATTTCCCGCTGATGACCGATGCCGGCACCTTTGTGATCAACGGTGCAGAGCGTGCTATCGTCAGCCAGCTGGTCCGCTCTCCCGGCGTGTTCTACGGCGATGCCAAGGATAAGGTGGGCAACGACCTGTACAGCGCAACCATGAACCCCAACCGCGGTGCATGGCTGGAGTACGAGACCGATGCTTCTGATGTGTTCTATGTCCGTATCGATAAGAACCGCAAACTGCCGGTCACGGTGCTGTGCCGTGCACTGGGCCTGTCCACCAATGAGGACATCCTGAACTTCTTTGGCGACGATGAGCGCATCCTCGCTACTCTGGAGAAGGATACCACCAAGAATCAGGAAGAGGGCCTGCTGGAAGTCTACCGCAAGCTGCGCCCCGGCGAGCCTCCCACGGTGGAGTCCGCTACCAGCCAGATCAACATGCTGTTCTTCGATCCGCGCCGCTACGACCTGTCTCGTTTCGGCCGTTATAAGATGAACAAGAAGCTGTCTCTGGCCCGCCGCATCACCGGTCAGGTGGCTGCTGAGAATGTGGTCGCTCCGCTCACCGGCGAGATCCTGATCGAGGCCGGTGCCAAGATCACCCGCGAGCTGGCCGAGAAGGCCGACAACGCCGGTGTGAATCTGGTCGAGCTGAAGCTCGACGATCCCATGAAGGAAGAGAGCCGGAAGATCAAGGTCATCACCAATGGCTGTGTGGATGCACAGGGCTTCTTCTCCTTTGACGTGAAGGAGTGCGGCATCAACGAGCGCTGCTCTTTCGACGAGATCAAGAAGATCCTGGACACCACCTCTGATGTGGAAGAGCAGAAGGAGATGCTGCGCCGCAACCACGACCAGCTGATCGGCCGCACCGTTACCGTTGCCGATATTCTGGCTTCCATCAACTACCTGAACGGTCTGGGCCACAACATTGGCACCACCGATGATATCGACCATCTGGGCAACCGCCGCATCCGCAGCGTGGGTGAGCTGCTGCAGAACCAGTTCCGCATCGGCTTCTCCCGCATGGAGCGTGTCATCCGTGAGCGCATGACCCTGCAGAGTCAGGATCAGAGCGTGATCACTCCGCAGGCCCTCATCAACATCCGTCCGGTGGTGGCAGCCATCAAGGAGTTCTTCGGTTCTTCTCCGCTGTCCCAGTTCATGGATCAGAACAACCCGCTGGCTGAGCTGACCCACAAGCGCCGTCTGTCTGCTCTGGGCCCCGGCGGTCTGAGCCGTGACCGCGCAGGTTTCGAGGTCCGCGACGTTCACTACAGCCACTACGGCCGTATGTGCCCCATCGAGACCCCTGAAGGCCCCAACATCGGTCTGATCTCCTATCTGGCATCCTACGCAAAGATCAACGAGTATGGCTTCGTGGAAGCTCCGTACCGCAAGGTCAAAAAGACCTACGACGAGAATGGCCGCCTGCTCGAGCAGGTCGTCACCGACGAAGTGGAGTATATGACCGCTGACGTTGAGGACGAGTACGTTGTGGCACAGGCCAACGAGCCGCTGGATGAGGGTAAGCACTTCGTGCGTCCCCGCGTTTCTGCCCGCCGCCGCGATGAGATCCTGGAAATCGACGCAGAAAAGGTCGATTACATGGACGTTTCTCCGCGAATGATGGTCTCTGTTGCTACCGCATGCATCCCCTTCCTGGAGAACGATGACTGTAACCGTGCTCTGATGGGCTCCAACATGCAGCGTCAGGCAGTGCCTCTGATGGTTACCCAGCAGCCCATCGTTGCTACCGGTATGGAATACAAGGCAGCTACCGACTCCGGCACCGCCGTTCTGGCAAAGAATGACGGTATCGTTGAGAAGATGGATGCCGACCACGTTGTTGTGCGCAACAACAAGGGCGAGCTGGAGGACTATCCTCTGATCAAGTTCGCACGCTCCAATGCAGGCACCTGCATCAACCAGCGTCCCATCGTCGAGGTCGGCGAGAGCGTCAAGGCCGGTCAGGTGCTGGCCGACGGCCCTGCAATGCGCAACGGCGAGATCTCTCTGGGCAAGAACGCCCTGATCGGCTTCATGACCTGGGAAGGCTACAACTACGAGGACGCCGTTCTGCTGAACGAGAAGATCGTGCGCGAGGACGTGTACACCTCCATTCATATTGAAGAGTACGAGACCGAGAGCCGCGACACCAAGCTGGGACCCGAGGAGATCACCCGTGATATCCCCAACGTCTCTGAGGATGCGCTGAAGGATCTGGACGAGCGCGGCATCATCCGCATCGGTGCCGAGGTCAAGAGCGGCGACATTCTGGTCGGTAAGGTCACCCCGAAGGGCGAGACCGAGCTGACCGCTGAGGAGCGCCTGCTGCGCGCTATCTTCGGCGAGAAGGCCCGCGAAGTGCGCGATACCTCTCTGCGTGTGCCCCACGGCGCATACGGCATCATCGTGGACGTCAAGGTGTTCACCCCGGAGAACAGCGACGAGCTGCAGCCCGGCGTGCGCGAGGTCGTCCGCTGCTATATCGCCCAGAAGCGCAAGATCAGCGTCGGCGATAAGATGGCAGGCCGTCACGGCAACAAGGGTGTCGTTTCCCGCATTCTGCCGCAGGAGGACATGCCCTACCTGCCCGACGGCACCCCGCTGGACATCGTGCTGAACCCCCTGGGCGTTCCTTCCCGTATGAACATCGGTCAGGTGCTGGAAGTCAACCTGGGCTACGCTGCCAAGGCATGCGGCATCAAGGTCATGACTCCCGTCTTCGATTCCGCCCGTGAGAACGACATCGGCGATACCTTTGATACCGCCCGCGAGATGTGGCACGGTGAGAATGCTCCTGCATATCCCACCAAGCTCCCCAAGATCATGGGCGAGAAGGGCCACATCATCGACTTCTCCAAGATCGAGCTGGACCGCGATGGCAAGACCACCGTTTATGATGGCCGCACCGGTGAGAAGTTCGATAACCGCGTTACCGTCGGTTATATGTACTACCTGAAGCTGCATCACCTGGTCGATGATAAGATCCATGCACGTTCCACCGGCCCCTACTCTCTGGTCACGCAGCAGCCTCTGGGCGGCAAGGCCCAGTTTGGCGGCCAGCGCTTCGGCGAGATGGAAGTCTGGGCACTGGAAGCTTACGGCGCTGCATACACCCTGCAGGAGATCCTGACCGTCAAGTCCGACGACGTGGAGGGCCGTGTCAAGACCTACGAGGCCATCGTCAAGGGCGAGCCCATCCCGCAGCCCGGCATCCCCGAGTCCTTCCGTGTTATGCTCAAGGAACTGCAGTCTCTGGGTATGGATGTTGTCGTGCAGGATAAGGAAGGCAACGAGATCGACATGCGCCAGAACTTCGACGACGAAGAGACCGGTTTTGACATGCGCGATGTGGCCGGCACTGAGAACGTCGTGCAGGAGAGCGAACTGCTCAACGATTACAATATTAAGGACGCCGATGCTGGCTTCGATGATCCTTCCGTGCTGGAGGACGATAACTCTGGCAGCGAGGCTCCCGCTTCTTCCGACGAAGTAGATTTCTGATCAGAACAAAAACACAGGTCTGCTGCCCCTGACCGCGTGCTGCGGCAGGGGAGAGACTTGTGCTCTGAATAAGAAAGCCGCCTGTATCATCGAGACAACAAGAGATTAAGGAAGGGTTCGTTTCATGGAAAACAACGTTTTCGATTCGATCAAAATCGGCCTTGCCTCCCCGGAGCAGATCCGCAACTGGAGCTACGGCGAGGTCAAAAAGCCTGAAACCATCAACTACCGTACCCTGAAGCCGGAGCGCGACGGCCTGTACTGCGAGCGCATTTTTGGACCTACCAAGGACTGGGAGTGCCACTGCGGCAAGTATAAGCGTATCCGCTACAAGGGCAAGATCTGCGACCGCTGCGGCGTTGAGGTCACCAAGGCCAAGGTCCGCCGTGAGCGCATGGGCCACATTGAGCTGGCCGCTCCCGTGAGCCATATCTGGTACTTCAAGGGCATCCCCAGCCGCATCGGCCTGATGCTGGACATCAGCCCCCGCCTGCTGGAGAAGGTCCTGTACTTTGCAAGCTATATCGTCACCGATCCGGGCGCTACCCGTCTGGAAAAGAAGCAGCTGCTCACCGAGAGCGAGTACCGCGAAATGCGCGACCACTACGGTGATGAGTTCGAGGCTGCTATGGGCGCCGAGGCTATTCAGGATCTGCTGAAGGAGATCGATCTGGATCAGCTGAGCGCAGAGCTGACCGCTGAGGTGGAAAAGTCCTCCGGTCAGAAGCGCGTGCGTATCCTCAAGCGTCTGGAGGTCGTGGAGGCATTCCGCATTTCCGGCAACCGTCCCGAGTGGATGGTCATGGATGTACTGCCTGTTCTGCCGCCTGACCTGCGCCCCATGGTCCAGCTGGATGGCGGCCGCTTCGCCACCTCCGACCTGAATGACCTGTACCGCCGTGTCATCAACCGCAACAACCGTCTGCGCCGTCTGCTGGAGCTGGGTGCTCCCGACATCATCGTGCGCAACGAGAAGCGCATGCTGCAGGAAGCAGTGGACAGCCTGATCGACAACGGCCGCCGCGGCCGTCCCGTCACCGGTCCCAACAACCGTGCTCTGAAGAGCCTGTCCGACCTGCTGAAGGGCAAGCAGGGCCGCTTCCGTCAGAACCTGCTGGGCAAGCGTGTTGACTACTCCGGCCGTTCCGTTATCGTCGTCGGCCCTGAGCTGAAGATGGATCAGTGCGGTCTGCCCAAGGAGATGGCTCTGGAGCTGTTCAAGCCCTTTGTCATGAAGGATCTGGTGGAGAAGGGCATCGCCAACAACATCAAGTCCGCCCGCAAGATGGTGGAGCGCGCAAAGCCTGAGGTTTGGGACAGCCTGGAGACCGTGATCAAGGGTCATCCCGTTCTGCTGAACCGTGCACCTACCCTGCACCGTCTGGGCATTCAGGCCTTCAACCCGGTGCTGGTGGAGGGCCGTGCCATCAAGCTGCACCCGCTGGCATGTACCGCATTCAACGCCGACTTCGACGGTGACCAGATGGCAGTGCATCTGCCTCTGGGCGAGGATGCCTGCCGTGAGGCCAAGATGCTGATGCTGGCTTCCGGCAACCTGCTGAAGCCTTCTGACGGCGCACCTGTTACTGTGCCTACACAGGATATGATCCTGGGCAGCTACTACCTGACCACCGTTCGTGAAAACGATGAGGGCGCAGGCAAGGTGTTCCGCGATGAGAATGAGGCTCTGATGGCTTATGCAGAGCACATTGTCACCCTGCACGCACCCATCAAGGTGCGCCGCACCATGACCATTGACGGCGTGGAGCGCACCGGTCTGGTGGAAGCTACCGTTGGCCGCATCATCTTCAACAACCCGGTTCCTCAGAATCTGGGCTATATCGACCGTACTGATCCCGAGCACTGGCTGGAGTACGAGGTCAGCTTCCGTGTGACCAAGAAGACCCTGCCCGACATCATTTCCCGCTGCATGACCCGCAACGGCACCCGCAAGTGTGCAAAGATGCTGGACGCCATCAAGGCGCAGGGCTACAAGTACTCCACTCTGTCTGCAATCTCCGTCGCTGTGTGCGACGCTGTGATCCCGCCGCAGAAGCAGGAGCTGATCGCCGAGGCTGATCAGCAGATCGCCAAGGTCGGCAAGCTGTTCAACCGCGGCCTGATCTCCGACAACGAGCGTTACAACCAGACCATCGCCATCTGGCAGGCTACCACTGATAAGGTCTCCAAGGCTCTGGCAGACAACCTGCCCAAGGACAACGAGATCTATATGATGGCAGACTCTGGTGCTCGTGGTTCTATGAACCAGATCAAGCAGCTGGCCGGCATGCGCGGCCTGCTGGCAAATACCGCCGGCCACACCATCGAGATGCCCATTCGTGCCAACTACCGTGAAGGTCTGAATATTCTGGAATATTTCGTTTCTGCCCGTGGTGCCCGTAAGGGTCTGGCAGATACCGCTCTGCGTACCGCTGACTCCGGCTACCTGACCCGCCGCATGGTCGATGTCTCTCAGGATGTCATCGTCCGCGAGATCGACTGCGGCACCACCGACGGCCTGTGGGTCTCCGAGATCCACGAGGGCAAGGAGAAGATCGAGAGCTTCCGTGAGCGTCTGATCGGCCGCTTTGCTGTGGGCGATGTGGTCAACCCCGTCACCGGCAAGGTGATCGTGCCGGAAGGCAAGATGATCGACCTGTACGACGCAAACGAGATCGAGGCAGCCGGCATCACCAAGCTGAAGATCCGCAGCCTGCTGACCTGCCGTGCAAAGACCGGTGTCTGCGCACGTTGCTATGGCTCCGATATGGCAAACGGTGAGCCGGTCCGTCTGGGCGAGTCTGTCGGTGTTATCGCCGCAGAGTCCATCGGTGAGCCCGGTACCCAGCTGACCATGCGTACCTTCCATACCGGCGGTATCGCATCTGCTGAAGATATCACACAGGGTCTTCCCCGTGTCGAGGAGCTGTTCGAGAGCCGTCGTCCCAAGAGCATGGCCATCATGAGCGAGATCTCCGGTGTTGTTTCTCAGGATGATACCAAGAAGAATGTCGTCATCAAGGTGACCGGCAAGGACGAGACCGGTGCTGAGGTCGTGAAGAGCTACTCCATCCCGTTCACCCAGCATTCCCGCGTGATGCCGGGCGACCGTGTGGAAAAGGGCGACATCATCACCCGTGAAGGTGTTCTGTATCCGCAGGATATTCTGGCGATCAAGGGTCTGGAGGATGTCCAGAACTACCTGATCAACGAGGTCCAGAAGGTTTACCGTCTGCAGGGCGTGGAAATCAACGATAAGCATATCGAGGTCATCGTCCGTCAGATGTGCCGCAAGGTGCGTGTGACCGATTCCGGTTCTTCCAACCTGATCGGCGGTGCTCTGGCAAGCCGTCTGGAAGTGGAGAACATCAACGCCGATCTGCAGCAGCGCATCGATGCTGGTGAAGAGGGCCTGAAGCTGGTCGAGTATCAGCAGGTGCTGCTGGGCATCACCAAGGCTGCTCTGGCCAACGACTCCTTCCTGTCTGCCGCATCCTTCCAGGAGACCACCCGCGTGCTGACGGAAGCCGCCATCAAGGGCAAGGTCGATCCGCTGGCCGGCCTGAAGGAGAACGTCATTATCGGTAAGCTGATCCCCGCAGGTACCGGTCTGCCGGAAGTCCGTGAGGATCTGAAGAATCGTGAGGCTGAGCGCGACGCTGAGGTCGCTGCCGAACAGGCAGCTGCTGCACAGTAAGCAAAGCTCCTTCCTGAAAGTATAAAGCAAAGACCGTTCTGTGGGCAACCGCCTGCAGAACGGTCTTTTGTATGTCCAAAACACAGAAGCAGGGGAGAAAATAACAGCGTTTTGCCTCGAAAAAACACGAAAAGAAAAAAACTGGAATAAACGAAAAAAACTTTGCAAAAACTGTTGACATCCGCCTGTAAAGCGAGTATTATATAACTGTTGCGCGTCCCTCATGGGGATAGTGCGGCAAAAAAGTCGGAAAAAGTCCGATGTTCATCATTAAGAAAGGAGAAACAAAATGCCTACTTTTAACCAGCTTGTACGCAAAGGCCGTGAGGTTCTGACTACCAAGAGCACCGCTCCCGCCCTGCAGAAGACCTACAACTCTCAGAAGAAGCAGTATTCTGATCTGAGCAGCCCCCAGAAGCGTGGCGTGTGCACCGCTGTTCGTACCATGACCCCCAAGAAGCCTAACTCTGCTCTGCGTAAGGTTGCTCGTGTCCGCCTCACGAATGGTATCGAGGTCACCTCTTACATTCCCGGTATCGGCCATAACCTGCAGGAGCACTCCGTCGTGCTGATCCGTGGCGGTCGTGTTAAGGACCTGCCCGGTGTGCGTTACCACATCATCCGTGGTACCCTGGATACTCAGGGTGTGGCAGGCCGTAATCAGGCCCGCTCCAAGTACGGCGCAAAGCGTCCTAAGGCCGGTGCTGCAAAGAAGTAATTGAGGACAACCGCCATAAACGGCTTTCCATTATATAAATAACAAGTCCGCTGATAAAGCGGAGGGCAACAGTTTATGTAAAGGTCAGCTCTTTGTGACACAACGGGAGTTTTATTACTTTCGAGTACCGATGATATCATTCTGTGAAGGAGGGAAGAAAGATGCCTAGAAGAGGTAACATTGCTAAGCGCGATGTCTTAGCTGATCCTATTTACAATTCCAAGATGGTCACTCGTCTGGTCAACAGCGTTATGCTGGATGGCAAGAAGGGCGTCGCTCAGAAGATCGTTTACGAGGCTTTCTCCATGATTCAGGAGAAGACCGGCAACGATCCTCTGGAGACTTTCGAGAAGGCGATGGAGAACATCATGCCCAGCCTCGAGTGCAAGACCCGCCGCGTTGGCGGTGCTAACTACCAGGTTCCTCTGGAAGTCAGCCCGGCTCGCCGCGAGACTCTGGGTCTGCGCTGGCTGACTGCCTACAGCCGCAGCCGTGGTGAGAAGACCATGGCTCAGCGTCTGGCTGCCGAAATCATGGATGCTGCCAACAACACTGGTAACGCCGTGAAGAAGCGTGAGGACACTCACAAGATGGCAGAAGCTAACAAGGCTTTCGCTCATTTCCGTTATTGATCTGTTCTGTAGGAGGTTAATTTCATGGCTACACCCAGAGAAGTTTCTCTTCAGATGACGAGAAATATCGGCATTATGGCCCATATCGATGCTGGTAAGACTACGACTACCGAGCGTATTCTGTACTACACCGGCATCAATCATAAGATCGGCGAAGTTCATGATGGCGGCGCTACCATGGACTGGATGGTTCAGGAGCAGGAGCGTGGTATCACCATCACTTCCGCTGCTACCACCTGCTACTGGAGCCACTCTGAGACCCAGAAGGATCCGGTTGCATTCAAGAAGAACCGTCACCGCATCAACATCATCGACACTCCGGGCCACGTGGACTTCACTGTTGAGGTTCAGCGTTCCCTGCGCGTGCTGGACGGTTCTGTGACCGTTCTGGCTGCTAAGGGCGGTGTCGAGCCTCAGTCTGAGACCGTCTGGCGTCAGGCTGACGAGTACAAGGTCCCCCGCATGGTGTACGTCAACAAGATGGATACCATGGGTGCTGACTTCTTCCGCTGCATCAAGATGCTGCACGATCGTCTGCACGCAAACGGCGTGGCAATCCAGCTGCCCATCGGTCAGGAGGATACCTTCCGCGGTATCGTTGACCTGGTCGATATGAACGCTGAGGTCTACTACGACGACATGGGCAACGACATGCGCACTGAGCCCATCCCCGAGGATATGCGTGAGCAGGCCGAGGAGTACCACAACATTCTGGTCGAGGCTGTTGCCGAGAACGACGAAGAGTTGATGGAGAAGTACCTCGAGGGCGAGGAAATCACCCGTGCCGAGCTGAAGGCTGCGATCCGCAAGGAGACCATCGCCAACACTCTGGTGCCTGTGACCTGTGGCTCTTCCTACAAGAACCGCGGCGTGCAGAAGCTGCTGGACGCTATCGTTGACTATATGCCCGCACCTACCGATGTCGAGGACATCAAGGGTGTGAATCCTGAGACCGAAGAGCAGGAGACCCGTCCGTCTTCCGACGACGCTCCCTTCGCAGCTCTGGCCTTCAAGATCGCTACCGACCCGTTCGTTGGTAAGCTGGCATACTTCCGTGTTTACTCCGGTAAGGTTGAGGCAGGTACCACTGTCTACAACTCCGTGAAGGACAGCAAGGAGCGTATGGGCCGCATCCTGCAGATGCATTCTAACCACCGCAAGGATATCGACTGCTGCTATGCAGGTGATATCGCTGCTGTTGTCGGTCTGAAGAACACCACCACCGGTGACACTCTGTGTGATGAGAATCATCCCATCATTCTGGAGTCCATGAAGTTCCCCGAGCCTGTTATCCGCGTTGCCATCGAGCCTAAGACCAAGGCCGGCAACGAGAAGATGGGCATCGCGCTGGCAAAGCTGGCCGAAGAGGATCCGACCTTCAAGACCTACACCGACGAAGAGACCGGTCAGACCATTATCGCTGGTATGGGCGAGCTGCATCTGGAGATCATCGTTGACCGTCTGCTGCGTGAGTTCAAGGTTGAAGCAAATGTGGGTGCACCCCAGGTTGCTTACCGTGAGACCATCCGCAAAGAGGCCAACCAGGAGACCAAGTACGCACGTCAGTCCGGTGGTAAGGGCCAGTACGGTCATGTTAAGATCAAGATCGAGCCCAACGAGCCCGGCAAGGGTTACGAGTTCGTCAACGCCATCGTTGGCGGTGCCATCCCGAAGGAATACATCCCGGCTATCGACAATGGTATCCAGGGTGCTATGAAGTCCGGTGTTCTGGCTGGTTATCCTGTCGTTGATGTCAAGGTCACCCTGTGGGATGGTTCTTATCATGAGGTCGACTCCTCTGAAATGGCCTTCTCCATTGCTGGTTCTATGGCATTCAAGGATGCTATGCGCAAGGCTGATCCGATCATCACCGAGCCCATCATGAAGGTTGCAGTTATCGTTCCCGATGAGTATCTGGGCGATGTTATCGGCGACCTGAATGCACGCCGTGGTCAGATCCAGGGCATGGAGGCTATGGCCGGTACTCAGCGTGTCAATGCATTTGTGCCTCTGGCTCAGATGTTCGGCTACGCTACTGACCTGCGTTCCAAGACTCAGGGTCGTGGCCAGTATGTCATGGAGCCGTCTCACTACGAGCCGGTGCCCAAGAACATTGCTGACCAGATCATTGCTGGCCGCACCAAGGGCTGATTCCTGAAAAATGGATAAAGATTTTGCCGGGGTAGTGTAACTCCGGCAAAATTTCCTGTAAAAGCACTTGATTTTACAGGACAAATTTAGTAGAATAGCCTTGCAATGCAATGTCTGCATCTTGCAGGGTTGTTGTAACCAAATATCAAAACCTAAATTAAGGGAGGATATTCCAATGGCTGAAAAGGCAAAGTTCGACCGTTCTAAGCCGCATGTGAACATCGGCACCATCGGTCACGTTGACCACGGCAAGACCACTCTGACCGCCGCTATCACCAAGTACCTGGCTCTGAAGGGCGACGCAGACTTCATGGACTATGCCAACATCGATAAGGCTCCTGAGGAGCGTGCTCGTGGTATCACGATCAACTCCGCTCACGTTGAGTATCAGACCGAAGCTCGTCACTATGCTCACGTTGACTGCCCGGGCCATGCTGACTACGTTAAGAACATGATCACTGGTGCTGCTCAGATGGACGGCGCTATTCTGGTCGTTGCTGCTACCGATGGTCCCATGCCCCAGACCCGTGAGCACATCCTGCTGGCTCGTCAGGTCGGCGTGCCCTATATCGTCGTGTTCATGAACAAGTGCGATATGGTCGACGACGAAGAGCTGCTGGATCTGGTCGAGATGGAGATTCGTGAGCTGCTGAGCGAGTACGACTTCCCGGGCGACGATACCCCGATCATTCGTGGTTCCGCTCTGAAGGCTCTGGAGTCTACCTCCACCGATCCCAATGCTCCCGAGTATGCTTGCATCAAGGAGCTGATGGACGCTGTTGACACCTATATCCCCAACCCCGATCGTGAGGAAGACAAGCCCTTCCTGATGCCCATCGAGGATGTCATGACCATTTCTGGCCGTGGTACCGTTGCAACCGGTCGTGTTGAGCGTGGTATTGCTAAGGTTGGCGATGCTATGGAGATCGTCGGTATCAAGCCCGATCGTCTGAGCACCACCATCACCGGTCTGGAGATGTTCCGTAAGTCTCTGGACTTCGCTGAGGCTGGCGATAACATCGGCGCTCTGCTGCGTGGTGTTGATCGTACCCAGATCGAGCGTGGTCAGGTTCTGGCTAAGCCCGGTTCCGTGCACCCCCACAAGACCTTCGAGTCTCAGGTGTACGTTCTGACCAAGGACGAAGGCGGCCGTCATACTCCGTTCTTCTCCAACTATCGTCCTCAGTTCTACTTCCGCACCACCGACGTGACCGGTATCATCACTCTGCCCGAAGGCACTGAGATGTGCATGCCCGGCGATAACGTCATGATGCACGTTGAGCTGCTGACCCCTGTTGCTATGGAAGAGGGCCTGCGTTTCGCTATCCGTGAGGGTGGCCGTACCGTTGGTTCTGGCGTTGTCGGCAAGATCATTGAGTGATTTTGACCCTTCGCGCCTTTCCTGAGGCTAAAGGTTAAACTTACGAGAGACCTTCCCATTCCGGAGAGTGGGAAGGTCTCTTTTTACTTTGGATCCTCTGTCCGTAAGGGCAGAGGATTTTTTTTGTAGCATGCCACAACTTTTTGTTTACAAAACAAGGTTGTTCTGGTATACTGAAAAAGGAAATGCTGGAAAAGTCCTATCGGCTGGTGCTGAGAGGATTCGGCAAAAAGAGGCAGCGAGAACTTCTGGAAGGGGTGAAGAGTAATGCCGTTTGATTATAAGAAAGAGTACAGGGAATTTTATCTCCCGCCGAAAAAACCGCATCTGATTACGATACCGCGTATGAATTTTGTGGCAGTGCACGGCAAGGGCGACCCGAATGCTCCGGGTGGAGCCTATCAGGAGGCTATGGGAGTGCTGTACGGCATTGCTTTCACCATCAAAATGAGCTATAAGGGCAGCCACAAGATGGACGGCTATTTTGAATATGTGGTTCCACCGTTGGAGGGCTTGTGGCATCAGAAGGGCGTGGATGGCGTTGACTATGCACATAAAGAAACATTTGAGTGGACATCCATGATCCGACTGCCAGAATTTGTGACGCCGGAAGCGTTTGATTGGGCCGTACAGGAAGCAACGGCAAAAAAGAAAAAGGATTTTTCCAAGGCGGAATTTCTGACCTATGACGAGGGACTTTGTATTCAGTGCCTGCATATCGGCCCTTATGATGAAGAACCGAAAACGCTGGCGCAGATGGATGCCTTTGCCGTAGAGCAGGGGTATAGGCTTGATTTTTCAGAGACACGCTTCCACCACGAAATTTATCTGAGCGATCCTCGCCGTGCTGCACCGGGGACACTGAAAACGGTGCTGCGGCATCCGGTGAAAAAATAAATACAGGAAAATTCACAAATGATGTCGCTTTTATTTGGCAGATGTGCTATACTAAAGCTATCTGTAGAAACACATTGAATGGATAAGGGAGGAGAGAATATCATGCAGCATGAAACTGTTATCGTGCTGGATTTTGGCGGCCAGTACAATCAGCTGATCGCACGCCGTGTCCGCGAGAACAATGTCTACTGTGAGATCTATTCCTATAAAACCGAGCTGTCGGTCATCAAGGCAAAGAACCCCAAGGGCATCATCTTCACCGGTGGCCCCAACAGCGTTTATCTGGAGGATTCTCCCACGATCGACCCGGAGATCTTTACATGGGGTGTGCCTGTGCTGGGCATCTGTTATGGCAGCCAGCTGATGATGCATCTGCTGGGCGGTCATGTCTGTCGTGCACCGGAGCGTGAGTACGGCAAGACGGAGGTGTTCGTGGACAATAACAGTAAAATGTTCACGGATGTACAGCCGTCCACCATCTGCTGGATGAGCCACAACGACTACATTGAGCAGGCGGCCCCGGGCTTTAAGATCACAGCCCACACGGTCAACTGCCCTGTAGCTGCGGCAGAGAACGAGGAAAAGGGCCTGTACGCAGTTCAGTTCCACCCGGAAGTGCTGCACACTGCGGAAGGCAAAAAGATGCTGCGCAACTTCGTGTACAACGTCTGCGGTTGCACCGGCGACTGGAAGATGGATTCCTTTGTGGAGAACAATGTCAAGGCCTTGCGTGAGAGCATCGGCGATGGCAAGGTGCTGTGCGCCCTGTCCGGCGGCGTGGATTCCTCCGTTCTGGCAGCTATGCTGGCGAAGGCCATCGGCAAGCAGCTGACCTGTGTGTTCGTGGACCACGGTCTGCTGCGTAAGAACGAGAAGGAAGAGGTCTGCGCGGTCTTCGGCCCGGGCAATGCCAATGGCTTTGATATCAACTTTATCTGTGTAGATGCCCGTGAGCGCTATTTCAGCAAGCTGGCTGGCGTCACGGAGCCGGAACGCAAGCGTAAGATCATTGGTGAAGAGTTCATCCGTGTGTTTGAAGAGCAGGCCAAGAAGATCGGCAAGGTGGACTTCCTCGCACAGGGTACGATCTACCCTGACGTGGTCGAGAGCGGTCTGGGCGGCGAGTCTACCGTTATCAAGAGCCACCACAATGTAGGCGGTCTGCCCGACACCGTGGACTTCAAGGAGCTGGTGGAGCCGCTGCGCAACCTGTTCAAGGATGAAGTGCGTCAGGCCGGCCGTGAGCTGGGCCTGCCCGAATATCTGGTCAGCCGTCAGCCGTTCCCCGGCCCGGGCCTTGGCATCCGCATCATCGGCGAGGTGACCCCGGAGAAGGTGGCTATCGTGCAGGACGCCGATGCCATCTGGCGCGAAGAGATCGCAAAGGCTGGTCTGGATAAGGAAATCAGCCAGTACTATGCAGCCTTGACCAACATGCACAGTGTGGGCGTCATGGGCGACGAGCGCACCTATGATTACGCTGTGGCGCTGCGTGCTGTGACCACCACCGACTTTATGACTGCCGAGAGCTACAATATGCCTTGGGATGTTCTGGGCACTGTCACTAGCCGCATCGTCAATGAAGTCAAGCATGTGAACCGCGTGTTCTACGATTGCACCGGCAAACCGCCGGCAACGATCGAGCTCGAGTAATCTGCAAACCCTGAAAAGTATTGATGCAATGCAATATTTTGAGAGTCAAAAGGCTCTGTGATACTGCTTTGATACTATCAGGCGATTATTCATAAAAAGAGACATGAGAATGCCCTCTGAGAAACGGTAAGTTTTTCAGAGGGCATTCTTGTTGTTAAGAACTTGAGTGAAGAAAAACCACCAGCTAAGCTGGTGGAATAAAAACGGCTTTAGCCCTAGACAAAGAGAAACCTCTCTGTAGAATAGAGTGTGGGTTTGCCAACCACATTCTAGGAACAGAGAGGTTTATCAGCAATAAAACAAAAGCAGTAATAAAAATAGAATCCGGTAGGTGGCCCCTGAGCAGAAAATAAATATGCTATCCGCCACCAGAACGGACCCGCAGTCTATCGATGGCCATCTTGAAGCGGGGCTTTTCAACCTTGTTGTCAGCCATATATAAAACCAAAAGAAACCCGGGGCCCTCTGAGTCATTTGACTTTGAAAGGGTTCCGGGTTTTGTGCAAGGTATTCTTGAGGGGCTGTTTTGCCGCAGCGACCCTCATTTATTGGAGGCTTTACATGTGCAGCAGGCTGCGCTGCTCGCTGGCGCGAAACTTGAGCGCAGCAGCGATAAAGGCCTTGAACAGCGGGTGAGCGCGGTTGGGACGGCTCTTGAACTCCGGATGGAACTGTGCGCCCAAATGGAAGTCACGGCCGGGCAGCTCCACAGTCTCCACCAGACGACCGTCCGGGCTGGTGCCGGAAATGACAAGACCGGCATCCTGCATTTCCTGACGGAATTCGTTGTTGAACTCGTAGCGGTGGCGGTGGCGCTCCCAGATCTCGGCCTCGCCGTAGCATTCGGCCATCTTGGTGCCGGGTGCAACCTTGCAGGGATATTTACCCAGACGCATGGTGCCGCCTTTGGGAATGTTGCCCTGCTGGTCAGCCATCAGTGCGATCACATTGTGCTTGCCATCGGGAGTGAACTCGCTGGAATTGGCGTCCTTGTAGCCCAGAACGCCCCGGGCAAATTCCATCACCATGATCTGCATGCCAAGGCAGATGCCGAAGTAGGGAACATGGTTCTCGCGGGCATACTGTGCAGCCTGGATCATGCCCTCAATGCCGCGGTCGCCGAAACCGCCCGGCACGATGATGCCGTCCACATCTGCAAAGGCCTCCCGGCAGGCGGCCTGATCGGTCAGGTCCTCACTCTCCACCCAGCGGATCTCTACCTGACTATCGTTCTCAAAACCGGCGTGATACAGGCTCTCCATCACAGAGAGATAAGCATCATGCAGCTTGACGTACTTGCCCACCAGTGCAATGCTGCAGGTCTTGCTGCGGGTGGCAATGCGGGACACCACCTGCTTCCACTCGGTCAGGTCGGCAGGAGGAACGTCCAGCTTGAGTTTCTTCACCACGACGTCGTCCAGACCACCGGTGTGCAGCATCAGCGGGCACTGATACAGGCTGGGCATGGTCAGGTTCTCGATCACACACTCAGGCTTCACATTGCAGAAGGTGCTGATCTTGCGGCGGATATCGCCGCCCACGCTGCCGTCCGCACGCAGGATGATAATGTCGGGATTCACACCCATGCCCTGCAGCTCTTTCACAGAGTGCTGTGCGGGCTTGGATTTGTATTCGTCCGAGCCGGAAATGTAGGGCACCAGCACCACATGGATGTAGCAGCAGTTGTCACGGCCCTGCTCCAGACCCACCTGACGGATGGCCTCGAGGAAGGGCTGGCTTTCGATATCACCGGTCGTGCCGCCAATCTCGGTAATGACCACGTCAGCCTCGGTGGAGGAAGCCAGATTGTAGATATAACTCTTGATCTCGTTGGTGATGTGGGGGATGATCTGCACGGTCTGGCCCAGGTATGCACCCTGACGTTCCTTGTTCAGCACGTTCCAGTACACCTTGCCGGTGGTCAGGTTGGAGTATTTGTTCAGGTTCTCGTCGATGAAGCGCTCGTAGTGGCCCAGATCCAGATCGGTCTCGGTACCGTCATCCGTCACGAACACTTCGCCGTGCTGCAGCGGGCTCATGGTACCCGGGTCTACGTTCACATAGGGGTCCAGCTTCTGGCTGGCCACCTTCAGACCGCGGCACTTGAGCAAACGGCCCAGCGATGCGGCCGTGATGCCCTTGCCCAGACCGGAAACGACACCGCCGGTGACAAAGATGAATTTGGTTTGTTTCTCTGCCATAGGATTTCCTCCTCTATTTTTGCTTTTCTGAATTCTTTCCCTTATAAACCTTTGTAAATTCTTTCAGGCAAACGGTCTTGCTCTCTGCCTCTCCAAAAATGAGCCGGTGAAAGCAAGGATACTTTTCCCAATCCAATATTATACACCCATGTCCTCATAATTTTCAAGGACTTCCTGTGCAATTTCTGTGCGGTCACGACGGGTATCCATGGCCTGCTTTTCTATGTAGCGGTGTGCTTCGGCTTCGGTCATGTGCTCATGCTCCACAAGGCAGCACTTTGCACGGCTGACCAGCCGCACCTGTGCGATCTTTTCCTGTAAGCGGGCGTTTTCCTGCCGGGCACGCAGCAACCGGTGATTGCCGGCCGCTGCCATGTGCATGGCCTGCACAAAAAGGGCAGTGCTGAAGGGCTTTGACAGCAGCAATACCCCCTGATCGCTCAAAGGGCCCAGCAGCTGCTCAGCCTGTGCGGCTTTGACCAGAAACACAACGCCGGCATCTGTTTTTTCCACAGCATTGATGCACACCTCATGCCCGAATTCATCGGGCAGGGGAGAGTTGACTACGATCAGCTCAAAATCCGATTCCGTCATGCGCCGCCGGGCTTCGGCTCCGCTGGGAATGATCACCGGGCGGCTGTAGCCCATTTCGGTCAGCCGTGCAGCGATATACTCGTTGGAGCTTGCACCGGCACTTACGATCAGTGCACGTCCCATTTCCTTCGCTCCTTTCTCCTACACACTCTTTTTTGCAGGGGTCAGATGGCGTTGAAGTAATGGGTGCGCTCGTATTCAGCAGGGTCGGACGCATGTTTCAGTGCTTCACAGCGCTTGAGCTCCTCGGTGAAGTACCGGGTGGCAAGCTGCTCGGGCAGCACTCTGCGCAAAAATTCGCTCTCCTCCGCGGCCTGTACAGCCTCCTCCAGGCTGGCGGGCAGAGTCTCAAGACCGAGCCCCTCAGCCATGGAGGGGTCGAACAGATTCTTGTTCACGGGGGCAGAGAGCACCATGCGGTTCTCAATGCCGTCCAATCCGGCAGCCAGCACCAGACCAATGGCCAGATAGGGGTTGCAGGCAGGGTCCGGGCTGCGCAGCTCCATGCGGCAGTTGTCGCCCTTTACCTGCGGGATGCGCACCAGCTGGCTGCGGTTCTGGCGGCTCCAGCTCACATAGCGGGGCGCTTCATCGCAGCCAAAGCGCTGATAGCTGTTGGGCAGAGGGTTGGTGAACACGGTCAGCTCCCGGCTGTGGGCCAGCACGCCGGCCATAAAGCTGCCTGCAATGCTGTCCGGGGCAATGTCGCCCTCAAACAGGTTACGGCCATCCATGTAAAGGGACAGGTTGATGTGCAGGCCGCTGCCCGCCTGATCCGGCAGGGGCTTGGGAAGGAAGCTTGCGTGGATGCCGCTGCGGGTGGCAATGGCGCGCACGATCTGCTTGAACATCATCACATTGTCGGCGGTCTTGAGGGGGCCTGCGTGGTGGCAGTCGATCTCGTTCTGGCCGTTGCCGCTTTCGTGATGGCTGTGCTGAGGGCTCATGCCCATCTGCTCCATGGTCAGGCAGATGTCCCGGCGGAGGTTCTCGCCTGCGTCCAGCGGGGCCACGTCAAAGTAGCCGCCAAAGTCGATGGGGATACGGGTGGGGCGGCCCCGATTTGATCATTCTCGAACAGGTAGAACTCACACTCTGCGCCCACGTTGCAGGTGATGCCCAGCTTTTTGAATTTGCGGTTCACGCTGCGCAGAAAGCCGCGGCAGTTGCCGCCAAAGGGCTGGCCGTCCGGCTTTTCCACATCACAGAAGAACTGCATCACCCGGCCCTCGGTAGGGCGCCAGGGAAGAATGGTCACGGTGGACAGATCCGGCCGCAGCACAAGGTCGCTTTCCTCCACCTTCATGAAGCCGGCAATGGAGCTGCCGTCGAAGCAGACACCGTCTTCCAGAGCTTTGGGCAGATCGTTTGCCAGCACGGCGATGTTCTTCTGAGTGCCAAAGATATCGCAGAAGGCAAAGCGCACAAATTTGACGTTGTTGTCCTCCACAAAATCAAGGATGTCCTGTTGGGTCGAATAGCTCATAATGGTTTCCCTTTCAAATAAAACGCCTAAAGGCCTGCCCTCAAAATGGGAGCAGGTCTTTAGGCTGGTGTAAGAAATAGGAAAAGGAGAATGGCAATTTTAAATTCCGCAGCCTACGGATGCTATTCTGCTGTTACGCTGATGAAAGATCAGACGTAGTAGAGCATCTTGCTGTAGCTGGGCAGAGGCCAATAATCCTCACCGCAGATGGTCTCGGCGTCGTCCGCAGCGGCACGCAGAGCATCCATTGCAGGCAGCACGTTGTCGTGGAAAGCAACGGCCTTTTCTGCCTCGGTGGGCAATGCCTTGGAAGCATCCACTGCATCCTGCAGGGTATCGACGGCGTCGCTCATAGCATCGGCATCGGCAGAGAGCTTGGTCAGGGTCTTGGTCTCACTGCGCACGCTGATGTTCTCGCTGACGGCCAGCTTGGATGCGGCGGTATTGGCAAGCTCGCTCATGTAGGAGTTGACGGCAGGCAGCAGCTGCTTGCGGGCCATCTCCAGCATGGTCAGAGCCTCGATGTTGATGATCTTGGAGTAGTGCTCCAGCTCCACCTCGTAGCGGCTGTGCATCTCCACCTTGGTCAGCACCCCGAACTCTTCCATCAGGGCGATGTTCTTGGGGTCGATGAGGGCCGGCAGGGCAGCAGGAGTGTTCTTCATGTTGGGCAGGCCACGCTTGGCAGCCTCGGCCTCCCACTCGGCGGTGTAGCCGTTGCCGTTGAAGATGACCCGGCGGTGGTCCCGGATGGTGCGCTTGACCAAAGCGATGGCGGCACTGGTAAAGTCCTCAGCACCTTCCAGCTCGTCGGCGTAGCCCTTCAGCTCCTTGGCCACAGCGGTGTTCAGGATGGTATCGCAGTCGCTGAGGTTCTGAGAAGAACCGGGCATCCGGAACTCGAACTTGTTGCCGGTAAAGGCAAAGGGGGAGGTGCGGTTGCGGTCGGTGGTGTCCTTGCTAAACTTGGGCAGCACGTCCACACCCAGGTCCATCTTCATCTTGGTGGGGCCGGCGTAGGGAGAATCGGAGGCAATGGCGTCAATGACAGCCTCCAGCTCCTCGCCCACAAAGATGGAGATGATGGCCGGAGGTGCCTCGTTTGCACCCAGACGGTGATCGTTGCCGGGAGTGGCCACAGAGGTCCGCAGCAGGTCGGCGTACTCGTCCACAGCCTTGATGACTGCGGCCAGGAACACCAGGAACTGCAGGTTCTCCATGGGGGTGTCACCGGGATCCAGCAGGTTCTCCTCGGTGGTGGACAGGGACCAATTGTTGTGCTTGCCGCTGCCGTTGACGCCCTCAAAAGGCTTTTCATGCTGCAGGCAGACCAGACCGTACTTGGGAGCGATCTTCTTCATCATCTCCATGGTCAGCAGGTTGTGGTCGATGGCCACATTGGTGGTATCGTAGATGGGGGCCAGCTCATGCTGGCAGGGGGCTACCTCGTTGTGCTTGGTCTTGGCAGGTACGCCCAGCTTCCACAGCTCCTCGTCCAGTTCTTTCATGAACGCAGACACCTCGGGACGGATAACGCCGAAGTAATGCTCCTCCAGCTCCTGGCCCTTGGCAGAGGGAGCACCGAACAGGGTGCGGCCGGTGAGGATCAGATCCTGACGGGCCTCGTAATCCTCCTTCTTAATAAGGAAGTACTCCTGCTCGGGGCCGACAGTGGTGGAGACGTAATCCACATCCTTGCCGAACAGCTTCAGGATACGGATCGCCTGATTGGACAGTGCGTTCATGGAACGCAGCAGGGGGGTCTTCTTATCCAGAGCCTCGCCGGTGTAGCTGACGAATGCGGTGGGGATGCACAGCACATCATCCTTCACGAATGCGTAGCTGGTGGGGTCCCATGCAGTGTAGCCACGGGCCTCGCAGGTGGCGCGCAGACCGCCGGAGGGGAAGGAAGATGCATCGGGCTCGCCGCGCACCAGCTCCTTGCCGGAGAACTCCATGATGGCGGTGCCGTCGCCCACAGGGGAAACAAAGCCATCGTGCTTCTCACTGGTGATGCCGGTCAGCGGCTGGAACCAGTGGGTGTAGTGGGTGGCACCCAGCTCCATGGCCCAGCGCTTCATCACGCTGGCCACAACGTTTGCCACCTCAATGTCCAGCGGAGCACCCTTGTGCAGGGTGTTCTTCAGGCTCTTATAGGTTGCGCTCGGCAGGCGCTCCTTCATCACATGTTCGTTAAAGACCTTGCTGCCGTAGATTTCCATAACATTCGCTGCCATAAATCCTACTCCTTACTTGATCTTATTTTTCTTGCCCTTTCGTCTGCATTCTGGTCTGCCGCAATGCCGCGCCCAGAAATACGAAAGCTTCTTAACAAAAACAGCGCTGCGAGTCAGGAGGTGACCCACAGCGCCGTTGCTGTCTATGGTTTGATTATAGCCGCTGCCGGGCAAAAAGGCAATTGACAAATCTGACGATTCTGCACAAGCAGCTTCCGGCATTTTTGGAGCATCCGCACTTGGTATGACTTTTTAAGAGAACGAACCCTCTCCGCCTGATGGGAAAAACCCTCTCAGTCATTGCTTGCGCAATGCCAGCTCTCCCGAAGGGCGAGCTTTTATCCAGCTGCCGGGTAAGTTTATTCATCATCGGAAAAGATTGTTGTTTTCCGTTCCTGCTCATAAAGCTCCCCCCCTCGGGGGAGCTGGCAAAGCCGTCAGGCTTTGACTGAGAGGGTTCAGGCAGCGCAGCAAAAAGATGCATTTACCCGATGGGGTCCCTTCTGGTGAAAATGTGTTTTTAATATACGGTGCCATTGCCCGCTACGGCCCCGCTTCGTGAAAAAGAGCTTCCGGAAAATCCGCAGATTTTCCGGAAGCTCAAACATTAAAAATAAAATTTCCGCTGAAGATGCCCAGAGTGAAACGGAGGGCATTCAAATCGTCAAATCACCTGAAAGAGGAAGAACTTCAGATAATTCGTTTCCGGCACGCCCCACAGGATCGGGTGATCCGGAGCCTGCTGCTTCACTTCGATCTGCCGCAGCTGGCGGTGCGCATCCTTTGCCGCTGCACGCAGCATCTTGATGAACAGCTCCTCGGTGGCAAAGTGGGAGCAGCTGGCAGTTGCCAGATAGCCGCCGCGGGGCAGCAGCTTCATGGCGCGGTAGTTGATCTCCTTGTAGCCGCGCATGGCGTTTTCTACGGTGCGGCGCGCCTTGGTAAAGGCCGGCGGGTCCAGAATGATAAAATCGTAGGGGTGCCCCTCTTTTTCCAGCCTCGGCAGCAGCTCAAAGGTGTCCTCGCACAAAAAGTCCATATTGGTCAGACCGTTGCGCTGGGCATTGCGCTGCGCCATGGCAATGGCCTCGGCGCTGATGTCGGCGGCGGTCACACGGGCAGCGCCGCCCGCAGCGGCGTTCAGTGCAAAGCTGCCGGTATGGGTAAAGCAGTCCAGCACGGTGTGGCCTGCGGCAAGGCGTGCCACAGCCCGGCGGTTGTACTTCTGGTCAAGGAAGAAGCCGGTCTTCTGCCCATTCTCGAAGTCCACATGGTAGTAAACGCCGTTCTCGCAGATCTCGGTCTGGGTGCTTGCCGGATGAGTCTCACCGGGCAGCTCAAACCAGCCTTTGTTCTGCTCAAGACCTTCCTTGGCTCGCAGAGCCTCATCGTTGCGCTCGTAGATGCCATCGATGGTCTGGCCGTCGGCGCGCAGGACTTCTGCCAGAATGGGGAAGAGGATGGGCTTGAGCTTTTCCATGCCCACGCTCAGGGTCTGGGTGACAAGGATGTTGCTGAACCGGTCCACCGTCAGCCCGGGGAACTGGTCGGCCTCGCCAAAAATGACGCGGCAGGCAGAAAGGTCTGCGGGTTCCAGCACGGTTTTGCGGTAGTTCCATGCATATTCCACCCGGCGGCGCCAGAAGGCTGCATCAAAGGTGTCGTTGGCATTGCGGGAGATCAGCCGCACGCGGATCTTGCTCTTGAGCGAAACGAAGCCGGTGCCAAGGTAGGAACCCTTGGTGCTGACCACATCGGCCAGAGTGCCGTTTTCCGGCTCATTTTCCGGGGAATTGAGGATGTCGTTCTCGTACACCCATGGATGCCCGCCCACCAGCAGGTCCTCGGCGTGTTTGTTGACAGTATACACAGGGTAAGCGCGTTCTTTCATATGGTTCTCCTTATCATGAACGAACTCCCTTCGTCCCGCGTTTGCAGACAGAAGGAGTAAAAATCTACCCTTTATAATAGCATATTTTTAGTGGCTTGTACACTCCGAAATAGCCCGACTTCACGAGAAAATTCATTGCTTTGGTTGCTGCAAATTTGACAATTTCGACGGTATTTAGTAACAAATTAGAAACACGTTATCGAATTAGTAACACATGAAGCGCAAAAACAGCCCCGAGGAACCGTCAGGCTCCCCGGGGCTGCTGCTATGTATTGAGTTTACTGTTTTCCTACAACATCCTTCGCCCTGTCAAAGCAGAACTGGATGACCCTGCCGATGGTCTCGTCGGTGATCGCCCAGCTGAAGAGCCCGCCGAACTTGCTGGCGTCCAGCGCAGCGCGCAGCTTTGCCGCCACCCATGCTTTGCGTTCAGCACCGCGCTTGGTGCCCTGGATCTCATGCTCGGCGCGCTCGATCAGGTCAAGCACCAGCGGGCGGACGGTCGCGCCGTAGCCCAACCGGATGGCACCGAGGACGTAAAAGGCAAAGCCGCCCAGCATCAGGACGAGGGCAAGCCAGCCGGGGACAACGTTCAAGATATTAGTCAATACTGCTTCCATGGTCAGATCCCTTTCTCTCAGTTGATAATCGCGCTGATGCCGCGCTTGGCGACAAAATCGCGCTGCTTATGCTTTACCTCGGCCGCGTAGTCGAGGGCGGCGTGCATATCGCCGTTACAGTGTGCGTCCGGGATGCGCTGCACGGCTTTGGCGGTGGCTTCTCCCAGCGCGATTGCGGCGAGGGAGCTTTCGTACAGGTTCGTTCTCGAACTCCTCACGGGCTTTCTCTGCGGCTTCCTGCCGTGCTTCCTGACGCTCGATGCGCCGCTTCAGCTGCCAGACGAGAAGCCCCAGCACCGCCGTCGGAATGCCTGCGGCAGCAAGAATACTCGCCATCGGTCACACCCCTTTCACCGCGCCCAGACCGGCACGCTTGATAATAGCAGCGTAGTCCTTGTATGCGTGGCTCATGTCAACATTAGTGCTCACCCCCGGCACGCGGGCAGCGCTGGTGTACTGCCACATGCCGAACGGCCAGCCGGGCGCGGGCTTCCTCGTGCGGTAGGCGGCCAGCCACACGTCGTAGGGCTTCAGCTCTGCACCGCCCATGTAGAGGAAGGTACTGCCGAACCACAAACCGGTGTACAGCATGGCGTACACGCCCCAGCTTTCCACCGTGCTCAGCATGTGAGCCGTCAGGTTGGTCAGTGCGGCCTTGCCCAGCGGCTTCTGCACCTCGTCCTCAATGTCCACCGCCACAGGCAGCTCAAAGCTCCTGCCGGTGAGCAGCTTCTTGAAATAGGCCAGCTCCTTGTCGGCCTGCTCCCGATCGGCTGCCTTGAAATAGCCATACACGCCGCATGGGATGCCCAGCCGCTTGCACTCGGCGTAGTTACGGGCAAACTGCGGGTCGGTGTAGGGCTTGCTTGGCAGACCCTCGGCGCTGTTGCCCATGGCGCGGATCATGACGCCACCGATTTTGCCGGACGCCTTGACCTTTGCCCAGTCGATGACGCCCTGATGGCGGCTCACGTCCATGATGGTCTTTTCCATCGCTTACTCCTTTACTTCTCCAGCTCTGCCTTGATGGCTTCCAGATCGTCCGTGGTCAGGGACGGGTAGTCGGCGGCGATGTTTTCAAAGACTTCACCGGCGGCAATGCGGATTTTGAAAGCGCGGGTCATAATGCGAATTTTGAGTGCGTTCAGGGTTTTCATAAAAATCAGCCTCCAATCAAATCAGCCATCATCAAAATAATATCGTCGTTTTCTTTTTGCAGCGCCGCCACCGTCTCCGGCAGCTTCTCCCGGGCTTCGGCCTTTTTGCGCTCTTCCTCCTGCGCGGCCAGCTCTTCGGCGGTGTAGCGGATGTACCTTTTAATGGGCAGCTGCTCGGTCTACGCGGGCTTTGCCGGTACGCCCGGCACATCCACCACCCGCTGCACGTCCCTGCCGCCGCTGGGGTATTCGGCCACCGTCTCGTAGTGGGCCACCTCTGCCACGGCCTCCTGCGCCGGGTGCTCCAGCGGCTGGGTGTCGTCGGTCAGGTAGCCCAGTGTCAGGTCGGGGTTTCCCACGACCGTGCCGGTCTCGTCAATGATCTTCATTGTGTCACCTCCATGGGGGTCACATATTTGCCGATTCGCGAGTAAGATACTTTTCCGTCAGGACTTTCAGCCGACAGCATCCACTGTCCGCCGGTCTTGCCGGAGTCACTGCGGTCTACTTTTACGCACCCATTTTCGTCCAGCTGCATCGGGGGCACAAAGCTACCGTCGCTGCGCCGCAGGTGGAGTCTGATTTTGCAGGTTTTCCACTCTTCCGGGATAGCAAAGTGCAGACTGGTTGGGTGACCCTCACTGCCAAACTGCAATGTTGCCACAGTGTCAAATGTCACAGGGATCATCGCTCAAAACCTCCTTTCTCAGGCCACGCGGTGCCAGATGTGCACATAGTAGGCGGCGGGCTGCACGGTGGTGCTGCGTCCGTAGATAGCGTTGGACTTGGACGCATCAAAAGATACGGTGCAATTACTGCCGTATGAACCGCCTTCGTAACCAGCCAAACCGCCATTGTTTGTGCTTATAGAAAGAGCGCCACTGTTAGATACATTTGGGTATGCTGTGCTCGCCACACCAGAGGATGAGCCCTTGAGGTTCGGCAGACCGGCTTTCACCGTGGTGCCTGCTGCGTGGGTGCTGGACGCACCCATCAGAACCCGCTCGGAGGCAATCTCTTCCCAGCTGCCGCCGAACAGTGCGGCGGGGCTGGTGGGGTCGGTGCTCTGGTAGATGCTGCCCACGGGGTAGTAGCCAAGCTTATCGGCGGCTTCCCCTTTCAGTGCGTCAATGACAGCTCGAAACTGCTGCACCAAAGTGCCGGTGGGGATGCCGGTCACGCCGTCCCGCATGACGCCGCAGACGGTCTCGTCCGCGCGGGTGTCGGTGATGTCGGCGGCGGTGACGGAAGTGCTGCCTGCGGGGCGTCTGATCTCGGCAAGGCAGAGGTCATAGACCAGCTCGGTGCGGGAGATTTCCGGGGCCGCAGGGGCAGCGGAGTCCGGCGTGCCGTCCAGCACCTGCAGGCTGGTCTTTTTGGCGGCGGCGTCGTAGCGCAGAACCACACGGTCAATGCGGCTGCGCACAGGGTCCGCTTCGGTGAGCACCACGGTGGTGGGCTGCTCCATGATGATGCTGCGGCCCTTGAACCGCGCCGGGCGCACCCATGCCTGACCGGCGCTCACCTGCACGCTCAGGCCGCCCTGTGCCGTGACGGCAAAATCCTCCTCGGCGCTGTATACGCCGCTCAGGCGGGTGGAGAGGAAGCCCGAAGCGTCGTCGGCGTCGTAGACGACGCCGTTTTCGGGATAAGTAATGATATCAGCCATAAGTCCTCCTTTCAGGTCTTGTGCCATGTGGGCGTGCCCAGCCGGATGGTGCGGGTGGTGCCGCTGTCCTCGCTCTGGGTGATGATGTCGGCTACCCGCACCATGGCGGTGTAGCCCAGCTGGGGCAGGCTGGCGCTCAGCACATCGCCCACCTGCAGGGTGTCGTCGTTCACGTCAAACTCGATGGACCCGGTGCGCAGCTGGCTCAGCAGCTTCTCGCCGCCCCGGTCAGCCAGCTTTTCCAGATAGCTCTGGCTGGTGCTGGTCTCGCCGTCCTCCGGCTGCACGTCCCGGGCGTCGATGTACATTTCCCGCCGATCGGAGCCGGTGGCGTCCACGTCACCCACCCAGACGGTGGCCCGCTTATCGCCCTCGCCTGCGCCCTGCACAAGGGCCACGTTGGCGTAGTCGGTGTCGGCAAAGCTCCACCCGGAATTTAGCAGATTGCCCCACTGGGGGCTGTATCTGCGGTTCCGGTCGAAGGTGGGCCGGAAGCACTCGAAGAGCAGCTTTTTCTTGCTGTCCTTGCCGTCCAGCACGATGCGGAACCCCAGATCACAGGCCTGTCCGATGGTCTGGCAGTAGTCGAACACCGTGCCGCCGGAGGTCTGCTTGGCAAAGACCGTGTCAAAGCCGTACTCGGTGCCCAGCTCAAGGCGGGGCCACGGCTTTGCGGTACTCACAAGGCTGCGCATGGCGGCTTCGGCGTTCTGGTTCTTGATGCTCACCGCAGACACCCGCTTGGTCAGCAGCCACGTTGCCGGGTAGCCGCTCACGACCAAATTCGCGTCCTCGTTCTGGTTGGAGCGGGAGCAGATGCGCATGGGGATGCGGGGGTTCTCGTCGCTGCGCACCAGCCACCGGCCTTCCCGCAGAAGTCGCAAATTTTCTTCGGTGGGCCGCACCTCCAGCGTGAAGCTTCCCTCGGAGTAGTAAGGACTGTCCCAGTAAAGGGAGTGCCATACTTTTACATAACCCACGCGGGCAAGGGTGTCTGCGTCCAAAACGTCCAGTCTCATAGCGGTTCGGGCAGGATGCCCGCCTCCATCGGGTAAAAGCTGACGGATGCCTGCAGGTAGCCGGAGCCGTTCTCCGCCTGCATACTCAGCACGTTATCGCCGGGCTGCAGTTCGGTGAGGGTGCTGTCCTCGTCCAGCTTGGAGAAGATGTTCTCGGTCACGCCTGCCCGGGTCAGGGTGCAGGCCAGCCGGTCAGAGGTGCTGCGGTAAATGTCCAGCGTCTCGTCCGGCTGCAGGGTCAGGTCAAAGCCGATGAAGGCCCCGGTCTGCAGGTCCACCACCTTGGGGTGGGTCACCGGCATGTCGCACCGCAGGGTGGCCGTGAAGGGCACCGGCAGCGAACCGTCGTTGCGCAGCACCGCCGCCGTGCCGTCCCGCTTGATGCCGTAGATGTGGCTGTCGTAGCAGACGGGGAAACTGAACGCCTTTTCGTACCCGCCCAGCACGCTGCTGACGGCGTTCAGATCGTACCAATAGGGTTTCTCGCTGTAGAGCATGAGCGAACAGCGCGGCTGCGGCGTGTAGCTGGAAAAATAAGGCAGTTTTTGCAGCACGAAGCGGGTGAAATAGTGGTCGCCAAAATAGAGGGTGCCTTTGGTGAAGTAGGGCAGCTTTTTGGTAAAAGCTCTTGCACGGGTCAACGCATCCCTGCCCCAGAACACGACCGACAGGGTGCGGGACACGCCGGAGACGCTCTGCCCCTCCACGGTTGCCCCGACCTGATGGATGCCCTGCGCGGTCTGCAGATCCACGTCGATGCCGTTGAGCGGGTCGAGAAAGTAAGGTGTATCGTAGTCCCAGCCCAGATGCAGGACGGCACCGGCATCTGTCACGATCTTGAGATGGTCTTTAAAGAGCACAGTGTCCTCCTTTCATCGTTTGCGGGCCTTGGCCTTGTCGGCCTCCCAGCGGGCTTCCCGCTGCTGTGCGGCGGCGGTGTCGTGGCCGTTGTAAAAGTTCTGGATGATTTTGGTGTCGCCCTCCCGGTGGTAGCTGTTTGCGGCGGACACCACCTGTGCGGTGCCGGACGCGGCCACGGTGGAGCCGAGGCGCATGTTGTCGGAAAGCACCAGCGCTCCCGCCTGCCGGATCATGTCGGCAAGGGCGGCGTTCGTTTTCTTCAACGCCAAGGTGTTGGCGTTGATGGCGTCCTCAAGGCTGCCGGTGCCGGTGGTGATGTCCACGCTGCCCATGCTGCCGGAGCCGGAGGACCCGCCGGAAGAGCCGCCGCGCCCGGACGAGCCTTTCTTGCTGAAAGACACGCCGAGGGCAGCCACGATGCCTGCGATCGCGGCCACCAGCGCCACGCCCGCAATAATCATAGCGGGTCCGGTGGGGATGCCGAAGCCGGTCAGCACCGCGCCGATGGTTTCCAGCATCCCGGTAAAGGCCGAGCTGATGGCCACGATCACGCTGCCCGCGCCCATGAGGATACTCGGGCATACAGGAGAGAAAGCCGCCGCTCAGGCCCTTGCTGATGGCGAGAGCCACCGCCTGCAGCGGGTCTTTCAGGCCGTTGAAAATGTTCAGCAGAGTGGAGCCGAGGCCCTGCGCCTGCTGCCAGACCTCCCCAAAGCCGCCGGTCAGGCCGTTCACGATCTGCCCGCCAAGGTCGATGGCTCCCTGCACCAGCTTGTCCCGGGCACCGCCCAGCGCTTTGTTGAGCTTAGTCACGATGCCAAGGGCAAAGTCATTGACCTGCTTCTTCTGGTCGGCAGTCAGACCGCCGTAGATGGTGCTTGCCACCCATTTGCCGATGCTCAGCCAGTCCTGATTCTTGACGGCGGTGTACAGGTCATCGAAGGTGCCCAGCACGCCGGTGTTGGCGCTGTCCTGTAGCTCCTTCCACAGGCCGTCGAAGGTGTCCGCGCTGGACTTTTTGATTTTCTCGGCCACCTGCACAGTGCCGTCTGCGGCAAGGGTCTTGACCCGCTCCACCGTCACGAGGGCACCGTCCACCACGTCGTCGTAGGTCTCGGTGATGACCTGCTTCTGGGTCTGGGTGCCGTCGGTCAGGGTCTCGGTGACGGTCTGGGTGGTGGTCTTGACCCCGTCTGCCAGCGTCTCGAAGGTGGAAGTGACCGTCTTGGCGGTCTCCCGCACCGTCTCCATGGTTTGCTTGACGGTCTTGGTGCCGTTTGCCGCCACTTCCGTGATGGTCTTGACATCTTTCAGCACGCCGTCCACCATCTGCCGGGAAGTCTCGGTGATGACCTGCTTTTGCTGTGTCTTGCCGTTGGAGAGCGTTTCGGTGATGTTTTCGGTGGTGCGGGTGATCTTGCCGTCGATTTCGGTCGTGGTGTCCGAGATGGACTTGACGACTTCTGCGGCGGCCTGCTTCGTGGCCTTGCTGGCCTTCTTGGCTCCGCTGGTGATGGCCGGGTAGGGGTTCGCGGCTGTCTGGCTCCCGGCACGGCTGCTGCCGTTGCCGGAGCTGCTTGTGCCCTTCGGGACCCATCCGTTGTCATCGTCCCATTCGAGGTCTTTGTGGGAGCTGTCCCACTGTTTCGCGTTCTTGCGCTTGTTGTAGTTGTTGATGGCGTTGTTGTAGGCGGAGTTATAAGCATCTGCTGCAGCACCGACACCGTTTTTCAGGTTTGCCAGTGCAGCCGCCGCGCCCCTGATTTTGGCGACCAGCTCATTGATCCAGTCCACCACCGTGCCGATGGCGTTCTGTGCGATCTTTTTCACAGACGCAAATGCGGAGTTGACGGCATTGCGGAAGGTCTCGCTGGTCTTATAGGCCGTTACGAGACCCGCCGCCAGAGCCGCCAGCAAGGACACCACCAGACCAATGGGGTTCGCCTTGAGAACCGCGTTCAGACCTGCCTGTGCGACTGCAAGACCGGTCGCCCCGGCTTCGGCGGCTTTGTGAGCAGCGGTCATGGCCGTGGTCGCGGCTGTGTGGATCACTTCGATTGCAGTAGCGGTAGCCACATAGCCCTTGTAGGTCAGGAATGCCGTTCCGGCAGCGGCCACAACAGCCGTCGCAATGCCGATGGTCTCCTTGAGCTGGGCCATCTTCTCGTCGCTGTCGAGGAAGGAGACCACCACCTCGTTCAACTTGACCACCAGCTCACCCAGAGCCGCAAACAGGCCGCTGGTCAGCTCACCGGTCAGGGCGCTGACATTATCCTTCAGGGTGGACATGCGCCCGCTGAAGGTCTGGCTGGCTTCCAGCATACCGTTGTAGAACTGCCCGCCCTGACTGGTGGCGGCTTCCACAGCCGCTTCCAGCTCGCTGAAGCTGACCTTGCCATCCGAAATGCGCTTGTACAGGTCGGACATGCTCTCGCCGGTGGCGTCGCAAATCTGGTTCAGCGGGTTGAAACCCGCATCGATCATCATGTTGACGTTTTCCAGCGTGACCTTCTGGGCCGAGGACATCTTGCCGTAGGCGCGGGTCAGGGTCTGCAGCTTTTCGGCGTTGCCCAGCGAGATATCGCCCAGCCGCTGCAGCACGCCGGTGGTGTCGTCTGCCGCAATGCCGAACTGCAAAAGGGTCTGGGTGCCGCTGGTCAGGTCGTCCAGCGAGAAAGGCGTGGACGCCGCCATTTTGCGAATTTCGGAAAGCTTCGTTGCGGCGGCTTCCTCGCTGCCCAGCATGACCTTGAAGTTGGTCAGGTAGCTTTCCATGGTGGCGTTGTAATCCACGCCGCTCTTGACCACCTCGGCCAGCTTAGACGATGCCTGTTTTGCAAAGTCCGCGATCATCTGCCCGGCGGCTATCGTCCACTTACTGGTGCTTTTTTCGGCCGGGTCGCTGTTCAGCCTTACTTCGCCGGTGATGCTGAAATCTGCCACTGTGTCCACCTCTCATTCGGAGCGCGGGCACAAGGGCACAGGCTGTTATAACTTGATCTCTACCTCCCGCTTACAGGCGGGATTTTTGCATTTGACCCACACGCCGGCAGCTGTGGCGTGCGGCTCTGCCCACACCGGCAGCGCCCGGCCGCAATAGGGGCAGGGCACCGGGGCACGGCTAATGTCGGAACCGCGCAAGGAACGCAGCATCGTGCTCTTCGACCGAAACGACACGGGCGGCACCCCCTCTCAGCTCAGCAGGCAGGGCAAAGCGCTCCTGCAGGTCGGCATAGTGGGCACGCATACTGCCCTCGTACTCGGACAGGTCCATGGTGCGCCAGCTCATGATCTTGGCCATGAGGGTCTCCTCCGGCAGGGCCGCGAACAGCGCCCGGAACCGGAACCAATGCAGCTTTTCCCGGGTCAGGTCGATGCCGTAGGCCTGCTGGAACGCCGCCACGATGTAACCGGCATCACACTGGTAGTCGAAGGCAAGACCGGAAGAGGGCGCGGTACTGCTTTCGGCTGCGGCGCTTTCGGCTGCTTTTTCGCCCGCCTTATAAAACTCGATCATGTACCCGTAGGCGTCGATGATCTTCTGAGGGTCATTCAGAAAACAGTGTGGGTCTTTGTAAAAACGCCAGAGGGCGCTGACCGCAAAACCGAGGGGGTCATCTCCTGTCTGGCCGCGCACGTAGGTATTGACCAGCCAGACCATGGGCCGGAAATCCGGGATCAATCTCGTGTCCGTGCCACCGGGTGGGCAGCTCGTCCAGCAGCAGATCAGACATGGCGCTCTGCGGCGATCTGCAGTGCGTATGCCGCCAGCTGCTGCATGGCGTCGGGGTCGTCCCGCAGGGCATTCACAGCCTGCCGGGCATTGATCAGCTGGTCGGTCTTGCGGCGGGTCCCGGCTTCCGTGTCCGGCCAGAAAGTGTTGGTCTGGGTGATAGGCTGCTGCGCCGGGCGGCTTGCCACCTGCGGGTGGAAACCCTCGCTGCGGGACACGGGTTTCTGTTTGCGCTGCTGCTTTGCCGCTGCGCGGCGCTGCTCCCGGTTCATGGGCTGGGCGGCTCTGGCGGTATAGCGCTGTTTCTCGGCGGCGAAGGCATTGCCCAGTTCCTCGATCACGTCATAGATGGGTGCCATGTAGTTTTCGTTAAGCCCCAGACGGTCGGACGCGCCTGCACCGAGCATCTCGTCGATGCAGTCCATGGCAATGCGTGCCTGTGCACGTGCATGGTCGCCCAGACGGATGCCGCCGTGCTGGAAATGCTCCGACTCCTCGGCGCTCCGGCGCTGCATCCGCTCGTTGGCGTCCTCAAAGCGGTCAAGGTCGTTGGCGTTCATCAGGGAAAACTCAAATTCCTGTCCACAAATAACCATGTTCTGGCTCCTTTCTTGAGCCCTGTGCCGGACTTGCACCGGCGCTTACTGATGTTCAGGGCATAAAAGATCCCCGTTCCGGGTATGGAGCGGGGACTGTATTTGAAAAAAATCAGCCCTTGACGGCCTTGGCAGGCGCAGCGGACTGGGTGTCGGGGTTGTAGTCGAGCTTGTCGGGGCGAGACCCCTCCATCTCGCTATGCGAGACCGCTCTGTCACTTAAAAGCCCCACTGGGGCTTTCATTGCGTCGTTTCACTCCGCAAACGTGAACTCGTCCGGCGTGCCGATGGCCTTCACGTCGCAGGCAAAGGTGGCCTTGGAACCGGCTGCACCGCCCACGTCGCTGGTGACGATGATGGCAGCGCTGCCTTTCTCGCCCTTGCCGGTGCGCAGGCTGAAATAGATGTACGGCACAATGATATCGCTGCCGGTACCGTACACGATCTTGTGGCTCAGCACAAAATCCTGAAAAGTATCGCCCACACAGCGGTCGCCGTTGACGGCGAGGGTACGCTGGGTGCCGGTCTTTTCGGTGACGTTGCCGGTGCGGATGTACTGGGCATCCTCGGTGGTGGCGTTCAGGGAGCCGGAATGCTCCTTCACATGGTCGGCGCAGACGATCCACTGGCTTTCCTTGGTCTGGGTGCTCTCGATCTGGAACGCCAGCACAAAATCGTTCGCCGTCTCAATGCCGGTATAGGACGCGCTGGGCGTGATGCCGGACTTGGTAATGGCTTCGGATACGGTCATATCAAAACTCCTTTCATTTGGTCATTTGGGCATGTAGTAGGTCAGGCGCATTTGCAGCTGCATCTTACAGCTGCCCGCGCTGTTTGTGACGATGTAGCCGCTGGACGTCACGGCAATGCCGGTGGGGGTCTTGCCCCAGCCGCAGGCCGAGAGGTCGGGCAGGTTGTGCCGGGCGTCCTGCCGCATGACCCACTCGGTGAGCTGCTCAAAAAAGCCGCTGTTCTGGATGCTGACGGCGTCCACCTCGCTGTACTCCCGGCGAGACAGAAAGAGGTAATTCTTCGCCATTTCCCAGCCGGAAATGTACTCGGTAAGGATGGGGTCACCGGGGCTGTCCTCGATGGAAAAGGCGGTGGATTCTTCTTCCAGCCCCGCAATGCGGAAAGCGGCTCCGGTGGCTTCCTGCTCGTCGGCGATCAGCGGGCAGGTCTTGAGCCATGCCCGCAGGGCGGCAATGGTGGGCTTTACGGTCTCTCTCATTTGTTCCCTCCCAGAAACTGCTTTGCAGCATCATGGGCAAACTTTTCCAGCTCGTCCTTGTGGTCGGCAATGGCCCGCTGGCCCCAGTAGGAGCCGCGCAGGCCGTTCTCACCATGCAGACCCTTGCCCTGTTCATGCAGATAATACTGCCTGCGGGCATAGGGCGTATTGTACACCAGCAGACCTTCCTTGAAGTCGGATGCCTGATTCACGCTGTTCTTCAGCATGCCGGTGTCAAAGGGCACATAGGGGTCTACCGTTGCCGCCACTTTCTGTGAAAAGGCAAACTGCAGCTTTGCGAACCGCGCATCCATGTCGGCCTGAAAGCCGGGCCGGAACGTGATCTTGAAATCAAAAACCGGTGCGCTCATGCGATCAGCTCCCTTCCACATGCCAGTGGGGCAGCAGCGGCTCCCGGTCGTCCGAGACAGCCGCCGCTGTGCAGCACAGGTGCGTTTTTTCAAGCCGGGCATACTCTTCGGCGGTCAAGGCAGGCACCGCGCCCTGCACCAGCTTCCAGCCGCGTTTCAGGGTCCAGTGCTTGGTCTTTTCCGCCGCAGACAGCGCCGCCCACTGGGCATAGGGCAGGTAGCCCGCCGTACACACGCTGGCCGGGATGCGGATGTGGGTGGTGCGCTCCGGGTCTTTGGCGGTGCCGGAGCCGGAGGTGGAGCGGCATTCCCGCCAGCAGCACCCGGGGAACACCCAGCACACCGGCCTGTCTGTCTCGGTGGTCACATCGTGGATGAGGTTCACCACAGTAACGGCTGTCTGCATCACAAAATCCCCCTGTACAGCAGGCCGTGCGGGTCACTGCCCAGCGCGGTGCGGAGGACTCATAGGCTTCCTGCCGGGTGGCTGCTGTCACACTGGCATTGCTGCCAAAGGTGACGCTGTAGCCGTCGTTGGAGACGCTGGCAGCACCCGGCACAGCACCCGCCGCAGATGCAGCGGCCAGCAGGCCGACGATCTGGGCGCAGGCGTCCGCCAATGCTTCCCGGCAGGCCTCGCACCCGGCAGCATGGCTCTCCGCCCGGCCAAAGGTGGCGGCATCGATCATGCGGGAAGCCCGGCTGCACAGCACGCCGAAAGCGGCTTCCGGCACGGTGCCGCCCGCCGCCGCATACTGGTCATAGGTGCAGTAGAGCATGGCCTTACGCCTCGATGCGCTTGATGTACAGGGTCTTGGGCTTGGATACCTTGATGCCGTACACCTTGCGCCCCTGCACAGCGGATGCGCCGATGTACTTGCCGGAACCGCCCAGATCCTGCAGGTGCACCGGGGTCTGCCACTCCATGACGCGGTGGCACCAGTTGGGGTGGCCGCAGATGAACTCGGTGGTGGTTTTCTTGCTGGCCACGCGGGTGGTGTTCTCAAAATCCATGTTGTTGGACTCGTACACCGCAAAGCCCGCGATCTGGCCCACCGCGCCGGTCTGCACCAGCTGCTGGGACAAATCGCCCTGCTTGATGAAGCGGTCGTCCTGCATGAGGACTCTCCAGATACTCGGGGCTGACGATCATCCAGCGGCCGGCCTGCGGCACGCCGTTGCGGCTCAGGGTACGCTTTGCGGCCAGAGCTTCCTTGTAGGCGGTGGAAGCGGTGCAGGCGGTCTTGGTGGCGCTGACGTTGGCATCCTCTGCGCTCTGCAGTGCCTCGATGGACTTTTTGTCGATGGACAGAGCCATGGAGTAGCCTGCGCTGTCCAGACGCTCGGCGGTGATGCCGTCGGGCACGGATGCAGCGTCGAAGCCGTCGATGATCTCGTTCACGGCCTCGTCGTTGTCGATGTCCAGATCCAGATAGGTGGTGGTGCCTGCATCGGCATCCACGCCGTTGGCCTTGTCGTAGGTCTTGACGGCCACCTCGGTGTCGCGGACAGGGATCTTGACCTTACCGGCCTTGGGGCTGCCTTCATAGCGGTTGTTGAAGATGGTATTGTCGCGGGTGACCAGAGTCGCACGCAGCTTTGCATCCACCAGAGCGGAGTAACGCTCCTGACTTGCATGTGCCATAGAAATCTCCTTTCGTTGTTACAGGTTCAGTTCAGGGTTCAGGGATTTGAAAGCGGCTTCCACACCATCGCTCTCGTTGGCGGGCGGGGCACCGTGCTCGGCGCCGGTGGAGACCACAGCCACACCGGCTGCGCCGTCCTCGCCGAACGCCCATGGGTTGGCCTTTGCGGCATCGTCCAGCGCCTTTGCAATGTCGGTGCTGCGGTCGGCAGAGCCCTTCAGGGCGTCCAGATCCAGCAAAGCACGCACTGCCTTGACGCTGCGGCCCTTCCTGCCCAGGATGGCAGTGTCCAGCGCGTTGTCAAAGGCAAAGCCCTCGGCCTGCGCCTTCATGTCGGCCTTCAGCTTGGTGACCTGCTCCTGCAGGCCTGCCACGTCCACGCCGTCAAAGGCTTTCAGACCGTCCTGTGCGGTCTTGAGCTGGGCGTTTGCGTTGTCCAGCTGGGTCTGCAGGGCGGTGGCTGCAGACTTCTCCCGGTTGATGTCTGCGCCGTTCTCCTGCATGATCCAGTTCAGCTGTTCGTCAGTGATGCCGGGAATCTTGTTCTTCACGTCTTCACGTTTCATGGGTGGAAACTCCTTTCGTGTGTGAGACCTCAGTTTTTTACACTGTTCTCTGTCAGTTATCCGGTCTTGGGCGGGGTACGCGCCGCCCGCCGCATGGTGCCGCTTGCGGGAGTTGAACCCGCCGCCCCCGGATTAAAAGTCCGGTGCTCTGCCAACATGAGCTAAAACGGCATGAAAAAAGCACGGTGCAAACTGCATCGTGCTTGATATCGACTAAAACAGGGGTGTTTTAGCCGGTGTTACTTTTTGGGGTGCGGGTGCGGCGTGTATTTGTCGTCCTGTGCCTGCTGCACGGCGGATGCAATCATGAAGAACAGCCGGGCACCGTTCAGCAGAACGATCTCCAGCAGCGCAAGGATCGTCAAAACAACAAGAACCGTAGTAACCATAGTGTGCCTCCTGAAAAATGGGTAAAAGAAAACCACGGTGCGTGTGCATCGTGGTTCAGTTGATGTTATGAATTACGGCGTGCAACAGTAGATTCTGTCATACACTGCTTCGCCCTCACGAGAAAGAGCTGTCGGCTCGTCATTCTCGTCAAAGGTCGATGTGATGAAATCATCAAGCTCCAAAAGAAGCTCGTCCACACTCCTGCAGTTTACAGCGCTGGGAACATGCTTCTTCAAAAACTCCTTGGAATCAGTATCTAAATCTTCAAAACAAAAGGTCATTTCTGCTCACTCCTTGGATTCAGCTGAATCAGCTGTCCCGTGTCTGGGTTTATCGTGACGATCGCTTTGCCAATAAGGCGCACGCTTCGCTTTCCTCTTGAATCCGTTTTTACAGGGTTGATGCGCTCAGGATTCAAAACGGTATCACGCATGGCTTCATAGCCAACACCGCTTCGCCGGATGATTTTAAGGTCATATTTTAACTTATCGGGGTCGACCAATGTGCCGAACATACGCTCCATGAAATGGGCGGTATGTCCAGTAATAACAGTACCATCCGCAGTAGTCTTGCCCACAAGCTCGGTCTGGATGCGCTCGTGCGTACTCTTGTACAGGTCAAAACCTGCAAGCGGCGAAAGCCAGCCACTTTTTACGCTGTTGGCATATTGCATCAGCAACCGATATTCTTCGGTATTATTATACCGTGCATCATAATATTTTGCAACGGTATTCAGGCTGGTACTCTGCGCATTGATAGACTTGAGCCAGTCGGTGTGATGCGCCTGAGATTTTGCACTTGCCCTACTGACTTCACTCCTGCCAAACTTCGGCACGCTGGTGCGGGCGCTGTCCACACGGCCACCCGTGGCCTGTGCAAACTCTGCAAGGCTCTGGCGGGCGGCCTTCAGGCGCACAGCGGCGTCGGTGGCATCCAGCCCGGCAGCATCCTCGGCCAGATACCGCTTTTTCCAGCGGCGGACGTTCCGCTCCCGGGTCCGCTGCATCTGGGATATCTCGTAGGCGGTGTACTTTTTGCCGTTCCACTCGATGTCCCGGGCGTTCAGCTCCCGCAGCTGCTCCCGCGTCCATTGGGGCGGGTCGCCCAGCTCCGGGAACACCGCGAAAAAGGTGTGGCGGCAGTTCCAGCCGCACAGGCCTGCGCCGGTACCGTAGCCGGTGGCGGCTTCAAAGTCCGGGTAGTGCCTGCCCTTGTAGTCCACCGCGCCGCCCCGGTGGAAGCGCCTGCCCTGCCATTCTGCATGAGAAGGACGGGCACCGCCGTGGGCGGTCGTCTCCACAAATTCGCAGCCCATCTCGTCCATGCGGGCCACCTGCAGCTTGCCCGCCGTCTGGTTGACGCCGGTGAGCACGGCACGGCGGGCGGCCACCTCGATGCTGTCCTTGTGGCCGCTGGGGTATGTGACCATGGGCATGTCGTCTGCAAGGCTGTCCACGGCCTGTTTGACGGCGGTTTTGTAGTCAAAGGCACCGGTGCTCACTTTGAGCCATGCGGCGTCCAGCGTGCGCTCGAACGCGCCTGTGACGGTGTTTGCCGTGGTGGCCGTGAGATTCTGCCATGTGCCGCAGGTCTGCCGCGCACCGGCGTCTAACAAATTGTTCAGGGCAGCGCTCTCTTCAAAGGGCTGCGGCTCTTTGCTGTAGTGGTAATAGATGGCATCCTCCCGCTCCATGGCTTCGGTGGCGGCCTGCAAAAGCAGCCTGCGGATGGCGGCCTCGCTCTTGCCGGTGTACTTCGCCAGCAGCTTCACCACGTCGTTGCGCAGCGCCTCGGTCTGCTGGTAGCGCCACAGCTGCCAGTTTGCGGTGGGGGTCACGGCGTCCATCTTGCCGATGCGCCGGGCAACGTCCTGCAGGACTTGTTCTTCGACCCGCTGCCAGAGCTGCACAAAGGCATCCGGCATCTGGTCGAGGTAAGACGGCGGCAGCATCAGGCACCCCCGAAGGTGATCTGCTCTTCGGACTGGCTGTCTGCCTTGGCCTCTGCCGTCCACTGGTGGGCTTCCTCCTCGCTCAGGCTGTACCGGGCGGAGAGGTACCGGCAGCGAGGCACGAGGCCTGAAAGAGCATCCTCCCGCAGCTGGCTGGTGCGCTCGGCCTCGCTGACGATGTAGCTGTCGTCCCAGTTGACGGAAATGCTGGTCTCCGGGTCTGCCGGCGCGTCCAGCAGGTTCTTCGCCGCCCACAGCATGGCACGCAGGATGCCGATCAGTGCCGTCTCGATGGGAATCTGGTTCTTGTTGGCGTTCTGCACCAGATCCTGACGGCTGCCGGTGTACTCGGTGGCGGTGGTCACGTTGCCCTGATCGAACTTATAGCGGTGGCAGCCCAGTTTGCACTTGAAGCTCATCATGTCCAGCGCGTCCTGCACCGCCTGATGGTTGGAGGCCGTGCGCAGGTCGGGGTTATACTCCCGCCATGCAGCGGGCTGGTCGATGCCGCCTTCCGGCGTGGGCAGCTCGTAGAAGACCTGCCGGTGGACGGCATCCGGCGGCACGGCGTGCTCGGTGCCTTCCTTGTCCACCCACTTGCGGCACAGGGAGCGGTCATAGAAGATCTTCTTGCCGCCGAGGCGGATGTCCTGCCGGTAGTTGTCGAAGGCGTAGTCCACCATCTGTGCCGCGTCCAGCGCCTCGGAGAAGATGCTCATGCCCAGCCCCATGCCGCCGTCGATGTTCTTGGCAGCCGCCGGGCTGAACAGACTGAACCATGCCGGTGAGCCGCTGACCGTGATACTCTCCACCATGCCCGGCGGGGTCTTGGCTTTCGCGAATTTCGGCGTGCCGGAGATATCGTCCGTCACCTCAAACCATTCGTTGGTGATGGTGCGGCTGCCGTTCCTGACCGTGTGGGTCTGCAGGTAGACGGCAGGCTTGCCGCCCATCATGCACTCGGACACAAAGGCCGCTTCGGTCACAACGCCGCGCTCCACGCTGATGGGCAGGATGCAGCAGGCTGGGTCGTAGTCCAGCCGGATGCGCCCCTGCGGCGAAGGCAGAGCGTTGCCGGAGGCATCCACCGTCAGGTTCTCCACGCTCATCACAAAAGCGCCGGTGCCCGACCAGTAGGCCTGCTCCACCAGCCGGTTTGCGTTCTCCCAGAAATGCAGCTGCCGCAAAAGGCCCCCGGTCTGCTGTTCATCGCTGCCCAGCAGATAGGCAGAGGTGGCTGCATCGCCGATCTGGAGAGTGGTCTTGTCGTTGAGCAGCAGGTTTGCCCAGTCCTCGCAGACGTGCTTCGGCATCCGCAGGGAAGCCAGACGCCGCGAGATGACGCTGCCGTCCGGGGCGTCCTCTTTCTGGTCGTGGATGTCGGGCACGTCACCCTTCCACCACTGCCGCCAGATTTCGATATTGCCGTAGTAGTCTGCATCCAGCCGCAGATTTCTGGTTTTGTTCAGGTGTTCGATAAAGGCAGAAACGTTCATCTTGCAGTCAGTCTCCTGTAATCGCGCTCGATGGTGTACTCGAAGGCATCGAGGGTGTCAATGTCGGTGGTGCCGTCGTCCAGACGTTCATCCACGCCGGGGTGCTTCTGGCTCCACAGGGCGGCGGCAAGGGCATCCCGCAAGGTGGCAGCCTCCGGCATATACCAAAAGCGCCCGCCACCCATTAGAATGGATGTCAGGCGGATGCGGTCGATGATCTGGATCTTGGCACTGTTCTGCACCCGGTCGGCCAGCCAGGAAAGCGGGCAGGCCCGCAGCCGGGTGCGGATGTGGTTGATCAGCGTCTGCTCGGCGCTGTCGCAGAAAAGATAGTGGATCTCGCCGTACCGTGCGAACACGGCGGTGCAGAACTCAATGAGCTGCGCGGCGAGGTAGTCAGCGTCCTGATCCTTCGGGTCGATGCGGGCGGATGCCAGACCCACGACCCCCGCGTAGTAGGGCAGGATGCCGGTGGCCACGAATGCGTGGCGGGAGCCATTGCCGCCGAAGTCCACCCCGATGTGGATGCGCCACGGGCGGCAGGGCTTGTCCGCAGGCCAGAGGAAACGCCCATCCCCGGCGGCAATGCTGTCCGCAAAGGGCCGGTAGATGATGCCGCCCGCTGCAGCCCATTGGCCGAGGATGAAGCGGTTATAGTAGACCGTGCCCGCGTACTCCTTTTTCAGCTGAGCCACGAACTCCGGCGGCAGAGTGGGGTTGTCGTCGATGGTGTAGGCCTGACAGTAGATGTCCGCGTCGCTGTCCAGAAACTGCTTGAACCAGTGCTGGGGGTTATCCGGGTTGCAGGTGCCGTCAAAATGGCTGTGCGGACAGGACAGACGGCTCTTGAGCATCTGGAACACGCCCTCGTCCCATGTGGTGATCTCGTCCCCATAGGCGTACTCGAAGGCTGCACCCTGAATGCGGGCAATGTGCTTTTTGTTGTCGGCACCCAGCACGTACACCTTGCGGCCGAACAGCTGCACGATGTTGCCGGACGCCGAGGTGCGCACTACGCCCACAAGCTCCGGACCCCAGAGGGCCCGCATGGGCTCCAGCACGTTGCGTTCCAGCGTGCCGAGGGTGTTGCCCAGCATGACGCAAAGGCCCTCGTCCCGGGCCGCGCAGATGCGCTTGGGGATGGTAACAGCGCAGTCCAGATAGGTCTTGCCGGAGCGGGTGGCCCCAGTCTTGACGTTCCAGCGGTGGGAGCAATTGCGAAGGAACTCCTGCTGAAACTCAGTCAATGGCACTGTCTACACCTCCCAGCAGCTTGCGGGCAGCTTCCAGTGCATCGGCGGCCGGGTCCTCCTGCACGGTCTCTTCGCCAAGCATCTTCAGCAGCACCCCGGCGGCACGGGCATCACCGCGCTTGGCGGCTTCCGTAATGCCCATGACCACCGACATCTGATTGTCGATGTCCTCATTGTCCACCTCATCCCGCAGCAGGGCATTCACCCGGCGGCGGTCGGTCTCCGGCAGGCTGAGATAGTAGTCCGCCGCTTCTTTCATGCTGCGCTTGCGGCGGCGGGCCACACCGGAAGCAATGCCGCCCTTCTGGGCGATCTGTCTCTGTTCGCTCTCCGTTCGTTCGTTGAACGGGATGAGATTTTCTTCGTTGGCCACGTCACCACCTCTCTTGCCGTAAAATCAAAAAGCCGCCCGGAAGATCCGAACGGCGGGATATAACAAAGAAACCCGGCTGATGCATTCAGGCTGTTGGTCGGGAAAGGTGATCCTCTGTGTCAGCCGGGCAGCACAAAGCCCGCAGGATCGAAGGGAGTAGACCTTTCCTGCGGGCTTCGGCATTTTAAATTTTAGCAGGGGTTGACAGGATTATCAAGTCCGGTTCGCTCCGGTTCAGTCCGGACTTTTGATCTCCAGTCTTTTGATCGCCGCGCTGTGGCGTTGGAACATCTGGCTGCGGGAAATGCGGACGATGACCGCGATGTCCGGCCAGTCCTCCAACAGGATGTACCGCCGGAACAGGATCATGAAATCCACCTCATCGTCCAACTGGCGGAACACCTCCATGATCTCGGCCCGGATGGCGTCGCACACGGCAGACTGCGCCTCAGCGGCCCGGCGGGCCTCGTCGATGCGCTCCACGCTGCGGGGCAGAGCCTGTCCGTCGCCGCTGCCGCCCGGCACAGGAGAAAAGCGCTGGGTGGTGTGGGTGGCGTCGGTCTGCAGCGTGGCCAGCTCGTCCAGTTTGAGCAGCTCGAACCGCTTGGCCGTCCGGTACCGCCAGAGCCATGCCTTTTTCTCTTCGTAGGTCATTACAGTTCCTCCACCCGGACGAACACGCCGCAGGGGTCCGACCAGAATTTCTCCACGATCTCGCTGCACACCTGCGCGTCATCGGCCCAGAAGTGCAGGCGGGTCATTTCGTCCTTGAGGGCCTTTTCCAGATTGTCGGTGTCCGGCTTTGCGGTGCGCCAGCTGCCGCTTTTGCGGCCCTCGGCAGGGAAGCACCACTTGACCAGCAGACGCACCGGACGGCCTGCGGGGATGGGCTTTTCCGGCGCGTGGGGTGCCAGATGGGCGTGGAGCTTGGCACGGGTGGCTTTGAGCTCCGGGCTGTCGTGGAGCACGGCACAGGGTTTGCCACCCTTCATGTAGGCGTGCAGCTGCTTTGCGTTGTGGGTGGTGGTGGGCGGCTGCATGGGGAGAAAGAATTGCATGTACATGGGGTTCACCTCGTTTTTCTTTTTTTCAGGTTTTAGCGCCAACGTGATGGGGAGGGTTCCCCGAATGGATGGGGGCTGTGGTCGCCCCATCCTTCGGGAGACCCCATCACAATTGCAGTTGCAGTTTTAGCTATTATATATAGGCTATTTTGCACTGCAAAATCTGCAGTCATAGCGGCTATAACTGCAAAATTGCAGTTTTTCGTGTTGTGCAAAATAGCGGCTATTTCTGCATTTTTACAACAAATTGTAATCGGACTTATTACGGCTTGTTTAACCTGCGCTGCCGGGCTCCTTGCGGCCCACTTTCTCGCCATCGATCCAGAAACGTCCGTCATCTTTCAGCCGCGTCTTGATGGTGCGGGGCTTCAGGTCCATGTATTCAGCCAGCGCATAGACGGTAACTTCGCCATCCATCATGCAGGCTTCAAAGGCGGTGTCCAGTTCGGCCTTTTTGTCCTTGGTCACCTTGCCTTTATCGCCCCAGCGCTTGGCGGCACCGCGGCTGCCCAGCGTTTTGAAATCGCTGTCCGGCTGCAGGTCCTCCAGCAGGCCGGTGTCCGGCTTGTGCACGGGGTAGTCGAACCAGAGGTTCACCGGGTTGAAGCGGGCAAACTCGCGCAGGGTGCCCTCGATGCGCCATGCGGTCATGCTGTCGGCCTGCTTCTGGGCGGCGGCCACTTCGGCATCGATGGCCCGCAGGTCGGCAAGGCCAAGGTGTTCTTTGGCAATGGTCAGCATCCGGCTGCGGCTCAGGACATCGTCCGGGCCGTAGGCATCCCCATGGCCGCGCTTGTCCAGCATGGCCTTGATGACCCGGCAGGCGGCTTTGTTGTGGAGCTGTTCCCGGATGGCATCGGTGGGGGTGAGCTCGGTCATGTCCAGCATGGCATCCGGGTCACGGGCGAACACGCCGGAGCCGGATGCGCGGTCCATGCTGCGCTTGCCGCCCTGCGCACCTTTTGAGTGGTGGTGGCAGTAGATCACGGCACAGTCCAGCGCACGGCACACAAGGTCGAACTGGTTGCAGAACTTTGCCATCTGGTCGGCACTGTTCTCGTCGCCGGTGATGACCTTATAAATGGGGTCGAGGATCACGGCGGTGTAGCCTTTTTTCTGGGCCCGGCGGATGAGCTTTGGGGCCAGCTTGTCCATGGGCACGGACGCGCCGCGCAGATTCCAGATGTCGATGTTCCGCAGGTTCTGCGGGGGCAGGCCGAGGGCGGTGTACACGTCCTTGAAGCGGTGCAGGCAGGAGGCCCGGTCCAGCTCCAGATTGATGTACAGTACCTTGCCCTGTGCGCAGGAGAACCGGCCCAGCCACGGCCTGCCTTCGGCGATGGCGATGCACAGCTCGATGAGGGCAAAGCTCTTGCCCGCCTTGCTGGGGCCTGCCAGCAGCATCTTGTGGCCCTTGCGCAGCACTCCGGTGATGAGGGCATCGGCCAGCGGGGGCAGGCTCTCCCAGTCGTCGGCCAGACTCTCGGTCTCGGGCAGCTCGTCGGTCTCCGCTTCCAGCCAGTCACGCCATTCATCCCAGCAGGATTTTCCGATGTTCGTTTCCAGCAGGGTCTGCCGTTTGTCACCGCGCAGGATGCCGGGCATCCGGGAAAGGCGGGAAGGGTTGCGGTTCTGCTGGTCGATGGTCAGGCCGTTTTTCTGACAGGCGGCGTAGAGGTAATCCACCCGCCTGCGGTACTCGGCATAGTCCGGGGCATCCACCTTGACGATGGCGTGGACGCTCTTGCCGCCGGAGTAGACCAGCGCGGCACAGGGCAGTTCCAGCTGCTTGATGATGGCCTGCTGCTTGCCCAACTCCATGTTGTCGCACTCCACGAGGGCGTAGCGGAAGTCGGTCACGTTCTCGTTGCGGCGGCCTCCGCCGTCCATGGGGTTGAAGCAGATCCACGCACCGGCTTCGGGGTTGTAGTCGCCAAGGGCAGCACCGATATCATCGCCGTAATGATCCAGCTCCATGATGAGCTGCCCGGCGGTCAGCTGACAGGAGCAGCCGTTGGGGGCAAAGCGCCCGTCCTCTTTCCGGTAGCTCTCGGTGACGTAGGCAACGTATTCCTCCGGCTCAAAAAGTGCCTGCAGATACCGCTTGATCTGCTCTGCCGGGTGCCACTCTGCGGGCAGTCCAGCTCGTGGGCTTCCACCCACCGGGATCTACCACGCGGCCCTCGGTTTGTGCACCGGGCCCGGCAGAGAGCTCGTCGCCCCAGTCCAGCGCATGGCCCGCCGGGCCGCTCCAACCGTGGGAATAGGCCAGCTGAAAAATGCTGCTCTCGGTGACAGGCTTTGTGCTGCCGTGGAAACTCTCCCACTTTTTGGCACACTCGCCCTTGTGATAGCGGCCCCCGTCCCGGGCGCTCCATGCTTCCCAGACGGTGACGGGCAGGCCGGAATCCTTCAGGGCCATGCCCACCATCGTCCATTCCTCATAGGTCAGGGAGGCCGGGGAGATGAAGTCCAGCGCTTCTTTGAGTTCATCTTCATGTTCCATTCGCATCACCATCCAAAGCTGCTATCCGGAAAGGCCGGTTCTACGGGCGGCGTGTAGGTGCTGGGAGTAACGCCCTTGGGCACACCCCGCCAGCCGCCCGCCGCAATGCGGTCGATCATGTGTTTGGCCTGCTCAAAGCTCCACCTGCCCACGTGCTGGAAGCCGTATTTTTCCAGACAGCGGATCTGCTTTGGGGTGGTGAGGCCTTCGTCCCGGCGCTTGTGCAGCCGGTCCAGCAAAAGGCTGGCCTTGCCTGCCGACTCCACGGCGTCCGGAAGGATGCCCAGCTTTTCCAGCGCGGCGGCCTGCTGTTCGGTGGGCGGGCCTGCTTCCCAGCCAAAGGCCGGCACATACCCGGCAAGGTCCTCGGCCTGAATGCTCATCTCGTACTGCAGCGGGTCCACCAGCTTGGCCTTTTTGCGGCGCTGTTCTTCCAGCTGTTTTGCAAGGGCTTCCTCCCGCTGGGTCACCACGTCCTCGCTGGCCTGCACGGCTGCTTCCTCGATGTCCTGCGGGCAGCCGCTCTCGGCCAGATTTTCGGTCATCTGGCGGGCCACGGCGCGGTCCTCACAGACCAGATCCGCCGGGCGGCAGAGCTCGTGCTTGTCGGTCATCCACAAAAAGTCGAGGAGCAGCAGGTCGGTCTTGCCCGGGGAGAGCCGGGTGCCGCGTCCCACCATCTGGCTGTACAGGCTGCGTACCTTGGTGGGCCGCAGTACCACCACGCAGTCCACGCTGGGGCAGTCCCAGCCCTCGGTGAGCAGCATGGAGTTGCACAGCACGTTGTACTTCCCGGCATCAAAGTCGGCCAAAACCTCGCGGCGGTCGGCGCTCTGGCCGTTGACCTCGGCGGCGCAAAAGCCCTTGGCGTTCAGCAGGTCCCGGAACTTCTGGCTGGTCTTGATGAGGGGCAGGAACACCACTGTTTTGCGGTCCTTGCAGCGCTGGGCCATTTCAGCGGCGATCTGTTCCAGATAGGGGTCAAGCGCCGTGCCGAGGTCTCCCACGGCGTAGTCTCCGCCGCTCATGGTGACAGAAGAAATGTCCAGCTTCAGGGGGATGGTCTGGGCCATGATGCGGCACAGATAGCCCTCTTTGATGGCATCGGTCAGCTTATATTCAAAGGCAAGGCTGTCGAACACCTCGCCCAGATTGCGCATGTCGCCCCGGTCTGGGGTGGCGGTGACGCCCAACACCTTGGCACTGCCGAAGTAGTCGAGGATGCGGCGGTAGCCGTCGGTGATGGCGTGGTGGGCCTCGTCAATGATGATGGTGCCAAAGTAATCATGAGGGAAGCGTTCCAGCCGGGCGGTGCGCTGCAGGGTCTGCACGCTGCCTACCACCACCCGGAACCATGTGTTCAGGCAGGTGGCGTCTGCCTTTTCCACGGCGCTGACAAGGCCGGTGGAGCGCTGCAGCTTGTCCGCTGCCTGTTCCAGCAGCTCGCCCCGGTGGGCCAGAATAAGCACCCGGTGGCCCGCCCGCACCTGATCGGCGGCCACGGACGCAAACACGATGGTCTTGCCGGTGCCGGTGGGCAGCACCAGCAGGGTGCGGGTGTGGCCGTTCTCCCACTCGGCGTGGATGCGTTCACGGGCCTGCTGCTGGTAGGGTCTCAGTTCCTGCCCCATCAGAACGCCCCCTGTGTCCAGCCCTGCGCGGGAGCGGCCTTAGGCTGGGGCGGCGGAAGAAAGCGGATGACTTCGTTGCTCTGGCCGGTCTTGCCCGCGTTGGGGCCGCTCTGCTTGGTGTACTCCCGGATGCCCAGACGGCACCAGCCCCGGGCACCCACCACTTCGTTCCAGCGGGGGCGGAAGGTCTCGCCGCGCTTGCACTGACCGATGCTCTCGAAGAAAGCGCCCAGCAGGCCCTGCGTTTTGGTGTGCAGGTACAGGCGGTCGGTGACGGTGGTGTCGCCCTTGGCCCCGCCGAAGATCTTCAGGGTCAGCTTTGCCATGGAGCAGGGCGGCAGCTTGGCGCTGCCCTCAAAGCGGGCACGTTCCATGCCGGTGACCTCAAAGGCGTAATCGCCCTCGGGCAGGAGCACGAACTCCTGCTGTTCGTTGGTAAATTCGTCGTCCCAACTCAGGGCGCGGTCGGTGGTATTCATGTCGTTCATAATATATCTCCTTTATAATGATTCCTTGATTCTTGGCTCCCCCCCTTCGGGGAAGCTCCGGGGCCGCGCCGCCGCAGGGCGGACGGGCCCGGTGAGAGGGTCAAAACGGCAGGTCACGGCTGTCCAGCACCATCTGGAGCACCTGGGGCCATGCGGCCACCAGACAGCCCTCTACAAAATCGGCCGGGTAGTCCCGGATGGGCATATCCTCGGGGAAATAGCCCCGTTTGCCCACCACAGCCTGCAGCTCCTCCGGGGTGACGTTGTTGGCGCTCATGAGCGGGGCCAGCTTTTCCGGCACGCCCAACGCGATCAGGTCGGGCACCAGCAGGGCTTTGGGCACCGTCTCGGCGGGCGGTTCCGGCTGCGGGGTGGGTGCGGGCAGGATGTCCTCTTCCGGCGCACTCTGGGGCTTCGGCTGGGGGCGCAGCTGCGGTGCGGGCGCAGGTGTGGTGCCGGGGATGCAGGCGGCAATGCCGGCATAATCAAAGGGCATTTCGTCCGTCAGGCCAAAGCGGTTCTTGGCGTCCCAGCAGGGGTGATGGGTGGTGTACATGACCCGGCGGCCGCCGGTCACCTTGTCTTTTGCGTTGGGGGCGCTGCCGCTCTTTTCCACCACGGTCTGGTAGTTGACGAAGAGCAGCATGTCGCACCACTCCCGGATCAGCGGCTCCACCTGCTTGGTGGTCTTCATGGTCCAGCGGTCGTAGCTGCCCGCCGCGTCCGGCTGCTCGAACTTGGTGATAGCCGCGTGGGCAAGGATCAGAACATTGTGTCCGGTGTTCAGCACCTCTTCCAGCGCGTCCAGCAGCTTGCCGAACTCCTCCTTCAGGTAGGTGTAGCCTTTGCCGTAGCCAAAGCCCTCCAGCCCGTCCACCTTGGCCTTGGCACAGACGGCATCAATGGCCAGCCGTTCGGCCCAGTCGGCGGTGTCGATGACCAGCGTGCCGCAGGGGATGCTGCCCTTGCGCACCTCGGCCACCTCGTCCAACAACATGGCCCAGCTGGTGGGCTGGGGCAGGCGCTTGACGTTCAGCCGCTTGGTGCCGCCCTCGGTGTCGATGAAAATGGGGTCCGGAAAGTGAGAGGCAAAGGTGCTTTTGCCGATGCCCTCGGGGCCGTACAGCACGGTCTTGACCGGGGAATCCTGCACCCCGGCAGTGACTGCATACTTACTCATTTAAAACGCTCCTTTCGTCCAGCTTTTCTGCTGGGGCTTTTCGGTGACGGGCGGCAGGGTGGTTTCGGCATCCTTCACCATGCCGTCCTCAATGATGATCTGGCACTCGCTGCCGGTGGAGACCCGGGTGGCAATGGCCTGCAGGTGCTCCGCTTCCAGCCATGCGGAGAACTCCTGCAGGGTGGTCATGTCCATCTGTTCCAGCTTGTCCAGCAGCACAAAACCGCAGTCCGGGTTCAGGCGGCGGACGATGGCCGCGGCCACCCGCAGCTGGTCGCTGCCGGACATATCCCGCCAGTGCTTGCCTTTATAGGTAAGGGCGCCGTCCTCCACGCTCAGCTCCGGCAGGGGCAGGTCGGCACCGTTCAGCAGGGCCATGCGGTCGGCCCGCTTCCGGGTGATGGCTTCGGTGAGCTTGTCGTAATCGCTGGCATACCGGGCGGCTTCGTCCTCGGCCCGGGATTTTTCCAGATTGGCCCGCACCTTCTGGTTGATCTCTTCGATGTCCCGGATGGAAGCTTCCAGTTCGGCGGTGGATTCGTCCTGAAGATCTGCGGCAGAGGTCTGGGCGATTTTCACGTCGGCCTGCATCGAGGCCAGCCGCTGCTTTTCCGTGCTCAACTGAAATTCAAGGTCTGCAACCACCTTTTTCTGCCGTTCGAGCAAATCTGTGAGCTGAGCGAATTGATTGCGCTTGCGCTGATTCTCGCCGTTGCGGGCCAGAATTTCCTGCTGCTGGCGGATGAGGTCGGAGGCGCTGACCGGTTCCTCCGGGGCGTCCGGGTAGGAGATCAGCTCCTCGGCAAAGTGCTTTTTCTGCGCGGCCAGCTGGCCGGTGAAGGTGCGCTTGTCGTACAAGGATTTGATCTCAAGATCCCGGGTGTGCAGTTCGGTGCCGATGCCGATGATCCGGAGCAGGATGTCGGCTTTCTCCTTGTCGGACGCTTCCATGAAGCGGGGCAGATCAGCGCCAGCGGCTCGATGAAGGCGTTGAGCAGCTGCTGGCCGCTGCGGCGTCCGGTGGGGTCGGTGACGGTCAGGGTGCTGTTCTTGCCCTTGCGCTCCACCACCACGCCGTTGGAGAGCCTGACCTTGAGGTGGGCGGGAGCCACGGCCCCGTCCCGCTGGGCGGCGTCCGGGCGGAAGCGGTCGCCGCCGAGGGCCCACGCCAGCGCGTCCAGCACGCTGGTCTTGCCCTGATTGTTGTTGCCGCCCACGAGGGTGAGCCCGGTGGGCAACGGCGTGAGCGCAACGGCCTTGATGCGTTTGACGTTTTCGGCCTCTAAGGCCATGATCTTTACAGACATGCGGATACCTCCCCTTGAGCGGATGCGAGTGTGTGAACGAACTGGTTGATTGCGGTTTCCCGCTGGTCGTCCGGCAGTTTGCGGAACTGCATTTTGGCGGACTGAACGATGCTTGTGATGGAGCGTCCGGCCAGAATGATGCTGTCGTAGGCATCGCGGGCATCCTGTTCGCTGCCGGAAGAGGCCTGTTCCAGCCGTGCCTGCAGGTCGGCGGTCATCTCGGCGGCTAAGTCCTCGGCAATGTCATGGGCCCGCTGGTTTGCCCGGCGTTCCACTTCCTCCTCGTCCACCACGGCGGCGATGGGCTGCTTTTTCAGGGCCGCATTTTCTTCCTGCAGCTTGTCGGCCCGGAGCTTTGCCGCTTCGGCCACCTGCCGGGAGCCGGAAAGCTGGCCCTCGGCGTTCTTGGCACGGGCTTCGGCCTTGTCGCGTTCCGCTTCGGCTTTCTGGCGCTGGAGGTTGGCCGCAATGCGGCTCTCGTCTGCATCGTGGTAGCTCTGCTGGAGCTGGGCGTTCTGCTCTTTCAGGCCGCTGATGTCGGCAAGAGCGGATTCATAGCGGCTTTCTGCTTCTTCCCGCTTTTCCGCGTCCTTAGAGGTCTGGGCTTCGGCGCTTTTCACCAGCTCCTTGAAATAGGCATTTTCTTTGCGGGCGTTCTGAGCGGACTTCTCGGCGGCGTCGGCGCGGTCTTTTTCGGCTTTGAGTTGGGCCAGCAGCTCCTTCACCCGCTGGCTGTCTCCGGCGGCTGCGGTGAGCTGTTCCGCACAGCCGGAGCGGGCGATCAGGTTCAGGTCCTTGCGAGAAAGTTCAGGGATTGAAGTTAATTGTTCAACAGTTGAACCTTTAAAACCTTCACCTGTTTGCAGCATATTCCAGACGCTGGATTTGCTCATGCCCTTGCTCTCATACCACTTTGTCCATGTACCGCCGCCATAGCGGCCAGCCTTGGCCGTTAGTGCGTGCATTTTGGCAACGTAGATGCAGGAAATGAGGTATTCATCCTGTGCGGTGCCGTAGTGCAGATCGAACTGCTGATCGGTCTCCACGGCCTGTTCGGACAGGTCGCCCAGAGCCGAGAAGTCGAAACTGGAGTCGGCGGGGATATTGCCGAGCGGTTCAGCAATATCCTCAGAGTGAGTGGGAGTCAAATGCTTTTCGCCCTCGGTCTGGTAGCTGTTGCACTCCTGCACGGGGTGGCCACAGCTGCGACAGTTTCCGAAGCATTCTTCTTTGCACCCGCCACAGGTGCAGGTAGAGCAGATACAGGAAGCGGGAACATCCGAGGAAGATTCTTCCTCTACCGGGTCAATGGGCGCGTTCCTGCAGGGCTTGGCCTCCCTGAGGGCCGTCAGCATCTGCTCCGGGAGCTCGTAGTCGTCCATGGGGATGAACTCGTCGCTGGTCAGAAACGCTTCCGGGGTCAGATGTTTTTCAGCGGCCTTGGCTTTGCCGAACTTCTGGGCCAGCAGATGGCTTTCTTTCCAGATCCGTGCGGATTCGTCCCAGCGCCAGAAGCGCCCACGGGTATAGGCGTAGTAAACATCGTTGCTGTTCTGGCTGATGATCATACCCGCACCTCCGTGTCCTTGAGGCGGTCCAGCATCTCGGCCTGCACATCCTTGCTCATGGGCTGGATGTTGTTTCCCTTCCAGCCGTAGCAGAGGATGGGTCCGTAAAGCTGGCGGCCCCGGTACGTCCGATTCAGCAGGCTGGCGGGCTGGATGGGGCCATCGTACCGGCCCACGAACAGCACCGCCGGGGTGCGGGGCAGCACGATCATCTCACTGCGGGTGCCCAGCCGGTTCTCAATGGCCCACAGGCTGTCCGGCAGGGTGGTGACCACAGGCTCTTTGCCCGGTTCGGCTAAAATACCTTTCATTTGTAAAATCCTTTCTGATGTGATATCATCAAGGGTGATGGGGCTTTCAAATTCCATCACCCTTTGGGCTCGTCGGTGTTGGCGCACCGGCGGGCTTTTTGTTTGCCTGCATTTTCAGCAGCATGTACTTGCCGTAGCTCAGGCCGGCTTTTTCGGCAGCGCGGACCTCGGCGTGCAGGGCAAGGCTGCTGCGCTCAGCGGCAAGGCCCTGACGCTGGGCCTGCAGTTCTTCATTGCGCCGACGATCCCATTCCAGACTCAGGGCGTTGGCGTGCTTTTTGCCGCATTCGGGGCAGCGCTGAGCAGAGCGTCCGACATTGCAGAGCACCTTGCCGCAGTCCACGCAGATGCGGGTGTAGGTCTTGAAGTCGCTCATGCTCAGCCTGCCTTCCTGCCGCTCTTTACGGTGTTCCGGGGCTGCTGGTGCACCTTGCGGCGCTCCTGCTGCTCCCGGTCATGGGCGGCAAAGCCCAGCCGGGCAAAGAACACCGCCAGCAGGATCAGCACCATGGCCGTGATGAAGCCGGCATCCGAGACGGTGCCGCCGGTCTGGAAGCTGCCCTCCAGCCCCATGCCGTACAGCAGGCCCACGGCTCCGCTGGCCACGGCCAGCCAGTACCACACGCCGGATTTGATCTTCATGCGGATTCTCCTTCCTGAATTTCAACGCCTTCGATCTGAGAAAACCGATCGGCATTGATGATGTAGCGCCAGCGGTTTGCAGATGTCTTGACTCCGTACCCCCACGGGAATACGCCCTGCTGCAAGCCCTTGCCGACCGTTTCCTTGTCAACGCCAAGCAGGGCGGCAGCCTGTTTAAGGCTCAGCTGCCGGATGCCGCCGTGTCGTTTGGGGACAGGATCGGTGTGCTGGGGCGCATCCGGCGCAGTGAAGTATTCGACATCCAGCCCAAGGGCTGCAGCCATACTGCGCTGTACGGCATCGGGCGGCACTTGTGCACCAGCCAGATATTGACAGATGGACGCTCTGGATCTGCCGGTCATCCCGGAAACCTGTACCTGATTCAGATGCAGGTCTTTCATGGCTTTCTTCAACCTGTCTTTGAACATGTGTCATTCCTCCTTTCATGCCACAGGCCGCCCGTCCAGCTTCTTCAGGCTGGCCACCAGATTGATGGATGCCGCAGCGGTCTCCATCTGCTCAAATGCGTCCTCGTCCATGTCCTTGCACATGGTGTGAATGCGGATCACGCGCTCCACGTCCTGCTGCGTCAGGCCATACATGGCGGGGTTCAGGGAATTGTTCTTACGTGCCATACGAAGCACTCCTTTCTGTGGGTGGCTCCCACGACCATTCCGGCTGCGTCACCGAAATGGTTTCGACCCGTGCCACCGGGTCATCATCGGGTGGGTTGTGGCGTGCTCCCTTCTGCGGTATACTTGGGCAGAAAGGAGTGTTGAAAATGCTGGACGTAAAAACGCTGAAGGTTCTGGATTTTCTGAATGAGCATCCTGATGAAGCCTTTTCCATTTATCAGATGGGAAAGTGTGGCATGACCGTCAACTTTGAAACGATGCAATGGCTGACGGACAAAAATATGGTTTTTCGTTATGAAGATGAGGATGCGTTCCGGTATGAGTACGAAGATCCGGAGTATACCTATCAAATCAATGCTGGTGGTCGTGTTGCGCTGGAAGAACAAAAGCATTTCACAAAGACTGAAAGGCGTGCCAACATTGCTCTTGGTTTGTCGGTTTTGAGTCTGCTTGTTTCCATTGCTACAGCCTTAAAAGGTTGATGACGTTGATGAGCAGCGCAATGATGGACAGAGCGAAAGCAATACCGTATTTCAGGTCAAGGCGTGCATAGTATCGCTCGGTTTCCTCCAACATCTTCTTGTCAAGCTGCTCCTGTTCTTCCGGCGTGCGGGGAGAGTGATCCATCTTCTTCACCTCTTTTTGTTGACTTGATTAGCTTCGATTTGCTAACTTTGTGAGAACAATATAGCATACTCTGTTAGATTTTTCAAGCCTGAATTTTGAAGAAGGTTAAAAATAAATGTTGACACAGTTAGATTTACGGAATATAATACGAATTGAAGAGAACAGAAAGGAGGTGAACAAAATGAACGCAAGAATCGAAGCCGTCCGAAAACGCGAAGGCTTGACGCAGGAACAGTTTGCGGACAGAATCAATCTCTCCCGTAATTATTTATGGATGCTTGAAAATGGCTCCAGAACCCCAAGCGACCGTACTATTAAAGACATCTGCGATAAGTTCGGCGTCCGGGAAGCGTGGCTGCGTACCGGCGAGGGTGAAATGTTTGTGCAGGACACCCAGTCGGAGCAGGTAGCGGCTTTCCTGGCTGACCTGACCAAGGATGACAGCGACACCTTTAAAAAGCGTTTTGTCGAAATGCTGGCAGGCCTGAGCCCGGCGGACTGGGAGCTGCTGGAACGTATGGCCGAAAAATTGACGCAAAAAAAAGAGGAAAGCCCGTAAAGGCTTCCCTCGCGTGGTGGCTGGTTGCTTATCCGATCAGGTGGCTTGCGTACACCCACACAAGCCGCAGCTGGCGGAAATCGGCCTTTTCCAGCAGTTTCAGAATGGCGTTGATGGTTTCTTGTCGTGTCATGATGCGGCCCTCCAACAGTGGTTGTTCTATTTGCTCATATTATACAACTGTTTGCTGTGTCCTGCAAGCAATATTATCTGCGCAAAAATCGAATGAAAAATTGGATTTTTTCGAATGAAAAAGGAGGAATGTTCAATGGCAAATTGTTCTATCTGCGGCGAGAAGATGGGAATCTTTGACAGAGAGTCTTGCTCAGACGGTTTTGTCTGTAAAAGATGCCGGTCTTTGTTTTCCGATCTTGGAATGGATTACAAAACTGTCCCTGCTGATAAATTAAAAGAAGGATGGAAGTTCTTCAACGACCGGCGTGAGCGGGCGAAAGGCTTTGAAAATCTGCAGGAACCGGGAACAATGGTTGCTTATGTGAACAGAGCGCAGCGACTTATGACGGTCGCAGGAATTCCGGGGTGGTTTACGTTCGATGAGCTTGTAGACTATACCGTCAAAGTGGATACAAAGGTTGTCACCGAGACAAAAGGCAGCGTCACTCGATCAATCGCTGGAGGAATCGTTGCAGGTCCTGTTGGCGCAGTTGTTGGTGGTAACACGGCAAAGAAGGTTTCACATACAGAAGAATCGAATCCGAAAATGTCGTTTGTCGTGGAATATCCGTTTGGAAGATTTGAGTCTCCGGTTTTTACATATTCCCGCAAGGTTCTGAAACTTTGCGAAGAAATCTTTAGCGAAAGAACAACAATAAAGAAAGTTCCGGATGCTTCATCCAGCGTTGCGGATGAGCTTATGAAGTTTAAAAATCTTCTGGACATTGGAGCAATTACAGAAGACGAGTACAATGCAAAGAAAAAACAGTTATTGAATCTATAAAATAAAATCACTAAACAAAAAACGCCCCCGGTGCTGGAACACCGAGGGCGCAGAAGGAGAAAATACGGGATGACAAAAGATACCGAAAAGGTCTTGCTGAAACTTTATCGTGCATACACGGAGCGCCGCAAAACCTTGCCGAAGTCTCAGGCAAAATACTTTGCATCAGAAGATGTGTCGGCTGCATTGCCGGGGATCCCGTGGGATGACGTGAGAGAGGCGCTTGCGGAACTGCGTGATGATGGCTATATCGACCTTTACATGATGGGTGCCTGCGATCTGTTTCCGAAGGCTATCGAGTACGGCGAAACGGCTGTCGAACGCGGCATTGACAAGGCGCTGGATGTGTGGAGTAAACTCCATTAACCGAGTTTCAGTTTGTCCACCGAAATGTTCAGCGTCATATCTGCGAGGGGATGGCCCGCATCGCACTGGATGGAGAAGCCATTGACGCGATGGACTTCAACACCGTTCAACTTCATTTTGAAGTCTTTTTCGTCAAGATAAAGTTCGACGGCATTCTGACGCTCTGACATGATAGCACCTTTCTTTCTGTGTATGAATGAAAAGATTCGTTCACGTTCATTATACATCAAAATTATGCTAAAGTATAGTATAATTTTGATTTGCACAAACAAATAAAAAAAACTCCCCCGGTGTTACCAGCACCGAAGGAGGTTTCCGAACCGCTTGCCCGAAGGCGTCACGGCTCTGTACAGTAGATTTTGGAGAACCTCTGCACAGACTATGATACCACCTCCGGGCAGGCTTGTCAAAGTGTACCTTTTTTGAGGTGGAAATATGGGAAGAAGAAAACCGAATCATTATGGCTGCGTAACCAAGCTGAAGGGAAACCGATCACGGCCGTGGGTGGTAAAAGTTACCGTGTACGATGCCGAAGGGCATGGGAAGCAGGTACCGATCGACTACGCAGAGACCGAGGAACAGGCGAACATCATCCTTGCTCAGTACAACGACAACCCATGGAGCATCGACCGGAACAAGGTCACATTGGTGGACCTGTACCAGCGCTGGGCGAAGATCAAGCTGCCAAAGATGGGGCAGGCCAGTCAGGGCGCGATGAAGTCGGCCTTCAAGCACTGCCAGAAATACTACGGTATGAAATACCGCAGCATCCGGGCCTACCAGATGCAGGACTGCATTGACAACTGCGGAAGGGGATACAGCACACAGGCTCAGATCAAGGTTCTGTGGGGGCATTTGGATGAGTTTGCCTTTGAATGTGACATCATCAGTAAGATGTATTCTCAGCTGACCACAGCACCGCCCGTTCCAGAAACCAGCCGGATGCCCTTTACGCCGGAACAGATTGCTGCCCTGTGGGAAATACAGGATGAACCGTGGGTCGATACCGTGCTGGTGTTCCTTTACACAGGATTCCGCTTGATGGAACTGCTGAATATGCAGACGGAACAGGTTGACCTTCAGCAGAAGACGTTTCAGGGCGGCATCAAAACAGCGGCTGGCAAGGGGCGTATTGTGCCGATCCATCCGAAGATCCTGCCTTTTGTGCAGGCGTGGGCTCAACATGGCCATAAATACCTGATAACTGCAGATGGTAAGAAACTGAGTAAACAGAAGTATTATGAATGCTGGGCTGAGGTCATGGACAGAATCGGCGCAGACAAGACCCCGCACGAAGCGCGGCATACCTTTGAAACGTCACTGGACAACGCCAAGGCCAACCGTAAATGCATTGATCTTCTGATGGGGCACAAGTCGAAAGATGTAGGTAATCGTGTGTACAATCATAAAACATTGGAACAGCTGCGGGAGACGATTTTGCTGTTGGAATGATAAATTTTAGGATGAATCAGTAACAAATTAGAAACAAAGCACAAGAAAACAATCGAAAAATCGAAAGTTTTCTTGTGGGCGATTTTGCAATAGCACAAAATCATGTTATTATAAATAAGAAATGCCAAAAAACCGCATGAAAGAGGGATGCATTATGGAAATCGAACGCAAATGGATGGTGAAGGGCTGGCCGGAGGGGCTGCCCCTCAGAGAGGAATTTGCCATGCGGCAGGGCTATATCAGCGTGCGGCCCACCGTGCGCATCCGGGAAGAAGCCCTCACCGGCGGCAGAACGGACTACATCCTCTGCTTCAAATCCGGGGGCGGCCTTGCCCGCGAGGAGATCGAGCGCAGCATCGACAAAGCGCTGTTTGAGGATCTGGAACACAAGATCATCGGCAAACCTCTCATCCCGAAGCTGCGCCGCAGCTACACCCTGCCGGACGGTTCTGTGCTGGAAGTGAACCATGTGGACGAAGGCCAGCCCACCGAGTTCTGGTATGCCGAGGTGGAGTACCCCACGGTGGAAGCGGCCCTTGCATGGCGGCCGGAAAACTGCGGCCTTGGTGCATACCTCAGCGATGAGGTGACCGGTCAGCCCGGCCAGAGCATGGGTGAATACTGGGTGGAGACAAGAGGATGAAAAAAGTCAAATTAAAACTGGAGCTGCAATACAACTCCCCTGTGATCCTCACATTTTTCCTGCTGTCACTTCTGGTGCTGTTCCTTGACCAGTGGACGGACGGGTGGAGCACCATGCACCTGTTCTGTGTCTACCGCTCCTCGCTGAAGGACCCGCTGTTCTACATCCGGCTGTTCGGCCATGTGCTGGGCCATGCCAGCTGGGACCACTTTCTGAACAACATGCTGCTGCTGCTCGTTGTTGGCCCGCCAATGGAAGAAAAGTACGGCAGCAAGCCGCTTTTGTGCGGCATGGTGTTCACCGCTCTGGTCACCGGTGTGCTGCAATGCGTGCTGTTCCCGCGTTCGGGGCTGCTGGGCGCGTCCGGCATCGTGTTCATGCTCATCATGCTCTCCTCGCTGGCGGGCTTTTCCGGAGGCATCCCGGTCACCATGCTGCTGGTTGCAGCGCTGTACTTTGGTCAGCAGGTGTACGATATCATTTTTGTGCATGATAATGTGGCAAACTTCATGCACATTGTGGGCGGCTTATGCGGCACAGCCTTTGGCTATTACAGTGCGCTGCACAGCCGCCGCAGACCAGCAAAAGCGGTGAAGTTTTCCAGCACGAACGGCCGCCGAAAGCACTGAACCCACTGCAAACATAGGCTGATTTTGAAAAATTTGCAAACAGGTATTGACAAACGAAAAATCCGTGGTTTAATATAGCCAAATTCAATACACTAAACCGTTGAAGCGGAGATAACGGCGAACCACGCCTGTACAGAGAGCCTGCGCAGCTGAGAAGCAGACCGGAAACAGTTCGTCAAGGAAAGCGTGATTTTGCGTCACTTTTCCCGAAATGGACCGCTGAGGGTGCAGGGAACTGCGGCGCTTTTGCCGCATAGTATTCTGCAACGTGAGGGCATACGTCAGTTGCCGGGGATGTGTTGGCATCCCGCCAAGTGCATGGGGTCATACCCATGAAATCAGGGTGGTACCGCGGATAAAAGGCCAAGCTTTATTCGTCCCTGACAGAAGAGAGTTCTTCTGTCGGGGGCGTTTTGTTTATACTCCTTCGGCAGAAGAGCCGGGGGAGTTTTTGTTTTTGCAGAAAGGGGAAGCGGCCATGAAGATACAGTCCACGCTTTGCATACCCCATCTATGGGGTGCAGTTCCATCCGGAATCCATCCTGACCCCGCAGGGCCGGTCGATCTTGAAAAATTTTATGGAGGGTTAAGAAAATGATCAAGGAAGCAATCGTGAAGATCGTCAGCAAACAGGATCTGACCTATGACGAAGCCTACGCCGTGATGAACGAGATCATGAGCGGCGAGACCACGCCCACCCAGAACGCAGCCTTTCTGGCGGCACTCTCCACCAAGAGCGCCAAGGCGGAGACAATCGACGAGATCGCAGGCTGCGCTGCTGCCATGCGGGACCACGCCACCAAGGTGGATGCCGGCATGGAGCTTTTCGAGATCGTAGGCACCGGCGGCGACAACGCTCACAGCTTTAATATCTCCACCACCTCGGCGCTGGTGGCGGCGGCAGGCGGCATGAAGGTGGCCAAGCACGGCAACCGGGCCGCCTCCTCCCAGTGCGGCACCGCCGACTGTCTGGAAGCACTGGGCGTGAACATTCAGCAGAGCCCCGCCCGCTGCGTGGAACTGTTGAACGAGGTGGGTATCTGCTTCTTCTTTGCCCAGAAGTACCACGCCTCCATGAAGTATGTGGGCCCCATCCGCAGGGAACTGGGCTTCCGCACCGTGTTCAACATCCTTGGACCGCTCACCAATCCCGGTTCGCCTGCCATGCAGCTGCTGGGCGTCTACGATGAATACCTTGTGGAGCCGCTGGCACAGGTGCTCATCAGTCTGGGGGTCCGGCGCGGTATGGTGGTCTACGGCAAGGATAAGCTGGACGAGATCTCCCTCAGTGCTCCCACCAGAGTGTGTGAGATCAAGGATGGCTGGTACAAATGCTACACCATTACGCCGGAGCAGTTCGGCCTGACCCGCTGCGAAAAGGCCGACCTTGTGGGCGGTGCCCCGGCAGAAAATGCCGCCATCACCCGCGCCATTCTGGCAGGCGAGAAGGGCCCCAAGCGCGATGCCGTTCTGCTGAACGCAGGCGCATCCCTCTACATCGGCGGCAAGGCCGAGACGGTGGCGGAGGGCATCGCACTGGCTGCACAGCTGATCGACAGCGGCAAGGCAGCGGCTGTGCTGGAAAAGTTCATCGAAGTGAGCAACCGCCCGGAGGAAAATGCATGAACATCTTAGACCAGCTGGCCGAACACGCCCGGCAGCGGGTGGAAGCGGCAAAGCAGACCCTGCCGCTGGCCGAAATAAAGCGGCAGGCGCTGTCCCTGCCCAAAGGGGACTTCCGGTTTGAAAAAGCCCTTGCAAAGCCGGGGCTTGCCTTTATCTGTGAGTGTAAAAAAGCATCGCCCTCCAAGGGGCTCATCGCACCGGAGTTCCCGTATCTGCAGATCGCCAGAGAATACGAAGCCGCCGGGGCAGATGCCATCTCGGTGCTGACCGAGCCAAAGTGGTTCCTTGGCAGTGACGCCTATCTGAAAGAGATCGCTTCTGCTGTCTCCACACCCTGCCTGCGCAAGGATTTTACCGTGGATGCGTACATGATCTACGAAGCAAAGCTTCTGGGCGCTTCGGCGGTGCTGCTCATCTGCGCGATTTTGAACGATGCACAGCTCAAAGAGTATCTTGCCATCTGCGAGGACTTGGGACTCTCCGCTCTGGTGGAAGCCCATGATGACGCCGAAGTGGACCGGGCACTTGCCGCCGGGGCACGCATCCTCGGTGTGAACAACCGCAACCTGAAAACCTTCACGGTGGACACCAAAAACAGCCGCCGCCTGCGGGCCCGTATCCCGCAGGATGTGCTTTTTGTCTCGGAAAGCGGCGTAAAAACTGCCGAAGATGTTTCCGGGCTTGCAGCCATCGGGGCAGACGCAGTGCTCATTGGTGAAACGCTCATGCGTGCGCCGGATAAGACCGCAAAGCTGCGGGAATTGAAAGGACTGCTATGACAAGGATCAAATTGTGCGGCCTGACCCGTCCGGAGGATATCGCAGCGGCAAATGCCCTGCAGCCGGAGTACAGCGGCTTTGTATTTGCCCCCAAAAGCAGACGGTATGTTTCCCGGGAATTGGCCGCAGAATTAAAAGCACAGCTTTCCCCCGGGATCCAGGCCGTGGGCGTGTTCGTGAACGAAGCACCGGAAACGGTGGCGGGCCTGCTGAATGCGGGCATCATTGAGATCGCCCAGCTCCACGGGCAGGAGGATGCCGCTTACATTGCCCGGCTGCGGGGGCTGACCGCAAGGCCGCTCTGGCAGGCCTTCCGCGTGACGGATGCCGAAAGCCTTGCAAAGGCGGAAAAAAGCCCGGCAGACCTTGTTCTGCTGGATTCCGGCGCAGGCGGAACGGGCAGGGCCTTTGACTGGGCGCTGCTGGAAAATTTCAAGCGGGATTATCTTCTTGCCGGAGGGCTTGGCCCGGAAAATGCGGCCGATGCTGTGGAGCGTCTGCACCCCTATGCGGTGGATGTGAGCTCCGGCATTGAGACGGCAGGGAAGAAGGACCCCGAAAAGATGGCGGCATTCGTGGCCGCGGTACGCAAAAACGACCAATCAGGAAAGGAATGAACGACCATGACAAACCCCAACGGACGCTTTGGCATCCACGGTGGACAATATATCCCCGAAACGCTGATGAATGCCGTCATTGAACTGGAAGAGGCCTACAACCATTACAAAGATGACCCGGAGTTCAATCGGGAGCTCACCGAACTGCTCAACGAGTACGCAGGCCGCCCCAGCCGCCTGTACTATGCAAAAAAGATGACCGAGGACCTCGGCGGTGCAAAGATCTACCTCAAGCGTGAGGACCTGAATCACACCGGTGCGCACAAGATCAACAATGTTCTCGGGCAGGCGCTGCTGGCCAAAAAGATGGGCAAGACCCGCCTCATCGCCGAGACCGGTGCCGGTCAGCATGGCGTTGCCACCGCCACTGCCGCTGCCCTGATGGGCATGGAGTGCGTGGTGTTCATGGGCGAGGAGGACACCAAACGTCAGGCCCTGAACGTCTACCGGATGCGTCTTTTGGGCGCGGAGGTCATTCCCGTCACCAGCGGCACCGGCACCTTGAAGGATGCCGTGTCCGAAGCCATGCGCGAGTGGACCAGCCGCATCAGCGATACCCATTACTGCCTTGGCTCGGTGATGGGCCCGCATCCGTTCCCCACCATCGTGCGTGATTTTCAGGCGGTTATTTCCAAGGAAATCAAGGAGCAGATGCTGGAAAAGGAAGGCCGCCTGCCGGATGCCGTCATTGCCTGCGTGGGCGGCGGCTCCAACGCCATTGGCAGCTTCTATAATTTCATCAACGACAAAACCGTGCGTCTCATCGGCTGTGAGGCCGCAGGCCGCGGCATCGACACCTTCGAGACTGCCGCTACCATCAATACGGGCCGTCTGGGCATTTTCCACGGTATGAAGTCCTATTTCTGTCAGGATGAATACGGTCAGATCGCGCCGGTCTACTCCATTTCTGCCGGTCTGGATTATCCCGGCATCGGCCCGGAGCACGCATGGCTACATGATATCGGCCGCGCCGAGTATGTGGCAATTACGGACGACGAAGCCGTGAACGCATTTGAGTATCTGGCACGCACCGAGGGCATCATCCCGGCCATTGAATCGGCCCACGCCGTGGCCCATGCCATCCGGCTGGCACCCACTATGGACAAGGAACAGATCATCGTCATCACCATTTCCGGCCGCGGCGATAAGGACTGCGCCGCCATTGCCCGCTACAGAGGGGAGGATCTTCATGAGTAACATTGCAAAGGCCTTTGCCAACGGCAAGGCGTTCATTCCGTTCATCACCTGCGGCGACCCGGATCTGGAAACCACTGCCGCCGCCGTCCGCGCCATGGCGGCAAACGGTGCCGACCTCATCGAGCTGGGCATCCCGTTCTCGGACCCCACCGCCGAGGGGCCGGTCATTCAGGGGGCCAACATCCGCGCCCTGAAAGCGGGGACCACCACGGATAAGGTCTTTGACTTCGTCTGCGAGGTGCGGAAAGATGTTTCGATCCCCATGGTGTTCATGACCTATGCAAATGTCGTGTTCTCCTACGGCGCAGAGCGGTTCATCTCTACCTGCGCGGAGATCGGCATTGATGGGCTGATCCTGCCCGACCTGCCCTATGAGGAAAAAGAGGAGTTTGCGCCCATCTGCCGCAAATACGGGGTGGACCTGATCTCAATGATCGCCCCTACCTCTGAAAACCGCATTGCCATGATCGCCAAAGAAGCCGAGGGATTTTTGTATATCGTGTCCAGTCTGGGCGTCACCGGCACCCGCAGCGAGATCCGGACCGACCTTGCGTCCATCGTGAAGGTGGTGCGGGAAAACACCGCAGTGCCCTGTGCCATCGGTTTTGGCATCTCCACACCGGAGCAGGCGGCAAAGATGGCGGGCATCGCCGATGGTGCGATCGTGGGTTCCGCCGTCATCAAGCTGCTGGAGCAGTACGGCAAGGATGCCCCGGAGCAGATCGGTGCCTATGTCAAGCGCATGAAGGATGCCGTAAGAGGGTAAGAATATTCATAGAATATAACTTTACCGTTTGCGAAGAGAAAATGACTGTGGGTCATTTTCTCTTCGCTTTTTGCTGTAAATTTTGGAGCTCAAAATGCATTGAACGAAACGGCCTTTCTCGTGAAAAAAGTGGTCTGGAAACAACCGCGGTTGTTTCCAGACCACAAATAAAATTATAAATTCCTCTGCTTATGCTCAGAGCGAAGCGGAGAGCATGCTTTCATAAGAAATGCCTCCTCTAATTTCTTAACACTTTCCCAGAAAAACAAAAAGCCCGCAATGGCGCGCTTGACCTGAAGGCCTGCACCATTGCGGGTTCCTGACATTGTTTTAGCACAGCCGGGCGGCATTGTCCAGCAAAAAATGCATTCCGGGCAAAACTTTGGCAGATGAGAAGAATCTGCCGCGTTTTTTGCAGAGGCATTTTGTTCACTTTTTGCAAGAAGTGTACTCCATAGAAAAACAGAAACTGCCCGCAGTGGTTTGCACTACGGACAGCTTTTGCAAAAAATCACGAGAAGCCGGACTTTTAATGTCTGCCTGACTGCACAAAAGAAAATGCACCCGGCTGCTGTGGTCCTGCCCACACGCCGGGTGCATTTTTATGCTCAGAATCATTACAGGTCGCTGCGGGGCAAAGCCGCCATGGCCCAGAAATCCAGCTCATACACAGAGCAGGCATGGAAAATCTCGCGGCAGCGGGCAAGGCGCTCCGGGCTCAGGCCCTCACAGGTCTTTTCTGCAAATGCAGCCCAGTCGCGGCAGGCTTCCTCGTAGTCCCTGCCTGCATAGTCTGCCACCAGCGCACCATAGGGGGCATCCTGCACAGCGGGATGCTCTTTCAGCAGCTTCTGGAAGATCCAGCTGTAGCTCAGCATGCAGGGCAGGCAGGCCATCATGCACTCGGCTGCGCCCTCGCTGTTTCTGGCGGTGTCGATCATGTAGTCCACATAGGCGCGGTTCTCCGGCCGCAGCGGCAGGCTCTGGATGCCCTCATCGGTCAGCCCGAACTGCCTCAGGCAGCGCAGGCGTTCGGCGTCCTCGTTCTCGTTTACGAAGGACAGCAGGGAATAGTAGGTGCGGATGGTCTGCATATCTGCCGCCTTGGTCATGCCCCATGCGAACACCTTGGCATATTCCCGCAGGTAAAGGCTGTCCTCTACAATGTAGCCCTTAAAGCAGGCTTCGTCCAGCGTGCCGTCCGCAAGTCTTTCCAGAAATTCCGAATGCAGGCACTGCTCCCACACGGGCAGGCTTTCCTGTACCAGCTGCTGCACAAAAGACTGCTCACTCACCAACAAATTCTCCCTTCAGTGCAAACATGTGGTTCATGGGGCCGGAGCCATGGCCCAGATCCAGCATGGCAGAAAGACAGCCGGAAATATAGGCTTTTGCCCGCTCCACAGAAGCATCCAGATCATAGCCCTTTGCCAGATTGGATGCAATGGCGCTGGACAGGGTGCAGCCGGTGCCGTGCGTATTGGGGTTGTCAATGCGTCTGCCCCGGAACCACTTGCCGCAGCCGTTCCGCCACAGCAGGTCGTCGGCATCATTGATCTGGTGGCCGCCCTTGCACAGCACGGCGCAGTGATATTTTTCACTGATGCGCTGTGCGGCAGCTTCCATGCCTGCCGCGTCGGTGATCTTCATGCCGGAGAGGATCTCGGCCTCCGGGATATTGGGGGTGACCACCTCTGCCATGGGCAGCAGCTTTTCGGTCAGTGCCTGCACGGCGTCATCCCGCAGCAGCTTGGAACCGGAGGTGGCTACCATCACGGGGTCCACCACGATATGCTTTGCGTCGTAGCTGCGCAGCTTTTCGGCAATTACCCCGATCAGCTCAGCCGAGGATACCATGCCGATCTTGACGGCGTCCGGGTAGATGTCGGTAAAAATGGCGTCGATCTCCTGCGCCAGAAATTCCGGGGTGGCTTCAAAAATGCCGGTAACACCGGTGGTGTTCTGGGCGGTCAGGGCGGTGATGGCGCTCATGGCATACACGCCGTTGGCGGTCATGGTCTTGATATCGGCCTGAATGCCGGCGCCGCCGCTGGAATCGCTGCCGGCAATGGTCAATGCGGTTTTCATAGCAATAACTTCCTTTGTATCAAAATGCGGAAATGCCCACAAGGAGACATTTCCGCATGCTGAAGCAGTGGTATCTCCCTACGTTGGCATTATCCAAATCAGGTCACAGGTCTGGGCAGACAGCCCACTCTCAGCCTGCTTTTGCAAGCTCCCTTTTCTGTGCACAAGCATACCACAGTGCAGCTTTATTTGCAAGTAGTGCCGGGCCTTGCAAAGCGTAGCGAACGTGGTAAAATGAGAAAAAACAAAAAGGGGATACACCATGAACATTACAGTCTATCTTGGGGCAAATGAAGGCAGCGATCCGGCATTGGCAGCGGCTGTCCGGGAGCTGGGCAGCTGGATCGGTGCAAACGGGCATCACCTTGTATACGGCGGCTCCCGCAGCGGTCTGATGGGCCTGCTGGCGCAGAGCGCACTGGATGCGGGCGGCACCGTGACCGGTGTGGAACCGCAGTTTTTTATTCAGCAGGAGCTGCAGCATGACGGCCTGACCGAATTGATCGTTACCAGAGACATGGCTGAGCGCAAGACGAAGATGATCGAGCTGGGGGATGCCTTTATCGCATTCCCCGGCGGCACCGGCACGCTGGAAGAAATTGCAGAAGTGATGTCCCGGGTCTCGCTGGGTCAGCTGGATGCGCCCTGCATCCTTTATGATCTGAACGGCTACTACGACAGCCTGAAGGCACTGCTGGACAAAATGATCGAGAAGGGCCTTTCCACGCCGCAGCGCCAGCGGGGCATCCGATTTGCGGCGAATCTGGAAGAGATCACAACAATTTTGAATAAAGCCTAAAAGGGAACGCTTCTCACGGCCGGGAAGCGTTCCCTTTTTTATATCATTCTCCCAGAGCAGTGCGGAGGTTCGCAAGGACCTTCTGGCTCAGCAGCACAAAGGCCTGCTTGGTGCGCCCGGCGGAAACATTGGCGCAGTGTACGTTCTCGCGTTCAAAAAAGCCCTCGCCCACCGGGCCTGCAGCGGCGCGGGTATCGCAGAAGAAATGGGTGTCTGGCAGAGTGAGCCAATCTTCCAGTGCGGCCGAGTCAAAGCCCGGACCGATGGAGGTATTGAACAGCACCTTTCCATCGCCCAGCTGCGCAAATTCGTCCTTGCCCAGCAGCAGGACATTTTTGTTCAGGCAGGTGAACACCACCTCGCTCTCGGTCAGCAGCTGTGCCAGCGGCTTGTAGGCCATGCCGGAGGCTTCGGCATCGGGCTTGCGGGTGCGGCTGTAATAGGCAATGTCGGCACCCATGAACTGCAGCGCATCGGCGATCATTTTGCCGGACACACCCAGCCCGATGACGCCGACCTTCAGCCCGGTGATCTCCACCGGTTCGTCCCGCAGCATGGGCATTCCAAAACCGTGCAGGATGCCGATGAGCTCGTGCAGAACGTACTCCACAACGCCGCGGTCGCCGTAGTCCCGGATGCCCAGCACTTTGATGCCGCGGGTGCGGGCATAGGCGATATCTACGTTGGCGCTCTCTTCCGAATACAGACTGCAGCACATGCCGATGTAACGGATATTCGGGCAGCGCTCGATCACGCTTTTGCCCATGCGGGAGGTATAGCTCAGAAGCACGGCATCGGCATCTCCGATACGCCGCACGATCTCATCATCGTCCGCCGGGATATCGCGGTACAGGGTCACTTCTTCTGCATACTGATGCAGTTCCTGCTCAGCGGAGGGGATCAGGCTGACCGGCTCAATGGCTACCAGTTTATGGAACATGTGCAGATCCTCCTTTTAATAGAAACACACAGGGGAAGCGAGATTGCGCAGCAGGGAAACCACGCTCCAGCCAGCAATGGCGCTGGTGGAAGAGCAGATGTCCACCACAGCCTTCACACCCTCGATCTCGGCAGTGATGCGGTGATCGTCACCCACCCAGCCGGGGACGGAATGCATGGTCACGCTGGTCATCTCCGGGCCGGTGGTGGCCAGAGAGGTGGCCACGGCTACGTTGACCCGGCGCGGGAAGGTGGCAATGGCCTGCTTGGCATTGCCGGTGAACACAGTGGTCTTTTCCGTATCAGTGAGCAGATGCTCCTCCCATACGGGCGTGTTGCGGAAGCCCCTTGCGCCGGTGTGGGTCTCGATGCCTGCGGTCTCGGCCAGCTGCTGGGCCTGAGCCATCAGGGTGACGGTCTGCAGTACATCAAAGCCGCCGATGGCACCACTTGCAAGATGCACCTTGGCATCACCCTCTGCGGCAGCGGCCTTGACCTGCTCATAAAAGGCAAGGTCTGCAAACGCGCCAATGGAAATGATGACCAGATTCACGCCTTTTTTCAGAACAGGCACAGCCATGGCGCGCACAGCCTCCACCGAAGCGGTCTCCACGATGTACTCCGGCTCCAGCGCCAGCAGGGCATCCACATCGTCACACACGGCACAGCCCACTGTTTCGGCAGTCTTTTCTGCCGAAGCACGGGTGCGGCTGGTCACGCCCACCAGCTCGTAGTCTGGCAGCAGACCGTTCTTCCATGCATCGGCCACAATGTTGCCCAGAAATCCGCAGCCTACGATACCAAATTTTGTTTTCATATCCTAAACTCCTTTTTCTGCTTTTTCCAAAGAAAGCAGCATATTCCATTAAAGTATATCATATGAAAACAAAAAATGATATAATAAGGCGCAAGAAAGGAGAAAGCTATGTCGAAAACAAAGGAGCTTTTCTGGACGTTTTTCAAAATTGGAGCGTTCACGTTTGGCGGCGGCTATGCCATGGTGGCTTTGCTGCAGAATGAATTTGTGGAAGAGAAAAAGTGGTTGACAAAAGAAGAATTTCTGGACATGGTGGCCATTGCGGAGTCTACGCCCGGCCCGGTGGCGGTGAACAGTGCCACCTATATCGGTTACAAGATCGAGGGTGCGGCAGGCGCGGCGGCGTCCACGGTGGCGGTGTGTCTCCCGTCCTTCGCGGTCATTTATCTGATCTCGCTGTTCTTTGACCAGTTCCTCCGCCTTTCGGTGGTGGCAAGTGCGTTCCACGGCATTCAGGTGTGTGTGATCTATCTGATCCTTTCCGCCGGACTGAAGATGCTGAAGGAGCTGGAACACAGCGTCTTCAATATTGTCATCCTGACCACGGTTGCGGCAGCGATGGTGGGCTGTTCCATTGCAGCAGTGTCCTTCTCTTCCATTTTTTACATCCTGTTCAGCGGTGCGGCCGGGCTGCTGGTGTATGCAGTACAGCAGCTGCGGAAGGGGGAGAAGAAGCCGTGATCTATGTAGAACTTTTCTGGAATTTCCTCATGATCGGCGCACTGTCCTTCGGCGGCGGCTACGGGATGATCTCGCTGGTGCGGGAAACGGTCTTAGGACACGGCTGGCTGACGGAAGGCGAATTCCTCAGCTTCATTGCCGTGTCGGAATCCACACCCGGCCCGCTGGCCATCAATATGGCCACCTTCATCGGTGCTTCGCAGGGCGGCTTCTGGGGCGCGCTGTGTGCGACATTGGGTGTGGTGCTGCCGTCCTTTGTCATTATCCTGCTCGTTGCATCGGTGCTGCAGAACCTGATGAAGTATGCGGGAGTCAACGCAGTTCTTGGCGGCGTTCGTCCCTGTGTGGTGGCGATGATCCTGGCAACTGCTGTCAACATGGCGCTTTCTACGCTGGCCGGGTTTGCAGCGGACAAGGCAGACATTGCACCGGATCTCCGTTCCATTGTGGTGTTCCTGCTGCTGTGGGGGCTGCATGCCCTTTGCCGCCGGAAAAAGGGCAAAGCACCATCGCCCATTGGGATGATCCTGCTCTCCGCAGCGCTGGGCATCCTGTTCTGGGGAGCATAAAAAATAACGCGCCGGGTGGTTCTCGTTGAACGATCCGGTGCGTTTTGTTGTAAAAAGCCGGGCACAGGAAAACTCATGGCTCCCTGTGCCCGGCTTCAGCTTTTATTGGAATTTAGGCGCTGTGCGATCAAGCTGCAACAGAAGAAGCAGCTTCGCTGGAAGCAGCCTCAGAAGAAGCGGCCTCAGAAGAAGCAGCCTCGCTGGATGCAGCCTCAGAAGAAGAACCGTTCTCCTCTGCAACAGCAGAAGAAGCGTCCTCATCGGCCTCAGCAGCAACAGAAGTGCTGGTAGAAGCAGCCTCGGAAGAGGATGCAGCAGTGGAGGAAGCAGAACCGCCGCAGGCAGTCATGCCAACAGCCAGAGCCAGAGCGACAACAGCAACACAAACATTCTTGAGTTTCATATCTAAAATCTCCTTGCTTTATGCAAAAGTATTCTTGCAGCTGCCCCACAGGAGGAGCCTTGCTGCAAGAAGATATTCTAGTCTTTTTATTTGAAAAATCAAGGGCTTTTTGGACAAAGAAGTGATATCTTCAAGAAAATCTACGCTTTTGTTATAATTTGTTGACAAAAGCCAAAGGCTTTTTGGCAAAATTGAACCGGGAGGCAAAGAAACGGCAGATGAGCTGGAACAACTTTTTATGAGGGCGGAAGGGTCGTATAATTTGTTTGGATAAAACCTGCGGAATAAGGCTTTGCTCCGGACAGAAATAAAGCTGAGAGGATCTCGGGTGCGGATGCGGCCGGCGCATCGCATGGGAAAGCTTTTTCAGGGTGTTCCGGACAGTTCTGCACCTTTTTACCTTTGCGCACATACAACGGGCAAAGGGGGAATGCTGTTTTGAACCGGATGATCTTGACTGCATGGGTGCTGCTGTTTCCGGCGGCGTGCACTACATTGGGCGCGGCGGGTGTGTTTTTGCTGCGGCGGCAGGCCCGGCCCTGCACACAGCGTATTTTGTGCGGCATGGCAGCAGGCATTATGCTGGCGGCCAGCGTGTGGAGCCTTTTGCTGCCTGCCATTGAGCGGGGACGCAGTCTGGCATTGCCTGCGTGGATCCCGTCGGCGATAGGGCTCGTACTGGGCGCAGTAGGCCTTTTGCAGGTGGAGCAGTTTGCCGGGCAGCTGCTGGCAGGCGGGGCAGGGCACAGCGGCCGCATGATCCTGGCTGTGACCTTACACAATCTGCCCGAGGGCATGGTGGCAGGGCTTGCCGCTGCCATGGCGTCGACCGGGGAGCCGGATGCCATCAGCGGGGCACTGGCACTGAGCCTTGGCATCGGCCTGCAGAATATCCCGGAAGGTGCGGCGGTCAGTCTGCCGCTGGCCCATGGCTCCTGTACACGGCTTCGGGCGTTTCTGGCGGGCGCTGCGTCCGGGCTGGTGGAGCCGCTGGGCGCATTGCTGGCCTTCGCCCTTGCGGAGCAGGTCGGTGCTGCGCTGCCGTGGCTGCTCAGTGCGGCGGCAGGCTGCATGGTGTGCGTGACCGCGCAGGAGATGATCCCGCAGGCGGTGGAAGAGGATGAGCCTGCCGGTGTGGTGAGCATCGTGCTGGGGTTTGCGCTGATGATGGCGCTTGATGTGGCATTATAACCGATGAAAAGTCATACGATAACAAAATTCAGCAAAGACAAGGTCAAACTGAAAATTCCTGCATTTTTTCGGAAAATCTTGCGTATGCGGAAATTTTATGATACCCTGTATGCCCCGTACCCGCAAGAGGGTACGGGGCAAGAACGAACAGACACAAAGGTGTGATTGCCTGCTGAGGTGCAGCTGGATAAGGCTGCAAACGAATAAACAAAAAATGCCGCTCCGGTTTGGCTGGAGCGGCATTTTTTCTGGTGTCAGGAATTTTTTTCGATGTACACGCTGGTGGAGGGAAAGGCAAAATCCACACCGTCAGCCTGCATGATATCCATGATATTCAGGTTCAGGTCGTTCTGCATCTGCAGGAACTCGGCGTAGACATTGGTCACCAGATAGGCGGAGACCAGAATGTTGATGCTGGAATCCCCAAAGTTTGCCAGCTGTACGATGTTGGTGCCCTTGTTGGTATACGGGCTGGCATCCAGCATGGCCTGCAGGTCTTTCATCAGCTTTTCCAGCTTGGGACGGGTAGTATTGTAGGTGACGCCAAGGTTGAACTTATAGGGACGCATGGTGCGCAGGGCCGCGTTCTTTACCGTGGAAGCACAGATCTGGCTGTTGGTGACGACATTGATGGTCTTATCCAGAGAGCGGATGCGGGTGGAGCGGAAATTGATGTCGATCACTTCGCCCTCCACACTGCCCACGGTGATCCAGTCACCCACCGAGAAGGGCTTATCCAGCAGGATGACGATGCCGGAAAACAGGTTGCTGGCGCTTTCCTGTGCAGCCAGCGAAATGGTCAGGCCGACAAGTCCGGCACCGGCTACGATGCTGCCGATGGGAAAGCCCACCTCCTGCGCCAGCGCAGCCACGCACAGCACGATGACCAGCACCTTGTAGGTGGTATCCAGCAGAGAGCGCAGCGTTTTGTTGGAGCGGATCTCTGGGCTGCAGGAAGCCAGCAGCAGGTCGGCCAGATCGGATGCGGCATACAGCCCTTCGCAGACCAGAAGGGTCATGGCGAGACGGAAACAGAGCAGCAGCAGCTTTGGAATGCCGGAAATGGCCCATGGCAGGGAAGCGGCGGCCAGATACACACCAATGACGCTGCACATGCGCAGGATGGGGGTGGAAAAACTGCGCAGCAGGATGGGCGTGCCGGTAAAATACCAGCTGCGGGCAAGCAGCGCCGGAATGCCCTTTTTGTTCAGCCAGCGGCGCACGAGCCATGCGGCCAGCAGGATGAGCAGGGCGCACACTGCACGCGCGGCCAGCGCCAGCCAGCCTTCCAGAAGCAGCGAGCCAAGCTCAAACGAGAGATCACGGATCGAGAAAATCATTTTAACCTCCTGAATTTTTACAGCGCATCCATGATATCATATCACACCCGCCGGAGCAAGGCCGAGAGGAAAACAAAAAAGGAATACTTTGATAAAAAATATACAAATCAAAAAGTTCCCTCTTGACAAGCCGGGGCCGGCACGCTATACTCTGTGCCAGAAAGTTCGTTTCAGGGCGGGGTGTGATTCCCCACTGGCGGTAAGGAAGCTGCTTTCGTTGCCGGAGCGTGCCAAAGGAACAAAAAGTTCAAACGGCGCGCAATGACAATGAGAGATCTCCAAGTCCGCGACCACCTTTTGTGGGTGCTGACCCGGTGTGATTCCGGGACCAACGGTATAGTCCGGATGTAAGAAACGGCAGGCAAATTGTTGTCTACGCGCCCTGTTGCAGTGTTTTTTGTTGCAGCAGGGTGCTTTTCTGTTTGTCCTTCCCGTTCCAAAATAAGAAACTGCTTTCATGAGCAGGGCGTACCGAATGACAAAGACGCTCAGGCGGTGTGCAATGCTTATGGGAACAGCTTCTGCGATACGAAAAGAGCTTTCGGAACATTTTTACAGGGCCTTTTGCCCGGGAAGGAATCATAGCCATGAAAAAGAACACGACCCACAATCTTACCGTTGCCGCCATGCTCAGCGCGGTGGCCTTTATCCTGATGTTCATTGAGTTTCCCATCCCGATGCTCATCCCGTCCTTCGTCAAGATGGACTTCTCTGACCTGCCCGCTCTGCTGGGCGCATTCGCACTTGGCCCGGTGTACGGCGTGGTCATCAGCTTTATGAAGAACCTGCTGCACATCGTCATCAAGGGAACTTCCACCGCATGCGTGGGCGAGCTGTGCAACTTCATGCTGGGTGCGGTTTTCTCCGCTGTGGCAGGCGTTGTCTATAAGCACCACAAGAGCCGCAAGACCGCCATCATTGGTGCTATTGCAGGCGCTGCAGCCATGGCTGTGTTCAGCGTACCGTCCAACTACTTTATTACCTATCCGGCCTATGTCACCTTCTACCATATGCCGCTGGAGGCGATCCTTGGCATGTATCAGGCAATCCTGCCCTCCGCAGACAGCCTCATCAAGTGTCTGGTCATCTTCAATATGCCCTTTACGCTGGTCAAGGGCCTGCTGGACGCAGCACTGTGCCTGCTGATCTACAAGCCGCTGTCTCCCATCCTGCACGGCCGCAAGTGAGCTGCTGCCTGTACAGGACAGAGAACGATTTTGAATGGCCGCCGCGTTCGCTCTGGCCATATTCAAGCGAAAGAATAGTTATAGTATATTTGTGGTTCAGAACCGCCCGCGGGCAGTTCCGAACCACTTTTTTACAGGAAAGGGCTGCTGCGGCGCAATGCAGTTTGCGGTTGCGACCTTCCCCTGTGAAAAGAGAGAGCCGGAAAGTCCGCAGACTTTCCGGCTCTCTGAATTTATCATAAAATTCCTTATTCTTATGCGCGGAGCGCATTCCAAATCGTTTACGCCAGTGCGCCCTTGTCCAGCCATTTGCCGCGTGCCAGCCGCACAAGGAACAGCACACCGCGCATGGTCAGCTCAAAGCTCATGGCAAACCACACGCCCACCAGCCCAAAACGCGGGGCCAGCAGGGTGGCAAGGGTGAGCCGGATGCCCCACATGCTGACGAGGTTCAGCACAAAGCACCCGGCACTGTCGCCGGCGCCCTGCATGGCACCGCTGGCAACGATGCTGGCTCCGAACATGGGCTCAGCCAGAGCTTCGATCCGCAGCACCTGCGCACCCAGTGCAATAACTGCGGTGTCTGCGGTGAAGATGCCCATCAGATTGGGCGCAAACAGATACATGCCTGCACCGGTCAGAGCCATGATGCCTATGCCCATGCAGGTGCACAGCCATGCAAAACGTCTGGACATATCCCGGCGGTTTGCGCCTACAGCCTGACCGACCAGTGCAAGGGCGGCATCCTGAATGCCGTAGCCTGCCATATAGCACAGACTTTCGGCGCTCACCCCCAGACTGTTGGCCGCAATGGCAGTGGTGCCAAGGCCGGACACGATGCGGATGAGCAGCACCTGTGCGGAGGAAAGGGCCGCGCGTTCGGCGGCCAGCGGCGTGCCCACCTTCCAGAGGTTCTGCAGGCAGGCTCTGGTGATCTGCCAGGAGCCGGGCTTGCGGATGCACAGCGGGCCATCGCGGAGCAGCAGCAGTGCCAGCGTCAGCGTGCCGCTGATGGCAGTGGCAAAGGCGGTGCCCAGCGCCGCGCCCGGCACGCCCCAGCCGAGGCCCCACACGGTCATGGTGCGGCCCAGCACCGTCATTTGCCGGGTGGGGTTGATGAGGAAGAAGTTGAAGATCACATCCAGCACGCAGGTCAATACGCTGATCAGGCCCGGCGTCAGGGCGTCGCCGCAGGAACGCAGCATAGAGGAATAGGTGCCCATGACCATCAAAAAGGGCAGGGAAGCAGACCAGATGGCAAAATAAGCCGATGCATCCGCCCGCAGGGACGGGTCTGCCCCCAGCCATCCGGGCAGAAACCGGCTGATGCCGATGCCAAAGGCGGCTGCCGCAAGGCCCACTGCAAGGTTGAAGATCATAGACTGGCGCAGCACACCGCGGGCGTCTGCCTGCCGGTCGGCCCCCAGATACTGCGCCACCTGAATGGCAAAGGACATGTACAGACCGGCCAGCATCCCATGCATGAGCCAGGTGCTGGAGCTGACGATGCCGATGGAGGCTGTAGCCGATGCACCGATGTGGCCTACCATGGCTGCGTCGATGTATTCCACCGCTGTTACCACGATCTGCTGCAGGATGGACGGAATGCTCAGGGTCAGCACCACCTGCATGGTGTGCCGCAGCGGTACCTGTTCGCCCCGGCGCATCTGCGCCGAGAGCTGCTCAAGGGAAATGGTCATTGGTTCTCCTTATCCTGATTACACATTAAAAATGGCGCCGCATACGCTTTGCCATATTCAGCGGAAAATAAATTTTTATAGTTTGCGTTTGCCGTGGGCTGCGGCCCGCTCCAAACGCTTTTTCACGAATAGAAGCCCGGAAAGCAAGCAACAGCCCAAACAGCAAAATTTGACAAACCAATACACTATTATAAGTGCAGGCACGGCAAAAGTCAATCAAAGACACATTTTTCGCTGTGAGTGATTGATTTTTTACGGGGAGCGTGATACACTTCTTTCACAGTAAGAATAAAAGAAAGAGGAACTTTGAATATGATCGAACTGCTGCTTTCGGTCGTGGGACAGCGCGGCGTGGATGCTCTGGCATTTCTGCTGGCATTTGCTCTCACGGCTCTGATGGATTCCGTTTTTCATGACAGGCTCCCCCATGACCATGGCCGCGAGTTTGCGGTGAATGGTGCACTTTCCAAGGGCAAGGCCCGCGGCTCCGGCCTGATCTTCGTGCTGTGCATCGCGCTGGTGTCGATGGCCTTCCTGCCCTTCAAGGTAGAGTATGTCATCTACACCGTGCTGCTCATTGCGTCCATGCTGTCCGGTTACTTTGACGATGCGGCAGAGACCGCGTGGAATGAGTACAAAAAAGGCCTGATCGATTTTGTGATCGCCATTGTAGCCGGTGCCACTTACCTGAACTTCAACGGCTGCGGTGTGTACTTTTTGCAGTGGAGCTTCACCCTGCCGTATGCAGTGTACCTGCTGCTCATCGTCATTCTGATCTGGGCCAGCATCAATGTGGTCAACTGCACCGACGGCGTGGACGGTCTGTCTGCCAGCGTGGCAGTCGTGACCATCGGCACCTACCTGCTGGCCTATAAAACAGAGCTGGCCGAGTACGGCACCGCAGGCGTTGTGTTTATGGGCGCACTGCTGGCCTATCTGTGGTCCAACGCAAAGCCTTCCAGCCTGCTGATGGGCGACGCCGGAAGCCGCGCCATGGGCTTTTTCATTGCAATGCTGTCGCTCAAGTGCGGCCACCCCTTTGCCTTCCTGCTGGCAGCCATCGTGTTCATCGTGGATGGAAGTCTGGGCATTATCAAGATCAGCCTGAAGCGCTTCCTGCATATTTCGATCCTCAAGAACACCCGCACTCCGCTGCACGACCATGTGCGCAAGAACAAAGGCTGGAGCGACGAACAGGTGGTGGCCCGCTGGCTGATCCTGCAGTGCGTGGCGTCGGCCCTGCTGCTGTTCCTTGTCCGCGGCTAAAATATAGCAATAAAAAAGACGCTTGGTCTTGTCTGAATATGTTTCCCCGGCAGGGAAGCATACAGCAGTGGATCAAGCGTCTTTTATTTTTATATTCGTTACAGCCCGGCCTTTTTGGCTGCGGCCTGCACCACGTGGCCCACCAGCACCGAGGTGGTCACAGTGCCAACGCCGCCGGGCACAGGGGTAATGGCATCCACGATGGGTTCAGCTTCGGCAAACTTCACGTCACCGCACAGCTTGCCCTCTTCGTTCACATGGATGCCCACATCCACCACGGTCTGGCCCTCCCGCAGGCAGTCGGCACCCACGGCACCCATTTTGCCCATGGCGACCACGACCACATCGGCTTCTCTGCACAGGACGGGAAGATCCCGGGTACGGGAATTGCAGATGGTCACAGTGGCGTTCTCGCGATCCAGCATCATGGCGGCGGGCTTGCCCACCACAAGGCTGCGTCCCACTACGACAGCACGCCTGCCGGAAAGCGGAATATTGTAATACTTCAGGATCTCAAGGCAGGCCTGCGCAGTGCAGGGGGCGTAGCCGAGGTCGGTATTGGTGAATACTCCGGCCAGCGAACCGTCCGTGATGCCGTCAATGTCCTTTTCCGGAGCCAGAGCCGCACGCACAGTGCGGTCGTCAAACTGTTTGGGCAGGGGACGGAACAGCAGACAACCGTGGATGGCATCCTCTGCGTTGATCTCTGCAATCACCTTCAGCAGCTCGTCCTGAGAGGCATCGGCGGGCAGCAGAAACTGCTTTACCTCCACGCCGACCTTGCCGCAGCGGGCGATCACGCCGCGCTCGTAGGAGAGATCGTCCTCCCGTTCGCCCACACGAACTACGGCCAGCGTGGGCACGACGCCTTTTGCCTTGAGCTGCTCGCACAATGCAGCGTTGCGCTCGTTCATGGCGGCCACAACCGGCGCACCTTTTAAAATCGTTGCCATAATACTTTTCCTCTCTCGATGATTGATAGTAAAAGCAGCTTCTCAGGTCGGAGGGCAGGAAGTTTCTCCAGCGAATGTCCTGGGGGTGGGGCCCCGGCGCGTAAGCGTTGGGGCGGGACTGGAGTCCCGGGCTGTTCGCGGAGAAAGCTTCCTGCCTTCGACCGTAGGTCACCGCATCCGTAATTTCTCCGTCACCGATGCAAACACGGCATCTGCTTTCGGTACAAATTCACCCAGCAATTTATCCGCTTTTGCGTCCAGTTCCGCAGCATGCGCACGGTCTGTCATCAGCTTTGTGTTGATGAACACATTCAGGCTTGCGGCCTGCAGGGCTGCCTTGCACAGAGCGGCTGCGCAGCCTGCGTCCGAGACGGCCATCACGCTGCCCTTGGCGGCGTATTCTTCCGCCAGCACAATGCCCTCAGCGCATTTTTCCATCATCTGCAGCGGCACCGCACAGGCGGCGTCCAGTGCGCTTTCCAGCACGGCGGCTTTGTGTGCAGCCTGTTCCGGCGTGTCTTTCGGCAGGCCATAGGCTGCGGCCAGCGGCGCAAAGGCCTCCGCGTCGGCCTGCACCAGAGCTTCCAGCTCTTTGCGCAGGACTTCAGCCCGGGCATTCAGGGCCTGAATGTCCGCTTCCACAGCGGCATATTTCTTTTTGCCGATGGTCAGGCTGCCCACCATGGTGCCCAGTGCTACACCGGCGGCACCCACCAGTGCCGCTGTGCCGCCGCCGCCCGGCGTGGGCGCTTTGCCGGCCAGTTCTGCCAGAAACTGCTCACAGCTCTGCTTTATCATTTCCATTGGTAAATACCTCTCTCTGTTACATAGGCGTCCAGCCGCTGGTCGTGCCTGTCCACGGCGGCATGGGCGACCCGCTGCGCTTCAAATGCAATGCCGATTTTTCCCGCATGGGTGCAGCGGGGAAGAAAGCGGTCGTAATAACCCTTGCCCATGCCGACCCGGAAGCAGTCTGCATCAAAAGCCGTGCAGGGCACAAGGACCAGATCCAGCGCTTCCGGCAGCAGGACTCCGACCGGCTCAGGATGGGGGTGCGGATGCCGTACTGTCCCACCTCCCAGCCGTCTGGGCCGGGCACAGCGGCGGTAAGGGAATACGCCTCGCCGCACACCGGATAGGCCAGCGTTTTGCCTTGCGCCTGCGCCTTTTCCGCAAAGGCAGAAAGGTCGGCTTCGGAACCAAACGCCGCGTACAGCAGGATGGTCTGCGCATTCTGTACGGCATCCAGCTGCCAGAGGTTCGCACACAGGGCTGCATTTGCTGCGGCGCGTGCCTGGGCAGAAAGCGCCCTGCGTGCGGTACGGCCTGCCCGGCGCTGTGCCTGCTTTTGTTCACTGACCGTCACCGGAGAACACCTCGCTTCATCGGAAGGTTGACTGACCTGAAAAATATACAAAAACAACATTGCATTTTTATACAAGTATAATAAACACTTCAGATGAAAAAAGCAAGCCTTTTGTCAAAATGGAAGTTGAAGATTCTGCAGCTTTCTGCTATGATAAGAGAAAGCAATTCGGTTCGTGCGCGGAGCAGGGTGGCTTGAAGAGATCCGGGGCTTTCTCCGGAAATTGAGAGGGGTAGAATATTATGTACAATGAAATGATGGACACCATCGGTCTGGTCAATACCGTTGATCCGGAGCTGGCTGCAGCCATGGATCGCGAGCTGAACCGTCAGCGCCAGAACATTGAACTGATCGCCAGCGAGAACATCGTCTCTCCCGCCGTCATGGCCGCAATGGGCAGCATCCTGACCAACAAGTACGCTGAGGGCCTGCCCGGCAAGCGCTACTATGGCGGCTGCGTCTATGTGGACGAGGTGGAGAACATCGCCATTGAGCGCGCCTGCAAACTGTTCGGCGCAAAATATGCCAATGTTCAGCCGCACTCCGGTGCACAGGCCAATCTGGCAGTTTATTTTGCTCTGCTGGATCTGGGCGATACCGTCATGGGCATGGATCTGTCTCAGGGTGGTCATCTGACCCACGGCTCTCCGGTGAACATGTCCGGCAAGAACTATAACTTCGTCTCTTACGGTGTCAACGCCGACGGCGTGATCGATTACGCCGAGCTGGAAAAGCAGGTCAGGAAGGTCCGCCCCAAGCTGATCGTGGCCGGTGCATCCGCCTATCCGCGTGCCATCGACTTTGAAAAGATCGCTGAGATCGCCCACGGCTATGGTGCATATCTGATGGTGGATATGGCCCATATTGCCGGTCTGGTGGCAGGCGGCTATCACCAGAGCCCCGTGCCCTATGCAGATGTTGTGACCACCACCACCCACAAGACCCTGCGCGGCCCCCGCGGCGGCCTGATCCTGACCAACAACCCGATCCTTGCAAAGCGCATCAACTCCGCTGTGTTCCCCGGCACGCAGGGCGGCCCGCTGGAGCATGTCATCGCTGCAAAGGCTGTCTGCTTTGGCGAGGCGCTGAAGCCTGAGTTCAAGGAGTATGCCCGTAAGATCGTGGAAAATGCAAAGGCTCTGGCAGATGCGCTGCAGGCTCGCGGCGTCAAGCTGGTATCCGGCGGCACCGACAACCACCTGATGCTCATTGACCTGCGCGACGAGGAGTGCACCGGCAAGGAACTGGAAGCACGTCTGGACAGTGTGCACATCACCGCCAACAAAAACACCGTTCCCGGCGAGACCCGCAGCCCCTTTGTGACTTCCGGCGTGCGTCTGGGCACGCCGGCTGTCACCACCCGCGGCATGGGCGTGGCCGAAATGAAGGTCATTGCGGACTGCATTGCCGACTGCATCTGGCATTATGACGAAAAGAAGGACGAGATCAGCGACCGTGTGCTGAAGCTGACTCAGGACTTCCCGCTGTATCAGTAAATATCGCTCTGTTTGAAAGAGGAAGCGCCTTCGGGTGCTTCCTCTTTCTTTTTTGCAGAGTTTGTGTTACCATAAACGCAAAGACAAAAAGGAGAAATGACCATGGAGCGTACAGGGCTGTTACATCTATATTACGGCGACGGCAAGGGCAAGACCACCGCTGCCATGGGCCTTGCGCTGCGGGCGCTGGGCAGCGGAAAAAAGGTGGTGGTCCTGCAGTTTCTCAAGGGAGGACAGAGCGGCGAGATCCCGCTGCTGGAGCAGCTGGGCGCAAAGATCTACCGGGGCAAGGCCGGGCAGAAATTCGTGTTCCAGATGAACGAAGCAGAAAAGGCCGCCACCCGCGATCTGCAAAACCGGAACCTTGCTGCTGCTATGACCGAAGACGCCGATCTTCTGGTGCTGGACGAAGCGGGCAGTGCGTGGGAACTGGATATGGTGGATAAGGCCCTGCTGCAAAAAGCTGTGCTGGCCCGGCCTGCAGCACAGGAGTGTGTCCTGACCGCTCATGCCGCTCCGCAGTGGATGCTGGATGCTGCGGACTATGTGACCGAGATGAAGTGCTGCCGCCACCCGTACCAGAAGGGCATCGCGGCCCGGAAGGGCATTGAATACTGACACAGACAGGACACCGGTGCGGGGTATTTTTATCTTGCATTTATCCGACCGGTGTGATATGATGAAGGCAAGAAACCATGCGTGCATTTTTCTGAGCAGACCCGACAGCAGAAAGGGAACCGCTCCGCACCGCTGCCGGGGCAGTTCTCGGCGGCGTTTTGTTTGAAATGGCGGTTAGTATTTCCTAACAGAGCGGATACCTGTGGGCCGGTGTGCGCAGGACATCTGGAGGGGAATAAAATGATTGAAACGATCGTAAAAGTAGATGGTATGATGTGCGGCATGTGCGAGAGCCATGTCAACGAAGCTGTGCGCAAGGCCTTTCCGGAGGCGAAAAAGGTCGCATCCTCGCAGGCCAAAGGGCAGACCGTGATTCACTCGGAGCAGCCGCTGGATGAACAGAAGCTGCGGGATGCCATCAATGCCACCGGTTACGAGGTCAAAGGCGTAAAGAGTGCACCTTACGAGAAAAAAGGCTTTTTCTCGTTCTTGAAAAAATAAGCAGACCCTATCAAACATCAAGGGAGGCGTATCGGTATGAGGATCCTGGTTTATGGTGCGGGCGTTTTGGGCTGTGAGCTGACACATGTGCTGCTGCAGAACAAAAAGAACGTTGTAACGCTGCTTGCACGCGGTGAGTGGAAGGAGATGATCGACCAGAAAGGTCTGGTCATCCGCCACTGGGCGCAGCGCAGAACAACCACAGAACGTGTAAAGACCATTGATGTCCTTCCGCCGGATGACTTTTATGACCTTGTTTTTGTGGTGGTGCAGGCAGGGCAGCTGCCGGATGTGCTGCCTGTGCTCAAGGCGAACAGGAGCCAGTACTTTGTGTTCGTGGGCAACGACCCTCATGCAAAGCAGGTCTTGGAGTACATGCAGCGTCCGGCTGATAAGATCGCATTCGGCTTCCAGAACTCCGCAGGACACCGGGAACATGACCGCGTGGTCAGCGCTCACGTCGGGGTGGGCATGACGGTGGGCGGCGCAACAGCACCGCTGTCCGGTGCGTTCCGCATCCGGCTCAAGACTGCCTTTGACGGCACGAAATATAAGCTTACCTTCTACAGTGATATGGACGAGTGGCTCAAGTGTCACATTGCCTTTATCCTGCCGGTGTGCTATGTCTGTTACGCCTGCAATGGAGATCTGACCCGCGCCACCCGACAGCAGCGCGGAGCGATGATCGATGCCGCCTATGAAGCCTGCCTGATGCTCAAGGATGCCGGCATCCCGGTGAATGACAAGGAAAACACGGATGTTTACAAGCCGGGTTCTGCAGGCCGCCGTCAGGTGGAAGCCATGGTGCTCGTGATGGCAAAAACGCCGCTGGGCCGTTTGTGTGCATCAGACCACGCAATGAACGCGGTGTCCGAAATGAAATATCTGGACGAGGCCTTTGAGGCTCTGCGCAGGCAGACCGGTACGGCAATGCCCATGTGGGAAAAGCTGCGCAGCGAGATGCCGCCCTGGGAAACGCTGCAGCACCAGAAATGATGCCGGGCCGTCGCAAATAAGAAAAAATATTACCACCGCCGGACCGATCAGAAGATCGGAAAGGCGGTGGTTTTTGTCTGCGGCTATTTCTGCCAGAAATCCTGCAGTGCCTGACCAAGCTCCTCGGCACTGTGCAGATACCGGATGTGCTGCCAGTGCGGCGGGAACAGCCGGGCGTAATCCGGCCGGGCAAAGCGGTCGTCCAGCAAAAGCACCACACCCCTGTCCTCCGGTGTGCGGATGACCCGCCCGGCGGCCTGCAGCACCTTGTTCATGCCGGGATAGCGGTAGGCATAGTCGAATCCGGAGCCGTTTTGTGCATCGTAATAGCGGCGCAGCATTTCCTGCTGGGGGTTCACCTGCGGCAGACCGACCCCCACGATCGCACACCCGATGAGCCGGTCACCTGCAAGATCCACACCTTCGCCAAAAACACCGCCCAGCACCCCAAAACCCAGCAGAGTTTCTTTTGGCTTCGGCACAAATTGTGCAAGAAATTCTGCCCGGGCAGCATCGTCTGCGCCGCTCTCCTGCACAAGCGTGCGGACGTCCGGGTGGCGCGCTGCAAAATCTTCATATACCTGCCGGAGATAGGTGTAACTTGGAAAAAACGCCAGATAGTTGCCGGCTTTTCCGCTGGTCAGCCGGGCCAGTGCATCCGAAACGGCCTGCACACTGGTTTCCCGGTCGCGGTAGCGGGTGGAGATATTTGCCATGCAGTAAAGACCGAGATTTTCGGCGGGGAAGGGGCTGGGCAGCGCCACGGCCCGGGCATCCGCACAGCCCAGCACGCCACGATAATAGCTGGGCGGGGTGAGCGTTGCACTGAACAGGGCTGCACAGCGCCCGGCGGAAAGGCTGGCCTCCACAAAGGGCGCCGGGTCCAGACACAACAGCTGCAGTTCCAGCTCACTGCCGCGGGCAGTCAGCTGGGTGACAAAATGGCTGTCGTACCGTTCGGAAGAGCGGAGGATATCCTGCACCGCAAAATAAAGCTCCAACAGCTGCGTGTGAGCATCCGCGTCCGGGTTCGCTTCCAGCCAATCCTGCAAGGGAGCCTGCACCGCCCGCAGAGGGCTGAGCAGGGCAGACGGAAGCTCCTGCAAAAACACGGTGCCGTCCTGTGCATACAGCGGCTCGGGCAGTTCCGGCACAGGGTCCTGCAAAGACGGCAGAAGAGTGGTCTGAGCGGTGTCGGTTTCCGGTGCGCCGGTCTGGCCGCGGCGCGGTGCCAGACGCACGCAGGCTTTCCGGATATCCAGAAACGCCCGGTCTGCGCGGGTCAGCGCGGTCCGGAGGGAGCTTTTTCCTTTACTGAGGGCGCGTTTTGCCTCGGTCAGACTGCTTTTGAAAAAGCGTGCAGAGTACATGGCTCTGGCCCGGTCCGGAAGATTGTGTGCCTCGTCGATCAGGAACAGCCAGTCGCCGGAAGCATCAAAGAACCGCTTCAGGTGTACGACGGGGTCGAACAGATAATTATAGTCACCGATCACCACATCGCACCATTCGCTCAGGTCCAGCCCCAGCTCAAAGGGACACACCGAAAAACGCTTTGCCGCCCCGGCCAGCGCGGCGCGGTCAAAGCTGCCGGTATCGTCCAGCAGTGCGGACAGGGCATCTTTGATGCGATCATAGTAGCCGTTGGCATAGGGACAGAGCTCCGGCAGACAGGCAGGATGTCCTTCCGGGTCCGGGTGAAGACAGACCTTTTCCTTGGCGGTCAGGGTCACGCTGCGCAGCGCAAGCTCCGGCGCGGCAGTGCGCAGCCGGGCAATGGCATCCTCGGCTGCGGCCTGAGTCGTATTGCGGGCGGTGAGGTAAAAAAGCTTTTCGCCGCTGCCCTCACCCATGGCCCGCAGAGCGGGGAAGAGGACGCTCATGGTCTTGCCGATGCCGGTGGGTGCCTGACAGAACAGACGGCTGCCGCCTTTGTGGTCGGCATCCCTTCCGGTGCGGCAGGCGCGGTAGAATTCCCCCGCCAGTGCCCGCTGCCCGGGGCGGTACTGCGCAAAAGGAAACGGCAAAGCGGCAAGGCTCTGGCTGCGCCTTGCCGCCCAGTCCAGCTGCCGCCGTGCCCATGGTGCGTACTGACAAAGAAGTTTGTGCAGAAACTGCTCCAGCTCCGGTGCGGAAAAGTGACGCACAAAGCGGATGATCTGATCCGTATCGATCTGATAATAGGTCAGCTGGACGTTCAACTCCGGCAGGCTTTGCCGGGAACAGTAAATGGCACCGTATACCATGCCCTGCGCCCAGTGGCAGGGGTTCATATCCTCGGTGATCGCTTCATAGGGGACAGCGGTGGTCTTGATCTCGTCAATGACCGTCGTGCCGGAACCGTCGGTAAAAATGCCGTCCGCACGTCCTTCCAGAAGGAACGTGAGCCCCTCTGCCTGCCGCTCGGCAGAGAGAAACACCTCGGCCTGATAGTCCTCTCCGGCCGCTTTTTGCAGCTTGCGGTGGATGCGTGCACCTTCCAGTGCGCGGTCAAAGCCGGTAAAACGGCTATCGATGCTGCCGGTGCGCAGCAGAAACTCCACCAGCTGGCGGATGGGCAGATGGATAGAGGACAAGGCGGTTCACTTCCTTTGCTTTGAAATGTTCTTTCCGTAAAAAAGCTAATCCAATTCAAACATTCTAATGCATTCTTTTGCTGCCGCATCCACCTTGCCAAAATCCACGGCTGCACGGTAGTAGGTCTCCAGCTCGTCGTGGCAGCTCTTGGCCTGTGCCATCAGGGCACTGGCCTGTTCCAGCAATTCTGCAGCGGCGCGCTCGTTGAAGCGCAGCCGTGCACGATACCCGGCCAGATTTTCCCGGTCAAGGAAGCGGCTGCAGCGCACGGCCTGCACGCCGGGCAGCTGCACCGGATGCCAGCGATTGTCCGTGAGGAAGGCAAGCTTCAGCTCCGGGATGAGGATGTGGTCGATCTTGTCATCCGGGTGCATGGCGCAGGGGCAGGTGATGAGGTGGTAGCCCCGGGTCAGGGCTTCGGCGCGGATGAGTTCCAGCAAAAGCCGCGACACTGCGCCGTAATCGTCCCGGAACACGATGAACTTGCTGGCAAGTGCCTGCACGGTGCCCTGATAGAATACCTCACCCTTGGGCGTGACGGCGGAGAGCAACCGCAGCTCCTCGGTGCCGGTGCCCTCGGTGCGCGGCAGCACCCGGGCGCACAAACGCTTGACGTAGCGGCGCACCTTGTCAAAATTGGCACTGCATGCCTCGGCCCGGCGGCTGTCCAGAAGCAGACTGCCCGCCGAAGCGATATACCGCGCCGCCCGGCTGCGCAGGATGGCGTTGCGGGCAAACAGCGCTTTTACCTCGTCGGTGTGCAGATGCAGCTTTTCGGCATCGATGGTATGATACAGGCTCACCACCACCTCATCCGCTCCCGGGGCATCCGGTTCCACCACGTGGGGCGCGGTGGCGTCCACGATGGCCCGGTGCTGCCCGGGCAGGATCACGCCGTCCAGACTGTCCGGGTCGCTGGCACAGTGGATGCGCTGGGTAAGCAGGCCGTTCTGCTCTGCAGCACGGGCCAGCCGCTTCATCAAAGTGGATTTGCCGCAGCCCGGCCCGCTTTTGATCAGGTACATCTGCATCCCGGGTTCGCGGCGCAGCGGTTCAAAGTAGCCCTTGAACCCGGCGGGTGTGGTCGCACCCAGAAAAAAATCAATGGGATCGTGCCGTGTGGTTTCCATAACTGAACACCTCTCTTTTGCTTTACAGTATGCAAAAGGGAAGGGTTTGGTTCGTTCTTATTGATAGGTATGGTCACACACCTTTTCAATGGTCTCCCGCAGGGCGACAAAATCCTCAAAAGCAGTGGGCTTGTTCTGCGGCTGACGCAGCAGGGCAGCAGGGTGGAAGGTGCCCATGAACAGGATGCCGCCCTTCTCGATGAACTGCCCGTGCTCCTTTGTCACCGAAAAGTCCGGGCGGACGATCCGCTGCGCGGCAATGCGGCCCAGGCAGACCACGATCTTTGGCCGCAGTAGACGGAACTGTTCCCGCAGCCAGGGCATGCAGGCCTCGCTCTCGGCGGGCAGCGGGTCCCGGTTCTGGGGCGGGCGGCATTTGACGATGTTGGCAATATAGCAGTTCCGGCTGCGGTCCAGATCGATGGCGAACAGATATCGATCCAGCAGCTGGCCGCTGCGGCCCACAAAAGGCAGGCCCTGCTCATCCTCGCTCTGGCCGGGGCCTTCGCCTACAAACAATACTTCGGCATTTTCAACACCCTGACCGAACACCACGTTGGTGCGGGTCTTGCACAGCTCGCAGCGTGTGCAGGCCAGACAGCCTGATCGCAAAGTTTCCCAATCCATGATGACACGATCTCCTCTTGAAACAGTATGATATTTTATTCACAAATAGAAACGCTTTTTCTCCTAAAATAATAGCACAAAAAGCCAATTTTGTCTTGAACTTTTTGCCGGGTGTGCTAGAATAAAGAAGAAAGGCATCCTTGTGTCCAACAGACGCCGGGATGCGAATATTGGAAAGTTAATTCGGAGGTAATCACAATGGCTGATATGTTTGCACCGCTGGTAGCACAGCTGAAGGCAAATCCCAAGACGATCGTTTTCACCGAGGGCAATGATCCCCGCATTCTGGAGGCTGCTGCAAAGCTGCTGGCTGAGGGCGTGCTGAAGGTCGTCATGGTGGGCAACGAGGCTGAGTGCAAGGCTGCTGCCGCCGCCGGTAATTTTGATATTTCCGCTGCCGAGATCATCGACCCTGAGAATTACGCAGGCTTCGATGAGATGGTCAACACCATGGTGGAACTGCGCAAGGGCAAGCAGACCGCTGAGGAGTGCACTGCTCTGCTGAAAAAGTCCAACTACTTTGGCACCATGCTGGTGAAGATGGGCAAGGCTGACTGCCTGCTGGGTGGCGCTACCTACTCCACCGCCGATACCATCCGTCCCGCCCTGCAGCTGGTCAAGACCAAGAAGGGCGCACATCTGGTGAGCTCCTGCTTTATTCTGGACCGCGACTGCGGCGAAGAGGGCCTGAAGCGCATTGCCATGGGCGACTGCGCCGTGAACATCGACTACACCGATACCGTTGATAAGGCTACCGGCGAGGTCAAGGTCTCTGCTGCTGCAAAGCTGGCTGAGGTCGCTGTTGAGACTGCCAAGACCGCAAAGCTGTTCGGCATTGACCCGAAGGTTGCAGTGCTGAGCTTCTCCACCAAGGGCTCCGGCAAGGGCGGCACGGTCGCTCTGAGCCATGACGCTGTCATCAAGGCTCAGGAAATGGACCCCGAGCTGGCTGTGGACGGCGAGCTGCAGTTTGACGCTGCCGTTGCTCCCGAGGTTGCACAGGTCAAGTGCAAGGGCAGCAAGGTGGCTGGTCAGGCCAACACCTTCATCTTCCCCTGCATCGAGGCCGGCAACATCGGCTACAAGATCGCTCAGCGTCTGGGCGGCTACGCAGCTTACGGCCCCATCCTGCAGGGCCTGAACGCTCCCATCAACGACCTGTCCCGTGGCTGCAACGCAGACGAGGTCTACAAGATGAGCCTGATCACTGCCTGCCAGTCCTAAACTGCCGACCGGCTGAATAGCATCTGCCTTTTCAAAGACTGTCGTACTTTTTTGTGCGGCAGTCTTTTTTTGCGTGAGAACGATCTGGGATGCCCTCCGCAGTGCTTTGGGCATTTTCACGAGAGAAGTCGTGAAGAAAAATAACCCGATTTATCTTGTCTTGCGATAGAATAGTACCATCTATTGTTTCAGATACCGTTTCCGGTTGCGACCCCTTCGGTGAAAAAGAGGTTCCGAAACGCCCGCAGGTGTTTCGGAACCTCAAATATTAAAATGCAATTCCCTGAACAATGGCCAGAGCGCAGCGGAGGCCATTTTAAATCGTCCGGCGCAGCTTTTTTGCACCGGCAAAAACCGGCCGTGCCCCTCTTGCAATCTGCCTGCGTTTATGGTACAATATCCTAGCATTCAATGAATGTGTCGGACAGCGCCTGCTGCGTGGTTCGGCATACGGATGCGGGTCCTGTACGATGGATTCGCTGTGAACCAGGTCAGGTGGGGAACCAAGCAGCCTTAAGCAGTGCGTTCGTGCGTTTCAGTAAGCCTGCATCCGTATGCCGAGTTACGCAAGGCGGGGACAAAACCCCGTCGTGCGCTGTCCTTTTTGTTTGCAGATTTGCCGGGAAGGGGGAACAGACCATGTATCGCGCATTGTACCGCAAGTGGAGACCCCAGCGTTTTGAAGATGTAGTGGGCCAGCGGGCCATCGTCACCGCTCTGAAAAATCAGATCACGGCAAACCGTGTGGGCCACGCCTATCTGTTCACCGGTGTGCGCGGCACCGGCAAAACCACCTGCGCTAAGATTTTTGCAAAGGCGGTCAACTGCCTGCATCCGGTAAATGGCGACCCCTGCGGCGAGTGCGAGATCTGCAGGGGCATCGACAATGGCAGCATTCTGGATGTGGTGGAAATGGATGCCGCCTCCAACAACGGCGTGGATGATATCCGCGACCTGCGCGATGAGACTGCTTACACGCCCAGTGCCTGTAAATATAAGGTATACATTATCGATGAGGTGCACATGCTGTCCACAGCAGCCTTCAATGCACTGCTCAAGACACTGGAAGAGCCGCCTGCCCATGTCATCTTTATTCTGGCAACGACCGAGATCCAGAAGGTGCCTGCCACCATTCTGTCCCGCTGTCAGCGGTATGACTTTACCCGCATCGGGCCGGAGGACATTGCCCGCCGGGTGGAGTATATCGCAGGGGAGGAAAAGCTGGAGCTGACCCCGGACGGAGCCGAGCTGATCGCCCGTTTGGCAGATGGCGCACTGCGCGATGCACTGTCCATTCTGGACACCTGCGCCGGCGTGACGGCAAAGATCGACGCAGATGTGGTGCGCCGTATGGCCGGCGTGACCGACCGCAGCTATTTGTTCCGTATTTCGGATGCGCTGGAAGCGCAGGACGGTGCTGCGGCACTGGCACAGCTTGCCCAGCTGCGTCAGCAGTCGGTGGACGTCAAGCGCCTGACAGAGGAGCTGATCGCCCACTACCGTGCCCTGATGCTGGCGGCACTGCCCGGCGGACAGGCCCTGCTGTCCGGTGTTTCGCCGGAAGAGGAAGCCCTTTATCTGGAAAAAGGCCCTCAGCTGGGACAGCGGGAGGCCATCCGTGCGATCCGTGCTCTGGGCAGTGCGCTGGAGCACATGACCCGCGGCAGTGACCAGCGCATTGAGCTGGAACTTGCCTTGTTCAGCCTTTCGGAGCCGCCTCAGCAGATGCAGGCGGTACCCGTACAGGCCGTGCCTGCCCGTGCGGCGGCTCAGCCTGCAGTAGTGCAGCCGTTTGCTTCGGCACCGGCGGCGCAGCCATTTGCAAGTGCTCCGGCCCGGCCTGCTCCGACCACCGAACCGACACCGGCGCAGCCCCGGGAAGCTGTTCCGGTGCAGTCGGCGGTGCCTGCTGTATCCATACCGCAGACTGTAGAGCCGGAACAGGCAGAAATATCTCCTGCTCCGGCGGAGGAAACACTGCCGCTTCCCGAGGAACCTCCGGTGCAGCAGACAGAATCTCCTTTGCCGTGGGAGGAACCACCCGCATCGGTGGAGCAGCCCGCTGCCCCGGAATCGGTTCAGCAGCCGTCTGTCCCGCCGGTGCAGGAAAAAACGGCAGACCCTGTACCCGGCAAGTCCGATAAGACAGTACAGGAGGGAATCGCTCCCTTCCCGTACTGGGAGCAGGTGGTGCAGCAGCTGCAGGAAAAAGACCCCATGCTGTACACCTACCTGCGCAAGTCAAAAGCCTATTTTGACGGTACCCGTGTGCTGATCGACGGCGGAAAGACCTTCCGGGATTTTATCCGTGCCAATAAGGACAGCCAGCGGCTCATCAAAAAGCTGATCGCCAATGTATCCGGCGTGGCAGTGCCTATCGGACCCTATGAGCCCAAAACGGCAGGCAAGGCTGTTTCCAATGCGGAACAGTCTCTCCGGGCACTGGAAAAGCTGGGTCTGGATGTGTCCATTGAAGATTCCGCAAGAAAAAAGAGATCATAAGCAATAAAACCCTCTCAGGCGCATGCGCGCCAGCTCTCCCGAAGGGTTTGACTGAGAGGGTCAATAAATAAAAGGAGTAAACCAACTATGAAAGCAAGAATGCCCGCAGGCTTTGGCCGCCCCGATATGAATGCCCTCATGCGTCAGGCACAGAAGATGCAGGAGGACATGAAGGCAAAGCAGGCCGAACTGGAAGCTGCTGAGTACACTGGCAGTGCTGCCGGTGAAATGGTCACGGTCAGGATGAATGGCAAGCACGAGGTGCTGTCCATCAGCATCAAGCCGGAGGCTGTGGACCCGGATGATATTGAAATGCTGGAAGATATGGTGGCTGCAGCCATCAATGCTACCGTCAAGCAGGTGGACGAAACGGCCGAAGCTGAAATGGGCAAGCTGACCGGCGGCATGAACATCCCCGGTCTCTGATCCGGCAGGAGGGAAGAACATGGGCTATACTGCAGCCCCGCTGGAAAAGTTGATCGAAGAGTTCAGCAAATTTCCGGGCATCGGGCGCAAGGGTGCTACCCGTATGGCATATCAGGTACTGAGCATGTCGGATGAAGACGCTGCAGCTCTGGCAGGTGCGATCCAGGGTGCTCACACCAAGCTTCATCGCTGCCGCATCTGCCAGAACTATACGGAGGCAGAGCTTTGCCCCATCTGCGCCAGCGCCAAGCGGGATCCCTCTGTCATCTGTGTGGTGGAAACGCCCCGCGATGTTCAGGCATTTGAGCGCACCCGGGAATACCATGGCCTGTACCATGTGCTGCACGGCCTGCTCAGCCCGATGGACGGCATTACCGCAGAGCAGCTGTGCGTCAAGGAGCTTCTGGCCCGCTTGGGGGATGGCAAGGTGAAAGAGGTCATCATGGCCATGAACCCGACGGTAGAAGGAGAGGCTACTGCCATGTATCTGGCAAAGCTCATCAAACCGCTGGGCATCAAAACCACCCGTCTGGCCTACGGTCTGCCGGTAGGTGCAAGTCTGGAGTACACAGACGAGACCACCTTGTACCGTGCACTTTCTGGCCGTGGCGAGCTGTAATTTGGAAATAATTTACAGTTTCTTCAAAAACAGCTCTTGCAAAACCGTGAAAAAATGGTATACTGATACAACAGAAACGGAGAAAGGAGGCGCGCAGCATGGCACCCACCAAAGAGCGTCCGGCGACCAAAACCATCGCCACAAACCGTGAAGCGCGCCACGAGTATTTTGTTCTGGAAGCGCTGGAAACAGGTGTGGAGCTGAAGGGCACAGAGGTGAAAAGCCTGCGTGCCGGAGGCGTTAACCTGAAAGACAGCTGGGTCGATATTGAAGACGGTGAGCTGCTGGTGAAGGGAATGCATATCAGCCCCTACGACCACGGAAACATGTTCAATCAGGACCCCATGCGTGTCCGGCGTCTGCTGGCACACAAAAGTGAGATCCGGCGGCTGCACCAGCAGTGCAAGCTGCAGGGCTACACCCTTGTGCCGCTCTCGCTTTATTTCAAGCATGGCCGCGTAAAAATGGAAGTGGGCCTTTGCAAAGGCAAAAAGCTCTACGATAAGCGTGCAGACGCCGCACAGCGCGACGCAAAGCGTTCCATTGACCGTGCCATGAAGTCCAACGGCAAGTATTATTGATCCTTTCAGACCGCTTCCTGAAGCGGAACTTTTCCAAAGCTTTCTGCACACCGCAGGGTGTGCTTTATAAGGGGGCGTAAAGGTTTCGACGGGGAGAGCGAGGTCTGGGCAGCGGGTAGCAGTGGGGGAACTGCTCTATAACTCCTCCAAAAAAATTAACTGACAATAACAATTCTCAGTTGCTCGCAGCCTGAGTGCTGCGCGTTCCGCCCACTCTTGTGTCGTGTGGGGTCGGGGCGTCCTTTAGACACAGCACCTGAACGGACCTAAGCTTTGCGGACCGGCAGGAACTCATGAAGCTACCAATGCGCTAGCCTGACGATCGGCGTGGCGCGGCGGGAATGTTGTAGATCGCCTGCACCCGGAGATACCTGCACTGAACTCTTTTCGGACATGGGTTCGACTCCCATCGCCTCCACCAGTAAAAAGCACCTAGATTCGCTAAAATCTAGGTGTTTTTCTTTGCTTATACCACACTATTTACCACGTTTTTGAATGCGTCTTTGTATAAAGAGGTGCTTTCGATTGCTTCACGGTGTTCAGGGGCGAGCTGTATCATGCGTTCAAGAAAGGCTCTTCGTTCTTCCAACTCGCGTTCCATTTTCGGCATTTGCTCTTCCAGATATTCCACGGTGCGTTCCTGAACGCTGCCATGACTTTTCCATGCACAAAAGCCGGTTCCATTCCATGCGCGTTCTGAAATGATCTCGTCATGCCAGCGGAGAAGGGTTCTGTTTTTTGATAAGGTGTAAAGTGCCGCGCGTTCGCTGGTGTGTACGGCACTGCTGCTGATTCCATCTTCGCGAGCGATGTCAGCAAGCGGTGTTTCGGCGAAATAGTGACGACGGATAATATCAGCTTGTCTACGGGGGAGCGTGTCGATTGCTTTTTCTAAGTCGTTGTGTAGCTTCTCGGTATAGTTATTGTCTTCGACGTTTTGGAATGCCTGAGAGGCTGCGGGGTCTTCGATGAGATTGCTTCTAACTGTGGTATTTTCATCGTCGATGTCCAGATGTACATCAAGACTTGTGCAACTGTTCAGAAGATTTGCAGATTTTCTTACCCGTTTGCCCTCTTCTGTGATCTCGATGCAGCTATGTTCTCCCAGCACAGCGCGGTTTATCTGAGACTGCACATAGTAGCTTAGAAGAGTTGTAAAGGAACCTTTTTCCGAGTCGTAGGCTTTGGCGGCAGCCTGAACAGCGAAGAACGCTTCTTGATCGAAATCTTCCATTGTTAGTCCGGCTGAATCGGCAACGGATTTGTTTTTGTTGTACCATTGCCAAAACAGACTATGGAGTAGACTTTTGTTGATCTCCCAGAGTTGGCCTAGTGCGAAGCTGTTACCAGATGCAGCGAGAGCGGCAAGAGCTGCGTTTGTGGATTGCTGATCAGTGTGATTTGTGCGTGGTTCATCCATTGTGATACTCCCCTTTTTGTGGTTCAGATGAGATTGTGGTTCGTCACTGGTTCTTCGGCCTTCTCTGAGGGCTTTTGCGGCGGAGAAGGGAAAGAATCACCTTCCCGGAGCAGTGCGGCCCGTTCGGGAGAAACCGGCACACCTCCCAGAGCGATACTTTCAAAGAGGGCGGATTCTTTCGGACTGCAAAAACCTTCAGACAGTTCAACCGAAAGAACCCTGTGCTTTTCATGAACCAGAAGCTCAACAAGCTTGCTCAATGCCTCGATGAATCGCGGGGCTGTTTTCACAGTGCTGCCATCGTCCAGATGAAGAAGGAAGCGGGAAAACGGAGCACCCTTGACAGCTTCCCGTTGGGCTATCAGCGCTAGGATACGTTTTTGGATAGCGTCAATTCGTTTCATTTCCTGTACCTTCCAGCTCGTTCAATTTGGCTTCCAGTTCCGTCAAGCGCCGTTCCTGTTCATCGGCGCGGATGGAGCTTAACACGGCATTTCCGGCGTATATGATGGTGTTTGCCTGTTGTGGGGCAATCTCGCCATTCAAGACCATGTTGGAAACGCGGGTCATGGCTCTGCGCACCTCGCCCGGATTGGTCATTTTCAGGTGTTTCTTTGCGGTCATGGGTTCGGTTCGCCTCCTGTCAAAAAGGGCGCACAGGTTGCCCCATGCGCCCGGATGATGCTTTATCAGGTGGTAGCCTGATAGTAAATTGCCTTTGCCTTGTTCTGAAGCACGAAAGCGTCATACACCACGCGGCCCTCCACCAGACTGCCAGAAATGCCCGGCGGGTCGGAGTGGATGCGGTAATCCTTCAGCTTCAGCGGGGCCACGGTTGCGCAGGGGTGGCACAGCATAAATCCAAACTTAGAGGGCAGGCGGCTGGCGGGCACCTTCTGCACCGCTGCGCCGTCCAAATTGGATACCACACCACGCAAGCGCATATCCTCGCCCACCTCGGTATCAAGGACGATTTCCTTGCACTTCTTCATGATACGGTAAATCTCCGGGGTGACGACCAGCACGCGGCCAGTTTCGGGCACGCCTGCTTCATCCATCAGGGCACCGGCCTTGCAGATCTCATCATAGATGTTTTCTGCAGTCAGCTCCACGGCTGCGGGCTTGGTGCCTGCGTTGGTGCACATAACACCGTAGGTGTACGCGTCCACTTCGGGGATAACCACCTCGCGGTTCTGGCGGGCCAGAGCGGTTGCACCGGAAAGCTGCTGCTGCGTTTCGTCCTCGTCCAGCTTATCAATGACAAAGGTGAAAGAGCGGTCTTTCTCGATGGTCAGCGGGTAGGTGGTGGCGTTGAGCTGTTCCACCTCACCAAAGCGGCTGCCGGTGGCGGGATCGCCATTGCGGGCATAGTCGTTCATCTTGCCGGTGCTGACCTTGTACACGCGCACAGTTGCAGCGCCGTCCCATTTGAAATCCTGATTGGTTACAAGGCTGCGTTTGCTCTCAGCGGTAAACTGTTCGTCTACCTTGGGCAGAAATTTAGTAGTCAAATCTACGGTTGCCATAATTCAAATCATCCTTTCGGTTTGAATGCGTCCGCGATCGCGTCATGAAAGCCAGAGGAAAGCGGGGCACCGGGAGCCGATGCGGAAAAACGTGCCATGCCGCCGTCCGGCAGAATGGCGCTGGGATCACTCTCTTTGAAAGCCTTGACATAATCATCAAAGCCCAGAATCTCGCCGTCCTTCATAGCAAAATTCTGGGCCTTGGCATCTGTCAGAAATGCCTTGCGGGCGCTCTCGCTGGAAAACTTCAGTCCTGCGGCCTGCTGTGCAAGGGCGTTATCAAGCTCCATGTGCTCAAGGCGCTGGGCGGCGCTCTGCTCTGCCTGTGTGGCCTGTTCGGCTTCCTGCTGGGCTTTCAGATCTGCCGCTGCCGTCTCGTGCAGCTTGTCCAACAGCACGGTGAACCTCTCCGGGTCGGACGTGTCCAGCAGGTCAAGGAAAGCTGTGTCATAGCCTTTGGCCTTGCAATGATCTTCACAGGCTGCGCGGCTCTCTTTCTGCTGCATGGCCTGTTCACGCTGCTGCACGGCGGCTTCCCGCTCATCCAGAGCGGTTGCACGCTCGTCCTGTTCGGCTGCGCCTGCTTTTACTCTATTCAATCGTTCGCGGACGATGTTGTTTACTTCTTCTTGGGTGAACACCTTGCCAGTGCTGCCGTTTCCCTCCGGCTGAGTGGTGGTTTCCTGCTGGTTGGTGTTCACAGTGGTGGTTTCGGTCATGGTTGCGTCCTTTCCCGGCTATACCTGAGCCGTACAGTGAAATAAAAAAGCACAGAGAACCGCTCGAAGCGTTTTCCCTGTGCCTTATGGCCTCCGGACTTTCTCCGGCGGTACTCTATGCCTTATGCTCCATTATAGAACGTCTGAGGGGGGATTGTCAACGGTTTTCTTTGGTGTGATGCGGCTTTTTCGGATTTGTAACGGTCAAAAACGCGGCAGAAACACCGGTGTTGTTAATGTTTTCGTGTGCTCTAGCGGTGGGGTGCATCCGCCTCAGAGCGTCCAGCGTGGCCACTGCTGTGGCGTTTTCTTCCGTCGTGAAAGTGATCTTGATTTTCATTTGCCGATCTCCTGCGCGGCTTTCTGCGCCGCTTGCTGGTAGCTCATTCCGGTGGGCGCGAAGACGGCCACTTTTTGAGAGTCTACGAACCCAAAACCACCACACTGGGAAAACGCATTGCTGCGGGTCACATAATACTTGCGGCTAGCGATGCAGAACAGGTGAATGGGGCGATTTGCGAATTTCAGAGTAGTCAACATGATAGAATCCTCCTTACATCAGGCCATTTTTCCAACAGGCCACAGCGCCGATTAGGCACCACAGCAGAAGCGGGGCGATACACTGAAAATGATACAAAGTCATTGCGAAAATCCTCCGTTTTTGATAAACTAGAGGCGGTATATCGGCTCTGATAATCGAAATACCGCCTATTTGCCGCCCTCGCTGCTGGAACAGTGAGAGCGGCTTTCTTTACGCGGTCATGTAGGGGTCAGGAGGTCTTGCTTCCCGGTCTGATCTGGGCGGCGGGTGCGATGTTCTGCTTCAGCTGAGGAACCGCTTCAGGCTGCCGAAACTCCTGCAATGAAGCATTTGCCAGCATCTTGTTGAATCCGGGACGAATGAACTTGTTCAGTTCGCTTTTGGTGTTGTGGTTTACCAGATTGCACAGCTCACGGGGCGAACCTGCCCAGCGCTGAACCACAGCGGGCAGACTCTCGAAAATCTGCTGTGCGGCTTCCAAACGCTCGCTCTTGTCTTCTCCGGCATAGCCGCCGTTTGCATGAACTTCATAGCAGTCGGAAATCCGGTGAGCAGCGCTCAGAGCTTCGCTCCACATGGCTGCATCAGAGGGAAGGCGCTTGCGCAGAATATCCCGGATAGCGTCCTGCCAGTCGGCGAGAAACTGCTTCTGATAACGGCACTTGCCCAGTGCTACATAAAACGCGGCTTCCGCAATCTCGTCCGGCACAGTGCCCAGATTGGCCGTGTAGGCTTTCAGCTGAGCCGTTGCAGTTTCGTCGGAAAGGTGCTGCTCGAAGTAGTCCATGCGGGTCTGCATCAGTTCTTTCAGTTTTTCAATGGTCATTTCAGATACCTCCGTTCATGTTTTTCAGATTGTTCAGAATGCGGGTCAACTGGTCGCTGGAGCTTTCCTCCAGCGGTGGCGTGGTGGTCGGCTTGTCCTTATCTAGTGGATAGAACTTCAGCCAGCCTTGCCGGGTGGCCTGTTTGACGATTTCCACCCATTCGCACGGCTGAAACTCGTCATCCAATTGCTGGCACAGGCTGCGCCGCATGGTGTCAGTTAAGGTCTTGCGCTTTTCCCTGCGCATTTGGTCATAGGCCCGAAGGGCTTGCAACAGCTCGCTGTCACCGTTGGAAAAGTCGGCGAAGATATCGAAGGTCGGAAGAGCAGAAGCGCTCGCCGCGTCAGCGGAAATCTCCCTATCCTTATCCTCTTCCACCTCCATTTCCTTATCCTTATCCATGTCCATATCCGGTTTTTCGTTTTCAGAAAGAGGGGTTTCCGATTTTTGCAAAGGGGGCTTTTTAGGTCTTCCACCTTTTTCGCCGCTCTCCTGATATTTTCGGCTCTTGTCGAGGTTGGGTTTGACTAAAAGCCAGAGGGGTTGAAGCGACTTTTTGAGAGAAACTTCTTCGCCGTTTATTCCATACTGAGCGATTGCGAAGAGAAAATCTCCTCGATCTTTGACGCTGAGTGTGCGGGTTGCCTCAAGATAGGACTCGAAGAACTTGAAACTTTTTGCCATCATGCACCCCGCTTTCTTGGCTCTTCATCAAAGAAAAATGCCCCGATTTGGTCGCGGGGAATGTCCAGCACTTCGGCTACACGGGAGATCTCCCATGTGGTGAATGGCTGCTTGCCTTGCATCCGGGCGCAGAGCGTGGAAGAAGCCATACCGGCCGCTTTTGCTACTTCGGATTGCTTCATGTCGCATTCGACAAAACGGACACGAAGCCGTTTGAATGGTCTATACACATTATTCCTCCTGTTCGATGATATCGGTCACATCCACGCCCAGTGCACGGGCAATTTTGCCCACAGTGGCGGGCATGACATCTTTGCCTTTGTTGATGCTCACTGTGGTCTGTGCTGACACAACCGCGTTGTCGCGGAGATCGCGCTGATTCCAGCATTTGCGAGCAAGGGCAAGGGTTAGCTTGCTTTTGGATATCTTCATGACTATCACCTCCAAATAGACCAAATGTGGTCTACCATGAATTATAACAGATAAGTATTGGTCTGTCAACTGCGAGAAATAGATTCTTTTTGGTCTGGACTTTTTGTACGTTAGCTGATATAGTAAAAGGGGTGATTTTATGACAATAGGTGAACTTCTGAAAAAAGCTCGTCTTGATGCAGGAATGACGCAAAAAGAGCTTGCTGAAAAATGTGGAATGGCGGATTCTGCGATTAGAAAATATGAATCAGGAAAAGTTATTCCTAAAATTGAAACAAGAAAAAGAATTGCAACGGCATTAAACATCACCACAGGCGATCTTATGTTGCCGCTTGAATTGATGTCAGAAAACTTTTCAAATTCGCTTAATAAAGCAGTAGAAATGATTAAGGACAACGCGGAAAAAGATAATAAACTTCTTGCGGTTTATCACTCTATGAATGATCGGGGACAAGAAAAGGCGTTTGGAGTTATTGAGGATTTAGCGAAGATACCAGAATATCAACAGCGCCCCACAGCGACCGTCCAGAGTGTTCTAGATAACGCGGCTGATAAAGACTCGGACAAAAAATAAAAGCGCTCACAGCCGCTTATATGCAGGCCTGAGCGCATGGTGAAAGCTATGGAATACACGAAAGAACAGATACAGCAGCGCTGGAAAGAGAGCGTAAAGCGGCAAGATGCGCTTGAAGCTGAATACAGGAAGGCACATGGCCTTACTCTGAGCGTGTCTGTTTCCACACCTGAGATTATAGCCGAAGAAGTTGAGCAAAACCGTTTGTTTCACGAATATAAGGAAGCATATCGTAGGGATGAAAAAGAGTATAAAGAATGCTGTCGAAGCATGACCGCCAAAATGGATGCAGATGAAATAAAACAGGCACTTGAAGAGAATCAGAGACTTCATTCGGAGAGTGTTCGCCGTCGGGACGCGTTTGTAATTGAATATAAACACACCCACTATATTCCAAGTCGTTGTAGAATCGTAACGCCGGAGATTATAGAGGAAGAAGAGTTTCAGCGGCGGCTATTTATTGAATCTTATGAACTTTACAGCAGACTGAAAGAACAGTCTGAAGCGCAGAACTTATGACGATGGAAGAATCGAAGCAATGGGAGATTGAGAGCTATGGTGACTATGTCGAAAGATGGTATATAAATCCGTTACCGTGAGAAAAGAATGGAGTGAAATTCTATGAGTAGTTGGCTTACACCGGAACGTATTGCCGAAATGCAGAAATGGCTTCTTGAACATCCGATTGACCACGAATACGACGAGATGTGCGATATGTTGGACAGCCCTGCGCCTCCGGCCCAGCTTGCCTCTCGTGCTGCGTATAGTGTGCTGAAAGAAATTGGCAAACTCCCATTCGACAGTGAAACGTTATGCCCATAACCTAACGTTTTGTTATGTTATGGTTGTAGGTGCGGTGATTCACCATAGGGAGGGGGAACGAGTTCGTTACGTACGTCGCCATGTCCAGTGTTATAATGTGGTTGATGCTGGGGCGACCACCGAGAGGGTTCTGCTCATTTTTGAGCAAAACTGAAAAATTCGTTCCTTCGATGAAACTGCGTTGCCTAAAAGGAGACAGTATAATGGAAGAACTTTATAGCCGGATTGCCGCGCTGGCAAAGCGGTACGGCGCAAAGCGGCTTGTGTTGTTTGGCTCCCGTGCCAGAGGGGATAACCGATACAACAGCGATATTGATCTAGCGGTGTATGGAATGCCAGAGAATAACCGGTCGGAGTTCTGGCTGGAATGCGAAGAACTGCCCACGCTGCTGAAATTTGATATCGTGCATATCAAAGACGGGATGAACCCGGTATTTTTGGAAAATATAAAAAAGGACGGTGTAGAACTTTATGCTGCAAAAAGTTGAACATTATATCAGCGCTCTGGCCCAGCTGGAACAGGCGGTAGCCATTTACCAGAAGAGCCAACAGGATGCGCTTTATCGGGACGGCCTGATCCAGCGCTTTGAATTTACCGTAGAGCTGGCGTGGAAGTCCATCAAGGAATACTTGGAAGATCAGGGAAGCACCATTCCGTTTTCCTCTCCCCGCGCGATTTTGAAAGAAGCCTTTGCGGCTGGCATGATCGTGGATGCAAAGGGCTGGAACGATGTTCTTACAGCCCGAAATATAACCTCTCACGTCTATGATGAAAAGACCGCCATTGGAGTGGCAGACCAGATTTGCAACGAGTTCTTGCCGCCGTTGCAGGCACTGAGGGCATTCTACCGCGATGAGTAAACGAACCAATACGGCCGTTTGGCAAGAGAAGTTCAGTCGGTGGCGGGTGGCGGTGCAGAAGGACGGCCAGCGCCGGTATTTTTACAGCAGCACTCCGGGCCGGACCGGCCAGCGGGAAGCAAACCGAAAGGCCGATGCGTGGTTAGAAGACGGTATCGGCGTGAAGGTGGGCAGGGTAGAGGATGTGTACAAGCTCTGGTTCGACGGTCTGAAACAGACCACCAGCGCGGGCAACTATGAGCCGATCGAGAGCCGGTGGCGGGTCTGGGTGCTGCCAGCAATCGGGAAGAAGCGGGTGAACGCCCTGACGGATGCAGATTTACAAGCTATCGTCAACAAGGCCCACGCGGCGGGGCGAAGCCGGAAAACGCTGCAACTGCTGGCCGGTGATCTCCGCGCCTTCTGCAAATACTGCCGAAAAGCAAAGCTGTCCACCTTCCTGCCGGAAGATGTGCAGATACCAGCGGGCGCGCGCCTGAAGGGCAAGAAGGTCTTGCAGCCGGACGATCTTGTGAAGCTCTTCAGCACGGACACAACGCTTTACAGGGGCAAGCGGGTGCACGATGATTATATCCAAGCATACCGCTTTGAGGTCTTGACGGGGCTGCGGCCGGGTGAGCTGCTGGGGCTGCGCTGGGCGGATATCAAAGGCGACACGGTGAACCTCTCTCGCTCCATCAACGTGAAGGGTCGGGAGACGCGCGGGAAGAACGAAAACGCGGTGCGGGCCTTCGTCCTGTCCGACGTGGCGCGGGCCGTTCTGGAAGCTCAGAGGGCCATCACAGGGCATTGTGAAAGCGTGTTTTGTCTGGAAACCGAACGCCGGTATTATAAGCGCTGGAAAGTGTTCTGCACTGCCAACGATCTGCAGCCGGTCAGTCTGTACGAATTGCGGCACAGCTTTGTTTCCGCAATCAAGACGCTGCCCGCTGGTGAGGTCAAGGCGCTTGTAGGTCACTCCGAAGACATGGACACATTCGGCCAGTACAGCCACGCTCTGACGGGTGAGGATGTGCAGACCGCGCAGGCCGTCAATGCGGTATTTATGAAGCTGCTGCACGGCTGAAAAATACCACAGTTTTTACCACACTTCCCGATTTTAGGGAACTGGGTGCGGTTCTATGTGCAGAATTTAAGCCCATAGCAACGCCACATTTTCAGACTGAAAATTGCGATTTTTTCACGATAGAACGGCGGGAATTGGTTCGACTCCCATCGCCTCCACCACTAAAAAGAGCGTTGATTCGTTAAGAATTAACGCTCTTTTTTCATATAGAAAACCACAAGCTATGCTTGTGGAAGAAAAGAGCCGTAGCGTTGAAACGGTAGAAAAAGAACCTCCTTTTGCTATAATTAGAAGCGGGTAACGCCAACCGCATACTAAAGCAAAAGGAGGTTCATCCATATGGACGAGAAAAGTTTATCACATACGAGCTGGAATTGCAAATATCACATAGTGCTAGTACCGAAATATCGCAGGAAAGTGATATACGGAAAGCTAAGAAAAGATATTGGAAAAATACTAAGGACACTATGCGATTACAAGCATGTAGAGATAATAGAAGCACACGCGATGCCAGACCATATCCATATGCTTGTGTCGATACCGCCCAAACTTGCCGTAGCAGATTTCATGGGGTATCTCAAAGGGAAGAGTACGCTCATGATATTCGAGCGACATGCAAACCTAAAATACAAATACGGAAGGAGAGTGTTCTGGGCGAAAGGATATTACGTAAATACAGTAGGTGGAAATGAAGCCAAAATCCGCAAATACATTCAGGAACAAGAGTTCAACGATCAGATGTGCGACCAGTTGAGCTTCAAGGAATACGAAGATCCATTCAAGAATGTAGCTGACTTCGATGACGACGATTCGCCAGAAGTGCCTACAGATAGTATGAGAAAGTAAAAGCGACGTCAGTGTGCGGTTGACGTCGCTCATTGTGCGCCTTTAGGCGCGGCTGGTATTATGGCCCCTATGGGGCCGTTCTGCAAACCCCGCGTTTTCACGCGGGGTTATGATTTTGCTCACGCAAGAGGTCACGCACTCATAAATAAAAAAAGAAAAAATTGCATTCTATTTGCGAGATTCTGGATTCAAAATCTTAAACAGGACACCGTTGACAGCTTGCGCGGTATCTTCGGCATCGGAACCAAATGCGTGACCGTATACGCCAAAGGTGTCCATGTCTTTGCTATGGCCAACAAGTTGTTTGAGCTCACCTTCTGGAAGACGTTTCATCATGGAAACGAAGGTGTGCCGCAGCTCATAGGGAGTGCACGGATTGATGCCATTGGAGTTGCAATAGAGTGCCCAGCGATGCCGGTAGGTGCTTTCTGATTTGATGCAAAACACGCTTTCAAAGTCACCGGTAAGCTCGCGCTGGGCGTTGAGGATTGCCTTTGCTGTATCGGTCAGAGCAAAAGAACGAACGGCGTTTTCATTTTTTCCGTGCGTTTCCTCTTTGTAAATATTGATGCTGCGTTCGATCAGCTGATAGGGCTCTAAAGTCTTTTTCATGGGTCGCCTCATATATCTCACTGGGTCAGAGTGGTGTAACAGGCATCGAAGGCCTGCATAAAATCGTCGAGTTCCTGTTCGGTGGTCAGGTGGCTCAGGCTGATGCGCCACGAGGACAGTGCGTTGCGCCGGTCATGGCTCACGGCAAACACGGCGCGGGAGGGCAGGCCGTCCGAAGAGCAGGCTGATTTGACCGAGACGCAGACGCCTCTGGCATCCAGCTCCCGCTGGAACACGGTGCCCTTTACGTTCTGCACGCTCAGGTTCAGGATCTGCGGCACAGCGCCTTCCGGGCTGTTGATGCGCACCTTGGGGTATTTTGCAAGGACGGTGCGCAGGCAGGCGTTCAGGGCGCGGATGTGCTCCACCCGGGCGGGCAGCTCGGTGACGGCCTTATCCAGCGCCAGCGCCAGCGAACAGGCCAGCGCCACGGTGGGGGTGCCGCTGCGGTAAATGGTGGTGCTCTCGCCGCCATGGATGAGCGGCTCCAACGCAAGGCCGCGCCGCTTGACCAGCACACCAATGCCGTTCAGCCCGTAGAACTTGTGGGCAGTCAGGCTCATGGTGTCGATGCCTTCAAAGCTGACCGGAAGCTTTCCGATGGCCTGCGTGGCATCCACATGGAAATGGCAGTGGGGATAGGCCTTTAAGATCTCTGCGATTTCAGCCACCGGCTGCACCACGCCCAGCTCGCTGTCCACGGCAGTGACGGCCACCAGAATGGTGTCCGGGCGCAGCAGTTCTTTCAGGTGGGCAAGGTCCACCGTGCCGTCCTGCCGGATGTCCAAAAGATCGATCTCATAGCCCTGCTCCTGCAAGGCGGTCAGGCTGCCGCTCACCGAGGAATGCTCCAGCGGCGTGGAAATAATGTGTTTGCCATGGTGGCGCTCCAGCCGGGCGATGCTCTTGATGGCAAAGTTGTTGGCTTCACTGGCACCGGATGTATAGATGATCTCGGCGGGCTGCACATTCAGACTGCGGGCAATGCTCTGGGTGGCGGTGTCGATGGCAGCCTTTGCGGCAGTGCCTGCTGCATGGCGGGAATTTGCATTGCCCGGGCAATTGCGCTCTACTTCGCAAAAGCGCTGCAAAACCGCTTCGTCTACCGGGGTATTGGCGGAATAATCCAGATAGATCATAAACTCTCCTGATAATTCTCTTATAATACAGATTACAATGGTAGGTTATATTATAGTGCGATTTGGGTTGGATTGCAAGAGAGCAGGCGTGATCTTCCGGGCTGGAAATACAGGAGAATTGTGCAAAATGGTTGCACACGGGCCAAAAGTCTGCTATAATCTCTTGAGGGACTGCCCGCTGCGGCCTTTTGCGGGGCTTGGGCGGCGGTTTGGAAAGAGCCTGAATGAAAGGGGGAGCGCACCATGCTGCACAAGAATCATCGACTGCGCTGTATTGCACTTCTCATTTCCGGGCGGAATCATTGTTCCCAAATTTCAAGGGCATTGCCGTTTTGCTGACGGCGGTGCCTCTTTTTTTGGGCTGCGAGTTCTGTAGGAGGCAGAAAAACTTCATGAGTGAAAAGATCGATTACTCCAAAGGCGTTTACGACGCGCGCCAGCTGGGCGCAGGCCGTATGTTCATTCTGGGCGTGCAGCACATGTTTGCCATGTTCGGTGCAACGGTGCTGGTGCCGCTGCTCACCGGCCTGAGCGTTTCCACCACCCTGCTGTGCGCAGGTCTGGGCACCCTGCTGTTCCACCTCATCACCAAAAAGAAGGTGCCTGCTTTTCTGGGCTCTTCCTTTGCGTATCTGGGCGGCTTCTCCATCGTGGCCCCCATGCTGGCTGATGCGGACGGCAACCTGACCGTGGCCAATACCAAGATGCTGCCTTATGCCTGTGCAGCCATCGCATTCTCCGGTTTGGTGTATCTGGCAGCCAGCGTGCTGATCTCCACCTTCGGCATCCGCCGCATCATGAAATTCTTCCCGCCGGTGGTCACTGGCCCCATTATCATTTCCATCGGCCTGATCCTGGCCCCCTCTGCTATCAACAACTGCCAGTCCAACTGGATTCTGGCCTTTGTGGCGCTGGGTACCGTCATTGCATGCAATATCTGGGGCAAGGGCATGGTCAAGATCCTGCCCATCCTCATCGGTGTGCTGGTGTCCTATGCAGTGGCACTGGTGACCGGCGCAGTGGACTTCCAGCGCATTTCTGAGGCTGCATGGGTGGGCATCCCTCTGCACAAGGAGGCCATGGGCCTGTTTGCCATCGACGGCAGCCCGGAGTTCATCAGCGCACTGTTCACCATCATCCCCATTGCACTGGCAACCATGATGGAGCATGTGGGCGATATCGCCGCCATCAGCGCTACTGTTGGCCACAACTATATCAACGACCCCGGCCTGAACCGTACCCTGCTGGGTGACGGTCTGGCAACCACCATGGCCGGCCTGCTGGGCGGCCCGGCCAACACCACCTACGGCGAGAACACCGGCGTGCTGGCTCTGAGCAAGATCTACGATCCGCTGGTCATCCGCATTGCTGCCGTGCTGGCAATCATTCTGAGCTTCAGCCCCAAGTTTGAGGCTGTCATCAACACCATCCCCACCGGCATCATCGGCGGTATCAGCTTTGTGTTGTACGGCATGATCTCCGCCATCGGTGTGCGCAATGTGGTGGAGAATCGCGTGGACTTTACCAACAGCCGCAACCTGATCGTGGCCGCTGTCATTCTGGTGTGCGCTCTGGGCTTCAACTCTGTGGGCGGCGTCAGCTTTGCCGTTGCAGGCGTCACCATCAACCTGTCCGGTCTGGCTGTGGCCGCGATCGCCGGCATCCTGCTGAACGCTATCCTGCCCGGCAACGACTACGAGTTTGATGCTGCCGACGGCTCCGAAGCCGCTACCAGCAGCAACCTGCAGGTGTGATCGGATCTGACTGAAATACAGCAGTTCTTTCTGGGCACGCTTTCCCGGTTCCGCTTTGGCGGGGCCGGGGAGGGCGTGCCCTTTTTGGGGTGTGGACGGGTTTATTTTTAAAAAGTAGGAATAATTCTTAAAATTATCCTTGACTAACTAGGAATCATTCGCTATAATAGAGCCATGAGAAGGGCCGGTGAGTACCAACACCCGCACTTCAAAAACCAGTGAATGATAAAAAGAAAATGATGGAGGTCAATTCTTATGAAGAAATATGTTTGCACCGTCTGTGGTTATATTGCTGAGGGCGAGATCCCCGCTCAGTGCCCCGTCTGCAAGGCTCCTGCTTCCGCTTTTGTGGAAAAGACCGGCAACACCTATGTGACCGAGCATGTTGTGGGCATCGGCAAGGCTGAGGGCGTGCCTCAGGAGATCGTGGATGGCCTGCGCGCAAACTTTGAGGGTGAGTGCAGCGAGGTCGGCATGTATCTGGCAATGGCTCGTGTGGCTGAGCGCGAGGGCTACCCCGAGATCGCTGAGGCTTACAAGCGCTATGCCTACGAGGAAGCAGACCACGCATCCCGCTTTGCAGAGCTGCTGGGCGAAGTTGTCACCGACAGCACCAAGAAGAACCTGATGATGCGTGCCGAGGCTGAGTGCGGCGCATGTGCAGGCAAGATGGATCTGGCCAAGAAGGCAAAGGCCCTGAATCTGGATGCCATCCACGACACCGTTCACGAGATGGCAAAGGACGAGGCCCGTCACGGCCGCGGCTTTGAGGGCCTGCTGAAGCGCTACTTCAACACCGAAGTCTGATAAGGTTTCCCCAGTTATTCATTTGACCGCTGCATGGCTTTGCCGCTGTGCAGCGGTTTTTTTGTTCAACCTACGGAACGGTTCCGTTGACAGGCACAGCGGCGGCGGGTTATAATTATCTCATGTCAAATGAACTGCGAAAGGGGAGACGGGGGAATGAAAAACGGACACACCACCCGGGAAAAGGCCCCGGCGGGCCGCTACGCCCTGCTGGACGAGCTGCGCGGGCTGGATCTGATCAGCATGATGCTGTTCCATGTCTGCTGGGATCTGGTGTTTCTGTTTGACATGAATATGGGGTGGTATGCCGGTACGCCGGGCCGTTTGTGGCAGCAGGCCATCTGCTGGGTGTTCATTCTGCTGTCCGGCTTCTGTGCGCCCTTTGGGCGGCACATGCTGCGGCGCGGTGTTACCGTGTTTGCCGCCGGAGCGCTGGTAACGGCGGTGACGCTGGTGTTCATGCCGGGAGGCCGGGTCATTTTTGGCGTGCTGACCTTTCTGGGTACGGCCATGCTGCTGACCGGTGTGCTGGAACCGCTGCTGAAAAAAGTGATGCCCGCTGTGGGCCTTGCGGTGTCGGCGGTGCTGTTTGCGGTGTGCTACCCGGTCGGCTTGGGCTGGGTGGGCCTTGGCGGTTGGAAGCTGATGCTGCCGCAGAGCCTGTATGCCAACTACTTTACTGCATTTTTTGGCTTTTACCCGGATTGGTTCTACTCCGCCGATTACTTTGGCCTGCTGCCGTGGCTGTTTTTGTTCTGGGCGGGGTACTACTTGCACAAGGCGGTGGGCCGCAGACGCATGGAACCGCTGCGCCGCCCGGTGTGCCCGGTGCTGGGCTGGATGGGCCGGCACTCGCTTTTGCTGTATCTGCTGCATCAGCCGGTGATCTATGGCGTACTTTCGGCCGCGGCAGTTCTTTTTGCATAAAAGGCTTGACACAGCCGGGAAGCTGTGGTATTCTATCGGTGGTTAGAAGATACTAACCAAATGGGGATGCGCCTGCGTGGTCAGACGCATTTTCGTGGAAAATGAAGTTAGATATATCTAACTAATATTGATTTGAGAGAGGTCGATCTTTTATGAGCAAAGTAGCAGTCGTATTCTGGAGCGCAACCGGCAACACCGAGACCATGGCAAACTGCGTGGCAGAGGGTGCAAACGGCACCATCGTGCCCTGCAGCGAAATGAACGCCGCAAAGCTGGCTGAGTTTGATGCAGTTGCTTTTGGCTGCCCTGCAATGGGTGCTGAGCAGCTGGAGGAGAGCGAGTTTGAGCCCATGTTCTCTGATCTGGAGGGCTCGCTGAACGGCAAGAAGATCGCCCTGTTCGGCTCCTACGGCTGGGGCGACGGCCAGTGGATGCGCGATTGGGTGGAGCGTGCTCAGGGCGACGGCGCACAGGTGCTGAACGGTGAGGGCCTGATCTGCAACGAGGCTCCGGACGATGATGTTCAGGCTGCATGCCGCAAGCTGGGCGCTGATCTGGCTGCATGGTAAGCCGGAGAAGCTTCTCTTGACAAACAGAGACTGCTGCGATAAACTATGAGAGCACCGCAAAACGGTGTTTTTGCAGAACAGAAAGTTAGCAAACACTAACTTTTGCGCAAAAACAGCAGCCTCTGTACAGGATGCATCAAAACTGCGGCAGGGGACGGCAGACGGAAAGGTCTGTGCTCCTGCCGCTTTGATTTCAGAAGGCGGTGTATATGGCAGTGGCTGCAGCAATTGGTGTTACAGTAGGCTTTGCACTTCTGCGCAGTGTGGTGCGCCGCGCTGCGATCCGGTCGGGCCGCTGTAAAAAGGAATAAAACTACAGGAGGCCCGCCCCATGCAGGATACCCCAAAGGATCTGGACAAAAAACGCACAGACGAAAAGCTGCTGGTCAGCGAGATGATCGCTCTTTACTGCCGCAGGCAGCACAAAACACCCAAAGGAACCCTGTGCCCGGAGTGCAGGCAGCTGCACGATTATGCCCTGATGCGCATTGATAAGTGCCCATTTATGGAGACCAAGACCTTCTGCTCAGCCTGCAGGGTGCACTGCTACCAGCCCGCCATGCGGGAGAAGATCCGCACGGTGATGCGCTGGGCAGGCCCCCGGATGCTGCCGGTGCACCCGGTGCTGTCCATCCGGCATGTGGCAGTCACATTCAGGTCTAAGCGCGAAGAAAAAAAGGCTGGATGATATTTCCAGTATAAACCCGCTGCCTGCGGGCCATGCTAAGGGCAGTGAGGTGATAAATATGGAAAACATCGGCGTTACCTGTGATGTCTGCGAGTGCAGCCACAATGTGAGCGGCTGCAAGTGCGAGCTGCCCCAGATCAAAGTGACAGAGCAGTGCACCTGCAATACGCAGCAGGTGGAGACCCCGCACTACTGCCAGAACTACGAGAAAAAGTAACCCCAGCGCACAGCAGCCCCCGCCGGATGATCCATCCCGGCGGGGGCTGCTGCTGGTTCTATGGAAATTACCGCAGGGTCACATTGCAGGTGGCAAGACTGCGCACCAGAGTGCCCACATTCTCCTTCATCTGAATGCCGGCAAAGCCCAGCGCAAAGGCGGCCTGCACGTTGGCCAGATTGTCATCGATGAAAACGCACTCGCTGGCCCGGAGGCTGTATTTGTCCAGCAATGCCTGATAGATGCGGGGGTCGGGCTTGTTGATGTGCACCTCACAGGAGGCCACGCCGCCGTCGAAGTGGTCCAGAACGCCCCGCGTCTGGAACAGCTCCAGCACGTCCTGCGGGATGTTGCTCAGGTAATACACGCTGTAGCCATGGTTCTTCAGGCGCTGTACCAGCTCCTGCATCCGGCGGCGCGGACGCAGAATGTGCAGCCAGTCGTCCAGCACGCCCTGCACCTCGAACTCGCGCCCGGCGGCCTTTGCCTTTTTGAGCATGGAGCTGTTGCCGTTAAAGCGGGAGACCAGCCCGGCGTCCAGCTGCTGCCATTCTTCACTGCCAAAGGTCAGGTCGTAGACCTGCTCTTCGATGGCGGCATTGCACAGGCGGTCTACCAGATAGGCTTTGGGGTCAAAATCCACCATGACGCCGCCCAGATCAAAAATGATGCTTTTATACATTTATAATGTCCTCGATTTTCTGATGGAATGCTTTCCCTCAGTATACCACAATCTGCCATGCGGTTTCCACTGCTTTTTGCATGAGCGGCCCGGCGGCCGCATAAGCTGTGGCAGAAAGGGGAGAGCAGCATTGACCATCCGGGAATTGTGTGAAAAGGAAGTGGTGCAGCTGGAGCAGGGCGTCTGCCTTGGCCGGGCCGATGACCTGGCCTTTGACCCCGCCACCGCCCAGCTGCAAAACCTGATTCTGCTGGGCAGGCCCCGGCTGTTCGGGCTGCTGGGTCGGGATGAAAGCCTGACCATTCCATGGCAGGAGATCGAGACCATTGGCGCGGATGCCATACTGGTGCACACGGCCCTGCCGGAAGCACCGCCGCAGCCGGAAAAGCCCGCGTTTTGGCGAAAGCTGCTGGCAAAATGGGGAACATGAGAATTTTTTGTAAAATCGGGGGTAGACTTTTTCGGTAAAGTGACTATAATAATCGCAGGAGCTTTGTGCAAAAAGCGTAGGAAACGTTGCTTTTGCGTTGAATGAAACCATCGGGATGAGGAAAGGAACAGGAACTATGAAAACTCCAAAACCGCTTTTGACGCTGCGGATGGTGTTTCCGCTGGCGGCATCGCTGATCGCGCTGCTGCTGGGCGAATGGATCGCCCGCGGAAGCCTGAGCGCAGATGTATTTGCAGAATTTATCTTTCCGCATATCGGGGCCTACCTGCTGGCATGGCTGCTGCTGTTTCTGGTGTGGCTGCTGCTGGACTGGGTATTCCGCTGCCCGCCGCTGTCCACGCTGGGCATGGCGGTGCTGGGCTGTGCGCCCTGTGCGGTGAACTTCTATACCCTGCAGCTGCGCGGCGAGCCCTTTCTGCCGTGGGATCTGGCACAGGTGTCGGAAGCTGCCGGCGTGGCGTCCGCTGCAGGCCTCAAGATCCAGACCAGCATGGTCGTCACCATCATCGTGGTGCTGGCGCTGACGGTGGGCAGCTTTTTTCTGTTCCGCGGCCGTCACAAACAGCGATGGCTGCCCCGGCTGGCGGGCTCTGCCGCCACGGCTGCAGCCCTCTGCCTGCTGGTGTTCGGCGTGTACTTACAGCCTGTCGTCACCCGGGCCGTCGGCATTGTGCCGGACGCATGGATGCAGGATCGTTACTACCGCTACTATGGCGTGATTACCGGCTTTATGACGAACCTCACCAATCTGGAGATCGATAAGCCGGAGGAATACTCGCAGGAAGCAGTGGATGCTCTGCTGGACAATGTGGACGAGAGCCAGAAGTTCAACACCAGTCCGCTGTATTCCACCAGCTACAGTGCCGTCACGCCCAAGGACGAGCAGGTGAAGGACCCCACCATCATCTATGTGATGGACGAGTCCTATTGGGATGTCTCGGAGCTGGAACAGTACGGCATCACCTTTGATACGGACGTCTCCCAAAACCTGCATGCATTGCAGCAGACCAGCGCCTACGGCCGGGCCTACAGCCCCAGCTTTGGCGGCGGCACCTGCGATGTGGAGTTTGAGGCGTTGACCGGCTATTCGGTGTCCTTCCTGCCCAGCGGCAGCAAGCCCTACCAGCAGCATGTGACCAAGCCCATGTTTGCCATGCCCAATTATCTCAAGAGCCGGGGCTATCAGACCGCTGCCGTGCACTGCTTCTGGGCAAAATACTGGAGCCGCGACAAGGCTTACCCCAATCTTGGCTTTGACGACTTTATCAGCCTTGAGGATATGCATGGCGTGACCAAGGTTCGGAAACACTACTGGACGAGCGGCCTTGTTACCGATGATTCCATGGCAGACCAGATCATCCAGCAGTACGAGAGCATGAAGGCCTCCTCGGATAAGCCGGTGTTCCTGCACGCCGTCACCATGCAGAACCATACCAATTATAATAAGGACAACTATCCGGACGACGAGCGCGTAAAGGTGGTGTCCCATCCCACGGGCCTCAAGCCCAGCACCGTGGGTGCACTGGAGGACTTTGCCACCGGCATTCGGGACGCGGACGCCATGCTGGGCAGGCTGACCGAATACTTCTCTCAGGTGGACGAGCCGGTCATTCTGGTGTTCTGGGGCGACCACTACAACCCCATCGACTCCAACTATGACGTCTATACCGCCACCGGCTATGCCAGCGATTCCAGCGCAGACCCCCGCCTGCACCAGACCACCCTGCTGATGTGGTCCAACTACTCCGACCAGCAGGTAGACCTTGGCACCATTGCCGCTTACGATATCTCGCCGGTGATGATGGATATCTACGGTCTGGAAGAGCCGCTTTACTTCCAGTTCCTGAACCGTCAGCTGCGTGTGGCCAGCCGCACCAACACCCGCGGCACCACCATGAATCTGGACGGCACCACCACGCAGGAGCCCACAGAGTTCCAGCAGCGGTGGTGCGCGGAGCACTGGCTGCTGCAGTACGATCTGATGTTCGGCAAAGGATATGCGCTGGATCGCATGGGCCTTTCGGCCTTCAGCGCACCGCCAAAGGGCAAATAAGAGAAAAATAACGTTTTTCTTTGTAAAAAACAGAGAAAAACACTTGCAACCGCATTCTTTTTGTGGTACTATAACAAAGCATTACACACGCATCACTATGCCCTTTTGTGCTCTTACGAGTGGAGGGCAGTCTGCCGGTACCCGATGTACTGTGCAGATCACGGTGTGCGGAGGCAAAACAATATCTGGAGGTATTTTTATTATGGCAGTCGTTTCTATGAAGCAGCTTCTCGAGGCAGGCGTGCACTTCGGTCACCAGACCCGCCGTTGGAACCCCAAGATGGCTAAGTACATCTTCACCGAGCGCAACGGCATCTATATCATCGATCTGCAGAAGACCGTGAAGAAGCTGGACGAGGCTTACAACTACGTGAAGGAAGTTGCAGCTGAGGGCGGCGACATCCTGTTCGTCGGCACTAAGAAGCAGGCTCAGGAGTCCATCCGTGACGAGGCTCTGCGCTGCGGCATGCACTATGTCAATGCTCGCTGGCTGGGCGGTATGCTGACCAACTTCCGCACCATCCGCAAGCGCATCGACCGTATGGATCAGCTGGCTAAGATGAAGGAGAACGGTACCTTCGAGCTGCTGCCCAAGAAGGAAGTTGCCAAGCTGGAGCTGGAGATGGAGAAGCTGGACAAGTACCTGGGCGGCGTCAAGAACATGAAGACCCTGCCGAAGGCTATGTTCATCGTTGATCCTCACAAGGAGCGCATCGCTGTTGCTGAGGCCCGCAAGCTGAACATCCCCATCGTTGCTATCGTTGATACCAACTGCAACCCCGACGAGATCGATTACGTGATCCCCGGCAACGACGACGCAATCCGTGCTGTCAAGCTGATCGCTGGCGCTATGGCTGACGCTGCGCTGGAAGGCAAGCAGGGCAACCAGGAGGCCGCTCCCGCTGAGGATGCAGCAAACGCCTGATTTCCCATCCCACAAACAACAAAATAACGTGTAAGGGAGAATACGAAAATGGCTATTTCTGCAAAGGACGTTATGGAACTGCGCAAGCAGACCGACTGCGGCATGATGGAGTGCAAGAAGGCTCTGACCGAGGCTGACGGCAACTTCGAGAAGGCAATCGAGATCCTGCGTGAGCGTGGTCTGGCTACCGCTGCCAAGAAGGCAAGCCGCACCGCTGCCGAGGGTATGGTCTACGCTGACTACTGCCCCGAGTGCAAGGTGGGTGTTGTCATCGAGGTCAACGCTGAGACCGACTTCGTTGCCAAGAACGACAAGTTCGTTGCTTTCGTCAAGGAGGCAACTCAGGTCATCATGAAGCAGAACCCTGCTGATGTTGAGGCTCTGATGGCTTGCAAGACCGAGTCCGGCGAGACCGTTGACGAGGCTCTGAAGAACCTGATCCTGGTCATCAAGGAGAACATCAAGGTTCGCCGTTTCGTCCGTTACGAGGGCGTTTGCTCTGCATACGTCCACGGCGGCGGCACCCACGGCATTCTGGTCAATTTCGAGACCACCAACGGCATCGAGGCTAAGGACGAGTTCGTTGCTTACGGCAAGGATATCGCCATGCAGGTCGCAGCTGCAAACCCCGGCTATGTCGATGAGGCATCTGTCCCCGCTGAGGTCGTGGCCAAGGAGAAGGAGATCATGCTGGCTCAGATGGCTGGCGATCCCAAGACCGCTAACAAGCCCGATGCTGTGAAGCAGAAGATGATCGAGGGCAAGATCAAGAAGTTCTTCAAGGAGAACTGCCTGGTCGATCAGGAGTTCGTCAAGGACAGCGACCTGACCGTTGCTCAGTACACCGCTAAGGTCGCTAAGGATCTGGGCGGCGACATCAAGATCGTCAAGTTCACCCGCTTCCAGAAGGGCGAAGGCCTGGAGAAGCGTGCTGACGACTTCGCTGCTGAAGTTGCAAGCATGGTGAAGTAATTTAACCTTTGGGTTGAATCTGGGAGCTGCAGTACCCGTAACAGGGCGCTGCGGCTCCTTTTTTGTTTGTGTTTGCCGGGCGGATGTGCTATCATAGAGAAAACGGAAAGAAGGGAGGACGAAAAGCAATGCGCAGTGTAAACAAAACGTCTCTCCGAATGGAGAGCATGATCGGGTAAGGAGAATCCCTTATGAAAAAACAAACCATGACCATTGCGGGCGTCCCGGCTATCCTGTACGGCGATCGGAGCCGCAAGGTCTATCTCTATCTCCATGGTAAGAACGGCTGCAAGGAAGAGGCGGAACGTTTTGCCGCTACAGCCTGTGAAGCAGGCTGGCAGGTGCTGGCTATCGACCTGCCCGAGCATGGCGCACGGAAAAACAGTCCGGAGCAGCTACTGCCATGGGTGGTGGTTCCGGAACTGCAGGCTGTCTATGCCCGCATGAAGCCGGTGTGGGCGCATATCCGGCTGTATGGCGTGAGCATCGGCGCGTGGCTTGCCATGCAGGCGCTGCAGGCCGACGTCCCGGAAAAGACCCTGCTGGTCTCTCCGGTGGTGGATATGGAAGCTCTCATCACGAATATGATGCAATATGTCCATGTGACCGAGGAACAGTTGCGGCGGGCAGGGGAGATCCCCACGGATCTCGGTGAGACCCTCTCATGGCCGTATCTGTGCTGGGTGCGGGAACATCCGCTGCACTGGCATGGCCGCACGCAAGTGCTGTATGGTGACAGGGATGCCCTGACCAGCCGCACCATGATCGAGCGCTTCCGTCAGGAAAGCGGGGCGCATCTGACGATCATGGAGGGCGGGGAGCACTGGTTCCACACCCCGGTGCAGATGGCGGTCCTTCAAACGTGGGAAAAAGCGAACGTTTGATTTTTGATTTAGAATAGCCGCCGCGTGTGCTATGGCTATTTTTAGCGGAAAAATTATTTGTTATGAAAGAAGCCCGGAGAATCCGAAGATTCTCCGGGCTTCGCTTTTCACAAGAGGGGCCGCGATGATCCATGGCATTTACTGTCAAAATGCATTGTTTCGATGGAACTTTTCTGGTGAAAAAGTGTTTGGAGCGGCCCGCAGGACGCCACGAACACGAATCATATAAAATAAAAATGCCGCCGACGGCTTTTATTCCGTCAGCGGCATTTTGCCTATTCTGTTAAGCGATGCTCAAACCTGAGAGATCAGACCTTTGCCTCGCTGTTATGCTCAGCGTTTTTATAGGCCTTGAAGGAGTGGAACACGATGTTCAGGCCCAGAACGATCAGCAGCACGGCCAGGATCAGCTGCAGGCCGTTTGCAATGAACACAGCACCCCAAGTGGTCTCGCCAGCGGGGATGGTGACAGCAGCGGCATTGCTGATGGCCTTGACCATAGCGATCAGGCGCTGCACCAGAGCGGTGAAGGTGACGCACAGCATGATGACCAGCGGAGGGAAGATCATCTTGTTGCTGCGGCCGGTGACCTTCAGGAACACGCACAGAGTGGCCAGAACCAGAGCGCTCAGCAGCTGGTTTGCAGAACCGAACAGGGGCCAGATGTTGGCGTAGCCGATCTTGGTCAGCAGGAAGCCGAAAGCCAGAGTCAGGAAGGTGGAGAAGTACACGTTGCACAGCAGCTTGCGCCAGCCCTCAGTATGCTCCATGTCATCCACGCTGAACAGCTCCTGGAAGCTCATGCGGCCGATACGGGCCACAGCATCCAGACTGGTCAGAGCCAGTGCGGAAACGCACATGGTCATAAACACAGAGGCAAAGTGCTGGTCCAGGCCGAAGCCCACGAAGAAGCTGGCAACGCCACGGCTGAAGACCTGGAACGGAGTGCCGTCTGCGGGGGTGCCGTCTGCAGCAGCAGAAGCACCGGCAACACACAGAGCGATGACAGCCAGCAGGCTTTCCAGCACCATGGCACCGTAGCCGACCTTCAGCATATCCTTCTCATTGGTAACGGTCTTGGAGGAAGTGCCGGAAGACACCAGACTGTGGAAACCGGAAACAGCGCCGCAGGCAACCGTAACGAACAGGATGGGGAACATGGTGCCCAGCTTGGCGTTGGTAAAGCCGGTGAACACCGGCAAGTTCATGACGGGATGGTTGACGATCAGGCCCAGAACAGCGCCCACGATCATGGCCACAAACATAAAGGTGGTCATGTGGTCACGGGGCTGCTTCAGCAGCCACATGGGCAGGACAGCGGCAAAGAAGATGTACACAAAGGTGATGTAGCTCCATGCAGCCTTACCCAGAATGATGGGGAAGTTTGCACCCACCACAAAGGACAGCACGATGAATACGATGCTGATCACATTCTCTTTCCAGCCGGTGAAGTGCAGGTTCTTCTGCAGCAGGCCAAAGACCACGGCGAACACCATGAACATGATGGAGACCATGCCGGCAGCACCGTTGGTCTGGGCAGCCTCCACCAGAGCACCGTCAGCACCGTAGGCATTGAAGGTGCCGGCAACCATGTCGGCAAAGGCGGCAATCACAATGCCGCAGAACAGCCAGCAGAACAGCAGGAACAGCTTGCGGCCGGTCTTGCCGATGTACTTTTCGATCAGCATGCCCATGCTCTTGCCGTCATTCTTAACGGAAGCGTACAGAGCACCGAAGTCGGTGACGGCACCGAAGAAGATGCCGCCCAGCAGCACCCACAGCAGCACCGGCAGCCAGCCGAAAGCAGCGGCCTGGATCGCACCGGTGACAGGGCCTGCACCGGCAATGGAGCTGAACTGGTGTGCAAACACGGTCCAGCCGTCGGTGGGAACATAGTCCCGGCCGTCCTCATGGACAACTGCCGGGGTCTTGGCAGAGGGGTCGATGCCCCACTTGTTAGCCAGCCAGCGGCCGTAAAGCATATAAGCGCCAAACAGACACACGGCTGCGATCAATACGATGACCAGCGTATTCATTGTTTTTACCTCTTTCCTTTCTTGGCATCCGGCAAATGTCAGCGACATGGGGGCGGCAGGGTGTAAAAAAGGCCCCGTCCTCCCGGGTTCGTTCCATTTGGGACGAACCATCGAAGACGAAGGCCTTCACATACACTGCACATCGTGTATGGAATACTCCGCGGTACCACTTCGTTTGCTGCACAGGCAGCCACTCCCAGCGTACATACATACGCAGCCCCGTAACGTGGGCAAAACGGCCATACATTACTGCGGACGGGGTCGGCGTCCGGTTCACACAGGCTGCTCGCAGGGGAGAACGCTTTGCTCCTGACTACCGCCGTTGCATCAGATGGGCGGCTCTCTGGGAGAGGGTGCTGCAAAGAATCATGTCCTGTTCATCGCATTTGCCGAATGATTGTCCGTATTTTAGTGCGGAATTCACAAATTGTCAATATCTTTGGCACAAGTTCGGAGGATGCACTAATTCAGAAAAGCGTTCTGCAAAAATTTTTAGGTGATTTTTGTTCATGCGTGAAACAAAAAAAACTATACACATCCACGAATGAAAAGAGTTCACGCTCAGGGCTTGACTTTCACACTTTGATGTGCTAAAGTGATGATGCAAGAAAGAATCTGAATATTTCCGAAACATTTAAGATAGGGAACGCCCCAAAACCGGATAGTCCGCTGCGGCGGCAAGGAGAACATTTATGGCAGAAAAAAATTCCAGAAGAAACCAGACCACCGATGCACTGTTTGATGCGATCCTCAGCCTGAGAACACGGGAAGAATGCTACAATTTTTTTGAGGATCTGTGCACGGTAAAGGAGATCTCCGATATGGCGCAGCGGCTGGAAGCGGCCAAAATGCTGCTGGACGGCAGTACCTACGACCAGATCGTGAAGGCGGTGGAGATCAGCACGGCTACCATCAGCCGCATCAACCGCTGCATCCAGTACGGCTCCGGCGGCTACCGCGCGACCATTGAAAAGGTACGCGGCACCCAGAATCCACAAAAGCAGGAGTAACACCGGCACACCCGGCAGACATAGAATGGGGCGTACACCGCCCCTGATCGGATGAACGAAAGGAAGGTTTTATCATGTCTGCTGAAAACTGTATCGATACCACCCGCTGCCCCTGCCCCTGCCTGCCCAAGGTGACGCTGGAGCAGGCGGTCGTTGATCTGGTGGAGAGCATCGCGCTGCAGGAAAATGCCCTGAGCCACATCCTCTGTGCCGAAAGCCGGAAGATGGACGCCGCCATGAAACTGGACGGTCTGGACCTGTGCAAGCTGCTGGAAGTAAACGATTCGGCCACCAACATGGTGCACGCCGTGGCAAATCTGGAACTGGTGCTCAAGGATAAGCTGGAGTTCGTCTCCAACAACCTGTACTATCCGCCTGCGGATGCCGCAGCGAAGTAAGAAGATGCTGAAAGGCCTGTCCGGATGCCGGGCGGGCCTTTTCTCTGCTCGAATGCATAATTTTTGTAAAAACCATTTGTTGGAATTGCTGATAACGGGATTCTGTGCTATACTATAGGATGTATCACCATGAAAGTGAGGAAAGTTGAACATTGCTGAATTACGATGCGATCCTGTTCGATGTGGACGGAACCCTGATCGATTCTGCCCCGGGTATTATAAATACATTAAAAGAAGTCTTTGATAAGATGGGCGTGGACACCACGCACGTCAACCTGCGCCGTTATCTCGGGCCGCCGCTGCGCAAAAGCTTTGGCGAACATTTCACGGACCCGGTCCTCATTGAAAAGGCCACGAACCTTTACCGTGACAGCTACGCCGTCAAGGGCAGCCACGAGTGTGCCGCCTATCCGGGCGCAGCAGAGATGCTGCAGCGCCTGAAGGCTGCGGGCCTGATCCTGTGCACGGCTACCTCCAAGCCCACGCAGGTCGTTACGCCGATCCTGAAAGAAAAGGGTCTTGCAGATTATTTTGATTTTATCGGCGGCGCGTCCATGGACGAGAGCCGCGATACCAAGACCGATGTGGTGCGCTATGTACTTGCCCAGCCCATGATGCAGGGCAAGCGGGTGCTGATGGTGGGCGACCGTAACGACGATATGCGCGGCGCAGCAGACTGCGGTCTGGACGCTGCCGGTGCGCTGTACGGTTACGGCAGCAGGGAGGAGCTGGCCCCCTTCCACCCCGTGCTGCTGGCAGAAAGCTGTGCCGACCTTGCAGCGCAGATCCTGGACTGAAGTGGAAAAGCATAGACCCAGTGTTTACGCCGGAAAATAAGAAGCCGCTCCGGGAGCAGAAGGAACCGCGTAAACGGTACGATGCTCCGGAAAAACGGTTTTCAGGTGAATGGTGAGAGATATGAAAAAAACACAACCGGAAAAGCAATCACTTACCCCCATGCAGAAGCAGGCGGTGCTGGTGTGCGCGGTGTGCGCGCTGGCCGCTGTTTTGACCATCGGCATCACGCTGACCCTGCTCAAGCGCGGCAAGAACCCCTCCGCCCCGGTGGAGCAGCCCTCCAGCGAGGTTTTGGTGCCGGGTGAAGAGGATATCTCGGATCACTATCAGATCAACGAGACCTCCAGCGCCCTGCTGCCGGAGACCGCCGATGCGGGCGAGGACTATCAGAAAGAGACCCTGTTCATCGGTGATTCCAACACGGTGCGCCTGTATGCAAACGGCCTTGTCAGCCTGCAGCAGTTCTGCGCAAAAGAGGGCATTGGCACCCATGCCGCCCTGAACGAGGGCATCGTCACCTTTAAAAAGGACAACAACAGCTACACCATCGCGCAGGCAGTGGCCAAAATGAAGCCCCGCCGCGTGGTCATCATGCTGGGCACCAACGACAACGGTATGGCGGTGGAGGAGTTCATCAATAACTACACCGCGCTGGTGCAGGCCATTCAGGAAAGCTACCCCTATACCGACATCATCGTGAACACGGTGCCGCCGGTGCCTGCAAACCACGCAAACTATCCCAATATGGATCAGACCAAGATCGACGACTTCAACATGGCGCTGCTGTCCATGTGTGAGCAGATGGGCCTGAAGTTCCTCAATACGGCCGAGGTGCTGAAGGATGCCAACGGCTATGGCCGTGAGGACTACTATCAGAGTGGGGACATCCACCTGAAGCCCGCCGGCCTCAAGGCATTGCTGAGCTACCTGCGCACCCATGCTTACCAGACCGACGACCGCCGTCCGGATACCGCCAACATTCCCAAACGCGCAGAATACACGGCAAATCCCAGTTCTGCGGTGGCAGCACCCAGCAGCTCGGAGGCTGCAAGCTCTTCCGAAGGGCAGAGCGTGCTGTATCAGGCCGCCTATCGTGTGGATAAGAACGGCGGCGGCACCCTGTCCAGCGGCAGCGACAGCGGCAAGACGGCACTGACCTATGATGTGACCAGCACAGCTCAGTCTGTCAGCGTGACTGCCGTGCCGCAGGAGGGTCATGTGTTCGTCCGCTGGAGCGACGGCGTCACCCAGAAGACCCGCACAGACACCAATTTCAAGCAGAATGTGGATGTGACCGCCATGTTTGCACAGGCATCCATCAGCATCAGCAGCACCGGCAAGGCGGTTTTGGGCGATTACTACACCTTTACCGCAAAGCTGGGCGGTAAGCATCTCACTGCCGACAGCATCCGCTGGTACGCCAACGGTGCGGAAGTGCCTCAGGCTGCGGGCAAGACCACTGTGAAGGTGGAGATCAATCCTTCCATGCTCAATGCAACCTTCAAGGTCTATGCAGTGGCAAGCTACAACGGCTGCACCGTTGCCAGCAATACCGTGAACGTGACGGTCAGCGGCGTGAGCGCTGGCTCTGCCAGCTCTTCCAGCGGCAGCACCAGCAGCTCTGGCAGCTCTTCCGCTGCTTCGTCCGGAGCTTCCTCCGGATCTACATCCGCTTCCGACAGCACCTCGCACAGCACTTCCAGCAGCGAGAGCACGGCTCCCTCGGCAAGCACGTCCAGCTCCAACGGTGAGTCCAGCTCCTCCCACAGTACGAGCAGCAACACCTCTTCCGGCTCTTCTCATAGTACGGGCAGCAGCGCTTCTTCCAGCGAGAGCACCTCGTCCTCCCATAGCAGTTCTGCGACGGAGAGCAGCTCTCACACAGGCAGCAGTTCCGCGACGGAAAGTGGTTCTCGTACCGAGTCTTCGGAAGCAAACGCCAGCAAGGAAACTACCAACGAGCAGGCAGCACCCACGGACTCTGCGTCCTGAGGCTGTCACCCTGGCCTGCCGTGCCGCATAGGCTGGGCAGGAAGGGAGGCGTTTTGATGTACTACGAGGAGCCCCGCACCCCGGCTCTGCCGGGCGAAGAGAACGTGACCGACGGCAGTGTGGACGATTACGGCACCGATTGGGAAAATGTGGACAACGGCGCGCTGGAAGAGGAAATGGCAAAGTGCGCCGCCACCCCCTGCGATGCAAAAACCACCTGCCCGGATAACGACCCGGAGCAAACCGATGCACCGATGTACGAAATGATCTCAGAATAATATGAAGCTGTTTTTGCAGCCAGTGCAGAGGGCCTGACGATGAAAGCAGCTTCCGGAAGCCAGCTCTGCGGGGGCAGGGCTGGCTTCTCCCTGTTGTTGAGCGCATGGCATTTGAGGCCATGGCAGAAGGAAAAGAGGGAAGACATATGGCAAAATACTATTGCATCCTGTTCGATGCAGACAACACGCTGCTGAATTTTGACGCAGCAGAAAGCAAGGCACTGGCCGAAACGCTGGTGAACTACGGCATTGAGCCGGACGCTGAGACCGTGCAGACCTACCGCACCATCAACGAGGAGCTGTGGCGTCAGCTGGAAAAGGGCCAGATCAAGCGGGAAAAGCTCATGGCAGAGCGGTTCACCCGCTTCCTCAAGGCCGTTGATGCCGCCGGTGACGGAGCCGAGATGAACCGCTTCTATCTGGAGCAGCTCTCCACCCATCCGGACCTGATGGGGCCGGAAGTGCTGGACGTGCTGCGGGAGCTCTCCGAGGTGGCGACGCTGGCCGTTGTGACCAACGGCTTCCAGAAGGTGCAGACCCGCCGTCTGGCAGAAAGCGGCATCCTGAACTTTATGGAGGATGTATTCGTTTCCGAGAAGATGGACGCCGAAAAACCCAACCGGAAGATCTTTGATGCAGCCCTGCGCGCCCTTGGCGTGGAGAACCGGGAGCATGTGCTGATGGTGGGCGACGGTCTGAGCAGCGACATTCAGGGCGGCGCGAATGCAGGTTTGGACACCTGCTGGTATAATCCCAATCACGCTGAAAATCCCGGCAAGGTGGTGCCCACCTACGAGATCGCAGACCTGAAGGAGCTGTATCCTCTGGTGATGGAGCAGGAAGAGCTGGCCAATGTGGGCCTGAAAAACCGCCGCCACCAGTGCTGACCCAACAAGTGGATAGAGAACGGATCATAAAACTATGCTGATACATTTGGAAAAACTAGGCAAAAGCTTTGGCGAAAAGATCGTCCTGCATGATGTGACCGCCAGCGTCGAGCGGGAGGACCGCATTGGCATCGTGGGCCAGAACGGCGCGGGCAAGACCACCCTGCTCAAGATCCTTACCGGCGAATATCAGGACTACGACGGGGAATTCAGCGTGACCCACGGCGTGACGCTGGGCTATCTGGAACAGAACGCAAAGCTGGATGCCACGCTGGATATCTACGGCGAAATGCGCTCCACCTTTGCCCCTGTGCTGGATGCCATGGCCCAGATGCAGGTGCTGGAACGCCGGATGGCTGCAAACCCGGAGGACGCATCCCTGCTGGCCCAGCACGACCAGCTGCAGAACATCGTGGATGCCGCCGACGGCTACAACATGGATGTGAACATCAAAAAGGTGCTGTCCGGCATGGGCTTTCCGCAGGATACATGGCAGAAGAACATTGCGGTGCTCTCCGGCGGCGAGCTGACGAGACTGCGGCTGGCCAAGCTGCTTTTGAAAAAGCCGGATGTGCTCATTCTGGATGAGCCCACCAACCATCTGGACTTTGCCACCATGGAATGGCTGGAAAACTACCTCAAGAGCTATTCCGGCGCGGTGCTGGTGGTCAGCCATGACCGCTATTTTCTGGATAACGTGTGTACAAAGATCTGGGAAGTCTCGTTCCAGACCATGACCACCTACAAGGGCAACTTCTCGACCTACCTGCCTCAGAAGGAAGCTGCCGATGCCCTGCGCCAGAAGCAGCACGATGCGGACGTGGCGCTGGCCGAAAAGCTGCAGGACTACGTGGACCGCAACCTTGTGCGCGCCTCCACCACCAAAATGGCCCAGAGCCGCCGCAAGCAGCTGGAAAAGCTGGAGATCACCGAAGCCCCCAAGGACGAGACCAACCAGCTCAAGTTCCGGTTTGAATATGACGTAGAACCGTGGAATGAGCTGGTGCTGCTCAAGAACCTGACCATCCGGATCGGGGAGCGCACACTGCTGGAGCCCTTCACCTACACGGTGTGCCGCGGCCAGAGACTGGTGATCGCAGGCCCCAACGGCGCAGGCAAATCCACCCTGATGCAGGTGCTGGACGGCAAGCGCCGCCCTTCCGGCGGCATGGTGCGGCTGGGCACCGGTGCACGGCCCAGCATTTTTGCTCAGCAGCAGAACCGTCTGGGTCAGGGCCGGGTCATCGATGTGATTTGGAACAAGTATCCCCGCATGACCGAGCTGGAAGTGCGCAACCATCTGGCAAAGCTGGGCTTCCGGGGGGAGACGGTGTTCAAGCCCTGCGAGGCGCTTTCCGGCGGCGAGCTGGCACGCCTGCGCTTTGCGGAGATCGTGCTGGAACGGCCCAATCTGCTGTTTCTGGACGAGCCCACCAACCATTTGGACATTTACACCCGCGAAAATCTTACCGAGGCCCTCATGGCCTACACCGGCACGCTGCTGCTGGTCACCCATGACCGCCACCTGATGAACAGTCTGGCCTGTCCTATCCTCTACCTTGAGGACGGCAAGGCCACCATCTACCCCAGCTACGACGCCCTGATGGGCCGCAACGCCCCGGCTCCTGCCGTGCAGAAGCCCGCCGAGCCCGCTAAGATCGGTTATGGCAAGGAACAGCGCCGCCGCCGCGCCGAGCTGCGGGCCAAGATCAAAGCCTGTGAGGATGAGATGGAGGCCTGCGGTGCCCGCGAGGTGGAACTGGACAACGAGATCAACTCGCCCGAGGTGTACAACGACCCCGACCTGCTGCGCCAGAAGAGCGATGAGCTGAGCGACCTGCGCTTCCATCAGGAGGAGCTGTTTGCCGCATGGGAAGCTGCCATGGAAGAGCAGGAAAGCTACGAGCAGAGCCAGACCGAAGAATAAAGGAGGGGACAGAATGCCAGGGAATCGACGCAGCTATGAAAAAACACGGCACATTGCGCTTTCCGGCCTGCTGTTTGCGCTGGCCATGGCGCTGTCTTTTATTGAGGGCACACTCACCATTCCGGGCCTGATGCCGGGCATGAAGCTGGGCCTTGCCAACATCGTAGTGATGTACGCGCTGTTTTTCATGGGGCCAAAGCAGGCACTGGTGCTGGATGTGCTCAAGGCGCTGTTCGTGTTTCTGGTGTCCGGCTTCACGGCGGGCTTCCTCTCGCTGTGCGGCGGCCTTTTGTCCCTGCTGGTGATGTGGGTGCTCTACTATCTGCTGCCGGTGCGGCCCACATGGTTCATCCTGTCCGTATGCGGCGCACTGGCCCACAACATCGGCCAGCTGCTGGGTGCAGGTGTGATCATTTCGTCCTCGCTGTCCTTCTACTATGCGCCGGTCATGCTGGTGCTGGGCCTTGTGATGGGCGCACTGACCTCCATCACCCTCAGGGCCCTGCTGCCCGCTCTGGGCAAAATGGGCTTTTCCACGCAGGAAAAACGGAAGGAAGATTAAAGAATTCTTTGTTTTTAACGGCTTCGCCCTCTCCGTCACGGCTTACGCCGTGCCACCTCTCCCAAAGTGAGAGGCCTTGGCAGTACGGTAAACTTTCCGGTTTTGCCAAAGGCTCCCCCTTTGGGGGAGCTGGCGAACGGAGTGAGACTGAGAGGGCAAGGATGCTGACGAAAAAACCAACGCCCGGCCCGGCACAGTTGCATTTTGGCCGGAAATCAGTATAATAAGGAAACAACATACTTTATAGATAGGAACTCTTGCATACGGCGCTGCCGCCGTGGGAAAGTACGCGGCAGCCGGGAGGTGTTTGCACAATGAGTGAAAAAGTTACCATCAAGGTGGAGCGCAAAACGCTGCATCTGCCCACCATCGCCCTGCGGGGTCTGGTGGTATTCCCCAACAATCTTGTCCACTTTGAGGTGGGCCGCGAAAAAAGCATTGCCGCCGTGGAGTGGGCAATGGCAAATAATTCCAACGTTTTTCTGGTGGCGCAGAAGTCCATGGATACCACGGACCCCGCTCAGGCCGACCTGTTTGCCTACGGCGTGGTGGCCGAGGTGAAGCAGGTGCTGCGGGTCTCCGAGGACCTTGTAAAGGTTCTGGTGGAGGGTAAGTACCGTGCAAAGCTCACGGAGCTGGATGCCAGCGGTGATTTTCTGCTTTCGGAAGTGCGCCCGGCCCCGGTGCGCCCCGGCAAGCCCGAGGAAGCCGTGGAGACCGAAGCGCTGCTGCGCGCCCTCAAGACCGGGTTTGACGAGTATCTCGGCATGAACCCGCGCCTTGGCAAGGACGTGGTGTTTGCCATCGTTTCCAGCGACGACCCTGCCTTCCTCAGCGAGTATATGCCCGCGAACCTGCTGTTCCGCTACGAGGACAAGCAGGCTGTCATGGATGAAGGCACCCTGAACGGGCGGCTGAAAAAGCTGGTTGAGATGCTGCGCCGCGAGTGTCAGGTGATGAAAATTGAAAAGGAGATCGCGGAAAAGGTCAACGAGTCCATGGACAAGAACCAGCGCGATTATTACCTGCACGAACAGCTGCATATCATCAGCGATGAACTGGGCGAGGGCGACGACACCCACGCTGAGGCCGACGAGTACCGTCGCAGGATCACGGAACTGCACCTTGCGGAGGACAGCGAGAAAAAGCTGCTCAAGGAGGTAGATCGTCTTTCCAAGATGCAGGGCTCCAATCAGGAGGCAACGGTCATCCGCACCTATCTGGACACCTGTCTGGACCTGCCGTGGAACACTTTCACGGTGGATGATCTTGATATCGGCCGTGCACAGCAGATCCTGGACCGTGACCACTATGGCCTGAAAAAGGTGAAGGACCGCATTCTGGAAACGCTGGCCGTGCGCAAGCTGGCACCGGACGTCAAAGCCCAGATCATCTGTCTGGTGGGCCCTCCGGGCGTTGGCAAAACCAGTATTGCACGCTCCATCGCCGAAAGCCTTGGCCGCAAGTATGTGCGCATCAGTCTGGGCGGCGTGCGGGATGAAGCTGAGAATCCGCGGCCACCGCCGCACCTACATCGGTGCCATGCCCGGCAAGATCATCAATGCCATGATCACCGCCAAGAGCGCGAACCCTCTGATGCTGCTGGACGAGATCGACAAGCTGGCAGGCGACTTCCGGGGAGACCCGGCCGCAGCCCTGCTGGAAGCGCTGGACCCGGAGCAGAACAGCACCTTCAACGACCATTTCATCGATATCCCGTTTGATCTGAGCCATGTATTCTTCATTACCACGGCCAACGATCTGGGCAGCATCCCCGGCCCCCTGCGTGACCGCATGGACGTCATCGAACTGCCCAGCTATACCCGTGTGGAGAAATATAACATTGCCCGCAAGCATCTGCTGCCCAAGCAGCTCAAGGCCTGCGGCCTGACCGGCAAGGTCACCCTGAGCCAGAGCGCGCTCTACGGCATCATCGACGGCTACACCCGCGAGGCCGGTGTGCGCAATCTGGAACGCACCATCACCAGCGTGCTGCGCAAGTGCGCCCGCAAGATCGCCTCCGGTGAGGTGGAGAGCGTGTCTGTCACCGGCACCATGCTGGAAGATCTGCTGGGCCCCCGCTTCGTCAAGCCCGAATTCCTCAACCGTACCAACATGGTGGGCGTTGCCAACGGTCTGGCATGGACCAGCGTGGGCGGCGAGACCCTGCCCATTGAGGTGCAGGTCATTCCGGAGGGCAGCGGCAAGATCACCGTCACCGGTTCGCTGGGCGACGTGATGAAGGAGAGCGCCCAGCTGGCCGTTACGTGGGTGCGGGTGCACGCCGCCGAGTACGGCATCGACCCGGAAAAGCTCAAGAAATGTGAATCTGCACATCCATGCCCCCGAGGGCGCAGTGCCCAAGGATGGCCCCAGTGCAGGCGTCACCCTGACCACGGCACTGGTATCCTGCCTGTCCGGCATCCCGGTGCGCGGCGATGTTGCCATGACCGGCGAGATCACCCTGCACGGCAATGTGCTGCCCATCGGCGGCCTGCGGGAAAAGAGCATGGCGGCCTACCGCGAGGGCATGAAGACCGTGCTCATCCCCAAGGACAACGAGCCCGACCTCTACGATGTGGACGATGAGGTGAAGAAGAGCCTTACCTTCCTGCCCATGCAGAGCCTGACGCAGGTGCTGAACGCAGCCCTGCTCAAGCCCCAGAACGCAAAGAAGGCCAAGGCTCCCAGCCGCACCCATGCAAAGAAAAAGGCGGCAGACGCCGCCATTGTGCCGCCCACCGCAGAAAAGCCCCAGCCCGGCGCGGTGTGCTGAGAATAGGGCAGGCCGGCAGATAGCTTTCTCCGCGAACAGCCCGGGACTCCAGTCCCGCCCCAACGCTTGCGCGCCGGGGCCCCACCCCCAGGACATTCGCTGGAGAAACTATCTGCCGTCCCGCCGGACAAGCTGCATCTGACCGGGGCTGCCGACATACAGTCCCTTGAACGCAGAACAGAAAGGAAAGCTCCATGAATTACAACAAAGCTGATTTCATTGCCAGCTACGGCATTTCCAGCCAGCTGCCCGAGAGCGACCGCCCGGAACTGAGCTTTTCGGGGCGGTCCAATGTGGGCAAATCCAGCCTGATCAATAAGCTGTGTAGCCGCAAAAACCTCGCCCGCGTGTCCAGCACGCCGGGCAAAACGGCCACCATCAATTTCTATTCGGTGGACGACTGCTATTTTGTGGATCTGCCCGGCTACGGCTATGCCAAGGTGAGCAACGCCGACCGTGAGCGCTGGGACGACCTCATCAACAGCTATTTTGAGGCCCCGCGCCACCACACCCTGTTGGTGCAGCTGCTGGACTGCCGCCATGCACCCAGCGCTGACGATGAGCAGATGCTGCGCTACCTGCACTATCACCAGATTCCCTATGTGGTGGCCCTGACCAAGGCTGATAAGCTCAAAAAGAGCCAGCTGGCCAAGACGCAGGAGGACTTTGAAAACCTCTGCCGCCCCTATGGCTGCCAGAAGGTGGTGCTGACCAGCGGCGAGAACGGCTACGGCATCCCGGAGCTGCAGGCGGTGCTCAATGCCGCTGTGGCCGGGGAACAGGAAGCGGAGTAAACCATGGCCTACAACGAATTTGCCTATTTCTACGATGAATTCAACGGCGAGGCCGATTATGACGCGCTGTATGCGCACATCCGTGCCGAACTGCAAGCCCATGGCATCCAGGACGGCATTCTGGCCGACCTTGGCTGCGGCACCGGTGAGCTGACGTTGATGCTCACGCAGGCAGGCTATGATATGATCGGCATTGACCAGTCCGAGGAAATGCTCTGCGTTGTGCGGGACAAGGCCGAACAGCTGGGCCTTTCCGGCAGACTGCTGCTTTTGCGGCAGGATCTGCTCAAGCTGGACCTGTACGGCACCATCCGGGGCGCAGTGTCAACCTTTGACACCTTCAACCACATCCCGGATCTGGACACGGCCATTGCCAACGCAGGCTTCTTTATGGAAAAAGGCGGCGTGTTCCTCTTTGATATGAACACGCCCTACAAGCACCGGAACGTGCTGGGCGACAACGAATTCACCTTTGAGGAAGAGGATGCCGCCTGTGTGTGGCGCAACCACTACGATGCCATGAACCGCCGTGTGGAGATCACCGTGGACATCGACTACCACGAGACCGGCGAGCACTTCCACGAGCAGTTCTACGAGTACACCTACGACCTTGACACCATCCGCACCGCGCTGGAAAAGCACGGCTTTGCGCTGGAAAGCGTCTGCGACGGCGAGACCTTCGGCCCGCTGACCGAGGACAGCCAGCGCTATTTCTTCTGCGCAGTCAAGCAGTATACACAATTGGAGGAATAACCTATGGCAAATCTGATCCGCGGCCTGTCGGAGAACGGCGGCGTCGTGTTCTGCGGCGTGGATTCCACCCAGATCGTCCGCAAGGCCGAAAAGCTGCACACCACCAGCGCCACCTGCAGCGCGGCACTGGGCCGTCTGCTCACCGGCGCAGCCCTGATGGGCTCCATGCTCAAGGACGACCGCGACAAGATCACCCTGCGTGTGTCCGGCGGCGGCCCCGCCGGCGTGGTCATTGCCTGCACCGACGGTACCGGCAACGTGAAAGGCTGCATCGATAACCCGCTGGTGGAGCTGCCTGCAAAGCCGAACGGCCATCTGGATGTGGGCGGCGCTGTGGGCAAAGACGGTGTGCTCACCGTCATCCGGGACAACAGCCTGCAAAAGGAGCCTACCGTGGGTCAGGTGCCGCTGGTCTCCGGCGAGATCGCCGAGGACCTGACCGCCTACTACGCCTACAGCGAGCAGGTGCCCACCGTCATGGCACTGGGCGTGCTGGTGGACAAGGACCTGTCCATCCTGTGCGCAGGCGGCTTTATGGTGCAGCTGCTGCCCGGTGCCACTGATGCAGAGATCGATCAGCTGGAAAAAAATATCGCAGCCATGCCTTCCGTCACCACCATGCTGCACGAGGGCAAGACCCCCGAGGATATGATGCAGCTGGCACTGGCGGGTTTTGAACCCAACGTGTTGGACGAGCGCGATGTGCACTACCAGTGCGACTGCAGTGCGGAACGCACAAAGGAAATGCTGTTCAGCCTTGGCCGCAAGGAGCTGGTGAAAATGCGTGACGAGGACCCGAACTGTGAGGTGGTGTGCCACTTCTGTCACAGCAAGTACCAGTACGACCTGAACGACCTGATCGCGGAGTATGACGCGCAGGCAGCGGAAAACAAATAAGACGCAAAATACAAAAGGGCTTTCCCGGAAATGGGAAGGCCCTTTTTGCATCTCACCCGCAGATATCCGCAACGATCGTATACGTCACGGTGTAATTCAGCCTGCCGTCGTTCACAGTGCAGTCCTCTTTGCGGGCAATGCACTCCGCATCCGGCCATGCGGCGTACAAAGCCTGCAGGCTCTGCAGCCGGGCCAGTGCCGCCGCCTGCTCCCCGGTGTGGCAGAGCGTTTCCGGCTGCTGCCCGTACCGGCAGGTCTCCTGGATGGAGCAGGGGAGCGCAAGGCCAAGCAAAGGCAGCTCCGGCTGATAATGCCGGGTGGTGAAAACGGCGTTCTCCGGCGCAGACGCGGCAGGCAGGGCAAATACCTGCCCGAACACCAAAAGCTCTATGCTGCGGGTACAGGCTCCGGTGTACTGAAAGATATTCTCTTTCAGCGGCACGGTGCGGGTGTCGTTCCATTCAAACTGCGCAAGCACCGTCCCGGCGGCGGGGGCAAAGATCAGCGTACCGTCGCGCTCACTGCGCGCCGTGCCAATGAGGCCCTGCCCGGCTTCCACCTGCTGCCCGGGCACCACCAGCATGGTGCCGCTGACAAGGTTCGTGCGCACCACAGTGCCGCTGCATCGGGCCCGGATGCCGTGCAGCGTTCCGGCGGCAATGTCGGGCTTGGGCTTTGCGGCGGCAGCTTCTACTTCCAGCCGTCCTTTGGCAAAATTCAGGCTGGCCCATGAGAACTCACCACTGTGCAGCAGGGCGTATTCCCCGGCGGCGAGCTTTGCTTCGGTCACGGCAGAGCCGGGCTGCAGGCCCGCCTCTCGCAGGATGGCAGACGCCCGCGCAGCCTGTCCGGCGGTGAGGGTGGAGACGTCAGCAAACCAGACGAACTGCTGCGTCCAGAACAAAAGCGGCAGGAACACCGCCAGCCCGGCCCAGAGCCCGGCCCGGCGCAGCAACGGGCGCACCCGGAAGTACAGCCCCTGCTTTTTGCGCACCCGCAGCCGTACCCGGTATCTGCGGGCCAGAGCAGCAAGGCGCGGATACTGCCGGGCGGCACAGTGGCCGCAGAAGCCCCCGGGCAGAGCCGTCACGCCGTAGAGATGCAGCCCGGCCCGGGCGGCAGCGGTGAGCAGGGCCTCGGTGCTGCCGCTGCGTGCAGTGAACTCCACTGCGGCCCAAAGCCTTACCGGTTCCATGGGGGCACCTCCTATTCATCTGCGAAGTCCGTCCGCAGAAAGCGGCCCCGCAGGGTCAGGCGGGTGGCGGTGAGGGTGATGATCTTCAGCTCATCGCCGTGAACGGTGAAACGGCCATGGGGCATCTGCAGGCAAAGGCAGTCCGGGCTGTAAGTCAGGATGCACCGGAAATGCTCGATCTCCATCTGTCCGCCGCTCAGGTAGACGGCGGGTGTGCGGTAAAACCCCTTGGGCGGCTGACAGAACAGTGCTGCAAGCCAGCGGTGCGGTGGCTGCGTTTTGTGCTTGGCCCACATGCCACTCCCTCCCATCCCGCAGTTCTGCCCGCGGCGCGCTGCTACATATATATGGATGCGGAGGGCTTGCTTATGAATCGAACCCACAAATTCCGGCAGGGAATGCTGCTGGCGCTGGCAATGTTCACGGCAGTTTTGGTGTTTGCCGCACCGCAGCGCTGCGCGGATGCCCTGCATGCAGGCCTTGTGCTCTGCGGCGGGCCGCTGCTGGTATCGCTGTTTCCATTCCTCATCGTTTCGGCGCTGCTCATGGGCTGCGGGGCCGGGCCGCTGCTGGGCTTTGCGTTCCAGCCGGCAGCCCGGGTCATTGGGGTGCGGGCAAAGGCCGCAGGCAGTGTGCTGCTCATAGGCTTTCTGGGCGGGTTTGCACCGGCAGCGGCCGCGGCGGCACAGGCGGTGCGCACCGGTCAGCTGACGCCCCGGCAGACGTCGGCGCTGCTGCCCGCCTGTGTGTGCAGCGGGCCATCCTTTGTCATTCTCACGGTAGGGGAGCAGATGCTGGGCAGCCGGGCGCTGGGGGTGCGGTTGTTTGCGGCCCAGCTGCTGGCGGGGTATCTTACGGCTGCGCTGCTCTGCCGGATGCAGGGCGGCGCCGGGCAGTGCCTGCCCGCAAAGGCAGAGGATATCCCGCTGCCCACTCTGGATGCCGTGGTGGCGCAGGCAGCGGTCACGTACCTGAAACTGTGCGGTTTTGTGCTGTATTTCCGGCTGCTGGCGGCGGGAGCGGAGACTTTGCTGCCAAAACCGTGGTCGGTGCTGCCCGCGATGCTGCTGGAGGTTTGCTCCGGCTGTGACTGCGCATCCCACACCGGACTGTGGGCCAGCACCCTTTGCTGTGCGGCCCTCAGCATGCAGGGAGCTTCGGTGCTTTTGCAGGTGCGTACCATCTGCCCGCCGGAGATGTCACTGGGGCCATTGCTGGCCGCGCGGGTGCTGCATCTGCCCCTGTCACTGGCACTGTTCTGGCTGGTGGTGCCGGGCACAGAACAGGCTGTGCAGGCGTTCAGCACCCTGTCCGGGCGGGTGGCGGTCATGCACCGCGTGCCGCTGGACTGCGCGCTGCTGGCCTTTGCCGTGTGCTGCATTGCTGTGGCAGAGCTGCAGAAGAGGTGCAGCGGACAGTGCGGGGCGCTCCATGACCAACACAAAAAGACCGCTGCACGTTGATGTTCCGTGCAGCGGTCTTTCGCTTGCGGTCAGGCTGTTTGGGTCACTGGATGTCGGTTACGGGATAGTCCTGATCCTCAACGGCCTTTTTCAGCACGTCATCGGCGACATCGGCGTTCAGGGTGACGATGGCGGTGCCGGTCTCGTGGCTCACCACGGCCTCAGTCACTTCGGGCAGGGCTTCCAGAGCCTTCTTTACGCGAGCCTCGCAGTGGCCGCACATCATGCCTTCAACTTTCAGGGTCTTTTTCATAGCAGTGTCCTCCTTGATGGAACTCTCTTTATTCTCATCCACTGCGGGCTGCGTGAGGGCAGCAGGCAGGGAAGCGGCGTTTTTGGGTGCACGGTCGTGCTTGGTGCTGTGCACATCGAACAGATTCAGACGCAGGGCATTGCTCACCACGCAGAAGCTGGAAAGGCTCATGGCGGCGGCACCGAACATCGGGTTCAGGGTCAGGCCGAAGGGGATGAACACACCGGCTGCCAGCGGGATGCCGATGATGTTGTAGATGAAGGCCCAGAACAGATTTTCGTGGATGTTGCGCAGGGCAGCGCGGCTCAGGCGGATGGCAGCAGGTACGTCCGAAAGACGGGAGTTCATCAGCACCACGTCTGCCGCGTCGATGGCAACATCGGTGCCTGCGCCGATGGCAATGCCGGTGTCGGCGCGGGTCAGAGCCGGGGCGTCGTTGATGCCATCGCCCACCATCGTCACCTTGCCGTAGGTCTGCAGCTGGCGGATGACCGCTTCCTTGCCGTCAGGCAGCACGCCTGCAATGACCTCGTCCACACCTGCCTGCCTGCCGATGGCGTCGGCAGTGCGCTGGTTGTCGCCGGTGAGCATCACCACGCGGATGCCCATGGCCTGCAGCTCCCGGATGGCGCGGGGACTGTCCTCCTTGATGGTATCGGCCACTGCAATGATGCCCAGCAGACGGCCCGCCCCGCCGAAGAACAGGGGCGTCTTGCCCTGTGCGGAGAGGGCTGCGGCCTTCTCCTGCAGCTGTGCAGGCACGGTGACTTTGGTACCAATAAAGGACGCGCTTCCGCCAAAGATCTCCACGCCGTCCAGCTTTGCAGCCAGACCGTTGCCCGGCAGTGCAGTAAAGTCGGATACCTCGGGGGCGGCGAGCTTCTGCTCGTCGGTGCAGGCCAGCACGGCCTTGGCCAGCGGGTGCTCGCTCTTGCGTTCCAGTGCGGCGGCAAGGGTGAGCAGCTCGGTCTCGGAAACGCCCTCAGCGGGCAAAATGTCGGTGACCTTGGGCTCACCGCTGGTGATGGTGCCGGTTTTGTCCAGAGCCACGATCTGGGTGCGGCCTGCAGCTTCCAGCGAAGCAGCGGTCTTGAACAGGATACCATTTTTGGCACCCAGCCCGTTGCCTACCATGATGGCAACGGGCGTAGCCAGACCCAGCGCACAGGGACAGCTGATGACCAGCACGGAAATGCCGCGGGCCAGTGCATAGCCCAGCTCACGGCCCAGCAGCAGCCACACGATGGTGGTGATCACAGCAATGGAAATGACCGCAGGCACGAAGAAACCGGACACGGTGTCGGCGATCTTTGCAATGGGGGCCTTGGTGGCAGCGGCATCGCTGACCATCTTGATGATCTGGGACAGGGTGGTGTCCTCGCCCACGCGGGTGGCCTGACACCGGAGGAAGCCGGACTGGTTGGTGGTGGCGGCGCTTACCTTATCGCCCTCGGCCTTGTCCACGGGGATGCTCTCGCCGGTCAGGGCGCTCTCATTCACGGCGCTGCTGCCTTCCAGCACAATGCCGTCCACGGGCACATTCTCGCCCGGGCGCACCACAAAGATGTCTCCCTTCTGCACCTGCTCGATGAGCACCGTCACTTCGGCACCGTCCCGCAGCAGGTTGGCGGTCTTGGGGGCCAGCTTCATCAGGCTCTTGAGGGCATCGGTGGTCTTGCCCTTGGAACGGGCTTCCAGCATTTTGCCCACCGTGATGAGGGTCAAAATCATGGCAGCCGACTCGAAGTAGAACTCCATCATATAGTGCATGACCAGCTCATTGTTGCCGTCCACCTGAGCGCGGGTCATGGCGAACAGGGCGTAGGTGCTCCACACAAAGCTTGCCATGGAGCCCATAGCCACCAGCGTATCCATGTTGGGAGCGCCGTGAAGTAGCCCTTTGAAGCCGCTGATGAAGAATTTCTGGTTGATGACCATTACGATGCCTGCCAGCAGGAGCTGCACAAGGCCCATGGCAATGTGGTTGCCATCAAACCAGTGGGGCAGGGGCCAGCCCCACATCATGTGCCCCATGGAAAAGTACATCAGCACCAGCAGAAAGCCCAGTGATGCAATCAGGCGGCGCTTGAGCTTAGGGGTCTCGTGGTCGGTCAGGGCGTCAAGGTCGGCACTGGTGCCGGGCGCAGCCGAAGCCGTCCCCGCCTTTTTGGGGCTGGCACCGTAGCCTGCATCCTGCACGGCCCGGATGATGGCGGCATCGGATGCTGTGCCCTCCACACCCATGGAGTTGGTCAGCAGGCTCACCGAGCAGCTGGTGACGCCGGGCACCTTCTTCACGGCCTTTTCCACCCGGGCAGAGCAGGCCGCGCAGCTCATGCCGGTAACATTGAATTGTTCCATAAAATCTCACTCCTGCGTTCAGTATGCATGTAAAAGGAGCTTTTTATTTCATGAGCTTTGGCAGAAGCTTTATCAGTTCGTCCAGCTTTTCCTCGCTGCCCGCGCGCAGGTCGTCAGCGACGCAGGTGGAGATGTGCTGCGCCAGCAGCTCTTTGGAAAAGCTGTTCAGCGCGGAGTTTGCTGCTGCCACCTGCACAAGGATGTCCACACAGTAGACGTCTTTTTCCAGCATCCCGCGGATGCCGCGCACCTGACCCTCGATACGGCTGAGCCGGTTCAGCAGGGCCTTGTGCTCCTCAGGGGTGCGGTCTTTGTGGCGGCAGCAGGCTGCACCTTCGGTGTCGGCTGCGGCGGGACAGCAGCTTTCGGCAGCTGCCTCGGGGGCCGGCTGGGCGGGCGTGCCGCAACAGCAGCAGGATTTTTTTTCGTTATCCATAAAAATCTCCTTTACCCTAATGGGGTATATAGCTTACAATGTGAGTATAGCACGGCATATCCGATAAATCAAGTAGGGATTTGAAATTTTCACAAATAGGGTAGCAGGGTATACAGCAAAACAAAAAGAACCCTCTCAGTCTTGCTGACGTTGCGCAGCAATGAATGAGAGGGTTAAAATGCTATTTTACTGTTCCAGAATCCGCGGCACGAACAGGCCCAGCATCTTGCCCCACCAGTACCACTCGTGGGAGACATCGCCGCCCCACAGTTCCAGATGTGCAGGCAGGCCTTCTGCCTGCAGCAGGTCGGCCAGCGCCTGCGTGTCGGCTTTGGCATCGTCCTCGTAGGCACCCTGACCGGCACAGAGCATCAGGCTGTTTTCTTCGGCCTTTGCCAGAGTCAGCTTGTTGGCAATGCCCTTTTCGCCCAGATACAGCAGGGGAGAGGAGCGCAGTACCAGATCGTCCTTCTCGCTGCCCCAGAAGCGGGCCAGATCATAGATGCCGGAAAGGCCGATGGCCCCCGCAAACTGCTGCGGGCGGCGCAGACGGCAGTTCACTGCGTGCACAGCGCCCAGATCAATGCCCACACACCACAGCCGGGTGCCCTTTGCGGCACCGTTCAGGGCCAGTACACGGGGAGCCAGCTCAGCGGTAAGGTAGACAAAATACTTTTCTTCCATCTCGGCCCGGCGGCGCACCGGGGCATCGCCGTTCAGCACGGCCTCACCATCGATGCTGTCAGCGCAGAACAGCTGCACCTTGCCTTCGTTCAGCAGCTGGGCGATGGCGTCCGGCATACCGTTGTTCTCCCAATCGTAAAAGCGGCCGCCGCGGGCGGGCAGAGCCAGCACCGGAACACCGGCACTGCCATACACCTTGAACTCCATTTCGCGGTTCAGTACACTGCTCCACTCTTTGTAATAGGTACCCTGGATCATAAATCAAGCACTCCTTGTTTCTATATTCACCAGCCCGGGCACAGTCGCTGCGCACCGGCACTGATCGTTCGCGATCAAAAGAAAGCTTTCTGGTAAAATCACACAAACTGGTTGCGCTGGGCGTCGTACTCGTAGCCCACAGCTTTGAGCTTTGCGCACAGATCTGCCTTGTCGGCATCCAGATCTTCGCACAGAGCATCGAGATTTTTGTAAAAATCCCGCAGCTTCAGGTTCACCACGCTCAGCAGCATGATGGGGTCATTGGGCAGAGCCATTTGTTTTGCCTCCTTACAGCAACAAAAAAAGCCGGCCACTCGACAAAGTGACCGGCCACATACACCAAATTAGACAGCGCGGGTAACTTTGCCAGCGCGCAGGCAACGGGAGCATGCGTAGACGTACTTGGGAGAACCCTCAACGACCGCCTTGACACGACGGACATTCGGCTTCCAGGTACGGTTGGAACGACGATGAGAGTGAGAAACCTTGATACCAAAGGTAACACCCTTGCCGCAGCATTCACATTTAGCCATGGTACTTGCACCTCCTGCAGTGAAGTAAGGAATCAAAATAATCAGCTTGACTATTGTAACAGATTGACCTGCAAATTGCAAGCCTTTTTTCAAAAAATATCCGTGTTTTTTGCCGGGGACTTGTGTACAGGGCAAAAAGATAGTATTATATATGGTATAATGAAAAAAGGCAGGAATATCGAATGACCTCTCAGGGCATCTATTATCTCATCCGCGCACTGGTGGCACTGGTGGCCATCCCCTTCCACGAAGCGGGCCATGCGCTGGCCGCGTGGCTGCTGGGCGACGACACCGCAAAGCGGCAGGGCCGTCTTTCGCTGAACCCTTTTGTACACTTTGACCTGCTGGGTACGCTGTGCATGGTGTTTGCGGGCGTGGGCTGGGCAAAGCCGGTCTCCACCGATCCCCGCAACTTCAAAAACCCGAAGTGGGGTATGGCCCTTACCGCGCTGGCAGGCCCTGCGGCAAACATGATCCTTGCCTATGTGGGCATGGTGGCGTGGAAGCTCATGTACTACTGGGCTCCGGTGAACGATGCCACCCTGTATGCTGCCATGTTCCTGCAGTACCTTGTGCTGATGAATGTGAGCCTTGCCGTGTTTAACTTCATTCCGGTGCCGCCGCTGGACGGCAGCCGCATCCTGCTGGTAGTGCTGCCCCGGCAGATGTACTTTGGCCTGATGCGGTACGAGCGCTACATCATGATCGCCCTGCTGGCCGCCGTGTGGTTTGGTGCGCTGGATACGCCGCTGTACTATCTGAACAACATGGTGTGGGATCTGCTGGGCAAGGGCACCGGATACATCGATAAGATCGCGTATTCCATCTACTACGCAGGCCTTGGGACGGTGGTGTGAGCGTGGCAGAGGAACTGACCTTCCATCTGGAAGATTTTGACGGCCCGCTGGAATTATTGCTGGCACTTGTGGCCAAACATAAGATGGATCTGCACAACATCCCCATTCTGGAGCTGATCGATCAGTACACCCGCACGGTGGAGCAGGCAGACCCCGACCCGGAAGCCGCCAGCGCTTTTATTGAAATGGCTGCGCGGCTTGTGGAAATGAAGAGCTACCTGCTTTTGCCCCGCAGCGAAGAGGGCGAGCGGCTCAAGCAGGAGTTTACTGGTCAGCTCATTGAGTACGACCAGTGCCGCCGTATGGCTGTGCTGCTGCGCGAAAAAGCGGAGGCTGCACCGGTGTTTGTGCGCCCGCCTGCAGAAATGGAGTTCGATACCGCCTATGACCTGCACCATGCGCCGCAGGTGCTGGCAGACTACTGGGCTGCACTTTCGGGCCGCACCAAACTGCGCAGGGAGCCCACACAGCAGCAGTTTGAGCCGCTGGTAACGGCACCCATGGTGTCGGTGACGAGCCGGGTGGTGTACATTTTGCGACACCTGATCAGCGGTACAGCGGCAAAAATGAGCCAGCTGTTCAGCCGCCAGCAGACCCGCAGCACCAACGTGGCCACCTTTCTGGCCCTTTTGGAGCTGGTGCGCGGCGGCCGCGTAAAGTTGGACGAACAGGGCCAGCTCACCATGCAGCGGGGCCGCATCCAACGTGACAAGGAGAAAGAATGAACCAGAAACAGATCCGTGCAGCCGTGGAGGCTATGCTGTTTGCCTGTGGGGACCCCATTGGCGCAGACAAGCTGGCTCAGGCGGTACAGCTGCCGCAGGTCAGCGTGGAAGCCGCGTTGGAAGCCTTGCGGGAGCATTACACCAGAGAGGACAGCGGCCTGTGTCTGCTGCATCTGAACACCCGCTGGCAGCTTGCCACGAAAATGGAGTGGGCCGACTGCATCCGCCGCCTGCTGGACAGCCGCCGCTCGGTGCCGCTGGGGCCTGCCGCCATGGAGACCCTGACCGTCATCGCCTATAACCAGCCGGTGTCCCGTGCCTTTATTGAGCAGGTGCGCGGCGTGGACTCTTCGTCCAGTGTGTCCGGCCTGCTGGAAAAGGGCCTCATTGAGGAAGCCGGACGTCTTGACCTGCCGGGCAGGCCGGTGAGCTTCCGCACCACGGATACCTTTTTGCGGGTGTTCGGGCTTTCCAGTCTGGCGGATCTGCCGCCGGTGCACGGCGCGGAAACAAAGAGTGACACGGCATCGAAGGAAAGTGAGGGGTAACGCATGGGAGCATTCCTCGCCGCGCTGGGCGCGGTGCTGCTGTTTGTACTGAAAGCCGTCGGCATCCTGCTTTTGGTGGTGCTGGTGCTTGTGGTGCTGCTGCTTTTGTGCCCCTTCTGTGCGGATCTGTGCTGGGAGCACGGTGTGCTCACCGTAAGAGCCGGCGCACTGGGGATCACCTTCCCGGTGTTCCAGTACCCGAAGCCGGAGCCGCCGCCCGCGCCGGAAAACCCGGAGCCGCCCAAAGGCTTTGGCAAAGTGAAGGCAAAATTTGCTGCATGGCGCGCTGAGCGCAAGCGGAAAAAAGCCGAAGAAAAGGCCCGGAAAAAAGCCGCCGCCGACAAGCCTGCCCGGCCCCGCAAAAAGGCAAAGATCACGCTGGAGATCATCTGCGCCATGCTCAGGGGTGCGGGCAGGTTGATGAAGGCCGTGTTCGGGGCCCTGCGCATTACAAAAATACAGGTGCGCCTTGGCGTGCGCGGGGAGGACCCTGCTGCAGCAGCCCGCGATTACGGCAAGCTGCAGGCGTGGCTGTATCCGGTGCTGGGCGTACTGGATCGGTTCCTCTGGCTGCAATTTGACGAGCTGCGCATCCTGCCGGACTTTGGTAGCAGTCAGCCCACGGTAGAAGACCGGGTGTCCTGCCGGGTGAGCGCGCAGGCGCTGTTCATTGTGATCGCGGCTCTGCGCGTTTTGTACGAATTCTGGCGCAAAAAAGTGTTGGACATCTTCCTGTAAAATGTGGTACACTATATAAAAATATCAATGCAAGTTTTCCGCTCTGTCTGCCGCAAGGCAGAGAAGAGTGCTGACACGGGCACACTGCCCGAATTGAATGAAAAAGGAGCACTGTTTTATGGCTGAACATCCCATTCAGGGCCTGATGAACGTTACCATGGAGAAGATCCACCAGATGGTGGACTCCAACACCATCATCGGCAAGCCCATTACCACCGAGGACGGCATCACCATCCTGCCGGTGTCCAAGGTTTCCTTTGGCTTTGCCTCCGGCGGCACTGACTTTGACGGCAAAAATGCTGCCAACAAGGATCTGTTCGGCGGCGGTTCCGGCGCGGGCGTGAACATCCAGCCCGTGGCATTTCTGGTCATCAAGGATGGCTGCGTGCGCACCATCCAGCTGTCCGATACTTCCAACACCATCGACCGTGCGCTGACCATGCTGCCTGAGCTGGTGGACAAGCTTGCCGCCCTCATCAAGAGGGACGAGAAGGCTCCGGAAGCCGCACCTGCGGAGAAGTAAAATATACCAGTAGGACGGCAGGGAGTTTCTCCAGCGAATGTCCTGGGGGTGGGGCCCCGGCGCACAAGCGTTGGGGCGGGACTGGAGTCCCGGGCTGTTCGCGGAGAAAGCTCCCTGCTGGCCTGCCGATCACCATCGCCGTAACTGTGAGCTTCCAACTCACAGTTTTGATACAGGCGCACCCGCACCCCAAAGCAGGGGAGAGGTGTGCGTTTTGAGCGCCGGGAGGCGCACAAGGAGTTTGAATTATGGCAGAAGAACGTATTCAGAAGATCATGGCCGAGCAGGGGCTTTGCTCCCGCCGTGCCGCCGAACAGATCATCGCCGAGGGCCGCGTCAAGGTCAACGGCCATCCCGTCAAGGTGGGCGACAAGATGGACCCCAACCGCGACGTGCTGCATGTGGACGATGAGCGCATCTATATCCGCAAGGATCAGCAGATGTACTATCTGGCACTGTATAAGCCCCGCGGCTATGTGACCACCGCCAGCGATGAGCTGGGCCGCAAGACCGTGATGGAGCTGGTGAGCGATGTCCCTGCCCGCCTGTACCCGGTGGGCCGTCTGGATAAGGACAGCGAAGGCCTGCTGCTCATGACCAACGACGGCGCTTTTGCACAGGCTGTCACCCATCCGTCCGGCGGCATCTCCAAGCTGTACCGCGTCACCGTGCAGCCCCGCGCCGATGAAAGCCAGATCCTGAAGCTGAGCAGCGGCGTCGTGCTGGATGATGGGACCAAGACCATGCCCTGTGCTATCAACGTTGTTACGGATGAGCCGGGCCGCACCGTGATGGAAATGACCCTGAAAGAGGGCAAGAACCGCGAGATCCGCCGTATGTGCGAGACCGTAGGACTTGAGGTGGTACGTCTGAAGCGCAACGCCGAGGGTGTCGTGAAGCTGGGAATGCTCAAGCCCGGCACCTACCGTGAGCTGACCAAGGCGGAGATCAACGGTCTGCGTGCCGCTGCCGCCAAGGGCCGCGCCCAGACCCGCAGCGCCGCAGTGCAGTCCAAGGCTGCCGAGCGCCGCCCCCGCGGCCCGGTGGGCAAGGGTAATGCCCCCAAAAAGCGGAAGTAAATACACCTGTAAAGGGGAGAAGCGTCCAAAGATGCTTCTCCCTTTTTTGCTGCTGGGTGGAAAGATGAATAACTGTCAGCTCTTCACCTTTCAGGTGAGAAAAATTGAAGCCCGCCGCAAATGCACCGAAAACAGACGCACCTGCAACGAAAATTGCTGCGTGACCCTGCGGCAGGACGGGCTGTGCATGCGAGAAATACAAAAATTACTTTTGACAACAAAAGTTCATCTTTCTGAAGCAGACCTGTTCATCGACAGAATTTGTGCTATAATACAAAAGCAACGCTTTGTCCGGCCTGATGAAGGCGGGGCGGAGCAGATCGGAAAACAAGGAGTTTTGGAATCATGGAAAGAGAAAAACTGAAGTCCCGGCTGGGCTTCATTCTGCTTTCGGCAGGCTGTGCCATCGGCATCGGCAACGTGTGGAAGTTTCCTTATATTGCCGGTCAGGGCGGCGGCGGCGCATTTGTGCTGTTTTACCTGCTCTTTCTGGTCATTCTGGGCCTGCCCATCATGACGATGGAGTTCGCGGTGGGGCGTGCTTCCCGCAAGAGCCCGGTGCGGGCCTATCAGGCACTGGAAAAACCGGGCCAGAAGTGGCACATCCACGGCTATCTTACCCTCGTGGGCTGCTACCTGCTCATGATGTTCTACACCACCGTTGCAGGCTGGATGCTGCACTATTTCTACATGACCGCAGTCGGCAAGCTGGCGGGTCTGGACGCCGATCAGGTGGCCGGCAAGTTTACCGAAATGCTGGCAGACCCCGGTGTTATGACCTTCTGGATGGTCTTTGTTGTGGCGCTGGGCGTTTTTGTGTGCGCCAAGGGCCTGCAGAACGGCCTTGAGCGCGTGACCAAGGTCATGATGATCGCCCTGCTGGTGATCATGGTGGTGCTGGCCGTCAACAGCCTGTTCATGCCCGGTGCAAAGGAGGGCCTGAGCTTCTTCCTCGTGCCTGACTTCAAGCGGATGGAAGAGGTGGGCGTGGTCAACACGCTGGTGTCCGCCATGAATCAGGCCTTCTTCACCCTGAGCCTCGGCATCGGCGCAATGTCCATCTTTGGCAGCTACATCGACAAGGAGCACTCCCTGCTGGGTGAGTCCGCCCGCATCGTGGTGCTGGATACCTTTGTGGCCATCACCGCCGGTCTTATCATCTTCCCGGCCTGCTTCACCTATGGCGTGGACCAGACCAGCGGCCCCAGCCTGATCTTCATTACTCTGCCCAACATCTTCGCCAATATGGCACTGGGCCGTCTGTGGGGCACCCTGTTTTTCCTTTTCATGGCATTCGCGGCCCTGTCTACGGTGCTGGCTGTGTTCGAGAACATCATCTGCTGCGGCATGGAGCTCACCGGCTGCAGCCGCAAAAAATCCAGTCTGGTGAACCTTGTGCTCATCACGGCGCTTTCGCTGCCCTGCGTGCTGGGCTACAACCTCTGGGCATGGGACGGCTTTGCAGTGTTCGGCGGCGCTGTGCTGGACTTTGAAGATTTCCTCGTCAGCAACCTGTTCCTGCCGCTGGGCAGTCTGGTGTATCTGCTGTTCTGCGTTACCCGTTACGGCTGGGGCTGGGACAACTATAAAAAGGAAGTCAACACCGGCAAGGGCCTCAAAATGCAGGACTGGATGCGCGGCTACCTGACCTATGTGCTGCCGGTCATTGTGCTGTTCATCTTTGCTTTTGGCATCTACGATAAATTTTTTGCGTAAATATGTGTAAATAAATGACTTCGACCTCTCCGCCACCTTCGGCGACGCCTCTTCCAAAGGGAGAAAACCGGACAGAAAGATGCACTTTGCATGGACTGCCAAAGGCTCCCACTTTGGGAGAGCTGGCAAACCCGAAAGGGTCTGGCTGAGAGGGCAAGCAGGTTAACGAAAGGCTCCTCTTATTCCATAAATAAGAGGGGCTTTTTGCAGAAGAAAGGAGCTTTCCGGGATGCACATTCTGATCTGTGATGACGATGCGGCCTTTGGCACCCGCATGGCAGAATATGTGGCCGCTTACTTTGCGGCCCGCAGCATTCTGGTACAGACTGCCGTCTGCACCAGCGCGGGGCAGGCGCTGGAAACGCCGGAGCTGGAGCTGTACCAGCTGGCGTTTCTGGATGTGGACATGCCCGGCGTGAACGGTATGGTGCTGGGGCGCCAGCTCAAGCAGAAATGTCCCGGGCTGAAGCTGGTATACGTATCGGCCTATCTGGAATTTGCATTGGAGGGCTATACGGTCAACGCATACCGCTACCTGCTCAAGCGGGACATTGTGCACACCCTGCCCAGCTGTCTGGACGACCTGCTGGCCGAGCTGACCGACCAGCGCAAGATCCTGACGGTGCACCACAACCGCGCTGCCACAGAGATCCCGCTGGATCAGATCTATTATCTGGAAAGTGATCTGCGCCAGATCAACGTTTATGGCGACATCCCCCGCCAGCCCATCTGCACCTACTACGGCAAAATTGCCGACCTGCCGCAGATGCTGTACGAGAACGGCTTTTTGCAGGTGAGCCGCAGCGATGTGGTCAACATGAAATATGTGTGTGGCATCCGCAGCTATAAGATGACGCTGAAAAACGGGGTGGAACTCAGCATCAGCCGCCCGGGCTATGCCGCTATCCGCAGCGCATATCTGGAATGGAAGGGGCAGTACGTCGATGAGTGAGGTGTTCACAGAGGCGCTGCTCGGGCATCTGGTCTGTCTGGTTCAGGCGAATGCTTTTATTATGGTAGAATGGGCCTACCTTGGCAGGGGAAAATTGCGCTGGCCGGTGCTGTGGGCAGAGCTGCTGTGTATGGGGCAGCTGGGCCTGTCACTCGCAACAGGAATGTCATTTTTCAATGTGCAGGCCATTCTGCTCAATGTATTGTATCTGTTCGTTACCGCGCAGCTGTTTGGCGGAACAATGACGGATAAGCTCACGGCCTGCCTGATCAACGGCACCATGTGCCTGCTGGTGGAGAACACGGTCAACTATACCTATTCCTGGTTTACAGGAGTGCGCACCGGCGAAGCATGGCAGCACCCCGGCTGCCTGATCGCGCTGTGCGCCGCAAACTTCATCGTGGGTGCAGCAGTTGCGCATTCCCTGTACAGCTGGAACCAGAAGTGTGCTCTGCAGCCGCTGCAGGCGCTGGTGATGTCCTTTTTCCCCGGGGTGGCTGTGGTGCTGAACATTGTGCTGATGGTCACAGGGACCCGGCAGCCCGCCACCCTGGTGACCATGCTGCTGACCTTTGGCATGAGCGTGGCGGTGCTGGTGCATATCGCCATCGTGCAGATGTTCAACGATCAGGTGGTGCAGCGGCAGAACTCCCGCTACCGTGCTCAGCTGGAGCAGCAGCGTGCAGAAGCACTGCTGGATTCCTACACGGAGCAGCGCCGCCTGACCCACGAGTTTACCAACCACATGAGCGCTCTCAACGCGCTGCTGGATCAGGACGACCTGAAGGGAGCCCGCACCTACCTTGCAAGTGTGAGCAAACTGGTGGCGGCAGGCACCACCATCATGGACACCCACAACCCGCTGCTGGATTCCATCCTGAGCAAAAAGTACGAAGAAGCGGCCCAAAAGGGTGTGACAGTCTATTTTGACCTGTGCGACCTCAAGGAGATCCCCTTTGATGGCATGGACATGGTCATCGTGCTGTCCAATCTGCTGGACAATGCCATCCGTGCCGCAGCGCAGGCCCTGCCGCCGGAGGTGCATGTGCGCATCCGCAAAACACCGGAGGAGTACCTGCTCTCGGTGCGCAACCGCGTGCAGGATGATCTGGATCTGGAGGACAACAAGCTGCCCGGCACCACCAAAAAGGAGAGCGGCCACGGCATGGGCTTTGCCAATGTGCAGGAGGTGCTGCGCAAGTACGGCGCAGAGTATACGGTCAGCTGCCGCGACCGCTGGTTCCGCTTCACCTGTGCCATCCCGGTGTGCAATTCATGACATGAGTACCGACAGTTTATGACAAGTTTTCTGCAACAGGACCGCAACCGTGCTATACTGAAAAACGGTAAAGGTGATGCCTGCACGGGCAGAGTGGATTGCGGCTGAGGCAACTCAGGAAACACTTTACATACGGCGGTGCTTCGGACAGTGGTGCGTGTTAAGCTGTCCGCTTTCCCTTTGCTGATTTCCTGCCGGCCTACGGGCCGCGCAGTGTATCCGATGGCGCTTTTGGCGGCGGTCTTTGGGGCTTTGCTGTACATAAAGGTTGGCCCGGCCCGTGCCCTGTGTGGGAACGGGGCATCGGCCGGGTCTGTGATTCACGCCGCGAAAAGCTTCATCGGAATTTTCTGAAGATCGTTGCAGCGGAAGAACAGCTGCTGCAAAATGGAAAGGCTGTTGTGCAAATTTTGCGCGGCAGCTTTTTTGTGTGACAAAATTTCACCTAAAATTCCCCGGAGACTGTAGAATCTTGACAAAAAAAGTGCTATATTGGAACTTGTAAAGCATTTTTGCATCAAATTGGCAAAGCGTGCAAAAGACTGCACGGTGCTTGCCCAATTATGAAGGAGGCAGTGTTCTATGATCTCGTATCGAAATCTTGCCATGCGTGCCCTGAACCACGCGCCCTGCGTTCGGGGGGGGGAAAAAAAGGAAAGCCAATGACCCGGAGACTGGCGGCGCTGGCCGTGGCGGCGGCACTGATGGCGGGAACGGCTGTTCCGGCCTTTGCCGAAGTTTACGACATCGGCGCGGGCAGCATCACCATTGAAGCCAACGGCGACGGCACCGCCAAGGTGACTCAGAACGAAAACGTGACCGACAAGGACGACGACGTGACGGTGACGGGCAGCAATGCAGGCACCAGCAACGCGGTGGACGTCATCAACAACACGGACGACGACCTGAAAGTCACCCTCTCGGATGTTACCATCACGGACACAAAAGGTGACGCAGCCGTGAGCGTCTCCGGCACCGGCGACACCACCATTGAGCTGGACGGCAGCAACACGCTGGAAAGTAGCGGCTGGCACGCGGGCTTGGAGCGGAACGAGGAAAAGGACTCCGCCGGGAACGTGGTCAGCGGCAAGCTGACCATTCAGGATGAGGACAAGAACGGCAGTCTGGACGCCACCGGAGGCTACGGCGGCGCAGGTATCGGCGGCGCAAACCTCAACAATTCCGGTGCCATCGAGATCACCGGCGGCACCATCACCGCCACCGGAACGCTGGACGGTGCAGGCATTGGCGGCGGTGGCAGCGGCGGCGACGGCACGGTGATCATCTCGGGCGGCAATATCACGGCTCAGGGCGGCTCCTCGGACAACCCGAACGCTATCTGCGGTGCGGGCATTGGCGGTGGCGGCGGCTACGGCAACGCCACGGTGACCATCACCGGTGACGCCGTGATCGAGGAAGCCACTGGCGGCGGTGGGTGCGCAGGCATCGGCAACGGCTATTACAACTCCAAGACCGACATCACCATCTCTGGTAATGCCGAGGTGAAAAACGCTCAGGGCGGTGCCCAGGGTGCGGGCATTGGCGGCGGTGGTTTCGGCGGTACGGGTACGGTGACCATCACCGACAACGCCAAGGTGGACAATGCCACCGGCGGCGAGGGTGCTGCGGGCATCGGCAGCGGTGTGTTTGGTAATGTGACGGTGAATATCTCCGGTAATGCCACGGTCAACGCCGAGGGCGGCGCAAACGGCGCAGGCATTGGCGGCGGCTATGCATCGGCAGGCGATGTGACCATTGAAGGCGGAACGACGGTCAGCGCAGCTGGCGGTGTGGGCGGCGGTGCCGGAATCGGAGGCGGCGCGGATCTGGAAGGAAACGAGGATGCCCGGAACCGTGTTACCATCCGCAGCAACGGCGACGACCCCGGATGTGTCCGCTGTGGGCGGTGCCCCGGAGCCGGGTCAGGACGGTGAAGATGCCAGCAAGGGCGGCGCAGCCATCGGCAGCGGCGCACTCGTTGACCCAGACGAGGACGCTGCGGAAGCGGATGCCGACATCACCATTGAGGGCAAGGTCACCATCTCTGCCGTTGCAGGCAAGGATGGCGTTGCCATTGGTGCAAACGGCGAAGAGCAGGCTTTTGACGGCCTGCTGCCGGGCTCTTCCATTGACCGGAGAAATACCGACGGCAAGGATATCTCTCTGCCGGGCGACAAAACAGCAGGGGAAACACCCGCGGTGGAGTCAGTCAACAGCGGCCGTCTGGATGCGCTCACGGGCCTGACCGTCACGGATGCGGCGGGCAAGGCAGTGGCGTACACGCTGACCTGGCAGGACGGCACGGTGACCGTGAAGGCGGATGCCGCGTTTGCATCCCTGCAAATGACCTATGATGCACTGTGTCGGCTGCGCAGCCACGGGATGCAGACCATGCTCTTTTGCACGCAGGAGCGCACGGCGTCGGTCTCTGCCGTGGAGCTGCTGGGCGTGTGCACTCAGGGCACAACGGTGGTCTGGAACAACGACGGCGCATCGTCGGCTCTGCGAGTGAACGGCGCAGACCACAGCACACTGCTGAAATGACAGCCGATAAAAGATCATAAAGCAATGAAAAAGACCGCTGCATCGTGTGAAATCACGTGCAGCGGTCTCTTTTTTGGTTCGATTTACTCCGGCTTTACCTGCAGTTCCTGCTCACAGTAGATGCAGCGATACTTGCCGTTGGAGCTCAGCTCAAAGATCTGATCGCACTCTTCCTCAATGGAGGAGATGCAGCGGGGGTTCTTGCACCGCACGATGTTCACCAGGCGCTTGGGAGGCTTGGGTTTTTCCTTACGCACAGCCTTGCCGTTTTCGATGATGGTCACACTGATGTTCGGGTCAAGGTAGGCCAGCACATCCAGATTCAGCCAGGAAGCATCGCCCTCCACCTTGAGGATGTCCTTGCGGCCGTTTTCACTCTTGTTGCTGCGTGCATTCTGGATCAGTGCCACGCTGGCGGTGCGGTTGCCCGCGATGCCCAGCAGATCCATCAGGCCGACAGCGGTGCCTGCCTTGATGTGGTCGATCACGATGCCATTCTGGATCTCGTCAATGTTCAGCATATCAGTTTTCCTCCTTAGGTGCCTTGGGGTCGCGCAGGCCCAGCAAGGTCATGATCAGTGCCATGCGGACGTACACACCGTTCTGCACCTGCTCAAAATAAGCGGCGCGGGGGTCGTCGTCCACATCCAGCGCGATCTCGTTAACACGGGGCAGGGGATGCAGTACCGCCATATCCGGCTTTGCAAGGCTCATCTTTTCCTTGGTGAGGATGTAGCTGTTCTTCAGGCGGATGTAGTCCTCCTCATTGAAGAAGCGCTCCTTCTGCACACGGGTCATGTACAAAATGTCCAGCTCCGGCATGGATTCCTCCAGACTGCGGGTCTCCTTGTAGGGGATGCCGTTGGCCTCCAGCACGTCCTTCACGATGTAGTCCGGCACACGCAGCTCCTCCGGGCTGATGAGCACGAAGCGGATGTTCTTGCAGCGTGCCATGGTCTTGATGAGGGAGTGCACGGTGCGGCCGAACTTCAGATCGCCGCACAAGCCGATCGTCAGATCATCCAGCCGTCCCATGCGGCGGCGAATGGTCATCAGGTCGGTCAGGGTCTGGGTGGGGTGCTGGTGTCCGCCGTCGCCCGCGTTGATCACCGGAATGCGGGAGTAGCGGCTTGCACGCAGCGGTGCGCCCTCTTTCGGGTGCCGCATGGCCACGATGTCCGCATAGCAGGACACCACGCGGATGGTGTCGGCTACGCTCTCGCCCTTGCTTGCACTGGATACGTTCTCACTGGGGAAGCCCAGCACATGGCCGCCCAGATTCAGCATGGCAGCCTCGAAGGAAAGGCGGGTGCGGGTGGAGGGCTCATAAAACAGGGTGGCCAGCTTTTTGTGGCTGGCTGCGTCCTGATAGGCTGCCGGGTCGTCGTGGATGCGGTCGGCCAGATCAAGCAGCGTGGAGATTTCCTGCTGGGTAAAATCCAACGGGTCGATCAGATGTCGCATGGGTACATACCTCCGTTTAAAGCAGTTTGCGTAGGATAGAAAAATCAAAGAAGTTTGTGTAGTAGCTCAGCGAACGCATCACCGGGCGGCACAAACGATTGAAACACACTTCGTCCAGCAGCAGCATGGCTTCGCCGGGAGCAAGGCGCATGGCCGAGCGGATGGCGTCATCGCCGCAGCTTGCCTTCAGGTGGGCAACGTTGGAGGAGATCTGCTGGTGGCATTCCCGTTCCAGAATATCGAACACTCCGCCGGTCAGGTCGATGCGGGTATAATCCCGTGTACCGAACAATGCTCTGGGCAGGTAGTCGATGGAATAGATCACCGGGGTGGTGTCGGCCAGAATGCGCTTTTTGATGCAGATCACATCATCGCCGGGTGCGATGTCCAGATTGTGGGCCAGCTCCTCCCCGGCACGGATGGGAAAGACCTGAATGCCGTCGGCGTGGGGGTAGCTGCCAAAGCTGCGGATCAGCGGGTAGTATTCCAGCTTCTGGTCCAGACGGCTGCGCAGGCTCAGCACCGTACGGTTCACCACCGTGCCAATGCCGCGCACACGCTCCACGTAACCAGCGCGTTCCATTTCGCTCAGCGCGTCACGGATGACGGTGCGGCTCACGCCCAGCTCGGCGGCAAGGTCCACCTCGGCAGGCAGACGATCGGCCCGGGCATAGCGCCCGGTGCGCAGCTCTTCCAGCAGACTGGCAACGATGCGGTCGCTGATGACAGCGCCGCCCAACCGGCTGGAAGATGCAAGTGCAGATTCCTTCATGGTTTGGTTCCTCCGTTCACAGGCAGCGCAGGGCACTGCCGGGACTTGGAGCCCTGCGGCGCACGGCCCCGCTTTGTGACCACGGCCATGCACCGCAAAACCCCTTTCTACTTTATTATAGCATAAATTGACATTTATAAAAGCGGCATTTATACTGGAATCGGCCCAAAAGTACGATTTTATTTTGGAGGGGATAGCAAGATGGAAATTTTTCTGCACAGGATATGCGGCAAAACCGCAGAGCCGCCGGTGCCCATGCTGCTGCGCCGCTGTACGGCAGAGGAAGCCCCGGCGGTGTACGCTTTGCAGAATGAGGTGCGCGCCGCCATGCCGCACCCCGAGCAGTTCGTGCCGGACACGCTGGAAAATATCATGACCTATGTCCGCAAGGACCTGTGCATTGGTGCATGGCAGGGCAGCAGGCTGGGCGGGTACCTCATCGTGCGCTTCTGCGGGCAGAGCGAGCACAACTACGCGGCCTTCATGGACGTCCCGCATACCGAGTGGGAGCACTGGGCCAATGCCGACAGCGCCATCGTCCACGCAGACTTTCGCGGCAACGGCCTGCAAAGGCTCATGCTGGGAGCAGCCTTGCCGCTCTTCCCGGAAGAAATCACCCACATCGGGGCCACCGTCAGCCCGGAAAACCAGTACAGCCTGAACAACGCCCTTGCATCGGGCTTTGCCATCGTCTCCCGGCGGGAAATGTATGGCGGATACGACCGGTATCTGCTGAAAAAAGACTTGTAAAAAACAGGGCTGCGTCCCCAAACGGATGCAGCCCTGTTCTTCAGTCGATGGATAGTTTAAGTTTGTTTTTCATCTTGTGCCGCACCACAAGCAGACAGGCCAGATGCACGGCGGCGGTCAGCACCCAGCTGATGGGGTAGCTGATGTACAGCATGAACGGTGTGCGGTTCAGCTGGAAGAGGGTGGCGATCCACACCAGACGCAGCAGGCAGCTGCCCACAAGGCTCACCACCATGGGCAGCACGCTGTAGCCAAGGCCGCGCAGGCTGCTGGCCAGCGTGTCCATGATGCCGCACAGCAGGTATGTGCCGCAGATCACCCGCAGGCGTTCGTATCCGGCGGCAATGACCGCCGCATCCGAGGAGTAGAAGTGCAGCAGCTGGGTGCCTGCCAGCACTGCGCCGCCGCCCAGCACCACGCCGGTGACGATGGCGCACAGCAGGCAGTTGAGGACAACGCGGTTCAGGTTCTGGTACTTGCGTGCGCCCATGTTCTGGCTGGTGAAGGTCACCGCTGCCTGCGAAAAGGCGTTCATGGCGGTATAGACGAAGCCCTCCAGATTGGCGGAGGCCGAACTGCCTGCCACCACCGTGGAGCCGAAGGAGTTGATAGCCGACTGGATGACCACGTTGGACAGGCTGAACACGGTGCTCTGCAGACCGGCAGGCAGGCCGATGAGCAAAATCTGCTTCAGGGCACCCATGTGGAAGCCCAGATGATGCAGATCCAGATGCAGAGCACCCTCCTCCTTCATCAGCATCCGTGTCACCATGCAGGCGGAGACGGTCTGACTGATGATGGTAGCCAGTGCCACGCCTGCCACGCTCATGGAAAAGCCAATGACGAACACCAGATTCAGCACCACATTGATGATGCCTGCCGCCGCCAGACAGTACAGGGGACGCTTGGTGTCACCCACGGCGCGCAGCAGTGCCGAGCTGAAATTGTACAGCATGGTCATGGGCATTCCGATAAAATAGATTTTAAGATACAGCGCAGAGAGATCGATCACATCCTCCGGGCAGCTCATCAGCTCCAGCAGGCCCCGGGCCGCAAAGAACCCCACCACGGCCAGCAGCACGCCGCTGACAAGGCCCAGCGTCACCGAGGTCTGCACCGTGTTCTGAACACCGCGCTCGTCCTTTGCACCAAAACAGCGTGCGGCCACCACGTTTGCGCCCAGCGAAAGCCCCACGAACAGATTCACCAGCAGATTGATGAGGGAGCCGTTGGAGCCCACTGCCGCCAGTGCGGTGCTGCCCGCAAAGCGGCCCACGACCACTACGTCCGCTGCGTTGAACAGCAGCTGCAGGATGCTGGAAGCTGCCAGCGGGATGGAGAACAGGATGATCTTTTGGAGCATCGGGCCGCTGGTCAGGTCAGCGGAGCGGCTTGTCTGAGCCATGAGAAGAGTGCCTCCTTTTTATCGTTTACGCGGAGAAGCTGTTTTCCGAAGCATTGCACACTGCTTAGGAGGACAGCATCTGAAATGTAAATATTTCGTAAATAAAGGGAACCGAAGGCATATTATACCGCGCGGCGCAGAAAAATACAAGTGGCATCGCCGAAAAAAGACAGCTTTTTCCGGCAATGCCACAGGAAAACGGCTTTTCAGTTGGATCCAAGCACCTTCCAGTGATCCGGTGCAGCAAAATCGCTCGTCTCGCCGTCATCGGTGTACATCCGGCAGCGGGCGCTGCCGCTTTCGTCCGGGCAGGCCCACAGGGTCAGGCTGGTATCGTCCAGCTGGGCGGTGCAGCTGGCGGGTCTTGCCACCGGCACGGCATGGCCCGGGCGGATGAACAGCAGGACCTCGTCCAGTGCACAGCGGACATAATGGTGCCCGGCGGGCAGAAGCTCGGTGTCGTAGTCGTCCACACTGCGAATGCGGTAGAGCTTCATGGACTCGGGCAGGTAGACATGGCGTCCGCTGGCGTTCTGGGTGTAGACAGGCGCTACCATCACACCCTCGCCCAGCAGCAGCTGGTCCTGTACCTCGCGGGCGTCCGGGTCGGCGGGGAAGTCAAAGCCCAATGGCCGGAAGTAGCTGGTATTTTCCAGTGCCGCCTTCATGAACTCACTATAAAGGTAGGGCAGCAGGGCATACCGCAGCCGGAGCATCTTCCGCAGGGCGGGCAGCATGTCCGCAAAACGGTAGTATTCCTGCATCCGGGAACCATCGGTAGAGTGATTGCGCATCAGCGGGGTAAACAGGCCGAACTCCAGCCAGCGCAGGGCCAGATCTGGCGTGGTATCGTAGGAAAAACCGCACAGGTCGGCACCGGTGTACAAAAAGCCGCAGAGCTGCACATTGGGCATCATCTGGATATTGGCCAGAAGCTGTGCCCATGTGGAAGCGTTGTCACCCAGCCAGATGCCGCCGTAGCGGTGGCTGCCGATGAAACTGGAGCGGCTGTACAGCAAAGTGCGTCTGCCGGGGCGCAGGCTGGTAAAGGCTTCGCCTGCCGCGCGGGTCATATTGCCGCCGTAGAGGTTGTGCACCCTGTCATGGCGCACCCGTCGGCCATCCACGTCGTGGTAGAAGCTGGCGTAGTCCGCGGGGGCGTTCATCAGGCCCAGCGCGCCGCCTACCACCTTGCCGAAGAATTCATCCTGCACGATGTTGTCCTTCCGGCTTAGGGCGTGCATGTCCGCAAAGAAGGCTTTCAGCCGCTCCGGCGAATAAAACAGCGCAGGCTCGTTCATATCATTCCAGAAGCCCTCGATGCCGCAGTCGGTCAGCGCCTTGTACTGCCGGCCGAACCACTCCCGCACCTCCGGACGCAGGAAGTCCGCAAAGTAAGCCTTGCCGGGCCACACCGCCGCCATAAAGGGCGTGCCGTCGGCTTTGGTGCAGAAGTAACCGTTTGCAAGGCCCTCGGCACAGACGGGGTTTGCCGGGTCGATGCGCACACCCGCATCGATGATGGGTACCAGCCGGATGCCCTGTGCCTTCAGTTCGGCGCTCAGAGCGGCAAGGTCCGGGAAGCGCTGTTTGTTTACGGTAAAATCCGCGTAGTCCTGCATATAATCGATGTCCATGCAGATCATATCCAGCGGCAGATCGTTCTCTTTGTACTGACGGGCCACCTCCCGCACGTCCTCAGCGGTTTTGTAGCCAAAGCGGCTCTGTGCCAGACCAAAGGCCCACTTGGGCGGGATATAGCTGCGGCCGATGAGCTGCCGGAACTGGCGGCTGATATCGTTCAGGTCGTCGCCGGTAATGATGTAAAGCTCATAGTCCGGCTCTTCGGTAGAAAAGCGCAGGGTGTCGTATTCGGTGTAGCCGATATCGTAACGCACTTTGCCCGGGAAATCGATGAACACGCCAAAGCATTCACGACCAGCACCGCCGTCAATGAGCAGAAAATTGTGCGCACCATAGTAGGAAAGCTTATCCTCGCTGTGGCGGGCTTCATCGGTGTTGTTGGTAATGTAGTGCCAGCCGCGCTTGTTGATGCCGCGCGGCATTTCGCCCAGACCGTATACGATGGCATCCGGAGCCATCCGGTAGGCCCAGCCGTCTTCTTCGGCTGTGAGGAAGGGCACCGGCCCGGCGGAAACGGGAATGTCCTGCACCACGCTGTCGGTGGGCAGGGGAGCGCCAAAACGGAAATGCTGGATCATAAACGTGAAACCTCCTGTTGGAACTACTTCAGTCAAACCCTGCGGGTTTGCCAGTGCTCCCCACTCTGTCGCCTTTGGCGACATCTCTCCCCGGCGCGGGGAGAGTCTTTTTCAGTGAGGGGGCTGTCGAGCGAAAGCGAGACTGGGGGAGTTGACTTCTCATTTTCTTTATCTTACGTCCTTCTGCCGCACAAAACAAGAGACAAAACCGGCGTTTTTCTGCAATAAAACCGGCAGAATGCAGCCAAATCATCAAAATACCGGCATCTGTTACGGTATACGATTGCAAATGGAGAAGGATGCTGGTATACTGGTAACGCTGTTCCAGGGTGTATCTGAAAACAAAGAAATAGACGATCTTTTCGACTTTTCAGGGACACCTTGACAGAACAATGGCAAAAAAATGGAGGAAGCTCATGTATCGTAACGGTATCAAGCGCCTGCTGGCGATCGTGCTGTCCCTGTGCGGCATGGTCTGCCTGTCATGGCTCTTTCTGATCCTGGCTGTGGCCATCAAGCTGGATTCGCCCGGCCCGGTGTTTTTCAAACAGAAACGTGTGGGCATTGGCAAAAAGCACTTTTACATTTTAAAGTTCCGCACCATGCGCATCGACACGCCCCACGATATGCCCACCCACCTGCTCCACGACCCGGACCAGTATATCACCCGGATGGGCCATTTCCTGCGCAAGACCAGTCTGGATGAACTGCCCCAGCTGTGGAACATCTTTGTGGGGGATATGGCGGTCATCGGCCCGCGGCCTGCGTTGTGGAACCAGTATGATCTGCTGGCCGAGCGCGACAAGTACCATGCCAACGATGTGCGCCCGGGCCTGACCGGCTGGGCACAGAGTCATGGCCGCGATGAGCTGGAGATCGCGGAGAAAGCAAAGCTGGACGGCTGGTATGTGGAGCATCTGAGCTTTGGGCTGGATGTGAAATGCTTCTTCGGCACCATTGCGGCTGTGCTCAGGCACGACGGCGTGGTGGAGGGCGGCACGGGCACTCTGCACGATGAGAAAAAGTGACTCCTTCTGCCGCCATGCCAAAGCCTCCCTCCTTGAGAAAGACTTCCCCCGGCCGGGGGAAGATGTCGCGCCAGTGACAAAAAGGGGAATGGGTGGCATCGCGCAGCGATGACGGAAGGAGTTCGTTCGCCATATCTCTTGATTTATCCCCGGAAAAGCGTATAATAAAACAGTACACAAGACGTCAAAGGAGGATTCCTGTATTATGGAACGCACCTATATCAACGAGGCCCAGAAGGCCATCGGCGGCACGGTCAAGGTGCAGGGCTTTATCGAGAACCTGCGCAACAGCAAGTATATGGCCTTCATCGTGCTGAAGGATATTACCGGCAAGCTGCAGATCACGGTGGAAAAGGAAGATCACCCCGATCTGGTGGATACCATCGATAAGCTCACCCCGGATTCCGTCATCACCGTCACCGGCAAGGTGGTGGAAAACGACTACGTCAAGATGGGCGGCGTGGAGATGATCCCCGAGTCCATCGAGATCGAGAGCATTGCCGATGCACTGCCCATCGTCCGCAAGGAGATCGCAGCCACCAAGAAAAAGAAGGCTGTGGAGCGCTCCAGCATCGACCAGCGCATCGACTACCGCTGGATCGACCTGCGCACCGACGAGAACCAGCTGATGTTCAAGGCACAGAGCTGCTTCGTCAACGCCATGCGCAAGTTCCTGCTGGACCGTAACTTCATCGAGATCCACACCCCCAAGCTGATCGCTGCTGCCAGCGAGAGCGGCTCTGAGGTGTTCAAGGTGGATTACTTCGACCGCAATGCCTATCTGGCACAGAGCCCCCAGTTCTACAAGCAGATGGCCATGGCTGCCGGCTTTGAGCGCATCTTCGAGACCGGCCCCGTGTTCCGCGCAGAGAAGAGCTACACCAACAAGCACTCCACCGAGTTCTCCGGCTTCGATCTGGAGTTCAGCTACATCACTTCCTATAAAGACGTGATGAAGATGGAAGAGGAGCTGCTGACTGCCGGTCTGCAGGCCGTCAAGGACAACTACGGCGACCAGATCAAGGAGATGTTCGGTCAGGAAGTCATCGTGCCCACCACTCCGTTCCCGGTGGTCAAGCTGGCAGACCTGTACAAGGGCTTGGAAGAAGAGTTCGGCTATACCGTCGATGAGAGCGAGAAGGGCGATTTGACCACTGAGGCCGAGCGCCTGAGCTATGAGTGGGTGAAGAAGCACTACGGTCACGAGTTCCTCTTCATCACCGATTATTCCGCCGAGAAGCGTGCGTTCTATCACATGCGGGATGAGAACGGCGTGCCCCAGGGCTACGACCTGATCTGGCGTGGCGTGGAGATCACCACCGGTGCCCAGCGTGAGCACCGCTACGAGGTGCTGAAGAAGCAGGCTGAGGAAAAGGGTCTGGCCGAGGATGTCAAGTTCTATCTGGAGTTCTTCCAGTATGGCTGCCCGCCCCACGGTGGTTTCGGTCTGGGCATCGACCGCCTGACCATGCTGCTGTGCGGCCTGACCATCAAGGACGCCGAGTTCCTGTTCCGCGGCCCCAACCGTCTGACCCCGTAATTTCATAGGAACCATACCGAGAGCTGCTGTGCATTTTGCGCGGCAGCTCTCTTTTTGTTGGACGATTTAAAATGGCTCCGCTTCGCTCTGCCATTCTTAGCGGAAAATTATTTTTAGATTTTGGTCTAGCGGAATGCCTGCGGGCATTCTGCTAGACCATTTTCACAGATGGGGCTGTGACGGAAAACGGCTTTTGCATGGCATCAGTATCGATTGCAATAAAGAAGGTGTCCGGCTTTGCCAGAGGAAGTTCAGCCGTCCCCTTGGGAGAAGGGAAAGCATCCTCGCCCTCTCAGTCAAATCCTCTGGATTTGCCAGCTCCCCCGAAAGGGGGAGCTTCTGACGCATCCGCAAGGCTTGCATTTTATCTGGAAACTGCGCCGTTACTGCAAAAAGCTCCCCCTTCGGGGGAGCTGGCGAACGAATGTGAGCCTGAGAGGGTTCAGCATGCTGAAAGCAAACGAAAAAGCCTATTCCACAGCGCCGCGCTTTCGCAGAAAGCGGCGCTGTAAATGCTGTTTCCCTCTACGACCCCATCTGTGAAAAAGCAATTCAGGAAAATCCGCAGATTTTCCTGAATTGCAATTATAAAATAAATTTTCCGCTGAATATGCCCAGAGCAAGGCGGAGGGCATCTAAAATCGTTCCGGCATAATGCCCCGCCCTGTTTCATACGATACAACAAGCGGACCGGAAACCTGTCCGGTGCACAGCGCAAACGGGAAGGGGAGAGCAATTTGGCAAATCAGGAACAGAATGGCATCTGCCGTGAGATCGGCGCACGCACCGGCGGAGATATCTACATTGGGGTGGTGGGCCCGGTGCGCAGCGGCAAATCCACCTTCATCAAGCGTTTCATGGAGCAGCTGGTGCTGCCGGCCATCGGCCCGGCGGCAGCCCGGGAACGTGCCCGGGACGAGCTGCCGCAGTCGGCCGCGGGCCGTACCATCATGACCACCGAGCCGAAATTCATCCCGGAAACGGCCGTGCCCCTGCAATTGGAGGGCGGCGGCGAGTGCAGGGTGCGGCTCATCGACTGCGTGGGCTACATGGTGGAGGGGGCCATGGGACACGAGGAAAACGACAGGCCCCGCATGGTCAAGAGCCCATGGTTCGACCACGAGGTCCCCTTCGATCTTGCCGCCGAGACGGGCACCCGCAAGGTGATCTGTGAACATTCCACCATCGGCATCGTGGTCACCACCGACGGTTCGGTGAGCGACATCCCGCGGGAGGGCTATGCCAGAACCGAGAAGCGCATCGTGGAAGAACTGGATGCGCTGGGCAAGCCCTACATCATCCTGCTCAACAGCACTCACCCGGAAGCCCCGGAGACGAAGCAGCTGGCCGAGGGCATGGCCCGGGACTACGACCACACCGTTCTGCCGGTAAGCTGCGTGGATCTGGACGCGGAGGCACTTGGCAGCATCCTGCGGCAGGTCCTGTACGAATTTCCGGTGAGGGAGCTGGATTTTGCCCTGCCGCGCTGGGTCACGATGCTGGAAAACGGCCACTGGCTGCAGACGCAGGTGTATGAAGCCGCCATGCAGCTGGCAGAGAAGGTCTCCCGCATGAAGGATGTACCCTCCGGAACAAACGCACCTGCGCTGGAATGTGACGCGGTGCAGCGGTCGTCCATCAGCGGCATCGACCTTGCGGCCGGCAGCGTGCGCATCACGGTGGAGCTAAAACCGGAGATTTTTTATCAGGTGCTGAGCGAGCAGACCGGCCTTGCCATTGGTGATGAAGCGGGCCTGATGCCCTGCATCATGGAGCTGGCGCGGGCGAAGCGTGAGTACGAGAAGGTGCGCAGTGCCCTTGAGCAGGTGGAAGCCACCGGCTACGGCATTGTGATGCCTTCGGTCAGCGAGCTGAAGCTGGAACAGCCCCAGATCGTGCGGCAGGGGGCAAGCTATGGGGTCCGTCTGGAAGCCTGCGCGCCATCCATCCAGATGCTGAAGGCGACTATCCACACCGAACTCAGCCCCATCGTGGGCACCGAAAAGCAGAGCGAGGAGCTTGCCCGCAGCCTGCTGGCCGGTTTTGAGGACGACCCGGAGAAACTGTGGGAATCCAACATCTTTGGCAAGAGCCTGCACGAGCTGGTGAACGAGGGCCTGCAGAGCAAGCTGCTGCATATGCCGCAGGAGGCCCGCATCCGGCTGCAGGAAACGCTGGAACGGGTCATCAATGAGGGCTGTACCGGGCTCATCTGCATCCTGATTTGATTTTGTAGTTTGAATGGCCTCCGTTTCACTCTGGCCATGCTCAGCGGAATTATTTTTATATTCAAAAACCGGAAAAGTCTGCGGACTTTTCCGGTTTTTGGCTTTCACAGTAAAGGTCGTAAGGAAAAATGCAGTTTGAAATTTGGGTACTTCTCGTGAAAAAAGCGGTTTGGAGGTGTCCGCAGACACTTCCAAACCGCAAATAAAATCATGAAATTTCCGCTGTTTATGGCTAAAGCGTGCGCGGCGGCCATTCCAAATCGTTACTTCTCTTCTTCGGTCAGCTTGTTGATCAGCATCTGATAGATCTCGTTGCCCTTGAGGATGAACTGCTTTTTGATCAGGTCAGCCGAAAGGCGGTCGGGAGCCCCCAGCTCCAGACAGAACAGCTCTGCATCCAGCCCCTTCACGGTGCAGCGCACGGTGCAGTGACCGTCTGCCTTTTCGGTGATGCTGGCGCTGTACTTGGCCTCCTTGCGGGCCCAGGTCTGGCAGCGCAGCACAGCGGCCACAGCGCGTTCCCGCACACTGCGGGGCAGGTCGTAGGCAAGCTCCTGCGCGACCTTGCGGCCCTTATCGGTAATGGTGTAGCTGCCCTTTGTCAGGGTGACGAGCTGCTGCTTGGTGATATCGTCCAGACACGAGCCGATCTCAAAATAATTCACCAGAGCTTCTTCCATCAGGGCGTTTTCAATCTCCTGCCGGGCAATGGGTCCGGCATTTTTGACCAGATAGCACAGCAGCAGCCGGATCTCGGTGCTGCTGGTCAGCCCGCCGGGACGTACACCGGCGGTAAAAGCATCATTAGCGGCCATCGTTCCATACATCCCCCTTGCATTCCTTTTCTTTTATAGTATAAAGGGTTTCACGCCGGATTGCAAGCCGCAGCGGCAAAATCTGTCTCGATCCGCTTCGGGCTTTCCGGTGTGGAGTAGACCCACCGGTCAAGACGGCCCTCGGTGATGAAGTATTTCAGCTCGAACCGGTGGCGCTGGTTCAGGGAATGGTTCACGATCACCAGCTTGATCTTCATCTTTTCCGGCAGGATGTTCTTGATGTAGACGCTGACAGCCTGCCCGGGGGTCAGGTCGGCACAGCTCTCCGCAAGGCCGGCCAGATTGGGTGCGATCTCGATGAAGGTGCCGTATTCCTCCACGCTGCGCACGATGCCCACCACGGTCTCGCCCACGGTGAACCCGGCGGCGTTTTCCTCCCAGGTGCCCAGCAGCTCCCGGATGGTCAGCACAAAGCGGCCCTGCAGGTCCCGGCTCTTGATGGCGCATAGGATCTGCTGCCCCACGCTCACCCGGTCGGCAGGGGAGGAGATGCGGCTCACCGACATGCAGTCGATGGGCAGCAGGGCGCTGATGCCGCAGCCTACGTCACAAAAGGCACCAAAAGGTTCAATGTGGGTCACCGTGCAGGGCAGGATATCGCCGGGCTGCAGGGCGTCCAGATAGTCGGCCTTGCACATCCGCTGTGCCTCAGCACGGGAAAGCCGGTACACCGGCTGTCCGGTCTCGTCGGTGTCCAGCGACTCAATGACAAAGCAGGTGGGACGGCCTACCCGGGTCAGTACGGCAATGTCCCGCACGGTGCCGTTCTCGGCGCCGTCGGCGCACTGGGCAAAGGGCATCACGGCCTTCACTCCGCCCAGCTCAAACCGCAGCTGACGCTGGGTGTCAAAGGCCAGAGCGGTGGATTGCAGGATCTCGCGGCTGGCCATGGCGGCGCGCAGCTCGGCGGCGGTCATGCGGGCAGCAGAACGGTAGCTGCCTTCGGTACGATATGCATGCATCATCTTTCATTCCTCTTTCTGTTGTTTTTGGGAGCCGGACAGGTGCCGTCTGGGAAAGCCAGCTCCATTTCATTAAAACTTATGCATCTGCTATTGCGGATATTTGCATTTTATGTGGCTTTGCATTATACTATATTTGTATGCGCTGTGCCCGGCACACCGGGGGCGCACACACGCGCCGCCTGCCCACAGACGACTGAAAAAGGCAGGCAGAAGGGAGAAGCCAAGGTTATGGACATTGCTGTAGGCGATACCATCCTCACCCGCAAAAAGCACCCCTGCGGTGCGCAGAGCTTTGAAGTGCTGCGCGTCGGCATGGATTTCAAGATCCGGTGCACTGGCTGCGGGCATGAGGTGATGCTGCCGCGTGCTAAAATTGAAAAGAACATCAAAAAGGTGATAAAGCCCGGGCAGGTCTAGCGTCCGGCACAGCTCGCATGGGAAACGTATGCCTTTGCATGTGCGGGTCTGAGACGTGCCCTGCCGGGGCGTCCTGCTGCGCTGCAGATGCAGATTTGAGTTGTTAGGAGAACTGCCGGAATTATGCCGAACATGTTTACCCAAATGGATGCTGTCTGCCATCGCTTTGAGGAGCTTTCCGTTCGCCTGAACCAGCCGGATGCCGCTGCCGACCCTGCGCTGTTCCGCAAGCTGATGCGGGAGTATCACGACGCAGAGCCTGTTGTGCAGGCCTACCGGGAGTGGCAGACTGCACAGGATCATCTGGAACAGGCAAAAGCCCTGCTGGAAGAGTCTGGTGCTCTTGACTCGGACTTTAAACAGATGATACAGCAGGAAATCAGCGAAAAAAGTCAAGATGTGGAAAAACTGGAAAATAATCTCAAAATTATGCTGCTGCCCAAAGATGTGAACGATGGCAAAAATGTCATTGTGGAGATCCGCAGCGGCGCAGGCGGCGAGGAAGCGGCCCTGTTTGCCCACAGTCTGCTGCGCATGTACACCATGTATGTGCAAAGCAGGGGATGGAAGCTGGAAATGCTCAACCTGAACGAGACCGAGCTTGGCGGCGTGAAGGAAGCCATCTTCTCGGTGGATGGTGCCGGGGCCTACAACCGCCTCAAGTACGAGAGCGGTGTGCACCGGGTGCAGCGCGTGCCGGAGACCGAGACCCAGGGCCGCATCCACACCTCCACCGCCACGGTGGCCGTTATGCCGCAGGCCGAGGAAGTGGACTTTGCACTGGATCTGAAAGACCTGCGCATCGACACCTTCCGTTCCTCCGGCGCGGGCGGTCAGCACATCAACAAAACCTCCAGTGCCATCCGTGTGACACATATCCCCACCGGCACGGTGGTAGAATGCCAGAACGAGCGCAGCCAGTTCCAAAACAAGGATAAGGCACTGGAGATCCTGCGCAGCCGCCTGCTGGCACAGAAACAGAAACAGCAGCAGGACGCCATCAATTCGGAGCGGCAGGGGCAGGTGGGCACCGGTGACCGCAGCGAGAAGATCCGTACCTATAACTTCCCGCAGGACCGCTGCACCGACCACCGCATCGGCCTGACCGTGCACAATCTGGATAAGATCATGGACGGCAATCTGGACGATGTGATCGATGCGCTTGCCACCCGGGAACAGACCGAAAAGCTGCAGAAGCTCAACGAACAGCACTGAAATGCGATTTCAAAAATAATACGTTGTACTGCTGAAATATACTGAAAAGCAAAAATACTTTACAGATAGAAAGAACGATGATCCGTATGGAATTTAAGACTGAAGTTTTATCCGCTGCAGAAGAAAAAAGCATTGAAAAAGCGGCTGCCCTGCTGCAGAGAGGCGAGCTGGTGGCGCTGCCCACCGAGACGGTTTACGGCATTGCTGCCGATGCACGCAACGGCGAGGCGGTCAAAAAGATCTTTGTGGCGAAGGGACGTCCGCAGGACAATCCCCTCATCGTCCATGTCACCGGCCCGGAAATGCTGCCCGGCCTTGTCAGCGAGGTGCCGGAGCGCGCCCAGCTGCTGATGGCGGCGTTCTGCCCCGGCCCGCTCACCATCATCATGCCCCGCGGTCCGGAGGTGGCAGCGGAGTGCTGTGCAGGTCTGGACACCGTGGGCATCCGGATGCCCAGCCACCCGGTGGCCCGTGCAGTCATTGAAAAGAGCGGCTGCGCCTTTGCTGCCCCCAGCGCCAATCTTTCCGGCAAGCCCAGCCCCACCAACGCGCAGGATGTGTTCACCGATATGGACGGCCGCCTGCCGCTGATCCTGGATGGCGGCGAGTGCGATGTGGGCGTGGAAAGCACCGTGGTGTCGGTGGTAGGCGAAAAGCCCACCCTGTTCCGCCCGGGCCACATCACGCTGGAAGATCTGGAACGTGCCCTCGGTGAAGAGGTGGAAGTGTCCAAGGCCATCCTTGAAAAGCTGCCGGAGGGTGCTGTGGTGCGCAGCCCCGGCATGAAGTACAAGCACTATGCGCCCAAGGCAGATGTGACCCTGCTGGACGGCACCTTTGAGCAGTTCAAGGCATATGTGGACGCCCACGCTGACCAGAATCCCAGCTGCCTGTGCTTCACCGGCGAGGCGGAAAAGCTGGGTGTGCCCTGCGTGGAGTATGGCCGCGAGGGGGACGGTGCCGATCAGGCAAAGCACATCTTCCGCTCTCTGCGTGCGCTGGATGAGCAGGGCGATGCGGTGGTCTACGCCCGCTGTCCCAGAAAAGACGGCCTTTCCATGGCGGTGTACAATCGCCTGATCCGCGCCGCGGCTTTCCGGGTGATCAAGCTATGATCTGTTTGGGAATCACCGGCCGCAGCGGCTGCGGAAAATCTACGGTCACCTCGGTGTTTTCGGCCCACGGCGTGCCGCTGGCCGACGCCGACCAGATCAGCCGCGAAATTTTACTGCCCGGCTCGCCGCTGCTGCCAAAGCTGGCGCAGCGGTTCGGCGCGGACATTTTAAAACAGGACGGCACATTGGACCGCCGCCTGCTGGCCGACCGCGCTTTTGCCACCCCTGAGGGCAAAGCAGCGCTGGACAGCCTGACCCACCCGGAGATCGTCCACCGCATCCGTGCGGCAAAGCAGGCGGCGCTGGATGGCGGAGCACCGCTGTTCGTGCTGGATGGTGCGGTCATCGTGGGGACTGCGGCACAGGCCGAGTGCGACCGCCTGTGCGTGGTCACGGCACCTTTTGAGACCAGTGTGGCCCGCATCGTGGCCCGGGACGGCATTTCGGCCGAAATGGCTGCCCGCCGCCTGAACGCACAGACGCCGGAAACCGTGCTCACCGCACAGGCAGACTACGTTCTGCGCAACGACGCAGACCTTGCACACCTGCAGGCTGCGGCTGAGGAGCTGTGTGGGAAGCTTCTGGCAGAAGGAGGTGCGGGAAAAGAGCTTTGAACGAACGATATAACGAACAAGATCCTGCACCGCAGTACGACCCGGAGGCGGCCCGCATTCGCCGCGCTCTCCGCGCCCAGAAGGCACGCCGCCGCAAAAAAATGCGCAGCCGCAGGCTGTTCCTGCTGGGCATGGCGCTGATCCTGCTGTTTGTGCTGGTGCCCAACTTGTGGGGCAGGGCAGAACGGCTTTTATACCCCCGCAAGTACGAAGCGCTGGTGGAGCAGTGGGCCGACACCTACGACCTCGACCCGCTTCTGGTGGATGCCTTCATCCGCACCGAAAGCGGCTTTGACCCGCAGGCCACCTCCACTGTGGATGCCCGGGGCCTGATGCAGATGACCGAGGAGACCTTTATCTGGCTGCGCAGCAAAATTGCACCGGACGAAGGACTGCTCTTTGCAAACCTCTACGACCCGGAGACCAGCATCCGGTTCGGATGCTATTACCTGCACCTGTGCATGGAGCGCTACAACGGCGATGTTGCCACTGCCGCTGCTGCTTATCACAGCGGGTGGGGCACGGTAGATGCTCTTTTACAGATGGAAGAGCACTCCGCAGACGGCGAGACCCTGCAGGGCTTCCCTTACAGCCAGATGAACCACTACGTAAAAAAGATCACTTCCTGCTATGCGGAATATCAGCGCATCTATGCAGGAAGCTGAGAGGAGATAAGGAAAATGAGCGAAAAACTTACCGCAAAGCAGGCTGCCGAACAGCTGCTTTATAAGCCGGAGTATGCTGCCGACAAGAACACCGCTGTCAAGAAGGAAGCTGCAGCCTTTGCCGAGGGTTACAAGGCGTTTCTGAACGCCGCCAAAACCGAGCGCGAAGCGGCTGCCGTCAGCGAAAAAATGCTGCTGGAAGCCGGCTACGAGAAGTTCGAGCCGAAAAAGACCTATGCCCCCGGCCAGAAGATCTACTTTGTGCAGGAGCACAAGGCGGTGGTGGCCGCTACCATCGGACAGAGATCTTTTGAAGAGGGCTTCCGTCTGGTCATTGCCCACATCGACAGCCCCCGGCTGGACCTGCGCCCGAATCCGCTGTACGAGGCCGACCATTTCAGTTATTTCAAGACCCACTACTACGGCGGCATCCGCAAGTATCAGTGGGGCACCATGCCGCTGGCCATCCACGGCGTGTTCACCCGTGCAGACGGCTCCAGCGTTTCGGTGTGCGTGGGCGAGGATGAGAGCGACCCCGTGTTCTGCATCACCGACCTGCTGCCCCATCTGGGTGCCGAGCAGAACGACCGCAAGCTCAGCGAGGGCATCAAGGCAGAAGAGCTGAACGTCCTCATCGGTTCCGATGCCGTGGAGGACGCCGACATCAAGGAAGCCGTCAAGCTCAACACCCTGATGCTGCTGCACGAAAAGTACGGCATCACCGAGCGGGACTTCACCCGTGCCGAGATCGAGGTGGTGCCCTCCTACAAGGCCCGGGACGTGGGCTTTGACCGCGCCATGGTGGGCGGCTACGGTCACGATGACCGGGTGGACGCCTATCCCGCACTGATGGCAGAGATCGAGACCAAAGACCCGGTGCACACCACCGTCTGCGTGCTGACCGATAAGGAAGAGATCGGCTCCGACGGCGTCACCGGCATGCAGAGCATGTATGTGTTCCACTTCATGCAGCTGCTGTGCCGCGCTGCCGGTCAGGACGATATCCTTGCCTTCCGCAACAGCGTCTGCCTGTCTGCGGACGTGACCGCTGCCTACGACCCGTCTTGGGCAGGTGCCTTTGAAAAGCAGAACGGCACCTACGCCGGCCGCGGTGTGGCATTCTTCAAGTATACCGGCAGCCGCGGCAAGAGCTCTGCCAGCGACGCCAACGCCGAGCTGGTAGGGGACATCACCCGCCTGCTGGACGCCAACGATGTGGCTTGGCAGATCGGTGAGCTGGGCCGTCTGGATCTTGGCGGTGGCGGCACCATTGCCAAGTATGTGGCAAACCGGGGGATTCCCGTGCTGGACATCGGTGTGCCGGTGCTGTCCATGCACTCGCCCTTCGAGGTCATCCACAAGACCGACCTGTACATGGCCTACCGTACCTTCTCGCTGTTCTGCCAGAACGCGGACGAATGATTTGAAAATGGCTCCGCGTGCGCTCTGCCATTCATAGCGAAAAATCGTTTTAATTTGCAAAAGGGGAAGCGTCTGCGGACACTTCCCCTTTTGCTTTTTCAGGGGAAAGGCCGGATGGATTCACGGCATTCTTCAAAAGAAAACGCAGCTTCCCACTGCGACCTCTCTGTGAAAAAGGCCTTCCGAAAATCCGCAGATTTTCGGAAGGCCCAATATTAAAAGTGACTTTTCCTCTGAATATGGCCAGAGTGAAACGGAGGCCATTAAAATTGTTTACCCAATCGGCAGCGCTTCGGCCACCGTCAAAAACGCAAAACCCTGATCCGCATACCACCGGATGATGTCGGGCAGCGCCTCGGCGGTGGTGCGGGTGGTGGCGGAATCGTGCATCAGAACGATGCAGTTCGTCTGCTGCCCGGTCTCCCGCACCACATTGCGGTAAATGGTGTCCGCGCTGGGGTGCCCGCCTACGGCGTCCTCGGCGCACACGTTCCAGTCCACCCACTGCCAGCCCTTCTGCTCTACTTCGGCTTTCAGCTGTTTCATCAGGCCTTTCCCGCCGTAGCGTCGGCTCACCGTGTTGGTGCTGCCGCCGGGGAACCGCAAATACCGGATGCTTTCTGCGTCCACATAGGGAGCAATGCGCTCCTTCAGCAGTGCAATGTCCGCCCAGTAGGCTTCGCTGCTGCGGTAGATATCGCTGTACTCGTGGGAAGCAGAGTGCAGTGCGATCTGATGTCCGGCGCTGACCGCTTCGGTGAGCAAGGGCAGATACTTCTCGTTGTGACCGGTAGCCACCACAAAAAAGGTGGCGTGCACCCCTGCAGCGTTCAGGGCATTGAGCACATCCGGCGTGGTCTTGCTGGGGCCGTCATCAAAGGTCAGGCAGACCCACTTTTCCGGAAGGACAGGGGCAGCGGGCTCTGCCTGCACCGGAACAGAGATGGCAGGGGAGAGCACCGAGGTGTCCGGTACCGGGGTCAGATCCTGCGCCTGACATCCGGTGACGACCGGCGGCGCAGCAGATACAAACCCCATGATAAGGGCAAACAACATCATCACTGCCACTCTGGCCCGCCTGCGCCGGGCAAGGTATTCTGATCGTTTCAAGGGCAAAACCTCCTTTGCCTGCATGGCTTGCTCTTATCAGAATATGAGCGGCAGCAGATTCTATGAAAGACAGGAACCCAAAGAAAAAGCCGGTGCGTGCAGCATCGGCTTTTAAGCAGGAAGATTATGGAACAACTTGTATCAATAAAAACGGTGGAACGCTGAATTGTGCGGGAACGACACTCACCCCACCCGCTGCCGCTTATCCAGCCGCATCTTATCAGCTATCATCGCAATGAACTCCGAGTTGGTGGGTTTTCCGCGCAGGTTATGGATGGTGTAGCCGAAGTAGCTGTTGAGGGTGTCCACATCGCCCCGGTCCCATGCCACCTCAATGGCGTGGCGGATGGCGCGCTCCACCCGGCTGGCGGTGGTGCCGTTTTTCTTGGCGATTTCCGGGTACAGACGCTTGGTCACAGCGTTGATATACTCCGGCTCGTTCATGGTGAGCAGGATGGCATCCCGCAGGAACTGGTAGCCCTTGATATGGGCAGGCACGCCGATCTGGTGCAGGATCTCGGTCACGGTCAGTTCATCGCTGTCCACGCTGGTGTGCAGGATGCGGTTTTCCGTCCCGAGCGCAGCCTTGAGGACCCGGGCGGCAAGCACGGTCTCATCAAAGGGCTTTACAAAATAGTAGGAAAATCCCTCATCCAGCAGCTCCTGAACCATTTCCTCGCTCTGGAAAGCGCCTGTCACGAAGAAGGAAGTGTGCCGTTCCCCGGCGGCATTGTAGCGCTGCTTGACTGCCAGGGCATCCAGCCCGGGCATAAAGGCATCCAGCAGCACTACCTACGGACGCACAGCCAGCATTTTCTGCAGCACCTTGTTGCCGTCCTTTTCCACGACGGTCACATCCACACCCTTCTGCTCCAGTGCCTCACGGCAGGCGGCAGTAATTTGTGCACCAGTGTCTGACATCAAAAATCTCACTTTGTCCATGGTTGTTTCCTCCAATGTGTGCAGTTCCCTTAACACCATGGATTTTACCATAAATTTCCAGAACTTTCAACGGCTTATATTGGCAAATTTTGGCAAAGAAAATCGAAATGCGCAAATTTTTTTGCAAATCAGCTTTATGGCTGCGCAGCATCGTCTGTTTTTTCAATGGAATGCGCCTGCTTCAGCATGGTCTGCGCAAAAATGCCGTAGCCGCGTGTCGGGTCATTTACCAGTACGTGGGTCACAGCACCCACCAGCCTGCCGTTCTGCAGGATGGGGCTTCCGCTCATGCCCTGCACGATGCCGCCGGTCTTTGCCAGAAGCCTCCGGTCCGTCACATGCAGGATCATGTTGCGGTGCGGGTCGGCATCGTTTACCTTTTCAATACGGATCTGGTAATGCTGGGGCGCTTCTCCGTCCACTGTGGTCCAGATCTCTGCATCGCCGGGCACGATCTCCTGCGCAAAAGCGATCTCTGCTTCCGGGCCGGAAAATACAGTGCGTGTCCGGCCATAGACCCCGGTCTCGCCGTTGATGCAGATACTGCCCAGCGCATGGGTGCTCAGAAAGCGGCCTTTCAGCTCACCCGGGCTGCCTACGGTGCCGCTGGTACACCCCACAATCTGGCAGGGGACGATCTCGCCGCTGCGCAGCGCAACGCTTTCGCCGGTATCACTGTCGCTGATGGGATGCCCCAGACCGGCAAACACCCCGGCATCGTTGTCCACAAAGGTCATGGTGCCTACGCCTGCGGAGGAATCACGCACCCACATCCCGGCGCGCCACTGCCCGGCGGTGTTGTCCCATGCGGGCGTGAGCTGAGTCTGGAACTGTTCACCCTCGCGGATATAGATTAGCCGCACCGGGGCGCCTGCTGCGGCTTCCAGTGCATCGTGCACCGCATCGTTGGTCTCGGTCAGAACGCCGTCCATGCGCACCACGCGGTCACCCAGCCGAAGCCCGGCTTTCTTGGCGGGGTTTATGGTGCCTTTGGCCGTGTTCAGATCGGAAAAGCCCACGATGAGTGCGCCTTCTGAGAACATTTTGACTCCGAAAGGTGTGCCGCAGACTGTGACAGCAGGCCGGGTCTCCACAAGGGCGCGCACGGTTTTGATGGGCAGCCAGCCGCCCAGCGACAAAGTGACCTGATAGCTGCCAACAGCCTGCGTGCTGGCTGCATTGCGGGAGCCGGTGCTGCGCAGAGGCTCGATGAAGGAAAAGCGGGGCAGGGAAAGGGACTGCCCGGGCTCCAGCAGGATCTCAGAGGGCAGACTGTGCCAGAGCCATCCCAGCGCAGCCAGAATGGCAACCAGAAGATAAGCTGCCGCAATGCGGAAAAAGCGGCGGAGTTTTGCTCTGCGCATGGGGACCCCCTTCCGGCGTCGCAGAATGGTACGACTGTCCGGCGATAGTATGCGCGGGAGCGGGTGAAAATATCAGTGCAGTGATTGACTTTTGTGCATGGAACTGATACTATATTAGAGCAGTTTCTTTAAAGCTACACAAATACACATTTGCGGGTATGGTGGAATTGGCAGACGCGCAGGATTTAGGTTCCTGTGCCGCAAGGCGTGTGGGTTCGACCCCCACTACCCGCATAAGAGAAAAAGCACGCTGATACGTTTGTATTGGCGTGCTTTTTCTTTGCACCATTTTGCGGGCAGCGCTGGGTTTTGCGCTGTGTGTTTTTTTTTTGAAAACACCAAAATATAAACAAAAAATCCTACGGACATTGCGATTTTCAACGCAAATCCGTAGGACTTTTGGAGCTACTGACCTGATTCGAACAGGCGACCTGCTCATTACGAGTGAGCTGCTCTACCAGCTGAGCCACAGTAGCACACAGGCCTGATAACGGAAAATATTTTATCATACTTCCGGAATGCTGTCAAGGCCGGATTTTTGCGCCTGCAATGGCGCGAAAGATGCATTTGATAAAATAAAACTGCCCTTCGAGAAAAACTCAAAGAGCAGTCATGGCATAAAGTGAAAAATTACTTGAACAGCTTGCGGCCGATCCAGATGCAGACGCAGGCACCCACAACGGACACGAGGATCTCGCCCACGATGCCGGTAGCACTCAGGCCGACCAGACCGAACAGGATGCTGCCCACAAAGCCGCCCAGAATGCCCAGCACAATGTTGCGCAGGGTGGAAGTTTCGCTGCCCATGATGCGGCCCGCAATGTAACCGGCCAGTGCACCGACCAGCAGACTGAAGATGAAACCTAACATATCAATACCTCCTGAAATTTATGATCCTGCCGTCTGTGCACCGAATTGCTCCTGCGCATAGCGGCAGATGGCCTTCAAACAACAGTGTTCGCATTCCGGTTTGCGCGCATTGCACACAGCCCGGCCATGCATCACAAAACGATGGCACAGATCGCTGCCTTCCTCGGGCGGGATGATCTTCCACAGGGCCATTTCTACTTTCTGCGGCTCCTTGATGCCGTCCACAAGGCCGATCCTGTTGCACAGCCGGATGCAGTGGGTATCTGTCACGATGGCTGGCTTGCCAAACACATCGCCCATGATGAGGTTTGCGCTCTTGCGGCCCACGCCGGGCAGAGCCAGCAGTTCTTCAAAAGTGGCGGGAACCTGACAATCGTATTTGTCCCGCAGCATCCGCATACAGGCAGAGATATCCCGCGCTTTGGAGTGCCCAAGGCCGCAGGGTTTCACAATGGCTTCGATGTCTTCCGGTTCTGCGGCAGCCAGTGCGGCTACACTGGGGTACTTGGCGAACAGGTCCTCGACCACGATATTCACGCGGGCATCCGTACACTGCGCGGCCAGCCGGACACTGACAAGCAGCTGCCATGCATGGGCGTAGTCCAAGGTGCATCCGGCATCCGGATACTCTTTTTTCAGACGGTCAATGACCTCCAATGCCAGAGCCTTCCTGGCGGTAAGATCCTCCGGCACTTTTTGGCGAACAGACATTGTTCCACCTCCTTTGACAAAAAGCTAAGATGATAATACCATGTTTTGCATTTTTTGTAAACTGCAGCCGGGGATTATCTGAGAATGATTTTCAGATAAAGTATTGCTCTCGCCGCATAAATGCGATATACTATAGAAAAATACCGGGTTCTTTGCCCGGTATGGGAGGAGGGAACACGATGAACGAACCATTGGCGCAGCGCCTGCGGCCCAAAACTCTGGCAGACGTCTGCGGCCAGCAGCATCTGCTGGCACCGGACAGGGTGTTCCGCCGTACCATCGAAAGCGGACGTATCCCCAATATGATCTTCTATGGCCCATCCGGCACGGGCAAGACCACCGTGGCCCGCATCATTGCAGAAAACAGCGGTATGACGCTGCACAAGCTGAACGGCACATCCTGCGGCACAGGGGACATCAAGGCGGTGCTCAAGGACATCGGTACGCTGGCGGGAGCGGGCGGCATCCTGCTGTATCTGGACGAGATCCAGTATCTGAACAAAAAGCAGCAGCAGAGCCTGCTGGAATGCATTGAGGACGGCTCGGTGACGCTGATTGCATCCACCACCGAAAATCCGTACTTCTACATTTATAATGCGCTGCTGTCCCGATGCACGGTGTTCGAGTTCAAGGCCCTGTCTGCAGCGGATGTGGAGCGCGGTCTGCACAATGCGGTGAAGAAGCTCTCGGGAGACGGGGAACCGGAGCTTGATATGGACGAGGATGCCTGTGCCTACCTTGCAGAGAGCGCAGGCGGCGATCTGCGCAAGGCACTGGGCTGTCTGGATTTTGCGGTAACGGCGGCACCCATCGAGGACGGAAAAAAGCACATCACACTGGAAATGATCCGGCAGGTCACCCGCCGCACAGCCATGCGCTATGACCGGGAGGGCGACGACCACTATGATATCGTGTCAGCCTACCAGAAGTCTATGCGCGGCTCTGACCCGGATGCAGCGCTGCACTATCTGGCCCGTCTGCTGGAAGCAGGCGATCTGCCCTCGGCCTGCCGCCGTCTGATGGTGTGCGCCTGTGAGGATGTGGGCCTTGCCTACCCGCAGATCATCCCCATCGTGAAGGCAGCGGTGGATGCCGCCAATATGGTGGGCCTGCCGGAGGCGCGGCTTCCGCTGGCAGACGCCGTTGTTCTGGTGGCCACCAGTCCCAAATCCAACAGTGCTCACGATGCCATCAATGCAGCCATTGCGGATGTGCAGGCGGGCCGCACCGGGCCGATCCGCGCCAGCTGCAGAACAAACACTATGATGGTGAGGATGCACTGGTGAAGGGCCAGAATTACAAATACGCCCACGACTACGACCATCACTGGGTGGCACAGCAATACCTGCCGGATGCGATCAAAGACGTGAAATACTACACCTTTGGCGACAACAAAAATGAGCAGGCTGCCCGGGCCTACTGGGCAAAGATCAAGGGCGAAGAGAACGTCTGAACAAGACTTTTTGTATGAGGAGAAAGCAAAGGAGAAGTTATGCGATATTCCAAACAGCGCGAGCTGGTCATGCAGACCGTACAGGCCCTGTGCGACCACCCCACCGCCGAGGAGATTTATGATGCTGCGGTCAAGGAGTGCCCGGGCCTGAGCCTTGGCACCGTGTACCGCAACCTGAACAGTCTTGTGGATGCGGGCCGGGTGCGCCGGGTCTCCATCCCGGGCAAGGCAGACCGCTTTGACCACACGCTGCCCTGGCACAGCCACCTGTACTGCACGGTATGCGGCAGCGTGACCGACGCCGAGGTGGACGAAGAACAGGTGATGAAGCTGGTCAGGAACCAGAAGGGCTGCGTGCAGGACTGCGCTGTGGTGCTCATTGGCGTGTGCGAAGCCTGCTGTGAGGCACAGATGCAGGAAAATATGCAGTGACCTTTGGGAAAATTGCGCACTACCCCTTGCCCGAAACGCGCAAAGAGCGTATACTAAAGAGAGCTTTCTGCAAAGGCAGAAAAAAGAGTTTCGCCGTGCGGGGAGAAGCTTCCCGGCGGAGAAGGATGGTTTGATTGGAATACATTAGTTTTGAACATAATAACATCGCCGCTGAGTTGGTAAAGCAGGCCTATGATACGCCGCCGCTGGCCTTTGTGCACAGCTATGGCTGTCAGCAGAACGTGAACGACGGCGAGCGGATCAAGGGCGTGCTGATGGACATCGGCTATGGCCTGTGCGATAAGCCCGAGGACGCCGACCTGATCCTCTTCAACACCTGCGCCGTGCGTGAGCATGCCGAGCAGCGTGTGTTCGGCAACGTAGGTGCCCTGAAGGGACTCAAGGAAAAAAAGCATGACCTCATCATCGGCCTGTGCGGCTGCATGGCGAATCAGAAGCATGTGGTGGAAAAGCTGCGTAAGAGTTACCCCTATGTAGACCTTGTGTTTGGCGTGGATGGCATCGACACCCTGCCGCAGCTCATTGCCCAGAAGCTGCAGAAGCATAAGCGTGTGCTGATGGAGCCCGCCCAGCGCCCGGTCATCGTGGAGAATATCCCCATCCGGCGTGAGAGCGAGTTCCGCGCATGGCTGCCCATCATGTACGGCTGCGACAACTTCTGCACCTACTGCATCGTGCCCTATGTGCGCGGCCGCGAAAAGAGCCGCAAGCCCGGCGATATCCTTGCCGAGTTCCGCGGTCTTGTGGAGGCAGGCTATAAGGAGATCACGTTGCTGGGACAGAACGTCAACAGCTACGGCAAGGGTCTGGAAGAAAAGGTGGACTTTTCGGATCTGCTCAACCTGCTGTGCACGGTGCCCGGCGATTACCACATCCGCTTTATGACCAGCCACCCCAAGGATGCCAGCCACAAGCTGATCGACACCATTGCCGCCCAGCCGAAGCTGTGCAAGCACCTGCACCTGCCGGTGCAGTGCGGCTCGGATGAACTGCTGAAGAAGATGAACCGCCACTACACCGTGGAGCAGTATCTTGAGCTCATCGAATATGCCCGCAAAACGGTGCCCGGCATCACCTTTTCCAGTGACATCATCGTTGGCTTCCCCGGCGAGACCGAGGAGGATTTTGTCAAGACGCTGGAGCTGGTGCAGAAGGTGGGCTATATGCAGCTGTTCACCTTTATCTATTCCAAGCGCACCGGCACCAAGGCTGCCGAAATGCCCGATCCCACCCCCCGCAAGGAAAAGACCGACCGCATGACCCGCCTGCTCAAGCTGCAGGACGAGATCGCCATGGCGCTGGTCAAGGCGCAGGTGGGCCAGACCGTGAAGGTGCTGGTGGAGGGCTTCGGACGCAGTGAGGGAAGCCTTTCCGGCCGGCTGGATAACAACCTGACCGTAGAATTTGCCGCAGACGCTTCCCTGATGGGCAGCTATGCCAACGTACATCTCACGGGCGCACGGGCGACTGTGCTGCTGGGTGAGCTTGCCTGAGTGATTCCGGGGCAGTGCCCCTGAACGTATAAATAAGAAGGAGACCATTCAAATGGATTGCATTGATCTTTTCAAGCGCGCAGCCGTTGCGCTGCAGACCGATAGCCGCTACCTCGTTCTGGATCAGACCCGCAAGGCAAACGATAAGGACGAAGAGCTGCAGAACATGATCGGCGAGTTCAACCTCGCCCGCATGGATCTGAACAACGAGATCGGCAAGAGCGAGCGCAACGATGCCCGCATCGCCGAGCTGAACGAGAAGGTGAACAGCCTGTACGGCCAGATCATGGGCAACGAAGGCATGGTGGCTTACAACGAGGCCAAGCGCGACTGCGAGAACCTTGTGAACTATATTGATGCCATCATCAACACTGCCATGAATGGCGGCGACCCCATGACGGTACAGGAGCCTTCTGCTTCCTGCACCGGCAGCTGTTCCACCTGCGGCGGCTGCCACTGAGAAGTTCATTTCATAACGCATGACGCATGAACACCGGTGTGCCGGTGCTTCTTTCCGGCAAAACAGCCGCAGCCTGATTTTTGGCAGGCTGACGAGGAATGCGGGATGAAAACGACTTTCGAGCCAAAAACTTCGACAGAACGCGGCTGTGCAAAACAGACCGCGTTTTGTTTGCCGCAGCGGTTACAAGCCGCAAACTATGCACAGAACGGGAGAGGGAAATAACATGGCAGAGCTGTCGCCCATGATGCAGCAATATCTTGAGATCAAAAAACAGCATAAAGACGAAATTCTCTTTTACCGCATCGGTGACTTTTACGAGATGTTCTACGATGATGCCCTCACGGCATCCAAAGAGCTGGACCTGACTCTGACCGGCAAGCAGTGCGGTCAGGCCGAGCGTGCGCCCATGTGCGGTGTGCCCTTCCACAGCTACGAAGGCTATGTGGCCCGGCTGATCGCCAAGGGTTACAAGGTGGCCATCTGTGAGCAGGTGGAAGACCCGGCCAAAGCCAAGGGCCTTGTCAAGCGGGACATCATCCGTGTAGTCACGCCCGGCACGGTCATTGAGAGCAGCATGCTGCAGGACGACCGCAATAACTACATTGCCAGCATCTTCCTCAAGGGGAAAAAAGCCGGTTTGTGCTTTGCAGATGTCTCCACCGGCACGGCGCATATCACCGAGCTGAACGCGGATAAAACGGCACCGGCTGTGATCACCGAGCTGTGCCGTTATCATCCCAGCGAAGTTCTGATGAATCCGGGCCTTCTGGACTGCCGCGAGGTGACGGCGTACATCAAAAAGAACATGACCTGTTCGGTGGAGCTGATCGAGGAGGAACGCTATGCGCCGGGCCTTGTGGCGGCATCGCTGGAAAATCAGTTTGGCCGCGACTGGACGCAGACCACCGGCATTGCCGCCGACGGCCTTGTGCGCTTTGCCATGGCAGCGCTTCTGGAATACCTCCACGATACCCAGATCAAGGGCGTAGAACGTCTGAAAACGGTCATCAGCTACAACAAGGCGCAGTTCATGCGGCTCTCGCCGGTGACACGCGCCAATCTGGAACTGACCGAAACCCTGCGCGGCCGCGAAAAGCGGGGGACACTGCTCTGGGTGCTGGATAAGACCAGTACCTCCATGGGCAAGCGTATGCTGCGCAGCTGGATCGAACAGCCGCTTGTTTCCAGCGCACTCATCAACCACCGCCTGAACGCTGTGGAAAGTCTGGTAAAGCAGACCATGGCCCGGGGCGATCTTGTGGAAGAGCTGCACTACATTGCGGACATGGAACGCCTGATGACCCGGACGGTCTATGGCTCTGCCACACCCAAGGAGATCTATACGCTGGCCCAGACCTGCGACCGTCTGCCCGGCCTGCGCAGGCAGGCTGAAGCCTGCAGCTGCCCGGAGCTTTCCGAGCTGGCAGCACAGATCGACCCGTTGGAGGACATCAAGGCCCGCATCTATGCGGCGGTGGACCCGGAAGCACCTTCCACCCTCAAGGATGGCGGTGTCATTGCCAAAGGCTACCATGCCGAGGTGGACGAGCTGCGCTCCATCCGCGACAACACCAAGGGCGTTCTGGCGCAGCTGGAAGCCCGTCTGCGGCAGGAAACCGGCATCCCCAAGCTGAAGATCGGCTATAACCATGTGTTTGGCTACTATATCGAGGTCAGCAATTCCTACAAGGCGCAGGTGCCGGAGACCTACATCCGCAAGCAGACTCTGACCAGCGGCGAGCGCTACATCACGCAGGAGCTCAAGGAGCTGGAAAGCAAGATCTTAGGTGCGCACGAGCGGCTGATCACGCTGGAACACCGTTTGTTCAGTGAATTACTGGAAAGCATCAGCGCTCAGCTGGACCGCATCCAGCGCACGGCAAACGCGGTTGCAGAGCTGGATGTTCTCACTGCGCTGGCGCAGGCAGCGGCAGAAAACAACTATTGCCGCCCCGTTGTGGACGACAGTGACGAGCTGACCATCACGGAGGGCCGTCACCCTGTGGTAGAGCAGATGCTCAAGGGCAGCCTGTTTGTGCCCAACGACACCACCCTCAACTGCACCACCGACCGCTGCCTGATCATCACCGGCCCCAACATGGCGGGTAAATCCACGTATATGCGTCAGAATGCACTGATCGCTCTGATGGCGCAGATCGGCTCCTTCGTGCCGGCATCCAGCTGCCACGTGGGCGTGGTGGATGCCATCTTCACCCGCATCGGTGCATCGGACGACCTGTCTGCCGGTCAGTCCACCTTTATGGTGGAGATGACCGAGGTGGCAGAGATCCTGAAAAATGCCACCTCCAGAAGCCTTGTGGTGCTGGACGAGATCGGCCGCGGCACCTCTACCTTTGACGGCATGAGCATCGCCCGTGCGGTGGTGGAGCATATTTCGGACCCGGCCAAGGGGCTTGGCTGCAAGACCCTGTTTGCCACCCACTACCACGAGCTGACCGAGCTGGAAGGCAGCGTGGACGGCGTAAAAAACTACAATATTGCAGTGAAAAAACGCGGCGAGGACATCACCTTCCTGCGCCGCATCGTGCGCGGCCCCGCGGATGACAGCTACGGCATTGAGGTGGCAAAGCTGGCAGGTCTGCCCGGCAGCGTGACCCGCCGCGCCCACGAGGTGCTGCGTGCGCTGGAAGCTGCTGCTCCCAAAAACAAGGTGGAGCAGATGGATTTTGATGCATTGCAGGAGTACAACTCTCCGGCTGTTCCCAGTGAGATGATGGAGAAGCTGGAAGCACTGGATGTGGAAACGCTGACCCCCATTGAAGCACTGAACTTCCTCTACGAGCTGAAAAAGACCCTGAAGGGCAGCCTGAACAGCTGATAGCCTGCCCGAAAAAACCATAAGGAGGGAACACCATGGCAGTGATCCATGTTCTGGATAAGCACACCGCCGAGCTGATTGCCGCTGGCGAGGTGGTCGAGCGGCCTGCGTCAGTGGTCAAGGAGCTGCTGGAAAACTCCATCGATGCCGGAGCTGCGCAGGTGACGGTCAGCATTGAATCCGGCGGCGTCAAGCTGATCGAGATCAGCGACAACGGCACCGGCATTGAGGCGGAATACATTTCCACGGCGTTTATCCGCCACGCCACCAGCAAGATCGAAAAGCCGGATGACCTGAACAGCATTCACACGCTGGGCTTCCGCGGCGAAGCACTGGCATCCATTGCCAGCGTGGCGCGGGTGGAGCTGACCACCCGCACCGAGGCAGACGAGTTTGCCACCGTCTACCGCATCGAGGGCGGGGAAGAGATCTCCCGGGAGCCGGGTGCCCGTGCGGTGGGCACTACCATCCGGGTGAGGGACCTGTTCTACAACACCCCCGCCCGCATGAAGTTCCTCAAAAAGGACTCTTCCGAGGGCACCTTTGTGGCGGATACGATCGCCCATGTGGCCCTCAGCCACCCGGAGGTCAGTGTCAAATTCATCCGGGAGGGCAAGCTGCAGTATGTCACCCCCGGCGACGGTCAGCTGCGCAGCGCGGCCTATGCGGTTCTGGGCCGGGAGTTCAGCCGGGGCCTCATTGAGCTGAAAAATCAGGAGGGTGTGTACCGCATCACCGGCCTGATGACCCCGCCCAAAAGCTGCCGCGCCAGCCGGAGCATGCAGCATTTTTACATCAACGGTCGCTATGTGCGCAACCGCACCATGATGGCTGGCATGGAGATGGCCTTCAAGGGCACCATGATGCAGGGCAAGTTCCCGGGCGGCATTCTTCTGCTGGAAATGCCGGCAGACCTTGTGGATGTCAACGTCCATCCGGCAAAGGTGGAAGTGCGTTTTGCCCGGGAAAATGATATTTTTGATGTGGTCTACCACGCTGTCAAGCTGGCACTGGCTCAGCCCGGCACCGGCGAACGGCTTTTCACCTTTGATGCAGATGAAAAGGCCGAAAATGAAAAAACGACCGATAAAAAGATTGAAAACGATGTAAAGAAAAACAACTTTACAGGACTTTCTGCCATCATTCCCGGGCAGGCGGACCCGGGCACCCTGCCGCAGCAGCGCCGGGAACCGGCAAAAACGGAGGAACGGCCCGCTCTGCGGCCGGAGCCGGAAGGGAAAGCCGCGCCGACCGCTGTGCCCCGCTGGCAGAGCGGCACGCAGAATGCTCCCATGCTGGACCCCTTCGTGACGCTGCACAGTCCGGAAACAGAAAGCCCCCGGACGGCAGAACCTTTCCGTGCTGCGGCCAGCGAGGCACAGCTGGACGTAGAGCCGGAACTGGCGGGACAAGAGGATGCAAAAATCCATGCGGCGCAGGATCACATGGCGGCATGGGATGCAGTGCCTGCGGTACAGGAAAACAAGTCGGCGCCTTCCGCGCCGGAGAGCCCGGATGGACCGGCAGAGAAAAAGTGTGCCGTTGCTGCATGTCCGGCAGAAGAACTGCCAGCGGAAGCAGCAGAGCCGGAGCAGCTGAACTTTGACCCGACAGCAGGTCAGCCGGAGCCTCTGCACTATGTGGGTGAGGTGTTTAAGACCTACATCCTTGCAGAGCGCGGAGACGAGCTGTGCCTGATCGATAAGCATGCTGCCCATGAACGCCAGCTCTATGAGAAGCTGGCGGCCAGCTATGGCAATGTGCCCGGTCAGCTGCTGCTGGAGCCTGCTGCCATCGATCTGTCGGCAGAGGAAAAGCAGGCGCTGCTGGACAACATTCCGCTGCTGGAAAATGCAGGACTGGAAATTGCAGATTTTGGCGGGAACACGGTCGTGCTGCGGGCAGTGCCTGCAGATGTGGAGCCGCAGAATGCGGAAAGTCTGCTGGTGGAGATCGCAAATAAGCTGCTCAAGGGCGGCCATGATGCGCTGAATGAGCACACCGAGTGGGTGCTGCATTCCATCTCCTGCCGTGCAGCCATCAAAGCGGGGGATAAGTCCTCGCCGCAGGAGCTGCTGGCGCTGGCCGAAAAGATCCTTTCCGGCGAGGTGCCGCCCTTCTGCCCGCACGGACGCCCCTGCGTACTGAAATTGACCCGAAAGGAGCTGGAAAAGCAGTTTGGACGCATCGTATAAACATCCGGTCGTAGCCGTTGTGGGCCCCACTGCCACAGGCAAAACCGCTCTCGGCGTGGCGCTGGCAAGGCATTTTTCCGGCGAGGTCATCAGCTGCGATTCCATGCAGATCTATCAGGGGCTGGACGTCGGTACCGCAAAGGTGACGCCGGAGGAGACCTGCGGCATCCCGCACCACGGCGTGGACATCCTGCCGCCGGACAAAACTTTCAGTGTGGCGGATTTTACGGCTATGGCCGCAGCGCTGGAACAGGAAATCTCGGCACGGGGAAATCTGCCCATTCTCGTGGGTGGCACGGGCCTGTATGTCCAGAGCTTTTTGTACGGGGTGCGCTTTGCCGAGGAAAAAACGCCTGCCGGCCTGCGGGAGCAACTGGCGGCGGAGCTTGCCGAAAAAGGCGGCGCGGCCATGTATGAAGAGCTGCGCCGGGCCGACCCGGAGGCCGCAGCGGCCATCCACCCGAACAATCAGGTGCGCGTGCTGCGCGCACTGGAACATTACCGCGCTACGGGCAAGCGTCTCAGCGAACAGAAGGCAGACTCCCTTCCGCAGGAACGGCCCTACCGCAGCCTGATCCTGGGACTGGATTTCCCGGACCGTGCGGCCCTTTACCGCCGCATCGATCTGCGGGTGGACAAGATGCTGGAAGCGGGCCTTCTGGCAGAGGCAGAGTACGTCTGGCGCAGCCGCGAACGCTTCCGCACGGCGGCGCAGGCCATTGGTTATAAGGAATTCTTCCCATATTTTGAAGGTACGGCTCCGCTGGAAGCCTGTACAGATAAACTCAAGCAGGCGTCCCGCAACTATGCCAAGCGCCAGCTGACATGGTTCCGCCATATGGACGGTGTGGTCTGGCTGGATGCCGGTGCACCGGATGCGGCAGAGACTGCCATCCATCAAGTGAGTGAATTTTTATCGAAGGGGTGATCGATATGCCGGACGAGACCCGGAAGGAGGGCCGTGCATCCCATGGATTTGCCACGCTGGCAGGGGTGCTGATCGCATTTCTGCTGCTGGCTGCAGGGTATGTGCTCTATCAGGCCATGCACGTCCTGTTCCCGCAGAATGTCTATGAAACGGCACTGCCTGCGGTCATTTCGGATACCGTGGATGCAGACGGCGTGCTGCTGTTTGACGAAAGCTATGTGGCAGGCAGCGGAAACCTTGGATATCTTGCGGCGGACGGTGAGCGCGTTTCCGCAGGCACTGCGGTGGCAGAGATCTACAACAATGCATCGCAGGCCACGCTGCGCCAGCAGCTGACCCAGCTGAATGACCAGATCGATCTGCTGCAGAGATCCCAGAACACGGCAGCCCTGCAGCTGGACAGCCTTTTAAAAGAACGCGCTGGCGCACTGTATGATCTGCTGGATACACTGGATGACGGCGACTACGAGGCAGTGGATGATGATTCCAATGCCTATCAGCTTGCACAGAACAAGCTCTGGGTCGTCACCGGTGATGCTGCAAACTTTACCGATCAGATCACGGCTCTGGTCCAGCAGGCCCAGAGCGTGCAGGCCCAGCTGGGCAGTCCCACCCAGATCGCTGCGCCGCAGACCGGTTACTTTGTACGGGCTTCCGGCAGCGGCAGGCTCAATGCCGGCGCGGACGACATCCTTGCACTGAGTGCACAGGAGCTGCAGGGCTATCTGGATTCCGACCCGGTGATCGCACTGGATGGCTGTGCCGGTAAGATCGTAGCCGGTTTTACATGGCGCTATGTGGGCGTGTGCAGCGCAAAGCAGGGAGAAAAGCTGCTGGGTCAGGACGGCAAGCCGCTGCGCTCTGCGGTGGAGATGAGCTTTCCGGGACGGATGGAAAACGGCCTGAAGGCGACCGTTGCCGAAGTGAGCATGGATGCGGACAGCGGCCTTGCACGCTTTGTGCTCACCTGCAACTCCATCAACGGGGATGTGCTGTGCCTGAACCGGGCTGCCGCACGGATTCTCGGTAGGGGAGCACAGCGGCCTGCGGGTGCCTGCAGCAGCGGTGCACTATCTGAAGGAGGACGGGACCGAGGCCGAGACACAGGGCGAGAACTATGTTCCCGGCGTTTACGTCAAGCTTGGCAACATCGCGCGCTTCTGCCGGATCGACCCGGTGGATGCAGACCATCCGCTGATCACAGACGGCGATTACATCCTTGTTTTGCCCGAAGGGACCGAGGGTTCGGTCAGCAAGGTGAGGCTTTATGACGAAATAATCGTCTCCGGACAAAATTTGTATGACGGAAAGCTTTTGTAGTTATTGACATCTGAGGCAAAAAATCCGATAATAGATAAAGCTATTCTTTGCATTCTTTTGCAGAGAACGCCAGGCAGCACCAAGCTGCCGGAATGAAAGGAGCAGATTGTATGTCTTTTCTTGACAGCATCAAGAAGGGTCTGTTTGACCAGGAAGACGATTATGAGGACCAGTACATCGACGATGGTCCCCAGATGGTGAACAATAACAACGGCGTCGGTCTCGGTGCGGACGACGAAGCTGAGGAACATACCGAGGGCACCAAGAAGAACGGCAAGGTGGTCAACATCAATGCCACCACTCAGCTCAAGGTGGTGCTGGTAAAGCCGGAGCGCTTTGAGGATGCAAGCACCATTGCCGACCACCTGAACAACAAGCGCACGGTCGTGCTCAATCTGGAGTCTACCAACAAGGAAGTCTCCCGCCGTCTGGTGGACTTTTTGTCCGGTGTTGCTTATGCCAACAACGGCCAGATCAAGCGGGTGGCCAACAGCACCTTTATCATCACACCGTATAATGTAGACATCATGGGCGATCTGCTGGACGAGCTGGAGAACAATGGCGCGTTCTATTGATCCGCAGCCCAAAGCCGTGCGCGGGTTCATTCCCGCACGCACGGATGAAGAACGCTATCTCATGCGGCATATCGAGGATCTGGCCCGCACGGCCTTTTCCCGGGAGATCGCACGGTACTCCGGTTTTCTGAGCGACCGTGAGCAGGATCTTGCCCGTGCAGCGCTGGGGCGTGCGGACATAGAGGAAGGCTTCCGCTTTGAGGGCGGCTGGCCGCAGGCGGAACGCCGGATCTCTGTCTGGAGCCCGAGTACAGCTATGGGGAAAACCCCATCCGCTGCGTGCGGCTGCAATGCCGGGCTCTGCCCGGGGCCGCGCTGCCCGCGCACAAGGACTATCTGGGCAGCCTGATGGGTCTGGAGCTGAAGCGCGAAGCGCTGGGAGACATCGTTCTGCCGGAGGATCAGCCGGGCACAGCGTATGTGTTTGCGCTGGAACCGGCAGCACAGCTCATCTGCCGGGAGCTGTTTCAGGCCGGGCACACCGAGCTGACCACTGAGCTGCTGGAACCGGACGAGATACCGTCCTTCCCGCAGGCCCGGCGCGAGCTGCGCAGCGCTACCGTGTCGTCTCTGCGGCTGGACGCTGTGCTTGCGGCCATGCTGCGGTGCAGCCGGGGGCAGGCGTGTGAGCTGATCGCAGCCGGCAGGGTGGAGATCAACCATCTGCCTGCCGAAAAACCCCATGCGCCGGTGTATGAGGGTGATGTTTTTACCGTGCGGGGCAAGGGCCGCTTTGGCCTGACGGCACTGCCCGGAAAAAGCAAAAAAGACCGGTCGATCATCGAATTTTTTCAATATTAAAAGCAACGGGAGGAAATGACTATGCTGACTCCGCAGGATGTCCGTTCTGTGCAATTTGAAAAAAACCTCCGCGGCTACCGCACAGAGGACGTGGATCGTTTTCTGGACAAGGTGGAAGAACAGCTGCAGGAGGACGATGCACAGGCGGAACAGCTTCGCAAGCAGATTGCGGATCTGACTGCTGAAAACCAGAAGCTGCACGAGGAGCTGAAGAGCTTTGAGGCAGACGGTGAAATGCTCAAGAGTGCATTGATCAACGCGCAGCGCATGGGTGAGAATGTCATCCGTGAAGCAAACCAGAAGGCGGAAGAGATCATCCATCGTGCAAATCTGCGCGGTGATGATATCATCCGCGATGCCAACGAACTGCTGCAGAAGGCCAACGACCGTGCAGATGAGATCGAGAACGAGGCAAACGAGAAGCGCCTTGCAGAAGAGCGCGAGTATGACCGTGTGCGTCTGGAAGTGACCCGCTTCAAGTCCGATGTGCTCAATCTGTACCGCAGCCATGTGGAGTCGCTGAGCCGCCTGCCGGAGTTCCAGAAGGAAACGCCCGCACAGGAAGCTGCCGACGCAGAGCCTGCAGCCGACGAAGCCGAACCTGCGGCTGCCGCTCAGCTGCAGGCCGCAGATGTGCAGCCTGAGGCAGAGCCTGCTCCGGCTGCAGAAGAAGATGCAGAATCTGCCGTCTCTGCTGAAGATGACAGCAAGGCGGCTGACAGCAGCGAGGATTTCTGGGCAAAGGACGAAAGCCAGCTCAAGCTGGACCCTCTGTCCGCGCCTCCTGCTGATTTTAAGCCGGACGAGCCGGACTACGATGCTTTTCAGGGCGTCAAGTTCAGCGAGTAAGGCGACCCCATAAGGAAATATAGAGGAGAGTGTAAACCATTGGCTAAGAACAAATCACAGTACGATAGTACTCTGAACCTGCCCAAGACCCTGTTTGAAATGCGTGCCGGCCTGCCCAAGAAGGAGCCGGTCATGCTCAAGGATTGGGACGACAACGACCTGTACAATCAGCTCATGAAGCACAACGAGGGCAAGCCGCAGTTCATCCTGCACGACGGCCCTCCGTACGCAAACGGCAATATCCATATGGGTACTGCTCTGAACAAGATCATCAAGGATATCATTATCCGCGACAAGAACATGGAGGGCTTCCAGGCTCCCTATGTGCCCGGCTTTGATACCCACGGCCTGCCCATCGAGCTGAAGGCTCTGTCCTCCGTCGGTGATAAGAAGAAGGATATTTCCAAGCTGGAACTGCGCCAGATCTGCGAAAAGTTTGCTACCGAGCACATCGACATCATGAGCGACCAGTTCAAGCGTCTGGGCGTTATCGGCGATTTCGAGCATCCGTATCTGACCCTGAAGCCTGAGTTTGAGGCACGCCAGATCGAGATCTTTGGCGAGATGGCCAAGAAGGGCTACATTTACAAGGGCCTGAAGCCTGTGTACTGGTGCCCGGACTGCCGCACGGCTCTGGCAGAGGCTGAGATCGAGTACGGCGAGGACGACTGCGATTCCATCTTCGTGCGTTTCCACGTCTCTCAGGACCCCAACGGTGTGCTGGCAAAGCACGGCATCCCGATGGACAAGACCTACTTCGTCATCTGGACCACCACCACTTGGACTCTGCCCGCCAACGAGGCAATCTGCCTGAACGGCCAGTTCGAGTACTCCTTCGTCAAGATCGGCGATGAGTTCCACATCATGGCCACCGAGCTGGTCAAGAGCGTCATGGACGCCTGCCACATCGAGAACTACGAGATCGTGGGCGAGCCGGTCCCCGGTACCGAGTTCGAGCTGATGCGCTACAATCACGTCTACCTGCCCAAGGAAGGCTGGGTCATTCTGGGCGATCACGTCACGCTGGAAAGCGGTTCCGGCTGCGTCCATACCGCAGGCGGCCACGGCGTGGACGACTTCAACGTCTGCCAGAAGTATCCGCAGGTTCCCATCACCGTTCCCGTGGACGATGGCGGCTATCTGACCGAGCTGGCCGGCAAGTATGCGGGTCAGCGCGTGTGGGCTGCCAACAAGACCATTCTGGCCGACCTGACCGAGTCCGGCGCTGTCATGGGTCAGGTGCACATCAAGCATCAGTACCCGCACTGCTGGCGCTGCCATCACCCCATCATCTTCCGTGCAACGGAACAGTGGTTCTGCTCCATCGCAAAGTTCCGCGAGGACGTCTACAAGGCCATCGACACTGTTACCTGGATGCCGGACTGGGGCCATGACCGCATGAAGGGCATGGTGCGCGACCGCAACGACTGGTGCATCAGCCGCCAGCGCACCTGGGGCGTGCCCATCCCCGCATTCTACTGCAAGAAGTGCGGCACCTACCACATCACCGATGCCACCATCAAGGCTGTCAGCGACCTGTTCCGCAAGGAAGGTTCTGATGCATGGTATAAGTACGAAGCCGAGCAGATCATCCCTGCAGGCGAAGTGTGCGAAAAGTGCGGTGCTTCCGAGTGGACCAAGGACACCGACATCATGGACGTCTGGTTTGACTCCGGCTCCACCCACGCCGCTGTGCTGGAGGAGCGTCCGGAACTGCGTTTCCCCGCCGATATGTATATGGAGGGCGGCGACCAGTTCCGCGGCTGGTTCCAGTCCAGCCTGCTGACCAGCGTTGCAAGCAAGGGCTGCGCACCCTATAAGTCTGTTCTGTGCCACGGCTGGGTCGTGGACGAGCAGGGCAAGCAGATGCACAAGAGCGCCGGCAACGGCGTGGAGCCCAGCGAGATCATCAAGGACTACGGCGCTGACATCATCCGCCTGTGGGTGGCTTCTTCCGACTACACCGTGGATGTGCGTGCCGGCAAGAACATCTTCAAGCAGCTGAGCGAGGCTTACCGCAAGATTCGCAACACCGCCCGCTTCATTCTGGGCAATCTGGACGGCTTTGATCCCAACACCGATTGCGTGGCTGACGATCAGCTGCAGGAGATCGACCGCTGGGCACTGGCTGCTCTGGATGACCTGATGGTCAACACCAGCGCAGGCTACGCTGTGTACGACTTCAACAAGGTCTATCATGCAGTGTACAACTTCTGCGTTGTTGCAATGTCCAACTTCTATCTGGATGTGACCAAGGACCGCCTGTACTGCACCAACGGCGCAGGCCGCAAGGCTGCTCAGACCACCATGTATAAGATCCTTGTGGCTCTGGACAAGATCATTGCGCCCATCCTGTGCTTCACCAGCCAGGAGATCTGGGACTTCATGCCCAAGACCGAGGGCATGAACAAGTACGTTGTCTTTGAGGAGATGCCCAAGGCTGGCCAGTATGCCGCCGATGAGGCCTTCAAGGCAAAGTGGGCTCAGCTGATCGCCGTCCGTGACGAGGTGAAGAAGGTTCTGGAGCAGGCCCGTGCCGAAAAGGTCATCGGTGCTTCTCTGGAGGCTGCCGTCACTCTGTACTGCAATGACGCGGTGTATGATCTGCTGAACAGCATCCCCATGGACGAGCTGGCCGACCTGATGATCGTCTCTCAGGTAGAGTTGGTCAAGGGCGAAGGCGGCGCTGCAAGCGCTGTTGAAGGTCTGGGCGTTGCTGCTGCACATGCCACCGGCGAAAAGTGCGAGCGCTGCTGGAAGTATTCTTCTTCCATCGGCAGCCATGCCGCACATCCCACCCTGTGCGCACGCTGCGCCAGCGTTGTGGAAGCCTAAGCGTTCCGCATAAAACAATGTTTTAAAGGGCGGCGCTCCCTTATACCGGGGAGCGCCGTTTTTTATACTGAATGATTTTGGGAGTATCCTATGGCATATGTTGTTTTTAATCTGCTCGCGGCTGCGGCACTCATTGGCATCGATCAGGCCATCAAGCTGTGGGCCACAAATGTGCTGCAGCCGGTGGGAGCCATGCCGCTGATCCCCCATGTGGTGGAGCTGCAGTTCGTGCTCAACCCGGGCATGGCGTTCAGCCTGCTCAGCGGCAAGCAGCTGTTCCTCATCATCGCTACCAGCATAGCGCTGATCCTTGTGGCCTACGGGCTGTTCTTCCGCAGCCGCGGCAGATACCTGCAGCAGGCCGCACTGCTGCTGATCCTTGCCGGCGGTATCGGCAACCTGATCGACCGTGTGCTTAACGGCGTGGTGGTGGACTATATCAATCTGCTGTTCATGCAGTTTGCGGTGTTCAATTTTGCGGATATCTGCGTGTGCGTGGGTGTGGGTCTCTGGGTGCTGGAGATCTTTCTGGAAGAGCTGCACGGCGGCGCAAAGGAGCAGTGAGCCATGGAGCAGCGTGAATTTGTGGTGGAGCAGGAAACGGCAGGCCAGCGCATTGACCGCTTTCTCAGCGGCGAGGATACCGGCCTTTCCCGTTCTGCCCTGCAGGCCCTCGTGGCGGATGGCCATGTGCTGTGCAACGGCAGGCAGGTGGCCAAGAGCCTGAAGCTCAAGGCAGGCGACACCATTCTGCTGGAGATCCCGGACGCCAAGCCCATCGAGGCCGTGCCGCAGGATATCCCGCTGGAGATCGTCTATGAGGACGAGCATCTGCTGGTGGTCAACAAGCCCAAGGGCATGGTGGTGCACCCGGCTCCCGGTAACCCGGACGGCACGCTGGTGAATGCGCTGCTGTGGCACTGCAAGGGAAGCCTGTCCGGCATCGGCGGTGAAGATCGCCCTGGCATCGTGCACCGCATCGATAAGGACACCAGCGGCCTGCTGGTGGTGGCAAAGGACGATGCAACCCACATCGGCCTTTCCCAGCAGATGGCGGTGCACAGTGTGGAGCGCGCGTATCGCACCATCGTGTACGGCGGCTTTGCACAAGATGAAGGCTTTGTGGAGTCCAATCTTGGCCGCAGCAAAACCGACCGCAAAAAAATGGCAGTCTACCCGGCCAGCGAGCCCCACACCAAATATGCCTACACCGGTTATCAGGTGCTGGAACGGCTGAACAACTTCACCATGCTGGAATGCCGCCTGAAGACCGGCCGCACCCATCAGATCCGAGTGCACATGGCGTCCATCCAGCACCCGGTGGCAGGCGACCCGGTCTACGGCCCGCACAACTGCATCACCAGCCTGCACGGGCAGTGCCTGCACGCAAAAACACTGGGGTTTATCCACCCCATTACCGGCGAACAGCTGCGCTTTGATTCGGAGCTGCCGGAATACTTCACTCATTTTCTTGCAACGCTCAGGAGGGGAACCCTATGAACCAGCTGGACCAAAGGCTTGTATTGTGTGATCTGGATCACCTGCTGCTGGGAGCGGATGGAAACCTGACTCAGGTTGTGCGGGACGTGCTGCAGCTGTTCGTCCGCCGCGGCGGCCGTTTTACGGTGTTCTCGCAGCGCACGCCCCGGGCAGTGCGTTCCATTCTGGGCAGTGTGCGGCTCAATGCCCCTGCGCTGGTGTGCGGCGGCGCGATGGCCTACCATTTTGCCGATGGCACCAGCCGGACGCTGTGCAGCTTTGCCGGGCAGGACGCCGATTTGTTTACCCGCCTGCCGGACGCGGCAGGCGTGGGCGTCGCTTTGCAGATGACCGATGGCACCACCCGGGTGTTGCGCATGAGTGAGGCGCTGGAACGCCATCTGCGGCAGGAATGGACCCCCTATCTGCTGGCAAATGCAGCGGATATCAAGGGGGAAGAAGTGCTGCGGGTGCTGCTGTATCAGGACAGCAAGGCCGTGCCCATGATCTCGCTGCTGGAAAAATCGCTGGGGGATCGTACAGCGGTGCTGCTGGGCGAGCGTGCCGCAACAGATACCCTGATCCTGACGCCCAGAACCGTTTCCGGCCACGAAATGCTGGATGCTGTGTGCATGCCGGTGGGCATCAATCCGGAGGATGTTCTGGTGCTGGCGGGCGGCATGTCCATGCTGGAGCTGGTGCGCAATGCCAGCCAGAGCGTGGCGGCGGCAGATGCTCCGCCAGAGCTGCGTCTTGCTGCGCAAAAGGTCACCCTGACCGATGCTGCGGCAGGTTCTGCGGTGGAAGTGCTGTACCGTATGGTACGGGATGCTGAAAATTTAGCGTAAAATTTGTGCAAGGCTTCTGCATATTCTTTCGCAGAAGCCTTTCTTTTTGGGGGAAAGTCAGGTACAATGAAAGAAACACATCTGCCGGAGTCCCAAAAACGGGAGGCGGTTTTTATTTGTCTCTCGGTGGCTGCAGTGATCCTGTGCGCAGTGCTGGCGTTTTATTTTGCCGTGCCGCTGCAGGACACTGCGTTCCAGCCGCTGCCGGATACAGCAGGGCTGGAACAGCACATACTGGTGGATCTGAACACAGCCGGGCTTTCTGCGCTGTGCACCCTGCCGGGCGTAGGAGAAAGCCGGGCCAGAGCCATTCTGGAATACCGGGAGCAGAACGGCCCGTTTGCACGGGTGGAGGATGCAGCCTGCGTTCCGGGCCTGACGCAGACTGTGGTGGATTCCTGGAAAGGGCAGGCAACCGTGAGCTGAGCCGCAAGGCAGCTGGAAAAGGGGAATACTATGAGTGACGATACCATTTTTATCAACCGGGAACTGAGCTGGCTGGATTTTAATCAGCGCGTTCTTGCATTGGGCAAAGATAAAAATGTTCCGCTTGCAGAACGGGTCAAGTTTCTTGCGATCTATGGCTCGAATCTGGACGAATTTTTCATGGTGCGCGTGGGTTCTCTGCAGGAGCGCGCCAATCTGGAACAGGAACAGGGCAAAAAGGTCAAGAGGGAAAACAAGACCAACATGTCCGCGGCGGAACAGCTGACTGCCATCATGCCCAAAACGGCGCAGCTGCAGGAAGAATGCGACAAATACTACGCAAAGGCGCTGGAAACGCTGGCGGAATGCGGTTATCACAAGGTGGACTTTAACCATCTGACCAAGGAAGAAGAGCATTTCTGGAAAAAATATTTCCAGACCGAGCTGTTCCCCATCCTCAGCCCGCAGATCGTGGATAACCGCCATCCGTTCCCGTTCCTGCGCAACCAGGAGATCTATCTGGGCGTACTGCTCAGGGAAAAGCACCCTGCAGGGCAGAGTCTGGGCATCATCCCCATTTCCAGCCAGATGGAACGGATGCACATTGTAAAAAAAGATGGCGAGACGCTGTTTGCCCTCACCGAGGAGCTGGTGCTGCATTTTGCGGCCAGCATTTTTGGCAAGGATGCCATTCAGGAAAAGTGCCTGTTCCGCGTGACCCGCAATGCGGACATCGACGTGAAAGAGGGCATGATGGATCACGATATCGATTACCGTGAGATCATGTCCGATCTGCTCAAGCGCCGCCGCAAGCTGGCGGCTGTGCGTTTGCAGATCACAACGGCATCTGCCCCGGAGGTGGAACGCCTGCTGTGCAACCGCCTTGTGCTGACCCATAAGCGGGTGTTCGTGCAGAAAAGCCCGCTGGATCTGAGCTTCTTCTATAAGCTCACCGGCAGGATCGAGGCAGACGGACATCCGGAGCTGTTCTACCCGGCGGCACGGCCCATGCTGCCGCCGCCGCAGTACGATCTTGCTGCTGAGGTGCAGAAGCATGATGTGCTGCTCAGCTACCCGTACCAGTCTATCCGGCCCTTCATTGCCATGCTCAAAAAGGCGGCACATGACCCGGAGGTCATTTCCATCAAGATGACCCTCTACCGTATGGCGCGGGAATCCCAGATCGTGCAGGCGTTGATGGAAGCGGCCGAAAACGGCAAGGAAGTGGTGGCTCTGGTGGAGCTGCGCGCCCGCTTTGACGAACAGAACAACATTGACTGGTCCAAGCAGCTGGAAGGAGCAGGCTGCACCGTTATCTATGGCTTTGATGATTACAAGGTGCACTCCAAGCTGACCCTCATCACCCGCAAGGGTGCACAGGGCTACTCCTACATCACCCAGATCGGCACCGGCAACTACAACGAAAAAACCAGTGAGCTGTACACCGATTATTCCTTTATCACGGCCGATCCCGTCATTGGCGAGGAAGCATCCAACGTATTCCAGAACCTTGCCGTACAGCGCCTGACCGAAGACAGCAGCAAGATGCTGGTAGCACCGCTGCGGTTCAAGAGCGTGCTTCTGGAAGAAATGGACCACCTGATCGCCGCCGCCCGCATGGGCCGCCCGGCGTCCATGATCCTGAAGAACAACTCCATCAGTGACCGCGACATCATCCTGAAACTGCAGGAAGCCAGCTGTGCCGGTGTGCGCATCGACATGATCGTGCGCGGCATCTGCTGTGTGCGTGCAGAGGTGCCCGGCAAGACCGAAAACCTGCACATCCGCAGCCTTGTGGGCCGTTATCTGGAGCATGGCCGCATTTACAGCTTCTTTGATGGAGTGCACACCCGCATTTATATTGCTTCCGGCGACTTCCTCACCCGCAACACGGAGTGCCGCGTGGAGGTGGGCGTCCGGGTGGATGACCCGGTGCTGGTGCAGAAGCTCACCGATATTCTGCAGCTGCAGCTGCGGGATAACGTCAATGCCCGCGAGATGCGCCCGGATGGCAGCTACCAGAAGGTGAAGCCTGCCGAGGGCGAAGCACCGGTCAACGGCCAGATGGATATGTATGAGCTGCTTCGGGATGACTGGACTGGAAAAGTTCCTGCCTGTGAAAAAACGGCCCCGGCGGCTGTGGAAGCTCCGACGGAACCGTTGACTGCAGAAGCTCCCGCTGCAGAACCGTCTGCAGAGAAACCGGAGACAAAGACGGTGGAGCTCCCCGTACAGAAGCAGGAGCCGAAAAAGGCTCCTGAACCGTCGGCACCCATCCATCTGGATGCGGCCCCGAAACCGGAGGAACACGATCACTTTGACGAATTGGAACAGATGGTGAACCGCAAAAAAACGGCGCCCCGGCCTGCTTCTGTGCCAAAGCCGGCAAAACCGGCCATCGCTGAAGCGCCTGCACAGAAGAGCCGCCTGAAGCAGTTCCTGAACCTCTTCAAGTTCCGCAGATAACAGCACTGTAAGACCCGGCAGGGAAAAGCCCCGCCGGGTCTTTTTGAACCGCCGCCTGCATACAGTGGACTACAGCGGAAAGGGGAAACGGTATGCAGACAAAGCGGAGCGGACGAGCAGGACGGCGCATAAAACACGCAAAATATGGGAAGAAATCGGCCCTTTTCCGGGCAGCGGCCCTGCTGGGAGCGCTGCTTTGCGTCAGACTGGTGCTCCCGGCACGGGCACAGTCGAAAACGGAGGATGCCTTGTGCTTTCCGCTGGAGACCACACAGTGGCGCATTTCGGACGGATACGGCTGGCGGGAGGACCCCTTTACGGGCAAACGGGCATTCCACAAAGGCATCGACCTTGCCTGCGCCGAGGGCACCGGCATCCTTGCGGTGCAGGGCGGCACCGTGCTCCGCACAAAGCGAAGTACCAGCTATGGCAGCTGCATAGAGCTTCTGCTTGCGGATGGAACAGCGGCGGTGTATGCCCATCTGCAGTATATCTATGTCCGTCCGGGCGAAGCCGTAGAGGCCGGGCAGACCCTCGGCACAGCAGGGAAGAGCGGCCGGGCCACCGGGGCACATCTGCATTTTGAGTTGTATCGTCAGGGAAAAGCCTGTGACCCGGCAGATGCACTGGGCCTTTCGCATGAAGCATCCTGATGCCCTGCGGCTGGGGCCTCTGGTGTTCCGGGACCCGGTGCTGCTGTGCGGTTCCCTGTATTTTCTGCTGTACTTCGATGCCAGCGGCTTTCTGCGGCTGGGCCTGCTGGCGGCGTTCCTGCACGAGTGCGGACACATTCTGGTGTATTGTGCGCTGCTGCGCCGCTTTCCGGTCATTGAGGTGACCATGACCGGCTTTTGTATGCGGATGGACGCTCCGGCCCGGGGCCTTTCACCGGGGCGGCTCTTCTGGCTGGCTGTTGCAGGCCCGGCGGTCAATTTCATGCTGGCGGGCATCTGGACGCTGCGGCTGGAACAGGAACTGACCATCCGCGGCAGTGCCTTCTGGGCGGCAAATCTACTGACCGGGGGATTCAACCTGCTGCCCGTTCCACCGCTGGATGGGGCGCAGCTGGCGTCCTGCCTGCGCGAAATGCGGTGCGCAGGCAAAAAGTTTAAGGGAAACGATTGAAAAAACAGCTCATTTCGGGTACAATAAAATGACGTGTAAAAATGGACTGTTTATTGGAGGACTCGATGTTTGATCCAAAACTGAAAGAAGCATTGGGACGGGTACAGAAGCCCGGCCGTTATACCGGCGGAGAACCCGGCAGTGTATATAAGGACAAAGAAAAAGTGGATGTCCGCTTTGCGTTCTGCTTTCCGGACACCTATGAGGTGGGCATGTCCTTCCTCGGCGAAAAGATTCTCTATGAGCTGCTCAACCGCCGCGAAAACTGGTGGTGTGAGCGCGCTTTCATGCCCTGGCTGGACATGAAGGCTGAAATGGAACGCCTTGGCTTGCCGCTCTACACCATGGAGAGCAAGGACCCGCTCACCGCCTTTGACGCAGTGGGCTTCACCCTGCAGTACGAGCTGTCCTATACCAACATTCTGGCCATGCTGGATCTGGCCGGCATCCCGTTCTATTCCAAAGACCGTGACGAACGCTGGCCGCTGATCGTGGCGGGCGGCCCCTGTGCCTGCAATGCGGAGCCGATCGCGGACTTTTTTGATGTGATCCAGCTGGGCGAGGGTGAAAACCAGCTGCCCGGCATCTGTGCCGAGATCGAAAAGGCCAAAAAAGAGGGCGGCGTCTCCAAAAAGGAGTTGCTGCTGCGCATTGCAAAGATCCCCGGCGTCTATATCCCGGCGTTCTACGATGTGGAGTATTACGAGGATGGCCGGGTCAAGGCCATCACCCCCAACGAGCCGGGCATCCCGGCGCGCATCACCAAGGCCATCATCAAGGACCTGAACGAGTTCGCCCCGCCCACGAATTTCGTGGTGCCCATGGTGGGTGCTATTCAGGATCGCGCCAGCATCGAGGTGCTGCGCGGCTGTGTGCGCGGCTGCCGCTTCTGTCAGGCGGGCTTTCTGTACCGCCCCATGCGCCAGCGTGACGCGGGCCTTCTGAACAGGGCGGCGCAGGAGTTGTGCGCCAACACCGGCTATGAGGAGCTGAGCCTTTCCAGCCTGTCCACCTCTGACCACGGACAGCTGGAAGAGCTGCTGGATGATCTGAACGAGTGGGCACCCAAGGAGCATGTCAGCCTGTCGCTGCCGAGCCTGCGTGTGGACAACTTCTCCCAGAGCCTCATTGAAAAAACCACCAAGGTGCGCAAGAGCGGCCTGACCTTCGCCGCCGAAGCCGGCACCCAGCGCCTGCGCAACGTCATCAACAAGAATGTCACATGGGACGAGATCGAAAAGACCTGCACCATTGCATTCAACGCGGGCTACACCTCGGTCAAGCTCTACTTCATGATGGGCCTGCCCACCGAGACCATGGAGGACATTGAGGGCATCGCAGAGACGGCGCAGAAGGTGGTCGATCTTTACTATTCTCTGCCCAGGCGCGGCAAGGGAAAGGGCGTTCAGGTGACGATCAGCTGTGCCTGCTTTGTGCCCAAGCCCCATACTCCCTTTGAGTTTGTGCCCATGGATACGGCCGAGACCCTGCAGGCCAAGCAGAAGCATCTGCTGGAAAGCGTGCGCAGCCGCAAGATCAAGGTCAACTATCACGACAGCACCACCAGCTTTCTGGAGGGCGTGTTTGCCAAGGGCGACCGCCGCCTTGCCCCGGTCATTGTGGAAGCCTACAAGCGCGGCTGCTACTTTGACGGCTGGGAAGAGTGCTTCAAGTACGACACATGGCTGCAAACCTTTGCAGATCTGGGCATCGACCCGGCATTCTACTGCCAGCGGCCCATCGGTCTGGACGAAGTGACGCCCTGGTCCCACATGGATTACGGCGTCACCCACGAATATCTGGTGCGGGAGTACCAAAAGGCGCTTGCCGCCCAGACCACCCAGCCCTGCAACCGTGCCTGCCACGGCTGCGGTGCAAATCATCTGTTAGGAGGTCCCTGCTTTGATTACAGTCAGAATCTCGTTTGAGAAAAAGAATGAGGCCTCCTACATTTCCCTGCTGGACCTGCAGCGTGTGATGCAGCGTGTGCTCAAGCGCAGCGGCCTGCCGGTGTGGCATACGCTGGGCTTCAATCCCCACATCTATATGACCTTTGCCTGCCCGCTTTCGCTGGGGCAGGAGAGTGAGTGCGAGTGCGTGGACGTCAAGACCGAAGCGGAAGCCCCGGATTTTGAGCAGTGGAAAGCGGCCCTCAATGCCATCATGCCCGCAGGTATCGTGATCACGCACGTTGGCCCGGTGCAGATGAAGGCGGACCTCATTGCCTACGCATGCTATCGCATCACCTACCCGGCAGCAGCGGCTGCGGCGCTGGATCAGTACAATGCGCTGGAAAGCGCCCCGGTGGAAAAGCACGGCAAAAAAGGCAACAAGATCATTGAGCTGAAGGATCACATCCCGCAGGTGGAGTACACCACGGAGGGGGACAGCCTGCACATTGATCTGTGCATGCCGGCCGCACAGGAACTGAACCTGAACCCCTCGCTGCTCACCGGCTTTCTGGAGGAAAAATTCGGTCTGCCTGCCGTCAGCGCCAACATCCTGCGCAAAAAGTTTTTGACGGCAGATAAGCAGCTGTTTGTCTGATCAGAGCGTGAAAGACCGTCTGTTGGGCAAAACAGAAAATTTTTGCATTTATTTTGGTCAGAACGCTTGCATTCACGCGGGTTTTGTGATATCCTATTTAGGCGTTAGTGTCCGCTGAGACCACAGCGGGGTTAATGACAATATCATTAAACGGGCGGTCCTCTGACGGCAAGGTGCCGTGCATGAACGTCTAAAAACAAATGGAGGATTCAAAAATGGACGCACTGAAGATTATTTCTGAAGGCAGCATCAAGGCTGAAAAGCCCCAGTTCAACGTTGGCGACACCGTCCGCGTTGATGTTCGTATCAAGGAAGGCGACCGTGAGCGCATCCAGGCCTTTGAGGGCACTGTGATCGCAAAGAAGCACGGCGGCGTTGCTGAGACCTTTACCGTTCGCCGCGTTGCTTACGGTGTCGGCATCGAGCGTGTCTTCCCCATCAACAGCCCCTTCGTTGAGAAGGTCACCGTTGTCCGCAAGGGCAAGGTCCGCCGCGCAAAGCTGTTCTACCTGCGTGGCCGTACCGGCAAGGCTGCCAAGGTCAAGAGCGATATTTGATCATCCCCGATTTGAAACGGGAGAAAAGGGACAACCTCGTTGTCCCTTTTTTCTTTATCAAAAATTTGAAAAAACTGTGCAGCCGACAGGTGATCTGGCTTGCAGAAAGCCTGTCGGCTGCGGTATAATCGGGTCAGCAGTGTAAAACCAGAAGGTGAGGTGTACCGGATATGGAAAAGCAGGAACAGACAAAGCCCGTGCGCGGGCAGAATCTGCTGGAATGGTACGAGGCCCTGATCTCGGCAGCGCTGGTGCTGGTGCTGATCTTTTCGTTTTTCTTCCGCATTATTCAGGTGGACGGCAGCTCCATGGTGCCCACGCTGGTCAACGGCGACAAGCTCATCGTGTGGGGGGCGGGCTACGAGCCTCAGCGCGGTGATGTGGTCATTGTGGACAGCTATACCTCCTACGGCAAGCCGCTGGTCAAGCGTGTCATCGCCAAAGGCGGCGATACGGTCTCCATCGATTATGCAACCGGCACCGTGGCGGTGAACGGTGAGGTCTTGCAGGAGGACTACATTGCAGAGCCTACCTATCTTGGCTACGATGTGCAGTTCCCGTACACAGTGCCGGAGGGCACGGTGTTTGTGATGGGCGACAACCGCAACCAGTCGCTGGACAGCCGCTCCACCTATGTCGGCTGCATCGACGAACGGGATATTCTGGGCAAGGTGCTTGTGTGCTTTATGCCCTTTACAGATTTTGGGGTGGTAAAATGAACGAAATGGATACCCGCTTTGCAAACCAGTACAATATTCAGTGGTTCCCGGGCCACATGACCAAGACCCTGCGCATGATGGAGCAGGAGATCCAGCATGTGGATGCAAGCCTTGTGCTGCTGGATGCCCGCATCCCGCTTTCCAGCCTGAACCCGGAGATCGAGCGCATCACGGCCCGCAAGCCGAAGCTCTATGCGCTGAACAAGGCAGATCTGGCCGATCCGGTCGTAACGGAAGAATGGATCCGATACTTCCGTGCAGCAGACGCCGGCTGCGTGGCGATCAGCGCCAAGCAGAAGGGCGGCGCCAATGCCGTTAAGACTGCGATCGAAAAAGAACTGGCCGGCCTGCTGGAACGCCGCCAGAACCGCGGCATGGGCGGTGCCAAGACGCAGGTGATGCTGTGCGGCATCCCCAATGTGGGCAAGTCCACCTTTATCAACACCTTTGCAGGCTCTGCCCGCGCCAAAGCAGCAGACCGCCCGGGTGTGACCAAGGGCAAGCAGTGGGTCAGCACCGACAAATTTGATCTGCTGGATATGCCCGGCGTACTGTGGAAGAAGTTTGACTCCAAGACCATTGCATCCAATCTGGCCTTCATCGGCTCCATCAAGGATGATATTCTGGACGTGGAAGAGCTGGCCATGAACCTGCTGGATGAGGTGCGCCGCAACTATCCCGACCTTGTGGCCCAGCGCTACAAGCTGGATGCCGAAACGCTGGCACTGCCGCCCTACGAGCTGATGGAAGCCATCGGCCGCAAGCGCGGCCTGCTGGTGCGCGGCGGCGAGGTGAACACCGAGCGCTGCGCCATTATGCTGGTGGATGAATTCCGCGCCTGCAAGTGGGGCCGCATTTCGCTGGAGCGCCCGCCGCAGCGGGATGACCTGACGGATTTTGCCGAGGAGGAAGAGGAATGAAGCGCCGTTCCGATGAGGAGATCTCGGCTCCGCTGTATGAATACGATGCCGCTGTACGCAGTCAGTATGGCTGCTTTGCAGGCGTGGACGAAGCCGGGCGCGGCCCTCTGTGCGGCCCGGTGTGCGTAGCGGCCTGTATTCTGGACCCGGAAAATCCGGTCTTTGGCATCAACGACTCCAAAAAGCTCACCGAGAAAAAACGGGAAGCTCTGTTTGACGAGATCGTTGCAAAGGCGCTGGCCTACAAAATTATTTTTGTGGGGCCGGAAATCATCGACCGGGAAAACATCCTCAACGCCACCATGGGCGGCATGAAGCAGGCCGTGGAAGAGCTGGACATCGTGCCGAACCTCGTGCTGGTGGACGGCAACCGCACTCCGGCGGGTTTGCAGATCCCGGCACAGCCGGTGGTCAAGGGCGACGCTACCAGCGCCAGCATCGGCGCGGCATCCATCCTTGCCAAGGTCAGCCGTGACCGCTATATGCTGGAACTGGACAGACAGTACCCGCAGTATCAGCTGGCAAAGCACAAGGGCTACCCGACCAAGCTCCACTATGAGCTCATTGCGCAGTACGGCATCCAGCCATTCTACCGCCGCAGCTTCCTGAAAAAACAGGGCTACTGGCCGGAGAACGGAAAGTGAACCGCGCTGAGACGGGGCACAGGGGAGAAGCCGCTGCGGCCCGCTGGTATCAGAAGCAGGGCTGCAGGCTGCTGGCGCATAACTTCCACACCCGGATGGGGGAGCTGGACGTGGTGGTACAGGAACCGGATGGGACCATTGTCATCTGCGAGGTAAAGACCCGCAGCTCGGACGCCGTTTCGCGCCCGGCTGCTGCGGTCAATGCCGCCAAACAGAAGCGGCTGATCTTTGCAGCACAGCACTATCTGCAGTGTACCGGACAGAGCGATGCGCCGGTGCGATTTGATGTGGCGGAAGTGTTCCCTCTTGACAGCGGGCGCTGGATGGTACATATTATAAGGGGCGCTTTTCTTGCGTAAAGCAAGCGCCCCGGTGGGAAATGTACGGGCAGGGATCTTCTCTGCCGTAGCAGCAGGAACGTGTTTTCAGCGTTCCACGGCGAAAAAGGAGCGACAACAATGCAGTTTTTCAGTACCAGAGACCAAAACCGCAAAGTGACTTCCTCGGAAGCAATCGCACAGGGCCTGTCCAACGAGGGCGGCCTGTTTGTCCCTGAAAGCTTTCCGCAGGTGGATGTGAAGGCGCTGTGTGAGCTGGATTACCCGGCTATGGCAGCTGCTGTCATCAAGGAATATCTGACCGACTATTCGCAGGACTTTCTGACGGAAGCGGCCCGCAAGACCTATGGCGACGCTTTCGGAGGCAAGGCCGGATACCTTGCTCCGGTGGAGGGAGATACCTATGCGCTGGAGCTGTGGCATGGCCCTACCTGTGCATTCAAGGATTACGCTCTGCAGCTGATGCCGAAGCTTCTGGTGGAAGCCAAAAAGAATCTGGGCCGCACGGAAAAGACCCTGATCCTTGTGGCGACCAGCGGCGATACCGGCAAGGCAGCTCTGGACGGCTACCATGATATCCCGGGTGTGGAGATCGCAGTGTTCTATCCCACGGGCGGCACCAGCGAGATCCAGCGTCTGCAGATGGCAACGCAGGAGGGTGCCAACGTGGCAGTCTACGCGGTGCGCGGCAACTTCGACGATGCCCAGACCGGTGTGAAGAAGGTCTTTGGCGATAAGGCCATTGCGGCCGAGCTGGCAAAACGGGATATCCGCCTGTCCAGCGCCAACTCCATCAACTGGGGCCGTCTGGTCCCGCAGATCGTCTACTACTTTGCCGCCTATGCCCAGCTGCTCAAGGCGGGCAGCATCGCCTTCGGCGATGAAGTGGATTTCTGTGTGCCCACCGGCAATTTCGGCGACATTCTGGCAGGCTACTATGCAAAGCGCATGGGCCTGCCCGTGGGCAAGCTGGTCTGCGCCTCCAATGAGAACAACGTCCTCACCGATTTCCTCACCACCGGCACCTACACCGCAAAGCGGGAGTTCTTCAAGACCACTTCGCCCAGCATGGACATTCTGGTGTCCTCCAATCTGGAGCGCTTGCTGTACCATGTCACCGGCAGCGATGCCGAGGTGGCGGGCCTGATGAAGAGTCTGGCCGAGACCGGCAGCTACACGGTACGTCCGGAGACGCTGGCCGCCATTCAGGAGAGCTTCTCCTGCGGCTGGAGCAGCGAGGAAGAAGTGGCAGGGGAGATCCGTGCCCGCTATGAGAAGGACAACTACCTGTGCGATACGCACACCGCAGTGGCCTTCCATGTGGCTGCACAGAAAAAGCGCGAAGGGGTGCCCATGGTGGTGCTGTCCACTGCGTCTCCCTTCAAGTTCCCGCGCAGCGTGCTGACGGCTTTGGGACAGTCCGCGCCGGAAAATGATTTTGAAGCAATGCAGCAGCTGGAAGCAGCTACCGCGCATACCGCACCGGCAAGTCTTGCTGCGCTGCGCCAGAAGCCGGAGCGCTTCAGCACTGTGATCGAGCCTGCGCAGATCGCCGAAGTTGCGCTGGGCTATCAGGAATAATACATCCTGCTGCATTTTAGAACAGGAGTAAAAACATGGCACTTTTTGTGCTTGGCGATCCCCATCTTTCTCTGGGCGCTTCCAAGCCGATGGATATTTTTCCCGGCTGGAACGATTATGTGGAGCGTCTGGAAAAAAACTGGCGGAAGCTCATCAAACCGGAAGATACCATCGTGCTGGCAGGAGATATCAGCTGGGCCATGCGCCTGACCGATACCCGCAGGGACTTTGAATTTTTGCAGAGCCTGCCCGGACAGAAGATCATCATGAAGGGCAACCACGATTACTGGTGGTCCACTGCCAATAAGATGAACGCCTACCTCAAAGCAGAGGGGTTCGACACCCTGCACATCCTGCACAACAATTCCTACAGCGTAGAGGGCTATGCCATCTGCGGCACCCGGGGCTGGCTGTTTGATGCAGGCGAGGCCCATGATGAAAAGGTGATGAACCGCGAGATCGGACGGCTGCGCATGAGTCTGGATGCCGCCGAACCGGGACTGGAAAAGCTGGTGTTCCTGCACTATCCGCCGGTATACACCGGCACCAGTGCCCCGGAGATCGTAGCTACCTTAAAAGAATATGGCATCAGAACCTGCTTTTACGGCCATCTGCACGGCAACGCGATCCGATATGCGGTGCAGGGCGATGTGGACGGCATCCACTACAAGCTGGTAAGTGCGGATGGGCTGCGTTTCTGTCCATATCGCATCAACTGATCGTCCGGGACAGAGACGTTCTGACCGGGCGGAAGCTGCAGCAAGGGCAGAAATGATAAAAATTCACAATTTGGACTGGCAATTGTGTCCAAAGCGTGCTATAATAAGTTTTGACGCGATTGTTGCACCCAATTGAGCGCGCGCGTCCCCGCATGTTGCAAAAGCAAGTTCATTCAGGACGCAGTGCGCGGTTGCAAAGGGCAAAAATTTCCTGCCCCGAGCAATAGATTTTTTGAGTGGAGGAAAAACAAATGAATCTCATCAAGTGTGAAAAGCTCGAGAAGAGCATGGCAGAGCTGCAGTTCTCCATCGATGCAGAGGCTTTTAAGAAGGCCACTGCCGATGTTTTCAAGAAGGAAGGCAAGAAGTACCCTGTTCAGGGCTTCCGCAAGGGCAAGGCACCCCGCGCTCTGATCGAGAAGTTCTACGGTAAGGACGTCTTTACCTACGACGCCATCAACGAGCTGTTCCCCGAGGCTTTCGAGGCTGCTGTCAAGGAAGCAAACGTGGAGCCGGTCGGCCGTCCGGAAGTCACTGTTGACTCTGCTGACGAGACCAACGGTGTCACCCTGACCGTCAAGGTCGCTGTCAAGCCCGAAGTCAAGGTCGGCAGCTACAACGGTCTGACGGTGGAAAAGACTGTCCATACTGTCTCTGACGAGGCTGTTGAGGCAGAGCTGAAGCGTGTGCAGGAGCGCAACGCCCGTGAGCTGACCCGTGAGGGTGCTGCTGAGAATGGCGATATCGCTGATATCGACTTCGAGGGCTTTGTGGACGGCGTCGCATTCGAGGGCGGCAAGGCTGAGCACTACAGCCTGACTCTGGGCAGCGGCAGCTTCATCCCCGGCTTTGAGGATCAGATCGTGGGCCACTCCGCTGGCGAAGAGTTCGACGTGAACGTCACCTTCCCCACCGAGTATCAGGCTGCTGAGCTGGCTGGCAAGGCTGCTGTGTTCAAGATCAAGCTGCACGAGGTCAAGTACAAGGAGCTGCCTGCTCTGGATGATGAGCTGGCAAAGGACTGCTCCGAGTACGACACTCTGGACGAGTTCAAGGCTTCCATCCGCAAGAACAATCAGGAGCAGCTGGACAAGCAGGACGACCTGGCTGTTGAGAATGCTCTGGTCGATCAGGTCATCGACAGCATGGAGGGCGAGATCCCCCAGGCAATGTACGATGAGCGCATGGACGAGATGGTCAACGACTTTGCATTCCGCGTGGAGCAGCAGGGTCTGCGTCTCGAGGACTACCTGAAGTATATGGGCCAGACTATGGAGCAGTTCCGTGCCTCCTTCATGCCTCAGGCTGAGAAGCAGGTCAAGATCCGTCTGGCTCTGGAGGCTGTTGCCGCTGCTGAGAACATCGAGGCTTCCGAGGAGGAAGTTTCCGCTGAGATCAAGCGCATCGCTGACCAGTACAAGATGGAAGAGGACAAGGTCCGTGAGCTGGTCAATGTTGACGACCTGAAGAAGGATCTGGCCATCAACAAGGCCATCGACTTCATCAAGAGCCACGCAAACATCGTGGAGAAGGCTGCTGAGGAAGAGAAGGCAGCAGACGCTGAGTAATCAGTCGGCTGCACTCCTTTGAAGCTGGCGGCGCGCTGCACGGTTTCAATCAAAGGTTGTAAAAATTGACCGATACGGCAGAACCGGCAGGGAAACCGTATCGGTCAATTTTGCAAATACTATATTCCATTTCAGGAGGCGAACTTTATGAGTTTTGTTCCTTACGTTGTAGAGCAGTCGTCCCACGGCGAGCGCTCCTACGATATTTTCTCCCGTCTGCTGAACGATCGTATCATCGTTCTGAGTGAGGATGTCAACGATACCACGGCCAGCCTTGTTGTGGCACAGCTGCTGTATCTGGAAGGGCAGGACCCGGATAAGGATATCAGCCTGTATATCAACAGCCCCGGCGGTTCCATCAGCGCCGGTATGGCCATCCACGATACCATGCAGTATATCAAGTGCGATGTTTCCACCATCTGCATGGGCATGGCTGCTTCCATGGGCGCTTTCCTGCTGGCAAGCGGTACCAAGGGCAAGCGCTTTGCACTGCCCAATGCGGAGATCATGATCATCAGCCGCTGATCGCAGGCGGTCAGGGCGGCGGCCTGTCCGGCCAGACCACTGATATCAAGATCCACGCTGAACACATGGTGTATATCCGCGATAAGATGAACCGGATGCTCAGCGAGTACACGGGTCAGCCGCTGGAAAAGATCCAGCTGGATACCGAGCGCGATAACTATATGTCCGCACAGCAGGCAAAAGAATACGGCCTGATCGATGAGGTCATTGCCCATCGCTGAGCCGCTGACATTTAATTTACCCAGGATAAGGAAAAACAGCTATGGCAAATAACAATTCCGGCAGAGACAAAAATGAAAAGGATCTGGTCTGCAGCTTCTGCGGAAAGCATCAGGACGAAGTGGAGCGCATGATCATCGGCCCCGGCGTCAACATCTGCAGCGAATGCATCGGCCTGTGCCACGATCTGCTTTCCGATAAGCCGGATCAGCCCAAAAGCGCACGCCCGGCACGGGGCGGTGCAAACCGCGCACACATCCAGCCCGCAGACGGTCTGGATATCAACATCCTGACCCCGGCCGAGATCAAGGAAGGTCTGGACCAGTATGTGATCGGTCAGGACGAGGCAAAGCGTGTGCTGGCTGTCTCGGTTTACAACCATTACAAGCGCATCCTCAGCGGCAAGGGCGGCGATGTGGAGCTGCAGAAGTCCAATGTGCTGCTGCTGGGCCCCTCCGGCGTGGGCAAGACTCTGCTGGCGCAGACTCTGGCCAAGATGCTGGGCGTTCCGTTCGCCATTGCCGACGCCACGACCCTGACCGAGGCCGGCTATGTGGGCGAGGATGTGGAGAACATCCTGCTCAAGCTCATTCAGGCAGCGGACTTCGATGTGCAGAAGGCACAGATCGGCATCATCTATATCGATGAGATCGACAAGATCACCCGCAAGAGCGAGAACCCCTCCATCACCCGCGATGTGGGCGGTGAAGGCGTGCAGCAGGCCCTGCTGAAGATCCTTGAGGGCACTGTGAGCAATGTTCCCCCGCAGGGCGGCCGCAAGCACCCGCAGCAGGAGTTCATCCAGATCGACACCACCAATATCCTGTTCATCTGCGGCGGTGCATTTGATGGTCTGGACAAGTATATCCTGCGCCGCACGGATAAGTCCGCGCTGGGCTTTGGCAGCAGCCTGAAGGATAACTCCAGCGAAGCCGAGCGCGCTTTGCTGCGCAAGGTGGAACCTCACGATCTGGTCAAGTTCGGCCTGATCCCGGAGCTGATCGGCCGTCTGCCGGTCATTACCGTGCTGGATGATCTGGACGAGGATGCTCTGGTGCGTGTGCTCAAGGAGCCGCGCAACAGTCTGGTCAAGCAGTACAAAGAGCTGCTGGGCATGGATAATGTGGAGCTGGAATTTACCGATGAAGCACTGCATGCCATTGCCCGCAAGACTATTGAGCGCAAGACCGGTGCCCGCGGCCTGCGCAGCGTGATGGAAGGCATCCTGCTGCCCATCATGTATGATGTGCCCACAGATGCTACCATCATCCGCGTGACGGTGGATGAAGACACTGTGGAGGGCGGAGAAGCCCATCTGGAATACGGTGCGGTGCGCAAACGCTACAAAAACCAAGCCTCTCTGAGCTGACGCTTCGGCGCACAGCAGGGGAGTGAAAGCCCTGTTTTAAAAGCTTTTTGCTTTTAGCAGGGCTTTTTGTTTTAATATTCTTGTTTCCGGGCTGAAAATGTACTATAATATTAAGGTCTGGATGCAGTACGGAGCCGGTTCCCTGGCAGGAAGGCTCCATCGGATGCAACGCCAGCGCAATGGGTAACAGGAAGTACGATAAAGGAGTGTGTTTCCAATGGCAAATTATCTTGCAATGAACCGTGATGAACTCACTGCTGAAAAGGCAGCGCTTGAAGCAAAGTACAAGGAATTTCAGGCCAAGGGCCTCAAGCTGAATATGGCCCGCGGCAAGCCCGGCCCTCACCAGATGGATCTGGCCATGGACCTGCTGAAGATGAACGATTACACCACCGATGCCGGCACGGATGCCCGCAACTATGGTGAGCTGGAAGGCCTGCAGGAAGCCCGTGTGCTGTTCGCGGATGTATTCGGCGTGCAGCCCGGCGAGGTGTTCGTGGGCGGCAATTCCAGCCTGCAGCTGATGTACAACCTCATCAACATCGGCTATGTGTTTGGTTTCCCGGAGTCTCCGTGCCCCTGGTCTCAGGTGGAGAAGCGCAAGTTCCTCTGCCCGGTGCCCGGCTATGACCGTCACTTTGCCATCACCGAGGAGTTTGGCTTTGAGCTCATCAGTGTGCCGATGACCCCCAACGGCCCGGACATGGATATTGTGGAAAAGCTGGTGGCCGAGGATGCCGATATCAAGGGCATCTGGTGCGTGCCGCAGTATTCTAACCCTGATGGCTACACCTACAGCGATGAGACCATCGAGCGTTTTGCGAAGATGAAGACCGCTGCGCCTGATTTCAAGATCTTCTGGGATGAGGCCTATATCGTCCATCATCTCACCGATGAGATCATCGAGACTCCGGTGCTGCTGAACGAGAGCAAGAAGTACGGCAACGAAGACCGTGTGTTCATGTTCACCTCCACCAGCAAGATCACCTTCCCGGGCGCAGGCGTCTCTGCCATTGCCTGCAGCGAGAGCAGCATGAAGTATATGTGCAAGCGCTTCTCGGTCATGATCATCAGCTACGACAAGATGAACCAGCTGCGCCATGTCCGCTTCCTGAAGAACAAGGAAGGCGTTCTGGCCCACATGGCAAAGCATCGCCGTCGTCTGGTGCCCTGCTTCGATGCCGTCAAGACGGCATTCAAGAACAACCTCATTCCCTGCGGCGACATTGCCCACTGGACAGACCCCAAGGGCGGCTACTTCATCAGCCTGTATGTGATGCCCGGCTGTGCAAAGCGCGTGGCAGGTCTGTGCAAGGATGCGGGCCTGACCCTGACCGGTGCCGGTTCTGCCTATCCCTACCACAAGGATCCTCAGGATTCTCACCTGCGCATTGCACCTACCTATCCCAGTCTGGACGAGGTAGAAATGGCGTCCGAACTGCTGTGCGTCTGCGTGCGTCTGGCGGTCGTGGAAAAGCTGCTGGCTGATAAGGCGGACTAAGATCTAACGATTCCTGATTTTATCTCCTCTGTGCGGCTCGCTTGAGCCGTCAGGGGAGTTTTGTCGCAGGAAAGCCGGCATGACGGCTGCCCTGCGGAAGAAAGACGGCCCGCAGAAGGCGGGTCTGTACCAGAATACGGGCAGCGGCTGTCTGTGCCGCTGCTTTTGGAGGTTCCCTGAATTTTATGAAAACAAAAGGCAAAGCATGGCATCTTGTCGCCGCAGTGCTGCTGATCGCAGTGTTCGTCTACACTGCCTTCTTCGGCGTATATGCCAAGTACGGCGATACGACCACGACCTACATCAAGGGCGCAAAGGATATCCGCTTCGGTGTGGATATCAAGGGCGGCGTAAACGTCACCTTTGTGCCGTCGGATGGCTACGATGCCACCGAAGAACAGTTGGAGGCCGCGCAGCTTGTAATTGAGAACCGTCTGGTCGCTTTGAACGTGACCGACTATGAGCTGTATGTGGACAACACCTCCGACAGCCTGATCCTCGAGTTTCCGTGGCAGTCCGGTGAGACGGATTTTGACCCGGAAGCGGCGATCGACGAGATCGGCACCACCGCGTACCTCACCTTCCGGGAGGGCAGCAGTGCCGACGGTGAGCTGATTTTGGACGGCTCCATGATCGAGAGCGCCGCAGCCCAGTATGGCCCTGTGACCAGCGGGGGTGCATCGGAGTATTTCGTCTCTCTGAAATTTACGGACGACGGTGCCAAGGCATTCGGTGATGCGACCACCCGGCTGGCCGCGTCCAAAGGTACCATCAGCATCTGGCTGGATGACGAGAACGTGAGCACCGCAACCGTGAACACTGCGATCACCGATGGCTCTGCCATCATCACCAGTTCGGCATCCAATCCCTTCACGCAGGAGCAGGTCGTCAAGATGGCCCGCCAGATCAACTCCGGCGCACTGCCCTTTGCGCTGACTGTGGACAGCTACTCTACCGTCAGCCCCAGCCTGGGCGAAAACAGCCTGAGCGCCATGGTGCTGGCCGGTCTGATCGCATTTGCGCTGATCGTGGTATTCATGACCATCCTGTACCGCCTGCCGGGCTTTTTGGCCTGCATGGCACTGGCCGGTCAGGTGGCGGCAACGCTGGCGTTCGTGTCCGGTTATTTCCCGGTATTTGAAAGCTTCACCATGACCCTGCCCGGTATCGCCGGCATCATTCTGGCCATCGGCATGGGTGTGGATGCCAACGTTATCACCGCAGAGCGCATCAAGGAAGAGCTGAAGAACGGCAAGTCGCTGGACGGTGCACTCAAGAGCGGCTTTGCCCGCGGCCTGACGCCGATCATTGACGGCAACGTGACCATCGTTATCGTGGCGATTGTGCTGATGGGTGCCTTCGGCCCCTCGGACGGCCTGTTTGCCAAGGCACTGCACTTTGTATTCTTTGCCTTTGGCCCGTCCACTGCCGGTACGATCTATGCTTTCGGCTACACGCTGCTTACCGGCGTGCTGCTGAACTTTGTGTTTGGCGTGTTTGCTACCCGTGTGATGATCCGCGGCGCAGCTTCCATTAAGGCACTGCGCAACCCCTGGCTTTACGGCGCTGAAAAGCCCGGCAAGGAAACGGCAGAAAAGAAGCCCATCGATTTTGTGGGCCTGCGCAAGCGCTTCCTGACTATTTCCACCTGCCTGATGGCAGCCATCGTGCTGTGCGCTGTGGTGTTCGGCGTCCATCTGGATACCGAGTTCACCGGCGGTGCCATGATCACCCTGAGCTACGAGGGCAGCTTTACCACGGCGGATGTGCAGAAAACGGCTTCCGCTGCACTGGACAGCACCGGCCTGACCCTGCAGACCGGCGAGAACGTTGCCACCGGCGACCAGACCTTGAAAATTTCCATGCCCGGCACCGAGACGGTGACCACGGAACAGGTGGCCGACCTGTTGGACAGCCTGAACGAGAGCTATCCGGAAAACCACTTTGAGCAGCTGTCCCTGAGCAATGTCAGCGCTGCCATGGGCATCAAGTTCCTGCAGAAGAGTCTGGTGGCTGTGGTGTTCGCACTGGTGCTGATCCTGCTGTACATTGCCCTGCGCTTCAAGAACATCGGCGGCCTGACCGGCGGCATGATGGCAGTGCTGGCATTGGTGAACGACCTGATGGTGGTGTTTGGCACCTTCGTGCTGCTGCGCACTCCGCTGGACGGCAATTTCATTGCAGCCATGCTGACCATTCTGGGCTACTCCATCAATGATACCGTTGTGGTCTACGACCGTATCCGTGAAAACCGCACCCTGATGGGCAAAAAAGCCTCGTTTGAAGAGCTGGTCAACCGCTCGGTCAATCAGTCTGCCCGCCGCACCCTCATCACCACCATTACCACGGTAATGGCACTGGGTGTTATGTGTGTCGTGGCAAAGCTGTACGGTCTGGACAGCATCTTTACCTTTGCGTTCCCGCTGATGATGGGCATGATCAGCGGTGTGTATACTTCGCTGTGCGTTTCCACCTCTGCGTGGGTGCTGTGGAGCGAGCGCAAGCCCAAGACCAAAGCGTAAAAACACAGCCCGGTCAGACCGGACAGGAGGAACAGAACATGAAATGTCCCTATTGCGGAGCTGAGGAATCCAAAGTGATCGACTCCCGCCCCACTGAAGACAGCGAACGCATCCGCCGCCGCCGCGAATGTCTCAGCTGCCACATGCGCTTTACGACCTATGAGGTCGTGGAGACTGTTCCGCTTGTGGTCATCAAAAAGGACAGCTCCCGGGAACCCTTTGACCGGCAGAAGCTGCTCAATGCCATGGTGCGTGCCTGTGCCAAGCGCCCGGTCAGCTATGAGTCATTGGAGCGGGCGGTCAGCAGCATTGAGCAGACCCTGCTCAGCTCCTACGACCGTGAGATCCCCAGTGTACGCATTGGTGAGCTGACCATGCAGGAACTGAAAAAGATCGACGAGGTGGCGTATGTCCGCTTTGCCTCCGTCTATCGCCAGTTCGCGGATGTGGAGAGCTTTTTCAATGAGCTGCAGAAGCTGATGGGCGACCGCAGGGAACCACAGAAATAACAGAATAGACCCCATGAGCACCGGAACTGTGTCCGAACAGGCACAGTTCCGGTGCTTTTGTCATACCAGCCGATGGGAGAGCCATTCCAGCGTTTCCACCTGTACCTGTGCGCGCCGCAGCTCACCAAAGGCTTCCTCGGGAGCATTCATTTCCAGATGGCCGTCCGCAGCCCGCAGGGCGGCTTCCAGTTCGGTAAAATCTGCAGTGCGCAGCAGGTGATTCATGCTTGTCCGCATCTGGTCGCACCGGGCGGCACCGTCGGCAAGGGCCTGCCGCGCAGCAGGATGATCCGCATTGCGGATGGCCTCGGCAGCTGCGTCAAGGTCTGCCGAGATCACTTCGGCAAAGCTTTGCACCTTCCAGCTGCTGTAAAAAGCCACACCCAGCAGCACGGCCACAATGGCGATACATGCATAGATCCGCTTCATCCACTCACCTCACCGGGGACCGCTTCCATGGCGGTCCTCTTTTTTTAACAGAAAATAGTCTTCGGTCTCGCTGCCGATCAACAGCAGGATCTCCTCGGGCAGCAGGGTGTTGGCCTGTGCAGTCCGCTCCAGCCATTCGCGGTCTTTGCCGCACCAGCGCAGATTGTCCTCCAGCACCTGACCGTCCAGCACAAAGGGGATGATGGCGTTGGCATGGTTTACCTTGATCTGCAGGTCGGAAAGTCGGACAGGTTCTTTCTCCGGCCGCAGGGCCGCCGAGAGGGTCCCGTTTGTTTCGATCACGGCGTAGGAGACCTCACGCGGGTCAAAGATGTTTTTGCCGCGCAGCGCCTCCATCAGATCGGCGGTGGTCAGGCGCAGCATCCGCAGAGCATTCTGGTCGATCTTTCCATCCAGTATGACCGTTTTGGGCCTGCCGGATAGAAAATTGAAGAATTTCTGGCTGCGGAAGCTCAGCACAGAACCCAGCAGTTCCAGCGCCGCAATAAGGAACAGGGGAATGAGGCTGGATGTGATGGGCACCTCTTCCGATTCGATGGAGATGGACGCCAGATTGGAAATGAGGATGGTGGACACCAGCTCTTCCGGCTGCAATTCACCCAGCTGGCGTTTGCCCATCAGCCGCATGGCAAACAGAACGCATAGATAAATGATGATGGTTCGGCAGATCAGAAGCTTCAAAAAACAAGACCTCCTGTCGGTTGCAAAGGGAATGGAATGTGCATCATACGGGCATACTGCTGTGCAAAGGAGTGGACATGGATGCAGCAGTTATCACAGAGTCTGTCGGCAAATCTAGCGGCACTGGACCGGATGTTTGGCCCTTCTGCGGATTATTATGCCAAAGAGATCACGATTTATCATTGCAAAGCCGTCATTCTTTTGTTTGACGGCATGGCCAGTCTGGATTCACTCTGGACGCTTTTGCTGGATGCGGCCAGCCGTCAGGCCCCGCCGGTGCAGCCCGGACAGTGCTGCACCGGGATGCAGGCCTACGAGCTGATTTTGCACGACTCGGCTTTTCCGGCAGAGAATGCGCCGGTAGAGGATATGGACGAACTGACCAAACGGCTGACAGCAGGCATGGCGGTGCTGCTTTTGGACGGCTGCGCAAAGGGCATTGCGTTCTCGGTACAGGGTCTCAAGTTCCGCTCGGTGGGCGAACCCTCGGGCGAGGGAAATCTGCGCGGTTCCCGCGAGGGCTTTGCCGATCTGCTGCGGGTCAACCTGAGCCTGCTGCGGCGGCTCATCCGCAGTGAACAGCTGGTACAGGAAGCGGCACAGGCAGACACCGGAATGCGGACGGAATATGCCATCTGCTACTGCAAAAACAAAGCAGACCCTGCCATGGTGCAGCGTGTGCGCAAAACGCTTGCGGCGGCAAAACCGGAGCTTCTGCTGGATTCCAGCTACTTTGTACCGTGGCTGCTGCCGGGCAAGGCGCGGCTGTTCACGCCGGTGAGCTATACCGAGCGGCCCGCCGTGGCGGCAGCAAAGCTCTGTGAGGGAAAAATCGTGGTTCTGGTCAATGGCAGCCCTTCCGCCATGGTGCTTCCGGCCCTCTTCTGCGAAAACTTTGAATGTCTGGATGATTATGCATCCACCGCGGTGTTTTCCTCTTTTCTGCGCGTCCTGAAATATATTTCGTTTTACCTGACCGTATTTCTGCCGGGGGTGTTCGTGTGTCTGGCGGTCTATCTGCCGGAACTGATCCCGCCGCAGCTGCTGTACAGGATCGAAGCGGCAGAAAAGGCAACGCCGCTGCCGCTGTTTGCAGAAATGCTGCTGGTCATGCTTATTCTGGAAGTCATCCGGGAAGCGGGTCTGCGGATGCCTCAGTCGCTGGGGCACTCGGTCAGTCTGGTGTCGGCCCTTATCATCGGAGATGCCGCCATTGCCACCGGGCTTATGAGCACGCCGGTGATCTTTGTGGCAAGCATCACGGCCATTGCGGTGTTCGTCACGCCCTCTTTGTACGAGCCTGCGACGCTGCTGCGTCTGGGTGTGGTGCTGGCTGCAGGTCTTGCCGGGCCGGTGGGTCTTGCGGGGGCTTTTTTTGCGTTTCTGCTCAGCCTATCCGGTACGGCCTGTCTGCAGGTGCCGTATCTGGCGGCGCACCCGTTTCCGCAGCGGCCCATGGCAGAGGATGGCGTAATCCGCCGCAACTACCGCCGCCTTTCGCAGAAGGGCTTTAACATTTGGCAAAGACGGGAGGAAAAGGAATGCAAGGGCAGAAGAAACTCTCTTTTTCCGCACTGGCATTGAGTGTATGGACGGCAGCTCTGGCAGAGAGCCTTGAACCGGGCGTTTCCCTGCGCGGGATGCTTCTTTATGGAGTGCTCGGGGCACTGTTGCTGACCGGAATCAGCGCGGTGCTGTATGTCTGCTGGCAGCAGACGGCGGTGCGGCAGGTCTGGCTTTTTGCGGCAGTCCTCGGGCTTCTGGCAGAGGCGTTCAGGACGGCAATGCAGGCGCAGAACGTCTGTCGGCAGGAGTTTCATTCCATGGCACTGATCGGCTTGCTCCCGCTGCTGCTCTGGGCGGGATGCCGCATTCCGCTTTCCGGCTGGGATGCCCCGGCAAGGGTGCTGTGGTGGTTTGTGCTGCTGGGGGAGGGACTCTGTCTGGCAGGCATTGCAGGCCAGATGGAATGGTCCCATCTGCTGGAACCGGATGCGGTGCAGCTGGCCCGGCTGCCGCGTGTGCCGCTGTACGCGGAGTATCTGCTCTGGCCCCTTCTGATAGAAGAACCTGCGCCGCGCCGCGTTCTTTTTCTTCCGTGGCTGACTTTTTTGGCACAGGTGTGTCTTGCCGCCGGCATCTGCCTTGTGTTTGGCGAAACGGACTATCCGGAGCAGGAATTGCTGCGTGCATGGAGCGTGGGCATCTTCTCACGTATGGATGCGCTTCTGCTTCTGATCTGGCTTACCTGCGCTGTTTTCCGCATCGGATTCCTCTGCGCAGCGGCAGGTGAGCTGTGGAAAAAAGCTGCAAACTGCAGGAAAGGAGCAGCAGGATGAGGCGGCGGCTCCGGCATTCAATCGGCACGCTTTTGCTGGTAGGCTGGTGCCTGCTGTTTCTCCGCTGCGAGACCACGGAGAAAAGCATGGTAAGAGCACTCTATCTTGCACAAAACGAGGCAACGGTGACAGTCGGGCTTTTGTATCAGGCACCGGAAGCATCTGCGGATGCATCCGAAGCGTCGGCCGCAATGCAGATGCGGCTGGCCGAAGAAAGTACGCTGGAAAAGGCACTTTCGTCCGTGCAAAAAAAGCTGCCGCAGAAGGCAGACTACCGCCTGTGCGACTTTCTCATAATAAGTGAGAACACCTCAGAAGAACTGCTTTCTGCCTATGAGTCCATCGTTCTGGAAAGCGGGCGGGGGCGTGCGGCGGCAAAAGCTTCCATCCTTGCAGTTTCCACGGAAGAACTGGAAAAACAGCTTGAAGCTGCAGAAGGGCTTCCGGACAGACTCCTGAATGAATTGAAGCAGGAATCGGGCCGGATGCCACGCCTGTACCAGCATCGGGATGGAATGTTCTGGCCGCAGCTTACCTTGCAAGATGAGGAGCTTTCCGCTGCCGGAACAAGTGTTTTCCGGAAAGGGGAGCAGCGCATCAAGCTGGACGCCCAGCAGACGGCAGTGGTTCAGCTTCTGTCCGGGATGCGCGGGACGCATACGCTTTGGCTTGCGGAGGAACCGGTGACGATCCGCCGGTGCAGCGTTTCGTTCACGTTAAAAGGCGAATCGGTGCTCCTGCGTCTGGACTGCCAGCGCGGAGATGAGGCCCCGCAGCCCGGTGCCGCACAGTGCGCCCAGCTGGCCCGGCTGTGCACACAGACTGTGCAGAGCTTCTGGCAGCAGGGGATAGACCTTGTGCATCTGCAGCAGCGCAGCGCGTTGCAGTATGGTGTGGGCAGGGAAAAGATCACAATAAAAAACGACTGTCCGCAATTACAGACAGTCGTGAGATTTTTACCGGAATAGTGCAGAAGCTTCCGCTCCTCAGTTTGCAGTGGGGAAAGTGACGGTAATGGTGGTACCCGCGTCCACCTGACTTTCCAGCTTGATGCGGGCACCATGGATCAGCGCAATATGCTTGACAATCGCCAGTCCCAGACCGGTGCCGCCGGTCGCTTTGCTGCGGCTCTTATCCACACGGTAGAAGCGCTCAAACACGCTGGTCTGTGCTTCTTTCGGAATGCCGATGCCATTGTCCGTCACGGTCAGGGTACAATGGCCGTCCCGATTGCAGGCAGTGGTGATCTGCACTTTTCCGCCGGGCCGGTTGTAGCGGATGGCGTTATCACACAGGTTCTGGCACAGCTCATCCAGCAGAGGACGGTTGCCGTGTACAAGAGCACTTTCCCCCAGACAGGTCAGTGAGATATAAGCCCGGCGGGCATTCAGCTTCTGACGCTCCACGCACTCCTTTGCAACGCTCAGCAGATCGACCGTTTCCATTTCGGGCTCCGAGCCGGTCTCGCTTGCGTTGTCCAGACTGGAGAGCTGCAGGATATCATTGACCAGCTGGATCATGCGGCTGGCTTCCACATGGATCTTCTGCGCAAAGCCCGGCACATCCTCCGGCTTTGCAATGCCGGTCTCAATGAGCTCGGCGTAGCCGGAAATGCTGGTCAGAGGGGTCTTGAGTTCATGGCTGACATTGGCGGTGAATTCCTGCCGCATCTTCTCATTGTTTTCGCGCAGGATGCGGTCGGAATGGATGCTCTCTGCAAAGGGGATCAGCTCTTTGTAGGGCACATTGTCCTGAATATGGTCAAGGTCTTCGGTCATGCTCAGCACCGGCTGCACCAGCGCACGCGTCAGCAGGGTGGCCAGCACAGCGGCAGCCAGCATCAGCGCAACACAGCTCAGCACGATGGCGGGAATGGAGGAATCGTAGATAGACCACACCGTTTCGGCGTCCTGTGCAGTGCGCAGGATCTCGCCGTTCGGCAGCAGCACTGCATAATAGTAGGTCTCATATCCCATGGTTTGCGAGTCCCGGATATCACGGCCGATGCCGCCGGCCATAGCCTGCCGATCTCCGGCCGGGAAAGATGGTTTTCCATGGGCTGATCCGTGGCGGATTCAAACAGCACGCTGCCATCCTGCGAGATCAGAGTGATGCGCAGATCATTGGAAACAAAAGAAGTAAGCTGCTGCGGATCCTGCACCAGATCGTATCCGGCACTGACCAGTTCCGCCTCCCGCTCAAGGCCGGTCCATGCCTGTGCAGTAAAGGCTTTATGAAACACAAAGATACACAGTGCCGCTGTAAACAACAGACCAAAGAAACCCATCAGAAACAGTCGGTAGCTGATCTTTTCTTCCATGCTGCGCAGCTTCATTCTTCACCAGCCTCCTCTTCATCGGTCAGTTTGTAACCCACCTTGCGCACAGTGCAGATGTATTTGCCGGCATCCCCCAGCTTTTTGCGCAGGGTGCGGATATGCATATCCACAGTACGGCTCTCCACCGAAATGTCGGTGCCCCACACCACCTGCAGAATGGTCTCGCGTGTCACCACCAGATTGGTGTTCTCCAGCAGCAAACGCAGCAGGCTGTACTCCTTGTAGGTCAGCTCTACCGGCGTTCCGCTCACAGTCACGTTGTGACGGGCATCGTCCAGCAGGATCTCGTGAAAGCTGAGCACATTGGGACGTGCTTCCGGAGCCGAGCGGCGCAGGGCAGCACGCACCCGGCTCAGAAACTCCATGATGCCAAAGGGCTTTGTGATGTAATCATCTGCGCCGCAGTCCAGCCCGCGCACCGTGTCCAGCTCGCTGGATTTGGCCGTGACCATAATGATGGGCAGCCGCCGCAGGGAAGGGGTGTTGCGCAGCTTTTTCAGGATAGAGAAGCCGTCCTCACCGGGCAGCATCACGTCCAGAATCACCAGCTCCGGCTCTGCAGCGTGCATGGCCTGCCAGAAGGGCTCCGAGCTCTCAAAGCTGGCCACCTCGTATCCGCTGGACTGCAGGGCATACTGCTCCAGCTCCCGGATGGCGGCATCGTCTTCCACAATATAGATCATTTGTCAAAATCCTCCGCAGACTGATTTTCAGGGAAAAGATAGCGCTCACGGTAACGGTCCAAACGACGATGGAATTCCTCGCTTTCCTTGGTGTCACTGCCGTGACGCAGCTCGTTGAGGTAAGCGTGGGTATCAAAACTGTCCTGTGCGACCTCGATCTGTGCAACGGCAACATTGCTGCAGTGGTCGCACACGCGCTCATAGTTGGTCAGCAGGTCATCCAGAACAAAGCCGTACTCGATGGAGCAGTTGCCGGCCTGCAGGCGAGCGATATGATGGGCTTTGATGGCGCGCACCAGCTCATTGACCACGGCTTCCAGCGGCTCCACCTTGCTGGCAAGATGCAGGTCGCCTTTATGGAAGGCATCGGTGGTGCGGTTCAGGATATCCTGCACGGCATCCTCCAGCACCTGCAGCTCGTCCCGGGCATCCTGCGAGAACTGGATGTCTTTGGTGTGCATCTCCTCGGCGGATTCCAGCAGGTTTACGGAATGGTCGCTGATGCGCTCAAAATCGCTGATGGTGTGCAGCAGGGTGTTCACGCTCTGGCTGTCGGTGTGGTTCAGCTCACGGCTGGAAAGCTTGACAAGGTAGGTGCCGAGGGCGTCCTCGTAACGGTCTACCTGCGTCTCCTCCTCGCGGACCTTCTGCGCAAGTGTGTCGTTCCACTCATGGGTCAGGCTCATGGCCTGCATCACGCCCACACGGGCAAGCTCTGCCATTTCAGCCGTAGCAGAGCGGGCGCGCTCCACAGCCACAGCAGGGGTGTTCAGCAGGCGGTCATCCAGCAGCGCAAAGCTTTCCTTTTCCGGCGAATCCGGAATGGTGAGGATGGCCAGCTTTTCCAGCAGGCTTGCAAAGGGCAGCAGCACCAGCGTTGCCACGATATTGAACACCGAGTGCACCACAGCGATGCCCCATGCCTCGATGGTGGTGTTCACAAAAGCAAAGTGGCAGACTGTATTCAGGCCGTAAAAACCGACAAGGAAGATGCTTACACCGATGATGTTGAAGTACAGATGGACCATGGCAGCACGGCGTGCATTCTTGTTGGCGCCCACAGAGGAGATCAACGCGGTGACACAGGTTCCGATGTTCTGGCCCATGATGATGGGAATGGCACTGCCGTAGGTAATGACGCCGGTGGCGCTCAATGCCTGCAGGATGCCGACGCTGGCGCTGGAGCTCTGGATGATGCCGGTGACAAGGGCACCGACCAGAACGCCCAGAAGGGGGTTGGAGAAGCGGGTGAACAGGCTGGTGAACCATGCCTCGTTCTGCAGGGGCAGGACGGCGTTGGACATGGCAGTCATGCCGGTCATCAGCACAGCAAAGCCGATGAGAATGGTGCCGATGCCCTTTTTCTTCTCACTCTTACACATATACAGCAAAATGCCGATAAATGCAAGCAAAGGACTGAAAGAAGTGGGTTTGAGCAGATTGATGAGGAGACTGTCACCCTGCAGGCCGGAAAGGCTCAGAATCCAGCTGGTGACGGTGGTGCCCACATTGCTGCCCATGATGACGCCAATGGCCTGATGCAGTTCCATGATGCCGCTGTTGACAAAGCCGACCACCATCACGGTGGTAGCGCTGGAACTCTGGATCACAGCGGTGACGCACAGGCCAAGGAAAAACCCCTTGAGAGGGTTATCGGTCAGCTTGCTCAGAATCTTCTGCAGCTGGCCGCCGGCCTGCTTTTCCAGGGCCTTGCCCATGATGTCCATGCCGAACAAAAACAGGGCAAGGCCGCCAAGCAGGGAAAAGACATTGAAAATGGTCATAAAGATTTCCTCACTTTTGATTTCAGAAGCTGCTTTCACCCGCAGCGCACACCGCTTGAACAGCGGCGCTCTGCTTACAGAAAGAGCATCCTGCGTGTTTTGATGGTTCTCTCCTGTCTGAGAGTATACTGTTGCAATGTAAAATCCAAAATCCGCGGAATGTAAAATCCGTGTAAAAGTAAGAAAAATGTAAAAATAAAGTGCATGGACACGCTGCTGCGCAGGTTTCTTTCCGGCAAAGGAAAAAGAAAGAGCGGCTGTATTGTTTTTTAGGAATCATTCTATTATAATAAAAGGAAAGAATGCTGTGCCCGCCCGGCGGAATGGCGGTGCTGCACGGCAAAAGGGAGCACAGGAGGAAACAAGGATGGGCACATTCAATGTCTCGCTCAAAACGCTGACCGACCGTGTCAGTATGGAAGTTGTCTATACGCCAAAGGAACTGGATCAGATCTGTGTGGAGATCGCCGAGGTCAACCGTCCCGGTCTATTTCTTGCGGGTTATTACGATTATTTTGATAAGCTGCGCCTGCAGATCATGGGTCTGGCAGAGATGAACTTTCTGTCCGGCCTTTCGGCAGAAAAACGCTACGAAGCACTGGATCAGCTGTTTCGTCAGCAGCCGCCGGCTGTTATCGTCTGCCGCAGCGAGGAGTTGACTCCCTTCCCGGAAATGCAGGAACTGGCCCAGAAGCATGGCGTAGCGCTGCTGCGCTCCAACGAGACGACCTGTACGCTGATGGGCAGCCTGATCAGTGTGCTGAACTTGGAACTGGCTCCCCGCATCACCCGGCACGGCGTGCTGGTGGAGGTGTATGGCGAGGGCATCCTGATCTTGGGCGACAGCGGCATCGGCAAAAGTGAGCTTGCCATCGAGCTGGTCAAGCGCGGCCACCGTCTGGTAGCAGACGATGCTGTGGAGCTGCGCAAGGTGTCCAACCGCCAGATCATGGGCACCGCACCGGAAAATATCCGCCACTTTATTGAGCTGCGAGGCATTGGTATCGTCAATGTGGCCCGTGTGTACGGTGTTGGTGCGGTCAAACTGAGCGAAAGTCTGGACCTTGTTGTTCAGCTGGAGACATGGGACCCCACCAAAAACTACCAGCGCACCGGACTGGAAAACGAGTACTACGACATTCTGGGCGTCAGCATCCCCAGCACCAGCATTCCGGTCTCACCGGGCCGCAATCTGGCTGTCGTGCTGGAAACTGCCGCCATCAACAACCGCCAGAAGAAGATGGGCTACAATGCAGCGCGTGAGCTGCTGATCCGTCTGGGTCTGGATGACAAAATGGACTGATTTAGGAGTTATCCACTATGGAACGATTCAAACAGAAGCTGCTGCAGGCAGGCATCCCGTTTCGGGAGAACGAGCCGCTTGCGGCACACTGTACCTTTAAGATCGGCGGTCCCGCACAGCTGTTTGTGCAGCCGCAGACGGAACAGCAGCTTTGCAGTGCGGTTGCGCTGTGCAAAGAGCAGGCTGTCCGCTATTATCTGCTGGGCAACGGCAGCAATATCCTGTTTGCGGACGAGGGCTTTGCCGGTGTGGTGATCGACATTTCTGCACTGGGCAGCGATATTGCCGTTGAAGGTAATATGCTGCGAGCCGGTGCGGGCGTCCGGCTCGCAGCCCTGTGCAGGGCTGCGCTGGAACACGGCCTGTCCGGTCTGGAATTTGCCTACGGCATCCCCGGCACGGTGGGCGGTGCAGTGTATATGAATGCGGGTGCCTATGGCGGCGAAATGAAGGATGTCCTCACCGTGGTGCGGTACCTGACCGCAGAAGGAGAGGTCGTGCAGGCATCGGCAGCAGAGCTGGACCTGAGCTACCGCCACAGCATTTTTGAAGAAAATGGCGGCTGCATCCTTTCGGCGCAGTTTGCGCTGCAGCCCGGGAATGCAGCGGACATCCGTGCAAAAATGGATGAACTGATGGCAAAGCGTGTGGACAAGCAGCCGCTGGATAAGCCCAGCGCCGGCAGCACCTTCAAGCGCCCGGCAGGTGCTTTTGCAGCTGCACTCATCGACCAGTGCGGCCTGCGCGGTTTCCGTCACGGCGGTGCCGCCGTCAGCGATAAGCACTGCGGCTTTGTGGTCAACCTCGGCGGTGCCACCTGTGCTGATGTGCTGGCTCTCTGCGATGAAGTGCGTGCCATCGTGAAGGAAAAGACCGGCTATGAACTGGAAAAAGAGATCCGTGTTGTAAAATAAAAACATTGGCCAAGATAAAAGGAGCGGGATATCAATTATGGAGCTGTTGATCGTCAGCGGACTTTCCGGTGCAGGCAAATCGGTCGCCATGAATGCACTGGAGGATATCGGCTTTTTCTGCATCGATAATGTTCCGGCCGGACTGCTGCCCAGCATCACTGCGTTCTCGGAAGCAGGCGACAGCCAGCTGGAGCGGGTGGCACTTTCTATGGATGTGCGCGGCTGCCGCACCAGCGAGGAGATCGAGCAGGCACTTCATAAACTGGACGAGCAGGGGATCCTGTATAAGGTCCTGTTTCTGGATGCCCCGGATGATGTTCTCATGCGCCGCTACAGCGAGACCCGCCGCCGTCATCCCATCAGCATTTCGGAGGGCATTTCCACGCGGGAGGCCTTTGCAAAGGAACGCAAGATTTTGAAGCCGCTGCAGGAGCGTGCAGACTATACCATCAATACGGCACTGCTCTCCACTGCGCAGAACAAGGAGCGCATCTGCGACCTGTTTGTGAAAAATGGCGGAGCAAAAAGTGCAATGCGCCTGACCGTGATGTCCTTTGGCTTCAAGTTTGGCATTCCGCCGGAAGCAGACCTCGTGCTGGACGTGCGCTGCCTGCCCAATCCTTTCTATGTCCCGGAGCTCAAGCACAAGACGGGACTGGATCAGGAAGTGGTGGACTTTGTCATGTCGCACCCGGAAGCGCAGGAGCTGCTCAAGCGCTACGAAAGCTTTTTACAGTATGCACTGCCGCTTTACGTCAAGGAGGGCAAAAGCCAGCTGACCATTGCGGTGGGATGTACCGGCGGCAAGCACCGCTCCATTACATTTGCGCGTAAGATCGCGGAGTATTGCACGGCACTCGGCTACGAGCCGGGCGTGCAGCATCGTGATGCCATGCGTTGACAGAATTGAGGAAATATGAGTAGTTTTGCGTCCCGTGCGCGGGAGGAGATCGCTGCGCGCAGCATCCAGAAGGATTGCTGCGTGCGTGCGGCGGCCTATGGCATTGCGTGCTTTGCCAAATATTTTGATGCCAGGGGCCTTGTGGTGCAGACCGAACAGCAGGAGACGGTGCAGGCGGCACAGCAGCTGTTTGCCCGCTGCGGCGTGCAGGGCGAAATTTTGCAAAAGCAGCGGCCCAGCGGTGTTTTGTACGAGTTCAACATCCGTGCGCCGGAGCAGGTGGCCCGGATGCATGAGCTGTTCGGCACCACCGGCAGTGAAACCAGTCTGCAGATCGACCCCTGCCTTATCCGCTGCCAGACCTGCGTCAGTGCGTACATTGGCGCAGCTTTTTTGTGCAGTGGAACGGTCATTGATCCGCAGAAGGAATATAATCTGGAGTTCCTTACCTCCCGCACCAACCTTGCACGGGACTTTGAAGCATTGCTGGCAGAGCATGAGTTTGCACCGCACCGCACCCGGCGCAACGGTGTGAACCTGATCTACGTCAAAACGGGAGCCAATGTAGAACGGCTGCTCAGCTTTATGGGGGCAGTGAATGCCGCTGAGGAGATGCACGCACAGAAGGCGTTCAAGCAGGTGCGCAACCAGACGAATCGTCAGACCAACTGCGACACCGCAAACCTCGGCAAAACGGCCCGCGCCAATGCGCAGACGCTGAAGGCGATCCGATTTCTGGAAGAGCAGGATGCCCTTTCCACCTTGCCGGAGGTGCTGCAGCAAGCTGCCGCCAAACGGATGCAGTACCCGGACCTTTCGCTCACGGCACTGTGCGGCTGCTTTGAGCCTGCGGTGAGCAAATCCGGCCTGTCACACCGGATGAAGAAACTGGAGGCGTTGGCCGAAAATCTGCGGAAGAATCTGGAACAGGAGGCACAGCGTGAGCGAGATCAGTGAGAACAACCGTCTTGGAAGGGACTTCGTTCATCTGCACATCCATACGGAATACAGCCTTCTGGACGGTGCCTGCCGCATCGACCAGCTGATGGAGCGCGTAAAAGAGTGCGGGCAGACCGCCATTGCCTGCACAGACCATGGCGTTATGTACGGCTGCGTGCAGTTTTATAAGGCGGCTAAAAAGGCGGGCATCAAGCCTATTATCGGCTGCGAAGTCTATGTTGCCACCCGCACCCGCTTTGATAAGGTGAACAAGATCGATGGCAATAACCATCTGATCCTGCTGTGCAAAAATGAGACCGGTTACAAAAACCTTATCAAAATGGTATCGGCCTCTTTTGTGGAGGGCTTTTACTCCAAGCCCCGCATCGATAAGCAGCTGCTGGAGCAGTATCACGAGGGACTGATCTGCCTGTCTGCCTGTCTGGCCGGTGAGATCCCGCAGGCCATTCTGGCAGGCGACTATGAGCGTGCCAAAACCAGCGCGTTGTGGTACCGCGACCTGTTCGGCGAGGGTAACTATTACATTGAGCTGCAGGATCATGGCCTGAAAGAGGACAACATCGTTCTGCCGCAGCTCATCAAGCTTGCGCGGGAAACAGGCATCCCCATGGCAGCCACCAACGACTCTCACTATCTGCGCAGGGAGGATGCCAAGATGCAGGGCATCCTGCTGTGCATCCAGACCGGTAAGACCATTCAGGATGCGGATAAGATGGAGTTCCAGACCGACGAGTTCTATGTCAAAACGACAGACGAAATGTATGATCTGTTCTCCATGGTGCCGGAAGCCTGCGAAAATACGGCCAAAATTGCGGAGCGGTGCAGCTTTGATTTTGATTTCGGGCACACCAAGATCCCCTATTATAAAGCACCGAACGGGATGGATAATCAGGCGTTTTTTGAAAAGCTCTGCTGGGAGGGTCTGGAACGCCGCTATGGGCCTGATGTACCGCAGGCCAACAAAGACCGTCTGAGCTACGAGATCGGCGTGGTCAAAAAGATGGGCTACACAAACTACTACCTCATCGTGTGGGACTACGTCAACTACGCCAAGAGTCAGGGCATCCCGGTGGGCCCGGGCCGCGGCTCCGGCGCAGGCAGCATTGCGGCTTACAGTGTGGGCATCACGGATATCGACCCCATCCGCTATAATCTGATCTTTGAACGCTTTTTGAACCCGGAGCGTGTCAGCATGCCGGACTTCGATGTGGATTTCTGCTACGAACGCCGACAGGAAGTCATTGATTACGTCAACCGCAAATACGGTGCTGACCATGTGGCGCAGATCGTTACCTTTGGCACCATGGCAGCCCGCAACGCCATCCGCGATGTCGGCCGTGTAATGGGGATCCCGTATCAGCAGGTGGATGCGGTGGCAAAGCAGGTCCCCATGGAACTGAAAATGACCCTGAAGCGTGCGCTGGAGGTCTCGACAGAGCTGAAGCGGATGTACGACACCGACCCGCAGGTCACGGAGCTGATCGACACGGCCCTGAAGGTGGAGGGAATGCCCCGCCATGCATCCACGCATGCGGCGGGCGTCGTCATTACCCCGGAGCCTACGGACTACTATCTGCCGCTGGCCACCAATGATGGCCTGCCCGTGACCCAGTTCAACATGACCGAGATCGAGGAGCTTGGACTTCTGAAGATGGACTTCCTTGGTCTGCGCACCCTGACGGTCATCCGCGATGCGGAAATTGCCGTGCAGAAGCACGACCCGGAATTTTCCGTCCAGAAGCTGGACTATGACGACCCGGACACCTACAGGATGCTGGGGCAGGGCGATACCGAGGGCGTGTTCCAGCTGGAATCTTCCGGCATGAAGCAGGTCCTGGTGGGCCTGCAGCCACAGAACCTTGAAGATGTCATCGCTCTCATCAGCCTGTACCGTCCCGGTCCCATGGACTCCATCCCGACCTATCTACGCAACCGCCACGAGCCGGATAAGATCAGCTACAAGACCCCGCAGCTGGCGCACATTCTGGACGTGACCAACGGATGCATCGTGTATCAGGAACAGGTGATGCAGATCTTCCGTGAGCTGGCAGGCTTCTCGTTCGGACAGGCAGACAATGTCCGCCGTGCCATGAGCAAAAAGAAGCATGCTGTTATGGAGGCAGAGCGTGAGCACTTTGTGCACGGCTGCACCGACCCCGGCAACGAATGCCCGGGCTGTGTGGCAAACGGCATTTCGGAAAAAGTGGCAAACGAGATCTACGACGAAATGTCCAGCTTTGCCTCCTATGCATTCAACAAAAGCCACGCTGCCTGCTATGCCTATGTGGCATTTCAGACAGCCTATCTCAAGTGCCATTACCCCAGCGAATTCATGGCTGCATTGCTGACCAGCGTGCTGGACAACACCGATAAAGTCATCGAGTACTCCGGTGAGTGCGCACGGCTTGGAATTAAGGTGCTGCCGCCGGACGTGAATGTTTCAAACGGCGGATTTACGGCAGATAACAACGGTCAGATCCGTTTTGGACTGAACGCGGTCAAGAACGTGGGCCGCAACCTTATTGAGAATGTGGTCAGAGAGCGGCAGAATAAGCCCTACACCAGCTTGTACGATTTCTGCAAGCGGATGCATGGCACAGAACTGAACCGCCGGGCGGTCGAAAGCCTGATCAAGGCCGGTGCCTTTGACCATATGGGCAGCAACCGCCACAGTCAGGTGGAGGCGGTGGAAGGCATACTGAAAAGCATCGAAACAGACTCCCGCCGCAATCTGGACGGCCAGCTGGACCTGTTCTCGGTCATGAGCGGGGAAGCGCAGGATGAAGCATCTGCGGACAGCTATGAGATCAAACAGCTGTCGGAATACAGCCACAAGGAGCTGCTGCAGCAGGAAAAGGATGTCAGCGGCCTGTACCTGTCCGGCCATCCGCTGGACGCCTACCGTGAGCAGTCGGCGCGGATCGCGTCCCACTCCATCAAGGATCTGACCGGCGAGGATGCCCATGTGAAGGACGGCGAAAGGGTGCGCATCGTGTGTGCAGTGGTAAAAAGCCGCATGATGACCACCAAGTCCAACAGCATGATGGCCTTTACCAGTGTGGAAGACCTGACCGGTACGATGGAGGTGATCGTGTTCCCCAGAGTGCTGGATACCTTCCGCGATTCACTGCACGAAAATGCGGTCGTTGTGATCGACGGCAAGCTTTCTGTGCGAGAGGACGAAGCCTCCAAGCTGCTGGCAGAGAGTGTTGTCCCCATTGAAAGCTATGATCCCTCCCGGCCGGACAAGGGCCGCCCGGACCCGATGCGGAAGGCTGCAAAAAAACTCTATATCCGTGTGCCGTCCCGCAGCAGCAGGGAATATGCAAAGGTGGTAAATCTTCTGCATATTTTCGATGGCGATATGCCGGTGCTTCTGTACCTGATGGACACCAAGCAGTATCTGCAGGTGCCGCGTCATCTTTACACTTCCGGCCATCCGCTGCTGTTTGAAGAACTGGAAAGACTGGTCGGCACAGACAATATTGCAACAAAATGACATTTCTGTGCGCGAATCTTAACAGGCAGAATGTTTTCAAAACGGAGCGTTTGTGTTATAATGATTCAAGGCAAGTGAAGTGCTCTGAGCAGCGTTGAAATGGAGAGCGCTGTGATATTACTGGGTAAATGAAGACAAAATTGGAGGGAATCTCTCGTATGGAAAAGCAGATCAAAACGATTGGTGTGTTGACAAGCGGCGGTGATGCTCCCGGCATGAACGCTGCTGTGCGCGCCGTAGTCCGTACCGGCCTGCATAAGGGTTACCGTATGATCGGCATTCAGCGCGGCTATAACGGCCTGCTGAACGGTGAATGCTTTGAAATGAACCTGCGCAGTGTCTCGAACATCATTTCTGCAGGCGGTACGATCCTTTACACTGCCCGCTGCCTGGAGTTCAAGACCAAGGAAGGTCAGGACAAGGGTGCCGAGAAATGCCGCGAGCTGGGGATCGATGCCCTGGTGGTCATTGGCGGTGATGGTTCTTACCGCGGCGCTCGTGAGCTGGCCCACCGCGGCATCCCGATGATCGGCCTGCCCGGCACCATCGATAACGATATTTCCTGCACGGATTATACCATCGGCTACGATACTGCGATGAATACCGCGCTGGAAATGATCGATAAGCTGCGCGACACCACCCAGAGCCATGACCGCTGCAGTGTGGTCGAGGTCATGGGCCGCAATGCCGGTTATATTGCACTGAACGTGGCCATCGCTTCCGGTGCTATGGCTGTTCTGCTGCCGGAGAAAGAGTTCGACATGCAGCGCGATATTCTGGATAAGATCGCAGAGACCCAGAAGACCGGCAAGCGTCATTTCATCATCATCGTGGCCGAGGGCGTCGGCCATGCGCAGGAGATCGCAAACGAGATCCAGGCCCGTACCGGCATTGATTCCCGTGCAACGATTCTGGGTCATGTCCAGCGCGGTGGTTCTCCCACCCTGCGTGACCGCGTGAATGCGTCTGCAATGGGCTATCACGCTGTCTGTCTGCTGGAGCAGGGCAAGTATAACCGTATCGTTGGCATGAAAGGCGAAAAGCTGGTGGACTATCCGGTGGATGAAGCCCTTGAAATGACCAAGACGCTTGACCCGGTGCTGTTGGACGTGTGCAACACCATTTCTATCTGATATTTATAAAGTCAATACCATGGAGCTGTTCTCTCGAGGGATCGAGAGGGTAGCTCTTTTTTACGTTTTGACGCAAAAAATACATGAACTGACTGGAGTTTTCTGCATTTTAAAAAAGAAAAATTGTGAATGAAAAGTGCATAACCATAAATAGAAATATATGGAAGAAACCGTGGCTCGAATTGTAATATTTCGACCCGGTGCTGGATTGGTGCTAGAACATCAGGGGATCTTATCAAGCTCGCTGATGAGCCATTCGACGGTACGCCTAGTGTAAACACGCTCAGTAAGGTCATCGATTTTATGACCAACGATTCGCTTGAGAGCATATTCGTCCATCTCCGCTTTCTTGGCTGCACCCTCTCGAAGCTGCCGCAGTCCATGCGCCAGAAATATGACGAGTTCATGCGGGAGGGGACGCTGGCCGTGATGGAAGGCACCGTGCTGGACATGATGGAAGTTTACGACGACCTTGACGCCTTTATTGAGCAAAGCCGGTACGATGTGCGGTGCTTTGGCTACAATCCCTACAATAATGCAAAGGACTTTGTGGAGCGGTGGGCCAGAGAGAACGGCGAGTACGGCATTGAAAAGGTGATACAGGGCGCAAAGACCGAGAGCGTGCCGCTGGGTGAGCTGAAGAAGCTGAGCGAACAGAGGAAGCTGTTGTTTGACGAAGCGCTAATGCAATTTGCCATGGGCAACTGCATTACGCTGGAAGACACAAACGGCAACCGCAAGCTTCTGAAACAGAGGTATGACCAGAAGATCGATGCGGTTGCCGCTATGATGGATGCGTATGTAAGTTACAAGGTGAACCGGGATGCGTTTGAGCGATTACTTGATTACAGTTTTGGTGCTGAGAATTTGCTTGACAGCTCCTGCTGGAGCTTTGCTGAACGAATAAGTATAGCCATTTCCGTCAGTTAAACTCATGTCATATTTAGAAAAACTGATTTGCTCGTCCCAACCACGGTCATAACTAAAATGAATAGTAATGCCGTCTTTGAAACTGCCAGAAACAATTTTAGCTCTCATGGCTGTTTCGTCGCCGTTTCCGTGGGCAAAATAGTAAACCTCATGGTTCGCAAAGTCAATGTAGTAATAAACACGATAACTTCCCGTGTTCATGACATAGCCGAGAGCTGTATCTTCTTCACCGGAAGTGGATTTAGAAGCAGTTGAGGAACTCTGTTCGGTTGTATCCGAAGATGCTTCGATCCCATATGCAGCCATCTGTTCCTCAACATATTGGTTCATGTCGACGCCCTCGGGGATATCGGAAACGGGGCCGTCGTAGGAGGATTGAATGAAATCTGAAGTGCGTGGAATGGTATAAGAGCCATCAGTGCCATCAGAACGGGTAACCTGGAGGCCATCGTCCGTTACAGTAATTGTTTCATCCCAGCCGTTGAGGTAGTTGAAGTGGACTTTATAGCCGCTTTTTGCATTGCCCGACGTGATGCGACCAGTGATGCCTGCAGCGTAGGAGTCCGGCGCTTTGAGGAAATAGCGGACGATACCAGAAGAAGGCATGACCCAATAGCACTCGCTGTACTCGGAACTTTCGGCTCCGTAGCAGAGTTCTTCTTCAGTGGTTTCTGCAACTGCGGTTTCCTGAGAAGAATCAGATGAGCTACTGGAAGAATAGAAGCTGTGGTACAAAATGACGATGGGAATGTCCATGGGATACCATGTCTCTTCTTTGAAGTCCGGGGCGCCATCGACCGTGATTTCAATAACGTCGTTCTCGGTTTCAAAAATCCCGAGGATCATGTCGCCTTTGCCTTCGGCTGTAACATTGATAAAGCCGGCATCTTTCAGCTGCTTGACAACATTGCGGTAATCACTGTAATCCGAGATGACAGGCATCATAACTTCACCCATTGCAAGGTGGGAATTGGCAACACGCTCCTCTTCCAGTCTGGCAAGCTCGGCACTATGAGCTGCCTGTTCCTGTGCATGCTGTTTGCTGTTTGACGAAGAGACACCCGCCGAAATTAGAAGAACCAGAACAAGACCGCCGGCAATGAGGCATTTTTGGGTATTAGCTCTGTAATAGTTGATGGCTTTGGCGACAGACTTGCCAACCTGACGGGCGTATTTTTCGTTCTGAGCAGAACGGTATTCTGCATAGGCACGGGCGTCGGCTTCTTCGCGTGCCTGCTGCTCCTGTTTTTTGCGCTCGGCTGCTTCTGCCTCACGCCGTTTGCGTTCTTCCTCGGCACGCTTTTTGGTACGCCGCTCTTCAAATGGAGAAGCGAAAGCATCGACGAGGCGATATGCGACATCTGCGGCAGTATGTCCGCAATCTCTTTTTTCCGCTGGTTCCGCAGGCTCGGAATGTTCTGCCGCATTGCGGACAAAAGGCGCAATTTCGATTTTGGTACCGCAATACTCGCAGAACGCAAAATCACGTCTGGAATCTGTGATATGGAGCTTTTTACCGCATTCAGGACAGGTGATCGTTGCCATGTTTTTCATTCCTTTCCTTACAAACAAAAGCTGTTAAAGCCAGTATAGCACGGAACCGTGGATAAAAGCAACCGGCTGTAAAAGAAAGTTGTTGATGGCCGGAAAAACACAGAAAAAGAAAAGGAGGAGTTTTTTCAAAATGGATTACTGGGAATACCTTGCGCACGGCCAGAAAGGTGCCGAGCGGGACGACCACCGGTACTATGCCCGCGAGCTGGTGGGCAACAGGGACGGAAAGAACGTTTACCACTACTTTTACTCGGCAGAAGAGTATGCTTCGTACCGGAGGAGCAAGAGCAGCCATGCTGGTGCTGCAACAAATGAGAAAGAGAGCCTGCTGGACAAGGCGAGAAAATCGCACCGTGAAAACCGGTGGAGACCTGACACAATCATTAGCACTGGAAGCGCCGCAAGTGTTACATACAAAAACAGTGCTGGTAAAAAGCGTCATACGGATTATCAAGCGGAATGCAAAGAAAGGTGCATAAAGTCAATACCATGGAGCTGTTCTCTCGAGGGATCGGGAGGGCAGCTCTTTTTTATGGCGTGAACGGAGGAGTGTGCTCACATCCTCCATTGCAGATTTGACCGAGAAAGTCTCTTGCAATTGCTGGAAATCCAATGAAAGATTCAGCAAAAATAATGCGATAATGCGTATTAAATTTACGCTATTCAACAAAGAGTATCTCCACCTGATTGATTATAAATCAACCAAAAAAGTAAAATGAAACCGATTTCAACTGTGATGGATAAATGATCTATACAAACCGTATTCCTTTGCAGAGGGCGGAAAAATGTGGTATACTAATAAAAATTGAGCCTGTGCTGCAGCATCGTCCAGCCAACAAGTCTGGAATGCAGCGCAGGAAAAGTCGGAGAGCGGGAGAGTGGATTTTTTGGAGTTGGAACAGGCAAAGCAGCGCGTGGAAGAGCTGCGAACGATCATTGAAAAAAATAATCGTCTTTATTATGATCAGGATGCGCCGGAACTGGAAGATTTTGAGTATGATGCCCTGACCCGGGAGCTGAAAGCGCTGGAAGCACAGTTTCCACAGCTGGTAACGGCATCGTCTCCCACGCAGAAGGTGGGCGGTACCGCCAGCAGCAAACTGCCAAAGGTGACCCACACGGTCAAAATGGAGAGCCTTCTGGATGCTTTTTCGTATGATGAACTGCGCGACTTTGACCGCCGTGTGCGCGAAGCAGGCGCAGAGCCGGAGTATGTGGTCGAGATCAAGATCGATGGTCTTTCCTGCAGCTTGGAATATGAGAATGGTGAGCTGGTTCGTGCCTCCACCCGCGGCGATGGCGTAGTAGGCGAAGACGTTACAGCCAATGTCCGTGCCATTCGCAGCATTCCCCAAAAATTGAAGAATGCACCAGAGTTTCTGGAAGTGCGCGGTGAAGTGTATATGCCGCACGGAGCGTTCCAGAAGCTCTGCGCAGAGCAGGAGCTGCAGGGCGCTGCGCCTTTCAAAAATCCGCGCAATGCTGCTGCCGGTTCCCTGCGTCAGAAGGATGCCCAAATAACCGGCAGCCGGGGGCTTTCTATTTTTATTTTTAATGTGCAGCAGATCCGCGGCAAAACTCTCACAAAGCATTCGGAAAGTCTGGACTATCTCAAGAGTCTGGGGTTGCCGGTGTCGCCGCGTTATCATGTGGTGCATGATATTGAGCAGGCCATTGCAGAGATCGAGCAGATCGGGCAGAACCGTGCAAAGCTGGACTTTGATATGGATGGTGCTGTTATAAAAGTGAACAGTTTTGCACAGCGTGATTTGATGGGCTCCACCAACAAATTTCCGCGCTGGGCGATCGCTTTCAAGTATCCGCCGGAGGTCAAAGAAACTACGCTGCGCAGCATTGAGGTCGCAGTGGGCCGCACCGGTGTGTTGACGCCGACTGCCTGCTTTGATCCCGTATTTCTGGCAGGTACCACGGTTGCCCGCGCAACGCTGCACAATGAAGATTTTATCCATCAGTTTGGTCTTTGCATCGGCGATACCATTCAGGTGCGCAAGGCTGGTGATATCATCCCGGAAGTGATCGGTGTCACCCGCCATGCAGAGGATGCGCAGCCCTACGAAATGCCAACCGTCTGTCCTTCCTGCGGCGCACCGGTCGTTCATCTGGAAGATGAAGCGGCTCTGCGCTGTGTGAACCCCGAATGTCCGGCACAGGCGCTGCGCAATATCATCCACTTTGCATCCCGGGATGCTATGGATATTGAGGGCCTTGGTACGGCTGTTGCCACTCAGCTGGTGGAAAAGGATATGGTGCATTCTGCTGCGGATATCTACACTCTGACCCGGGAACAGCTTTTGACGCTGGACAAATTCAAGGAGAAAAGTGCTGAGAATCTTTTGAGCGCGATCGAACGCTCCAAGCAGAATAATCTGGATAAGCTTTTGTTCGGTTTTGGCATCCGCAACATTGGTGACAAGGCAGCAGCTCTGCTGGCGGAGCATTTTGGAACATTGCAGGCCCTCCGGGAAGCCACCGTGGAGAAGATCAGCGAGATTGACGGATTTGGCGGCGTGATGGCACAAAGCGTAGTAGAATTTTTTGCAAAAGAAGGCACCACCGATCTTGTGCACCGCTTGGCAGATGCCGGCTTGAACATGCAGTGGAAGGGCGAGCCGAAAGGCGATAAGCTGGCAGGCAAAACGCTGGTGGTCACGGGTACGCTGGAATCGCTTTCCCGCAACGAAGCCGAGGCTCTGATCGTGAAAAATGGCGGCAAGGCCAGCGGCTCCGTCTCCAAAAAGACGGCTTACGTTGTGGCGGGTGCTGCGGCGGGCTCCAAGCTGACGAAGGCACAGACACTCGGGATCCCCGTTCTGACCGAGGCAGAATTTCTGGCAATGCTTCGGGATGAAAATACCTGACAACGAGACAGGCGATCCTTTTCGGGAAAGCCTGTCTCATTTTTTGCAGGGGCTGTTTTGCGGCAGTTCGGGCTTGTTTCTTTTGTGCCGGACGAGGGGAGAGAGTGGCGCAGAGTCCGTCTCTTCATCCTCCCTTCACAGTTCATTTGAAAAAAGTGCTTTTTCTTTCCGGCGTTTCATGCTATAATAATATTCAAACACGGCTTTGGGGCCGTCGCCGCCTGCTTTGGCAGTGCGGCAGGATAGGGCAGATCAGACGGTGTACCGTTCTGCCGGGGCAGTGCCCGCAACAGAGGGCGGGCGGGAAAATCAAAAAGAGAGGCGAATCGAGATGTTGGATATGATCAAGTGCAGCACCGGCGGTGCATACTATGCCCGCGGGGAGTGGGTGCCGGCAGACGGCAATGCATCTGCCGCGCTGACCGCAAAAGGCTTTGATGCAGCAGCCGTTGCAAATGCAAAGACCGGTACCATGGCTTACAGCATTCTGCAGGCCCATAACACCAGCGGCGATGCCGATAACCTGAAGATCAAGTTTGATGCCATGGCCAGCCATGACATCACCTTTGTTGGCATTATCCAGACGGCCCGCGCATCCGGTCTGGAGAAATTCCCCATTCCGTATGTGCTTACCAACTGCCACAACAGCCTGTGTGCTGTGGGCGGCACTATCAACGAGGATGACCACCGCTTTGGACTGTCCGCTGCTAAAAAGTACGGCGGCATCTTTGTGCCCCCGCACCTTGCAGTCATCCATCAGTACATGCGCGAAAAGTTTGCGGGCTGCGGCAAAATGATTCTGGGCTCCGACTCCCACACCCGCTATGGCGCTTTGGGCACCATGGCTATTGGCGAGGGCGGCGGCGAGCTGGCAAAGCAGCTGCTGGGCCGCACCTATGATGTTGCCCGCCCGGGCGTCGTGGCAATCTACCTCACCGGTTCTCTGCCCGCAGGCTGCGGCCCCCACGATGTGGCAATCGCACTGGTGGGCAAGCTGTTCAAGAGCGGCTACGTCAAGAACAAGGTCATGGAGTTCGTCGGCCCCGGCATTGCGTCCCTGCGTCAGGATACCCGCAATGCCATCGATGCGATGACCACCGAGACCACCTGCCTGTCCTCCATCTGGGAGACAGACGAGACCACCCATCGCTTCCTTGCTGTGCACGGCCGCGCTGCCGACTATAAAAAGCTGGCCCCGGCGGATCTGGCCTACTATGACGGCGTGGTGGAAGTGGATCTGTCTGCGATCCGCCCGATGATCGCACTGCCCATGCACCCCTCCAATGCATTCACCATTGAAGAACTGAACGCAAACCTTGAGGATATCCTCCACGCCTGCGAACAGGATGTGCAGAAGCTCATCGGCCGCAAGGACGTCAGCCTTGACCTGTGCAGCAAGATTGAGAACGGAAAGCTGCGTGTGGATCAGGGCGTCATTGCAGGCTGTGCAGGCGGCCTTTACGACAGCATTTATGAGGCAGCCTCCATCCTCAAGGGCCATACCGGCGGCTGCGGCGACTACGCACTCAGCGTGTACCCCGGCAGCCAGCCGATCATGATGGAGTTGGTGCGCACCGGCGTGATCAGCGACCTGATGGCAAGCGGTGCAACCATCCGCACGGCTTTCTGTGGTCCCTGCTTCGGCGCAGGCGATGTGCCCGCAAACGGCGCGCTGTCCATCCGCCATACCACCCGCAACTTCCCCAGCCGTGAGGGCTCCAAGCCTGGCAACGGCCAGCTTTCCGGCGTAGCATTGATGGATGCCCGCAGCATTGCAGCTACCACGGCCAACGGCGGCATCCTGACCCCGGCCACCGACATTGATTATGATCCCACTGTGCCTGAGTATCAGTACGATCCTTCCAGCTACAATACCCGCGTGTATCAGGGCTTTGGCAAAGGCGATTACGATGCACTGCTCAAGCTGGGCCCCAACATCAAGGACTGGCCCGAGATTGCACCGCTGGGCGAGAATCTGCTGCTGAAGGTAGCTTCCTACATCACCGATCCTGTTACCACCACGGACGAGCTCATCCCCTCCGGCGAGACCTCGTCCTTCCGCTCCAATCCGCTGGGTCTGGCAGAGTTCACCCTCAGCCGCAAGGACCCGGAGTATGTGGGCCGCGCCAAGGCTGTGCAGGCTGAGGAAAAGGCCCGCCGTGCAGGTGAGGGCAGCGCTGAGGTGCTGGCGCAGCTGCACAAAGTGCCCGGCTGCGAGGCCCTGACATGGGATGATGTGCAGATCGCATCCACCATCTTTGCCGTCAAGCCCGGCGATGGTTCTGCCCGTGAGCAGGCTGCCAGCTGTCAGCGCGTGCTGGGTGCCGGGGCCAACATCGTCACCGAGTATGCCACCAAGCGCTACCGCTCCAACCTCATCAACTGGGGTATGCTGCCGCTGCAGCTGGTGGGCGCAACGCCCTTCGGTCTGGGCGATTATGTGTTCATCCCCAACGTCCGCGAAGCTCTCAAGGGCGATCTGCAGGACATCAAGGCCTATGTGCTGGGCGATTCCGTCAAGGAGCTCAGCCTGTACATGGCCCCGCTGACCGCCGATGAGCGCAAGATCCTGGCAGATGGCTGCCTGATCAATTTCTATAAGAACTAATAAAGATCCTCTCAGTCATTGCTTCGCAATGCCAGCTCTCCCGAAAGGGAGAGCTTTTTAGCGGAACGGAGCACGGCAGCTTTTGCGGATAAAAAGCATTTGGCAAAAGAAAAGCCCCCCTCGGGGGAGCTGACGCCGCAGGCGGCTGAGGGGGTTTTCATGGAGGTTTCAATTTCTATGCCCGGCGATCTTCACAATCATTCTACCTGTTCCGATGGCTCGGTGCCCATCCACCGTCTGCCGCTCATGGCGGCGCGGGCGGGTCTGGACACCATGGCCATTTCCGACCACGATACCCTGCTCAGTGTGAATTACTGCTATGAGCACCCGGTGCAGGACGGGGTGCATCTGCTCCCGGCGGCTGAGCTCACCGGCTACGACCATGAGCATCATCACCGGGTGCACCTGTTGTGCTATTACCCGGACCCGGAAAGCCGGGAGCTGAGGGAGCACTGCGACATCCTGCGCCAGCGCCGCAACGAGTGCGGTCTGCAAAGCGCAAAGGAGATCGAAGCGCTGTATCCGCAGTTCCGCACGGAACAGGCACTGGAATACGCAAAAGACAGCGGTGTACTGTTCAAAAGCGGCATTATGGAGGCACTGCATCAGCTGGGCCTGTGCGATGCCGTATATGGCAGGCTGTACAGTTACCTTTTTGGCTGGGAGCCGCGCGGCGTGGTACTGCATCAGGTAAAGTATCCTTCGGTGCAGGAGGTGCTTGCCACAGCCAAGGCAGCCGGTGCGGTGGTGGTGTTTGCGCACCCGACCGTTTACAAAAGCATGCCGCTGGTACGCCAGCTTGCCAAAGAGGGAATGATCGACGGCATCGAGGTGGAGCATCCCCGCAACAGCCCGGAGGACAAGGCTGAGTGTGCGGCGCTGTGCGAGCAGTACGGCCTTATCCACACGGGCGGCACCGACTTCCACGGAGCTAACCACAAGGTGCCGCACCCGGTGGGCACCTGCACCACAGAGGAGGATCAGATCGCCCGTATTCTGGAACTGGCCCACCAGCGCCGTGGGATCGATGTATGACCGTGCAGCAGGTCACATTGACATTCCAACAGACCGGCCTATAATAAATGAAGACGAATACCGTCGGAATGTCTGTCAAAAAGAGAGGATTTTGAACTATGAGCAAGGAATTCAGCTTCCTGAACAGCGGCACCTGCTCCAAGCAGACCAACTTTGTACTGAACGATGACCACACCATTGAGAGCATGGAAGTCATCGGCGGCTGCAATGGCAACCTGAAGGGCATCTGCAGCATCGTTCGCGGCATGAAGGCCGAACAGGTCATCGAACGCTTTGAGAATGTGAAATGCGGCTTCCGCAGCACCAGCTGCCCGGATCAGATCGCAAAGAACCTGAAAAAGGCTCTGGCTGAAATGAACTGAACATGATCTGCCAAAGAGGAGATGCCACACCGGTATCTCCTCTTTGCTTTTCCCATCCCGACACAAACGACTGATTTTTTTCGGTGCTTTGGGACTATACTTCTTATGCAAACGAATTTTTCAGCAAGGAGCAGGCAAATGAGCATCTGGGAAAAAATGGGCTTTGGCGGTTACAAGGGCTTTTCGCATGAGGCGGACAGACTGCTGCGCAGTGCAGTGGAGCTTGCCGGGAATCTGGGCTGCGAAAAGGCAGATACCAGCCATCTGCTGCTGGCGATCCTGCAGCAGGATCAGGGCGCAGCAGCGCGGTTTCTGGCAGGCAAACAGATCTGTGAGCCGGAAGTGCGCCGTCAACTGGCTCAGACCCGCCGCGCCCCGGCTCTGCATCTGGACCGCCATGACCTTGCACCGGATCTCAGACGCACCATGGACTATGCCATCATCGGGGCGCAGAACGCTCACCTGAACCGTGCTGAACCGGAACACTTGCTCTGCGCGATGCTGGAGGATGATGGCTGCACGGCAGGCGTGCTGCTGGCGTCCATGGGGCTGCAGCTCACAGAGGCTGTGAGAGAATGCCGCCAGTTGTCCGGGCAATTCGTCCTGCCATACCAGACACGGGCGGCAGCCGGTGCACCACGCGGCAGCCGGGCCAGTGATAAATACTGCCGTGATCTGACCCGCCGCGCCGCAGAACGGGAACTGGACCCGGTGTTCTGCCGGGAGGCGGAGCTGGACCGCATGGTAGAGTCTTATGCCGCCGCCAGAAAAACAACCCCTGTCTGGTGGGGGAACCGGGCGTTGGCAAGACGGCGTTGGCGGAGGGTCTTGCCCAGCGCATTGCCGGGGACCGCGTGCCGCGCGCGCTCAAGGGGCGCCGTCTTTTGGCACTGGATATGGCCAGCCTTGTGGCAGGCACAAAATACCGCGGCGATTTTGAAGAGCGATTCAAAAACCTGCTGGAAGAACTGGTCCGGGACGGCAGTGCCATCCTGTTCGTGGACGAATTCCATACCATTGTAGGTGCCGGTGCAGCGGAAGGTGCCATTGATGCAGCCAGCATTTTAAAGCCGGTACTGGCACGTGGAGAATTGCAGATGATCGGTGCCACTACTACCGAGGAATTCCGCACCCATATCCAGAAGGATGCTGCATTGGAACGCCGTTTCGGCAAGGTGCAGGTGGAGGAGCCTACGCCTGCACAGGCCGTCGATATCCTCAGCGGTCTGGCCCCGCGCTACGAACGCTATCACAACGTAAAGCTTCCGCAGGAGACCCTGCAGGCGGCAGTGGAACTCTCGGTGCGGTATCTGCCGGGGCGTTTTCTGCCGGATAAGGCCATCGACCTTGTGGATGAAGCATGCGCAGCGGCACGCATCCGTGCGGAACGGGAAAAGCAGCCCCAGCCCGTGCTGACCCCGGATGATATCGCCCATGTGGTGGCACAGGCCAGCGGCGTGCCCACAGAGCGCGTTGGAGAGCAGGAACGGGAACGGCTGGAAAAGCTGGAACAGCGCCTGAACGAGGAGATCGTCGGGCAGAGCCGCGCAGTCGCTGCCGTGGCAGGGGCCATCCGTCGCAGCCGTACCGGCCTTGGGGAACCGGGAAGGCCCATAGGAGCCATGCTGTTCCTTGGCCCCACCGGCGTTGGCAAAACAGCCCTTGCCAGGGCGCTGGCCGTCAGCTGGTTCGGCAGCGAAAAGGCACTGCTCAAGTTTGACATGTCGGAATATCAGGAGCAGCACACCGCTGCCCGGCTGCTGGGTGCCCCGCCGGGCTATCTGGGCCATGATGAGGGCGGGCAGCTTACCGAGGCCGTGCGCCGCCGCCCATACAGCGTGGTCCTGTTTGATGAGATCGAAAAAGCCCACCCGGATATCCAGAACATCCTGCTGCAGATCCTGGAGGATGGGCAGCTCACCGATGCCATGGGGCGAAAAGCAGATTTCCGCAACACCATTGTGCTGCTCACATCCAACCTTGGCGCGCGCTTTCTGGCGGGTCAGAGCGCTCCGCTGGGCTTTGCTGCGGGCAGTGAAGCCGTATTTGAAAAGCAGTCGGCGCAGGCCGTTGAGGAAGCGAAAAAGTGGTTCCGGCCAGAACTGGCAGGCCGTCTGGATGAAATGATCGTGTTCCGTCCGCTGGCAGATGACAGCCTGTGCGCCATTGCGGAAAAACTGCTCTGCCAGCTGGAACAGCGTGCAGCAGACAGTGGCTATCAGCTGCACCATACGCCTCAGGTGGGCAGGGCACTGGCGGCAAAGGCGCGGTCAGCCTATGGTGCCCGGGAACTGCGCCGCGCCGTGGACAGGGCAGTAGAGCAAGCCCTTGCAGACCGCATTGCCTCCGGCACAGCCAATACCGGCCAGCATTGGACAGCGGACTGCTCGGCTGATGGCTCTATCATCCTGCGGGAGGATGAAACCGTAACCATGTAAAAATTGGACAGTAGTGGCTTCCCCGCCGTCCTGCCAAGTAAAAATGCATCTTGCAACCTGCTGGTTTTCTGTTATCATAGAATCAGGGTGTATCTGAAAAACAGAATTGCAGGAGGAAGTTCATGCGCACTTTATTTCTTTTGAACCCCGCTGCCGGCAAGGCAGACTGTACCCGTGCTCTGCCGCGGCAGATCGATGCGGCCGCGGCGCGGGCCGGTCTTGCCATGGGAGAATATACCATTCGGATTCACTGCCCACGCAGGCCACGCCCGGGAGCTTGCCAATGCCGCAGCCCGACAGGCCCGGCAGGCAGGGGAGCAGCTCCGCATCTATACAGCAGGCGGCGATGGCACCTTCAATGAAGCCCTCACCGGCGTCTATGGGTTTGAAAATGCGGCTGTAGGCTGCCTGCCCTATGGCAGCGGCAATGATTTCCTGCGTACTTTTGGCACAAAAGCGGAATTTCTGGATCTGGACGCCCAGCTTGCAGGCGGGCCGGTCGCCATTGACCTGATGCAGACCAGTCTCGGTCTTTCGGCCACCATCTGCGCTGCCGGTCTGGATGCGCAGGTCGCCTACGGTATCCCGAAGTTCCGGCGCATCCCGCTCTGCGGCGGCGAAGCGGCCTATGCGCTTTCCATCGTAGAACAGCTGTGCGGGCATATTGGCCGAAGAGTAGAGTACACCATTGACGGCGAGACCCTGACAGTGGACTGCCTTATGTGTGCCGTCTGCAATGGCCGCACCTATGGCGGTGGTTTCTGTGCAGCGCCGGAAGCCCAGCCGGACGACGGCTGGCTGGATGTGTATATCATCCGCAAGGTGAGCCGTTTGACCATTGCAAAACTTCTGGGAATGTACAAAAACGGAGGGCACTTCCGGAATGGTCAGCTGGTCAGGGCGGCAGAGCCGTACTTTATCTACCGGCGGGCAAAGCAGGTCTCTCTGCGCGCCGTGGATGGCCGCGGGCCTATCGTTGCTACGGCAGACGGTGAGTGTGTGCCCAAGGAGCAGATCACTGTGCAGGTACAGCCGCTGGCTGGCCGTATTCTGCTGCCAAAGCCTGCTTTTGAGCGCTTTGCAGCGCAGCGGTCCGAACAGAGTGCGACCTGACCGGACGCGAAAAAATTCAGCCTTCAGGATCTCCTGAGCAGTCAAAGGGTCGGAAGCCTTAAAACAGGGTTTCCGGCCCTTTATTTTGCAGAAAAAAGAAAGGAGATCCGGAAGGTTTTGAATCAGGTTTTGCTGATGATACGTTGATTGAACGAGTCGTCACAAATTGTTAATAAAGAATTGCAAAAAAAGTCTTGATTTTTCGGGTCAAGATGAGTACAATACTCTTAGCACTCAGAGAAAAGGAGTGCTAAACAATCGGAAGGGCGCACACGAGGCTTCCGGTTCATGGCAAAGTTTAAATTATATTTTATTATAGGAGGGCAAGAACTATGAAGATCATTCCTCTTGCAGACCGTGTTGTTATCAAGACTGTTGAGGTCGAGGAGACCACCAAGGGCGGCCTGATCCTGACCGGCAGTGCCAAGGAGAAGCCTCAGGTGGCTGAGGTCATCGCTGTAGGCCCCGGCGGCATTGTGGACGGCAAGGAAGTCAAGATGACCGTTAAGGTCGGCGACAAGGTCCTCACCAGCAAGTATTCCGGCACCGAGGTCAAGGTGGACGGTGAGGAGTGCACCATCGTCCGTCAGGGTGATATCCTGGCAGTCGTTGAGGACTGAGCACAGCCCCCTCTGTATTAAGAAATTGAGCTTTAAAGGAGCGATTTGATTATGGCTAAGCAGATCAAGCAGGGCGAGGACGCCCGCAAGGCACTGTGTGCCGGTATCGACACCCTGGCAAATACCGTTAAGATCACCCTGGGCCCCAAGGGCCGCAATGTGGTGCTGGGCAAAAAGTTCGGCGCACCGGTCATCACCAACGATGGCGTGACCATTGCCAAGGAGATCGAGCTGAAGGACGAGTTTGAGAACATGGGCGCACAGCTGGTGCGTGAAGTTGCCACCAAGACCAACGATGCAGCAGGCGACGGCACCACCACTGCAACCGTTCTGGCACAGGCTATGGTCACCGAGGGCATGAAGAATGTCACCGCCGGTGCAAACCCCATGGATATCCGCCGCGGCATGAGCAAGGCTGTTGCCAAGGCTGTTGAGACCATCAAGGCACACAGCCAGAAGGTGAAGGACAGCAACGATATCGCCCGCGTCGGCACCATTTCTGCCGGTGATCCCGAGATCGGCCGCCTGATCGCTGAGGCAATGGAAAAAGTTACCTCTGACGGCGTCATCACCATCGAGGAGAACAAGACCACTGCTGAGACCTACAACGAGATCGTGGAAGGCATGCAGTTTGACCGCGGCTACCTGACCCCGTATATGGTCACCGATACCGATAAGATGGAGGCTGTTCTGGACAATGCCGCCATCCTGATCACCGATAAGAAGATCAGCGTGATTCAGGATCTGGTTCCCCTGCTGGAGCAGGTCATGCAGAATGGTATGAAGCTGCTGATCGTGGCTGAGGATATCGAGGGCGAGGCTTTGTCCACCCTGATCGTCAACCGCCTGCGCGGCACCCTGAACGTGGCCGCTGTCAAGGCTCCCGGCTTTGGCGACCGCCGCAAGGAAATGCTGCAGGATATCGCCATTCTGACCGGCGGCACCGTAGTCTCCTCCGATCTGGGCTATGAGCTGAAGGACGCTACCGTCCAGATGCTGGGCCATGCACGTCAGGTCAAGGTCACCAAGGAGAACACCACCATCGTGGGCGGTGCAGGTGACAAGGATGCGATCGCAGCCCGTATTTCTCAGATCCGCAGCCAGATTGAGGTTGCTACCAGCGATTTCGACCGTGAGAAGCTGCAGGAGCGTCTGGCAAAGCTGGCTGGCGGCGTAGCCGTCATCAAGGTCGGTGCTGCCACCGAAGTTGAGATGAAGGACAAGAAGCTGCGCATTGAGGATGCTTTGAACGCAACCAAGGCTGCTGTTCAGGAAGGCGTCGTTGCCGGCGGCGGTACTGCTCCATCAATGCGATTCCCGCTGTGCGTGAGCTGTGCGACACGCTGGAAGGCGACGAGCGCACCGGTGCCAAGATCGTCCTGAAGGCTTTGGAAGCTCCTCTGCGCCAGATCGCTAAGAATGCCGGTCTGGAAGGCAGTGTCATCATCGACAAGATTATTTCTGCCAATAAGCCTAACTACGGCTTTGATGCGCAGAATGAGGTCTTTGTGGACGATATGATTGCTGCTGGCATCGTTGACCCCACCAAGGTCACTCGTTCCGCTCTGGAAAATGCAGCATCTGTTGCAGAAATGGTCCTGACCACCGAGAGCCTGGTTGCAGATCTGCCGGAACCTCCGGCACCCGCAGCTCCTGCCGGTGATATGGGCGGCATGGGCGGCATGTACTAAGCCTCAAAAGCGTCTTGCGCGAATAAACAGCATGAAGGAGACGGATCTTCTTTGGAGGGTCCGTCTCCTTTTTTAGTTAAAAATTGCTGCGGATTGCATTCGCAGTTGGCATAAAACAGCATCTCTGCGTCAGAAACGGAGACGGCCCAAGATGGTGTGATCGCATATTCATCTGCTGTTCTGCTCACCCTTATAAAAAGAGGAGGCGGAATTTTATGTCCGGCAAGAGAGTCTTGGCGCTGTATGCGGCCATTCTGTTCAGCTTTGCAGTGATTTTGTGCCGCCTGTATTTTCTGGCACAGAACCAGACTTATGCAGCCCGCGCCAAAGCGCAAAGCGCGGTTCGGCTTGCGTTGCCTGCACGGCGGGGGAATTTTTATGACCATACCGGTGCACTGCTCACCGGGCTGGAAACGCAATATCTGGCCCTCTGCTTCCCGGGCGAAAACAGCTATTCCCGCCTGTATGCCTATACCGATGAGGACGGACAGGCGCTTTTGTACCAGAATCGGAATCGTTCCATGCCATTTCTGCTAAGGGTGGAGCGTGATCTTTACTGGCAGGGAGTGTCGTGCTATCCGTTTGCCCGGCGGTATGCGTCCGCACCGCTGTGCCAGCAGCTGATCGGATATCTGGATGGCGAAGGCCATGGAGCTGCCGGACTGGAAAAAGCACTGGACAAGCTGCTGACCGGGACGGGGGAACATGACGTCTTGCTGTGCGCTGTCACCGCTCAGGGACAGCTGCGAGCCGGAGAAACACCGCAGTATCTCCGGCAGGACAGCAAGGCTGTGGGGGCGCAGCTGACCATTTCGCGTCAAATGCAGCGCGCAGCGGAAGCGGTAGCAGCGGAGACTATGACCAGCGGGTGCATTTTGGTTCTGGATACAGCTTCTGCCGCCGTGCGGGCCAGCGTCAGCATGCCGGGCTATGACCCGGATAACCTTGCCGCCAGTCTGGACGCACCTGACAGTCCATTCCTGAATCGCGTGTTGGAATGCTATACCGTCGGCTCGGTGTTCAAGCCGGTGCTGGCAGCGGCGGCACTGGAACAGGGCGTTTTTCCGGAATATGAATGTACGGGTGCCGCAGTGATAGATGGACAGATCTTCCGCTGCGCAGGCGGGGTGCCGCATGGGCAGATCGGACTAGAAGAAGCACTGGAAAAAAGCTGTAATGGCTATTTTGTACGGCTGGGGCAGCAGCTGGGTGCGGAAAACTTGCTGCAAGCGGCGCAGCGTTTTGGATTTGGGCAGGAGATAAGCTTGGCAGGCGATCTGCATGCTGCATCCGGGAACCTGCCGGACGCAGCCGAACTCGCCCAGAGCGGTCAGCTTGCCAATTTCAGCTTTGGGCAGGGCAGCCTGCTGGCATCACCGGTGCAGATCGCCGCCATGATGAATGCCATCGCCTCCGGCGGGGTGTACCGCATGCCGTTCTTTCTGGAATGCACGGTTGATGAAACCGACGGTACACCGCTGGAAACGCTTGCGCATCCGCAGTCGAGGCGGGTGATGAGCGCGGAAAATGCAGCGCTTCTGCGTGAAATGCTTTGTCAGGTGGTGGAAGAGGGCACTGCACAGGATGCTGCAGAGCTGGAAGGCGGTGCGGGCGGCAAGACCGGCACGGCTCAGACCGGACAGTTTGATGCTGACGGAACAGAACGCAAGAATCTGTGGTTTGCGGGCTTTTACCCGGCAGAAAAGCCCCGCTGGACGGTGATCGTGCTGCAGGACGGGCAGACCGAAACGGCCTATTCCAGTGCAGCCATCTTTGCCCGGCTGTGCGCCATGCTTCGTACTCTGGCGTAAAATGCGCGGTTTTTGCTTGCTTTTTCACGCTTGTTATGCTACTATATATTTGTATTTTTGCGTGGTTTTCATTGAATTACAATAAAGGAGCGTTTCAATCCATGTCTGTTATCGAAATTGTTGGCGGTGTGATCCTGCTGGTCGCTTCGCTCGTCATCGTCCTTCTCACTCTGATGCAGCACACGCATGGTCAGGGCCTTTCCGGTGCGATCAATGGCAGCGTGGGCGGTGCAAACAATGCCCGCCTGACCCCGGCTGACCAGATGCTGGCCAAGGTGACCCGCATTGCAGGTGTCGTTTTCTTTGTGGTCGCTATTCTGGCATGTCTGTTTGCAGGCCGTCTGGCAGGCTGAAAAGGTTCGTGCAGCCCCGTGTAAAGGACGGGGCTGTTTTTCTGTATTATGATAGGATGTCGGCGGCAGTCTGACCGCCGGGCAGGGTGGGGCAGTTGGCCCACAACCGGCAGCGCTGCGGCACGTTGGAGGCTGCGGCCATGGAAGAGCAAGGAGAAAGATTATTATGGCAATGCGCGATAAAATTGAGCACGCGATCCAGAATCAGCCGTGCACAGTTAAAGACCTCAAGGCAAAGTTCGGCGGGGACCGCAGTGCGGACCGCAAGGTGATGGAGGCTGTGGACCAGCTGGTGCACGAGGCAGTCATCTGCCAGCGTCAGGGCGTGTTCTTTACGGTGCGTTCTGGCCGTGCAGACAAGGCTCTGCTGTGCAAGGTGGTCAAACTGGGCAAAAATTTTGCCTTTGTAATGCTGGAGGACGGCACCAGCGATATCTTTATCCCGGGCCGCTTTACCCGCGGTGCAATGCCCGGTGACATGGTGCTTGTGGAAAAGTTTGAGCATCCCCGTGTGGAGGGCAGCGATGAAGGCGAGATCCTTGCCATTCTGGAAGAGAAAAATTCTCTGGTGGGCACTGCCCGCCGTATCGAGGGCCGCTTGAAATTCGTGCCGGATGACTGCCCGGCCATCTCCATGCAGCTGATGCGTGACTGCGAGGGCGGCGCAAAGGACGGCGACAAGGTGGCCGTGGAGATCCTGCAGCGCGGCAACCGTCAGGAAGATCACCGTGTGGGCGTTGCCATGCGGTTCGGCAATTCGGATGAAGCCAAGCGCTGCGCCAAGGCCCTGCTCTATGCGCAGGATATCCGCAGCCGCTTCCCGGATAAAGTCCGCGATGAAGCCAAGAAGCTGGAGAATGCCGAGGTCTCTGAAAAGGACACCGAGGGCCGCATGGATCTGCGTGCACTGCCCATCTTCACCATTGACAGTGCCGAGACCAAGGATATCGACGATGCCATCAGCCTGACCAAGACCCCGGAAGGCGGCTTTGAGCTGGGTGTCCACATCGCGGATGTTTCCAACTATGTCAAGCCCGGCACCGAGCTGGATAACGAGGCATTCAACCGTGCTACCAGCGTCTACTATGCCGATCAGGTCGTTCCCATGCTGCCCAAGCAGCTCTCCAACGGCATCTGCAGCCTGAACGAGGGTGCGCTGCGTCTGGCGTTCTCCTGCCTGATGCGTCTGGACAAGGATGGCAACCTGACCGACTATCGCTTTGCGAAAACGGTCATCCGCAGCCGCGTCAAGGGTGTTTACTCCGAGATCAATGCTCTGCTTGCCGGCAGCGCAGACGACGAGCTGAAGGGCAAGTACCATGAGGTGCTCAGCCAGCTGCCTGCCATGAAGGAGCTGTATGGCCACCGTGCCCGCCTGCGCAAGGAGCGCGGCTGCATGGACATTGAGAGCGGCGAGGTAAAGCTGATCCTGGACGAGGATGGCCACTGCATCGACGTGAAAAAGCGCACTTCCGGCGAGAGCGAAGCCATGATCGAGGAGTTCATGCTGCTGGCCAACCAGTGCGCCGCCCACTTTGCCCGCGTGAAGCAGATCCCCTTTGTGTACCGTGTGCATGAGGAGCCCAATGCCGAAAAACTGGAACGCCTGCACACCCTGCTGCAGGCCTGCGGCATCAACGACCACTTTGCCAAGGATGTGCCCACCCCTAAGGAACTGAGCGCGATCCTGGAAGGTGTGCGCGGCGGCCCGTATGAGCAGATCATCAATACCGGGATGCTGCGCTGCATGTCCAAGGCTGTGTATGAGGAAAAGCCCAAAGGCCACTACGGTCTGGTCCTGCAGGACTACGCACACTTTACCAGCCCCATCCGCCGCTATCCGGATCTGGCCATCCATCGCATCATGACGGCTCAGCTCAAGGGCATCGATAAGGAGACCATGGTGCTGCGCTACAGCGACTTTGCCGAAAAAGCAAGCAAGCAGTCCAGCGAACGTGAGATCATCGCCATGCAGATCGAGCGCAAGGCAGAGGATTGCTATAAGGCCGAATACGCCCGCCGCCATCTGGGCGAGTGCTACGAAGGCCGCATTTCCGGCGTGACCCAGCGCGGCCTGTTCATCGAACTGGAAAACGGCGTGGAGGGCTTTGTGCCCGCTTCCAGCCTGACCCCTTCCGGCACCATGCTCACCGAGGGCATCCGCCTGTCCGACCCGGTCTCCGGCAAAAACTGGAGCCTTGGCGACACCATGATGATCACCATCGTGCGCGCAGACGTCAATCTGGGCAAGATCGATTTTGAAGTTGCTCCGGCAAACGCAAAATAAGCTGTTTTTTCCGAAGGAGAAAGGACCAGTCCGGTTCTTCCTCCTTCTTTTTTTGTCACATTTTAGACGTATTTCCAGCAAAACAGGATGATTGTATAAAGTTTATACACGAATGAAAATTTGTTTGTTGTTTGCTGCGCCTGCGCAGGGTATACTGTTGCCATAAGGACGGCGCAAGGATGCCGAAAAACGCAATAAAAAGCAGGGAGGCTTTTCTATGTACTATTCCAGTGGCAACTATGAAGCTTTTGCAACCCCTAAAAAGCCGGAGGGTGTCGATCATAAATCCGCTTATATCATTGGCTCCGGTCTGGCAGCACTGACGGCTGCCTGCTATCTGGTCCGTGACGGTCAGATGAAGGGCGAGCATGTGCATGTGTTCGAGAAAGACCCCATCCCCGGCGGTGCCTGTGATGGCTATAAGTACGACATCGGCTATGTGATGCGCGGTGGCCGCGAGATGGACAACCATTTTGAGGTAATGTGGGATATGCTGCGCTCCATCCCGTCTCTGGAGACCGAGGGCGCCAGCGTGCTGGATGAATATTACTGGCTGAACAAGGAAGACCCCAACTACTCTCTCTGCCGCGCTACCGTGGACCGCGGTCAGGACGCCCACACCGATGGTAAGTTCGGCCTGTCCGATAAGGGTGCCATGGAGATCATGAAGCTGTTCTTTACCCCTGACGAGCAGCTGCAGGATAAGAAGATCACCGACTTCTTTGACGATGAGGTGCTGAACTCCAACTTCTGGCTGTACTGGCGCACCATGTTTGCCTTTGAAAACTGGCACAGTGCTCTGGAAATGAAGCTCTATCTCAAGCGCTATATCCACCATATCGGCGGTCTGCCGGATTTCACCGCCCTGCGTTTTACCCGCTACAACCAGTACGAGTCCATCATCCTGCCTATGGTCACTTACCTGAAGGATCACGGCGTGCAGTTCCACTATGAGACCAAGGTCGTGGACGTGAAATTTGATATCAATGGCAAGCGCAAGCAGGCAAGCAGCGTGGTCGTGGAGCATGCGGGGGAGACCAGCACCATCGACCTGACCGAGAACGATCTGTTGTTCATCACCAACGGTGGCTGTGTGGAGAGCAGCACCGTGGGTGCGCAGGACAAGGCTGCAGGCTTTGACCCCACCATCAAGCCGGGCAACGGCTGGGATCTGTGGAAAAAGATCGCTGCACAGGATCCCGCTTTCGGCCATCCCGAGAAGTTCTGCTCCGATCCGGAACATTCCAACTGGGAGAGCGCTACCATCACCACCTTGGACGACAAGATCCCGCAGTATATCCAGAAGATCTGCAAGCGTGACCCGTTCAGCGGCCACACCGTCACCGGCGGCATCGTCACTGTTAAGGACTCCAACTGGCTGCTCAGCTGGACACTGAACCGCCAGCAGCAGTTCCGCGACCAGCCTAAGAACCAGCTGTGTGTCTGGGTCTACGGCCTGTTCAGCGACAAGCCCGGCAACTATGTCAAGAAAGCTATGCGTGACTGCACCGGCAAGGAACTGTGCATGGAGTGGCTGTACCATATCGGTGTGCCCGAGGACCAGATCGAGGAGCTGGCAGAGCACAGCGCAAACACCGTACCTGTGATGATGCCCTATATCGACGCCTTCTTTATGCCCCGTGCCATGGGCGACCGCCCCGATATCGTGCCCGAGGGCGCTGTGAACTTTGCCTTCCTCGGCCAGTTTGCCGAAACCGCCCGCGACACCATCTTCACCACCGAATACTCCATGCGCACCGGTATGGAGGCTGTGTACACCCTGCTGAACATCGACCGCGGCGTGCCCGAGGTCTGGGGCAGCACCTACGACGTGCGCGCTCTGATCGATGCAACGGTCAAGCTGCGCGACGGCAAGAAGATCACCGACATGGATCTGCCGCTGATCCCGCGCCTTGCTATGAAGGAAGCTCTGAAAAAAATCGAGGGTACTGACCTTGAAAAATTCCTCAAGGAATACAATGCCATCTGATCCGGTTCTCCGTTTCATTTTTGGATCCCCCTAAAATCAGGCCCGCATTTGTAAGTCAGCGACTGACTGCAAGTGCGGGCTTGGTTTTTGTTAAAAAATGAGACTTTTTGCATAAAAAGTATGACTTGCAAATATCAAATTTGAATAAATTGTGTCATTTCGGCTTGCTCTCGGGCGGCATATATGTTATGCTTAATGCAACAAGTGTCGGGCTGGATCTGTACGCCCGATGAAAACAAGAAAGTTCTAAGAGGAGGTCGTTTTCTATGAAACAACTTATCTCCCGCCGCAGCTTTATGAAGGCCGCAGGCGTCACCACAGCCGTTGCTGCCGTGAGCCTTGGTGCTCCCGCTGCATCTGCCTGCTTCCCGGGCAGCGTGAAGGACATCACCATTCTTTACACCAACGATGTCCACACCTACATCGACAAAAAGTCTCCGGAACTGACCTATGCCGCTATTGCCGCCCTGAAAAAGAGCTATCAGGATGCAGGCAAGGACGTTCTGCTGGTGGACGCAGGCGACCATATTCAGGGCACTGCTTATGGTTCCATGGACGAAGGTGCCTCTATCATCCAGCTGATGAATGCCGCAGGCTATGATGTTGCTACGCCCGGCAACCATGAATTCGACTACGGCATGGCCCGTGCAAAAGAGGCGATGGATGAGGCAGATTTCCCGTACCTCTCCAGCAACTGGGTCAATCTGCCGCTGGGCAATCGCGTTCTGCCGGATGTCAAGTACTTTACCATCGGCGGCCGCGTGATCGCATTTGTGGGCATTACCACGCCCGAGACCTTCACCAAGTCTACTCCGGCTTACTTCATGGATAAGAGCCAGAAGCGCTACATCTATGATATTCTGGGCGGCGACGATGGTCAGAAGCTGTATAAGGCTGTGCAGAAATCCATCGATAAGGCAAAGCTGCTGGCAGATTACGTGATCGGTCTGGGCCATCTGGGTGTTGACCCGTCCTCTTCGCCCTGGACCAGCAGGGAAGTCATTCAGCACACCTCCGGCCTTGATGCATTCATCGACGGCCACTCTCACACCAAGATGGAATGTGAGTGGGTGAAGGATCTGTCCGGCAAGGCAGTTGCTCTGACCCAGACCGGTTCCTATTTTGCCAATGTGGGCGAAATGACCATCAAGACCGATGGTTCCATTGCTACCCGTCTGATCTCCTCTTACGAAGGCTCCGACAGTGTGGTGGAAGGCATCCAGACTGCGTGGGTCGCTTCTGTGGATGATATGCTGGGCGAGAAGATCGCTGCTTCCGAGATCAACTTCTATGTCACCGATCCGGAGACCGGCAATCGCCGCATCCGCACAGCCGAGACCAATCTGGGCGACTTTGTGGCCGATGGCATCTACACCTACTTCAACGAGGTAGAGCAGCTGCACTGCGATATCGCCATCATGAACGGCGGCGGCATCCGTGCAGATGTGAACGCAGGCTATTGGACCTTCAAGACCTGCAAGCAGGTCAGCCCGTTCGGCAATGTGGCCTGTCTGATGTCTGTTACCGGCAAGCAGATCCAGGATGCACTGGAATTTGCAGCCCGCTTTGCAGGCGAGGGCGGCAAGGAGAACGGCGGCTTCCTGCATGTGGCCGGTGCTACCTACGAGATTCACACCGATCTCCCCAACACGGTGCAGACCGACGAAAAGAATGTCTGGATCGGCAGCGCTACCGGAACTCCGCGCGTGCAGAACGTGAAGATCTATGACAAGGCTTCCGGTTCTTATCTGCCGCTGGACCCGAACAAGACCTATGCACTAGCTGGCATGAATTACACGCTGCGCAATCTGGGCGACGGCTTTGCCATGTTCGATGGCGCAGAGCTGATCAAGGACTATGTGTCTGAGGATTACCTTGTGATGTCCACCTATGCAATGACCTTTGGCGGCGTAGATGCTGAGGGTCTGCCGCATCTGACAACAGCCAACAGCCCGCTGGCAGATTACCCGGGCTACCTGCTGAATTACGAAGATCCTTACGGCGCAGGCCGCATCAGCATCCTGTAACAACTGCATAAAAAGGCGCACCGTCCGGCAGGGCGGTGCGCTGTTTTTGTATAACGAAATAGAACAAAAAAGCCATCCGATATAAACCGGATGGCTTCTGGTTGGGGATGAGAGAATCGAACTCCCACAAGTAGAGTCAGAGTCTACCGCACTACCACTATGCAAATCCCCAAAATCTTTGGTGTTGTTTGGCTCGCGAGCCGCTCAACGTGTGCTATTATACGCACAAAAGCAGGCTTTGTCAAGCATATTTTTCAAATAAATTCAGACTTTTTCAAAATTCACGCAAAACCGCAGAAGTTTTTCAATGCCCGGCACACCCGGCAGGGCATTTTTTGCATCCACCAATAAACCGGCATATTCCGCACGCCGCTCCTCATAGAATGAAATGTACAGATTTTCAGATGCACAAAGAGGAGGATGGCTTATGCTGGAACGAACCCACAATCAAACTACGCAGACCCTGCTTTCGAGCCGTATCCCGCGGGACACCGAGCACGAGCGCTACCACCCGGAACTGGAAGAAGAGCTCAAGGAATGCCTGTTCTGTCTGAAACGCAACGAAATGATGTTTGATCTGGAGGTAGACACCGATCTGATCGAACAGCGCATCTATGAGAGGCAGGCACTATTGTGCCGCTACCGGTACTTATTGGCCAGGGCGCGGGAGCTTGGCCTGCATACTGTCCTGACGAAATATCAGCCTGCCGGGCAGCTTTAAACAGGTTAGCGGCATAAAAATCTTGACAGAAAGCTCCTTGCGTGTTATCATAGGCAAAGATAAATGAGTACCGGGCTTTGCCCGGCGCGATGAAATTTTGAGAGCTAGAGAGGTTTTCTATTATGGAACGTATTAAGACCATTGCTACTCGTGACCTGACCAAGAGCGTTAAGACCGGCGGCTGCGGCGAGTGCCAGACTTCCTGCCAGTCCGCTTGCAAGACCTCCTGCGGCGTGGCTAACCAGCAGTGCGAGAACAGCAACAAGTAATTTTTGCAAACCCCATGCCGCCTTTGCCGGGCGGCATTTTTTTGTGTAATTGGAATGGAGAGTAAAATGGTACATCAGTATCAATTGAATGGCTATAACATCGTGCTGGATACCTGCAGCGGCTCGGTGCATGTGGTGGACGATGTGGCATATGATATCATTGCCATGTACCCGGAGCATTCTGCCGATGAGATCGTCTCTGCCATGCTGGCAAAGTATGGCGACCGCGAGGATGTGACCGAGGAAGATCTGCGCCAGTGCATCGATGATGTTACTTCTCTGAAGGAGGCTGGCAAGCTGTGGACGCCGGATACCTATGAGAACATGGCTTTCGACTTTAAAAACCGCAATACCGTGGTCAAGGCCCTGTGCCTGCATGTTGCACATACCTGCAACCTGAACTGCTCCTACTGCTTTGCATCTCAGGGCCGCTATCAGGGCGACCGTGCGCTGATGAGCTTTGAAGTGGGCAAGCGTGCCATGGACTTCCTGATCGAAAACTCCGGCACCCGCCGCAACCTTGAGGTGGACTTCTTTGGCGGCGAACCGCTGATGAATTTTGACATGGTCAAAAAGCTGGTGGCTTACTGCCGTGAGCAGGAGAAGATCCACAACAAGAACTTCCGCTTTACCATGACCACCAACGGTATGCTGATCGATGACGATGTGATCGATTTCTGCAACAAGGAGTGCCACAACGTCGTTCTGAGTCTGGATGGCCGCAAAGAGGTCAATGACCGCTTCCGCAAGGACTATGCAGGCCATGGCAGCTACGATACCATCGTGCCCAAGTTCCAGGAGTTCGTGAAGAAGCGCGGCGACAAGAACTACTACATGCGCGGCACCTACACCCACTACAACACCGACTTCACCAACGATATCTTCCACATGGCCGACCTCGGCTTTACCGAGCTGAGCATGGAGCCTGTGGTGTCTAAGCCTGGCGACCCCAGTGCCCTGACCGAGGAAGATCTGCCCATCCTGAAGGAACAGTACGAGATCCTGGCCAAGGAAATGATCAAGCGCGACCGTGAGGGCCGCGGCTTTACCTTCTACCACTACATGATCGATCTCACCGGCGGTCCTTGCATCTACAAGCGCATCTCTGGCTGCGGTTCCGGTACCGAGTATATGGCCGTCACTCCCTGGGGCGATTTGTATCCCTGCCACCAGTTCGTGGGTGACCCCAAGTATCTGATGGGTGATATCTGGAAGGGCGTTACCAACACCGCTGTGCGGGATGAGTTCAAGCACTGCAACGCCTATGCCCGCAAGGAGTGTCAGGACTGCTGGGCAAAGCTGTACTGCTCCGGCGGCTGTGCAGCCAACTCCTACCATGCCACCGGCAATATCACCGGCGTGTACGAGTACGGCTGTGAGCTGTTCAAAAAGCGCATGGAGTGCGCCATCATGATCAAGGTGGCTGAGAATCAGGAACTTGCCGCCAAGGGTATCGAAGTTCCCATTGAGCTGGGCTCCACTTGCAGCGCCTGCGCAGACGGCGAAGCCTGCGAATGAGCATGACCACGCCCATTGTGGATTTTGTGCGCCGGTACGCCCAATCCGGCACCTCCCGGCTGCATATGCCCGGCCACAAGGGCCAGAGCCTTTTGGGCTTTGAGCCGTGGGACATTACCGAAATAAAGGGTGCGGATGAACTGTATGGGGCTGACGGCATCATTGCCCAGAGCGAAGCCAACGCTACCCGGCTGTTCGACACGGTGCATACCTATTACAGTACAGAGGGCTCGTCCCAGTGCATCCGTGCAATGCTGTGCCTTGCACTACAGGCTGCGCCCGCAGCCGGACAGCGCCCGGTCCTGCTGGCAGCGCGCAACGCTCACAAAGCGCTGTTGTATGCGGCGGCACTGCTGGATTTTGATATCCAGTGGCTCTGGCCTGCGCCGCAGGATGCCGGTTCGCTTTGTAGCTGCCCGGTGTCAGCTGCAAAGCTGACAGGTGCTCTGCAGGGTTTGGCACAGCAGGGCAAAAGGCCCTTTGGCGTCTACATCACCAGTCCGGATTATCTCGGCGGTGTGCAGGATATTGCAGCGCTGACCGAAGTGTGCAAGGATTTTGACGTTCCGCTTCTGGTGGATAATGCCCACGGTGCTTACCTGCGTTTTCTGCCGCAGGGCGGTCAGCATCCTATTGCACTGGGCGCAGCCATGTGCTGCGATTCCGGCCACAAAACGCTGCCTGTTGTCACCGGGGGCGCATACCTGCATCTGGGCAAAAACGCTCCTGTTCAGGATGAGGCTGCTGTGCGCAATGCGCTGGCGCTGTTTGGCTCCACCAGCCCGTCCTATCTGATCCTGCAGTCGCTGGACAAATGCAACCAGATCCTGTCGGAGGGTTATCCGCTGCGGCTTTTGCAGTGCTGCAGTCATCTGACCCGCCTGCGCCGGGAGCTGAACGAAGCTGCTGCTGCAAAACACTGCCCGGGGCCGCTGGCACTGGAAAGCGAACCTCTCAAGGTCACGCTGGATGCTGCGGTTTTGGGTCTTTCCGGAACAGAGCTTGCTGAAAAGCTGCGCGCTGCAAAGATCGAGTGCGAGTACGCCGACCCGCGTTATCTGGTGCTGATGTTCACACCGGATAATCCGCCGCAGGACTTCGAGCGGCTTTCCGCAGCCGTTCTCCGCATTGCGGAAGAACTTGCTGGCCCGGTGACGCTCCCGGAAGAAACTGCCGGTGAATTTGCGGAGCTGGAGCGCGGCCTGCACCGCCGCTGTACCATCCGGCAGGCCGTTTTCGCACCGCAGGAACAGCTGCCCGCAGAGCAGGCAGTCGGCCGCATCTGTGCCATGCCTACGGTCTCCTGCCCGCCGGCCATTCCCATCGTGGTAAGCGGCGAACAGATCACACCGGCTGCAGCAGCATGGATGAAGCGCTATCATGTGGAAGAGGTCTCGGTCATCCGTGAACCCCAATAACCTTTCCCAAGGCATCGTGCGTCTGGCACGGTGCCTTTTTTACGGGCATATCCAGCCCGGCAGCCGCATACCTTTCCAGTAGAAACGGACAGGGAAAGGAGCACACTGCATGGAACTGAAGATCTTTCGGGACACCCTGCCGCAGGCGGGCGCAAGCTGCACCGTGAAGGCAGAACTCCCGCTGGAAACCGAGATCCTGATCTCGGACTATCTGCCGCCGGTATTCAAGCTGGTCAAATGCTTTGCAAAACCGGTGGTGCTGCAGAAACAGCTGCAGCCCGGGCGGCTGACGCTGGAAGGCTATCTGCGCTGCACCGTGTTTTATCAGGGCGAGGATGGCGCAGGCCTATGCCAGACCGAACAGAAACTGCCCTTTACAAAACAGTTGGAAGTACCGGAATTTTCCTTCACCAGCTGGACGGCCATGGTGGAAGGCCAGACCGAATATCTTAACTGCCGGGCCGTGAACCCGCACCGCATTGAGGTGCGCGGAGCCTATGGTCTGGTGGCCACGCTTCATGCACAGGACAAGGCAGAGTTAATCACTGCGCTGGCGGACGGCGGCATTGAGCAGAAGCTGCAAACCCTGACCGGGGTGCGCAGTGCGGCGGTGCTGGAAAAACTGGTCACAGTAGAGGGAGAAATGGTGTTCGCAAAGCCTCCTGCCGCCATTCTGGATATTACCGGCACGGCATCTGTACGGGAGATAAAGCTTCTGGCGGGCAAGGCTGTTGTCAAGGGCGAGGTACGTGTCCAATGCGCCTGGCGCGCGGAAGGCGATAGCAGCCTGCAAAGTCAGGCGGCATCCCTGCCATTCAATCAGGTGGTAGATCTGGACGGCGTGGCCGAGGACTGCAAGTGCCTGTGTGTTTTGGAACCGGTTGGTTTTGCGCTGACGGAAGGGGAACAGGAAGCCGGTGGTCAGTTGACAGCCAGTGTGATGATGCATCTGCACGCATGGCGTTCTTGCCAGCTGCAGTACGTATCGGATGCGTTTTCCACCCGGTTTGAGACCACCGTCACGCCGCAGGAGCTGGTGGTGGAGGATCTTGCCTGCATGCTGAACGAGACGGCTTCCGCCACCGCTGCCGGATCTCTGCCGGATGCCGGTGCACAGCTCCGGGCCTGCTTTGTGGCCTACGGACCGGCACAGGTGGTTCCTTACCGGGACGGGTGGGCGTTTACCGTGCGTGCTGTTGCCACAGCCTTTGCAGAAAACAGCCTTGCCGAGCTGGAAAGTTACGAAAAAACGCTGGAGCTGGTCTTTCCGCTTGCGGTGGATGCACCACAGGGTGCACAGCTCAGCCCGGAGTGCTGGCTGAGCACTGAGAACATCCAGTGCAGCTGCACCGGCGGCACGCTGGAGGTCACAGTGACAGCCCGCGCAGAGGGAGCCATCCTTTGCCGCAGCACCCATCAGGGCATTGGCGGCGCGGAGTTGGGTGAGCCACTGACCGTGCCAGATCCGGAGATCGCACTGCGCATTTACTACGCGCAGGCCGGAGAAGAGCTTTTCGGCATTGCAAAACGGTTCCATGTGTCACCGGCACAGATGCTGGCCGCAAACGGTCTGGATGCAGGAACACAGACCCTGCCGCAGGCGATGCATTTTCTGGTGCCGGGCGCATAAATCGACGAAGAACGCTGCCTTTTCAGGCGGCGTTCTCTTTTTATGCCGAAAAGAAAGTGAAAAAGCCCTTTCTTCTCTGTGTGCGGGAGAGTATAATAAGAAGCGGTGTTTGAAATAGGAAAGGAGTTAAAAACAAAGATGAATTCCAAAAGTAAGCTCCTTGACCCGGAGCTTGTCAATGCAGAAAGGCCGGTTTGGGCTTTCAGCAAAAAGATCTTCTGTGAGGGCATGCGGGATGGCGTGCCCATCGCACTGGGATATTTTGCAGTCTCCTTCTCGCTGGGCATTGCAGCCCGCCGAGCGGGATTCACCCCATTTCAGGGCTTTTTGGTCAGCCTGCTGAACAACGCTTCGGCCGGTGAGTATGCGGCGTTCGCCATCATCATGGCAAACGCAACCTATCTGGAAGTAGCAGTCATTACCCTGATCGCAAATGCACGCTATCTGCTCATGAGCTGCGCGCTGGCCCAGCGCTTTGCACCGGGCACGCCCTTCTGGCACAGGCTTGTCATCGGCTATGATGTGACAGACGAGCTTTTTGGCATCACCATTGCACGGCCCGGCAGCCTGAACCCATATTATACTTACGGTGCCATTCTGCTGGCTGCTCCCGCATGGGCCATCGGTACGGCACTGGGCATCATTGCGGGCAATCTGCTGCCGCTGCGGGCTGTCAGTGCGCTGAGCGTTGCCCTTTACGGCATGTTCCTTGCCATCATCATTCCTCCGGCGCGTAAGAGCAGGGTGGTAGCTGCACTTGTGGCCATCAGCTTTGCGCTGAGCTTTCTGTGCAATTACCTGCCGGGAATATCCGCTCTCTCGGAAGGCACCCGTACCATTCTGCTCACCGTGCTGATCTCCGGTACAGCGGCGGTGCTTTTTCCGGTAAATCCAGACGAGCAGGAGGCAGAGCATGACGCATAACAATTACATCTATATTGCTGTGATGGCGCTGGTGTCCTACACCATCCGCATCCTGCCGCTCACACTGATCCGCAAGCCCATCAAAAACCGCTTTATTCAGTCGTTTCTGTATTATGTGCCCTATGTGACGCTGGCGGTCATGACCTTCCCAGCCATTGTCAACGCGACCCAGAACCCGGCTGCCGGTGCCATGGCGCTGGTGGCCGGCATTGCGGCTGCATGGCTCGGTGCAAGCCTGTTTCAGGTATCGGTGATCTGTTGTGCCGTTGTGTTCGTGCTGGAGCTGTTCCTTTAAAACTTCTGTGCCCGGAGGCATCGTGCCGCCGGGCGTTTTTTGTGCTGGGTTCACATTCTCAAAACGAAAGGAAAGATGACGATGAAAAGGGTTCTGATCACAGGTGCAGGCGGCTTTGTGGGCTCTCGTGTATTACAACAGTGGCAGGGAAAATACGAACTTTGCACTTTCCCTAAGGGCTTTCTGTGCACCGCCACCGAAACGGAAGTCCTTACGCAGACGAGGGCGCGGGATCCGGACGTGATCCTGCACACTGCTGCGCTTTCCGATACCGGATACTGCGCACAGCATCCGGCAGAAGCTTACCGTGCCAATGTTGAGCTGCCGGTCTGGCTGGCACGGGCCGCGCAGCAGACGAAGGCAAAGCTGGTGGCATTCAGCTCAGATCAGGTCTATGCGGGAACGAAGCAGCAGGGCCCGTTGTCAGAAGCGTTGGATCTGCATCCGACAAACATTTATGGCCAGTATAAATTGGAAGCAGAGCAGCGCGTGCTGGAGCTCTGCCCGGACTCGGTCCATCTGCGTGCCAGTTGGATGTATGACCTGCCCGGCTATGGGCTGCCCATCCGGGGCAATCTGCCGCTGAATCTTCTGCGTGCCGCGCTGAAGGGGGAGGCTGTTCGTTTCTCCCGGAACGACTTCCGCGGCGTGACCTATGTGCGGCAGGTGATCGAAAATCTGGAACCCGCCATGGACCTGCCCGGCGGCGTATACAATTTTGGCAGCGGAAATGCAGAGGACATGGTGTGCACGGCCCGGCAGTTTGCCAAAGCACTGGGCATTACCGTAAAGATCGCCGAAGAAAGCTGGGAGCGGAACCTTGTGATGGACGCTGCAAAGCTGGAGCGTTCCGGCATCCGGTTTGCTGCCACGCAGCAGGGGATCCGGTGCTGCCTGCAGGATTACGGACTTTCGGATCTGTAAAATTTCCATATCGCACAAAAATCAAATAAAACGGAACAAAAAAGCAGGAGTTCTGCGCGAAATTTTTCCGACCAAAGCGGAAAAAGCGCACAAAACGCCCTGCTTTTTGTGTTTCTCAGCGGGAAACAGCCGTTCATGGAAAAGTCATACTTAATTTACAAGAATTCACAGTTTTGCTATAATAAATCCGCTTTTTTGGTAAAGCAGTCGAAAAGAATGATTTTTGTCAAGATTTGAGGAGAGTGGAACATTTGAAGGAAGTCAAGCTCGAAGAGTCGGCGTATCAGTTCGACGCAAAAATGTCCCTGAAACAGGCGATCCCGCTGGGTCTGCAGCATGTCTGCGCCATGTTTGTGGGCAACCTGACCCCGCTGCTGATCATCACCAGTGCCTGCGGCATTGCGGGTGGTGAGTTCGCAGATCTGCAGGTCACGCTGCTGCAAAGTGCCATGTTCGTGGCCGGCGTGGTCACGCTGGTGCAGCTGTTCACCATCGGCCCCGTGGGCGGTGGCGTGCCCATCATCATGGGTACCAGTTCCGGCTTTATTGGCGTGTTCAACAGTGTTGTCGGCAGTATGGGCGGCGGTGTGCTGGCCTATGGTGCCATTATGGGTGCATCCATCATCGGCGGCATTTTTGAAAGCGTGTTGGGCTTCTTCCTCAAGCCCCTGCGCAAGTTCTTCCCGCCGGTCGTCACCGGTACGGTTGTGCTTTCCATCGGTCTTTCGCTGATCTCGGTGGGTATCAATTCCTTTGGCGGCGGCAACAGCGCAAAAGACTTCGGCTCCATGGAAAATCTGCTGCTGGCCCTGTTCGTTCTGGTGGTCATTCTGATCTTCAAGCATTGGACCACGGGCTTCCTCAGCTCTTCCGCGATTCTGATCGGCATTCTGGCCGGTTACGTTGCGGCCTTTGTCATGGGTCTGGTGCTGCCCACCACCGGTGTCACTGCCGATGGTGTAGAGTTTACCAAGGCATGGGTGCTCAACTGGAATAAAGTGGCACAGGCCTCCTGGTTTGCCATTCCCAAACTGATGCCGGTCAAGATCGTATTTGACATGCGCGCCATTATGCCGGTGATGATCATGTTCGTTGTTACCGCTGTTGAGACTGTGGGCGATATCTCCGGTGTCATGGAGGGCGGCATGAATCGTGAACCCACCGATAAAGAGCTGTCCGGCGGTGTGATTTGTGACGGTCTGGGCTCCTCCTTTGCGGCTTTGTTCGGCGTACTGCCTAACACTTCCTTCAGCCAGAACGTGGGTCTGGTGGCCATGACCAAAGTGGTCAACCGCATGGCTCTGGCCTCCGGTGCCATCTTCCTGATCCTGTGTGGCCTGATCCCCAAGCTCGGCGCACTGATCTCCATTATGCCGCAGGCCGTTCTGGGCGGTGCTGCCGTTATGATGTTCTCTTCCATCGTGGTCAGCGGCATCCAGCTCATCACCAAGGAAAAGATGACCCCGCGTCAGCTTACCATCGTCTCGGTGGCTCTGGGTGTTGGCTACGGCATGGGTGCCAATAGCGGCATTCTGGCACAGGCTCCGCACGCTTTCCAGCTGATCTGCGGCGAGTCCGGCATCGTTCCGGCTGCGTTTGTGGCGATCCTGCTGAATGTGCTGCTGCCGAAGGATGACAAGGCAGTATAAAGCTCAAAGCTTCTGCCGGGCCAGTGCTTCCAATTGTGCCAGTGCTTCGGGCGTGTCGGCGTCGGCCAGTTCATTCCGATCCGCAATGTAAACGGTGTGAACATGTGCGGGATATTTCCGAAGCAGAACGCTGCCGCCCATGCCCTGCGGCAAGGTGAGCAGTTCCTGAAAAAGTCCTTTTTCAAACAGAACGGGGCTTCCGGTAAGGGGAGACGGGTCGTTACGGACCCGGAATCCCAGACGGAAGATCTCCCGTTCTGTTTCTTTTTGCCGTTCCAGCCGAGTCCCGTGGTCCCGCCCAGAGATGCCTGCCATGGCTTCCACTGTCTTGCGGCACAAAAGTGGCTGGTCTCCCGGCAGGAACATGCAGCCAAAAAGCTCCGGCACCTGTTCCAGCAGCGCGGAAAGTCCCAGCCGTACCGTATCGTTTCGGTCGGGCAGATCGTGCAGCAGCACCGGAACATTGCGGGAGCGGCAAAGCTGCGCAACTTCGTCCGAGCGTGTCACCACGATGCGGGCCGAAAGTTTTGGAGTATCGGTCGCCGCAAATGCGCGGCAAAGCATCGGTTCCCCGCAGAAATCTGCCAGCAACTTGTTGGAACCAAAACGGCGGCTTGCCCCGGACGCCATGATGACACAGCCCACCGAAAGAAGTTCTTTCATATAGTACCACTCCTTCTGAAACGAATTGACAATAGTATTATATCGAAATCTGTGTTAAAATAAAAGAACAGAGAAAAAAAGAGAGGAACCTGCAGCTATGATGACGATCCGAGAATATAAGCGGGCCGAAACTCTGGAAGAAGCGTGGCAGCTGAACCAGAAAAAGGCCAACCGTGTGCTGGGCGGCATGATCTGGCTCAAAATGGAGAACATCAATGTCGGCACAGCCATCGACCTGTCCGGTCTGGGACTGGACACCATAGAGGAGACCGAGGACAGTTTTTCCATCGGTGCTATGGTCACACTGCGGCAGCTGGAAGAGCACCCCGGCCTTGCCGCCTATACCCGCGGCGCAGTAAAAGAAGCGCTGCGGCATATCGTGGGCGTGCAGCTGCGCAATCTGGCCACTGTGGGCGGCAGCATCTACAGCCGATTCGGCTTTTCCGATGTGCTCACACTGTTTATGGCCATGGATTGTTCGGTAGAGCTGTACAAGGGTGGCATCGTGTCCCTGCGGGAGTACGCCGAGCGTCCCTATGACCGGGACATCCTTGTGCGGCTGATCGTCAAAAAGGAAAACGCGGAGTTTTTCTATCAGTCTGTGCGCAACAGCCAGACCGATATCCCGGTGCTCACCTGTGCCGCCGCCCGTCTTGCAGATGGGTGCTACCGCATTGCGATCGGCGCGCGCCCGCTTAAAGCGGTGCTGTATGAGTTCCCGGCGGAAAACGGTGTGCCTGCACAGGAGCTGGCGCTGAAATGCGCCGATGCAGTAAAGAACGATATCATTACCGGCTCCAATATGCGTGGCAGTGCGGAATATCGCCGCCATCTGGCGGGCGTTCTGACAAAGCGTGCTGTTGTGGAGCTGGAAGCACGCACGGCACAGGAGGAAAATTAAATGCAGATCACTCTTACATTGAACGGCGTCAAGGTCACAGAGGATGTGGCCGCAGATATGCTGCTGATCGATTTTGTACGTGCCCACGGCTGCAAGAGCGTCAAGCGCGGCTGTGAGACTTCCAACTGCGGTCTGTGCACGGTGTTTCTGGACGAGAAACCGGTGCTGTCCTGCTCGGTGCTGGCAGCACGTGCCAGCGGCCACAGCATTACCACACTGGAAGGCCTGCAGGAAGAAGCAGCGGAGTTTGGCGGTTTTATCGCGGATCAGGGCGCAGAGCAGTGCGGCTTCTGCAACCCGGGCTTTATCATGAATGCACTGGCCCTCTTCCGCGAGAATCCGTACCCCAGTGAGGAAGAGGTCAAGGAATATCTCTCCGGCAACCTCTGCCGCTGCTCTGGCTATGAGGGCCAGCTGCGCGGCATCATGAACTTTCTGGCATGGAAAAAGCAGAAGGAGGCCGCAGAATGAGTACCATCAATAAACCCTTCCGTAAAAAGGATGCGATGCAGCTGGTCACCGGCCAGCCCGTTTATATGGATGATGTGATCCCGCAGGACTGCCTGACCGTGAAGCTGCTGCGCTCTCCGCACGCGAATGCCATCGTCAAAACCATCAACACCGCTGTGGCAAAAAAAGTGCCCGGGATTGAAGCAATCTTTACATGGGAGGATGTGCCGCAGGATGCGCCGCGCTACACGCAGGCAGGCCAGACCTATCCGGAAGCCAGTCCTCATGACCGCCTGCTCATCGACCGCCATGTGCGCTTTGTGGGCGATGTGGTGGCCATCGTGGCCGGCAAAGACGAAAAGTGCGTGGATAAGGCCCTCAAGCTCATCAAGGTGGAATATGAGGTTTTGGAAGCAGTGCTGGACTATCACACTGCCAAGGACAACCCCATTCTGGTGCATCCGGAGGACAACTGGGCCAGTCTGTGCCCGGTGGGAGCCGATAACAAGCGCAATCTCTGCGCCCATGACGAATGCGGAGACGGCGATATCGACGCAGTGCTTGCAGCCAGCGATGTGGTCATCGACCATGTATACCACACCAAGGCCTGCCAGCAGGCCATGATGGAGACCTTCCGCACTTACTGCTCGATCGACACCTATGGACGCCTGAACGTGCTCAGCTCCACCCAGATCGTATTCCATGCACGGCGCAATATTGCAAACGCACTGCATATTCCCAAAAGCATGGTGCGCGTGGCAAAGCCCCGCATTGGCGGCGGCTTTGGCGCAAAGCAGACAGCGGTCAGTGAAGTATATCCGGCTTTTGTAACATGGAAGACCAAAAAGCCCTCCAAGATCATTTTCAGTCGTGTGGAAAGCCAGACGGCCTCTTCGCCTCGTCATGAAATGGAGGTCCATGTGCGGCTGGGTGCTACGAAGGACGGCATTGTGAAGGGTATCGATCTGTACACCCTTTCCAATACCGGCGCCTACGGCGAGCACGGCCCCACAACGGTAGGCCTTTCCGGCCACAAATCCATCCCACTGTACGGCAAGGCAGAGGCTTTCCGCTTTATCAGTGATGTGGTGTATACGAACCACATGTCTGCCGGTGCTTACCGCGGCTATGGTGCAACGCAGGGCCTGTTTGCGGTAGAATCTGCCGTCAATGAGCTGGCCCACAAGCTGAACATGGATCCCTTTGAGCTGCGTTTGAAAAACACCGTGCAGGAGGGCGATGTGATGCCTGCCTATTATGGCGCCGTCAATACCAGCTGTGCACTGGATCGCTGCCTTGTCAAGGTGCGGGATATGATCGACTGGGAGCACAAGTATCCTGCCCGTGATATGGGCAACGGCAAGGTGCGCGCTGTCGGTATGGGCATGGCGATGCAGGGCTCCGGCATTTCCGGCATGGATGTGGGCAGTGCCACCCTGAAACTGAATGACGACGGCTTCTATACCCTGATGATCGGTGCGGCCGACATGGGCACCGGCTGTGACACTACACTGGCGCAGATCGCTGCCGAGGTTCTGGACTGCCCGCTGGACAATATCACGGTCTTTGGAGCCGATACGGATACCTCGCCCTATGACTCTGGCTCCTATGCGTCCAGCACCACTTATGTTACCGGCAAGGCCACTGAAAAATGTGCCATGAAGCTGCGCACTCAGATCTGCAGGCTGGGCGCAGAGCTGTTGGGATGTGCTGAGGACGAGGTGGAATTTGACGGCAGGGATGTTTTTATGAGCAAGGACCCTGCACAGAAAAAAACGTTGTCGGAGATTGCGTATGCTTCTCAGTTCGGCCACATGGTACCGCTGGAAGCCACCGAAACGCATACTTCGCCTTTGTCGCCGCCGCCGTTCATGGTTGGTGCTGCTGAGGTGGAAGTGGATACCGAGACCGGTGAAGTAAAGCTGTTGGAGTTTGATGCCTGTGTGGACTGCGGTACGCCTATCAACCCGAACCTGACCCGTGTGCAGACCGAAGGCGGACTGCTGCAGGGCATCGGCATGACTTTGACCGAAAACATTACCTACGATAAGAATGGCTATCCGCAGGAAAACTCGCTGTTCCAGTACAAGATCCCTGCCCGTACCGATGTGGGAAAACTCAAGGTGGAGTTTGAGAGCAGCTACGAACCCAACGGTCCCTTTGGCGCAAAGTCCATCGGCGAGGTCGTCATCAATACGCCGCTGCCGGCCATTTCCGATGCGATCTATAATGCCATTGGTACCCGGTTCTATGAGCTGCCCATTACGCCGGAACAGATCGCCATGGCTGTTGCCAAAAAAGAGTAAGCGTTTGTATGCCGATTGAAAATGACTTTCCGTTTCTGACGGAAAAAGGCCACATTGTATCGTTTGTGGGCGGCGGCGGCAAAACGACACTGATGTACGCCATGGCTGCGCACTGTGTCCGTAAGAACTGGCATGTGCTGGTGACCACCACCACCCATATCATGCGGCCGCCCGGCGCTGTCTGGGCGCGGACGGACGCGGACCTTTTCCGTCTGTGGGAACACGGCAGCTATGCCGTTGCCGGAACGGCGGCTCCCGGCGGGAAAATGACAACTCCGCCGCAGAAACAGCTGGAGCATTGGATGCAGCTGGCCGATATTGTTCTCATCGAAGCGGATGGTTCCAGACGGATGCCCTGCAAGGCCCCGGCTGCACATGAGCCGGTGCTCTTGCCGCAGTGCGATATCGTGCTTGCGGTTGCAGGCGTTTCTGCACTGGGGGAATCACTGGAAAAAGGATGCTTCCGGGCAGAACTGGCACAGCAGATTTTGCGTGTCCCGGGAAATGCTGTACTGACGCCAACACTGCTGGCAAAGTTGCTTGTCAGCGAGTCCGGGGGGAAGAAAGCGGTGGGGGAGCGCAGCTTTTATGCAGTGCTCAATCAGGTGGACACCGAAGAGCAGGCCGCGTTGGCCTGCCAGACCGCCGATATCCTGAAAAAGCGTTACGGCGTGCCTTGCATTCTGACGCATTTTGAAAAAGGAGAGCGTGCATGAGCAAAGAAGAAAAAATCGTGTTCTGTACCGGCGGCGGATGCACTGCAAAGCTGGGAGCAGGTGTACTGAGCCGCATTCTGGAAAAACTGCCGCGCGGGGAAAAAGACCCGAACCTGCTGGTGGGCTACGACAGCCGGGATGACGCCGCCGTGTACCGCATAACAGATGATATTGCGCTGGTGCAGACGGTGGACTTTTTTCCGCCAATGGTGGACGACCCTTATACCTTCGGGCAGATCGCTGCTGCCAATGCCTTGAGTGATATCTATGCCATGGGAGGCGAGGTAAAAACTGCGCTGAATCTGGTCTGCTTTCCTGAAAATATGGATCTGAACATTCTGGGGGAGATCCTGCGCGGTGGTGCAGAAAAAGTTGCCGAAGCAGGAGGAAGCCTGGCAGGCGGTCATTCCATTGCCGATACAGGCGTAAAATATGGTCTGTCCGTCACCGGTCTTGTGAACCCCAAAAAGATGTATACCAATGATTCCGGCCAGCCCGGCGACAAATTGATCCTGACAAAAGCTCTGGGTGTAGGTCTGCTCTGCACGGCAAACCGCGTAGGCGAAGCCGCTCCGGAACATATGGCAGGTGCCATCGCGTCCATGACGACGCTGAACAAAACAGCTGCTGAGATCAGCCGCCGCTATTCTGTTCACGCTGCTACTGATGTGACAGGATTCAGCTTTCTGGGCCATCTGCATGAAATGATGGGAGGAAAGCTTTCCTGCGTCATTGATGCACGGTCGATTCCTGTCCTTCCGGGGGCTGAAAAGGCGGCAGACGAGTTTCTGTACACTGCCGCCGGGCAGCGCAACCGCAACCACACCGGGCCCTATGTCACATTTGAAGATCTGCCCTTTGCCATGGAGGAAGTGTTGTTCGACCCTCAGACCTCCGGCGGCCTGCTGCTGGCTGCTGCATCGGAAGATGCATCTGCGCTGGAAGCAGAGCTGCAGGTGGCCGGTCTGCCTGCAAAGATCGTGGGGGAGATCATTTCTAAAACGGAACACGAAATTACCGTAAAATATTAAAAATATCAGTGGAGGACAAAAAAACGATGCTGAAAGTAGATGCCCGCGGTGATGCCTGCCCGCTGCCTGTTGTAAAGGCAAAAAAAGCGATTGCTGAGCTGAAAGGTGCCGGTGAGGTGGAAGTGCTGGTGGATAACGAGATCGCCGTGCAGAACCTGACCAAGATGGCCCAGCAGAAGGGCTATCAGTACAGTGCTGAAAAGCTGGCGGAGCAGGAATACCGTGTGCTGTTCACAGTGGGGAACGCTGCGGAAGCACCGACCGAGGAAGTGCCTGTCTGTGCACCGGATCTCCGCACCGATACAGTGGTGGCTGTCAGCTCAGATAAAATGGGCGCAGGCTCGGAAGAGCTGGGCAGGGCCCTGCTCAAGGCCTTTGTGTTTGCGCTCACTCAGCAGGACAAGCTGCCCAAAACGATCCTGTTTTACAATGGCGGCGCAGCCCTTACCTGTGAGGGCTCGCCTATGTTGGAAGACCTGAAGGCACTGGAGGCACAGGGCGTGGAGATCATGACCTGCGGGACCTGTCTGAATTTCTATGGCCTGACGGAAAAGCTGGCTGTTGGCAGCGTGACCAACATGTATGTGATCGTGGAAAAGCTGACGCAGGCAGGCAATGTGGTGAAGCCGTGATCTATCTGGATAATGCTGCTACCACTTTGCACAAACCGCCGCAGGTGGAGCAAGCCATGCTGGATGCTCTGCGCACAGCAGGCAACCCGGGCAGAGGTGCCCACGAACCCACCCTGCACGCAAGCCGCCTTGTCTATGCAGCACGGTGCGCAATATCAAGGCTTTTGAACGCACCGGACCCATCCTGCATCGCGTTTGCAGCGAACGCCACTCAGGCGCTGAATACGGCGCTGGGCGGGCTGTTCGCGCCGGGAGACCACATCATCACGACAGTTTGTGAGCACAACTCCGTTCTGCGGGCGCTCTACCGTTTGCGGGATCAGGAGGGGGTTCAGCTCAGTTTTGCCGGGGTGGACGAGAAAGGACGCCTGCAATATGACGGCTGGCAAGGGTTGATCCAGCCTAATACGAAGGCGGTCGTTGTTACGTGCGCTTCCAATGTGACGGGCAATGGCACCGACCTTGCCCGGGTCTCAGAGTTTGCACACCGGAACGGCTTGCTTCTGATCGTGGATGCTGCTCAGACAGCCGGGGCTCAGCCTGTAGATGTGCAGGCACTGGACATTGACGTGCTGTGCTTTACCGGTCACAAGGCACTGCTTGGCCCGCAGGGAACAGGCGGCCTGTATGTGCGTCCGGGACTTTCTGTCCGTCCGCTGGTAGTGGGTGGAAGCGGTGTGCACAGTTTCGATGAGCGTCATCCGGCACAGATGCCCACTGCGCTGGAAGCGGGCACCCTCAATGTTCCGGGTCTGGCGGGCCTGTGTTCCGGTGTGGAGTGGATCCTGGCTCAGGGCGTGGAAACGCTGTGTGCGCAGGAATCTGCGTTGGCAGCACTTTTTTATGAGCGCATCCGTGATCTGCCGAATATAACGCTTTACGGTGACCCGGAAATGGCACCGCGCGCCCCCATTGTTGCACTCAATATCGGAAACGAGGATTCGGCCCGTATTGCGGACATCCTGTGGGAGGACTACGGCATCTGCGTACGTGCTGGTGCGCATTGTGCGCCGCTGATGCATAAAGCTCTTGGCACCGTCCGGCAGGGCGTGGTACGGTTCAGCTTTTCGCACTTCAATACCGAGGCAGAGGTGCTTTTGGCTGCAGGTGCGGTACGCGAGCTTGCGCAGGAGTTATGACATGCGTGTAAGAAAGACTTATATCGTGCTCTCGTTCCGCACTACGCTGCAGGCAATGGAATGGGAGAAGCAGTGCCTTGCAGCAGGCGTTCCGGGCAGACTGATCCCACTGCCGCGCGAAATATCCGCGGGCTGCGGTCTTGCATGGCGGATGCTGCCGGAAGAGTTTGAGCAATGGCAGCACAGGCTGGATGCAGCTGGGTATGACCGTGCAGCAGCGGTGGAACAATAAGAGCAAAACAGGAGAATGACACATGAGCAAAACACCGCTTTATAAGATGCTTCAGGACGTTCCGTCCTCAGGCGGCTGGACACTGGCGACCCTGCTGGACGGCAGCGTTTCCGGCAGTCAGCTGCTTTTGCAGGCGGGTAAACCGGTATGGCAGGCAGGCCCGGCTGACTTTATGCGCAGAGATCTGTCCGGATTGCAGAGCTGCACCGCCACGGGTGTACAGCTGATCGAGGGACAGCATGTATTTGTGGAGCGCTTTGGTGCAGTACCTCAGCTGGTCGTCTGCGGCGGTGGTCATGTGGCAGCTGCAACGGTACGGCTTGCCAGCCTGCTGGGTCTGCCGGTCCTTGCGATAGACGACCGCGAAGAATACGCACAGCAGCTGCGGGATGCCGGAGCCGATACTGTGCTCTGCCTGCCGTTTGAACAGGCGTTGAAGCAGGTGCCCGGCAGCGCGGAAACTTATTTTATTGTCGTTACACGCGCACATGCTTTTGACATGATCTGCCTTGAGCAGATCCTGCGAAAGCCTGCGGCCTATGTTGGGATGATGGGCAGCCGGGGACGTTCTGCACTGGTGCGCCGTCAGCTGCTGGAAAAGGGGCTTGAGGAAAAGCGGGTGGAAGCCTTGTATGCGCCCATTGGGCTGTCCATCGGGTCTCAGACGGCAGAGGAGATCGCACTGTCTATTCTGGCACAGGTCGTTTCGATCAAGAACGCCCGCTCACAGACCGAGGGATTTTCTTCCGCAATTCTGGATGCAATGGCTCAGGCAGACCACACGGGACAGCGGACTGTGCTGGCTGTGATCACGGCACGGCATGGCTCCACTCCCAGAGAAGCGGGGGCAAAAATGCTGGTCCTTGCGGACGGCACGGTCGTTGGCAGCGTGGGCGGCGGTATTATGGAGCACCGCACGATTCTGGCCGCGCAGGAAATGCTGGCGGGAAATACTCCGGCACAGCAGCTGATGCATTTTTCGGCAGATGGAAAAGACGAAGACGCTGCAGCCGCTGCCTGCGGCGGTTCGATGGAAATATGGTTGGCCATTCTGCAGGCAGGAGAGGAGCTTAAATGAAACAGGATGCATTGATCCTTGTGCGCGGCGGCGGCGATCTTGCCACTGGTACGATCCACCGCTTGTGGTCTGCCGGTCTGCGTGTCCTTGTACTGGAAACAGAGCACCCGGCGGCGATCCGGCGGCAGGTCTCGCTGTGTGAGGCAGTCTATGAAGGTGAAGCAACCGTGGAAGGTCTGCGTGCTGTGCGCATTGAAGCGCTGGCGCAGGCAGAAGAGGTCTGGAACCAGAATGCGGTTCCTGTTTTGGTAGACCCGAAAGGCGAGAGTATTGCACAGGCAAGACCGGATGTTCTGGTGGATGCGATCCTTGCAAAGAAAAATCTCGGCACTGCCCGGGATATGGCACCCCTTACCATTGCGCTTGGCCCGGGCTTCACTGCCGGGCAGGACGTGGATGCAGTAGTGGAAACAAAACGAGGCCATCGGCTGGGACGTATCATCTGGGAGGGTTCAGCCATTGCCAACACCGGCATCCCGGGGATCATCGGAGGCTATGGCAAAGAGCGCGTGATCCATGCCGCTGCAGCGGGTGTGTTTGAGGATGTACGCAGGATCGGCGATATTGTAGCAGAAGGAGAGACCATCGCTCAGATCAGAACGGCAGATGGAACCATCACTCCTGTGACCACACAGATCACAGGCATTCTTCGCGGACTGTTGCGCAGCGGCTACCCGGTAACGTCCGGCTTCAAAGTAGCAGACGTAGACCCGCGCAAAGAGGAACTCTCTAATTGCTTTTTGATCTCAGATAAAGCTCGCTGCATTGCGGGCAGCGTGCTGGAACTGGTTTGTGCCCAGCTGTGGAAATAACTGAAAAGAGAAAAACCTCCGCTTCCCGGCGGTGTCACCAGCAGGGAAGCAGAGGCTTTTCTTTGTTTACAGACGCTATCAAAAATTCCGAAATTCAATTGCGATAACAGCGATCCTGACCAACCAGCCAGTCCTCGCACAGGCGCTGCGCTTCTTCCAGACTGCGGCTTTCACAATCAAAGAAAGCACCGCGCATCGAGCAGTAAGAATAATGGACACGGGGAGCACCATTGGCATCCTTAAAGCGTTCACAGCGTTCCTGTCCGGGCATCAGAAAAAGTTGTTCCATAGTCCATTCTCCTTTTTTGCAGCGATCAGCGGTAAGCACACAACGCTTGCTATTGTAGCACGGCAGGAGAGAATATGCCATTGCCGTTTTGCCCAAAGATTCGCTGCTTTTTTCTCCCGGATGTCACTTGACAACGTAGGAACGCAGTTTGCCGACACACGAACCACCGACTGCATATCCGTGCGGCCGGCGGTCACTGTTTTGGGCTGCAAATAAAGAGAACCGGCACATCATCTGGCTGTGCTGCGAGAGGCTCCATGGAAAAACGCTGGATACAATAAAAATATTTTGTGCAATTTTCATAGTTTTCTAAATGATGTTTTGGTGGTACAATAGAAGCATTAAAATAGGTCTTTTCAGGAGGAGCACATGGCAGAAAAGAACATTGAACTGGATAGCGTAGAGGTGGCTGCGGCGGTCTTTGGCAATTGTGACCGCAACATCCGTCTGCTGGAACACGAATTTTCGGTTACGGCAGTCTGCCGAGGCACGCAGCTGCGGCTCTCGGGCGAGCCTGCTAACGTTGCCGCTGCGAACCGTGCCGTGGAAGGGATGCTGCTTCTGATGGAAAATCATACGCCGCTGGAGGATCAGACGGTGCGTTACTGCATCAGTCTGGCTCACGACGGTGCGGAAAAGCGGGTCAAGGAACTGACCGAGGACTTTGTAACGGTGACGGTCAAGGGCCGTCCTATCCGGCCTAAGACTTTGGGACAGAAAGAATACCTGAATGCGATCCGCAGCAATGCCATCACCTTTGGCGTTGGCCCGGCGGGCACAGGCAAGACCTATCTGGCTGTGGCCATGGCAGTGAAAGCGTTCAAGGCCAAGGAAGTATCCCGCATTGTGCTGACCCGCCCGGCAGTGGAAGCAGGCGAGAAGCTGGGCTTCCTGCCCGGTGACCTGCAGCAGAAGGTAGACCCCTATCTGCGCCCACTGTATGACGGCCTGTTTGATATGCTGGGTGCCGAGACCTATGAGCGTCTTGTGGAAAAACAGATCATTGAGGTGGCGCCTCTTGCCTATATGCGAGGCCGCACGCTGGACGATTCCTTTATTATTCTGGACGAGGCGCAGAACACTACGCCCGAGCAGATGAAAATGTTTCTGACCCGCATGGGAGTGGGTTCCAAGGTCGTGGTCACCGGTGATGTGACCCAGATCGACCTGCCGGAGCGAACACGCAGCGGCCTTGTAGACGCACTACATGTGCTCAAGAATGTGAACGGCATTGCGCAGTGCTACTTCACGGAAAAGGACGTTGTGCGTCATCGCCTTGTGCAGGAGATCATCAAGGCCTATGAAAAAGCTGCACACCCTGAAAAATAAGATCCTCAGAGTTGAGATAAATAATTATCAAAAGCAGAAAGGAGTGGACTGATTTATGTCCAATAAAGTTTTGATCACCAATTCACAGAAGGCCGTCAAGGTTCCTTCTGGTCTGCGTATCCTTATCCGCCGTGCCTGCAATGCTGTACTGGAATATGAACACTTTGAAGCACCTGCAGAGATCAGCGTTACCTTTGTGGATAACGCTGCCATTGCAGAGCTGAACAACCAGTACCGCAACAAGCCCATGCCCACTGATGTGCTGAGTTTCCCTCTGGGGGTGGATGGCAAATACGATGTGGACGAGAACAACGGCTGCAAGATGCTGGGAGATATCGTCATCAGCATGGAGCGTGCACAGGAGCAGGCCAACCTTTACGGCCATCCGCTGCAGCGTGAGGTGGCTTTCCTGACCGTGCATTCCATGCTGCATCTGCTGGGCTATGACCACGAGAATGGCGGTCTGGAAGCGATGCATATGCGGGAAAAAGAAGAGGCCGTTCTGCTGCAGCTGGGTCTGCCGCGCACCGTCAGCTATACCGAGTAATTCACTTATCACCGTGCGGCTGCCGCACAAAACAGACAGGAGCTAAATTTTGAGTAACGCAACACCTATTCAGGGGCATTATGATACGTCGTCCGTTTTTGTAGCGGTCATTGGCCGTCCCAATGTAGGCAAATCCAGCCTGACCAACCTTCTGGTCGGCGAAAAGGTGGCGATCGTCACCTCCAAGCCTCAAACCACCCGTACCCGCATCACGGGCGTCATTACCCGCGGGCCGCTGCAGTATGTTCTGCTGGATACGCCCGGTGTGCACAAGGCACGCAACAAACTGGGTAAGCGGATGGACAAGACGGCCAGCGACTCCATTGCAGATGTGGACGTTTCCATGATGCTGTTTGAGCCCTATGGCGCATTGAACGAATCCGAAATGGTGCTGGTGGATATGCTGCGCAGCAGTGGCGGCCCGGCTATTGCCGTCATCAACAAGACGGATCTTGTCAAGGAGCCTGCCGATCTGGAGGCCCGCAGGGAAGAGCTGAAAGCGCTGGGCGTGTTCGATGATATCTACACAGTCAGTGTACGGGATAACAACGGCTGCGAGGTGTTGTTCGATGCACTGAGCCGTTATGCCGTGGAGGGCCCACATTACTTTGATGATGACGCCTACACCGACATGCCGGAAAAAGAGCTGGTGGCAGAAGTCATTCGTGAGAAGGCACTTCTGTTCATGCGGGACGAGATCCCGCACGGCATCGCCGTTGTGGTGGAACGTTTCAAAGAGCGCCCGGACACAGACCTGATCGATATTGATGTGAACATTTACTGTGAGCGTGAAAGCCACAAGGGCATGGTTATTGGCAAGGGCGGTGCAATGCTGAAAAAGATCGCCAGTGCAGCCCGTGCAGACTGCGAGGAGTTTCTTGGCTGCCGGGTCAATCTGCAGTGCTGGGTCAAGGTAAAGTCAGATTGGCGGGATAACGAGTTTTTGCTGAACAACTTTGGTTTTAAGCAGAACAATAACAATCGCTGACACTTTCCAGATCAGGACAGATTTCCCTTGGATGAAGGAGCAGAATAAAACTGAAACTATCCACAAAAGGGAAGAGGTGCTGTAAGATGGATGCGCAGACAAGCTGGCAGGCGTTTGCCTGCACGGGCAATATCCTTCGCTATCTCGATTATAAGCAAAAGCAGCCGGAAGAAGCCACAGCAGAGGACAGGGAAAATGGAAGCCTTTGTAACCACGGGTCTGGTACTGAAGGAGACCCGCTATAAGGAATCGGATCGGATCCTGACGATCCTGACGCCGGAGCTGGGTGTGATCTCAGCCTCTGCACAGAGCAGCCTGCGGCTGAAAAGCAAATTGTTCAGCGCCTGCGGGCTGTTCTGCTATTCAGAGTTTACGCTGGTGCCGGGCCGCAACATGTATACCGTGCGGGAAGCCGAAGTGAAAAACGTCTTTCACGGCATTTCGGCCAGCATTGAAGGCATGAGCCTTGCGATGTATATGGCTGAAATGGCAATGACTCTTTCGCCCACCGGGCAGGAAGCACAGCGGGAACTCCGGCTTTTGTTAAACTGCTTTTATATGGTCAGTGAGAGCAAAACAGATCTGCGGGTGGTCAAAGCCGTTTTTGAGCTGCGCACAATGAGTGAATGCGGCTTTATGCCGCAGATCGTATGCTGCCGTGACTGCGGTGTGTACGATGGAGCCGCCTTTTATCTGGATGTGCAGGAGGGGCATCTGCTTTGTGCGGATTGTGCCGCAAAGCAGGGTAAGACCTGCAATCTGGATCAGGGCGCTTTGTATGCATTGCGGCATATCTGTCTTGTAGACGACAAAAAAATATTTGCATTTAAAATATCTGTGGGCAGTCTGGAAAAGCTTGCTGCGGTGGCAGAGCGGTATGCTCTGGTCCATCTGGATAAGCCCTTGAAAAGCTATGACTTTTTAAAATCGCTGCTGCCCTGAGCATAAAGGAAACCCTATGGAAACAAGTTACTTAAAAACACTGGAACTGGATAAGATCATCGCCCGTGCAGCAGAAGGCTGTGTGTGCAAGGAAGCACATGAGATGCTGCTTGCCCTTCAGCCGCAGTGCGACCCGGACGAAGTGCGCTATGCGCTGGAGCAGACCGACGCGATCAATACCCTGCTGATCAAGAATGGCTCGCCTCGTTTTGGCGGTGTAGAAAATGTCAGCCAGCTGGCGGCACGCGCGGTCAAGGGCGGTGTGCTCTCAATGGGTGAGCTGCTGATGGTAGCCGGTGCGCTGCGCAATTTTCAGAATCTTTCAAGCTGGTATGGAGCATCAGAGCACGATGCTCTGCCGACAGATGATCTGTTCTATGCACTGGCACCGCAGCCAAGTCTGGAACAGCAGATCTCCAGCGCCATTCTGGCACCGGATGCCATGGCAGACACGGCTTCCCATACGCTGAATGACCTGCGCAAGAAGATCCGCGCCACCGAAAACAGCATCCGAGACCGCTTGGAAAGCATGGTGCGCAACATGGACACCTCCAAATATCTGCAGGAGAGTGTGGTATCCATGCGCAACGGCCGATATGTTGTGCCGGTCAAGAGCGAATATCGCGGCGAAGTGAGCGGCATTATCCACGACGTATCCTCCACCGGAGCCACTGTTTTTGTGGAGCCGCAGGCCGTTGTGGAAGCAAATGCCCGCATTTTGCAGTATCGCGCACAGGAAGCCCAGGAGATCGAACGCATATTGGTGGCGTTCACTGCACAAGTGGCCGCCATCGAACCGCAGTTCCAGTACAGCTATAAGGCCATGCTGGAAATTGACATTCTGCTGGCAAAAGCGCGTCTGGCGCTGGATCTCAAGGCCTTTAAGCCTGCTGTGCGTACAGACAATTCTTTCTCTCTGATCCGTGCGCGGCATCCGCTGATCGATCCTAAAAAGTGCGTGCCGGTAGATATTGCATTGGGCAGGGAATACGATTCGCTTATTATCACCGGCCCGAACACCGGCGGTAAGACCGTCACTTTGAAAACCGCCGGTCTGCTGTGCGCTATGGCGCAGTGCGGCTTTTTGATCCCGGCTGATGAGCGCAGCGAGATCTGCGTATTTGACGAATTTCTGGTAGACATCGGCGACGAGCAGAGCATTGAGCAGAGCCTTTCCACCTTCTCCGGCCACATGAAAAAGATCACCGGAATCCTGGAGCTTGCCATGCCGCATACGCTGGTGCTGCTGGACGAGTTGGGTGCCGGCACCGACCCCGCTGAGGGCGCTGCATTGGCTGTTGCCATTATTGAGGAACTGCGCCGCCGCGGCGTTTTGCTGATGGCCACCACCCATTACGCAGAGCTCAAGGTGTTTGCACTGGAAACAAAAGGCGTGGTCAATGCCAGCTGTGAGTTCGATCTGGAAACACTGCGCCCCACCTACAAACTGAGTGTCGGCGTACCGGGCAAATCCAATGCATTCCTCATCAGTGAAAAACTTGGCATCCCGGAGCGTGTCATTGAAGCGGCGCAGCAGCATCTGTCCGCAGAGGATAAGCGGCTGGATGCTGTTCTGGGGCAGCTGGACGATTTGAAATTACAGCTGAAGGAAAGCCAGAACGAGGTGGAAGAGCTGAAAAATGAGGCCTCTCATCAGCTGGAAGCCGCCCAGAAAAAACGCGATGAGCTGATCCAGCAAGGCGAAAATGAGCTGGAAGCCGCCCGTGCCAAGGCCCGCGCACTGGCTCAGCAGGTGGAAAGTCAGGCCTACGCTCTGACCGATGAGCTGCGCCAGCTGCAGAAAGATGAACGCATGAGCACCCAGCAGAAGGCACGGCGCGCACGTGAGATTGCAAAGAAAGAATCCGAAAAACTCTTCATCGGCACAGAAGTGGTGCACAATCCCGTCAAGGAGTTTGTGCCGCTGAAAGAGGTCAAAGTAGGGCAGGAGGTCTGCATTGCAGAGCTGAACCAGCTGGCCACCGTGCTGGCTCTGCCGGATAAAAACGGTGATGTGCTGGTGCGTGCCGGTATCATCAAGACCAAGGTCCCGCTCAAGGGATTGAAGCAGCCGGAAAAACTGGTCAAGGAAAAGAAACCGCAGACCAAGGCGCAGCAGCGCTACTCCCGTCTGACCGGTGATGCCAACCGTCCAAACGGCAGGGTAGAGCGCGTGCAGCGTTCTGCTAAAATGGAATGCAATCTGCTCGGTCTGACCGTGGACGAAGCGTTGCCGGAGGTGGATTCCTTTATTGACCGTGCGATTCTGAACGGGCAGACGGTGGTCTACCTGATCCACGGCAATGGAACCGGTGCGTTGCGCACAGCCATTCATAAGCATCTGCGCGGAAACCGCATGGTCAAAAGTTTTCGTCTGGGACGCTACGGCGAAGGTGAAAGCGGCGTGACCGTGGTAGAACTGAAATAACAAAAAGCTATCCGGAGTATGATCTGGATAGCTTTTTTCTCTTGATCTGCAGGAATTTGCTGCGCAAGATCGTATTCTATAAGGAATACTGATATTAGAAGGAAGTAGGCCAACATGGCAAAACGATATTCCAAAGCCGCACATGCAAAAAGACACAAACAAACTTCTCACAAAATCAAAAACGTCATCATCCTGATTTTTTGCGGGGCGGCTATCTGGTTTTGCTGTTCACTTTGGTACGCAGCACGGACGCTGCAGACGGCTCACCCCGCTGAAAGCATTGCCGGTGAAGTGTTTCGGCCACAGGTAGGCGACCCGCCATACCGGGTGGTGATCGATGCCGGGCATGGTGGTGCAGACCCGGGCGCAAGGGGAGTCGTTGAAGAAAAAAATATGACGGCTGCCACAGCAGCAGAACTGATCCGATTGTTACAGCAGGATGCAAATTATATCCCGCTGCAGACCCGTAACAGCTTCGATGAGACCGCAACGCCTGCACAGCGTGCGGCCCGGGCTTCGGAGCAGTCGCCGCAGCTGCTGCTCTCTATCCATGGCAACTCTGCTGCAAATGGCTCCACGGCATCCGGCTTTGAATGCTATCCGTCCGTACCGGGCCGCACCTGGCATCAGGAAAGCTTTTATTTTGCACAGCTGCTTGCGGAAGGGATGCAGGCCTCAGGCGCAGCATTGCGCGGGCACGGGGGAGTCCGGTACATCTATTATCTGGAAAACGATCAGAAACAACTGGTGGAGAGCACCCATACCGAAATACGGGAAGAACGCAGCTTTACATTGTTAGAAGACGTGAACTGTCCGGCTGTATTGGCAGAACAGTGCTTTGTAACAAATGAAGCCGATGCAGCACGGTTCGGCAGCGAAGAAGGCTGTAAAAAAGCGGCACGCATTTATTATGAGGCGATCTGTGAATACTTTGGCACACAGCCGCAGTCTGAACAGCTGGCCGGACTTTCCCTGAATTGAACAAAAAGAGATGTACCGGCAGAACGATCCTGTTCCAGACGATGCACTCACAAACGGGTCTCTGAACTCGAAGGTGGAAGAGAGAGGAGATCTGCTTTTTTGATTACATTTATTTCGTATAATGCACGTTATGTGAAATACAGGGAAGCGAAAAAAGCCTCTTTTCTCAGATTCGGCTTTTTCGGCAGTCTGTGGACCTTTCGCTGACTGCAGTGCTGTTTTATCGGCTTTTTGCAGTTTTTCATCGTTTGATGCATTTCATTTGCGTTTTGCTGTTGTAATTCTTTTTCCGAATCATTTTCTATAACGGGTTTTACCGGACGCACATGCATTCGCTTTCTGCGTACAGTGTTCTTTTTCAGGCACGCATCTTTTACATTCATTATGGTATCCGTGTTAGAACCATTCTGATCATTTTATTTTTCTGTGCATGACCATTCGTTCGTGCTATTTTAATTCGTTGGCTGGATTCCGGCCTATGATTCCATGATAACCTATAAAAACGTCTATGACAGATCCGAGTCCTAGACCTGTCACAGACGGTGCAGATTCATTTTATATAATGAGGTGTTTCTTGCTTATAAGTAAAAATCAGTCGTTCCGGTTTTCAATGTCAGCATTCTGCGCCATGGCAAGCGCAGCAGCGTCCAGACCAATGCCATCCTTGGCTGCGCCGTCAAACGCTTCCATCGGCACAGGCTCTTGCTCCGGCATTGTTTTCTCGCTGCTCTCCCCTGTTTCCTGTTCTGTTGTATCCAAGACTTTGGGCTCGGATTTTGGCTTTTTGAGTTTACCCAGAGGGTTTTCCTCAATAGCGGCACGCACCTGAAATTCTTGCAAATGCGTGTAAATTTGGGTGGTAGAAACGCTGCTGTGACCCAGCAGCTGCTTTAAAGTCAGAATGTCCACATTCCCAGTCTGATACATCAGAGTGGCTGCAGTGTGTCGCAGCTTATGGGTTGAAAAGCCCTTCAGTCCGGCAGCCTTCATGGCACCGGTAACAAGCTGCTCTACCCTGCGGTTTGAGATGCGTTCCTTGCGCCGCCGGGTGATGAATACGGCTTTTTCCTGCGGCAAAAGGCCCTCCATCGTGTTGCGCTTGCTTAAATAGAGCTGCAGTGCCTCAATGCATGCGTCATTCAGATAGACCATGCGCTCCTTATGGCCTTTGCCGAACAGCCGGATCTGGCGGTTTTCCAAATCGATATCGTCAAGATTCATTCCTACCAACTCGGCCAGACGCATCCCACAGTTCAGGAACAGCACGACCATGCAGTAATCTCGTTCTGGAAAATCGCTTTGTGTCTGCGTGCTTTCCAAAAGTTCAATGGACTGTTCCGCTGTCAGGTATTTGGGCAGAACTTTATCCTGCTTGGGTGGATGGATGGCGGCTGTGGGGTCCGCATCCAGCCGGTTGACCTGATTGACCAGATAATCATAAAAGCCGTGCAGACTGGCCAGCCGCCGGGCGGTCGAAGATTTTTTGTTGCCGCATTCACGGCTCAAAAAATACAAATATTCATAAATATCTTCTTTTGTGACCGTTGCCCAGAATGCGGTATCCAGACCTTTCGGGTCGATGTCCTTCATTTCACTGTCATCCGGAACAAGGCCGCGGCGACGCTTCATGAAACGGCTGAAGCCGCGCAGGTCACAGTAATAACTGAATGCCGTATTGGCGCTTTTGCCCGCGATCACTTCCAGATAGCGGACATATTCTACGATATCCTGTGAAGCATCATCGAATGGCTTATGCTTGCCAGGATTTTTTTCATCCAGATAGATCGACATAGTTTCCTCTTATATTTATAAACGGTCCGATTTCAGCGCGTTGATGGCATCCGCGATATAGGCTGCACCGACCAGCTGCATTCCCGGGTAATCTGCCGGGTTCAGATGATTCAGGCTGTGCTTCGGGATCACCGCGCGTTCAAAGCCAATACGTTCTGCCTCGTGCAGGCGCTGTTCCAAATTGGGAACGCTGCGTACTTCACCGCCAAGGCCGACCTCGCCAATGGCGATCAGCTTATCGCTGACAGGCCTGTCCAGCAGCGATGAGACCATGCTCAGGCAGACCGAAAGATCACAGGCTGTATCCCGCAGTGCAATGCCGCCCACGATATTGATATAGACATCCAGATTGCCAAAGAAGTAGCCTGCACGCTTTTCCAGCACAGCGATCAGCAGATTCATGCGGTTGTAATCGTAGCCGCTGCAGGCACGGCGCGGTGCCGGAAAATTTGTTTTGGTGGCGAGAGCCTGAATCTCGCTCAGGATGGGCCGACTGCCTTCCATGGTACAGGCCACACAGTTGCCGGAAACGCCCAAGGGCCGCCCCTCCAAGAGCATCTGCGAAGGATTTTCAATTTCTGCAAGGCCCTGCCCTGTCATATCAAACATGCCAAGTTCATTGGTGGAGCCGTAGCGGTTTTTGGCCGCACGCAGGATGCGGTACGGCAGCATTTTATCGCCCTCAAAATAGAGCACCGTATCCACAATGTGCTCCATGACCTTGGGTCCTGCAATGGCACCGTCCTTGTTCACATGGCCCACGATAAACATGGGGATCTCCTGCTTTTTGGCAACGGCCAGTAAGCGTGCAGCGCTCTCCTTTACCTGACTTACGGTGCCGGAAGAGGACGAAATATCCATGCAGCGCATCGTCTGGATAGAATCGATGACTACCAGATCCGGCTTTTCCTTTTCGATCAGGCCGCAGATTTCATCCACGTCGTTTTCAGCTGCCAGAAAAATGTTGTCCTGCGGCACCTTCAAACGGGCCGCACGCAGCTTGACCTGCCGCACCGATTCCTCGCCGGTGATATACAGCACGCTGTGCCGGTTGGAAATAGCACCGCACAGCTGCAACAGCATGGTGGACTTGCCTACGCCGGGCTCACCGCTCAGCAGCACCACGCCGCCCAGCACAATGCCGCCGCCCAGCACGCGGTCCAGCTCGGAAATGCCCGTCAGGATGCGGCTCTTTTCTTCTGTGGTGCTGATCTCAGAAAGGCGCTTGGCTGTCAGGCTGGTCACGCCCTCGGGCCGCGCCGCTGCTGCCTGCTTGGCTGCGGCGGTGCCGGGTTTGGGGGCTTCGGCCACAACGTCTTCATTCATGGTGTTCCAGCTGCCGCAGCTGGGGCAGCGGCCCATCCAGCGGGGGCTTGTCTCCCCGCAGTTGGAGCACACATAGACTGTCTTTATTTTCATCAAAAGCTCCTGTTTTCATTGTATCGGTTTTAGTTTTCTCTATTGTAGCATACAACATGCAAACCCGCAAGAAAAGCATCTTCAGATGCTCCCTGATCAAAGCCGACTGCTGATAGCGGCAAGCGCAGTGGAGACCCCGCATAGAGGCAGGAACAAAACGACAGTGAGCAGATAGGCGCGCATCAGCGTATTGAGCCGGATTCTCTCGTGCCCCGAACAAAAATCCGGAGTGAAAAAAGAACAGGCGCGTATCTGCCCGCTTACCCGCAGAGCATCCGCTCCAAAGATACATAGCCCATCGGCTGCCGCAGCAGCAGGCAGCAGCGCAACGAGCAATCTCCCTGCGTTTCGTTGCAGTTCAAACAGCTGGACGGTCAGCATTCCGCTTCCCAGCCCGTAGAACATGGCAAACAGGAAGATCAGAACCGGCCCCAGTGCAGAAAACCCCAGCAGCAGAAGGACCGTTGCCGCAAAAACCAATGTAAGATACTGTATACCGAAAAGATCGATCGTCGCCTGTGGACCTGCGACAGCAAACAGCTTGCTCCATGCCTGAAAATAGTGGGCTGTCCAATCCAAAGGCTGTGCTGCGCACATTGCCTCAATCACTCCGGCAGCCATGCTGCCAAGTAAAAATGCACAGACGAGCAGCCAGCAATTTTTCTGCCCGGATATCTGCCGGGATGCAGATTTTTGTATAGACGAACGCGTTTGAGACGGTGATCCTTCATCCGGCAATTCCGGCCGCAAGGGTTCGGCTGACCCAAGGGCCGGAGTCATGCTGACCTCCGGGCATGGATGCCCTGTAAATTCTTGATCGGCTGCAGTCTGCTGATAGACCCACATTACAAAACCTCCTGTGAACTTTCTCCTGTCAGCTGCGGCGCTTGCTCTCACGGCTCTTCATACCAAGAAAGCCTCCGATGCTGCCGCACAAGATCACGATTGCAAAGCGCATCTGTGCACCACTTTCGGTGATAGCTCCGGATGGGATACTGAGCACACAGAGCAGTGCGGCATAAAACACGCCCTGCACAAGCCCGCAAATCAGCCCGCGCTCTTTTTTACAGAATGCTGCTACCCAGCCGCCGCAGAAGCTTCCGACACCAACGGCAGCTGCGGCAAGAGGTTCGGCGGCTGTACCCGGACATTTTTGAGCGACCATCCATGCGGCCATTGCCGCCAGACATACCGCCGTTACTACAAAGGCAGTCCCGCCTGCCAGAAAGAGAAACCGGAGTTCCGCCGGGGAAAACTTTTTCTCAGACATAAAAACGCGCCTCCCTGCCAGTAATCTATGCAGGAAGACGCGTTTGATATGCTCTTAATTGTTTGAAGAAAAAGCTTACTTCTTGTCAGCCTTGTCCATGTTCAGCTTTTCAACTGCAGAAATTGCAGTCTTGGTAAAGCGGATCTTCACACGGTCGGCACCGGTCTCAAGAACAAAGGTATCGTCCTTGATCGCAACCACACGGCCAATGACGCCGCCGATGGTCGTGACCTGATCGCCGATCTCCAGACTGCTGCGCATTGCAGCGTCCTTCTTCTCCTGCTTCTTCTGGGGACGATAGATCATGAAGTACAGCAGGACCAGCATCAGAGCCAGCGTGAAGAACAGGCTGATGTAGCCTTCGGACGTAGTAGTCAGAAATTGCATGGGGCAAAATCTCCTCTCAAAATTCAGATAAAATTATTATACCTTTTTAAACGACAGGTTGCAAGGGCTATTCTCAAATTCGGGTATCCAAAAGCTTTACATAGTTGTCGTGGAAGGCTGTAAAGGTACCGGCATCCAGTTCATCGCGGATGCGCTCCATCAGATGGTTATAGAACCACAGGTTGTGCATGACAGCAAGGCGCATTCCCAGGATCTCTTCTGCTTTGAACAGGTGACGGATATAAGCGCGGGAATAGCTACGGCAGACCGGGCAACCACAAGCAGGATCGATGGGGCGTTCATCGCGCTCATACTTTGCATTCTTGATGTTGATGATACCGCCCCAGGTGTTCAAGTGGCCGTGGCGTGCATTACGGCTGGGCATCACGCAGTCAAACAGATCCACGCCGCGGGAAACTGCCTCAATGATATTGCCCGGCGTGCCCACGCCCATCAGGTAGCGGATCTTATCCTTGGGCATGTGGGGCTCCACCTGACTGATCATTTCATACATCACCTCGGTGGGCTCGCCCACAGCCAGACCGCCGATGGCGTAACCGTCCAGATCGAGGTCTGCGATCTGCTTCATGTGCTCTACACGCAGATCCGCAAAGGTGCAGCCCTGATTGATGCCGAACAGAAGCTGATCGGGATTTACGGAGATGCCCTCATGCTTCAGGCGGGCCATCTCATCCTTGCAGCGCTTCAGCCAGCGGGTCGTGCGTTCACAGCTGGCTTTGGAGTAATCGTGCTGGGCGGGGTTTTCCACGCATTCATCAAAGGCCATGGCGATGGTAGAGCCAAGGTTTGCCTGGATCTGCATACTCTCTTCCGGGCCCATAAAGATGCGGTGGCCGTCCAGATGGGAGGCGAAGGTCACCCCCTCTTCGGTGATCTTGCGCAGCTTGGCCAGACTGAACACCTGAAATCCACCACTGTCCGTCAGGATGGGGCCGTTCCAGCGGGTGAACTTGTGCAGACCGCCCATGTCTGCCACCACCTTGTCGCCGGGACGAAGGTGAAGATGATAGGTATTGCACAACATCACCTGCGCACCGATCTCCTTAAGGTCATGGGCCGAAAGGCCGCCCTTGATAGCACCGGCAGTAGCCACGTTCTGAAAAGCGGGCGTCTGCACCGTGCCATGCACGGTTTTGAACTCGCCCCGCCGGGCGTCATGTTCCTGCTTGAGCAGCTTGTAGGTCGTCAAAGAAGGCATAGTTTTTATTCCTTTCTGTGCACGGAAAACAGCCGTGCAATCTTCATGAAAAAGCCCGGGATCAGGCTCATCAACAACAGAATGCCGGGAAAAGGATCAGAGGATCAGCATCGCATCGCCAAAACTAAAGAAGCGATAGTGTTCCTCCACAGCTACTTTATAGGCAGCCATGGTCTTTTCGTAGCCGTACAAGGCCGATACCAGCATGATAAGGGTGCTTTCCGGCAGATGGAAGTTCGTGATAAGGCCATCGATGCAGTTGAACTTCACGCCCGGGTACAGGAAAATGGAGGTGTTGCCGCTGCAGGCGCGGATCTCGCCGTACTTTGCGGCAACAGCTTCCAGCGTGCGGCAGCTGGTGGTGCCCACAGCGATCACACGATGACCGGCGGCTTTGGTGTCACGAATCATCTGCGCGGTCTTTTCATCGATGCAGTACCATTCGCTGTGCATTTTGTGATCCGAGATCTCATCCTCCTGCACAGGGCGGAAGGTGCCCAGACCCACATGCAGGGTCACTTCAGCAATGTTCACGCCCTTGGCACGGATGGTATCCATCAGCTCCGGCGTGAAATGAAGGCCGGCCGTAGGGGCTGCAGCACTGCCAAGCTCCTTTGCGTAAACAGTCTGATACTGGCTCTGATCCTCCAGCTGCTTTGTGATGTAGGGCGGCAGAGGCATTTTGCCAAATTCGTCCAGCTTTTCATAAAGCGTCTCAGTATCGTAATAAAATGTAACGTACTTGTTGCCATCTTCCATGGTCTCATCCACCACAGCAGTCAGGGAGCCATCGCCAAAGCTCACTTTGGTGCCGGGCTGCATCCGCTTGCCGGGCTTTGCCAGACATTCCCACTGGTCACCTTTGACCTGACGCAGCAAAAGCAGCTCACACACAGCACCGGTGGGCTGCTTGACGCCCACGATGCGGGCAGGCAGAACCTTGGAATTGTTTACCACCAGCAGGTCGCCCGGCTCTAAAAATTCCGGCAGATCGTGGAAGATCTTGTGCTGGATGCTGTCGTCTTTCTGGCTCAGCACCATCAGCCGTGCAGAATCTCTGGGGTCAGCCGGCTCCTGTGCAATGAGCTCTTTGGGTAAATCATACCAAAAATCTTTTTTTAACATAGCGTGCAATTTGCCTTTCCGATGATTGACACGGATACCGTATCAATGATATCATAAAATCTGTGTAAACAGTATCTATTATATTGCATTGCTGTCCGGTTTGCAAGCCGTGAATCTATGTAATAGAAATATTTATTGATTGAGTTCGCTTTCACGAAAGGAAAGGTGCTGGAAATGGAAAAACAGTATAAAGTGGGTATCGTAGGTGCGACTGGTATGGTCGGTCAGCGTTTTGTGACGCTGCTGGAAAATCACCCCTGGTTCAAGCTGACCGTTCTGGCCGCATCCGGCCGCAGCGCCGGCAAGACCTATGAGGAAGCTGTCGGTTCCCGCTGGGCTATGACTGTCCCCATGCCGGAGAGCGTGAAGAAGATGATGGTTCTGGACGCTTCCAAGGTAGAGGAAGTTGCTTCGCAGGTGGATTTCATCTTCTGTGCAGTCAATATGCCCAAGGACGAGATCAAGGCTCTGGAAGAGGCTTATGCCAAGGCTGAATGCCCGGTGGTGTCCAACAACAGTGCAAACCGCTTCACCCCGGACGTGCCCATGGTGGTGCCTGAGATCAACGCCGATCACATCGAAATCATCCCCGCACAGCGCAAGCGTCTGGGCACCAAGCGCGGCTTTATTGCAGTCAAGTCCAACTGTAGCCTGCAGAGCTATGTTCCCGCACTGCACCCGCTGATGAAGGACTTCGGCGTTAGCAAGGCACTGGTGTGCACCTATCAGGCTATTTCCGGTGCAGGCAAGACCTTCGACCGTATGCCGGAGATCGTGGACAATGTGATCCCCTACATTGGCGGCGAGGAAGAAAAGAGCGAGCGCGAGCCGCTGAAGCTGTGGGGCCACATTGAGGGCGACCACATCGTCAACGCCGAGAAGCCCACCATCACTGCACAGTGCTTCCGCGTGCCTGTTTCGGATGGTCACACGGCTGCCGTGTTCGTGAGCTTTGATAAGAAGCCCACCAAGGAGCAGATCCTGGAGGCATGGGCAAACTTCCGCGGCCCCGCACAGGAGCTGAATCTGCCCAGCGCACCCAAGCAGTTCCTGCATTACTTTACCGAGCCGGATCGCCCGCAGCCCAAGCTGGACCGCAACACCGAGAACGGCATGGCTGTGTGCATCGGCCGTCTGCGCGAGGATACCCTGTTTGATTACAAGTTCGCCTGCATGAGCCACAATACTCTGCGCGGTGCCGCCGGCGGCGGTGTTCTGCTGGCCGAGCTGCTGGCCGCAAAGGGCTATTTTGACTGAGTATATTTTGCGTGCAAACGCATCAAAAGGAGTTTTTAGTCTATGAAGAATCCTGTCTTTACCGGCGCGGGTGTTGCCATTATCACCCCGATGTACGAGGACGGAAGCATCAATTTTGACGAGCTGGGCCGCATTGTTGAGGACCAGATCGCCCACGGTACCGACGCTATCGTGATCTGCGGTACCACCGGCGAGTGCTCCACCATGACCGACGAGGAACAGCTTGCTACTATCAAGTATACCGTGGACGTTGTAAACCATCGTGTGCCCGTCATTGCCGGTGCCGGCTCCAACGATACCGACCACGGCTGCGCACTGGCCGCAAAGTCTGCCGAATGCGGCGCGGACGCTCTGTTGATGGTAACACCCTACTACAACAAGACCTCTCAGGCTGGTCTGGTGGCTCACTTCACCGCCATGGCTGAGGCTGGCGGTATCCCGGTGATCGTGTACAATGTGCCCTCCCGCACCGGATTGAATATTGCACCCGAAACTGCACTGGAGCTGAGCAAGCACCCGCTGATCAACGGCATCAAAGAAGCTTCCGGCAACATTTCTCAGGTTGCAAAGATCGCCCAGCTGTGCGGAGACGAGCTGAACATCTATTCCGGTAATGACGATCAGGTGGTTCCCCTGCTCTCTCTGGGCGGCAAGGGCGTCATCAGTGTTGTCTCTAATGTCAAGCCTGAGCTGGTGCACAACTGCTGCAAGGCTTTCTTTGACGGCGATACCGCCAAGGCACGTCAGCTGCAGTTGGAAATGCTGCCGCTGGCTGATGCGCTGTTCTGTGAAGTGAATCCCATCCCGGTGAAGTATGCTATGAACGTGCTGGGCTGGGAGGCCGGCGAGTGCCGTCTGCCTCTGGTGGAGCCCAGTGACGCCCACAAGGAGCAGATTGAAAAGGCTCTGCGTGCAGAGGGTCTTATTAAGGAATAAGTTTTTTGGCTGCAAAATGCCCGGCGGAGCGCTCTGTCCGGGCATTTTGCGATATGCCGATATGCAAAGCGGGCAGGAAAGGATAAAAAATATGACAGATATTGTGATTCAGGGCATTGGCGGCCGTATGGGCCATGTGCTGTGTGATATGATCGCACAGCGTGAGGACTGCCGCGTGATCGCCGGCATCGACCTGAAGGACGGCGATCAGAACGGTATCCCCGTGTACGACAGTCTGGAAAAGCTGAACGGCAAGGGCGATGTGGTCATCGATTTCAGCTCCCCTGCGGCTGTAGAAAAGGCTCTGCCCTACTGCGAGGCCCACAAGCTGCCCATTGTGGTATGCACTACCGGCCTTTCGGAAGAGCTGCAGCTCAAGGTGGTGCAGCTGTCCCGCACCGTTCCGGTGTTCAAAAGCGCGAACATGTCCATGGGCATCAATGTGCTGTCTGAGCTGTGCAAGCGCGCTTCGGCGATTCTGGGCGCGAATTACGACATTGAGATCGTGGAACAGCACCACCACAACAAGCTGGATGCTCCCAGCGGCACTGCACTGATGCTGGCTGATGCCATCAACGAGCAGAATAATGGCGAATATCACTATGTGTACGATCGTTCCTCCGTCCGTCAGAAGCGCGACCCGAAGGAGATCGGTATCAGCTCTGTGCGCGGCGGCAGCATCGTGGGTGATCACGAAGTGCTGTTCTGCGGTCCGGATGAAGTGATCACTCTCAAGCACACCGCTTATTCCCGCAATATTTTTGCAAACGGCGCGGTAAATGCTGCTGTTTACCTTGCAAAAAAGGAGCCAGGCCTGTACAATATGGGTGATATGATCGCTGCACTGTAAACAACGATTCACCCAGATGAAAGGATGTGGCCCTGAATGAGCAAGCTTCCCGCTCAGCATTATCGGCGACGGCCTCCTACAAGGCGGCGTATGAGGAAACATGCGTTTCAAATGGTGGTCTCTGTTCTGGCCATGTTTCTGCTCTGCATTTTCTTCCTTGCATGGACATTTCCGCGGGATCTGCTTCCGTCTGCCGGTTCTGTGACAGCTATCCCAGAGCCGCCTCCCAGTCCGGCTGCAGCATCGCCAGCGGCAGAACCAGAGCCTCAGCCAGTCGTGCAGACGGTACACTTTTCTGCCACCGGCGATAATCTGATCCACTCCCCTATTTACAAGCAGGCAAAGCGCCGGGCTGCCGGAACAGAAGGCTACAGCTTTGATTACTGCTATGAACACATCGCTCCCTTCTACGCGCAGCAGGACGTGAACTGGATCAATCAGGAAACGCTCTGTACGGACGAGCTGGAGCCATCCACCTACCCGTGCTTTTCCACTCCGGGCGATTGCGCACGGGCGCTTTATCGGGCTGGTGTACGGGTGTTCAGCCTTTCCAACAATCACACTTACGATAAAGGCGCTTCCGGCATTGCTGCTACGCTGCGGTTCTGGGACAGTATGCCGGAGGATGTTGTAACGACCGGTTTGTGGAAGGGAGAAAGCGACTACGGCCGCATCCCGATGCAGACGGTCAACGGTGTGACCATTGCATATCTCTCCTATACAGAGCATACGAACGGTATTCCACAGAGCAAAGCCATGACGGCCAACATCATCTACACCAGTCAGACGGATGTGATCGAACAACAGGTCCGGTCAGCGCACCAGCTGGCAGATTTTGTAGTGGTGGGTGTGCACTGGGGCGTGGAAAACAGTCATACCGTTGTGGATGCGCAGCGTGCATTGGCACAAAGCCTTGCGGATTGGGGCGCGGATCTGATCGTAGGTACGCATCCGCATGTATTGCAGAACGCTCAATGGCTGACTGCGGCAGATGGCAGAAAGGTATTCACCGCCTATTCTCTGGGAAATTTTATCAGCACACAGGCAAAGCCGGATCAACTGGTGGGCGCACTTCTTACCGTGAAGCTTGAGAAAACAACAGAACCTGATGGCTCTGTTCACTGCACAGTGCTGGATCCCAGACTCTGGCCGACTGTAACGCATTACGACGCAGGCAAATCCAATGTGCGCACCTATCTGCTTCAGGACTACACTGCTGCGCTTGCTCAAGCGCACGGTGTGCGGAATGACTACCCGGATTTCAGTCTGGAGTGGATCCGGACGGTTGCCCGGAAAAATATAGACCCGGAATTTTTGCAGCTTACCTGAGTGAATTTTACGTTGTTGAAGCCCGCTTTTCGGGCAGAACGGAGGTTCTTTATGTACGGAGTATCGAAGATCAGCATTGAGACTAGCCTGATGATGATCAGTGTGCAGGACGTGGAGTTCAAGGGCAACAGTCTGGCACGGTATTTGCAGATTTTTGCGGATAACGGCGTGGTCGTAGATATGATCAGCCAGAGTGCACCCCATGGTACTACCATTGATTTCAGCTTTACCGCTTCCAGCAGTGATCTTCCGCTGGTGATGAAGGCCATTTCCGTTGCAAACCTGGACAAGGATGCCAAGGCTTCCCCGCTGATCAGCGTGGGCTACTCCAAGCTGAACCTGTTTGGAGAGGAAATGGTCACCAGCTGCGGCGTGGCCGCCCGTGCCCTGAATGCTCTTGCAATGGCGGGCATTGAGGTCCTGCTCATTACCACCAGTGATCTGGACATTTCCCTGCTGGTCCATGCAGAAAACGAGGATGCCGCTTATGAGGCTCTGAAGAAGGCTTATGAGCTGTAAGCTGTTTTCTTGATACAGTAAACATGAAAAGGCGCAGATGAGTCAACAAACTCACCTGCGCCTTTTGTTCTATGAAAGAATCAGCCTGCACCGTTTTTACCGGTATGCAGGCTGATTCTTTCAGGATGTTTTCATTACAGGGTGACCTTATGATAGATCTTTTTGCCCTTTTTGATCACAATGCCCTTTGCCAGCTGTTCAGCAGTAAAGCTTACAGTAGGAGCTGCGGCTTTCTCACCGTCCACCAGCACACCGCCCTGCACCACCAGACGGCGTGCCTCGCCGTTGGATGCAGCCAGACCAGCCTTGACCATCAGGGTCAGGATGCCGATGGAGCCATCGGTCAGGTCGGCCTCGGTCAGCTGAGTGGAAGGCATGTGCTCGGTATCCATGGCGTTGCCGCTGAACAGAGCGCGGGCTGCGTTCTGAGCCTTTTCGGCTTCTTCCTTGCCATGAACCATGCTGGTCAGCTCGTAAGCCAGAATTTCCTTGGCCTCGTTCAGGCGCTGATCCTTCCATGTGCTCATCTCATCGATCTGCTCCAGCGGCAGGAAGGTGAGCATCCGGATGCACTTCATCACGTCGGCGTCGCCCACATTGCGCCAGTACTGGTAGAACTCGAAGGGGCTGGTCTTATTGGGATCCAGCCAGACTGCATTGCCGGCGGTCTTGCCCATTTTCTTGCCCTGAGAATCGGTCAGCAGGGTGATCGTCATGGCATAAGCGTCTTTGCCCAGCTTACGACGGATCAGCTCTGTACCGCCCAGCATGTTGCTCCACTGGTCATCGCCGCCGAACTGCATGTTGCAGCCGTAGTGCTGGAACATATAGTAGAAGTCGTAGCTCTGCATGATCATGTAGTTGAACTCGAGGAAGGACAGGCCCTTCTCCATGCGCTGCTCGTAGCACTTGGCGCGCAGCATATTATTCACAGAGAAGCAGGCACCCACGTCACGCAGCAGTTCAACATAATTCAGGTTCAGCAGCCAGTCAGCATTGTTCAGCATCAGGGCCTTGCCATCGGAAAAATCGATGAACTTTTCCATCTGCTTTTTAAAGCAGGCCGCATTGTGAGCGATGTCTTCCTTGGTGAGCATCTTGCGCATGTCGGTACGGCCGGAAGGATCACCAATCATGGTAGTGCCGCCGCCGATCAGCGCAATGGGCTTGTTGCCTGCCATCTGCAGGCGCTTCATCAGGGTCAGGGCCATGAAATGGCCAGCGGTCAGGCTGTCGGCAGTGCAGTCAAAACCGATATAGAAGGTTGCTTTGCCGTTGTTGATCAGGTCGATGATCTCATCATCGGTGATCTGAGCCACCAGCCCGCGAGCCTTGAGTTCTTCGTACAGAGTCATAATCATTTCCTCCTGTTTGTATGGGCAGAGGGAAAATAAAACGCCCTCTGCCAAAAATAAATTTGGCAGAGGGCGAGAAAAATCGCGGTACCACCTCTGTTTGCCGTTCCCTCACAGAAACGACCTCACGAGTGCACACCCCAGAGTAGAGTGACACTCCTGCGTTTGTAACGCTCGCACGCGGCACAGCCTACTAGCCTTGTAAAGGCATTCGACCTGCAGCTCCGGGAGGTATTTCCCCTGCTGCTCTGCAGCCCCTTGCACCAACCGGGACTTCTCTGGGCAGAGCGCTTCAAGGTACTTGTTCCCTTCAACGCCATTAACAATAGCTACTTTATCACAATACCGGATACTTGTCAACCCCTGTCTCCAGCAGCAGCCGAAACAGGCTTACTGCGCTCCGAGACCCAGCATTTCCCGGGCATTTGCACGGGAAATGTCGGTCACATGGTCACCGGAGATCAAGCGGGCCAGCGCCTCCACACGGCCTTCCTCATCCAGCGGGTGAATTTCGGTATAGGTGCGGTCATTGGCCACATTTTTCTGGATCAGCAGATGGCAGTCGGCCAGTGCAGCGATCTGGGCTGTATGGGTGATGCACAAAATCTGGTGGCCCTGCGCACTCTGACGCAGAACTTCGCCGATGCGCCCAGCAGCCTTGCCGGAAACACCGCTGTCAATCTCATCATAAATCACCGTAGGCACAGCATCTTTATCTGCCATTGCGTTCTTGATGGCCAGCGTAATACGGCTCAGCTCGCCGCCAGACGCAATTTTTGCAAGGGGTTTGGGCGCCTCACCGGGATTTGTGGAAATGTAGAACTCAATGCTGTCCTGTCCATGGCTGGCCAACGGGCCGCGGGTGTGCCGCAATGTCATGCGTACACCCGGCATATTCAAAAAATCCAGCGTGCCGGAAATGCGTTTGTTCAGCGCTTCAAAAGCGTTCAGCCGCGTCTGGGTCAAGGCCTCTGCCTTTTCACGAGCCAGCGCATAAAGACGCCGCTTTTCTGCCTGCAGATGGTCGTGCCGTTCCTGAGAGGACTGGATGCGTTCCAGTTCCTCCCTTGCATTCTGTCCGAATTCGATCACATCTTCTACCGTATCACCATATTTACGCTTGAGCTTATAGATGAGATCCAGCCGCTGCTCGATCTCATCCAGCTCAGCGTCATTGGTATCGTAGGAGTCCAAACGGCCGATCAGGTCAGCAGCAACATCCTTTGCATTATAGTAAAGATCCAGCAGCTGGCTGGATGCAGCAGCAAGTGCATCGTCAAGCTGCGCTGCTGTGTCGATTGCATGGGAGGCTTCGCCCAGCAGATCGACAGCACCGGACGATTCGTCATCGCCCGAAAGCAGAGCATAACTCTGTGCGATCTTATCCCGGATAGCCGATGCATTGGCCAGAATTTTTCTGCGGCCTTCCAAGGTCTGTTCCTCGCCAGCCGTCAGCCCGGCATCTTCGATCTCCTGTACCTGATAGCTCAACAGATCGATTTTTCTCTGCTTTTCGGCCTCGTCGGTGATCATGGCATCCAGTTCTCGCTTGATGCGCACAAGCTCCCTGTACAGCACATAGTATTCCTGAAATTCTGCGTCGTTCTGTGCATAATCATCCAGAATCCCCAGATGCCTTGCCGGGTTCAGAAGTCCCACGGAGTCGTGCTGACCGTTAATGTTGATAAGTCCGCCGCACAGCTCCCGCAGGACGGACGCGGTCGCGGGCATGCCGTTGATGCGGCAGGTGCTCTTGCCCTCGGCGGTGATCTCACGGCTGAGCATCAGCGCATCCGAACGTTCGTACCCCGCCTTCTCCAGACTGTTCAGCACGGCATCCGGCACCTGTTCAAAGGCAGCACGGATGACGGCCTTGGATGCGCCCGTGCGCACAAGGTCTTTTGAAGTGCGGTTACCAAGAATGGCATTGATGGAATCGATCAGGATGGACTTACCTGCACCGGTTTCACCTGTGAGGACATTCAAACCAGGCTTGAAATGCACTTCAGCCTTCTGGATAACTGCAACATTTTCAATTTGCAGGCTGCTTAGCATATACTCTCTCCCGCATTATTTTTGTACGATGTGCCGGATCAGCTCTGAGCAGATCGTTTTTGCGTCGCGCTCTGACCGCGCAACGATCAGGAACGTGTCATCGCCTGAAAGAGTGCCAACCACATTTTTCCACTGCAGTGCGTCAAAAACTTCGCAGGCCGCATTGGCCATGCCCGAGTAGCACTTTACCAGTACAACATGCCCGGCATAATCCACGCCCAGCACAGATTCATGAAAGATCGTTTCAAAACGGCCCTGTGCCTTGGGGTTAAAACTTTCGTTCCGGCTGGAAACATAGCGGTATCCCTCGGCCGTCGCGGCTTTTACCAGACACAGCTCCCGGATATCGCGGGAAACTGTGGCCTGTGTTACCTCAAAGCCTTCTTTGGAAAGATAGTCCAACAAAACTTCCTGCCGACTGATCGGGTACTCCCGTACAAGTCGAAGGATCGCCTGCTGACGTTCTCCTTTACTTCTTACATCATCTTTGCGGCTGCGCGCCATATCAAACTCGCCTCCCGTTTATCGTCTGCTGCGAAGCTTCTGATCGATTGCCTGAAACTGATCGGCTTTTCCGAAGGTGATCAGCTTTACCACCTGATCCGAAAGCCGGACTTCAGCTGTTGCGCCGGCTTTGAGTGGATAACCGGCTGCTCCATCACAGCTGATAAAAACCTCATCGTCTGCCACCTGCCCGACACAGATGTTCAATTTACGCTCCTGCGCAAAAACCATGGCCGGGCTTGCCAGACTGTGCGGACAGATCGGCGTTACGACGACGCCTTTTGTCTGTGAATCCAGAATGGGGCCGCCCGCTGCCAGTGAATACGCGGTGGAACCCGTAGGCGTAGCAACGATGACGCCATCCCCGCGGTAGTGCTCCACAAGGATATCATCGCAGTAGATGCTGAAATCAATCGCCTGCTGCAACCGGCCTTTTGTGACCACGACGTCATTCAGTGCATGTCCCTCCCAGCCATCATGGCCCAGAACATGCACATACAGCAGCATCCGGTGATCCAGACTGAACTCTCCTCTGGCAACAGCGGAGAGTTTGGTCTCCATTTCGTTGACCTCACAAGTTGCCAGAAAACCGCAGCGTCCCAAATTGATGCCAAGGATCGGCTTTGCATACCGGAGCGACAGGTTTGCCTCATGCAAAATTGTGCCATCACCGCCGATGGTCAGGATCACATCTGAGCGCTCAAGGCATTCCTCCTGCGGCAGATAGACCACACCCGCGGTACTGCATTCCGCACACAATTCTTTGCACATCAGAACAGCCGCACCATGCGTCAACAGGATCTGTGCCGCACGCAGCGCGATCTCATTGGCAGAAGTTTTGCCGGGGTTCGGCGAAATATAGATCGTCATACCGGAAGCTCCTTTTGCATTTGAATTTTTTGCGTATCCCTCAGCGGTCCAGCGTACTGTGGCTTGCAGCTACTACCTGTTCTACAGCACTGTCGTCCAGCACGGCAGGCTCTGTACTCTTCTGCACGAACATCAAATATTCAATATTGCCTTCCGGGCCCTTCACCGGACTGAAATCCAGCCCGCGCACAACAAAGCCGTTTGCAGCAGCATAACCCATTGCATTGTGCAGAACCTCACGGTGGGTAGCCGGGTCGCGCACAACACCGTTTTTGCCCACTTTTTCGCGGCCTGCCTCAAACTGAGGCTTAACCAGACAAACGCCCATGGCATCCGGTGTGGTGATGGCCTGTGCCACCGGGAAAATGTGATGCAGTGAAATAAAAGAGACATCCACACTGAAAAACTCGATGGGCTCTGCCAGATCTTCCAGCGTGACATTGCGGATGTTCGTGCGTTCCATATTCACAACACGTTCATCGGTGCGCAGACTCCATGCAAGCTGACCATAGCCGACATCCACGGCATAGACCTTGGTGGCACCATTCTGCAGCATACAGTCCGTAAAGCCGCCTGTAGATGCACCAATATCCATGCAGACTTTACCATTCGGCGTCAGCGGAAAACACTGCATGGCTTTTTCCAGCTTCAGACCGCCGCGGCTCACATAACCGATATCATGTCCGCGCACTTCTACCTTGGCATCCTCTTTGATCATTTCGCCGGCCTTGTCCACCTTCTGTTCATTGACAAATACGATGCCGGACATGATCAATGCCTTTGCACGCTCCCGGCTCTGTGTCAGGCCATGCTGAACAAGATATTGATCCAACCGAATCTTCACGATAAACTTTCTCCTTTCGTCACGGCCATCTGAACCGTCTGTACAAGGCTGGCAGCATCCAGTCCTGTTGCCTGTTTGATCTGCGCCACACTGGCATGAGGAAGACGCACATCCCGCACAGAAAGATGGATAAAACATCCATTCCATCCTTTTTGCTGCAAAGCACACTCCAAATGCTCACCGATGCTTCCGTTTGCAATGCATTCTTCCGCAAACAGTATTTTCTGATATTTTATCAGTTCATCGAGAACTTTTTCTGTAAAGGGATATAGCTTTACAAGCTTCAGCACGTCACACACGATATCTTTTTGCTTCAGTTCCTGTGCAGCCTGTAAAACATCGGTCAATTCATCCGCATAACTCACCAGAACGATTGTTGCATTCTCGTTCTTATGCAGATAATCATACTCCTGACCGCTGCAGCCAAATCCTGCCAGCACAGCGTCCTGTCCACCGCGCGGATAACGGATCGCACGCGGGCCATGGAAGCGGTCGCTCAGCAGCTGCTGCAGCCAGTAGGTCAGTTCCTGGTAATTGGAAGGTGCATACAACGGGATATTGATCTGGCTCAGAAAAGCCGGGTCATAGATTCCCTGATGGGTCTCGCCGTCCCCGGGAACAAAGCCTGCGCGGTCGATCGCAAACACCACATTTTCCTGCAGCAAATTGACATCGTGAATGATCTGATCATAGGAGCGCTGCAGAAAGGTGGAATAAATGCAGACTACCGGCAGCATTCCCTGACTTGCAAGGCCTGCTGCAAAGGTGACAGCGTGCTGCTCTGCCATTCCGACATCAAAAAAGCGTGTTGGATGGCTGTGTGCAAAAAACTGAAGACCGGTGCCATATTTCATCGCTGCTGTAATGGCACAGAGATTCTGATTTTTCTCCCCTTCTGTCACGAGTGCTTTGCCAAATACAGTTGAGAATGACTCCTTGGGCGCCACTTCCGGGTCGGGCATCCCGTCCAGATCGAAAGCAGAAACTCCGTGATAGTTGCCGGGATTCACTTCGGCGGGCTGATAGCCCTTACCTTTTTTCGTGATAACATGCAAAAAGTGCGGTCCCGGCCGACTGCGGAGCGTGCGGAGTGTGCGTTCCAGCTCTTCCACATTGTGGCCATCCACAGGGCCAAGATACTGGAACCCCATATCCTCGAACATCGTGGAGTGGTACATCGCACGGCGCAGGAGCGTTTTACAATCGGTGAGGGTTTTTTTCAGCGGGGTGCCCACCAGCGGAACGGCATCCAAAAAACTGCGCACATTATCCTTGGCATCCACATAGGCGGTGGTCGTACGCAGATGGGTCAAATAACGGGCAAGCGCACCAACATTCTTAGAGATCGACATTTTATTGTCGTTCAGGATCACAAGCAGGTTGTCCAGATGCTCGATGTTGTTCATGCCCTCGTAGACCATGCCGCCGGTAAAGGCGCCGTCGCCGATCACTGCCACAACAAGCCCCTGCTCATGATGCAGCTTTTTGGCCCATGCCATGCCAATAGCAAGCGAAAGGGCTGTGTTGCCATGCCCGGCAATAAATGCATCGTGCACACTTTCGTTCGGGTTTGGAAATCCGGAGATGCCGTCCAACTGACGAAGCTGCTCAAACTGTCCGCGCCGTCCTGTAAGGATCTTATGGGTGTAGCATTGATGGCCCACATCGAATACGATCTTATCCTGCGGGGTCTCCAGCACGCGGTGCAATGCCACTGTAAGCTCTACCATACCAAGGTTCGACGCCAGATGTCCACCGGTTTTAGAGATGTTTTTCAGCAGAAAGCTGCGGATCTCCTCACAAAGCTGTTCTACCTGCTTTTCATTTAATTGTTTTAAATCTGCGGGCTGATTGATGCTGTCCAGCAGCAATACTCCCATAAAATCACACGTCCTTCAAATGCAGAGTCTAGGCCGATGCCATACATCACACCAGCGGATACAGAAAACCAACTGCTATACCCACCAGAACGCCTGCCACTACCTGCAGCGGTGTATGGCCGACCATTTCCTTCAGATGCATATTCTGAAGGAACGGTGCGTTCTTTTCGCTGATGTCGATCCACTGATCGATCATCTGATTGAGCACCTTGGCCTGCTCGCCGGTCTCATGCCGCACGCCCATTGCATCGTGCATCGTGATGATCGCCACAACGCTCGCCACGGCAAAAATAGCAGAATCAACACCTACACAGCGCCCGGTAGCAATAACCATTGCACAGACCGTTGCGCTGTGCGCGCTGGGCATGCCGCCATCGCCCCACATGCGCTCCAGCTGGAATTTACCCAGCAGGATAAAATTGATAACGGTTTTGAGCACCTGGGCCACAAACCAGCCAAGCAGGGAAACCGTCAGGATCTGATTGAACGACAGGATGTTTTGAATAAACTGCATAGTCTTTTTCCTTTATTCTGTATGGATCGTTTTAGTTTTTGCGCACAAGAAGCTGTTGTGCAAGCTGTTCCAGAAATGCAGCCTTGCCGCCAAAGTTCCGGCGCAGCTCTGTACAGGTCTCATTGTTCAGATCCTGTGCAAGCTGCATAGCTCCTTCTGCGCCATAAAGGGTCACGAAAGTAGTCTTGCCATTCTCGCTGTCGCTGCCGATGGGCTTGCCCAGCTGTTCCGGAGTACTGGTAACATCCAGCACATCGTCCACGATCTGAAAAACCAGCCCCAGACCGTAAGCATAGTGCTCCAGCGCCCGGCACTGAGCGTCATCTGCCCTTGCAGCAGCAGCACCCATCTGAACCGCCGCATTGATCAGTGCGCCCGTTTTGTTGCGGTGGATCAGCCGGAGCTGCTCTTCCGTAGCGGCCAGCGCTTCGTACTTCAGATCCAGCTCCTGTCCATAGACCATACCGCGGCTGCCCGCACCTGCACTCAGTGCAGCTGCGGCCCGTACACAGACATCGGCATCTGCCGGGGCATTGGCAATCACTTCAAACGCCTCTGTCAAAAGAACATCGCCGGCCAGCATAGCGGTCGCCTCGTCAAAAGCTTTATGGCAGGAAGGTCTGCCACGGCGCAGATCATCATTATCCATGCAGGGCAGATCATCATGGATGAGCGAGTAGCAATGCAGCATTTCCACTGCAGCCGCAAACTGCTCTGCCGCCTGCATATTACCGCCCAGCATATCACAGACACTGAGCACCAGAACGGCGCGGACCCGCTTGCCGCCGCCCATCAGACTGTAGCGTGCTGCACGGCACACCTCAGACTCTTCCGGCAGAAAGTGGGCACAGGCATGTTCCAGTGCGGACATTGCCTGTGCAAGGTAACTCTGATACTGCTCTTTGTGATTCATCAGCTTTCCTCCTGCACTGTACCTGCAAGCTTTGCATCGATCTCGCTGATCTGCAGAGATGTCTTTTCCAATGCAGCATGGCAATACTCCATCAGAGAAGCTGCTTCTGCGTACAGCTTGACCGAATCTGCAAGGGTGGTTTCTTCACTCTGCATCTGAACAAGGATCGTATTCAGCCGTTCCATGCCCTCTTCAAAACTTTTGGGTGTTCTCATTGATCTCCTCCACCGCTTCTACCCGGCATTTTGCCCGGTGAGAAACGCTGCGAACATATATTGTTTTTTCCGGCTGCAGATTTTCTGCATCCAGAATGGCTCCATTTGCTGTTGTGACCATAGCATAGCCGCGGGCCAGCACCTTATAGGGGTTCAGTGACCCGGCAAGCGCTGCGGCATGCTGGAGCTGAAGCTCTGCATCATTCTGCTGCGTCTGCATCTGCTGCCGGATCTCATCTTTCGCCTGCTGCAGCAGGTCATGCTTTTTTTGCCAGCTTTGGTGTGCAGGCCCCTGCTCCAACACAAAGTTGTATTGTTCCAGACCATTATAGCATAAATCGAAACGATTTTGCATATTTTTACGAATATTTTGCTGCAAATCCAGTAATATCCGTTTCTGCTCTTCCCGATCCGGCACGGCAAGCTCTGCCGCAGCGGAAGGTGTAGGGGCTCTCCGGTCGGCTACAAAGTCCAGGATCGTATAGTCGATCTCATGGCCGATCGCGCTGATCAGTGGTTTTTTGCAGCGGTAGGCCGCCCGTGCGATCACTTCAGCATTGAACACCCACAGATTCTTCCCTGCTGCCGCCGCCGCGGGCCACGATGATCTCGTCCACCTCTTTGCGCTGGTCCAGCTTCCGGATTGCATCTGCGACCTGCTGTGCTGCCTCAAAGCCCTGCACCGTTACCGGACACAAAAGCAGCTGTACCGAGGGCCAGCGCCGGGTGAGTACATTGCGGATATCCTGCAATGCGGCTCCCGTTTTGCTGGTGACAACACCAATGCATTTAGGGAATGCCGGCAGCGGCTTTTTATGTTCCGGGGCAAACAGGCCCTCCTGCTCCAGCTTTGCTTTGAGCTGCTCCAATGCAAGCTGTGCGGCACCAACGCCATCCGGAAACATATCGTTCACATACAGCTGAAAGGCACCGTCACGCTCATAAAGGGTCGCACGGCAGCGTACCACAACGCGCATCCCCTCTTCCGGGCGGAAGGCAAGACGGCGGGCATCTGCACGGAACATTACAGCCTTCACACTGCTGGCTTCATCCCGCAGGGAAAAATAGCAGTGGCCGCTGCGTGCGTTCTGTACAAAGTTTGCGATCTCACCGCGCAGGGCAATGTCAAACAGGATGTCGTTTGCATCCAGCAGCATTTTAACGTAGTGGTTCAGGGCCGAAACGGTAATCACTTCAGCCATAATCCGGCCTCCCGTGCTGCAAGGATCGAAACGCCGATGGCATTATCGCTGGAATACATTCCCGGCACAAAATACACCTGCGGCAGCCGCTTGTTCACCCATGCGCGGATGATATCGCTGCTCATCACGCCGCCGGCACAGACCACCGGAAGACCGGGGTATTCCTTCTGCGCGGCCTTTGTCATTTTGACCACTGTATCTGCCACACAGAGCAAACAATATTTGCAGACATACTCCGGCGTTTTGCCTGCGGCCAGCAAACCGTTGCACTGGTTTTCCAGCCCGGAAAGGCTGCACTGCATTCCCTTTACACTGGACTTCGGCCGGATCTCTTCCCCGCACTGCGCAGCCAGACGGGAAACTTCAGCACCCGCCGGGAATCCAAAGCCCAGTTTGACCCCCACACGATCCACAGCCTGTCCGGCGTAGAGATCGGTGCTGGTGCCAAGAGTCGTGATCTGACGCACCTGATCGCAGAGCAGCAGGTCCGTCGTACCGCCGGAAATATGGAACAGCAGAACTTTTTCAGCAAACAACTGTTCCCCCTTGGCTGCAAACAGTGCTGCCGCAGCGTGACCCTGCTGATGGGTGGTCCGCACAAGAGGGATGCCCTTTGCCTGCGCAAAGGCTGCAGCCGCACTGACGCCCGCCAGAAAGCATGGCATATAGCTGCCCTCCACTGGGCGCGGCTTCTGCGACACTCCGACAGCATCGATCTTTGTCAGATCAAATTCCTGCGCAAGCTCCTGCATCATTTCCGGCAGCGCGACCGTATGATGAAACAGTGCATCGCTCTGCCGCAGGCCCAGCTGGCCTTCTTTTACCGGCAGAAAACGTTTTTTTGCGCAAACAACCTCTCCAGCTGTATCAAACACTGCCAGAGAGGTTGCGTAGTTGCTTGTATCAATGCCAAGCGTATAGCGGCTCACTGTTCGGCCTGCTCCGCTGCGGCATCTGCATCCAGACCATGATCCCGGGCCACTGCGCCAAGCAGACCGTTCACGAACTGGTAATCTTCGTCTGCACCATACTTTTTGGTCAGCTCGACCGCCTCGTTGATGGCGACGCCGGGCTTGTTCTCACCGCCAAACAGCATTTCTGCAATTGCCAGACGAAGAACTGTCAGGCTCACCCGGGGCAGACGCTCCATGGTCCAGTTGCGCAGATGTGCGCGGATCTCGTCGTCCACTTCGGCAGAATGATCGTAGTATGCATTCAGCAGATGCTTGCTGAAGCCATCCACCGGATGTTCTTCATCGTTTTCTTCGTGGTTGATGATGGCTTCTGCCAGCGGGATATCACCAAAGGTCTGCGAAAATGCCAGCAAAAATGCATTCTCGCGGGCTTCTCTACGGGGCAAAATATTTTCCATAATGTTCCTCTCGCAACACGAACCCCCTCTGCCTGAAGCGGCAGAGAGGATCGGTCTTTCCTGTTTGATTTTGTTTTATTCCTGCGTTGCTGCAGCATCTGCCAGACCGGCAATGACCAGATTGACCCGGCTCACCGTAACATTGGTCATGTTCTGCACAGCGGTCTTCACGTTTTCCTGTACCTTTTCTGCCACGGCAGGGATTCGTGCTCCAAAGCTTACCATCAGGTTCAGGGTGATGCTTGCGGTACCATCCCGCATCTCCACCGTGACCGGAGACTGGATGCTGGAAGCTTCCAGCAGATCCTTGAGCTTTTTATTCTGCTTGCCGCAGGAGACCTCAGCAACGCCGTCAATTTCCAACGCTGCACAGCGTGCGATCTTGCCAATAACCTCGGTGGAGATCTGAAGGCTGCCGCCCTGAAGATTCGTATTCTGAAAATCCATTGTGTTGTCCTCCATCCAAAAGCGGGCAGTCCGCCTGCTTTTTCCTGTTTAAAATGGTCCTGCCTGAAACGATCAATGCCATACGCAGGACAACATCATGCTTGATTGATAGAGTTATTATACCATCAAAGCGGGGGTGATTTCAATACTTGTTTGGGAAAACTCTGCCTTCTGCAGCTATGCTGGGACAAAATGGCAGGACTGTGTCTTATTTGACCTCCACCACTGTGATATTCTGTGCCGTCACACTGCTTTTGCTCAGCACCACATCGCGGATCTGTGCCACCTGCGCGGCAGTGAGCGGCTGACCGGAGGTCATAACGGTCAGATCTGCCCGGCCGGACTGCAAAAAGCACAGGCAGTCGGCAAAGCCTTTGGCTCTGATCAGGGTCTCGATCTCATTTTCTGCATTCAGGTCTTCCAGATTCGCTGTCAGCTGGGAGGTGTATTCCTTCTTTTCTTCTGCGGAAAGAGAGGAAGCCTTCATCGTCTTTTTAATGGAGTCCATCGCTTCATCGTGGGCTTTCTGTCGTTTGAGACGGGCCTGCTCAAAGAACTTTGCACCGCTGTCGCTGGCAACACTTACCAGCTGCGCCTCGCCATAATTTTTATTTGCACTGGAAACCGCTTCCGCTTCGGTAGGCAGTTCATCCAGAATGGCATCGGCCTGCACCGGAACATCCTCCACCTGCGCCGCGACAGCAGCAGTGCTTTCCAGCTTCGCAGGTACATCGCTGCGGGCATACTGCCAGTTTAAGTACACGGCGATCACCAGCGCTGCGGCCAGTGTAACGGCAGTAGCTTTGCGGGTATTTCCAGAAAGTGCTCTCATAGATCGTTCCTCCTTATAAAAGTTTCCGGGACTCAGCCCTTGCGCTGCTCCACACAAATGTGATTGGACGGCAGATCCAGCAATGCGCTCACCAGCTCTGTGATCCGGGCCGCGATCCGGACATCACCGCCGCCCTCGCACAGCACTGCCACGCCGCAGACCTGCGGCACGCAGACCGTCTCAGTCAGGGCAGAACCATCCTCCAGCAAGACATGCGTCTGCTGCGACTGCATATCTCCGGACTGCGTGTCCAATGCATAGATCATTTCCTCCCCGGTCCCCAGTGTGACCATCACAGTGGTCTTGCCCGCACCGCTCATATGAGAGATCAGCCGTTCCAGCCGCTCCTCCAATTGTGCCTGATATTCGGTGCTGCTTTGTGTGCTTTTGGCTTTCTGGGTGCTGCCTGCCGCAGAAGGCTGCGGGAAAAGCTCCGACAGCAGGATCAACAGCATCGCCAGCAATCCTACTGCAGCCGCAAGCCTTGCCCTGCCCTGCTTTCCTTTGCATTTTTCGGCAAAGAGACGGATGGAAAAGCCCTCTGTTTCTTTCATCCGACTTCCTCCTGAATCTCCCATACCGATGCCGTGCCGAGTGCTTCCTGCAGATATGCGGCGACCTGCTGCTTTTCTGCGTCGGTACATTCTGATAGGATGGTAAAACCTGCAGATCCAGCCTGTACGGTCTGCCCCTCCTGCGTCAGCGTGATGTCCAGCTCTATCGGTACCCCAAAGCGCTGCATACACTCTGTCCGCAGGGAGCTTTCCAGCCGCTCCTGCGCTTTCTGCAGGATCGATATTTCGGCACTCTGGATACGGACAGAGGACGGTACCGCCTCCATGGCGCTTTTCAGTTCCGGCTTCACACCCGGTACCAGCCGAAAAAGAACTACTAGAATATATAGCCCGGCAACTGCTTTTATGCATCTGCCCGCCCAGCCTGTGCCTGTCAGCAAAGCAGTGACCTCTGCGCAGATGCAGGCGATGCAAAATACAGCTGCAGCGTTTTGGAATGCCTGCACTTCATCCGCCTCCTGTCATCATCAAAAGCCCGACGCCCACCGTCAGCAGTTCAAAATACAATGCTGTGATGGCAGCCATGCATTTTACAGCTTCTGCCATACAGGCGAACAGCGCCTGACAGCGGCTGTTCGCCGCAAGCCCGCACAAAAGGCTACAGACTGTGAGGAACGCCAGATGGAGCATCAGCTGCACATACAGCGGCAAAAACTCCGCACCGATCACCATGAGCGCCGCAAGGCCCAGACTGCTTTTCAGCAGCCCCATTCCGGTCAGAAAGACCTCTGCCGTATCGCTCAGAGCCTGTCCTATGACCGGCACACTGCCGGTGAACAGCTCTCCGAGCCGCAGCGCCGAACGATCCAACTGCACCGTTATTGCACGCTGCAGCCCCAGTAAAACTGCAAAAAGGCGGCCGGCCCAGCGCAGCCCTTTTTGCAGCAGTACACCTGTGGCGCGGCAGGTGTCGGAAAGCCCTCTCTGGGTACTGATGCAGCACGCCATGCTGACCGCAAGATAGCTTTGCAGCAGCGGACTGACGACCGTAGCCGTGCACTGTGCAAGGAAACACAGCCCTGTCAACAGCAGACCGCTTGCCGCTGCACCGGCATTTGCTTCTCCTCCTGCGGTGAGCACCCCGCTGTAGACCGGAAGGAACCCCAGAAGGTAGTCTTTCCATCCTGTCATCCGCTCGCACACCTGCTGCGCGAGAGTCATCAGGTCGCCCCATAAAAGAGTGCCGCACCCTACAGCCGCTGCCAGTTCCAAAAGCGCATTGTCTGCCGCTTCTCCGACCAGAAAAGAAAGCAGGATCAAAAGCAGCAGGAACAGCAGGACGTCTGCATAGCAATGCGCCATCTGCCGGATCATTTCCAGCGGAGAAGCCGGCAAAAGGGAAAGCAGCGCTCCGACCGGATCGTGGACAAATGAATCCGCATCCTGCGGCGCAGCATTCAGATAGGGCTGCCAGAGCTCCTGCCCGGGCAGACCTGCAGCCCGGCCGCCTGCGCACCCGAGACCGCAGACAAAACTCCGCAGACGGCAAGCACAGCAGCGGACGCCTTTTGAAATAATTTCATGCAGCAAGCCCCCAGATCCGTTGACAGATCTCCTCCAGCAAGGGGAATGCCGCTGCCAGAACAAGGAGCCTCCCCGCCAAACCTGTACACCACGCCAGTGAATCTGCGCCTGCTTCTTCACACAGTGTCCGGGCGTAATCCGTGATCAGCAGGATCCCTGCACAGCGCAGCAAACAGGAAAAGGCAGTACCATCCACCCGGCGGCTGAGTGCCCATACTCCCCGCATCAGATCTTGCGCAGCCGCGCCAAGCCTCAGCAGTATAAATACTGCGGCACCGATCGAAAGCAAAAATGCATAAGACGGAGAATCCTTGCGCAGCAAAAGCTGTGCTGCCGCAAAAACGACTGCCGCCCCAAGGATGGAAACGGAGGTACTCATAGCGCAAACAGCGACTTGATGGTGACAAACAGGACGCTGATCTGCTTGACAAGAATGGACAGCACTACGACAAGGCCCGCAAGAGTGGTCATCATGGCCTGATCCTCCCGTCCGGAACGGATCAGCAGCTGATTCAGCACCGCCACAATGATGCCAATGGCTGCAATTTTAAAAACAAGATCGATCTCCAATTCTGCATCCTCCTGCGCTTACAAAAAAATCAGTGCCAGAACAGCTCCTGCCGCAAGCCCCAGCCTGCAGGACAGGCCAGCACAGGCGGCTGCTTCCTGCTGAGCCTGCTGCAGAAACGCTTCAAAGCGCGCGGTATAGTAGTCCAGTCGTTCACACTCCTGCGCAGCTTCGCACTGGCCGAGGCCGGAAAAGCATTGTTCAAAGCAAAGCTGCTCTTCGGCGCGGAAGCTTGCAGGCGGCGCGAGAGCCTGCAATTTTTCCGCAGGCGTCAGCAGCCCTTCCTGTATCAGACAGCGGCAGAGCAGCTCCATATCCGGCCTGCGGTATGCCACTTCCTGCCGGATGCGCCGCAGCAATTCCACAGTATGCCGCAGCTGCAGGATATGCTGCTCTTTTCCTGCCTGAAGGGCTGCTCCGGTCAGCCATCCGCACAGCGGAAGCAGCGCTGCTCCCATCCAATGAAACAGTTGGATCATAACTCGTCGATCTGCCGGACCCTGCCCGGCTCGGCGCAGCCTTGCAGCAGCACCAGTACACGCAGCATTCCCTGCTGCTGCAAAGCCTTCACCTGCGGTCGTCTGACTGCTTCCTCCGCACTTGCGGCATGAACGCTTGCAATAAAATCCACCCCGCTGAAAAAGCCCTGCTCCAGCGCTGCTGTTTCAGCCAGTGAACCCAGCTCGTCCAGAACGATCACCTGCGGTGAAAGAGTGCGCAGTGCCATCTGCACGGCATGCTCCTTTGGAATGCCGGACAGGGTATCCACCGCGGGTAGCTGCTGATCCGGACCTGAAAGTTCTTGCGGATAAATTTCACCACGCTCGTCCACCACGCAGACTCTCCGCTGCATTCCGGCAAGGCTTTGAGCGATCTGCCGCAGAAATGTTGTTTTGCCGCTGTCCGGTTCACCGACTACAAGCATCCCGATAAAATGCCTTTGCAGGATCTCGCAAAGCCTGTCCGGCAGCATCAGAGGAACTGCACGCGCGATCCGCAGATTCAACGCCAGCACCTGCTGCAGGATCATCTGCCCGTCGCGGTCCACATAGCGGCCGGCAACTCCGACCCTGCAGCCGGACGGTGTGGTAAGGAACCCCTGCGTCAGTTCGTTCTGATGTGCATGGACCGCACCACCGCACAGAGTGTGAAAGATCTCTTCGAGCTGCAGCTGATCCAGTATGCATTCCCGCAGTGACTGCGGACACTCAGAAAGTTCCTTCAGGCAGACCTGCCGACCTGACATCGTAAGAAAAATGCCATGCCCTGTCCGGAATCGCAGCTCATGGATCTGTGCCGCTGTTGATGTCGGAAGCTGCCCCAAAGGCTGTGCCAGCCACGAAGGCAGCTGCCGTACTGCACGGTAATACTCGTCCACAATTTCTTCCTCCTTTTTGGGGTTGCCAGCTTGCTATGAGTATATGCCTGTCCCGGGCAGATAGAACTGTGGCTTGCAAAAAGCACCCCTCGCCCCTTCAGAGCGGAAAGCGCAGGAAAAGTAAAATGCCCGGCCGAAAAAGCCATACATCGCAGCAGCCCCGGGGAGCCTGACGGTCCCTCGGGGCTGCTTTAGTATATCATTTCCTGCAAGTGGGTTATCCGGCGGGTTTTGGGCAAACAAAAAGCACCCGAAATCAAGCGATTTCAGGTGCTTTTTGTCCATGCCGCCGACGGGGGTCGAACCCGTACTCTGTCTCCAGAAAGGGATTTTAAGTCCCTCGTGTCTGCCAATTTCACCACAGCGGCATAAGAAGAGCCACCGTCTTTTCAAACGGCAGCTCTTATAATACAACAGGCTTGCTTTTTTGTCAAGAAAAGCTTTTATACCTTACCGCCATGCAGCTCTGCATACATCTTGGAACGGCACTCGGCCACAGCCGGCGTCATATTCACATAGTGCTTATGCGGGCATTCCAGACGCAGTTCGCTTTCCCAAGTCTCCTCGGTGAGCTGCTTTGCAATGTAGGCCTTCTTTTCTGCAATAGAGGGCAGCTCAATGGCCAGCTGGCCGTTCAGGATGTGGGGCACCAGCAGCTTTTTGACCTTGGTGGGTGTGATGGTCACGGTGCGCTCGATGGCATCCGAGTCCAGATTGACCATGGTGATGGGTTTGCCGGCCTCGATGACCTCATCATCCATAGCGATCAGGTCGCACTGCGCCTGACCGTTCTCATCGTAGAGACGCCACGGCATCTTCTTGCCCGGAATGATGGCCTTGCTGGCAGAATCCGAGCACTTCATTTTGGGGGTATAGCTGCCATCCGGCTTCTTGACTGCCACCAGTTTGTACACACCACCGAACACGGGGTCGGAAGCGGAAGTGATCAGGTTTTCGCCCACGCCGTAAGAGTCAAAATGAGCGTGTTCGTACAGCTCCATGTTGGCGATCTTCTTCTCATCCAGACCGTTGGACGCCACCAGCTTGATGTAGGGCTTGCCTGCTGCATCCAGCGCCTTGCGCAGGCGCTTGGAGCCGCGGGCAAGGTCACCGGAGTCGATGCGGGCGCTCTTGACACGACGGTTCGGGTCGTTGGGATATTTTTCGATGAGGTAATCGTCCAGCTTAATGAGATTGGGCAGACCACTCTCCATAATATTGTAGGTATCCAGCAGCAGGCTGACCGAATCCGGATAGGTATCTGCAAATGCTTTGAAAGCGTCGAACTCAGTCGGGAAGAACTCAATAAAGCTGTGCGCCACAGTGCCAACGGCCTTGACGTCTGCGCCGAACTTCATCTCCGCCAGACAGTTGGCTGTGCCGACACAGCCGCCCAGAACAGCAGCGTATGCGCCATCGTTGCCAGCGCTCTTGCCCTGTGCGCGGCGGGTTCCGAACTCCATGACGCTGCGGGGCGTATGGGTGTTCAGGCCGGTGACACGGGTGGCCTTGGTCGCGATCAGGCTGTGGAAGTTCATGGTCTGCAGCAGGTAGGTCTCGATCAGGATCGCACCCACAAGGTCGCACTCAATGCGTACCATCTGTACATGCGGGTAGGCCACCGTGCCCTCGGGCAGTGCATACATATCGCCCTTCCACTGATACGTGCGCAGATACTCACAGAATTCCTCGCTCATGCCTTTGGTGCGCAGCCACCAGATATCCTGTGCATTGAAATGATAATTCAGCAGAAAACGGGTCAGCTTGCGCTGGCCGGCACTGATGGAGTAACCCTGATTGTCCGGGTTCTTGCGGAAGAACATATCAAACACCAGTGTAGTATCCTTGAATCCGTGCAGGAAAAGGCAGTTGGCCATAGTAAATTCGTAAAAATCCACGACCATTGCGGGGTTGTCGTAGTCCTCATCCGGGATATAAGGCACAACCTTGATTTCGTCCATGAATAGTATCCTCTCTTCTTTGCACCTGACAAAGGCTTCCTCCGGCCTTTGCCGTTCCTCTTCCTTGTGGGAAGGTTTGCATGCCTGCCTGTCTTGACAGTGCGTTTCTATCATGATATCACCAAATGCGGGCTTGTTCAAGAGTTTTTATGCAAAAAACCGCCCATGCCAGACGGCACAGGCGGCTTTGCAATCAAAAAAGCTTAGCCATTGATGATGTTGGGGGTAGCATTCTTGAGCACGACATCGTGGCTGCCGCCCTCCACAATGGAGGTGGAAGAAACAACCGTCAGCTTGGCCTTCTGCTGCAGCTCGGGAATGGACAGTGCACCGCAGTTGCACATGGTGCTCTTGACCTTGTACAGAGTGGTCTGCACGCCATCAGCCAGAGGGCCGGCATAGGGCACGTAGCTGTCCACGCCTTCCTCAAAGCTCAGCTTGGTGGAGCCGCCCAGATCGTAGCGCTGCCAGTTGCGGGCACGGTTGGAGCCTTCGCCCCAGTACTCCTTCATATACTGGCCATTGATGCGAACCTTGTTCGTGGGGCTCTCGTCAAAGCGGGCGAAGTAACGGCCCAGCATGACGAAGTCGGCACCCATAGCCAGAGCCAGCGTGATGTGATAATCGTGAACGATACCGCCATCGGAGCAGATCGGCACATAGATACCGGTCTCCTTGAAGTACTCGTCACGAGCCTTTGCTACCTCGATGACAGCGGTAGCCTGACCGCGGCCAATGCCCTTGGTCTCGCGGGTGATGCAGATAGAGCCGCCGCCAATGCCGATCTTTACAAAGTCTGCGCCTGCCTCGGCCAGGAAGCGGAAGCCCTCGGCATCCACAACATTGCCTGCGCCCACCTTGACGGTATCGCCGTAGTGCTCACGGATCCAGCCAATGGTGCGGCTCTGCCACTCGGAATAGCCCTCAGAAGAGTCGATGCACAGCACATCCACACCAGCTTCCACCAGTGCAGGCACGCGCTCGGCATAGTCGCGGGTGTTGATGCCGGCACCCACCACATAGCTCTTGTTGGCGTCCAGCAGCTCGTTGGCGTTCTTCTTGTGGGAATCGTAGTCCTTGCGGAACACCATATATTTCAGGTTGCCCTCAGCATCCACCAGAGGCAGAGTGTTGATCTTGTTGTCCCAGATGATGTTGTTGCAATCGTGCAGAGAGGTATTCTCCGGAGCGGTGACCAGCTTTTCAAGCGGGGTCATGAAGGTGGTGACAGGGGCATCATCCGGGGTGTGGTTGATGCGGTAGTCACGAGATGCCACAATGCCCAGCAGCTTGCCGCCCGGGGTGCCGTCGGCGGTAATGGCAATGGTGGAGTGGCCGGTGCGTGCCTTCAGCTCCAGCACATCGTGCAGGGTGGCAGTGGGGGCCAGATTGGAGTCGGACACGACATAACCAGCCTTGAAGCTCTTGACACGGCGCACCATAGCGGCTTCGTTTTCAATGCTCTGAGAACCATAGATGAAGGACACACCGCCCTGACGAGCCAGTGCAATGGCCAGCTTATCGCCGGAGACCGACTGCATGATGGCGCTGATCATGGGGATATTCATCTGCAGAGGGCACTCTTCCTGACCCTTGCGGTACTTGACCAGAGGGGTCTTGAGGCTGACAGCAGTGGGAACGTTTTCAGCGGAGGAATAGCCGGGGATCAGCAGGTATTCACCGAAAGTGCGGGAAGGTTCTTCATAGAAATAAGCCATGTTCAAACTCCTTTTCTCTCAACGCATCAAAAACGGAAGACAGCAAAAGCATAAAACGAATTTCATGTTTGCGGTGTATAAATTGATTGAATATACTTTACCACAAAGCCAGCCAGAATACAAACCCCTGCCGCGCCAAACTTTGTAAATGTCCTTTGCGGAAAAACAGACAAATTGACCACCAAAATGAGGTAAGGTCATACTTTCCCGCACGGGAAGTCATTTTGAGGGTGCAGAGGATGCAAAAAAGCTCGTCCAGAACGGACGAGCTTTTTTGCACACGAAGCGGGATACCGCCTGTGCGGCACATGGCTCACGAACTGTGAAGGAGAACAGTCGGAGGAGGAGAACCTGTGCCCGATATCCCTAAAACAAGAAGAAAAAGATTTCACACTCAGCTGGGCTTGTGCCCTTGCTGTAACCATATTGTAACTCTTTTGAAACCAATTTGCAATAGGCTTTTGTAATTTTTCTGTAATTTCTTTTGTTAACTTTTTGTAGACACATATAAAACCCCTGCCAGAAAATTTCCGGCAAGGGCTTTGCGGATCATTATTTATTTTCTTAATAGCACTTTTTGCAAGCAGTGAAGCCTTCCGCTTTTGCTTTCGATAATGTAACCTTTTTCGGGTCTTTCATATTGCTGCAGGTAGACTTGCTGTGATATTTTTTTCCGCCGTGCGTTGGGACCCAGACCATCTGCTCCGTCTTTTTGCCGGCAGAAATGGTCTGAACGGCTGCAGTGGACGGCTTGCAGGCCGCAGTCTGTACACTGGCGGCAGATGCCGCCGGGCACAGCAGACTGAAGCACAGTACCAGAACGGCCGCAAGGACTCGGAGATGTTTTTTCATTTGGTTTATCCTCCTTTGGACAATCAGAAGATCCTTCTAATAAAAGAGTACTCCCTGTTCCTCAGAGGATGCAATTCTCAAAATGCGCCGTTTTTTCTGCACGGGTGACGATTTTTTGCATTGCTCGCTTATTTTCAGCTAAAAGCGACGCAGCGGTTCTCTTGAGAAATCAACGATTTACACGTTTGTCTTTCCCACCTCCAGATAGCACTCAAAGCTGGTCTGGCCGTTATGCCTGCCGATAACATACCAGCCGTCTGCGGAGGGCGCGTAAAGCACTTCTACCGTCTCCCCCAGAGGAATTTCCCGGTGATAATTGATAGAGGCAAAGGTAACAGGGGCCTTGCGCACTATTTCCAGCGGCAGGGCGTCGCAGACAAGATCCAGATAGAAGGCATTGTTCAGGTGGCCGTTCAAGTCACACTGGGAATAATGCGCCGTCCACTCCCCTGCGCTGATCAGACCGTCCTTGCACTTATGCAGCAGCAAAGGAAGTTCGTCCTCTACGGTGTCGTTCCAGAAACCTTCCACCGTCCAGCCCGGCTCCCGCAGGATGTGGCCCTCGGTAAGGCTGACCACGATCCAGCGGCAATCCACCATTGCCACCTCTTTGCCCTCGGCATCGGTAAGGGTGGTGATGCGTTTGACGGAACCGTGTTTGCTGACCTGCGCCCGGGAGGTAAGGGTCAGTGTTTCGGCACGCTGCGGCACACGGCTGAACTTCAGAGCCTGTTTGCCCACCAGAAAGGCCACGCCGCGATCTTTGAAGAACTGGTCATCCATCCCAAAGGCGCGGGCGTGGTCTGTCGAAATCTGCTCCACATAGCGCAGCAGGGCGCTGGGCTTGAGCAGGCTGCGGAAGTCGGCGTCTGCATTCATAACGGTCATCGTTTCCGTGTAAAAATATTGTTCCATGGTTTTCCCTCTTTCTATAAAAAAGGCTGCCGCACCTTGTTCTGTGCAGCAGCCTCCTTTGCATTCAGAACCTGTTTTCGTAAGCAGTATTGGCTCAAAAGGCCCTTCATGCAGTGGGCAATACTTATGAAAACGATTCCTCAATACTGATTGCGGGCACGCCTGCGCACCTTGCGCCAGATGTTGAAGCAGGCCAGTGCCACCATAGCTGCCAGCAGCGCAAGGAACAGCAGACTGCTGCCGCCCTCGTCGTAGCTCTTCATTTCGCTCCACTTTACATCCAGTTCGCTGTTCACATCGTCGCTCAGGGCGGTGAACACCTTTTCCTTAGCGGCAGCTTCCTCCGGCGGATAAGCGATCTCGCTCTCCTTCAGATCCTCGTCCAGCACCTCCCACACATCATGCATGGGGGTGGTGTAGCCGATGTACTCGGCGTTTGCCTTGCCGATATCTGTCTCGCACATGAAGTTGATGAACATCTCTGCAGCTTCCTGATGCTCACTGGCAGCAGGAATGGCCATGCAGTCCACAGACAGCACGCTGCCCTCCTCCGGGAACACCCATGCAAGGTCGGGGTTGTCATCGATCATGGTGATGGCATCGCCGGAGTAGTACACGCCGATGGCTGCCTCGCCGCCGATCATCTTATCGAAGATCTCGTCCATGACGTATGCCTGCACCAGCGGCTTCTGCGCCTTGAGTTCCTCCACCACCTCGTCCACTTCTTCGGTGGACTGCGGGTTGATGTTGTGGCCGCTCTTAAACGCAGCTATGGCGTAGGCATCGCGGCTGTTGTTGAACATCAGGATATTGCCTGCGTACTGCTCGTCCCACAGATCAGCCCAGCTGGTGGGTGCTTCGTCCACCATGGTGGTGTTATAAATGATGCCGGTGGTACAGAGCATGTAGGGCACGGTGTATGCATTCTGCGGGTCGTAATCCGGATCCACATATTCCGGATCGATCTTTTTGAAGTTCGGGATATTGTCGTAGTTCAGAGGCTTGAGCATCCCCTCGGAGATCATTTTCGCCACCATGTAATCCGACGGAATGACCACATCGTAGTTGGCCGCGCCGGACTTGAGCTTGGCGTACATGGATTCGTTGGAGTCAAAGGTGGTATAGTTCACCTTGATGCCGGTGAGCTGCTCAAACGCAGACACCACATCCACGCTGTCGTCCGAACCGTTGGAGATATACTCGCCCCAGTTGTAAACGTTGATGGCCACGTTCTGGCCCTTGAAGCGGGTCCAATCGTAATCATCCGATACCGAGACGTCCTCCGTGACTTCGATGGTGCCGGCAGCAAAGGCGGGCAGTGCACAGCAGACCGTCATTGCCAGCGCCAGCAGCAAAACAGCAAAACGTTTCATCACACGCCCTCCCCTCTCAGCGCCTTCTGATCGCGGCGGTAATTGCGGCTTTCCATCGCATTGGAGAACAGGATGATGCACAGAATGACCACAAACATAATGGTGGACAGTGCATAGATCTCCGGGCTGACCTTTTTACGGGTCATGGAATAGATGGCGATGGGCAGGGTCTCCACCGTGCCACAGTTGAAGTAGGAGATCATAAAATCGTCGATGGAGTAGGTCAGGCAGATCAGGAAAGCGGACAGGATGGCCGGGCTGATCTCCGGCAGAATGACCTTGAAGAAGGCCTGTCTGGGGTCGCAGCCAAGATCCAGCGCAGCCTCATACAGCTTGATGTCCAGCTGCTTGAGCTTGGGCGTCACGTTGAAGATAACATATGGCACATTGAACGCGATATGTGCAATGAGCAATGTCGGGAAGCCCATGATGGTATCCGGCAGCCATGAGACGCCGCCGGCGAAGCGCTGGTAGGCTACGAACAGCAGCATGAGCGAAATGCCGGTGATGATCTCCGGGTTGACCACCGGGATATAGGTGATGTTGGTGACGACAAGGCGGCTCTTGCGGCCCATGGACGCAATGCCCAGACTTGCCGCTGTACCCAGCACAGTGGCAATGACCGCAGAGATCAGAGCCACCTCCAGCGAGACCAGCAGCGCATGCAGGATAGCGGAGTTGTGCAGCAGGCTGGAGTACCACTTGAGGGTAAAACCGGTAAAGAGCGAATAGCCCTTGGACTGGTTGAAGCTGAATACGATCATGTATGCGATGGGCAGATACATGAAGCAGAAAAACAGAATAATATAGACACGCTGCATCAGGCGCAGATGTTTCGTTTTCATCAGGACACGCCCTCCATTTCATCTTCATCAAAGCTGGAGGTAAAGCTCATGCACAGCAGCACAATGATCATCAGCACCAGGCTCATGGCAGAGCCTACGTTCAAGTTGTAGCTGTTGCCCAGAAACTGCATTTCGATCAGATCACCAATCAGCAGATTGGAACCGCCGCCCAGCATACGACTGATGACAAAGGTGGACACCGCCGGGACAAACACCATGGTGATGCCGGTGCTGATGCCGGGCACGCTCATGGGGATGAGTACCCGCACAAGGGTCTTGGTGGTAGAAGCGCCCAGATCCTGCGCAGCTTCCACAAGGCTCTGGTCAATCTTGGTCATGCTGGTGTACAGCGGCAGGATCATATAGGGCACATAGTTATACACCATGCCAAGCACCACCGCGCCGGAAGTGTTGAGCATATTGAAGGGGCCAAGGCCGAACACGCCCAGCACGGCATTCACGGGGCCGTTGACACTGAGCAGGCCCATCCATGCATAGGTCCGCAGCAGGAAGTTCATCCACATGGGCAGCATGACCAGCATGAGCATGATGTGCTGTTTGTTCACCCGCAGGCGGGAAAGAAAATAGCCCACCGGGAACGCAATGACCAGACAGATGACCGTGGCAATGAGGGCCAGCAGCAGGCTGCGGGCAAACACCGAGCCGTAGCCGCTGATGGAGGTGAGGTTGTCCAGCGTAAATGCACCGTTTGCATCAGTGAACGCATAATACACAACGATAATCAGCGGCACCACCGTGAACAGCACCATCCACACGAAGTAGGGATAAGCCAGTTTTTTATCGTAAATCTTCATCATCGCGGCTCACCCCTCCGAACGCGCCATGATATGGATCTCGTTGGGGCCGATGCGCATACCAATGGTCTCACCGGGTGTGCAGGCGCGGGTGGAGTGGATGAGCCATTCACGGCCCTCGCATTCCACATGCATTTCAAAGTGGACACCCTTGAAAATGACGTCGTTCACAACGCCCACCAGCTGACCTTCCACAGGCGATACCACCTCGATATCCTCGGGGCGCACTACCACCTGCACGCTCTGCTCGCGGGCAAAGCCGCGGTCCACACAGGGGAAGTCCACGCCGGAGAAGGACACCAGAAAATCCCGGTGCATCACACCGTCCACAATGTTGGAATCCCCGATAAAGTCTGCCACAAAGGCGTTCTTCGGTTCATTATAAATATCCTCGGGTGTGCCGATCTGCTGCACCTTGCCGCCGTTCATGACCACAACGGTGTCGGACATGGTCAGGGCTTCTTCCTGATCGTGGGTGACATAAACAAAGGTAATGTTCATTTCACGCTGCAGGCGCTTGAGCTCCAGCTGCATTTCCTTGCGCAGCTTGAGATCCAGCGCACCAAGGGGTTCGTCCAGCAGCAGGATTCTCCGGCTCGTTCACCAGACTGCGGGCAATGGCAACGCGCTGCTGCTGACCACCGGACATCTGGCTGATGCTGCGGCGCTCGAAGCCTTTCAGTCCCACGACTTCCAGCATATTGCGCACCTTGCGGCGGATGGTTTCTTCGTCCAGCTTTTTCAGACGCAGACCAAAGGCCACGTTCTCGAACACATTCAGGTGCGGGAACAGTGCATACTTCTGGAAAACGGTGTTCACCGGGCGCTTATAGGGCGGCACGCCGGTGATGTCCTCACCTTTCAGCAGCACTTTGCCGGCATTCGGCTCCAGAAAACCCGCGATCAGGCGCAGAGTGGTGGTTTTGCCGCAGCCGGAGGGACCCAGCAGGGTCACGAACTCTTTGTCATGGATGTCCAGATTCAGCCCATCCAGAATGCGCTGACCATCAAATTCCACTACAATATCACGCAGTGAAACGATCACCGAGTTGTCCATTTTTTACTACATCCTCCTTGTAACTCAGATACGAAAAAAGACAGGGCTCTGCCCCATCCCTCGTACCAGGGCGACTTGGAGTCTGCTTGCCCAACCATCACACTTTGGCGGTAAAAGCAGACTCGACCCCGCACAACCTCCATGACGAACCTTAAAAATACAAAAACATTGCGCAGTTATTCTACCCTGTCCCGTCTATCTTAATCAATCTTTGCTGAAAAGTCAATCACTCTGCCGCTGTTTGCCGAAACTTTACACGCTGCAGCAAAAAAACATACGCCGCAGCGGAGTTTCCGCATACGGCGTACATGGATTTTTCATTCTGTTTTCAGCTCGGCAGCTGTTATCAGAAGGGCCTGTACAGTGTCAAGGTCAACCGCATAGACGGAGCTGTCCCCATCCACCATCATCCAGCAGCCGTCTGCATTTTCGGCGTAGTGGAGGGTCACGCTCCCATCGGCAGAGGCGGCCCGCACCGTTGCAAGGGGTGCATCAAAGCCGTAAGCGGCAGGGTCAGCATTCGTCACCTGCGCCGAGACGTATCCGCCAAGGGCCGACAGGATGCTCTGCAGCTTGGCTTCGTCCAATTCAGCCGCCGGGTCATCGGTCAGCCGCCAGACCGTCTGGTAGGCAGTGGAAGCAGCGGCGCTTTCGGAAGAAGCATCTGCTGAATTGCTGTCCGTTTCCGCCGTTTCCGATACGGCTGTCAGCGAGAGTGTTCCTGCATCTGTTGCGATGGAGACGCTCTCCAGCACAGAAGCTGTGAGTCCTGCCGGGTTGAACGCGCCAAAGAGATCCGCTTTGGTCTGTTCAAAGCAGGCTGCCTTGTTGCCGGAGACGGTGTAAATGGCATCATCTCCGGTTTTTTGCACGTACAGATCCCCTGTGACAGGGTTCTGGCTGCCAAAGGCAAAGGTGTTTGTTTCGCCTGCCGCTGTTACCGTGACAGTAACGACCGGGTCTGCAAGGCCGTAGTCCTCACCGGGCTGAGCCGTGAGCTGGCGCTTAGCGTTCAGGGATGCCAGCGCTGTGACCATGGTGTTGCAGGCAGATGCATCCAGATGATAGCCCGGGTCATCCGCCAGCGTCCAGCTTCCGGAATCACAATTCAGGGTAATCGTCTCATTCTGATAAGTGTACCGGATCTGCTCCGCATCACCCGCCGCAAAAGAAGAAAGCACAATGCTGCCTTCTGCGGCAGCGCTGGACGCTGCTTCTTCTGCAGCATTGCTGCGGGTGATGAGCCACAGCAGCCCGCCCAGCACAAGCACCATTGCCAGAAGAACGGCCAACGAGCGCTGTTTCGTTTTCATGCTGTGGCCCCCTTATCTGCGGCGGCGCAGCAGCACGAACACGGCACCCGCAATGAGCACCGCTGCAGGCAGCACGAACACGAACACCATGGCCAGCGCCATGGAAGTGGAAGCTGCCACTGTGATGGGGGCTGCTTCCAGTGCTTTTGTATCGATGAGCATGCTCTGTCCCACCAGCGCAGCGGCGCAGCTCTGCAGGAAGGTCAGGTTGCCCGGGATGGATTGGTATACCTGCTCACTGTCCACATTGGGGCAGCCCACCCAGATCACCTCCGAACCGGCAGACTCATTGCGTGCCCACGCGGCCAGCGCAAAGGGGCCATCCGTATCGCCGGATTCTTTGGCAGTGGTGGCCGCCTCATTATAGTTCAGCTTGCTGTAGGCGTCCCCGGTGGTGTTCAGCAGGGATTCTGCCGTAACGCCGTCCGTTTCGGCAATGGTGATGCCCTGTGCCACCGAAAGCATGACATGGGTATTCTGGCTCACACCGTCCAGAACGGTGCTTTCGTCATCGTCGGAGGCGTGATCCGGAAACAGCGAATACGGGTAGCCGTACAGTGCATGGCCGGCATCGCCCTCCACCACGATGCCCGGCTCACGGGCAAGGCCGAACTGTGTCATTACAGCGTCCAGATTCGGCGTATCGACAAAGGCACTGGTCATCAGTAGCACTTTGCCGCCGTTTTCCAGATAGGCCTGCAGCTGCGCGATCTCGTCCACAAGACCGTCGGAGGCAAAATCCGAAGCGGGCGCATTGATGATCAGCAGTCCGCAGTCTTCCGGGATGGTGCCTGTGAGCAGATCCAGCGGCTGCAGGTCGATGTTCTGGGCTTCCAGCGCTTCGGTCAGCGAGGAAGTAGGGGCCTGCTCACCGTGGTTGGTGGTGTAGAAGGCATGGCTTTCTGCCCCAGAGGTCAGCTTGTAGATGGCCGAACTGATCTGCTTTTCGCCTGCAAACGTCACATTTGCAGAGCCGGTGGTGTAGTAATCGGAGTAGTCGTATTCGTAGAGCTCAGCGGCGTCCAGCACCACGCTGTTCTCGCCGCTGACCACGATCAGGCTGCCGGTGGATACATTCTCTGCACCGTACTGGGACGCAAAGGCCGGATAGAGGGTGGGGTCTTTCTGTTCCCAGTGGAAACGGCTGCTCTCATCGGCATAATGATCCAGCAGCTTGCTCACAATGGCGTCTTCGCCGCCGGTCTCGCAGAGGTAGTAGACCGTCACATCCTGATCAAGGCTCTGCATCAGCTGTCTGGAGCTGTCGCCCAGAGTATACATCTTGGCGGCAGAGAGATCGAACTCGGTGTACTTGGACGGAATCGCACCTGCCAGCAGGTTGACCAGTACCGCCAGCACGATCGCTGCCGCCAGAATGGCCGTGGAATACAGCCCGCTGCGGAACACTTTGCCGTTTGCGGAGGAAGTGAGCTTGAATTTTTTCATATCATTGTCCTCCTCTCAGTTCCAGCGGCGTTTTTCCAGTCCCTGCGCCGTAAAAAACAGAAACAGTACGATCACGGTGAGGTAATACACCAGTGTCGGAATGGAAAAGCTGTTGTTGACGAACTCTTCAAAGGGAGTGAACAGACACAGCGCGCTGAGCACTGCGCTGAAGGCTTCGGTCAGCCAGCTGCTTTGCAGCAGAAACAGTGCCGTCAGCACCACACAGCAGCCTGCAAAGGTCAGACAGCCCAGCGTGAAGCTGCGGGTGCGCAGACCAGCCACCACACTGAGCACTGCCGCGATCGCGGTAAACAGGGCCAACGCCACCGCGCTGCCGGCAGTAAACAGGTTGCGCAGGCTGGGCATCATATAGGCCAGCAGCAGCGCAGCCACACCTGCCACGGCGGCAATGATCTGATTTTCGGTCAGACTGGAAAGAAACACGCCGATGGCAATGGCCGCGCAGCCCATAAGAAAATAGCAAAGCAGTGCAGCAAAATTTGCCGCTGTAGCAATCCCGGATGCGCCCAGTGCAGCCAGTACCAGGATCATGACTGCATCCACAAGGCACGGCAGCGCAAAAATGACACACAGTGCCAGAAACTTGCCCAGCACGATACCCCACACGGATACCGGACTTGTGAGCAGCAATTGGTCGGTGCGGGTGCGGCGTTCCTCCGCAAAGCAGCGCATGGTCAGCACCGGGATATACAAAAGCAGCACAAAAACCGTGCGGCACAGCGTATAGTAACCAAAATCCGTCAGGCCATAGCCCAGATTCAGGGCTATAAAATAGATGGCCGTTGCTGCCAGCATAAAGGCCGTGAGCACATAGCCGATCATGCCATGAAAGCTGCTGCGGACCTCGCGTTTGAAAATGGCGATCATTCAGCCTTTCCCTCCTCTTCTTCATCGTTTTGATCGGACTCACCCTCGGTCAGGGCAAGGAAGATCTCTTCCAGCGTCCTGCTCTCGGCGGCAAGGGCCAGCACCGTGCATCCGGCCCGCGAAAGAGCCCGGGATACCTCAGCACGGCGATCGGCAGCATCCACGCTTTCTGCGGTAAAGGTCACCTGACCGTCAGCTTCACTTTCCAGCGCTACCCTGCGGATGCCCGGAATCTCCCCCACTGCTTTGAGCACGGCCTTGCCTTCGCCCAGCACGGTAGCGTGCAGCCAGCTGCCGGAATCCAGCATACCGGCCAGCTGTTCCGGTGCGCCCACCGCCACCAGATGCCCCTTGGACAAGATCAGTACCTGACTGCACACCGCCTGCACCTCGCTGAGGATGTGGCTGGACAGAATGACCGTATGGGTCTTGCCCAGTTCCTGAATGAGTCTGCGGATCTCAATGACCTGCGCAGGGTCAAGGCCCACGGTGGGCTCATCCAGAATGATGAGCTGCGGCGCACCCAGCAGTGCCTGCGCAATGCCCACACGCTGGCGGTAGCCCTTGGACAGGCTGCGGATGAGCCGGGGCAGAACATCCTCCAGCCCGGTGCGGCGGGCGGCGCGCAGCACCTGTTCTTTGCGCTCTGCTTTCTTTTTGACGCCCTTGAGCTCTGCCGCAAAGTCCAGATACTCCTGCACGGTCATTTCCGGATAGAGTGGCGGCTGCTCGGGCAGGTAGCCCACACAGGCCTTGGCCTGCTGCGTCTGTTCCGGCAGACTAAAGCCCGCCACCTTAACTTCGCCGCTGGTGGGTGCAAGGTAGCCGGTGAGGATATTCATAATCGTAGATTTTCCGGCGCCATTGGGCCCCAGCAAGCCGAAGATCTGACCGTCCCCCACTGTAAAGGACAGATCCTCAATGGCAGGGTGTGTGCCGTATTTTTTGCTCAGATGAGATACTTCGATCACAGCAAACGCTCCTTTATTCGTCTAATTCAGTGCTGGTATATTTTAGACGGAAAATGTGTAAAAATTGAGACAATCCTGTGGTGAGAGGCCAAAAGAATTCTTAAGAATCATTAAGTCCTCAGCGCTGTATGCAAAACAAATCAAAAAAGCACCGTCTCCCGAAGGAAACGGTGCTCAGAAAACCATAATTACTTACGGCCGAAACGCTTGTTGAAGCGCTCAACACGTCCGCCGGTGTCAACCAGCTTCTGCTTGCCAGTGTAGAAAGGATGGCACTTGGAGCAAACTTCGACGTGGATCTCAGGCTTGGTGGAACGAGTCTTAATGACGTTGCCGCATGCGCAGGTGATGGTGCAGTCAACGTAGTTCGGATGGATACCCTGTTTCATTCTTTTCACCTCATTTCTGGTTCTGACTTATCGGGGCCATATTGTAAATGTATGTGCCCATCACAACCTTCAATATCGGCTACCCCGTCGAGCGGCCTTGGAAACGATTGCCTTACTATTATAGCACGATTCCGGCAGAATGCAAGAGGGAAAATAAAGTTTTTTGCATACAAAAAGCCCCCTGCACTTTCATGCAGAGGACTTTTGCAGTTTTGCCTTACACCGTCAGGCCATCAGTGGATGAACACAGGGCCCAGCGGGTTGGTGATGGGGCTGACGTAGCCGCCCAGCAGCTTGGGGATTGCCAGACTGATATCGGGCACGAAGGTCAGCAGCAGCAGTGCAACGAACATGCACAGGTAGAACGGCAGGGTCGCCTTGACGACCTTTTCCATCGGGCGCTTTGCAACGGCAGAGCCGATGAACAGCACAGCGCCGACAGGAGGAGTCAGCAGGCCGATGCCGCAGTTCAGGACCACGATGATACCGAACTGGATGGGATCGATGCCGATGGAGGTTGCGATGGGCAGCAGGATGGGGGTAGCGATCAGGATGATGGGAGCCATATCCATGATGCAGCCCAGAATCAGAATGATCAGGTCGATCAACAGAGCAATGATGTAGGGGTTATCAGTGACGCTGGTGATGGCATTTGCAGCCAGATCCGGCACATGCAGCATGGTCAGGCAGTTGCCGAAGACCGCAGAGGTAGCGATCAGGATCAGCACGATGGACAGAGTGTTCACGCACTCATCCAGTGCATGCCAGACGCCCTTCCAGTCCAGACCCTTGTAGATGAACACCGACACGAACAGAGAGTAGATAACTGCAATAGCTGCAGATTCGGTAGCAGTGAACACACCGCCAACAACGCCGAACACAACGATGACAACAGCGGCCAGTGCCCAGATGGAAGTGCCCAGCTGCTTAACGAAGCCCTTGATGCTGAACGGAGAGCCCTTGGGGTAATTCTCCTTGACCGAGATGATGTAGGAACCGATCATCAGGACGATGGCCAGCAGAGCGCCGGGCAGATAACCTGCCAGGAACAGGCTGCCGACCGAGATGCCGCCGGCAGTGGTGGCATAAATGACCATGTTGTGGCTCGGAGGAACCAGCAGGCCCTCGCAGGAAGAGGTGATGGTAACAGCGGTGGAGAAGTCGGCGTCGTAGCCCTGATCGACCATCATGGGGATCATGATGGAACCGATGGAAGCGGTATCTGCAGATGCAGAACCGGAAATGCCGCCGAAGAAGTAGGATGCAACGATGTTGACCATTGCCATGCCGCCGCGCATCCAGCCTACACAGGCGTCAGCCAGAGCGATCAGCTTTTCAGAAATGCCGCCGGAGCCCATGAGCACGCCCATGGTGATGAAGAACGGCACGGCCATCAGGCTGAAGGAAGAGATGCCCTTGACCATCAGACGGCAGACATCGGTCAGTGCCTGTCCCTGCACCATCAGGCACAGCACGCTGGAAAGGCCAACGGCGTATGCAATGGGGAAACGCAGGAAGATCATTACAAAGAAGCTGACAAGAAGGACAATGATTGCCAGTGTCTGAACTGTCATATTACACTTCCTCCTTTACAAAAATGCTCTTGATGTGGTTGTACAGTGCCTCGATCTCGAAGATGATCATGGCAACACCGGCCAGCGGCACCGGGAAGTACATCCAGAAACGGCTCAGCCAGGGCATGGACACGTAGAAGCCGCGGCCGCCCAGAGTAGTGGCATAGTTCCAGCCGACCACCATCATGATGACGCCCAGAATGCACACGGCAAGGTCGGCCAGAATATCCAGCACCTTGACGGCGATCTTGGGCAGATACACGTCAAACGCAGTCATGCGGATATGGGCGCCGCGGCGGATGGCCAGAGCAGCACTCAGCACAGCCATGTAGCTCATGCAGGTCAGCACAACTTCTTCCGACCATGCCGGGTCCGGGATGAACGAGACGTAACGACCGATGACCGACATGGTAGTGATGAGGATATCTGCGATCAGCAACAGCTTGCAGATAAACAGAACCACTTTGTAGGTGATGTCGTACGCCGGCTTGATCTTATCCAGAGTGGTAAAGATTTTCGGCATATGAATTCCTCCATATAAAAAACCCGGCAGGTCTGCGGGCGTATCCCGTAGTCCCCCGCCGGGCTATGTACTATCTCAGAACAGGAAAGGCTTTTTCAATTATGCCTTCATGTCCAGCAGCTGCTGATACAGCTCAGCCTGATCGGAGGTGTTCTCGCTGATGACCTTAGCGCAGGCCTCCTGCCAGGGTGCCTTGTCGTCAACATCCACAACATTGCAGCCGGAGCTCTTCAGCTCATCCAGAACCTTGTTCTCAGCGGTCTCGGACAGGTCTGCATTGAAGGCCTGCGTATCAGCACCAGCCTCCATGATGGCAGCCTGCTGGTTCTCGGTCAGCTTGCCCCATGCGTTATCGGTGATAACAGCCTGAACAGCACCCAGAGTGTGGCCGTCCAGGATCAGGTTGTTAGCAACCTCGGGGAATGCATTGGACTTGTAGTTTGCGATGGGCTGCTCAGCACCATCCACAACGCCGGTCTGCAGTGCGCTGTACAGCTCACCGAAGGAAACGACGGTGGGGTTAGCGCCCAGACCCTCGACCAGGCCGTTCATGACGGGGTCGTTGGACACGCGCAGCTTCAGGCCCTTGAAATCATCAATGCCGGAAACAGGGTTGACCGTGAAGAAGTGACGGAAGCCCTCTTCGCCGTAGAAGACACCACGAACGGGCAGGCCCAGCTCCTGAGGCTCGTTCAGGAACTCAGGTGCCAGATCGCTGTTGGCAAAGTTCCAGAAGTGTGCGCGGTTCTCGAAGGTGAAGGGGATGGACAGCAGCTTGGACTTGTTGCAGCCGTAGCTGGTCAGTGCAAATGCGGAGATACGGCTCATATCAATGGAGGTAGAGCCGCCCAGGATTGCGTCCAGAACGTCGTTCTCAGAGCCCAGAACACCGGAAGCCTGCACATCGATGACGACGGAACCGCCGGTCAGCTCTTCTACCTTCTCCTTGAAGTGGGTAGCGGTCTGGCCAACGATGGTATCCAGCGGGTTGACCTCGGCGTAAACCAGAGTCACCTTGGGATCGTTTGCAGCAGCAGTAGCATCACCGGCAGCGGAAGCAGCTGCAGAAGAAGCGGTGGATGCAGCAGTAGAGCTGCTGGAACCGCCGCATGCGGTCAGAGCGGCAGCAGCGGCAGCTGCACCTGCAACTGCCAGAAAGCTACGACGAGAAATCTTTTTCATAAGTAAGTCCTCCTTAAATCTCCCGAACAGCACGGCCTGCACAGGGCCCGGATGCTGTTCATTTACTGTACACACTTTAGCAAATTTTTTTAACTGAAACAAGGGCTTTCAAAAAATGTCCTGTTTTTTGAAAAAATGTCAGAATTTCTTTTGTGAAAAACGCCAAACGCTTTACTTTTTATTTGTGCACCTTCTCCTAATAGATGGATACATTCCTGTATTCAATAGAAAAACAAAGTGCTGGATGCCCTCCCCTTTTGGGTCCAGAGCACACAGCACTTTGCCGGTTCTTTATTCTGTTTTCCTGATTTCTTTGCCCATCTTTTCCGGGCTTTGCTGTGAGGCTCATGCCTGCTGGATGCGGGCGATAAGCCCGCTCTGCTCCGCAAACAGGTCGTACATGGGCTGAACCGCCGCGCGGAACTTTTCTTTTTCCGCTTCATCCAGCTCGGTCACTTCAATACCGACCGCACGCATATTCTCTTCGGATTCCGCTTCCTGCTGCGCCCAGAGCTTCCGCTCCACCTTGGCGCTCTCCCGGGCGCACATGCGGATCATCTCCGGATAGCTCTCACCCAGTTCGGCCAGCTTTTCCATCACCATGGGGCTTGCCAGCTGCACTTCCGGCACGCGGGTGTGCTCGTCCTTCAGGAAATACGGTGCCACCTCGTAGTGACCCATGGCTTCGTAGCTGGGCCAGTTGTTCTCCGCACCATCGATCTCGCCGTTGTGCAGAGCGGCATACACCTTGCTATACACCACCTTTACCGGCTTTGCGCCGAGGTCGGTGATCATTTCGCTCATCATGTCCGATTCCTGCACGCGGATGGTCAGACCCTGCAGATCCGCAAGGCCTGTCACCTTCTGCCGAGTGTAGATGCTGCGCACACCGGCATCAAACCACGACAGTCCCGTCAGCTCCAGCGACTCCAGCATGGAGAGAAATTCGTCGCCGATGGTCCCATCCAGTACGCGCCACATCTGGTCAGCGTCGGTGTAAAGGTACGGCAGCTGCAATACGCTCAGCGCCGGCTCGTACTCTGCCAGCTGGCTGAGGGACACGCGGGAGAAGTCAATGCCGCCAAACTGCATCTGCTGGATCACGCTCTGCTCCGCGCCCAGCTCTCCCCCGCTGTACACCAGCACTTTGACCCGCCCATTGGTGCGCTGGGCTACAAGGTCTGCAAAGGCAAGCGCTGCCTGCGTAGTGGGATAATCCTCCGGCTGGTTCTCCGCATAGCGCAGGATCAGCTCTGCCCCCGGCTCGTCCTGTACCGGCTGGTGACCGCAGCCGGCCATCGGCAGGGTCAGCACCGCCGCGCCGAACAGGGCGGTGAGCATCTGACGGCGGGTCACAGGCGGGCCTCCCGAATCGTCTTTGCCGCCTCTTTGCGGTACTGGGTAGGCGTCATGCCGGTGCGCTTCTTAAAAGTACGGGCAAAATAGCTGGAATCCTCGTAGCCCACCATGGAAGCCACCTCCGCTGCCGAGCGGAACGGGTCGGTGAGCAGCTCCTTGGCGGCGTTGATGCGCAGTTCGGTCAGGCAGTCCAGAAAGTTGGTCTTCTGGTATTTTTTGAACTGTGCGGAAAGATACGCCGGGCTGATATGCAGGATCTCGCTCACGCTGTCCAACGAGAGGTCGAACATGTAGTTATCCTCCATGTACTTGCGCACATGGGCCATGACCAGTGCGTTGCGGTCATTCTCCCCTGCTTCGGCGGCATCACCCTCCGGATCAGCTTCCTGCTCCACCGGAGCCAGCTCGGCAAGGCGGCGGCCCGCTTCGATCTGGCGCATGGCCTTGCGGATCGATGCCTCCACCTCGTCCGGGTTCACCGGTTTGAGCAGGTAATCACAGGCGCCCAGATGCATGGCCTCGTGGGCATACTGGAACAGGCTGTAGGCCGTGACGAAGATTACCTTGCACTCCGGGCGCTGTTCCAGCACCGCACGGGCCGCATCCAGACCGTTCATGCCGGGCATTTCAATATCCATCAGGATCAGGTCTGCGCCCCACAGCACCGCCGTATCTGCCGCCTTGCGGCCATTTTCGGCTGTCTCAATGGTGATCTCGTGCTCAAAGCGGCGGGCAACGATATCCTCCAGAGCTTCTCTTTCCAGTACTTCGTCATCCGCGATCAACAGACGAATCATTCCTCAAACTCCTCCTCATTTTCCACCAATGGCAGGTACAGCACCACCGCCGTACCACGTCCCGGATGGGACCGTATCACAAGGCGGCTGTTCCGGTCCAGCAGACGCAGACGGGCCGCCACATTATAGATTCCAATATGTTCCCAGCGCTCACCGGGCTGACTGAGCGCCCCGCGCAGCTGCTGTAATTGTTCCGGCTGGATGCCCACGCCGTTATCCACTACACGGATGCACAACAGGTGTTTTTCCCGCAGCGGGTTGACCCGGATGCGCACCACACCGCCCTCCTCTTTGGGACAGATGCCGTGCTTGAAGGCATTTTCCACGACAGGCTGCAAAATAAAGGACGGCACCATGGTCTCGGTTAGATCCAGCAAATCGGAAAAACGCCACTCCATGCGCACACGCTCGCCAAAGCGGACGTGGTAGATGGAATAGTATTCATCCACAATGCGCACCTCGCGGGAAAGCGGCACCTGTTCATCGTTGCTCATCAGACTGTAGCGCAGCAGATGCGAAAGCGCCATGATGAGCGCCTGGGTACGGTAGGCCGTCTCGGTGCCGGCAGTCTGCTGGATCACGTTCAGGGTGTTGAACAGAAAGTGCGGGTCGATCTGGCTGCGCAGCTGCTGCAGCCTGCTGCGCTCCATGCGGTTCTGCAGTTCCAGTGCTTCAGTCTTCTGGCGGTGCAGCTCCCGCTCGATCTCGTTTTTCTCCTGCAGGGTCGTCACCTGCTGAGCCATGGAGTGCTTCATAATGTTGAAGGACTCCGCCAGCTGGGCGATCTCCGGCTGCTTGGGCAGAGGGATATCCGGGATATCGAATTTGCTCCGGCCAATGGCGCGGGATGCTGCGATCATCTGCTGCACCGGCGTGAGCAGCCGCATGACCATCAGGCCACTGACGCAACCCAGGGCCACGCACAGGGCCACCACGACCGTCTGCAGCAAAACAATGCGCTCGTTCAGCGCCGAGATGACGGTGTAGGAACCCTGTGCATCCAGAATGGCCGTTTCCAGCAATTGCAGGGTGTACTGGCTCAGATAATCCCCGCAGGGCAGGATCTTTGCATAGTAAAGCTGTGAGGCTGCAGCGTCATCCCCGCTGCGCAGGTCGCTCTGCAGCTCTTCCAGCAGGCCGGTATAGGTCTGGTAGACGGTATCCACCGCGCCGTACAGCACCCGCTGCTCATCGCTGACGTTCTCCAGCTCTTCCAGACTGGTGCCGATGCGCCACAACCACGCATTGCAGGTCGAGGACGCAGACTGAAGCCGTTCCATGAGCTCGTCCGTTTCGCTGTTCTCCCAGCGGTAGTTCTCCAGCACGGAAATAGAGCTTTCCACACCGCCCTGAAAGCGGCTGATGGCATTGAAGCTGCCCATCTGCGCGTCCTGCACTGCCTGTACTGCTCTGGACTGGTAGCCATTGAGCGCGAGCTGCATGGCAAAGGCCGCAAAAAATGCTGCCAGACACAGGCCCATGCGCTGCTTGAGGGTAAAACGCCATTTGCGGTGCTGCAATGCCTGCCGCCTCCCTTTGTTTTATAATAGTTTATTCTACCACGCATTGGGCCGGATTGGCAAGGTTTGTACGGGTTTCTCTTGCCTAAACCGCACAATTGTGGTACGATGCCTATAAATACAAATAGGAGGCGACTCTATGTCCCATACCATTTCCGTTTCCACCACCATGGATGGACCCGGCTTCCATGATTTTGCCGTGTTTGACGCATTCCATCACCGCAAAGCATGGCTGCGTCCCGCCATTTTTGCCGCCATCATGCTGGCTTTTGCCGTCGTCTGCCTTTCGCAGCTGGGCAAGCGCCCGGGCGCCGGGCTGCTGGCCGCTGTGCTGGCCATTGTGGGCATCGGCCTGCCGGCAAGCTACTTTTACTCCTTTTTCCACAGCGTTTCCAAACAGATCCGGCAGATGCACCTGCCGCGGGCCTTCTACCGCGTGGAACTGGCCGACACCGGCATCGCCGTGTGGATGTACGGCCAGCAGGACAAGCCCGAACCCACCAACCGCCACGCATGGGACAATTTTTACTGTGCCTACCGCACAGACAACGCTGTGTACCTCTACGTGGAAAAAGAAAAAGCCTACTTACTGAATGACCGCATGGAAGCGGTATGGCAGTTTTTGACCGGCATCCTGCCAAAGGAAAAGCTGCATGACTGCCGAAAAGCATAAGATCTTGCATACATACAAGCAAAAAGAACTGCTGATGAAATGTCAGCAGTTCTTTTTTGTATATATAAATTTGTATACAAAAAACCCACGCTGCGGCAAAGCAAAGCGCAGCGCGGGTACGAAGATATCTTAAATTATTGCGTCAGCAGATCAACGGGCCAGCGTATACTTGTGCAGGGTCTTGCGCACAGCGCCGGGGCCTGCAAACAGCTCCTTGGCCATGGACTCGATCTTCTCGCCCAGACCAACGGCATACAGATCCACACCGAACACGTCAACACGGCTGTACAGCTTCTTCAGGCAGCTGAAGTCCTGCTCGCCTTCCTTGACCTCCAGCGGAGCAACGATGGCCTGCAGTTCAGCCAGCAGCGGATCGGTGGAAGGCTCAAAGGCCTGACCATTGTCGTCGATGCCCTTCAGGTAACGGGCATAGCCTGCCAGCACCAGCGGGATCAGGATCAGGTTGCTCTTGTCCAGACCACGTGCCTCGTATGCCTTGATCGTCTCACCAAAGCGGATGGCCAGCTTCTGAGAGGTATCGGTTGCAATACGCTGGGGAGCATCGGGCATGAAGGGGTTGGGCAGGCGGCGGTTGATGACAGCGCCGATGAACTCATAGGGGTTCAGCACGCCGGGATCAACGACCACAGGCATGGCCTCGATATAGCCAATCTTCTGGATGAAAGCACGCAGATCCTCGTCTGCCATCTCGGCAGAGATGAGGGTGTAGCCCAGCATGCAGCCATAGATGGACATGGCAGTGTGCAGGGGGTTCAGGCAGGTGCAGACCTTCATCTTCTCGATCTTGTCCACGGTCTCGCGGTCGCAGTACAGCACACCGCCCAGCTCCAGCGGAGGACGGCCATTGGTGTAGTGATCCTCGATGCACAGGTACTGGGTCTCCTCGGCATTGACGAAGGGTGCAGTGAAGGTGTGCTTCTCGGTGACGATGGTGTAGTTGTCCTCAAAGCCGTCGTCAGCCAGCATCTTCTGCACCTTGGCGTCCGGGCGCGGGGTGATCTTGTCGATCATGCTCCAGGGGAAGGTGATCTTGGTCTCGTCCTGCACATAGGCCAGGAACTCGGCGGGTACCAGACCCTGCTCCACCCACTTTGCGGCGTAGGTGTGGACAGCATTCTTGACCTTATCGCCGTTGTGAGAGCAGTTATCCATGCTCTGAACGGTCAGGGGCAGCTTGCCGGCCTTGAAGCGCTCGTACAGCAGAGCAGTGACCTTGCCCATAGCCAGCACGGGGGTCAGGCCGCGCTCCAGATCAGCAGGAGCAACGCCGTAGCCCTTCTCGGTGATGGTGAAGGAGATCATCTGCAGGCTGGGGTTCTGGAAGATCTCCACCAGACGTGCCCAGTCCTCGCCGAAGGAGTAGTCAGCCTTCAGGCTCTCGGTGACGGAAGCCACGACCTTCTTCTCGATCTCGCCGGTGGACTTCAGGCAGACCAGCAGGCTCATATTGTCGTAGGGACGATAAGCCTTGTCGATGATCTCGTAGTCGAAGCTCTCGGCCACGATGACACCGCGGTCATACTTGCCGGTGTTCAGCGCATCGTTCAGGATGGCAGCCGGGAAAGCGCGGAAGATGTTGCCTGCACCAAAGTGCACCCAGGTGGGCTCGGCGTGGGTCTTGGCCTTGACAGCCTCAATATCGAATTTGGGCAGCTCATAGCCCTTTTCTGCCCATTCGGCAGACAGATTGCCATTTTTGATCTCAGACAGCTTCATATTCATCAGCCCTTCTTTTTCTCTTCATCCAGACGATCCAGCAGATCCCAGACACCCAGCATATACTGGACGCCCAGAGCACGGTCATACTTGCCGTAACCGGGACGGCAGTTGCCGGGGCCTTCCTCCCACAGCTGACGACCGTGGTCGGGACGGATGTAACCCTCAAAGCCGCAGTCATGGTAAGCACGCAGCACCTCGATGATGCCGGTCTCGCCGCAGCAGTCGCGGTGAGCAGCCTCGGAGAAGTCGCCGTTGGGGAAGTGGTGGATGTTGCGGATGTGACCAAAGGCAATGCGGTCGCAGTGCTTGCGCACGATCTCGGCACAGTTGTTGTTGGGGTTTGCGTTCAGGCTGCCGGTGCACAGGGTCAGGCAGTTGTACGGATCATCCACCATGCTCAGGAAGCGGTCGATGCTCTCAGCATCCACCAGCAGACGGGGCAGGCCGAAGATATCCCAAGGGGGATCGTCCTGATGGATGGCCATTTTGATGTCGCACTCATGGCAGGTGGGCATCAGTGCTTCCAGGAAGTACTTCAGGTTTTCCCAGAGCTTTTCCTTGGTGACAGGAGCATAGGCCTTGAACAGCTCGTCCAGCTTTGCCATGCGCTCCGGCTCCCAGCCGGGGAAGGTCATGTTATACTTCTCAGTGAAGGACATGATGTACTCGGCCATAGCCTTGTAATCATCCTTGATCTTATCCTTCTCGTAGAACAGTGCAGTGGAGCCGTCGCCCACGGGGTGGAACAGGTCCGTACGGGTCCAGTCGAAAACAGGCATGAAATTGTAGCAGATGACCTTGACGCCGAACTTGGACAGATTGCGGATGCACTGCTTATAGTTCTCGATGTACTTGTCGCGGGTGGGCAGGCCGATCTTGATGTCATCGTGAACATTGACCGACTCAACCACATCCATATCAAAGCCGTAGGCGTGGATCTGATCGGCTACCTTCTGGATCTCGTCCACTTCCCAGATCTCACCGGGCATTTTGTCGTGCAGCGCCCAGACGATGCTGGTCACACCGGGGATCTGCTTGATGTCGCTCAGGCTGACGGGATCGTTGCCCTCGCCATACCAGCGCCAACCCATTTTCATAGGCATAGGAAAATCCTCCTGTTTTATATTTTTTGCTTTGCATTTTCCGCGCAGCCGTGTGCCGCGCTCTTGTACTTATATTCTAGTATATCAGTTCATTTTTTTCAATGGACGCATTGCCGGATTTTAGTGTTTATTCTTGTATACTTTAGACAAAAAGAACAAAAATCTCCTCTCATGCAGGCAAAAATCCGAAAGTTCGTTTAGAAATTCACGATCTTTACGCCCTCGCGGCGGGACAAACAGCTCCCCTTCTGCAAGGTATTTCTCCCCTGCCCCACAAAAAATCCGCCGGGCACAGACACCCGGCGGACAGTTTTTCCTATATTGATATTACAGTTTCTGCTCTAAGACGATCTTGCAGATGCGGTCCACATCCTCCATGGAAAGGTCGGCATACAGCGGCAGGGTCAGCACCCGTTTTGCCACATGCAGAGCCACCGGCGTTGCGTCCACATCGTATTTACCGTGGAAGCACTCGAAGGTGTTGGTGAGCGGATAAAAATACTTGCGCGCGCCTATTCCGTTTTGGGCCAGTGCATCCATTACCTCATTGCGGCTGGCACCAAAGAGATTTTCGTCGAACACCACCGGGAAGTAGGCGTAGTTGGACCTGACCTCCGGCTGCTGCACATTCAGGCGCAGACCGTCCACGCCTTCCAGATGCTCACGGTAGCGCTCCACCACAGCCCTGCGCTTGGCGATCTCCTCATCCACATGACGCAGATTGCACAGACCCATAGCGGCACAGAACTCGTTCATCTTGGCGTTGGCGCCCACGGCATCCACCGCTTCCGGGCCGTGGATACCAAAGTTTTTCAGCTCGTACAGCCTGCGGCCCATATCCGGGTCCCGATAGCAGACCGCACCGCCCTCAATGGTGTTGAACACCTTGGTGGCATGGAAGCTGAAGCAGGAGGCATCGCCAAAATTACCGATGCCCTGCCCCTTATAGGTCTCGCCAAAGGTATGGGCGGCATCGTACAGCACCTTCAGACCATACTTGTGGGCGATGCGCTCGATCTCTTCGATGTTGCATATATTGCCGTACACATGTACCGGCAGGATGGCACAGGTGCGGTCGGTGATGAGCCGCTCGATCTGGGTCACATCCATGGTGTAGGTCTCGGGGTCGATATCACAGAACACCGGTTCCAGTCCATTGCGCACGATGGCGTGGGTGGTGGACGCAAAAGTGAACGGTGTGGTGATGACCTCGCCCTGCAGATTCATGGCCTGCAGAGAAAGCTCCAGCGCCATGTGGCCGTTGGTGAGCAGCTCCACAGCAGGCACGCCCATGTACTTTTGCAGTTCAGCCTGCAGGGCTTTGTGTTTTTCGCCCATGTTGGTCAGCCAGTGGCTGTCCCAGATGGAGCGGATCTCTTCAATGTATTCTTCCATGCTGGGCATGGAAGAACGGGTAACAAGGATTTTGCTATCTGTCATACAATTTCCTCTGCATCATCTGCACTCAACGTTTTATGCATTCCACCATGTCAGAATCTCTTCCGGATCCATCCGGTCATAGATCATATCCTTTCCGTGCTCATCCGTGATTTTCAGCTTCGCATAGGCTTTTTCAACATCTAGCTTCAGCTCTTCCACCGATTCGCTGCTGAATGCAAACACATAGATTTTGCTGAGGATCGCGCTGTCATCTGTACATTTTTGACCAATACGCCCATGCAGCAATGACAACGTGCAGTCTTGCATCTGCGCGATCTCACTCGGTCCTTCTATTTTTGCAATCGTTCCGGTCTTTGCAAAAACATTAACTGTCACACATTTCATCTTTTCGTTGACCGGAGTTCGCTCCACGCCATCCGTACTGCCATATAGCGCGTGCTGAATAAAGGTATCCAAAAAGTTTACCGGTCCTTTTTTCTGCACATAGTAGGCCTGATGTGCACCTTCCAGCCGGAAACCGCACTCAAAAAAGACGAACTCCTGATCCTTATCAATAAATCCCGAGATAAAGATACATCCATACTGGATGCCCATTCCCTGGATCATTGCTTCGATCCTGCTGCGAACCTTTCGATTATATGCTTCTATGTGTCGTTCCGGATATAGCCATGCGCTCTGGACAACTTTTGACATTCCGTTATTCTTGGCATTGATCGTATCACACGAGGAAAGCAAGGTCAATTTTCCTGCTTCTGCCAGATAGTAGAAGTCCACCTTATCGGCGTCCGTGTCTGAAATATACTTTTCAATAATCACATGCTTTCCAACCGAAAGGTCGTACGCATACTGGTAGGCTTTTAGCAGTTCCTCTTTGTTCTTTGCAATACTGATTCCGATCGAACCAGCCCGATCCGTTGGCTTGACGATGACAGGATATTCATCCACATCGTCCACAGACTCATATTCTTTTACGACAGGCACGCCATATTTGCGGCAGCACTCCTTAAATTTGATCTTATCTCTTGTGATATCAAGCTGTTCCTGATTGATATAGCAGGGCAATCCGAGCCGTTTGCACAGCTGCATCATGTTGTCCACTCTGAATTCGCTGTAGCCCGCAAGGACGCCATTGATCCTCTCTGCGCGGCAGCGTTTTTCCAGTTCATCCAAATCGGACCAGCTGATATCCCACGCTTCGTTTGCAATCCGTTTTGCCGGAGCCAAACTATAATCCATGTGGTTATCTGTTGCTATGACATAGATTCCCTGCGCTTGTGCACGCTTTATCAAAGCAATTTCCCCTGCCGTAGCGCCGAGTATCAACAACTTTTTACATTTCATTTTTTATTTTCTCCACAATATACTGCATTGTTTTGACACCGTACCGTTGATCTATGGGCAGCGGCAAAATATTTGCTGCAAGCTGATATTCAATTGCATTTTCCGGCAGTTGCCGCAAAACATTGGGCCAGAGCGTCGGGATATAAATTTTTTCTGCCTGCAGCTTTTTGCGCACCGCGGCACCATTTTTGATCCAGAGTGGATACATGAAAGCGCCCTCTGGAATAGCCAGAGTCAGCTGGTTGGCGCTGCCAAACTGCTCTTGCAGAACGGCAAAATTCTGACTCCTTCGTGCGCGGACAAACTCATAATCCACACCATGCAGCAGATTTTGGGTCAGCTTCGACATCATTTTGACCGGTTCCCCGGCAAACAGTTTGTTGTTTGCTGCATACTCGGCGTAGAACTCGTTCGCACTGCGTTCATAGCGGCCCAGCAGAAAGTGCATCCGTTCAAAAGATTCATCCTGCTGCAGTTCCCGTTCCAGTCGGACGTCTGTATAAAGGAATGCACCATCTGCCACGCCAAAAAACTTGCGGCAGGTATAAAGCGTATCCACACCTTCCACGGGAAGCTGGAAATAGCTCTGCGCGTTGTCTACGATGATGCGGCCATACTGGTCTTTCCAGCGCTTCAACGTTTCGTTGCTCAATTGCCCATAATAATTGACGATGTACAGCCACTCGTTCTCGCCGAGCTTTTGTGGGAACTGCGGCATAAACGTTTCGTCTACATGGTAAAACTCGAATGGAACACCGAGCTTTTCGCACACATCCGGAACTGAAGAGCAGAGAAAATACGGCAGATAAAGTTTTTCGATTTTCTTTGCTTCACACAGATATGCCAGTGCATTTCTGCCGCAATTCAGCTTAGTTGCTTCTTCATGAAGCATCCTGCCGCGAAAAGTTTCCAGTTCAATATATCCACCGATTTCTCTCATTGGTTTTTCCTTTCGTGGAGTCGTTTCTGCAGAGTTCAATCTTTTTCCAAGAGATCGATATAAACCAGTTCCTCCATCCTGTTCATCATATCAAACATCTGCTTTTCATCCGGGAACTTCATAAAGATGATCCCCAGACATTTGGCTGCATTGTCAAAAAACTCTATCTTGTCGCCTTCTTTTTTATAAATACACTTCCGGTAAATATACTGTTCCAGTTCCGGCGCAAACGAGACACCTTTATAAATTCCATTCTTTGCACTATGGAGATTGCAGGTAGCATAGCAGCCCTTTGGCTCATGGGGGCATTCACGAACTTCTCTGCCCATCGCCGCTTCCACCGACATCTGTGCAACATCCACACCAAAGATATCCCCCAGAAGGTCCGGTATCATATTGCCGCCTGCCCGTGGGCCGATGTCAATGGGCCACACCCGGCCGCTTTTATCTACGACCAGTTCCACATTCATAGAACCATTTGCGATTTTCAGCAAATTGACCAGTCTCTCGACGGTTGCTTTTACATTCGCCGTATCCGGCGCTTCCAATTGGAGCGGATAGCTCTTGCCTACCGGAACCAGCGGATTCACTCTGCTGTCACGGTGACAGTTCATCAATCCCCAAAGAACCACTTTTCCGTTTGAAATGAATACATCCCCTCCAATCAGATAAGGGTGCTTCTTTTCAATAAAATCTTCTATCACGATCCTGTGGCACCGGGAAAAAGAAAATGCAAATTCGATTGCTTCTGCAAGTCCTTCCTCTGTTCTCAGTACAGTTGCGCCCTTGCTTCCGGACGAATCTACAGGCTTAATAATAAGCGGATAATTCAGCCTTGCCCTGTCTGTCAATGCTTCTTCTCTGGTCACATAACTATGTGCTGTGGGCGCAGCAAAGTCGTTTTGAGCAAGGAATCTGCGGAACTTGTCTTTATTGCAAAGTATCTCCACCGACTTATACGGGTTACCCGGCAAACCAAGCTTTTCTGCCACGTAGGCTGCCGTGGGGGCCGCCGGGTCAGATGCGTATGCCAGAACACCGTCCACCTGTTCCTTCCTGGCCACATCCAGAACAGCTTCCTTATCTGTGGTGCTGACAAGATAAAACTTATCTGCAGCATATTGACCCGGATTATCCGGCAAAAAATCGCACAGTATCGTTTCACAGCCCAGCCGTTTTGCTGTTTTGATCGCAACAACCTGCTGTGCCGAACCACCCAGAAGAAGAAGTTTTTTCGTCATGACTTCTGTTTTCCTTTCCGTCATTTTCCGCTCGTTCACTCTTCATTATCAGCCCACGGTTTTCTCTGAATCTTGGGCTTTACTACATTCCAGAGATACTCAAATGTGTCAAGCTTCAGCAGTGCAGAGCCGCCCAGATACACCACTGCACCGATCAGGATCTGAATGACCAGCGTTACGATGTCCGGCAGATGTGCAAGATTGACCAGCCACATGCAGCAGCCCATGAAAACAGCCAGCAGAATGCTGGGCAGGATGTCTTTCAGCTGTTCCAGATAACGGTAATCCAGCAGTTTTCTGTTCGGCCATGTATTGATGAGCTGGCTCAGCAGGCTGCTCAGGATCAGGCTGTAGGCCATTGCCATCACGCTGATGTGGTAGGTCAGCAGGAGCAGGGTCAGGCCCATGATCTTCTTGATGATCTCCAACTTCAGATACACTCCGCTGCGGCCCATTGCCTTGATCGCATTCAGGTTTGCCGTGTGGATCGGATAGAACATGTAGGTGATGCAGAAAATCCGCAGATACGGTACACAGGGCAGCCACTTCTCAGTCAGCACCAGCCGGACGAGCGGCTTTGCGCAGAAGAACATCGCCATCATCAGCGGCGCAATGACGTAAACGCAGGTCTTGATGGCACGGCGGGTCATGTTTTTCACCCGCGCAGGCTCGTCCTGCACGGCAGACATTGCCGGGAGCAGAACGCTGTCAATGGAAGAATCCACGTTGACCGCGATCGTATCCGGTGCAAGCATACCCTCATTATAAAAGGCAAGATCAGCCGATGTGTAAACGCGGCCGATCACAAGGCTGCGCAGATTATTGTATACGGTATCCAACAGGGAGGAAGCCAGCAGTCTCCAGCCATAGGATAGCAGCCCTTTCAGCCGCTGCCATGAAAAGACCGCTTTCGGTCTCCAATGCACCGTGAGCCAAAGGATCAGCGTATCAATGGCCGTGTTGGAAAGCTGCTGTGCCACCAGCGCCCAGACGCCAAACCCGGCATAAGCCATGCCAAGCCCCAGAAATGCGGAGAACAGCGTACCGCCCAGCGTTGCAAAGAAAAAGCGTTTGAACAGCATATTGCGGGACACATAGGCCTGCTGGATGCCTTTGACACCGGAAAACACCAGCGTCAGGCTGGCAACGCGAACCACGGGCGTCAGCGAAGGATCTTTATAGAATGCCGCAATATAAGGTGCCGCAATGAACATTCCGGCATACAGCACCAGACACACCGCAAAATTGAAATAGAATACCGATGAAAAATCCAGATCGTCTGCATCTTTTTTCTGGATCAGTGCTGTACCAAGACCGCTGTCGATGAACACCTGCAAAATGTTGATGAACACCGCCACCAGCGCCGTCCTGCCGTAATCTTCCGGCATCAGAATACGGGCCAGCAGCAGCGTTACAACAGCTGTCACAAGCTGGGCACCGCAGCGCTCTGCAAAGCGCCAGATAAAGTTGTCAAGAATAATGTTCTTATCTTTTTTCATTTCGTTCTGTCTTAAACTCCGTCCGTACCGTATCCAGCACATGTATTTTCTTTTCCAGCGACAGTCCCATAAAAATGCCCAGCTGCGGACCGTGCAAAAGGCACCTGCCACCTTTCTGGAGAACTGCCAGCTGCAGCTGGTCACGGTTCGCCACATCATTTACCGCCTTCTGGTATTCGGGCGTAACCCCCTGTTCACGGCAGTACCGGCGGAGCTTTTCTGTAAAGTCCGTTCTCGCTTTCTGGCTGCAAATGCGCTGTTGCTTAGATGCGTTGTTCTGGTTCCGGGCAGTCCACGAACCGGCGGTAAACATCCGGTAGACAGACATGATATCCTTTAAATAGTGGATCTTCCCGTTCAGCCGCATATAAACTGCACGCGGATAATCACCGAATCCATTTGCTCTGAGTTCATCCGGTATGCAGAACCACTCTCTCCTGCATAAAATCGAGGACGTATGGAAACAGGCTGCACTGTAATTGACGACCTCCTTGAATGTAAGGTCACGATCCTGATCTCCTTTATACATCGGCCACGAACCGCCTGTGCGGCAATCCATCAGCCGGGTATTGTGCACACAGGCCGCATACCCCTCATGCGATTCCAGGAAATCCACCTGCTTTTGCAGTTTGTTTTCATCGCACCAATAGTCGTCGCCTTCACAGATCGCCGTATACTTTCCCTTCGACTGAGGAAAAAGAATGCTTTTCGTGATGGATACTCCCTTAGAATACTGATTTTCAGTCTGGTAGACCGGTTTAATGATGTCCGGATACTTTGCCTCATATTCTGCAATGATCGCAGCCGTGTGATCTGTGGACGCATCGTCGTTTATAAGAACTTCGTACCGAAAGTTTGTCTTTTGATTCACGAATCCATCCAGCGCACTGCGGATGTATTTTTCATGGTTATATGCGGTACAAAGAACGGACACCACTACATCATCGTTCATTTTTATCTCCCCCGATGCTTCAACCGCACCGTTGCTTTTCCATAGTTGTACTTATAATATCACATGTCCCGATGCATTTCAACTTGTGCGTTTTTTCTGGGCATGAGTTTTCCGGCGATCTCCCCCTCATACAACCGCTGTATCTATGCTTACGCCGGATTTTTTTCAAAAAGGGAAAAAAGAGCTTGACTATCCGACAGGAACGTGGTAATATATTCAAGCAGTCCGCAAGCACAGCTTCAAACCTCAGAAGTTGGATGGACGGCACGAACATAATATGCGAGGGTGGCGGAACTGGCAGACGCGCACGTTTGAGGTGCGTGTGGTTTATCCTTGGGGGTTCGAGTCCCCTCCCTCGCACCATGACGAATGTTCTTACAGCATTTAGCTGTCAAAGAACATTCGTCATTTTTTATTTGCTAAATAGCGACATCACAGGGGGCGTAGTTCACAACTACGCCTTTTCTTGTATTCACCGACACATCGGGTGTCGGCAAAGGAAGTGCGCTTGGAATCTCGATGGTGCCCACGCAGTTGTAGTGAATGCGGAGCCGCTGCTCCCATACACCATTGACCTTTTCTGCATTGAACACTTCGATTTTTTCCACCAGTTCATTCAGCATCCGGGGTGTCAGCTTTTTTGCTCTGGTGTACTTGCGAACCAGACTGATGAACATATCCGTTGTCATGGTGCGGCTGCTCTGCTTTTCAATTTCGGAGCGGAGCTGTTTGATTTTCTCGGTCAGCTCCTTTTGCTCGTCCTCATATCTCCGGGACATTCTGGAAAAGCGTTCATCAGAGATTTTGCCGGAAACATTGTCCTCATAGATGCGCTCAAAGAGGCCGTCCAGTTCTTCATCACGGGCAAGGAGAGCTTTCAACTCTTTCTCTTTCAGCTTGCGGTCGGCTTCATCCGCCTGCTGGGAGTGCCCGATAACAGCTTTTAGAAAGTCGTTCTCGTAGAGGCTGGCAAACTTGGTCAGCCGCCGAATCTCGCCCAGCACCACTTCTTCCAGAAAGTCTACCCTGATGTAGTGGGTGGATTGGCAGGTGCCACGGTTGCCCTTGTAGTTGGAGCAGTTGAAATACTTGATTTCCGGGTTGCCCTGATTGAAGTGGAAATGCAGATTGCAGCCGCAGTCTGCGCAGACAAGCAAGCCAGAGAACATATTGTGTTCTCCGTTGTTGGTACGGCGTTTGCGCATTTTTCCGCGCTTCTGCTGTACCTGCTCAAACACGGCACGTTCAATAATTGGCTCGTGAATATTTTGGAACACAACCCAATTTTCCGGGTCGTTATGAATCCGCTTCTTATTCTTGTAGGACTTGGAGTAGGTTTTGAAGTTCAGAACATCACCACAATACTCCTGCTGGTACAGAAGATGGGTAATCGTGGAGCCATTCCACTTGGTGGCGGGGCGCGTCTTGGTCTTTCCGGGACGGCCGATGCCTTTCTGAATCCAGTAGGCCTGCGGCGTCAGGATGCCTTCCTTTTCAAACTGGGTGGCAATCTGTTCCGTGCCAAAGCCCTCCAACGTCATATCAAAAATGCGCCGGACAACTTGTGCAGCTTCTTCATCAATGACCCAATGCTTGGGATTGTTCGGGTCTTTGATATATCCATAGGGAGGAAGTCCCATCGGTTCGCCGGAGTTGCCTTTGATTTTATTACTGATACGGCGTTTCTTGCTGATGTCACGGGCATACCACTCATTGAACAGGTTTCGGATGGGTGCCAGTTCGTTTTCTCCCTCGGCCGTGTCGATGTTGTCCGAAACGGCAACAAGTCGGATGTCATGGTCTGGGAAAAATTCTTCTGTCAGCCGCCCGACCTCGATATAGTTTCGGCCCAGACGGGAAAGGTCTTTGACGAACACAGCAGAGGCTTTTCCTTGTTCAAGCTGCTGCATCATTTCAACGAAACCGGGACGGTTCATGGTCACGCCGGAAATGCCATCATCCAGAAAGTGAACCAGATTGGTATAGCCTTTTTCCTTTGCAACTTTGGTGAGCAGTTTCTTTTGGTTGCCGATGCTGTAACTCTCGCCCTCCAAATTATCATCACGGGAAAGACGCTCATAGAGAAAAGCGGTTGCTTCACGGGATTTCTTGTTACTCGACTGTTTCATACTCGCTCCTTTCTTGGGACAGTCGAATAGCAAATTCACTTGTACACCTATATTATAACACAATCCGCTTTCTCTGTCCGCTGCCTCCCGAAAGGTCATTATAATTTTTCGCTTTCGGATTTCATCAGCCGGAGAAGAACTTCTCCTAAGGTCTGGGCGCTTTCTTCTTTGAACACCGGCTCAACGATAAAGGAGCGATTGCCAATACGATAAGTCGAATCCAGAGTAAGCATCTCTGGATTTTTTGTTTTTTCAGGGTTTGTCTTTTTCGCTTGCATCGTAAAATCCCCTTTCTTAAAAATCAAAAAATGAGCCAACGGATGGCTGCTGGCAGCAACCCACGGGAATCTCACCCCTGCATTCCTCATGCAGCCCTACTCATTGCCTGCGACGCTCTGAACGCTCGGACTTTGACGGTAAGGGAGTATCAGCCTGCCTGTATGTCATGGCCCGCAAGCAGCCGCGCTTGCATTGCGGCGTGGTGGTGATCGCTCCACTTTTCAGAGAAAAGCATCGTGGCGCACCCACCGTCCGGCTCGATATAGACAGCAACGTATCCGTTTGCCCTATGATGCACCGCCATTGTCCTGCGGGCATATTTTTCAAGGTGCAGTCCCGAAACGTGGAAAGGGTCAGACCGTTTCGGTTTTGGTTATAATAGAAGAAATCAGTTTGATTTCCAGATGGCGTTTCATGTACTCGTCTATGCACACATGAGGCTGACCGTGCTTGTCATAGAGAATGCCTGTACAGAGCTTGTTGATATAACCTCTGTAATGTCGCAAAACCTGTTCAACTGCATCGGTGTCCCCAGCGCAGGCAGAGCGAATCACCGAGAGCGGTAAAAACTCTCTGCTCGTGTGTTCATAGGAGTTCATTTACGCCTAACCTCCCTCCGGCAAGTGCGCCTTTAGCTTTTTTTGCAGCTCGTTCAGCGTTTTTGTCCGGTGGCGCTGTACAGCACTCCGGGACATTCCCATGAGGTCGCCAATCTCGCCATCGCCCAGTTCTAGAACGCAAAACAGAATCAAAATGCTTTGTTCCTGCTTTGGCAGAGTGGCAAACGCATTGGCAACAAGTTCATTGTCGATGTGCAGATCACAGCCGTAGGATGAAAATACAAATTCTTCACTTGGATAATGGTCTACACTCGTGAGCTGCCCCAGTTCTTCCAACGAAAGAACGCTGAATGACTTTTCACGGTCAAGCAGACGTTTCTTATTTCGGTGATAGTTCCGGGCCTCATTTCGCAGCACCGCTTTGCAGAACGCATCGAATCGGTACTGTTCGCCATCGTTGCGAGGGATAGCTTCCATCTTCTCACCCCCTTTCCGTGGGGATGTCGGGTGGATTTTTCCCTTTCCGCTAATATGACACCTGAAACACCCGATTCTGCCCGCTTTTTTGAAAATTTCCAAAAATATTTTTGAAACAGGCAGCTTTTCAGGCGGCAATAGAAAAGCCCAGCAGACCGAAAACGGCCAACTGGGCATAATGACAGCACGAAACGCGCAGTGGCTACATCGTATAGTGCATAGTAAAAGCCCTGCTGACCCTGTGCGGGAGCAAGGCTTTTTTTGATGATTCAAAGTTGAGTGACCGATAGAATATCAGGCGCATAGTGGCATCCTCCTAGCGGCCGCCATACGGACGATGAAACGCGCTGATAAGCAAAAAGAACCGGCGGCCCTGATTTTCTCAAAAGCCGTCGGTTCAAAATAGGTACACAAAATCACCTGCTCAAACCAACGGCTTTTTATTTCCCCTTAGTCGGGGCAGGCTCATGTGCTATATGATTGTTCTTTCTTAAAGGCGTCTTTCAGCCGTTCATAGATTTCTGCGCTAATATCGCATTCGATTCAGCAGGTATCACCCCTGCCGCTTTATTTTCTATCAAGCCGATATTTTTTGCTCTGCGTTCCACATAGCAGCATATTTTCCGCCTTTCGCAAGCAATTCCTCGTGGGTTCCCGATTCAGCAATCCTGCCATCACCCATTACAAGGATTTGGTCTGCATTTTTGACAATGGAAAGGGTATGAGCAATCATTACCACTGTCTTTTTCTCTTTTAGCAGATTGGCGATGGCCTGCTTTACGGCAAGCTCATTTTCAATGTCAAGAGATGCGGTTGCTTCATCCAAAAGCAGGATAGGGCTGTTTTTCAGGATAGCGCGGGCTATTGAAATTCGCTGACGCTCACCGCCAGAGAGAAGATTTCCATTCTCGCCAGTCAGCGTATCGTATCCCATTTCCATCTTACGGATGAAGCTGTCACAGTTGGCTTCCCGGCAGGCAGCCTCGATTTCTGCGTCCGTAGCATTAGGACGGGCGTGTCGGATATTATCCCGGATGGTATCATCAAAGAGAAATACGTCTTGGTCTACCATAGAAACTTGTTCCAGAACCCGCTCGGCGGCTACATGGTTAATGGGCTTACCTCCAATAGAAATCGTCCCGCCCGTTGCTTCGTAATATTTTGCAATCAGGTTCAAAATGGTGGATTTGCCAGAACCAGAGTCTCCGACAATGGCTGTGAGTTTTTGATCCGGCACCGTAAAGGTAGCATGTTTTAGTACCGGCTCATCGGGTACATACGAAAAATCTACATTGTCAAAGATGATTTCATGGGTGGTTGTGTGAAGCGGCTCCATACTGCCTGTTTCCTCCGGCTCATTCATTACACCCAAGATTTTGTTCTTCGAAATCATCAGGTTTTTATAACTGGTGAGGTCTACAAAAATCGAGTTGGCCAGCTTTGCACAGAACAAGGGCAGCATACAAATCAAAAGGTAGTCTACCGTGTTCAGCGTCCCCGCAGCCCAAGGTGTATAAGCCAGCCAGATAACCAGCGGACAGGATAGCCAGCTCAAAATGCCAAATCCTGTACCGATCGGCAGCACTTTTGCCTCGTATACAAAACTAATACGGCTAAACTCCCGCATGGCGTTAATAACGGTTTTGTTCTTCATACCGCCTACACCATAAGCACGGAAAGTCTGAATGCCAGAAACATATTCAACAATGCTGCTGACATTCTCCGCACAAATATCGTTCTTTTCTTTTCCGTATTTCTGCACCATGCGGAAAGAAAGCCACAAGCCGGGGATTAAAAGAAGGTCAGCAATCAACAGAATAATTCCAGCCGGGACATAAATCGTCATAACAAAAACGATCAACATGAACGACAAGGCAAAATTCTTTGCCAAATCTCCGACCTTATGGGTCAGAATTTTTTCATAGTTGTTTACATCGCTTGTGATGGTGTTGATATAATCGCCGGTCTGTCCCTGCGTAAACCGGGACAGTGGGATGCGCTTCAAATGGTCACCCATAAAAAGCCGAATATTCTTGCTGACCTCTGCACCGCCAATCTGCGCTTTGGTATAACCATAGCTGTAAATCAGGATACGGAGAAGAAAAATCACTGCAATGATACCAGTCAGAGCCAGAACTCGGTTCATATCAAATTGACTCGACCACAAAAACTGCATAACAGAGTAAAGCAGCATAAACAGGCTGCCGGAGAGAAGTCCTTCCAGAACGGTTCCGCCGACACCAATATAGAAATTGCGGTTCTTTTTCAATACATCATGCTCATTCATGCTGCTCACCGCCCTCCAACTGATAAGTGATATTCCGGGCTGTTTCGTAGTCATCCCACGCTTTTCGATAGTAGGCGTTGTTCTTCCGAACTTCCTCATGGGTTCCAACGCTGGTAATTGTATGGTTTTCCACCACAGCCACCCGGTTGCACATTTTCAAAGCACTCAAACGATGTGCTACTACAATAACTGTTTTGCCTTTGCATAGATTTTGAATGGCTTTATCAATCTCCATCTGATTTTCCGGGTCAGAGGCACTTGTGGCCTCGTCCAAAATCAAGATGGGTGCATTTTTCAGAATTGCGCGGGCAATCGCAATCCGCTGCTTTTCTCCGCCGGAAAAGCGGGAGCCGAAACTGCCCACTTTTGTGTCATATCCATCCGGCAGGGACATGATAAAGTCATCAATCTGTGCCTCTTTTGCAGCAGCCCGCACTTCTTCCAGAGTAGCGTTACTACCCATGCGGATATTTTCCAGCACACTGTCACGGGTGAGGAAAGTCTTTTGAAACACGATGGCTATATTTTTCAGAATGGTATCGTAGTCAAGTTCCTTGACATTTTTGCCGCCAATCAGCACTTCGCCTTCCTGCACATCGTAGAACCGGGAAATAAGTTCAATCACAGTGCTTTTACCGGCACCAGATCGGCCCACAAGAGCCATGCGCTCGCCATCATGGATTTTGAGGTTGACACCATGCAGCACATCGGTTTTACCGTCATAAGAAAATCGGACATTCCGAAGTTCAATATCATGTTTTTTGGGGAAGTCTGTTCCACCCTCATAAATCGGAATATCCAGTATTTCTTTGGTTTTGGTAATCGCGTTCAGTACATTTGCAAAGTTTGTTCCCAATTCCTGCAAAGGTCGAATTTCCGTTAAATACATAGAGCCGACATACACAAACAACAGAAGCGCACTGGCTGTCAGCGAACCTTTCAGGAAAAACATCCCGCCTATCGGAACCATCAGCAGCATTCCACATTCAATGATAACGACAAATGCGGCATATGGAGGCCCCATACGCCGGGAAGTCTCATTCCACATGGCGTTTTCCTCCTGGATTGCGTCAGACAATTTTCGGAACGACTTACTCCCCATGTTATAGGCTTTAATCAGTTTCATTCCGCTGATGTATTCAATCATAACGGAGTTCAGTGCAGTAATGGATTGGTTGGCTCGTTCCATCAGGTCATCTGTATTGCGGAACATTATCCCCATTACTACCACGGCCAGAACCAGAGGGACAAGGGAAATCAACGCCAATGGAACATTAACGGTCATCAAATAAATAAAGATGACTACCGGTCCAACCAGATAGCACACAAGGTCGGGAAGATTATGCGCCAGAAATAGCTCCAGCTTTTCAATATCTTCATTCAGAACCGTTTTAATATCTCCTGTGCGCCGTTCATTCAGGGCGCCCAAAGGCGCTCTGGCCATGTGTTCCGCCACCATACAGCGCACTTTGAACAGTGCGCCGTAGGCGCCTTTATGGGCCGCCACGCCGGAACATCCGAACAGGACAAAACGCAGGGTGACAGCAGCGGCAATCATTGCCACAGTCTGCACTACAAGTTCTTTTGTGCAGGCACTGTTAAATGTAGCATCCATCAACCTGTAAATTCCAATATATGGGATAATAATACACAGCCCACTGCACATGGACAGCAGGATTGCCAGAAACAACCAAAATTTTTGTTCTCCTGCCCAATGCAGCAGCAATGCTACACTGTTTTCTTTTTTCTGCTTCATAGACTACCGCTCCTTTCCATCTGAACGACCTAGGCCGCCCTCTCTGTCCCCTGCGGGGACATTCACCTTGACAGAGAAAAGCTCTCTCAATTTCGGGAGGGCATCCATTGTAACTAATACGTCATCGGGTATTTCGCCTTCGTCAAAATGTAAGACACGGGAACAGGTACGGCAGACAAACTCAAAATCATGGGTGACAATGAAAATGACTTTTCCCATATTGGATAATCGCCGGATCAATCCTGCAACCTGCGTCATACTGTCAAAGTCAAGGCCGCTGGTCGGTTCATCGAATACCAGCAGATCTTTCCCACAAATCATACTGACGGCTACCGCCACCCGTTGTTTTTGACCGCCGGAAAGTGTGTTTGGATGGCGTTCCCGGTATGGAGCAAGCCCCAGTTCCTCCAAAGTCACATTTACCAGCGTTTGATTTGGATTGCGGATGCCAAAGGAGCACTCTGCTTCCACACTGTCAGCAAAAAGTTCATAATTTACATCCTGCATAACCATATAGGAGCGTTTCAGCCTCGCCTTATGCTCCATCGGCTTACCTTCCCACAGGAATTGTCCCTCGCAGTCTTTGTGAAGTCCACAGAGGGCGCGGGAAAATGTAGTCTTTCCGGCTCCGTTATGGCCGACCACGCCAATCACTTCACCCTTTCCTGCGGATAAGCCAATATCATGCAAAATGGTTCGCTTCTTGTAACGGAGCGTCACATTCCGCAGCTCTAATACCGGGATAGGGGCAATCGAGTGGGGTTTAGGTGGGAACACCGCCCGAAGATCAACTGCCCGCAGGCCCATGCGTTCACGCTCCTGTTCCGACAGCTGTCGAAATTCTTCCGGGGTATAAATCCCTTTGATTTCTCCTTTTTCCAGATAAACGATTCGGTCGGCCAGTTCCATCAGGTAGTACAGCCGGTGTTCTGCTATCAAAACCGTTTTGCCCTGCTTTTTTATCAGCCGCAAATGCTCTCTCAACTCCTGAATGGAAGTCATATCCAAATTGGAGGACGGTTCATCCAGCAAATAAATCTGTGGGTTCATGGCATAAACAGAAGCGAAGGCGATTTTCTGCTTTTCACCGCCGGACAGTTCAAAAATATTCCTGTTCCGCAGCTTTTGAATACGCAGATCGTCGGCTGTCTGTTCCACTCGCTCTATCAGCTCTTGTGGAGGACGAGCCTCGTTCTCAATGCCAAAGGCAATCTCGCTGTCTGTGTCCACATTGAAAAACTGTGTCCGTGGATTTTGGAAAACGGAGCCGACCTTAGCAGCAATCTGATACATGGGGCGGCTGCTGATTTCCTGACCATCTACCAGCACACGGCCTTGAAGCTCTCCCTGATAAAACTGAGGAATTAGTCCATTCACCAGCCTTGTGATCGTTGTTTTTCCGCACCCACTGCGGCCACAGAACAGGACACATTCTCCGTCCGAAATTTTCAAATTGATGTCATGCAGCCCGCCATGTTCCTGTCCTGTATAGGAAAACGATACATTTTCAAACTCAATCAAGCGATCACACCTCCCCGCACACATAATTCAAAAATCAGATAAGCTACGGCAACGGCCATGACGCCCCAATCGGCAGCTCCGCATTTTATCTGGACAAGGCAGGTGCGTGGATTGGGATTTTCAATTCCACGGGTGACAGAAGCAACAGAAAGATCATCCGCTGCTTTTGAAGCTGCCATCAACAAAGGCACATAAATACACTCAACTGTCATGCCCGGATGTGCTAAAAAGCTCGCCAGAGAAGGTGAAACATCTCTCATCCGCATAGCGTCCTTGATATAGCGCCAGTCCTCTTGAATAGTTGGAATGTACCGTAGCATAACTGCCATAGGAATTACTAACGTTTTGGGTGCGTGGACACGGTTCATAGCAGACAGGAACTCATTGACTTTTGTAGTAGTCAGAACAATCCCGGCCAAGGTTCCGCACGCATAGACCTTATGAAACAATCCTAAAAAGGCAATAAACATTGTCCGCAGCGTGCCTGTCATTTCTGCCATGATCCAAACTGTCAGGGCACAGATGACCGCATAAAAGCATACAGCCTTAATGACATATTTCCACTTTCCAAAGAAAGCCCCCAATACCGCAATCAGCATAACAAGGACAAATTGATATGCAAGTGAAGGAGCAAACATGGACGATAAAACACACATAAGAATAAGAAAGAGCTTGGCCCGTGGGTCGAGCCAAAGCCATTTCTTGTGGCGTTTACCGCTCATGCTGTAATACCTGCTTTTTCAAACTGCTTTTTCAGCATTTTGCAGCCCACAAAAGCACTGATTGCAGATGCAACGATAGCGGTAGCAAACATGGCAATCAGGATGCCAGTATTCGCGGTAGCCTGCATGGTGTCGATATAGCTCTGTTCCGTTCCATTTCCCAGCATGGTCTGTGCCCAGCCGTTGGGGTCAACAAAGAACACGATATACGAACCAGTGCCACCGAGGGAGAACAGGATATAAGACAGGCTGTTGAGTTTTTTGCTTTTGTACTGTCCTGCGCCAGCAACAAAGTCCGCGACAATCGCCATGATCAGGTAGCCCAATGCAAAAGCCCAGTGCATACCAGTCACGAACCAAATAATACCCATGATAACGCCCATTATAGAAAGGCTCCAACGCTTATGTACTTTTGCAATCAGCAAAAGATAAATGGGGCCAGCAAGCAGCCCACCTCCTGCCGGCATGAAAAAAGTAAGCACGGGATTCGTTGCAAAAAAGACACCGCCCACCAATACAAAAACAAATAACAGTGCGGTAAAAATGCCAGTTGTTACAAGGTCTTTCACAGTCAGACCTTTGTTCATAGAATTTACTTGATTACTCATTTTGAGCCTCCTACCTTTCGTTGTCTTGACGCGACAAGCGGTTTGTGATATTCTTCGATTAGATGTTGCTAACCGTTATCTAATACGGTACACTTGTGACGAACAGCATTCAATAGGTTTCGGCGATGTTCGTCCGTTCCTTTCAAAGGTTCGTCTAATCGTTGCAAAAAAGGAGGCGGTCTACTTTCATGTCTGAAATCATCGATCAGCTTTATGCGCCCCTGCTTGCGGAACACGGTTTTATCCGTGACTCGGATAACCAGCAATACGGGGCATTGGGTATCTGCTGGAAACTTTCTCCCGAAGTCGGAGAAGGTACCTACTGGACTTATGGACAGAAAGACCTATACGATATTAAAATTCACAATTTTTCTTTCCACAAGGATTTCATGCTGGAATGTTCTTTGCCAGAATGTTTGAGTATTACGCAGTATGATTCTATCTCCGGGGAAGAGTTATCGCCATACCGCAGACTGTCTGCCGGCTGCATCAAAACGTTTATCGGAGGCTATGCGCCATACAAGGCTTTGATACATAAGAACATTCCAATCCGTTCGGTTGGAATCGAGATTGCACCCGCATATTATGAAGATTATCTGAAGAAACTTTACCCTGAGGCACAGATCAATCCGATTGACGCCTTCCGCAAAATCGACCAAACATCAGATTTTCCTGCGATGTCACGGTTGCTTACGGAGATTAAGGACTATCGCGGAGAAGGGATTGCCGCAAAACTTTTTTATGAGGGAAAAGTCGCAGAAGCAGTTTCAATGGTAGTGGAATATCAGAAGAAGCATCCTGATAAACCAGTTCATAAGCTCTCGCAGCAGGATATAGAAAGTATCCAGACGGTTGCCTCATATCTTAGCGACCACTATGCTTTTGACATTCCGCTGGAAAGGCTGACGCAGATTGCCTGTATGGGGACAACGAAACTGAAAAGTTGTTTTAAGAAATACTACGACTGCACCATTACAGAGTATATTCAGCAGCGGCGCATGAGCCAAGCCGAGTATCTGCTGGCATACACAGAACTGACAGTCGGACAAGTTGCCCAAACAGTGGGGTATTCCACTTCAAGCCGATTTGCAGAATTGTTCCGCAAAAGCACTGGATTGTTGCCATTGGAGTATAGAAAAACCGCACAACGAAAGTAGAATGAGAGCCAGAATAAACTCTGGCGCGTGCGTCTGATTTTCAAGTGGAACTATAAAGTGTAAGCTGAATGGATTTTGCATCATTTCGCCAATCGCCCATGAACTATAAAATGTATATGGGTGATGCAGAATGGCGAAAATTGAGGACTGTCCCGGCTTTGAAACGTTCGGAGCGGATGTCAAGGCAGCTCGAAAGGCAAAACAGCTTTCCCGCAGTGCGCTGGCTGACATGATACATTGTGACAGCCGGTATCTTGCGAACATCGAAAACGAAGGCACGCTGCCCAGCCTGCCGGTGGTGATTCAGCTGATAAAAATATGTGGTCTGCCCGTGGAGCGATACTTCAACCCGGAACTCATGCGGGAAGAAAGTGCGGAACGTCAGCGGGTCAGCCACAAGCTGCAGCTTTGCCCGGAGGAATACTTACCCATCGTAGAAGGTGCCATTGACGGTGCCTTACGAATCCATGAACAGGAAAAAGAGCCCGTGTGTGTCTGATTGTCATGCACGGTCATTGAGAGGATGCAAAAGCGTCCTCTTATTTTTTTTTGCATTTTGCGGGCAAAACGGGGGTGTTGTGGTGTCATAGTAGTTGGGAAAGGTAACGTAGCAAGCATAGGGAGTGTAGCCACTCCCGGCAAAAATGCTTGCTGGGGAGTACCCCAGACCCCCAAGAAACGAGGTGAAACTATGACGAACCGAACCCGAAAAATTGTTCTGCGTGTTCCCGTGACGCCGGAGGAACAGGAACTTATCCGGCAGAAGATGGCTCTGCTGCACACACGGAATTTTTCTGCCTACGCCCGGAAGATGCTGATAGACGGATATGTTGTCCACATCGACACCACCGACATCCGGGCGCAGACCGCCGAATTGCAGAAGATTGGTGTCAACGTCAATCAGATCGCACGGCGGCTGAACAGCATGGGGCCGCTGTACACACAAGATGTTGCGGACATCAAAGGAGCGCTGGCGCAGATATGGCAGTTACAAAGATACATCCTATCAAGTCAACGCTGAAAAAGGCACTGGACTACATCGAGAATCCGGTTAAGACGGATGAAAAAATGTTGGTGTCCTCCTTTGCCTGCTCCTACGAAACCGCCGACATCGAATTTGAACTGCTGTTGTTACAAGCCATGCAGAAAGGCAACAATCTGGCCCACCACCTGATACAGTCTTTTGCGCCGGGAGAAACCACGCCGGAGCAGGCCCACAAGATTGGTCGGCAGCTTGCAGATGAAGTCCTGCAAGGCAAATACCCGTATGTGCTGACCACGCACATTGACAAGGGACACGTCCACAACCACATTATCTTTTGTGCAGTGGACATGGTGAACCAGCGGAAGTATGTTTCCAACCGACAAAGTTATGCCTACATCCGGCGCACCAGTGACCGACTTTGCAAGGAACACGGCCTGTCCGTGGTGATGCCCGGTCAAGACCGGGGCAAGAGCTATGCCGAGTGGGACGCACACCGCAAGGGCACGAGCTGGAAGGCGAAACTGAAAACCGCCATAGATGCAGCCATCCCGCAGGCCAAGGATTTTGACGATTTTCTGCGGCTCCTGCAGGAGCAGGGCTATGAAGTCAAGCGGGGCAAGTATGTTTCGTTCCGTGCGCCCGGACAGGGGCGGTTCACCCGCTGCAAAACGCTGGGCGAAGCCTACACCGAAGAAGCTATCACCGAGCGCATCAAAGGGCGGTTCGTGGAGCGGAAGCCCAAAGAAAACCGCAAAATTTCGCTGCGGATTGATTTGGAGAATAGCATCAAGGCCCAGCAGTCCGCAGGGTATGAGAAGTGGGCAAAACTCCACAATCTGAAACAGGCTGCCCGGACGCTGAACTTCCTGACTGAGCATGAAATCGAAAGCTACCCGGATTTGGAAAGCCGGGTGGCCGAGACCACCGCCGCCAGCACCGAAGCTGCCGCTGCACTGAAAGCAGCAGAGCGTCGGCTTGCAGAAATGGCCGTACTGATAAAGGATGTCACCACCTGTAAAGAGCTACGTCCACTGGTGCAGGAGTACCAGCGGGCCGCTGACAAAAAGCAGTTCCGGCGCAAACATGAAGGCACCTTGATTCTCTATGAGGCCGCAGCCAAGACCCTAAAAGAGCAGGGCTTTCAAAAGCTACCCGACCTCTACGCCCTGAAAGCCGAGTATAAGCTATTGGCCGAGCAGAAAGACCAGCTGCAACAGCAGTACACCGAAGCCAAACGCCAGATGCAGGAGTATGGCATTATCAAGCAGAATGTGGACGGCATCCTACGGACAACACCGGGAAAGGAGCAGATGCAAGAACGGTAAATTTGCACAAAATATTGGTTGGATTTTTGAACTACAAACGCTTAGACTGGGTGGCGTTTCCACCCGAAATCATGTAAAATAGAACCAGACAACGAAAGCGAGGAACCCTCTATGGCAGAAGTGAAAGACAATAGCTCTATCCAGCTTTTTGAAGATCAGAAAATCCGTACTGCATGGGATGCAGAAAAGGAAGAATGGTATTTTTCAATTATTGATGTTATTTCTGTTTTAACTGGAACAGCAAATCCACGGCGATATTGGAGCGACCTGAAACGTAAGCTGAAAACTGAGGGAGCAAATGAGTTGTACGAAAAAATCGTACAACTGAAAATGTTATCCTCTGATGGAAAACGGTATAAGACGGATGTTGCTAACACTGAACAGCTCCTACGCATTATCCAGTCTATTCCGTCTCCAAAAGCTGAACCGTTCAAGGCATGGCTGGCAATGGTAGGCAAGGAACGCATCGAGGAAACCATCGACCCGGAGCAGGCCATCGACCGCGCGCTTGATACCTATTTGAAAAAAGGCTACTCCGAAGAATGGATTCACCAGCGACTTTTGGCAATACGCATCCGCAACGAACTGACGGATGAATGGAAGAAGCGCGGAGTGCAAAAGGGCAAGGAGTACGCTATCCTGACCGATGAAATCTCCCGCGCATGGTCTGGCATGACCACAGGACAGTATAAGCGGCTGAAAGGTCTGACGAAAGAAAATCTCCGGGATAACATGACCGACTTGGAGCTTGTTCTGACCATGTTGGCCGAAGCCTCCACCACGGATATTTCCAAGACTGCAAAACCGCAGACCTTTGAAGAAAACAAGCAGGTTGCCAAACGCGGCGGCAAGGTGGCCGGCATTGCGCGGCAGGCTCTTGAAGCGGAAACCAGCAAACCCGTTATCACGGAAAAGAATGCGTTTGACTTCCAGCAGCTTGTGACTGACATTGTAGAAGATGCCACCGAACTGCCGGAAAATCCCACCGAGAAAAAAGATAAAGACTGATACATGAAAAATAGCCGGACACAGCAACCCCAAGGCCACCGTGTCCGGCTATTTCTGTGTTGACAACGACACATTACTTTGATTGAAAATAATGTGTCGTTGTCAAGCTGGCGGTATTATTCACCCGTAAAATCAAACCCCTGTCCGTCAAAGTCGGCATCGGTCATGCGCTCCAACTTTGCAATGGTCCCATTCGCCAGCCGCCGCATTTCCGTGTCCATGTCCGGCAGGGCGGCCATCAGCCGTGCCATCGTCCGGCGGCGGTCGGAAGTATGGTACATACAGATCAAATTTTCTTCTTCCACGCTGAAATTCATGGTCAGACCTCCATTTCGTGTTGTTTGCTGCGGGCCGCTGCCTTTGTCGGGCTGGCGGTCTGTTTCGTTTCGGAAAGCTGCTTGCGGACGGAAGCACGGGGCTTGCGGATACCCCTGTCCCGATTTTCGTTTTTGTTAACCAGCGCGTAGATGCCGAAATGGTCTTTTACGCTGGAAAGGTGCAGGGATTTGTACGGCAGCATGGCAATCAGCCGATCCGTGTCCCGGCTGGATGCCAGTTTGGTGAAGTAGGGCGATACCTCCACCATGAAATGATTCTTGTCCGGGCTGTTGGGAGCAGCCAGACGCTTCATATCGGCTACGATACGCTGTGCCTCGGCCTCGATCAGCCCGGTGTGCAATGCCGCAAGGTGTTCTTTGAAATCACCGGGCTGTGCAGATTCCCGACTGCGCTGCTCCTGCCGGATGGCCGTTTGCAGAAGTTCCGGGTCACGGGTCTGCATTTCATGCCGCACGAACTCCCCGAAATATTTATCCGGGCGGCTGTCGAAATGCTCTTTCGGGCCAATCTCCCGCATCCCGCTTTCGTAGATCAGGCGATTGGCGCCCACGGGCAGAGCGGCATCCCGGATATGCTGGAAATGCTGCTGGTAGTCCAGTTCATACAGATTGCCTTGCACGGTTCCGTTGGCCGCACCGGTCAACTCCACCGCATAGGCAAGAATCCTGTCATGGGTCTGTTCGCCGCAGAATTTCCATGTGTTGTAGGCTTGCGTGTCTTTGAGCAGCACGTCCCGTTCCCGGAAGCAGAATGTTCCAGAAGGCCGGGACAGCCACAACAGCAGCTTATCTTCCGGCTGGTCGCTGCGGGCGGCCTCCCGCAGCATCTTGATGTCAAAGGCAAAATCGCTCTGATAGTATGCGGTGTTCTGGTGCATAATGGCTTCTAGTGCAGCAATCACGTCCATATTTTCAAACTTCTGCACAGTTTACACCTCCAATTCTTTTGTCTTTTCCCGTGGCGGCGTTTGCTTGCTCTGCTCCTTTTTTGCGGCATCCAGCTGTACCCGGATGGACGGCTTTTTCGGCTTGGCTGTGCGGGACTTCTTGGCTTTTGGTGCCTTTTCCTCGGCCTTGACTGCGGCGGCAAGGTCTGCCAGAGAGATTTGTTCTCCGGCCTTTGCTTTGGCCTCCAATTCGCCCAGAGAGGGCGCATTGTTCAGCACACCGTCAATCATGTTTTCGTTCTGTTCGGTGGAAAGCTCTGCGGTGCGCAGAGGATTTTCCTGCAAGAACTCCGGCACCTGCTGGAAGCCAACACTGTCGCAGTAATGGGCGGTGTCGTGGCCGTTCTGATGCAACACCACCACATCCGAAACGGACAGCGAATGCCCCTTAAAGTCTGCCGGATGGTCTACATTGAATGTACGGTAGATGTCCTCCAATGTGGTGCCAGCAGCCAGCGGCGCGGTGTACACTTCCGTATAGTTGGACTTGTCCACGGTCCGGCCAGCGGCTTGCAGGCGGTCGTAAGGTTCAAAACGGTAATCACGGGTGGAATCCTTATTACGCAGCTGATAGATGGAAAAACTGTCCTGCTGCGGTGCCTCAAAGCCTGCCGCCGCATATTCCTCAACCGTCATTCCAGCAGTGGCCGCTTCCTGCGCGATTTCGGCCTGCACCTGTGCCTTATAGTCCTGCAAGCTCTGGTCAAAGTCAGCCAGCTTGGGCGGTTCCGGCAAGTTATACTGGCCTTGGTTAAGCAGCGGGCGGCAGTCCTGCACATAGGCAACAACAGTGTTGTAATAGGCAGCCTGTTCCGGCGAAATGTTCTGTTCCTCCCGCAAAGCGGTGGTGGCTGCCCGCTCCATGGCTGAAAGATTGCAATGCTGTTTGAGGTACGGGATAAACTCGGTCAGCACCATTTCACGCTCTGCCTTGTCCTGCTCCCATGCTTCCGGGCCTTTGTTATGCAGAACAAAATTCTTCCAATTTTCATCTTTAGTGTAGTATTCGTGGTAGTTCTGGATATGTTGAACCAAAGAGCCCTCTCCGTCACCAAAATCCTGCCGTCCCTCGTAGTTATCGGGCTGGCCGTTCATAGTAAAGTCAATGCGGAAGGCTGTTTTGTCGTACCAGCCGCCCGTGTAGCCATCCTTTTCCCGGTCCGTATGCTGGGCTGTGTCCAGTTCTTCAAAAACACGATTCGCCATGGACAGCGGCATGATTTCGCCGTCCTGCAGCTTGTCACTTTCGCTCCAAAGAATTGTGACCGTAGGTTCTGCGGCGGGGTCTGGAATTTTAACGGGTGCGGGAATTTCGTTGGCCTTTTCCGCCGCCTCTTGGAACGCCGCCAGCTTGTCGCCCAACAGGACTTCCGACACTGCGGCTGTCTGCCCCAGCAGATTAAGTGCTTCCTGCCCGGCATCTGGCAGGGTCAGACCGGGCGCGTCCAGCTGGCCGCCGTCCAGAGCCTTGTTGTCTGGGCCGTACAGAGTGTAGTCATAGCCGGAATCGCAGGTCTGGATGAACAGGGTGTTGCCACTGTCCAGCACAAATGCAGTCTCCTGTGCAGCAGAAAGGTCTGCTTCCCGCTGCTGGCGCAGCTCTGCCAGATGTTCGTCCAGTGCAGAGATCAGCTCATGGGCTGTGCTGCGGATAAATTCCAGAGAGGCTTTCAGTTCCGCCAGTTCCCGGCCCGAACTCCATCCGGCCACATAGCCAAACGAATACTCGGACGTGTCCAGCCCGTAGTGCTGGCAGACGGCATAGGCCACGCTTTCGGCCTGCACCTCGCGGGTGCGGCTGTCCGGGCGGTTGCTCTGTTCCGGGGTGTTCGGGTCGATGGTGTGCAGCTTAGCATGGGCGATCTCATGGATGGCTGTCTTGATGGTCTGTAACTGGCTCATGCCCTCTTGGATGGCAATGCGGTTGTCGAGCAGATGAAAGTACCCATGCGCGCCGCCCTCGATGTCCTCAAACCCGATGGGCACCGGAGAAGCCTGCTCCAACGCCTTGAAAAAGTCTTGATAGTCCTGCACGCTGCCGGACAGTTCATCCACGGCAATGGACGGCAGAGGCTCGCCCTCAGTCTGGCTGACATCGAACACGGACACCACCTTGAAAGCCGGAATCTGCACCGTTTTTTCTTCCGTCAGCGGCTTTCCATCCTTATCCAGAATCGGCTTACCCTGTTCGTCCCGCTTTTCCATCTTCTGCTTGACCTTGTACGGCGCAGGGGCCAGAATTTTGATGCCTTTTTCGCCTTTCTTTACGGTGCGGTGGAACGTGTCTTTCCACTTGTTGAAGCCCGCCACCAACTGTCCGCCCTGCATGGCGATCAGCAAGGTGTTGTTGAAACTGTAATTGTGGAATTTTGCCATCGTGGTGAGGTAGGCTTTGTAGTGGTCACTGTCGAACAGCTCTTGAATCCCTGTTTCCAGCCGGTCCGTAATTTCTTTCATCCGTTCCGCGCTGTCTTTGCCGTTCAGGATGATGGGGATAACTTTCTGCGGTTCCGTTTCAGGCTGAACAGGCGGCGGGATGTTGGCCGCATCCCGCAGAACTTCCGGCGCGGGAAAGGACAGCACCCGGTATTCCTCCGGCACGGGCTGGCCCTCGTGGACTTTCTGCCACTCGTCCCCGCTTTTGACAAGGTAGCCGTACTGGGTGAACGCACCCTGTTCCTGCTGAGCCACATACCGGCCAAACTGTGCCGTGTCGATGCCGCCTTTCCATTCTTCCGGCATATCCACCATGCCGGAGCGATTCAGGTAGTAATCTCCTAGCTGGGCAGGCCCGTGCACATCCGGCAGATGCACATAGTAGTCCACGTTTTCGGGAAAGTCGGTGATTCTCCCGATGCTGAAAAGCTCACTCTGCGGGGCTTGCAAGGCGGCGTTCAGTTCTGCGCGTTCCCCGGTAGAGAGTGTTTCCAGTCGTGATGCCAGAAAGTTCAGTTCGTCCACATTGGATGCCAGCACCATGTTGTAGGGGATGGCAAAACGCTTTTCTTCCTCGGCAAAATAGCCGGAAATGAAAAGGCCCTGCGGATTATCGGACGAAATGCCGATTTGCCGCAGGGCCGCTTGTACCTGTTCGGTTGTAGTGGGCAGGTCCAGCCAGATGCCATCCCTGCCTTGCTGCTGCCGATTTTGCAGCTGGATGGAAAATAATTCGCTCATTTGGTCACACTCCTTTTTTGCTATCCTACGGATAGAGAGAGCCGGTTATGGCAAAATGAATGCTTCACCTTACCATAACTGGCCCTCGTATTTTTGCCTTACTCTTTGCGCTCTACCCGGTAATTGACGTACTTGCCTCCCGTATCTGCCAGAAGCACCGTTGCATCATAGGTTTTGCCTGTTTTCTCGGAGTAGAGGCCCTTGACCTTTGCCTTACCGTTTTTGAGCAGAGCGGCGGCGATCTTCGGGGTGAACGCCTTTTTTCTCTGCTCAAAGAAGCGGTCATTCTTCCACATTACGAACTGACAGCCACGATTTCCGCAGTAGAAGTTTTTCTTGCCCTCGTAGACGTTTTCACCACACCGGGGACACTTGCCGATGATGACCCGTTCCGACTGGAACAGGTTTTGTTTGTCCGCGCTGATGCAGGAGTAGGTCTTGACCAGCTGACGTACCTGCGCTTCAATTTCGGCCATGAACTCGTCCGGGTCTGCATTGCCCTTGGCAATCTCGGTCAGACGGTTTTCCCATTCAGCAGTCAGAGCGGGAGAGGTCAGGCTTTCCGGCAGAACCACCGCCAGATTGATGCCGTCCTTAGTGGGGACAAGCTGTTTGCCCTTGCGCTGCACAAAGCCCATTTGCACCAATTTTTCCAGAATCGCGGCGCGGGTGGCGGGCGTACCCAGCCCCTTGCGTTCTGCGTTTTCCGGCATATCCTCGGCTCCGGCCCGCTCCATTGCCGACAGGAGCGTATCTTCGGTGTAGGTTTTTGGCGGGGACGTGAAATGTTCCGAAATGTCAGTTGTCACGGAAAAGTTCTGTCCCTCGGCCAGTTCCGGCAGTGCGTTCAAAACTTCTTCCTCGGTATCGGCTTTCAGGGTGGCGCGGAACCGTTGGTCGATCTCTTTCCAACCGGGAACAAGCACCGTCTTTCCTTTGGCGGCGAACTCGTTCCCTGCACAGGAGAACACAGCAGTCACAGTTTCGTACTCATGGGGTGCAGCCACCGCGCAGAGCAGCTTGGAGCAGACAAGGTTCATCAGCTTGCACTCACTTTCCGCAAGGCCAGTGAAGCCCTGCTTTGCAAATTCGGCTGTGGGAAAGATGGCGTGGTGGTCCGATACCTTTTTGCTGTTCAGAATCCGGCCCACTTTCGGGGTCAAGTCAAGCCCTTGGGCAAAGGGCAGCAGCCCCAGCAGGTCGGACACAAGATGTTGTACCGTCTGGCCCATATCCTCGGTCAGATATTGGCTGTCCGTGCGGGGATAGGTCAGCAGTTTCTTTTCGTAAAGCTGCTGGGCATAATCAAGGGTCTGTTTTGCCGTAAATCCGAACAAGCGGTTTGCTTCCCGCTGCAAGGTGGTCAGGTCATAGAGCTTGGGCGGCTGTTCTGCCTTTCTCTCACGCTTGATAGAAGTACAGATGGCAGATGTTCCGGCACAAGTAGATTTCAAAGTGTTGGCCTCGTCCATGCTGGCAATGCGCCCACTGTCTGCTTTCAGGCTGCCGGAATGGATGCCGACCGTGTAATACTTTTCTTTCTGGAAGCGCAGAATTTTTGCATCCCGGTCCACCAGCATTTTCAGTGTCGGGGTCTGCACCCGGCCTACCGTTAGGGTTTTGTGATACAACACCGAAAACAGTCGCGTTGCATTGATGCCCACCAGCCAATCCGCCTTTGCGCGGCAGAGGGCCGACTGGTACAGAGCATCATAATCCGAATCCGGGCACAGGTTTGCAAAGCCCTCCCGGATGGCGGCATCCTCCATGCTGGAAATCCAGAGCCGCTTTACGGGTTTCGTGCAGCCGGCCATTTGGTAGACAAAGCGGAAGATCAGTTCTCCCTCCCGGCCTGCGTCGGTTGCGGCAGTCACACTGTCCACATCCGGGCGGTTGAGCAGAGAGCGCACAATTTCAAACTGCTGTTTCTTTTCGTCCGGGACAATGAACTGCCACGGCTGGGGCAGGATGGGCAAATCTTCATACTTCCACTTGCAGTATTTTTCATCGTACTGGCCCGCCTCGGCAAAGGACACCAGATGCCCGATGCACCAGCTGACCAGATACCCGCCACCCTGCCAGTAGCCGGTTTGTTTTTCGCTTGCCCCGATCACGGCGGCGATGCTACGGGCCACACTGGGCTTTTCGGCGATCACCAGCTGAAAGCTCATGTTTCGTCCTCCTGTCCGTCCTCTGAATGAATTTCGATTTCAGCCGGTTCCTCGTCTGCATCCTCGTCCTCGCCAAAATCGTATTCGTCCAGATCATCGTGCCCGGTGGTATCGGCCTTGGGCTTGTGGAACTTGAAATAGTAGAGTGCTGCGCCGCCGCCAGCCAGAGCCAGTACCAGCAAGATAACCAGACTGCCTATGCTGGATTTCGGCTTTTCCTCCGGCGTTTCGGTGTCAGTTTTCACAGCTTCCGGGGCCGTGCAGTTGCGCAGACTCTTTTCACACAAGGGGCAGTTTTCGTTGACGTTCCCGGCCTCACATTTCACCGTGCAGGTGCAGAACTCGGTGTCCTGCGGTTCTTCATCCAGCAGGGCCAGCAAGTCGGCATCGTCCACTTGGTTCAGGAAGTGAACGGACGTTTCCTTGTCCTCGTTGGCACGGTCAATGAGAATGTAAAAATAATTCCCGGCCTTGGTGGTCACTGTGATAAGCTGTTTGTCCCCATAGAAATCATCCACCAGTGTTGCGTTGCCTTTGGGCGTGATGGACACGCCCTCCGGCTCCATGCCGCCCGTGGTGGGTTCTTCTTCGATAATCTCCGGCAGAGGTTCCGGGGCAGGGTCAGAGCCGCTTGCAAAGGCGGGCATGGAGAACGAACAGAGGCAGAGCAGGATAGCCAGCAGTCCGGCAGCGAAACGGTTCCAGTTATCAGGTTTCATCGGCGGCATCCTCCTGTTTGTGGTACGGTGTGGCGGTGGGTGCAGCATTCAGCGCACCGCTGCGCAGGAAGGCCGCGAACTCGTCCGGCTTCATGTTCATGCTGCGCACCAGCTGAATGATCTGCAAATTTTCCTGTTCAGTCTTTGCAGCTTCCAGTTCTTTCAACTGCTGCTGGTATTCAGAGATTTTTTCTTTGAGCCGTTCGATGTCGCGCTCAATGCGGGAAAGTCTTTTTGCCATACAAAATCCTTTCTGGCGTCACGGTAAACGCCCATAGCTGTAAAAATGTTCTTGCCAATATTTTGAGTTGAGGTTTGTGTAAGAGATAGGGTCGCCGCAGTGCAGCATGATGGAATTGCCTACATAGATACCGCAATGGCTCACGCCGGGGGTATCGTAGGTTCCCTTGAAAAACACAAGGTCGCCCGGTTTGACCTGTGCGGCCGAAACAGGAGTACAGAAGTTGCAAAGGCCCTGTGCGGTCTGACGGCCCACGTTCCAGCCGGAGTGATTCAGCACCCACGAAATGTAGCCGCTGCAATCAAAGCTGGTGCTGGGTGAACTGCCGCCCCACACATACGGGTAGCCGATGTACTTCGTGGCTTCCTCCATCATGGCGGCAAACCTATCATCCTTTAGTGCTTCCGGGGGAATATCGTAGTAGGTGGGCTGCTTGATGGTGGACGCATTGGGGTACTGTGCCTGCCCGAACAAATCCGGCCGGTTGCCCAGCGTGCGCATATAGAGCGAATAGGCACTGAGCTGTTCTTCGGTCAGCACTTCCACGGGCAGATGGGACAAATCTTTGTTCTTCAGCTTGACCGTACAGATGTAGTATTCATACGGCTCTTGGTAGGTGATAACCTGCGGCACACCATACGGGCCAATAATGACCATCATTTTTGTACGGTAACGTATCTGCATGGTCACGGTCTCGGTCAGGATGTACTGCTTTTCAAAGAGCATTTCAAGTTCGCCCTGCACCTCGGCCAATGTAAAAACGCCATCATGGAGCGCGGACAAAATCGAGATCAGCACATAGGGGTCATGCTCGATTTCGTCCAGATAAAAATGGTATTCATCGTAGTTGTGGGTGGCCTCGTAGGTGTCGAGATACCGTTGTAGTTTTTGTTCCAGCTTGGCGTAGGCTTTCTCTGCACCCAGCATATCCTTGTCCTTGGAAAAGTAAGAGGATGCCGTCACGCCGGTTCCAGCGGTGCCCGCCATCACGGTGCAGGACTGCAACCCCGTTATCAGGAGCAGAGCCAGCAGACCGAACACCGCCACGATCAGGATGGTTTTCCAGTTCCGGGCCGCAAATTCGGCCACCCGTTCGCCGCCTTCGGCTGCCAGCTTTGTTACCCGGAAACCATTTTCTGCGGTGGCGGCTGCACCCTGTGCGGCGGCTTGTCCGGCCTGCCGTGCAGCTTTGGCGTACTGTTGCTTGATACGCTGTTTCTGCCACATCCGGGAAATGGGATTGCTGGCGGACTGCGCGATCTGCGGATTGTCCCGCAAAGATTTCTGGTAAAAGTATTCTGCATTGGCAGACATGAGCTGACGCTCTGCCTTTTCCACGGCCTTGTAGGGCTTCATCTTGTGGTGCCGGATGCCGCTGCGGATGGCTTTGGCGGTCTGATGCTCCACCAGTTCTTCACCCTTGTGGCCACCCTCCACACCCACATTTTCGTGTTCGACCTCATGGATTTTTCCGTGAGCGAACAGCAACGCTTCTGATAGCGGGCGGCTGGCCGGGTTTGGTTTCAGGCTGGGCGGGCCTTTGTCCTGCTGCTCAAAACGCAGGGTGGATTTCGCCTTGCCGCTGGCGGCATCGTAGATTTTTTCCTTGACCGGGACACGTTTTTTCGGCAAAGCAGCGCGGGCCGCATCCAGCTTGTCGGCTTTCGCTTCCGCCTTTTGGATGTACGGCTGCAACGCCGGGTCTGCCCGTTCGTCCTCGGTCAGTTCCAGACGGGCAGCGGAACGGTGCAGACCATCTTCACTTTTGGCGGTGGCCGCTGTTTCTGCTGCCTTTTTCGCTTTCTTTTTATTTTTATGCCCGTCCTTGATGTCCTCGGCCCGTTCCAGAATTTTTTCGGCCTTGCCCTCGGCATCCGTGGAATAATCCTGTTCCGCTTCCCGGCAGGAAACATTCTCCACAGTGCCGTCAGCCTGATTTTCTACCACCAGACCGTCACGGGTCATGGTCTGGGTGACTTTGGCTTTTGCCTGCAATTCTTTCAAGGTTCTTCACCTCCCATCGGACAGCGGCCCGTTTCAATGTCCGCAATGTATTTGAGAATCGGGAACACCTGCGGCGGCGAAACTGCATTGCCCAGTGTTTTCATCCGCTTGCTGCGGTTCGGCACCTCTTCGGTCAGGCGCGGGATGTCGGCGGGTTCTTCGGCCCAAAGGGAATGTCCGTCCATTTGCGCGGGAAACCCATCAGCCACTCTACCCAGTCCGGGTTGAGGTAGGGCCTTTCCAGCGTGGTGGGGGTCATCCGGTAGACCACATGAGAGAGCCGCGCCGTCCATGCTTTGCCATCCTTGTTCATCTTGCGATAGCTGCCGTTCGCAGAGATTTGGATGTCCAACCCCTTGCCCACATCCCCGGTGTCGCTGGCAAGGGGTGTGGGAAGCAGCGGAGCCGATGATGAATACCCGTTTCCGTTCGTGCCACGCGCCAACGGCAGCAGCAGGTAATACGAAAACCCGAACATCGTAACCTGCCTGCTCCAAGTCAATGAGCGTTTTGTCGAGCCCCATACGGAGGAAGCCAGCAACATTTTCTCCAAGCACCCAACGGGGCTGCAATTCCCGGATGACCCGCAGCATTTCGGGCCACAGGTAGCGTTCATCGTGGAAGCCGCGCTGCCGCCCTGCGGTGGAGAACGGCTGGCACGGGAAGCCACCTGAAATGAGGGTGACGGTGCGAAGTCCTGTTTTTTCAAAGAAAGCCTCCTTTGTTACAGTGGTGATGTCCTGAAAACGGGGCACTTCCGGCCAGTGGCTTGCCAGCACAGCGGCGGGAAATGCCGCCCACTCGCATTGACAGACAGAGGTAAACCCCGCTGCTTCCGCGGCAAGGTCGATGCCGCCGATGCCGGAAAACAAGCTGAAATGTGTTAAGCTCATAGCTCCACCACCTCGCTGAGCCGGGTGGTCATGATCTTATAGAGCTGTGTGTTTTTCGGGATGGGGTTGGAAAACGGAAGCACCACGTTTTCAAAAATCAGCAGTCCTTCGCCCGGTTCCGAATTGTCGATGTACTTCTGCTGGTCTGCGGAGAGGTTCAGCCGTTCCGAAAGGATTTTGCGGTCGCCGGATGCCTGATTCAGCAGCGTGATGAAGTCGCTGTTTTCCAGAATGTTCTCAATCTCCGGGGAAGAAAGAAGGTCCTTCACATTCTGGGTGGCGCCCGTGGGCACGCCGCCCCATTTGCGGAAGCGTTTCCAAATCTCGGCACTGTACGCAGCGGTCTGTTCCTCTTTCAAGAGCAAGTGGAACTCGTCTGCAAAATACCATGTGGCCCGGCCTTGGCTGCGGTTCTGGGTAACGCGGCCCCATATCTGGTCTTGGATAATGAGCATCCCCAATTTCTTTAACTGTTTGCCCAGTTCTTTGATGTCAAAGGCCACAAGCCGGTTGTGGATGTCCACATTCGTTTTGTGGTTGAACACATTCAGCGAGCCGGACACATACAAGTCCAATGCCTGCGCTACTCGGTCCGCTTCCGGCAAGTGCTGGTCGAGCAGGGCTTGGTGGAGGTCAGACAAAATCGGCATATTCTCCGGGCAGGGGTTTGCCAGATAGGGGCGGTAGATAGCTTTCACGGCACGGTCTATCACGGTGCGCTCAATCGCTTCCAGACCTGTTTTGCCGCCCATGACCAGTTCACAGAACGACAGCACAAAATCCGATTTTAGGGCCAAAGGGCTGTCATCTTCGGAGTAGTTCAGGTTGATGTCCAGCGGATTGACATAGTCCTTGCTGGTGGGCGAAAGTTTAATGACCTGTCCATGCAGCCGCTTGACCAGCGGGTAATACTCGGCCTCTGGGTCTGAAATAAAAATATCGTCAGCGGTCGTTAAAAACACACTGACGATTTCAGACTTGCAGCTCATGGATTTTCCGCTGCCGGGCGTGCCCAGCTTTAGGCCGTTGGGACACCGGGCCTGCTTGCGGTCCAGCATGATCATGTTATGGGATTTTGCGTTGATGCCGTAGTACATGGCCGCGCCGCTCTGGAAAAGCTCCTGCGTTACAAAGGGCACGAACACCGCCACGTTGGAGGTGGTAAGGCTGCGCTGAATCTTTATCTGGTTGATGCCCAGCGGAAGGCTGGACACAAGGCCCTGCTCCTGCTGGTAGTCCAGCCGGACAAGGGAGCAGTTGTACTTCTGCGCCACACCCGCCGCTTGGAACACATCGTTGCCCAGCTTTTGCTTGGTGTCGGCCACGTTCAGCACTAAAAAAGTCAGCATGAACAATCGCTCATTTCTTGTTTGCAGTTTGTTCAGCAGCTTTTTGGCATCCTCGCCGTAGGTGGCAAGGTCGCTGGGGAGGATATCCATGTCGTACCCGGAACGGACAGCCTTTTTCTGTTCCTGAATCTTCATGGCGTCAAGGTCTGTGATTTTTCGCTTGATGGTTTTGATGGCCTCGGTCTGGTCGATGGCCTGCACATGGAGATTGACGAGAATGCCGCTTTCCGTTTTGAGGAAGTCGGCCAGCATTTCGTCCGAAAGTTCCGGCGCAAGGATTTGTAAAAAGCTCACAGCTCCATACTTGCCGCCCAAACCAAAGGTTTTAGCCGTACCGAAACAGAGGGAGGACGGAGCCACAAAATCTTTGGTGGACAGGCCGGAGGGTGCCAGCCAGTCCCATTCAAAGCGGAACGGTTCGCCGTCCGGGTGGAAGATGCCATGCAGAACCTCCAAACGCTCCTGCCCGTCCATGACGTGTGCCACGCAGCCCATGGTCTTAAAGTAGCCCAGCAGATCAAGGCCAATGCGGGTCAGCCGAGCCCGCGCAGTTTTCAGGTTGTCGGCCTCGATGGTGAACGTCAGGTACTTGGTTTTGACAATGCCGTTATTTCCGCTGGCAAGCTGCTTTTGCAGGATGGCGGTGTACTCGGCGCGGATGTCGTCAAAATCGTCTCCCCGCGGTGTGATCTCAAAACTTTTTGCGTACTGCACTGGGTCAACCTTGCGATTCAAAAACGAAAGCTGCACATGGATGGAGGCATCCACATAGTTGTAGAGGTCGCACAGGTGTTCAAAGATGGCGGTTCTTGTTTCCGGCTGGGCCAGCTGATAACTGATGTCCTCAAAGGCAATGCACTTGGAGAATGTGCGTCGGTCAATGCGGCACACACCGTCCGGGTAGATGGCCTCATATGGGATGGTGGCCTGTGCCGTGCGGGGCTTGCCGTCACCCTTGTACTTGCGGAGAACGGCATCAATTTCTTTTTTCTGGGTGCGGGTGAGCTTTTTGGGCTTTTCGGTTTCGCGGGGTGTCGCTTTTCTGGACAATGGCCTTTACCTCCTGTTCCATTTTGTATTGCCGCGCAAGGGCGGCGTAAGCGTTGTTGGTCTGATACGGCCTTTCCTTGGGGCGGATAAAGCAGCACTGAATCATTTGCTGAATCACCACTTCAAGGGGCTGGCCGTGCCGCTCGAACAGAGCGAACAGCAGCCCCGGCAGCATGGCAAAAATCATCAGCAGGGCCGCTGCACTGTTGGAAAGATAGTTTCGGGCCAAAAAATAAAGCGGTCCGCCCGTTAAAAGCGCACCGCCGAAGCAGACCAGCTGCCGCTTGGTCAGCCCGAATAAGACTTTGGATTTTACATGGGTCAAATCTTTGGGAACGGTCACATACGCCATTCAAACGCTCCTTTCTCAATGGGCACCAAACACGGATTTGCTGATGCTGCCGGTCTTGAACAGACAGAAACAGAGTAGCACGGTGTAGCCCATGCAGCCCCAGATAGCCCCGGCAATGTCCGCAGCGCCCGAAATGTTGCGTATCAGCACCGCGTAAATGCCCACGACAATCATAATCAGGAACGCTTGGAAACCCAGTGCCAGCAAAGACTTCAAGTAGTTCTGCCCGGTGCTGCGCCACTCGCTGCTGCCCATGGTCGCCAGCGGGATAGGCCCCAGTGCGGTCACAACATAAATCTCGATCATGCGGCCGTAGGTCACAAGGAAAATACAGATAGACAGGATGTTCATGGTCAGGCCCACCACAAGGGTCTGGAACCACAGGCTGAGCAGACTGCCAATGGTCATGCTTTCCAGCTGAAATTCCAGTCCGGGTATCAGGCGGTCAAAGTGGATGGATGTTTCACCGATGATAACGCCGGAACTTTGGTTGACAACGCTCTGGGTGGCATCGAACACGCCCATGACGATATTCCATGTATTGCTGACAATGAGGATGGCAAATGCAGACTTGAAAATCCAGCGGAAGAACATGGAGGTGTCGAAGTCGTGCATATTGTTCTTTTCGGTAATCATCTGGATAAGCTCATGGCACATCACAAGGGCAAGGATAGCCGCTGCAATGGGCAGCACCACCGTTTCGGAAAGACTGCGCAGCATATTGAAGATGCCGCTGTTCCACGCCTGCGGGGTAGAGCCGACATCCGAAGCGATTTCGCCCACCTTGGCGTTCACGTTATCGAACAGGCCGGAGAGGTTGCCCGTGATGCCATCTATCAAAATGCCTTTTATCCATTTCTCGATGATCTCACTAATCAAGCAAAGATACCTCCTTTCCCGCGCCCTCCCATGTGAGAGGGAGAGCGCGGAGTAGGATTTTAAGTGTTAGTTGTTCGGAAAATTGTGGGCAGCGATGCAGGGCTTAGCCCAGCAGCCCGGACAGCAGCGGGACAAGGGTCACGCCGATCAGGGCAACGCCGCCGCCCGCGACCAGCTGCTTCACGCCCTGGCTCTTGCTGCCGGGGTTATCCTGTCCATAGCCCTCCAACAGGTTGATGCCACCCCAGACACACAGGGCACCGCCCAGACCGACAACAATCGTCTGCAAAGTATCGACTGCGCTGTTGAAAAATTCCATAAGGTCCTCACTTTCTGCCGCTTGTTCTGCGGCACTCAAAATTGTTTTTTCAAAAAATACCGCCTTATTCGGCGGCTGCATTTTCATCCGACAGGTCAATTTCGTACAGGTCAAAACTTTCGTCCTGTGCGACCACCTGCTGCCGCTTCCGGCGCAGGGTGGATAAGAACCTGTCCACATCAAAGGTGTTTTTCTTGTCCGCGTCTGCAAGGTACTTGTAGTGCGGGTGTTTGGTAATGTCGAACTTTTCCGAGAAGAACGGCCTCACACCCCGCAGCTGCAAAATACATTTGCCGCCGTCCATGATTGCAATTTCGTCCTCTGACATCAACGCCTTTCCTAATTTTTGATAGTTCAGTCCGTGGGAGGTTTGAGAACCCCGGTTCTCGCTGGTGTTGAAACTGTCGATGGTTTCTTTCCCCAGCGCATCGGAGATCTCTTTGGCATTCTTGCCCCGCCCACTCAAAAAGAGAACAGAATCGCAGTTGTCTGAAATGATTTCGGCCGCATCTTTGTAGATGGCTTTCAGCTGCGACTGGCTCTGCAAAATGATGGATGCCGAGATTTCCCGGCTGCGGATGGTGGCAATCAGCTTGTCGAAGTTGGGAATCTGCCCGATGTTGGCGAACTCGTCCAGAATCAGCCGCACATGGACAGGCAGCCGACCGCCGTATTTATCATCTGCACGGTCACACAGCAGGTTGATAAGCTGGCTTTGAAGCATGGCAAGAATGAAGTTGAAGGTGGTGTCCGTGTCGCTCATAATCAAAAACAGCACGGTCTTTTCATCCCCGATGGTGTCCAGCTCCATTTCATCGTTCTCCATCAGCTCCCGCACCTCCCGGATGTCAAATGGGGCTAAACGGGCACCACAGCTTATCAGGATGGAAGAACGGGTCTTGCCCGCCGACAGCAAAAACTTTTTGTACTGTCGGACGGCGAAGTGGTCCGGGTCTTTCTGTTCCAGCCGCTCAAACATGAGGTCCACCGGGCTTTGAAAGTCCGGGTCATCTTCACGGGCTTCACTGGCGTTTATCATTTCCAGCAGGGTGGTGAAGTTCATTTCTTCTGCCGGGGCCTCGTACCAGATGTAGCCAATGAGTGCGGTGTAGAGCAGCCGTTCCGACTTCACCCAAAAATCTTCCGCCGATTTTTCACCCTCGCCCTTGGTGTTGGCGATAAGGGTATTCACCAGCTTCAGCACATCCTTTTCCGAGTGGATGTAAACAAACGGGTTGTACTTCATGGACTTGGAAAAGTTTATCGTGTTCAGGATTTTCACCCGGTAGCCTGCCCGCTGGAACATTTGGCCTGTTTCCAGAACCAGTGTGCCTTTCGGGTCTGTGACCACGAATGAGGTGGGATAATCAGACGTGGGAAAGCATTGCATGAGGTTGGGCTTGACGTAAAACCGGGTCTTGCCGCTGCCGGAGCCGCCGATCACCAGCACATTCTTGTTCCGGGCCGTCTTGGGGTCCTTGGGCCGCCCGGTCATGGTCAGGCGTTCGGTCTGGGTCAGTAGGATGTTGTTTTCAAACTTGGGGTCGATGTACGGGGCAATGTCTTTGGCGGTGCCCCACCGGGCAGAACCGTATTCCTCGCCCTTGCGGTACTTCTTGGCGTTCTTGCCCTTGCTGTACACGATGAGCCGGACAGCCACCGCACCAACAACGCCAACACAGAGGTCAAACAGATGCAGGCTGGGCAGCGGGCTTGCAAAGGCGACAGAGATGCCGCCCGTCAGGTGGAGCAGCTTTGCCGAAGTATCTGCGCCCGCCGCAAGACGGTACGCCTGCCCGCATTTGGCAAACAGGTACACGAACAGCAGATACGGCAGATTCAGCAACAGCAGCTTTTTCAGTTCAGGCTTCATCGTTCCAGCCCCCTTTGCTTGATTTTTTCCTTCGCACGTTTCGGCTGCTGGGCGGCTTTCTGCTTGGCTGCTGCCAGCACCTTGCGGATAGAGGGCCGCTGCTCCTTGGTGAGCGTTTTGGCCGTGAACTCCCGGAACGCCTGTTCCAAATTGTCCGCATCCTTGGCCTTGAAGATCACGATGTAGTGGGGCGGCTGGGTGGTCTTGTCCTTGCGTAAGGTGAAGTCCACGCCGTACTTCTTGGCGCAGGGCTTAAACGCCCTGATGTTCGCTTCCGTGACTTCAATGTTGGTCAGGGCCGCGCCGTGGGCTTTCAGCTGTTTCAGGCTTTGCTTGCCGTGGTGCAGCTTTGGCCCCTTGGCCCGGTGCTGCAAATATTTTTTCAGGGCGGCTTGCAGCGCTTGGGCGGTGAGCTTGCCCGTTTTCATGGACAGGGCAATAGTTTTCTGGGTGACTTCTTCCTGCAATATGAATCCCTCCTTGTTGCAGAAAATTCAGAGCGGCAGCTAGGGTGGAACCACCAGCCGCCGCAGGTAAAGGGTTCTCATGGGTGGACACTCCTTTCGGTCAGTTGTTGGGCGGGCGGCCCCAATCGGGCTGTGCCATGTCGTGCGCCACAAGGGACGCATAGTAGCTGTTGATGGTGCTGGGGGCGTTGAACAGCATGGCCCGCAGGTATTGCTTGATGTTACGGACTTTGGTGGTGTTATCCCGCAGGCAGTCCATGACGAACTCGATGTGATGGCTGTCCAGCTTCAAGAATTTCGCCTTGACCAGCTCTGCCGGATAATCGTCCCCGGCAACCCGGATGGACTTGCGGCTGGTACAGACAGTTTCCAGCAGGATGTCCACGATCTCGTCCAGTTGTTCCCGGTCTATCCGGGGATTCTGGATGAGGGTGTCATACTCGATGTTCTCCAAAATCAGGTCCCGGTAGATTTGATAGGCCGTTTCCTTTCGGCTTCCAGTCCGTTCCGGCGGCGGTGCCGCTGCCTCGTCCTCGTCCAAAGGCAAGGGGTTTGGGGAATGGATAGGAATGGAATCGGTATTTAATCCCTCTTTCTTTTGTTTTTCTGTAATTAGTTTATCTTTATTTAATTGCATTGGATTTTCCAACGTAGGGTTTTCCTGCGTGGGATTCTCCAACGTTGGATTTTCCAATGTAGGTGAAACCGATGCAGGAATGGGCTGCGGCAGCTCAAAGATTACATAGTCTGCGCCGCGCAGCCGCCCTTTCTCATCCCGTTCTCTGGAACGCTGGATGTAGCCCGCCTGTTCCAGTTCCCGGATGGCCTGCCGTATCGCGTCTATGCTTTCCCGGTTGATACGGGCCAGTCCTTGCAGGGTGTAGTCCCAATCTTCCGGCAGGGAGAGCATTTGGGAGAGTAAGCCTTTGGCTTTCAGGGACAGGGCCCGGTTCCGCAGGTGGTGGTTTGACATGACCGTGTAGCCGCTGTTCTTTTCTACCCGAAAAACTGCCATTTCACGGATGCCTCCTTTCGTTGTAAATAAAAAAAGCAGCGTTCATTTGCTCCCGGTGATGGGAGAAGTGAACGCTGCGCGTACTTGATAATTTTTAGGTTGTATGGTATATAAAAGGCAACTGTATTTCAAACACAGCTGCCCATCGGGGTGCGATACAAGCAAATTGCTATCCGACGACCTCAAAAACAAATTGTACTACGATGGTTTTTGAAAAGTCCTGTATCACTACTCGCACCAAAGAATACCCGCGAAGTTGCGTTGAAAATTCGTAACTTCGCGGGTTTTTCGTTTGGCACTGGTCAAATACTGCCAGATACTGCCCAATACTGCCTGATTTTGCGGGAGCAGAAAAAGCACCAACAACAAGATCCCCTCTCTGACGGTACGTCCAGAACAGAGAGGGGATCTTTCAGTTTTCCTTTTTGATGCCGAACAGCCTGCGCAGGATCCCGCGCAAGGCCTTGGGGCTCTGGATCACAATTACCTGCATATGCTCTCCCCTGCCTTTCCGTTTTCTGCTCCATCCTATGCGGGCGGCAGACAAAATGTTCCGGCAGAAGCAGCAGGCATCAGTCCGGGATGGTCTCCACCGCCACCAGCGCACCGCTACGGGTGCTGATGGTGATGCAGTCCGAACCTTCGGCGTACTCGTTGCTGACACCCAGCGGATACGCGGCGGTCAGCTCTGCGTTATCCAACTCATAATAAGAGCCGTGTTCGCACACGCCCTCTGCCCTGCCCTCCATCGGAAAGGCCGAGAAAAAGAAATAATTCTCCTTCGGGTAGCGGCGGGTCTCGCCGGGCATCACGTAGGTGATGCGGCTGCGCTCGTCCAGCAGCGTGGTGCGCACGCCGCGCCGCTCCAGCCCAAGGCCTGTGCACAGGTTTGCAAGCGTATGCTCTACCCGTCTGCCACCAAGGCCGCCCAGCAGCAGCACCTCATCAAAACCTTTTTCTGAGGCCAGCTTTGCGGCATACTCAGTGTCGGTATCATCCTTGACGTGGGGCAGAACGATGATGTCGTCATCCTGCTTTTCCGGGCAGGGGGCGGTGTCAAAATCGCCCAGGATGATATCGGGCTTACAGCCCAGCGGGACACAGTTGCGATAGCCTGCATCGCAGGCAATGATAAAATCGTCCGGCCGCAGGGCCTTTGCCAGCTCCGGCGTGACCGGGCAGGCCGAAATGATCACACAGCGTGACATGAATCTCTTCCTTATCCTTTATACTTTCGGGCGCTGCCAATCCTTTACGTCCTTGACTTCCTCGTACATGGCGCAGTAGCTGTCGTACCGGGTCTGAGAGAGACTGCCCTCTGCCAGTGCCGCGCGCACGGCGCAGCCTTTTTCGCTGCGGTGGGAGCAGCCGGTGAACTGACACTGTCCCAGATAAGGCCCGAACTCCGGGAACGCATGCTCCAGATTTTCCTTGGGGATGAACCCGGCGCGGTTCGCTTCCAGACTGGCAAAACCCGGCGTATCCGCAATGCGCCCGCCAAAGGCTTCAAAGATGGTCACCTCACGGGTGGTGTGGCGGCCGCGGCCCAGCTTCTGGCTGATGGCGCTGGTCTCCCGCTCGGCTTCCGGCAGCAGATGGTTCAGCAGGGTGGACTTTCCCACGCCGGAGTTGCCGCAGAAGGCGCACAGCCGGCCATTGATCCACTGCTTCACCTCGTCCAGTCCTGCACCGGTCTCATAGTCGATGCGGATGAACGGCAGGGTGGATCTTTCGTAGGCAGAGCGCAGGAACTCTGCCTCTGCCAGATCGCCCTTGGTGCACACGATCACCGGCTGCACGCCCTTGTCCACCGCAATGGCAGAAAGCTTATCCAGCACCAGCGTGCTGGGGGTGGGCTGGGTGGTGCTTGCCACCAGAAACAGCAGATCGAGGTTTGCCATCGGGGGGCGCACAAAAACGTTCTTTCGCGGTGCGATCTCCGCAATGACCGAAACACCGTTCTCGGTTTCCAGCGTCACTTCGTCGCCTGCAACCGGCGTGATCTTCTGTTTGCGGAAGATGCCGCGGGGCTTGCACTCCACAATGCCTTCCGGCGTTTTTACGTAGTAAAAGCCGCCGATGCCCTTTGTGATATATCCTTTCATGTGCGCCTCCGTCAGCTCAGCAGCGAGGACCACCAGTCGGTCAGCGGAGTCTGGGAAGGCTCCCCGCTGCCCGCTGTGCCCTGCTCACCACTCGCTGTTGTGCTGGAGGAAGAGGAGGACGAACCACCGCCGAACAGGCCGCTCCACCAGTCGCCGCCTGTCGTGCTGTCGCTGGGTGCTTCCGGTTCCGGTGCAGGCTCCGGCCCGGCACTGACCACGATGTTCACCCGGCCATTCAGCTTTGCGGTAGCGCCTGCCGCCGGGTCCTGACTGATGACGGTGCCCACCGGCTGGTCGCTGTACTGCTCAGACTGGCTGCCCAGACCCAGATGATTCTGCACCAGCAGGGTGCGGGCATCCCCGGCGCTCATGCCAATGAGCGAGGGCACCTTAGTGGTGGTGGCCACCTGCGGGCGGCTGATATAGACCACTACCGTGCTGCCCGCTGCCACCTGACTGCCTGCTGCCGGGTCGGTGCGGATGACCGCACCGGATGCCACTGTGGTATCCACAGCCTGCGTCACCAGCACCGAGACTCCCAGATCTTTAAGCTGCTGCTCTGCATCTGCCTGCACATAGTTGGTCAGATCGGGCACCGTGACATACTGGGTGCCCAGACTGACGGTAAGGGTCACATTCTGGCCCTCACGCACCGTGCGGCCAGAGACCGGCGACTGCTTATAGATATAGCCCGCCGCATAGTCGCTGTTGTACTCCTGCTCCCAGGTAACACTGATCTGGCCGGAGACCACCTGCTCGGTGGCGGCAGCCTCGTCCTGCGTCATGCCGATATAATCGCCCAGCGTGATATCTGCTTTGTTGTTCATCAGGTTGGAGGAATCGTTCAGGATCATCCAGCACAGTGCAAGGCAGGCAAGGGCAAATGCAATGGTGATGCCCAGCAGCGCCGGAAGATAAATGGTACGGCGTTTCTTTTTGCGGGATGCCGTCTTTTTGCTGCGGGGCGCAGGTTTTTCGGCAGGTCGATTTGTGCGGTTCTGGCTCATGGTACGTTTCACCACCTTTTCGGGTGCATCTTCTGTAATATATTTGTACTCGAACATCACGGAGGGATTCTGCACGTAGGCGTCCAGTGCATCCAGCATCTCGCGGGCAGAAGCATAGCGGTTCTGCGGCAGCTTTGCCATGGCTTTTTCGGTGATCTCCACCAGCGCGTTCGGTACCTCCGGCGCGATCTCGTGCAGAGACTTCGGCTTATCCGAGATCTGCTTGATGGCGACTTCCACCATGTCGTCTGCGTCAAAGGGCAGATGACCGCTGAGCATCTCGTACATCATCACGCCCACCGAGTAGATATCGCTGGTGCAGTCAGTCTCATCGCCCTTGGCCTGCTCTGGGCTGATATAATGCACGCTGCCCATGGCCTTGCCGCTGAGCAGCTGATTCTCGGCTCGGGAAATGCGTGCGATGCCAAAATCCATCATGCGCAGCTGACCATTGTCCAGAAGCATGATGTTCTGGGGTTTGATGTCCCGGTGCACCACACCGTTGGCATGGGCGTGTTCCAGCGCTTTTAAGATCTGAGAGATGAAATGCACAGTCTCCCGGTTGGTCAGCCTGCCGCCGCGCTGGTTGAGGTACTCGCGCAGGGTCATGCCGTCCACATATTCCATCACGATATACTGCAGATCATCGTTCACCGAAACATCATATACCTTGACGATGTTCGGGTGATTCAGCAGCGAGATGGCCTTGGATTCATTTTTAAAGCGGCGCACAAGATCCGGGTCATGCATATACTCCTGCCGCAGCACCTTGACCGCCACCACTGTCCCGGCGGGAACAGGGCCGTTCTGGCCAAGCATGACCGCCTTGTAGACGTTCGCCATGCCGCCGGAGCCGATCAGCTCCTTCACCTCATACAGACCATCCAGCTTTTTGCCGATCAGGTTGTCCATCAGCGCACCTCCTCCACACACAGAAGCAGCGCGGTGATGTTATCCGGGCCGCCGTTTTCGTTGGCAGTGCGGATCAGCAGATCCGGCAGATCATAGAACTTTCCCGTGCGCAGCAGCTGTTCCAGCTGTTCTTTGGGCACCGCATTGGTCAGGCCGTCCGAGCACAGCAGCAGGATATCTCCGCTGTGCAGCTGTGCGGTGGCAAACTCCGGTTCCAGCCGGTAGTCCACACCCAGAGCACGGGTGATGATGTTCTTCTGGGGGTGATGCTCGGCCTCCTCCACGGTAATGGTGCCGCAGTCCACCAGCTCCTGCACGTAGGAGTGGTCGTGGGTGAGCTGGGCAAGCTGCCCATCCCGGTACAGGTACGCCCGCGAGTCACCTGCATGGCACAGATACACCCTGCCGGAGCGCACCAGTGCGCATACCGCCGTAGTGCCCATGCCTGCCAGTGCTTCCTCCCGCAGAGCCTTCTGGAACACAAAGCGGTTGGCGCTGAGCAGTGTTTTTTTCAGGAAGGTCTCTTCCTCGCCGGGCAGGCACTTGGAAGCATACTGCTCCTGAAAGCAGCGCTCAATGACATCACATGCGCTCTGACTGGCTTCCCTGCCGCCGCGTGCACCGCCCATGCCGTCACACACCAGCAGCCATGCGGCATCGCCGGGCAGCTCTCCTGCGCGATAATCGTCCTGATTATCCTGCCGGACCCGGCCGACATCCGTTTTTCCTGCAAGTTTCATAGGATACTCCCTCTATTTTACGCTTTCCCGTTCATTTCGTCCCGGCGCAGCTGGCCGCAGGCGGCGCTGATCTCGCTGCCAAGACGCCGGCGCACCGTAGCATTGACGCCAAGGCTCTCCAGCTTCTGCTGAAAGCGGCGCACATTGGCGGCATCGGTAGCCGAATACGGACTGCCGTCCACAGGGTTGATGGGGATCAGGTTCACATGAGCCCCCATGCCCCGGATGAGGTTTGCCAGCTGCTTTGCACAGGCATCCGAATCGTTGACGCCGCGCACCATGGAATACTCAAAGCTCACCCGGCGTCCGGTGGTATCCTGATAGCGGCGCACGGCCTGCATCAGCACTTCCACGGGGTAGGCGTCGTTCACCGGCATCATGCCGCTGCGGATCTCGTTGTTGGGCGCGTGCAGGGACACCGAAAGGGTGAGCTGCAATTTTTTCTCGGCCAGCAGATCGATCTTTGGCACAAGGCCGCAGGTGGAAAGACTGATGTTTCGCATCCCGATGTTGACGCCCTCGGGCGAAGTGATATTTTCCAGAAATTTCATCACTTCGTCAAAGTTGTCCAGCGGTTCCCCGATGCCCATGAGCACGATGTGGGAAATGCGCTCGCCAATATCCTTCTGTGCGGTATAAATTTCGGAGCAGATCTCGCCGGCTTCCAGATTGCGCACCCGGCCTGCCTGCGTAGAGGCACAGAAGCGGCAGCCCATGCGGCAGCCCACCTGAGTGGACACACACACGGTATTGCCGTAGTGGTAGCGCATGACAACGGTCTCGATGCAGTTGCCGTCTGCCATGCGCAGCAGATATTTTACGGTGCCGTCCTTTGCTTCCTGCCGGCGCTCGATCTGGGGTGCTGCGATATAGAAGCTTTCTTCCAGCTTTGCCAGCAGGGTCTTGGGCTGGTCGGTCATAGCAGAAAACTCGGTGACCAGCTTCTGGTGCACCCAGTGGAAGATCTGCTTTGCCCGGAAGCCCGGCTGGCCCATCGCTTTCAGTTCAGCGGTCAGCTCTGCCAGCGTCAGGGAAGAGATACAGCATTTTTGTTCCATTGTGTTCTCCTATTGGTTTTTACGAATAAGCTGCCTGTTTCATTGCAGCTCTCACCCGTTTTTCTGCATGGCACACAGGAAAAATCCATCCATGCCGGTACGGGTGGGCACCGAAAGCGCGCCGTGTTCCCCTGCCGTCATCCCGGCGGGCAGCGCCACGGCGGGCTTTACCACCGTAAACTCCGGGTGACGGACCAGAAATGCCGCGATCTGCTGCTGGTTCTCTGCCGGGTCGATGGTGCAGGTGGAGTACACCAGCCTGCCGCCCGGTTTGAGCAGCTGTGCCGCCGTATCGAGGATGGCCGACTGCGTGGCCAATAATTCAGCTTCGCGGGCCGGATCCAGCTTTTTATAGCGCAGATCCGGCTTTTTTGCCAGAATGCCAAGGCCGCTGCAGGGCACATCCGCTAAAATGCGGTCGGCCTGCGGCAGGGCCGGGTTCACCTTTGTGGCATCGTTGCACAGGGCTTCCACATTGGTCAGTCCCATGCGCTGCACTGCCGTGCGGATCAGGCCCACGCGGTTCTCGGCGGCATCGCAGCTGTAAAGCCTGCCGGTATTCTGCATCTGTTCGGCCAGCAGGACGGTCTTGCCGCCGGGCGCGGCGCACAGGTCGATGACTGTTTCTCCGGGCTGTGCGTCCACGCAGAGCGCCGCCAGCTGGCTGGCCTGCCCTTCCACATGGAAGTACCCCTGCCGGAACAGCTCATTTTCCGCCGGGCTGCCCTCGAAGCGGGCCAGCACACTGCCGGGCACAACGCCGGGCTTTGCTTCCTTTGCTCGGGAAGTCAGCAGCTTTGTGCAGAGTTCTTCTGCGCTTGTCTTCAGCGGGTTTGCACGCAGGCTGGTCATGCCGCCATCGGCTTTGTAGGTGAGGATATCCAGTGCTTCATCCGGGTAGTTCTTGTGCAGAAATTCCGCCACATCCCGCCCGGCAGAGCCCAGCACCATGAGCCGCTCCACTTCGTTTTTGAAGTTTGCGGTGCTCAGGTCGTAGCTGCATGCCTTGCGCAGCACCGCGTTGACCAGACCGGATGCGCTGGATTTTTTGAAGGTGCGGGTCAGCTTGACCGCTTCGTTCACCGCTGCGGATACCGGCACCTGCATATAGCGGGCCTGTGCCAGCGCGGCACGCAGGATCTCGCGCACCGGTGCATCCAGCTTTGCAAGGCCCTTGGGCAGGAACTGGCACAGGATGTGATCCAGCGTGCCCTGATGTTCCAGCACGGTATAGAAAATGGCACTGGCAAAAGCTTTATCGCGGTCTTCCAGTTGCTGGCGTTTAAGCTCGGCATCCAGAACAAGGTTGGAAAAACCGGCCTGTTCCTGCCGCACCAGCGCCGCCACAGCTGCCGCGCGCGGATTTGCCGCCATCAGAGGATATCCCCCGCCTTGAGGCGCTGACCGGCAGCAAACGCGGTGCCGTCCATGGGCTTTTTGCCCTCCGGCACCACCTGCAGCAACTGGACGGCCCCCTCACCGCAGGCCACGGTCAGCGGCTTTGTCGCCAGCACCGTGCCGGGCGCTTTGCCGGAAGCTTCCACCGCACGGCACTCCATCACCTTGAGCTTCTTGCCGCCGGAGGTGATGAACCATGCACCGGGCCACGGGTTCATGCCGCGCACCCAGTTGTGGATGTGGGCGGCAGATTCGGTAAGGCGGAACTCCGCCATCTCTTTATTGAGCATGGGAGCAAGGCAGGCGTTTGCATGGTCCTGCGGCTGTGCAATCAGCGTGCCGGCAGCGATGGCGGGCACCACCTCGCACAGTACCCGGGCACCCACGGCGGTCACGCGGTCAAACAGCTCGCCGCTGGTCTCCTCCGGATCAATGGCGGTCTTCTCACAGCAGAGCACATCGCCGGTATCCAGCCCCTCGTCCATCTGCATGATGGAAACGCCGGTCTCGGCGTCGCCGTTCAGCACGGCCCACTGCACCGGAGCGCTGCCGCGATACTTGGGCAACAGGGAGACGTGCAGGTTGATGCAGCCATATTTCGGCGTTTCCAGCACCGACTTCGGCAGGATGCAGCCATAAGCCACCACCACGATCAGCTCCGGGGCCAGTGCGCGGATATTTTCATCTTCGCTGCCGTCCCGCAGGGTACGGGGCTGGAACACCGGCGTGCCGTGGGCAAGCGCCACTTCCTTCACCGGCGGTGCGGTCAGCACCTGCTTGCGGCCAACCGGCTTATCCCGACGGGTATACACTGCACAGATATCATGCCCGGCAGCATACAGGGCTTTCAGGCACTCAGCGGCAATATCCGGCGTGCCCATGAACAGAATGCGCATCAGTTGTTTCCTTTCGCTTCGCGGGCAGCTTTTTTGCCCTCTTCGGTATCCTCATAGAAATACTCGCTGGACTGCATGATGGTGATGCCGTCCAGATGGTCGTTCTCATGCTGGATGCAGCGGCCCAGCAGATCCCCGGCTTCCAGCTCAAACCACTCACCGTGGCGGTCCTGTGCGCGCACTTTGACAGCAACAGGGCGGGTCACGGCGCCGTTATGGCCCGGGAAGGACAGACAGCCCTCATAGGCGGTCTCCTCTTCCTCGGATACGGCCAGGATCTCCGGGTTCACAAAGTCGATAAACTTGTACTCGTAATCCTCCGGGATCTCCTCCGGGGCATCGGTGGTGTCCCACACCACGAACAGGCGGCGCAGCATGCCCACCTGCGGGCCGGCCAGACCCACGCCGTCGGCGGCGATCATGGTCTCGTGCATGTCATCCAGCAGGGTAGCCAGACGGTCGTCAAAGGTAGTCACCGGGCGGCAGACCTTATTCAGGATGGGGTCGCCCTCTTTTACAATGTTACGGATTGCCATTTATGGTACCTCCTAATCAGATATCTCCGTCCGAATGCAGATCCACCGCAACGGTGGCCTTGGACGGAAGTTTTTCCTGTTCATACAATTCCAGTGCGCTGCGCACGAGGTCGCGGAAGCGGCGGTCGTTGCGGCACTTGATGGTAAGCTTATAGCGATAAGTGTCGTTGATCTTCTCAATGCTGCCGGGGGTCGGCCCCAGCACCCGCAGGGGCAGATCCGGCTGTTTTGCTGCCTGCTGGCCCAAAAGAGCCGCAAAGCGCGCTGCGGCCCTTGCCGTCTCGATCTCCTTTGCACCTGCAAAGCCGATGACGCACAGCCCGCAGAAGGGCGGGTAGAGGCCCAGCTTGCGATATGCAATTTCCTGCTCGAAGAAGGCGTCGTAGTCCTGCGCGGCGGCGAGGTTGAGGACGGGGTTGTCGGGGTCGGTGGTCTGGATGATGGCAAAGCCCGGGTCTTTCGCTCGGCCGCTGCGGCCTACCACCTGTGTGATGAGGCTGAACACGTTTTCGTAGGCACGGAAGCCCTGCGCAAACAGCAGTGAATCGATACCCAGCACGCCCACAAGGGTCACGTCCTCAAAATCCAGTCCCTTGGCCACCATCTGGGTGCCCACCATGATGTCGTATTCGTGATCTGCAAATTTTGCCAGCAGCTTTTCGTGGGCGTCCTTGGCAGCGGTGGAATCCTGATCCATCCGCAGCACCCGTGCATCCGGGAAGAGCTTTGCAAGCTCTTCCTCCGCTTTCTGGGTGCCGAACCCCCGATACTGCAGCTTGCCGCCGCAGGTGGGGCAGACGGTGGGCGGTTCCATCTGGCTGCCGCAGTAGTGGCACAATACCTTATGCGCCGATTTATGGTACACCATGGGCACGCTGCACTTTTGGCACTTGAGCACCTCGCGGCAGTCCTCGCACTGGGCCATGGTCTGGTAGCCCCGGCGGTTCAGCAGCAAAATAGTCTGCTTGCCTGCGTCCAGATTGCGGCGGATAGCGTCCTCCATGGCAAGGCTGATTCCCGGGGGTTGCCCGATGCCAGCTCGGCGCGCATGTCCACGATCTGCACCTTCGGCAGCGGGTTACCGCCGTAGCGCTGAGTGAGCCGCACCAGCTGGGTGCGGCCGTGCTGGGCCGCATAAAAGCTCTCGGTGCTGGGGGTGGCGCTGGCCAGCAGCAGCAATGCACCGTTCTCCGCCGCGCGCTGCCGGGCCACCTCGTGGGCAGAATAGCGGGGCGCGGATTCCGAGCGGTAGGTGTGCTCCTGCTCTTCATCGATGATGATGAGCCCGATGTTTTCCAGCGGCGAAAAGATGGCACTGCGGGTGCCCACCACAATATCGGCACCGCCGTCCTGGATCATCTGCCACTGCAGCAGACGTTCCGTGTGGTTGAGGGCAGAGTGCTGCACCGCCACCCGGCGGCCAAACTGGCTCTTGAGCCGCAGGATCATCTGCGGCGTCAGGCTGATCTCCGGCACCAGCACCAGCGCTTTCCGGCCCTGTTCCAGACAGTGTGCGATCAGCTTTAAAAATACAAGCGTTTTGCCGCTGCCGGTCACACCGTACAGCAATGCCGAGTGGGGCGCATCATCCTCCAGCTTTGGCAGCAGGGCATCGTAAGCCGCCTGCTGTTCTGCCGTCAGGCAGATGGGCTCGTTTTTGAGCGGAATGGACGAATACAGGTCGATGGACTTGTTCACCTTGCTGCATTCCAACACGCCTTTGGCGCACAGATTATCCAGCACAGCACGGCTGATGCCCTTGTCCTCCAGCTCGTTCAGGGTGCGGGGCCCGCCGCCCAGCAATGCCACTGCCGCCAGCTGCTTGGCCGTGGGCTTGGGCTTTTGCTGCAAAGCCCCCACCAGCTTATAGCTGTTCTCTGTGTGGCGGGTGAGCTGCTTTTGCAGCACCGGCGTCACACCGTCTGCCGCCACAGCGGGCTTGTACTGTGCACCATAGGGAATGACCGCCTTGACCGCTTCATAATAGGTGCAGAAGGTGCGTTCCTTCAGAAAGTGCACCAGACGCAGCAGCTCCGGCGTCAGGCAGGCCGAAGCCGGGGCCACGTCGAAAAGATATTTCAGCTTTGCACTTTCCGGTTCGGCATCACAGGCCAGCACCACACCCATGCGGGCGCGGCTGCCCCGGCCAAAGGGCACCAGCACCATGCTGCCCAGCTTTACGGTGTCCTGCTGGTCCGGCATGACCGCGTAGGTATACAGCTTATCAAAGTGGAAGGTCGCATTGCTGACGGCAACGCCTACCGTTTTGGGCATTCGTCCAGCTCCTTCAAATATTATTCTGCGCTTCCGATGCGGCGGCAGATCGCCTCATACAGTGCATCGGCGCAGGTATCGACCCGGTCGTTGACCAGCTTCAGGGTAAATTTATCCTGCTGGGCCAGCTCCTGCCGGGCCGTAGCAAGACGTTCCTGAATACTGTCCTCGGTCTCGGTGCCGCGGCCGCGCAGACGGCGTTCCAGCTCCTCCACCGAGGGCGGCAGCAGGAACACGGTGGTCGCGCCGGGGAACATGCGGCGGATATTCGCTGCGCCGTGCACATCAATGACCAGAACGACCACCTTCCGGGCTGCCAGACGCTTGTCCACCTCTTCGCGCAGGGTACCATAGTAGTTGCCGTTGTAGAAGTTGTGCTCCACCACCTGATCGTTCTCGATCAGCTGCTGGAACTGCTCCCGGGTGCGGTAATAATAGTCCACGCCCTCCTGCTCACCGGGACGCGGTGCGCGGGTGGTGGCGGAGACGGTCTTTTCGATCTCCGGGTGTGCTTCGCGCAGTGCCTTCACCACGCTGTCCTTGCCGGTGCCTGCTGCACCAGAAACTACAAACAGATATTTATCATTCGCCATGGGACGGTTCCTCCTCTGCTGTCATTCTGCTCTCCTGCCCTGCCGCGCGGTTGGCCACCGTTTCCGGCTGGAGCGCCGAGAGCACCACGTGATCGGAATCCATGATCAGCACCGCACGGGTGCTGCGGCCATAGGATGCATCGATCAGCATCCCGCGCTCCCGCGCTTCCTTGATCAGACGCTTGACCGGGGCCGAGTCCGGGCTGACGACAGCCACCACGCGGCCCGCACTGACCATATTGCCAAACCCGATGTTGATCAGCTTCATAAATTCCTCCGGATCTTACTGCATCATTCCAGATTCTGGATCTGTTCACGGATCTTTTCGATCTCGGCCTTCATGTCCACCACGATGCGGGTGATGTCCAGATCCTGACACTTGGAACCAATGGTATTGGTCTCCCGGTTCAGTTCCTGCGTCAGGAAGTCCAGCTTGCGGCCCACCGGCTCGTTCAGGGCCAGAATGTCCCGGTACTGTGCGATATGACTGCGCAGGCGGACGGTCTCCTCGTCCACAGCAGTCTTGTCGCCAAAGATGGCGGCTTCGGTCAGCACGCGGGCATCATCGATATCGCGGTCTTCCAGAATGACCTTGAGCTTTTCATACAGGCGGGTGGTGTAAGCCTCCACACGGCCCGCGCTCAGGGTCTCCACTTTGCCGACGCATTCCTCCAGAAAATTCAGGCGGTTCTCCACATCGGCCTTCATCTTGGCACCCTCGGCGGCGCGCATTTCCACAAAGCGGTCCAGCGCCTGTGCCGTAACGGCAGACACATCCTCCCACAGCTGTTCCTCGTCCACATCCGCATGGCGGGTGGTGAGCACATCTGGGAAACGGGTGATCACCCCGGCAGAGATATCATTTTTGATGCCCAGCTGCTCGGAGATATCCCGCATGGCCTGCTGATAGCTGCGGGCCAGTTCCATGTTGACCGCAACCACGGTATCTGCGGCATCTACATTCTGTACCGTCATGCTCAGCTCCACCTTGCCGCGGGTGATGCGTTCGTTGAGCTGCTTTTTCAGTCGGCTGTCCAGATAGCTGCAGGTGCGCGGGATGCGCGAAGAATACTCAAAGTAGCGAGAATTGACGCTGCGCAGTTCCACCGTGATCTCACGACCATTGCGCACAGCAGTCCCACGGCCAAAGCCGGTCATGCTTAAGATCATAACGTTCTCCTATTTTCTGTTTTTCAATGTTTTTGCATACAGATTCCGGTATATGTATCCGCCTTTGGGTGCACAAGCCCATGTTACGATACATATAGCTTCATTTTACTATTCTTCGGCCCAAAATTCAAGGTGCACTGTTGTGCATTCCGGCCAAAATGCCCGCAATGAACGCCAATAAGTAAAAAAGCTCCGGCACAAAATCTTTGGATTCTGTGCCGGAGGCTGTTTCAGTTGGTTTTGTACACACAGGTAACGCTTTTCTGGATCAGATCTGCGTTCAGCAGGGTCTGCTCCACCCAATGAACATTCACTTCAATGGTATCGCGGGAGACCTCGTATTCTGCAGCAATGCTGTCCATGCTGCGGTATTCATGACGGTAGATCAGGGTCAGCACCAGCTTATCCAGCATGGTGATCTTGGTAAAGCGCGGCTTACGCTTATGCTCCCTACGATAAGCGTCTTCCAGTGCTGCCAACATCCGGTCAAACTCCCTTTTTCCAACGCCAAAGGTCAGCACATAGTCCCGCTCCGTAAATTCCGCAAGGCGCTGGGCAGTAACTTTTCTCATAGGGGTTCCCTCCTTCTTTTGTGGCAATACCCGAATGCCGCGCACATCCATTTTTATCCATTATAGATTGGGGATGTTTTCAAGTCAATGCGTTCATTGCCTTTTGGGGCAGATTTTTGCAAAAACATTTTCTTCCGGTTTATACGACCCATGTCATCTCCTGCCCACCGCCCTGCTATGCAAAAAGGGCCTCCCGCTCACAGCGGGAAGCCCTTAAAATACCGTTACTTAGACGGGGTGAGACTGATTTGCGTAGTCCACATGATCGCCATCAACGCCCTGCTTCTTGGCATTGCGCTTGTCGAAGAACTTGGGTGCCACCTGCGGGAACATTGCGTAGGTCAGCACGTCCTCTTCCTGCGTTGCCCACTTGGCAGCTTCCGCCTTCAGCTTGTCCATTTCGGGAGCAAGCGTATCGGCAAAGCGGCAGGTAATGGGCTGCTCGTCGCCCAGAATCTTCTTGGTGAACTCCGGCTTGATGGGAGCGGGAGTCTTGCCGTAGTCGCCATGGACCAGACCCTTGAACTCCTTGGTGACCATCTTGTAGCGCTCACCAAGGATAACATTGAACACAGCCTGCGTACCAACGATCTGGCTGGTGGGAGTGACCAGCGGCGGATAGCCTGCATCCTCGCGGACACGGGGGATCTCAGCCAGCACTTCATCCAGCTTGTCTTCCTTGCCGGCATCCTTCAGCTGCTTGAGCATGTTGGAGAACATGCCGCCCGGCACCTGATACAGCAGGGTGTTGGCATCAACGCCCAGACTCTTGGGGCTGATCTGGCCGTTGGCGATGTACTTTTCGCGCAGCTTTGCAAAGTATGCGCGGACAACGTTCAGCTGCTTCAGATCCAGACCGGTGTCATAATCGGTACCCTGCAGGGCAGCGACCAGACTCTCGGTGGGCATGTGGCTGGTGCCCAGACTCAGGGGGCTCATGGCGGTATCGATGATGTCGGCACCTGCCTCGATGCCCTTCAGGATGGACATGGAAGCCAGACCTGCGGTGTAGTGGCTGTGGATGTCAACAGGGATGCTGACGGTCTCCTTCAGCTTCTTGACCAGATCGTAGCAGGTATAGGGAGTCAGCAGACCGGCCATATCCTTGATGCAGATGGAGTTTGCACCCATCTCCTCCAGAGTCTTGGCGTAGGCTGCAAAGTACTCGTTGTTGTGCACGGGGCTCAGGGTGTAGCTGATGCAGCCCTGCACATGAGCGCCTTCCTTGTTGGCTGCCTTGATAGCAGTCTGCAGGTTGCGCGGATCGTTCAGTGCATCAAAGATGCGGATGACATCGATGCCGTTTGCAACAGACTTCTGCACAAAGTACTCAACGGCATCATCTGCGTAGGGACGATAGCCCAGCATGTTCTGGCCGCGGAACAGCATCTGCAGCTTCTGGTGAGGCAGTTCCTTGCGCAGGATGCGCAGGCGGTCCCAGGGATCTTCGTCCAGGAAGCGGATGCAGCTGTCGAACGTAGCGCCACCCCAGCACTCCACAGAGAAGTAGTTGATCTTATCCATTTCCGGCAGGATGGGACGCATCTCATCCATGGTCATGCGGGTTGCCAGCAGAGACTGGTGGGCATCGCGCAGGACGACCTCGGTAACCTTGATCGGCTTTTTGGCCATGATTGTCACCTCTCCCTTAGTTCATGGAAACCAGAACGTCACCGGAGTTGACGGTGTCGCCCTTGTTGACGTTGATGGAAGCCACAGTGCCATCCTGCGGAGCAACGATCTCGTTCTCCATCTTCATAGCCTCCAGGATCACCAGCACATCGCCGGCCTTGACGGATGCACCGGCCTTGACCTTGACATCCAGAATGTTGCCGGGCATGGGAGCCTTGACGGCAACAGCACCGGCAGCGCCTGCGGCAGCCTTGGGTGCAGCGGCGGGAGCCGGAGCAGCCTTAGGAGCAGCGGGTGCGGCAGGAGCTGCAGCAGCAACCGGAGCAGCACCAGCGGCAGTCTCCTCCACGGAGACGCTGTAAGCAACGCCATTGACGGTAATATTGTAGTACTTCATGGAAGGATCCTCCAAATCAAAATCGTATCTAAAGATTTATACAGACGATTACAGAGCCATGTTGCCGTGCTTCTTGGGCAGGCGGGCAGCACGCTTGGTGCTCAGCAGCTCCAGTGCAGCAACCACGCTTGCACGGACATTCGCTGCGTCGCAGGTCAGGTCAGCAGCACCGCAGGCAATCGCATTTGCTGCGCTGCACACCTCAGCGGTGTAGGCAGCAGCCTTTGCGTTGGTGGCTGCAATGATGTTGTCGGAAGCATCGATTTCTTCCTTGTACAGTACGCTGACAGCAGCACTGGGCTCCAGCGCGCTGACAGTGCAGCCGGTCACAGCAATGCGCAGATCAGCAGCGGCCAGTGCAGTGTAGACAGGGCCCACAGCCTTGCCTGCCAGCACAGCCACCTTTGCAGTGGTAGCGTCGGCATAGGTGGCAGCCAGACGGGCAGCCTCACGGATGCCGCCTGCAATGTCGTCGGTAGCGCTGGGCACGAAGCCCTCGGTATCCACAATGGTGATCACCGGCACGCTGAAAGCATCGCACAGGCGCACAAAACGGGAAGCCTTGGCTACGCAGTTGTGGCACAGGTTCTTGCCGGTGGCCACAACGCCCACAGCGTTGCCGCCCACGGTTGCAAATGCGGTATAGACAGACTTACCAAAGCCTGCATACAGCTCCACGGCGCTGTCCTTATCGACCACAGCGGCAGCAGCCTTTGCAGGCTCTGCACCAGCAGCCAGAGCAGCAGTGGGCTGCTCGAACTCAAAGATCGCAGGGCCGGTCAGGTTGTTGGCCGGCAGCAGACCCACGATGTGAGCAGCCTTCTCGGCAGCTTCCGCAGCAGTGGACTCCACGATAGCAGCCACGCCAGCCTTTGCAGCGGCGGCTGCGGTACCGGCATCGGCCACCTTGTCGCCCTTGGCGGCAGAGGTGAACGGAGCGGTGAAGAACAGCTCTGCGCCCTCAACCATGATGCAGACATCTGCATTGGCTGCGCTCAGTGCGCTGGTGCCGCCGCAGACACCCAGAACAACAGCCACCTGCGCGATCACGCCGGAAACCTTTGCGATCTGCGCATTCAGCTTTGCACTGGCGGTCAGCACGTCCAGACCCTCAGCCAGCTTTGCGCCAACAGAGTTATAGAAGGTGACGACCGGGCAGCCAGTCTGTGCTGCCATTTCCAGAACCTTGATGTTCTTTTCAACATCCTTTACGGTAACAGCTTCGCCATTCTGATAAACAGCGTAAGCCTGCTGACCTGCAGCATAGCCGCAGGCAGCGCTCACTGCACCATCAGCAAACAGCGCAGTGTATTCCCCGTCATCGAAAAACTTGGCGAGGATTTCTCCCTTATTGATCTTTGAAGCCATGGTAAGACCTCCTGGTTGTCTGTGTGAGCTTTCAAAATTGGTTTTATTATACTGAATTTTCCATAAAAATGCAAGAGCTTCTATAAAAGTCCATGCAAATCAACATCCGTCACACCCCGTTCTATAATTTTTTAACGATTCTGCGTTCCTCTGCCAGAGTCTCCTTCTTCTACAGTTCCGGGCCATGTACGGTGCCTGCCAAATTTTTTCCTGCATTTTTGTTGATTTCGTTTGTCTCTGCCGCATTTTATTTTAAAGAAAGATATGTTACACTATATTTATATTATATTTGCAGGGTTTTTCCGGCCGGCTCAGCCGGATGCTTTGTTTTTTCCGGCAGCAGCACCAGGCTGCACGGCGCAGGATGTCTGCTGTTTTCCGGTCTGCTTCTGCCGATCATGTAAAAAATTTTCACAGGACAGCCCGTTCCAACGCTCTGCGACCGGCTGTCCTGCAAATTATAAGAAGAAGGTTCTGCTAAATTGAAAGATCTGTTCATTTCGTTCCGTACTGCAAATCAGACCTATTCTGTCCTGCGGCGCTCTGTCTTTTCCCTGATGCACCGCGCCGAAGCTGCACTTTTCTCCATTCTCATCCTCTGCAAGCTTGCCACGAACCTGTTGTTCGTTTCCCTGATGCAGCAGGTCTGGTCCCTGACGCTGCGGTTCGCTCCCATGCACTATTTGAGCAACAGCAATGCTTCGGATATTTTTACCTCTCCTGCCATTATCGGCTGCATCGTTCTCATCGCCGTTCTGACGGCCTTCTGGTCGCTGTTTGAATGTTCCGTCCTGCTGCATGGACTGGACCTTGCCCGCAAGGGCGAGAGCATTCGCCTGCCTGCACTGCTGTGCACCTCCCTGCTGGACGCCTGTCATGCCTTTCTACCGCAGAACTGGCTCATTCTGATCTACAGCGCCACGCTGATCCCTTTCACCAATTTTTTCCTTGCCGTGAATTATATCACTCAGCTTGCAGTACCGGAATATATCATGGGCGTCATTCGTGCCAACAGCCGGTATCACCTGCTTTATCTGGCCCTCTGCGCCGCACTTCTGGTTCTCCTGATCAGCTGGGTCCTGGTGCTGCCGCTGTTCCTTCTGGAGCACAAAAGCCTGTGGCAATCGGTTCGTGAAAGCGTCGGCTATGTCCGCACGCGCATTCTCCGCACATTTCTTCTGCTGCTGCGGTGGAATGTTTCGGCCCTGCTGCGTTCTCTGCTGCTGACTGCCGCCATCGCGCTGCCGCTGTACGGCATTATCATCGGCATCGGGATGCAGAGCACGCAGGCCATGTTTGCACTGTCCCGTGCCGCGCTGAACATTGAACTTCCCTTCTTCCAGTTTCTCATCGACTGCACCATCACCCTTGCACAGTGCACGGTTATTACCGCGCTCTATGACCGCCTGCGGGGCAGCTTATCGTTTGAAGCGGAGGCAAACCCGGACCGCAGACCCTGCCGCTCCAATGGCAGGTTGCTTCTGACCGCCGCCATTGCCGGTGCCACTTTGCTCACCTTCGTGCTTGCTGCCTGCTACTTTGTTCTGCCGGAGGACGATGCGCTGCGCTCCATGCTGGGCGGCACTGTGCCGATCGTTACGGCACACCGCGGCTATTCCGCCGCCGCACCGGAAAACACCCTGCCCGCCTTCCAGCTTGCCATTGACCACGGCTGTGAGCGCGCTGAGCTGGACGTTCAGATGACAAAGGACGGTATTGTGATGGTGACGCACGACGCCAACCTGCGCCGCTGTGCCGGCCGAAACGAAAACATTTATGACCTGACTTATGATGAAGTGCGGAGACTGGACGCCGGGCGCTGGTTCGGCAAGAAATACACCGGCACCCGGGTCCCCACGCTGGAAGAAGTTCTGGACCAGTGCAAAGGCAGGATCCAGCTGAACATCGAGATAAAGCCCAATGCGGCCACACCTGAGCTGGAGGCAGAGACCGTCCGGATCATCTATGAAAAAGGCTTTGAGCATGACTGCGTGATCACCTCGCAAAGCTACGATACCCTTTGCAAGGTCAAGGAGCTTGCCCCGGAGATCCAGACCGGCTATATCCTTGCTTTGGGCGTGGGCAGCTATTATGACCTGCCCGCCGCAGACTTTTTTAGCGTGGAATCCACCTTCATCACCCCCGGCATGGTCCAGCAGATCCACCTGCGCGGCAAAACCATCTCTGCATGGACGGTCAACCGTCAGGAAGACGCCAGCGATCTGGTGAGCCTTGGCGTAGACGACATTATCACGGACAAACCCGAAATGGTCCAGCAACTGATGAATGCCGATGCCGATCTGGACAACGATCTGCTCTTTATCCGTGACACGATCCGCAGCCTGATCGGATGGTTCGACGCTGGGGACGAGCCCACGCCGGAGGAAGAGGTGATCGAGGAAGCGATCGAAGACCCCGAAGAGCTGCTGGATGCGGCATGATCCGTCAAAGAAAAACAGAATGCAGCTTTTCTGCAGTTATGTTATACTTGATGCAGTGAATCACAGTTCCTCCGGATGGTGAGAAGGAGCAAAAACGATGCGGAAAACGGACTTGAACGCGATCTATATTTCGGAGCGGGTACAGGAGACCCTGCGTCCTGTTTCGGTCAGCGCACTGACGGCGGTGGTGGCTCCTATGGGCTACGGCAAGACCACGGCGGTCAACTGGTTTTTGAACCAGCGCAGGCAGACGGAAGCGGCCGTCATCCTGCGGGTGAATATCTATTCCGACAATCGCTTCATCTTCTGGAAAAGTGTTCAGAACGCCTTTGCGGCAGCAGGGCTGGCAGCACTGGCGGGCTGCGAATACCCCGAAGATGCCAGCAGCGCCGCCCAGTTGATGGATGATCTGTGCGCTGTGCTGGCAGGAGACACGCCCTGCTACCTGTTTCTGGATGATTTCCACCTGTTAAAAGACGAAAAAGCGGCAAAGTTCCTGTGCGGGCTGGCAAACCGCCTGCCGGCGAACATCCACCTGATCGTGGCAAGCCGGAACAACTTCCTGCCCAAGGAAGAGATCCTCCGGCTGGGGCACCGTCTGCACCGCATTGGCAGGGAGCAGCTGCGGCTCAACCATACCGAGCTTGCCCACTACGCCCACCGCTGTGGCATGGACCTGACCGAGGCACAGGAGGAAAGCCTTCTGCGCTCCTGTGAGGGGTGGTTTTCTGCCATATACCTGAATCTGCACTCCTTAGCCGAGCGGGGCATCCTGTTGAGCGAGGATGCCGATATCTACTCCATGTTCACGGCGGCGATGCTGGAAAACCTGCCGTCCCAAAAGCGGGAGTTCCTTGCCATAATGGGGCTTGCGGATGAGTTCACGGTGGAAATGGCACGGGTCGTGACCGAAATGCCGGACGCAGAGGAGATTCTGCTGACCCTGACCGAGCAGAACGCCTTTGTGACCCGACTGCCGGACGGAAAGACCTTCCGGTTCCATCACATGCTCAAGGAGTGTGCCGTGCGGCTGTTTGCCCGGCTGGCTCCGGAAAAGCAGGATGCCTGCCGGGAACGGTACGGGGCGTGGTATGAGGCAAAGCAGCAGTATCTCCATGCCCTGACCGCCTACGAGGCGTGCAAGGACTACGATGCAGCGCTGCAGGTCATCGAACGGGATGCCGGGGTCCCTGCTGTCCTCCCTTGACCCGGCAGAGCTGCTGGAACGGCTGGGGCGCTGTCCGGTGGAAACGCTCAAGCGGCACCCCTTTGCCATTCTGGTGCTGATGCGCTGTATGTTCAACTGGCGGCAGATTCCCAAAATGATGGAGCTGAAGCAGCTTCTGCTGACCACGGTGGCAGAGCATCCGGAGTGGTCTCCGGAAGAAAAAGGCAGCTTTCTGGGAGAGTGCGACCTGATCCTGAGCTTTCTCATGTACAACGACATCTCTGCCATGAGCCGCCTGCACCGCAGCGCCAGTGCGCAGATGTCCCACCCAGCCATCAGCATCCAGAACAGCGGTGGGTGGACCTTCGGTTCTCCCTCGGTGCTGATGATGTTCCACCGTCAGCCCGGTCAGCTGGACCGGGAACTGGCAGAGATGGATGAATGTATGCCCCACTATTATAAGATCACCAATGGGCACGGCATGGGGGCGGAGACCATCATGCGGGCAGAAGCAGATCTGCAGCAGGGGCGGTTCGACGACGCGCAGATCCTGTTGGAGCGTGCCTATGCACAGATCGAGGGCAACGGTCAAACCAACATGACCCTCTGCTGTGATTTTCTGGCGTGGCGGCTGTCCCTCTGCGGGCCCTACACGCCCCGGGTCCCGCTGGAAGTACGGCGGGAAGAGATGCTCCGGCAGCACAATATGTCATGGCGCAATCTGTTCAACGCCATCTGTGCCTATTACTACGCCCTGCGGGGGCAGACAGGCAGCATCCCGGAGGTGTACTCCGCCCACCGCATGAATACCGTAAACACCCTCGCTCCCGGCAAACCCATGATCGGGCTGATCGAAAATCAGGTGTATCTGGCACAGGGAGAATGGGCCCGGGTGCTGGGCCGCAGCCCGGGGCTGCTGACCCTGTGCGAAGCCCTTCACTATGACCTTGTGGCCCTGCATCTGCGGATCCAAATGGCGGCAGCCTATGCCCGGCTGGGCCGACAGGACGAAGGCCTCAGCCTGCTCCAGCAGGCTCTGGCGCAGGCCGCCCCGGACGGCTTTATCATGCCCTTTGCAGAAAATTTCCGGGATCTGAAACCTCTGCTGGAAGCAGCACAGGAAGGGTCCCATTCCGATGCTGTCCGGCGCATCCTTGCTCTGGGTGCAGCGCAGGAGGAACGCTGCCGGGCATTGAACCACAGCGAGGCCCTGCCCGAAGCTGCCGCCCGGCTGACAGAGCGGGAGCTTACGCTGGCAAGGCTTATTGCAGACCGCTGCACCAACAAAGAGATCGCCGCCAAGATGTTCCTTTCGGAAGGAACGGTGAAGCAGTACACCAACCAGCTTTATTCCAAGCTGGGCATTGGCGGCGGGGTGCGCACGAAGCGTGCCCAGCTGGCAGAGTTGTTCGCCAAAAAATACTAACCTCAGGTTAATAGCTTTTTTCACCGGCCCGTTGTACTCTTTTATTAGAGGAATAACAGGCCGGTTTTTCTGCGCCCGGATGCAGACTGAAAAAAGCAGCGCACCGGGCAGCGGAACGGCGGAAGGAGGATGTTTTTATGACAAATGAACTCCGGCACACCCCAAAGCTGCGGCTGCTCAGCGCTTTTCTGGCAGCGGCCATGGCCCTGACCATGCTGCCTGCAGCTGCGTTCGCAGAGGATGCGACAGACTACGGACTGACTGTGAATGGAACGAGGGTGACCTCGGCCAACGCAACGGATATTCTGGACGATGGCAAGGCAAGTTATGAGGATGCCACCCGGACGCTGACCCTGAGTGGAGACATCTCCGTCACGGACAATGCGGTCAACCCATCCGGAAAGCAGCTGACAGTCACCGGAAAAAGCACGGTGACCGGAGCACAAAGAGACCGTTATGCCGGATTTTACAGTGGTGGAGAACCAATCAAAGTGGCTGCTGATGCCGACATTACGCTGGATACGTTTGGCTTTGGCATAAACGCCATGGGCGCAGATATTTCCGGAAATATGAAGATCTGCAACGCAGAATACGGCGTCAACGGAATGGGTGCCACGGTCGAGAGCGGCGGCAAGCTGATCATTCAGAATGCTGACAATGCAGTTTCCGGCGGCGGTGCAAAAGTTCATGGCACGCTGGAAATTGACGAGGCCGGAACAGCTGTTGACGGTAGCGGTGTCACGGTCTATAAGGGCGGCGTGGTGACCATCACCGGAGCAACCAGCGGCCTGAACGGTGGGTCCACTGTGGACGGCGGCAGCCTTTCGGTGAGCGCCGAAACCTGCATCGACAACGGTGCCGTGACCTTCACCCGCGGCACCCTGAAGCTGGATTCCACCAGCGGCAATTTCATCAAGCTGGGCGGAAGTAACCTGACTGTGAACGCGCCCAACTTCTGGTACTGCACGGCGAAAGACGGCGCATGGACGCAAGTGACGGACGGCAGCTGGACACGGCCTGACGATGCGGTTTATTTTGAGATCACCACAAGCGACCCCGCTGTCACGCACTACACCGTTACCTTCGACCTCAACGGCGGCACAAACTGGGGCAACGATGACGAGTGGATCAAGTTTACCGGCGGCAAGTGGAATAATGACCACGATCAGGTGAGTTTTACCACACAGACTGGAGACAAGGGCGAATGTCTGAACGTCCCGCTGATGGAGGGTATGGCCCCTGAGCGGAAAGATTACAAGTTTGTCGGCTGGTACACTGAAGCTGTCGGCGGTGAGCCGGTGGAAGAACAGTCCTATTATGCAAGTAATCAGCATCTGGAGCCGATCACCGACAACATCACCCTCTATGCCCACTGGCAGTGGAACGGTGAGGGTCCTGACCCCGCCCCTGTCCCGGACGAACCGGTAATCGACGGCGGAGACGGCTCCGGGTTCGGCGCAGTGCTGGCCGTGGCAGGCGGCGCTGCTATGGTGGGAGCTGCGGGCTTCGGCATCTACGAACTAGCCACCCGCGCCATCCTGAAAGACCTGCTGCCTGAGGGCACGGCGATCCCGCGACCCGCGGCGAGCTGGCCCTGCTGCTGTGGCAGAACGCCGGAAGGCCGGAACCCGCTGCACTGCCCGCCTTTGCGGACACGGCAGATACTGAGACTGCAAAGGCCGCCCAGTGGTGCACCGAACAGGGCCTGCTGACGGCTGAGGACGGCGCGTTCCACCCGGAACAGAAGGTCTCGAAGTACCGCGTGATCCGGATCTGGAAACAGGCTGCGGCACCGCAGCAGTGATGGGGCAGCTGCAGATCTGCACCGGAAAACTCAGGACGGATGTGAAGAGAACCTGCTGATAGATCCCGGCAAAAGCGGAACCTGCTCCCCGCAGAGCAGAAGGAAGGTTCTTTTTGCCGCAGCGGAAACGGCTTGGGTCAAATGCTTTTCCGTTTTTTAACAGCGAGGCCCATGTCCGGCACCCCTGCGATGCGGACATGGGCCTTTTTTCTCAGCTGCTTCACTGCCGGGAAAACACTTTGCAGCTCAAAACAGGAAAGGAGAAAAATAAGATGAAATGGAGAAAAATAGCGGCTGTTCTGAGCCTTCTGCTGGCGCTGAGCATCAGCCTTTCTGCCTGTGGAGGAGGCGCGGCAGAGCCCTCCCCCAGCTCAGAATCGGAGGAAGCCCCGTATTCTGAGGAGACCTCGGGTACGACCTCTGCGGCCGAGCTGAGCGATGAGCAGCGGGAAGCGCTGGACGACTGGATCTGGTACGAGCGGGGGGACTACACCTCGGAAAACTGGTACCACATTGCGTCTGACGGCACGGTGGAGATGCACACCGAGTACGGCTCCACCGAGGACACCTACACCGCCTACCCCATGCTGGGATGCTCCTACAACTTTGAGGGCTTTGACGTCGGCCCGGACGATGTGCCTTTCCTGAGCCTTCATATGGATGAGAATGTCTTCAACAGCGTGGAGATCATCGAGGACGGAAGAGCGTTCCTTACCGGAAATGCAAGCTCCTTTGAAAGCTACTACATCCGCTCCGACTACACCGATGACGAGGACCTGCACAACGCCTGCTTGCTGATGTACCGGCAGTGGCGGATGGACGAAGAGCACCTGTACCTCAACTTCTACCCCAACCATGGCTTCATCCTGCATGGCCAGAAGGATCTGGGGGACGGCGTTTACGGCTTTGATTCGGACAGCGTGTATACCGGTCAGTGGATGGTGGACGGCGATACCGTAAGCCTTTTCTGGGACGATGGAACTGAGGACACTGCTGTGCTGATCCCGAATGAGCATCCGGGCGATGTGGGAGAAGACGTAAGCACCCTGAGCCTGAACGGCACCGACCTGATCTTCAACAACAGGTGGTGAACGATGAAAAAACAAATCGGCGTTCTGCTGGCGGCATTTCTGATCCTGCTGCTGGGGTGGGCCATCCTTCCGGCTCCGGCAATGCCGTCGGATGATCCACCGGAGGAAAACATTGCCGGAAGCGACTGGCGCACATGGGGCATCATCAACGATTCTGGCACGTTGGTGCAGGACGGGGAGACCATCCCCTTCTGCGCCTGCGTCCACACCGGGGACACGACCCTCTACCATGACACCGAAAGTCAGGTGCTGCTGGCAGAGCTAGACTACCCTGTCCCTGTGGAGAATGCAGAACAGCGCTACCTCGGCATGGAGACCGCAGACCGGAACGGCGACGGCAGCAGCGATGTCCTGCTCCGCTTTTCGCAGGAAGATGGAACGCTGGAACTGTTGTTCTGCTGGGACCCGGAGACCGGGACCTTTCGATCCGCTCCGGCATGACCGGAGCAAAAAACACTTATCAAAAAAGGAGGCAATTCTATGAAAAACACGATGAAACGCACGCTGGGGCTGTTTGCAGCTGCACTGCTGACCATGTCGCTGGCACTCAGCGTCTATGCATCCGGTCACGACCTGACCTTTACCGACAAAGGCAACCGGATGCATGTCAAGGACAAGACCGTTCATGTGCAGACCTACTACCCCTATGAGTATTATGTGCTGGATGTTCTGGAGGATGCCCTTGTGGTGGCAAACCCCGAATGGGACGACTGCGGTTTTGCGGTCTGCCGCAGGATCACCAATGAATATCTGGACTATACCGGCTCTGATGACGACTTTGTTCTGGACTATGCAGAGGAATATCTGGAGTATGATTTCCAGCAGCTGTACGGTGGTCAGTGGCCCGATACGTCGTGGGAGGTAGTGGACGAGAGCAACGCTTCCAACCGCATCGCCACCATGCGGGGCTACATCTGGAACGATGAGATGGATGCCTACATGTGGACCGTGATCTACTGGGACACCAGTTACAATAACGCCATGGCAAAGACCTTCTTTGTCCCGGAGTACAACGGCTACGATAAGGCCGACAAGATGGGCAAGAAGGTGAGCAGCACCGTCGGGTGCTGATGGGAGTGATGCAGTATGAGGACACGGAACCGTGCCCCGCAGGAAAAGATGCCGGATGAAGAGCTTTCCCGCCGCATCCTGTTTTACGGGCATCTGGCAAACCTCTGCGCCTACGGCTGCATTGCAGGTGCCGTGCTGGGCGTTCTGGCCGGCATCCTGCTTCAAAGCTTTACGGCGGGCTGCACCATCGTGATGCTTGTGATCGTAGCAGCAGTATTTTTGATCCAGCTGATCCACGCCATGCAAAGTTCCCTGATCCTCGGACAGCTGGGGGATGGTTTTATGGCCGCACTGCACAAGGCCTTTGGCCCGCAGCCGGAGCATAGGCAGTGGCCCATGAGCGATGAACTGGCGCGGCGTTCCGGGCTTTTCCCGGAGGAATGGGAATCGGCCAGTGCCCACGGCAGCTACGAGGGCAGCTATCAGGGCATTCCCTTTGCCATGCACAATGCTTCCCTCATCCACGTCTGGGAGGTGCGCGGCCCCATGCCCGACGACCCGCACAACACCCGCACCTGCTCCGAAACGATCTTCAAGGGGTTGTTTTTGGTGTGCCGGATGCGCAGGCCGATGGCTCCGGAGCCCTTTGCCCTGCCCGGCGAGTTTGATCTGGCACCGGAAAGCTGGAAGCAGCAGCTGCAGAGGGCTGTGGACGCCCGGGCGCTGCGGATAAGCTTCCGGGGAGATCTGATGTTTGCCGCCTTTGACACCGACCGGAAGATCATGGCGGTTTCCAAGGACATCGACCCGAAGATCATTGATGAATACCGCCGCAGTTTTCAGGACTCGGTTGACATGATGAAGGATCTGATGGAAGCCGTGGCGCAGAATACGGAGCTTTTCTGAAACAGGAGGAACCAAAATGAAACGTATCGCACTTTTACTTGCCGCCTTGCTGATGTTTTCCCTGACCGGATGCGGCAGTTCCGAGGCCGCGGGCGAGGCTTCGGACTCCGACAAGGCCGGAGCTTACGAGGTCATCCCGCCGGAGGATGGCCGGGGCGACCTGATCCCCGCCTCTTCGGACGTGGTGAGCATCCCGGTGCTGGTGGGCGGCGGTCTCCCCTTCACCAGCATGGAAAATCTGATGAACGAAAACTACGAGGATGGCACCTACACCTACGAGGACATGACGCAGGACGGCTCTGTGCTGGTGGTGGATATGGCGTTCCAGTCGCTGCGCACCAACGAGACGGCAGAGGAATACGCAGAATATGCCGCCCGATTTGCCGCTCTGGATACCGGCGAAGGGGAACCCCGCGATGTCACCTGCTTTCAGGATGAGGACTACACCCAGAACCTTTCCTACCCGGTTTACATCGTCTGGTACACCACCGGCTCGGGGGAGGACCAGCGGGAGTGGATGGTCTACACGGTGGACACTGACGACTACACCTACCTTTATGCCTTCGGCACCATTGCCGATGAAGCGGACGACATGCAGGATGTGTTCTACAACATCTGCGTTCATCTTGAACTGGTGGATTGAGGTTTAAAGATATGACGCTGGAACAATCGGTTCTGCTGCTTGCACTGGCTCTGGCCGGGGCCTATGCGCTGCCCCGGCTTTTGCCGCAGAAGCCCCGGCTGCGCCGGGGACTACAGGCCCTGTGCATCGTGATGGCAGTGCTCAGCGCGGCGTATGCCCTGCTGACGCTGCTGTTCGTCTGGGCAGCAGAACAGAAACTTTGAAGATCGGGAGAAAACGACCATGAAAAACAAAACTCATCTGCTGTCCCTTGCCAGCCTTCTGCTGGCAGGCGGCATCCTCTGTACCGGCTGCGGCGGCGATGCCCCCGCCAGCAGCGTTCCGGCTGACGTCAGTACGGCTTCCTCTGTGGAAGAGGTCGATGCCATGGACGGCTACGACTACATCAATGATTATGTCGGTCTGTGGGGATATTACGACATCGAGCTCTGGCTCCGTGTCCACGAGGACAGCACCTTTGAATTCGTCAACTCTGAGGACGAGACCATTTACACTGGCACCGCAGATGCGGACAAATACGGCATGGACCTCTACTTCGACGACGATACTCCGCAGATGCGGCTGGATCTTTCGGTCAGCGGCGACCTGTTGGAGGAAGGCTCTTCGGATGCTTTGCACCCGGTGGATGCCATCGTCTCCCGGGCGACCTGCTTTGAGAAAAACGGGCTGGAGATCAATGGCATCGTGGATTCTCCCGACCCCATCCGGCTGGACAGCGGCGTTTGCAGCTTTACCGGAAAGGGCAGCGGCTACAACACCGACGAGTGTTACTGGCAGGTGACAAAGTACAACGACGTGACCCACGACGGCATCCGGGAGATCCAGTTTGATGCCGTGTGCTATATCCCGGATTTCTCTATTCCCTACTTTGGGCAGACCTATGATACCTACATCTCCAGCGAACTCTACGATGCCTATACCGGCACATGGCTCACGGCATCCACCGCCAGGGGGGATACGAGCCGGGCCAATCACCACTATTATCACACGGTGTACTGGAACGACAACGCTTACGACATCGAGTTCTTCTTCTCTACCGACTGGAACATGAGCAGCACCAGCGATGACAAGATCTTTACCAAGAGCTATGTTGTCTACCTGCCGGAGGATTACGACGGGCTGGTTTTTGCCGCACAGGCGCAGCCGGACAACTATGCTGATGCCATGGCGCTGGATAATCTGGAAAATGTAAGCCCCGAAGGTAATATCATGGATCTTTCGCCGCTGGACCCCTACGCCAGCCTGTACTTCAGCATCTGCGGCTGAGCCGGAAAGAGAAAGGGAGGACGCTATGAGCTATGGAATGATTTTTGCGATTGCCGTGGTGCTTCTTCTGGGATGGCTGCACAGCAGCCGGAAAGAAGCCGCCCGACAGGATGTAGACCGCCGCATCGTCCCGGCGGTGCTGGATGCTGCACTGCAGCAGGTGCAGTTTGCACCCAATGGCAGGATCACCTGTTTTGGGGACTCCGGGCTTCCTCTGCCCCAGTATGACCGCATGACCGGCGGAGAGCACGTCCGTGCAAAATACCGGGGCTATGAGGTGGAACTGTGCAGCATCGAGCTGGACCGGGATGTCAGCTATACCGACCCGAACGACCCCACTGCGGTCAACGCGCCGTCCTACGACACGGTATACGCCGGGCTGTGGGGCATCTGCCGTTTTGGTGAGCCGATGCCCGTGAGCCTGACCTTTACCCCACGGGGCAGGCTGGGACAGCTCGTCCGGGGTGCATCGGTACAGAACTCTGTGGACGGCTTTGAACAGCAGTTCAAGCTGACAGCAGACGATGACACCGCCCTGAAAGCCTGCCTGACGGAGGAGAAATGCCGGAAGCTGCTGGCTCTTGCCGGGGCAGCGGAGGGAAGCTTCAGCGGGAGCCTGCACCGGGACGGCACCCTGTATTTTGCCGTGGAAAACAACAAAGGACTTTTCAAGGGCAGCGGCAGTGACGATGTGCTGCGGGAAAAGTTCACCCGGCAGCTGAAGTGGTGCACCGATGTCATGGACGCTTTTGCTCCCTGAAACAGCGGCAGATCGGTCTGTTTTATCCGCATCGATCCCATCGTAAGGTGCGAAATCTTTCAAAAAGACAGATTTTTCGGAACTCAAAATACAAAAGCTGAGCACCTGATTTTTTGCAGATGCTCAGCTTTTTTGTACTCATTTTGGAGATTTGGTTTTAAGAGACCCTTGTATTTTGATCAGAACTTATTTCACCAGCTCAGACAGCTTTTCCAGACGGTGGATGGCTTCGTCCAGAACATCGGTACCACGGGCAAAGTGCATCCGAATCAGATGGTTCACCGGTTCCCGGAAGAAGCTGGAACCCGGCACAGCTGCCACGCCGATCTCCCGGATCATCCACTCGCAGAATTCCAGATCTGTCCATCCCTCAAACTGCGGCAGAGCGAGAAATTCCGAAATATCGATCATCACAAAATAGGTTCCCTGCGGCACATTGTGCTTCAGGCCCACACGGTCCAGCCCGGCAAGAAAGTGGTCGCGCTTTTCTGTGTATAGGGCCTGCAGGTCTTTGTAGTAGCTTGCCGGCAGTTCCAGACCGGCCACAGCGGCTTCCTGCAGCGGTGCAGCCGCGCCCACAGTAAGGAAATCGTGCACCTTGCGGGCACCCTCGATCACCTCTGCCGGGCCGATGAGATAGCCCAGACGCCAGCCTGTAATGGAGTAGGTCTTGGAGAGCGAGTTGCAGGTGATGGTATGCTCAAACATGCCGGGCAGGCTTGCCATGCAGATATGCTCTGCCGGAGCGTAGACGATATGCTCGTACACCTCATCTGTTACCACAAAGGCATCGTACTTGATTGCAAGGGCGGCAATGGCCTCCAGCTCGTCCCGGCGGAACACCTTGCCGCAAGGGTTGGAGGGGTTGCACAGGATCAGTGCCTTGGCTCCCTCGGCAAAGCCCTTTTCGATCAGGGAGATATCAAACTCATAGGTGGGCGGCACCAGCGGGATATAGATCGGCTCCGCACCGGAAAGGATGGCGTCTGCACCATAGTTCTCGTAGAACGGCGAAAAGATCATCACCTTGTCGCCGGGGTTGCAAATGGTCATCATGGCCGCCATCATGGCCTCAGTGCCGCCGCAGGTCACGCAGATCTCAGTGTTGGGGTCCACAGTGTGGTGCAGGGCGGGACTGGTCTTTTTGGCCAGCGCCTCGCGGAAGTTCTGTGCACCAAAGGTCACAGCGTACTGGTGCGGGCCGGCATAGGCTGTCCTTGCCAGCGCGTCCAGCAGCTGCTTCGGCGGGTCAAAATCCGGAAAACCCTGAGACAGATTGATGGAGTTATACTGATTATTGATGCGGGTCATGCGGCGGATGACAGAATCCGTAAAGGTGCCCACACGGTCACTTAAAACAGGCATGTGCTTTCCTCTCCTGTTCAATCCTTAAAATACGCCTTCTGGATGGCCAGCAGCACGCCTGCGCGGCTTGCGGCAAAGTTCAGGCCGCCCTGCAGGTAGCAGGTATAGGGCTCACGCAGCGGGCCATCGCAGGAAAGCTCGATGGTGCTGCCCTGCGTAAAGCTGCCACTTGCCATGACCACCTCGTCGGTATAGCCCGGCTCCGGAGAAGGTTCCGGGGCAGCATAGCTGTCCACCGGACTTGCAGCCTGAATGCCCTGACAGAAGCCGATCAGGGCGTCTGCAGTGCCTGCATCAAAGCAGGTAACAATGTCGTTGTGGTCATCGCAGTAGCGGGGCACCGGGTTCTTGCCCAGCAGTTCCAGCATACACTGTGCATAGATGGCCGTCTTGATGGCCTCGCACACCACGCCGGGAGCGTAATAAAAGCCCAGATACATATCACGGGGCGTTTCCAGCGTGCAGCCCAGCTCCTTGCCGAGGCCGGGGGCATTCAGGCGGTATGCACACAGCTCCACCAGATCCTGCGGCCCACAATGTAGCCGCCGGTGGGGGCAATGCCGCCGCCGGGGTTCTTGATGAGGCTGCCCACAGCGATATCCGCACCCACCTGACAGGGCTCCTGCGTCTGAGTGAACTCGCCGTAGCAGTTATCCACAAAAATGATGATATCGGGGTTTGCCGCACGGGCGGTATCCGCAATTTTCCGGATCGTTTCCAGATCAAAGGCATTGCGCTGCAGATAGCCGCGGCTGCGCTGAATATGGCACACTTTGGCCTCCGGAGCCTTTTTTGCAATGAGGTCGTAGTCCGGGGTGAAATCGGCCTTGAGGGGTGCTTCATCATACTGAACACCGTAATCCATCAGGGTGCCGGTGCCCTTTCCCTTCCCGTCCAGACCAATGACGCCTTCCAGCGTATCGTAGGGACGGCCGGTGGCAGCCAGCAGCGTATCCCCTGCCCGCAGCAGACCGAACAGTGCCACTGCCAGCGTGTGGGTGCCGCTCTGGAACTGGCTGCGCACAAGCGCATCCTCCGCTCCCATCACCTCGGCAAAGATCTGTTCCAGCTTTGCGCGGCCGGTATCCCACAGACCGTAGCCGGTGGTGCCCAGCATATCAGTAGAGGACATCTGCGTATCCGCAAAAGCTTTCAGCATCTTGAGCTGGTTGAAGTCCCGGATCTCTTCCATATGACGGAAATAGGGCTGGCACAGTTCCATGGCCTTTTCGTCCAGCGCCAGAACTTCGGGTCTATAATCAAAAAAGTGATTTAAGATTGACATTATAATGGTTCCTTAATTTATGATTTGAATTATAAAATACAGCCCGCAAAAGCAGCCCGCAAAAGGCACATTGGTAGTTTCTCCGAGGACCGTCCGCTGGGGTGGGGCCCTGTTGCCGAAGGCAATAGGGCGGGCGATGGAATGGCCTGCAACAACAGTGACTGCCGCCATTGGCGGAAGCAGGGAGCTGTTGTTGGGGCCGTGGCCAGCAAGACGCAAGCATAAGCGTAGCGGATGCTGGGTGCCGCAACCCGTATTTCGTGTCCAAGGAGAAAGCTACCGACGCGCCGGGTGTTCATAACGCGCATACTCCGCAAGCTTTTCAAAGCCGAGCCGGGTATAAAAATGCACCCGCTCCGGGCTACAGAGGAACACCGGGCGCTGCCCCTCTGCGGAAAGCTCGTTTGCCATCTGCACAATGAGCCGCCCGCCGATGCCTTTGCCGCGCAGGGAGCTTTCTGTCTGTCCGCAGGCCATATATGCCTGCCCATTTGCAAGGGCATAGGCTCCCACCGTGCAGACCGCTTTCCTGCCCTGTCTCAGCGTCCAGACAAGCGCCTTGCCCCGGATACGCTTGGTGCACAGTTCAGAATAAAGATCCTCCTGTCTGGCCGTATTTTCCGGGTACAATGCCCGGGCCACGTCCATAGCCGCAGGTTCCCGGTCAAGGGCCAGCTGTGCCCAGAGGGCTTCGTCTGCGGCAGGCAGCGGCAGCACCCTGCCGGGGGCAAGACCGAACACGGTCAGTGTCTCAGCCCGGTGCCAGCCGGTGGGCGGCAGACATCCGGCTTCGTCCAGAATGACGCTCTCACACCCGCAGAAGGCCAGAAAGCCGGCCAGTTCCTCGGGATTTGCGTGCCCGGCAACCCATGCAGTGCTGCCGCTCATTCTCCAGCGCCAGCGTGGGCCCGGCGTAGAACCGCCACGGCTGGCTTTTGCCGAAGAGAGCAAGGTCCAGCGGAAGCACTGCCCCCAGCACCCACCGGCCCCGGCAGGCATTGGCAAAGCGGGCACGCCGCCGCTTTGTATCGACCTGTGCGATCACTTCAGCTCGTTGACGATCTTCTTGAACTCACGGCCGCGCACCTCAAAGTTGGGGTACAGGTCAAAGGATGCGCTGGCCGGAGACAGGATGATGATATCGCCGGGCTTTGCGCAGGCGCGGGCCAGCTCCACAGCGTGCTGCATGTTGTCCGCATGCTGGATGGGCAGCTCTGCTTCGTTGAAATTCGGGTCCTCACGCACAGCCTTTTCAATGCGGGGGCCGGTAGCACCCATGAGCACAAGCTCCTTCACATGCGCCACTACTTCCGGTGCCAGCGGCTCATACGGGATGTGCTTGTCATAGCCGCCCGCGATCAGGATGACCTTCTGATCGAAGCTGCGCAGACCGGCAATGGTGCGGGTAGGGCTGGTGCCGATGGAGTCGTTGTAGTACAGCACACCGTCCAGCGTACGCACCGGCTCGATGCGGTGCTCCACGCCGGTAAAGGTGCTGCCCACCTGCCGGATCGCCTCCACAGGCACCTCACCCCACACGGCAGCGGCAGCGGCCAGCAGGTTCTCGATGTTGTGCAGACCGCGCAGCTTCACGTCCTTCTGTGCCAGGAACGGGGTCACAACGCCGTCCTCCGCCATGCAGAGCATGTGATCTTCCTTGCGCAGGAAGGCACCGTTGTCGGTGTCGTGCAGGCGGGTGAACCACACCTGCTTGCCCTTGCAGTCGGACTGCATGCTGCGGCTGATCTCGTTCTCGTAGCCCAGAACGGCACGGCAGGGCTGCTTCTGATACAGCAGGATGTTGCGCTTGGCGTCGATGTACTCCTGCATATCCTTGTGATGATCCAGATGGTTGGGGGTGACGTTGGTCACAACGGCAATGTTGGGGCTGGAATGCATGCTGATGAGCTGGAAGCTGGAAAGCTCCACCACAGCCACATCCTCGGGGGCCACCTCGGGCAGCATGGGCAGCAGAGCTGCGCCGATGTTGCCGCCCAGATGCACTTTGCGGCCAGCCGCTTCGTAGAACTTGGAGATCAGGGTCGTGGTGGTGGTCTTTCCGTCGGAGCCGGTCACAGCCACGATCTCGCAGGGGCAGAAATCAAAGAACAGTTCCACCTCGCTGGTCACCATGGTGCCTGCGGCCATGGCATCCTGCAAGGGCTTTTCAAAGTAGCCCACAAAGCCCGGCGTGCGCATGATGATGTCCTGACCCTTGAAGCCGTCCAGATAGTTCTCGCCCAGGCTCAGGTCAATGCCCAGCTCCCGGATGGTGGCGGCATAATCGCCAAAGTCCTCTACGCTCTTCTTCTGGTCACACAGGGTGACGTGCGCCCCCAGCTCCACGAACTCCCTGATGAGCGTCTTATGGCTGACGCCTGCGCCGATGAAGGCAACTTTTTTGCCCTTGATGAGCTCGGCCAGTTTCTGCTGATCCTTCTGCATAAAAACAGTTCCTCCTCAATAAGTAATATCGTATCGAACGCGCCGCAAAGGGGCGCTGAAACATTCGCTGTACCATTATAGTCCATTTGGCCGCAATTGGCAACGGAAAAACGCCCTTTTTGCCCCAAAAAGCAAGGGAAATTCACAATTCCTCAATTGTATTTTGCCTTCATTTCTGCTACACTTGTCGAAGCAGAGTGCTTTTTGTATCTATACACACTCCCAGCAAATACCATAGAATGAGGTCATTTCCTTGAAACAGTTCCTGCGTATCACCGCAGCGGTGCTTGCCGCTGCGTTCCTGTTTGCCCTTACCGGCTGCAGCGGCGGCTCCGGTGCAGCCAGCTTTACATGGTTTGTGGATACCATCCCCGCAAATCTTGACCCACAGGTCGTGTCTGCCGCGCCAGACGTCATTGCCTGCGAGAATCTTTACGGCGGCCTTGTGCGCAAAAACGCCGACGGCGAGATCGTACCTGACCTGTGCGAAAGCTGGACCGTCTCCCCGGATGGCCGCACCTACACCTTTGCCATAAAAGACGGCCTGACCTACACCGCCGCTAAGGGAACCGCCACAGATTATTCCATCACCGCCGAGGACTTTGTGTTTGCGTTCCGGCGCATCTTTCAGGCACAGACGGGCTCTCCCTATGCGGTAGAGTTTTCTGCCATTGAAAACAGCGCCGCTGTTCTGGACGGCACGGCGGCTCCCAGTACGCTGGGGGTTTCGGCTTCCGGCCCGCTGACACTGGTGTTCCGCCTGAGTGAAAAGGACGACAACTTCCTCGCAAAGCTCACCCTGCCCGGTGCCATGCCCTGCGACGAGGAGTTCTTCAACAGCACCCGCGGCACCTACGGCCTGACGGCAAAGACCACCCTTTCCAGCGGCAGTTTCTATCTGTACAACTGGACCGCCAGCGGCCTGTTCCTGCGGCGCGATGTCTCTGCGCCCCTGATCGGCAGCCTGCGTCTGGTGCAGAACACCGGCAGCACCGGCAAGAGTGCCGCTCAGCTCATCGCGGACGAGAAATGCTCTGCCGCGCTGGACGACACCGGCGAAGCGACCGCGCTGCGGGCTGTTTCCTACTCCGATACCACCTGGGCCCTGCTGTTCAACAGCGCCGAGGGCTCTGTCTTTGAGAATCAGGCACTGCGGCAGGCACTGGCCGGCATTGCCCGGGAAAATGCAGCGGTGCCTTCTTCCGGCCTGTACACCGCCGCCGAGGGCCTTGTGCCTGCAGGGCTGACTGTAGACGGCATCGCCTACCGCGACACTGCCGGGGATTCCATGCCTGTGATCCCGGACCCGCGTGCATTGTATCTGGAAGCCCGGCAGGGCATGGCCAGCTCTGATTTTTCCGGTGTGACCATCCTGCTGCCCAAGGAAGCCGGGCTCACCGAACTGGCCGAGCAGATCAACGGTGCATGGCAGAAGGACTGTTCCCTCTTCTTCTCAGTGGAGGAGGTGCCGCAGGAAGAGTTTGACAAACGCCTTGCGGCGGGCGATTACACCATCGCACTGGCTCCCATCTGTGCCGAGGGCGGCAGCGTATACCAGATGCTTCAGCAGTTCACTGCCGAGGGCGGTGGTTTGACCGGTTACTCTGACCCGCTGTACACCGAACGTCTGGCAGAAAGCGCACAGCAGACCGGCCGCGCCCGCTGTGCCCTGCTGGCCGAATGCGAACGTCAGCTGCTGGAAGGCTGCACCGTGGTGCCGCTGCTGGGCCAGCAAAAGCGTCTGCTGGTGGCAGACGGCATCAAAGGACTGGTGTTTGACCCGTTTACTCCGGTGCTGGATCTGACCTATACTACAAAAAACTGACACGCTTCCACTCTTGACAATCCTGCTCTGCTTTGCTACAATAAGTGAGCAATGCAGGGTTAGCTCATCCGGTAGAGCGGCTGCTTCCCAAGCAGCAGGCGGCGGGTTCGGGTCCCGTACCCTGCTCCAAAACAAACGGTGAACCGTGAAATATCGGTTTGCCGTTTTTCTTTTTGTTTTCACTATCACGTTTTTCTGCCCTTGATCCAGCAATTGAGCAAGCAAACCGTTGCATTTTTTCCGGGTGTTTCTTATAATAGGATCAAGCATGCGGTGCTCAGCCTGCCGCAGGAAAGGACTCCATCATGATCTTTGTTCCCCTGCTGCATTATTTCAAATGCAAAAATTCCTACAGCGGCAACGAATACGGCCTGCGGTACCGGATGATCCCCGGCAAGCGCACCGTACCGGACCCGGATGGCGGCGAAGGTGCTGCAAAGGAAGAAAGCATCCTCACTGTGGATTACTGGCCCGACCCCTGGACCATTGAAAAGACTGACCCTGCCCTGCGGGTGCAGAAGGTGTTTCCGCTGTCCGACGAGGGCCGCGAGGCTGCCGCCGCCTTTTTGCAGGACGCTTTCAATGCAGAGCCGGAGCGCTGGAAAAACTGTCCCAGCATGATGGACTGTGATCCCTGGGAGCCAGCTGCCGAAGATGAACCGGACGAACCGAAGGAATAAAAGATGATCTACCGTTTAAAAGAGCTCAAAGGCGATACCATCGCCGTGCCGCAGCTGATCTTTTCAAAGCTCGGCATCGCAGAGGAATACAACGTACGCGTGGCGCTGTATGTGCTGGCTACCGGCATCACCGACCCGGACAAGATCTGCGCCGACCTCAAACTGCGCAGCCGTATCAGCGCCGAGAGCGCACTGGCCTTCTGGGCAGGTGCGGGTCTGCTGGAGCGCTATGAAGAAAACGCCGCACCGGGCGAGGAGCCCAGCGCCCCGACGCCTATGACATGGGCCGAAATTGCTGCCGCAAGCCGCACCGACCCCATGATCTCCAGCCTCATCGACTGCGCGCAGACCGGCTTTGCCCGCCCGCTGACCCACAAGGAAATGGAAAAGCTGGTCAACCTTTATGTGCAGGAGGGCTTTGCGCCCGAGACCGTGATGCTGTGCACCGCTTACGTTGCCAGCACCGGCCGGCGCACCATAGCCGCTGTGGTGCATGAGCTGAAGGTGTGGCGCACCGAGGGCGTGGAGACCGGTGAACAGGCAGACGCCCACCTCAAGCTGCTGGCTCTGCGCCAGAGCCGTGAGCAGTATGTCAGCAGCCTGCTGGACATTGCTCCGGACGAACTGACCCTGGGCGGGCGCAAGGCCATTGCACGATGGTACGAAGTCTATGGCTATGACGACGCCATGGTGCAGGAAGCTGCCGTGCAGGCCGGGCCCAAGCGCGATCTGTGGTACTGGAACAGCATCCTCAAGACATGGAACGCCAAGGGACTGCGCACCGTGCACGATGTGCGCAGCCCGGTAGCTGCTGCGGGCGCAAGCCGGAACATCCGGGTAGATCGCGCAGCCCCCAGCGGAAACGATATCCTGAAAAACGCCACCCGCCGCCGTTCCCTCATCAAGAAGCCTGAATAAGGAGCCGCTATGCGTACCAAAAATGAACTGTATCAGGAAGCTCTCCGCACCGTTGCCCTACGGCGGCAGACCGCCCGGGCTCTGGCGCAGGATGCACAGGCACAGGCCGAAGCTGCCATTCCCGCCCTGCGTCATGCAGAAGAAGAGGTGCGGGTGCGGGGCATCCGCTGTGCGCTGGCCGGTGCTGCGGGCAAAGACCGCACCGAAGCCGCCGCCGCGCTGGCCGATGCCCGGCAGAAGCTGACGGCCCTGCTGGCCGAAAGCGGACGCCCTGCCAACGCGCTGGAACCGCACTTCACCTGTCCGAAATGTCAGGATACCGGCAGTGTGAACGGCCGCACCTGCGCCTGCGTCCACAAGGTGATGCAGCAGCTGCGCCGTCAGGAGATCGAAGCGCTGTCCAGCCTGTCCATTTCCAGCTTTGACACTATGAAGCTGGAATATTACCCCTCTGTTGCAGATCCCGAGATCGGTGAGAGCATCCGCACCTATATGGCAGAGGTTCTGGCTGATCTGCGCGATTATGCGGCCGATTTTTCACCCGCCACCCGCGAGAGCCTGCTGCTGCTGGGAAATGCCGGTCTTGGCAAGACCCATGCGGCGCTGGCCATTGCCGGAGAGGTTCTCCGGCAGAACTATGATGTGATCTATGTCTCCTGCCCGGATTTCTTTGGCAAGCTGGAAGCGCTGCATTTCGGCTCCGACCCGAACGGCGAGGAAGAAGCGCTGTTCCAGACTGCATCCAATGCCGACCTGCTGATCCTCGATGATCTTGGTACGGAGTTCAATTCCAGCTTCTTTCTCACCAATCTGTACAGCCTGCTGAACAACCGGCTGGGCGCAAAGCTGCCCACCATCGTCACCACCAATGTCACAGATGGTGCTTTGCTGGAAAAGCTTTACACCGAAAAGATCTCCAGCCGCCTTGCCGGTTTCGTCCAGATCAAGTTCTTCGGCAACGATATCCGCGTTCAGAAAGCGAACGAGTAAAAGAAAAAGCAACGCAAAAAGCGTTGCTTTTTCTTTTACTCAAAATTCCAATGCAGGGCTGACTTCGCTGCGGCGCTGTGCCTGCACGATGCAGTCCCTGTCCGGCACAACGCCCGCTGCACCCAGCGTATTGAATACGGTCTGCAGCGCAAGGGAGGGTGTATTGTTCTCCTGCGAGAGATGGCACAGTGCAAACTTTTTGCACCCCTCCTGAATGAGCTCCAGCAGCTTTGCAGCGCACTCATCGTTGGAAAGATGGCCCCGGGTGCTCTCGATCCGGGCCCGTAAGTAATAGGGGTACGGCCCGCTGCGCAGCATGTGCAGGTCGTAATTGCTTTCCAGTGCCACAAGGTCGCAGCCGGTCAGCGCTTCATGCACCGGCGGGGTGAGCGTGCCAAGGTCCGTGGCGATGCTCATTGTCTTACCGTCCGGCGTGTGGATGCGGTAGCCTACACAGGGCACGTCGTGACTGGTGGGGAATGCCCGCACGCCGAATGCGCCCACGTCCTCTTCCCTGCCCTCCAGCTCGTGCAGCTCACAGGCTGCCGGGACGATTCCATTGGCATCCAGAAAATCCAGTGTAGCCGCCGCGCCATACACCGGCAGCAGATTCTTTTTGAGAAAGGTGGAAAGCCCCTTCACATGATCGCTGTGCTCGTGCGTGATAAGGATGCCGTCGCAGTCGCTGACGGCAAGGCCCAGCGCCTTGAGCGCCGCTGTGGTGGTGCGCACGCCCTTGCCCATATCCACGATGAGGTAGTGCTCACCGCAGCGCACCACGCTGCTGTTGCCGGAAGAGCCGGAATACAATGAGATAAATTCTGCCATGAAAAACCTCTGATACACTCAAAAACAGCCCGCCGCATATGCAGCAGGCTGTTTGTTTTCTGATACGTTACAATGCCTGATCCAGTGCGGCAGGCATCCGTTCTACCTTTTTGATATCGGCACCCAGACCGCGCAGCTTCTCCACGATATTCTCGTAGCCGCGCTCAATGTGACCGATCTCCTCGATCTCGCTGGTGCCGTCTGCCATCAGAGCAGCCACCACCATGGCAGCGCCTGCGCGCAGATCCAGCGCACGCAGCGGCGCAGGGCTGAGCTTGTCCACACCCTCAAATACGGCCACCTGACCGTCCACCTGTACGTTTGCGCCCATCTTGCGCAGCTCGTCCACATAGCGGAAGCGGTTGTCCCACACGCTCTCGGTAACGGTGCTGGTGCCCTTGGCCACACTCAGCAGCACACCCATCAAAGGCTGCATATCGGTGGGGAAGCCGGGGTGCGGCATGGTGTTGATCTTCAGCGGCAGAATATCGCCGGTGCGGCGCACGCGCACTGCATCGTCAAACTCTTCCACCTCCACGCCTGCACGGCGCAGCTTTTCGGTGATCGGCTCCAAATGCTTGGGGGTAACATTCTTCACCAGCACATCCCCGCCCGTAGCCGCAGCAGCCACCATGTAGCTGCCGGCTTCGATCTGATCCGGAATGATGCTGTAGGTGCAGCCGTGCATCTTTTCCACACCGCGCACCTTGATGACATCGGTGCCTGCACCGCGCACATCTGCGCCGCACATATTCAGGAAGTTTGCCAGATCCACCACATGGGGCTCCTTGGCACAGTTTTCCAGAATGGTCTGGCCCTTGGTCATGACAGCGGAGAGCATACCGTTCATGGTAGCGCCCACACTGACTTTATCAAAGAAGATGTGTGCGCCGTTCAGCTCCTTGGCACGCACCGTGATCATGCCATAATCCACGCTGTCCTCAGCGCCCAGCGCACTGAACACCTTCAGATGCTGATCGATGGGGCGGGGGCCCAGATTGCAGCCGCCGGGCATGGCCACCTGTGCCTTGCCAAAGCGGGACAGCAGTGCGCCCAGAAAATAATAGCTGGCGCGCATCTGACGGGACAGATCGTCCGGGACGTTGGTCCCGGTAAGGTGGGTGGTGTCGATCTCATAGGTGTTACGGTCCAGCATTCTGATCTGTGCGCCCAGAACGCTGAGGATCTTCAGGCTCACCGCCACATCACTGATATCCGGCAGGTTCTCGACCACGCAGACATCCGCTGCCAGAATGGTTGCAGGCAGGATGCCTACCGCCGCATTCTTCGCACCCGAAATGGTAACTTCGCCACGCAGGGGCTTACCGCCCGTAATAACAAATTTCTCCAATTTTATGATCTCCTTGTCAAAGGCCCGTTATTTCAGGCCTGTTAAGGTTCCTGAAAGCATTCTCCATAAAAGCTGCTGCAACCGTGCAATAAACAATGCCGTACTACTACAGCTATCTTATTATACACAACTTTCACAAAAAAGCAAAGCCCCGCTTGGTGATGTTCTATTATTTTCTGTTTTGCCCATTTTCATGCAGAATATTCCAAAATTTTGATTTCTTTTTTAGGTATTTTACAGAAAAATGGTGTACAATTGTTGCGCTTTACCAGATATGATCCTCGCAGCGGGCCTCAGTGATCCAGCCCAGCTGGTAGGCTGTCACCAGCTGTTTGAGGTCGTGCACCCGCTCCCGCAGCACCTCACCCTCGTCGGTGTCCTCTACAAGGATGCGATGATTTTCGGTTTCCAGGATATTTTTTTGAGAGATGATGTCCAGATTTTCCTTCACAGCCTTTTCCGCACTTTCAAAGGGCTGGTGCGTGCGCAGGGACATGGTGCGGCTGGAATACACCAGCGTGTAGCCCGCAATGCCGGTCTTTTCGTGGTACGCACGGCAGAAACCGCCATCGATGACCACCAGCCTGCCGCCGCCCTTGATGGGACTTTCGCCGTTCTTTTCCCGCACCGGCACATGGCCGTTGACGATATGGCTGCTGCCCGGCAGGCCGAACTCTGCCAGAATGCGGCGGCATACGGCTTCGTCATTATACCATGTATAATAAGGGTCTTTCACCTCGGTGTGGGTAGAGCTGTCCGCGACATAAAGCCGTTCAAAGGTGGTCATGGCGCTGCGGCCGAACAGCGGTGAGAGCTTGCCGCACCACAGATACCACAAAAAGTCCTGTCCGCTCTGACGTGCGGCACTGCCCTCGGGCGCGTAATAGCCACGGCGCGCCCGGGCGTCGCAGTAGTCCATCAGGGCACGTCCGGAGTAGAGGCGGCCTTCAAAGCGTTCCGTGGCAAAGGTGCCCCGGCTGGTCATGGGCACTGCACCGTGGTAGAGCAGGTTGCCGTTTTCGATGTGATACACGCTGCCCTTGGCATAGAGAAACTCCACATGCTGCTGCATTTTTTCGCTCTGGCGGAAGGATTGCACCAGCTTGGTCAGCACCAGCTGCTCATCCGGGTTCAGTGCTGCCGGGGCGGCAGGGTCTACGGTGGGGAACGAGGTATCCCGCAGCGGATACTCCTTTTCCCCGATCCTGACCGTATGCTTCGACCAGTCGATGCGGCGCAGATAATCCCGGCCCTGCATCTGGAAGTCCGGGTTGCGGTCGATCACCTGACATTCCAGCTTGAACATCAGGATGCTGATCGCCTTGTGCATCACAGCACAGCGGTGCAGCATTCCTTCGGTGTAGGGGCCGCGGGCCGCATCGGTATGGGGCATCCAGATGCTCAGGTCGTCCTCGCCGTAAAACTGCTCGGCCATACGCTGCAAATGACGCAGATTGATGCCATAGCAGTCTTCCAGCATTCCGTGATTATGATAGGCCAGCGTGGTCTTGAGCACTGTGCAGATGCAGATGGGGCTGCCTGCGGCGGCTCCCATCCACACCACATCATGGTTGCCCCACTGGATATCCACATTGTGGTGGCGCATGAGCAGATCCAGAATGATGTCCGGGCGCGGGCCGCGGTCGAACAGGTCGCCTACGATATGCAGCTTGTCCACGGCCAGATGCTTGATCAGCTCGCACAGCCGCACGATGAAGTGGTCTGCACGGCCATTTTCAATAATGCTGCCCACGATCTGACCATAGTAAAGGTCTTTATCGTGGTCTTCAAAGTGGGCGTGGAGCAGCTCGTCCAGAATGTAACCGCAGCTGGCGGGCAGGCAGCTGCGCACATGCTCCCGCGTATGTTTGGAGGACACCAGCCGACAGATATCGATGAGCCGGAGCAGTGTTTCGGTATACCACTGATCCAGCGCCTCCTCGCTGGCACAGCGGGCCTTGAGCTGGGGCAGCTTTTCGTTGGGGTAGTAGATCAATGTTGCCAGCTCGGCGCGGGCATTTTCCGGCACGGTATCGCCCAGCACCTGATCCACCTTTTCACGGATCACACCGGAGGCCGAGTTCAGGATATGCACAAAGGCCTCATTTTCGCCGTGCAGATCACTCATGAAATGCTCGGTGCCCTTGGGCAGCTTGAGCAGCGCCTGCGTGCTGATGATCTCACTGGCCGCTGCCGCCTGCGAGGGGTAGTCCCGGGAAAGCAGGGTCAGATACTTCAGGTTATCACGGATTTCATCGGTTTCGGTGCGCATGATTTCCTCCATCATGGTCATTTCTCTGCCGCAGCCCGTCATTTCGGCCGCATTATGCAAAAATGTTGCTTCTGATATATATTATTCTTTCCATATCTTATAGTATAGCACGTCCGGTTGAAAAGTGGTATACTGAAGCTGACAAACTTTCTGCAAAGGACTTTGGATATTATGCCGAAAACCGATCTTGTTTCCATTCCCTCTTCCTGCACGCTCTGTCCGCGCCGCTGCGGAGCCGACCGTGCTGCCGGACGCACCGGCTTCTGCGGTGCAGGCAGCACCCTGAAAGCCGCCCGTGCGGCCCTGCACTACTGGGAAGAGCCCTGCATCAGCGGTACAAGGGGCAGCGGCACGGTGTTTTTCTCCGGCTGCACCCTCAAATGCTGCTTCTGCCAGAACTATCCCATCAGCGCCGAAGGCCTCGGCCGGGAGATCACCGTTGAACATCTGGCAGAGATCTTTCTGGACCTGCAGTCTCAGGGTGCCCACAACATCAATCTGGTCACGCCGGGGCAGTGGCAGCCCTGGATCATTGCCGCGCTGGACCTTGCGCGCGCAAAGGGTCTGCACCTGCCTATCCTGTGCAATACCGGCGGTTACGAGACGGTGGAGAGCGTAGAAGCCTGGCGCGGGTACATCGACATCTGGCTGGCCGATCTGAAATATGTATCCTCTGCCCTGTCGGCAGAGCTTTCCTCTGCGCCGGACTACTTTGCACAGGCAAAGCCCGCCATTGAAGCCATGATGGCACAGGCCGGACACCCGGCGTTCGATGCAGAGGGCATCCTGCAAAAGGGGGTCATTCTGCGGCATCTCGCCCTGCCCGGCCACATCGATGACAGCTTTGCTGTTCTGGATCAGATGGCCGCGTGGAACGATGCCGACCCGGGGTGCTTCATTCCCAGTGTCATGAGCCAGTATACCCCTTTCTATAAGGCCGCAGAGCACGGCATCGGACGGCGCATCACTACCTACGAGTACCGCCGGGCGGTGAACTACGCCATGGACAAGGGGCTTGCGCAGGGATACATGCAGCAGAAGAGCAGCGCAAAGGAAGAGTATACGCCTTCGTTCGATCTGACCGGCGTGTAAAAACGATTCAGAATCGCCCCCGCTTCACTCTGGCTTTCATCAGTGGAAAATATATTTTTCGCGTTTGGAGTGCTCCATACACATTTTCACGGCATGGGGACGTAACGATAAGCGGCATTTACATGGGCCGGTAGGGCAGGCGATGGGATGGCTCGCTTCGTGTCTGAGGAGAAAGTTCCCGCAGGCTGGCCGTCAGCACACTTTTCGTCAAATCTTCCAAAAATCAGCAATTATTTTTTCTTGCATTTCCGTGGAAGCGCTTGCAATCCCTCTTGTGTCGGATTATAATGGATACAACGATGTGTTAACAGGGCTCTGATGAGCTGTAAATATCAGGAGGAGCGTTATGGAACATTTCAACCCAATCCTTGGCAACGATACCCCCGGCCAGAAATTCATCACCTGCGGCGAGATCATGCTGCGCCTGACCCCGCCGAACTACGAGAAGATCCGTATGGCATCCAGCTTTGAGGCCAGCTACGGTGGCAGCGAGGCCAACATTGCACTGGCACTGGCTAACCTTGGTGTGGACAGCACCTTCTTCAGCGTGGTGCCCAACAACAGCCTTGGCAAGAGCGCCGTGCGCTGGCTGCGTTCCAATGATGTGCACTGCACCCCCATGATCCTTACCGAGCCGAACGAGACACAGTCCAACCGTCTGGGTACCTATTATCTGGAGACCGGCTACGGCATCCGCCCGTCCAAGGTCATCTACGACCGCAAGCACAGTGCCATCACCGAGTACGATTTCTCGCAGGTCGATCTGGACGCTCTGCTGGAGGGCTTTGACTGGCTGCACCTGAGCGGCATCACCCCGGCTCTGGCTCCCAACTGCCGCACCCTGATCCTGGACATGCTCAAGGTCGCCAAGAAAAAGGGCCTGACCGTCAGCTTCGACGGCAATTTCCGTTCCACCCTGTGGAGCTGGGAAGAAGCCCGCGACTTCTGCACCGAATGCCTGCCCTATGTGGATGTTCTGCTGGGCATTGAGCCCTATCACCTGTGGAAGGACGAGAACGACCACAGCAAGGGCGACTGGAAGGACGGCGTACCCCTGCAGCCCAGCTATGAGCAGCAGGACGAGATCTTCCAGCATTTCATCGAGCGTTATCCCAACCTGAAGTGTATCGGCCGCCATGTGCGCTACGCCCACAGCGGCAGCGAGAACAGCCTGAAGGCCTTTATGTGGTACGATGGCCACACCTTTGAGAGCAAGCTGTTCACCTTTAATATTCTGGACCGCGTGGGCGGCGGCGATGCTTTCGCCAGCGGCCTGATCTACGCCATGCTGCACGATTACAAGGCTATGGACATGATCAACTTTGCGGTGGCAAGCAGCGCCATCAAGCACACCATCCACGGCGATGCCAACATTACCGACGATGTGAGCACCATCCGCAACCTGATGAACATGAATTACGATATCAAGCGGTAATCTGTATTTTGCTGTTCCCTGCCCCTTTGCTGCAAAGCAGCTTTCGGTGAAGATACTGCACAAAACCCGGAACCTGTTCCGAGCCAAGCGGCTCAAGAAGGTTCCGGGTTTCTGTTTTTGTGCTATTTGCTTTTTTAGCGCTTCTTTTTCAGGTAATACCCACTGCCGCCAGCGCGTCTGCGCCGAGAAAGCGGCCTACCACCCATATATCCGCAATGTTATACATCTGCTGCAGCAGATTACCCAGCATCAGCGGCAGGGCAAACAGCAAAATGCTGCTGGTGATGAGACCTTTTGTCAGACTACGCTGCATTGTTCCCGACTCTCTTTTTTATAACGCTGTCTCAGCCGGTGCACCGGCTCTGCCGCCGTCCCGCCTTGAAAGAGACTGCTCTCTTCCTGCAAACTTCTGGCGGTACTCTCTGGGCGTGCAGTGCTTGATCTCCCGGAAGGTCTTTGTAAAGTAGCTGGTATCCGAAAAGCCGCATTCGGCACCGATCTCGCCGATCTTCATACTGGTGGAAAGCAGCAGCTCGGCTGCCTTTTCAATGCGGTACTGCTTGACATACTGGATGGGTGTGATCCCCAGCAGCTGCCGGAAGCTGCGCAGGCAGGCGCTCTCGCTCAGGGCCACGCAGTCGGAAATGCGCTCCACGTCCAGCTCCTCTGCGTAGTGCTCCTCCACAAAGCGCAGCATCTGCTTCATACGCCGGGCCGCGATCTGCTCCTGCTGAGAGACCTTTGTTTTTCCACCCTCGCACTGCATTCCCAGCAGATGCACCGCCGCCGAAAGATGGTACCGTGCCTGATTCTCATAGTCAAAGACCTCTTGGGCCACTGCGTCCCAGACTTCCCGCAAATGGCAGAGCACGGCCTTCTGCCCGTCGTCTGCCTCGTCCAGCAGAAAGAAGGCCGGTGCTCCCGGCTGAAGCAGCGGGTGCACAAGCTTTTGCCAGAAGATGGTGTCCATGCCGCCGATCAGGCGCGGATGGAATACCCCGGAATGCAGCAAAGCATCCCCGGTCTCCGCCTGCTCCACCGCATGGAACACTCCGGAATTGACAAACACGCCCTGCCCGGTCTGCAGATTCAGCCGGACTTTGCTCACGTCCACCGCCAGCGGGCCTTTTACGGCAAGGATGTATTCAAACTCTTCATGCCAATGCCATGCTACCGAGTAGCTTTTGATGTTCTCTTCATAGCAGGCAATGGGAAACAGTGCGCTGCCGTGCTGCACCAGCTCCCGGCCCTCGCCATCCGCCACAACATCCGGCAGGCAGTTGAAACCGCCCGCTGCTGCACAGCTGGTCTGAAATGCCACGATCCGCCATCTCCTTTCCGTCAAGGTCACACATCTGCATCCGCGCCGGTTTTGTTGTATCAATCGGGCGTTTTTATCCTAACATCTCGCTCTGATGTGTGATATTATTACATCAGTAAAGCACAAGATGCATTGCAAGTATAACATGCTTCCCGGAGGAACTCAAGGTTTATGGTACAGCTTCTGCTTCCGATCATTTACATCTCGTTCATCAGTCTGGGCCTGCCGGATTCCCTATTGGGGTCGGCGTGGCCTTCCATGTATCCGGCGCTCGGTGTGCCGGTGTCCTATGCGGGGCTGATCTCCATGATCATCTCCTTCGGCACCATCGTTTCCAGCCTGAACAGCGACCGGCTCACCCGTGCGCTGGGCACTGGAAAAGTGACCGCCCTCAGTGTGGGCATGACAGCTGCCGCGCTGTTCGGCTTTTCGGTCTCCACACAGTTCTGGATGCTCTGCCTGTGGGCCGTGCCCTACGGGCTGGGCGCAGGCAGCGTGGACGCGGCCCTGAACAACTATGTTGCCTTACATTATAAAAGCCGCCATATGAGCTGGCTGCACTGCATGTGGGGCATCGGCACCATGATCAGCCCCATGGTCATGGGCCGGGTGCTGGCAGGCGGCGGACCGTGGACATCCGGATACCGGTGCATCGCCCTGTTCCAGATCCTGCTGAGTGCAGTGCTCTTTTTCAGCTTGCCGCTATGGCAGGGCCGTACTGCAGGCACCGACGCCGAAGCTGCCTCGCCGCAGGTGTTGAGCCTTGGGCAGGTATTCCGTCTGCCGGGTGCCAGAGAGGTGATGCTGTGCTTCTTCTGCTACTGTGCATTGGAGACCACAGCAGGTCTGTGGGCCAGCAGCTACCTCACGCTGACGAAAGGCGTCGCCCCCGACACTGCCGCCAGCTTTGCCAGCCTGTTCTACATCGGCATCACCGCCGGGCGCGCCGCCTGCGGCTTTTTGACCCTTAAATTCAACGATACGCAGATGATCCGCATGGGTCAGTGCATTCTGGCCGCAGGCGTGCTGGCCCTGCTGCTGCCCGGGCCGCAGGTGCTTGCCCTGTGCGGTCTTGTTCTGGTGGGGCTGGGCTGTGCGCCCATCTATCCCAGCATCATCCACTCCACGCCGGAGCACTTCGGTGCAGACAGATCGCAGGCGGTCATTGGCATCCAGATGGCAAGCGCCTATGTGGGCAATCTGGCCATGCCGCCGCTGTTCGGGCTGATGGCAAACAATATCACTCCTGCACTGTTCCCATTTTATCTGCTGGCACTGCTGGTGTTCATGGTGTTCATGCACGAACAGCTGGTGCGCAAAACAAGCCGCTGCTAATTCTGCCATTCTCCCATTTTATATACAGCAAAAGGCTCCCTGTCCGGTCTCGGGCGGGGAGCCTGCTGTTTTAAGAGAAGTTATTTACAGGATGCACCGGCTGATGGCATTGGCGACCGCAAACAGTTCCTGCTGGCCGATAAAGCCGAACTTTGCCTCGTGTGCGTCCGCAAAGCAGACCGTCAGCTGCGATGCCTGCACCGGGTCGCCAAAGCCTGCCGTCTGGATCCCAAAGTGCAGCACTTTGCGGTACGGCAGCACAAAGATCTGCTGCCGGGTACCGGTGACGCCCTGCATATCCACCATGATGATGCGGTGGGTGGTAAAGATCACCTGATCGCGCACCGTCTTATAGGCGCCCACGATGCTCTCGCCGTCCAGAAGCAGTGCACGGGCATTTTTGCAGATATCCTTTTCCTGAAGGCGGATGAGGTTTTCCATTGGTTTATCACGGAATTCCATGGTTTTTGTCTCCTTTCCTGGGTAGTTTTCTACTCTTATTGTAGCATTCCCGCCTGCAGTTTACAAGATGCGGTCTCGCCTTTTGCGTCATGCTGTGCTATACTGTATGCAAAAAAAGATTTTGTACGAAATGAGGTTTTGTACCCGTGGAGATCATTATTCATCAGGCTATCCTGCATGTGCTGGACACCACCATGGACGCCCCTGTGCTGAGCGGCGGCGGCATGGAAATGACCGCTGAAAAGACTGCTTACTTCCAGTATCACATCGAGAAGCTACTTGCCAGCGACGATATCCGCCAGTGCCGCCCGCTGCCGGATTCCGCCTTTAAAAATGAACTGGAACACAATCACGATTTTGTGGACCTCTCCTGCCGCATTGCCGGGGTGCTGTTCGACTATATGCATGCCCACACCACTATCCCGGGGGCAGACCTTGCGGTGGTGGATTTTACCCGCGATGGCGAGCCGTGGCTGGGCATCCTGAAGCTGAACTACAAAAACGGCTACACCCACTACACCGAGACCGTAGAAGGTGCCCCGGTGAACTCCATCATACAGCAGCGGGCCTGTCTGCCCAGCCAGAGCGGCAAAGTAGAGGAAGGCGCACTCGTGAACCTCACCGATTACTCCATGAAGCTGCTGGAAAAGAAATTCGACATCGACGGGCACAAGGATTTTTATCTTTCCACCGTGGTGTTCCAATACACCACCGCTCAGCCGGAGAAAAAGAAGCTGCAGGCCATTCAGGAAGCCGCTGTTCAGGCCGTGCAGGAAAACTACGCGGATCAGCCCCACGTAGAGGCTCAGGTCGCGATGCTGATCGCAAATCAGGCCGCTGACAACGACAATCAGGTGTCCATCCAGCAGGTGCGCCAGCAGCTGGAGGAGGAATATCCCCTTGCCGCCGTACCCTTTGACGACTACGTAGAAAAGAGCGATGTGCTGGAAGCGCCTGAGCAACCCGTGACCGTGACCCCTGCGCGCATCCGTCGCATGGAGAGCCGCAGCATCCACACCGCCAACGGCATTGAGGTGAAGATCCCCACCGAGCTGCTGAACTCGGAAAATGAAGTAGAGTTTCTGCACAGCGACGACGGCAGCATTTCGCTGCTCATCAAAAATGTGATCCTGTAAGAAACGATTTAAAATTGTCTCCGCACACAGGGTGTGCTCCGACAATATCAGCGGAATAATTATTTCTATATTTGCAAAGCCGGAAAATCTGCGGATTTTCCGGCTTTGCTTTTTCACAGGAAGGAAATGCAATGGGAAGCAACAGAAAAGCCATCATCTTTGCATTGTTGCATTGATGATGGCTTCGTGTTGGAGCGGCCGACGAGGCTCGAACTCGCTACCTCCACCTTGGCAAGGTGGCGCTCTACCAGATGAGCTACGGCCGCATATGGTGCCTCCGATCGGAATCGAACCAATGACACGGGGATTTTCAGTCCCCTGCTCTACCGACTGAGCTACAGAGGCATAAGCGGTGCAATTATCCCTGCACCCTCCCACTCGTATTTCAAGCGGGGCCCCCGCAAAAATTTGCGAAGCAAAATTTTGTGGGGAAGAGGAGGAATTTCAGAGTTTGTTACGGCGGTCTTACTTGTAAGACTGCCAGACAAACGACTGACATTCCGACGAAGCGACCCGGATCGGGCTCGAACCGACGACCCCCAGCGTGACAGGCTGGTGCTCTAACCAACTGAGCTACCGGGCCACATGGTGGAAGTTAACGGGCTCGAACCGCTGACCCTCTGCTTGTAAGGCAGATGCTCTCCCAGCTGAGCTAAACTTCCACAAATGGAGCGGCCGACGAGGCTCGAACTCGCTACCTCCACCTTGGCAAGGTGGCGCTCTACCAGATGAGCTACGGCCGCACATTCCATGTGTTCGTGCCGGTTGTTTACCGGCGACGCTGATTATTATACCGTACCGCCCGGCAATTGTCAACCACAAATTTGCATTTTTTGCAAAAAATTTCAAAACAGGCCTGTCTGCGCACAAAAAGCCTTCTCTGCACTGGCTGACACCGCCGTTCATTCATGTTTGCCGCAACAGACACGAGGAAAATTTAGTTGCTTTCTCCTGTAGGAACCATTATAATAAGAATGTCATTTTGTCGCCTGCAAAAGCTGCGTCTGTTATGCCGCCGAGGGCATGCAGGCGCGTTTTCGTGCACAGAAATAGGAAATGCCAGCATAAAGGAGCAAACACGATGTATAAGATCACTGAAAAAGTCGCGCTGAACCCCACCGTGACAAAGATGGTCATTGAAGCCCCACTGATCGCCAAAAAGGCAAAGCCGGGCCAGTTTATCATTGTGCGCCCGTTTGAGGACAGCGAGCGCATCCCCCTGACCGTGGCCGGTTACGACCGTGAGAAGGGCACTGTGGACATCATTTTCCAGATCGTGGGCGGTACCACGATGGAGCTGAACAGCCTGAAGGTCGGCGAGAGCGTCCACGATTTCGTGGGCCCGCTGGGCCGTGCCACCGAGGTGGAGGGTCTGAAGAAGGTCTGTGTCGTGGGCGGCGGCGTAGGCTGCGCCATTGCCCTGCCCATTGCCCGTGAGCTGCACGAGCAGGGCTGTGTGGTGCACAGCGTGGTCGGCTTCCGCAATAAGGATCTGCTGATCCTGGAGGACGAGTTCCGGGCCTGCAGCGATGAGCTGCGCATTATGACCGACGATGGCAGCTACGGCACCAAGGGCGTTGTTACCGCCGCTCTGGACGAGCTGGTGGCTGCAGGCAATCAGTACGATCTGGTCATCACCATCGGCCCGCTGATCATGATGAAGTTCGTGGTCAAGACCTGCCAGAAGCATGGCCTGAAGAGCATCGTTTCCATGAATCCCATCATGATCGACGGCACCGGCATGTGCGGCGGCTGCCGCCTGACCGTGGGCGGCGAGACCAAGTTCGCCTGCGTGGACGGCCCCGATTTTGACGGCGATCTGGTGGATTTTGACGAAGCAATGGCCCGCGGCACCATGTACCGCCCGTTTGAGGCACACGCCCGTGAAGCGGCATGCAATCTGCTCAATCAGGAGGTAAAATAAGATGGCTTTCAATATGGACCCGAAGAAGTGCCCCATGCCCACCCAGGACCCCAATGTGCGCAACAAGAACTTCAAGGAAGTTGCTCTGGGCTACACCGAAGAAATGGCCGTGAACGAAGCAAAGCGCTGCGTGCACTGCAAGAACAAGCCCTGCCAGACCGGCTGCCCCGTGGGCATTGATATCCCTGAGTTCATCGGTCATGTGGCCGAGGGCGACTTTGAAGCCGCTTATCAGGTGATCAACCGCTCCTCTTCCCTGCCCGCCGTCTGCGGCCGTGTCTGCCCGCAGGAGAGCCAGTGCGAGGGCAAGTGCACCCGCGGCATCAAGAATGAGCCGGTGGGCATCGGCCGTCTGGAGCGCTTTGTTGCCGACTGGCACCGCGAGAATGTGCACACCGCCCCCATCGTGCCCGAATGGAACGGCCACAAGGTGGCCATCATCGGTGCAGGCCCTGCCGGCCTGACCGCCGCAGGCGATCTGGCAAAGCTGGGCTATAAGGTCACCGTTTACGAGGCCCTGCATGTGGCCGGCGGCGTGCTGATGTACGGCATCCCCGAGTTCCGTCTGCCCAAGGCCATCGTGCAGCAGGAGATCGACGGCCTGAAGAAGATGGGCGTTGATTTCGAGTGCAACATGGTCATTGGCAAGGTGCTGACCATCGACGAGCTGATGGGCGAGTACGGTTATGAGGCCGTGTTCGTAGGCTCCGGTGCCGGCCTGCCCCGCTTCATGGGCATCCCCGGCGAGAGCCTGAAGGGTGTCTACTCTGCCAACGAGTTCCTGACCCGCTCCAACCTGATGAAGGCTTATCTGCCCACCAGCAAGACCCCCATCCGCACCGGCAAGAAGGTCGCCGTTGTGGGCGGCGGCAACGTGGCCATGGACGCTGCCCGCAGCGCCCTGCGTCTGGGTGCCGAGACCGTGTACATTGTCTACCGCCGCGGCATGGCTGAGCTGCCCGCCCGTAAGGAAGAGGTGGAGCACGCCGAGGAAGAGGGCATCATCTTCAAGACCCTGTGCAACCCTGTGGAGATCCACGCCAATGACGAGGGCTTTGTCAAGTCCATCACCTGCATCGAGATGGAGCTGGGCGAGCCCGATGCTTCCGGCCGCCGCCGCCCCATTGAGAAGAAGGGCAGCGAGTTTGAGCTGGACGTGGACACGGTCATCATGAGTCTGGGCACCAGCCCCAACCCGCTCGATCCGCTCCACCACCCCGGGTCTGGAGACCAACAAGCACGGCTGCATCGTCACCGACGGCGACGACGGCAAGACCAGCCGTGACGGTGTGTACGCGGGTGGTGACGCCGTGACCGGCGCTGCCACCGTCATCAAGGCCATGGGCGCAGGCAAGGCTGCTGCAAAGGCCATTGACGAGTACATCCAGAGCAAATAAATTTCCAAGGTGGCTGCGAACGCAGTGAGCAGACGGATGAGGGGTAATTTAAGGTAAAATGCTGCTGTCCCGCGCCCTCATCAGTCACCTGCGGTGACAGCTTCCCCCGACCGGGGGAAGCCTTCCTTCGGAAAGCCGATTTCCATGTGTGAAGGTAGGCAGCGCCCACTGAATACCGGATATAAAAAATCCCCTGTGCCAGCGCACAGGGGATTTTTGCATCTTATTCTGCAGTCTCCGTTGTGAGCACCGGGTAGCCCGTCCGCACGCACCGCACGGCACAGCGGGCACGGCCGCCTGTGGTGCAGGTGAAGAGGGTCAGATCCCAGTTATCGGAATCTTCCGTCTTTTCGGTCATTTTTTCGATCTGGGTAGGCTGCAGATTCTCCACATAGGAGACCTCATAGCTCCACCGCATGCCGTCCATATCGGTAAAATAGACCTGTGCCCCTTCGGCCAGCCATTTGATGGGGCTGAAGTGCTTTGCATAGTTATGGGCGCAGACCACCATGTTGTCCGCGTAGGTGGAGCCGGAGTACCGGCCGGGCGCGATCTTCAGACCCGCATAGCTCCACTCGCTCATCACGGGCAGGTCGAGCCCAATGGAGGGGATGGACAGGTAGCCGATGTAGCTCCAGCCGTCCAGTTCCGTCTCGGTCATGGGCTGGGCAGGGTCCAGCTCCGGCTGCAGCACAACAGTCTCCGACTTTGCCTTTTCCTCAACCGTTGTGGTCAGGGTCTGTTCCAGCTCTCCCAGCGCCTGCTGTGCCGCCTTGTCTGCGCGGGCCGCATCCCACTTGTTGTAGGCAAGCAGCGCCGCCGCCGCCAAAATGAGCAGCGCACCCAGCACCATACATATCTTTCCAATTTTCTGTCTCATGGCAGCGCTTCCTTTTTGTTTAGCACCCAGCCAGCAGCAAACAGCAGCACACCGCTGACCGCCAGCACCGGCACGGGCCAGTTCAGCTGGCCAGTCTGGGGCAGACCGCTCAGGACTGCGCCGTCCGGATGGCCCGCCAGTGCGGGATTATCCGGTTTTCCCGGGGCCACCGGACTATCCGGGCTGCCGGGAGCCACCGGGTTGTCCGGATTGCCGGGCGAGACCGGGCTATCCGGGCTGTCCGGGTTCTTGGGCGTATCCGGGTTTGTGGGCTCCGTGGGCTGTTCCGGGGTGCCGGGCTTGTCCGGCACGGGAGTGGGCGGCACAGGCGGCGTATCCGGTTTGACGGGGGTGTAGCCGCCCACCTTGGGGGAGGCGTCTACCTCATAATTCCATTTCCCGTTCTCTGCCATGGGCAGGGAAACAAGGAACGGTTTGATGGGCGCATAGCCATTGGAGGCCTTGCTCTGCACGATCAGGTACAGGCCAAGTTCCAGATCCTCAAAGGCGGCATTGCCGTCTGCATCAACGGTTTTTGTGGTGCCCCGTGCGCCCTGCGGCATATATTCCAGCAGCTGGTCCGCCAGCGTGCTGTCGGTCAGGTCCCCCAGCGCGATGCCGCAGCCGTAAAAATCGCCGCAGTATTCAAAGCTCAGGTCGCCGTTTTTGCGCTTCACCTCAGCCACGCGGTACAGCGTCAGCTGACCGCCGCTCAGGGCCTTATCCTTCGCGCTGTCGTACAGCGCAACGCGGATGGTGCCGGTGGCGGGGTTTCCGCTGGCATCCACCAGCCGGATGTTCGCACTGGTGGCAAGGGCAGGCAGTGCGCCTGCCGCCAGAAGGCACAGCATCAAAAGCAGGGCTGTAAGCCGCCTGCGCAAGCTTTTTTGTTCCATCGGCTGTTCACTCCCCTTTCTCTTCGTGTTTTTTGCGTTTGGCCAGCAGCAGGGCTGCACCCACGGTCAGCATACCGCCCACCGCCGCAAAGGGCACCGTGCCCATGCCGCCGGTGGAGGGCAGCTCGTAGCCCTTGAAAACGCGGTTCTGGATGGTGATATTGCCGGTCTGCACGCCATTGTTGTCAATGACCACATTCCAGTTGCCAGTGGTCACTTCTTCCACCAAATAATGGTATTTCTCGTGGTTGTCGTCCTCCAGCGGGAGGGCATTGCCAGACCATGTAAACGACCACTCGTTGCCTTTGTTCAGCAGTACATTGGCAAACTCCGTTTTCTTTGTTACATCACCCGTGTACTGCCAAACTTTGATTCGGATTTCATCCACAGCCGGGTCAACGGGCTGCTTGGTGGCCTGATCCAGCCAGAGCTTTTTGACGGTCAGCCTGCTGTAAATGTTGCTGTACTTGGCCTCCGTAGTCTTGCCCTCTGCGCCCATCTGCACATTGCTGCTCAGGTCGATGTTCTCACTGCCCACCACCAAAACATTCGTGCCCGTTGTCACTCCGGTGGCCACTTCAAAAGCCTCCTGATTGGTCTGTGTACTGGTGCGGAACAGCACATAATGCGGGGTGTCATCCAAACGGTAATATTCGGGAGCCTTGGTTTCCACGATCTTATACAGCACATCAGGGTTCAGGCAACCTGCCTTGTCTGCCAGCACCGTCAGTTCCACCTGACCTTTTTTGTCCGTGGTCACGATACCATTCGTGGCTCCGTTCCACAGCGTCCAGCCCCTGCTTTGTGGGTCATACTGATAAATAGTAAACTCAGCGCCCTCCAGTGATTTGCCAGAGTAGCTGTCCACCTTGTGCAGTCGGAACAGGCCCGTGGAGGCCGTGGCATCCGACTTAACCACGAAATTAAGTTTATCCGACTTATCTTTGCTACCATTACTCAGCGTCACGGTGTTATTCACATCGTAGGAACTCGCTGCGTTGCCGCTCTTCACTTCGCACTCATACACAAGGATCATCGCCATTTCGTTGGGAATTATCATGTGCAGCCAGCCCTTGTCGCTGGCATCCAGAATGCGGTATAAGTCGCGCGACACTTCGTCTCCACGGGTCACGCCGTTCGCTTTATCGTATTTATAATAGTATAGCTTGACCGAATCCAGGTCACCGTTAACGATGGCATCATTGGTGGCGCTGACATTATCCCACAGTTCAATATTCGGGGCGTGATCTTTGTTTACCGACAGATCATGCCCGGCCGGGTTGATGACCACCTGATAGCGAGCCCGGTTGTTGCTCCGCTTCTCACCAGTCTTTTTCACTTCGTCCACATCCCGGGTCAAGGTAGTGTTGGTGGAAGAGTTCAGGCTGCCCCAGGCAGCAGTATTGGTATAGGTCACTTCGCCTACTGCGGGGTTTTTCCATGTGGGATCGTACCCCTCACCCACACCCACATCGTACACAATGCGGATCTTGTGCTCGGTATTATCGTTGTTATAGTTCCTAATTTTAATGGTCAGAAGTTTCGATGCATCTTCATAATCATAGTTTGCCCAGCCAAGATTTTTGTCAATCTTATCAAACGCGCCATTATCCAGCGCAATTTTGATTGTGTTTGTGTTGAGCTTGCTGTTCTTCGGCAGCGTATCCGTAACCGTAATCTCAGCCGTGTCACCAGCCGCAGGCTGCAGCACTAACTGGTAGTGGAGGTTTCCACCGCTCACCTCACTTAGTTTAAAGCTGTTGCTGCCGCTCACATATCCGCTCTCATTCTTGTTGCTCTCTGCCGCCACCAGCTTTTCAAACTGCTTGTAGCTGCGGTAACTGTCCTCAGCGGATGCAGTGTTGTTTACGCCCTCGATGTGAATGCTGTTTTTGTAGGTCCAGATTTCCCCGTTGGGCACATTTCCGCGTTCCTCGTGGGTGGGGATGCCTTTCACCTCTATGCTGCGCACAGGGTTGTTCTTATCTCCAGCAGTCACCTTGATTTTGAAGCTGCGCACCTTTGTTTCGGTGTCGGTCAATTTTACCTCGTTCGTGCCTTTGGCATCGCTGTAATAGGTAATTTCGATCGTGTTTCCTTTGCTCTCAGCATTCTGGTAGCTCAACTTGGTGCCGTTATGCATCGTCAGGGTCAGGCCCGCTTTGATGGCGCTGTCCAGCTCTGCCGCGTAGGCGTAGTGGGTGTCATTCTGCACTTCACCCGCGTTGTTTACGGCGTCACTCAGCACATCCCACAGGGTAAAGCTTTCCTCACCTGCCTTGTTGGAGGCAGAAATGTTCCAAGTGGGATTTTTGCCGCTGGGTGCCAGCTTTTTGCTGAGATCCCACTCGCCCCGCTGCAAGTCCACCGTGTCAGAAGCTTCAAAGCTTACACCATCTTTGGTAGCCTTTGCGGTGTTGGTCACTTTGTCGCCGCCAACGGGGGTGTTGGTGCGGAAGGTGATTTCCAGCTTATTTTTGCCATTCATATCATCAGCCGTGATGGTGTAGCCCTTGCCGCCGTTCAGGAATTCTTCTGCTTTGATCGTTTTATTGCCGACCTTCACATCACCAATGATCTGTGTACCTTCCGGCAGAGCATCCTGAATGACGTACCCCACAAGGAAATTGCCCGTAATAAGCTTGTTGGGGACGCTTACCACGATCTTCCATTCGATCTGGCCATCTTCCGCCTTGTAGGTACCCTCCTTCGTGATGCGCTTATCCTGCATTGTGAGCTTCTGGTTGTAGGCGTCATAAAGACCACCCTTGCACGAAACCTCTGCACGGTTGCGGATCAGTCCTGTGCCGTCTTTCGAGTTGTTGAATGACTTGCTGTCAAATATCACCGAATAGCACCAGATGTATTTTTCTCCAGCATTCAGCGCCGGGAGGTTTGGGATTTTTATCTCCTTGGTATCCGTCCCCTCCGTCAGTGTGTATTGCGGGAACGACTGTTTTACTTTATTGCCTTGGGCATCCACCTTGTAAAGAACAAAAGTGTCTGTTTCATAGGCACCCAGCAGCTTATACAGATCACTATCGTTTCCTGCGTTCAGCGTGTCTGTGATGGTCACCGGATTTTTTGTGCCCTGATTGGTTGACACTTCCACCACATAGTTAACACGGAAGGTTCCATCAGACAGATTTTCCACCAGGTTCTTTTTAATGTCCGGATCATTTTGGTATCGGCTGTCCTGCGCACCAAGTTTGAGGATGGTCACGTCCGGTTTGGGTTTGATGGTCAAAGTGCAATTATCTTTAAACTGGATTTCCTTATTGTTTTCAAGATCATCAGTTTTCATCTCACGGGAGAAATGGAAAGTGCCGGTAAAGGGCGCACCACCGTTTTCATTCGTGCCGATGAACTTTTGGTCCGTAAAGGTCAGGGTTGCTTTGCCAGTCGTGTCAATGGTGTATTGGCCCACGACAACATACTCATTATTAGCATCCTTGTGTTCTTCGTCCACAATGTTGCCCGTCTGTTTCTCCGGCAGGGTCAAGCCGCCGGGCAGCTGGTAAGTCAACTGGTTCTTCGTCGGCGTCAGTACACCGGCATTCACCGTATACTTCAGGTTGACCTGAACCGTGTCACCACTGTCCACCGTTGCACTGCCATTAGAGCCGATATCAAACCATTTATCTTTTTTCTTATCGTACTGCTTATAGCTGACATTCGTGATCCAGTTGTTCAGGTCATAGTTATTTCCGCTGTCTGCCAGAAGTGCAATGCCGTAAGGGTCTGCCTCTGCGGCTTCACCCACCCATTCCACAGTGGCCCCAAAGCCATCGTTGTCCGTGGACGGAGCATAGACTGCATCGGTGTCAGCATCAGGCTCATCGTCCTTTTCAGTGCTGCCCTGCGCCTTATCGGCTGCGGCCAAATCGATCACATCCGTCATCTCGTCCGCACGCAGGGGCACCTCGGCCACCTTGCCGTCCACGTCGCCGGAGATCACGGTCAGGGTGCCGGTATCCGCGTCCACATCCGACACGATGCCCACGGTCTCGGTGCTGACGGTGCGCTCCTCGGTCTGGGGCTCAGCGGCGGCAGGCTCCAGCGAAAGCAGGGCAATGTCTGCATCGGCAGAATCATCCATGATCTGCGGCGCGTCCTCTTCCACCGCCACCGTCTCGGTGGTGATGCTGTTATAGAACACGATATCGCCGGGCACAAGCTCGACCTCTGCCGCCGCCTTCAGCCACTCGGACCCGCGCAGGTCGCTGCGCAGGGCCTGCACACCGGCGCGCTGCGGCACCGTGGTCTGCGGCACATTCGCGTAGTTCAGGCAGTAGGACAGGAACATCACATCCCACGCACCGTAGGCGTTGCCATACCATGCACCGTAACGGGTGTAGTGGCGCACGGTGGTCTGGTCCTCATCGTCCAGCTGGAAGTTGCGCTCGCTCTGCTGGTAGCCCAGCTGGCTTTTTGCCACAGCGGTCAGGTCGTCGGCCCACGCACCGGTGAGCACAACATTCGTCTTTGCGCTCCATGTCTCCTCGTCCTCCACATCCGCCAGCGGGTCGGACAGGCAGTTCACGGTGTGGTGGTGCTCCGGCAGGCCGCAGACCAGCACTTCCTCATAGCAGGCGTCGGTGTGGTGGTGCACCGGGGTGTCCAGACTGCTGTCGTCCACAACGGGCTGAAGGGCCACGGCATCGTCAAACACCGCAGAAGCTTCCTCATCCACCGGCACATAGTCCGGGTTGGGCTCCTCCACAAGCTCGCCCTCTTCCAGACCGCACACCAGCTCATATTCAATGGTATAGCAGCTGTCGTCGTGGGTGTGCTCGAACAGGTCACAGATCAGGCTGCCATCCTCGGGGTCAAAGCAGTCATCGGTGTGCACATGCTCTTCCTCGTAGCAGGTCAGCGTTTTCACTTCCTGATAGCAGTCGTCGGTGTGCTGGTGGGGCACAAAAATGTACTCCGGCTCCGGCTCTGCTGAATAGGCGGCAATGTCGGCATCGCTCTGCTCCACACCGTAATCTGCATCAGGGAATGCGCTGTCGTCCGGCTTTGTGGCGTTCCAGTCCTCCGGTTCGCCCTCCTCATAGCCGCACACCAGCACCTTCTCGTAACACTCAGCGGTGTGCTGGTGCTCGATCTCGCCGCACTGGTAGTCTGCCGTTTGGGCAATGCCCACACTGTGCAGCTGCCAGTTAACGAACAGGCTGGTGAGCAGCGCCAATGCCAGCAGCAGTGCCATATACCGCCGCGCTGCCTTGTGTTCCCTGCGGAACTGCTGCATCAGTGCCTTTGTGATATCCTTCATGCTTTTCATCCTCACTATACTAAAAGCAGCGTATTTTTGTCGTTTGCAAAACCGCCAAATCCACGCCCTATTTTTATACTTCCATAACTTATTTAGTGTACCACATCCTTGGCCGGAAATCAACTTTAAAATTCTCGTTATTTGGCTTGAGCGCTGGATTTTTGGCAGATTTGCCGTGCCAGACCCCGCAGGCGGGATGTGCCGGATTTCTCAGCTATTCCGGGCTTTGGGTGGACGATCCGGCACAAGGCCACAGACCAGACGCACCATCAGCGGGGTCAGCGGCAGCCACACCGCTGTGCAGATGAGGTTGAACAGCGTATGCGCGTTGGCGAGCTGCCGGGCAATGACTTCCAGCTCCGGCCCTTTGGGCGAGATCATTGCCACCAGACCCGCATACCACGGCAGCAGGGCGCAGAACGCCGCTGCACCGGTCAGGTTGAACACAGCGTGGGCCGCCGCCGCCCGTTTTGTGTCCCGGCTCTGCCCGATGGATGCCAGTACCGCCGTGACCGTAGTGCCGATGTTATCCCCCAGCAGCACCGGCAGTGCCCCTGCAAGGCCCAGCAGACTGCCGCCTTGTGCTGCTGGCCGGGCCGCAACGCTCTGAAGCACCGCAATGGTGGCAGAGCTGCTCTGCACCGTCAGGGTCATGCAGAGGCCTGTCAGCAGGCCCAGCCACGGATGATGCCGTACCCGTGCCAGCCAGAGCGCAAACACCGGGCTCTGTGCCAGCGGGGCCAGCGCCGTGCTCATACCGGCAATGCCCTCGAACAGCAGACCAAAGGCGAACACCGCCCGGCCAACGGCCCGGGCCTTCTGCCCCGCACAGGCAAAGCAGAGCAGCAGCCCGGCCAGCAGCACAAGGCCGCGCACATCTTCCAGCCGGAAGGCCAGCAGCTGTGCGGTAATGGTGGTTCCGATGTTGCAGCCAAAGATCACCGGGACCGCCTGCTGCAGGGTCAACAGGCCCGCACTTACAAAGCCCAGCACCATCACCGTGACTGCCGAGCTGCTTTGCAGCACCGCCGTGACCGCTGCCCCCGCCAGCACGCCCCGCACCGGGCTGCCGGCCAACACCATCAGCAGCCGCTTCATCCGCTGTCCCGCCGCTGTTTCCAGACTGCGGCTGAGCGCATCCATGCCATACAAAAACAATGCCAGCCCGCCAAAAAGCGCAAAGATCCCTTTCAGCCCCTGTTCCAATGCCGTCCCTCCCGCAGAAACGTTTCTTATTCTATTTATGTAGCTGCCGGGCGGTTCAGGCTTTCTGCCTTCCTTCCTTTTTTGTGAACTTTTTTAAAATTATCCCAAACCGCCCTTGCATTCTGGGTGCAGGAGGAATATTATTGTCAGGCGTTAATAGTTAACAGCTGTTAAGTATTTTGCAATGAGGAGGGATAGAATGTTGAACGAGACCGAAGCCGCAGCGAGCTTTCACGGCCTGTGCCATTTTTTCGGACGGCTGAGCAAGGCGTCCCGGGCCGGCATGAAGGCGGCTCTGCGGGGCTGTCCCAAGTGCCACTTTCCCATGCTGGAGGGTCTGGCTCACACGATCAGCACCCGCGGGCAGGACGGAGCGGTGTATATTTCCGATTTTGCCCGGGAGGCACACCAGCCGCTGCCGGCCATCAGCCGCAGCCTGCGCCAGTTGGAACAGGACGGCCTTGTTCTGCGCGAAGCGGACCCGGCTGACCGGCGCAAAACGCTGGTGCGCATCACGCCGGAGGGCTACGCCGCCTGCGCCCGGTGTGAAGATGCACTCAGCGATTATTTTGCCTGCGTGATGGCCCGGCTGACACCGGAGCAGGTGCAGCAGATGAACGTTTTGCGCGGTGCACTGATGGACGCCATTCTTGCGGAAAACGCTTCCCGTGAAGCAAAAAACAACGAAGGGAGAACCGAACCATGACGAAAATTTTCAAGCAGCTGGCCCGGCACTGGGCCGTCTGTCTTGTGGTGTTCGCGCTGCTGTTCGTGCAGGCGTACTGCGATCTTTCGCTGCCGGACTACACCAGCAGGATCGTGGACACCGGCATCCAGCAGGGCGGCATTGAAAGCCCCCTGCCGGAAACGATACGCCAGAGCACGCTGGACGCCCTCACGCTATTGATGAGCGAAGAGGACGCCGATGCGCTCCAGAACGCCTACGGGTATTATCTTCAGGACGACGGTGTGCTGAAGCTGCGCACCGATCTGACCGATGACGAGCGCGCCGCGCTGGAGGATGCCGTCACCACGCCGGACATCGTGCTGTATATGGCAGCTGCGCAGGCAGCGAACGCCCCCGCCGGGCAGAACAGCATGGGTATGACCGGCCTTGCCGACATGCAGGCGGCATCCTCTGAGAGCACCACCACGGATACCGAGACTGTCACCCCCACTGCCGAGGATACTGGACACCGTGTGCGCCCAATTTGCCGCCATGAGCCAGATGCCCGGTTTCACCCGCGAAGCCGTCCAGCAGCAGCTGGCCGGTGCGTTTGCCAGCTTGGATGATACCCTGATGGAGAACCTCAAAAGTCAGTCCGTGCTGCTGGTGCAGCTGGAATACGAGGCACAGGGCGTTGCCCACGATGTGCAGATGCGCTACCTTTACCGCGTAGGCGGCCAGATGCTGGGCCTCACCCTGCTGATGGCGGCCGTGTCCATTGCTGTGGGCTTCCTCGCCTCCCGCGTGTCCGCCGCCATTGGCCGTGACCTGCGCCGAGAGACCTTTGCCAGTGTCATCGGATTCTCCAATGCAGAGATCGAGAATTTTTCCACCGCATCCCTCATCACCCGCACCACCAACGACATCCAGCAGGTGCAGTTCGTCTGCGTCATGCTGCTGCGCATGGTGGCCTATGCGCCCATTCTGGGCATTGGCGGCGTGCTGCATGTGCTGAACAGCAGCACCGGCCTTTCCTGGATCATTGTGCTGGACGTGGCCGTTCTTCTGCTGCTCATCCTCTTCCTGATGAACATTGCCATGCCGAAATTCAAGATCATGCAGAAGCTGGTGGACCGGCTGAACCTTGTCAGCCGCGAGATCTTGACCGGCATCATGCCGGTGCGCGCGTTCAGCCGCGAACGGTTTGAGGAGGAGCGCTTCGACAAGGCCAACAAAGACCTGATGAGCACCCAGCTGTTCACCAACCGTGCCATGGTGGCCATGATGCCCTTTATGACCCTCATCATGAACGGCACCAGCCTGCTCATCGTCTGGTTTGGCGGCAAGGCCATGGACACCGGCACCATGCAGGTGGGCGAGATGATCGCCTTCATCACCTACACCATGCAGATCGTCATGTCCTTCCTGATGCTGGCCATGGTGGCCGTCATGCTGCCCCGCGCCGGTGTGGCTGCGGAGCGTATCGATGAGGTGATCTGCACCAAAGCCACCATCAACGACCCGGACGAAGCTGCTGCAGAGCCCGCGCAGGAGCACAAAAACTGGCAGGGTGAGGTGGAGTTCCACGATGTGAGCTTCCGCTTCCCGGGTGCGGACAGCGATGCGCTGGAGCACATCAGCTTTACTGCAAAGCCCGGCGAGACCACCGCCATCATCGGCTCCACAGGCTGCGGCAAATCCACCCTGCTCAACCTCATCCCCCGCTTCTATGATGTGACAGGCGGCAGTGTGACCGTGGATGGCATCGATGTGCGCAATATGCCGCAGGCACAGCTGCACGACCTGCTGGGCTATGTGCCCCAGAAAGGTGTGCTGTTCAGCGGCACCATCGGCTCGAACCTGAAGTTCGGCGGGGAGCACATCACCGATGCCGACGTGAAAAAGGCCGCTGCCATTGCGCAGGCCACCGAGTTCATCGATGCAAAACCGCAGGGCTACGAAAGCCCTATTGCACAGGGCGGCTCCAATGTGTCCGGCGGCCAGAAGCAGCGCCTTTCCATCGCCCGTGCCATTGCGAAAAAGCCAAAGATCTACCTGTTCGATGACAGTTTCTCTGCCCTCGACTTCAAGACCGATGTAGCCCTGCGCCGTGCACTGAAAGCCCAGACCGATAACGCTACCGTTATCATTGTGGCACAGCGCATCTCCACTGTGCTGCATGCAAACCAGATCCTGGTGCTGGACGAAGGCCGTCTGGTTGGCAAGGGCACCCATGCCCAGTTGATGGTCACCTGCCCGGAGTATCAGGAGATCGCCCGCAGCCAGCTGAGCCAGAAGGAGCTGGACCTCAAATCTCTGAATACCGAAAAGGAGGGTGATTGATATGCCAAGACCCGGACGCATGACGACCGAACGCGCCAAGGACTTCAAGGGCACCCTGCTGCAGCTTGTGCGCACCCTTGGCCGCTACCGCCTTTCGCTCGTTACCGCCATTGTATTTGCCATTCTTTCTACCATCTTCAACATTGCAGGCCCCAAGGTGCTGGCAAAAGCCACCACGGCCCTTGCCACCGGCTGGATCGCCAAGCTGCGCGGCACCGGCAGCATCGACTTTGTGTATATCGGTCGCATCCTGCTGTTCTTGCTGGGCATGTACCTGCTGAGCAGCGCATTCAGCTTTATTCAGGGCTGGCTGATGACCGGTCTTTCGCAGAAGGTGTGCTACGACTTCCGCCGTCAGATCAGCGAAAAGATCAACCGCCTGCCCCTTGCCTATTTTGAAAAGCGCACCGTGGGCGAGGTGCTGTCCCGCATCACCAACGATGTGGACACGCTGGGCCAGAGCCTGAACCAGAGCATCACCCAGCTCATCACCAGTGTCACCACCATGATCGGCGTGTTGGTCATGATGCTGTCCATCAGCCCGAAGATGACCCTGATCGCCCTGCTGATCCTGCCCGTCTCGCTGGTGCTTGTGCTCATCGTAGTTCGGTTCAGCCAGAAATACTTCAAGTCCCAGCAGGCCATTCTGGGCGTCGTGAACGGTCAGGTGGAAGAAGTCTACTCCGGCCACAACGTGGTCAAAGCCTTCAACCGCGAGGCCGTGGTGCTGAATGACTTCAACGCCGCCAACGACAAGCTGTATGAATCTGCGTGGAAAAGCCAGTTTCTCTCCGGCCTGATGATGCCCATTATGAACTTTGTGGGTAATCTGGGCTACGTGGCGGTGGCCATCGTGGGCAGCATTTTTGCCGCAAACGGCGTCATTACCATCGGTGACATTCAGGCCTTCATCCAGTACGTCAAGAACTTCACCCAGCCCATCCAGCAGCTTTCTCAGGTGTCCAACATGCTGCAGAGCATGGCCGCTGCCGCTGAGCGGGTGTTCGAGTTTCTGAACGAGCCGGAAGAGGACCAGCAGGCAGACCCGGCCCGCCGCGCGGACCCTGCCTGCATCGACGGACAGGTGACATTCAGCCATGTCCGCTTCGGCTACACCCCGGACAAGACCGTCATCCACGATTTCAGCTGTGAGGTCAAGCCCGGCCAGAAGGTGGCTATCGTCGGCCCTACCGGCGCGGGCAAAACTACCATGGTCAAGCTGCTCATGCGCTTCTATGATGTAGATTCCGGTTCCATCACCCTGAATGGCCACGATGTGCGGGACTTTGACCGCAGCGCCCTGCGTGAGGGCTTCGGCATGGTGCTGCAGGACACATGGCTGTTCAAGGGCACCATCATGGAGAACATCCGCTATGGCCGACTGGATGCCACCGATGAAGAAGTGATTGCCGCCGCCAAGGCTGCCAACGCCGACCACTTTATCCGCACCCTGCCCGGCGGCTACCAGATGGAGCTGAACGAGGACGCTTCCAACGTGAGTCAGGGCCAGAAGCAGCTGCTCACCATCGCCCGCACCATTCTGGCCGACAACCGCATCCTGATTTTGGACGAGGCCACCAGCAGCGTGGATACCCGCACCGAGCAGCGCATCCAGACCGCCATGGACCGCCTGATGGAGGGCCGCACCAGCTTTGTCATCGCCCACCGTCTTTCCACCATCCGGGACGCCGACCTCATCCTTGTGATGCGAGATGGCGACATTGTGGAGCAGGGCACCCACGACCAGCTGATCGAAGCTGGCGGCTTCTACGCCGACCTGTACAACAGCCAGTTCGAGGACGTGGTGGAGTAAGCTGCCCGTCATCGCAGTATAAGCACAAAAATAGCACCTGCCGCCTTCCTTTCCGAGGGCAGCAGGTGCTATTTGTTTTACCCTCTCAGTCATCGCTGCGCGATGCCAGCTCCCCCGAGAGGGGGAGCTTTTCTACATCTGTCGGTCAAGTTCTCCCTTCGGGGTTTTCGTCTTTTCTTTATGATTCCTCCACCGGTTCCAGCTTCAGACCGAACAGCTTTTCCGAAAGAGACGGCAGCAGCTGCTGCAAAGCGCGGACATAAGCCATTACCACCGGGTCCTCGCGCTTTTGTCCCAGCACGACGCCGAACCGGTGGCCTTTGTTCCAGTCCAGCACCCGCACAAAACTGAGGTCCGGTCTGCGGTAGTAGAAAGGCGGGATCATCTTGAGTGCCGGGTCGCCGTAGGCTGCACTGCGGATACCGCCCACCGGCGTAAACTCCACCCCTCGGTCCATTCCCTCCTGCAGCAGTCTTGTTTCGTAGACAGTCTGGTACATCTCCTTGATGGGCAGCCAGCGGTATTGCAATGCCTGTTCCAAGGTCAGTCTGCCCACCGGCATATCAGCGGGCGGGTGGATGGGGATGCAAAGTTCCGGCATATAGAACAGCGGCACAAAGGTAAGCCCCTGCGCGTAGAACTCTGCACTTTCCAGCTGGAAGGAAAGATCCATCTCCCCTTTTTTCAGGCTGCGCCAGACCTCGCTGCGGTTGGCACACCACCCCAGAATAGGGGTATATTGCAGGCACAGGTCACTTGTCAGGGAAAACAGGTCGTACACGAACATCCGCATTGCCTCATGACACCCTGCGATGATCAGATGTCTTTCCGGCGGTTTTTCCTGCTGCTGCACCGCGCGGGCATGGCGCACCGCCTCCTGATACAGAGCTGTCAGCTGCTTTGCCTTGGGGTAAAAGTCCCGGCCTGCCGGGGTCAGGATTGACCCGGCGCGGTACATGCTGAAACAGTTCAAACTGCAGCTGTCCCTCCAGCGTGCGGATCTGCTGCGAAAGCGCCGACTGCGAAAGATACAGTGCCTCTGCTGCTGCCGAAAAGCTGTCCATCTCTACGATCTTCACAAATCCTTCCAGTGCACTCTGGTTCATCTGCGCAACCTCGCCTTCTTACATTAGGATTTCCTAAATTATAATATAACATAATTGAATTGTAAAGTGCGCCGCTCTACGCTACAATTGTTAAAGATTCAGCAAAGTGGTTTTTAACTTGCTGCGCGATGAGAAGAAAAGCAAGAAGAGAAAAGAGAAAGAGAGCGTACCTATGAACAAGATCTCCCGCAAGGGCTTTCTGAAGATCGCCGCTGCCGCCGCCATGAGCGGTGTCACTGCCGGCGCACTGGCTGCATGCAATTCCGCCTCCGGCTCCACTGCCTCCGGTGCTGCCGGTCAGTACATTCCCGGCACCTACGAGGGCACCGCCGAGGGCATCTCCTCCACCGTCAAGGTCACCATGACCTTCTCTGACAGCGCTGTCACCGACGTGGTGGTGGACACCTCCGGCGAGACCGCCTCTTTCGGCGCTGCCGCTGCCGATGAGCTGCGTGAGCAGCTGATGGCTGCCGGTTCTGCCGAGATCGACGGCGTTTCCGGCTCTACCATCACCTCCGATGCCGTGATGAAGGCTGCCAAGAGCTGCTACGCACAGGCAAAGGGCGAGGCCGTGGTGTCCAGCGTGCAGCTGCCCACCGGCGATGAGAACGACTGGCTGGGCAAAGAGCCTGATATCGACGAAACTGCCATCACCGAGACTGTGGACACCGACATCCTCATTGTGGGTGCAGGCAACGGCGGTATGTTTGCCGCCGCCTATGCTGCTGCCAACGGCCTGAACTTCCGTGTTATCGAGCAGAACGCCAACGTGCAGGACACCCGTCACTGGTACGGCGCTGTTGATTCTGCTGCCGCTAAGGAGGCTGGCGAACCCGCCACCGATAAGGCAAAGCTGCTGAGCGAGATCTCCCGCTATGCCTCCGGCAAGTGCGACCAGCGCGTTGTCAAGACCTGGATCAACGAGTCTGCCGCCATGCACGACTTCATGCGCAGCATTCTGGAAGATAAGTACGGCTGGGTATGCGATTTCACCTCCGGCAGCGAGGCTGCATGGCCTGCAGAAAATGCCGAGCACAACACCGACTACCTCTATCCTGTGCAGGAGCACAACTACATGGCCAGCGAGCGCGAGTCCGGTCTGGCACGCAACGAGCTGCTGCTGCAGTACATTCAGGAGCTGGGCTACGATGTGGACTTCAAGACCAGTCTGGCCAAGCTGGAAAAGAACAGCGATGGCCGCATTACCGGCATCATCGCCCAGAGCACCGAGGATGACCACTTTATCCGCTACAACGCCAACAAGGGCGTGCTGCTGGCCTGCGGCGGTTTCCCCGGCAACCCCTACATGATGGAGCAGCTGGACCCGCTGGGCACCAGCGTGACCACCGCCTGCTCCTACTCCCCCGCCGACAAGGGCTACGGCATCCGCGCTGCTGTGTGGGCCGGTGCCAATCTGGACAAGGAAGCCGCTCCCATGCTGTTTGACCGCGGCGTTGTTGCCCCCGGCGTGGATGGCGGCTATGTGGATAGCGACTCCGCCTTTGGCGGCAAGGCCTTCCCCGGCAAGATCGCCAGTACAACCCCGGTACCCAGCCCTTCCTGAAGGTGAACCGCAACGGCGAGCGCTTTGCCAACGAGAGCTGCCCCTACAACGATATCGTCTACGCTGCTGCCCACCAGCCGGGCCGCGTCTACGCACAGATCTGCGATGCCAACATTCTGGAGGACGCAAAACGTTTCCACACCATCGGCTGCTCTGCCCAGACCCGCAACGGCGGTGAGAAGTACATTCAGGGTAAGATGGACGAAGCTATCGAGGCCGGTGCATTGTTCAAGTGCGATACGCTGGACGAGCTGGCCGACAAGATGGGCTTTACCGGCGCTGCCAAGGACACCTTCCTTGCTACCGTGGAGCGTTACAATGAGCTGTACGACAAGCAGAACGACGAGGATTTCGGCAAGCCCGCTTACCGCCTGAGTGCCATCCGCACTGCGCCCTTCTACGGCTGCTGGCTGGGTGCCTCTCTGCTGACCACCGAGCAGGGCATTGCCATCAACGAAAAGGGTCAGGCGCTGGACAACAACAACCAGCCCATGGAGGGCCTGTACATCACCGGTGATATGTCCGGCAGCTTCTTTGCCAACAATTATCCCTGCCTGATGGCTGGTGTGGCCATGGGCCGCACCCTGACCTTCGCCATGAAGGCTGTCAAGCAGATGGCGGGTCTGGATAACGCCTGATCCAGCGCGATTTTCCGGTACAACTTAAGCGTTTTTCCATTTCTTCTTTCTTCATGAAGAGAGGCGGTCCCTGTTTGGGGCCGCCTCTCTTTGCCATTTTTTCGCCACGTGCCCCCTACACAAATCCCCATGATTGTGCTATGATAAGGCTGAACAGCCGGTTTGTGCCAGACAACCGGCAAAATCGAGGTGTTTGTACAAATGTCTGATCTCCTTGAAACTCTGCGGCAGGAAGGGGTAGACCCCGCCCTGCTGGAAGCAGTCCAGCAGTACCGCGCTGCCCACGCCCTGCCGGACGCACTGCGCCCGCGCATTCCCTCCCCTGCCTTTACCTACTACGGCAAACAGGTGTGGGAGCAGGCGCTGGCGGCGCTGCTCTGCGGCGAAAACCTGCTGCTGGCAGGCGGAAAAGCCACCGGCAAAAACGTGCTGGCCGAGAACCTTGCCGCCGCCTTTGGCCGTCCTGCGTGGGACATCTCCTTCCATGTGAACATGGATGCGGCGTCCCTCATCGGCATGGACACTTTTGCGGACGGTCAGGTGGTGTTCCGGCCCGGCCCGGTATACCGCTGCGCCCAGTGCGGCGGCTTTGGTGTGCTGGACGAGATCAACATGGCCAAAAACGAAGCGCTGGCCGTGCTGCACGCGGTGCTGGACTTTCGCCGCGCCATCGATGTGCCTGGCTACGACCGCATCCCGCTGGCGGAGGAGACCCGCTTTATTGCCACCATGAACTACGGTTATGCCGGCACCCGTGAGCTGAACGAGGCCCTCACCTCCCGTTTCGTGGTCATCCAGATGCCCACCATTACGCAGGACGATCTGGAAAAGCTGCTGCGGACGCAGTTCCCCGATCTTGCTTCCAAGTATGTGCGCCAGTTTGCACTGCTGTTCCTTGACCTGCAGAAAAAGTGCGACAGTGCAGAAATTTCCACCAAGGCGCTGGACCTGCGCGGCATGCTGGATGCCCTGCGGCTGATCCGGCGCGGCATCACGGCAGGCGCGGCACTGGATATGGGCATCACCAACAAAGCCTTTGACTCCTACGAGCAGAGCCTGATCCGTGATGTGATCGCGGCGCGCATTCCGGCCAAGCTGGATGCCGCCAAGCTCTTTGGCTGATGGACGCCCAGAGCTACACCGCTCAGGAGCGGCGTGCGGCCAATCAGGTCTGGGCTGCTGCAGGAGTCTATGGCTTTGAGCCGTTGTTTCTGGCCCGCTATACCGACGGCACCACCGATTTTTACATGAACACGGTCGTGGGCCTCATCCACAAATATTACGGTGACGCGCCGATCCGCAGCATCTTTGACGCATGGGACGGTGACTTGCGGCAGACGATGCTGGACGACATGACATGGCTGTATCTGGAAAATGCAGCCTATCGGCTGGAGCTGCCCCGCCGCCCGGTGCTGGAAGCACTGCGCCACGCCCATGCAGATTATTTCTTTGCTATCCAATACAAGCTTTCGCGGCAGGAGTGGATGGCAAAAAATCAGCTGGTCTACACCATGCAGGCCGCACGCTGGCGGCGTGTACTGGGCCGTACCGACCCGGTAATGACCCCTTACGAGTCCGGCCTTGCCGCCGCGCTGGCCCCGGAGCATGTGCCGGAGCCGGAACAACTGAAAGCCGAAATTTTATCGATCTACGCAAAATTCAACCTGTTCGACGGTACTGTGCACCAAAAAGCAGCTTTGCATCTGCATCTGGACGGCCTGCTGGCAAAGCTTGCCACCAAAGCCATGCCCACCCAGATGATCAAAACGGACCGCGTGACCGTGGAGCACTCAAGCTCCGTGGATGCTGTGGGCGGTGGACTGGCGGTGGACAAGCGCAGGGCCCACATCACCCTGAAGCAGGATGCCGCGCAGGACAGAGCCTACATCGAAAGCTGCTTCGGCCGCTCCCTCTACCCGCCGGAACGGCTGCGCAAGGCCGAGCAGGAGCTTTGCGTGGGCGACCACCTGGGATGCCATTTGTGGTTCAGCGCCGGTGTGCCAAGCCCGGAGCAGGCCCCCACCCCGGAGGCAAAACATCTGGCTGAGCAGGCTGAACTTCAGGCTGACCGCAATCGCGCCTACTACGCTAAGAACCGGGAACTGCACCGCAGCGTCGTGCTACGGCTCACCGAACAGATCCGCAACTGCATTCTGGTGCATCAGCAGCCCAACGCCCGTGTGGCCCGCAGCGGAAACCTGAATGCCGGACGCATCTGGCGGGCACCACTTTTGAACGATGACCGGGTATTTTTATGCGCCGAGGAGGAAAACCAGCCTTCCTTCACGGTGGATCTTCTGCTGGATGCATCTGCGTCCCGCCTGCACTGTCAGGAGGTCATTGCGGCGCAGGGCTCTATTCTGGCCCAGAGCCTTGCAGCCTGCGGGATCCCGGTGCGGGTGTCCAGCTTCAGCAGCCTGCGGGGCTACACTGTGCTGCGTGTGCTCAAGGGCTTTGCGGACAAAAACCTGCAGAACATCAACCGTTATTTTGCTTCCGGCTGGAACCGTGACGGCCTTGCCCTGCGGGCTGCAGGCGACCTTTTGCAGTATGCGCCCGGCCCTGCGCCGCGGCACCTGCTCATCGTGCTGACGGATGCTTCGCCCAACGACAGCCGCCGTATCCCGCCCAGCCCGGAAAAACCGCTGGGCTGCGGTTACGAGGACGCCGCAGGTGTGGCCGACACTGCCGCGCAGGTGCGTGCGCTGCAGCGCATGGGCATCCGGGTGTCTGCCGTGTTCATGGGCGAGGATAGCTCTGCCGGTGCCGCTGCACAGATCTACGGCAAAAATATGGCACGCATCCGCGGCATGGACCAGCTGGCTCGTGCTGCCGGGCGGCTGATCCAGAACGAGATCCGGGAACTGGGCGACTGAAATAAGAGTTTTATAAGAGCAACGGCTTGCAGACGAGAGAGTTTTCTCCGTCTGCAGGCATTTTTATACAACCGCGTCACAACCGTGTTTCGTCCAGGTTTTGCTTACCCTGCCGCATCTCGCAAATTCCTTCATTTTTCGATAAACTTATAGTTGTTTTTCGTTGCGAAATATGCTATACTAGGTTCACAAGATAAAACAATCCTGCGTAAGCCGCCCCGTGCACAGGGCTGTCTGCTGCAGAACCCGCCTGTTATACAACGAACCGCTGTATCAGCTTTTCAGGGAGGAACTCACGATGGACGCCAGCCGTTATTTTACCGCAATGCACAACGCCATGTCTGCCCAGCACCCCCGTGCGCAGCTTCTTTTAACGGTAAAGCTGCAGGATACCTGCGGCAACGATGCCTGTCTGGAGCTCAAGCAGCTGCCCGGTGAGAACACCTCCATCCTGTGCTACTCCACCATGGGGCGCCGCTGCCTGAACTTTCAGCTGTTCCGCAAGGGCTGGCAGCTGTGCCACAATGCTGATGGGCAGCTGGTAGGCCGCTTTCCTTCCAGTGCCGACGGCCTGATCGACGAGACCGATTTCCGTGCCTACTGCCGGGAGGACCGGCTGGAATCTGGCACGCACCCAGCGCATCCTGTCTGAGCTGCGCACCCTTGCAGGAGCCGATCATCAGGGCAGCATCCCGCAGAACGCCCGCACCGGTGCCGTTATTACCGTGGAGAGTTTTGTAGGAGCCGGTGCCCGCTGGACCTACTGGAGTCAGGGCCCTGCACCAAGTCAGCCGCTGAGCGCCATCCTCTACTGGCTGGCAGATTTTCTGGCCGGAAGCGAGCGCCGCGCCTTGCAGGCAGACCCGCAGGCCGCGCACCTTGCGGCCCAGTGGCTGGCCAGCGATACCGCCGTATTCTTCCATCCGTCTGTGCCGCTGACTGCCATGGGCCCTGCCGCTTCCGGCACAGCCACAGCTGTCAGCCGCAGCCGTTCGGCTCACACTTCCCCTGCCCGGAGCAAGAGCTGGCAGAGCATTCTGGCTGTGATGGCAAGCATGTGAATCTTCCGCTGCAAAGCAAGGGGCTGCCGCACGTCATCTGGTGCAGCAGCCCCTTGCTTTTCTTTTGATCTCTTTCCGCAGTTTTATGCCAGATACGGGTCCAGCAGGGCATCGACCGTTTTATTGCGCTTAGGATTCGGCTTTTTGATCACATGGCCCCGGCACACTACCAGTTCCAGATGCTGCAGCGCACGCAGGTCTTCCAGCGGATCGTGCTTCGTCACAATAAAGTCTGCGCTCTTGCCCGGCTCAATGGAACCGGTCACATCTCCTACTCCGGCCAGCTGTGCATTGCGCAGGGTCGCCGTGTAGAGGGCGAACCGATTGCTCACCCCGCAATACTTATGGAAATAGCACAGTTCCCGCCAGAAATCATACTGGGTGATGTAGGGGCAGCCCACGTCATTGCCCAAGCCCACCGGGATGCCGTTGGCAAGCGCGGTCTTTGCGCTTTCCACCACACCGTCAAACACGATCTTGCCGTTGTACTGATCCTTTTCCGAGGCACCGGAAACCGCTGTATCGAACAGCGCATAGGGCAGCGCCGGGGAGATGGTCGTGCACAGGAAGGCTCCCCGCTCCTTATACAGGCGGACCGTCTCACCATCCATCTTTGCACCGTGCTCGATGGAATCCACCCCATTTTCCAGCGCCACCTTTACGCCCTCCGGCGATTCGGTGTGTGCTGCTACGGTGTAGCCCAGCCTGTGGGCTTCGTCGCAAACGGCTTTGACCATCTCCGGCTTCATTTTCAGCTCTCCGGGCGTTCCCTTTTCCGTGGCATCCAGCACACCGCCGGTGATCATCAGCTTGACAAGATCCACCTTCTGGCTGCTGGCCTTTCTGAGCTGAGCCAGCGCTTCGGCATTGTTATGGGCCGCAACTGCCACCGAACCCGCCATGTGTCCCCCGGGCACCGAAATGCCCTCGTTGGCGGCAAGAATGCGCGGTGCCAGCAGTCTGCCTGCAGCGGCATCGTCCCGGCAGCGAGTGTCAAAATCCGCAATGCCGCCCACGGTACGGATGGTGGTCACGCCGCCCAGCAGTTCCAGCTTCGCGTAGCTGCACACCAGCCTGTAGGCCACCGCACGGGTCAGGCCATTGCTCAGAATTTTGCGCACCAGCGCAGCATTGTCCCGCGGCTTTGCGCTGGGCTTGCCGTTGCCCGCCAGATGCACATGCAGATTGACCAGACCCGGCATGATATAGCTGCCGTGCAGATCGATGACCTCATAGCCATCCAGATCCACACCCTCATCGGCAATGGCAGTGATCTTATCATCCTCGGTCAGCAGGATTTTGTGCGCTACCGGCTGCATCTGCTCGGTGCCATCCAGCAGGATCCCGTTCGTATAGGCACGTTTCATTGGGAACATCCTCTCTTTTTCAGGTTTTTCGGACAGGAGTTGTTTTGTTCCAGTATAGCACGTTCCGGCAGATGGTGCAATGCAAAAACGGGCAGGAAAGGTTCAGCCCTCTCCTGCCCGCTCGGTGTTTTTATTTACTGTGCGGCTGCGCTGGAAGCTACTTCGGAAGCAGCAGCCTCAGAAGATGCGGCTTCCGAAGAAGCAGCTTCGCTGGATGCGGCATCTGCGCCGCCGGTCACACCGCCCTCAACGACCAGCTCGTCCTCATAGTCAAGACCGTAGGTATCCACCAGAGTCTCCTCATAGTCCTTGTGGAAGAAGTTCTCTTCGCCCAGAGCCTTGATCTCCTCGTTCAGCCAATCCAGAACGGTGGTGTTGCCCTGGCTCACAGCAGGAGCAATGGTGTCCTGACTGCCCAGAGAGGGAATGCCGACCGTGTAACCGGGGTTCTGCTTTGCAAATGCAATGACCTCGGTGTTGTCGTTGGCCCATGCCACGCCGTTGCCGTTCTCCAGTGCATTCTTGGCCGTTGCATAGGAATCGTACTTCTGCAGCGGAATGTCGGGGTACTCCTTGGTCAGGTAGGTCTCGGCAGTGGTGCCGGAAATGACGATCATCTGATCGTCAGCGTTCCAGTTGTCCAGAGTGGTGATAACATTGCTGTCCGGGGAAATGACGCCCAGTGCAACGTTCATGTAAGGCAGAGCGAAGTCCACTTCCTCTGCGCGCTCGGGGGTCACGGTGAAGTTTGCCAGGATCACATCCACCTTGCCGGTCTGCAGATACTCGATGCGGTTGGCAGCCTCGGTAGAAACATAGTTGATCTCTACGCCCAGATCCTCGCCCAGACGGCGGGCAAAGTAGACATCATAGCCCTGATACTCGCCGTTCTCATCCACGTAGCCGAACGGGTTCTTATCGGAGAAAACACCGATATTGATGGTGCCGGACTCCTTGATCTGATCCAGCGTGCGGTAGACCACGCTGCTGCCGGATGCTGCGCTGCCAGATGCTGCAGTTGCGGTAGAAGCAGAAGAAGAGCCGCCGCATGCGGTCAGAGCAGCAGCAGCGGACACTGCGCCCAGACCCAGCAGGAAGGAACGACGAGAAATTTTAGACTGTTTCATAGTGGATTCTCCTTTACAAAATCTTTCCCATTGGCTGCGAAACACCCGCAGTCTTTATCTTGATCTGTGACTCATTTCACAGCATCAAACGTGAATGTGCGCAGGAAGCGCTGCGCGCGCTCGGTCTTGGGCCGGTCAAAGAACTCGGCCGGTGCAGCCTCTTCCACGATCTTGCCGCCATCCAGGAAGATGACACGGTTGGCAATGGCGCGGGCAAACTGCATTTCGTGGGTGACGATGATCATGGTCTTGCCCTGCTTGGCAAGGTCCAGCATAACGTCCAGCACCTCGCGCACCATTTCCGGGTCAAGGGCAGCGGTCACTTCATCAAACAGAAGGATCTCCGGGTGCATACACAGTGCGCGCACGATGGCAACACGCTGCTTCTGTCCGCCGGAAAGCTCACGCGGGTAGCTGTTTTTCTTGGCAAGCAGACCCACGCGGTCCAGCAGGGCCTCGGCCTCCTGCTGCACCTCTGCTTTGGGGCGCTTCTGCACCTTGGTGGGAGCCAGCAGGACATTGTCCAGCACCGTCATGTGCGGGAACAGCTCGTAGCTCTGGAACACCATGCCGATCCGCTGGCGCAGCTGGGTGAGGTTTTTGCCGCCGTAGGCAACGGTTCCACTGCCCAGACGCACACGGCCGCTCTGGGTGGGCTCCAAACCGTTCAGGCAGCGCAGCAGCGTGCTTTTGCCGCAGCCCGAGGGGCCGACCACCACGATGACCTCACCGGGCTTGACGGCAAAGCTGATATCGTCCAGCACCGGGGTCTCGCCGTAGGCTTTGATCAAATGTTCAACGGTCAAAATAGGTTCTGCCATACACGGTCACTTCCATTTCTTTTCCAGATAGCTTGCCAGCAGGCTGATGGGCCAGCATGCAAGGAAATATAGCACAAAAACTGTGAGATAGATGCCGAAGGCTGCATTGGGGCTTGCGGTACGGTTGGCCTCAATGATCTGCTGGGCCACCTTGATCACCTCTACCACACCGATCATCAGCACCAGACTGGTGGTTTTGATCATACGGGTGATCAGGTTGATGGACAGCGGGATCAGGCGGCGCACCGTCTGCGGGATGACGATGTACCAGTAGGTCTGGATGCGGCTCATACCCAGCGCTTCAGCGCTCTCGTACTGGTGCTTCGGAATGGCGATCAGTGCACCGCGCACAAGGTCGCTCATTTCGGCAGTGCCCCACAGCACGAACACGATGATCGATGCCGTCTCGCCGGAAAGGTTCCACCCGAACGCGCGGGTGGTGCCAAAGTAGACGAGGAACAGCAGCACCATCTGCGGCATGATACGGATAAATTCCAGATACAGCCGCAGGATCGCCTTGATGATGGGATTGCGGAAGGTCATCAGCACGCCCAGCAGAATGCCGAGCGGCAGGCTCGATCAGCACGGATGCCGCGCTCGATCTTGAGGGCTACGCCGAGGCCCCCCATCAGGCGGGCCATGTTTTTGCCCTTGAACAGGACGTCAAGACCCAAATCCAGCATAGCGCAGCCTCCTTTCGATCAGGCTGCCCACGATGGACACCGGCAGCAGGATGATGAGGTAGAACGCCACCAGCAGGAACAGGCATTCGATGGTCTTGGAATACATGCCGATGAGATCCTTGGCCGTGAACATCAGGTCCATCAGACTGATGGCGCTGAATACGCTGGTCTCCTTGAGCAGGAAGATCACGTTTGCCATGAAGGCCGGCATACTGGTGGACATTGCCTGCGGCAGGATCACATACCGCATGGTCTGCAGACGATCCATGCCCAGACTGTAGGCGCTCTCGGTCTGGATGGGCTCGATGGCTTCCAGACCGCTGCGGAATGCTTCGGCCATATAGCTGCCGCCCAGAAACGCCAGACCTGCGATGCCGCAGATCTCGGCATTGGTCCGGATGCCCACCTTAGGCAGGCCATAGTAGATAAAGAACAGCTGCACCAGCAGCGGCGTGTTGCGGGACAGCTGGATGTAAACACCCACGATCTGCCGCAGCACCGGCACCTTGTCGTATTGGATCACCGCACACGCAAGCCCGATGATGATGGCAAAAATGATGCCTGCAACGCCCAGCCGTACCGTCAGCACGGCTGCTTTCTGGTAGAGCGGCAAATATTGCTGGATCGCATTCCAGTCCATTGCCGGATTCCTCCCTTGTATCCTGATTTGCGGGTCAAAACAAAACGCCCGGAAGCTCCCTCTTCGAGTAAGCTCCCAGGCGGTCAGCATCAGATCTCTCTGCGTGTTCCCACACAGAATTTGCAGATATGCTCACACGGCATACCATACTGCAGGGCGGCCGGTCCGGGAAGCGTTTGCGGTACAACAACACATTGCGCAACAACACATCATAGCCGTTTCCTCCCTGAATGATCTCAATTTTCGGATTTGCTCGACCCGATGCATGTAGTTTACACCCCATTACCCATTATGTCAATATGATTATGGGACTTCTTTCGATTCTTTGCTCAATCAGCCTAAAATGATATCATCACATGCATAAATTTTATTCATTTTTCAGCCTGACCGTATGCGCTGTGCGGACAGCAAAAGCCCTCCCATCGGGGAGGGCCGGGCCGGATTCAGTTTTTCCTGACCGCGATCAGCACGCGGATCTTGCCGCCTGCCGCGCGCAGGCCGCCATCGTACCAGCCGATGAGGGTGTACTCCTCACCGTTCACCTGAGAAAGAGTGGTGGGATAGTAGGTGCCTTTATACCACAGATACACCTGCATCTCATCGGCAGTTTCGTACTTTTTGTTTCCGCTCATGACCGAGGCCGCACCCACCTTGTCAATGACTACGGGCAGCAGCTGCGTCATGGACTTGACCGTACCGGAGGTGCTGGTGCCAATGGCGATGCCGCCTGCCAGCACCGGATATTTGGTACTGGTCTTGTAGGTCGTCTGTTTGCCGTTCACGTAGCACACATAATCTGCACCGCTTCCCAGATAGTTGAGCACGGTGCTCAGGCTGCCGCTGGTATTGTTGGCGCCCAGTTTGAGCAGGTAGCTTGCCAGTTTATCGGTGCTGCCGGTCACGCTTTCCCACAGGCTGCTGCCAATGCTGCCGTCCACAAGGCCCCACAAAAGATCGCCGGTGCTGGGCAGCACGATATCCGCCACATCGCTGATGATCTGGGAATCATCTGTCGTGGTCGTGGTGGTGGTTGTGCTGCCGGTCGTGCCAGTGGTGCTGTCGTTCCCTGTGAGCTTTTTGATCGCCGTGCTGACCGTCATGCCGGAGGAGGTCGTTCCGCTGGTGGTGGTCGTGGTGTTGTTGATGAGGTTCTTCACATCATCCAGCACGCCATAGGTCCACAGATCACCGGTCACATCGTTCAGGATCAGGCGGTCGATCTGGCCGTTTTCGTTGGTGGTGTAGTAGCGCACATCGGCGTCAGAAAGTGTTACCCCCGATAGGCGGCTGGGACTTACCGTCCCAGCCACACCCTCCGATGTCGTATCCAGAATTTCTACGTCGTCTGCAAGGGCAGTGCCGCCCAGAGCAGTGCTGTCTGCATTGATGGTGCCGGAGGTGCTGGTTTTGGTGATGGTCTCCACCTGTTCACCCTCGGCGTTCACTATGATCTTCACCATCCAGCCTGCCGGGTAATTCAGGCTTTTGTCCACATTCACGGTACGGGTAACGCCGTCGGTGCACTTGACTGCCACCGCCTGCCGGACGTCCGCACCATTTTCCTCCACAAGGCTGCGGGCGGCGGTCTGCACCACACCGTAGAATACTTCGTCCGCTTCATCGCCGGTCAGCACCGCAACGGCCTCGTTGTTCATGCCCAGCAGCAGGGTGACCACCTGCCCCACACCGCCGCCGTTCAGGCTGGACAGCTGTGCCGCCGCCGAGGAGCTTGCAATGGTGTAGCTGGTGCCTGCCACGGTAACAGAGGTGGGTGCGCTGGCGCTGGGCGACACCGCCGTGATACGGCCTGCTGCCTTGCGGGTGTAGATCCACACCGTCTTTGCGCTGGCATTGTAATAGTATACGTCATAGGCGGAAAGCTGTGCCGAGGTGCTCACACTGCCATTGCGGTAGATGGCCTCTGGCACAAAGGGCAGGCTCTCACCCTCGGATGCCACAAAGGGGCCCTCCAGACTGCTGAGCAGGATGGAGGAAACATCCACCTGACCGTTCGTCACGGTGTAGCCCAGCGTGGTGCCGTACACACTGCCGTCTGCCGTATTTGCGGTAAGGGCATTGTACAGCAGCACTGCGCCCTCTTCCAGAGTCATGGTCTGGCCCTGCGTGCAGCCCAGATTGCTCCGCAGGCCGATGGCATTGGCCTTGTTCAGCTGTGCTGCCGGAAAACCACCGGTCAAGGTGGTGATATCGTAGCCCAGCAGGGTCAGGGCGGCAGTGCAGGCTTCTTCCAGTGTGACGGTGTTATCCGGACGGAAGGAACCGTCGATGTAGCCGCTCATCCAGCCCTGCTGCACTGCAATGCGGATATAGGGCGCATAAGCGCTGCTGCCGCTCACATCGGTATACAGGGTGCCGATGCTGCCCTGCGTATTGGCGTTATCGTGGTAGGCAGAAAAGGCCACCAGCAGCTTTGCCAGCTGCCCGCGGGTGAGCGGCGTGCTCAGCCCGGCCGCTTCCTCGGTGGAGAAAGCGCCCAGCGTCACCGCCGTCTGCACCGCCGTGTTGGAGCCCGCTGCCGAAGCCGGCAGCACCAGCACGGACACGCCGATGCACACCGCCAGCAGCAGTGCGAGAAATCGTTTTTTCATAGTTACCTCCTTAATTTTGGGCTCGCCCTTCGGGAGAGCTCCGGCATTGCGCCGCTTCAAGCGGACCGTGCCAGTGAGAGGGTTATCAGTCATAGCGCAGCGCTTCGATGGGGTTCAGCCGGGCCGCACGCTTTGCGGGCAGGTAGCCGAACAGCACACCGATGCCCACCGAAATGCCAAAGGCCACAGCCACCGAGCCAAGGGACGGCGACACGGTCATTTCCATATCGCTCATGACCAGTGGCAGGATCCTGTTGGCAAGCGCGGAAAGCAGATAGCCGAGACCGATGCCCAGCACGCCGCCGAGGGCGGAAGTGGTGGCAGCTTCGGTGACGAACAGGCCCAGAATGACCCGTTCCTTCGCACCCAGCGCCTTGCGGATGCCGATCTCACGGGTGCGCTCGGTGACGGACACCATCATGATGTTCATGATGCCGATGCCGCCCACCAGCAGCGAGATCGCCGCAATGGCTGTGAGGATGGTGACGACCATGTTCACCATGGAGGTCATCATATCCAGCATTTCGCTCATGCTGGTGACCATGTAGCCCTCATCGGAATTGAGCAGCTCCTGCAGGCCGTTTTCCAGTACGGTCTTTGCTTCGGAAATGTTGTCCTCGCTGGTCACGGTGACAGCGTAGGAGCTGGCGGTGCTGGTTTTGGAAACGCGGAGCGCCGTGGTGTAGGGCAGCAGAACGATATCATCGCTGCTGCCCTCCTGATCCGAGGTGTCTGTCACCTTGGCTTCCAGTACGCCCACAATGGTATATTTTTCTGAGCCGATCTTGATGGTCTGGCCCACGGCATTGCCGCCATAGGCCACACGGCTGATATAGTCGCCCACAACGCAGATCTTCTTGTTGTCGGTCAGATCCACATAGTTGATGCCGCGCCCGACGCGGACGGTGTAGCCGCTCATCCCAAGATAGCTCTCGCTCACGCCCTTGACGGAGGTGTTGCTGTAGCTGGTGGTGCCCACCTTCACGGTGCCGTTGATGCTGGCTGTCGGCGACACCGCCTCGAACAGATCCGGGTGGGCATCCACGAGGCTGTAAACATCCTCCACCTTCACTGACCGGGAGCCGTAGCCCATGACCTGCACGCTGATGATATTGGTGCCAAGGTCTGCAAAGCTGGACGCGATGCTCTGGGTCATGCCGTTGCCCAGACCCACGATGACGATGACCGCCGTCACGCCGATGATAATGCCCAACATGGTGAGGAAGGTGCGGAACTTGTTGCTCCAGATGTTCTGGACGGCCTCGCGGAAGGTCTCATAGATCATGATGCGCTCCCCTCCTGTTCCGTCCTGATCCCACAGCCGGGCTGCACCACGGCCTCAGGTGCGTGGGCATCGCCGTCATACACCACACGGCCGTCCTCCAGCCGGATGATGCGCTGGGCCTGCACGGCAATGGAGTTATCGTGGGTGATGAGCACCACGGTATTGCCCTGCCGGTGCAGCTCCTGCAGCATTTTCAGTACCTCACGGCCGGTGTGGCTGTCCAGTGCACCGGTGGGCTCGTCGGCCAGAATGACAGCCGGACAGCCTGCCAGTGCCCGCGCGATGGAAACACGCTGCTGCTGACCGCCGGAAAGCTGGTTGGGCTTGTTCCGGAGCTTATCTCCAAGGCCCACCCGTTCCAGCGCTGCGGCGGCACGGCGATGACGCTCCCCGCGCGGCACCCCAGCATACACCAGCGGAACCTCCACGTTTTCCATCAGGCTGAGCTTGGGCAGCAGATTATACTGCTGAAAGATGAAGCCCAGCAGCTCGTTGCGGATCTCGGCCAGTTCATCGCGGCTCATTCTGCCCACATCCCGGCCATTGAGTTTGTAGGTGCCAGCCGTGGGCACATCCAGACAGCCAATGATGTTCATGCAGGTGGATTTGCCGGAGCCGGACTGGCCCACGATGGCCACGAACTCGCCCTTGTTGATCTGCATCGAAATGTGATCTGCAGCCTTTACAAGGGTATCGCCCATCTGGTAATACTTGCACACATGATCAAATTCAATGAGGGCACTCATCAGAAGCCACCTCCCGGGCCTCCGCCGCCGGGGCCTCCGTTCCCTCTGCCGTGCCCGCCGCTGCCGCCCGGGCCCACCATGAACTCCATGCTGTCGCTGGCGTTCTGCTTTTCAGCAGCGTCGGCATCGTAGGCGATGGTGTCGCCCTCCTGCAGGCCGCCGGTCACCTCGATCGAATCGTTGTCGCTGGTGCCGGTGGTGATCTTCACGTACACATAGCCGTCCGGCGCAGTCATATCCTGCACGGCGTTGACGGCACTGGGCGAGTCCTTGGTGACAAGCACGTAATTGCCGCGCACCACCGCGCCATTGGGAATGGTGAGGGCATTCTCGGCACTGCTCACCTCGATCTCCGCCGTGGCATTCATGCCGGGCAGCAGGTCGCCGGTGTCATCGATGCGGATGGTCACCGGGTAGGTCGTGGTGCCGCCGGTGGTGGTGCCTGCAGCGGAAACGCTGGTGACCACGCCGGTAAAGGTGCGGTCCGAGATGGCGTCTGCGGTGATGGTGACGGTCTGCCCCTCCTTGATGGAGAGGATCTCCAGCTCGTCCACATTCAGGGTCATTTCCAGATAGCTCAGGTCGTAGATGGTGCACAGCGTCTCGCTGGAAGCCGTGTCGGTGCCCACAGTGTCACCGGCCTTGACATTCTTCTGGATCACGGTGCCGCTGATGGGCGAGGTGATGGTATAATTTTCCATCTGCTTTTCGGTGTCGCTCATGGAAAGCTGTGCGTTCAGCAGGCTGTCGGCAGCGGACTGCACCTGCCTGCTCAGCTCGGTGCCGGAAAGCTGCACAATGGCCGTGTTCGCCGCAACGGCAGTGCCCTCTTTGACACAGACAGCGGACACGGTGCCGCTGGTGGTGGCTGTGACGGTCTGCTGGTGCTGGTAATCGAACCGGGCCGAGGCCAGCGCACTGACGCCATTGATGGAGGCCGACGCTGCCTGTGCGGTGGTCAGGCTGCCGTTGTTCGGCACCGCAATGGTCACGGTGCGCACCAGCAGATTGCCGCTGCTGATGGTGTCGGTGCCGGCCACAGCCTGCACCGTGCCGGAAAGGGTCTCAAAGGTACCGTTGAGCATGACCTGTGCAGCCTGACCCACGGCAAAATTGGAAGCATCTGCCGCCGGGAATTCCAACGTGAGCAGCAGGCTGGAATCATCCCGCACGGTGGCGATCTCCTGCCCGGCGGTTACGTAGTCACCGGCCTTGACCTTGATGGAAGCCACTGTGCCGCCAATGACACTGCGGATGTACTGGGCATCGGCGGCATCGTCGTAGCTGCGCTGCGCCTGCTCCAGAGCGAGCTGGGCCTTTTCCACGCTGGTGGCAACGTCTGAGCTGTCGATGGTATACAGCACCGTTCCCTTTTCGATGGTATCACCCACCTCGAAATCGGCGGTGAGCACGGTACCCTTCACCAGCGACTTGACCGTATAGGTATTGGCTGCGGAAATGGTTCCGGAACCGCTGAAGGTGTTGGTGATATCCCGCCGTTCCAGCGCTGCTTCCACATACTGGGTGCTGGCCTGCACGTCTTTTTTGCTGGTTTTGGGCAGCAGCACCGCAGCGGCCACCGCCGCCACGCACACCACCGCCGTGATCTTTTTCCAGTTGTGCTTCAAAAACTGTTTCGGGTCTTTTTTGCCCGGCTGCGCCGCCGGGCTTTCAAATCCCAGCAGCTCCTGCCGGGCCTCCGGCAGCTGCGCCGGCTCGCTGTTTTTCTTTCGCAGCATTGTATCGCCCCTCCTGTATTGTGTACAGCGGTGGTACTCCCCCGCCAATATCTGGAAGTATACAGGATGATTCTTAGGAAAAGGGGCAGGAATTTCTTAAGAGTGGTTAAGATGAAAAAAGACAGCGTCAGCTTTTCCATGGGGAAAGCCCCTGCAAAGCCACATCCTTTTCCGCACCGCCAAAGCTGAGAGGGTACAGCAGCTGACAACAAAAAAACTGCCGCACTCTCATGCAGCAGTTCTAAATTTACTCTTTTGCTGTTTTGAACAGCAGTGTCATGCGGAAAACGCCCTCCGGCTGCTCAATGCGGCAGACACCCTGCATTTTTTCCATCATGGTTTCGATGCTGGGCAGGCCCACCTTGGTGCTCTCTGAGGAAGCAGGCACCGGCAGCACGCAGTTCTCAAAACAAAGCCCCGCTCTGCTTCCCTCCTGCACAAAGCGCACGACAACATCCCTGTCCGGATCTGCATACTTGAGCAGATTGGAGGTGATGTTATCCAGAATGCGGCGCACATACTGCCCGCTGACCGAGAGCAGCACGTCCTCATCGCCCAGTTCCAGCGCGCAGGCAAAGCCGCGCTGCTGCAGCGTTTCCACCATTTCCGTGAGCGGCTCTTCAAACACCGCTGAAAAATGTGCGGGCGGGTCCAGCACGGCCACGGTATCCCGGGTGACCAGCGCATACTCGAACAGATTATCCGAAAGCTGCTTGATCTGCCGGGCCTTCGCGTCGATCTTGTTCAGGTAATTGTCGGCCTGTTCCGGCGTTTCGTACTTGCGGCAGCGCAGGATCTCGGTATACAGCAGCAGGGTGGTCAGCGGCGTGCGCAGGTCGTGAGACATTTCGGTGATGAGGTTTTTCACCTTGGCCGATGCCTGTGCCTCCTCTTCCTGCTGCTGGCGCAAGGTCACCCGCATGGAGTCCAGACAGGACGCCAGCGTGGTGATCTCATCGCTGCCGCGGATGGTAATGGGGTGATCCAGATCGCCGCCCTCCATGGCCTGGATCTCCTCGCTGAGCTGCACGACGTAGCGCACGATCCTGCGGCAGTGCAGCAGGAAGAGGCTCGGGAACCACCATAAGATGCACAGGGAAAGCAAGATCTCGCACCCGATGCCGTAATAGGTATTGAAGCCGTTGTAATAGAGCATCGCGCTCACCTCGCCGTCTGCAAAGGTGAGCGTGTAGCAGGGCAGCCAATCGTAAAAGTCGGTCTTATCCACCAGAACACCCGTGTTATGATCCGATGTGCCGTTCTGCGGCAGAAACGAGATCATCCCGTCTTTGGGTGCAAACGAAGAGTAGATCATCGTCTGGCCCCGGTAGAGTTCCAGCAGGGTATAGCGCCGCTTATGGCTCCAGTCTGTCAATTCCTTTACATCGGTGCTGGCAAGGTGATGTTCGGTCACATAGCTCTGCAGCTCCTGCACCTGTTTCTGGGTGGCGTGCTGCTGTACCTCCGTGCGGCTGAACCAGAAGCGCAGCCCCTTGGCAAGCACCACCTGCGATACTGTCAGCAGCAGCACGCTTTCCAGCGCCGCCAGCGCAATGATGCGTATGAACTGCTTTGCAAGGCCGTGATGCTCTTTCATAAGCGGCCTTCCTCTCCGGCAGCAAAGCGGTAGCCTTTGCCCCACACGGTACAGATACGGGCGGGTTTTTGCGGATCATCCTCCACCTTCATGCGCAGATTGCGGATGTGCACCATCACCGTGCCGTTGGAGACATAATAATAAGGCTCGTTCCACACCGTTTCGTAGATAACCTGGATGGAATAGATGCGCTGCGGGTTCTGCATCAGCAGCCGCAGGATCTTGTATTCGGTCTCGGTCAGGTCCACCTCCCGCTCATCCACCCACACCCGGTTGCAGTCCAGCGCAAGCCGCACGCCGTGCGCTTCCAGCGTGGTGTTGCGCGGCTTCTGCGGTGCCTGCTCCTTGCCCAGATAGACGCAGTACCGGCGCAGCAGTGCCTTGACCCGGGCACTGAGCTCCGTAAAGGAGAAGGGTTTTGCCAGATAGTCGTCGCCGCCCGCAGTCAGGCCCAACAGCTTATCGGATTCCTGCGATTTTGCGGTGAGGAACAGGATGGGCACCGTTGAGCTCTTGCGCAGCTCCTCACACACGCGCAGGCCGCTCATGCCCGGCATCATGATGTCCAGAATGACAAGATCCACCTCCGGGTTGAACAGTTCCAATGCCCGCAGGCCGTTTTCCGCCTCCAGAATATGATAGCCTTCCCCTGACAGCAGGATGCGCACACCGTCCCGGATGTCCGGGTCGTCCTCCACGATCAGAATCGTCTGTCCTGCCATTCTCTTTTCCTCCCAGTTTTCATTCATTTCTTTCAGTATACCAGCCCGCTGCCGCGTTTTCCACGAAAGATTTCTTAGGAAATATTAAGAGTGTCTTTTTGAATCATTCTTTAGCGGCCTCAATTCCGCTGTATCTCTTCCACCAGCGGCAGATAGTCGGCACAGTATTTCTGGTACAGCGGCTGAACCAGCTGGCGGAAGTTCTGCATTTCTTCTTCGGGCAGCGGCAGTTCCCGGCACCCACCCGCCAACGCCGCTTCGCGGGCCGTTGTTTCCTCCTGTGCCCAGAGCTGGCGCTCATACTGTGCCGATGCCCGGGCGCATTCCTGCAGGATCTTCCGGTATTCCTCCGGCAGTGCATTCCATGTGCGGCCGGAAGCCAGCTGCACCTCCGGCACGCGGCTGTGTTCATCGGCCATGTAGTACCGCGCCACCTTGTAGTGCTCCATGGAATAGTAGGCCGGCCAGTTGTTCTCAGCAGCATCGATCTGTCCGGTCTCAAAGGCCGAGTATACGTCACTGTAGGCCGAAGTTTCCGGCACTGCACCCAGCAGGCGGATCATATCGATCACGATCTGGGAGTCCTGTACGCGGATGGTCTTGCCCTGCAGGTCGCTCAGGCTGCGCACCGGCTGACGGGCATAGAAGGAGCGGGCACCTGCGTCATACCAGCTCAGGCCCACCATGCCCTGCGCGGTAAAATCCTGCAAAAACGCCTCCCCGATGCTGCCATCCAGCACACGCCACATATGGTCGGCATCCCGATAGAGGTACGGCAACAGCAGCACATTGAGCCGGGGCAGATCATCGGCGGCCACCGACAGTGACACACGCGCAAAATCCACGCCGCCAATGGCAAGCTGCTCCCACACCTGCTGCTCTGAGCCGTACTCGCCGTTCACCTTGACCTGAACGACCACCCTGCCCCCGGTCTGCTGCTGCACAAGGTCTGCAAAATACTGCGCACCCTGCGTGGTGGGATACCCGGCAGGCTGGTTGTCGGCATAGGTCAGCACAAAGTCCGGCACGGTCTGCGGCTGCGCGGCACAGCCTGCCAGCTGCAGCGCAGCAAGGCCCAGTCCGGCCAGAAAAGTCCGTCTGCGCATCTTGTCTCACTCCCCTTTTGCTGATAGTATACCGCAGCGGCACAGGGTTGTGCAACAGGAAAAGGCGGTGCCCGCCGCAAAGCAGGTACCGCCTTTTAGGAGAAGAAAAAGGAGATGTCTCAGTTACATCAGGCCCATTGCCTGAGGCAGTGCGGTAGACACTGCCGGGATAAAGGTGACCAGCAGCAGACCGCCGATGATGGCCACATAGTACATGAGCATGTACGGCATGACCTTGGCAAGCGAGGTGCGGCCCACCTTGATGCCCACGAACAGTGCATTGCCCACAGGTGGGGTGATGTTGCCGATGCACAGGTTATACACGAGGATCAGACCGAACTGTACCGTGCTCATGCCAAAGCTCTGGCAGATGGGCAGGAACAGCGGGGTGAAGATAAGGATGGCCGGGGTCACGTCCATGAAGGTGCCGGACACCAGCAGGATCACGTTCATGATGAGCAGGATCACATACTTGTTGCTGGTCAGGCTGAGCAGGGCAGCCGCCACAGCATCCGGGATCTGCAGGAAGGCCATGACCCAGCCCAGAATGTTGGAAACGCCCACCAGGAACACCACCATGCCGGACATCTTGGCAGAGTCCACAATGATCTTCCACAGGCTTTTCAGGTTGATGGAGCGGTAGCAGAAAGCCAGCACCAGCGCGTAGACGACCGCGATGGCAGAGCCCTCGGTGGCGGAGAACACACCGCCGATGATGCCGCCGATGACCACGATGATCAGGGACAGAGAAGGCAGGGCGCGCAGGGTGCATACGCCGAGATTTTTCCAGTCGAACTTGCCGGGAGTGCCTTTATAGCCCAGCTTGACAGCCAGCAGCACGCCCACCACACAGCAGCACAGTGCCCAGATGATGCCGGGGATGTAACCGGCCATGAACAGCGCCGCCACAGAGGTACCGCCGGACGCCAAAGAGTAGGTGATCAGAGCGTTGGACGGCGGGATCAGCAGGCCGGAGCAGGAAGAGGCGGCGTTGGTGGCAGCAGTAACGGCGGGGTCGTAGCCCTGCTCCTCGGCACCGTCGCGGATGATGGAGCCGACGGCGGCAGCCGCGGCGGAGGCGGAGCCGGAAATGGCGCCGAACAGGGCGTTGGTGCCGATGTTGGTCACCAGCAGTGCGCCGGGCAGCTTGCCCAGAATGGCCATGACGAAATCCACCAGACGCTTGGCGATGCCGCCCTGATTCATGATGTTGCCCGCCAGAATGAAGAACGGGATGGCGGTAAGGCTGAACTTGCTCATACCCACAAAGGTGCGCTGAGCAGCCGTCAGCACTGCCACGTTCAGATCGATGGAAGAAAGGATGGCAGTCAGCGAAGAGACTGCAATGGCGTACGAGATAGGCACGCCGAGAAACAGCAGCACCAGCAGCACTGCCAGGATCACGAGTAATGCTTGAATTGCCACAGCTTAGTCCTCCTTGTTTTCCTTGTCAGCATCGGCAGCCATCTCGGCTTCCACCTTTGCATAGTCTGCATCCTCCGGGACATCCAGACAGATGGAGCCGTTGGCGATGCCGATAATGTTCAGCACGGAATACACCAGAATGATCACGCCGCAGACCGGCATGACCCAGTAGAACACACCCACGGCCACGCCCAGCGAGGAGGTCTGCTGGCCCATTGCCAGCTTGGACACCTGAAAACCGCCGAAGACCAGAATGGCAGCAGAGAAGATGAAGGCGATGACCTCGGCAAAGATGTGGAATGCCTTGCGCATGGTGGGGTTGAACCGGTCTACCAGCACGGGGATGTTCATGTGGCCGCGCTCACCGGAAACGATGGTAGCGCCCAGCATGGTGCTCCAGCCGAACAGATAGCCCACCAGCTCTTCCGACCATGTGGAGGGCGAATTGAAGATGTAACGGACGATGACCTGATAGGCAGTCAGCACCACCATGACCGTCATGCTCAGGCCTGCCAGCAGGTTGAGCAGCTTGTTCAGAGTATTTCTCAGTTTTTCCATGATGCTCCTCCTCAGTCCGCAGTATGGGCAGCGTTGTGCTGCTGGATCCGATCATAAATGGGCTGCAGCTCCGGATTTGCTGCCAGCACGGAATCGTGCAGGGGGGCCATGGCCTCCTGGAACGGTGCAGTGTCCGGATAGATGAAGTTGACATGCTGCTCATTCTCAGCCTTGTCCTTGGCCTCGGCCACAGCATCCTCCCATGCATCCTGCTCGGTGCTCTTTACGATCTGAAAGCCCTCTTCAAAGATGGCGCGCTCCTCGGCGCTGAGCCCGTTCAGGAAGGCGTAGTTTGCCACCAGAAGATCCGGCACCATCTGGTGCATATCGTAGGAGTAATACTTGCAGATATCACCGTGGCCGTTATCGGTCAGGGCCAGCTCGTTGTTCTCGGCACCATCCAGAATACCGGCCTGCAGCGCGGTATACACATCACCGAAGCCCATGGGGGTGGCGGTGCCGCCCAGCAGACGCATCATTTCCACGTTGGTGGGCGACTGCTGCACGCGGATCTTCAGGCCCTTCAGATCGGAAGGCTGGTTGATGGGGGTCTTGATGGTGTAGAAGTTGCGGGTGCCTGCGTCCAGCCATGCCACCGTTTCCAGACCGGCCTTGGAGGTGGTCTTGAAAATGGGGTCGGTCACCTCGGGGTCGTCCATGGCCTCGTGGTAGGCTTCCACGCTGGAGAACAGATACGGCAGATTGAAGATCTGGTACTTGGCACTGAAGGTCTCCATGATGGCAGTGGATGCCACCACAAAGTCGATAGCACCGGTCTGGGTCAGCTGCACCATTTCGGTCTGAGAGCCAAGCAGCTCGCTGGGGTACACTTCCACGCGGTACTTGTCGCCCAGTTTCTCGTTGATGTAGTTGGCAAAGGCTTCCAGACCCAGATGATCCGGGTGGGTCTGGGACTGCACATGGCCGATGCGCACGATCTTGCGGTCATCGCCGTCGGAGCCCGCTCCGCAGCCGGTGAGCATCATGCCGCTGGTCAGTGCCGCTGCGCCCATCAGCGACAGAAACGTTCTTCTCTTCATGAATTGCATCCTCTCTTTTCTCTCTTTTTCTATGATTCGATTTTAACAAACCGTGAATTTTTGCGAAACCAGATTATTTTGCGAAACGCAGCACGATTTTATCTTTGTTGTATCCAAGTACAATTTTTGCATCCCTCAGACGAAAGAAACTGGCAAAAACAAAGAAGCACCCGTCCTTTTCCTGCTGACAGGCAGGAAAGAACGAGTGCTTCTTTTCTATCCGTTTTATCCTTGTACTGCTTTTTCCGCTGCGGCCATGCGGTACTCCGAAGGGGTCTGGCCCGTCAGGCGCTTGAACACCCTTGTAAAATAGTTGGCATCGCTGTAGCCCACAGCCGCACCGATGTCCTTCATGTTCAGGCGCGGGTCCAGCATCAGCTGGCGGGCCCTGTTCACCCGGTATTCATTTAGATAGGCCGAAAAGTTCACCTTGAAACACTGTTTGAACAGCTTGCAGAAGTAAGCATCCGAGTAACGCAGGGCAGCTGCGGCATCCTGCATGGAGATGTCTTCCCGATAGTGGGCATCGATAAAGCTGCCGATCTCGGCCCGGATGATGGCGGTGCGCATGTCCCCGTCCTCCTCTGGGCGGACAGGCTCCTCCGGCACAGGGGCTTGCAGCGGGCGGACAGGCAGCTGCACCGACACCTGCCGGATGGCTTCCTCCACCGCAAACACCAGTTCCTGCTCGTTGTAGGGCTTGAGCAGATACTCCATGGCCCGCACGGAGATCGCCTGCCGCGCGTAGTCGAACTTGTCAAATCCGGTCAGGAACAGGATCGCACAATTTTTGTCTGTCTCGCGGATCTTGCGGGCCACTTCCAGCCCGGTGAAGCCGGGCATTTCAATGTCCAGAACCGCCACCTGCGGTGCTTCGCGGGCAAAGAGCTCCATGGCTTCCCTGCCGTTTTTCGCCTCGTACAGGCTGATCAGATCCCCCAGATATTTCTGCAGCGTCTTGCACAGCACCTTGCGCTCGATCAATTCATCCTCTGCCACCAGCAATTTGCACTTCACGAAGGTTCTCCCTCCCTTTCTTCCGTCCACTGCGTCTGTGGGATCTCAAACCGTACCACTGTGCCGCGGCCTGCGCGGCTGTATACCTGCATTTTGCCGCCCGGATACAGCATCCCGATGCGGCGGGAAATATTGCCAAGGCCAATGCTGCGGCCGGTCTGCTCACTCTGGGCGATTCTGGCCTGCAGGGTATCCAGTTCCTCTGCCGTCATTCCCCTGCCGTTGTCCGCGACCGTGAGCACCAGCACGCTGCCCTGCATCCATGCCCGCAGCAGGATGCGCCCGCCTTCCTCGCAGGACTTGAGCCCGTGAGAATATGCATTTTCCACCACCGGCTGCAGTATAAAGGACGGCACCAGCACCGCCGCAGGCTGCACCCGGATGCTCTTTTCCACCGTAATGCGTCCATCGAACCGCATCTGCTGCAGATAGATATAATCTTCCAGCCCGTCCAGTTCCTCTTCCAGTGTGATCTGCTGACGCTTGGTGCGCAGATTGTGCCGGAACAGGCTGCCCAGATGCACGATCATCTGGTCGGTGGTGGAAGCGTCCTCCAGCCGGGCCATGCAGGAGATCATGTTCAGGGTATTGAACAGGAAATGCGGGTTCACCTGACTCTTGAGCACTTCCAGCCGGGTGTGTTCCAGATCTTTTTCCAGTGCAAGGTTCCGCACCTCTTCCCGGTGCAGGGCCTGCTGGGTGCTCAGCTGCTGGGCCATGGCGTGCTTCATCTGGTTGAAGGTGCCTGTCAGCCGCCCCACCTCGTCACTGCTTTTTATCGGCAGAGTCCAACCGGAAGAGTCCCCCTCGGCAATGCTGCGGGAAGCCTGCGCCAGCTCCAGCAGCGGGCGCACCACCGCGCGGCTCAGTCCCCGCACCAGCAGCACCATCAGTGCTGCCGCCGTCAGGAACAGCCCCAGATACAGCCACGGCAGATGCCGGATGTGGGCCGCCGTGCTGCTGTAAAGGGTATTTTCCTGTTCCAGTGTGGCCTGCGTCAGCCGCAGTGCATACTCGGCAAGATAATCCTGCAGGGCCATCACATGGTACATCCGTTCGATGTAGGTATCCGCTGCGGGCGAAAGCCGTAAAAAGGCGTCCCGTTCCTGCCGGTAGCCCTCGTAGCCCTGCAAAAGGTTCCATGTGCGGGCATAGCGTTCCGCACCGATGCGGGCATAATCGAAGGGCAGAGCCGCAAGGCTCTGTTCGGCCGCAGCGCAGGCGGCGGTGTAGGCCTGCTCACTTTCCGAGGTGGGCTGCCGCACATAGCGTGCAAAAGCCTGTGTTTCGTCCTTGATGGCATCCTGCACCGTGTAACAGGCGGCGTTGTCGGCCAGCAGCGCGTCAAAGGCGCGCACGGCCCACTGACCCACCACCGTGGCGATGCCGTTGGAAAGCATCGTTACCAGCAAAATCGCGGCAAGCCATGCCATGACCCTGCGGCGCAGGGAGATCCCGCCCCGCGTAGTTTTGTTCGGTGCCATACGCTCCCCTCCTGCCCTGCTGTACCCAGTCTTTCGTTTAAGTATACCGATTTCCCGGGGAAAGTGCAACCAAAAAGCACCGGCTTGTGCAAAAAAGCCGGTGCCTGAGGGCAGGAATATTCTACAGGTTCAGCAGCACATTGGCCCGGAAAACGTTGCCGCCCGTTTCCACCGTCAGATTGCCGTTATATCTGTGCACGGCAGTTTCGACGGAAACAAGGCCGATGCCCTGTCCGTCATGTTTGGTGGAGTGCAGAACGCGGCCCTGCTTTTTCAGCACGCCATCGTAGCGGTTTTCCACCATCAGGCCCATCATGGCCGGACTGAGCATCCGGGCCAGCACCTTGACCTGCCGTTCTTCCGGCGGCAGCTTCTGGCTGGCATGGAGCGCATTTTCCAGCAGATTGCCAAGAATGGTGCACAGGTCGGCTTCCGGCAGGGGCAGGAATCTGGGCAGTTCCAGCTTCCATTCGATCTGGATGCCCTGTTTCCGGGCCTCGTAGTCGTAGTGGCCGGCAAGCGCATCCACCGCAGCGTTGACGCACAGGGTGGGTCTGGCATCGCTGAGTTCGCTCTCGTACTGGCTCAGGTAGCTTTTCAGTTCATCCAGCCGCCCGGCCTCGGTCAGGCCGGAGATCACATGCAGGTGCTGGCGGAAATCGTGCCGCAGGTGGCGGGTCTGTTCCAGATAGCTGCGCAGCTCCATATAGCGGCGGGACTCCACGGCCAGCAGCTGGTTTTCGCGGTCCAGCTGGGAGCTGCGGGCATACTCCTTTGCCACGCGGTACATCTCGTACAGCAGCAGAAAGATGCCCAGCAGCGAGATGCTCACTGCCAGCACCGCGATGATGCGGATGCGGTTCATCAGGATGATGCCGATCTCCTTCGGCATACAGAACACCAGAAACGCCGCGTACAGCGCCGGCAGCGGCCATGCCGACTCCCAGAAGGCTTCGCCGTGGTACTCCTGCAGCAGCCACCGGCTCCAGCGCACTGCCGTAAAGCGGAAGATGGCGCTGAGTATCACCGAGAGGGTCAGGCAGATGACCGAGGTGCTGGGCAGAAACACCGGCTGTGCATTGTCCAGCTCAGCTTCCGCGTTCAGAACAACGGCAAGCAGGGTGCACACAGACATCATCACTGCCGACACCGAGAACAGAAACATGGTCTGGCTGATCGATACTTCCCGGTCGGTGCGCCAGCGCAGCAGCCAGAAGCTGATGATGAGCAGCGGGATGAGCAGGAAATTTGTTTCTATGTCCAGCATGCAGCACACCGCTGCGCCAGCCAGACCCATCAGTGTGATTGCCGACGCACCGATGGCATAGGTTTTACGCGGCGCACGCAGGTGCTCCTGCAGCGAGGCAAGGCAGAGGTATTCTGCCGGATACATCATTGCAAATTCCAGAAAAAAACGTCCAAACAATGCAAAATTCACAAGCATTCCTCCTCTCCGGACTCACATCTGCCGCTGCATATTGCGGAACTGATACTGCGTAAACTGTGCCAGCAGGCTTTTTTTATCCTTCTGCCGCACTGGCAGGCGGGCTCCATCCAGCATTTCAATGCATTCACCGTCGAACCGCAGCACCTTGGACATGTTGATGATGACCCCTCGGTTGCACACCAGAAAATCCGGCTGGGTCATCAGCTGTTCCTGCACCTGTGCAAAGTTTGCCGCAGCGCGGCACTCGCCGTCATCGGTAACGACCTTTACAAAATGGTTCTGGGCCATGGCATAGTAGATCTTTTTCAGCGGCAGATGCACGGTCTGGCGGGCAATGCGCACCTCCAGCTCCGGCTGCTGCCGCCCCAGCACCCGCCGCAGCTCCCCTGCCAGATGGTCAAACTTTTCTTTTTTATACGGTTTGAGCAGGTAGTCGAACGGATGCACCGGAAAGGCATCCCACACATACTCCGGCGAGGATGTCACAAACACGATAAGCAGCTCCGGATCTGCGGCGCGCAGCTGCCGCGCCGTCTCGATGCCGTTTGTGCCTTCCATGCAGATATCCAGAAACACCACCTGATATCCCTCGCCCGGAAATTCCTTCAAAAAATCGTCTCCGCACACAAACCGCCTGCAAAGGATCTCTTCCTCGCCAAATGCCTTTTTCAGCAGCTGTTCCAGCCGCTCGGCATCCGGTTTCTGATCTTCCACGATCGCTGTCCGCAGCTTCATTGCTGCACCCCCTGTTCCTTCCACGTCCTGATACTTATATTATAGCACAGCTTCCGCATTCTGTGGCCAGTGATTCGCGCACAAAACAGAGCGATTCACGCAGGATACAGTGAAAAACAGGTAGTACACCGTCGCAGGAAAGGCTGATTTTTTTGTTCAGACCATTGACACTCGTTAGCAGGTTTGCGTAGATTCTGCTACGGGAGACTATCACGGTTAAGCTGAGCACGACTGGGGAAATCAACCTGTGGAAAGCACTGAAGTAATTATGGACGCTGTTGGTCTGCGCTAACGATTTTGTTTCCATTGTCTTAAAAAAATCTTGACAATGGGAACTTTTTTGATTATAGTAGAACTAACAAACATTAGTTAGCGAAAGGCAAAGGGAAATGGAAGATACCAAGCAACGCATTCTGGAAAAGTCTCTGGAACTGTTTTCGACCAAAGGATACGATGCCGTCAGTGTGGGCGAGATTGCAAAGGCAGTGGGCATCAAGGCACCCTCGCTTTACAACCATTTCCCCAGCAAGCAGGCGATTTTTGATGCCATCGTAGAATCAACGGCTGCCCACTACGAAAAAGATACGGGCAGGATCGACATTCATGTGCAGAATGTTAAGCAGGACTGCCCTACGTTTTCTCATATTTCGGAGCAGGCTCTTGCGGACAAAGTTCGGCAGATCTTCCTGTATTCTTTGCACGATAAGCAGATCAGTCAGTTCCGCCGGATGATGACGCTGGAGCAGTTCCGCTCCCCGGAGCTTGCGGCACTGTTCTCGGAACGCTATGTAGACCGTATGATCTCTTACTATGCAGGTATCTTCCGTTCCCTGATCGCAGGCGGCGAAATTCGGGACGAGGACCCGGATACACTGGCATGGATGTATGTTTCCCCTATCATCGTCCTGCTGAGCGTCTGCGACCGTCAGCCGGAACGAGAATCCGAAAGCCTTGCAAAGCTGGACGCCCATGTAAAGCTGTTCTTCCGTACCTTTAACATCGAACGAGGAAAAAAATGAAACCATCCAACAGAGCAATGCGAAAAGTGGTGTAAGAATCATGGCTTCCAGCAAAGAGTATCTTCATTTCATTTTGGAACAGTTATCTGATTTAGAGGATATCTCGTATCGGTCTATGATGGGAGAATACATCCTCTATTATCATGGCAAAATCGTCGGCGGGATCTATGATGACAGATTGCTTGTAAAGAAAACAAGATCTGCTTTGGAATGTATGCCTGCGGCGGTTTGTGATTTTCCGCATGAAGGAGCGAAAGAAATGCTGTTGGTGGAGGAAGTTGACAACAAAGAATTTCTCACAAAACTGTTTGAAGCGATGTACGATGAATTGCCGTCACCAAAACCAAGGCGAAGGAAGGAGGCTTGATAATTTCAGCACACGTTTATAGGACCCAAAAATCTGAATTTTACGGTACAAAAATATAAGGAGAACTTTTTGAAACATACAACATTTGCACTGGAGCTTGTGGGCTGACCGGGAGGTCTGGCAAATACCACAAGCCACTCCTCCCGAAGACGAACAGACACAATTCTTCAGGAGGACGATACCATGAATCGTGAAAACAAACGCAAGACCTTTGAAAAAGGTTACTATAAGACCCACGCCTGCAACGATACCTTTACCTGCAAAGTCTGCGGGCGGGTCTGCACCCCGCAAAATGCCGGGAGCGACCACCGCAACCATTGCCCCAACTGCCTGTCCAGCCTTCATGTGGACGAAGAACCCGGCGACCGTGCCTCCGACTGCGGCGGCATCAGGGAGCCGGTGGCCGTCTGGGTACGCAAAGGCGGCGAGTGGGCCATCATCCACCGCTGCAAACGCTGCGGAAAACTCAGCTCCAACCGGGTGGCGGCAGATGACAACCCCATGAAGCTCATGAGCATTGCCATGAAGCCGTTGTGCGCTCCGCCGTTCCCGCTGGACTATATTGAAGAAATGACCGCCTTGATGGGCGGCGATGGACGGATGCGATAAGCCGCAGCCAAAAACGAAAAGGCCGCTGTGTCGGAGAAGCGCTCTGCGACACAGCGGCCTTTTTGCAACTTACCCCCCTGATTTTTACAACTTACCGCACCCATCATGGAACAATCGGGCGTTCTGTGCTATATTCTTTGCAGGGAAAGGAGTGAGGACATGAAGGTACCGGAAAGATGGTTCGCCGCGCTTCAAGACCTTCTATGGCAAGACCCAGAAGAGGAGGTCAAGCTCAAACTGAAAGAGTATCAGGATGCGCTTATCAGCGGTGTCCAGTTGGATACGATCCTGTACTTTGAAGATTGGGCCGATACATGGTTCGAGGGTCACAAGGATAATATCGCTCCCACGACACAGGAAAGCTACAAATACTGCCTGAAAATGCTCAAAGAGGGATTTTATCATCGCCCCTTGACCGTCATACGCCCCATCGACATTGAAAATTTCCTGAAAAGGATTCGGGCGCGATGGCCGCTCAGATTCTTACATCAGCAAGGCACGAGGGATGCTCTACCAGATCTTTCAAAAGGCAGAAGCCAATGACCTTGTGCGCCGTAACCCAGTCCGGCTTGCTGAAAAGATGCGGGCATCCGGCACCGCAAAACGCAAGGAAGCCTTCACCACAGAGGAAGTCGCCCACTTAATGAAGGTTCTCCCCGATGACCGCATGGGCTTGAGCATCCGGCTTTTGCTCGGCACTGGAATGAGAATGCCGACACCGAGATGACTGAGCATTATCTCCATGTTCAGGAATCCATTCGGCAGAGTGCGATCCAGTTGTTCAGTGAGGCGTTTTCGGCCTGAAAATTGGACGGAACGGCACTAATTAGACCAGATAAAATCTTTGGTATTGTGGTCAAAACCAAATGAGGCCAGCCTGTAAACAAAAAATCCAACGATTTATAACGTGAAATCGTTGGATTTATGATCCAGCAGAGCCGGACAAATCCGAACTTGTCGGGGCACGGCCCCTCCATCTTGCTTGCGCAAGACCGTTCTGTTGCTCAAAAGCCCCACTGGGGCTTTCGTTGCTTCGCAAACGCAAACTTTTTTCTCCGCAATCGGCGGTCAAAGTGTCCTCAAATCGGACGGTTTGGGTACCATCCTTGTAGTTGAACGTGAGCAGCATCCGGTCATCGTACAGAAAAATGGCATTTACAAAAATTTCAATCAGCGCCTTCCGCTGCTTTTTCTGCGAAATATCGAACTTTCTAAACTTCATCAACCAGAATCGGATGAAATTCTCATTGAAGCTGGGCTTCTTCAATTTTTCATCTGCAATTTTACAGTCAGCTCATCTTTCTGGCTTTCCAGCGCTTCCAGACGCTCTTTCGTTGTCCGGGTGTACAGGCCGTCCTCGATTGCCTTCATCAGGTTGTCCAGCTTTTTGTTGACCTCTCGCAGTTGCTTTTCCAGCAGCGGGATCGTGGTGTTCTCCTGATTCTGGACATCCATGACCAATTGAACGTTCTTGTCGATCACCGCATCGTCCTGAATCAGCTTCATGGTTTCCCGGACGACCAGCTCTTCCAGCCATTCTTTCTGCACGGTCTTTTTGTTGCAGCCCTTACGCCGCTTGACGTTGGCGCATTTATAATAATAGTAGGTGCGTCCGGTGGCACTGGTTCCGCTTTCGCCGAACATCAGCTCACCACACTTGCCGCAGAACAGCTTGGTAGTCAGCCGATATTCCTCGTCTGCCTTGCCACAGGCAGGGGCACACTTGTTCTTATCCAGACGCTTCTGCACCCGATCAAACAGGTCTTTCGGAACAATAACCGGAATTGCATCCGGCACAACGATATCCCGGAAAGACAATTCTCCAATGTACCGGCGGTTCTTCAGCATGGTATTCACACTGCTGTGGGTCATTTTTCCACCCAGCATATTGCGGACACCCTTGTCGTTGAGAAAGTTTACGATTTCCACCATCTTATCGCCGTTGTCATACCGCTGAAAGGCTTCCAGTACCAACGGAGCGGTCAGCGGGTCAAGATGATAGAACTTGTCATCGTCGATTTTATAGCCGATGGTTCCCGTACCGCCAGTGCACTTACCCTTCAGGGCGTTCTCGGTCTGACCACGAATCACTTTTTCGGACAGCTCTGCCGAATAGTATTCTGCCATGCCTTCCAGCAACGTTTCCACCAGAATGCCCTGTGAACCCTCGGCAATGGGCTCCATAACAGATCAGATGGACACCGTTCTTTTTCAGGATCATCTTATAGTTTGCGCTATCAAAACGATTCCGGGCAAAACGGTCAAATTTCCAGACGAGAACAACATCAAACAGCTTTCTTGCCGCTGTCTTTAATCATCTGCTGGAACTCCGGGCGATTGTCTGTTTTGGCGGAGAATGCACGATCAATGTAGTGTTTGATGACCGTGATACCGTTTTTTTCCGCATAGGCTGTGCATTCCCGAATCTGGCCTTCGATGGATTCTTCGCGCTGGTTATCGCTGGAATAGCGGGCGTAAATTACGGCGGTCATAGACTCACTTTCTTTTCCTTATCGAACAGACGAGTAGCTTTTTGCATACTTGTAAATCTGCCGTGCACAATCAAGGCTCATTTTACTGGAGTCGTTATGTCTGAGCCATGCGTTCACATTGCCCGGATTCAGCTTCAAGTCCGTGTAAAGGCGATAATTCGTCAGTTTCTTTTTCTGCTGAAGTTCCAATACCCGACGATGGATCAACTCTTTTGTGTCATTGTCCGCAAGGGCGGCATCCCGTACCGAACAATAGCTGCGCCAGACTTTCCGGTAGCCTTCCGGCAGTTCAGGTGACTGATTTTCCAAAAGCAGCAGCATTTGCGCCAGCGAATAGCGATCGGAAAGCCGCTCATATTCCGCAACAACAGCGCTGTTTACGGTATAGCGGAGCAACAAATCTACTTTATCAAAGGCCAGTGCATAGAGAAACAGCGGTTCTTTCAGGCGGGGATTTTCGTTCAGACAATCCGCCAGCTTATGGACACTTGCCGTCTGCACCCCGGAAAGCTCTGCCACATACTGCTTCAAGAAGCCCTCAAATGTCAGCTTTCGCATGGTCTCCACCTCTCCACATACGCCTGATAGCGGATATAGAAATCCCGATATCGCCAGTCGTTCAAGATGCTGGCTCTCAACTCATCCTCATCCGTTGCAAGGTGTTCCAGCAAATCTCAATTCAACGAATCCCGCACAGCCTCGCTCTCTACGTCTGCCTTGTCGGTGTCCCGGAAAGAGCACAGCTTTGCAATCACTAAATCTTCCAGACTGGATGTATAGAACTGCACCTTTGTACCACCAAAGGGTAGCGGCTGAAGCCGGTCTTGGAAGTTATACGGGAAATTGTCGATGTAGGCTTCCACATCGGTGTTGATGTCGTACTTGCCAAGCAAACTGTACAGTTCTTTCGGAACACTCAAGGCATCAATGTCATGAGTAGCGCGGGTCAGCTTTCCCAACAAAATGAACGCACTGCCGCCTACAATCACCATCTGATAGCGGTCGTTATTGTCGATCATCAGATCGGCGTCTTCGTCCAGACGTTCCAGACGCTTGCGGAGGTCATCTAAGATCACCTTTCCCATAAAGCAGCCTTTCGTATTTTCAATAATAGTATTCTCCAAGATTATTTCAAAGGCAAGACCGTATGTTGTCAAGAGAAAATTAGACGCTTCACAATTTTATGCTTATTACGGGTTCGTTTTATATAGCACGATTCTCCAACTTCCGATTTATTTGGCTCTCTCATATGTCTCCTTCTATCATACTTTTTGTCCTACGGAAATGTCGTTTTTTCTATATTTCCCCATAAAAATGACCATCAGTAAATCAGCTCCTGTGGTGGCGGGAGTGGGGTAGGACGAATCGGCTTTTCTGCATGGATCATTCCACTGCCGTCCAGTTCTTCCACAGGAAAGGATTCCAGTGCTGGTTTCTGCGGCACTACTTCCAGTGAATCTGCCAGTTTGCGTCCCAACTTTCTGCGGTGCGGTTTCTCCGGTGGCAAAGGTTGTCGGACGGTGTCCGGTGCGTGTGTCTTTCTCATGATCTTTTTCTCCTTTCTATTTTGCTTGTATTATTCTGTTCACCTGAAATGACAATTTTGTCATCTTTGCTTTTTGTCTACGACCTGCAAACCAGTGTTGTTGCTGTTGCGTGAAAAGCGGATTGCCCTGTTTCAGGGCTGGTATCGTTCCAGCATGGCCGTCAGCACACGGAACATCTCTTCCCGTAGAGTCTGCGGTGCAAGCACCTCGACTCGATTTCCTTGACTGAGCAGCCACATCACGATGCCGTTGCCGTAAATCTCGGCCTCGACAAGATACCCATTTGCATCCTGTGAGACGATTTTTGCCGTGGGCAGGCGGTCAAGGATAGCTTCCACGCTGCTGCCCGTGTAGCGCAGCCGGATGCTTTGCAGCCGCCCCGGATACATGAACTGCACCCGTTTGCGGAACTCGCCCTCCTGAAACCGGCTGGCATACGGCAGCGAAAACGTCTGCTCCATAATTTTATAGTCCGCAATGCGGTCGATGCGAAAAATGGCCGGGTAATCGTACTTGCGGGTATACTTTCCATCGTTTTCTTTCGTGATGTAGGCATTCAGATAGAAATAATACTCCGAAAACAGGATAGACACCGGCTCCACAATGCGCTCCACCGCAGATGCCGCGTCTGCACCCTGCCGCTGATAGCGGATACGCATCAGATGATGCTGCTGGATATCGCACCCAATCTCCCACAGCTTATCCTGAATGCCTACCGGATGGGTCAGCTCCACATAATGAAACAGCTCATTGGACACCAGCGCAGAAACCAGCTTGATATTTTCCAGCGGAACGCAGCCTGCCACCAGCTTGTTTAGAATGCCCGACATTTCTTCTTTGGTAAAGGCTCTGCTTTCCAGTAAAATTTTGCTGACTGCCAGGATTTCACTGTTGGTCATCAGCGGCGAGGGACTGCCCACCAGCCGGAAGCCCTTTTGCTGCCGGTCATAAATGATCTGCCGGTTCTCTCCTTTTGCTATGTTACGTTCGGCAAGAAATGCCCGGATGTCATCAATGTCCCGCTGGACAGAACGCTCGTCAATGCCAAACCGGAGTGCTTCTTTGACTTTGGTCAGCGTCCTGCCTGCACATAACTGCTCATAAAGGTCTAAAATTCGTTCGTTTTTGGAATAGCCCATTGCTCAGCCCCCACTTCCTGTGTTCAGTATACGAAAAATCCGTTTAAAATGCAATTCGATTATATTATTGAAGAATGACAGATTCTGTCGTTTTTATTCTGTATACTGGACCTGCATCCAGCAGAAACCGCTTACGTACAGATTTGCGGCTCGCCCTATGGTATTTTTATGCAATTTATGTTATAATTGCACTATGAATTTCACAAATCTCGTCTGATTTTTGCGAATTTCGGCAACGCCATGCCGGATGCCGGGCCGTTCAGAAGCGACAGTATCCAAGAAGAAGGAGAAAAACAATGGTAGATCGTAAAAAGTTTGACCATGCACTTGCGATGCGCCAGCAGTTGGAGGCACATTATCCGGACCGGAATTTTCAGGACGCATTTCAGCTGTCCGAAGAGCTGCGAGATCATTTTGAAATCAAGCTGCTTGTGGTGGGGCATTTCAGTGCCGGCAAAAGTGCCCTGCTGAACGCACTGCTGCAGCGGCCCGCTTTCCTCAAGGAGGCCCAGCAGCCGCAGACTGCGCTTGCCACCGAGCTGGTCTATGACACCACCGAGCAGGCCTTTGCCTACCGGAAGGACGGCTCCTGCGAGGAGTTGCAGGCTGGCAAGGAATATCTTCCGGAGGAGTACAGCCATCTGGAATACCATGTGAATGCCCCTGCGCTGGCACGCATTGCGGACTATACCATCGTGGATACCCCGGGGTTCGATTCCGGCATCGAGGCCCATGCGCAGGCCCTGTCGAACTACATCGGGGTCGGCTCAGCCTATCTAGTAGTCGTTGATCAGGAGAAGGGCGGTCTGGACGAAACCACCCTGCAGTTCATCCGGGAGATCTCGCATTATAGCGATCAGATTGCTGTTGTCCTTAACAAGTGCGACAAAATCACCCCGGATACCGTGGAGCAGATCGTATCCGCCGCACAGGGAACTCTGGAAATGTGGGGCTTCCCGTACAAAGTCTATCCCATCTCTGCCCGGGCAGAGGATTGCTGTACCCAGCTGGAATCCATTCTCGGACAGTTCCATGCACAGAAAGCCTTCGACCGTATCATGACCCGGCAGCTGCGCATCGATCTGGAAAACACAGAAAAACTGTTGCAGATCGAGCAGCGCAAACTCAGTCTGGACACCCACGATTTGGACGAAAGCCTCCGCAGTTTTGAGCGCAGCAAGAAACAGCTCGCGGACGCGTTTGACCAGAAAACACAGCAGGCACAGGACAAGCTCGATCCCCAGACCGAGACCACCCTGGCCTCGGTTCGGCAAGCGCTGACCGCCCATGCCGACACCATTTCCACCGCCTTGCTGAACGGCAACCAGACCGCTGTGAAGGCCATCATTCTGGAAACCATTCGGCCGGTGCTCGTGGCATCCATGAAAAACATCGTATCCGGCCAGATCGATGCTATCACTGCGGAGCTGCAGTTTGACCAGCTCGTCCACAACGATATGGACGCGGAGGATCTTGTAACGATGACCACCAACCTCGCCTCCAACCTGAAGAGCCTGATCGACAGCGGCACCTTTACCCCCGCTCCCCAATCCGGGCTGGGCAAGCACAAAAAGGATGACCGCAACAATACCCTTTACCACGCCATCACCGGCGTTGTGGCCGCTGCCACCGACGCCATCGCACCCTGGCTGGAAGTCATAATCATCCTGCTGCCGGACATCATCCACCTGCTGGAGGGGCTGTTTGCAGAGAAGGACGAGGACATCGTCAAACGAAATTTTATCAACAATGTGATTCCGCAGATCTGCAACAAGCTCTACCCGCAGATCCGCACCAACATCGAGACCAGCACCCGGGAAGTGCAGGCCGCCTACAAGTCGATGCTGGACGAGAAGCTGGAGCAGCTGCAGAACAGCATTGCATCCATCAAGGAGCAGAAGGCGCAGAAAGTCGAAACTTTTGCCGCCTATCAGGGGTACATCACAGAAGACATTGCAGCAATCCAGAAGATGCTGCAGCAGTTGAGGTAACGAATTATGGGATTTGATCCAGCAAAAGCAAATGCGTATCTTCAGCAGGCCCGGCAGATAGAACAGACCCTGAGCGAACATCAGGAGTTGTTCGACGAGGGCAAGTTCCTTGATTTTCAGTCCGTCACCACAACGCTGGAAACTGAGATCCAGCGCGCCCAGCAGGAAGCCCGCAAGTTGAGCATCGGTATCGTGGGTGCCATGAAGGCCGGAAAATCCTCCTTTCTGAACGCCTGTATCTTTGGCGGCAAGGACGTTCTGCCCAAGGCGGCCACCCCCATGACCGCCGCCCTGACCCGCATCCGCTATTCCGAGACGCCGCAGGCAACAGTGCATTTCTATGAGCGGAAGGACTGGGAAAAAATCGAGGACAACGCGCAGAAATACGAGGAGCAACTGAACACTAAATACAGCAACTATTGCAAAATCTATGACAGGTCCCACGCGGACAGCACAGAGGGCGTGTGCTCCAAGCAAGTGTTTGAGCGCACACTCTTCCAGCAGGATGTCTCCGAGGTGCTGAAAAGCGCCAAAGAGCTGACCCAGATGGTCGGCTCGAACTCTGCCATCCTGGAACATCTGGGGGATGCGGACGTGCTGGACGGTGACATCATGGCCAAGCTGCAGGATTACGTTGGCGCACGCGGCCGGTTCACACCCATCGTGAACTATGTCGAGCTGGAAGTGAATCTCCCTGAGCTGGAGGATCTGGAGATCGTGGATACCCCGGGCCTGAATGACCCTATCGTCTCCCGCAGCTATGCCACACGGCAGTTTCTGCGCGCCTGCGACGTCGTGATCCTGCTGTCCCCGTGCAGCCAGTTCATGGACGCCAACACGGTCGGCCTGATGGCCAACGGTCTGCCGGACAACGGCGTGCGGAAGGTGATCGTGGTGGGCAGCAAACTGGATTCCGGCCTGCTGAACGAGCCGAAAGGCAGTTTTGCTGTTGCCTCTCAACACGCACTGAACAGTTACAAGGGTCAGTTCCGTAACACCATGCAGCAGGCTATGCGTAACAATCCCCGCCGGGCCGGCATCATGGAAAAGATCAGCGAAAGCGATTTGCTGTTCGTCTCCTCCACCTGCTCTTCCATGGCCCGCAAGCAGAAGCAGCATCAGCCGCTGAGTCCGGCAGAGAACCTTGTTTTGCAGAATCTGCACAGCAACTTCCCGGACTTTGACGAGACTCTGCTGTCATCCATCGGCGGCATCAACAAGGTCCTGAAGACGCTGGAAGCCGTGCGACAGCAGAAGGCAGAAATCATCCATGGCAGAAACAATACCCTGCTGGAAACCGCACAGATAAACCATCTGCGCGCACTGGATAAGATCCAGCAGGAGCTGTCCTCCAGCCGCACCACCCTGAAAAATTCTACCTCTGAGCAGCTCCTGCAGCGTACCGAAGCGATTCAACAGGTCATGGAGTCCTCCCGCGGCAAGCTGATGTATATTTTTGACGGTGCTGCCATCGGCTGCAAAAACAAAGTCAACCAGCTGCTACCGCAGCTCACACTGGAACAGCAGAACCACCAGCGGCTGGACGTGCAGACCAGTTCCGAGGAACATCACGGTGTCGAAGGCACAGGCCTTTTCGGTTTAATAAAAGAGCACTACTCCTATACGGTCACGAACAACCGGGTTGATGTTTCGGAGGTCGTGACCAACCTTGAGCACCACGCCTCCACCTGCCAGAACACGATCAATCAGGAATTCCAGTATGTCTTCAACCGGGAGCAGCTCTCCCACCGCATTGTCGAGGTGGTTCTGGATGCTTTCCGAAAGAGCGACATGGAGTTTGACGAGGACGACATCCGGCTGCCGCTCCAGAATGTGCTGAACGAGCTTTCCAGTCCGGAGATCCGGTTCGACTACACAACCTACATCGACAAGGTCGAAAGTCAGTTTCCTTCCGGCTATGCGGAAAACGACGACATCCACAAGCTGAAATCTCTTCAGACCCGACTGCTGAACGAAATTGACCAAGACATGGGCCAGCAGTTGACCGCCGCGCTGCAGATGGCCGCCAATATGCTGAACAAGCAGGCCGTAACCTTTGCCGACCGGATTCAGGAGCTGCTCTGCGGCGAGCTGGAAAAGCTTCAGGGGCAGATTCAGGAGCGCGAGACCTACCTTGCTGCCTATCAGCAGTTTGACAAAACGATCCAGCAGATGAAAAAACAGCTGGCACAGACCGACAGCTCCCACTGACGGGTTCTGTTCCCCGCCTGCGGAAACCATAAGAAAGGTGTGACACCGTGCCATTTATTATTGACGAAGACGAGCCCGACCTGAGCACGCTTTTTCAGGGTGTAAAAGTGCCCGAATCCAACATGTACATTTCCGACAGCAGTCAGGCCGTCCGGTTGCTGTCGGAGCTGATCCGCAACGAAAAGCAGCCGCCCGTCCACCGAATCAAGTCCATGGTGGCGCAACTGTTTGCCTTGTTTTCAGAGATTTCGCTGGACAACGAGCTGGAACTGTACGAGCAATTCCTGAACCTGTGTGCCCGGCTGACCGAGATTCAGAAGATCCGGAAACTCCAGAATAAGGCTGTGGTCAGCTTCGGCGGCAAATTCAGTGCCGGAAAGTCCCGCTTCATCAACGCCATTTCCGGCATTCAAGACTTGCTCCCGGTTGACCAGAAACCCACCACCTCTGTTCCCACCTACATCATCAAAGCCGACCATGATACGCTTTCCGCCAACAGCATCTACGGCTATAGCACCCCGCTGACCACGCAGTCCATGGGCGCGTTGACCCACGAATTCTACGATACCTATGGCATCGGGTTTTCGGCTTTTCTGGACTGCATTATTGCAGAATCCAGTTCGTTCATCCTGCCGGAAGGAATCGCCTTGCTGGACACGCCGGGCTATACGAAATACGATGAGAAGAGCCTTTCCAAGATGACTCTCTCTGACCGACAGCGCGCCTTTGAACAGCTCCGCGCTTCCGATTATCTGATCTGGCTGGTGGATATCGACAACGGCGGGTTGAACCAGGATGACCTCGATTTTCTGGCCTCGCTGCATTTTCAGACCAAAATTCTGGTTGTTTTCACCAAAGCCGATCTGAAACCGGAGCATGAAATCCATGAAATCTTGAATCTTGCCCGGCAGACAATGGTCCGGACTGCCATCCCATGCTTCGGGGTCACGGCCTATTCCTCTAATCAGAACCAAGAGTACTGCGGTAATCTGATCCCGGTGTTCTTCCAGTATGTCCTGCAGGATTCCGTGCGCAGCAATGATTTGTTCACTGCGTTCCAGAAACTGGAAGACCAGCTGCGCCAGAACCTTGTCCGTGCCATCGACACGACCGGGCACACAGCGCGGGACTTGTTTGGGGGTATCACCCGCTCCCGGCAGGTGATGCAGATCCGCTCGCTGGTGGAGCTGTGGGGCAGAACACAGCAAAAGTACACGCAGTTAAGGAAGCTGCTCAAGCGCTATGATAATCTCGTGACACAGATAAATCATGAGATCGCAAGCTACATTCAGTCGGAGGATCAACATGGATAATACCACAGCCTATCTAGCCGTTCTGGCTCGGATCATGCAGGAGGAGCGCGCAGAGACCACTACCGGGTCGTGGGAGCACTACGAAAAGCTGTACGCTCTGGTCCATACCGACCTGACCACACAGCTCAAAGCCTCCCGCTATCCCGATGCGCCCGCCCTGCAAAAAAAGGCTGAGGGTCTGCTGGACGAGATGGAACCCCTGTACCTCTGCCCCGAGCTGGCCGGCACCGGCTGCCTGCTGATCTCGGACTACCACACCAACACTCTCTTTGAGCCTTTCCGGCGCGCATTCCTGCACTGGGCAGACATTGCCCCGCTGCTCCGGCTCCAGACGCAGATTCCATTTCTGATCGTGGACAGCGAAGAGGATCAGCTGGAAGTTCTGAACTATGCCAACCGGCATGTTGCCCTGTCCCCCGCCGAATATGAACTGCTCCTGACCGAAAGCGGCAAGAACCGCGTAGCTCTCAACAAGATCGTCCAAGTCTTTCTGCTGCGCACCCCGCTGGCGGTCAAAAACGTTTCGCTTATTTTCGATAACGTCTACCACCGGGCAGAGCAGCTGTTCGGGGGCGCGGTGAGCCGAAAGATCGCCTGTCTTAATTCCCGCGGCTTCCAGACCGCTTCCAAGCGCGGACTGGATCATTTTGACGCGGTCACCTGTAAACCGGAGCTGGTTCCCGCACTGAAAGCCCACCCGGCACTCTGCCATTATCCCCGCATGGACTGGGCGATGCTGGTTCCCTGTCTGGGCACCATCCACCCGATTCTGTACGGCTTCCAATACCGTTTTCAGGCACTCTTTACGCAGATGGAATGCTATTATCTGCGCAGCAGCAATGAAATGCAGGAAGTCGTCCGACAGATCACCGATGACATCGTGCGGCTGGGCGAGAAACAGAACGATGCCCTGCCGCAGCTCCGACAGTCGGCCAAAGAGGCCGGAGACCAGCTGAACAACGAGTGGAACGCCCTGCAGCCTGTTCTGGAAACGATTCACACCTGCCTGACGGAAAACGAAAAGGATCTGCGGGATCTCTCTTCCAGCGGGAAAGAGGTGCCCCGCCGTGTGTGGGATGCTGTGTTCGAGATTTTCTTTACCGAAGAGCGAGAAAAGACCCGTTTCGGGCAGAAGATCGAAGCCAGCCTGCGTACACTGGAATATCCGGAGCTTCCGCTGGTACAGGCCTACCTGAAAAAGAAGGCCGGAAAACCCGTCAGTGCTCCAGTCGTCACGGTAGGCCCCGGCGAGTGGGAAAAGGCCCGGATGCTGCTGGAACTTCAGAACCCGGACAGTCTGTCCCGCGCAACGTTGCGCCAGTATGTGGACCTGTTGAAGCCGAATCGGCTTTCCTCTGGCCGGGAATATTACGCAAAAAGCCTGATTGCCACGTTCCCAGAAGACGTCACCTCGGCCCTGACCGAAAGCTTCCAGCGGGGATACCTGCCCGCCGGAGAAAAGCTGTTGCAGCTCTACAACTGCGCTTCCTCTTCCATTGATCTTTCCGTGCTGGTCAACGGTCTGCTGCCGGAAGCCTGCGTGGCAATGGCTCAACGGAGCACCCCGCGCTGTGTAACATACTCCGATCTGGCCGATCCGGGATTCACTTATTATAAGCTGGCCGCAGTCAAAGGATATCTACCCGCCATCCAGTTCATCGTGGACAAGCTGTATGATTCTGGTTTTTCCACCGCCAAGCGGATCGGCTCGACCAGCCTGACCGATGCTGCCAGAAAAAAATATGCAGAGAACGGAAAGGTTCTCTGTTCTCTGTGCCACTATCTCATCGAGGAACGCAGCCATCAGTCACTGCACAACAGCGAGATTCTTGGTGTGGTGCTGTTCTGCTTGGGCGAATCCTATTCCGAGGCCATGTGCCTGCTTTCCGGCATTGACACCGGCGTTTCTAATTTCTGCAAGGGATGTATGTACCATCACGGCTATGGTGTCGCCCAGAATACGGAGCAGGCCATACGCTATTATCAGCTGGCCGCCCTCAAAGGCTTCAAGAACCCATCCCTGCAGCCTTCCCTGCGTGCGTGCTATCAGGCAGATGCAAAAGAAAAAGAAGAACAGACTACCGCCTATCAGGAGAAAAACAGCTACAAACGCACAACGTCCAACTACCAGACTCACGACAGTGGCTGCTTTATCACAACGGCCACCTGTCGTGCACTGCACGCCGGGGATGACTGCCGCGAGCTGAACCTGCTGCGCTGGTTCCGGGACAACAAGCTGCAATCCACGCCACAGGGTGAAGCCATCGTCCGGGAATATTACCGCGTGGGGCCGCTGCTGGTGCAGGCCATCGATCGCACTCCGGATCCCGACGCACTGTATCAGTCCTTGTGGGAAGACTACATCCGCCCCAGCTGTACGGCACTGGAAAACCGTCAGTGGGAACCGGCCAAGCAAATCTATGTCCGGATGGTCAAGACTCTGTGCCTCCGGTTCGGGGTGGAAGTTCGCCCTCAGATCTGCGAAGCCTTGAAGGACTACTAAACCGCAAAACTCAACAAAAAGCCGAAGCAGGATGACAGAATCTGTCATCCTGCTTTGTTATACTGTGTTCAAACAAATGGAAAGGGGCGCGGAAGATAAAATCTTTGAATTATACAGGAATCGTCATTCGTCGCATCACGGAGGATAAATCGCCTTGAATCTCACAGTTTCGGTCAACCAGAAGCAGCTTCTGGATATTTTATTGAATGTCGGCCTCGTGCGCCCGGTCTTTATCTGGGGCGCACCCGGCATCGGCAAATCTGCCATCGTGGAGCAGTTTGCCGAAGATATGGGGTTGCCCTGTGTTTCTCTGCTGGGCAGCCAACTTGCACCGGAAGATATCATTGGTGTGCCGCAGATCGTGGACGGGCGCAGTGTGTTTTGCCCGCCCCGGATGATCGCACGAGAAGAGCCTTATTGTCTGTTTCTGGATGAGTTGAACGCATGCTCGCAGGAAGTTCAGAAAACGTTCTACTCCCTTATTCTGGAGCGACGCATCGGGGAATACCATCTGCCCAAAGGCTCCATATTGGTTGTGGGATGTTGGCTGTCAGGTTCCGGGCAAAGCGTCTGGAGCTTCAAAAGCTGGACAAGCTGATTTGGGACAGCATCCCTTCCGGTAAAAGTGCGCGAAATGCACCACACCATTTTGCAGAACGGGCAAGTCTGGACTCCCTGCACTGTCTGCACCATGTCCAAAAAGACAAGGCACTCTGTGCTGTGGGAACGCTGGGCGGCGGAAACCATTTTATCGAAGTAGACAAAACCCAAAACGGCGATTTCTGGCTAATCATCCATTCTGGCAGTCGGCGGCTTGGCGTAAAGGTGGCTTCGTTTTACCAGAACGAAGCATTTCACCAGTGCCCAGAGGAAACACCTTTTGAATTGGCGTATGCCACGGGCAGCTTAATGGACGATTATCTGCATGATATGCGTATTACGCAGGCATTTGCTGAACTGAACCGCCGTGCTATTGCCAACGACATCATCAAGGGCATAAAGCTGGATGTGGAAGAAACCATCTCCACGATTCACAACTACATCGACCTTGATTCGATGATTCTGCGCAAAGGGGCAGTGTCTGCAAAAGAAGGCGAGAAGCTTATTATCCCGATGAATATGCGGGATGGCTGTCTGCTCTGCATCGGAAAGGGCAATCAGGACTGGAACGAATCTGCTCCCCACGGTGCAGGCCGCCTAATGAGCCGCGCCGCTGCCCGGAGCAGTTTTACCTTGTCCACAGTACAAGAAAGAGATGAAAGGCATCTATACCACTTCTGTCAACCGGAATACGTTGGACGAAAGCCCGATGGCCTACAAGCCGATGGAATCTATAGCCAAGCGGGTCATTGTAGATGAGATAATCCAACTCCGACCTCTGCCCAGTGCATCCTCAACCCCGGTACAGTCAATTGAAATTTTACTCCCATCCCGGAGCAGCAGCTCCACGCAGCCGGTGTCCATGTTGAATTTGCAAACGCTTTCATCATACTTCATGTTCGTGTCCTCCTGAAATCATGTCGTAGCTTATATTGCCCAATCTATGATTTCGGATTTCATCTTCCACGGACACCCATATTGAATTTTCCGAAGAAAACAAATAATCCGAACCCATCTCCTATCGGAAACAAGTTCGGATTATTTTTGTTTGGTCCGAGTGGCGAGAATCGAACTCACGGCCTCTTGAACCCCATTCAAGCGCGCTACCAAAACTGCGCTACACCCGGATATCGACCGCCGCTTCCCTACCGAAGCGTGGCGACATGAAATATTATACTCAGATGCAACAGTTTTGTCAACCGATTTTTGCAATTTTCTTTGCTTTTTTTGCAAAAAGTCTGATTTTTGCGAAAGTACGCGCTTTATTTATTTTGTTCTTTTTCTTGCAGGATCTTGTCTTTTTCCAAAAGTGGCTTCAGATACTGGCCGGTAAAGCTGCCCGGCACCTCTGCCACCTGTTCCGGCGTGCCCTCGGCCACGATTTCACCGCCTGCACTGCCGCCCTCAGGGCCAAGATCGATAATATGATCGGCGCACTTGATCAGATCCAGATTGTGCTCAATGACAATGACCGTGTTGCCCGCATCCACCAGCTTTTGCAGCACCTCGATCAGGCGGTGCACGTCTGCGATGTGCAGGCCGGTAGTAGGCTCGTCGAGGATATACACGGTCTTGCCGGTGCTGCGGCGGGCCAGCTCGTTTGCCAGCTTCACGCGCTGGGCTTCGCCGCCGGAAAGGGTGGTGGCGCTCTGGCCCAGTGTTACATAACCAAGACCCACGTCCAGCAGGGTCTGCAGCTTGCGGGCGATCTTGGGCTGATTGGCAAAGAAGACCACCGCTTCCTCCACCGTCATGTTCAGCACATCGGAGATGGTCTTTTCCTTATACTTCACTTCCAGCGTTTCACGGTTGTAGCGTGCACCCTTGCACACTTCGCAGGGCACATACACATCCGGAAGAAAGTGCATTTCGATCTGTAGGATGCCGTTGCCCTCGCAGGCTTCACAACGGCCGCCCTTGACGTTGAAGCTGAAACGCCCCGGGCCGTAGCCGCGCATTTTGGCATCCTGCGTCTGGGAGAACACCGTGCGGATATCATTGAACACACCGGTATAAGTGGCAGGATTGGAGCGGGGCGTACGGCCGATCGGCTGCTGGTCGATGCCGATGACCTTATCCACAAATTCCAGCCCTTCTACCCCATCACACTTGCCCGCGCGGGAACGGGCACCGTTCAGCTCGCAGGCAAGGGTCTTGTACAGGATCTCGTTGATCAGGCTGGACTTACCGGAGCCGGAAATACCGGTGACGCAGATAAACTCGCCCAGCGGGAATTTTACGTCGATGTTGCGCAGGTTGTTTTCCCGTGCGCCCTTCACGGTGAGAAAATTGCCGTTGCCGGTGCGGCGGGTCTGCGGCACGGCAATGCGCTTGCGGCCGGAGAGGTAATCGCCAGTGATGCTGCGCTTTGCCTTACAGATATCTTTGACAGAGCCCGCAGCCACGATCTCGCCGCCATGAACACCGGCCCCCGGGCCTACATCCACGATATAATCCGCGCTGCGCATGGTGTCCTCATCGTGCTCTACCACGATCACCGTATTGCCGAGGTCCCGCAGATTTTTCAGCGTAGCAATGAGCTTGTCATTATCACGCTGATGCAGACCGATGCTGGGCTCGTCCAGCACATAGAGCACACCGGAAAGTGCGCTGCCGATCTGGGTGGTCAGGCGGATGCGCTGGCTCTCGCCGCCGGAAAGGGTGCCTGCGGAACGGGCCAGCGTGAGATAATCCAGACCCACGCTCTGCAAAAACTGCAGGCGGTTCCGGATCTCCTTCATGATCTGCCCGCCGATCTGCTTCTGTTTTTCGGTCAGGTGCGGCTCATTTTCTTTGATGAAGGCCAGCTCATCCCGGATGGACATTTCGCAGAAATCACTGATATTCTTATCCCCAATGGTCACGGCCAGAACTACCGGCTTCAGGCGCTTGCCGTGACAGTCCGGGCACTCCACGCCGGACATGAAACTGCCGATCTCCTCCTTCATCCACTCGCTGTTGGTCTCGCGGAAGCGGCGCTCCAAATTCTCCACGATGCCCTCGAAGGTATTATAATACACTCCGCTGCCGAACTCGTTGGTGCGGTGCATCTCAATTTTTTCGCCATTGGTGCCGTACAGCAAAGCATTGACGGCCTCAGTGCTCATCTCTTTGATGGGCGTATCCAGCGTGAAGCCGTACTTTTTTCCAAGGCCCAGATAATACATTTCGGACACAGACCCTTCAGCATAGTACCAGCCGCTGGCCTTGATGGCTCCCTCCCGGATGGAAAGATTCCGGTTGGGCAGGATGCGCTCCTCGTCCACCCGCATAAAGGTGCCAAGGCCGGTGCATTTTTCGCAGGCTCCCAGCGGGTTATTAAAGGAGAAGAGCCGCGGCGACAGGTCGCTGATGGAAATACCATGCTCCGGGCAGGCAAAGTTCTGACTGAAGGTCATGCACTCGCCGCCGATCACATCCACCTCGGCGATGCCGCCGGTAAGCGCCAGCGCAGTCTCCAGAGAATCGGCCAGACGGCCCCGGATGCCCTTGCGCAGGGCAAGACGGTCCACCACGATCTCCACTGTGTGCTTGATGTTTTTTTCCAGCTTGATCTCTTCGTCCAGATCATACATGTTTCCGTCAATTTTCACGCGGGCATAACCACCGCGGCGGGCGGCATCCAGCTCTTTCTGCTGGGTGCCCTTTCGCTGCCGCACCACCGGTGCCAGCACCTGAAATTTGGTGCCTTCTTCCAGTTTGAGCACCGCATCCACCATTTCGTCCACGGTCTGCTGGCTGATCACCCGCCCGCATACCGGGCAGTGGGGCACGCCCACGCGGGCGTACAAAAGACGCAGATAATCGTAGATTTCGGTCACAGTGCCCACGGTAGAGCGGGGGTTGTGGCTGGTGGTTTTCTGGTCGATGGAAATTGCCGGCGAGAGACCGGTGATCTCGTCCACATCGGGCTTATCCATGCGGCCCAGAAACATGCGTGCGTAGCTGGAAAGGCTTTCCACATAGCGGCGCTGACCGTCGGCGTAGATGGTGTCAAAAGCAAGGCTCGACTTGCCCGAACCGGAAAGTCCGGTCATGACGATCAGCTTTTCCCGTGGGAGGGTCAGATTTACATTTTTCAGGTTGTGCTCGCGGGCACCTCTGATGACGATCTTATCGTTTGCCAAGGTATTTTCTCCCTTTTCGTTGTGTCTGTGAATGGTTCTGTTTGCGCTCCGTCTCAGCGGCAGAGTCTACCGTCGGGTTCTCGCCGCGGCGCAGGCGGTCGATCTGGTCACGCAGGAAGGCTGCATGCTCAAATTCCAGCAGCTTCGCCGCCTCCTTCATCTCACGGGTCAGGCGCTCGATGGCGGCTTCCCGCTCCATCCTGCCCATACGGCGGGTGTTCAGCTTAGCGTTCTCCGCTTTATCGCTGATCTCAATGCTGTCTGCGATGGCCTTGACGATGGTTTTGGGCACGATGCCGTGTTCCTGATTATAGGCCATCTGGATGGCGCGGCGGCGTTCGGTTTCGGTGATAGCGCGGTCCATGCTGTCGGTGACGACATCCGCATACATGATCACAAGGCCCTCGGCGTTGCGGGCTGCGCGGCCAATGGTCTGGATCAGGCTGGTCTCACTGCGCAGGAAGCCCTCTTTATCCGCGTCCAGAATGGCCACAAGGCTCACCTCCGGCAGGTCCAGACCCTCGCGCAGCAGATTGATGCCCACCACAACATCGATGCTGCCCAGCCGCAGATCCTTGATGATCTCCATCCGCTCGAAGGTGTCCACCTCGTGGTGCATATACTTGACCTTGATCCCCTGCTCGGTGAGGTAATCGGTCAGGTCCTCGGCCATTTTCTTGGTCAGGGTGGTCACAAGAACACGCTCATGCCGCTGGATGCGGGTGTTGATCTCGCCCAGCAGATCCACCACCTGCCCTTCCACCGGGCGCACCGAGATCAGCGGGTCCAGAAGGCCGGTGGGCCGGATGACCTGCTGCGCCACCTGCGTGCTGTTCTGACGCTCGTAGTCGCCGGGCGTAGCCGAAACAAAGATCATCTGGTTAAGCTTGGATTCCACTTCCTCAAACTTGAGCGGTCGGTTATCAAAAGCCGACGGCAGGCGGAAGCCATACTCCACCAGTGTTTTTTTGCGGGCGTAGTCTCCGCCGTACATGGCGCGCACCTGCGGCAGGGTCACATGGCTCTCATCCACAAACAACAGAAAATCGTCCGGGAAATAATCCAGCAGGGTGGTGGGCATACTGCCCGGTTTTCGGCCGGAGAGCACTGCCGAATAGTTCTCAATGCCCTTGCACATGCCCACCTCGTTGAGCATTTCAATGTCGTAATTGGTGCGCTGAGCGATGCGCTGGGCTTCGATGAGCTTGCCCTCTGCGGTGAACTGCTTCACCTGCGCGTCACACTCGGCACGAATCTTTTCCAGCGCGGCGGCCTTCTTCTCGGCGCTGACGATGTAGTGACTGGCTGGGAAGATGGCCACATGCTTGACCACATTCTGCTTGGCACCGGTGAGCGGATTGAACTCGGTGATGCGGTCGATCTCGTCCCCGAAAAACTCCACCCGGATGGCAAGCTCGCTCATATAGGCAAGGTAGATGTCCACGATGTCGCCGTGGACGCGGAACTTATTGCGCACAAAATTCACGTCATTGCGTTCATATTGCAGTGTCACAAGCTTCTGGCACAGCGCATCGCGCTCCATCTGCATGCCGGGGCGCAGGCTGATGACCATGCTGCGGTAGTCGATAGGATCGCCCAGCGAGTAGATGCAGGACACCGAAGCTACGATCATCACGTCCCTCCGCTCCGAAAGTGCCGCCGTGGCCGAGTGGCGCAGACGGTCGATCTCGTCATTGATGGCGCTGTCCTTTTCAATATAGGTATCAGTGCTGGGGATATAGGCTTCCGGCTGGTAGTAATCGTAGTAGCTGACGAAATACTCCACCGCATTGTTGGGGAAAAAGGAGCGGAACTCGGTGCACAGCTGTGCCGCCAGTGTTTTATTGTGGGCCAGCACCAGCGTGGGGCGGTTGCATTTTGCAATCACATTTGCCATGGTAAAGGTCTTGCCGCTGCCAGTAACTCCCAACAGGGTCTGGCAGCGGTCGCCGCGCTCCACGCCCTCCACCAGTGTTTCAATGGCCTGCGGCTGGTCGCCGGTGGGCTGGTAAGAGGATACCAGTTCAAATTTTTCGTCTGCCATCTTCCCTCTCCTCTCCGGCCCTCACGCAAAGAACCACAATCAGTTGTATTTTATGTTTTGATTATAGCACAGTAGTTTTATAATGTAAACAGTTCTTTGTGAAAACCATCCTGACAGCTGTTAATTCGGCCGGCACATGATGAAAGCCGCTTCCCGTTTCCGATAAAGCTCACGGCCAGAACAACGTACCGGTCCTGAAATCATAGATCGGCAGGCGGTTGGCATCCCGCATGGAGAAATATTCCGTATCGGTCAGGATGAAGTGATCCAGCAAATAGATGTTTACAAGACCCAGTGCCTGAGCGATGCTGCCGGTGGCTTCTATGTCCTCCATGGAGGGCAGTGCCGCACCGTTGGGGTGATTGTGGCAGAGCACTACCGTGTCGGTGCCGCCCTTGATAGCCGCAGCCACCACGCTCTTGATCTCCAGACTTACCCGGTCAGAGGTGCCTTCCCGCAGCCAGACCGCCGCCCGCACCCGTTTGCGGCTGTCCAGACTCACCAGCATGGCGCGCTCGTAGTCTGACCATGCAAACTTTGCCATGAGGTAGCTGCCCATCTGCTCGGTAGTCTTGATGCAGCGGGTGGTGCTGGTTCGGCTGCGGCTGTAATAACGGCAGATCTGCGGCAGTAGATGCAGCATCCGGGCAGTGGCAGGGCCCACACCCTCCACGGTGCACAGCTCCTCCTCACTGGCCTCCAGTACCGCCGCAAAATCACCAAAACGGTCGATGAGGTCATGTGCGATGCCGTTGGTGTCCTTCTGCGCATTGGTGAGGTACAGCACATATTCCAGTGCTTCGTGCTCGGCCAGACTGTCCAGCCCGTAGTTCTGCACCCGTTCGCGCATCCGCTGGCGATGCCCCTGATGCCGTTTGTGTTCTGCCATTGCCGGTACTCTCCTTCTTGTTCATTCCCTATAATAGTACCCATTTTGCATCGGGAACTCAAGGCTTTGGGGAAAAATAGTTTTGATCCGGGACGTTTCCGCGTTGACTTGCAGCCGTGGCTGTATTACTATAAAGGTATCTTTTGAGATTTGAGGAACCATTTATGAAACAGTATACCGCAACCGCCAACGACGACGGCGTTCGTCTTTCCCGCTTTGTGCAGAGCGTGACCCGCGATTTTCCCACCAGCCTGCTGTACAAGAGCTTCCGCAACAAGCGTGTGAAGGTGAACGGAAAAAAGGCCGCGCCGGAGTACCGCATCCAGACGGGGGATCTGATCGAATTGTACATCAACGACGAGTTTTTCCCGACGGAGGGTGCAAAGCCGGTGCAGAAGGCTGCCCCCAAAAAGCAGCCCAATCAGCCCAAGGTGACTGTCATCTACGAGGACGAAAACATTGCTGTTCTGTACAAGCCCACCCACCTGCTGTGCCATAGTGACCGCACCGGCGACGCAAACCTTGTGGACGCTTTTACCCAGTATCTGGCCGAAAAAGGCGAATACGACCCCCACGGCGAGAACCGCTTCAAGCCCGGCATCTGCAACCGGCTGGACCGCGGCACCGAGGGCCTTGTGATCGCAGCCAAGAGCTATACCGCCCTGCGTGACATGAATGAGATCATCCGCACCGATCTGCTCAAGAAGGAATACTACACCATCACGGTGGGCATCCCGCAGTCGGGACGGTTCACCGCATGGTGGGAGCACGACGAAAAGAACAATAAGGTAAGCATCCACGCACACCAGTCGCAGGACGAGCGCCGCAAGCAGATCATTACGGATGTAGACGTACTGCGTACCGCCGGGCCTTTTGCGCTGTGCCGGATCGGCCTTATCACCGGCCGCACCCACCAGATCCGCGCCCACCTTGCCTACCTTGGCCGCCCGGTACTGGGCGACATCAAGTACGGCAACCGCAAAATGAACGAGCGCACCGGCACCAAAACGCAGGCCCTGTGCGCCGTGCGCGTCAGCTTTCTGGACATTCCTGAGGAGAACAGCCTGCATTACCTCTCCGGCAAGGTCATCAAACTGAAGGACCCGCAGATCGTGAAGCAGTTTGATGCACTGGATAAAAGCAAGGCGGATGGAGAAAACAGCCATGCATAAAATCGACATGAACATGTGGCCGCGGGCAGAGCTGTTCCGGTTCTTTTCCGGAGTGTCACAGCCATTTTACAGCGTCACCTTCCGGGTGGACGTGACGAATCTCCACGCCTACACCAAAGCCCGCGGCATTTCCTTTTATTATGCCCTCGGCTACCTCGTGACCGATGCCGTGAACAGCGTGGTGAATTTCCGCTATACCATCCGGGACGGCGAGGTCTGGCTTCTGGATAAGCGCATCCCCAGCCTGACCGACCTGAAGCCCGGCAGTGAGCAGTTCCACATCGTCACACTGCCCAAGACCGGCACGCTGGACGAGTTCTGCTGCGCCGCAAAAGCTAAGAGCGCTGCACAGAAGAGCTTTCTGGATCAGGACTGCGAGACGGACGCGCTGATCTACATTTCCACCACGCCGTGGTTTGATCTGACCAGCTGCACCAACGAGCGGGATTTTGACAAAGACGACGCCATCCCCCGCATCACATGGGGCAAATATGTCCCGGAAAACGGCCGCGAAACGCTGGGCATGAGCCTTGAGGTGAGCCACCGGTTCATCGATGGGTATCACCTGGGGCAGTTTTATCAAACGCTTCAAAAAAGCATTGATGAATTGTAAAAAACGGCTGCTGTACTTTACCGTACAGCAGCCGTTTTTCTCTTTGTTCTTTACTTTTTGTCGGAGTCCTGCTCCGCCTTTTCCTGCGATTCCTGTTCACGGCGCAGCTCTTTGATGCGCTTTTTCTCGCTCTGGACATGGGGCCATGGCCAGCTGAAGCCCTCATTTTCGCGGCACCATTTGACCAGCGGATAGAACGCGAAGGCCAGACCGAAGAGGTACAGCAGAGCGTACAGCAGGGCATCCAGCGTGATGAGCGCATCCAGTGCACCGATCACCGCCACCACACAGCCTGCCTTCAGGAAGAACAGGCCATTCTGGCGGCAGTATTCCTCAAAGTGCTCCGCCTTGACGGCACGGCGGCCCTGATCGCCCCAGACACGGGGATTTTTCATGACCGAATAGCCGTAGAATACCATCATCAGGCCAAGGGTGAGCTGAAAACCAAAAAACATCTGTTGTACCTCGTTGTATTGAATCTATAACCCTCTCAGGCAAAGCCTGTCGGCTTTGCCTGCTCTCCCGAAGGACGAGTTCTTATGCACTAACGGGAAAGTATTCCCATCGTTGGGAGGATAACCTTTCGGTCAGCAGAGGAAAAGCTCCCCCTTCGGGGGAGCTGCTGAGCGCAGCGAAGCTGAGAGGGTCAGTCCTCAAACAGCGGCTTCATCAGGGGCAGGAAGTCCAGCGTTGCAAAATAATCACGCGGCGTCTCGGCACGGCGGATCAGACGGTGGGTGCCGTCCTCGCACAGCAGCACCTCTGCGCTGCGCAGCTTGCCGTTGTAGTTGTAGCCCATGGCAGAACCGTGTGCACCGGTGTCGTGGATATAGACGATATCGCCAATGTCGATCTTGGGCAGCATACGGTCGATGGCAAACTTGTCGTTGTTCTCACACAGACCGCCCACCACATCATACATGTGGTCGCAGGGCTCGTTTTCCTTGCCCAGCACAGTGATGTGATGGTATGCGCCATACATGGCGGGACGCATCAGGTTGGCAGCGCAGGCGTCCAGACCGATGTACTCCTTATAGATATGCTTTTCGTGGATGGCCGTTGCCACCAGAGCACCGTAGGGGCCGGTGGTAAAGCGGCCCATCTCGGTAAAGATCGCCACATCACCCATGCCGGCAGGCACCAGGATCTCCTCAAACTTTCTGCGCACGCCCTCACCGATGGCCATGATGTCATTTTCGGTCTGCTCCGGACGGTACGGGATACCCACACCGCCGGACAGGTTGATGTAGCCGATGTGCACGCCGGTGGCCTTCTGCACCCGGACTGCCAGCTGGAACAGGATGCCTGCCAGCTCCGGATAGTATTCATCGGAAATGGTGTTGGAGGCCAGGAAAGCGTGGATGCCGAAGTTCTTGGCACCCTTTGCAGCCAGCTTCTTGTAGCTTTCGACCATCTGCTCCTCGGTCATACCATACTTGGCATCGCCGGGCTTGTCCATGACCTGAAAGCCCTCTTCGCTCTCGCCCAGACTGAAGGTGCCGCCCGGGTTATAGCGGCAGAAGATGTTCTCCGGCACGCCGGCGACACGTTCCAGAAATTCCACCATGGTGGCGTCGTCCAGATTGATATAGGCACCCAGCTCGTAGGCCTTCTTCATATCTTCCACGGGAGTCTGGTTGGAGGAGAACATGATATCGCTGCCGGAGAAGCCGCACACCTCGCTGAGCATCAGCTCGGTCAGGGACGAGCAGTCCACGCCGCAGCCCTCCTCCTTGAGGATCTGCAGAATGACAGGGTTCGGCAAAGCCTTGACTGCAAAATACTCCTTGAAGCCTTTGTTCCAGCTGAATGCCTTGTTGATGCGGCGGGCATTTTCACGGATGCCCTTCTCGTCGTAGACATGGAACGGCGTGGGCACATCCTGAATGATCTCCTGTGCCATCGCCTCGGTCAGAAACGGTTTCTTTTCCATAGTAACATCCCTCTCATTTTATATACACGCGGCCGATTGCCGCAGTGACGTTGGTAGAAGCTCCTTCCGGCATCGCTGACGCGATGCCACCTCCCTCTTTGAGGGGGCTGTCTGCGCAGCAGACTGGGGGAGTTTACAGCTTCAGATTCTGGCGGGTAGGGGTGAAGGTGGGGATCATCTTTGCCAGCTGCTGCACCACACCCTCATCGTTGTGCTGGGCGGCTTTGGCAAGCTCCTGCAGCTGCTCGTAGAACTCGGCAAGGTCAATGCTGCGGGGCGAGGCCACAAAGATCTTGTTATGCTGGGTGCGGCGCATCTTGTCCTGCTCCTCGTCCATCATCAGCTCTTCATAGAGCTTTTCGCCCGGGCGCAGACCCACGATCTTGATCTCCATATTCACGCCCGGCTCATAGCCGTAAAAGCGGATGAGCTGCTTTGCCAGATCCATGATCTTGACCGGCTCGCCCATGTCCAGCACATAGATATTGCCGCTTTCGGCCAGCGCACCGGCCTGCAGCACCAGCTGGGCCGCTTCCGGAATGGTCATAAAGTAGCGCTCAATGTTGGGGTCTGTCAGGGTGACGGGCCCGCCTTTTTTGATCTGGGCCTCAAACAGCGGAATGACGCTGCCGTGGCTGCCCAGCACATTGCCAAAACGCACAGCCACACACTTCATATCCGTGTTGCCCGCAAAGGTCTGGATGAGCATTTCGCAGATGCGCTTGGTACAGCCCATCACGCTGGTGGGGTTCACAGCCTTATCGGTGGAAAGCTGCACGAATCGCTCCACGTCGTGCTCGCTGGCGCTCACCAGAAGGTTCTTGGTTCCCAGAACATTATTCTTCACGGCCTCGGCAGGGCTCACCTCCATGAGCGGCACATGCTTGTGAGCCGCCGCGTGGAACACCACCGTGGGGTGATAGGTCTCAAACACCTCGTCCAGCCGTTTTTTGTCCCGGATGGAGCCCACCAGCACCGTTACCGGGATATCCCGGCCGTACTTCTGCTGCAGTTCCATCAAAAGCTCATAGGCGCAGTTCTCGTAGATATCAAAAATAAGCAGCTTGCCGGGCTTGAAGCGCATCACCTGACGGCACAGCTCGCTGCCGATGGAGCCGCCGCCGCCCGTGACCAGAACGGTCTTGCCGGTAAGGTAGCCGGAGATCTGATCCGTATCCAGCGTCACCTCATCGCGGGAAAGGAAATCCGCCGGGTTCAGCTCGCGGAAGGCTCCCTGCTGGGGTGCGCCGCTGCCCACCAGCTGCGGATCGCTGAGCAGCTGCACCGCACAATGGGTGCTGACACACAGGTCGATGACATGGTTCAGTTTGCTGCCCTTCAGGGTGGGGATGGCAATGATGATGCTGTGGATGCCGTAGCGATTGCACAGCTCCGGGATATCCTCCAGCGTGCCCTTCACCGGCACCCCGTGGATGGTCTGGTTCAGCTTTGCGGGGTCGTCATCAACCGCCACCACAGCATGCCCGTATTCCTTATTGGACTTGCACACGTTGATGGCCCATGCACCGGCCTCTCCTGCACCCACGATCATCACGGGCCGGTTGGGGTCTCTGCTGGCCGAGCCGCGCAGCTTTTCGCCCAGCGGGTGGTTCAGGAACAGCCGCCATGCCAGACGGCTGCCGCCCACCAGCAGGAAGATGAGCACCGCTGCCATGCAGTTGGCAGAGTTGAACAGCACACCGTGGATGCACAGGCGGTTGACACAGTAGACGACAACGGTAGGCACAGCCACCGTTCCCGCCAGACGCATCAGGTCGCGTTCACCGGCGTACTTCCACAGTACGGAGTACAGCCCGCTGAACAGAAAGCTGGCAATGTACACCGCCACGATCCATGGCAGATTTTCGTACAGAAGCTCACGGTTATGCGGCCACCATGCAGCTTCCACTGCTCCGTCTGCCCGCAGCAGAAGCGCAAAATAAAAGCTGAATGCAACAATGGCTGCATCCAGCAGCACAAGCAGCGCCCGGCGCGCAAGCACCTGCGGCGTGTTCTTTTTATCTTTCACAAAAAAGTCCTCTTTTTGCACACGGCGTAAAACGCCGCTGTTTTTTCCGGAAGGAGCTTCCGGCGTTCCATCCTGCCCGGCGCACCGGACAGCCCTATCTTTATATTATACTCAGAAGCGCGGGGAATGTCCAGAAAATTTGCAGGAAAGGCGTCCCCTTGCGGGAAGCTGCCGCCTCAGGCGGCTGATGAGGGCGCAGGACAGCAGTATTTTACCCTAAATCCCCCCTCATCCGGCGCGGGTGCGCCCCGCAGCAGGCTGCCTGCTTTTTGTCCGGAGGGCTTTCACTTCCTCCCCCAGCCCCAGCGGCCATGCCGCCAGCAGGAATGCTGCCACCGTCATGCAGCCGCCCGCCCCCAGAGCCGCCAGCTGCATGGGCAGTTCCGACCTCAGGCCGTCCGCAAGCAGCCCTTTCAAAAAAGCACCCGCCCCTGCTGCCAGCAGCGCCGCCAGAGCAGGCGCACCCAGCCAGCGGCGGAAAGCGTGCCGCGTACCGCTGGAAAACAACAGCCGCCCGGTGTTGGCAATGCAGGTGTACAGGCTGGAAAGCAGGATCACCGCCAGAAAGCCCTTCATGCCAAAGCGCGGCAGCAGCACTACCACCCCGCCAATGCGCAGGATGGAGTCCCACACGCTGTAGCGGAACGCCGCCTTCTGCTCCCCCACCCCTTTCATGGCTCCGTCCACCATGCTTTCCAGATACATCAGCGGCATGGCGGGGGCCAGCGTTTCCAGATAAAACCCGGCTTCGGCGCTGCGGTATAAAAGCTGTGCCAGCGGGCGTCCCCACACCCAGAACAGCGTCCCCGCCAATGCAGAAAAATAACCGGTGAGCCGCAGCATCCGGTCCAAAAGCGCATTGAGACGTTTGGTCTGGCCCAGAATATGGGCCTGCGTGATCTCCGGCATCAGCAGCACCGAAAGGCTTCCCAGCAGCCCAAAGGGAAAGGTGAGCAGCGGCAGAGCCATGCCCTTGAGCACCCCGTACTGCTCCAGTGCTGCGCTGCGCCCGCCTGCGTTCGCCAGATATACCGCAAGGCAGGCGGGCACCAGCATGTTCTCTGCGGTGTGCAGGGCGCTTGCCAGCACCCGCCCGCCCTCCACCGGCCACAGGATCTCCCACAGACGGCGGGCCGGGTCTGCCGGGCGGACGGCTTTCTGCCCCGCAAAAGCGCTGCGGGCATCCCGCCGGTAAAAAGCCAGCATACACAGCGCCGACACCGCTTCGCTGACGGCTGTTGCCCCCAGCACCAGCATACAGCGCACGCCCACGGCAGCCCCTTCGGTACGGGTGAGTGCCAGAGCTACCAGTGCAATGCGCACCGTCTGCTCGGTAAGCTGGCTGAACACATTGGGGGCCACATGCCGCCGGGCGATGAAAAAGCCCCGCAGGACCGCAGACACTGCCATCCATGGCATTCCCAGCGCTGAAACGCGCAAAGCTCCGGCGGCACGGACATCACCAAGCCACCACCGGGCTGCAAGATCCGCTGTTGCCAGCTGCAGCAAAGCGGCAAACAGCCCCAGCAGAAGCCCTGCCGCCAGCAGACGCCGCAGCATTCCCCGGGCCGCACCGCGGGCAGTGTCCGAACCGCTGAGTTCTTCGGCCATGAGCCGGGTAGCTGCCACCGAGACGCCCGCCGTTGCCAGCGTGATGAACAGCGAATACACCGCCAGCACCAGTTGATACAGGCCCATCCCCTCGCCGCCCAGCTCGTTTGCCAGCCAGATGCGCAGCCCCATACCGGCCAGCCGCAGCACCACGTCTGAGCCGGTAAGCAGCGCCGCGTTTTTTAAATAGCTCTGCCGCATGGCACACCCCCTCCTGACGGTCACAGTCTCTCTTTTCAGCCTATGCATCTGCACTCTGAAAAAGACGAGCGGCGCGGCGGGTTGTTTCCCGCGCACTTTTATGGTATAGTAAAGGGGCGGCCATTGCAGCCGTATTCTGATCAAGGAGGAAGCACACGGCAAACGCCCCGCGCCCGCCGTGCGCAAAAAGAGAATGAGCGAAGAATGCACCCATGACTGCTCCAGCTGCGGAGCAGCATGTTCTTCCCGCGATGCAACGCCCAAGCATGACGCACCCAACCCCAACAGCAGCGTCAAAAAGGTCATCGGCGTTGTGTCCGGCAAAGGCGGCGTTGGCAAGAGCATGACCAGCGCCCTGCTGGCCTGTGCCATGGCACGCCGCGGCTACCACTGCGGCATTCTGGATGCCGACATCACCGGCCCTTCCATCCCCAAGCTGTTCGGCATCCATGGCCGCGCCATGGCCGACGACAAGGGCTGCTGGCCCATCCAGAGCCGCATGGGCATCGATGTCATGAGCATCAACCTGCTGGTGGAAAATGAGGAAGACCCCGTTGTGTGGCGCGGCCCGGTCATTGCCGGTGCCGTCAAGCAGTTCTGGACCGATGTGGTCTGGAAGGACGTGGACTTCCTGTTCGTGGACATGCCCCCGGGAACCGGTGATGTGCCCCTGACCGTGTTCCAGAGCCTGCCGGTGGACGGCATCGTGGTGGTGGCAAGCCCGCAGGAGCTGGTAAGCATGATCGTGGCCAAGGCCGTGAACATGGCTGAAATGATGAAGGTGCCCATGCTGGGCATCGTGGAGAACATGAGCTATATCGTCTGCCCCGACTGCGGCAAGCACATCAATGTGTTCGGCAACAGCCATGTGGACGAGGTGGCCGCAAAGCATCACCTGCCCGTGCTGGCAAAGTGCCCCATCGATCCCCAGCTGGCTCAGCTGTCCGATGCCGGCATGATCGAGACCTACGGCGGCGAGTATCTGGAAGGTGCCGCCGACGCCTGCGAAAAGCTGCTGAAATGATCTGACCCTCTGGCTGCTGCACAAACTGCTGTGCGGCAGCCTTTTTGCTGCCGGAAGCGGCATCTGTGCAAAAGGCATTCTTTTTCCGCTTTAAAAAACAAGGCATCGTGCGGTTTTTTTCTTTTATTTTTCGTTTTGTGAAGCGGTTTCAACTTTTCATCTGTTTTTTTGAAACATTTTCTGCTTTTTCGCTATTGTCAAACCCACAGGAAAGCTTTATAATAATAAAGCGGTCTGCAGCCATAAGCAGGCCGGTGTGTAAGAACGGAAATCCGGGATCGACCCAAAGCGTTTTAGCAGCGCGTCCGCTGTGCGGCGGGCCGGGCGGTCTCGTCTTTTTCAAATTTTATAGAGTAATTGGGAAAAGGAGTATTCTACTATGCTGACAAATGAATACCTGAAGCGCGTTTACGAAGGTCTGGAAAAGCGCAATGCCAACGAGCCTGAGTTCCTGCAGGCTGTGCGTGAGGTTCTGGAGAGCATCCAGCCCGTTGTGGAGAAGCACCCCGAGTACGAGAAGGCCGCTCTGATCGAGCGTCTGGTCGAGCCGGAGCGCATCATCACCTTCCGTGTGCCCTGGGTGGACGATCAGGGCAAGGTTCAGGTGAACCGCGGCTACCGTGTGCAGTTCAACAGCGCCATCGGCCCCTACAAGGGCGGCCTGCGCTTCCATCCCTCTGTCAATCAGGGCATCCTGAAGTTCCTCGGCTTTGAGCAGACCTTCAAGAACAGCCTGACCACCCTGCCCATGGGCGGCGGCAAGGGCGGCTCTGACTTCGACCCCCATGGCAAGAGCGACATGGAAGTGATGCGCTTCTGCCAGAGCTTCATGACCGAGCTGTACCGCCACATCGGCCAGTTCGTGGACTGCCCCGCCGGTGATATCGGTGTCGGCGGCCGTGAGGTCGGCTATATGTTCGGCCAGTACAAGCGCCTGACCAACAGCTTCCAGGGCGGCATGCTCACCGGCAAGGGCCTGACCTTCGGCGGCTCTCTGGCCCGCACCGAGGCTACCGGCTACGGCCTGTGCTACTTCACCGCTGAGGCTCTGAAGTGCATGCGCAACGACAGCTTCCAGGGCAAGACCGTGGTCATCTCCGGTTCCGGCAACGTGGCGATCTACGCCTGCGAGAAGGCTACCCAGCTGGGTGCCAAGGTCGTGACCATGTCCGACTCCAACGGCTATGTCTACGATCCCAACGGCATTGATCTGGCCTACGTCAAGGATCTGAAGGAAGTCCGCCGCGGCCGTATCAAGGAGTACGCCGAGACCCACGAGGGTGCAACTTATGTTGCAGATTGCACCAAGGTCTGGACTGTCCCCTGCGACATCGCCCTGCCCTGCGCAACCCAGAACGAGATCAACAAGGAGTCCGCTGAGGCTCTGGTGAAGGGCGGCTGCACCGTGGTCTGCGAGGGTGCCAACATGCCCAGCACCCCGGAGGCCATCGAGGTCTACCTGTCCAACGGCATCCTGTACGGACCTGCAAAGGCTTCCAACGCAGGCGGCGTGGCTACCTCCGGTCTGGAGATGAGCCAGAACTCCGAGCGTCTGAGCTGGACCTTTGAAGAGGTCGATGCCAAGCTGAAGGGCATCATGGAGGGCATCTTCCATGCTTCCTACGATGCATCTGTGGCTGCCGGTTCCGAGGGCAACCTGATGGTCGGTGCAAACTGCGCCGGCTTCCTGAAGGTTGCAACCGCCATGATGGCACAGGGCATCACCTACTAAGTCATACCGCGTCGTCTAAGAGCCGCGCCCGCAGGGGTGCGGCTCTTTTTTGGTATAACCCCGCCCCGCTCTGCCCACACTGGCAGTATCTTATGGCAGAAAGGGAGTTTTGTATGGACGAGCAGATGTTTTGTTTTCAGTGTGAGCAGGCGGCGGGCTGCACCGCCTGCACCGGCGCAGCGGGGGTGTGCGGCAAGTCGGCCGAGACAGCCGCCGCACAGGACCGGCTCACCGGGGCGCTCATCGCGTTTGCCGGGCAGCTCATCGCGGCGGGGCGCGGCCCGGCCCCGGAACAGGCCCGGCTGCTGATGCAGGGGCTGTTCACCACCATTACCAACGTGAACTTTGACCCCGCCGCCGTGGACGCGCTGACCCGCCGGGTGCACGACGCCAGCCCCGGCACCGGCCCGGACTACGACATGCAGGCCCTCTGGCGGGAACCGGACGCCGACCGGCGCAGCCTGAAATGCTTTGTGCTGTTCAGCCTGCGGGGCATGGCCGCCTACAACTACCACGCCCGGGTGCTGGGCCGCATCGACCCGGAGCTGGACCGGTTCTTCTGTACCGCCCTGCAGGCCGTGGGCGACCCCGGCCAGACCACCGACGCCCTGTGGCAGCTGGTGCAGGCCACAGGAGAAGCCAGCTACCGCTGCATGGAGCTGCTGGACGCGGCCAACACCGGCGCGTTTGGCGATCCGGAACCGGTGCAGGTGCCCCTGACCATTGAAAAGGGGCCGTTCATCGTGATTTCCGGCCACGACCTCTACGACGCACAGCAGCTGCTGGAACAGACCGCAGGCCGGGGCGTCAACGTCTACACCCACTCGGAGATGCTGCCCGCCCACGGCTACCCGGAGCTGAAGCGCCGCTACCCCCACCTCAAGGGCAACTTTGGCACCGCATGGCAGAACCAGCAGCGGGAGTTCGAGGACATCCCCGCGCCCATCCTGTTCACCACCAACTGCATCATGCCCCTGCGCGCCAGCTACGCCGACCGGGTGTTCACCACCTCGGTGGTGGCTTACCCCGGCGTGCCCCACATCGACGAAGGGCGCGACTTTTCCCCGGTGATCGAAAAGGCGCTGGAGCTGGGCGGCTACGCGCAGGACACCCTGCTGCCCGGCCTGAACGGCGGCTCCACGGTGACCACCGGTTTTGCCCGCACCGCCGTGCTGCAGCACGCGGACGAGATCGTGCAGGCGGTGCGGGACGGTAAGCTGCGGCACTTCTTTCTGGTGGGCGGCTGCGACGGCACCCGGCCCAGCCGCCGCTACTACACCGAGTTTGCCCGCCTTACCCCGCCCGACACCATCCTGCTGACCCTGGCCTGCGGCAAGTTCCGCCTGAACGACCTGCCCCTTGGCACCGTGCCGGGCACGGAGCTGCCCCGCATCCTGGACGTGGGCCAGTGCAACGACGCCTACAGCGCCATCCGCATCGCATTGGCGCTGGCCGACGCCTTTGGCTGCGGCGTCAACGACCTGCCCCTCTCGCTGGTACTGTGCTGGTTTGAGCAGAAGGCCGTGTGCATCCTCATCGCGCTGCTGGCGCTGGGCATCCGGAACATCCGGCTGGGGCCTACCCTGCCCCCGTTCCTCTCGCCGGGGGTGGTGCGCACCCTGCAGGAACGGTACGGCCTCAAGCCCATTGCCACCCCGGAAGCCGACCTGCAGGCCATTCTGGGCAGACATTGAGCCTGCACTGTTCTCACTATAGCTACAACTGACCGCCGTACGCGGCGTTTCGCACAAGAAGCAGTGGAAAGCTGTTGTTATATTTGGTGCAGCTGTCACTTGAAGATTCTTCACGAGCCGCTATAATAATAAGTACCGGAACAAAGGCGTTCCGCAAGGGTGGAGTCTACCCTTGCGGGGCGCTTTTCTTTTTTGTCAGAATGCGGAGGGTGCCGCATCCGGTGAGGATTTTATTTGGTTTGCCCCGCCGCCCCAAACAAAGACAAAGCAGGCCCCCCGGCACCATGCGGAAGTGCCGGGGGGCCTGCTTTTGCAATATGGAGGAAAGCGGAGCCTTGCGGTAAACTCCGCCTCCGGGGTTGGTTAGTCTTTCACCAGTTCGCTGTGGTCTGCCTCCACCAGCAGCAGGGTGGGCTCTTCGGTCCCACGGTGGGTGAGGTAGAACACCTCGCTGCCGCTGCCCTGTGCCAGCAGGTCGTTGATGTCAAAGCTGCTGGTCTGGCCATTGGTGACGAACTGGATGGTCTGCGCGCCGTGGTCCTGCAGGTAGCGCAGGGTGTTCAGGTCGCCGGTAAGAGTGGCCGTGTCGTAGGCACCGGTATAGGTGCGCAGGGTGCCGTTCTGGCTCACGGTAAAGGACTTATTCATGCCCTCGGCATCCACCACCCGCAGCTCAAGGGCGCCGAAGGCTTCGGTGGCACCGCAGTTGGTGCAGGTGTGGGTGCCGTTGCCGTTGTCCACCCAGTTGTGGCCGGTGGCGGGGATGGTTCTGGTCTCCACATGGCTGGGGTCACGGTTGCAGATACGGGTCTCCACGCCCTCATTGGTGCAGGTAGCGGGGGTGGTCACTGTCCAGGCGCCCCAAGCATGGCCCAGGGCGGGGATCTTTTCCGTTTCCTTCATGCCACAGCGGCTGCACACCTTGCCCTTTTCTCCATCTTCCGTACAGGTAGGCAGCGTTTCCGTGTCGTGCCAAATGTGATTAAACTCCTGTTTCATCTTGTCTCCGTCGGGAACCCAGGAGTTATCAATAATTACGTCGTTTTTGCCATCCAGAATTTCAGACATTTCTCCGAGTTCATTTGCGCCTCTTCCGATGCCCTCTGATCCGTGGGTGCCTAAAGCCCCTGTCCCACTATCCAGAAGATAGTTTCCGTTCGCATCTTTTTCGCGGTTGCCGTTCTGATCCAGTTTGATCCGACCAATGACCGAGTTGATGATCGTTATCACGTTCTCGCCAAACCAGTAGTGACCTCTGGTTCCGCCGCCGCCAATACCAGCACCGTAGGTATTACTCTTCGAAGGAGAATCTGATTTGGCAACCTCGACCGTAGCATTTTTGATCGTCACATGCGCATTCGTTTTGTATACATAGAGGTGGTCGAAACCGTCACCAGCACCAGAACCAATGCCGGCTCCGCCGGTGCCGCCAACAGCCTCTTTCACCGTGGCTCCGTCGGTAATTTCTATCTCTGCGGAGCCGCCGTTATGGAGGCCAGAGATTGAAGGATTGTAAACGCTTCCACCACCAATGCCTGCACCAAGGTGGCCCTCGGCCTTGATGATGGTGTTTTTGCCGCGGATCTTGACCTTAGCATCTCCACCTAAACTGCCCCTGTTAGGGTCGTTATTACGGTCATAGTCACTGCCACCGCCGCCAATACCGGCACCACGAAGGCCCTCCGCCTCGATCACGCCTCCGGTGATCAGCACATCTCCATCGCCGCCTATATAGCCGCCCCAGCCGCCGCCTATACCAGCGCCATACTTACCCTCCGACTTGATATGACCGCCGGTGATGGTCACTGAACCGTTGCCGCCATTGTTATACATGGAGGCGCCGCCAATGCCGGCAGCCTCAATATTGCCGCCGTTGATGGTGATCGTTTGGCTGCGGTCATCCGGGTCTTTCCTATTGACCCTGCCGCCGTAGCCGCCAGCGCTTCCGCCGATGCCGGCAGCCTTCTCGCCGCCCGTTGCCGTGATCTTTCCGCCATTGATCACGATACTGCTGGTACTTGTACTACCACCCGAGTAACAGTCTTCACATCCTCCTCCTATACCAGCGCCGCCATAGCCTGAGACACTATAACCGCCCGTAGCAGTCAGGCTGCCAACGTCCTTGACAGCATCGCCGGTTTCTCCGGCAGCAACTGCATCTTCCTCGGCCTTTTTCTCCTCACCCGTCTTCGCTGTGCCATCGTTCTTGAGGTCATCCCGGATGGTCAGTCTGCCTTTAGAGTCCTTGTCATTCTTTTCCAAGCCGGCATGAGCCTCGCCGCTGGTCAGGACATTGCTGTGGTTCAGCTCAATGTTGACATCGCCTTCACCCGAAATTTTCATGGCGGCTTTGCTGTCGGATTTGATCGTTGCATTGTCCAGCGTGATATTGAGGGCATTTTCCGCTCCGGCGACATTATTGATGATCTTGATGACATTGCGGAAGGCAGCTGCCACCGCACTGGTAAGGGTCGTTGGGGCCGGGGCCTCATAGGTCATGATGCCCGCATCTGCATCCTCAGAGTCCTTGTTCTGGTTCTTCTGGCCGCTCTGGTCGGCTTCCGGGTCGCTCTGGTTCTTCTGGTCGTTCTGGTCGGCTTCCGGGTCGCCCTGGTCGCCCTGGTCGCCCTGGTTCTTCTGGTCGGCTTCCGGGTCGTTCTGGTCGGCCTGGTCGCCCTGATTCTTCTGGTCGGCTTCCGGGTCGTTCTGGTCATTCTGGCTGTCCGGGCGGGAGACCTCCTGATCCGGCTGAGCGTCCAGCTCCCCGGTATAGCTGATCACGGTGCCGTCCTTGTTCTCCGTTACCGTGGTCTCCGGGGCCTTGGTATCGTCCTTCGCAGCATCTGCAGCGGCCGTTGTGGTGGCGGCAGACTTTGTGTTGTCGCCGGTAATGGTGATCTTGTCGTCCTCTTTACCGTCTGAGAAATCGGTTGTTTTATCTTTACCGTCCACGCTGATGGTGATCTTTGTGCCGCTGCCGTCCGCCTCCTGCTTGATCTCCACATCGCCGGTGATCTTTGTTGCATCGGACATATCAATGTTATAGCCAGCCGATGCAGGTACCGCTGCTGTAGAGACTGCCATACTCAGGGCCAGGGCGGCCGCCGCCGTCCGCTTCATGTTTTTTCGTAACCGCATAAATTTTTTCCCCCAATCGTTTTGCGGGTTGCCCGCTTTTTCTCATTCTACCCCCCCCCCACTCCATGTGCGCAAGAGCATTTTTTACCAAATTTTCTGCAGTTTTATGTGCATCTTGTGCGATAATTCGCCAAGATTTATGGACATCACGCCGAAAAGCATCAAAAATCATCCTCTTTTTCGGGAGTCCCGGGAAAACCGGTATCGTTTCCACAGGCCGCCAATTTTGCGGGAACCATAGACTGCCGATTTTGCGGGAACCATCAAAGACCCCCTGCCGGGGCCGTCCGGCGTTTTGGCCCGGCAGCAGCCTGCAAAAAGCCATACTTTTGCCCACCGGGTGTGTCTGTTTTGAACAAGAAAAAAGAGGGCCGGTGTACCCACATTTGGTGCAGCTGTCACTTGAATCTTTTTCAGCGTTCTGTATAATAATAGTTACCGGAACAAAGGCGTTCTGCAAGGGGCTATTTTGCCCTTTGCGGGGCGCTTTTCTTTTTTGTCAGAATGCGGAGGGTGCCGCATCCGGTGAGGATTTTAGATAAGGATGGGAAAGTCTATGGAAAACTTTACAGAGCAGAAAAACACCCTTGGTCTGTATGACCCACAGTTTGAGCACGATGCCTGCGGCATTGGCGCTGTGGTGGATATCAAGGGCCGCAAGAGCCATCAGACGGTGGACGATGCGCTGTCCATTGTGGAGCGGCTGGAGCATCGTGCCGGCAAGGATGCGGAAGGCAAGACCGGTGACGGCGTGGGCATCATGCTGCAGATCAGCCACAAGTTCTTCTCCAAAGTGGCCGAAGAGCTGAACATCAGCCTTGGCAACGAGCGTGAATATGGCGTGGGCATGTTCTTCTTCCCGCAGAGCGAGCATCTGCGTGCGCAGGCCATGAAGCTGTTCGAGGTGGTTACCCGCAAAGAGGGCCTCGAGTTTCTGGCATGGCGCAAGGTGCCCGTGAACCCGGACGCCGTTGGCCAGAAGGCCCGCGACTGCATGCCCGCCATCTGGCAGTGCTTCATCAAAAAGCCCGCCAAGGTGAGCAAGGGCATTGATTTTGACCGCAAGCTGTATATCGTGCGCCGCGTGTTCGAGCAGGCCAGCAACGGCACCTATGTGCCCAGCCTGTCCAGCCGCACCATCGTTTACAAGGGCATGTTCCTCGTGCATGATCTGCGCCTGTTCTATGCCGACCTGCAGGACCCCGATTACGAGTCTGCCATTGGCATGGTGCACAGCCGCTTCTCCACCAACACCAACCCCAGCTGGATGCGCGCCCACCCCAACCGCTTTATCCTGCACAACGGTGAGATCAACACCATCAAGGGCAACACGGATGCCATGCTGGCCCGTGAAGAGAGCATTTCCAGCTCAATCATGCAGGACGACATGAACAAGATCCTGCCCATCATCAACACTTCCGGTTCCGACTCCGCCATGCTGGACAACGCGCTGGAATTCATGGTGATGAACGGCATGGATCTGCCGCTGGCCGTGATGATCACCATTCCCGAGCCGTGGGAGAACAACAAGAACATCAGCCAGAAAAAGCGCGATTTCTACCAGTATTATGCCACCATGCTGGAGCCTTGGGATGGCCCCGCTGCCATCCTCTTCTCGGACGGCGACGTGATGGGCGCTGTGCTGGACCGCAACGGCCTGCGTCCCAGCCGCTATTACATCACCAAGGACGGCCGCATGATCCTGTCCTCCGAGGTGGGTGTGCTGGAATGCGAGCCGGATAACATTCTGGTCAAGGATCGTCTGCGCCCCGGCAAAATGCTGCTGGTGGATACCGTCAAGGGTGAAGTGGTGGATGACGAAAAGCTCAAGGAGTTCTACGCCAGCCGTGAGCCCTACGGTGAGTGGATCGATCGCAATCTGGTGCAGCTCAGCAAGCTGAAGATCCCCAATGTGAAGGTGGAAAGCTACACCGGCAGCCAGCTCACCCGCCTGCAAAAGGTGTTTGGCTACAAGTATGAGGATGTGAACACCATGATCCTCTCCATGGCACGGGCAGGCGCAGAGCCTTCCGGCGCTATGGGCACCGACACCCCGCTGGCCGTGCTGAGCAACCAGCATCCGCCGCTGTTCAACTATTTCAAGCAGCGCTTTGCGCAGGTGACGAACCCGCCCATCGATGCCATCCGTGAAAAGGTGGTCACTTCCACCAGTGTATACATCGGTGCCCACGGCAACCTGCTGGAGGACAAGCCCGAGAACTGCAAGGTCCTCAAGGTGCACAACCCCATTCTGACCAACACCGACCTGCTGAAGATCAAGTACATGAATGTGCCCGGCTTCAAGGTCGCCACGGTCTCCATCAATTACTACAAGAACACCAGTCTGGAAAAGGCCATCGACCGCGTTTTCCTTGAGGTGGATCGTGCTTACAAGGAGGGTGCCAACATCATCATCCTGTCCGACCGCGATGTGGATGAATACCATGTGACCATTCCCAGTCTGCTGGCAGTGTCGGCAGTTTCGCAGTACCTGATCCGTACCAAGAAGAGCACCGCGCTGGCCCTCATTCTGGAAAGCGCAGAACCCCGCGAGGTGCACCACTTTGCTACCCTGCTGGGCTATGGTGCCTGCGCCATCAACCCCTATCTGGCACATGAGACCATTGGTCAGCTCATCGACGAGGGCCTGCTGGACAAGGATTACTACGCAGCCGTGGAGGACTATGACAACGCCATCCTGAACGGCATCGTAAAGATCGCCTCCAAGATGGGCATTTCCACCATCCAGAGCTACCAGAGCAGCCAGATCTTTGAGGCAGTGGGCATCTCCAAGGATGTCATTGATAAGTACTTCACCGGTACCGTGAGCCGTGTGGGCGGCATTACCGTTGAGGACATTCAGGCCGATGTGGAGGCCCTGCACAATGCAGCCTTTGACCCGCTGGGTCTGGACATCAACATGGAGCTGGCCGACAGCGGTGCCCACAAGTTCCGCAGCGGCAAGGAAGAACATCTGTTCAACCCCCAGACCATCCATCTGTTCCAGAAAGCCTGCTGGACCAACGATTACTCTGCTTTCAAGCAGTTCACCAGCACGGTGGACAGCATGGGCACTGACGGCGTGCATCTGCGCAGCCTGCTGGACTTCAACTATGCTCCTGACGGCGGCATTCCGCTGGAAGAGGTGGAGCCGGTGTCCAGCATCGTCAAGCGGTTCAAGGGCGCAGCCATGAGCTACGGTGCACTGAGCAGCGAAGCCCATGAGACCATTGCCATTGCCCTGAACCGTCTGGGCGGCCGCAGCAATACCGGTGAGGGCGGCGAGCCCGAGGAGCGCTACCACAGCGAGAGCAATTCCAAGATCAAGCAGGTGGCTTCTGCCCGTTTTGGTGTCACCAGCAAATATCTGGTGAGCGCCGAAGAGATTCAGATCAAGCTGGCACAGGGCGCAAAGCCCGGTGAGGGCGGCAATCTGCCCGGTGCCAAGGTGTATCCGTGGATCGCAAAGACCCGCCACAGCACCACCGGTGTAGGCCTCATCTCTCCCCCGCCGCACCACGATATCTACTCCATTGAGGATCTGGCTGAGCTGATCTACGACCTGAAGAACGCTAACCGCAGCGCCAACATCAACGTCAAGCTGGTGAGCGAGGCAGGCGTCGGCACCATTGCGGCCGGTGTTGCCAAGGGCGGCGCACAGGTCATTCTGGTGTCCGGCTACGACGGCGGCACCGGTGCAGCACCCCGCACCTCCATCAAGCACGCAGGCCTGCCGTGGGAGCTGGGCATTGCGGAGACTCACCAGACCCTGATCCTGAACGGTCTGCGCACCCGCGTGCGCATTGAGAGCGACTCCAAGCTGCTCTCCGGCCGTGATGTTGCTATCAGCTGCATGCTGGGTGCTGAAGAGTTCGGCTTTGGTACTACCCTGCTGATGGCCGAAGGCTGCGTGATGATGCGTGTGTGCAATCTGGACACCTGCCCCATGGGCATCTGCACCCAGAACCCGGAGCTGCGCAAAAACTTCCACGGCAAGCCGGAGTACATCATCAATTATCTGACCTTTGTGGCCGAAGAGCTGCGCGAGTACATGGCAAAGCTGGGCGTGCGCACCATCGATGAGCTGGTGGGCCGCACCGACCTGCTGCGCGTGAAGGAGACTGCATCCGGCAGCCGTGCTTCCAAGATGAACCTCGACTGCATCCTGCACAACCCCGCTATTGAGAACAGCAACGTCCACTTTGTCAAGGAGGACACCTACGACTTCCATCTGGAAAACACCCTCGACATGAAGGTGCTGATGAAGAAGTTCAAGCTGAACAGCAAGGCTGCACAGAGCGTGGAGCTGAATGTCTCCAACACCGACCGTGCTTTTGGTGCCATCTTTGGCAGCGAGATCACCCGCAAATACGGCAACACTCTGCCGGATGACGTATACACCGCCCACTGCGTGGGTGCAGGCGGCCAGAGCTTTGGTGCCTTCATCCCCAACGGCCTGACGCTGGATCTTGTGGGCGACTGCAACGACTACATGGGCAAGGGCCTGTCTGGCGGCAAGATCGTCGTGCGCCCGCCCAAGGGCATCACCTTCAAGCCCGAGGAGAACATTATCACCGGCAACGTGGCCCTGTACGGTGCTACCAGCGGCAAGGCCTATATCTCCGGCGTGGCCGGTGAGCGCTTTGCCGTGCGCAACAGCGGTGCTACCGCCGTTGTGGAGGGCGTGGGTGACCATGGTTGCGAATACATGACCGGCGGCACCGTGGTGGTGCTGGGTCAGACTGGCAAAAACTTTGCAGCCGGTATGACCGGCGGCATTGCCTATGTGCTGGACGAGAACTGGGATTTCTACCAGCGCGTCAACAAGGAGACGGTAAGCCTGGAGCCCGTCGAGCACAAGTACGATGTTGCTACCCTGAAAGAGCTCATCCGCGAACATGTGGAAGCCACCGGCTCCCCCCGCGGCAAGGAGATCCTGGACAATTTCAGCGAATTTTTGCCCAAGTTCAAGAAAGTTCTGCCTTACGATTACGACCGCATGCTGCGCGTGATCGCATCCGTTGAGGAGCGCGGTCTGGACGGTGAGCAGGCGCAGATCGAAGCATTCTATACGGTGCAGAAGAAGAAGTAAGGAGGGCAGCGTCATGGGTAAGACAACAGGATTTATGGATTATACGCGCAAAACCAGCACGGATGTACCGCCGCTGGAGCGCATTGAAAACTTCAACGAATTTCACGTCTGGCTCTCCCGCGAGGAGCAGCAGACGCAGGCGGCACGCTGCATGGACTGCGGTGTTCCCTTCTGTCAGGCCGGCATGATGATCGGCGGCATGGCCTCTGGCTGTCCGCTGAACAATCTCATCCCGGAGTGGAACGACCTTGTTTACCATGGCAAGTGGGAGCTGGCCATGCATCGGCTGATGGCTACCAACCGTTTTCCGGAGTTCACCAGCCGGGTGTGCCCTGCCCTGTGTGAAGCGGCCTGCACCTGCGGCGATGTGACCGGCAGCAGCGTGACCGTGCGCGAGAACGAACACGCCATTATTGAGACAGCTTACGCCAAGGGCTGGCTGCACGCCGCACCGCCGCCCTCCCGCACCGGCAAGAGCGTAGCCGTGGTGGGCAGCGGCCCCTCCGGCCTTTCGGTAGCCGAATACCTGAACAAGCGCGGCCACGCGGTGACTGTGTTCGAGCGTGCCGACCGCGTGGGCGGCCTGCTGATGTACGGCATTCCCAACATGAAGCTGGACAAATCCGTCATCGAGCGCCGGGTCAAGATCATGCAGGCCGAGGGCGTGGAATTCCGCACCAATATGGACGTGGGCGGTGCGGTCGCCGCCGAAGAACTGCTGAACAGTTTTGACGCCGTGGTTCTGTGCTGCGGTGCCAAGAAGGCCCGCGACCTGAACGTACCGGGCCGCGACGCCAACGGCGTGCACTTTGCGGTGGACTACCTGACCAGTGTGACCAAAAGCCTGCTGGACAGCCAGTTTGCAGATGGCAAAGCCATCGATGCCAAGGGCAGGAATGTTCTGGTCATCGGCGGCGGCGACACCGGCAACGACTGTCAGGGTACGGCCCTGCGTCAGGGCTGCACCGATCTGGTGGCTCTGGAAATGATGCCTCAGCCGCCCAAGGAGCGTGCAGCTTCCAACCCGTGGCCGGAATGGCCTCGTGTGCTGAAGGTGGACTACGGCCAGACCGAGTGCCTTGCCAAGCTCGGCAAGGATCCCCGCGTGTACCAGACCACCGTGAAGGAATTCCTGAAGGACGATGCCGGCAATCTGACCGGTGCCGTGATCAGTTACCTGAAGCCGGAGCGGATCCCGAGACCGGCCGCACCAACATGGTGCCCACCGGCGAAGAATTTACCTACAACTGCCAGCTGGCGTTCATCGCCGCAGGCTTTACCGGCTGCGAAAACTACGTGGCCGATGCATTCGGCGTTGAGCTGACCGCACGCGGCAACGTGGCAGACCACACCTTCAAGACCAATGTAGAAAAGGTGTTCGTCTGCGGCGATATGCGCCGCGGCCAGAGCCTTGTGGTCTGGGGCCTGCGCGAAGGCCGCGACTGCGCCGCCGAGGTTGACCGCTATTTGATGGGCTACACCAACCTGTAAGCTCCGTAAGGCGGCAGCTGCATTTTTAACCAAGCCATTCTCTTTCCTATCCTAAACAAGCAGAAGCGGGAGCCTGAAAAGGCTCCCGCTTCTGCTTTTGTTATTCTGTTATCGTCAGCGTCCTCGCCCTCTCCGTCACGCCTTACGGCTCGTCAGCGCCTGAGAGGGCGAGCCCGTTTTCCTTTTGTTTAATCCGTATCTACCGCCGGGTCGGCAGCACCTGCCGCAGGCGGCGTTTCCGGCTCCGTGGTGGGTTCTGTCGCTGCAGGTTCCTCCGGCGTGACAGTGATCTGCACGCTGGGGTCTGCCGCGATATATACCGTAATGACCGTGCCCACCTCTACACGAGTGCCGGGCTCCTCGCTGGTGCGCACGACACAGCCCGATGCATAGGAGCCGTCGTTCACCACCATAAAGCAGCTGGCCACAAGGCCCCGGGCTTCCAGCTCCTTTACTGCGCCATCCTGCGTAAAGCCGATGATGTTGGGTATTTCCACCATCTGCGGGCCTTTACTCACCACCAGACGGATCGTCTCCCCTGCCTTGAGCACAGTGTCTGCATCCGGCTGCTGCTGGATGATCTGGCCCGCCGGGGCAGTGTCGCTGTATTCCTCGGTGACGTAGAACAGATACATGCTGGTGTACTCTCGGTTGTTCTGCACCTGCGTGTAGTCCATGCCGATAAAATTCGGCACAAGGTTCTGCGGCACCATCACTTCGCTGCTGGCAGGCTCCGGCTCCACTGCCGAGGAGGCGGACTCATTTTTACGGCCCAGAATGCCCCACAGCGTGAGCAGGATCAGAATGGAAAGCAGGATCAGGATACCCGCCAGCAGTGCTTTCAGGCTGAGCAGATGCTCCTTGCGTTCCGGTTCCGGCGGGGCCGTGCGCACAGGAGTCTCCGGTTTCATGGTGCGGGTGAGTTCTGCCGTGTATTCCTTGGAGGAAAGTGCCTGATACAGCTGCGGCACGGTCTGGATGCGCTCCATGGGCCGCAGACGCAGGCCAAGCTGCAGCACCTGCGAAACATACAGCGGCAGGCTGCCGTTAACAGACTTTGCCCGCGGGTTGGAGTCTGCGACCACACGCTGTGCTGCAGGCACCGGAGCCTGCCCGCACACCATGCGGTAAAACACCGCTGCAAGGCTGTATTCATCGGTATAGCGGCCCTCGAACTGTGCAGTGGAGTATTGTTCCGGGGCAGAATACCCCTCATAGAGCTGCTCGTGCAGGCCGCTCCCCGCTGTGCGCAGACCCACTGTGGCGTAGCCCGCCAGACGGCAGCGGCCGTTTTCCATCACCCGGATGTTCTCCGGGCAGATGCCCCGGTGCACCAGACCGATCTTGTGCATTGCAGCCACGCCCTCAAATACCGGCTGCAGCATCGCACAGGCGTCGTCCGGACGGATGGGGCCGGGGTGGTTTTCCAGCCACTGATCCAGCGGGGTCCCGCCCGGATTTTCCAGCACGGCATAGACGGTGTTGTTCGTTTCCACCACATCCAGCACCGCTTCCAGACCGTTTGCCGGTGTGATGCGCTGGATGGAGTGGTACAGATCTGCAAAATCCATACGGGTGGTCTTGAACAGCACCTCGCTGCCGGTCTTGGGGCGGAGCACACTGCCGACGGTACGTTCTGCCGTGAGGGTGATTGGCAGGTACTCTTTGATGGTCACCCGGAAGCGGCCCAGATTTTCTGCGCCGCGGTACAGGATGCCCTCACCATCGATGCTGAGCATTTCCCCTACGGTGTAGCGCCCGGCCAGCACCGTTCCCACCGGCAGTGTGCCGCCGGGGTTGCGTCCGGCAAAGCTTTTGCCGCAGTGCGGGCAGCTTTGTGCTCCATCGGGCAGCGGCTGCAGGCAGTAGGGGCACAGGCGTGTTGCTTCCATAGTCTCTTTTCCCTCTTAAATCAATGATCTTTCGCTGCGTCTCTGTTCGGCCCAAAATATGGCTCAGGATCCATTTTTGCAGGCAGAGTGCGCCGAATGGACGCAGCTTTTTACACCGTCTTGCGGCGCAGCAGGCTCATGGGCGGCAGCTCCGGCGTGGGAATGGTGTATTTTTCCATGGCGTGGGGAGTGCTTTCCACCCGCTCCCCGGCTTCGTTCTCGATCCACTCGGGGCTCAGCGGGATGCTGCGGCCATCCGGACAAAGGGCTTCCAGCGTATCCCCAAGGCTCCATTTGCCGCGCTGCTGGCAGGAAGCAACGCCGTTCTCCCAGCCTTCCACAGTGCCCACAAACTCCCACTCGCGGATGTAAGTGGCACTGTCGGTAGCCTGTCTGGCCTGCTCGCGGCCAAAGTAGAAGCCGGGCGAGTAGTGGCGGTGGCTGGTACGGGTGAGCTCCTCGTACACCTCGGCAGGCAGCTCAAAGTTGTCGTTGGCGGGGTCTGCCAGATAGGCGTCCAGCGCCTTGCGGTAGGCAGCGGTAACGCTGGCCACATAATAGAAGGTCTTGGCGCGGCCTTCAATCTTCAGGCTGTCCACACCTGCCTTGCAGATCAGGTCAAGGAAGGGGGCGGTGCACATATCGTTTGCGTTGAGGATGTAGCTCCCGTTCTCGTTCTCGCCGATCTCGTACAGCTGCCCCGGGCGGGTCTCCTCGCTCAGGTAGTACTTCCAGCGGCAGGGCTGGGCGCACTGGCCGCGGTTGGCATCGCGGCCCGCCATATAGTTGGAAAGCAGGCACCGACCCGAGACGCTCATGCACATTGCGCCATGCACAAAGGCTTCGATCTCCAGCTCCGGCGGCGTTTTATCGCGCAGGATGGCGATATCCTGCAGGGTCATTTCACGGGCAAGAACCACGCGCTTTGCGCCCATATTGTAGGCAGCGCGGGCCGCAGCCCAGTTGGTAATGCCCGTCTGGGTGGACATATGCACATCAATCTCCGGTGCAAAGGTCTTGCAGGCATCCAGCACACCCAGATCTGCGACGATGAAGGCGTCCACACCGGCCTTGGCCGCTTCCTTGATGGCCTCGGGCAGACGGTCTGCTTCCTCATTGGTGGGCAGGGTGTTCATGGTCAGGTAGACCTTGCGGCCCCGGGCATGGGCATAGATGACGCCCTCTGCCAACTGTTCCGGTGTAAAATTGGCCGGTGCCGACCGCATGCCAAATTCAGGCAGGCCGCAGTAGACGGCGTCGGCACCGTAGTTGATGGCATAGCGCAGGCGTTCCAGATCGCCTGCCGGAGCCAGCAGTTCCGGGATTTGCAGCATAATTCAAATTCCTCTCATTTTTCCGTATTCATAGATTTGTTCACCGCCGCTGCAGTCTTGCAGTTGGCGTTGTGTTCGCTCAGGGTATGCGCATAGTAATAGCTGCCTTTGAGGTCGGTGACAAAGAAATACGCGTTCTTTGCAGCCTCATCCGGCTCAGGGGTAAGCGCAGCCTTGATAGCCGCAAGGCCGGGGTTTGAAATCGGCCCGGCAGGCAGGCCGGCGCAGCTGTAGGTATCATACGCAGCCACGATATTTTCCGGGATCTTATCCCAGCCGCCATAGTAGGGTGCCACCCAGTTCCAGAGATAATTGTTGTCATCGTCGCTCTGGATGTGGCTGGAGGTGTTGCTCTGCAGGCGCGGATAGGGTGAGCCATCGGCCAGACGGTTGCGGAACACCTGCGCCACATTGGAGTCCTGACTGTTTCCTGCTTCCTCCTGAACAAACGATGCCAGTGTGATCAGCTCCGGCAAGGTCATAGCCTGCTTTTCGAGCTCTGCGTACATTTCCTCTGTGATCTGTGCATCGAACTGCGCATAGAAGGTTGCCACATAGTTGTGCACAGTATCATCCTTCAAAAATTCGTAGGTGTCCGGGAAGAGATAACCCTCGCACTTCATAAAGCGGTCAGGGGCGTCGGCATCGTCCGGCACATACTGCCAGAAGGTGTACTTGCTGAAATCACCCTCGTTGGCTTCCTTCAAAAAGTCCTCCGCGCTGCACAGACCCGCAGCTTCCATCTTTTGGGCGATGGCAATGGCAGTCGTTCCCTCCGGAATGGTCACACGCACCGTCTCGGCTTTGGCGTAGGTGGACAGGGCCGCAATGATGGCATCGTAAGAACAGGCGCTCTTTTGCAGGGTGAAATCGCCATACTGCAGCTTTGACGCCGCTCCTTTCTGCCCCACATACCAGCGGAACAGATAGGTCGAGCGGATTACTCCCGCATCCTTGAGCTTTTGCGCAATGGCGGAAACGCCGCTGCCCTGCGGGATGCTTACCGTTACCTCCGCACCGGGTCTGCCATTGCCGCTGATCTCATTGCGCGCAAACAGCAGCGCCCCGCCAACGGCCAGTGCCAGCAGTACCACCAGCACCAGCAGGATCTTCCATACACCACCCTTTTTGCGGGCGGCATGAGAGCTTTTTTGTGCCATAAGCACTCCTTTTTATATCAGTTTTCCAGCATCAGACGCATGTAGCTTTCGCTCACATCGAAGGGTTCCGCATCGAAGCGGATCATCCCGTATTCCTGCCGCTTGCCCTCGCCGAGGAACAGCGGCTGCGCTGCGCCCACGGTGATGACTGCCTTTTCCACGATCACTTCCTTCTCGCGGGCGGCTTCCATCAGCACTTCGGCAGCGCGGTCATTGTCAGCCTGCAGCTCCACAAAATAGAGGGTGTCCTCCTTGCGGAAATAGATGCCGTATGCCTGTTCTGTAGAAACGATGGTTGCACCGGCAGAATAGAGGTCGCCCAGCACCACCGCCATGCGCTCCGGGCTGAACTGCACCGTATCGGGCCAGAAACGCTCCCGCAGCTCGCACAGCTTTTTGGCTGTGACCGAGTCAAATTCCGCCTGACTCCACAAGTTGCGCTCCACCTCGCGGGGCAGACACCGCAGTGGGAATGCCCATGCAAAGCCCTTATCCTGCAAAAACGCAGCCTGTTCCGGACCAGTGGGCACGGCCACTGTAAAGCCTGCGCCGCGCAGCTTCTGCTGAGCGCACAGATAGTCCACAAGGCCCGCCAGGATCAAGCTTCCCTCGCCGCACAGGCCATATAAATAGGTGCCGGTGCGGCCCTGCAGCGTGACAGGAACTGCCAGCGCTACAGCAGCGATCTCGTCGTTTTCTTCTGCGACATAGACGTTCTGCTCGCCTGCAAACTGCTCAATGGCCTTTTTGGCAAATTCTTCTGATTCATTGCGCTGGCTCTGCCACAAGGCCAGCACTGCCGGTTTATCTTCCGGCTGCATCAAACGATACATCTGTCAGGATACCCCCTCTTATCGAAATTTATGTCAGAAACGCTGTCATCAATCTGCGGGTCGGTAGTTTCTCCGAAGACCGTCCGCTGGGGTGGGACCCTGTTGCCGTAGGCAATCGGGCGGGCGATGGAATGGTTTGCAACAACAGTGACCGCCGCCAGTGGCGGAAACAGGGAGCTGTTGTTGGGGCCGCGGCCAGCGAGATGCAAGCAGATGCGAAGCAGCTGCTGGGTGCCGCAACCCGTATTTCGTGTCTGAGGAGAAAGCTGCCAACACACAGACTCTGCAAACTGGTTCGTCTTTCAGTTTTTTAGAACGATTTTTTGCACTTCGGCCTGAATGTCTTCGATGCTGCGCATGTTGTCCCCGCTGGTACAATGCACGACGGCCCAGCCAAGGTGCGCGGCACAATACTCGGCGGCGCGGCGGCTGCGGGCAAGATACTCTGTGTCCTTTTCGTGCACATCCTTCTTGCTCTCGTCGCCGTGGTAACGCTGGGTCATAAGCTTTTGGCTCACGGCGGGGTCTACCTGTAAGTAGATCACCTCATCCGGCGCAGGCAAGCCCAGCAGATGGAATTCAAAATCAAACAACCAGCCGAGAAAGCTTTCCCACTGCTCCGGCGGCAGCTTGGAGCACTGGTGCACCGCATTGGAGGTGGTGTACCGGTCTGCAATGACGATGCCGCCGTTCTCGTAAAAGCTGCCCCAGTCTTTTTTGTAGCTGGCGTAGCGGTCCACCGCGTAAAAGCTGGAGGCCGCATAGGCGTTCACATCGTCCGGATGCTGACCAAACTGCCCGGCCAGATACATTTTTACAAGGGCGCTGGAGTCACTACTATAGTTCGGGAAGCTCACCTCGCGCACCGCAAGGCCCTGTGCAGCCAGATACCCGGCCAGCAGCTTTGCCTGCGTGGCCTTTCCGCTGCCGTCCAGTCCTTCAATGGCAATCAGTTTTCCCTTGCTCATACGCCTGCAGCCTCCTTGATGGATGCATATTTTGCGCGCACCTCAGCGGTTTTTCCGCAGCACATTTTTCCCTCCGGGCAGGGGCCGCTCACGCAGGCCGGGCCGGACTTTGCAAAGATATGCGGTGCCACCGGATACACCAGCCCAAACATCTTTTCGGCCAGCTCCCGGATCTCCCACTGGGCACGGCTGCAGCAGCGCAGATGAAAAAAGTTCTGCAAACTGCGGGCGTTCATCGTGACCACCATCTTGGTCTCGCAGGCGTTGGGCAGCACAAAGCGGGCGTCCTCGTTGGCCTGCTTGCTGGCCTTGGCGCGGGCCTGCTTTTCGGGCATTCCTTCGGCCATCAGGCGGGCAGTGTGGCCCTCTTCCAGCTTGTGAGCCAGATCAAGATAACGTCTGGCGTCCTCTTCCATACTGGCAAGGAAAGCCGCCTTTGCTTCCGGAATGGCTTCGATCTCCGGCGGCACCACATAGCGGAAGTCATCCAGCCGCACATAGCGCTGGCTCTGCACGCTGAAGGACGCGATACGGTGGCGGGTGATCTGGGCAAGCAGGGTGCGGCTGACCCCCTCGATGCCAAAGGTGAAGCTGGCGTGCTCAATGGGGCTGGCATGGCCCAGATCGCTGAGCATCGTCAGGAATTTTGCAGTTTTTTCTTCGTCCAACCCGTCCAGCAGATCGGTGATGTGGGCATCGGAATAGCACAGCTTTGCCGCTGCGGCCACTACCTTTTCGGGTTCCGGGGTATGGGCGATCAAACGAACAGTCATCATAAGTTTGTTATTCCTCCGCAGTGATTTTGGTGAGGGGTGCAAAATTGGCCATGGTCTTTTTGATGCCTACCTTTTCAAAGTTGATCTCCACGATCTGATCTCCGGCGGCGGGCTTCACGGCCACCACCTGACCCCGGCCGAACACCTTGTGCTCCACAATGTCGCCGGGTTCGTAGTGTTTGGGGCCGGCAGAGGCCGGTTTCTGGGCAGGAGCGCCTGTAAAGGAAATATGCTTTTCAGCTTTTTTCTGCGCTGCACCGCTGTAATTTCCAGAGCCATATTGAGAGCCATAGCCTGCACCATAACCAGTGCTTCCACCACTGCGGCCGTAGCCGGAACCATAGCCGCCGCTGCTGCCCCGGTTTGCGTAGGCAGAGCCAAAACCGCGGCTCTCGCCTGCATTGTACTCCCGGTTCAGATAACCGCTGCGGCTGCCCGCGCTGTAACCATTTCCATAGCCGCTTGCGCTGCGGCCCCAGCCGGACGGCCCGGAATAGCCGGATGCGCCGCCGGGCACCGTATCACTATAGCTGTCGCCCCAGCCGCCAAAGCGGGAGCGCTGTTCCAGCACCGGACTGCGGGTCTCCTCGATATACTCCGGCTCGATCTCCCGCAAAAAGCGGCTGGGCTCATTGCGTTGGGTGCGGCCATAGAGCATCCGGGAAACGCTGTTGGAGATGTACAGCTCCTTTTTGGCGCGGGTAATGCCCACATAAGCCAGACGGCGTTCCTCCTCAAGGTCCGCTTCGGAATACTTGCTCATTTCGCTGGGGAACACGCCCTCTTCCATTCCAATGAGGAACACGTAAGGGAATTCAAGGCCTTTTGCAGAGTGAATGGTCATCAGCACCACCTGATCTGCGCTCTCGTTGTAGCTGTCGATATCGCTGATGAGGGCGATGTCTTCCAGATAGCCTTCCAGCGTGGCTTCCTCGCCGTGCTGGTCGCAGTAGTTCTTGACGTTGTTCACCAGCTGACCAAGGTTCTGCAGGCGGTCTGCCGCGTCCTCGTGGCCCTTGGCAGCGTCCGCTTCCAGCATTGCCTTATAGCCGGTCAGCTCGATCACATCGGCTGCAAACTCGTCCAGTGTGCGGGTCTCCAGAGAGTCCTGCAGGCGCTGATAGATCTGCCAGAACTTGAGCAACGGCATTACGGCACGGCTGAGCTTTGCGTACTGGTCGGCGTGGCTGATGATATCCAGCATACTCACGCCCTCCTGCCCGGCCAGATCGGCAATGACCTCCACCGTGGTGGCACCGATCTTGCGGGCAGGCTCGTTGATGATGCGGCGCAGGCGCACATCATCGCGCGGGTTCGCTACAATAGACATATAGGAGTGAATGTCCTTGACCTCTTTGCGGTCATTGAAGCGCTGGCCGCCCACGATCTTGTGAGGGATGCCCGCGCGGGTAAAGTAGCTTTCGATGGGGGCCGACTGGGCATTCATACGGTACAGAATCGCATGATCTGCCAGATGCCCACCCGCTTTCAGGTGCTGGCCGATCACATCCGCGATGTGGCTGGCCTCATCCTGCTCATTTTCGGCGGTGTACACCTGCACCTTGTCACCCTCGCCGTTGTCCGTCCACAAGGTCTTACCTTTGCGCTCAGTGTTGTGCTGGATGACGCAGTTGGCGGCATTCAGGATATTGGAGGTGGAGCGATAGTTCTGTTCCAGGCGAATGGTCTTTGTGCCGGGATAGCGCTTTTCAAAGTTGAGGATATTCTCAATGGTAGCCCCACGGAAGCGGTAGATGCTCTGGTCATCGTCACCCACCACGCAGATGTTGCGCTCCGGGCCGGTGAGCAGGCTCACCAGACGGAACTGCGCCACGCTGGTATCCTGATACTCGTCCACCAGCAGGTAGCGGTATTTGTTCTGGTAGAACTCCCTCACATCCGGATGTTCGGCCAGCAGCTGCACGGTCTGGTAGATGAGGTCGTCGAAATCAAAGGCACCAGCTTCCTTCAGGCGCTTTTCATAAGCGGCATAGATACGGGCGGTCAGCGCACCCTTGGTGTCCTTTGCAGGGCTGGCGAGGGCCTGTTCCGGGCTGACAAGCTGATCCTTCCAGCGGCTCATCTGGTTGATGGCCGCTTTGATGGGCAGAAATTTATCGTCCACATTCAGGTCTTTGTAGACCGCCTTCATCACACGCTGGGAGTCGTCCGTATCATAGATGGTAAAGCTGCGGGGGTAGCCGATTTCCTCCGCCCAGCGGCGCAGGATGCGCACACAGGCCGAGTGGAAGGTGGATGCGAACACCTCATCGCCTTCTTCACCGCCCAGCATCCGGCGCAGACGCTCTTTCAGCTCCCCTGCCGCCTTGTTGGTAAAGGTGATTGCCATTACGTTCCAACTGCGCACCGCGTTCTGGCGCAGCATCCCATCCAGCCAGCCGGGCGCGGCAGTGTCTGTCATAATGGCGTTGCGCAGAGCCTTCACATCATCCTCGGTGGCTGGGCGCGGCGTCTGTCTGGAGCCGTGGGCTGAGCCGAACCGGATGAGATTGGCAATGCGGTTGACCAGCACAGTGGTCTTGCCGCTGCCCGCACCGGCCAGAATGAGCAGCGGGCCGTCAGTGGTGAACACCGCCTGCCGCTGCATATCGTTCAGGCGGCCAAACTGTTTTTCGATATAGGTATCGCGCAGAGCGCAGAATTCCTGTGTGAGATCTGTTGCCATGGTTTCCCCTGTTCCTTTTATGTTTATACTATCAAAGTACAGTATACCACATTTTAAAACGATTGAGAATAGCCGCCGCGTTCGCTCTGGCTATTTTCAGCGGAAAAAATATTTTTATAATTTGTAACTCCGAAAAGCCTGCGGGCTTTTCGGAGTTACTTTTTCACGAAAGAGGTCGTAGAGAAAAATTGCATCTGATAAAACAGCAGCCGTTTTTCGTTACGGCCTTTTTGTGAAAATGTGTTTGGAGCAGCCCGCAGGCTGCGACAAACACGAAATAAATAATATAATTTCCTTATTTTATGCCCAAAGCAAACGCGGCGGGCATTTCAAATCGTAAAACAAAAACCGCCCGGCAGCTCTTGCGAACCGACGGGCGGAAAAAATGCTTTTCAGAAAGCGCTTAGCTGAAAATGTTGATCAGGATACCGGCTGCAACAGCGGAGCCGATAACACCTGCCACGTTGGGGCCCATTGCGTGCATCAGCAGGAAGTTGGAGGGATTCTCGCTCTGACCAACCTTCTGAGAAACACGGGCAGCCATAGGCACAGCGGAAACGCCTGCAGAACCGATCAGCGGGTTCACCTGACCGCCGCTCAGCACATACATCAGCTTGCCGAACAGCACACCTGCGGCAGTGCCGAAGGAGAATGCGATCAGGCCCAGCACGATGATGAACAGGGTGCGGGTGTTCAGGAAGGTGTTCGCAGAGGTGGTGCAGCCAACAGACAGTGCCAGGAAGATGGTGATGATGTTCATCAGCTCATTGCCGGCGGTCTTCTGGATACGATCCACAACGCCGCACTCCTTCATCAGGTTGCCCAGCATCAGCATACCGACCAGAACAGCGGCATCCGGCACGATCAGGGACACCACGATGGTGACCATGATGGGGAAGATGATCCTTTCGGTCTTGGAAACCGTGCGCAGCTGCTTCATCACGACGGTACGTTCCTTCTTGGTGGTCAGAGCCTTCATGATGGGCGGCTGGATGACGGGCACCAGAGCCATGTAGCTGTACGCCGCAACAGCGATGGAGCCCAGCAGCTCAGGAGCCAGACGAGAAGTGACGAAGATGGCAGTAGGGCCGTCTGCACCGCCGATGATGGCGATTGCAGCAGACTGCTTCTGGGTGAAGTCCACCAGACCGGTAGCGGTCAGCAGGCGAGCGCCCATATAAGTACCGAAGATACCGAACTGAGCGGCAGCGCCCAGCAGCAGGCTCTTGGGGTTGGAGATCAGGGGTGCGAAGTCGGTCATGGTGCCAATGCCCAGGAAGATCAGCGGCGGGTAGATGCCCAGCTTGACGCCCATATAGAGCATATCGGCCAGACCGCCGTTATTCAGGATCTCCACCCACATGGGGTGTTCCAGACCGTCACCAACGAAATACTGCATGTGGATGACGCCGCTGCCGGGCAGGTTTGCCAGGATCATGCCGAATGCCATCGGCAGCAGGATCAGCGGCTCAAACTCTTTGACGATGGCCAGGTACAGCAAAAAGCAGCCCACGCAGATCATGATCGCGTACAGGTAGCCGCCCGGCTCGCCGAAGCGTGCAAAGCCGGAACTTTGGAAAATACCGACCAGAGTATCAATAAACTGTGTCATGCTCTTCCTCCTCTGTTAAAACGGTGCGGTGGTGTCATTCACGCCCGCATTGCCCCAGCCGTTCTTGCTGCGGCGCACGGCCTTGAGGGTGTACTTGCCGTTGCCCATTGCGTGGATCGCAGCCATAATGGCAGCGACCACATCGCCGGGGATGCCCTCTTCCACCTGAGGAGCGGGAGCGGCTGCGGCCTGCTGCACGGGTGCAGCGGGCTTTGCGGCGGGAGCCTTGGCGGCTTCCTTTGCGGCCTTTTTCTTGGTCCCCATCGAATCGAAGATCTTGCCTTCCAGCGTGATGATGGCCATCAGCAGGATAAGGATCAAGAACACCAGTACGATGCCGGTAATGGTAACGACCACGTCAAAACCTAAATCCATGGTTTTCCTCCTGTTTTTCAGAATCCGCATCCGGCCCCGAGGTCGTCAGCAGAAAATCAATTTGGAAATATTATACCTTATTTTCCAATTCATTTCAATAAAAACCGACAATTTTTCTTTTTGCCGCTTTCATTCGGGTGCATGGATAAATCGTGTCCGCCTTTTTCTCTGCTGCGGCCTGTCGGGCTTACCGGCGGCCGATGCGGGGCGTTGCGTCCATAAAGCCGGTCTCCAGCTTGTCGTTCAGGCCGAGACTCATGGCCGTGCCCAGCGCCACGCAGTTCACGGGGTCGGGCGAAACCGTCACTTCCACCTTGAGCTCCTCGCTCAGATACTCGGTCAGGCCATGCAGCTGTGCACCGCCGCCGGTGAGCATGACACCGTTGCGGTAGATATCACCGGCCAGCTCCGGCGGGGTCTTTTCCAGCACCTGATGGGCTGCGGTGCCGATCTGCTCGCTGAGCATCATGACCGGATCGTAGAGATCATCGGTGGAAACATTCACGCGCACCGGCAGGCCGGTGAGCAGGCTGCGGCCCTTGATCTCCATGGTCTCGTGGAAATCGGTCTTCTGGGGGCAGCAGGCCACATTCTTTTTCAGTTCCTCAGCGGTACGCTGGCCGATGGCCACGCTGTACTTGTTGCGCACGAACTTGAGGATCTCTTCGTCGTAGTGGTTGCCGGCTACGCGCACACTGGTGGCTTTGACCTTACCGCCCAGACTCAGCACTGCAATATCGGTGGTGCCGCCGCCGATGTCGATGATCATGCGGCCTTCCGGCTGGGTGATGTCGATGCCGGAACCGAGAGCGGCGGCAATGGGCTCATCGATCAGATACACCTGACGGGCACCGGCAGCCACCACAGCTTCCACCACAGCATCGCTTTCGATGCCGGTGATCGCAGCAGGCACGCAGACTGCCACCCGGGGCTTGACCATATGGGAGTTGTATACCTGCTTGACAAAGCGGCAGATCAGCTCACGGGTCATGGTGTGGTCGCTGATAACGCCGTCTTTCAGCGGAAAGATGGCGGAAATATAGTTTGGGGTGCGGCCCACCATGGCCAGAGCCTTATCGCCGACTTCCAGCACGGTGTTTTTGCGCGTGTCCATTGCCACAACGCTGGGCTGGTTGAGTACAACGCCCTGCCCCGCCTGTGCGATGATGATGGTGGTGGTACCAAGGTCGATACCGATATCGTTCTGTGCCATAAATTCTCTGTTCCTTTCTGGTTCCTCTATCGAAACAACGGCCTGTTGATGCAGGCCGGAAATCATACCAGCTTACAGTATAGCATAGTTGCCGTAAAAAGTATACCGGTTTTGAACGGCTTCCCGGGCAGATTCTGCTCTGCAGGCATCGGTCATTCCTCTGTTTTTATCTGCTCCGGCGGCAGCTCTGCCTGCAGCAGATAGCACAGGCCGCTGTAGCGCAGATTCTGGCGGACGTTTCCCATCATGCGGTTCACAACGTCCCGCCGGCCTGCCACGATGCACAGTTTGCGTGCGCGGGTAACGCCGGTGTAGAACAGGTTGCGGTAGCACAGCCGCGGCGGCACCTGCGCCACCGGCAGGATCACCGCCGGGAACTCGCTGCCCTGACTCTTGTGCACCGTGATGGCGTAAGCGATCTCCAGCTCGCCCAGGTTCTCTGCCGGATAGATCAGCCGCCGGTCATCCATGCGCACCACCATGGAGCGATCACGGGGGTTGATGCTCTCCACGATGCCGATATCGCCATTGTAGGCACCCACTCCCTGTTCCCCGCCGATACGGTTCCAGACGATCTCGTAATTGTTGCGCACCTGCATCACTTTATCGCCGACCCGGAACACCCGGGACGCGCTTTGCAGCTGAGGCTTGCCCTTCTGCTCCGGGTTGAGCAGATTCTGCAGCTCCACATTCAGCGCCTGCGTGCCGGTGGGCCCCAGCTTTGTGGGGCAGAGCACCTGAATATCCCGGATCGGGTCAAAGCCATAGCTGCGCGGCAGGCGGGTGGTAACAAGATCGCACACCAGCTTCCGGGCCGCGTCGCCGTCCGATTCCAGAAAGAAGAAGTCGTCGGTCCTGCCGCCCTTCTGCAGCGGCTCACTGCTGATGATGTGGTGGGCGTTTTCCACGATCAGGCTGCGCGCCGCCTGCCGGAAGATCTCGTTCAGGCAGACCGTGGGCACCAGCCCGGAGCGGATCACCTCGCCCAGAATGTTGCCCGGCCCCACACTGGGCAGCTGGTCGGCATCGCCCACCATGATGATGCGGCAGCTGTAGCGCAGCGCCGCAATAAGGGCCTGAAACAGCTTCACATCCACCATGCTCATTTCGTCCAGAATGACCACATCGCACTTGAGCAGGTTCTTATCGTTATGGATAAAGCTGACCACGCCGCCGGTGTAGTCCACCTCCAGCAGACGGTGGATGGTGCTGGCCTTGCGCCCGGTCAGTTCGCTCAGGCGCTTGGCTGCGCGGCCCGTGGGGGCGCACAGAGCCACCCTCTCTGCCTGATCTTCCAGCAATTGCAGGATGGCGTTGACCGTAGTGGTCTTGCCGGTGCCGGGACCGCCGGTGAGCACAAGGCAGTTCTCGGTCATGGCCTTGCGGATGGCTTCCTTCTGCAAAGGTGCATAGGCAAAGCCCTGCGTCAGTTCCAGGATCTGAATGTTTTTATCCAGCCCATGGGCAGTGTTTTTGCCCCGTTTTGTCAGCATGGCAAGCCGGGCAGCAATGTCCTCCTCGGCTTCCAGCAGGTCGGGCAGATAGATATAAGGTGTGCCATCGAACAGCTTCACCCGCAGCTCTTCGGTTCGGATGCATTCATCCAGTGCTGCGGCCAGCTTTTCCGGCGGCTGATGGATGAAGCCCGCCGCCGTTTCCAGCAGCTGGGTGCGCGGCAGGCAAGTGTGGCCGTTGCCTGCGTTGTGGCGCAGGGTGCGCAGCAGGGCTGCTTCCAGCCGCTGGGCGCAGTCGCCCTCCATATGGTAATACTGGGCGATGCTGTCCGCATGGCGGAAATCCAGCTGCAGCGGTTCGCCGCAGAGCAGATAGGGATTTGCCGCAATGGCCTGCATGGCCCCGGGCCCAAAGGTGCGGAACACTTCCATAGCCCTGCGGGGGCTGATCTCGAACTGAGCCAGATAGGCAATCAGCTCCCGCATCCCGAACATCCGCTTGAACTCCTGCTGGATGCGGTCGGCCTTGTCGGCAGAGATGCCGGGCACCTGCGTGAGCCGGGCCGGGTCGTTGGCGATCACTTCCAGCGCCTCAGCCCCGAACAGATCGATGATCTTATCCGCTGTTTTGGCTCCGATATACGGCAGCGACTTGCTGGCCAGAAAGGCGTAGACAGCTTCCAGATCCTTCGGCATGTCGGTCTCGCACTCCTGTGCGTGGAACTGGCGGCCATAGGTGGCGTGGTTCTCATACCGACCGCGGCATACCACGCTTTCGCCTGCGTGCAGTTCCCCCACGATGCCGCACACCACCGTGACCACCCCGCCGCCGGATAGTTCAAACACCGTGTAACCGTTATCCTCGTTTTCATAAATGATATCTTCCACGGTGCCTTCGATCTGTTCCAGTTCTGCCATACGCTCACCTCCTGCCAGATACACAATCATATGTAGTATAACGCTTTTGGCGGGATTTGTAAATCAGAAGAGTCAACAGAAAAAAACAAAAAAGCCAGCCAGACCCGAAGGCCCAGCTGGCTTGTGCTATTATAAATATTTGCGCTGCCGCGTCAGGCCTTTGCCGCCTGCGCGTCGTGCGCTTTCTCGATGTCCTTTTCCTTCTGCAGCTTTCTGCGCACCACAAAGTAGGCCGGAATGAGGAAGAAGCAGGCAAAGAACCACGCCACCGGGTTTGCGATGCAGGCTGCAAAGTAGCCCCACAGCGGCACGAACCAGAAGCCTACCATTGCGCGGGCCACCATTTCGGCCACACCGGCGAACATGGCAAGGCCGGAGAAGCCCAGCCCCTGAATGGTGTAACGGTAGATGATGAGCACCGCCAGCGGGATATAAAAAACACTGTTCCAGAAGATAAAGCTCTGAGCATTGGCCATGATCGCGGTCTCGCTGGCATCCAGGAACAGGCCGATGAGCAGCTTGTCGGTCACGCGCAGGATGAGGAAGGACACAATGCTGTACACACAGCCAATGCCCAGGGCGGTGTTCACGCCGCGATTCACACGGCCAAGGTCTTTGGCGCCCATATTCTGGCTGGTGTAGGTGGTCATGGCAGTGCCGATGCTCTCCAGCGGCACGCTGAGGAACTGCGCCGCCTTGCCGCCTGCAGTCTGCGCAGCCACGATGTCGCTGCCGAGACCATTCACAGCGCCCTGCAGTACCACGCTGCCGATGGCCGTGATGCTGCACTGCAGGCCCATGGGGATGCCCATGTTGCACAGCTTTGCGCAGTGGGTCAGGCTGAAACGGCCCTCTTCCCTGCTCCAGCGCAGCTCCGGGTAGTGGCGCATGATGTACAGCAGACTGCCAAGGCCCGCCACCGCCTGACTGAACACGGTAGCAAAGGCCGCACCGAATGCGCCCATGTCGAATACGATGATGCACACAAGGTCAAGAGCGATGTTCAAAAAGCTTGCTACCAGCAGGAAGTACAGCGGACGCTTGCTGTCGCCCAAAGCACGCATCAACGCACTGGTCACATTATAAAGCAGGGTGAACGGGATGCCCCAGAAAATGGTGCGGATGTAGATATCCGCAAGGTCGATGATGTTTTCCGGCGTATTCGTCCACACCAGCACCGAGCGGGTCAGTGCCACCGTAACGATGGTGAGCACCACCGCAAAAAAGATGGACAGCCACACTGTGTTGGCGGTGTAGCGGCGCATCTCCTTGTAGTCCTTTGCGCCGAAAGTCCACGAGATGGGGATGGAAAAACCGCAGGCGATGCCGTTCACAAAGCCCAGCACCAGATAATTCAGGCCGCCCACACTGCCCACAGCCGCCAGCGCCTCCACGCCCACAAAGCGGCCAACGATGATGGTATCGGCCAGATTGTAGAACTGCTGGAACAGACTGCCCAGCATCAGCGGCACCGCAAACGCAAGGATCAGCTTCAGCGGACTGCCCTGAGTCATATCCTTTGTCATAGTATAAAATCCTCCTGCCACACTGGAAACCGGCTTAATAGCATGATTTTTGCCGTGAAAAACGCCCTGCCGGAAAGGGGCAGGACGTTTTGTACATTCATGAATGGTATTATAGCGGAGTGACGCAGGATTTACAAGATTTGCATTGCATCAACATTTACGAATTTTTGCAGAAAGAATTGGTGATTTTGCTTATTCCGAGTAATGCGCAAGGAACTGCTTGGTGCGCTCTTCCTGCGGGTGCTCGATGAGCTGCCGGGCAGGGCCTTCCTCCACCACAACGCCGCCATCCATGAACATGATGCGGTCGGCCACATCACGGGCAAAATGCATTTCGTGGGTGACGATGATCATGGTGGTCTTGCGGTCAGCAAGGTCACGCAGAACTTTCAGCACTTCACCGGTCAGTTCCGGGTCAAGGGCGCTGGTGGGCTCGTCGAAGCAGAGGATGTCCGGGTGCAGGGCCAGTGCGCGGGCAATGGCTACGCGCTGCTGCTGACCGCCGGAGAGCTGGTGCGGATAGTGGCCTGCACGGGCAGACAGGCCCATCTGGGCCAGAAGCTCCTGTGCCTGCTGTTCCAGCTGGGCATGGATAGCTTTTTTGTTTGCCTTGTAATCCGGGCTCTCCTTTGCCAGCAGCTCACCGGCCAGCATCACGTTCTGCAGGGCGGTGTACTGCGGAAAGAGGTTGAAGTTCTGGAATACCAGACCAAAGTGCAGCCGCTTTTTGCGCACCTCGCTTTCCCGTTGGGTGGCGGGGTCGGCGGCGTCCCACATGGTCTCGCCGTTCACCTTGATGATGCCGGTATCCGGCCTCTCGAGGAAATTCAGGCAGCGCAGCAGGGTGGTCTTGCCGGAACCGGACGAGCCGATGATGGCCAGCGCCTCACCCTGTTCAAGGTTCAGCGAAATATCTTTGAGCACCTTGGTCTCGCCAAAGTTTTTGCCGATGCCGGAGGCTTCAAGCAGTGCCATGATTCAGTTTCCTTCCTTTCATCAGCGGAAATAATCCAGTTTCTTTTCAGCCCAGCCGAACAGCAAAGTCAGCGCGCCCACGAACACCAGGAAGAAGATGGCGGTGGAGAACAGCGGCCAGATCAGGCCCTTTGCGCTGTACTCCTTGGCCATCATGATGATCTCCTTGTTGGCGATGGTGTTGGCCAGCGAGGTATCCTTGACAAGGGTGATGACCTCGTTGCCCATGGGGGCCAGAATGCGCTTGACCACCTGCAGCAGCGTCACCTTGAAGAAGATCTGCGTTTTGGTCATGCCCAGCACCTGACCGGCCTCGGTCTGGCCCTTGGGGACAGCCTCGATGCCGCCGCGGTAGATCTCGGAGAAGTAGCAGGCATAGTTGATGGCAAAGGCCACCACCGCTGCCACCATGCGTCCGCCGGAGCCGGAGGGCCACGGATTATTCATGCCCAGCAGGCCGGGGCCAAGGTAGATCACGATCATCTGCAGCATCAGCGGCGTACCGCGGATGACCCACACGAAAGTTTTCACCGCGCCGGAAAGCGGCTTGCACCGGCTCATGGAGCCGAAAGCGACCACCAGACCCAGCGGCAGCGCAAACAGCAGGGTCAATGCAAACAGTTCACAGTTGAGCAGAAACGCGCCGGAAAGGCGCCCCAGAATCACAGACACAAGAACACACCCATCAATCCGTTTTTAACAAAGGGAACGCCCCGCTCAGGGGGCGCTCCGATCATTTTAAATGTAAATACTTAATCGGCCAGAGCCAGATCGTACTTGTCGGCCAGAGCCTGCATGGTGCCGTCAGCCTTCAGCTCGTCAAAGACGGCATCCACAGCGGCGGCGGCATCGCTGCCCTTGCGGAAGGCCACGCCGTACTCCTCAGCGTTCAGCTCGTCCACGATCTTCAGGCTTGCATAGTCGGTGCCCTCACCGATCATGGCTTTGGCCAGAGTCAGATCCAGAACAGCCGCATCTGCAGTGCCTGCGGCAACTTCCATCAGGCAGTCGGTCTGCACGCTCTTGGAAACGTAATCGGCCTGTGCCAGATTCTCGTCACCTTCGATGGCAGCCTCACCGGCAGAGCCGGCTTCAGCCACTACGGTCTTGCCCACCAGATCTGCAGTGGAGCTGTAGTCGGTACCGTCCTTCACGACCACGACCTGTGCGTTCTTGGCGTAGGCCTTGGTGGTGGCGGTGTTGGCCATAATATCATCGGTCAGGGTCATGCCGTTCCAGATGCAGTCGATGCTCTTGGCATCCAGCTCAACCACCTTGGTGTCCCAGTTGATCTCCACGAACTCCGGCTCGACCCCCAGCTTTTCGCACACAGCCGTTGCCAGCTCGGTGTCAAAGCCGGTGAAGTTGCCGTCTGCATCGGTGTAGTTCATGGGTTCGTAGACGGTGTAGCCAATGACCATCTTGCCCTTTTCCTTGATGTAATCCAGATCACTGGCAGCGGTTTCGGCAGCAGAAGCAGCTGCGCTGCCGGATGCGGCAGAAGATGCCACGGTGGAAGTGGATGCGGCACCGCCGCAGGCGGCAAGGCTCAGTGCCATGGCACCAGCCAGAAAAGCGGAGACTAAACGTTTCATAACAGGTTTCCTCCCTCGTTATTTCCCAAAAGATGTTCCCTCTCAGTTTAGCATTTTATCATGCTAAAGTGTTAAACCGTGACTATAGAATAGCGCGTTTGAGGGCATTTGGCAAGAGGAAATATAAAAGTTAGTGCATATTGCCCTTTATTTTTTTCTTTTCGTTTCGTCTCTTGTTGAATTGCACAAATAAAAGAGGAAAGACGCAGTGTCTTTCCCCTTCCCGAGCGCTTATTCTTCTGCGAACGCTGCCAGTGCCGCCTTTTGCAGCTCTGTCACTGAAATAGTACATACAGCCGCAAGGTCGGCATCCGAGCCGTCATCCGGGATGGACGCCACCTCTGCGCGGGTCCGGCCCTTGAGGTAGTCGCACCAGCCCTCGCTGTGCTCATACCATTCTTTGTCCAGAGCGGATGCACCGCGCATCCCATACTGATCGCCCTGCTCCAGCTTGGTTTTCACCAACTCCGGTGCCGACACGGTGCCGTCCGCGCTCACTGTCAGGGCAGGCTCCGTCACGTCAGCGATGGCACCAGTCACGCGGTCGTCGGCATCCAGCGTCAGAGCTGTCACCGTAATATCCACCTGCGCAGTCACATCGTGGTCGTCGGCGGCGGTCAGATCTTTGGTATCATTGCGCACCGACACGCCCAGCACAGCACGGTCGCCGCGGGCCGAACCCACCGCCTTTGCGTTCTCACAGGCGCGCACCACTGCATCCCGATAGCCGTCCACTGCAATGGTACAGCCGGAAAGCAGATCGGCATCCTTGGGCTTGCCGTCATCGTCGGTGGCAAGCTTTTTCACCTCGTCCGGCGTCTTACCTGTGAGAAAATCGCCAAAGGCATCTGCCTGTTCTGTCCAGCCTTTTTTCAGCGAGGACACCGCAGCCAGCGGGTAGTCCTCCCCTTTCTGGCGCTTGGTAAGAGTTTCGCCGGGCATCGTCACCTTGCCGGTGCCGTCCCCCGTTACAGAAAGTTCCACCTCATCCAGCATCACATCGGCCACTTTCCCCTCAGCATCCAGCAAAACGGCGGCAGCGATCGCGTTGATCTTCCCGGCACGCTCCTCTCCGTCCGCTTCCGTCAAGATGCCAAGGCCGGTGCGCCATGCGGCGTTCTGCGTGGTCTGGGACGAGCTGCCGCCCATGCCTGTGCTCATGCTTCCGGAAGAACCGGAGCCGCTCCCGCCGCAGGCGGTGAGTGTCAGCGCCGCCGCCAGCGTGCAGCCCAAAACCGTGCAGGATATCTTTTTCGTTATCATCGAAACGCTCCCTTTCCTGCCCCATCGTAAAGGGGCTTTTGGGCTAGTTTGCCCGGAAAGCAGCGGTTTTATTTCGCGTCTACCGCGGTCTGTCGTTTCTTTTACATTAAAGGGCTCAGCAGCCGCAGCACGCTGTCCAGCACAGTGCCCAGCAGACCGGTATGGCAGTCCGATACCTGTACCTCCCGGCATTTGAGCAGTGTATCCCGCACGTCATCCCGCAGGACGGTCACCTGACTGTTGTTCTGCAGTAGCACGCCGCACTCGAAGTGCAGGAACAGGCTGCGGTAATCCATGTTGATGCTGCCCACCACAGCGGTGCTGTCATCGCTCACCCAGCACTTGGCGTGCAGGAAGCCGGGGGTGAACTCGTAAATGCGTACACCCGCCCGCAAAAGCGGCAGATAGTACGACCGGCTCAACCGGAATACCAGCTTCTTGTCCGGGATGCCCGGCAGCACCAGACGGACATCCACCCCGCGCTTGGCAGCGTTTTTCAGCGCATCCAGCATTTCCTCGCCGATCGCAAGGTAGGGTGTATAGATGTAGACATACTGTTTTGCCTGCGCAAGGATATTCAGATAAACGGTTTCTGCCATGGGCTCCTCGTCCAGCGGACTGTCTGCATAGGGCTGCACCACGCCGTCCGGCACCAGCGGCACCAGCGGCATGGGGCGAAACGCATCATAATCCGTCTCGCTGGGGCGAAAGGCATTCCAGAAGTTGAGGAACATCACCGTAAAGTTCCACGCGGCGTCGCCTTCCACACGCAGGGCTGCATCCTTCCAGTAGCCGAAGCGCTGCTCTGCGTTGATATACTCATCTGCCAGATTCACGCCGCCGGTGTAGGCCACCGTACCGTCAATGACTACGATCTTGCGGTGGTCGCGGTGGTTCATCACCAGCGAGATCAGGGGCACCACCGGGTTGAACGGGATGCAGCGGATATGCGCCCGCTCCATCCGCACGATAAAATCGGCAGGCAGACCCAGCAGACTGCCAAAATCATCGTAGATCAGACGCACATCCACGCCCTGTGCCGCCTTGCGGCGCAGGATCTTCTCGACGCCATTCCACATGCAGCCATGGCTCACAATGAAAAATTCCAGAAAGATGCTCTTTTGGGCCTTTTCCAGATCGGCCAGCAGCCGCGGATACATCGCTTCGCCGCTGGCAAAATACTGCGCACGGGTGTTCTGCCATGCCGGATAGGGGCCATACTTTGCCACATAACGGCTCTGGCCCTGCCCGCCGGCATCCAGACTGTCCAGTACGCCCGGCTGCTGCTGCAGGTCTTTTTTATGTGCGCTGTCCACAGCATGCATTTTCAGGCTCAGGCGCTTGCTCGGGCGTTTGTTGCCAAAGGCCAGATACAGTGCACCGCCCAGCAGCGGCAGAATGCCGATCAATGCGATCCAGCCCACCTTATAGGCGCTGTTCTCGTCCTTGCGCACAAGGTACAGGATAATGAGCAGGCTCAGGGCGTTGAGCAGACCGTTCACCCATACACGGCCTGTACCGGTGGTAATGGAATAGAACACCCAGCACAGCCACAGCAGCTGCAGCGCTACCAGCACCACCGTGATGGTGACGCGGTTCAGGATGCGGTTGAAAAAGCGCACGATCGGCGAACGAAAAAACATCGGCCTGCCCTCCTCCTTTATTATAATATGTGTAAGTATAGCGCGGTTTTGCAGCTTTTTCAAGATTTGCGTTGTTTCCTGATGCGCCCCGCAAAAAGCCGACCGGAAAAATCCGCAGATTTTTCCGGTCGGCAAACAAAGAAATGATTTTTTCGTCAAAGAGACAGCTATTGCAGTTCCCGCGCAAATGCGGAGCCATTGAAAGCCGCTTTATGCTTCGGCTTCGCCGTCCTCAAAGCCCACCATCAGGCCGCCCTGCTCAGCGTAGTAGCTGCACAGGCCGCCGCACTCGGTGACATCCACCTGTGCGCCTGCAAACACCGCATGGATCATCAGTTTCAGGCGCTTGGCAGCTTCCGGGTTATCACAGTGGGCAATGTGCACTTTGCCATCGGTAAAGCCGTGATCCTTCAATTCCAGCACGATGCGCTCCAGTGCGCCGTGCTCGCCACGGGTCTTGCACAGCACCTCCAGCTCACCACTCTCGCTGGCCTGACCAATGACCCGGATGCCCAGCATCCGTGCCACGGCGGCAACGGCGGGCTTCACACGGCCGTTGCGGGCCAGATTTGCCAGCGATTCCAGCGAAAACACCAGATGCGTGTGCTTGTGGTAAGCCAGGATCGCCTCACAGATCTCGTCAAACTCCATCCCGATCCGGACGAGGTCCCGCAGACGCTCCGCCAGTAGACGCAGCTCCGGCCCGGCAGACAGGCTGTCCAGCACAAAAATACGGGCCTCCGGATGTGTTTCCTTGTATTCTTCCGCTGCCAGCAGTGCAGCATTGTAGCTGCCAGACAGTGTGCCCGTGATGGTGGCAACAAAGATCTGCTCTGCACCCTCATAAGCAGCCAGCCAGTCTGCCACATTGGGGCAGGAGGTGCTGGTCTTGCCCTTGTAAGTACGCAGAGACCGGGCCATACCCACGGCATCCAGAGTGCCATCATCCAGATATTCCTGTTCATCCGTGACGATCTTCAACGGCACACAGGCAAAATCCACGCCCGGCAGGGCATACAGGCTGGACGAAGAATCCACAACGATCTTGGTTTTCATAAAATGCACGCTCCAAATCTATTTTGTGATAGCAGGTCATTTTTGTATTTTCCGTGCCTTACACGCACTTCTGCCTGCATGGTTTTTTCGGTTCACTGCAGACATCATAGCAGTTTTTCAAAAACCTGTCAAGGGATTTTATGCATTCTTTCAAAAGTTTTAAAAATCCGTTGACCAAAGTACAGATTTGCGCTATAATACCGCCATAAAACCATTTTCTGTATCCCGCGCAGCCCAGCTGCGCCAACCTTAGAGAACTGCTTACGATATGAAAACTGAAACCAAATGCCGCGTTGCGGCCTGCGCCGCCGGGTTTGCCCTGCCCCGGTACGCCGATCTCCCGCAGATGGGGCTTTACCTTGACCAGACCGTGCAGTACGTCAACAGCTATTTCCGCACCTTCTGCGGCATGGAGCTCACCTCTTCCATGGTCAGCAACTACGTCAAAAAGGGCATTTTGTCCCACCCGGTGCGCAAGAAGTATGCCCGCGATCAGATCGCATCCCTGATGTACATTGCAGTCTCCAAGACCGTTCTTTCGATGGAAAACATCGATGCCCTGTTTAAAATGCAGCGGGCGCACTGTTCCGCCGGGGCAGCTTACGACTACTTCTGCGACGAGATGGAGAACTGCCTGCCGTTCGTATTCGGCTGCACCAGAGAGATCCGCGACCTTGCCGTGGATGCCGCAGATGAAAAGCTGCTTCTGCGCAGCACGATCCTTGCAGCGGCAAACAAAATGTATCTGGACTGCTGCTTCAACGCCCTGCGGCAGGAGGAAAACCTCTGGGACACCATTCTGCCCGATCTGGCATAAGAACACAAAAAAGGCCGTGCCTCCACAAAAGGAAGCACGGCCTTTGCATTTTATACGTTCAAGATCAGGTATCCTGCAGTTCCCCGCGGCTTGCAGCCTTGAGGTATGCGAAGATGAAACCGTCCAGATCACCGTCCATCACGGCGTCCACATTGCCGGTCTCGTAGTTGGTGCGGTGATCCTTGACCATGGTGTAGGGCATGAACACATAGCTGCGGATCTGGTGACCCCATGCGATCTCGTTCTGCACGCCCTTGATGTCGTCGATCTTATCCATATGCTGCTGCTTTGCGATCTGATACAGCTTTGCCTTCAGCATTTCCATTGCGTAGTCACGGTTCTGGAACTGGCTGCGCTGGGTCTGGCAGCTGACCACGACGCCGGTGGGCTTGTGGATTCGACGGACAGCGGAAGAGGTCTTGTTGATGTGCTGGCCGCCGGCACCGGAGGAACGGTACACCTGCATCTCGATATCCTCGGGGCGGATATCCACCTGAATGGTGTTGTCCAGCTCGGGCATCACTTCCAGCGAAGCAAAGCTGGTCTGACGGCGGGCATTGGCGTCAAAGGGCGACACACGCACCAGACGATGCACGCCGTTCTCACTCTTGAGCAGACCGTAGGCGTTGGCACCCTTCACCATCATGGAGGCACTCTTCATGCCGGCTTCATCACCGTCCTGATAATCCAGCACCTCCACGGTCATGCCGTGGTTGGAAGCCCACTTGTTGTACATGCGGTACAGCATTTCGGCCCAGTCCTGTGCCTCGGTGCCGCCGGTGCCGGCGTGGAAGGTGAGGATGGCGTTGCTGTGGTCGTACTCACCGTTCAGCATCGTCATGAGCTGCAGCTCATCCACTGCCTTGCCCACAGCGTTCACAGATTCCTCTGCTTCGGGGATCATGGCAGGGTCGTATTCTTCATCCAGCATTTCCAGCATGGTCTCGGCGTCATCGTACAGGCCCTGCAGCTTTTCAAAGCGGCTCAGCTTGCCCTTCAGGTCGCCCACCTCGTCAAACACCTTTTTGCTCAGGTCAGCATCATCGTAAAAGCCGGGGCGGGACATGGTGTGCTCCAGCTCCTGCACGCGCTTGCGGGAGGCATCGATGGCCAGAGCCTCTTCCAGGTCCTTGACCGCCTTGCCGTAATCGGCAAGCTGCACCTTCAGTTCGTCAATCGTGATCATTCTTTCAGTTCCTCTCGAAATGATAATAAGGTAAAGTCTTTTATTTTCAAAAGACACAGTTTATACACAGATACTTCACTAGTATACCGAGAATCTGTGTTAAAGTAAAGAGGTAAATGGATTATCCTGCTGGAATTTTGAAGATTTTTGCCTTTTCTTTTCGTTCTCAGGGGAGTATAATACCAGTATGAATCATATAACAGGAGGAAATCATGCCGAAATATTATGGCTGTCCCTGCGAAGGCTGCGGCAGACCTCTGGCGCTGACCGATGATATCGTGGTCTGCCCGGACTGCGGCGCACCCTATCACCGCGAGTGCTACGAGAAGCTGGGCCGCTGCATCCATACCCCCGCCCACGGCGCAGGCTATGAATGGAGGTTTCCGTACAAGGATGAAGAACTGCGCACCTGCCCCAGCTGCGGTGAGCGCACCCTGCGTTCCGAGACGGTATGCCGCTGCTGCGGTGCCGCCATGCCGCCGGAGGATCAGTGCCCGGTCCTTCCGCCCAGACTGCTTCCGGCGCAGACCAGAACCGATTTGACTATGATGATCTTTACCGCCAGTACCAGCAGACCGTGGAAGAACCCACCCGCCGCAATGTACAGGCGGCCTTTGGCAAGGAAGAGCTGATCGACGGGATCCCCTACAGCGACTGGAACGATTACATCGGCAAGGCCGCGCCTGTCTATCTGAACGACTACAGCCGGATGCAGCTGCAGCACACCAAGATCTCCATGTGCCTCTCGGCGCTGGTGTTCGGTCCGTTCTATTTCTTCTATCGCAAAGCGTGGAAGCCCGCCTTCGGTTTTCTGGCCGCAGAGCTGGTGCTGGCTCTGCCCACCCTGCTGAGCATGATGCAGGCCACCGGCAGTCCACTGACCGCCGGCATCAGCAGCACGGTCATCGTTATACTGTCCCGCATTATGACGGTGCTCAGTTTTGCGCTGGTGATGCTGCGCACCCTGTACGCCAAATGGCTGTATCGCAAAAGTGCAGCCGAACGCATCCGGCGCATCCGTGCCGAGTTCCCGGACGCTGCTCAGCGCCGTGCGGTCCTGTCTGCACAGGGCGGCGTGAGCATCGCCGGTGTGATCGGTGCCTTTGTGCTACTGATGGTTCTGGGTGCCTGTGCCACCATGCTCATGGGCCCGAATCTGGACGCTTTGGTCGGGATGCTCTGATCTGCAATGCCGCCTGCAAAGGCTGGCATTGCGGATTTCAAAATAGTAATAGGAGAATATGGATCATGATGAAGAAAGTCACAAAAGCTGTCATTCCTGCCGCCGGTCTTGGCACCCGCGTGCTGCCCGCTACCAAGGCCATGCCCAAGGGTATGCTGCCCATTGTGGACAAGCCCGCCATCCAGTATCTGGTGGAAGAGGCGGTGCGTTCCGGTATCACCGATATCCTCATCATTCTGGGCCGCAACCAGAGCATCATTGAGGATCACTTTGACCGCAGCCCTGAGCTGGAAGAAAAACTGGCAAAACCCGGCAAGGAAAAGGCTCTGGAGGAATGTCTGGGCATCGCCAACATGGCAAACATCCTCTTTGTGCGCCAGAAGCAGACGCTGGGTCTGGGCCATGCCGTGAACACCGCCAAGGCCTTCACCGGTGACGATCCCTTCGTTGTCATCTACGGCGATGATGTGATCTGGGGCGAGGACCCGGTCTGCGCTCAGCTGATCCGCGCCTACGAGGAGTTCGGCCGCCCGGTCGCGGGTGTTTCCGCTGTGCCCTGGGAGGATGTGAGCCGGTACTGCAGCCTGAAGACCACCCCCATCCACGACAACTACTTCTTTGTGGATGACATGATCGAGAAGCCCAAGAAAGGGCAGGAGTTCAGCAACTACTCCATTCTGGGCCGTGTGCTGCTGACTCCGCAGATCTACGAGATCCTCGCCCACACCAAGCCCGGTGCCGGCGGTGAGATCCAGCTGACCGATGCCATGGCCGAGTATGCCCGCACCTGCGGCGGAATGACGGCCGTAGAGTTCACCGGAAAGCACTACGACATGGGCAACAAGCTCAAGGTGGTAGAGGCTCAGGTGGAGCTGGCCCTGCAGCATCCGGAGATCGGCGAAGCCTTCCGTGAGTACCTGAAGGAGTTCTGCAAGACACTGTAAATAAATGAGGTTGCTGCGCAAATGATGTTCTTCAAATGATATTTTGCTTCGCAAAAATGATGTGCGCTGCGGCGCATGAAGGACGATACGACAGCAAAAAAACACCCCGGAACGCGAAAGCTTCCGGGGTGTTTTCATCTGCGCAGCAGACATCATGGCGTAAGCCACATCATTTGCGCAGCAACATCATTCTTTATTCCGCCTGACTGGGGTGCAGCTGCGGCGGCATTTTGGTAAAGAGAGCCTTGAGCACCAGCGGCGTTGCCACACTGGACACCACGATCAGCAGGATCACAGCGGTAAAGTAGACCGAGTCCACCACGCCGACATCCAGGCCCTTCTGGGCCACGATCAGTGCCACCTCGCCGCGGGTCATCATGCCAACGCCGATCTTGAGGGAGTCGCCCCAGTTAAAGCGGCAGAGCTTTGCGGCCAAACCGCAGCCGATGATCTTGGTGATAAGTGCCACAATGACGAAGCAGACACAGAACAGGAAGATTTCCGGCGTCAGGCCGCTGATGTCGGTCTTCAATCCGATGGATGCAAAGAAGATGGGTGCAAAAATGATATAATTGCTGATATCCACGCGGCGCTCCACGTAGGGGGCATCGTCCATGGTGCACAGAACGATACCGGCGATATAGGCACCGGTGATATCTGCAATGCCGAAGTATTCCTCGGCGATGTAGGCCATGGCAAAGCAGAACGCCATGCTCACGATGGTGATGCGCTGGGTGTGGGGATTGCGCTTGTCCAGCCATGTCATAGCAAAGTGAGCCACAACGCCCACGCCCACGGCAGTGGCAAAGAACAGCACCGTATTGATGAGCACCTTGCCCAGACCTGTGCCGGTGCCGGAGCTTGCGCCCAGTACGCAGGTGAGGACTACGATGCCGATGACATCATCAATGACGGCGGCACTGACGATGGTAGTGCCGAGAAAGCTCTTCAGGTGGCCCAGCTCCTGCAGGGTCGCCACCGTAATGGACACGCTGGTGGCGGTCATGATGGTGCCGATGAACAGGGCACGGTAGAACTCAGGGCTGCCCACGGCAGAGAAGCCGTAGAACGCACTGTACAGCAGGGTGCCGCCCACCAGCGGAACGGCAACGCCCACACAGGCGACCAGGGTGGCGATGGGGCCAGCCTTGATAAGTTCCTTCAGATTGGTACCAAGGCCCGTGGTGAACATCAGCATGACCACGCCGATCTCCGCAAAGGTGGAGATGGCATCACTGGTCTGCACGAGGTTCAGGATGCACGGACCGATGAGCAGGCCGGCAATGATCTCGCCCACCACCTGCGGTGCCTTGCACTTGCGGGCCACGAGGCCAAAGAACTTTGCGCTGAGGATGATAATTGCCAGATCACGGAAAACCAAATACACAAAGAATCCTTCCTTTACTATAAAATTCCCAGAACCATATATACATTCCTTTCGAAGACGGATAACAGAGAGCAGAGAGACGGCCGATCCCCGGCTGCCCTTCCGTTCATCCTCTGAAAGCGACTATATTATAGTCCTCTTTCAACAAAAAATCAAAACATTTTTTGTTGTATCTTTTTTCAGAAAACACTTGACAGATCCTTTACAGCTTGCTATAATGAATTGCTGTCTGAACAGACACGCCGCACACAAGGCGCGACGCCGCGTTTTGTGTGTACCCTTGGTCCTGTGATTGCAGGACCCTTAAGTCCAAAAGGAGGTGCTACAAAATGGCAAAGTACGAAACCATGCTGATTACCAGCGCCGCTCTCGACGAGGAGGCTACCGCCGCTCTGGTTGGTAAGTTCAAGTCCCTGATCGAGGCTAACGGTACGATCGATTCCATCGACGAGTGGGGCAAGCGCCGTCTGGCCTATCCCATCAACGACGAGGAGGAAGGCGTCTACACCGTGATCGACTTCACCAGCGAGCCCAGCTTCCCCGCTGAGCTGGACCGTGTGTATAAGATCACTGAAGGCGTTATGCGCAGCCTGATCATTGCTCACGAGGAGTAATCCTTCCGTGACAGAAAGGGAGACCGTAGTATGTTGAATGTTGTTGCCATCATGGGCCGTCTTGTGGCGGATCCCGAACTGCGCACCACCCAGCAGGGTACCAATGTGTGCAGTTTCCGCATTGCCTGTGACCGCAATTTTGCGCGTCAGGGCGAACAGCGTCAGGCCGATTTCATTGATATCGTTGCATGGCGCCAGCAGGCCGATTTTGTTTGCAAGTATTTCCAGAAAGGCAGTTTGATTGCCATTGAAGGCAGTCTTCAGACCCGCCAGTATCAGGATAAGAACGGCAACAACCGCACCGCTGTGGAAGTGGTAGCCAACAACATCAACTTCGCAGGCCCCAAGAGCAGCAATGCAGGCGGCGGAGCAAGTTATCAGAATAATTCTGCTCCCGTCTACCAGAACGCAGCGCCTGCCCGTCCGGCCGCTGTGGAGGCAGCTCCCAGCTACTCTGCCGGCAATGCAGACGATTTCGCTGTGATTGATGACAGCGATGACCTGCCGTTCTGACACGAAACGGTCAATCCGTTAAAAATTCAATAGGAGGTAATAAGCAATGGCTTTTGAAAGAACCGAAGGCTCTCGCCCCGCACGCCCCATGCGTCGCGGCCGCAAGAAGGTTTGCAGCTTCTGTGTCGATCGCATCGACACCATCGATTACAAGGACGTGCCCCGTCTGCGTAAGTACGTCTCTGAGCGTGCAAAGATCATTCCCCGCCGTGTGACCGGCACCTGCGCTTATCATCAGCGCGCACTGACCATCGCCATCAAGCGTGCTCGTCACGTTGCTCTGATGCCCTACGTCAGCGACTAATCTTTAAAGAATCAACCCAATCAAAATAATCAGCAATCAGCAAAGCGCTCTCACCGATGACAAGGTGGGAGCGCTTTTTTCTCTTTTCCTTCCGGCCCGGACGTGCTATACTGAGTTCAGGGATTGTTTTATTATTTTTTGAGGAGGTTTTCTGTCATGAATAAACGGTATCTTAGACTTGCGGCGCTGACTGCCGGTGTGCTGCTGACCGCACAGACCGGTCTTTCCGCTGCTGCGCTTTCTACCTTTGATGCAGCATACTACGCTGCACAATATCCGGATGTTGCGGCCGTATGCGGCAATGACGAAGGCGCACTGCTGCGTCATTATCTGGATCACGGCATTGACGAAGGCCGCAAGCCTTCTGCGGACGGCATTGCCGGTGATGACGAGCTGTCTTTGACCGAAGCGCAGTTTTCTTCCGTCTGGTCGCCGGTGGCCATCAACAAGCTGGCCCACTACAAGTCCCTCAAGCGCAAATGCACCGATGAGGAGTTTGCGCAGGCATATCAGGAAGCGCTGAAGGTGGTCACACCGCTGGCGCTCATGAGCCGGGAAGACCAGCTTTACGGCATTGCCTCTGCCCTGCGTGCGGTGGTGGATGATGGTTCCATGGCTTACTCCATGGAAGCCAACCACTACAACGACCCCTACGGTTATTTTGTACTGCGCACAGCATCCTGTGCCGGATGTGCCCGGGCTACCGCTCTGTGTCTGGACATTCTGGGCATCCCCTATGAGCATGTGAACGAGAACCAGTACACTCACCAGTGGTGCCGCGTGCCCATGGAGGACGGCAGCTACTGGATCTGCGATGCGTTCGGCCTGTACTGCGGCCCGGAACCCGAACCCTATCAGCACCCGTATTTTTGAAAAAGCGGATAAGTCATTTCAAAACCATGCAATGCCCGGCAGGCTGTGTTATCTGCCGGGCATTGTTTTTTCCTTTCCCCTTTTATAAAACCACTGCTCTATGTCGAAAAGTTACAAATTGGTACGGTTTTACCGGTTGTTTCTGATTTGTACCGGGAATTTGCGGAACTATTGGCATGTTTTGATTTGCACGCAATTCAATCTGCACAAAAGCCGCTCCATATGCTATGCAATTTTCACGAAAACACTTTAGGGTTATTGATTTTTTATACAGATTATGCCATAATATAGTCACTGAAAACGTTCCCGACAACGTTCCCGAATATATTACCGAAAGTGAGGTACTCCGACAAAATGCCGAATCTGACCATCAAGGACATTGCCCGGATCAGCGGCTGCTCGGTGAGCACCATTTCTCGTGTCATCAACGACCGGCCCGACGTCCGGCCCGAGACCAAGGAACATGTACTTAAGGTAATGCGGGAAGCCGGGTTCGTGCCCAACACCAATGCACGACAGCTGAAGATCCAGCAGTCCCGCAGTCTGGTGTTCGTGGTCAAGGGTACCCGCAATCTCTTCTTCTCGGACTTCTTAGTCCAGCTGCAGCGGGCCGCTACCCTGTACGGCTACAATGGCATCGTTTCCTATCTGGATGAAAACGCCAACGAGATCGATGCCGCCGAAAAGATCCTGCGGGAGATCAAGCCCAAAGGCATGATCTTTCTGGGCGGCAGCGTAGCCAACTTCAAAAAAGGCTTTGCCAACATCACAGTCCCCTCGGTGCTGACCACACTGGTCTCCGACGAGCTGGACTTTCCCAATCTTTCCATGGTGGGCGTGGATGACCGCGCCGCAGCCTATGCTGCTGTGGACTACCTCATCCAGCAGGGACACCGCAAGATCGCAGTGCTGGGCGGTCCGGTCACCAGCTATCCCAGCGTGATGCGCCGCGAGGGTGCACAGCAGGCGATGCGGGACGCAGGCATCCTGTTCAGCGACAAGCTGTACGGCCTGTCCAACTACGATTTTGAGTCTGCCTATCACGCTGTGAACAGCCTGCTGGCCCACCGGGCCGACTTTACCGCCCTGTTCGCCATGAGCGATGTGATCGCTTTAGGTGCCATCCGTGCGCTGGTAAGCGCCGGGCTGCGGGTGCCGGAGGATGTCTCGGTGATCGGCTTTGACGGCATCACGATGTCCCGTTACTGCGTGCCCGTGCTGACCACCATCGTGCAGCCCAGCGAACAGATCTCGCTGCAGAGCATTGAGCTGCTGGTGCGGCAGATCGAGCACGGTGCACCGGCCCAGACCATCACCTTGCAGCCGGAACTGCAGCAGGGTGAGAGCGTGAGGGCCATCTAAACCTTGTACTCCCTCCGTCAGGGGACGGAGATTTTAAAATAGTTTATTTTTAATAAGAAGGAGAACTTATTATGAAGAAAATGATCACTCGTCGTAACTTCCTGAAGGCCGCTGGCGTTTCCGCCGCTGCTCTGGGTCTGGCTGCCTGCGGCGGCTCTTCCAACAGCACTGCTTCCTCTGCTGCCGGTTCTGCCGCTGCTTCCAGCACCGCTGCAAAGGCTGACGGCAAGGTCTACTACCTGAACTTCAAGCCCGAGCAGGATCAGGATTGGCAGGATCTGGCCGCTGAGTACACCAAGGAGACCGGCGTGCCTGTGACCGTTGTCACCGCCGCTTCCGGCCAGTACGAGACCACCCTGATGAGCGAGATGGAGAAGAGCGAGGCTCCCACCCTGTTCCAGGTGAACGGCCCTGTTGGTCTGGCAAACTGGAAGGATTACTGCTATGATCTGTCCGGCAGCCAGCTGTACGGCGAGCTGACCAGCGACTCTTTCGCACTGAAGGATGGCGACGCTGTTACCAGCATCGCATATGTCATCGAGACCTATGGCATCATTTACAACAAGGAACTGCTGAGCGCCGCCGGCTACACGCAGGACGATATCAAGGGCTTTGCTGATCTGAAGAAGGTCGCTGACGATATTCAGGCACGCAAGGCTGAGCTGGGCGTGGACGGTGCTTTCACCTCCGCTGGCATGGACGGTTCTTCTGACTGGCGCTTCAAGACCCATCTGGCAAACCTGCCCATCTATTACGAGTACAAGGCAGACGGCATCGGCTCCACCGACGCCATCAAGGGCACTTATCTGGACAACTACAAGCAGATCTGGGATCTGTACATCACCGATTCCACCTGTGATCCCACCCTGCTGGCTTCCAAGACCGGCGATGACGCTGTGGCTGAGTTTGTGGGCAAGAAGGCTGTGTTCTACCAGAACGGCACTTGGGCTTACAATGACGTGAAGGATCTGGGCGACGACAACCTGGGTATGCTGCCCATCTACATCGGCGTGGATGGCGAGGAGAATCAGGGCCTGTGCACCGGTTCCGAGAACTTCTGGTGCGTGAACAACAACTCTTCTGATGCCGACATTCAGGCTACTCTGGACTTCCTGTACTGGTGTGTCACCTCTGAGGCCGGCACCAGCGCGATGGCTGACAAGATGGGCTTCGTGATCCCCTTCAAGAAGGCTAAGGACTCCACCAACCCTCTGATCGCCATTGCAAACGATTACGTTGCCGAGGGCAAGACCAGTGTGGACTGGTGCTTCTCCACCATGCCTTCCGAGGAGTGGAAGAACGGCGTGGGCAGCGCTCTGACCGCTTACGCAGCAGGCACCGGCGACTGGGACGGCGTTGTGACCGCCTTCGTCGATGGCTGGGCTAAGGAATACAAGCTGGCAAACGGCTAAGCTCCTGATCGGTCTATAAAAAAGAACTGAACAGGGAGGCGGGCGAAGAAGTTCGCCCCGCCTCCCCTTTTTTGTTAACCACTCCGCATATAGGAGGTACATCATGCAAAAAGCCATCAGTAAATACTGGCCGGTGTTCGTGCTGCCTACCCTCATCGCGTTCATCATCGGCTTTATCTGGCCCTTTATCTGGGGTATTTACCTTTCGTTCCAGCGGTTCACCACTGTGAGCAAGACCACCTTTGTGGGCATTCAGAACTACCTCAGCGTATTTCAGGATTCCACCTTCCTGCACGCCTTCGGCTTTACCGCGGCGTTCACTGTAGTATCCACCGTGCTCATCAACGTCTGCGCCTTTGCCATTGCGCTGGTGCTCACCCGCGGCATCCGCGGCACCAACATCTTCCGTACCGTCTACTTCATGCCCAACCTGATCGGCGGCATCCTGCTGGGCTACATCTGGCAGATCCTGCTCAACGGTGTGCTGGCCAACCTGCAGAAACCTCTGCTGGCGCTGGATGCCAAGGCCGGTTTCGTCGGTCTGGTCATCCTGATGTGCTGGCAGCAGATCGGCTACATGATGATTATTTACGTTGCCGGCCTGCAGAGCGTGCCCGGCGACCTGATCGAAGCCGCCAAGATCGACGGTGCCAATGACCGCGAGATCCTGTTCAAGATCAAGATCCCCATGGTTATGCCCAGCGTGACCATCTGCACCTTCCTGACCCTGACCAACAGCTTCAAACTGTTCGACCAGAACGTTGCCCTGACCGCAGGCGAACCCGCCAACGCCAGTGAAATGCTGGCCCTGAACATCTACAACACCTTCTATGGCCGTTCCGGTGCCCAGTGGAAGGGCATCGGTCAGGCAAAGGCTGTGGTGTTCTTCCTGATCGTCGTGGTCATTTCTCTGATCCAGCTCCACTTTACCCGTTCCAAGGAGGTGCAGCAGTAATGCCTAAACAGAAAAAAATGTGGGATAACATCCTCACCGTCATCATGACGCTGCTGAGTCTGCTGTGGATCTACCCCATCGTGCTGATCCTGCTGAACAGCTTGAAGGTCGAGGGTACCTTTACCACCTCCACCGTGTTCAAGCTGCCCACCGCCGAGACCTTTGCGGGCCTGAGCAACTACGTTTACGGCGTCACCAAAATGGGTTTCCTTTCCAGCCTTGGCTACAGCCTTGTCATCACCGTTACCAGTGTGGCGCTGATCCTGCTGTGCTGCTCCATGACCGGTTGGTACCTCACCCGCGTGAACAACAAGCTGAGCAAGTTCATGAACCTGCTGATCGTGTTCTCCATGGTCGTTCCCTTCCAGATGGTCATGTTCACCCTGTCCAAGACCGCTGACCAGCTCAATCTGAACACCCCCTGGAACATCTGCATCATCTATCTGGGCTTCGGCGCCGGTCTGGCCGTGTTCATGTTCACCGGCTTCATGAAGAGCGTGCCCATGGAGATCGAGGAAGCGGCCATGATCGACGGCTGCAACCCCATTCAGATCTTCTTCAAGGTCGTATTCCCCATCCTCAAGCCCACCATGATCTCCACCGCCATCCTCGAGACCATGTGGGTGTGGAACGACTACCTGCTGCCCACGCTGGTGCTAGACATCAAGAAGTATCGTACCATCCCCATGGCCATCCAGTATTTCCGCGGCGGTTACGGCCGTGTGGAGCTGGCTCCCATGATGGCCTGTATCATCATTGCCATCATCCCCATCATCATCCTGTACATGACCTGCCAGAAGTACATCATCGAAGGCGTTGTGGCAGGTGCCGTGAAGGGCTAAGGAGGTGCGCATAATGCGTGCAAGCGGCATTTTGATGCCTGTTTTCAGCCTGCCGGGCCCCTTTGGCATCGGTACGCTGGGAAAAGAGGCCTTTGCATTCGTGGATTTTTTGGCCGAGGCGAAGCAGGCCTTCTGGCAGATCCTGCCCATCGGCCCCACCGGCTACGGCGACAGCCCCTACCAGAGCTTTTCTGCCTTTGCCGGCAACCCTTATTTCATTGATTACCGCCTGTTGGCTTCTGACGGCTGGCTGACCGCTGACGAGATCCCTGCGGAAAGGCCCGTCGGACCCATCGATTACGGTGCGCTCTACAACGAGCGGCCCGTTGTCCTGAAAAAAGCAGCGGATCGTCTGCTGGCCTCCCCTTCCCCCGCTTATGAAGCTTTCTGCCGCGAACACAGCTTCTGGCTGGAGGATTATGCCCTGTTCATGGCAGTGAAGGCCGCGCAGGGGCAGGCGGGCCTTGCCGACTGGCCGAACGCGCTGCGCTGCCGCGAGCCGGAAGCCATTGCCGCAGCCAAGGCAGAGCTTGCCGGGAGTATCGACTACTACAAGGCTGTGCAGTTCTTCTTCTACACCCAGTGGAGCGCCCTCAAGGCCTACGCAAACGCGAAGGGCATCCGGCTGGTGGGCGATATTCCCATCTACGTCAGCCCGGATTCCAGCGACCTGTGGACCCACCCGGAGCTGTTCCAGACCGACGGCACCATGCACCTGACGCAGGTGGCCGGATGCCCTCCGGACGCCTTTGCGGCAGACGGACAGCTGTGGGGCAACCCGTTGTACGACTGGTCCGTTCACAAGGCCACCGGCTTTGCATGGTGGAAGCAGCGCATGAAGTACGCCACCTCCATTTACGACGTGGTGCGCATCGACCATTTCCGGGGCTTTGAGAGCTACTACTGCATCCCCGCCGGGGACAAAACGGCAGCGAACGGCCACTGGGAAAAGGGCCCCGACCGGGACTTCATCCATGCCATGCACGAAGCGCTGGGCGAGGGCAGCATCATTGCCGAGGATCTTGGCTACCTGACCCCGGAGGTCAAGGCCATGCTTTCTGCCAGCGGCTATCCGGGTATGAAGATCATGCAGTTCGCCTTCGACAGCCGCGAGTCCGGCAACTATCTGCCCCACACCTACCACCGCAACAGCGTGGTGTACACCGGCACGCACGATAATGTGACAACGGAAGGCTGGCGCATCAACGCCAGTGCAGAGGACGTTGCCTATGCCTGCCGCTATCTGCGCTGCAAGCCTGAGGAACTGACCGAAGCCATGATCTGCGCCTGCCTTGCCAGTGTTTCGGATATGGCCATCATCCCGCTGGCAGACTGGCTGCATCTGGGCAGCGAAGCCCGCATCAATACCCCCAGCACACAGGGTACCAACTGGCAGTGGCGGCTCTCCACTCCCCTGCCGGAAGGCCTTTCTGCTCACATTGCCGGTCTGACCGTGCTGTATGAGCGGGTTGCGTAAAATTTTGCATTCTCTTCAAAGCATCTGCACGGATCCGTGCAGATGCTTTTTATTATTGCGCCGGAACATTTTTTCGGAACCGGAATTGGGTCACGCCGCACGGTTTTACACTGGCATTCGTCATTTTGCTGCTTCCTTGTAACAATTTGTTCACAAATGTATCATGATTTTACGCAGCTCTGCTCTTGTTATTTTGACACAGTTATGCTACAATTCAGGTAGTATATTATCTGCCTTTATGCAGATTCCACTATGGAAAGGAGTTTTCCCATCATGGACCATCTCTATCAGACCACCATGCTTTTACCGGCTTCCTACGCCGTTATTTCTGAAGAAGAAATGACCTATCTGGACGGCGGCAAGGAGATTCTTCTTGGCAATGTGTTTGGCTATAACATTACCTTTAATACCGATCAGTTTGTCATCTTCTGCCAAAGCGCTCTTGTCAATGCACTCCTTCTGGGCGGCAGCTATTCCCTCAGTTATTTCAAAAATACTATTGTCAGCGGAGCCAACAATGGTCTGTCTCCGGCTGGCACCTTCTACCACACCTGGGATAAGATGAACGGCTGGAGCAAGCTTGCTCTGTTTGGTATGGGTACTCTGGCAGGTTATTATGCATACGGTCAGGTCGTAAGCATTATCCGTACGGTCAAGAACCTCTACAACGACCTTGTGAACCCCATGCCTGCTTTCAACAACGGACAGGCTTCTGATACGGCAGCCGCCTGATCCCTGCGTTTGACCCTGAGGAAGCAGATCTATTTGTCGGAAAGGAGTTTCATCCATGAAAAACCTTCAGATGCCTCATTCTTACGCATCTGTCCCGGAAGAGGAGCTGTATTCCATTTCCGGCGGTGGGCCGTTGGGCGATGCGCTGGACCTTTTCTTCAGCAATCTGCGTCTGGATGACATCTTCTTTGGCGGCGGGTTGATCTCGTTCTCCTTCACCTTTGTTCCTCTTCTGTTGTTCAATGTGGTAAAGACCGGCTTCAATTTTGTGGTCGGCGCTTATGACACGCTCTCCAACCTGTTCCATTTTTCTCGTGAGGAAAAGGAAATGGTGGAGTATCTCTCGGATCAGCAGCAGCGGAAACAGCAGGCACAGAATCAGACCAACGGCTTCCTTCCTGGCTGCTGATTTTATCCGGTTCTCATTCTTACACATAAAAAGCATCTGCGGTACATATCACACCGCAGATGCTTTTCTTTTTGCTGTTTCAACCTACCCGCACAGCACCTTGTTCCCGCAGGCGCAGCACATAGCAGCTGCCTGCACCGAACACCCGCTCGATCTCGCTGTGATAGCGTCCCAGCAGTTCCCTGGGCACATAGGCCTGAATGGTTCCTGCAAAGCCGCCGCCCTGCATCCGCCAGGCACCTCTGCCCTGCAGGATGCACTGGCTCAGCGCCAGCGCCACGGAGAGTCCCTGATGCCGCACATCCGTGCTGCAATAGACGTTCTGACACAATGCAAAAGAGGCCCGGCCGCTTTCCAGAACCAGCGCAGCAAAAGCTGCAAACCTTCCCGCCTGCAGCGCGTCCCGCTGTGCAAGCGTGCGGGTATTTTCTTCAAAATAGTGAATGGCCCGCAGCACAGCCCTGTCGCCGCATTTGCAGCGCAGCTCAGGCAGCGCCGCCCAGAATTCGCTTTCCGTCACCTGTCCCAGAACCTTTTTGCCCAACGTCCCGGCCACCTGCTCCATCTCTTTCCGGATGGCTGCAAACTCGCTTGTCAGTTCACTGTGACTGCCGCGCGTATCCGTAACGCACAAGTTCATGCCCGGCGGCAGCAGACCGTCCGTATGGATCTTTTCGATCTGCGGCGATGCCGGATCTGCAAAGTCCGCAAAGATGATGCCGCCCACCGCACTGGTCAGCTGATCCAGAAGTCCGCTCGGCTTGCCAAAGTAGGTGTTTTCTGCATACTGACAGATCTTCGCCAGCTCCGTAGGGGCAAGGCCGCAATCGTACTCCCCGTTCCAGATGACCGCCATTCCCATTTCAAAGGCCGCAGAACTGGAAAGTCCGGACCCGCGCAGCACATCGCTGGCAGTATAGGCATCAAAGCCGCCCACCTTTTTTCCAACGGCCCGGAACCCCTCCGCAATGCCGCGGATCAGACTGGCGGAGTGGGTCCCTTCCCCTTCCTGCGGGCCTGCTACAGTCAGATCAATGACATCCAATTTGTTGAACCCACGGGACTTTACCCGGACATAGCCATCCGTATTGCGGGCTGCGACCGCCACAAGGTCCAGTGTCACCGCAGCCGCAAGGCCGTAACCGTGCTGGTGGTCGGTATGGTTGCCGCCCAGTTCTGCACGGCCCGGTGCTGAATAGACCTGCACCTGCCTGCCCGGGCCGAAATACAGCTCAAACTGCTCCAGTGCAGCGCAGTACCTTGCACGCTGGCGGCAAAGCTCCTGTTCCGTATTTCCGTACAATGCCCGGAGCTTTGGGTCCCACTCCCCTGTCGCGATCCGCTGCCGAAGCTGTGTGCTGGTCGCCATGACGATCCCTCCCTCAGAATGCTGTCTTGAGATAGACGGGTTTGTTATGCCTATTGTAATGCATCCAGCACCTTTTTTCAATTTCCATCGCAGAAAAAGCACGAATTTTGGCGTCCAGCTCAAAGAATAAGATGTACTTTTGTTGAACTTGCAGGCAGATGTGTGGTATACTTATCTCAGTGTCGGGCAGAAAGCTGCCTGCAATATGACAAAGTGGAGGAAACGCGGCTATGGCGGACGTATACAAGCAATCCTTCAAGCAAAATTATACCAACAATATTGAGCTGTCCATTTTCAACTGCGGTATCGAACGCTGTGCTCCGGGGCAGACCTGGGGCCCCGGCATCCGGGATCATTACCTGATCCATCTGGTGCTTTCCGGCAAGGGTGTATTCGAGGTGGGCAGCCGCACCTGGGAAGTGAGCCCGGGGGATCTGTTCTTTGCACGGCCCAGCCAGCTCATCCGTTACACAGCCGATGAGCAGCAGCCGTGGGAGTACAGCTGGGTCGGTTTTAATGGCGCATGTGCCCATAAGCTGACTGCACAGCTGCCTTTTACGGATGACTCGCCTGTGCATCACACACAGGATCCGGAGGGAATGCGTACCGCACTGGCCAACATCTATTCCTCCCGTGGGCTGCAGCCGCAGGACGAAGCCGCCATGGTGGGATATCTGTACCTGTTCATTGCTTCCCTGATGAAGGAGACCAGCGTCGGCAAGCCTCACACGGCTTCTTCTTCCAGCCAGTATGTGCTCAATGCAATCAAGTATATCCAATTCAATTATTCTCACGATATCTCCATCGACGATGTGGCAAAAAGTGTAGGCGTATCCCGCAGCCACCTTTATCGTGTGTTCATGTTGAATGTAGGCAAGAGTCCCATCGATTACCTTACCGAGTACCGTATCAACGAAGCCTGCAAGCTGCTGCGTGCAGGCAATCTGTCCATTGCAGAGGTCGCTGTTTCGGTAGGCTTCTTCGACCAGTTCTATTTTTCGCGGGTATTCAAGCGTGCCAAGGGCGTGCCGCCCAGCAAGTATTTTGCGGCACAGGCAGATGCCCCTGCCGACGGCACCGACCACCAGTAAAGGAGACCCTTCATGCCCTTACAGAAAAATCAAGTTCTCACTCTGCAGGTGGAGCGCCTGTCCAGCGATGGTAGCGGTGTCGCCCACAGCCCGGAGGGTGAGACCGTGTTCATTCCCGGTGCAGCGCCCGGCGATGAAGCCCGGATACGCATCGTCAAGGACTGCAAGCGCTATGCTTTCGGCATTCTGGACGAGGTGCTCAAGCCCTCGCCGGATCGCATCCCGGTGGACTGTGCTGTGGCCGGTCCCTGCGGCGGCTGCAGCCTGCGGCATCTGGACTATGCCGCCGAGCTCCGCGCCAAGCAGGAGAATGTTGCAGACGCCTTTGCACGCATCGGCGGGCTGGATGTTCCGGTCCTTCCCATCGTAGGCTCCCCGGAGATCGACCGATACCGCAATAAAGTCCAGTTTCCGGTCGGAACAGACAAAGCCGGCCGCCCCTGCATTGGTTTTTATGCCGGGCGTACCCACCGTATCGTTCCCTGTCCGGACTGCCGCCTGCAGCCCGGCGTACTGAATGAGATCGGCAACACCCTGTGCGCATTCTTTGCAGAAAAAGGCATCCACCCCTACAATGAGGAGACCGGCAAGGGCCTCGTACGGCATATCTTCCTGCGCCGCGGTGCACACAGCGGACAGATCATGGTGTGTCTGGTATGCACTCGTGCCAAGCTTCCTTCAGCCGAAGAGCTGTGCACCCGGCTGAAAGAGGCGTTTCCGGACATTGTCACCATCCTGTTGAATGTCAACGCAAAAAACACCAATGTCATCCTTGGTTCTGAGACTCACACTCTGTATGGACAGGAGTATATTGAAGACACCCTCTGCGGCGTCCCGGTACTGCTTGGCCCGCTTTCGTTTTATCAGGTAAACACGCTTGCCGCTGAGCAGCTCTACGGCATCGCTGCCGAATACGCCCAGCTGACACCGGATGACCTTTTGCTGGATCTCTACTGCGGCATGGGCACCATCGGCCTTTCCATGGCAGACCACTGCCGTGAGCTGGTGGGCGTAGAGATCGTACCCGAAGCCATCGAGAGTGCCAAGGCCAATGCCGCCCGCATGGGTGCAGCGGTTTCCGCCAAGAGCCGCTTCTTCTGCGCTGATGCCGGGCAGGCGGCCGCGCAGCTGGCCGCCGAGGGCCTGCACCCGGACGTCGTGATGCTGGACCCGCCCCGCAAAGGCTGCGACGAGGCCACCCTTTCTGCCGTGGTACGCATGGCCCCCCGCCGGGTGGTCTACGTCAGCTGCAACCCCGCCACCGCCGCCCGGGACGCCGCATGGTTGGAACAAAATGGGTATCACGCAGAGAAAGTGCAGCCTGTGGATCTGTTTCCAAGGACGAAGCATGTGGAATGTGTAATCGCACTTTCCAAGGGCGAGATCGACGCCAAAAAAGTACGTGTAGAGTTCTCTTTGGAGGGCATGGACACCTCCGGATTGCAGAAAGGTGCGACCTATCCCGAAATCAAGGCCCGTGTGTTGGAACAGACTGGACTGAAGGTATCTTCCCTGTATATCTCGCAGGTCAAGCAGAAATGCGGTCTGGAGGTACGGGAGAACCACCACAAGGCTAAATCCGAAAACGCAAAGCAGCCTCAGTGTCCGAAGGAAAAAGAGGATGCGATTGTGGAAGCATTGAAGCATTTTCAAATGATTTGATTTACAGTATGCCCGTCTGGTTTTCAGGCGGGCATTTCTTTTTGGCAAAATATAGTCATTCCTCAAAATCCGTGGTACAATAGATGCAAGAATCATTTTTCAGGAAAAGCATTCTGCTATCCGATTTATAGGACACCAATTGTTGTAAGATTAGGATGTCCACATATCACAAAAAATAAGGAGCAACGTATGCCAAACGATAAGATCACCGCCGTAGGTGCCAACATTGCCGAAAAAGCCGCCATGATCTGGAACGTGGCCGATATGCTGCGGGGGCCGTTCAAGCCCCACGAGTACGGTCTGGTCATTCTGCCCATGACCGTGGTGAAGCGGTTTCACGACTGCCTGCTGCCCACCCATCAGGCAGTACTGGACACCTACGAAAAGGTGAAAAAGCTGCAGGTCATCGATGGCTTTTTGCAGAAGGCCTCCGGCTACCAGTTCTATAACACCAGCCGGTTCACCTTCGAGACCCTGCTGGCAGACCCGGACAACATTGAGTCCAACTTCCGGGATTACCTGTCCGGCTTTTCCGCCAACGCACAGGATGTGCTGGCAAAGTTCGACTTTGACAACATCATCAAGCGGATGGTGGAGAGCAACACCCTCTACCTCGTTATCAAGGAGTTCGGCTCCGAGAAGGGCTATCTTGGCCCGGACAAGATCAGCGCCGTGGATTGCGGCTACATCTTCGAGGACCTGGTGCGGCGGTTCTCCGAGAGCTTTGGCGAGGAAGCCGGAGCCCACTTCACCAGCCGGGATATCATCTATCTGATGACCGACCTGCTGCTGTCCGAAGCCGACCTCGATACCAGCAGCATGACCGTTTACGATATGGCCATGGGAACCAGCCAGATGCTGAGCTGCATGGAGGAGCGCATCCACGAGCTGAACAGCGACATTGAGGTGACCTGCTTCGGGCAGGAGTTCAATCCCTCCACCTTTGCCATCGCCAAGGCGGACATGATGATCCGGGGCGGCGACCCTAACAATATGCGGTTCGGCGACACCCTGTCGGAAGATCAATTTCCCGGGTTCACCTTCCAATACATCATCTCCAACCCGCCCTTCGGCATTGACTGGAAGCGGGAGCAGAAAGCGGTGGAAGCCGAGGCCGCCCGCGGCGAGATGGGGCGTTTTGCGCCCGGTCTGCCCAAGATCAGCGATGGTCAGCAGCTTTTTGTGCTGAACGGCCTTGCCAAGCTGGCAAACAAGGGCAAGATGGCCATTATCCAGAACGGCTCTCCCCTGTTCAGCGGCGATGCCGGCAGCGGCCCCAGCAACATCCGGCAGTATATTCTGGAAAACGACTGGCTGGACTGCATCATCCAGCTTTCCACCGATATGTTCATGAACACCGGCATCTCCACCTACATCTGGGTGCTCAGCAAGGATAAGCCCGCCCACCGTGCGGGCAAGGTGCAGCTTATTGACGCCAGCCACTGCTTCGAGCCACGCCGCAAGAGCATCGGCACCAAGCGCAACGACATCACCGATGCCTGCCGGGAGCTGATCGTCACCGCCTACGGCGAGTTTGCCAACGGCAAGGTGTACGGCAACAAAAACGGCATCTATTGCGAGAGCAAGGTGTTCGAGAGCGTGGAGTTCGGCTACAACAAGATCGTGGTGGAGCGCCCCCAGCGGGACGAAGCGGGCAACGTTATCCTGAAGCGTGGCAAGCCTGTGCCGGACACCAGCCTGCGTGACACTGAAAACGTGCCGCTGGTGCAGGACATTGACGCCTACTTTGCCCGGGAAGTTCTGCCCTACGCCCCCGATGCCTGGATCGACCACAGCAAGACCAAGGTGGGCTACGAGATCCCCATGACCCGCTATTTCTACGAGTATCAGGCACCGGAAGCCGTGGAGGATATCGTGGCGCGCATCACCGCACTGGAACAGGATATCTCCGCCGGGCTGGCAGAGCTGTTCCATAAGGAGGACGAATAATGGAACGGAAAAGTATGATTAAGGTTCGCGGTGGATTTAGTGACAGAGCCGGCATTGACCCTTGTAACATCCAAATGCAAATTGATGATTTTGATGAAAGAACTCGGACATTTATTAGTAATAAACTCTACGATTTTTTGCAAGTAACATTCAACCATGAATGCGAAACTCGTAATATAAAGTACGGTCCTACAGATCAAAATCTTTCAAATATTTTCTGTAAAAATCTAATGCAGAATGTTTTTGCAGATTTAAATCATTTACCGCTTGGTTATCATTATGATTGGGAAAAGTTTTATTCCCGAATCGAAGAGGTTTTAATGGAGGCTCCTTATAACGAAGTTTTAGATTTGCTTTGGTATATTTGCAATTGGTTTGCCTTATCCACTAACAATTGTATCGATGTTTTTCAAGAGTGGTTCAATGAACTTTTCCAAAGTGAATATGTAGGTTACCGCTTTATATCTGGTGAAATCGTTCCTATTACAGATGAAATCGAAGTAAAAGAAATTGAACAAGCCTGCTGTACGCCTTTTGACGGCGCACGCAAACACCTTAAGAAGGCTCTCAACTTTTTATCTGACCGTGAACACCCAGACTATAAAAACTGCGTCAAAGAAAGTATCAGTGCCGTCGAAGCAACCTGCCGCATTATTGCAGAAAAAGACAGTGCTACTCTTGGTGAAGCATTAAAACTACTTGCTAAGCACGGACTAAAATTGCATCCTTGTCTTAACTCTGGAATTGATAAGCTTTACTCTTATGCCTGCGATCAAGGTGGTGTGCGTCATGCCGAGCACGGAGCCGAAAGCACTGTCACTTTTGAAGAAGCCAAATTCATGATGGTTACTTGCAGTGCAATCGTCAACTATTTAGTTGCAGAATATGGAAAGCATGGTGCAGATAATGCGTAAAATGAAAGACAGCGGCATTGAATGGATTGGGGAGATTCCGGAAGGGTGGGAAGTCGGTCAAATCGGACAACTTTATTCCGAACGTCGCACCAAAGTCAGCGACAAAGACTACCCTCCGCTTTCTGTTACCATGAAAGGCATTCTCCCTCAACTGAGCACTGCCGCCAAAACAGACGCTCATGATGACCGCAAGCTCGTATGTAAAGGCGACTTCGCCATCAATAGTCGTTCTGACCGTCGTGGTTCCTGTGGTATTTCTGAGCAAGATGGTTCTATTTCCTTAATCAATATTGTTTTGCAGCCTCGCGGAGAAATGAACCCCGGATACTACAATTGGCTTTTTCATACGTCTATGTTTGCCGATGAATTTTATAAATGGGGGCACGGAATCGTTGATGATTTATGGACAACCGGTTGGTCTGACATGAAGAAAATCGGTGTTCCAGTTCCTAGCAAATGCGAGCAAAAGCAACTTGCGGAGCATTTGAATTTTGAATGTTCCAATATTGATACTATCCTTTCCAAGACCCGTTCCAGCATCGAGGAATACAAAAAGCTCAAGCAGGCAGTTATTACGCAGGCTGTTACAAAAGGCGTGCGTGGTGAGCGGAAGATGAAGGATAGCGGAGTTGAGTGTATTGGAAAGATTCCCACTACATATTCCATCTGCAAGCTCAAGTATTTGTTAAAAAATCCTCTCAAATATGGTGCAAATGAAAGCGGTATTCCGTACTCCGATAGCTTACCTCGATATATCCGAATCACCGATATAACCCCTGACGGAAATTTAAAATATACTGGAAAGTTATCATTGAGTGAAGAATCTGCTAAAGATTATATTCTTGAGGATGGAGACATCTTGTTCGCCCGAAGTGGTGCTACCGTTGGAAAAACCTTTATTTATTATCAGTCCTATGGGCGTTCCGCTTATGCTGGATATTTAATCAAAGCATCCTTAAATAATAAGGTTTCTCCAAAATTCGTTTACTATTATACTTGTTCCTCTCTCTACGAAATTTGGAAGAATAGTATTTTCATTCAATCCACAATCCAAAACATTGGTGCTGATCGGTACGCAAATTTGCCTGTTCCAGTTCCAAAGACTCTGCAAGAGCAGGAAGAAATCGCCGACTACCTTGACGCCAAATGCGCTGAGATTGACGGGCTGATTGCAAAGAAAGAGCAACTGGTAAAAGAACTTGAAAGCTATAAGAAAAGTTTGATTTATGAGGTTGTAACGGGAAAGAGGGAGGTGTAAAATAAAGCTATAGTCGGTATTTTTCAGATGTTCCAGTAAAAAGGAGGGACTTTAATGCTTGATCCTAAAAGGACTGTTCGCATAGGTGCTGCCAGCACTTATGTTACTGAAATCAAAAAAATCATGCAGGCATCTGCTCCAGATGCAGAGTTTTTGTTTCGCGGACAGTCCAGCGTAGACTATCAACTTCTTCCTTCTTTAGGTAGAAATTCCAACTTTTTAAAACATGAACGAGATTTAATTGCCCTTGCGAAGTATAAGAAACCAGATGTTTTCACAAACACTATGCTCCCCCTCGAAACACTTGCTCTGCTTCAACACTATGGCGTTCCCACTCGCCTACTTGATGTAACAGAAAGTGCACTAGTTGCACTATACTTTGCCTGTCAGCCTACTCGCAATAGCACCAACAAGGATGGTGTTGTTTACGTATTCTGTGATAAATCGAAACGTGTTTCAAATCACGCTATCCTAAACGCCGTTGCGGATAGTGCCTATATTTTAAACTTTAACGATCTCCATACTGTTCGTCTTGAAGATTTCTTTGACGCCATGTTAAAGCAGTCTTATTGGAAATCCACTTCCGCTGCTCAAGGAAATCATAAGAACTCCAAACCTGATTATGTTGACAAACACCTTCGTGGTCCTCTTTTCGTAAATGCACCAGCTTTTACTCTAAGACAACAGATTCAACAAGGGCGATATATCTTATTCCCAAACAAGATTACCCATAATGCCCGTAATGAAAAGTGCTTTTCTGATACCCTTGCTCCAATTGATGAAAACGATGAATCCGTAGCTGGAAAAATCATCATTTCCAACCAGCAAAAGAAAGCCGTTCTGAAAGAACTAAAGACTCTAGGAATCACTGAGTACAGTCTCTTCAGCGACAGTATTGACATTGTATGCAAGGGCATCAAAGACCAATTTGCGAACGACTAAGGGAGGAATCTAACCATGCCCCTCAATACCACCGAAAAACAGTTTGAATCGGACATTGCGGCGGCGCTGCTCTCCCCTGCCGGCGGCTACACCCGCAACGGGGATTGCTACGACCCCAAGCTGGGGCTGTTTGTGGATACCCTGATCCGCTTTGTGCAAAAGACCCAGCCCAACGAGTGGGCATTTTTTGAAAAGCAGAACCCGGTAAACCCGGTGCGGAAATTCTGCACGGCCTTTAACAATGCCTGCGATGCGGACGGACTGCTTTCGGTGTTGCGGTATGGGTTCAAGCACCGGGGACGGCGGTTCCGGGTGTGCTATTTTCAGCCGGAGTCCGCGCTGAACCAGAAGGATGCCCAGCGCTACGCTCAAAACGAGATCACCTGCAACCGGCAGTGGTTCTACTCCGACACCACCCACAACTCGGTGGACATGGTGCTGGCGGTAAACGGCATCCCGGTGTTTGCCTTTGAGCTGAAGAACCAGTTCACCGGGCAGACCGTGGAGAACGCCAAGCAGCAGTGGATGCACGACCGGGACCCCCGGGAGGTGTGTTTCCAGTTCAATAAGCGCATTCTGGGCTACTTTTGCGTAGATCTGACCGAGGTGTGGATGGCCACCCGGCTGGCGGGTAAGGACACCCGCTTTCTGCCCTTCAATCAGGGCTCCAATGGTGCCGGGCGGGACGGCGGTGCAGGCAACCCGCCCAACCCCAACGGCTACCTTACCGCCTACCTCTGGGAAGAAGTGTTCCAGAAGGACAGCATGATGGACATCCTGCAAAAGTTCATGAGCCTGCAGGACGGCAAGACCCTCATTTTTCCCCGGTACCACCAACTGGACGTGGTACGCAAGCTGGTGGCAGATGTGCGGCAGAAGGGTGCCGGGCAGCACTATCTCATCCAGCACAGCGCCGGGTCGGGCAAGTCCAACTCCATTGCTTGGACGGCGTACCGGCTGGCTTCCCTGTTCAACACCGAGAACAAGCCGGTGTTTGCCAGCGTCATCGTGGTGACTGACCGCACCGTGCTGGACGCACAGCTGCAGGAGACCATCTCCGGCTTCGACCATACGCTGGGTGCGGTGGAGGCCATCGGCGAGGACAAAAACTCCGGCGACCTGCGGGATGCCATCAACAACGGCGCACGCATCATCATCACCACGCTGCAAAAGTTCCCGGTCATCTATACTGAGGTAAACAAAACCGCCGGGAAGAACTATGCCGTTATCATCGACGAAGCGCACTCCTCCCAGACCGGCACCTCTGCTTTAAAGCTGAAAGCCGCCCTTGCCAACACCGAGGACGCGCTGCGGGAATATGCCGAGCTGGAAGGCAAAGCGGAGGACGAGATCGACCCGGAGGATGCACTGGTAAAGGAGTTAACCTCCCACGGGCGGCACAAGAACCTGTCCTTCTTTGCCTTTACCGCCACCCCAAAAGCCGCCACGCTGGAACTGTTCGGCACCGAGTACCCGGACGGCAGCCACCACCCCTTCCACATTTACAGTATGCGGCAGGCCATTGAAGAAGGGTTCATTCTGGATGTGCTGCAAAACTACATGACCTATTCCACCTGCTTCAAGATCGCCAAGACCATCCCGGACAACCCCGACCTGCCTGCCAGCCGGGCGGCAAAGCTCATCCGCAAGTATGAGGAGCTGCACCCCTACAACATCAGCCAGAAGGCAAAGATCATTGTAGAGACCTTCCGGGAGACCACCAGCCACAAGATCGGCGGGCGGGGCAAGATGATGGTAGTCACCTCCTCCCGATTGGCAGCGGTGCGGTACTTCCATGAGGTCAAACGCTATATTGCGGAGCAGGGCTATGACGATGTGCAGATCTTAGCGGCGTTTTCCGGTGCCGTACCGGACGGCGGTGTGGAGTACACGGAGCAGTCTCTGAACGTCCGTGCCGACGGCAGCCACATTGCGGAAAGCCAAACTAAGACGGAGTTCCATAACAACTTCAATGTGCTGATCGTGGCTGAAAAATACCAGACCGGCTTTGACGAACCGCTGCTCCACACCATGATCGTGGACAAAAAGCTGAAGGGCGTCAAGGCGGTGCAGACCCTCTCCCGTCTGAACCGTACCTGCCCCGGCAAAACCGACACCTTTGTGCTGGATTTTGTGAACAAGGCAGAGGACATCCGGGAGGCCTTCCAGCCGTTTTATCAGGAAACCTTTCTGGAGCAGGAGGTCAACACCGACCTCATTTACAAGACCCAGAAGGAGCTACGGAACTTTGCCGTTTATTCCGATGCAGACGTGGAAGCCTTTGCCAAGGAGTATTTCCGCAGCACCAAGCAGGATAAAAACGCCGTGGGCCGCATGAGCAGTGTTCTGAAGCCGGTGGCAGACCGCTACAACCAGAAAACGCAGGCCGAGCGGTACCAGTTCCGCCGCCTGCTGCGCAGCCTTGTCAAGTGGTACGGCTATGTTTCACAGGTGGCGCGGATGTTCGATGAAGAGCTGCACAAGGAGAACGTATTCTGCGCTTATCTGCTCAAACTGCTGCCGCCGGACGAGGTCTCTCCGCTGGATCTGGAGGGCAAATTGCAGCTGGAGTATTACAAGCTGCAAAAGACCTTTGCCGGTGCCATCGAGCTGGAACACGCCAAAGGCGTCTACGAGCCGGTCACCCAGAAGGGTGCTCTCGGCCATGACCCCAAGGAGCCGCTGGACGAGATCATTTTGAAAATCAACGAGAAGTTCAAGGGTGAGTTCACCAATGCCGACCGGGTGCTGCTTACTGCCCTGCATGACCGTCTGCTGGCCGACCCGAAGCTGGCAAAGCTGGCGCGCAGTTCTGACCCGCAGATCTTTACCGAGAGCATCTTCCCCAAAGCCTTTGACACCGCCGCACAGGACAGCTATCTCGAAGCGCAGGACACCTTCTCTTCCTTGTTTGAGGATACCAGCAAGTACAAGGCTATTATGTCGGCATTGGCAGAGTGGCTGTATGGGGAATTCCGCAAGAAGTAAAATAGTTTTCCTTTTTTATTTGCTTAAAACAGCCTGCATTCACGGGATGCAGTTCAAGGGTTTGGGTGTTCCCAACAAGTATTTTGCAACGCAAAATAAGCAGATGTATATACGACTTTGCATATTGTCCGCACAATTCACACATAAAAAGCCCACTGCGTGCAGATACCGATTCTCCCGGATGGCTACGGGCGACTTCTTCAGGTGCGATATGAGTCCAGCCCTTAGAAGACCACACACATACATGCGTTAGTGATCCCATAATAGTTCTCCTCATACACTTTGTCGAACCCAATTATAATAGATTAATATTACCACTAATAGTTCAACAATAAAATAGAAATTCCAAACAGCCGCATTTTATCCAAATCATTCGGTTGAAATTTGTTTGTTATACCAGTTTTTTCGGTACATCAGCCTGCATCCGGCGGATGCAGTTCACGGGTTTTGGTGTCCCTCAACAAGCATTTTGCAATGAAAAAGTTGCCGTTGTATATCTCATCTCTGAAATCCTGGAGGAAACATTTTGTTTTTTCGTCTGTCTACTTGACAGAGAGCGGTTCACTATCCTTGTGCAACAGCCTCTTATCTTTCTGTGGGCGTGCTTTCACTGGGCGGTTACCTATGAAGCCTCTCAACATGCTTCCCGTATTTGAAAAAAGGACGCCTGTCCTCGGTTTTCCCCGAGGGCAGGCGTCCTTTGATTTTTGCGGGCAACGAAATTTTTATCAGGACAGGATCATGCGGTCGTTTGCAAACTCACCGCCGCTGGCGATCTGGAATTTGGCCAGCAGGTCAGAAACATGCAGATTCTTCTTTTCCTCACCGGCCACGTCATAGATGATGTGGCCCTCATGCATCATGATGAGGCGGTTGCCATACTTGATGGCGTCCTTCATGTTATGGGTGATCATCATGGTGGTGAGGTGGTTTTCCTCCACGATCTTGGCTGATAGGGTCAGCACCTTTAATGCCGTCTTGGGGTCCAACGCCGCCGTGTGCTCGTCCAGCAGCAGCAGCTTGGGCTTGTTCATGGTAGCCATCAGCAGGGTCAGTGCCTGACGCTGACCGCCGGAAAGCAGGCCTACACGGGCGGTCAGACGATTTTCAAGGCCCAGATCAAGGGTCTTGAGCAGCTCACGGTACTGCTCACGCTCAGCCTTCGTGATGCCGATGCGCAGGGTACGTGGCTTGCCGCGGCGGGCTGCCAGCGCAAGGTTTTCTTCGATCTGCATAGTAGCGGCGGTGCCGGTCATTGGATCCTGAAATACACGGCCGATATAGGCTGCGCGCTGATGCTCGCTCAGGCGGGTGACATCTACACCGTCAATGATGATCTTGCCCTCATCCACCGGCCACACACCAGCAACAGCATTGAGCATCGTAGATTTGCCCGCACCATTGCCGCCGATCACAGTGACAAAATCGCCCTCATTCAGCTTCAGGTTCAGGCCGTTCAGGGCAGTTTTCTGGTTGACCGTGCCAGCGTTAAAGGTCTTGGAAACGTTCTGGATCTCAAGCATTTTTTTCATCCTCCTTTGCCTTCTTCACCGGCTTCGAGAAGTACTTGCCCTTCCAGTACGGCACGGCAAGGAAAATTGCCACCACGGAGGCGCTCAGCAGCTTGAGCAGGTTTGCATCAAAGCCCAGCGTCAGCACCAGCTGGATCACAATGTAGTAGATGATGGCACCCAGAGAAACGGCAGCCATCTTGAGTGCAAAGTTGTGGAAGATGCGGCTGAACAGTGCCTCGCCGATGATAACCGCAGCCAGACCAATGACGATGGCGCCACGGCCCATGCCGACATCTGCAAAGCCCTGATACTGGCTCAGCAGCGCACCGGACAGAGCCACAAGACCATTGGAGACCGCCAGACCCAGCACAATATTGAAGTTGGTGTTGATGCCCTGCGCCCGGGACATTGCGGGGTTGGATCCGGTAGCACGGATGGCGCAGCCCAGCTCGGTGCCAAAGAACCAGTACAGGATGCCGATAAGCGCAGCGGTAACGATGATGACCATGATGATGGGGTTATGGAGTGCAAATTCCTTGACCCAGCGCAGGGAGATCAGCAGACTGTACTTATCCACATTGATAGCCTGATTGGCCTTGCCCATGATTTTGAGGTTGATGGAATACAGCGAAAGCTGGGTCAGGATACCGGCAAGGATAGCCGGGATTCCCATAAAAGTGTGCAGGATGCCGGTGACAAGGCCTGCCAGCAAGCCTGCCAACAGCGCCATGAACAGCGAGACCCAGACATTCTGGCCGGACAGCAGGCACATGACGCACACTGCGCCGCCGGTGCCAAAGGAACCATCCACGGTCAGGTCAGCCACATCCAGAATGCGGTAGGTCAGATACACGCCAATGGCCATGATGCCCCAGATAAGGCCCTGTGCGCAGGCACCCGGCAAAGCGCCCGGCAGATTTGCCAATCTTGCAATAACGTCCAAAACAATTCCTCCTGATTCTGATACACTTTTTTATTCACCCGTTTGAATACGGGAAAGCGGAGAAGAGCGTTCTCAGCCCTTCTCCGCTGATTTTCTATTTTATTTTCCGAAATACTTTAGCCTTCGATTTCCTCGTAGCCATCGGGAACGGTCAGGCCCAGATCGTCGCAGATGGCCTTGTTGTACTTCTTGGTCACATCGGTGTACTCGATGGGCATAGAAGAAATATCAGCCTCGCCATTCAGGATCTTGACTGCCATCTCACCGGTGGTGTAGCCCAGATCGTAGTAGCTGATGGAAAGGGTGGCCACACCGCAGCCGGCGCAGATGCCCTCTTCGCCTGCGAACACAGGCTTCTTTGCCGGGCGGCAGATACCGTCCACGATGCCGGTGTTGGCAGCGACCGTATTATCGGTAGGAACGTACAGAGCATCGTTCTCATCCGCAGCCTTCTGGCAGACAGAGGACAGGTCGTTGGAATCAGAGAAAGCGTACTGAGTAACGGTGACACCCTTTTCCTCCAGATACTTCTGAACTTCATCCACCTGATACTGGCTGTTGGCCTCAGCAGAGCAGTACAGCAGACCAACCTTCTTGGCTTCAGGCATCCACTCCACGATCATCTCAGCCTGCTGATCCAGCGGAGCCAGATCGGAAGTGCCGGAGATATTGCCGCCCACAACGCCATCGAAATCGGTCAGGCCCAAAGCCACACCGTACTCGGTAACAGAGGTGCCCAGCACCGGGATGGTGTTGGTGGCAGACTGTGCAGCCTGCAGGGCAGGAGTGGCGTTTGCCATGATCAGATCCACACCAGCAGAAACAAAGCCGTTGGTGATGGTAGCGCAGGTTGCAGAATCGCCCTGTGCGTTCTGGAAATCGAAAGTAACATTCTCACCGAAGGACGCAGTCAAAGCATCTTCAAAGCCCTGAGTAGCGGCATCCAGAGCGGCATGCTGCACCAGCTGGCAGATGCCAATGGTGAATTTCTGGCCGTCAGCTGCGGCAGAGGCTGCTGCAGAAGATGCAGGGGCGGCAGAAGAAGCAGCTGCAGAAGATGCAGAAGAACCGCCGCAGGCAGTCAGAGCAGCTGCAGCACCGCAGGCAGCGGCTGCTGCCAGAAACGAACGACGAGTGATTTTACGCATAATGATCTATCTCCTCTATCTCTTTGCTTACGCGGCCTACAGGTGCCGCGCCAGAAAGCATAGTCTTGTATGCGGGACTCGTACAGTCTCGCTTTACACTCGTGAAGTATAACACACATTTCGCGGTAAAACAACTCACTTTTGTCCAAAAACGGCCTTTATTATCGATTGTATTAAATATATCTATCGATTATTTTGATTTGCTATTCCGTTTCTTCTGATATTCCGTCAATTTTATGATTTCGCCATTCAGCCAATTGAGGTTGCGCTCCAACTGCGGCAGGAACAGCTGGGTGTAATCGTAGTTAAAGTACAGCGCCTGCCAGAGTTTCGCCTGCATCCGCCGTATCAGCACCGGGCTGAGCAGCATCTCGGCCTGTTCCACTACATCTTCCAGCTCCATACAGCCCAGTGCCCAGCGCACGTCCGTCTGCTCCCGGGCGGGAACATCATAGCGGGACAGGTAATCCTCCACCTTCGCTTCGATCACCCGTCCGCCGCAGGCAGTGGGCTGCAGAAAATAGCTCACCTCCCCTTCCCTGCTGATCTCCTGCGCCAGCGGGTAAAGTGCACACACCAGCGGCTCAGCATCATGGATGGCGCAGTGGTCCTCAGTAAGGAAAGGACAATTGTTTCGGTTTTCTTTCACCGGGGCCAGCCGCAGCACCGGCAGATGGCTCACTGTGCCGATGCTTGCCCGGCAGAACCCCCGCGCCACCATTTGCGGCGGCAGACGCAGCCGGGCCGCAATGCGCCAGAGAATCAAAGCCCGACAGCACGATATCCTCCCGCCCCCGGCAGCAATCGCCACAGCCATTGCACGCAAAACTGAAATGCGCGTCCCGTGCCAGCAGAGGCATAGCATCCGTACGTGTGAAATCAATCTGTCCGCAAAGGTCGATATGATGGTTCCTCATTTGTTCTTCCTTCTTTCCCTGCAATCCTGCCAGCATAAATTCAAAAAGCCCTGAGACATCCATCTCAGGGCTTTCTGTTCAAGTCGGCGACTACCTATTTTCACGCGCCGTTTCCAGCGAACTATCTTCGGCACAAGTGAGCTTAACTTCTGTGTTCGGAATGGGAACAGGTGGAACCTCACCGTCATCGACACCGACCGATCTGACTGGCCTAGTATAACATATCTGTTGTACTTTGTCCAGTATTTCTTAGAAGGACGTGCCTTCAAAACTGAATAATCACTGCTAACATTTTTTCGTTGACTCTCAGAGTCTCAAGCGAATTGTGGTCAAGCCCTCGACCTATTAGTACACGCTTGCTGAATGGATCGCTCCACTTACACATCGTGCCTATCAACCTTGTAGTCTTCAAGGGGTCTTACTTGTTTGAAACAATGGGATATCTTATCTTTGGGTCGGCTTCACGCTTAGATGCTTTCAGCGTTTATCCGATCCGTACATAGTTGCCCAGCTATGCTCTTGGCAGAACAACTGGTGCGCCAGAGGTACGTCCGCTCCGGTCCTCTCGTACTAGGAACAGCTCCCATCAAATATCCTGCGCCCACGACAGATAGGGACCGAACTGTCTCACGACGTTCTGAACCCAGCTCGCGTACCGCTTTAATTGGCGAACAGCCAAACCCTTGGGACCGAATACAGCCCCAGGATGCGATGAGCCGACATCGAGGTGCCAAACCTCCCCGTCGATGTGGACTCTTGGGGGAGATCAGCCTGTTATCCCCAGGGTAACTTTTATCCGTTGAGCGATGGCATTTCCACTCACATACCACCGGATCACTAACTCCAACTTTCGTTACTGCTCGACCCGTCAGTCTCGCAGTTAGGCTCGCTTCTGCGTTTGCACTCTTTTGCTTGATTTCCGTTCAAGCTGAGCGAACCTTTGAACGCCTCCGTTACTCTTTAGGAGGCGACCGCCCCAGTCAAACTGCCCACCTAACAATGTCCCCCGCCTTGATTCAAAGGCGCAGGTTAGAATTCCAATATCGCAAGGATGGTATCCCAACGGCCACTCCACAAGCGCCAAAGCACCTGCTTCCCAGTGTCCCATCTATCCTGTGCATGCAACATCGAAACCCAATATTAGGCTACAGTAAAGCTCCATGGGGTCTTTCCGTCTTGTCGCGGGTAACCGGCATCTTCACCGGTACTACAATTTCGCCGGGCGGGCTGTTGAGACAGTGCCCAAATCATTACGCCTTTCATGCGGGTCAGAACTTACCTGACAAGGAATTTCGCTACCTTAGGACCGTTATAGTTACGGCCGCCGTTCACTGGGGCTTCGATTCAATGCTTGCACATCTCCTCTTAACCTTCCAGCACCGGGCAGGCGTCAGCTCGTATACGTCATCTTTCGATTTAGCACAAACCTGTGTTTTTGGTAAACAGTTGCTTGGGCCGATTCTCTGCGGCTGCATTGCTGCAGCACCCCTTCTCCCGAAGTTACGGGGTCAATTTGCCGAGTTCCTTAACAACCCTTCTCCCGTTGGCCTTAGAATCTTCTTCCTACCTACCTGTGTCGGTTTGCGGTACGGGCACCGCAGAAATTCACACAGCTTTTCTCGCCATCTTCCATCCCGGACTTCGGTACTAATTTCCCTCGATCGCTACCGGAACCAACACCCGGCTCCGAGACTTCATATGTGTCCCTGTGTTTAACTCTTTTGGTGGTGACGGAATCTCTACCGTCTGTGCATCGGCTACGCCGTTAGGCCTCACCTTAGCTCCCGACTAACCTGGAGCGGACGAACCTTCCTCCAGAAACCTGAGGCTTTCGGCCATGCAGATTCTCACTGCATTCGCGCTACTCATTCCGGCATTCTCACTTCTATACACTCCACAGCCGCTTGCGCTACTGTTTCACCGCGTATACAACGCTCCCCTACCCAATACATTGCTGTATTGCCTAAGCTTCGGTGTCAGGTTTAGCCCCGTTAAATTCTCCGCGCAAAGACGCTCGACCAGTGAGCTATTACGCACTCTTTGAATGAGTGGCTGCTTCTGAGCCAACATCCTGGTTGTCTGCGTATCTTCACATCGTTTTCCACTTAACCTGACTTTGGGACCTTAGCTGTAGATCTGGGCTGTTTCCCTTTTGACAATGACATTTATCTGACACTGTCTGACTCCCAAGCATCAATACTCTGGCATTCTGAGTTTGATAAGCTTCGCTAACCTCTCGGCCGCTAGGCTATTCAGTGCTTTACCTCCAGGTATCTAACTTGAGGCTAGTCCTAAAACTATTTCGGGGAGAACCAGCTATCTCCGGGTTCGATTGGAATTTCTCCGCTACCCACAGTTCATCCGCCGCCTTTTCAACGGAGGTCGGTTCGGTCCTCCATGGAATTTTACTTCCACTTCAACCTGACCATGGGTAGGTCACCCGGTTTCGGGCCCATTATATGCAACTTAACGCCCTTTTCAAACTCGCTTTCGCTTCGGCTCCAGACCTTAAGTCCTTAACCTTGCTGCATACAATCGCTCGCCGGACCGTTCTACAAAAAGTACCCTATCACGCATTGACGCGCTCTAGGTGCTTGTAGGCACAGGGTTTCAGGTTCTTTTTCACTCCCCTCCCGGGGTGCTTTTCACCTTTCCTTCACAGTACTATACGCTATCGGTCACTGGGTAGTATTTAGGGTTGGAGGGTGGTCCCCCCGTATTCCGACCAGGTTTCACGTGTCTGGCCGTACTCTGGATTCTGCGCAGCTCTCTCCGTTTTCACCTACGTGGTTCTCACACTCTCTGACCGGCCTTCCCATGCCGTTCGGTTAACAGATTAAGTCCTAAAAGCAGTCCGTACCCCGAAAGTATTTCTACTCTCGGTTTGCCCTCTTCCGCGTTCGCTCGCCACTACTTACGGAATCTCGTTTGATGTCTCTTCCTCGCCCTACTTAGATGTTTCAGTTCAGGCGGTTCCCCCGATATACCTATTTTGAAGTTCAGTATAACGTACCTGAGTATGAACCCAGGTGAGTTTCCTCATTCAGAAATCTCCGGATCAATGCTTATTTGCAGCTCCCCGAAGCTTATCGCAGCTTATCACGTCTTTCATCGGCTCCCAGTGCCAAGGCATTCGCCCTGCGCCCTTGTTCGCTTGACCTTTCAAACGTTCTCTTGGAACATTTGGTATCCTCTTGATTCTCTCTTGCCAACGAAGATTATTGTTACCCTTCCTTTTGAAATTGTAATATTTCTTAAAAAAGAACTTACTATAATCTTTGTTTCGCAGTTATTATTCAGTTTTCAAGGTACGTCTTTGAGTTCCCTTTTCAGGGCCCTCAAAATCGAACAATATCTACTCTTCTCGTTTAAACCTGTCCAAGAACTGTCCATCTTTTGATGTTCTGTCCTTGCCTGACTCCTTAGAAAGGAGGTGATCCAGCCGCAGGTTCTCCTACGGCTACCTTGTTACGACTTCACCCCAATCACCAGTTTTACCTTCGGCGGCGTCCTCCTTGCGGTTAGACTACCGACTTCGGGTCCCCCCGGCTCTCATGGTGTGACGGGCGGTGTGTACAAGGCCCGGGAACGTATTCACCGTGGCATGCTGATTCACGATTACTAGCAATTCCGACTTCGTGCAGGCGAGTTGCAGCCTGCAGTCCGAACTGGGACGTTGTTTCTGAGTTTTGCTCCACCTCGCGGTCTTGCTTCTCTTTGTTTAACGCCATTGTAGTACGTGTGTAGCCCAAGTCATAAAGGGCATGATGATTTGACGTCATCCCCACCTTCCTCCGTTTTGTCAACGGCAGTCTGGCCAGAGTCCTCTTGCGTAGTAACTGACCATAAGGGTTGCGCTCGTTGCGGGACTTAACCCAACATCTCACGACACGAGCTGACGACAACCATGCACCACCTGTCTCCTTGCTCCGAAGAGAAAACATATTTCTATGCCTGTCAAGGGATGTCAAGACTTGGTAAGGTTCTTCGCGTTGCGTCGAATTAAACCACATACTCCACTGCTTGTGCGGGCCCCCGTCAATTCCTTTGAGTTTCAACCTTGCGGTCGTACTCCCCAGGTGGATTACTTATTGTGTTAACTGCGGCACTGAAGGGGTCAATCCTCCAACACCTAGTAATCATCGTTTACGGTGTGGACTACCAGGGTATCTAATCCTGTTTGCTACCCACACTTTCGAGCCTCAGCGTCAGTTGGTGCCCAGTAGGCCGCCTTCGCCACTGGTGTTCCTCCCGATATCTACGCATTCCACCGCTACACCGGGAATTCCGCCTACCTCTGCACTACTCAAGAAAAACAGTTTTGAAAGCAGTTTATGGGTTGAGCCCATAGATTTCACTTCCAACTTGTCTTCCCGCCTGCGCTCCCTTTACACCCAGTAATTCCGGACAACGCTTGTGACCTACGTTTTACCGCGGCTGCTGGCACGTAGTTAGCCGTCACTTCCTTGTTGGGTACCGTCATTATCTTCCCCAACAACAGGAGTTTACAATCCGAAGACCTTCTTCCTCCACGCGGCGTCGCTGCATCAGGGTTTCCCCCATTGTGCAATATTCCCCACTGCTGCCTCCCGTAGGAGTCTGGGCCGTGTCTCAGTCCCAATGTGGCCGTTCAACCTCTCAGTCCGGCTACCGATCGTCGCCTTGGTGGGCCGTTACCTCACCAACCAGCTAATCGGACGCGAGGCCATCTCAAAGCGGATTGCTCCTTTTCCCTCTGCTCGATGCCGAGCCGTGGGCTTATGCGGTATTAGCAGTCGTTTCCAACTGTTGTCCCCCTCTTTGAGGCAGGTTCCTCACGCGTTACTCACCCGTTCGCCACTCGCTCGAGAAAGCAAGCTCTCTCTCGCTCGTTCGACTTGCATGTGTTAGGCGCGCCGCCAGCGTTCGTCCTGAGCCAGGATCAAACTCTTTATAAATGATATTTATCACTTAAAAGTGTTAAATCTTGTTCGCTCAGCACGCAATCGCTTGCGTCCTGTGTGAATTACTTTTGGAATTGTTTTAAGTGTTTTTCCAAACACATAAAGGTTCCTTACAAGTTTTTCGATATTGTTCAATTTTCAAGGTCCTGTGCGCCTCAGCCTTGCGGCTGACGACCTGTTTATTGTACCACCGAAGTGGTTTTTTGTCAAGCCTTATTTTTTAGAAGCTTTTGAACTTTCTGAACTTGGGCACTCAAGAAGTTTCTCAGAACAAACCGTGAGCTTGTCGGGGTGAGACCCCTCCATCTTGCTTTCGCAAGACCGCTCCGTTTGCTTGAACGCCCCACTGGGGCGGTTCATTGCTCTCGCAACCGCAAAACTTTTCAGCGTCTATTGGTTCTTTTCAAGGGCTTCCTGCTAAGGCTCCGGAAGTCATTCTTTTGCCTCAGCGCTTGGCGCTCAAGTATAATACCACACCCCCGCCTCCTTGTCAACACTTTTTGACAACTTTTTTCATCTTTTTTCTTGTGCTGCTGAAAAACGTTCATTTTCTTGTATTCAACGTTCTCTTTTTACGTAAAAAAGCCGCCTGCACATTCCTGCACAGACGGCCTTATATTACTTATATAGTAAAGTTAGCGGATCTCGATGCCAAGCTTGAACTTCAGATTGCCGAGGATCTTCTTGACCACACGCTCCACTTCCTCAGCGGAAACTTCCTTCTTCGGGTCAGACAGAGACAGGGTGAATGCCATGCTCTTCTTGCCCTCGCCCAGATTTGCGCCGCGATAGATATCGAACAGCTTGATCTCACCCACCAGAGGGCTGGCCTTCTTGATGGTCTCTTCGATCTCGCCGCAGGTGGTTTTTTCATCGCAGACCAGTGCCAGATCACGCTTGACAGCAGCATAGGGGCTGAGCGGCTGATAGCGCAGCTCGCCGTCCACGCAGGACATCAGAGCCTCGTAATCCAGCTCGCCCAGATAAATATTCTGGCTGTCCTTCTGATCCTTTGCAATTTCCAGCTCGCCGTTGATCTCGTTGGACAGCTTGCCAAACACACCCAGACGCTTGTCACCACAGTAAACAGCGGCGCTGATGCCGGGGTGCAGCCACGGGGTGGTCTCGCGCTTGTAGTCAAAGCTCAGGCCAAAGCCAGCTGCCAGTGCTTCCAGTGCACCCTTGACAGTGAAGAAATCTTCTTCAGGGCCGAATGCGCCGATGCACAGGGTCTGGCGCTCGTGCGGATGCTCATTGATGGGCAGTTCCTTGGCAAGATACACCGGTGCCATCTCGAACAGACGGCCTTCCGTGTTGCCCTTCTTGAGATTGTCCACAATGACGTTCAGCATGGAGGGAGCCAGCAGGGTACGCATGATGGACAGATTCTCACTGATGGGGTTCAGGATGTGGATGGCCTTGCGGGCAGCATCGTCCGCCGGGATGTGCAGCATATCCAGTTCTGCGTTGGAGTAGAAGGCCAGCGTAGAGGCCTCGTAGAAGCCCTGCGCAGCCAGCAGACGCTTGGTCTTGAGCTGCTGCTTCTGGTCGTAGTTCAGACCGCCGTTTGTAACGGAGGCGGTGTTCAGGAAGGTGGGCACGATGTGGTCGTAGCCGTACTCACGGATGACCTCCTCGGCCAGATCCGGGAAGCTCTCCACGTCCTCGCGGTACAGGGGTGCGGACACGTCCCAGCTGCCATCGGCCTGTACATCCACTGTGAACTCCAGACGCTGCAGAATGTCGATCATGGTCTGATCCGGCACGGTGATGCCCAGCACGCCGCAGATCTTAGCCGGAGTAGTAACGATGTGCTTGCGCTCCATCGGGCGGCCATCGGTCAGGTCATATTCAAGCGTAGTGATGTCGCCGCAGTCCAGCTCCTGAATCAGGTGCAGGGCACGGGCAAGGCCCAGTTCAGGAGAGTGACGGTCCACACCCTTCTCGTAGCGGGCGGAGGAGTCGCTGTTCTGGCCCAGAGCGCGGCTGGTCTTACGCACGCAGTCGCGGGCGAAGGTGGCACACTCAAACAGCAGGCTGGTGGTGTTCTCATCCATGCCGGAGTTTGCGCCGCCCATGATGCCGGCAAGTGCCACCGGCTTTTCGGCATCGCAGATGACCAGATTGTTGGGGTTCAGGGTAAATTCCTTCTCGTCCAGTGTGACGATCTTCTCACCCTCATGGGCACGGCGCACATCGATGGTGCGGCCGGCGACCTTGTTCAGGTCAAAGGCGTGCATGGGCTGACCCATTTCCAGCAGGGTGTGGTTGGTGATATCCACCACGTTGCTGATGGAGCGCAGGCCGCACAGAGCCAGATGGCGCTTCATCCAGCGGGGAGACTCGCCCATGCGGATGTTGCGCACATAGTGTGCCATGTAGCGGGGGCACAGGTCCGGAGCCTCCACCTTGACGGTGATGGGCGCATCCGGCTCGCAGACAGTCTTGTAGTCCATGGCGGGCATGTGCAGGGGCTTACCCAGAACGGCAGCCACCTCGCGGGCGATGCCCAGAACGGACTGGCAGTCCGGACGGTTTGCGGTGATGGAGATATCAAAGATATAGTCATCCAGACCCACCACGGGGGCAATGTCGGTGCCGGGGACAGAATCCTCGGGCAGGATGAGCAGGCCGTAGACCTCAGAGCCCGGGAACAGGTCGTCGTTCAGACCCAGCTCTTCGCCGGAGCACAGCATACCGTTGGACTCCACGCCCTGCATCTTGCGGGCCTTGATCTTGATGCCGCCGGGCAGGGTGGAACCATCCAGAGCAGCGGGCACGCAGTCGCCCAGCTTCATGTTGGCGGCGCCGGTGCTGATGCGGATGTCGTGGCCGTAGTCGCCGCAGTCCACCACACACTTGGTCAGGTGGGTGCCTTCCTGCTTTTCCATCTCCACGATCTTGCCGACGACCACCTTGCTGATGCCGGCATCCAGCGGGATCAGCTCTTCGACCTCAAAGCCGCAGGAGAAGAGCTTTTCCTCCAGTTCCTGCGCAGTAACGTCGATATCTACAAATTCTTTTAACCAGCTGAAAGGTACTTTCATTGTCTCTTCTCTCCCCTCTTATTCGTGGAACTGCTTGAGGAACTGCAGGTTGTTCTCAAACATCAGGCCGATGTTGTTGATGCCATACTTCAGCATGGCGATACGCTCGATGCCGATGCCGAAGGCGAAACCGGAATACTCGTCCGGGTCGATATTGCAGTTCTCCAGCACCTTGCGGTTGACAACGCCGCCGCCCAGCACCTCGATCCAGCCGGTGTGCTTGCACAGCGGGCAGCCCTTGCCGTGGCACTCGAAGCAGCTCACGTCCACCTCCACGCTGGGCTCGGTGAATGGGAAATAAGAAGGACGCAGGCGGGTGCGGGTGTCAGCACCGAACAGTTTCTGCACGAAGGTGTTCAGTGCGCCCTGCAGGTCGCCCAGCGTGATGCCCTTATCCACCACCAGACCTTCCATCTGGTGGAACATGGGGCTGTGGGTAGCGTCCGAGTCGGAGCGGAACACACGGCCGGGCATCAGGATCTTGATGGGCGGCTTCTGAACGTCCATGGTGCGGATCTGGCCGCCGGAAGTCTGGGTACGCAGCAGGAACTCCTCCGACAGGTAGAAGGTGTCCTGCATGTCGCGTGCCGGGTGATCCTTGGGCACATTCAGACGGGTAAAGTTGTGGTCATCGTCCTCGATCTCCGGGAAGGTGCCCACCGAAAAGCCCATGCCGGAGAACACGTCGATGATCTGGTTGGTGATCAGGGTCAGCGGGTGCAGGCCGCCCATGGGGCGGGTCTTGGCGGGCAGCGTGATATCCACCGTCTCAGCGGCATTGCGGGCAGCAAGCTCTGCCTGCTTCACCTGTTCTGCGGCAGCGTCATAGTCTGCCTGCACCTTTGCCTTGAGTTCGTTGATGATCTTGCCCATGGCAGGACGCTCTTCCGGCGCAACGGTGCGCAGGTTCTTCATCAGGGCAGAGATCTTGCCGTTTTTGCTGAGGTACTCCTGCCAGAAGGAGGCCAGCGTTTCCTTGCCGGACACCTGACCAAGGCTTTCAGCGGCCTGTTTTGCCAGCTCGTCGATCATTGCTTGCATGGATGTTCTCTCCTTTATTCTTCGTGTTGATGAGCGGAGTGCAACAAAAAAGCTCCGTCCCCTGCCCGATTTCTCAGGCAAAAGGGACGAAGCTGTAATTCTTCTGCTCCGCGGTACCACCCGGTTTCCACCCGTGCACAGATGCCGGGCGGCTCTCAGAACGCCGTAACGGGGCGCAACCGTTCTGTGCTAGTGAGCTTCCGCCTTTCGCACAGACCGCTCAGGAGCGAACTTCAGCCAGCCCGCACACGGAAGCCCTTTCAGCCGGTGAAGCTTCTCTCTTTGCCGTGCGGTACAGACCTACTCTCTCCGTCGCTGCGTTTGGGAGTATTCAGGTTCATAACCATATGTATACTACCACATTTCGCGGAAGTTTGCAAGGGCTGCGCACGCAGTTTCCGCAAATGCCGCACTCAACCGCATTTTTCAGACAGGTTCATTCTTCCTCTTTCCACGGCTCATAAAAGCCATTGTCTACCTGCCCGAGTTCAAAAAAGCCCGACAGCGGCTTTTCTTCTTCCGCGCTGGTCAGCTCATCCTTGTAATCGTCCGAGATCTTGACGACCACCGTATCTCCGATCTGCCGGATATACCCCTCCTGCGGATAGATCGGCATCTGCTCCGTTTCGCTTTCCGCATAAACTTCAAGGTAACGTTCCACTCTTCCATAGGTAAAGTTGACCGGTGTGATATTCTGAAAAACGCTCTTCCACACCTGCCGGGCAACATCGGCGCCACCCCAGAATCGGCCTATCTGGGCATACGTGTTTGCATACAGGTAATATTCTCTCATCAGGAAAGCCGAGTTTGAACTGGGTCTACCCACAAACACCACCGGCAGCCGCTCTTCTCCGTCAAAATATCCAAAGTCGATCAGATCGTCCGCGATCCGGTCCGTCATGGTCTTTAGCGATTTTCTGCCTTCATACATCGCTTCCTGATCGACCGCCCTCATATAAACATTGCCGTATACGATAAGGCCTGCCAAAAGGACGGCCCCTCCGATAGCCGCCATCCTTAATTTTTCATTTTGAGGCTGTTCCTTCCGGGTCACATCCAGAAGCAAGATGCACAGAGGGATAAACAGATCCAGTGCCCCTGCCATCTGCAGATGCCAGGTTGCTTCGCTGGTAATCAACAACGTCACATTGCATATTGCCGGCAGCACTGCCAACGCCGCAGCGCTCAGCAAAATGTATTCCGGGTCTCTGCTCCGGACGACCCGCCAAAAGCGTTTTAACAGCCCGAATCCGACCAGCAAAACGATCAGCGCAAAAAAGCCCATGGCCTGCAGAATATTGTTCCGATACTGGTTCCGAAAAAAATAGATCCCAAAGATCTGGTATGCCCTTGCTACTCCTGTGGGCAGCCGCTTTAAAACATAAAGCGGTGAAACACTCGCAGCTCCGTTGTATTCTGACATCCGAGAGCCCGTAATCAGCAAAACGATCTTCAGGGTCAGATAATACAATACCACGCCAGCCGCCGCACTGCAAAGACTTTTTGCAATATGCCCATGAATCAGGCTGCGATCCGGCTTTTGAAACAGAAGCATGAGGAAATAGACCAGAAGGATCAGGCAGAAACTCCCGAGATTTGCCTGATACAGACCCAGACTCAGTGTCAGACACACTGTCCCCTGCACAACTGCTCTGACCTTATTTTCCGTGCGGATCACACAGTATGCTGCAGCAACCGAGAGAAAAAGCGATAATCCGAAGATCGGTGACATGTACCGATACGACAGTTGGATGCTGACCGATGCACTTGAGATAAATGCCATTCCCAGCAGATAGGTAAGAAACGAATCCTTTGTCGTAAAGAGCCTGCGCACCAGAATAAACGAAAGTGTCACGAGCGAGAGCGTAAGCAGCGAATTGATCGGGTCCGTCTGAACGCCAAACCTCAGCGCATCTGCAAGCGGCCAGAGCCATCTGCCGATAGAAAGTTCCCAGCCGCCGGCAATATAATATGTATCCATCCAAAGTCCGTCAAATGTATTTGTCAGTTTTTGACTCATTAGTGGAAAATACACCACAACAGCAAACCCAAGCATCACACAAAAATACTTTTTATCCGGGCCTTTCCACCATTGCAGCACATCCCTGTGTATCGATTTTAACACTCCTGAGCTCCTCCCACCATATGTTTTAGCTGTATTATATCAGACTTCTTTCGTCTGTTCAATGGCTGCAAAAAGGCCGCTACCCGCCGAGGCTCTCCGGCAGGCAGCGACCCTGTACAGACCATTCTGTTTACTTTTCCATGATCTCCGCAGCCAGAGCATCCATCTGGGCTTCTGCGGCGGCATTGGCAGCAGAACGGATGGTAACCACATTCTCACAGACCGTGATGTTCTTCATGCCTTCCAACTCGGCGCGCATGAGCTTTGCAGCCATGGGTGCCCAGGTGCCATTCTCCATCAGGCCGACCGTGCGGTTCTGGAAGCTCTTGGTCTTGAGGTGGGTCAGCAGATTCTCCATCGGCGGGAAGAGGAAGCCGTCATAGGTGGCGCAGGCCAGCACGATCTTTCCGCAGCGGAAGGCTTCGGTGACGGCATAGGACACATCAGTGCGGGTCAGGTCCATCTCCACTACCTTTGCGCCCTTTGCACGCAGCTTTTCTGCCATGAGGTGGGCTGCTGCACGGGTGTGGCCGTGGATGGAAGCACTTGCCACAAGGATCTTTTCCGGCTCCTCGGGCTTGTAGCTGGACCAGATGTCGTAGTAGTTCAGATACTTGCCCAGATCTCCGGTCAGCACCGGACCGTGCAGCGGGCAGATGGTCCGGATATCCAGCGCCACTGCCTTTTTCAGCAGCGCCTGTACCTGCGGGCCGTACTTGCCTACGATGTTCAGGTAGTAGCGGCGGGCTTCGCTGGCCCAGTCGGCCTTTTCGTCAAACTTTGCCACAGCGCCAAAGCGGCCAAAGCCATCAGCGGAGAACAGCACCTTCTCGCTGCTCTCATAGCTGACCATGACCTCCGGCCAGTGCACCATGGGGGCAAACACAAAGGTCAGGGTGTGGGTGCCAAGGCTCAGGCTCTCGCCGTCCTTCACCACCACGCGGCGCTCCTTTGCCACAGCATCAGCACCAAAGAACTGATCCATATACAGGAAGGTCTTGGCGTTGCCCACCACCTGCATCTCCGGATAGAGTGCCGCCAGCTTTGCGATATTTGCGCCGTGGTCCGGCTCCATGTGGGAGACCACCAGATAATCCGGCTTACGGCCTGCCAGAGCTTCGGTCAGGTTTTCCAGCCACGGCTCGGTGGCGCGGGCATCCACCGTATCCAGAACGGCGGTCTTCTCGTCCAGAATGACATAGGAATTATAGCTGACGCCGGTAGGCACCGGATACTGGCTCTCGAACAGGTCGATGGTGGTATCATCCACACCAACGCCCAGAATGGCTTCACTGATCTTGTTTACGCTCATAATGCTCGGTCTCCTTATTTATATTTTTATGCAGTGCCGCGTTTTTGCGGCGGTTGTTTCTGAGAACAGTTCCTATCATACCACATCGTCAGAAAAATCGCAAGGGATAACGCAGGAATATTCTGCGCATCAGAGCTCTTCCCCATTCTCCGGCAGACGTGCCGCCACCGGTCTGCCCGGCTCGTTGTCCAGCTCCAGCAGCGCGGCGGCAGTGCCCTCGTCCATGGTCTGCACCGCCCGCAGCTTGCGGCTGATGGCACGGCTGCGCACCCCGATGAGGTTATCCAGCTCTTCGTCGGTCTGGCGCAGACGCTGCTGCATCTTGGAAAGTCCCTGCCCGAACTTGTCAAATTCGGTCTTTACCGCACCCAGCAGCTGCCACACCTCGCCGGAACGCTTCTGGATGGCAAGGGTCTTGAAGCCCATCTGCAGACTGTTGAGCAGCGCCGCCATGGTGCTGGGGCCCGCGATGTTCACCTGATAGTCCCTCTGCAGCACTTCCAGCAGACCGGCGTTCACCACCTCGGCATACAGGCCCTCAAACGGCAGGAACAGGATGCCGAAGGCCGTGGTATAGGGCGGCTCCACATATTTTTCCCGGATGTCCTTGGCCTCGCTGCGCAGCACCAGCTCCAGTGCGTGGCGGGCGTTCTCCACGGCCTGTGCGTCGCCGGATGCCTGCGCGTCCTGCAGGTGGGCATAGGTATCGCCCGGAAACTTGGAATCGATGGGCAGCCAGACCGTGCCGCCGTCCGCGCCGGGCATCCGGATGGCATATTCCACCCGCTGGGTACTGCCCGGGATGGTGGCCACATTGGTGTCGTACTGTTCCGGGGCAAGGATCTCTTCCAGGATCGCACCCAGTTGGATCTCGCCCAGAATGCCGCGGGTCTTCACGCCGGAAAGTACCTGTTTCAGCCCGCCCACATCGGCGGCAAGGTTCTGCATCTCGCCAAGACCCTTATATACCTGTTCCAGCTGGTCATTGACCGCTTTGAAGCTCTCGGTCACCCGCTTTTGCAGGGCATCCTGCAGCTGCTCGTCCACGGTATGCCGGATCTCGTCCAGCTTCTGGGCGTTCTGGGTCTGCAAGGTGGTCAGGCCCTCGGCAAGGGTGCGGCGCATCTCTTCCAGCTTACGGGAATTAGAGGCTTCCAGCCCCTGCAGCCGCTGCTCCATGGTCTGCTGCTGACTGCCCTGCCCGGCAGCAAGGGCGGTGCTCATACTCTGCACCGAAGCCTGCAGCGTCTCGCTGATCTGCCCCATGGCGGCAAGGTTTTGCTGAGACATCTCTGCCAGCTTCGCTTCCATCTGACGGTTCTGCGCATCCAGCTGCTGGCGCAGCCATTCCTTCAGTTCCGTATCGTCCCGGCTGGCCGTCGGCTTTGCCGAGCGGTAGAGCAGCAGCGCCATCATCAGGCAGATGGCCACCAGCAGCACCGTGTAAAGAAATGCCAGAAATTCCATTTTCGTCTCCCATTGCAAAATCCGGGCTGTGCAGCTGCAAAGCCCGGATCTGTGTGTTTTTTTATTTTGTCTGTTCTTCCCAGAATGCAACAGCCTCGTTCAGCCAGCCTTCTGCATCGGTGCCGCGTCCTGTAGAAATCGAATGCGGCGCGTTATCATACACATGGCTGACATAGGGCACGCCGTTCTTCTCCATCGCTTTTTGAAGCTGCGGAATTTGTGCGTACCAGTCCATCAGCATAAGCGTCAGGTCATTTTTGCCACACCAGAAAAAGGTCGGTGGGTAATCCGGCGTTATATAGTCCGACACATTCATATCGTAATACCGCTGTGCAAGCACATCGGGATCCAGCAGGATCCGATAGCCCGGTTTCAGTTCCCGGAATGTATTTACCGGATAACCCAGCAGCAGAGCACCAGGCTTTGGCAAGCCGTAGTTCCGATATCCCACTGCATCCGTACCGAACAGACCGGTGATCTGTCCGCCGGAAGAGTATCCGATCACCGCATACTGCTCCGGCTGCACATCAAACTGCTCTGCATGTGCGGTGATATACTGCACTGCCCGCGCCACATCTTCCATAGGTGCGTTGCCGCCTGCCCGTATCCCGATACGGTAGCGCAGCACAAACGTAGTATAGCCCATCTGGTTCATCTGCCACGCCGTAGATATGCCCTCGCGGATCTCGGCGCTGGTAATCAGGGCATTTCCACCCAGCACCAGTGCATATTTCCGGTTTTTCGTTTCTCCCTGCGCCGGAAAATAGTACAGCTCCACAACATCCCGGCTGGTGTCCTGCGCAATTTCCTCTGCCGTATACAGCGGGTAGGTGATCTGGATGCCCGCATTATAATTCCGGATCAGCTGATTGAGGCCCTCTGCCGCATCCTGTGCCGTCCACTGGTTGGAGAACTTTTCAAGTTCCTGTGTACCCCAGTAGGCTTGTTTCAGGGTGCAGTCCTGCTCACGCGAGTAGGTGTACAGGCCGGAGCCCACAATGCTGGGGTTTTCCCTCAGCTCATTCATCGTGGTCTGCGGGGTAATATTGGCTTCACCGTATTCTGCCGCCCATGCGGGCAGTGCCAGAGCCAGCAGCATCCCGATGCACACTGCAGCTGTACAGAGTTTGTGTTTCATTGCCGCGCCTCCTTTTTATCCGACCTGTTCTTCCCAGAACGCAGCTGCCTCCGTCAGCCAGCCTTCTGCGTCTGTGCCACGCCCTGTGCCAATGCTGTGTCCTGCATTTTTATATACCTGCATCAGGTATGGCACACCATGTGCCTGCAAAGCTTTTTCAAAGGCAGGGCCCTGCTTCCGCAGATCCATCAGCGGCAGGATGATATCATTTTTGCCATACCAGAAGTACACCGGCGGGTAATCATCCGTTACCACATCGGCTACGCTGGAACAGTAAAAGCGCCAGCCGCACTCGCCCGGATCCATCAGCACATGATACAGCAGCTTGACCTCGTTGAAGTTGATGACCGGATAGGCCATAAGCAGTGCACCGGGCTTGGGCACACTGTATCTGCCCCAGCCGATCTCCTCGTTGCAAAACAGTCCAGCCAGCTGTCCGCCAGAGGAAAACGCTGTAATGGCATACCCTTCTGCCTGTACGCCGAACCGTTCTGCATTCTGCGTGATGAACTGCACGGCGCGGCCAATATCATCCAGCGGCGCATTGTCCGTTGCGTCCAGAAAAGAACGATACCGCAGCACAAATACGGTATAACCCATCGCATGCAGCTGGCTGGCAGCAGAGCCGCCCTCTTCCATTTCTGAGGTGACGGTGCTTCCGTTGCCTGGCAACACTATCGCATAGCGCCCGCCGGATCCTTCCGCCGGGTAATAAAACAGCTGCACCATGCCCAGAGAAGAATTTTCCGCAATTTCTTCCGGAGTATACACCTGCCATGTGACCTGTACGCCCTTATTGTAGTTTTCGATCACAAGGTTCATCGCATCCGCGCAATCATAGACCAGCTGCGGCTTTGCATACTGGGCCAGTGTTTTATTGTTCCAGTAATTGCTTTCGATGGGCAGCATTTCCCTGCAGTAAGTATAGTATCCGGAAGCTTTCAATGATGGGTTTTCCCGCAGTTCCCGCATGGTGGTCTGCGGTGTGATATTGGGCTCGCCCAGCTCTGCCGCAAATGCAGGCTGTGCCAGCAGGAACAGGAGTCCCAGACTCAGCAGCACCGCACGAAATCGTTTTTTCACAGCAATCCCCTTTTTCTGTCGGTTATTTACACTGTTCCTCCCAGAACTCAGTAGCCAGCTTGATCCATCCGTCCGCATCGGTGTGACGGCCCGGGCCAATGGCGTGCGGGGCGTCCTCATACACCACGCACTGATAGGTCGCACCGCTCTCCTTCAGGGTCTTTTCCAGCAGGGGGCCCTGCTTTTCGTAGTTCATGCACTCCATGTAATAATCGTTTTTGCCGTACCAGAAGAAGGTGGGGGTGTAATTCTTGTTTACCACATCCGAGATGTTGGTCCAGTAGTAACGCCAGCCGATGATAAGCGGGTCGATGGCAATGTGGTACAGCGGCTTTACCTCATAGAAATCGTTGATGGGATAACCCAGCAGCAGTGCTGCCGGCTGAGGAATGCCAAAGGCCTTGTAGCCGAACCGCTCGTTGTCCGAGCCGATCAGTCCCACGATGTGTCCGCCGGACGAGAAGCCCATCAGGGCGTAGTTCTCGCGCTGGACACCGAACTGCTCTGCATTTTTGGTCAGATACTTCACGGCATTGGCAATGTCGTACAGCGGCGCGTTGTCGGAAGCATTCAGGAACGAACGGTACCGCAGCACGAACACCGCATAGCCCAGATCGTGCAGCTGGTTCGCGATGGATGCGCCCTCGTTCAGCTCTGCCGTGGTGTTGCCTCCGTTGCCAGGCACCACGACCACATATTTGGCGTTTTCCGTTTTTGCCGGGAAATAAAACAGCTGCACCATGCCCAGCGCCGGGTCTGCCTCGATCTCTTCCGGTGTATACACCTGCCATGTGACCTGCACGCCCTTGTTGTAGTTCTCGATCACAAGGTTCATGCCCTCGGCGGCATCCTCAGAGGCCGCCCAGCTCACATAGCCCTTGATCGGCGTGTTGTCGTATTTTGTGCTACCCTCGATCCACTCGTTGCAGTAGGTGTAAAAGCCCGAACCCTTGATGCTGGGGTTTTCCCGCAGCTCCTTCATCGTGGTCTGCTCTGTGATGTTCGGCTCTCCAAGCTCTGCTGCAAAAGCCGAAAGTGACAGGCACGCCAGCATTCCCAGCGCACACAGTGCCGTTCTGATCCATTTCATGTGTCAATGTCCTCCGTTCTGCAGCGGCGGTCTCTGCGCCGTGCTCTTGTTTATATGTTTTATTGTATCACAAACCTGCCTGATGTCAAAGAAATTTCTGTGCAGTGCGGCGCTTGTACCGCACTGCAAATTCTGCTATACTGAAATCGGTCATTTTTGAGAGTTGAGGGTATGGGCAGGCTTCTGCCTGTCCGCTGGGAAATTGCATATGAGCAAGATCACGATCCGGCCCATGGAGCCGGAAGACTGGGACGCCGTTTCCAGAATCTATTTAGAGGGCATCGCCACAGAACATGCCACCTTTCAGACTACCTGCCCCCCGTACGCTGCGTGGGATGCCTCCCACACAAAGGACTGTCGGCTGGTGCTGCTGGTGAACGATGTCATTGCCGGGTGGACCGCACTGCACCGGGTAGACCCGCGCTGGTGCTACCGCGGCGTAGCTGAGGTGAGCATCTATGTGGGGGAGCAGTTCCGCGGCCATGGGCTGGGCTGTCATCTGCTGGCCGAGCTGTGCCGTCAGGCCGAAGAAGCCGGCTACTGGACCCTGCAGTCCACCGTGCTGCAGGACAATGCTGCCAGCCGTGCCCTGCACACCAAGTGTGGCTTCCGTCTGGTAGGCCGCCGCGAGCGCATTGCGCGGGACTGTCATGGCCGCTGGCTGGACACCTTCCTCATGGAGCGTCGTGCCGCTGCGGATGAGCCGGAGGGCTACAAAAAGCTGTGAGATGCAAAAAAGGACTCTGCACCTTGACGATGCAGAGTCCTTTTTTGTTTCGCTTATTTACCAGCAGGCAGGCTTACCACTCTTCGCCATCGACTTCCACGCTGCCGTCTACCACAGCACCGGCGTGGGAGCGCTGGAACATGCTCTCCACCACAGCGCAGTACTTATCTGCCAGGCAGACGATGATGGCCTCACGGCAGGTGGGTACATGACGGAAGGTCAGCGGCCACATGTGGCTGGAAATGATGCTCTGTTCCTTTTTGGTGATGCCGAACACACGCTCTGCATTGATGCAGGCACAGCCTGGGTGCGAGAAGCCGTGCATCTCAAACAACCGGCGCAGGCCGTGGAAGGTGCCCTTGTTATGCCAGTCATACAGATAAAAATCATGCAGCAGGGCACCCACCGCCAGCGAGGTCTCATCGGCGTGCAGATGCAGACGGCGGTTGAGCCAGAAGCTCACCAGCGCCACATTCTTGCAATGCTGGTAGGTGGTGACAGAACCGTGCTGGATATACTCCCGCATCCGCTGTACATCCGGGTGATGATCGTATTTTTCTACGATGGCATAAAGCTGTTCGCGCTCGATCTCAGAAAGCTGCATGCTGCAAAATTTCCTTTCGCTTTAAGGTGATGTTTTCAGGAACGAAGCTGGACCGGATTGGAATTGCCGAAGTTTTCTGCGCTGGAAGGATTCTCCCGCTTGAGGGAAAGATCTACCAGATACTGCTTGCCGTCGCCCAGTTCTTCCAGCTGGGCCAGCTTTGCGTTTGCAGCCGCTTCGTCCGGATACCACTGGATCAGGAAGAAGTTCTCTTCCTCCACCCCGTAGTACAGCCACTGGCCGTCGGCACGCAGCCAATCGTCCAGATGATCCACCTCTTCGCCGTCCGGCAGGCCAAGGCCTTCTTCGGCATAAAGGTTTTCCGGTTCCACCTGCAGCATTTCGATCACCTGAATGGAGCTTTGCAGGTATTCGTCCTGCGAGACTGTCTTGTCCGAAAGCTCCCACCCGGTAAGAAATGCCTGCATGAGCAGGTCGCGCACAGAAATACGCGGCAGGGTCGGGTCCATAACCATAGGTATTCCTCCTTAAGTTTGTCCCTGCTGACCAGTATACGTCAAAGGTTTATGCAAGTCAACAGTTTAATTGTAAATTTTTTGTAGGTTCGTTCAAATATGTCAGACTTATCCAACCGACCAGTCAAAAGTGTCTCCCAGCCATTCCACTGCCAGTTCCACCCAGTGATGCCGGTGGCGGCTGGGCTGATCCACCTCTGCGGTGCTGATGCTGGTGCCGTGCACCCCCTTTTCAAACAGATGCGCCTCGCAGGGCACACCTGCCCTGTGCAGGGCGCTCACCAGCATCAGTGTGTTTTCCACCGGAACGGTGGCGTCCTCCATGGTGGCCCACACGAACACCGGCGGCGTCTGCGGCGTGATCTTATCCTCCAGACCGAATGCCTGCTGTGCCGCCGGGTCGGTGCTGCCCGCCAGCTGCACAAAGCTGCCGCGGTGGGCATACTGTCCTGCGGTGATCACCGGATAGCCCAGGATCACCGCATCGGGCCGGGGCTGGGCGCGCTCCCCGGGAATGTCCAGCACAGCACCGGAAAGTGCCAGATGGCCGCCCGCCGAAAAGCCGCACACTGCGATTGTTTTCCGGCAGGATATGCCACCCGGCCGCGTGCTGCCGCACAAGGCCGATGGCCTGTGCCAGCTGGCGCAGCGGCAGACCGTCCTTCGCCTGTTCGCAGATGGCGTAGTCCAGCACAGCGGCATGATATCCCGCTGCTGCAAACTGCAGTGCAACCGGGTCGCCCTCCCGGGCGCTGACGTGGGTATAGCCGCCGCCGGGCACCACCAGCACCAAAGGCCGGTCGATGGCCTTCGGCATCCGTTCGCAGGAATCCCGCAGATAAACAGTCAGCGTTCCGCCGCCTTCCAGTTCCAGCTGCTTCAGCTGCATGATACTCCCCCTTCGGAAATGATCTTCGGGGTTCATTATAGCACAAAACGTTTTCATTTGAAATACGATTTAAACCCGTCTTTGTGTGCACCACGGTCATCTATAATGGCAGTTCCGTTTTAATTGGCAGGCACAAAAGGTCTGCACAGACCGCAGGCCGCTTCCGATTTTTAAACTTTTTATGAAAGCCCTTGATTTTTGCCGGGAAGCGGTGTATATTAGCACTCGAAAGTTATGAGTGCTAAGCATTCCGAGGTATTCCAGCTTCCCGAGTGCCCGGCACTGAATACAGATAAAAAGAGGTCTTGCATTATGGCTAAGAAAGAATTTCAGGCTGAAAGCAAAAAACTGATGGATATGATGATCAACTCCATCTACACCAATAAGGAGATCTTCCTGCGGGAGCTGATCTCCAACGCATCGGATGCCATTGATAAGCTCTACTATAAGAGTCTGACCGATCCCTCCGTGGGCATGAACAAGGGTGATTTCCGCATCCTCATCACCCGCGACAAGGATAACCGCATCCTGACCATCGAGGATAACGGCATCGGCATGACCAAAGAGGAACTGGAACAGAATCTGGGCACCATCGCCCACTCCGGTTCTCTGGACTTCAAGAAAGACAACAAGGACGAGAACATCGACATCATCGGTCAGTTCGGCGTGGGCTTCTACTCCTCCTTCATGGTTGCCGACAAGGTCACGGTCATTTCCAAGGCCTATGACTCGGATGAAGCATGGCAGTGGGAGTCCTCCGGCGTGGACGGCTACGAAATGACCCCCGCCCAGAAGGACACCGCCGGCACCCAGATCATCCTGCACATCAAGCCGGACACCGAGACCGACCACTACGATAATTTCCTGGATGAATACGGCATTGTTGCCATCGTCAAGAAGTACAGCGACTATGTGCGCTACCCCATCCAGATGGAGCGCCAGCACGAGCGCCAGAAGCCGGAACCGGACCCCAAGCCCGAGGATTACAAGCCCGAGTGGGAGAGCTACACCGAGCTGGAGACCCTGAACAGCATGGTGCCCATCTGGAAAAAGCAGAAGAGCGAAGTGACCGACGAAGAGTACGCCAGCTTCTATAAAGAGAAGTTCAACGATTATACCGACCCCGCCCGTGTCATCGTCAGCCGCACCGAGGGCACCGCGAACTACAACGCCCTGCTGTTCGTACCCAGCCACCGCCCCTACGATTTCTACACCAAGGATTACGAGAAGGGTCTTGCTCTGTACGCATCCGGCGTGCTCATCATGGAGAAGTGCGCCGACCTGCTGCCCGATTACTTCAGCTTCGTCAAGGGCATCGTGGACAGTCAGGATCTGAGCCTGAATATCAGCCGCGAGATGCTGCAGAAGGACAACCAGCTCAAGCTGATCCACAACGCTCTGGAAAAGAAGATCAAGAACGAGCTGCACGCCATGCTGGCCAACGACCGCCAGAAGTACGAGGAATTCTGGAAGGAGTTCGGCCGTCAGATCAAGTTCGGTGCTTACTCCGACTACGGCATGCACGCCGAGCTGCTGCGCGACCTGCTGCTGTTCTGGTCTGCCAAAGAGCAGAAGATGGTCACTCTGCAGGAGTATGTGGACAAGATGCCCGCTGAGCAGAAGTATATCTACTTTGCTGCCGGTGATTCTACCGACCGTCTGGCAAAGCTGCCCGCCGCTGAGCTGGTCATGGATAAGGGCTATGACGTCCTGCTGCTGACCGAGGATGTGGATGAGTTCTGCCTGCAGATCCTGCGCAGCTATCCCCGCAAGGATGCCGAGGGCAAGGACGGCACTGTGGAGTTCAAGAATGTCAACAGCGGCGATCTGGGCCTTGAGACCGAGGAAGAGAAGAAGGCCGCCGAGGATGCCACCGCCGAGAACAAGGCTCTGTTCGACACTATGAAGGATGCTCTGGACGGCAAGGTGAAGGAGGTCAAGGTCTCCACCCGTCTGAAGGATCACCCCGTGTGTCTGAGTGCCGACGGCCCGCTGTCCATCGAAATGGAAAAGGTGCTGTCCAAGCAGCCCGGCAGCGAGGGCGTGAAGAGTGACAAGGTGCTGGAGCTGAATGTCAACCACCCCGTGTTTGCCGTGCTCAAGGCCGCACAGGAGGCAGGTGACACCGACAAGCTCAAGAAGTACAGCGCTCTGCTGTATGCACAGGCGCAGCTCATTGAAGGCCTGCCGGTGGATGACCCTGCCGCTTACGCGGAGGCCGTCTGCAGCCTGATGAAGTAACGTTTCCCGGAAAACAGCGGTCTTACTCCCCTGCTGTTTTCGCACGCATCGATATTTACCCCTTAACAAAAAGACCGTGCTCCGCTATAATAGAGTGGAACGCGGTCTTTTTCTGTTTTGAACTGTTTTTGATACATTGAGAGGTCTTATCCATGCAGCCAAAGAAGCACTATTTTGCGCATATCCCTACCATTGCCATTTTTATTGTGTTTGCCATGTCGGCACCGCTGGGCGTGCTGCTGTTCATCTTAAAAAGCATCGATAAAAACGCCGAAAAAGAAGAAAAAGCCGCTGCACAGGCGCAGGCAGACTATCGTTCCGACCTCGGCCCCGCCCCTGCGCAGACGGCACCCCGGCAGGAAACCGAGCCAACTTACGGCCACGATGTTCCCACCAAAGAGCAGAAGGATGCCAAGGAGCGGCACAAGCTCCTTACCACCCTGTGCACCATCGGCGGTGCCGTCTTTCTGTTTGCAGGCTTCAGCACCCTGTTCATGGATGGTGCTGACAGCATGATGGAGGCGTTTACAGCCATCGCCCAGATGCTGGGCGGCGGCGCTGCTCTGCTGACCGGCCTGCGCATGGACCGCACCCGCAAGCTGGAACGCCTGCTGGACAAGATCGCAGGCGACCGCGACAACATCCCGCTGGACGAGTTGTTTGCCGCCGCAGGCATCGATGCCGCAAAGGGGCGTGCTGCGGTGGAAAGCGCCATTTCCCACGGTTACTTTGGTGCCGACGCCTACATCGACAACCGCACTGCTACCCTTGTGGTGCGCGGTGCTGCGCCCCAGCCGCCCAAGCAGCCGGAACCGAAGCCCGCACCGGAACCAGCGGACCAGTACGCCGCCCTTCTGCAGCAGCTGCGGCAGGCCAACGATGCCATTCCTGACCCGGTGATGACCGCCAAGATCAGCCGTCTGGAAGCGGTCAGCGCCCGCATCTTTGAGCTGGCAAAGCAGGACCCCGGCAAAAAGGCGCAGCTGCAGAAATTCATGGACTACTATCTGCCCACTGCCCTCAAGCTGCTGAACACCTATGCCAGCCTTCCTGCGCAGGATGTGCAGGGCGAAAACATCGCCGATGCCAAAAAGAACATCGAGCGCAGCATGGACCTGCTGGTGACCGCCTTTGAAAACCAGCTGGACAAGCTGTTCCAGTCCGACGCGCTGGATGTCTCCGCCGATGTGGCTGCACTGGAAGGAATGCTGAACATGGACGGCCTGACCGGCAGCGATTTTGCAAAATAACCGCTCAGGCGGGATCTTTTATCATAGGAGGCCGGGACTGCTGCGCCAGATGATGTGCAGCAGCCCCGGCTTTTTCATTTCACCGGAAGGGTCATGGCCGTCAGCAGCATCGTCCCATCTGTCCGACGCAAATCTCCATGCCGTGCAATGTTTATCCACCTTGCGCAAAGCACCCGATCCGCAGGCGTTTTCCACAATGGTTTTTCCGTTTCTAAATTGATTTTATTTCAATCGTCTATTTCCCTTCAAATGCCGGATTTTATACTTTTTGCAACTTTTCATTCAGATGCAACAATAACACATGGTTTTTTCCGTCCGGATTTTATATGATAAAGGCAGAAGTGTGCAGAGCGTCCTGTATGCTGCCCTGTACTTGCAGTTCCAACCCGCTCAAAAGGAGGACTATCCTATGATGAAATCTGTTTCCGCATGGAAGCAGGAGCTTTCCAGCGGCGCACACGCTGCCCGTCTGGCATCGCTGTACTGCTGTGCACCCGAAGAGACTGCCCCGCAGGCTGCCCGCTACGAAGCAGCCCTGAATGGTCTGGAGACCACCTTTGGCCCCCACGCCGAAGCCGGCCTTTACAGCGCACCCGGCCGCACCGAGATCGGCGGCAACCACACCGACCACCAGCACGGCCGCGTTCTGGCCGGCAGCGTGAACATTGATATGATCGCCGCCGCCGCGCCCAACAGCCTGAACCAGCTGCGGGTGCAGAGCGAGGGCTACGACCTGTGCGTTATCAGCCTTGACGACCTGACTGCCCGCAAGGAAGAGGAAAACACCACCATCTCCCTTCTGCGCGGCGAGTGTGAGGCGTTCCGTCAACGCGGCGCAAAGCTGGCCGGTCTGGATGTGTACATTTCTTCCAACGTGCCCAAGGGCAGCGGCGTTTCTTCCTCTGCCGCCTTCGAGGTGCTGATCGGCGTCATTCTGAACGACTGCTTCATGACCGATAAGGTCTCCCCCATCGAGATCGCGCAGATCGGCCAGTGGGCAGAAAATGTCTACTTTGGCAAGCCCTGCGGTCTGATGGATCAGATGGCTTCCAGCGTGGGCAATATCATCACCATTGATTTTGCCGACCCTGCCCACCCCGATGTGGAGCCGGTGCCGGTGGATTTCTCCAAGGCCGGCCTTGCACTGTGCATTCTGGACTCCTGTGCAGACCATGCCGACCTGACCGACGAATACGCCGCCGTCCCCGCCGAGTGCCGCGCTGTGGCCGCTGTGTGCGGCGGCGAGGTGCTGCGGGATGTGCCCTTTGAGACCTTCCTTGCAAAGCTGCCGGAATGCCGCAGGCAGTGCGGCGACCGCGCGGTGCTGCGTGCCTTCCATATTTATGCCGACAACGACCGCGTGGCAAAACAGGTCGCCGCTCTGCGCGAGGGCGATTTCGGCACCTTCCTGCGTCTGGTCAACGAATCCGGCCACAGCAGCTGGGAATACCTGCAGAACGTCATCCCCGCCGGGTATAAGGAGCATCAGGAAATGGGCGTGACCATTGCTGCCGCCAAGCATTACCTGAACGGCAAGGGCGCGGTCCGCGTTCACGGCGGCGGCTTTGCCGGTACCGCTCAGGCTTTTGTGCCGGTGGAAATGCTGGCTGATTTTAAGAAAAACATGGAGGCCATCCTCGGCGAGGGTCGCTGCCATGTGCTGAGCATTCGTCCCGAAGGAGGCGCTGTCCTGTGATCTCTACCGCCATCCAGCAGCTCGTGAATTACGGGCTGGACACCGGGCTCATCCTGCCCGACGACGAAATCTATATCCGCAACCAGCTGCTCATGACCATGCAGCTGGACGATTTTACGGCACCCGAGGGCGAGGTGTGCTACACTGATCTGGAAAGCATTCTGAAAACGTTGGTGGACGACGCTGCAGCCCGCGGCGTGTGCGAGGACAATTCCACCGCCCGCGATTTGTTCGACACCAAACTCATGGGTGTGCTGACTCCGCGTCCCAGCATCGTACGCGCCAATTTTGAGGAGCGCTACGAAAACGAAGGTCCGCAGGCCGCTACCGACTGGTTCTATAAGTTCAGTCAGGATACCGATTATATCCGCCGCTACCGCATCAAGCGGGATCTGAAATGGGTCACCAAGACCCCCTACGGTGATCTGGACATCACCATCAACCTCTCCAAGCCGGAGAAGGACCCCAAGGCCATTGCCGCCGCAAAGCTGGCCCCCCAGAGCGCCTATCCCAAGTGCCAGCTCTGCGCTGAGAACGAGGGCTATGCAGGCCGCATGAACCACCCCGCCCGCGAGAACCACCGCATCATCCCGCTCACCATCAACGACAGCGCGTGGAACCTGCAGTACAGCCCTTACGTCTACTACAATGAGCACTGCATCGTGTTCAATAATCTGCACACCCCCATGAAGATCGAGCGCGCCACCTTCCGCAAGCTGCTGGACTTCGTGGGCCTGTTCCCCCACTATTTCGTGGGCAGCAACGCCGACCTGCCCATCGTGGGCGGCAGCATCCTGAGCCACGATCATTTTCAGGGCGGTCATTACGAGTTTGCCATGGCCAAGGCTCCCATTGAAAAGAAGTGGGTGTTCCCCGGTTTTGAGGACGTAGATGCCGGTATCGTGCACTGGCCCATGAGCTGCATCCGCCTGACAAGTGAGGACGACAGCCGCCTTGTGGAGCTGGCGGACAAGATCCTGACCGCATGGCGCGGCTACTCTGACGAGAGCTGCTTTGTCTTTGCCGAGACGGACGGCGAGCCCCACAACACCATCACACCCATTGCCCGGATGCGGGACGGCAGATACCAGCTGGATCTGGTGCTGCGCAACAACATCACCACTCCGGAGCATCCTCTGGGCGTGTTCCACCCTCATGCAAAGCTGCACCACATCAAAAAGGAGAACATCGGTTTGATCGAGGTCATGGGCCTTGCCGTGCTGCCCAGCCGCCTGAAAAAGGAAATGGCTGAGCTTGCCGATGTGCTGGTCTCCCGCACACCTGCAGCCCAGTACCCCGAAGAGCTGCAGAAGCATGCCGAGTGGGCCGGGGACATCCTTGCCCGTCACCCTGAACTCAGCGCCGACAATGTGCACCCCATCCTGCAGGATGAGATCGGTCAGGTGTTCGCCGAGGTCCTCGCCGACGCCGGCGTCTACAAGCTGGACGAGGCTGGCCGTGCAGGCTTTGTGCGGTTCCTCGCAAGCGTACAATGATCTTTTAAGATAGTCGCTCTCCCCCTTTCCCCCGCCGGTATGCCTTGCCGGCGGGGGATTTTTATTGCTCAGCGAAGATATCGGGCCGATCTTCATTCCGCAACACAGCACAAAAAAGCCGCCTTTCGTGCCTCGCAGCACAAAAAGCGGCTTTTTATCGTCTTATTTCAGGAGCAAAGAGCCTTGCGGAAGCTTATTCCGGCAGGTCCTCTTCGTTCTCCAAGCTGTGCCAGACGTTCTGGACGTCATCATTGTCTTCCAGCGCATCCAGCAGCTTGCCCATCAGCTTCAGCTGATCGGGGTCGGTCAGGCGGGTGGTGGTCATGGGCACCATAGCCAGATCGTCGGACAGGATCTCGTAGCCCTTCTCCTCCATGGCCTTGACCACGGCAGAGTAGTTCTCGGGATCGGTGGTGATCTCAGCTGCATCCTCGCTGGCGTCGAAGTCCTCAGCACCGGCATCCAGAGCATCCATCATAGCCTCGTCGGCATCCTTATCTTCCAGAGAGATATCAATGACACCCTTCTGGCTGAACAGGAAGCCCACGCAGCCCATAGCACCCAGATTGCCGCCGTTCTTATCGAAGTAGTGACGCAGATCGGCAGCGGTACGGTTGCGGTTGTCGGTCAGGGTCTCGACCATAACAGCAACGCCGCCGGGGCCGTAGCCTTCGTAGGTGATTGCTTCGTACTCGGTCTTATCGCCGCCCTCAGCCTTCTTGATGATGCGCTGGATGTTATCGTTGGGCACGCTCATGCGCTTTGCCTTGGCGATCAGGTCAGCCAGCTTGCTGTTGGAAGCAGGGTTCGGGCCGCCGGTACGGACGGCAACGCTGATCTCGCGGCCGATCTTGGTAAAGACCTTCGCCTTTGCGCCGTCGGTCTTTTCCTTCTTGCGCTTAATGTTGTTCCATTTGCTATGTCCAGACATGGGAAAGAGCCTCCTGTATATTCTCAAATCTCCGCCTGCGGGCAGACGGGCTGTGGTCGCCCGCATTGTGGCAGCACACAAAATCTAACTCTATTATTGTAGCACAACCGGGCAGAGCGTTCAAGTCTTATCGGCCCGGTTTTCGGCGGATCGTAGGGAAAAATGCGCTTTTTCTGCCTGTTTACAGCAGACGCAGGGCCTTGGGGTAGTGGTTTTTCACCCGCCCGCTGGACACCTTGCCGCCGCCCAGCGGCCAGCCGTCCACCGTCACACAGCACCAGCCGTCTGCAGCAGTGCGGGCCTCCACCTCATGGCCGGAAAGGTACTCTGTCGTGCGCGGGTCGGCAAGGGTCAGCTGCTCGCAGTTCGTACACTGCGCGCCGAACGCCGTGAACAGGTGGTGCTCCGGCACAAAGCGGCCCTTCTGCACGCTGCCCACGAACACGCCCGCCCGCAGCACATGCAGGTTCGTCTGCGGGAAGGGCACCGGCAGCAGCACACCGCCGCCATGCACCACAGCCGGGCGGTCTGCCAGCGCCGGGAAATACCGCCCGGCAAATTCATGCCACGCTGCAAGGCTCTGGGCAGGGCTTGTCTCCCCTGCCTGTGCTTCGCGGCTGCGCTTGCTGCCCTGCACCGCCTCACGGCAGGCGCGGGCATTCTCGCGGCGGGCGCTGCGGGCGTCCGGAGTCTTGGCAGGCTTACCGTTCTTCCCCTTGGCCTTTTTGCCTGCGGCTTCCGCTGCGGCCAGCCAGAGCTGCTCCTCCGGGGTGTATTCTCCTTCCGGCGGCAGGGCGCGGGACGTGCCTGCCTTGATAAGCCTTGCCATAAAATGCCCCTCGCCGCCCTGACAGGGCCAGATGCGCCGCACCTTGCTCACATCCAGCGGCAGACCGCCGGTGCGGTTGGCTTCGCCCTCGCTGCCAAAGGTGTAGTCCACATTTCCCAAGGCATCTGCAAGTGTGAACTCCGGGTGGCGCTGCAGGAATGCCGCCACCTGTTCCTCGTCCTCCTCCGGCGCAAAGGTGCAGGTGGAATAAACCAGCTGCCCGCCCGGGGCCAGCACAGCGGCTGCACAGTCCAGAATTTCCGCGCCCAGCTCAGCACACTGCTTCACCAATGCTTCACAGTGCTGCTGACGAGCCACCGGCTCCTTGCGGAACATGCCCTCGCCGGAACAGGGTGCATCCACCAGAACACGGTCAAAAAACTCCGGCAGAGCGTCCGCAATGCGGGCGGGCGACTCATTGAGCACCACCGCATTGGACACGCCCATGCGTTCCAGATTGCTTTTCAGGATATCCGCACGGGCCGCAACATATTCGTTGCTCACCAGCACACCGCGCCCCTGCAATGCCGCCGCCAGCTGACTGCTTTTGCCGCCGGGGGCTGCACACATGTCCAGCACGCGCATCCCGGGCCGCACACCCAGCAGCGGCGCTGCCGAGGACGCCGACGGCTCCTGCGAGTAAAACACGCCCGCATGGTGGTACGGATGCCGCCCAGGCTTAAAGTCCGGCTGGTGCACCACAAATGCCGCCTTGCAAAAGGGTGATGCTTCCAGCGAAAAGTCTGCCTTTGCGGCGAACTGCTCCGGCGTCGTGCGCAGGGCCGAGACCGTCACACCGCGCTCGGCGGTCTCCTGCGGGGCCGCGTACAGTGCGTCGAACCGCTCTCCCAACAGGGCACGCTCCCGCTGCTCAAAATATTCTGTAGGCATTCTGCAATCCTCCTGTGGGATGTATAAAGCCGCCGTCTGCGGCCAAACTAGGTCTTGTGAGGGGCACACCGCCCCGCACGGAAAACCGAAAGGAGATCATTCACTATGGCAACCGAAAACCGCAGCAATAACTGCAAGAATCAGACCTCGAACCGTACGTCCAACCAGACTTCCAACCGCACCAGCAATCAGACCTCCAACAGCGCCACCAACGAGCACAAGCACCCCAACCAGTACACCAAGGGCGCTGACGACGAAAGCGCCAAAAACTCCACGAACAGCCGTTCCAGCAACGCCAGAAACAGCCGCTAACGCTGCCCTGCGCGCCTGACGGACCACAGACGTGCACCCTTTGACCTTTCTCTCAAACCGCAAAGCCCGCTGCCCTCCGGCACTGTTTTCCAGTGCGGAAAGCAGCGGGCTTTCGCATGTTTACTTACTTGTCGTTGGGGTCAAACTGCTGCCAGAGCGTATCAAACAGCTCATGCACACGGCTCAGCTGACCATTCAGATACAGCCAGCCCAGCAGGCACTCGAAACCGGTGGAAGCGCGGTATTCCTCAGGGGATGCATGCTTTGCCACACTGGCCTTGCTGGCGTTGCGGCCCCGCTTGAACACTGCCAGTTCGTCCTCGGTGAACAGCGGCTCCAGCAGCTGCTCCTCCCGGAACTGTGCCCGGGCCGAAACATACTTGACCTTTTCTGCGTTGAGCTTTCCGGCAGACAGGCGGTGGTGCTCCACCAGCCGCTGACGCACCAGCAGTTCCAGCACGCTGTCACCCACAAAGGCCAGCGCCAGCGGGCTGAGCTCCCGCGGGTCGATCTTTTCTGATTCGTTCATAGTGACCTCTTAGAAGATATAATCGAACTGGTAATCGCCGATGAGGATGGTATCGTTTTCCTGCACGCCCTTTTCCACCAGAGCGTCCAGAATGCCGCTCTCGCCCAGCTGACGCTGGAAGAACTGCAGGCTTTCGTAGTCGTCCACATTGCTGCCGGCCAGAATGTATTCCAGCCACGGGGCTTCCACGCTCCATACATGGGCTTCCATGCGCTTGATCTCAAACGCACGGTCGTTGGCCTTGGGTTCGGGCTTCTTGTACTCTGGAGCAAACACCGGCACCGGCGGGATATCCTTCAGGCGGTTATACACGAGGCCCGGCAGTTCCTTCACGCCCTGCATCGTGGCGGCAGAGATGGGCACGAAGGTCAGACCCTTGGCTTCCACATACTTGCGGAAGTCCTCGATCTGCTCCTCGGTGGCCAGATCGCACTTGTTGCCAATGACGATCTGCGGACGCTCAGCCAGCACAGGGCTGAACTTTGCCAGTTCCTCGTTGATCTTTTCAAAATCCTCGATGGGCTCACGGCACTCGCTGCCGGAGACGTCCACCACATGCAGCAGCAGGCGGCAGCGCTCCACATGGCGCAGGAAGTCGTGGCCCAGACCGATGCCCTCGCTGGCACCCTCGATCAGGCCGGGGATATCGGCGCAGACAAAGCTTGCGCCCTCTGCCACGGACACGACACCCAGCGTGGGCACCAGCGTGGTGAAGTGGTAGTTTGCGATCTTGGGCTTGGCTGCGCTGATGGTGGAGATGAGGGTGGACTTGCCCACATTGGGGAAGCCGATCAGGCCCACATCGGCGATCAGTTTCAGCTCCAGCGTCACCTGAATGTCCTCGCCGGGCATACCGGGCTTTGCAAACTTGGGGATCTGGCGGGTGGGCGTGGCAAAATGCGCGTTGCCGTAACCGCCGCGGCCGCCCTTTGCGATGGTGACAGGGGTGTGGTCGGACAGATCCGCAATGACAAGGCCGCTCTCGGCGTCCTTGATGACGGTGCCCAGCGGCACCTTGATGACAAGGTTCTCCGCGTTTTTGCCGTGGCACAGGCTGGCACCGCCCTTGCCGCCCTCCGGGGCCACATACTTGCGCTTATAGCGGAAGTCCATCAGGGTGGTCAGGTGATCGTCCACCACAAAAATAATGTCGCCGCCGCGGCCGCCATCGCCGCCGTCCGGGCCGCCAGCGGCCACGAATTTTTCACGGTGAAAGCTCACCGCACCGTCGCCGCCCTTGCCCGCGTGGAGCCATATCGTGGCGATGTCGATAAAGTTGGTTTGTGCTGCCATACAGCCCCTCCTTAGTTTTTACCTCTATTCAGCTCGCCCCTCGGGAGAGCTGGACGCGCCAGAGCGCGGCCTGAGAGGGTTCTTTTCATCAAAAAGAGCCGGGCCACGAGGGTCCGGCTCTCTACGTTTTGCAGTTATCCGAAAGAAGTTACTGCTTGACGCTGCACTTCTTGCCGTTCTTGCCCACGCGCTCAAAACGGACAGTACCGTCCACCAGAGCAAACAGGGTATCATCGCTGCCCTTGCCAACGTTCTCACCCGGCATGATGTGGGTGCCACGCTGACGAACCAGGATGTTGCCGGCCAGAACGAACTGACCGTCTGCACGCTTGGTGCCCAGACGCTGTGCTGCGGAATCGCGGCCGTTCTTGGTGCTGCCTACGCCCTTTTTATGTGCCATTGTAATTTACCTCCTTAGCCGTTGATCGCAGTGATCTCAACCTTGGTGAAGGGCTGACGATGGCCCATACGGCGAGCACTGTGCTTCTTTGCGCGATAGGTGATGATGTTCAGCTTCTTGCCCTTGCCATTCTTGATGACCTTGGCAGAAACGGTAGCACCCTCAACAACAGGAGCGCCAACCTTCACAGAACCCTCCTCGCCAATAGCGAGAACCTGATCAAACTTCACTTCGGAGTCGGCCTCAACGTCCAGCTTTTCGATGTAGACGATGTCGCCCTGCTCCACGCGGTACTGCTTACCGCCGGTAACAATGATTGCGTACATTTTGTTCATTCCTTTTCGTTGTACTCGCTGGTCGTAAAGGCAGGCCCTTACACTGGGCCATTTCAGGCGCCCACACCACGCGGCTAGAATAGTATAGCAAAAAAAGGCCGGGATTGCAAGAGGAATTTTCCTCTTTCCGAAAGATTTTTTATTTTTCCGCCTTTCCGCTTTCCGCGATGGTGCGTTTTACTTCGGCGTTATACGCTTCGGTGCGCTCCACGAAGAGCTTGCGCGGGCTGGAAGCAAGCAGCTGGGTCTTGCTGCCTGCAAAGGCGATGGGCCCATCCAGCTTTTTCATGGCCGCTTTATTATCAGCGTTCAAAGCCAGCTCCACCATCAGGGGCTTGTCCTTGAACTTATGGGTAAAGTAGATCTCTGCCGCAAGGCCTGCCACCACGGCGATGCCTGCCACCAGCTGGGACGCCCGCAGGCCAATGGAGGGCACCAGCATCAGGCTGTCTGTGCGCAGTGCTTCGATCCAGAAGCGGCCTACACCGTACCAGATCATATACCGCAGGGCGATGTCGCCGTTGAATCTGCGCTTTTTGATGTAGCGGAACAGCAGGAGAAAGCCCACGAAGCACCAGATGCTCTCATACAGGAAGGTGGGATGCACCGGCAGGTTCGGATCGATGGTCACGCCGCTCTGGGCTGTGACCGTACTGCCCATGAGGTACGCTCTGGTAGCCTCGCTGTACATGCCCCACGGCAGGGTGGTATTGCAGCCGAAGGCCTCCTGATTGAAGAAGTTGCCCCAGCGTCCGCAGCCCTGCCCCAGCAGAAAGCCCATGGCGGTCAGGTCGAACATGGGCAGCACCGGCACGCCCCGCCATTTGCAGGCAAGGCCTCCAAACAGAAAGCCGCCGATGATACCGCCGTAGATGGCCAGACCACCGTCGCGGATCGCGATCATCTCCCAGATGCTCTCGTATTTAAAAGGTGCCATGGCCACGTAGTAGGCGCGGGCGCTGACAATGCCCAGCACGATGCCGATCAGGATCACATCCACCATGCTGTCCGGGTCCACGCCGAACTCGATGCTGTGACGGAACGCGAACACCAGCGCCAGACAGATGCCGAACGCAATGCAAACACCATACCAGTAAATGCTGAATCCACCGATGGAAAAGGCCACACGGTTGAGCTCAAAGCTCAGGCCAAGGCCCGGGAACTGTACCAGATTTGTCATTCTGCTTCCTCCTCGTCCTCTGCCAGCGGCGCAGTGCCGTCCGGCTGGATATACATGACCGCCATGCGCTCTGTGCTGAGGATGTGCTGCAGCGCTGCATCCGCATCCTCCGCGGTCAGGCCCGCCAGCATGGCGATCTGCTGAGCCACCGTCTGGCCGGAGAGGGCAAAATCTGCCATCTGACTGGCCGAATCCTCCACATTTTCGAGGTTTTCGATCAGCTGGCCGTATTTTTCGTTCTTGCACAGGGTAAAGATCTCCCGGTCCACGCCTTCTGCGCGGATGCGGGCGATCTCGTCCAGAAGCATCTGCTTCACGGCATCGGGGGCGTCGCTCTCGCCGGTGAACAGGATGCAGCAGCAGCCGTCCACCCGCAGCACTTCCCCGCCAAAGCCCGGGTTCACAAGGCCCTCGTCGTACAGGCGGCGGTACAGCGGTGACATGCCGCCGGTGATGCAGCTCAGGATCAGATCATACAGCGCTTCGGTGCGCAGGTCACCGGACGGCAGCGGCTCTTCCTTGAAGCCCACGCCGAAGCAGGGCTTGGACACCGGCATCTTCAGCGTTTTTTCCGCTGCGGCCAGCGTCATGGGCTCCGGCGTCCAAAGGCGCCGCACACCCTCTGCCGTGCGGGGCTCCATCAGGCCATGGCGCTCGCAGGCGGCTAAAATTTGCTCCATGGTGGTATTGCCAGCCGCTGCCAGAACCATGTTGCCCGGTGCATAGAACGCCTTGCAGCTGTCGTAGAGCATTTCGGGCGTAATTTCCGCAATGCTCTCCACCGTGCCCGCGATATCGCTGCGGATGGGGTGGCTGTGGTACAGGCACTCGAACAGGCCGGTGATGAGCCGCCAGTCCGGGCTGTCATCGTACATTTTGATCTCCTGCCCGATGATGCCCTGTTCCTTGGCGATGGTCTGCTCGGTAAAATAGGGGTGGGTCACCATGCCCAGCAGCACATCCAGACTCTCGTCCAGCTGCTGGGTCGCGGTGAACAGATAGCAGGTGCGGTCAAAGCTGGTGAAGGCATTGGCGTTCGCGCCGGTCTTTGCGTACTTTGCAAAGGCATCTCCGTCCTGATCCTCGAACATCTTGTGCTCGAGGAAGTGTGCCACGCCTGCGGGCAGGTGCACTTCTTTTCCGTCCAGCCGGAAATCCCGGTCGATGGAGCCAAAGCGGGTGGCAAAAATGACATGGGTGCTGGAATAGCCCGGCATAGGCCGCACGATGACGGTCAGGCCGGAGGGCAGGATCTTCCACTGATCGGCCACAGTCTTTTCCAGCAGGGTCTGATCATTCTGCGGCATGGGCGTCTACCTCCTTTGTGAGCAGATAGCTGACCGAGAGGGTCAGCTTACGCAGGATCGCGCGCACATCGTCCCGGGTCACGGCCTGCAGGGCGGCGCGGGCCTCGGCAGGCGTCTGGACTTTGGCAGGGTCGCCGCCGCTGCGCAGCACCTCGATGTAATACCATGTCTCAATGCCGCCCAGCGTATCCTCCACGCCCTGCATTCCGCTCAGCAGTCCCCGGCGGCAGTCCTCCAGCTCCTCATCGGTGATGGGTCCGCTGCACAGGTCGGCCAGCTCCTTCAGGATAGCCTGCTCTGCGCGGGCAGCGTCGGCGTGCTCCACGCCGCTGTTCACAGCCATGCTGCCGGTAAAGCTCTGGAACGAGGACGAGCAGTAGTAACACAAATGGTCACGCTCGCGCACATTCAGGAACAGGCGGCTGGTCACGCTGCCGCCATACAGCGCCATGGCAAGGCGGACTGCTGCCAGCTGTTCGGTGCGCATGGGCTCGCCCAGCGTGAACAGCATACACAGCTTTGCCTGCACCATATCGTAGGTCTCTACCCTGTGCACAGGCTCGCGGCGCGGCATGGCAATGTTCTCGGCCAGCGGCAGCGGAGCCCGGTCGATGGCGGCAAGTTCGGCCAGCAGGGCATCCCGCACGGCTGCCGTCTGCGCGGCGTCACAGCCCAGCACAAGCAGCTCAATGTTCGCGGTCCGCAGCATCTCGTAATAAGCCGTGGTGAGCTGTTCCGGCGTCAGGTCGTCCACCTCTTCCAGATAGCCCTCCTGCCGCACGCCTGCCGGGCTGTCGCCAAAGAATTCCCGGTTGGCCTGATGCAGGCAGTACAGACGCTTATCGTTGATCTCATCCTCCAGCGCCTTTTTCAGCATCTGTTTTTCAATGCCCACAGCCTCCGGGTCAAAGGTCCCGCCCACAAAATAGGGATGGAAGGCCGCGCCCAGTGCAATGGATGCATATTCCCGCGTCAGTTCTTCGCCTTCCAGCGCAAATTTATCCTTGATGCCGGTGACGCTGACGCACAGATTGTGGCTGCAGCCCATGGGCCGGGCATCCACCGTGAGATCTGCACCGTAGAGCTTGGCCAGCTTTTTGGTCAGTCGGGTCATGTCCGGGCAGTCGGCATAGCCACGCTCCATCACAAGGGGCAAAAGTGCATGTGCCGTGGCGGTCTCCCGCTTTGCCGGAAAGGCAAAATGGATGCTGATGCGGCAGCGGTTGAATTTTTCCGCCGGGTCGCAGGAAAGGTGCACGCCCGGCGCAATGAGAGTACGTTCCAATTTGTTCCTCCACCCTGCTTTTGCAGGGAGCTTTTTATTTTATGATGCCTTCTGCAAGGCAAGAAATTCTTCCAGACTCAAGCCGCTGGCCCGGATGGCAAGGGCATTTTCTGTACCCACATACCGCCAGTGCCACGGCTCGAACACCACACCGGTCGCGGCCTGCCGGTCTTCCGGGTAGCGCAGGATGAAGCCGTATTCCGCAGCATAAGCGGTCAGCCACTCGTAGGCGCGGGTCGTATCAAAGCCGGTGTCACGGTCCGGGTAGTCGCTGCTGAGGATATCCGCCGCATAACCGGTGCCATGCTCATTGCATTCCGCAGGCAGCTGGATGTCTGCGGACAGGCTGGCGGCTTCCTCCTCGGTCTTGCCCTTTTCCAGATACTGCTGCTTCTGTGCCTCATAGGCTGCGGTCCGGGCATCTGCGTCCTGATAGCCTGCGGACAGCACCAGCGCAACGCCATCCTCTGCCGCTGCGGCAGACATCTGCCGGTAGGCATCGGCAGCTTCCGCTTCCAGCTGGATGGTGCCATCCTCATTGGCCGGGGCAAGGGTCGGCGACGGTTCCACGGCAAAGGGCAGATTGGCGTTTACCAGTACAAGCCGCGCATCGTCGGCATCAAAGGTGTAGCCGGTGCCGCTGTAGCTGGCAGCTTCAAAGCTCCGGGGCCCGGCAAGCAGAGCGTTTGCTTTGGGCAGCAGCCAGAGGATGCCCCGGGTCATCAGGGCCACAATGCCAGCACAGATCAGGACCAGGAGCGCCCAGTTGCGGGCCAGACGCAGGCGCTTGCGGCGCATGTATTGCTCACGGGTCATACGGGGCTTTACAGTTTTCTTGCTGGTTGGTTCCATGGTGCGTTGCAGCTCCTTTGGCAGAATTTGCAGCGCGCTGCGCCGCACAGATACAGTGTATATTATACACCCCTTTGCATTTTGTGTAAACGCCGGAAGTGTAAAATAAGTATGACCGTCCTCGTCAGCGGCCTTGCCCTCTCCGTCCGCTCACGCTGTTCGCGTCCACCTCTCCCAAAGTGAGAGGCCTTGGCAGAACCAGAAAGTTTTTCTCTTCGCCAGAGGCTCGCCCTTTGGGAGAGCTGTCGCGTAAGCGACTGAGAGGGCGAGGCCGTTAACAAAAAGAGCGCTGTACAGCTCCCAAAGAAACTGTACAGCGCATAAAATTCATTTTTTACAAATCAGTCAAACAGCATATCGTGGATGGCGGAAACGGCCTTGTCGGCATCCCCGCGGTCGATGATGCAGGAGATCTTGATCTCACTGGTGGAGATCATCTTGATATTGATGTTGTTGTTGGACAGTGCCTCAAACATCTTGGAAGCAACGCCGCTGTGGCTCTGCATACCGGCACCCACGATGGAGACCTTTGCGCAGGTGGTGTCCACGCTCACATCATTGAAGTGTGCGCTCTCCTTCAGCACGCGCATGGCCAGATCCGCTTCACCCTCAGAGCAGGTAAAGCTGATGTCCTTTTTACCGTCGCGGCCGGTGGACTGCAGGATGATGTCCACGTTGATGTTCTTCTGTGCCAGCAGGCCGAAGATCTTGAAGCTCATGCCCGGCTCGTCGGGAACGTTCAGAATCGTGATAACAGCAACATCAGCGTCCTTTGCGACGCCCTTGATCAGCATACCTTCCATGTCTTTCGTAACCTCCTTGACCACCGTACCGGGCACGGGATTCAGGCTGGAGAGCACCTCCAGCTCCACATTATACTTCTTCGCCAGTTCCACGCTGCGGTTGTTCAGCACCTGTGCGCCCAGAGATGCCAGCTCCAGCATCTCGTCAAAGGTGATCTCCTCCAGCTTGCGGGTGTTGCGCACCTTGCGCGGGTCGGCAGTGTAAACGCCTTCCACATCGGTATAGATCTGGCAGCGGTCTGCGTGCAGGGCTGCTGCAATGGCAACTGCACTGGTGTCGGAGCCGCCGCGGCCCAGAGTGGTGATGTCGTCCAGCTTGTTCAGGCCCTGGAAGCCAGCCACAACAACAACACGGTTGCGCTCCAGCTCCGAGGAGATACGCTCGGTCTCCAGACGGCTGATGCGTGCCTTGGTGTAGGCGCGGTCGGTGCGGAAGCCTGCCTGCCAGCCGGTCAGGCTGATGGCATGGCAGCCCAGCTCATTCAGCGCCATGGCCAGCAGCGAAATGCTGATCTGCTCGCCGGTAGCCAGCAGCATATCCATTTCACGAGCCGAAGGGTTGTGGGTGATCTCCCCAGCCTTGGCGATCAGGTCATCGGTGGTATCGCCCTGAGCGGACACCACCACAACTACGTCATTGCCCGCGTTGTGGGTATTTGCCACAATGCGTGCCACGTTGAAGATACGGTCACGGTCCTTCACCGAAGAACCGCCGAACTTCTGTACGATCAACGCCATATCTTGTCACTCTCCTCTTTTTGTCCCTTGATCAAAAGGGGTACACCGGGTGGAAGCAGCAGGCAGAACCTTGCACTTCCCTATCCCATTTATCATTCCACCGTTGCGCCGGTGTTATCGGCATCCAAACGCAGCAATGTAAATGCTTCACATCCGTCCAGACCTTCCAGAAGCTCCAGACCCTTTTCCAGCTTGGAATAGAACTTTTCGGCCTCAGCCTTTTCGGCCACCGCCATCACGGTGCTGCCCGCACCGGAAACATAGACCGCCTTTGCACCGCACAGGCGCGCCATGTCGAACACTTCCTTGGAGCCCGGCATCAGCGGCATGCGGTAGGGCTGGTGCAGCTTATCCTCCGTGGCAATGGCCAGCAGGTCATGCCTGCCCTCACAGAAGGCGGCAGGCACCAGCGCTGCACGCGAAAGATTATATACCGCATCCTTGTGGGAGACCTCTTTGGGCAGTGCCGCACGGGCGGCTTCCGTCAGCAGCTTGTAGTCCGGCACAATGGCGGCAAAGCACAGTGTTTCGTCCACATTGCGCTTGACCGAGTACACCTTGCCCTCCTCAAACACGCTGCTGGTCAGACCGCCCAGCAGGGCCGGGGCCACGTTATCGGGGTGGCCCTCGATGGAGGTGGCCAGCGTGAGCAGCTCCTGGGTGTTGAGCACATCGCCCAGCATCCGGTTGGCACCCAGCAGGCCCGCGATGATGCAGGCCGAAGAAGAGCCCAGACCCCGGGCCATGGGAATGGGGTTGGTCTGGGTGATCTTGAGGGGCGGGATCTGCTTGCCAACTTTTTCAAACAGGCCCTTTGCCGAGCGGTACACCAGATTGGATTCACCGCGCGGGATGCGGGTACCGTCCGCAGACGAGATATCCAGCACCTCGCTGTCTTCAAAGGTGACCGTATTATACAGCGTCACCGCCAGACCCAGCGCATCAAAGCCGGAGCCGATGTTCGCGCTGGTGGCCGGGACAGAAACCTTGATCTTCATAGCCGCTGCACCTTTCTTTTTCCGTTATCAGTTTTCTTCCGGCAGACGCTTGAGCACCAGCTTCACGCTGCCGCCCACGGCCTCCACCTTGCGGGCCGCTTCGGACAGGGCTTTGTCGTCGGCACGCTCCACAAAGTAGGCGCAGCCCTCGTAGCGCTCATCCACCACCTTGCCGTAGCCGTAGATAGCTTCCACCACTGCGGGAGCAATGCCTGCCACACGCACATAATATGCGGCAGGAGCAGGATCGGTGAGCATGCCGTCCACCGGCTCAGCGGGCTGCCAGAACAGGCTGTCGTGCACCTTGGCGCCATGCTTCAGGGCATCCACCACATCGGCCACAACGGCGCTGGCGGTGGGCAGCTTGCCGGCACCCTTGCCGTAGAACACCACATCGCCCAGCATATCGCCCTTGACCAGCACGGCGTTGAACACATCGTCCACGCTGGCCAGCTGGTTTGCCTTGGGCACCAGACAGGGCTCCACACCCGCCGCCACACTGCCGTCCTTGCCGCGCTTCATCCATGCGATCAGCTTGATGACACAGCCCAGCTTTTCAGCTGCTGCCACATCAGCGGCGGTGATATCGCGGATGCCGCGGGTGGGAATGTTCTGGGGGTAGATCTGGTGGCCGCAGACCAGCGAGGACAGAATGGCGATCTTGCGGCAGGCATCGCGGCCATCCACATCGTCGCTGGGGTCCTTGGTCTCCGCGTAGCCCAGTTCCTGCGCAATTTTCAGTGCATCGTCAAAGCCCAGACCCTCGCGCACCATCTTGGTGAGCATGAAGTTGGTGGTGCCGTTCACGATGCCCTCCACCTCGGTGATGACGTTCGCGGCCAGGCACTGGTGCATCGGCGTAATGATGGGGGTGCCGCCGCCCACAGAAGCCTCGAACAGGAAGGCACAGCCGTGCTCTTTGGCAAGGCCCAGCAGCTCGGCTCCGTAGGTGGCCACCATTTCCTTGTTGGAGGTGCACACGCTGCGGCCGCTCTCAAGACAGGCCTTTACATACGGGTAGGCAAAGCGGGTGCCGCCGATGGTCTCCACCACCACCCTGATCTCCGGATCCTCCAGAATGACATCAAAGTTCTTGACGAACAGGTTTGCGGCCGGATGACCGGAAAAATCCTTCGGGTCCAGAATATACTTGACCTCTACCGGCTCACCTGCACGGCGGGAGACACTTGCAGCGTTGCGGCACAAAACCTCGTACACGCCGCTGCCCACCGTGCCAAAGCCCAGAATTGCAATTTTAGCCATTGTTGCTCTCCCTCGTTTTCCTGAGTTTTCCTGATTTGATATCTACTTTACAGATTGTATCCGCAGTGCACACCCACCACCATGCGCTGACGCGAAAGCTTTTCGGTCAGCTCTTCCGGAGTCATCTGCATGGTGTCGGTGCGGATGGTGACTGCCACCAGTGCTGCACCGTTTTCCGGCGTGGACTGGTTGATGGTCACAATGCTGGCACCTGCAGCGCTGATGCCTGCCAGCAGGCTCTGCAGCGCACCGGTCTCATCCCGCAGAGTGGCCATGACGGTGATCACTTCGCGGCCATTCTCGGAGTCAAAGATGCAGTCCTTATACTTATAAAAAGCGCTGCGCGAAAGATCAACTGCACGGGTAGCAGCGGAAATGCTGCGTGCCTCCCCGCTGGCCAGAAGCTCTTTGGCGCGTACCACCTTGAGAAAAACCTCAGGCAGCACCTGCGCGTCCACCAGATAAAAGCGGCGTTCCAACTTGTTCACCTCACAAACACAAGTGTTCTTGCAGTGAATATAATAACATCCGGCCCCCTGCAATGCAAGGGGTCGGATGCGTTTTTGTCAGATTACCCAGTTTTGTTGTGTGAAGTGCGGTGTTTCCTTGCCGGATTCACCCCGGGGCTGTGTTGAAAGTACGCCTTTTGCGTTTTGTTTTCCCGCCGAATACAGATCACTCGGTATCCAGATTACTTGTATCTGCCGGGATGACAGTCTGCTCCGGTGCTGCATCTGCCGCATCTGCTGCAGGCGCAGCGGGTGCTGCCGCATGGGAATAGTTGCAGGCGGCGGGCAGATCATCTGCACGGTAGTAGCCCACGGCCGTGCTGGGGCAGGAACCGCCGGCCAGCAGACCGCTCTGGGTGCAGTAGCGGCGCTCCACAACGCCAGCGGAACTGGGGAATGCCTTATAAGGCAGGTCTGCCTGCACCTGTTCCATCAGTGCCTTCCATGCCATAACACAGGTACGGGTCTTTGCCTGCTGCTTGCCAAGGGTCTTGGTCATATCGTAGGGTGCATCGTAGCCCCACCACACAGCGGTGACATAATACGGCGTGCCGCCCACGAACCACAGATCCTTTTCGTCGCTGGCCGTACCGGTCTTACCAAAGGACTCCATACCGTTGGAGTTGGGGTAGCGTCCGCCTGCGGTACCCACGCTGGAGTACAGCACATTCTTCAGCAGGCGGTTCATCACGTAAGCGGTGTCCGGCGTCAGTGCCTGATAGCTGGTGGCATTGTTTTCCAGATAAATGTTGCCATCACGATCCAGCACCCGGGTGTACAGGTGCGGGGTGGTGTACTGGCCATCGTAGAAGATCTGGAATGCAGCCGCCAGAGCCGTGGGCGTAACACCATGGGTCTGGCTGCCCATGACCATCTGGGCAAGGCCCACATCGTTCACCGGGTCCAGCGTGTTCAGCTGCAGGGTGTTGTAAACAAAGTTGAAGATATTGCTTGCGCCCACCAGATCGCCCACGCGGATCGCGATGGTGTTCAGCGAGCGGGCAAGGCCGTTCCACAGCGGGATATCGCTGTGGTCGCCATAATTGCCGCCGTAGTTCCGGGGCCAGCTGCGCCATGCGTTGGGGTAAGCACGCAGCTGCTTGTCCGACAGGCCCATCAGGCCGTTCTTGCGGCAGTAGTCCTCGTCACGGATCACCATGTCCTGCTTCTGGTACAGGGGCGAGTTGTTGAGCATGGTAGACCAGTTCACCAGACCATATTCAATGCCCAGTGCATACGCGCCAATGGGCTTGATGGTAGAACCCGTCTGGCGGGTGACGCTGTAAGCGCGGTTCAGCGAGAGGCTTCTGGTCTTTTCGCCCAGACCACCCACAATGGCGATCACGTTGCCGTCGTAGTCCAACGTGACCATCGCCGCCTGTGTGCGGACGTTGCGATAATAGTAGACCGTGCCGTCATCGCCAGTGCGGGTCTTGGGGGTACCGTCGTCATTCATCACCTGAACGTCGTCATCGGAAATGGAGGTCACCTCTTCCTCATGCCAGCCCGCCGGGAAATATGCGTCGTTGGCATTCAGCATCAGGTTCTCCATGGCAGACTGCACCTTGGTGTTCACCGTAGCCTCCACGGTAAAGCCGCCGGTGTACAGCAGCTTCTGGGCTTCGGATTCGGAGATGTTCTCCTTGGCCATGATATCCTGCACCAGCTCCGTGAACAGTGCATCCGTAAAATAAGAGGTAACAGAAGAGTTCTTCTTGCTGTCCTCTTCCTCGGCCAGCACCAGCGGCTGGGCAGCTGCATTGCGGTACTCTTCCTCACTGATCACGCCCTGCTGCCACATGTTGTACATGAGGAAGTTGCGGCGGTTGATGAGGTTTTCGGGATTCGTATAGGGGTTGTAGTTGGTGGGGTTCTTGGTAATGGACGCAATGGATGCGCATTCCCACAGGGTCAGCTGGCTGACATCTTTATTAAAGTACTCGTTGGCCGCAGTCTGCACGCCCTGAATAGTACCGGTAAAGCTGATGGTGTTCAGGTACGCTTCCAGAATGGTCTCCTTGGAATAGCTGCGGCTCAGGCAGAGGGCACGATAGATCTCACGCAGCTTGCGCAGTGCGCCATCGATGCCGCTGGCGCTGTTGTCATCGGTCAGGTTTTTGATGAGCTGCTGTTCCAGCGTGGACGCACCCTGCTTGGAGCTGTAGATAGGCAGCAGATACTCATTGATCATTGCGCCAATGGTGCGCTTGAAGTTGACGCCGGGCTCGTTGTAGAAATCCTTATCCTCCGTGCAGATGAACGCATACTGCAGGTTGGCAGGGATCTGTTCCAGATCTGCCCACACGCGGTGGCTGTTGGAGGAGCGCAGGGTCGCGTACTCCACCTGTGCACCAGTGTCCGGGTCGGTGGCCATCACCACGCTGGACTGGCTCAGCTCAATGTTATCCAGATCCAGCAAATCGCCGTCATTGGCCGTGGCCTGCACCACGTAATAGACGGCACCCACAGCCAGCAGGCTGCCTGCCATCACGCCCAGACAGAGCAGGGTGGCAATGGTCCGGCCAATGAACCGCAGGAGCGGATGCTTTTTCTTTTCACAGGATTCCTGCAGCTCCTCCGGTTCCCGTCCGGACCGGGGGGCATGCTGAGGTTCCCGGCGGCTGTTGCTCGTATTCACCCTCCGGCCTCTGGGCGCAGCAGGGCGTCCGTTGTCGGAGCGGTTGATCTTCTTCATATTGGAAATAGGAATCGCCTCCTAACATTTCAGGCTGCATTTCAGCGCCGTGCGCTGGTACCTTTCATCCATGCGCACACAGCTGCACACAATACCATATTATAGCACGCACACAGAATGCGGGCAAGAACCAATCTTCGGCCATAACAGGTTTAATCAATTGTAGTATAGCACATTCTGCCATGCAAAGTACAGCATTCCCGTGTGAAAATTGACTGTTCTCCCCTGTTTTTGGGCATACTTGTGCCAGAAGGGAGCGTGTTACCCCATGCGCAAATTGTGTGTCTGCCTGTTTTACGGGCTGTGCGTATTTACCATTGTGTTCAGCCTGTTCTGGATGGCCCTGCCAAAGCTGCACCTGCCGGTGCCCGATCCCGGCAGCGAAGCCCCGCCCTCCTCTGCAGCAGATCTTGCCGCGCAGGCGCTGCCGGAGCTTGCCGCGCAGAGCTACCGTCTGTGCGACAAAGGCGGACGGGTGGCCGTGTACCGCTGCGGCACCGACGGTCAGCCGGAAGTGCTCATTACCATCACCGGCATCTACACGAATCTCCTGCCGGAGAACGATGCTCTGCGCATCAAGCGCGGCGTGACGGTGTACAGCGAACGGGAATTGGACCTGCTGCTGGAAGATCTGGGAGAATAAGCGCATTTTGCCCATTTTTTATTCTAATTTCGCAATTGTTTTTGTTGACATTCCGATATGAAAAACATATAATAGGGATGCAAGGTAAAGTTTTTTAACCCGTTTCAGCAGTTATAAAAGGAAGTGCGTCCTTATGTCAGAACAGATCACCCTCCATTACCAGTGCCGTCTTTGCGGCAAGCAGCTGGACCGCGGCATTCACCTCGGCCCGCCCAGCCCCGGTACCTGCAGCAAAGCTGCCAAGGTGGACGGCTTCCATGGGCCGCACCGCTGGGTCATCGTGTCTCTGCCCAAAAGTGCCTGAGCACTCAATTTCACTGTGATGCAAAAAGGACCTCCGGATGCTTCTCCGGAGGTCCTTTTCTCATTCAGGTTCAGGCTTCCATTTCTTCCAGCGGAACGAGGTAGGTCTTGCGGCACTCCTCGTATTCCAGCATGTAATCCTTGGTGGGATTGTGGTGCATGATGCTCTTGAGGGTATGGGAGTCGTAGTCCTCACTGGCATCCATACCAATAAGACGCGCGGCAATATTCGAGCAGTGATCCGAGATGCGCTCTGCATTGTTCAGCACATCCAGGAACACAACGCCGGTGTCAATGGAGCACACGCCGTCCTTCAGGCGCAGGATGTGCTGGTCGCGCAGGCGCTCTGCCATCACATCGATCACCTCTTCCAGCGGTTCCACCTGAGCCGCCATGCGCATATCGTTGTTGTCAAAGGCATCGTTGGTCAGGGTCAGGATGCGTTCCAGTGCATTTTCCAGCAGCAGCAGCTCCTTGGTGGCGCTCTCACTGAACGAAGCTTCCTTCTCTTCCAGCTCCTCTGCCTTTTCCATGATGTTCACCGCATAGTCACCAATGCGCTCGAACTCGGTAACAAAGTTCAGCAGCTCCGTCACAGTGTGGCTCTCGTCGTCGCCCAGCTCCTGATCGGTCATTTTGATCAGGTAGTTGGAGATCGCCACCTCCATCCGGTCGATCAGGTTCTCACGCACACGGATGGCGCTGACCGTATCCTCGTCCATTTTCAGCAGCAGCGGTGCGGCCAGATTCACATTGCGGGCAGCACGGCGGGACATCTTGACCACAGCGCTCTTGGCCTGCTGCAGGGCAACCGCAGGGCTCTTGAACAGGCGCTCGTCCAGCACCGGCATGCTCAGCTCCTGTGCTTCCTCGGCACTGTCCGGCACAGTGAGCATGGCCAGCTTGGACAGCACACCGCTGCAGGGCAGGAACAGCAGCATGGCGCACACGCTGGAAAGGGTGTGGATGTTTGCGATGGTGCTCTTGTTCATCACGTCGTTCCACATGGGGATGCCAACCGTGAACTGCACCGCATACACCAGGGCCAGCAGGATCACACTGCCGATGATGTTGAAGTACAGGTGGATCAGTGCAGCGCGCTTACCGTCCTTGGAAGAGCCGCCGATGGTCAGCAGCGGCGTAAACGCGGTACCGATGTGGGCACCCAGAATGATAGGGATGGCCGAGCTGAAGGTGACAAGGCCGGTGCTGGACAACGCCTGCAGGATACCCACCGATGCAGAGGAGGACTGGATGACCACCGTGACCACCACGCCCACCAGAATGCCCAGAATGGGATTCGTCATGGTAACGAACAGGTTCTGGAACACGGCGCTCTCACGCAGGGGAGCCACACCGGTGTCCATCAGGCTCATGCCGGTAAACAGGATGCCGAAGCCCAGCATGATCTGGCCGATGTTCTTCTTTTTGGCACTGCGCAGGAACACATAAAAAATGCAGCCAATAAACGCCACCACCGGTGCAAAGGTCTTGGGCTGGATCAGGGTCAGCCAGAGGCTGTCGCCGGAGATGTCCGCCATGCGGATCAGCTGACCGGTAACAGTCGTACCAATGTTTGCACCCATGATGACGCCTACGGACTGCGTAAGGGTCATGATGCCGGAGTTGACCAGACCGACACAGATCACGACCGTGCCGGCCGAGGACTGAATGACACCCGTGATCAGGGTGCCGAAAATAACTGCTTTGAGCGTAGAGGAGGTCAGTTTTTGCAGCACGCCCTGCATTTTGCCGCCAGCCAGCTTTTCCAGACCAGCGCCCATAATGGACATGCCGTACAGAAACAGCGCAATTCCACCCAACAGAGAGGTAATGTGTGTGATATCCATAACGATACTCCTAAAAAATGATCTTCCTTTTGATCCTTGTCCATCTGCCCTGCCCGCACACCGGACCTGCTTTATCCGGCAGATGCCGCAGTCTGCCGCTCTGCTGCGCAGAACGGCGCACAATGACCGCGCTTAGATTTATTATATCATTTTTTATCCCGTCACAACAAGGTTTATTTTACAAGAAAATCACTTTTTCTACACATTTTTCCGTCTCTTAATAGTTTCGCTCTTTCTTTTTTCAATTATTTTACATTGATTTTACATTAAAGCCGTAAACGGCTGTAGTCGTTCCATACACAGAAGTTGTTTTTTGCAGGATGAGCATGCCGAATGGCCCGAGCTTTCCGGCCCGGCAAGGCGGTTTTCCGTATCACAAGGGAACGCAGCTTCTTACTCTGCCAGTTCCTCCATGGCCTCCCGCACGGTATCTGCCGAGAACAAGAACGCTCCGCTGCCGCTGTATACTTCCACATGGCTTCCTACATAACGCATTTCAAAATCCTTCATAGGGGTTCCCTCCCATATCCGTTTTTTGCAGATTTTTGGAACCTTTTTGGTTCCATGGCTGTATTATCGCACAGTTCAGGTCCCATAAACCGGATTTTCAAAGTTTTTCAGAACAAAGACCGCCCTGTTCCTTCAGCCGAACAGGGCGGTCTCCTACATATTATAATATAGCGTGACGCAGCTTTCCTTTCTCAATGGACTGCCGCATATTCCAGAATGTGTTTTTCCTCGTGCTGCTCAGCACGGGTCTTATCGTAGCAATACCGGATGATGGCCTGCCGCCGCACGATGCCGATGAAGATGCCTCGGTCATCCACCACCGGCACAAAGTTCTGGTTCATGGCTGCTTCGATCAGCTGATCCATGCTGGTGGTCACGGTGACGGCCTTGTAGTCCCGTTTGTGGGGAAAAGCGGAAATGGGCACATCCTCAGCCGCTTCCAGATCCAGCCCGTGGTATTTTTTCAGACCCCAGAGGATATCGCCCTCGGTCAGAGTGCCCACATATTTGCCCTGACGGTTGAGCACCGGAATGGAGGCGTAGCGGTTATTCTCCCACTTTTCCAGTGTCTGTCGAAGGGTGAAATCATCGTAAACGTACATCAGATCCTGCTTGGGGGAAAGGAAGAACAGAATATTCATGACAACAGCTCCTAAACATTGATCCATGCGCCGTGCGCAAAAAATAACGCAGTCCATCCGCACAAGCGGGAACCCTGCGCCGCGGTCCCTATCCTTGATTCTATTTTAGCACTTTTTCATAGTCAGATAAAGCATCCCCTGCCATCTTTTATAATTTTTTAACAGATTGTTTGCTTTCTTTCGTCATACTTTCGTGTTTGATAAAAAAGCGGCTCACGTTCAGCATCTTAGCATCGGCCTCCTGCGAAACAGCCCGAACTCTGCAAAAGCCGCAAAAAACTGTGCAAAAAGTGGATATCCCAGCAATTAGAACTGTACAACCGTCCCCGGAAGTTGTATAATAAGGTGGGTGTTTCTCGGTGCAGCATGTGCAGATGCCTGCTGTACCCCAGACCTTGAATGTGTTTTACGAAAACGAACATAAAGGAGCAGAGCGACTATGATCACTTCCCGTTTCCCTCTGGGGGATGTCAGCTTTACGTCCGGGTACTTTGCTACTCTGGTAGGTGAAGCAGCCAAACAGTGTTACGGCGTTGCCGCAATGGCACCCCGTGATATGACCGATGCCGTCAAGAGCATGGTGCACGGTTCCGATTACCCGGAAAAGGGTGTCCGTGTCACGCAGGAGGATGGTCGTCTGGTGATCGAACTGCACATTGCCGTGAGCTACGGCCTGAATATCTCCACAGCCGCCCGCAGCATCTCCCACCGCGTCAAGGACGAGGTGGAGCATTCTACCGGTCTGAAGGTGGCACGCGTTGTGGTCTCCGTAGACGATGTGATCGCCTGATTTTTGTCTGACCATCCCAGGGTGTGTCTGAAAGCGCCGGGCTTTTCCGGCAAGTACAAGGAGTAAAAAAGAATGATTTCTGGTAAGATTTTGCGTGACGCCATTATCTCTGGCGCCAACAACATCAACAATCAGCGTTCCCGTGTGGACGAGCTGAACGTTTTCCCTGTTCCCGATGGCGATACCGGCACCAACATGGGCATGACCGTGGGTGCTTCCGTGCGTGAGCTGGAGGCTCTGGACGACAGCTGCACTGTGGGCGAGGCCTCCAAGACCGCTGCTTCTGCCATGCTGCGCGGCGCACGCGGCAACTCCGGCGTTATCACCAGCCTGCTGTTCCGCGGTTTCTCCAAGGCTCTGGAAGGCAAGAAGGAAGCTACCGCCGCCGACATCGTTGAGGCTCTGAAGAAGGGCGTTGAGGGTGCCTACAAGGCCGTCATGAAGCCCACCGAGGGCACCATCCTCACCGTGGCCCGCGTTGCCTCCGAGGAAGCCGCTGCCTGCGGCGCTGAGGATGTGCCGGCCCTGTGGGATGTGGTGATGGCCGCCGGCCAGAAGGCTCTGGAGGACACCCCCAACCTGCTGCCCGTGCTGAAAAAGGCCGGTGTTGTGGATGCCGGCGGTCAGGGCATCATGGTCATCTTCGAGGGCATGGGTAAGGTGTTCCACGGTGAAGGCATCGTGGCTGGCGGCGAAGCTGCCCCCAATAAGGCAAAGCTGTCCACCGAGAACGCCGGCAAGGGCGTGTTCACCGACGACCTGATGAAGGTGGAAGACATCAAGAACGGCTACTGCACCCAGTTCCTCATCAACAAGTATGAGGGCGCAAGCGCCGCAAAGATGCGTGCCTTTGCAGAATCCAACGGCGACAGCGTGGTGTGCATTGAGGATGATGACGTCATCAATCTGCACGTTCACACTGCCGACCCCGGCAAGATCCTGAGCGAGGCCATCAAGTATGGCTACCTGACCAACTTTAAGATCGAGAACATGCACGAGCAGTTCCTGGCCCGCCAGAAGCAGGGCAAGAGCCTGGAAAAGCAGGCTTCTGCCGAGAAGGCTCCTTCCCAGTCCAGCGAGTTCATCTATGCTGCCGTAGACCCCAGCCGTGACTACGGCTTTGTGGCTGTTGCTGCCGGTGAGGGCCTGAAGGCTGTGTTCACCGATCTGTCTGCGGACGCGGTCGTTTCCGGCGGTCAGACCATGAACCCCGCCACCGAGGACATCCTTGCGGCTATCCAGAGCGTGCCCGCCAAGACCGTGTTCGTGCTGCCTAACAACAAGAACATCATCATGGCTGCTGAGCAGGCCCAGAAGCTGGCTGACCGTCAGGTGGTCGTTCTGCCCACCCGCACCGTGCCCATGGGCATTACCGCCATGCTGAACTTTGATCCCTCTGTGAACGCCGAGACCAACACCATCAACATGATGGCTGCTGCCGATAAGGTGTCCACCGGCCTGATCACCTATGCAGCCCGCGACAGTGAGTACGACGGCAAGCGCATCCGGAAGGGCGAGATCATGGCGCTGGAGAATGGCAAGATCGTCTCCACCTCCAACGACATCACCAAGGCCACCTATCGTCTGGCACGCAGCATGTGCAAGAAGGATTCCAGCTTTGTCACCATCATCTCCGGCTGCGACGTCAGCGATGAGGATGCCGAGAAGGTCACCGAGATCGTAAAGGCAAAGTGCCCCAATCACGTGGAGGTCAGCCACATCCGCGGCGGCCAGCCCGTTTACTATTATATGATCAGCGTGGAGTAAAAACTCCTTCTATTTCCATCGCAAAAGCGGAGCTTTCCCCTTTTGCCATATCTGGGATCGAGAAAAATCGAGCCGGGAAGCTGCTGGAAGGCAGCCGCCCGGCTCTTTTCTTTTTGGATTTCGCAAGGGCTTTTTTGACTTTCAAAATCCGAAGTGAGGCCAAAAGTGGGGCCAGAGTATAAAGAAAGACGCTGGTTCTGAACGAACCAGCGTCTCTTCTGTATGGAGCGGGCAATGGGAATCGAACAACGGTTTCTCTTCATCAATCTGCAAAAACACAACCTTTATTCTCGAAACATCATAAAAAAACCAGAAAAGCGCTTGCCATAACCAGCAAGCGCTTTTTTCATTCTAGGATATTTTTCTGGGTCAAAAAATGGGTCAACTGAATGGTCATCCGTGAGCCTTGTTGATGGCCGCAGTCGTAGCCGCTGCCAGCTCTTCCCGCTGGCCCTTTATCTCATGACGGTACACCCCGAAGGTGTCCATGTTCTTGCTGTGACCAACCAGCATCTTCAACTGGCCGTCCGTCAAGGCTCCAGCCTCCATGCTGACAAAGGTGTGCCGCATCTCGTAGAGCGTGACCGCTGGCGTGATTCCGTTCGATGCCTGATACTTCTCCCACCGGCGTTTGAGGCTGCGCTGGCAAGGAATCTGGAACAGTGGCGTGTTATAGTTTAGCTCAACACCGCTATCTTTGAGGAGCTGCACCTGTGCCTCGTATGCTTCCCGCGCTTGCTGGCACATATCAAATGACCTGATGCTGTTTTCGTTCTTGCCGGTCGTTTCTTCCTCATGCGTGTTGATGCTGCGGCGAAGGTTGACCGTGTTGCCCTTGATGTCGCCGTACCAGAGGCCGACCAGCTCTCCGGGCCGGACACCGGTAGACACGGCGAAGCGGTAGGCGTAAATGTAGTCATCGAAAACACGTTTTGAGTACAAAAGCCGCGTATCAACCGAAAAGAGAACACGCAACCCGGACGGCTGAAGAATCTTCTTCTCACCCATGCGGGCATTTTTCGGGATGGTCAGCTCCGGATTGAGCGTGGTGTACCGGTTTTTCCTGCACCACTTCAAGAAGCTGTTGGCCGTGGAACGGATGGTCATAAGCGTTTTGCGGCTCAATGGCTTGTTGAGCGAGCTGCGCTGCCGTTCTTTCTTCAAGCAGCGCTTTTTGAACGACATATCAATAGCCTTTTGCAGATCGCCCTCGGTCAGTTCTTCAATGCGCAGGTTCCCGATGACCGGCAGAAGATAATAGGCGCCGTATTTTGTGCACTGTTCCAGATAGGACGTGCCGCTGGTGAGGGAAAGGTCCTCCAACCATTCTGCATAGAGGACAGAGACCTTTTTCCTTCCGTCCCGGATGCTGTCGTCAAGCCATGCGTCCGCCTTGGCGTTTGCTTCACGCTGCCCAGTTCTGCCCGGCGTGGAGCTGTAGAAGCTCTTCATCACGCCGTTCTTCTGAACCCTGATTCGCCAGCGGTTTGTACATTCTTGCCACTCGGCAGTGTTCGTTCGCTTCTTCAATGAAACACGCCTCCCCTCATGTCCTTATAAAAGTAGTAGGCTCTCCGGACGTATTCCTCTGTGGTGTCCAGCGCTTCCGCAATCTCGCAAGCATCCATGCCGCGCTTCAGCAGCGCCAGCAGCGTTTCTTCCGGTATCGCGTGAAGTATGTACCATCGGTCAGCCCTGACCTCGTGGCGCTCTCGCAGATCATAGGGCGTGAGCCGGGTATAAAACCCACCGTATATGCAATGCCCTATCTCATGGCCAAGCCGGGCGGTTTCTTCAGCCCTCGTGAACTGCCGGGTGCTGTCCATGCCGATGCAGCAATGACCGTTCACTTCCATGCTCATGCTGCCGGTGTTTGGCAGCGGAAAATTGTAAATGTCGATGCCGTTTTCATTTGCCACGTCATAAAGTTCATTTAGTCTGTCCATTCGCATCTCGCTCCTTTACGAAACGAGCGAAGCTCTTGACCTCTTCAAATTGAGCGTCGGTCACGTCCCCGCCCCCAAAGAGTGCAAATTTGATATCGTCATCTGTTACCTCGCGGCTATCTGCTGCGGGGCTTTTTTCTTTTTCCGGCTGCGCAGCTTGAACGCTGGGTGCTGTCGGGTCGTCTGTTTCGCCAAATAGGTATTCGCTAGTTGTTCCTAGCCGATCGGCACAAAAATTGACAAAAGCTCTAGGCGGTTCCGTGTTGCGTTTCTCAAACATCCGAATATAGTTGTCTGCGTGACCGGAAGCCTGACACAATGCTTTTCTCGTCAGTCCATTCCTTTTTAGCAAAAAATCAAGTCGATCAAACATGAAAGAACCCATGATACAGCCTCCAAACTATTCATAAGCTAATTTTTTTGGAACAATTAGCGAAAAGCTCTTTACAAACTAGCCAAAAGCTAGTATAATAGCTATGCAAAGGAAAACTAGATGCTAGCTAAATAATAACATCTGAGAACCCAGAAATCAATAACAAAGAGGTAAAAACATGAAGTACATCGACATCAACGCAAAGTTCACCGCAGCCGTCAGCAGCTACATCGCACAGGGCTACATCATCAACACCGCTTCGATGTCCGGCAGTCAGGGCGAAGTCGCCCACATTGACCTGACCAACGGCAAGCAGATTGTCCGTGTCCTGCTGGACAGCTTCACCGAGTGGGAAGATTGCAACAATCTGGAAGGTCTGAAGCTCGTGGTCGGCATCGCCACCGACGACGTCAAGCCGAACGACAACCAGCGCCGCGATGTCATCTGGAACAACCGGTTGGATGTCATCTCCTGCGAGAGGTTCTACAAGCTGAGCAGCAACCGCGACGATTCCGTGTTCTACGGAACGCGAGAGGAGGCCACCGCAGCCGATGAAAAGCGCTTCGAGCGCTACTGCCGCCGTGACTGCCGCATCAAGAAGCACCTTCCCGAAAAGGCTTCTCCGCTGGTCAAGGAATTCGTTCGCCGGAAGTTCGGCCTGAAGCGTGTCGTGGTGAGCAACATCCAGATCACCAAGCAGAGCGGCGTGTATACCGTCACCTACAACCAGCACAGCGCCCAGCTGCACTAAGGAGGACAACGTGATGAAGAATCTGACGATTACCTACGACACCATGCAGAACGGCGAGGTCGGCGAAGCGTGTGTGTTCATCCCGATGGAAGATGCACAGGCCAACAAAATCAAGGCGGCTTTTGAGAAGTCGGAGCTGCTCTCCAAGCGGGAGGCATACGACCTCCGCGATGCAGTAAACGGATTCGTGAAGTATTGCGAACGCGCCAGAGGCCGGGAGTATATGTCCGATAGCATCAAGACAGTTGAGGTCAAGGAGGTCTGAACGATGAAAAAGGAAACGCTGAAACCGTGCCCTTTCTGCGGGCAGGAGTATACGACCATCACTGAATCTAATACTGAGGGCATTCGGATTAGATGTCCGCATTGCAGCATCACATTTACACGCGATTTTTATGAACATCGCGGGGAATTGGGCAGGCAACGAACTATTGAAGCGTGGAATACTCGCTCTGAATAACCCCGCCTGATGATGGCTGCATGGCAGCAGCCGAAACCACCCGGCAGCCAGCCGGGGAGGTCGCGGGAACCACCGCAACCAACAATCAATTTTCGGAGGTATGAAAAATGTCTGCAAACGTTGAAACGATGTTCTATGTCCGGGAGAAGCCTTGGCACGGTCTGGGGAAGATGGTGCAGGAAGCGCCAACCAGCGCGGAGGCTCTGAAGCTGGCCGGTCTGGACTGGACGGTCGAGGCCCGTGATATGTGGCTGAACGGCGGTTACGAGCCGATTCCCGGCTACAAGGCCAATGTCCGCAGCTCGGACAACAAGGTTCTGGGCGTGGTCAGCAACAAGTACCGCATCGTCCAGAACGCAGAGGCTTTCGCGTTCACGGATGCGCTGATCGGCGGCGATGTCCACTATGAGACCGCTGGCAGCCTGCTGGACGGTAAGAAGATTTGGCTGCTGGCAAAGCTGCCCGATTCCGAAATCTGCGGGGACAAGACTGAAACCTATATGTGCTTTTCCAACACGCATGACGGATCCGGCGCTGTCCGTGTCTGCATGACCCCGGTTCGCGTGGTCTGTAACAACACGCTGAACCTTGCGCTGGACACTGCGCAGCGGGCATGGAGCGTCCGTCATGTGGGCGATATCAACACCAAGCTGGTAGAGGCCCGGCAGTGCTTGGACATGGCTAACAAGTACATGGACGAACTTGCAACCCGCGCCGACCAGATGGCAAACACCACGGTCAGCGATGCCCGGCTGCGGGAGATTCTGGACGGCCTGTTCCCGGAAGCTGACGATATGACCGACCGCCAGAAGCGCCATGTGCAGGACATGAAGGACGGTTACATGGTCTGCATGATGGCTCCGGACCTCGTGAAGTTCCGCAACACCGCATGGGGCGCGGTGAACGCAATGAGCGATTTCGTCACTCACAGCGCCCCGCACCGCAACACGAAGGACTATCAGGCGAACAACTGGAACAACGTCATGAACGGCCACTGGCTGATGGATGCCATGGCAAAGGCCGTTTCCCGGTAAATATAAGGGCTGTGCTATCTGGCCTTACGGGCGCTCACAAGATGGAGGTGAGAAACAATGAGAAAGCGTATTGTCAAAACGAACCCGCCGAGAGGCAGCTACAAAAACATTCCGTATTTTGCCCTTCGCGGGTGGTTTCATGTCTGCGGGTATCAGGATCAGGAGGTCGCGCAGGCTATCGGAATCAGCCCCAGCACCCTTTCCACTAAGATGCAAGGTCATTCCGCGTGGACAAGCTGTGAGATTGCCGCCATCTGCGAGCTGCTGGAAATCCAGCAGAAGGACATTGGGAAGTTCTTCTTTCCGCAGGCAGCGCAGCAGAAAGGAGCATGAAGATGAACAGCAGAGCACCCAGCACGACCAAGGAACCGGACGCGCTTGTTGACCTGAAGGGCAAGCTGGAAGAAGAAAAGGCCCGCCATGCCCACATGATTGCGGTCAACAGGTATTTCCGAGAACGTGGAACGGTCAATGGCTGCGAGGGCGTTGGTAGCTGCGAAAAGGCCATGATTGAAGGACGGCTGAAAATGGGAGACCATTCGCCGTTCCTTCCGTGGCAGTTCAGCAGTTCCAAAGACCGCATTCGCCGGTTGCAGGCCCGCATCAGGGACGCAGAAACGGCAATTGCAGCCGGTTCGCAGCCGGTCAAGGTCGAAGGACTGCCCGGCGTTACCTATTACGAGAACGGCGCTCTGATGCGGGTGCAGCTCACGTTTGAGAATGACCCCGGCCCGGAGGTGCGCGGCATCCTCAAGGGAAACGCTTTCCGCTGGTCATATTCGCAGCGAGCATGGCAGCGGATTTTGAACGAGAACGGCAAGCGAGCGGCACAGAAAGCGCTCGCAGAAATCAAGATGGTTCAGGCGGTAGGCGCAGCCTGATTCTTATATCCAGCGCCAGAATTGAAAGGAGATTTTCTCATGAATGGAATGTTTTATCGCGGTGAGGTCTACTATGTTTACCCCACTGGCAATGAGATTGGGAGCGAGCAGCACGCTGGCCGCCCGGCCATCATTGTGAGCAACAGTCAGAATAACAAGAACTCCTCCACTCTGGAGATTGTCTATTTGACCACGCGGGAGAAGAGGCCCATGCAGACCCACGTTCACATCAATGCTGCTGGGAAGCTGCAGGAATCCACTGCCCTCTGTGAGCAGATTTTTACTGTGGACAAGCTGCGGCTGAATGACTACATCGGCCAGCTGTGCGATAAGGAAATGCAGGACATCGAGTTTGGCCTGATGGTGAGTCTCGGCCTTGACAACTACCTGTCCAAGCCGAAGCCGGTTGAAGCTCCCGGCGTTGCAGCAGCACCGGTTCCGGTCGCCTCTCCTTCGGTGTCAGACACCAAGGAAGAGCTGGAAAAGCTCCGTGTGCAGCGTGACACCTACAAGGATCTGCTCATGGAAGTTATCGGCAGAAAGTGAGGAATGAAGATGGCGAATTTTGATTTGAAGCCCTGCCCGTTCTGCAGCGGCACGGCGCACATTCGGGACTTTGGCGGCAGGTACCGCGTTTCCTGTTCCGGCTGTGGGGCTACCGGCGGCGCTGTATGGGTCAAGCGGTGGCACAGTACGAAGTTCATTGCGCAGGGTCAGGCCGCGAAGCTCTGGAACGAGCGGGCCGTGAACGGCGCGGGCATGGCAACCTTGCAGAAGCGCGATGCTGTTCTGGAAGCGCTGTGGAAGCAGCTTGACGATGTTCCAATGAACCCCGAAACGGAAGAGCTAGAAGCTGCATTCCTACATTTCCCGGCTGGCACAAACCGGCTGGAGGTCTGGCACTGGTTCGATGATCGTTACAGCAAAGGAGTTTCGTTCCTGCTGTACGGCATTCAGGCTGATGGCCGCCGGTGCGAAATCGTCTGGGACATCCAGAAACAGAACGACATAGAGGATGTTCAGTCGTACATTGACCAGCTCACAGATGATGAAATCCGGCAGGAGTACCGGATGGAGCGCAAAGCCCTTTGCAAACTGGTTCAAACTGCTGCGGCCAAGATGCGGAAGCTCATTGACGACGATGATTCGTGGACGTTCCTCCGGGATACGGCCATCAAAGAAACTGCCAAAGAATACCTGAAAGGACGTGCGGAAGAATGAAAAATCGAATTTCCTGTTTTGTTGTCGCGGCTCTGCTGCTGACCCTGACGCTCTGGTTTACCGCCTGCGGTTCTACATCTGCTGAGGCTGAAGCTACCGTCGAGCCGTGCTACCACGTCACGGTCTATTCCCCGGAAATTGAAAAGGTCGGCTATGCTGGCACACGGTCTCCGAAATATACAATCACCGTTGACAGCTTCAGCGAACTGGTGCCGAGTTACTACTCCTACGAGAAAGAGTACCAGCTTCTGCGCATTCCTCTTGGAGATGGCCGCTTCGAGCTGGTGTCCACCTCTCTGGTAGAAATCGAGTATTACTGAGAGGAGGCGCGAGCGTGAAAGCTGTGTTGTTGAGCATCCAGCCGGTATGGTGCAGCAAGATCGTCCTGAAAGAAAAGACCGTGGAGGTACGCAAGACGAAGCCGGAGGGCGTGAAGCCTCCATTCAAGTGCTACATCTACTGCACGAAAGAACAGTCGAAGATGGGCTGGCTGCGAATCGTCCCCGGCAAAGGCTGGCAGCGGTTGGATGGTACGGTCATTGGCGAGTTCGTCTGCGACAAGATTTGGGAGCTTGCACCGATATGCCGCGCCCCGGATGATGTCGAAGAAATGGCTTGCATGGACAGAGACCGCATTGTCCGCTACCTGAACAAGTGTCACGGCTGGGCGTGGCATATCTCCGACCTGAAGATTTATGACCAGCCGCGCGAGCTGCGGGTATTCACAGGCTTGCAAAATACGCGGTTTGGTACACGGCCTGTGGAAGTACAGCGGCCTCCCCAGAGCTGGCGCTATGTGGAGGAATTGAAAGATGTCTGATTCTATCGGAGATAAAATTCGTGCAGCGCGAAAAGACGCTCACCTCACACAGATTCAGCTTGCCCAAAGAATGGGCGTGACCAAGCAGACGGTGAGCCTGTACGAGAATGGCGGGGTCAACCCGACGGCCAAGATGCTGGCTAAGTTCGCAACTGGACTGAAAGTTCCTGTTGGTCTCTTAGCTGGTGACGAAGAGGGTCAGCTTGCTGGACAGTGGGTCAGCATCAAGACACGGCTTCCCGAATCTGACAAGGAAGATGAAATATTCGTGCCATGCCTTGTGAATGTCATAACGTGGGATTTGGAGTGCTCACCGTTTTATCCAGATGAAAGCTATGGGGAGTACGTTTCACCCGCGATGTATGACACCGAGCAGAAAATTTTCTCTGTTGGCTGGGATAGCGGCGCAACGACAATGAACGCCCTGCTCGACCCAGAAAACACAGACGGGAGGTCTGGCAGCCGTGTAACGCACTGGATGGAACTTCCGGCGGCCTTTGGATTCTGGGAGGCACCTCGATGAAACAATACTGCCGGTACTGCTGCAACGCCTGTCTGAACGATGACGAGCTGGCCTATTGCAGCTACAAAGACGAGATGCTGGACGGCCCTGCCCTGCGGCGGCTGAACCACTGCAAAGGCTTCCGGTTCTGCGAAATCGACGTTTTGACCCAGACGCGGACGTACCAGCCGAGGGTCGCAAAGCCCCCAGCTCCCTCCCCGGAGGATTTCGGGCAGCAAACCCTGTTTTGATATGCGAAACCGGTGCGACCGGTATTTTTTTGGCAAACGCTTCTAGCTTATGGCTAAAATATTTTTCCAGAAATAGCGATAAGCTATTTACAAACTAGTCAAAAGCTAGTATAATAACAAGCGTAGAGAATGACACTCCACAAAACAGGAGGAAAAGAAAATGAAGAAGTCCTACATCGTCGCAATCGACTACCGCGCAACCTACAAGCCCATGACCACCGATTACAAGGTTCTGGAAGCTGACAACCTGCTGGACGCAATGAGCGAGGCAGAGAGCTATCTTGACACCGAGAAGGTTTACCTGCTGAACATCATGCAGGCAGACAAGGCGGGCCACAAGGTCAAGGGACTGCCCGGCATCAGGGAGAACACCTACATCGATCAGATCACCAATCGCGGCAATGGCTGGCACCGCACAGATGCCGCCCACAGCGAAACTGCTTGGAGCCATACCATGTGGGTGGACGAAAGCAAGAACGTCCAGCACATCGACAGCAACGAAGTTGCTTGAAACCCGCCTGATGATGGCTGCCCGGCAGCAGCCGAAACACCCGAAAGGGTGTCGCGGGAGCCTACCGCAGGAAGGAGGCACAGAATGTGTCTGAATATTACAGCACCAAACAGGCAGCGGAAGCGCTCGGCGTATGCCGTCAAAGAGTGCTTCAGATGAGGCGAGAAGGCAAGTTGACCGCCTACTCGCACGGCGAGAAGGGCAGCAAGAGCAAGTTCTTTTTCCGCGTTGAAGATGTGGAGTTTTACAAGCTCCACAAGAACGATGCCAAGCCGCTGCCCCCGCTGCGCCCGGTCGGCGCAGAGAAGGACAGCGCGTAAGATATCAAGATGGGAGGACATGAAAGATGCGTAAGGTTGTGAAATTGGCGACTGCTGCGCTGGCTCTGGTCGGTGCATGGAAGGTCGCAAGCTGGATGTGCGAAGGAACTGTGTGGCTGCTGGTCAACCGCGGATCCTGGGAGCCGGAGGCGGCTGCAAAGTCGGCACCGTGGATCCTGCTCGCACTGGCAAGCGGGCTGGCGATGTCTCTGTACGGAATGTACGAGGACTGCCAGCGGTACAAGCGCAGCAGCCCTTATGGCCAAGTTCAGCACAGCGAGAGCCGGAACGACAGCAGCAGAAAGGCGGGCTGAGGATGAACCCGATGTATAATCTCGCGCTTGACGGCTACGGCCCGCCGCTGGAGCCGCCGGATGGGTACTACTTCCTGACGGATTCCCAGATGGCAGAGCTGGCCGAGCGGGAGGCTGAAGAAGAACAGGAGGATGAACAGCGTGGAAAATGAATTGACCGTCCGGGTGGAACGCCCGGTTATCCCGGCGATGCGCTGGAACAAGGACGAGGTCCAGAAGAACATCGACGAAAAGCTGGCGGCCTACACAGGCCGCGTCTACACCCCGGAGAGCATCAAAGGAGCAAAGGACGACCGAGCCAAAATCAACAACTGGGACAAGCAACTGGGCGCAGCGGTAACGGCTGCAAGGAAGCTCTATCTGAAGCCGCTGGAAGATTTTCAGGCCGACATTAAGGTGATGCGGGAGCAGTGCAAAAAGGTCTCCGGTGCAATCGACGAGCAGGTCAAGGCCGTCGAACAGGCCGAAAAAGATGAAAAGGCGTCCACGCTGAAGCTGGTCTACCGGGACTGCATTGGCGAGCTGGAACCCCTCATTCCTTTTGACCGGTTGCTGGACACCCGCTGGCTGAACAAGACCTTTGACCTCGCTGAAGCGAAAAAAACACTGTGCAAGGCCATTGAGGGCGTTCGCAGCGACCTCGACTTTATCCGCGAGAACTGCGGAGAGGACGTCGAACCCTGCACCACCGAATACCTGCGCAACCTGAGCGTGAACGAGGCTGTCCGCGAGCATACCCGCCGCGAGAAGTCCCGCGCAGCACAGAGAGATGCAGAGGCCGCCAGAGAAGCGGCAGAGCGGGCGCGGATGTCGGCTCCGGTAATCGTTCCCCCGACGGCTGAAGAACGCGAGATGCGGGCGCAAGCCGCCGCAGCAACGCAAGCCGCCGCATTCATCACGCCGGAGGGCCGTCTGGACATGGAGGCGATGCAGAGCTTCACCGCTGCGCAGGAGACTTCCTCCCGCAAGCGCTATTACTTCTGGGTCGAGTTCACCAAAGAAGACATTGCATGGTTCCGCAGCGCTGCCAAGGAACGCGGGTTCGATTTCGGCAGCATCAAATAATCTTCAACATTCTAGGAGGTAACAAAAATGGGTTTCACTTCACGCGCTGGCGCTGCTGCGCCGAATACCACTACCACAGTTCAGAGCCGCTCCTTCGCTGCTCAGGTCAAGCAGAGCGAAGCGATGCAGCCGGTCGCAGAATCCAAGCCGGTCGAAATCGAGAGCATGGACGGCCAGCACCTCACCGTCACCTTTGATGATGTGCGCGACTTCATCTGCAAGGAAGCTACCATTGCAGAGTGCCGTATCTTCTTGGAAACGTGCAAGCAGTACCACCTCAACCCTTTCACCAAGGAAGCCTACCTCATCCACTATGACAACAAGAACGGTGATACGGCCAGTACCATTGTTCTGGGCAAGACCTGCTACATGAAGATGGCAGAGGCGCACCCGCAGTATGATGGCTTTGAGGCTGGCGTGATTGTCTTTGTTCCTGAAGTTGGTGAGCTCATCCACCGCGAAGGATCCATCGTCTACGAGGACGAGAAGCTGGTCGGCGGCTGGGCTAAAGCCTACCGTAAGGACCGCAGCCGCCCCTTCTACGAGGAAGTGAAACTGAGCGAGTACGACACCAAGAAATCCCTGTGGGTAACGAAGCCTGCAACGATGATTCGTAAGGTAGCCCTTGTCCACGCGCTGCGCGAATCCTTCCCGGCCACGTTTGGCAGCCTCTACGATGAGAGCGAGGTTCCGGTAGCTGCAGAAGCATCCTACCGCGAGGTCGAGAACGAGCAGCCCGAAATCGGCGCTATGCAGCCCCGCAAGCTGAAGCCGAAAAAAGAGCAGCCCGAACCGTTTGCAGTTGAAACCACCGACACCAACGATGATCCGTTTGGCGGTGATGCAGAATGATTATTCAGACAAAGACCGGGACGAAGATCACAGGAACCCTCTCTCGCGACCCTAGTCTAAAGGAAACGAAGACCGGAAAGCCGTTCCTCAGCTTGAGCGTCAAGGCTCATAGTACAAAAGATGCCTCCGGCAACCGGAGCAATATGTTTGTCGAGTGCTGTATTTGGAGCGATCTCGACAAGTGGGACGGCCTCCTTCAGAAGGGCGATTTTGTCGAGATTTGCGGCGGCGAGCTGAAAAGCAATACCGGCGCGAACGGTACAACCTACTGGAACCTGCATAACGTCGAGGGCGTTGTCGTTGGTGGGCTTGTTGCTGCCCGATGGGTTCAGATGGCAATCGACATGATGCAGCCGACCGGACAGGCAGGAACCAATGACTTTGCACCGGTGGAGAACGACACACCCTTTGATACCGGCTCTCAGCCGCCGCAGAGCGCTTCCTTGCCGGAACCGGCAAAACAACCCGCCCCGGCGGCAGTGCCCGACTACAACGGCGATGACCGCCCGATCTCGGACACGGACGACTTGCTGTTCTGATTCACCGTTGAGAGAAAGGAGGTGAGCAGATGGCGGACGAAGCCGAGAATGCCCGCCCGAAAGGGTTGCTGATACCGTTCGACAAGCTCAAGCTCCTGAGCATTCTGGATGATAAGGCGTTCCGGGAAGTGTTCCTTGCAATGGCCGGGTATGTCCAGAGCGGCACAGAGCCGGATTTATCGGAGCCTATCGAACAGCTGGCCTTTGAATCTATGCGCCAGTTTCTGGACGAAAATGTAAAAACCTACCAACGTACTGTTGAAGCAAACCGTGAAAATGGCCGCAAAGGTGGTAGACCGAGAAAACCCGCAGAAACCGGTGGGTTATCGGAAAAACCCAAAAAAACCGATGGGTTTTTGGAGAAACCCATGGAAACCGAAGAAAACCCATCAAAACCCAAAGAAACCCATGAAAACCAAAGTGCAAAGTACAAAGTACAAAGTACAACTGATACTAAAGTATCAGATACTACTACTGTTGTTGTTACGCAGAGTTCGGCGGATGTAGACCTTGCAAGGATAGTCCAGCAGTATGAAGCAGTTATTGGAACTTTCCCGCGCTCTGCTCTGGATAAGCTGCAAGGCTGGCGAGAGGTATTCGGCACCGAGATGATTCTGTTGGCTATCAATAAGGCGGCAGAATCCGGGAAGCGCTCATGGAACTATATCAACGGGATCTTGTCGAACTGGCAGCATAGCGGAATACATACACCCGGAGATGCAGCCGCGAGCGACGAGAACCACAAGAGGCCGACCGGAAGAGGCAGCAGCCCACGGCAGCCGTCAGAAAGCACGAGAGACCAGCTTGCCCGCGTACTGGGCAACATGGACAAAGAAAGGGGTTTTGAGACATGACCAAGGAAGAGGTGGCGGAGCTGATTTTGAGGAACGCGACGCTTTACAAGCAGATGATGAAGCCACTGACCGACGAAGAGCTGGAAGATACGATCGACGAGTGGACATACCAGTTCAGGGACTACCCCGGCGAGGTCGTTAAGAAGGCGTATCTCGCGGCGCGCCGCGTCTGCGTCTACCCGATCTCGGTCGCGGATATCTTCAAGCAGCTTTCCAAGAGCCTTGACCCGGCGGCGGAGTGGGATGCTATAACGGAAGCTTCGCATAAGGCGCAAAGGTATCTGTACTGGCGCACATGCCCGATGGTCGTCGGAGTTGACGACAACGGGCGGCCTATCCGCAGCGACGGGCGCGAGGAGCTGAAAGAGCTGTTCGACAAGCTCCCGACGGCGGCGAAGGTCTACATCGGAAGCGTCGGCGGGCTGGAGGAGCTGGCCCGAACTCCCGATCTTACATACCGGCGCATTGAGTTCTTGAAACAGTCGCGGGAAGAGATCGAGACTGCGCCAAAGGAGGCCGCCCAGTTGCGCGGCGGCCCGGAACCGGTGAGACTGGAGGCCGCAAATGCCTAAGTTCAAGGTGTCCGTCGAATGCCATACACCCGGCAGGGATGAAATCCACTGCCTGAAGCTGGAGGCCGACGACGAGGGCGACGCAGCGATTCAGGGCATCTACCACGCCCGCGACCGCTGGCCAGATGCTTGGACTATCACGGTCCGCAAAATCCGCAAGGTGGAGGTGGCCCACTGCAATGGACGTTGAACAGCTTTCATTCTTCACCATGCTGGCCCCGGCGCTGCCCGCTGTGGCGGTCTGCTGTATGGACGGCGACCGGGCGGACGCTGCACCCGCCGAAAGCTGGATGCAGCGTCTTGTCCCCGGCGGCGAGTACGTTGTGCAGGTGGCAGGCCATCCTCTGGTGCTCAGACCGGCAGAGAGCACGGAAGAAACCATTCCGGACGGACACAGGTATTATCACTACACAATCGGGAACCGCCTGTTTTCGGGCGTTTTTGTGGGGAGAGCCAAAGCGTAACGGCTCGCAATATATGGGAGATGAAAACGTGACATACAAAGAATTTTTGGAGCGCAAAATCGACATTGCGCCCCTGTCAGGCATTGAGATTGACCCCGCAGAGGTCAACCCGGTGCTGAAAGATCACCAGCGCGTGAGCGTCCTGTGGGCGCTGCGCGGCGGTCGGCGCAGCATCTTTGCCCGCTTCGGTCTGGGCAAGACGGTCATGCAGCTGGAATGGTGCAGAATCCTTCAGAAGCACGAGGGAGGCCAGACACTCATTGTGATGCCGCTGAACGTAATGCCGGAGTTCCGGGCAGATGCGGTCAATCTGCTGGGAATGGAAGAACCGCCCTACTGCAAGACCATGGCCGAGGTGGAGGCCAGCACGGCCCCCATCATCCTGACCAACTACGAGAGGGTTCGCGATGGCGATATTGACCCGCACCGCTTCACGGCGGTCAGTCTGGACGAGGCTGCAACGCTGCGCAGCTTCGGCAGCAAGACCTACCAGAGCTTCATGCTCAAGTTCAAGGGCGTGAAATATAAGCTGACAAACACCGCGACCCCGGCCCCGAACCGGTTCAAAGAGCTGATTCACTATGCGGGCTTTCTGGAAGTGATGGACACCGGACAGGCGTTGACCCGCTTTTTCAAGAGGGACAGCACCAAGGCCAACAATCTGACCTTGTATCCTGGCCGCGAGCGCGAGTTCTGGATCTGGTGCGCCAGTTGGGGCCTTTTCCTGCAAAAGCCGAGCGACCTCGGATTCTCGGATGACGGCTATTCACTGCCGCCGATGGATATCCGATACCACAAGCTGAACAGCCTTGACCGGCCCGCCGAGTTTGAAGCGGACGGCCAGATGAAGCTCGGCCATGATGCCGCCATGGGCTTGTCGGATGCAGCCAAGGAGAAAAGGGACAGCATCGATATTCGCGCCGCCGAGGTAGCCCGCATCATTGCGGAGGCACCGCCGGACGAGCATTTTGTGGTCTGGCACGATTTGGAGGACGAGCGCAAGGCGCTCAAAAAGGCCGTGCCGGAGATGGTCGATATCTACGGCAGCATGGAGCTGGAAACCAGAGAGCAGCGGGTCATGGACTTCGCACAGGGCCGCACCCGCATCTTCGGAACCAAGAAAAGCCTGTCCGGTTCCGGCTGCAATTTCCAGCGCCATTGCCACCGCGCCATTTTCATGGGCATCGACTACGAGTTCAACGACTTCATTCAAGCCATTCACCGCATCTACCGTTTCCTGCAAAAGTCCCCGGTCATCATCGACATCCTGTACATGGACACGGAGACGGAGGTGCTGCTGGCGCTGCAACGCAAGTGGAGACAGTACGATGAACTGAGCGAGCAGATGGAGGAAATCATCAAAGAATACGGTCTCGGTAGCCTTGCGCTTGAGACCCTGAAGAGAACGATAGGATGTGAGAGAGTGGAAGTCAAGGGAAACAATTACACGGCCATCAACAACGACTGTGTGGAAGAAGTCCGGAACTGGCCAACGGACAGCATTGACCTGTATGTGACTAGTATCCCGTTCGGCAACCATTACGAATATTCGCCCTCGTACAATGACTTCGGCCATAACCCGGATGATGCAGAGTTCTTCCGTCAGATGGACTATCTGACCCCGGAACTGCTGCGCACCCTGAAGCCGGGTCGCGTGGCTGCAATCCATGTGAAAGATCGCGTGGAGTTCGCCAACGTCACCGGCCTTGCAGCGCCGACCATTGAGCCGTTTCACGCGGACTGTATCGCTCATTTCCGGAAGCATGGGTTCGCCTATTTCGGAATGATTACGGTTGTCACGGACGTTGTCCGGGAGAATAACCAGACCTACCGTCTGGGATGGACGGAGCAGTGCAAGGACGGCACGAAGATGGGTGTTGGCTGCCCAGAATACATCCTGCTGTTCCGCAAGCTGCCCACCGATTGCAGCCGTGGATATGCCGATACGCCGGTAAAGAAGTCCAAAGAGGAATACACCCGCGCCCAGTGGCAAATTGACGCTCACGCATTCTGGCGCAGCAGCGGCGACCGGCCTTTCACCCGCGAGGAACTGGAAAAAATCCCGACCTCCAAGCTGCAAAACGTATACCGCAAGTTCAGCCGGAACAGCGTCTACTCCTACGAGGAACACGTCAAGCTCGCGGAAAGTCTGGACAAGGATGGCCGTTTGCCGTCCACGTTCATGGTGGTCGCTCCCGGCTCGTGGGACATGACCGTCTGGGACGATATCAACCGGATGCGCACCCTAAACACCACCCAGAGCCAGCGGCGGCAGAACCTCCACGTTTGCCCGCTTCAGATCGACATCGTGCAGCGCCTGATTGAGCGGTACAGCAACGAGGGCGAGCTGGTAGCTGACCCCTTTGCGGGGCTGTTCACTGTGCCGTATGAGGCCGTGAAGATGAACCGCAGAGGCAAGGGCGTGGAGCTGAACCCGGATTATTTCCGTGACGGCGTGGGCTATCTGGAATCTGCGGATGCGGAAAAGGATGCACCCACTCTGTTTGACCTGTTGGAGAATGGAGCTTGAACATGAGCAATGACAACATGAGCCGGAACGCCGAGCACTACGCTGACCCGACCCCCGGCACCGCGATGCGGAACATCCGCAAGGAAGAATACCAGAAAGAGGCCGCCCGGCTGCTGCAAATCAGCATTCTGGTGCCGATGCTGCGTCAGATCGCAGAGTGGTCCGGCTTCGACATCATTGGCCGCATCCCGCTGCGGGACAGGGTTACCGGAAAGGAGTATCGGTAATGGACAACAAAATTCTGGAAGAGGCTCGCGATACCATGCTGACAGCCTGCGAGAAGCTGGGCTGTGCCGGTATCATCAGCAGTTGGACGCGCAGGGACGGCACGGTGGTCAGACTGTCGCTGAAAATCATGCCCCATAACGAGGACACCATTGCGGATGCCATCTGCGACATGGACGACGAGGAACTGGCCAAGCGCCTTATCCCCATTGTCGTGAACCAGATGTGCGCGGATGGGGTACCGACCGAGGAAGAGGCGCTGAAGTGGCTCCAGCAGCCTGCCAGCTGCCTGAAGGAGTAAGGAGGACAAGATGGCAGAGCATTACAAAATCGACTGTGACAAGGTCGAGGACAGAAAGGTGCTCGTTGTCGTGCTTGCCATGAACGGCTACACCGTGCGCATGGGCAAGGAGAAGCGCGGCGGCAAGTCCACCCTGACCTATTTCGTGGAGTATTGGAGGCAGGACAATGAAGGTTAAGACAGCAGCCAGCATTCGCCGCAGCTATATCGGCGATCGCAGCCGGGCAGAGGGCGCGGGCTTTGAGGCTATCATCAGCTCTGCTTGTGACTACTACCGCGCAATCGGGCGGGCTGACATCGAGAAAACCCCGGAGCCGATGAAGCCCCTCGGCGGCGCAGATCGTTCCGGCAGGTTCCTCGCCTGCTACACCAAGCAGGCACAGCCGGACTACAAGGGCGTTCTCTCAGGCGGCAGAGCTGTCGTTTTCGAGGCGAAACACACCGACACCGGTCGTTTGTTGTCCGACCGCGTATCAGCCGAGCAAGCCGCCTGTTTGCGCCGGATATCACGGCTGGGTGGTATCGCGTTCGTTCTGTGTTCATTCAATGGCCGGGAGTTCTACCGCATTCCGTGGCTGATCTGGGAAGACATGAAGAACGTGTTTGGCCGGAAGTACATAACCCCGGCAGATGTAGGAGCCTACCGCGTCCGGGTCGCAGCGCCGGGAGTGCTGCTGTTTTTGGAAGGAGTTGAAACGAATGCGCCCGATTGAAGAAATCAAGAAGAACCATCGCCTGATGATCGTGCGGGAGGGCTGGGACGGCTTCATGGCCTACCTCGTCCACCCACAGTATAAGCCGCAGACTGTGGGCATCGTTGCATCGTGGGGCGGCGGCTGGGAACACGTCAGCGTGAGCCTCCCGCGCCGCTGCCCGACGTGGGACGAGATGTGCCTTATCAAGGACATCTTCTGGGACGAGGAAGAATGCGTGGTGCAGTTCCACCCGCCGCGCAGCCAGTACGTTGACACCCATCCGTACTGCCTCCACCTGTGGAAGAAAATCGGCGAGACCTACGAGACCCCGCCGAAAGAATTTGTGTGACGAAAGGAGTTACCACATGAGCAAGAGAGAAAATAAGCGCATCCGACAGCTGGAACGCCGCGTGGCAGAGCTGGAAAAGAATATGCCCGCGCCCGACTGCCAGATTCGCGTTGACGCGGAGAGCTGCGTACCGGAAAAGCTGGCGCAGGACATCGCGGAGGCCATCGCAAAGTCCACCGGCAAGAACGTTCAGGTGCAGCCTGCACAGACCCGCAAGACCTTCAGCGACACGCTGCGGGAAATCTTTGGCGCAAAGTGACCGGCTCGCAGCCATGACCAGAAAGAGGGGTGTATATGGAGATTAGAGCATGGAGAGCACAGGACCCGGCAAGAGAGGCCGCGTTTATGGAGGTCAAGGATTGGTTCCGCAAGCTGCGCGATCTGGCCGAGGGCATGAACATCCAGCACGAAATGATGGCCAAGCAGCGTGACGCAGCAACCAGAGTGACCCAGAGCTTCAGCGGGATGCCCATGTCTGCCGGAAACGGTGACAAGATTCTGGATGCCGTCTGCAAGATGGACAGTGAGAACCGCGAACTGAGCCGCATGGAATCGGAGCTGGTCAAGCGCCGCATTGAGGCAATTTCCCGCGTGTTCTGCATCGTGAGCGCCGAAGATGACAGTACGCTGCGCATGGCCGATGCTGTGCGGGCCTACTACATCGAGTGCGAAACAACAGACAAGGACGGCTATTTCAAACTCAAAACCTACGATGACGTGGCTGCCGAACTGGGCATTTCTCGCTCTACAGTTTCGGACGCAATCCGGGAAGGGCTGCAAGCGCTGGCCGAAATTTGGCCATACATCAACAAGGATTGTGCATAATGAGCAATACGCGCAAAAATAACTCTCAAATTTTCTACATCACCCCGGACTGATATTGTTATGTCTCTGGACTTCCAACAGACTGGGAGGCATGATAGAATGACATAAGCGCAACCGCGCAATGCGGCACGGCGCTTGAAATCCTGCCGACCCCGTAAGCAGAAGTGGACACATGGCCTCATAAACCACCGGGAGCTGACCGCGTTACCCATACGCGGCACATTCCTTTCTTTTTCTCTCACACAGGCATCCTCCTAGACTTTCCGTCACCCCCCACGAGGGAGCGCGGATAGAAACAACACGCATTTCAGACGGAGGCCCCGGAACGCCAAAAGCGGGTTATGACGTTGGTCCCGCTGGTGTGTGTGTCCATTCCCCAAGCTGCGCCCGACCACCGCGGCGCGGGGATATTATATGCCGTTGTAGCTCAACGCAGAGCGCCGCTTTTGCAGGCGGGTCAACATTGATGATACATTCCATGACAGGCAACTGCGACCAATCACCGCAGCGGGCTGGCGCGGAATGGTGCCGGTTCGAATCCGGCCAACGGCTCTATATGCTGCCCTAGCGCAATTTGGAGCGCGTTCATGTGTGTAGACATGGAAGGTTCGATTCCGAAAGGCAGCACCGAAAAACAGAGGGCTGCCCCCATCGTGGGGCGACCCTCTGTTTCGTTTTACCCGCAAGCAAGGAGGACAATGGCAGAATGATTACGAAAGAATTGCTGAAACTGCCGGTGTCGGAGCTGGTTCCCTATGAGAACAATCCCCGCGTCATTTCCCCGGAAGCTGTGAACGCTTGTGCGGAAAGTATGCGGCAGTGTACCGCGCTGGACCCCATCGAGGTGGACGAGAACAACGTCATCCTCAGCGGACACACCCGCCGTCTGGCTCTGATGCAGCTCCATGTGGAAACCGCCGATGTGGTGCGCTACACCGGTCTGACCGAGGAGCAGAAACAGAAGTACCGCATCCTTGCCAACAAGACCGGCGAAATGACCGGCTGGGACTTTTCCAAGCTGGAACAGGAACTTGCCGAGGTTGATTTCGGAGATTTCGACTTCAATTTCGACAGCGAGGCCCCGGACGATATCTTTGACGATTCGACCGACCTTCGCAGCAGCTATGACGAGCCGCACGATGACAAGCTGATCTGCCCCTGCTGCGGCCACATCGACCTGAAAGCCAAGTTCAAAAAATTTGAAGGAGTCGCTGGAGATGAACAAAACGGTGAGGATTGAAAATATTTCTCAGCTCCTTGGAAAACAACAACGCTCGTCTGGATGAACTGGGGTCGATGCACTATAACCTGATGTCCTACTACTACATCCCGAAGAACCCCAAAAGAGCACTGGGCATCATCGAGCAGAGCGAGCGCATCATGATAGATTCCGATGCGCACACCTTCCAGAAGGGCAAGACAAAACTCAACTGGGAAGAATACACGGAATCCTATGCGCGTTTCATTCGTGAAAATGACTGTAACAAAATCGTTGGTTACTTTGAGATGGACGTGGACAAGGTCATCGGCCTTGAGCGCGTCATAAAGCTGCGTAGACGGCTGGAACAGGAAACGGACAAGATTATTCCTGTCTGGCACAAAGGGCGCGGAATAGAAAACTTCTACCGGATGTGCGAAGAGTACAGCGGCAGGGTCATTGCAATTACTGGGTTCAAAAATGAGGACATCAAAGATGACCAGTATGCGCAATTCTTGAAGATAGCGTGGCAGCACAACTGCCGTGTTCACTGTCTGGGCATGACCCGGAAGGACATCTTGAAGAAGGTTCCCTTTGACTATGTGGATAGTTCCAGCTGGACGCAGGGCGTTCTATATGGCCGTTTGGGAAGCCGAAAGCTGAAAAACGAAGATACTGCCGAGAAGCGCACTATCATGCGGCAACGGCAGTGGGAAGCTGCATATAAGGAGGCAATGAAGATGCAGGAATACTACGAACGTTACTGGTTTACTGCAACCACCCGACTGAAAAATTCTCTGGGGGGGGGTACTGATTATGCTGCACAGTAAAATCAAGCCCCTTATCTATGCCGCCATGACTGCGGCCATCTATTATGTCCTGTGCGTGGCTATCGCGCCCCTGAGTTATGGACAGATTCAGTGCAGGATTTCCGAGGTTATCCTGCTGTTCTGTATGCACAACACGTTCGCAGTCTATGGTTACACCCTCGGATGCGCACTGGCAAACCTGACCTCCCCGCTGGGCATCCTTGATGTCATTGTCGGTTCTCTGGCAAATCTGATTGTCGGTTCCTTCGCTCGCAAGTGCGGCAAGGCGCTGCCGACTGTCCTGTTTGGCGCTGTGTTCAACGGTATCGTAGTAGGCGCAGAGCTGTCCATCGTGTACGGTTCTCCGTTCCTGCTGAATGCTGTGTGCGTGGCAGCGGGCGAGGCTGTTTCTCTTTTGGTGGGCGCTCTGCTGTACCATCTGGTGGGCAAGCGCCTTGAAAGCATTTGGAGGTGAGTTGCGATTGGCCGCAAAGGTAAGTTTGAGCAGTGGTTAGAGCCGGAAGGTCTGGCACTGCTTCGCGGATGGGCAAAAGACGGCCTGAAAGACAAGCAGATTGCCGAGAATATAGGCTGCTCAATATCGACCCTCTGCGAATGGAAAAACCGATTTCCTGAATTTTCGGAAGCACTAAAAAAGGGCCGGGACGTCGCTGACTACATCGTGGAGAATGAGCTGTTCCAGAGCTGCCAGACCCGCAAGATAACGGTCAAAAAGCCTGTCAAAGTCAAGACCGTAAAGGTAGACGGCAAGAAACGGTTGGAAAAAGAACACATCGAGTATGCAGAGGAAGAGGTCGTTGTACCGGCCAACACCACGGCACAGATCTTCTACCTGAAGAACCGGAAGCCGGACAAGTGGAAGGACAAGCCGGTGGAGAGTGCAGCCGAGGCTCAAAAGACCGAGATGCAGACCCTTGCCGACTTGCTGCAGCGGCCCGTTCCCAACCGCGATATCAAGGACTTTGAAGAATGAACATTCCAGCACCATTCTCTGAAAACCAGATGCGTTTCTTCTGGAACTGCTTCGACCACTGGTTCAACGTGGCAGAGGGCGGCAAACGTGGCGGCAAGAACGTTCTTATCACCATGGCCTACTGCACCATTCTGGAAAAGCATCCCAGCAGAATACACCTCATTGCAGGCGTATCCACTGCGACGGCCCGGCTGAACATTCTGGACTGTGACGGCTTCGGCCTGAAAAACTATTTTGAGGGCCGCTGCCGTGAGGGCACCTACCAGAACCGCGACTGTCTGTACATCCAGACTGCCACCGGCGAAAAAGTGGTGCTGGTGTCTGGTGGTGGCAAAGCCGGTGACGAAAAGCTGATCAAGGGCAACACCTACGGCACCGCGTACATCACCGAAGCCAATGAATGCAGCGAAACTTTCATCAAGGAAGTATTCGACCGTACCCTGTCCAGCCCGGACAGAAAGGTGTTTCACGACCTGAATCCCAAGGCGGAGGGGCACTGGTACTACGAAAACATCCTGAATCTGCACGAAAAGAAGCAGACGGAGAACCCAAAATACGGCTTTAACTACGGACATTTCACCATTGCCGATAATATGAGCATCTCGGACGAGCAGCTCCGGGCCGTGCTTGCAACCTACGACCGCAGCACAGTCTGGTATGCCCGTGATATCCTCGGTAAAAGGAAAGCTGCCGAGGGCCTTGTGTATCCCTTCTTCTCCGCCGGGCAGGACACCTACCTCTTTCACGGTGATGCTTCCCACATCGACGGGCAGTTTTACGTGTCCATCGACTACGGCACCCACAACCCCTGCAGCATGGGCCTGTGGGTCATTCATGATGGCAAGGCCCTGCGCATCAAGGAAAGCTATTTTGACAGCCGCGCCGAGCGTGTGCAGCGCACGGACGAAGAGCACTATGCCGAGCTGGAACGCCTGACCAAGGGCTATTACATTCAGGCGGTGGTGGTTGACCCGTCCGCTGCTTCCTTCATCGAGACCATCCGGCGGCACGGCAAGTATCTGGTTATCCCAGCTGATAACGACGTACTGAACGGCATCCGCTGCGTGGCATCCCTGATGCAGGCCGGGCTTGTGACTATCCACGAAAGCTGCACGGCATCCCGCCGGGAGTTCGGCCTGTACTCGTGGGATGACAAAGCCAAAGAGGACCGCGTCGTGAAGGAGAACGACCACGCCATGGACGACATCCGCTATTTCTGCTATACGATACTGGCCCCGCTGATCCGCTGGGCAGATTGGAGACGAAAGTAATGTTTGACAGACTGCTTTTCTGGCTGCGGGAGAAAGCGCGGCTGCTGTTCGGTGAAAATACCACCGTCAGCGTCAGCGTGTCCGACAGCATGGAGAATGCCATTGTCCTGTGGGCGCAGATGTACGACAGTGGCGGGCCGTGGTGTCATGGTGGAAAGAACCCCCTTCACAGTCTGGGTCTGCCCAAAAGCGTTGCATCGGAGCTGGCCCGTCTGACCACGCTGGAAATGGAATGTCTTGTTTCTGGCAGTGCCCGCGCCGACAGCATCAACACTATGCTGCAGCCTTTCATTGCAGATCTGCGCACCCCGGTGGAATACGGCTGTGCGCTGGGCGGCATCCTGTTCCGGCCCTTCCTCGATGCAGAGGGACGCATCCAGATCGATGCTGTGCAGGGGGATTGCTTCTGCCCTACCCGCTTTGACAGCTCTGGCCGCATGACCGGGGCTATTTTTTATGACCATCTGGTGCGTGGCAACCGCATTTACACTCGTCTTGAAGATCACGAGTTTTCCGGCAGCACGTACAGCGTCACGGTCAAGGCGTTCCGTTCCATGACCAGTGCAGACCTCGGCATCGAGGTGCCGCTGACCGACGTGCCGGAATGGGCCGCGATCTCCCGCACACTGAGTTTTCCGGCGTAGACCGCCCGCTCTGGGGCTATTTCAGGGTATCTGGCGGCAACTCTTCCGACCGGCATTCTCCGCTGGGTGTGAGCGTCTATGCGGCGGCTGTCGAGACGATCCGGGACGTTGACGAGCAATATGGACGCCTGCTGTGGGAGTATGACGGCGGGCAGCTGGCCATTGACGTTGACCAGACCGCCCTGCGTACCGATGCCGACGGAAATGTTCATCTTCCGGAGCGGCTTGAGCGCCTTTACCGCAGCTGGCTGAACGGCAGCATCGGGGCCAATGGCCGGAACCTCTACGAAGCCTTTGCCCCTGCCCTGCGGGATGAAAGTTATCGTCGGGGGATGGATACCATGCTCAAGCGGGTGGAGTTCCAGTGCGGCCTTGCCTACGGCACCCTGTCCGACCCGCAGAACGTGGACAAGACCGCCGAGGAGATCAGGAGCAGCAAGCAGCGCAGCTACACTACCGTCAAGGACCTGCAGCGGGCGCTGGGCAATGCGCTGACCGATCTGGTATACTCCATCAGCAAGCTGCTGGATGCCCAGTGGAACAGCGGCGCAGCCGTTTCCCCGCCGGGCGACTGCAACGTGACCTTTGACTTTGACGATAGCATCATTTCTGACCCCAAGGAGCGCAAGCAGATGTACTGGGGCTACGTTACCGCAGGCAAGTTCCCCTTCTGGCGGTATCTGGTGGAGTTCGAGGGCTACAGCGAGGACGATGCCAAGGCCATTGCCGCCGAAGCGGTTGCTGAGAACCGCAGCCCTGAAGCCCTCACCTTCGGGGGTGCCTGATGCTGCCGCCGTCTTACCTCGACCAGATGCCGGACGCCTTTGTGCAGCTCTGGCAGCAGGTCGAGGACGAGATCTTACAGGACGTTGCCCGGCGCATCGGCAAGATGGACAAAGTGACCGCTACTGCTAACTGGCAGCTGTGGCGCTACCAGCAGACCGAGGCGCTGCGCAACGACGTGGTGAAGCTGCTGGCGAAGTACACCGGCAAGAACGAAACGGCCATCCGCAGGCTGCTTTTGCAGGCCGCCACCGAAGCCATGGAGCGGGAGGACGCCATCTACTACCACTACGACATGGAGCCGACGCCCTTTGAAGAGAGCGCCGCCCTGAACAACCTGCTTGATGCCGGTGCCCGGCAGACCTGCGGCACATGGCAGAACCTCACCGCTACCACGGCAAACACCGTCACAGGGGCCTTTGAGCGCACGCTGGACGCTGCATGGCTCAAGGTGAGCACCGGTGCCTTCGACTACAAAACAGCCGTCAAACAGGCTGTGGACAGCCTTGCAGACGAGATGCCCATGGTCACCTATCCCAGCGGCCACAAGGACAGCATCGAGGTGGCCGCCCGCCGTGCCGTGCTCACCGGTGTGAACCAGACGACTGGCAAGCTGCAGGTGGCCCGCATGGACGAAATGGGCTGCGAATTTGTGGAGACGACAGCCCACGGCGGTGCCCGTCCTTCTCATGCAGAGTGGCAGGGCAGGCGCTTCCACCGGGGCGGCGCGGTGGACTACAAGGGCAGACACTACCCGGATTTTGAAGCCGCCACCGGCTACGGCACCGGCGCAGGCCTTTGCGGCTGGAACTGCCGCCACACCTTTTTCGCGGTGTTCCCGGAGCTGGGCGACCCGCCCCAATGGACACAGGAGCAGCTGCGGGAGCTGAACGCCCGGAACATCGAGTGGAACGGCAAAAAGTACACCGCCTACGAGATATCCCAGATGCAGCGGACCCGGGAGCGGAACGTCCGCCGCTGGAAAAAGCGGTATCTGGCCGAGGACGCTGCCGGGCTGGACACCACCGACGCCGCCGTGCGCCTGAGAGCGGCCCGCCAAAGCCTTGCAGAGTTTGCACAGGCCACGGGTGGCCGTGTGGACAGCGCCCGTGTCAGCGTGCCGAAGTTCGGCAGGAGTGAAGCCAGCAGGGCGAATTGGGCGGCGAAGAAAAACTCCTCTGTTTATTCGAGCTTGAACATGGAGCCAAAACCTGTTACAATGCAGTCAATCGCAAATGTTAAGGCGTTCAGCTGTGACACACTGGATGCCGCCGGGCAGCAACAGCTGAAAAACGCCCACAAGCGCCTTCTCATGGTCGCTTCAAAGCAGCCGGAAAATGTTGAAGTGGGCAGGGTGTTCGACATCAAGATGAAGCCGCTGACGAAGGATATCATCGGGCCCGCTCGTGGCGGAAGCGTGAAACCTCCAAAAACAGCGGTTCCGCATATCTTCATTCACACCCATCCCGATTGCAGTATTTTTTCGCAGGGCGATTTGTACAACTTCGCACACGACGATTCTATAAAACTTCTGACCGCAGTTGGTCATAACGGGCACATTTACGCGATTGAGAAAACATCAGAGTATGATTCGAATACCATCAAGGCTATTTCTTCCCGGCTTTTCACAAAAGTAAATGCATTGAGTGACATTCCAAGGGAACAATTGCCTGACGAACAACTGCTTCAGGAAGCCGAATCCATAATTCGTGATTCAATCAAGGAGATGAAAAAATATGGCATCCGGTTCTATGAGTGATTATTTCACACCAGAAGTAATTAAAGAGCTTCAAGAAACATTGCTGAAACATCCGATTGACCACTCGTATGATGAAGAATGTGAAGCATACGACAATGATGTTCCGCCTGAGCAACTTGCATCGCGCTGTGCCTATGATGCATTGAAAGGGATTGGCAAGCTCCCGCCCGGCATCGAATAACCTTAACCACCATCCACCCGGACGGTGGTTTTCTTTTGCCAATTTTTCAGGAGGTACACTATGGTTACTACAGTTCTTATCACTCTGATGATCCTCGCGCTGCTGGAGATCGTTCTGCTGAACGGCGCCCGGCTGTTCTTCATGATTGCATCCGCCGTGCAGCAGGCGCAGGACGACAAATACACGCCGCACCCGCACCCCAAAAAGTAAGCTTTCATTCACGGAAATGCCCCATTTTAACCACTGTATGCCATCAAAAAGGCACAACAGTGGTTTTTTCATGCCGTTTTAGCTCATGTTGGAAGAGCACCGGACTTTTAATCCGGGTGTGGCGGGTTCAACTCCCGCAAGCGGCACCACAGCGGAAGGCGGCGCGTACCCCGTCTTGTCCCGTGCGGAATGAGAACCGCGATACAAAACAGCAGGGACTTATCCACCCAACAGACAAAAGAAAGGAGCACATCGCAAGTGAAACGCGAAGATGTGAGCAAGATCATTCCGGGTATCACCTCGGACCAGCTGGACAGCATCATGAACCTGCACGGCGCGGATATCACGGCCAAGGTGAACGAGATCACCACCCTCAAGGCCGAGAAAACCACCCTGACCGAACAGCTGTCCACTGCAAACAGCAAACTGGAAGGCTACGACCCCGAGTGGAAGGCCAAGGCCGAGCAGGCCAAGACCGATGCTGCGACTCAGGTCGCTGCCCTCGAAAAGGGCTACGCTCTGGAACGCAAGGCATCCGGCCTGAAATTTTCCAGCGAGAGCGCCCGCAAGGCGTTCCTTGCCGAGGCAAAGGCCCAGAATTTTGCTATGAAGGACGGCGAGATTCTGGGCTTTGATGATTATGTCAAGGCTTTCAAAGAGAGTGATCCCAGCGCCATTCTGCCGGACGGCGGCATGGCACGTTTTTCCGCATCGGCGACCGGCGCACCCGGCCAGCCCGCAAACACACATGAGGCCGCAAATGCTGCATTCCGCGCAGCGTTCGGCCAGAAAGGTTGATTCTTATGGCTACTGATGCAATCGCTCGCAATAAGGCTGAGGCCCTGATCCGGGAGCAGCTGGTGAACACCATCCAGCAGGACGTGCCCAAAAGCTCCACCGTCATGCAGCTGGGCACCCGCCTTGCCAATATGACCTCTAACCAGACCAAGATCCCCGTGCTGTCCATGCTGCCGCTGGCTTACTGGGTCAACGGTGACACCGGCATGAAAAAGACCAGCAAGCAGGAATGGGACAACGTGTATATGACCGCTGCAGAGCTGGCCGTCATCGTTCCTGTGCCCGAGGCTGTGCTGGCAGATTCCAGCTTTGACATCATGGGCGAGGTACAGCCCCGCGTCCGGGAAGCCATGGGCGCAAAGATCGACAACGCCATCCTGTTCGGCGGCGAGCGTCCCACCGAGTGGACGACCGATGTTCTGACCCTTGCGGCCAAGAACAAAGTCACCGGCCCCATCGACTACGCAAAGCTGCTGGGCAAGGACGGTCTGTTCTCCAAGGTGGAGGCTGGCGGCTTCGGCGTGGACGCCGTGGTGGGCGACCTGACCGCCAAGGCAGAGCTGCGCGGCCTTGTGGATACCACTGGCCGTCCCCTGTTCCGTTCCGATATGCAGGGTGCCACCACCTACGCGCTGGACGGCGCACCGATGTACTTCCCGGATAACGGCGGCTTTGATGCTTCCAAGGCACAGCTGATCGCAGGCAACTTCAAGAAGCTGGTGTACTCCATCCGTCAGGACGTCACCGTGAAGCTGCTGGATCAGGGCGTTATTCAGGATCCTTCCACCAAGGAGATCGTTTACAACCTCGCCCAGCAGGATATGGTGGCCCTGCGTGTGGTCATGCGCATGGGCTGGGCACTGCCGAACCCTGCCACCCGTATGAACGCCGACCGCTCCAAAGTCCCCTTTGCGTTCCTGACCGCAGCTGCCGTCGCAGCATAAGGAGGCCCCATGCTCTACTGCACCTATGACCAGTACACGGCGGCGGGCGGCATGGTGCCAGAAACGGCGTTCGGTGTGCTGTGCAGCCGGGCTTCCCGCATGATCGATTCCGCCACCTTTGGCCGGGCCGAGAGCCACGCCGCCGGGTGCGAGGCCTGCCGGGAAGCATTGGCGGACGCCTGCGGGCAGATCGTCGGCCTGCTGGCCGCTGCATCTGCGGCGGGTGCTGTGCCGGGTGCTGCCAGCGTCTCCAACGACGGCTACAGCGTCACCTTTGGCAGCAATGCCAGTGTGACCGCCGCCGCCCGGCAGGAAGCCTATGAGTAGTCCTCCGCACCGCGCTGGGCAATGACCCGCACGACCTGCTGTACAGGGGGATTTTGTGATGCAGACAGCCGTTACTGTGGTGAACCTCATCCACGATGTGACCACCGAGACAGACAGGCCGGTGTGCTGGGTGTTCCCCGGGTGCTGCTGGCGGGAATGCCGCTCCACCTCCGGCTCCGGCACCGCCAAAGACCCGGAGCGCACCACCCACATCCGCATCCCGGCCAGCGTGTGTACGGCGGGCTACCTGCCCTATGCCCAGTGGGCGGCGCTGTCTGCGGCGGAAAAGACCAAGCACTGGACCCTGAAACGCGGCTGGAAGCTGGTGCAGGGCGCGGTGCCTGCCTTGACCGCCGAAGAGTATGCCCGGCTTGAAAAAACGCACCTGTGCTGCACAGCGGCGGCTGTCTCGGACGACCGGGAGCCGCTGCTGCCCCACTGGCATGTGGAAGGGAGCTGATCGCATGAGCGCACCGGTTTTTGATTTCAAGATCACGTTCCGGCCCGGCTTTCAGGCCGACATGGATGCACGGTTCGCAAAGCTGCAGTTTGCCTTTTCACAGAAAGTGGCGGCAACGGTAGACCCCTATGTGCCCTTTGACACCGGCACGCTGAAGAACAGCGTGAATCAGGCATCCGACTTCAAGGAAGGTCTGCTGGTGTACAATACGCCCTATGCCCGCAGGCAGTATTATCTGCATGAACAGGGCAAGGGTCTGCATGGTGAGAACGGCCTGCGCGGCTCCTATTGGGGCCAGCGGGCCATTGCCGACCACAAGGACGAGCTGGAAAAGTTCGCCCATGATGCCGCAAAGCAGTTTCTGGGAGGGAACAAATGAGCGAAACCGTAAAGCCCACCATTGCCGCCCTGCGGGCATGGCTCAAGACCTGCCCGCTGATCGCCGAAGAACAGGAAGCCACCGGTGCAGCCTTCCGCATTGCCGGACTGGAAGAAGAATCCACCGCATTTTCCATCGAGGACAGCCCCGGTGATCCCATCATCACCGAGTACATCTCCGGCTGGGAAATGTCGAAGAATTACCTCTTCCTCAGCCGCCGGGAGTACAGCGAGGTGGACGCCGTCAGCATCCAGAACAGCGGCTTTTTTGAGCAGCTCACCGAGTGGGTCATGCGGCAGGACGCCCGGCACGACCTGCCTGACCTCTCGGCCTGCGGCGGGGGCAAGACCCCTACCGGCATTGCCGTGACAAACAGCGGCTACATCGTCACAAACAGCGCGGGCAGCTGTAAGATGCAGCTGCAAATGCGCCTGACCTACTACATGCCAAAATGAAAGGAGTTTTGATATGACTGTATCTGAAGCCATTACCAAGTCCGGCATCACGCCCAGCGCGTCGTATACCGGCATTGAGACGGCGGACGACTTCATCCTCGCCTTCCAGATCGAGAGCACCCAGACCAAGGAAAGCCAGTGGATCGTCTGCGCCGAACATGTGAAGGAGCATTCCGGCTCCCTGAACGCCACCACCGAGGATTCCCAGTACATCCGCACCGGCAACGTTACCGAAAAGACCGGCACCCAGCGCACCCTTGCCGTCAACGGCGTCCGCTACACGGGCGATGCTTTTCAGAATTTTGTGCTGAGCCACAAGATCGTGTACGGTACCGGCAGCGATATCATCAGGCCGTACATCTATTTCAGCCTTCGCACCGGCAAGGGCGAGAAGGGCAGCGCTTCCATCATCGTCACCAGCGACGTGGGCGGTGCAGCCGGTTCCAAGGCCACCTTTGCCTGCGACGTGAAGGTCATCGGCACGCCGGAGGAGTTTGACTACAACCCCGCCACCCAGTCCGCTGAGCCTGCCAAGGCCGTCAAGGGCTGATTTTTTTCAAACACAGTCCCCGCTCCACACCGGAACGGGGATTTTTTATGCCGTGAACAAAGCTTATTCCTCCGGGGCAGAACCGGGGCACGGCCCAAGAAAGGAGCCAGAACATGGTTATTTGTGGACAGGAATTTGAATTTTCGGCGCTGAACGCCAACGACCTCGACCGTATGGACGCGGCACAGCAGCACATGCAGGCGGCTTCTGACCGCGAGAGCAAGCGCTCGCATACGGGCACCGCCGACATCCTGCGCGGCCAGTGCCGCCTTATGATGGGCTACTTCGACGAGCTGCTGGGCGAGGGTGCATCTGAACGTCTGGGTCTTGACGGAAACAACTTTGGTGCCTGTGTCCGTGTGACGAACGCCATCAAGGAAGCCATCGCCGCAGAACAGGCCACCGTAAAGCAGGCGGCTGCAATGCCCATGAACCGCGAGCAGCGGCGCGCAGCGGCAAAGCAGCAGCAGCGCAAGCAGAAACCCGTGTCCCGCAGCGAGGGTTTCCACCCGCAGGTGGCAAGCCGCCCGGCGCAGCAGCCTATCACCCAGACCAACACTTTCTGGCCGGACACGGAAGCCGAGACCCGCCGCAAGACCGACCAGCTGATCGATGCCCGGCAGGCTGTGAATGCCCTGCGGGACGACCCCGATGCCATGCAGCAGCTGGCAGAGTACGCTCTGCAGCTGGCATCCGAGCGCCATGTCTGACCTGCTGCTGGACGAGTTGCCCACCCGGTGGCACGGACACGAGATCATCCCGGATTTCCGGCCCATGGTCTGGCTGGTCAACACCTACGTGCGCGGCCAGACAGGAGATGATCCCATCGGTTTTGCGGTCAGCGCCCTCTGGCGTTTTTACAAAGACCCACACTGTTTTCTGAACGACCCTCAGAAGATCATCGACGCCTACGGGTACATGATCGAGTTTTATAAGGCGGGCGAAAAAGCAGCCGAAAGCGCCGCAGCTGAAAGCAGTACCGCGCCCTCTTCCGGTCTTGCCTTCGACTACCAGTGTGATGCCGGTTACATCGTGGCGGCGTTCCAGCAGGCCTACGGCATCGACCTGACCCGGGAGCGGGTGCACTGGTTCCGGTTCCGGGCGCTGTTCGCGGCCCTGCCGGAGGAGACCCTCATGGCCAAGATCATGAGCTGGCGCACCATGGACCTGTCCGAGTACGAGGGCAGTATGCGTGCCCACTATGCCGACTTGCAGGAGCGCTTTGCCCTGCCTGCTGAGTTGAGAGGGGGTGCCGCCCGTGTCGTGTCCGTCGAAGAGCATGATGCTGCGTTCCTTGCGCGGTTCCGGCACTAGCCGCGCCCCGGTGCCCTGCCCATACTGCGGGCGGGCGCTGCCGGTGTGGGCAGAAAATGCCGCATCCGCCCATGGCCTGTGGGTAAAATGCAAAAATCCCGCCTGTAAGCGGGAGGTAGAGATCAAGTTATAACAGCCTGTGCCCTTGTGCCCGCGCTCTTTTGGAATGGAGAGAGGTGGACACAGTGGCATTTGATTTTGACGTTACCGGCAACACCAAACTGGATACCAGCGGTTTTACCAATGGCATTTCCAGCATGACGGTGGCTGCTGGTAATCTGATCGCTGACTTTGTAAAATCGGCCAGCAGCAAAATGGCCGAGCTGGTGACTTCCTCGGTCGATATTGGTTCATCGTTCGAGACAGCCCTTGCCAAGGTCGGCACCATCGCCGACACGAGCAAGGTCTCCGTGGGCGATCTGAACAAGCAGATCCTTGATACATCCGGCAGCATGGGCGTTGCCGCTGCAGACATTGCCGAAGCAGCCTATCAGGCCATCAGTGCCGGACAGGATACGGCAAACGCCGTAGCTTTTGCCGGACAGGCTTCCAAGCTGGCTGCTGCTGGCTTCACTTCCAGCAGTTCGGCAGTCGATATCCTGACCACCGCGCTGAATGCCTATGGACTGAGTGCAGATCAGGCCATCCATGTATCGGATGTGCTGCTGACCACCCAGAATCTGGGCAAAACCAGCGTGGATGAGCTTTCGTCCAGCATGGGCAAGGTCATTCCTCTGGCTGCAGCGTATGGCGTGACCGTCGAAAATCTGTCCAGTGGTCTGGCCGTCATGACCGCAAATGGTATTGCCACGGCAGAAGCCACCACCTACACCAAGTCCATGCTCAACGAACTTGGCGATGCCGGTTCTACTGTCGGCAAAATTTTGCAGAAACAGACCGGCAAAAGCTTTGCTCAGCTGAATGCTGAGGGCAAGAGCCTAGGCGATGTTCTGCAGATTTTGTATCAGAGCGTCGGCGGCAGCAGCACTGCCTTTGCAGGTCTGTGGTCGAGTGTGGAAGCAGGCACCGGTGCATTGTCGCTGGCATCCGGCGGCGCTGAACATTTCAACGATGTGCTCAGCCAGATGCAGAACAGCGCAGGCGCTACCGAGACCGCCTACGAGACCATGACCGACACCTTTCAGCACAAGGTGGAGACCATGCAGACGGCTGCCCAGAACTTCGGCATCACCCTGTATGACTCGCTGGAATCCTCTCTGAGCGATGCCACTCAGTGGGGCACAGACTGCCTCACCCAGCTGACCACCGCCCTGTCTGATGGCGGACCCGAAGCCATGCTTCAGGCTGCAGGCCAGATTCTCTCCATTGGCGGCAGGCATTACCGAGCAGCTGCCCGGCCTGATGAACACCGGCGTGGAGATCATCACCCAGCTGGCTGAGGACATCGTGGAAGCTACACCGGCCATGCTGGACACGGCTGCTGAAGTGCTGGGCGCGCTGGCACAGGGCCTTGTTGACAACATCCCGGACCTGATCGCCAGCGCCGCCGAGATCATCGCCGGATTTATCGGCTACCTCGGTGACCACACAGACGAGATGATGACCGCCGGCCTGCAGATCATCGAGAGCCTCATCATTGGTATCACCGACAATCTCCCTGCACTGATCGAGTCCGCAGGCGCGGCGATTGCCAAGTTTGCCGCCGCGCTGATTTCCAACCTGCCGAAGATCCTCGAGTGCGGCGCGGCTATGCTGACCACCCTTGTGGACGGTATCCTCTACAGCATTGAAAATCTGGCCGAAGCCGCCCTCGCCTGCGTGGCAAAGCTGGTGGGCGTCTGGGACGGCAGCATGGACGAGTGGGGCCATATCGGAGAGAACATCGTTCAGGGCATCATCAACGGCATCGCGTCGATGTGGAACCGGCTGACCTCGTGGGTCAGCGGCCTGATTGCAAATCTGGTGGGCACGGCCAGCAATGCCGCCGTCAACGGCATCACCCAGAGCACCTCTGGCTCTACCTCTTCCGGCTCGACGAGCGCCGGGGCAATGAACCGCGACCAGCGGCACGCCGACGCGCTGGCCGGGAAAGGCATCAGCAATAAGAGCTGGACCGAACGTCAGGAAGAAGCCAAAAAGGCCGGTAAGGAGACGGCAGCATCGATTACTCAGTCGGCAAACAACGCCGCTGCTGCCATCGACAAGTCCGGCAAAAAAGCATCGAAAAGCGCCAAAAAATCCACCGCCGAAGTGGTTAAGTCCATCTCGGACACCACGACCGAAATCGACGGCAAGATCACCCGCACCACCGAAAACATCACCGAAACGCTCTCCAACGGCAAGACCCAGCAAAAGCAGGTCATCACCGAGACTTCCCGGCAGATGGTGGGCGGTGTGCTGAAGGACATCAAGACCATCACCGAGGTGGCGGCGGACGGCACCCGCACGGTCAAGCAGACCATGGAGACGGTGCGGGAGACCGCCAAGACGGTCACTTCCACCTTCGATACACTGGCAGACGGGGTCAAGACCACCACCCAGACCGTCACCGAGACCCTGACCGACGGCACCGAGACCCAGAAGCAGGTCATCACCGAGACCTACGACGACGTGGTGGACGGTGCCCTCGTGACGGTGGAGCGGGTCAAGACCCTTGCCGCAGACGGCACCGTGCAGGTGGCAGAGCAGATCAAAAAGTCCAGCGCAGACACCTTTGACGGCCTGTGGAAGGAGCTGCAGGACAGCGCCAACACCGGCGTGCTGGGTACCTTCGATGACCTGTACACCGCCGTCAAGAATCAGGACTGGCTCTCCGTCGGCAAGTGGGTCGCAAGCACCATCTACAGCGGCCTGACCGCCGACCAGAAGCAGCAGGTGCAGTCCTTCGCCCTCGGCATCGTGAATAAGCTCAATAAGGCGCTGGGCGGTGCCCGGGACAAGCTGGTGCAGGGAGCCATTGACCTTGGCGGGCAGATCGTGAACGGCCTGACCGGCGGCTTCTCTGAGGTCTGGCAGCAGGCGCAGGGCCTCGGCTCCACCCTGCTGAACATTTTCAACGGCCTGAAAGACCCGCTGCAGGCGGTGGCTCTCGCCATCAGCAAGGGCCTGAGCGGCGGCTTTCTCTCCTGTATGCCCGAGATCCTCATGGGCGCGGGCAGCGTGATCGTGGCCATCAGCTCGGCCTTTACCGGGATGCTGGAAACCATCGGCGCGGTGCTGACCGGCTTCGGCATCCCCACCGGACCCGCTATGATTATTGCGGGCGTGGCGCTGGTGGCCGCGATCGCAGGCATCGTGGCTGCCCTCGGCGTGTCTTTCAGCAAGAAAGGCTCGTCCGGGCGCGGCGGCTCTTCCGGCGGGTCCTCCGGCTCCGGCAGCATGGGCAGCGTGGACATCACCACCGGCACCGGCAGCCTTGAGGACGCCATCAACGCCAACACCTTGGCGTTGAAGAAAACGAACGCCGCCCTTGCCGACATGATCCGGCAGGCGGGAGCGCTGGTGCTTTCCGACAACATGCGCCTCGGCTCCACCGTGGCCGCGTCCGGCACCGCACAGGTGGTGTCCGCCGCAAACAGCTACCACCGGGAGGGCGACACCAAAATCATCCAGAACTTTTACAACGGCCACGACACCGCCGCCGCGCAGCAGCGGGAAGCCCGCTGGGAAGCCGACAAGGCCAAGGCCCGCAAACGATGAAAGGAGGACACTGTGCTTTTTAAGGATCACCTCGAAATAGTCACCGACGCCGGTGCCGTCCTGCATCTGGGCTGGGACTACGATACACCTTACTTTCTTGACCCGCTCAATGGCATCGACGTGGACTTGAAAACCGCGCAGGGTGTCAATCAGGTGGGCGACACCGTGGAGGGGCAGAGCGTCTCCGGCGTGTCCCGCACCCTCGATGTGGCGTTCTGGGGCGCGTATGCGCTGGACAATGCCCGGGCGTTCAGCAAAAAAATGCCATACTTCACCAAGGGCACCCTGTACTTTGGAAACCACTACTTCACCCGCTTTGTGCTGCAGAAAACGCCATACTTTTCCAGCTACACGCCGCAGCCGCGCTGTTCGCTCATGCTCTACAGCGAAAAGCCCTTCTGGTACGACCTCAATGCCGTCAGCAGCGTGCTGGGCGGGTATGAGAAAGCGTTCCGTTTCCCCGTCTGCTACGACAGCCACATCTACGGCATCAAGCGGGACGGCACGGCGGCGGTGCTGCGCAACGAGGGCAGCCTGCCGGTGCCCTTCACGGCCACCCTGCGGTGCGACATGCCGGTGACCCACCCCAAGGTGGTGGACCTGCAGACCGGGGCCTTCATCGGCTTTGACCTGACCCTGCAGCCGGATGAGACGCTGGAGATCTACCGCAGCACCTCCGACCGGCTGGCCTGCACCCTGACCCGGGCAGGCGTGACCGAGAACATCTTTGCAAAGCTGGACGAGGACAGCACCCTCACCGAGCTGCAGCCCGGCGATAACGTGCTCTCCATGCAGGCGGAGAACGGCTCCGGCTACCTGCAGGCATCCGTCAGCTTTTACCCGATGGAGGCGGGCATTCTTCCCGAACCGCTATGAGACTTGACGTTTTTGACGCAGACACTCTTGCCCGCGTGGGCTGGGTAGATGTGTGGGTGTCCCTCTACTGGGACAGCCCCTATTACTCCGAGGGCAGTTTTACCCTTGAGGTGCGGCCCACCGAAGAAAATTTGCGACTTCTGCGGGAGGGCCGCTGGCTGGTGCGCAGCGACGAAAGCCCCCGCATCCCCATGCGCATCTGCGCCCGCGCCAACCAGAACGAGGACGCAAACCTTGTGGTGTCCGGCTACCCGGCAACGTGGCTGCTGACCAAGCGGGTGTCTGCGGTGAGCATCAAGAACCAGAACGCGGAAGCCGCCATGCGCAGCCTTGTGAGCGCCGCAAAGCCGTGGCCCCGCCTTGAGCTGGGCACCGAGTACGGCTTTGACACGGTCTTTGCCAAGCAGACCTCCGGCGGCACGGTGTTCGACTACTGCCAGACCATCGGGCAGGCGTGCGACCTCGGTTTTCGGGTCATTCTGGACGGCAAGGGGGCTGAAAAGAAGCTGCTCTTCGAGTGCTTCCGGCCCACCTTCGACCCGAACCGCAGATACAGCCCCCAGTGGGGCAACCTGCGCAGCCCCGGGTGGAGCTTCGCCGACACCGACTACGCCAACGTAGCCCTTGTGCAGGGCGCTGGCGAAGGTGACGAGCGGGCCACTGTCTGGGTGGGCGATGTAAACGCCACCGGCTCCGACCGGCGGGAGATGTACATTGACGCCCGGGACGTGCAGCCGGAGGACGGCGAGACCAGCACCAGCCAGAGCTATCTGGAAAAGCTGGCCGACCGGGGCGGCGAAAAGCTGCTGAGCCAGCTGCGCACCGGCAGCATCGAGTTTGACGTGGACGACGACACCCTGCAGGTGGGCGATGTGCTGAGTGCCAGCCTGCCTCAGCTGGGCTACACCGCCATGGTGAGGGTAGCCGACATCATCACCCAGAGCGAGGACAGCGGCACCACCCGCACCATCCGGCTGGGCACGCCCACATGGCACAAGACCTAAGGAGGACTTTATGGCCGATATCATTACTTACCCCGAAAACGGCATTACCTACGATGCCGACGACGCTTCGGGCTTCCTCTCCACCCGCCTGAGCGGCGTATACAGCGCCGAGGAGGATTTCTCCGTCACGGCACAGGGCGGCCTGAGCGTGCAGGTGAGCGCCGGTCAGGCATGGGTGCGCCCGGCGCGGTTCAAGGGCCGCAGCATCATCATGGAGCAGCCCACCACCGTGGTGCTCACCGAAGCGGACCCTGTGCGCAGCCGCATTGACCGCATCGTGCTGCGCTACGATGCCGCCGCCAAAAAGACCCGCCTGCAGGTGCTGGACGGCACACCGGACTCCGCTGCCCCTGCGGCCCCGGCCATCTCCCGCACCGAGCTGGTCTACGACCTCTGCCTTGCAGAGATCAGACGCCCCGCAGGCAGCACTTCTGTCACAGCCGCCGACATCACCGACACCCGCGCGGACGAGACCGTCTGCGGCGTCATGCGGGACGGCGTGACGGGATCCCCACCGCACAGCTGCAGGCGCAGGTAAAGGCCATGCTGGACAGCCTGCAGGCCGAGGTGGACAGCAGGAGCTTTTACACCAAAGCAGAGGCCGATGCAGAGCACGCAAAGCTGCAGGAGCAGCTAAACAATATCGGCTCGCTAACGTCGAGGCAGGTATATTGCCAGAGAGTTGCAAAAAGCATGACTATCCCGGATGATGTTGATTATGTCGTTCTTACAAACTCTGACTGCACCACCATAGACAACACATGCGCTGTTGTAGCGCGCGGAGGCAGTGCGTATGCTACATATGATGGCAAAACCGACAAGATTAAATTTGGGGCAGATGGCACGCTGACTGTGACTATCACCAGCGGGTACTATTTTGCAATGTCAAACGTTCTCGGTTTCCGGTACGAGGTTTCTGCCGCATTCCCGTGCTTGATTGGTTCAATTGTCGTTGATATCTCGCAGTGGGGGGATCGTACGTCTGATCCCGTGCCTGACGGCACTGATTTTATTACTTTTTCAGCAAATACTGTAGCAGACGCACGGGAGATTCCTATCAATCGGGGGCAATCCTATGCGTATAAGAATGGCCTGTCATTTAAGACCGACGGTACGATAGTAACCAAGTTAGTCTCAAGCCACAGCGAATCTTTTAAAGTCAACTGCTACAAGTACATGACTCCGAGCGAATGGAATGCGCACATGACCGAGTTGCAGTCTGCACAGGCCGATGCCGATGCTTTGGCGGTGGACCAGGACTACCGTCTGACTCTTTTGGAGCTGGGCGTGACCGATGATGAAACAACTGAAACCACCTAACAGAAAGGAAGGAAGGAACACTATGGACACTATAACACTTTGTAACACTTGCAAACGCCTGATCAAGCGCGGCCGTACCGATGGTCTGGCAAAGAAGATCGATATTTTCTACGCCGCCGCCAAGCTGACCGATGAACAGTACGCAGAACTGACCGAAATGCTGAACAAAAAGACCAGTGCCTGACCCCGTGAAAGGACGTGATACATATGGCGATCAAACAGTACAGCCTGAAGAAGGACGGCGCAAAGCAGCTCTCCCCCGCATTTCGCGTGCGGGAGTTCCGCTGCCGCGACGGCACCGACACCATCCTCATTGACGAGGGCCTTGTGGTGCTGCTGCAGTGCATCCGGGAGCACTTCGGCAAGCCTGTGACCATCACCAGCGGCTACCGCACCGCCAGTCACAACACGAGGGTGGGCGGCTCCAGATCCAGCCAACACCTGCTGGGCCGGGCCGCTGACATTCAGGTGCAGGACACCGACCCACTGGCCGTTGCCGCCTACGCCGAGAGCCTGATGCCCGGCTGGGGCGGCGTGGGCCGCTACCCGGTCAAGGCAGGCCGTGCAAAGGGCTGGGTGCACGTGGACACCCGCCCGAACAAGAGCCGGTGGACGCTGTGAGGGGGGGGGTGACTTTTTGAAAGATTATTTCTGCATGGCGGTGGGTGCGTTGGGCGCTGCGTTTGCCAGCCTGTTTGGCGGGTGGGACGCAGCGCTGCAGACGCTCATCATCTTTATGGACATCGACTACATCACCGGGCTGATCGTGGCAGGAGTGTTCCATGCAAGCCCCAAGACCAAAAGCGGCACGCTGGAAAGCCGCGCAGGCTGGAAGGGCCTGTGCCGCAAGGGCGAAACACTGCTGATCGTGCTGGTAGCCTGCAGACTGGATGCCGTGATGGGTTCCACCTTTGTGCGGGATGCCGTTGTGATCGGCTTTATCTGTAACGAGACCATTTCCATCATTGAAAACGCGGGCTTGATGGGACTGCCGATCCCGGCAGCGATCACCAAGGCTGTGGACATTTTAAAGCAGCGCTCGGAAACCGAGCAGAAAGGATAAGCTCTTATGAATGAATTCCTGAAAGTCGCACTCACTGCCTGCATCCCCGCAATGACCGTCATTTTCGGCTGGGGCCTGAACAAAGGTGTCAGCATTGCAAACGGCTACATCAACAACAAGTTTGCGCAGACCTGTCTCCAGAATGCCGCCAACGCGGTGTTCAACGCTGTCCAGTATGTCAACCAGACCTACGTTGATGCCCTGAAGGAACAGGACAAGTTCGACGAGGCTGCCCAGCGCATCGCCTACAGCCGCGCACTGGCCGCTGCGAAGAAAGCCCTGACGCAGGAGACCATCAAGTTCATCAAGGAGACCTTTGGCGACCTCGACAGCTACCTGAAGCCTATGATCGAAGCGCAGGTGCGCAGCCAGAAGACCTATATGTGACCTATATGTGATGTTTGCGTGACCCCACGAAAACATTGACCATTTTCGGGACCTCACGAAAATGGCTGCAACAAAAACTTTCCTGAATCCATAGCATGAGAAAGGCTTCCTTTGACCAGAAACGGCCAGAGGAAGCCTTTTTTCTTTGCGTATTTCAGAAGCGCTTTCGGAACCTCAAAATATAAAACTGGGTCAAAAACTGGGTCAGAGTATAACAAAAGACGCTGATTCTTTACGAACCAGCGTCTAAAAATGGTGGAGCGGGCAATGGGAATCGAACCCACCTCCTCAGCTTGGAAGGCTGATATACTAGCCGATGTACGATGCCCGCATTTACGAACGATATTATAGCATGTTCCGGCGCAAATGTCCAGCCCAATTTTTGTATGTTCCTTAAAGCACCGGAAAAGAATGCCGGAACGGCCTTGCTTTTCCATACGGCTCTGCTACAATAGAAAAGAACGGAGGGAGAGAGGATGGAGCCGGAAGCAGAGATCATTCGTGCGCAGCTGTTTACCCTGCGGGATGAAGCATACCGCACCTTTCACAGTGCGTTGATGCCCACCGTGCCGCCGGAAACGGTGATCGGCGTGCGCGTTCCGGCTCTGCGCAGGCTGGCAAAACAGCTCACGGGCACAGCGCAGGCAGAGGTGTTTTTACAGGCCCTGCCGCATGGATACTACGAAGAGAACAACCTCCACGCGTTCCTGATCGAGCTCATCCGGGACTACGACAGGGCTCTGGCTGAAACGGAGGCGTTCCTGCCCTACATCAACAACTGGGCCACCTGCGACTGCTTCTGTCCCAAAGCGTTTGCAAAGCACAAGAAGGAGCTGCTGGTGCCCATTCGCCGCTGGCTGGATTCGGGTGAGACATACACCGTGCGCTATGGCATGGAGATGCTGATGCGCTATTATCTGGATGATGCATTCCGGCCGGAATATCTGGAATGGGTGGCCGATGTGCGCAGCACGGAATACTATATCAATATGATGCGGGCATGGTATTTTGCCACGGCTCTGGCAAAGCAGCCGGATGCCGCGCTGCCGTGGCTCACAGAAAAGCGGCTGGATCTGTGGACCCACAACAAAGCCATCCAGAAAGCGGTGGAAAGCCGCCGCATTCCGCCCGGAATGAAGCAGCTGCTGCGCGGTCTGCGCAGCCGTTCATAAAAGCTTCCGGATTTCCGCGCAGATTTCCTGTTTACTTTATTCAGGTTTTATTGTAAAATATACTTGAATAACAATGCCGGGCATAGACCCGACGGAATATAAACAGGTGGTGTTTGGATTATGGCATTGAAATATCAGCGTATCCTTCTGAAGATCAGCGGCGAAGCACTGGGCGGCGAAAAGGGCATGGGTTTTGACGAACCCACCATGGACGCGATCTGCGGCGGCGTGAAGAAAGCACACGAGCTGGGCGTGCAGATCGGCATCGTGGTTGGCGGCGGCAACTTCTGGCGCGGCCGTTCCAGCGGCAAAATGGAGCGCACTCTGGCCGATAAGATCGGCATGCTGGCAACGGTGATGAATGCACTGGCTGTCTCCGACAAGCTGGAGCAGCTGGGTGTCCCCACCGAGGTGTTCACCTCCATCACGATGCCGCAGGTGGCACAGCCCTTTACGCGCAAGGAGGCCCTGCGCGCCATGGACGAGGGCAAGATCGCCGTGTTCGGCGGCGGCACCGGCAACCCGTTCTTCTCTACCGACACGGCTACCGCTCTGCGCGCTGTGGAAGTGAGCGCGGATGTAATGTTCAAGGCTACCATGGTGGATGGCGTCTACGATAAGGACCCCCACAAGTACCCGGATGCAAAAAAGTACGATACCCTTACCTTTACCAAGGTGCTGGAGGATCAGCTGGCTGTCATGGACGGCACTGCAGCGACCCTGTGCCGCGACAATAAGCTGCCCATCCTCGTGTTTGATTTGGCCGACCCGGACAACATTGCCCGTGCCGTGCAGGGCGAGAATGTGGGCACGCTGGTTTACGAGGGCTGAGAAGCCCGCAGCAGACATACATTATAGGGGCAGTGCTCTGCGCACCGCCCTGAGATAAAAAGGAACAGGAGACTACCACAATGAGCAGCAACACCAAGGTTTACGAAGAAAAGATGAAGAGCTCGGTCGAGCATCTCAGCCGCGAACTGGGCGCTGTGCGCGCAGGCCGCGCAAACCCCGCTGTGCTGGATAAGGTCAGCGTGGACTACTACGGTGCCCCCACGCCCATCCAGCAGGTGGCATCTGTGGCTGTTGCCGAGGCACGCACCCTGACCATCACTCCCTGGGACCGCACCCTGCTGCGCCCCATCAGCAAGGCCATCATGGCAAGCGATGTGGGCATCACCCCCATCGATGACGGCTCCACCATCCGGCTGAACTTCCCTGCTCCCACCGAGGAGCGCCGCAAGCAGCTGGCCAAGGAGGTCTCCAAGCTGGGTGAGGATGCAAAGGTCGCCGTGCGCAACATCCGCCGCGAGGCAATGGACAAGGCCAAGGCAATGAAGAAGGCCGGCGAGCTGACCGAGGACAGCCAGAAGACCATGGAAGAGGATGTCCAGAAGCTGACCGACAAGTATATCAAGAACATTGATGCCGCAGTGGAAGAGAAGCAGAAGGAGATCATGTCCGTCTGATCGGCTGCATAAAGTCAAAAAGAACGCAAGGTGCCGTGCGCTGGTGAGGAGTTATGCTTCTGTGGTGCGCGGCACTTTTGTTGGAGGCGGTCTGACCGCCGGGAGGAAGGAATGGAGCATCCGAAAGAGTTTGCCGAGGGGCTTTCCATCGGCATCATTATGGATGGCAATGGCCGCTGGGCAAAAAACCGGGGTCTGCCCCGTACTGCGGGCCACAAAAAAGGCGCAGAGGTCTTCAGCGATATTGCCGACTACTGTGACGAACTGGGCGTTTCGTCGGTGTACTTCTATGCGTTTTCCACCGAGAACTGGAAGCGCCCGCTGGAAGAAGTCAACGCCATTATGCGGCTGTTCGGCGAATATCTGCTGAAAGGCTTTGACTATAAGAACCGCAACATCCGCATCAAATTCATGGGTGACCGCACTGTGCTGGACCCGAAACTGCAGGCGCTGATGGATCAGCTGGAAGCGGATTCCTCGGTCAAGACCGGCATGACTCTGAACATCGCCATCAACTACGGCGGCCGCCCGGAGATCGTGCGCGCTGCGCAGCGTCTGGCTGCAAAGGCAGCGGCCGGTGAGATCCATCCGGAAGAGATCACCGAGCAGATGCTCAGCGACGCAATGTATACCGAAGGCCAGAAGGACCCGGACTTTATCCTGCGCCCCAGCGGAGAGAAGCGGCTCTCCAATTTCATGCTGTGGCAGGCAGCCTATTCCGAGCTGGTGGAAATGGACGTTCTGTGGCCAGATTTCACCCGCAGCGATCTGGACGCCGCCATTGAGGAATTTAACCATCGTTCCCGCCGGTTTGGCGGACTGTAAACCCAAGACCTCCTGCACGCGGTGCAGGGACCGGACGGCCCGGCGGCTTTGCCGGAGCCAAACTTAATCCAGAGGGGTGCGGCACCCGACCGGTGAAAAGGAGATCCAACCTATGAAAACACGTGTTATTACTGCGATCGTGGGCATCATCGTACTGATCGGCGTGATGTTCACCTTCAACACCCTGATCTTTAATCTGGTCATCGCGGCCATTACGCTGATCGCCATCCACGAGATCTACAGTGCCCTCGGCTTTGAAAAGAAGGACTGGCTGATGTATGCGGTTCTGGTGCCGTATACACTGCTGGTCATGACGAGCAACTATCAGGTCATGCGGCGGCTGGTGATGCCGATGTCCTTTCTGCTGGTCACGTTTTACGCCATCTATCTGGTGGTGCGCAACGGCACCATCAGCTATCAGAAGGCCAGCGGCCTGCTGATGTTCTCCGGCATCGTGATCTTCTGCTTCTATTCCTTTATCCGGCTCAAGGAGTTGCTGCCGGTGGAGCAGTACGGCTACGATGCGGTGTTCTTTATCCTGCTCATCCTCTGCTTTGCCTGGGGCGGCGATACCTGTGCCTACTTTGCAGGCCGTGCCTTTGGCAAGCACAAGCTCTGCCCGGTGGTCAGCCCCAAAAAGACCGTGGAAGGTGCCATTGGCGGCGTTCTGGGCACCATGGTGTTTGGTGTGATCATCACGTTGGTGTACTCGGTGGCAGCAAACCGGATGGAAGCCTTCACCCGCTCCAACATTGGCGTTTCCATGTATGTGATCATTGCGCTGCTGGGCTGCGTGGCCGCGGTGCTGGGCATTTATGGCGACCTGTTTGCCAGTGTGGTCAAGCGCCAGTGCGGTATCAAGGATTACGGCACCATCTTCCCGGGCCACGGCGGCATTCTGGATCGTTTTGACAGTGTGATGTTCATTGCGCCCTTTGTGACCATGGTCATTACGGCGGTGTTCTACTATTAAGGGAGGGAATGTGTGATGTCGAAAAGGATCACGCTGCTGGGTTCTACCGGCTCTATCGGCACCCAGAGTCTGGATGTGATCCGGGCTCAGGGGTACGAGGTGTTCGGCCTTTCCGCCCACAGCCATGTGGATAAAATTCTGCAGCAGATCGAGGAGTTCCATCCGCGTTATGTCTGCATGACCGATCCGGATGCAGCCCGCAGGCTGGATGCGGAGCTTTCCGGTCGTGCAGATGCGCCCCGGCTGCTGATAGGGCCGGAGGGGCTCAAGCAGCTGGCCGCACTGGACGGCACCGATGTGGTGCTGAACAGCGTGGTGGGCATTGCGGGTCTGGGTGCCAGCCTGTGCGCCATTGAAAGCGGCCATGATCTGGCGCTTGCCAACAAGGAGAGCCTTGTCACCGGCGGCCATCTGGTCACACAGGCTGTGGCAAAGCATGGTGTAAAGCTGCTGCCGGTGGACAGCGAGCACTCTGCCATTTTCCAGTGCCTGCAAGATAAGGAGAGCGCGCCCAGCCTGACCAAGATCCTGCTCACGGCTTCCGGCGGGCCCTTCTTCGGAATGAAGACCGAGGAGCTGCGCGGCAAGACCAGAGCTGACGCCCTCAAGCACCCCAACTGGAACATGGGGGCAAAGATCACCATTGACTCTGCCACCCTGATGAACAAGGGTCTGGAGCTGATCGAGGCCGTGTGGCTGTTCGGCCTGCCGCCGGAAAAGATCCAGATCGTTGTCCAGCGCCAGAGCATCGTGCACTCGGCGGTGCAGTTCAGCGACAACTCGGTGATCGCACAGCTGGGCGTGCCGGATATGCGCATTCCCATCCAGTACGCCCTCACCTACCCCAAGCGGGTGCCGGGCGTCGTGCCGGAGCTGGACTTTGCCGCGCTGAAGGTGCTCACCTTTGATGTGGCGGACGACGAGACCTTCCGGTGTCTTGCCGCCTGCAAAAAGGCCATCCGGAAGGGCGGCCTTGGCCCCTGCGCCGCCAACGGTGCCAACGAGGAAGCTGTCAAGCTCTTCCTTGAGGACAAGATCGGTTTCCTCGACATTGGCCGTCTGGTGGAGGCAGTCGTGGACAGCGACAGCTTTGGCGGGGACTATACCCTCAGCGATGTGTACGAGTGTGACCGCATGGCACGGGAATTTGTAAGAGCGCACTTATAAAAACCCTCTCAGCCTCACTGCGTTCGGCAGCTCTCCCGAAGGGAGAGCTTTCAAAAAGCGTAAGGCCAGATGTGCAAAAGCTCCCCCTTCGGGGGAGCTGGCAGGGCGGCAGCCCTGACTGAGAGGGTTTCCGACTTTTCAGCTTTAGGAGACGCAATGTCAATTTTCATTACCCTGATCGCCGCACTGATCGTGTTCAGCGCGGTGATTGCCATACACGAATTCGGGCACTTTGCGGTGGCAAAGCTCTGCGGCATTCAGGTCAACGAGTTTTCCATCGGCATGGGTCCGGCTCTGTGGAAGAAGATCTATAAGGGCACTCAGTACAGCCTGCGTGCATTGCCGGTAGGCGGCTATGTGGCGCTGGAGGGCGAGGAAAGCCCCGAAAGCCAGCAGGCCGAAGCAGCCCGTGACGAGCGGGAAGCAGAGACCGCAAGCCCCATCCCGCCGGAGCAGCGCACCGGCATCCCTTTGAACGATGCCCCGGTATGGCAGCGTGCCTTGGTGATGGCGGCAGGTGCCTTCATGAATTTTGTGCTGGGCTTTGTGGTGCTGGTCATTCTTGTGGCAGCGCAGGAAGGCCCCATCACCAGCAGGGTCATCTACTCCATTGAGGGCAGCGCCCTCTGCGGTCAGACCGGCCTGCAGGCGGGCGATGAGATCGTTGCCGTGAACGGCAGACGCTGCTTTGTGGCCAATGACATCCTTTATGAGCTGGTGCGCACCGAACAGTACCGCGCCCGGTTCACCGTGAAGCGGGATGGCCAGAAGGTGGAGCTGCCGGACGTGCAGTTCGACACCTGGCAGGACGAGGACGGCCAGACTCATATGAGTCTCGGCTTTACGGTATACGGCATCCCGAAAACACCGCTCCATGTGCTGAGCGAAGCGTGGAACAGCACCCTGTACTATGGGCACATCGCGTTCACCTCCCTGACAGATCTTGTGCGCGGACGGGAAAGCATCAACAACCTCTCCGGCCCGGTGGGGATCGTGACCGCCATCGGGCAGGCGGCAAGCTACGGCTGGCAGGACCTGCTGGAGCTGCTGGCGCTTATCACCATCAATCTGGGCGTGTTCAATCTGCTGCCCTTCCCTGCGCTGGACGGCGGCAAGGTCGTATTTTTGGTCATTGAGGGCGTCACGGGCCATGCGGTGCCGGAAAAGCTGCAGAGCTGGCTGACACTTGCAGCCTTTGCACTGCTGTTCGGTCTGATGCTCTTTGCAACCTACAATGATATCATCCGGCTTTTGACCGGTGCAATGTAAAAGAAAGGGGAACCCTATGCGGCAATTAAAGCGGGAAGTAAAGATCGGCAATGTGACCATCGGCGGCAAGAATCCTGTTGCGGTGCAGACGATGCTCAATGTGCCGGTGGAGGATATTGAGGGCAATGTGGCTCAGGCAAAACGGTGCGAAGCTGCCGGCTGCCAGATCCTGCGGGTGACCTGCCCCAGCCCGGCAGATGCAAAGTGCATCGAAGCCGTCAAGAATGCGGTGAACATCCCCATCGTGGCAGACATCCACTTTGACTACAAGGCGGCTCTGGCCTGCGCGGATGTGGGTGTGGACAAGATCCGCATCAATCCCGGCAACATTGGCGACGACGACCGGGTGAAGGCGGTGGTGGATGCCTGCCAGCAGAAGAACATCCCCATCCGCATCGGCGTGAACGGCGGCAGTCTGGAAAAGCATATCCTTGCCAAATATGGTGCCCCCACCCCGGAAGCCATGGTGGAGAGCGCACTGTACCATGTGCGCCTGCTGGAAAAATTTGATTTCAGCAACATCGTCATTTCCATCAAGAACTCCAATGTGCCCCGCATGATGGAGGCCTACCGCCAGCTCAGTGCAGTTACAGATTACCCGCTCCATGTGGGTGTTACCGAGGCGGGCACCTATCAGATGGGTCTGCTCAAGAGCGGTATGGGCATCGGCGGGATGCTGCTGGAAGGCATCGGCGATACCATCCGTGTCTCGCTGGCGGCAGAGCCGGAAAAGGAAGTAGAAGCCGGCTACAACATCCTGCGTGCCGTAGGCTTCCCAGTGGCGGGCCCGGAGGTCATCACCTGCCCCACCTGCGGCCGCACCCAGTATCCCTGCACCCAGATCGCCAACGAGGTGGAAAAGCGGCTGCAGGGCTGCAAAAAATCCATCAAGGTGGCCGTGATGGGCTGCGTGGTCAACGGCCCCGGTGAAGCCCGCGAAGCAGACATCGGCATTGCCGGCGGCAAGGGCGAGGCGGTGCTGTTCATCCACGGCAAACCCATCAAAAAGCTGACCGGAGACAACATTCTGGATCAGTTCATGGATGAGATCTATAAACTGTAAAGTGGGAGAATGCTATGGCACTGCAAAATAAACTGGGCCTGACCGATGAACTGGAGCTTGCCCGTGAAGAGGAAAGGATCAGCAAACAAAAGGCGCTGGCGCTGTATGATACGGGTTTGCTGGATACTTTTCCGGTAGGAACATTTGCAGGCCTTGCAATGATCCATAAATATCTGTTTGAAGATATCTATGAATTTGCCGGTCAGATGCGCACCGTAAACATCGCAAAGGGAAATTTCCGCTTTGCACCGGTTATGTATCTGCGCCCGGCACTGGAAAGCATTGACCGGATGCCACAGTCCACATTTGATGAAATTATTGAAAAATATGTGGAAATGAACGTGGCGCACCCTTTCCGGGAAGGCAATGGCCGCAGTACCCGCATCTGGCTGGACTGCATCCTGAAAAAAGAACTGCATCAGGTGGTGGATTGGAGCCGCGTGGATAAAAGCGACTATCTGATGGCCATGGAGCGCAGTCCGGTGAAAGATCTGGAAATCAAGGTACTGCTGCATAAAGCACTGACGGAACAGATCAATGACCGTCAGGTGTATATGAAGGGTATTGATGCAAGCTATCATTATGAAGGCTACCAGATTTTCAGAACAGAGGAACTTGCAAAGAAATAAAACCACATTTTTGCTGCCACACCTGCAAAAAACGGGTGCGGCAGTTTGTGCTGTATAAAAAGGAGTACCATTTGTGACACCACTCGTATCCAACCTGTGGCCGCAGTTCATGGTGGACCCGGCATTTGCGGCCTGCTTCGGGCAGGTCATTGTGGAGCATGCGCAGATGCTGCGGCAGGAGCGGCAGGTCATCTTTACCCTGCGCAGCGGTGCGCCGCTGGACAAAGATCTCTGTGCCCGGCTGCTGGCATCCCTGCAGCCGGACTATGAAGGCTTTGAGCTGCGTATCCAGAACCTGTTTGGCTATGCCATGCTGGATGAAACCGCTCTGCGCGGCCTGATGGACGAAATGAAGCGGGACGGCGTGCCCATCAACGGCTTTCTGGACCGGTGCACCATCCAGATCGTTGGCCAGAAAATCACCATCGGCGTGTGCCATGGCACAAAATTTTTGCAGGAGATGCACTTTGAAAAGCTGCTTGCCGAGCGCATTGCAGCGCACACCGGGGTAACGCCGCAGGTAACACTGCAGAGCACCGTGAGTGAGGCGGAGCAGCATCAGCTGGAGGAAAAGCTGGAGCGCAAGATCGCGCCGCCGGTGGTCAAGTTCGAGAAAAAGAACACCGCACCGTCCATCAAGGTGGATGGTCTGGATCTGACCGATAAGCCTGTCACCATTTTCCATGGCAAAATGTTCACCCCCAAGAACCTCACCCCGCTGAAGGATCTGGGCGGTGAGGGCGGCAAGTGCGTCATCTGGGGCGATGTGTTCTTCTCGGAGGTCAAAGGCAACTACCGCAAGATCTACACCGTGTCCATCACCGACTATCAGGGCTCCATCAACCTGAAGATCCGTGCGCAGGAAGGTGAGGATTGCTCCAAGTGGGAGAGCCTTGGCAAGGGCACCACCCTCATCGTGCGCGGCGACTGCTCCTACGACAAGTACGAACACGATTATATCGTCTACCCCTACGATGTGCTCATCGTGGAGCGTAAAAAGCGGGAGGATACCGCACCGGTCAAGCGGGTGGAGCTGCATCTGCACACCAAGCTTTCCAGCATGGACGGCTTCTGCGACCCCGGCGGCATCGTCAAGCTGGCCCACCGCATGGGGCATCCGGCCATTGCCATCACCGACCACGGTGTGTGTCAGGGCTATCCGGAAGCCATGCTGGCAGCGGACGATATCCATAAATCCGATCCGGATTTCAAGTTGATCTATGGATGCGAAGCCTACTTTGTGGACGACATGATTCCCTGCGTGTACGGTGTGAAGGATCAGCCGCTGGACGGGGAGTTCTGCGTCTTTGATACCGAGACCACCGGCCTTGACCCGGGCGTAGAGTATATGACCGAGATCGGTGCCGTCATCGTGAAAAACGGCGAGGTGGTGGAGGAATTTGACACCTTTGTCAAGCCCGGCAAGCCCATCACCCCCAAGATCACCGAGTTGACCGGCATCACCAACGAAATGGTGGCGGATGCTCCCGGTGAAAAGGAAGCGCTGGAAGCCTTCCTCAAATTTGCGGGAGACCGCATCCTTGTGGGCCACAACGTCCACGCCTTTGATATGCGTTTCCTGCGCGCCGCCGCCAAGCGCAGCGGCATCAGGCTGGAGCCGACCTATATCGACACCCTGACCATGGCGCAGGCCATGTATCCCGGCCTGCACAATTACAAGCAGGGCACCATCAACAAACATCTGGAGCTGCCTGCCTACGAGGCCCACCGTGCCTGTGAGGACTCTGCCGCGCTGGGCCGTATCTTTGGTGTCATGCTGAAGGATCTGGAAGAAAAGCAGGTAGCAAAGGTCAGTGAGATCAACACCGGCCTTGGCGGCAACCGCGAGGTGCTGAAAAAGAAGTATTACCACCTCATCATTCTGGTCAAGAACCAGATGGGCCTGAAAAATCTGTACAAGATCGTCAGCGAAGCCCATGTAAACTACTTTTTCAAAAAGCCCCGGGTGCCCCGGAGCCTTTTGAACAAATATCGGGACGGCCTGCTGCTCACTTCCGCCTGCGAAGCCGGCGAGCTGTACCGGGCCATCGTGGATGGCACCAGCTACGAGGAACTGAAAAAGATCGCCGCCTACTACGACATCCTTGAGATCCAGCCGCTGGGCAACAACGCCTACATGGTGCGGGACGGCAAGGTAGACAGCGAAGAGGACATCAAAAACTTCAACCGCACGGTCATCAAGCTGGGCGAAGATCTGCACAAGCCGGTCATTGCCACTGGCGACGTGCACTTTACTGAGCCGGAGGATGCGGCGTACCGTGCCGTGCTGCAGGCGGGCAACGGCTTCAAGGATGCGGACAACCAGCCGCCCCTGTTCTTCCGCACCACGCAGGATATGCTGGCACAGTTCTACTACCTGCCCAAGGAAAAAGCCTACGAGGTGGTGGTGAAGAACCCCCGCAAGATCGCGGCGATGATTGACAACAATGTTCGTGCCATCCCGCGCGGCACCTACCCGCCCAGTATCGAGGGCGCAGAGCAGCAGCTGCGCGATGCTACGTGGGAACACGCCAAGCGTGATTACGGCGATCCCCTGCCCGAGATTGTGGAGAAGCGGCTGCAGAAGGAGCTGGACTCCATCTGCGGCCATGGCTACGCCGTGCTGTACGTCATTGCGGTCAAGCTGGTGGCCTACTCCAACGCGGGCGGCTATCAGGTGGGCAGCCGTGGTTCGGTCGGCTCATCGGCCGTGGCCCACTTCTCCGGCATCTCGGAGGTGAACAGCCTGCCGCCCCACTATCGCTGCCCCAAGTGCAAGCACAGCGAGTTCATCACCGATGGCAGCGTGGATGACGGCTTTGACCTGCCGGATAAAAACTGCCCCCACTGCGGCACCCGGATGCTGGTGGACGGCCACGACATCCCCTTCGAGACCTTTCTCGGCTTCTACGGCGACAAGGAGCCGGATATCGACCTGAACTTTTCCGGCGAGTACCAGTCCAACGTGCACCGCTACACCGAGGAGCTGTTCGGCAAGGCCAATGTGTTCAAGGCAGGCACCGTATCCGGTATTCAGGACAAGACCGCCTACGGCTATGTGAAAAAGTATCTGGATGAGCGCGGCCGCACGGTGAACCACGCCGAGGAGAACCGCCTGACTCTGGGCTGCACCGGCGTCAAGCGCACCACGGGCCAGCACCCCGGCGGCATGGTCGTTGTGCCGGACACCTACGAGATCTACGATTTCTGCCCCATCCAGCACCCGGCGGACGACGTGGCAGGCGGCCTGTTGACCACCCACTTCGAGTTCAAGTATCTGCACGACACCCTGCTCAAGCTGGACGAGCTGGGCCACGATATGCCCACCTTCTACAAGTATTTTGAGGAGTACACCGGTATCCCCATCGACAGCATCCCCATGAACGACCCCAAGGTGTACAGCCTGCTGACCAGCCCGGAAGCGCTGGGCGTGACCCCGGAACAGATCGACAGCCAGACCGGCACCTTCGGCATCCCGGAAATGGGTACCAACTTCGTGCGCGGTATGCTGGTGGAGGCACGCCCCAAGAACTTTTCCGAACTGATCCAGATTTCGGGCCTGTCCCACGGCACCGATGTGTGGACCGGCAACGCGGACGAGCTGATCCGCAGCGGCACCTGCACCATTGCGGAGGTCATTGGCTGCCGTGACAGCATCATGCTGTACCTGCTGCGCAAGGGTCTGGAACCCAAGATGGCCTTTGATATCATGGAGGCTGTGCGTAAGGGCAAGGTAGCCAAGGGCGGTTTCAAGGATGGCTGGGAGGAAGCCATGCGGGAGCACGAGGTGCCGGACTGGTACATCGAGAGCTGCCGCAAGATCAAGTATATGTTCCCCAAGGCCCACGCTGTGGCCTACCTGATGTCGGCCATCCGCCTGATGTGGTTCAAGATCTACCGCCCGCCGGAGTTCTATGCCGTGTACTTTACCGTGCGCGGCGACGATATCGACTACGAGGCCGCGGTGGGCGGCGCGGCAGTGGCCCGTGCCCACATGGAAGAAGTCAAGCGCCGCCTGAAGGAAGAGAAGAACGCCAAGGACGAGGATGTGCTGGTCAGCCTGCAGCTCGTCAACGAGATGCTGGTGCGCGGCTACGAGTTTTTGCCCATTGAGCTGGGCAAGAGCCGCGGCTCCAAGTATGTGGTGGAGGACGGCAAGGTGCGCCTGCCCTTCTGTGCACTGAAAGGCCTAGGCGGTGCCGCCGCCGAAGCTCTGGAACGTGCCACCATCCACGGTGAAGAGTATATCTCGGTGGAGGAGCTGCAACAGGCGTCCGGCGTCGGCAGCAGCATTCTGGACCGCCTGCGTCAGGTGGGCGCTCTGGGCGACCTGCCGGAAAGCAGTCAGGTGAGCTTTTTCTGAAAGACGCTACAAAATGATATGTCCCCCGGAGCAGGCAGAGCAGAGCCAGAACTCTGCACGCTCCGGGGGTATTTTTATGTCAGGGAAGAACATTCACGGGCTGGGCAGACACCGGTTTGCACAAAAAATTCGCCGTTCCTTTGTGGAAACGGCGAACATTGTTCTTGTATTGTTTTGCCTTATCGATCCCACTTGTCGCACAGGGCGTTGATCTGGTCGGCAAACTTTGCCAGATCCTTGTTGGCACCGCCCTCGTTGTGCTCAATGACACGCAGCAGGCGCTTGCCGGCACTGACCAGCCGCTGGAACACGCTGGCGGCACGGCTCTGCCCTTCGGATGCCTTGTGCTCAATGCGCACCCGGGAGCCCTCCTGCAGACAGACAGCACCCTCGGCACCAATGGCCCACTGTGCCCCATTGTAGGGTGCGCAGGCGGTAAAGCCCTGTTCGGTCAGGGTCTCCACAAAGCGGTCCTCGGTCTCGTCGTCGCCGTGCATCACAAAGACCCGCTTCGGCTTCTGCTCAAAGGCACCCACCCAGCGCAGCAGGCCCTCCCTGTCCGCATGGCCGGACATTCCGGTGAGCTGGCAGATCTCCGCCTGTACCTCAATGGGCTCACCAAACAGCTTGACGTTGACTGCGCCATCAATGAGGGTGCGGCCCAGCGTGCCCACCGCCTGATAGCCCACGAACAGGATCGTGCACTCCGGACGCCACAGGTTATGCTTGAGGTGATGGCGGATGCGGCCCGCTTCGCACATGCCGCTGGCCGAGAGGATGACCTTGGGCACACGGTCTGCGTTGATCATACGGGATTCATCACTGGTCACGGTCACCCGCAGGCCCGGAAGCGCAATGGGGTCGATGCCTTTTGCCAGCATGGCCCGGGTCTCTTCGTCAAAGCACTCCATGTCGGTATCCCGGAAGATCCGCGTTGCTTCAATGGCAAGCGGGCTGTCGATGTACACTGGGAAATTGCCGTGGCCTTTGACCAGCCCTTTTTCCTTGATCTCACGGATAAAGTAGAGCATCTCCTGCGTGCGGCCCACCGCAAAGCTGGGAACGACCACATTGCCGCCGCGGTCAAAGGTGCGCTGCAGGATCTTTGCCAGCTCGTTCACATAATCCGGCTTTGGACCGTGGCTACGGTCGCCATAGGTGGACTCCATAAAGACATAGTCCGCCTCTTTGATGTAGGTGGGGTCCCTGATGATGGGCTGGTCCGTATTGCCGATATCGCCGGAGAACACCAGTTTTGTGGTATTTTCGCCCTCGGTGATCCACAGCTCAATGCTGGCCGAGCCCAGCAGATGGCCCACGTCCACAAAGCGCGCCTCAATACCCGGCGCCAGCTCCACGCGCTGTTCATAGTTTACTCCCCTGAACAGCTTCATGGCCGCTTCGGCATCCTGTACGGTATACATGGGCTCCACCGGCTCTGCACCGGAACGCTGGCCCTTGCGGTTTTTCCATTCGGCTTCAAATTCCTGAATATGGGCCGAGTCCCGCAGCATGATGCCGCACAGCTCCACTGTAGGGTTCGTAGCATAGATGTTGCCCCGGAAGCCGTTGCGCACCAGCAGCGGCAGCATGCCGGTATGGTCGATATGGGCATGGGTAGCCAGCACCCAGTCGATTTCCCCGGGAGCGACCGGGATGGGCTGATTTTCGTAGACATCCTTGCCCTGCTCCATGCCGCAGTCGATCAGAAAGCGCCGTCCGGCCGCTTCGATCAGCGTACAGCTGCCGGTGACCTCATGGTTCGCGCCCAGAAACGTGATCTTCATAAAAACACCTCCGGTTTTGCAGCATTTTATCGGTACTTCTCCGGGCTGAGGGCCGGGAGTTTTCCCAGCGAATGATCCGAGGGTGGGAGCTGGAAGCCCCGAAATTTTGCGGGAAAAGCCCCCGGCTCGCAACCCCGTTCTCCGCATTTTGCTTTTGCACCCTTAGTATAGCATATTTTCAAGGAACACGCCGCACAAATCACGCCGCTTTTCTCGGGCATTCTGCCGAAAGGCTGAAAAAATTTTTATACAATCTTGACAAACCACCCTCTTCTGTTATAAACTTAGGATTGTATGACGTTCGTTCGTATTTTATGAGTTTTAATAATAGAGAGGTTGAATTTTATGGTTCGTAACGATTTGCGCAACGTTGCCATTATCGCTCACGTTGACCACGGCAAGACCACCCTGGTGGACGCAATGCTGCGTCAGAGCGGCGCGTTCCGCGACAATCAGGTCGTGGCTGAGCGCGTCATGGACAGCGGCGATATCGAGCGTGAGCGCGGCATCACCATTCTGGCCAAGAACTGCTCCTGCACCTACAAGGGCGTCAAGATCAACATCGTCGATACTCCGGGCCATGCCGACTTCGGCGGCGAGGTCGAGCGCGTGCTGAAGATGGTCAACGGCGTTCTGCTGCTGGTGGATGCTGCCGAGGGCTGCATGCCCCAGACCCGTTTCGTGCTGCAGAAGGCTCTGCAGCAGAACCTGAGCCTGGTGGTGGCCATCAACAAGATCGACCGTCCCGATGCCCGCATCAAGGAAGTCATCGATGAGGTGCTGTACCTGCTGATGGATCTGGGCGCCACCGATGAGCAGCTGGACTGCCCCATGCTGTTCTGCTGCGGTCGTGATGGCACCGCAAGTCTGGACCCGGATGTGCCCGGCACCGACCTGATCCCCCTGTTCGATACTCTGCTGAGCACCATCAAGCCGCCCGAGGGCGACCCCGAGGCTCCCTTCCAGATGCTGGTGTCCTCTGTGGACTACAACGACTTTGTGGGCCGCATTGGCATCGGCCGCATCCAGAACGGCGTTGCCAAGGTGGGCGAGGAAGTTGTCGTCTGTGACTGGCACAATCAGGATCTGAAGATGCGCGGCCGTCTGACCAAGCTGTACGACTTCCAGGCCAATGGCCGTCAGCCCTGCGATAACATCACCGCCGGCGATATCGTGGCCTTCTCCGGCCTGCCCGATGTGACCATCGGCAACACCCTGTGCAGCCCCTCCAATGTGGAGCCGCTGCCCTTTGTGAAGATCAACGACCCCACCGTGGAAATGACCTTCTCCGTCAATGACAGCCCGCTGGCCGGCCGTGAGGGCAAGTACGTTACCAGCCGTCAGATCCGTGACCGTCTGCAGAAGGAACTGCTGAAGGACGTTGCTCTGAAGGTGGAGGATTCTGCCACTACCGATTCCTTCCGCGTTATGGGCCGTGGCGAAATGCATCTGTCCATCCTGATCGAGACCATGCGCCGCGAAGGTTATGAGCTGCAGGTCTCTCCCCCGCACGTTCTGACCAAGGTCATCGACGGTAAGACCTATGAGCCCATGGAGCATGTTGTCATCGATGTGCCCACTCAGTATCAGGGCGCTGTCATGACCGGTCTGGGCCAGCGCAAGGCCATCCTGCAGCAGATGGAATCTCTGGGCACCGACCGCGTGCGTCTGGAGTTCCGTATGCCCAGCCGCGGCCTGTTCGGCTACCGTAACCAGTTCCTGACCGATACCCACGGCGAAGGCATCATCAACCAGATCTTCGACGGCTATGATGTCTGGGCCGGCATGATCGCCAACCGCTCCACCGGTTCTCTGGTCAGCTTCGAGACCGGCGAGGCCGTCACCTACGGTCTGTTCAACGCACAGCAGCGCGGTACTCTGCTGGTGGGCGCCGGTGAGAAGGTCTACGAAGGCATGGTCATCGGCTACACCGCTTCCGGCGAGGATGTGGATGTCAACGTCTGCAAGACCAAGCATCTGACCAACACCCGTGCATCCGGCTCTGACGATGCCCTGCGCCTGATCCCCATCAGCAAGCTGAGTCTGGAAGGCTGTCTGGAGTTCCTGGCACAGGATGAGCTGCTGGAGGTCACCCCCGAGAATCTGCGCATCCGCAAGCAGATCCTGAACCATGAGCAGCGCATGAAGGCCAAGAGCAAGCTGAAGTAAGCGTTCTGTTCCCTTATATAATATGTATTTCCCGCCCTGCAGCGTTTCAAAAACGCCGCAGGGCTTTTTGTTTTTGCAAAAAATTTCTGGTTTTGTAAAAAAGGGCTTGCAAAAGGCATTCTTATGCGGTATAATATCTCTCGCAGTCACAACTGTGATCTGCCTCTTTAGCTCAGTCGGTTAGAGCACCTGACTGTTAATCAGGGTGTCGCCTGTTCGAGTCAGGCAAGAGGCGCCAAAGCAGAGCAATGTTCCTTGCGGACATTGCTCTTTTTATTTGTGTCATATCCGGCAGCTGATGCCGCATGGATTTTCCCCTCCACCCCACCATCTCCGGTCTTTGTCTACAGCCCCGGAAAAAGCAGCATCTATGCAGAAAAAAGTATTCAGCTTAATGATTTCTTAAAAATTGACCACTTGAAGAAGATGTTGCATTGTGGTATACTTTTTATGTTCTTTGGGAATTAGTATCTGATTTTCCAAAGTCCGGTACACAGTTCCATGGGCATTTTGCCATTTTTAGCAGCAGTTGACCGGTGCTTTGCCGCCGTTCTCCGCAGGACGGGGTAAGCCACCGGTTTTTATACTGCTTACAGACTGTGTTTTTTTGCGTTGTCAGAGCTGCTGCCGTCCGCTTCCGTTGGAAGTGTTCTGCAGTCGTTTGAATAAATTTGTATATGATCAAAGGAAGCATCTATGCGTTATACCTACGTCCGGCAGCATGACACTACCGACTGTGCGGCTGCCTGCCTCGCAATGGTGTGCCTCCATTACAAAAAGGAAGTTACCATCACCCGCCTGCGCGATATGATGGGCACTGACCTGAAAGGCACGAACCTTGTTGGTTTGCAGAAAGCCGCTAACGAGTTGGGTTTTTCCACCGCAGCGGTTCGCGTGGACCGTGAAAATTTCCTCAGCGATTTCTCTTTGCCCTGTATCGCACAGGTCATTACCGACCAGGGTCTGGCCCACTTTGTGGTGGTCTTTAAAAAGACCACCATCAAGGATGAGGGTGAGCGCCGCAAGCACATGCTGAAGGAGTCGGAATCTGCCAAGGAAGACGAAAAGAACGGCAAAAAGCACAAGTGCAAGGATTATGTCATCATCGGCGACCCCGCCACAGAGCTGAAAAAGATCAGTCTGGATGAGTTCTACAAGAACTTTACGGGCGTTCTGCTGCTGATGAACCCCACCTCGGAGTTCAAGGGCGGCAAGGTGAAAAAGGGCGGCATGTTCAAGCGCTACATTGATCTGCTGCTGCCCCAGAAAAAGCTTTTCTTCTATGCAATTTTTGCCTCTCTGATCACAACGATCCTCGGCATTGCATCCTCCATGTTCAACAAGATCCTGATGGATGAGGTGCTGCCCTACGGATTGAATAATCTGCTGGTCACGCTGATCCTCGTGTTCAGCATGGTCAGCCTGACCAATACTCTGATCGGTTTTGTGCGGCAGTGGGTGCTGATCCATCTGTCCATCAAGATCGATATCCCGCTGATGATGGGCTACTTCGGGCACATCTTCCACCTGCCCATGAAGTTCTTTGCCACCCGCAAGACTGGTGATATCACCACCCGTTATTCGGACGCAAACACCATCAAGTCCATCTTCACCAGCATTGCGCTGAGTCTGATCATGGATATCTCCATGGCCATCATCACCGGCATCATTCTGTTCCGCATGAACGCGATGCTGTTCTCCATTTCGCTGTTCATGGCGCTGGTCAGCATTCTGCTGGTGCTGATCTACAAGCAGCCGTATAAGAAGATCAACGAAGAGACCATGGTGCAGTCTGCTGCACTGAACAGCCAGATGATCGAAAGCCTGCGCGGCATTGAGACCGTCAAGTGCAACGCCAACGAGGACACCGAGCTGGAAAACCTCGAGCGTGAATACATCAAGAGCCTGAAGATCAGCCTGCGTTCCAGCCGCATCAGCACCACACAGGGTCTGATCTCCGCCTTCATCTCCATGATCTTTGGCATGCTGACCACATATGTGGGCATCAGTCAGGTGCTGAACGGCGAAATGACGCTGGGCGGCTATATGGCTTTCAGCACCCTGTCTTCCTACTTCACTTCTCCGCTGAGCAACCTGATCGGTCTGCAGATGCAGATCCAGGAAGCCAACATCTCCATGAAGCGTCTGACCGAGATCATGGACTATCCTTCTGAAACTGCCGGTGACGAGGATCGCACGGATCTGGAAAAGGTGGAGGGCGACATCGAGTTCAAGGATGTCACCTTCCGTTACGGCAACCGTGCTCCTGCACTGGATCACATCAGCTTTACCATCCCGGCCGGCAAAAAGGTGGCTCTGGTGGGCAGCAGCGGCAGCGGCAAGTCCACCATCACCAAGCTTCTGCTCAAGTATTATGAGCCGGAGGATGGCGAGATCGACTTCAACGGTGTGAATCTGACGGAATACACCAACGATTCTGTCCGCCGCGCAATTTCCTATGTGCCGCAGAACGTTGAGCTGTTCAGCAAGACCATCTATGACAACATCCGTGTTTCCCGCATGGATGCCACCATGGACGAGGTCAAGGAAGCTGCCAAGAAGGCCGATGCGCACGACTTTATCCGTCATCTGCCCCTGCAGTACAACACCTATCTGGAGGAAGCCGGCAACGGCCTGTCCGGCGGTGAGAAGCAGCGCATTGCACTGGCTCGTGCTTTCCTGAAGGATTCCAACCTCTACATTCTGGATGAGTCCACCAGCAACCTCGACTTTGCAACGGAAAACCTGATCTTCAACATGATCTATGACCAGCTTGCGGATCGTTCCATGCTGATCGTTGCTCACCGCCTGTCCACCGTCCGTGACTGTGACATGATCCTGGTGATGGATCACGGCCAGATCGTGGAGCGCGGCACCCATGAGGAGCTGCTTGCCAAGGAAGGCAGATACTACGAGCTGTGGAACATGCAGCAGGGTATTTACCGCAGCAAGAAAAAGGCAGAACCCAAGCAGCCTGTCATGCAGGCTGTCGTGGAAGAGGATGACGACGGCGAGTCGATCACCTATTGATATGCTGAGATCGGATGGAGTTCCGGTTCCATAATATGACTGCCAGGGCCATCGATGCTGACAACAGAAAGCCTGTTTGTCTCGTCTGTCCTGAATAAGGAAGATGGTGTTACCCTGAAGCGGCGCGGTCTGCTCAGGTGACAATGCCTTACTATGGTGTGCCCGGAGACAAAGCGCCTCCGGGCACATTTTATCTAACGCCGATGTAAAGTAAATCTGAAACGAAACAGAGGTATTTATCATGAATGAGATCAAAGTAGCTGAAAACAAGACCCTCAAGCTTACCAATGTGCTCTCCCGCGAGATCCGTCCGGAAGAAATGGCCAGCCTGCCGGTGGTGCTGACCCAGATGCACAATTTCATCAAGAGCAACAACGCTCAGCCCATCGGCCCCATCATCCAGTCCTTTGCACTGGGCGAGGATCATCAGATGCACCTGTACATGATGCAGCAGGCCACCCAGCTCATCCCTCAGATGGACCCGGGCTACCACATGGATGCCATCCTGCGCGTTAAGAACTGCCTGTACGCCCACTACACCGGACCCATGGAAAACAGCCAGCTGGCCTCCTACAAGCTGCAGGTCCACGCTTTTGAGAACGACCAGAAGCTGACCGGCACTTCTTATACGATCTATGTCAATCAGGATTCTGACGATGCTGTGATCGATGTCTTTATGGAGACCAAATAATTATGACAATGAAAGTTCAAAGCCTGACGGACCTGCAGGACCGCCGTATCATGCTGGACAGGGATGTGCCGCCCTACGGTTACGCCTTTGTCATTCTGGTGGGCATCTTTATGGTGTTCCTTCTGGTGTGGAGCACCCAGACCAACCGCATTTATGTCAGCCAGAACACCGGCACCGTGCAGGCCAGCAACAAGACCTACATCATGTCCAGCTATTCCGGTTCCATCACCGAAATGTATATCTCGGAAGGCAGCTATGTGAACGAGGGCGACCTTGTGGCGCACATCAAGAGCACGGACATCGATATGCAGCAGGACAATCTGGAAAGCCAGCTCAAGATCTACCAGACCCAGCTGGACCAGTATAATAAGCTGCTGCAGTGCGTGCAGGACGACACCAACTACTTCAGCGAGACGAACCCGGAAGATCAGCCTTACTACTACCAATACGAGACCTACAAGAGTCAGGTCTCGCAAAAGACCTTTGACGCTACTGCCTATCAGGCTGCCGGCTATTCGGATGCTCAGATCAAGACCATGATGGAGCAGAGCCAGAGCGAGGTGGAGGCCTTGTACTACTCCACCATGCAGTCCATTTCCCAGAGCATCACCAGTGCGCAGAGCAACGTGGACAACATTCAGGCCCAGATCGATACCCTGAACACCGGTGCCAACGATTATTATATCTATGCTCCCACCTCCGGTGTGATCCACATGGATACCCCCTATAAGGAGGGCATGGTCCTGAGCGCCGGTTCTCCGCTGGCTACTGTCGCCAGTGAGAACGACGATCTGGAGGTCGTTGCCATGGTCACTGTGAACGACCGTCCCCTGCTGCATGTGGGCGACCCCTGCAAGATCGCCATCACCGGCCTGTCGGAGTACTCCTACGGTACCCTGACCGGCACCGTGACCGCGATCGACAGCGATGTGACCGCCAGCACCAATGCATCCTACTACAAAATGACCATCAAGCCGGATACCACCTACGTGGTAAGCAAGAGCGGTGATAAGGTAGACCTTTCCAACGGCATGAGCGTTACCGCCCGTGTGGAGTACGACCAGATCACTTACTTTGAGTACGCAATGGAAGCACTGGGTGTTCTGTTCCATTAAAACCGGACTGTCAGCCGTTGCCAAATCACCCCAAAGAGGTATACTTACTATGAAATCAACCGCAAAAAAACTGGCCGTCTGTGCGGTAGCGTTTTGCCTGCTGGCCTGCGGCACAGCTGTGTCTGCGGCCGCAGCAAGCCCGGTCTCCGGCCTCGCCCTGAGCGGCATTACCATGCCGTGGGATCAGAATGTACCTGCCGAAAGCATTGAAGCCGGCAGCTATACCGCCAATATGCTGCTGGGTTCTTCTCAGCAGCTGTCCCCCGTGGTGCGTCCCCGCAACTCTACCGATTCGGTGGTCTATATATCGGACGATACCTCCATTCTGACCGTGAGCAACACCGGTGTTGTGCAGGCTGTGGGTGTGGGTACTACCCGTATCACAGCTGCTGCCGGCAATCAGATCTGTGCTTACACCATCGTGGTCTCCATGGATTCCTCCATGATCGTGACCGAAATGGATCTTTCTCTGTCCTCCAATACCATTTATGTCGGCAACTCGGTATCGGCACAGCTGCAGGTGCGGCCCACCTCGGCCTCCAATTATGCCACCGTCACCCTGACCTCTTCCAACGAAAAGGTAGCCACGGTGAATAATTTTGGCCGCGTTACCGGTGTCGCCCCCGGTACTGCCACCATCACCGCTACCTGCGGTTCGGTGACTGCTACCACCAATGTTACGGTCATGAGCATTCCCAACTCCGGAACCGGAACCGGAACCGGAACCGGCACCGCCAGCACCGGTTCTTCCAACAGCGGTCAGGTCATCACGGTGAATCCTTCCTACGTTGTACTCAAGCCCGGTGCCACCCGCACCCTGACCGCCAGCGTCAAGCCTTCCTCTGCTTCTCAGAAGTTCACCTTTAAGTCCGCCAACAGCAACATTGCCACGATCAGCCCCAGCGGCGTGATCACAGCTGTGGGCACCGGTGCAACCTCCATCACGGTCTCCAACGGCACGGCTTCTGCTATGGTCACGGTCATTGTCAACCGTTCTGCCGCTTCCTCGGAGGAATCTTCGGACAGCAACACTACAAAGCCGGAGGACGATACTCCCATTGAGATCGATCCCGTGGTGCAGGCGATCCAGGACAGCACGGACAACGAGATCGTCTTTACGCAGGCCGAAGTTCCCACTGTGACCGGTGATATTCTCAATGCCCTGCGCACCACCGGCAAGACCCTGTGTGTGGTGGGCGACGGCTACACCATGCAGATCGCGGGCAGCAACGTCAAGAGCACCACCAGTGAACTGGATACCATGCTCGTGCTGACCGAGAGCAAGGAGGGCATTGAGTTTGAGCTGGACAAGGGCAAAGCCCTCCCCTGCTCGGTGCGCATCGATCTGGATGTGAGCACCTATACCCGTTTGTATCTGTACAACCCCACCTCTGGCAAGTGGCAGTACCTGAACAGCTACACGGACGGCATCATCACAGCAGATACCGCCGGTCATTATCTGCTGACCAATCAGAACCTGAAATTTGCCAACATCAACTGGACCTTCTTCATTGCCGGCGGCGTGACGATCATCATTATCGGCATCGCCTATATCGTGCTGAAAAAGCGCTACTGGTTCTGGTAAGCCGGAAGCTCTATAAAAACAGCAGCTCCCCTCTCTGACAGCTCAGAGAGGGGAGCTTTTTTCGTTCTATTCATCGGTCCGGCGTCCGCATCTTCTCAGAGCGGCCTGCGGGCCTTTCCAGCGCGGTTTTGTGCCGTTACTCCACCGTCACGCTCTTTGCCAGATTGCGCGGCTTATCCACATCACAGCCGCGCAGAACAGCCATATAGTAGGCAAACAGCTGCAGCGGCACAATGAGCTGCAGCGGCATCAGGATATCCTCGTATTCATCCAGCCGGACCACCGCATCGGCCACACCCTCGGGCACCACGGCGTCCTTTGTGGTGAACAGCAGCACCCTTGCGCCGCGGCTGCGGGTCTCTTTGGCATTGGAAATGGTCTTTTCGTATACCTGCTTCTGGGTCGCCAGTGCGATCACCGGCACGCCATCCGTGATCAGACTGATGGTGCCATGCTTGAGCTCCCCTGCCGCATAAGCATCCGAGTGCACATAGCTGATCTCTTTGAGTTTAAGGCTTCCTTCCAGCGAAAGCGCGTAGTCGAAACCACGCCCGATAAAGAAGCAGCTCTGGGTGTTCACATAGCGGCTGGCAAGGTATTTGATCTGCTCGCAGTCCGCCAGGCGTGGCTTGATGACCTCCGGTGCATGCAGCAGCTGCGCCGTATAGCGGCGGGTCTCCGCCTCGCTCAGTCGGCCGCGCGCATAGGCCAGACGCAGGGCAAACAGGTACAGAACACACATCTGCACCGTGTAAGCCTTGGTGGAGGCCACAGCGATCTCCGGCCCTGCATAGGTGTACATCACGTAGTCGGCCGCGCGTGCAATGGAACTGCCCACCACATTCACGATAGCAAGCACCGGCACGCCGCGGCTCCTGGCCAGCTTGAGTGCTGCCAGCGTGTCGCTGGTCTCGCCGGACTGGCTGATGATGATGACCAGATTGATTCTTTTCCAAAATCGGGTCCCGGTAGCGGAACTCGCTGGCAATGTCCACCTCGGCAGGCACACGGGCCAGCGCTTCAATGGCAGATTTACCCACCATGCCGGCGTGCATCGCCGTGCCGCAGCCCACCAGATGCACCCGGCCAATGCCGCGCAGCACCTCGTCTGTCAGCGCCGGGATGCGCAGCTCCGGCATTCCATCCTCCACACGGGGGCTCACTGTGGCCGTGATGGCGGCAGGCTGCTCGTTGATCTCCTTGAGCATGAAGTGGGGGTAGCCGCCCTTCTCAGCCGCTTCCATATCCCAGTCTGCCGTGAGCTGCCGACGTTCCACCGGCTCACCAAATTCGTTGTAGAAGCGGATGCCCTCAGCCGTGCAGACGGCCATATCGCCCTCTTCCAGCACGCTGTATTTCCGGGTATATTTGAGCAGCGCAGGGATATCCGATGCAATAAAGTTTTCGCCTTCCCCCCAGCCGACGATCAGCGGGCTTTCCCGCTTGACCGCAAAAATAGTATCCGGGTAATCGAAGAACAGCACCGCCAGCGCGTAGCTGCCGCGCACCTTGGAAAGGGCCTGTTGCAGCGCCCGCAGCGGGTCGCCGGTATAGCAGCTGTCGATCAGCTTTACCAGCACTTCCGTGTCGGTCTCGCTCTGGAAGGTATAGCCCTTTGCAGCCAACCGCTCCTTGAGCAGCCCGTAATTTTCAATGATGCCGTTGTGCACGATGCTCACACGCGGCGTGGAATGCGGATGGCTGTTCACATCGCTGGGCTCGCCATGGGTAGCCCACCGGGTGTGGCCGATGCCGCAGAAGCTTTGTGCCAGCTGCTGCGCTTCCAGCTTTTCCCGCAGGGCTGTGAGCCTCCCCTTGCTTTTTACTACGCAGATCCCTCCGTCCAGCGCAAGCGCCACACCGGCGGAATCATATCCGCGATACTCCAGCTTTTCCAGCCCATCCAGCAGCACATCCTGTGCATTGCGCTTACCGACATAACCAACGATGCCACACATACAAAACACCTCCATGCCGACCGCTCCCACGCAGAAAGGCGCAGTGACGCACGGTCAGCTCTCTTGTACAGTTTATGTTCTTGTATGGCTTTCTTTGATGGGATCTGTTGCGGTATTGCTGCCGTTTTTTGCCCTTCTCTGCGGCTGGTCTAGCCCTCAGCCGGAGAAACATCCGCCGAATCTTTCGATGATTCCTCTCCTCGTCACCCTCGCGGCTGTCACCCGCGTGGCCCGGCGCTTTGTGTTACCTGTGTGCTGCGCTCTCCCCTTTCTGATGCCTCATTATAACACAAAGGCTGGCTCAACGCCAGCCCAGAGTTTTATGAAGTTTCGGCCGCCAGACCAGCCGGTACATCATGAGCATGTTGTGCAGTGCCCGGTCGTACAGCACAAAGGCAACGTTGCCCATGGCCAGCGTTGCCAGCGATACCGCCAGTGCCGTGGTACGCAGCTCCTGCGAAATGCTGCCTGCCGGTACCAGCAGAAATACCAGTCCATACATGGCCAGCACTGCGCCGTTGCACAGCAACAGCTTGCAGACAATGCGCAGAACAGCAGGGCGGATGCGCTCAAACTTCGGCTTTGCCAGCGGGTAATACCCCAGCAGGAACACGAAGATCAGCGCCACTTCCTTATCCGGCACAAAGAGCAATGCCAGCAGGCTGACCGCAGCGTAGGCCGTCAGGGCCAGCTGCATCCCGCACTCCACGCAGACTGTTGCAACAAGGAAGCCCGCCACTGCAGGCGCAATGAACATGGCAATGGGGATCACGGCCCCCAGCAGCATCAGGGCGACACACAGTGCCGTCACGATGCCGCAGTAAGCCATGCCCCAGCTTTTTTGATGTTTCCGATTCATGGGATCTCCCAGTTTTCCCTCTCAACGCCTGCTTCCAGCGGCTCCACCGCATGATGCAGGCCCAGCAGCATGATATTATCCAGCAGACTGCGGTTCAGCTTGATGTCCAGCATACTGTACACCCGGATCAGGTCGTTGGCCACCGCCAGCGCCTGACGACGGGCATTTTCCATCGCAGCAGACTGCCCTTTCAGCTCGTTCACCACGAACACATTGTAGCGGCCGCTGCGCTTGTCCGTTTCAAACCGCTCAGCCTTATCCAGCAGATAGAAGATGCGTCCGATGCTGCTGCCAATGTAGCGCATGCTCTTGCGCTGGCTGGGGTCATCGGTGGCAAGGGTGGAATACAGGGCACCATAGATGTTGCTCATGGGTTCCGCTGCGAGGGTGTAGTTTTTGGCGCTCAGTTCCATCTGCGTCACAGCCTGCTCCCGCTCCTGCACGAACAGGCGTTCCAGTGCCGGGTTCTCCTCCACGGCACGCATGTAGGCGCGGCGCAGCAGCAGCCGGTCCACCGCACGGCGCAGGCGCTTGAGCGGCTTCAGCTCACTGTATTTGCGATCCTGCAAATTGTGCCAGCCCAACAGCACCTCCACCTGTGCGGCCAGCCGGATGCCCTGGGTCTGGCACATGAGCCTGCGCCAGGCCATTGTGCCCGGGACCCGCTTGCGCTGGCAGGTGGCCTGCCGCCCGGCCAGACTGTCCGAAAGGATGGCAAACAGCACGCCGTTGCTCCGCAGCAGATGGCAGGAATATAGTCCGTATGCCTCGTACAGCTGGCGCCGCACCCCGCGCAGATACCGCAGGTAGATATTGTAATCCCGGATGGTGAGCTCCGGCAGATATGGCCGCATCCTACCCTTCATATACACCTTTTCCTCCTCGGAAGAACCGCAGAATAGTAAGGTAAGTATAATCCATTTTCAGCCCGGGTTCAACCATCCTTTGTAAAAAGAGCATGAATTTGTCTCATCTTTGCAGCACACGGCACTGAACATGGGATAAAACTTTCTGTGTGTGCGTCCGTTTCCCCTGCTTTGTCAGGAATTTTTCCGTTTTGATTTTTCCGGTAATTACCGGCTGCAATGTAAAAAGCCGCACGGGACAGCTCCGGTGCGGCAGGTAACATTTATCAATTACTTCTTGTCAAAACGGTTCGGCGTAGTGCGCTTGCCGTCAAAACCGCTTTTCGGCATGGGCTTTGCGGTGTGCTCAAACTTGGGTGCATTGTAGTACATATACAGCTGGCAGGGGATCATGCCATTATACATCTTGCGGCGCTTGTTGGCACGCTTGCCGTAGTGGGTCTCAAAATCCATATCGGCAGTGATGGCGTACACGCCTGCACAGGGGTGTGCTTCCATCTGCCGGCCCAGCGTGCGGGCCAGCTTAGCGGCACCTTCAATGGTGCTCATGCGCTCGCCGTAGGGGGGATTCGTCAGCACGATGGCCTCCTGCTTTGCAGCAAAGTCGGCCACATCAGCCACTTCAAAGTGGCAGCGCTTTTCCACACCGGCCAGCTTGGCATTGGCATTGGCCAGCGCCACAGCAGCAGGGTCAATGTCATAACCGAAAGCTTCAAAGCCCACGTCCAGCTTGGCCTCGGCCAGTGCCTTCTGACGCTGCTCGGCCCAGATGGCTGTCGGCACAAAGCCATAGCGCTCGGCAGCAAAGCGGCGCTTCAGGCCGGGGGCAATGTTCATGGCCTTCTGAGCGGCTTCAATCAGCAGCGTGCCGCTGCCGCAGAAGGGGTCCTCCACCAGACTGTCGCGGCGCACACGGCCAAGATCTGCAATGGTGGCTGCCAAGGTCTCGCGGATGGGCGCCTCCATGGCGTTGCGGCGGTAGCCGCGCTTATGCAGACCGTCGCCGGTGGTGTCCAGCATGATCTCACACTGATCCTTGCGCAGCATGAAGCGGATCTTGTACTCGACACCAGTCTCGGGCAGCACAGAGGTGTGGTGCTTTGCCATCAGGCGCTTGACCACAGCTTTTTTGATGATGCTCTGGCAGGCGGGCACACTGGACAGCTGGCTGTTCAGCGAAGAGCCGGTGACCGGAAAGGCAGCGTCTGCGGGCAGCAGCTCCTCCCATGGGATATCGTACACACCGTCGAACAGATCATCGAAGGTGGCGGCCCTGTAGCGGGCCAGCAGCAGCATCACGCGCTCCACCGTGCGCAGGTTGAGGTTGGCTGCGGCGATCATATCGGCACCGCCGGCAAAGCTCAGACGGCCATCCTCTACCCGGATGTTCTCTGCGCCGATGCGGGTCAGCTCAAATTTTGCAGTGGACTCGCACCCAAAAAAGCAGGGAGCGATCAATTCAAATTTTGCAGGCATTGCAATTCCTTTCTTTCAGCGAAAAAACAGACCTGCCCGATCAAATGAGACAGGTCTGTTCCATCCTTTTGACTTAGAGCGGACTGAGAAGAAGTGCCGTTTCTCAGCGGCGTCCGCCACGACCGCGGGGCGCATAACCACCGCCGCGGCGGTTGTTGGTCTCGTGGTCGAGATCCGCCATCTTCTCTTCGCTCTGGCTCTTGAAGCGGCTCATCATGTCCTCAAAGCTCATATTGTCGGAATGGACCGGAGCCTTGGGCTGCCACACACGGGGTGCGCTGTCACGGGCAGGGCCTCTGCCGCCCTCACGGGGGGGACGGCCATTGCCGCCGCGGCCTGCACCAAAGTGTCCACCCTCACGGGGGCCGCCCGGGCGCGGAGCGCCGGGACGTGCTCCGCCTGCGGGGCCTCTGCCCTCACGCGGCTGGCGCGGAGGAGGAGGCAGCAGACGCTTGATGGACAGTGCGATCTTGCCGTCCGGTGCAACATTGATGACCTGCACCTTGACCGTATCCCCAATATGCAGGACTGCTGCAATGTCCTGCACGAATTCATTGGACACCTCGGAAATATGGACCATGCCCGTACCGCCCTCCGGCAGTGCGACAAATGCGCCAAACGGCTTTACGCCGGTGACACGGCCCTCGAATACGTTCCCTACCTCAATTGCCAAAACTCAATACTCCTTGTTTTCCATAGTATCGGCAGCCGTTCAGCTGCCGGTCACATCCACAAAGATGCGCTCGTTCGGTGCGGCGTAGTTGTAAGAATCCCGTGCGACCCATTCTGTGATCTGATCCGAATCGCCGCTGAGGATACGCTGCATTTCCTCATTCTCGGTTTTCTGCTGGTCGATCTGCTCGTTCAGTGTGTCCAGCTCTGCGCGTTTGGAGCTGATGCTGACCTGATTGGAGATGTACGCTGCCAGCATGCTCAGCAGCAACAGGACAAAAAACACCCGCACAAGCGTTTTAACGACCACTTTCTTCTTGCGTTTTCTGCGGTCCGGTGCTGCCATTGTTTCTTCTGCCCCCATTGCAATTTGGTTCTTACTGATGTCACTTATGAATTATACATCATCCGGCGCCGGTTTGGCAAGTTCTTTTTGCGCTTTTTTGCGGTTCTTTTTGCGTTGCGGCGTAATTTGCGGGCATTTTGCTGCCGGACACGCCGCTGTGCGACAGGCCGGAGCACCCGCCGCTGCAAAGCCTTCCCTGCCGCGCGCAGCGGCACGCCCAGAACAAAGGCCGCAGCGCCTGCTCCGGCAAAGCCAGCTGCTGCCATATACCAGCGCAGCACGCCCGCCGGGCTCTGCCCCGCCGCATAGCTCTGCAGCAGGGTCAGCACCGTGCCCACCCATAGAAAATCGGGCACCCACGCCGCCCGGCCCCTGACCGGGAACACGGCCCGCACCACACCGGTGCACCCGCCCAACACCGTGCAGGCGGTCAGCTCCTGCGCAATGGCTGAGGGCGGCAGGACCGGGATCATCGCAGCAGGCGGTGCAGAAAGCTGCCCGCCGGGGCGCTGGCCGTGTATTCCAGTGCGTCGATGCGGCCGGTGAACTTTGCCTCCCCGGCCTCCAGATCCAGTGCTGCCATGCTCAGCTGAGCCCCGGTAAGGTGCAGGATGCCCCTGCCGGTCTCTATTGCGGCACTGTCTGCATTGCAATGCAAAACCTTCTGCACGCCGGTCACGGTCAGGCGTGCACGGCCCTCTAAGATCAGGTCATGCGGCGGCGCAGGCTGCGGGCTTCTGGTGTTTTTTTCCGGCATTGCTCGTCTCCCCTTTTCTGGTGCATCCTATGCACCAGACGAGAGCTTTTATACCGTTTACTCGCTGATGATCTCGTACATTTCGCGGGCCACATCCTTGGTGCGGGGTTCCACATCCGAGAGCACCCGCACCTTGATGGGACGGTTGCCGAAGGTCACCTCAATGACATCACCCGCCTTGACGGCCTGACTGGCCTTGGCGATCTTGCCGTTGATGAGGATGCGGCCTGCATCGGCCACTTCGTTTGCCACAGTGCGGCGCTTGATGAGCCGCGAAACTTTCAGATACTTATCCAGACGCATCGTCTTATCCTCCTGTGATGAAAAATGCCGCCGCACCTCCTGCGAGGCAGCGGCGGCAAAAGAAAACAGCTTCTTACAGGGTGTCCTTCAGGGACTTGCCGGGCTTGAACACGATGCTGCGGGAAGCAGCAATGGTGATGGGCTCACGGGTGCGGGGGTTGATGCCCTGACGCTCTGCACGCTCGCGCACCTCAAAGGTGCCAAAGCCGGAAATGGTGATCTTTTCGCCCTCGGCCATGGCCTTGCCCAGTGCCTCGAACATGGCATTGACAGCCTGCTCAGCATTTTTCTTGCTCATCTCAGTGTTCGCAGCAACCTGTGCGATCAGATCGGTCTTCGTCATAAAAATACCCTCCAAATTTGTTCCTTGGTGTTCTTCTTTCTCTATCGGAGCAGGTCACTCGACCTGAGTACCGCTTTGTGGCTCCTGTTCCAGCAGCCCGGCACAGAAGCGCTTGGAGGCAAAGGTCAGCGCCTCCTCTGCGTCCACCCCGGCCAGCCGCATGGCATTGGCTGCGGCAAACAGCAGCTCCCCCGCCGTCCGGGCATCCTGTTCCCGGCTCCAGCCGTCCAGAGCATCCTGCAAAGCCTGCTGTGCCCGGGTCTTGTCCGGCTGCGCCGCACCGCAGCGGTCGGCACGCTTCTGCAGCTTCTGAGCACGCATCAGTGCAGGCAGGGTGGCGGGCACCGTGCCCAGCTCATCGGCCAGAGTGGTGCGGCCCTTTTCCTTATTTTTGAGCGCATCCCAGCCATTTATACCGGCATTCTGCGCTGCTGAGGATGCAAAAATGTTCGGGTGGCGGAACACGAGCTTCTCGCACACCTCACGGCAGACATCCTCAAAGGTAAAGTGTCCGCGCTCCTCTTCCATCACGGCATGGAACGCCACCTGCATCAGCACATCGCCAAGCTCTTCCTGCATCAGCACCGGGTCATCGGCATCGATGGCCTCCAGCACCTCACAGGTCTCCTCCAGAAAGTTCTTCCGGATGGAGGCATGGGTCTGTACCTTGTCCCACGGGCAGCCGTTCTCCGGGTCCCGCAGGATGCGCAGGATCTCCAGCAGCTGTTCTGCCGTGTAAGGGGCCTTGGGCTGCCAGTCCAGCACAGTGCTCACACTCCTTGCAAAAGATACTGCATATTGTACCGCATCTTCCGCGTTTTTTCAAGACAGCACCGGCAAATTCCGGCAATTTGCCTTTATTTTCTGCATTTTAGCCTATCCCGCAAAAAACAGGACGGTGCCCTGCGGGGAGCGCCGCCCTGTTGCCTGTCGGAGATTACAGCTGTGCGCCGCACTTATTGCAGAACAGTGCATCGTTCGAAACGGGCGCACCGCACTGCGGGCAGCTCTTGTGCTCTGCATGCGCAGCTTCGGCGGCAGGAGCTTCCTGCTCTGCAGCGGGCTCCTCCTCGTGTACCACATAGTCCACCTCTGCGGCTTCTGCCGGGGTCAGCGATGCCTTCAGGCGGGTGATCTCCTGTTCGATGTGATCGATCATTTCGATATACTTATCCACCAGCGGCTGGTTTTCTTCCTTGCCCTTGGCTAGACTGTACACCAGTGCGCCCAGCTGACGCTGTGCCTTGAGCAGCTTGCCCTGTTCGTTGACGATCAAAGCCTGCGTTTTGCCCTTTTCGGCCAGATCCAGTGCAGCGTTCTTGCCTTTTTCGGCATATTCCAGACCCATTTCCTTGATCCTGTTGAAATCCATAAAAGACACCTCTCTTACTATCGGCCTGTTTATCGTGGGCCATGTGCGGATGTTATCTCCATTATAGCGCACAGGCCGCCCGTTTGCAACGAACGGGCCGCATTTTTTACAGTTTGGTGCCGGTTTGGAAACAGTTTTTTCGCATTCAGACTAAATTTACACGATATTTTCACACATTGGCATCCTGTGCCATGCGGTCGGCCGCGCCGCCGTAGAATTCCCGCAGCATACTGTCTTCCGGCAGCAGCTCCAGCTCCAGCGGTGCCACATGCTCAAACCGGCGGGCGGTCTCATCCCACAGCTCGGCATTGTGGCCTTCCAGCGTGAACTGACGGCGCACCACGCCCAGCAGCTTGGAGATCAGGCCCAGCTCGTAGGTAAAGGAGGTATCCAGCAGGAAGTCCGCTGTGGATTTGAAGCCCTTGATATAGCGTGTTTCGCCGTCCAGCACGCGGTCCCACATGGCAAGGGTCTTTTCCGGGCTGCGGCCGCGGGCGGCAGCATCGCGCAGGGTGCGGCGGCACAGGCGGATATCCTGTGTATTGATGACTCTCCGGCCATCGATGCAGTATTCCTCCCGCAGGCCGGCATACACGCGGTAGATATCGTCGCCTTTCACAAGGCCGGTGAGCTCCGGGTTCAGGGCATGGATGCCCTCCACGATGCATACACCGCCCTGCAGGTCGATGGGCTCCACCTGCTCCGAGCGCTTCTCTGCAGAGAAATCATAGACCGGCAGCACGGTCTTTCCGGTCTCGCTGAGTTCCCGCAGGCACTGCTTGATGAGGGGCAGGTCCAGCGTATCGGGGTTTTCGTAATCCAGCGTGCCGTCCGGCAGTCGGGGGTAGAACTCTGCCCCTTTGAAGAAATTATCCAGACTGACCACCTGCGCCGGAGTCCCGCGCTTTTGCAGGGCTTTTGCCAGACAGTGGGCGCTGGTGGTCTTGCCGCTGGCCGACGGGCCTGTGAGCATGACGATCTTTGCGCCGGAGAGCTGCACCTTCTGGGCGGCATAATCCACACGCTGCCTGTAGCTCCGCTCGCTCAGATCTGCCAGCATCTGCGGGCTGCGGGCCGCCACATTGTACAGATCGACCTCAACCAGACGTTTCGGTACCCAGATCGTGATCATAAAAATCAGCCACTCCTTTTTTGCGTTCCAGCACCTCCGCAAAACGCTGGATATATTCATTCGGATATTTGAAGTTAAAGATGCGCTGCATCCGTTTGCCGCCGTCGGCCACCAGCTTGGTGCTGCCGCCTGCACCGGCGGAGAGGATGGTCTGGACTTCCTCCATGATATAGATGTTGTAATATCCCTCGTGGCCCGGCTTGCACCAACCCACGTTCTCAAGATTCTGCAGGGTGTTTTTCTGGCGGTAGAGGTAGTAGGGCCGATAGCCCGCTTCTGCCAGCAGACGGCATTTTTCCAGCATAGCGGCGACGTCGGCGTAGTCGTTGGTGCTCTGGTCCTCGATGACGATGCGGGAAGCCCGCTTGAGGGTCAGGGTGTGCACGGTGATGTTCTCCGGGTCCAGCGCAATGGCCTGCCGCAGGCTGCGCTCAAAGCTTTCCACCGTGTCGCCGGGCAGGCCGGCAATGAGGTCCATGTTGATATCATCGTGACCGGCTTTGCGGGCTTCGGCATAGCAGTCCAGAATGTCCTGCGCCGAGTGCTTACGGCCGATGCCGGCCAGCACCTCGTCCGAGAAGGTCTGCGGGTTGATGGAAATGCGGGTAGCGCCGTATTCCCGGATGACGGCCAGCTTTTCCGCGTCCGTACAGTCCGGACGACCCGCCTCCACCGTATATTCCACGACCTTCGAGAGGTCAAAATTCGCCCGGACCGTGCCCATCAGCTGCCGCAGCTGGTCGGCAGACAGGCTGGTGGGCGTGCCGCCGCCAATGTAGATGCTGCAAAGGGTAAGCCCCGCCTTGTCGGCCTGAATGCGGATCTCCTCCACTTCCCGGCACAGACAGTCCACATAGGGCTGCACCATCTTGCGGTCGCGGTCCAGATTGCAGCTGACAAAGCTGCAGTAGCTGCACCGGGACGGACAGAACGGGATGCCGATATACAGGCTGTAGGTCTTGGGTTCACTGCCCACCTTCAGGATGGGCTCCTGCAGATCTGCAATGGCCTTGGCCATGGTGTATTTCTGCTGCGAGCAATCAAACCGCTCCAGAAAAAAGCGGTCGATCTCCGCTTCCGTCCAGCCTGCGGCGCGCTTGTCATGGATGAGCCGCACCGGGCGCACGCCGGTCATTTTGCCCCAGGGCGGGCGGAGCCCGGTCCACTGGCGCAGCAGATCGTAAGTCAGGCTGGCAAGGCTGAATTCCGGGGTCTCGCCGCCCTGTTCCACAGGCGCAGGCAGCGGTGCGTGCCGTTCAGCACTTCTGCCGCCCTGACGCACCAGCGCATGCAGGCCGTCCGGCGTTTTTTCTGCCCAGACGCAGTCCTCGGCGTCCTCTGGTGGGGTGAGGGTGAGCGGTGCCATGGGGTAAAACAAACGCACCAGATGCTCCACTTCGTAGCCGGAGTGCAGGCCGGTAATATAGATCTTCATTTTCGTTCACTCTTTCAACCCTCTCAGCCTCGCATCCGCTCGGCAGCTCCCCCGAAAGGGGAGCTTTTATTCTGCATCACCGTCAGATGCATAAAACCTCCATCCTAGGAGAAGGTGGCATCGCGCAGCGATGACGGAGAGGGTTTTCTTTAAATTTCGCCGCCGCGCAGAGCGCTGCGGATATAGTAGTTATTGTCCAGTTCATCGCCAAAGGTGGAGAACTCGCCATGGCCCGGCAGCACCTGCGTTTCCCGTGGGATGGGCAGCTTTGCCAGTTTACGCAGGCTCTCAGCCATCTGTGCACTGCTGCCGCCCTCCAGATCGGTGCGGCCGATGCTGCCTGCAAACAGGGTGTCACCGCAGAAGAGATACTCGCCGCACAGCAGCACCACGCTGCCGGGGGTGTGTCCGGGCGTGTGCCATGCCGTAAAGACCAGTTCATCCACCGTCACGGTGCCGTCCTCGGCATAGCCGCAGTCTGCCGCAGAAAGCGGATACATGCGGTCGCCTGCAAGGTCGGCAGCCTCACAGTAGAGCTTTGCGTTCCACTCAGTGCGCAAGGCTTCGGCGCTGCCCACATGGTCGTAGTGGCCGTGGGTGCACAGGATGGTGGTGAGCTGCGCATTGTTTTCCTTTAAAATTTTATCGTAGGTCTGCGCATCTGCCGCCGGATCAATGACCACGGCATGGCCTGCGTCGGAAATGAGCAGGAAGGTATTGGTATACAGCGGCGCAGCGCCCGGAATATGAAAAGCCTGCATGGCATTTACTCCTTTTTCTTCCACTCGTCGGTGTCGATGATGATGGTGCAGGGGCCTTCGTTCACAAGCGACACCTGCATATCCGCGCCGAACTCGCCGTGCTGCACGTCCTTGAGGCCGTGCTTGTTCATCTCGGCAAGGAACAGCTCGTAAGCATCCACCGAAAGGGGCGGCTTTGCGGCCTTGATAAAGCTGGGACGGTAGCCTTTTTTCGTGTCACCATAAAGGGTGAACTGGCTCACCACCAGCGCGGAATAGCCAAGATCCCGGGCGCTGAGGTTCAGCTTGCCCTCGGCATCCGGAAAGATGCGCAGACCCGCACATTTGTCGGCAAGCTTTGGCACGATGTCAAGGCTGTCGGTATCCTTGACCCCCAGCAGGATCACAAGTCCCGGGCCGATGGCGCGGGGCTCGCCGCCGTTCACCCGCACACTGGCGGAAGAGACCGCCTGAATGACTGCACGCATGTTTTAGCTCCTTGTCACCTTGAGCACGTCCTTCACCTTGGAAAGTCTTGCGACCACGCGGTTGAGGTGCTCGGTATTGTTGATGCCGATGGTCAGGCTGACCATCGCACAGCCGTTTTCCACCTGACGGGCGTTCACCGCATAGATGGGCACCCGGATGTCTGCCAGCGCAGCCAGCACATCCTGCAGCAGCTCGTTGCGGTTCAGCGCGATGATCTCGATGCCAGCCTTATAGCTGTCCTTGACGCTGTCGGCCCAGTAGGCCTTGACCCAGCGGGGGGCGTTGGTGGGGTCCTTCATGCTGGAAATGGCATTGGCACAGCTCTGTTTGTGGATGGACACGCCAAAGCCGCGGGTGATGAAGCCCACGATGGGGTCGCCCGGCAGCGGGCTGCAGCACTTGGCAAACTTGATGGGCGTGTTGTCGAAGCCTTCCACCACCACGCCGTCGGTGGCATGCACACGGCTCAGATCCACCTTGGGCAGATCTTCCTCGTTCTTATCCTCGGCGGCCTTCAGCTTCTGCCATTCTTCCTTGATCTTGGGCAGGCAGTTCGCAATGGTCATGCCGCCGTAACCGATGGCTGCATACAGCTCCTCGGCGTTGTTCTGGCGCAGGCGGCGGGAGCAGCTGTTGATGAAATCATCCAGCTGGTCGTCCGGAATGATGATCATTTCGCGGCGCAGCTCACGGGCCAGTGCATCGCGTCCCTGCGTGATGTTTTCCTCGCGGCGCATCTTCTTGAACCAGTTGCGGATCTTGCTCTTGGCCTCGCTGGTGCGCACGATCTTGAGCCAGTCACGGCTGGGGCCCTTGTCTGCCGGGCCAAGGATGACCTCGATGATCTCACCCGTGGAAACGATGTGGTCGATGGGCACCATGCGGTTGTTCACCTTGCAGCCCACCATACGGTTGCCCACCGCCGAATGGATGGCATAGGCGAAATCGATGCAGGTGGCACCGGTGGGCAGGTTGATGACATCGCCCTTGGGGGTAAAGGCAAACACCTCTTCCGGCAGAAGGTCGCTCTTGAGGTCGTGGAGAAGGTTGCCGGAATCCTCGCTGACGCGCTGGTTTTCCAGCAGCTGGCTCACCCACGCCAGACGTTCATCCAGTTTGTCGTGACCGTCCAGCCCCTCTTTGTACTTCCAGTGGGCGGCAACACCGTACTCGGCCTGTTCGTCCATCTTGCGGGTGCGGATCTGCACCTCAAAGGGGATGCCCTCGTGGCCGATGACGGTGGTGTGCAGGCTCTGGTAGCCGTTGGGCTTGGGGGTGGAGATATAGTCCTTGAAACGGTTGGGCAGCGGGTGGTACATATCGTGGATGAGGCCCAGCGTACTGTAGCACTCGGCCAGCGTATCCAGAATGACCCGTACCGCATAGATATCATAGATCTCGTCGAAGGACTTGTTCTGCATGATGGTCTTGCGGTAGATGCCGTAGATGCTCTTGACACGGCGCTTGATGGTGGCACCCTCGATGCCGCTTTCCACCAGACGCTGCTCAATGACTCCGGACACTCTGGCAAGAAATTCCTCACCGGCGCGCTCGCTGAGCATCCGGCTGATCTCCTCATACCCCACCGGGTCGAGGTAATGCAGGCTGCGGTCCTCCAGCTCTTCCTTCACGTTCAGGATGCCCAGACGGTTGGCGATGGGGGCATACACCTCCATGGTCTCGCGGGCTTTGTCGCGGCGCTTCTGCTCCGGCCATGCATCGCCGGTGCGCATGTTGTGCAGCCGGTCGCACAGCTTGATGATCATCACGCGCACATCGCGGCTCATGGCCAGCAGCATCTTGCGCAGGTTTTCAGCCTGCAGCTCTTCGATGTTGGAGAACTGGATCTTGGTCAGCTTGGTCACGCCGTCCACCAGCAGGGCCACTTCCTCGCCAAAGGCGTCGGTCAGGTCTGCCAGCGTGGTGGGGGTATCCTCCACCACATCGTGCAGCAGGGCGGCGGCAATGCTTTCGGTATCCATGCCCAGATCCAGCACCAGCCGGGCCACGGCCAGCGGATGGCAGATATAGGGCTCGCCGCTGCGGCGGCATACCCCCTTGTGGGCAGTGTTAGCAAGGTCGTAGGCCTTTTCGATCATTTCCATGTTATAGGAGCGGCCGCTTGCCCTGATGGCCTCGCACAGCTTTTCCCAGGTAACGATCTCCGGCCGCACCTCCGAAGGCAGAGCGCCTTCCGGTGCATCAGCCAGCTGGGCCGTGGCTGAAACGGTAGCCGTTTCCTGCACTGGCATCGGCTGATGCAGGTGGGTCTTTGCGGAGTAGAGATCTTCGTCCCGCACCGGCTTGGGTGCCGGGACCGCAGCTTTCTTTCCCTCTGGCATTTTACATTCCCTCCAAACATTTCAGGACCGGGGCATCCGCAAGGTTCTTTTTGCCCTGCGCAGGCACAAGCTCCAGATATTTTGCCCCACCCTTTTCCACAGCGGCGATCAGACCCACCTGTTCCAGAGCCGTCACTGCCACCAGTGTTTTTCCTGTATTTTCCTCACCCAGCTTCGCACACAGCGGCTGCAGTTCCTCTGCATGCCAGCGGCGCGCCTGCAGCTCACGATATACCGTGATCATATGGCTGCGGTCGGGCGTGATCAGCGCTTTTTGTTCTGCCGTCAGCGGCGTGCCCCGGCGCAGCGCCGCCACCAGTGCGGCCTGTTCCGCCAGCTTGCTGCCAAGGCCTGCCGGGTGCAGATCCAGGATGCGGCCCGAAAGCTGTGCGCCCCGGGGCGAATCGTAGACCGAAAGATTCAGCGCCGCATCCACCACGTCTCCCGTGGTGTAGGGCAGCTGCTCCGGGTGCATGCCGAACCACACCGCATACACGCTGGCGTTGCCCTGCCGCAGGCGCAGGCGGCTGTGCCTGCCATCCGACACCGGATACACCCCGTCCACCACGGCGTTCTGCAAAAGGAACACCGGGGTGGGATTCTCGGCACCATAGGGTGCCAGCTTGATCCAGCCTGCGCACGCTCTCCACCGTGACCCGGTCCAGATGAATGGACAGGTCACATTCCAGCGGGGTCGCATGCAGTACCGGGCATTCCCGCGCGGCCCACTCGTTCAGGCGGCGGCGCAGGGCAGGCAGGTTTTCTTCCCGCACCGAAAGGCCCGCCGCCATGGCGTGGCCTCCGTAGCGGATGAGCAGGTCTGCGCAGGAGCCGATGCAGTCGTGGAGGTTGAATCCCTGCACACTGCGGCCGCTGCCTTTGCACTCGCCGTGCTCGTCCACCGTCACCACGATCACCGGCCGGCCGGTGCGCTCCACCAGCCGGGAGGCCACGATGCCAATGACGCCGGGATGCCAGTCGCGGCCCCACAGCAGCATCACGCGGTCTTCCAGCCGTTCCGGCTCCTGTTCCAGAAGCTCCTGCGCCGCATTGAAGATCTGCAGCTCGATCTCCTGACGCCGGGCGTTGATCTCGTTCAGTTTGCGGGCCAGCTCTTCGGCACGGTCGGAATCCTCGCAGAGCACCAGCTGCAGGGCGGTCACGGCGCTGTCCATACGGCCCGCCGCGTTGATGCGCGGCGCAATGGCATAGCTGACATTCTCCGCCGTGACAGGCTTGCCCGTAAGGCCCACCTCTTCCAGCAGAGCTTCCAACCCGGGACGGTCGGTGTTTTGCAGCTGATGCAGGCCGGATCTTACCAGTGTGCGGTTCTCGCCGGTCAGCGGCATCACATCCGCCACCGTGCCCACAGCGGCAAGATCACCGCAGTAGTCCAGCATTTCCTCCGGCGGGCAGCCGTCCAGCGCGGCGCACAGCTTAAAGGCCACACCCGCACCGCACAGGCCCTTGAAAGGGCTGGTATCATCCCTGCGGCGGGGATCCACCACAGCAACCGCCTTGGGCAGCGTATCCGGCGGCAGATGGTGGTCGGTGATGATCAGGTCGATGCCCAATTCTGCAGCGTAATCCGCTTCGTCCACGGCAGAAATGCCATTGTCCACGGTCACGATCAGCTGACAGCCCTTGTCGTGGATGGAGCGGATCGCGTTTTTGGAAAGGCCGTAACCATCGCCCTCGCGGCTGGGCAGCATACACTTGACGGTCGCTCCCATGCCCTTGAGATGCTGGTACAAAAGGGCCGTAGCGGTCACGCCGTCCACATCGTAATCGCCGAACACCACGATGGTCTCCCCGTCATCGATGGCCCGCCAGATGCGCTCACAGGCCTTCTGCATATCGGTCAGCAGAAACGGGTCGCTCAGCTCTTCCTCACCGGCCAGCAGGGTCAGCGCGTCGGTGGGGTCGGTGACGCCGCGGGCCGTCAGAACGCCCGCCAGCAGGGCGTTTTCCTTCTGCTGGGCAGCAAGCACGGCCTTGTATTTCTGTTCGCTCCAGGGTTCCCCCTCCTGCGCATTGTATTCCAGTTCTTCAGCTGCCTGCTCCGCAATGGCTGCGGTCAGTTCCCGCAGGGCAGCGCGGTCAAGGTTTTTCAGCTCCCATGCACGGTAGGTCATTGAAAATCCCCTCCCGTCAGCCCATCGCTGGCCAGCATACCCTGCAATGCGGCGATTTCCGAGGAGACATCCATGGCAACATCCGAGAGCAGCGTATCATACAGGGTATCGTACGCCTGATTCAGCGTGTGAAGGATGCCCGCGATATCGCGGCGGATGGTCTCGGCGTTTTCGCCTTGCTGGCCCTGCACGTCGTTGTAGGTGTGCAGCAGCTTGAGGGTGGTGGGGATATAGTATTCCGCAAAGCGGCGGGCCTTGGGCAGGCTTTCCGGGTGTGCCTCCAGCCAGTCGCAGATGGCGGTGGTGGTGGTCTGCATATGGTCCAGCTCTTCGCGGCCCTGCGCATCCTGCATCAGCTGTTTTTCCTGCTGCAGCACGACGGCGAAGCGGCGGGTCGTTTCCAGATTAAGCGGCACATCGTCTGTTTTTTCCCTTACCGGCTCCGGCTGCGACTCTCTGGGGACTGTTGCGGCCTCCTGCGCGGCGCGGTAATCCTCTGCCGTCAGATAGAGTTTTTCCGTTTTTTCGTCCACCCATGCGCTCAGCCAGCCATTGCGGATGAATCTGCGCACCCACTTGAGGGCCCGGGTCTTTTTCTCGTCCACGGCTTCCAGCGGCAGGCCCTTTTTGCAGTCAAAGCCTTCCGCCGCCTCGGCCAGACGGAGCAGTGTCTTGCTGGCCTTCAGGCGGGACGCACCGGCAGTGATCATCCACACGAACACGGCGGTGACAGCCGCAAAGCACCAGCCGGTGATGCGCACCGCCCCCAGTGCAAAGCTGCCCATGGCTGCAGCATTTTCTGCCATAAAGCTATCCTGCAGGAGAGCCTGCAGAACAGCCGTATTGGGCGTAAACAGGCCCGCCGCACCCAGACAGGAGACTGCCGTGATGCCAAAGATCACCGTAAACGTAATGCCGACTGCCAGCAATGCGCAGCCAGCGCTGTGCCGCTTTTTGGCGCTGGTGCGGATCTCGTCTGCCGGGGTCATCTCTGCCTTGCCGAACATCTGCCGGAACCAGCCGGGCATCCCGGCGGCCTGCGGGGTGCGGTACTCTTCGTTCAGGCCCTGTCCCTTTTGTTCCGGTGCACCGCTGTGCGCATTCCGGCGGCTGCGGAAAGCCTTTGCCGCCTCGTTGATGCCATAGTTCGCGGCATCCACCGCAGCACGGCCCACACCATAGGCGCGGTTGCCAATGTCCTCCCCTCTGCCCTCAAAGCCATGGGCAAACGCATCGGACATGGTATCGCCAAAGGCGCGCAGCTGGGATTCCAGCTCCTGCTGCACCTGACGGCCATCGGTCTCTTTTTTTGTATCGTTTTCACGATCGTTCATCAAAATTTTCTCACCCTTCTGCCGGTGCATACCGGCTGATGATGGCGCGGGCCACCCGCAGGCCATCCACGGCGGCGCTCATGATGCCGCCCGCATATCCGGCACCCTCGCCGCAGGGATACAGTCCTGCCAGCTGAGAGCACTCAAAATTTTCTTCCCGTTTCAGCCGCACCGGGCTGCTGGTGCGGGTCTCAAGACCGGTCAGGATGGCCTCCGGTGCGGTATAGCCTGCAATTTTGCGCTCGTAGGCGCGCAGACCGACCCGCAGCGTATCGGCCAGCTCCCCGGGCAGCAGTGCACCCAGGTCGCGGCTGTCACGCCGCGGTCGTAGGTAGGCTGCACACGGCCGATGTTCAGCTGACCGCGCCCTTCCAGAAAGCTCTGGATATTTTCAGCCGGGGCAGCATACTCCCCTGCGCTGCGCCCGGCGGCGTAGGCTCTGGCTTCCAGCTCCCGCTGGAATGCAATGGCCCGGCGCGGGTCGTCCCCAAAATCTTTGCCGCCCACGCTCACCACCACAGCCGCGTTGGCATTTTTGCCGCTGCGTGCGTGGTAGCTCATGCCGTTGGTGACAACGCAGCCTTTCTCGCTGGCTGATGCCACCACCTGCCCGCCGGGGCACATGCAGAAGGTGTACACGCACCGCTCCCCCACATGCTGGGAAAGCTGGTACTCGCCCCGCGGCAGGGCCGGGTGCCCGGCAGCTTCGTGATACAGGCTTTTTTCGATCTCGCTCTGCAGGTGTTCGGCGCGGAATCCCACGCTGAAGGGCTTGCACTCCAGCACAAAGCCGCCATCCATCAGCATCCCGAAGGTGTCCCGGGCCGAGTGGCCCACTGCAAACACCAGCGCTTCGCAGGCAAAGGTACCGCTGGTGGTAAAAATACCGGTGAGCGCGCCGTTTTTCTGTTCAAAGCCGGTCAGGGCCGTGTTGAAGTGCACCTCGCCGCCCAGAGCTTCAATTTCCTTGCGGATGGAGGTGATGACGCCACGCAGCAGGTCGGTGCCCACATGGGGCTTCTGCTTCCAGGCGATCTCCTCCGGCGCACCGTGCTGCAGGAACACCTCGGTGACAAAACCGCACAGCTCATCGCCGATGCGGGTGGTCAGCTTGCCGTCCGAAAAAGTACCGGCACCGCCCTCGCCAAATTGAATGTTCGCATTCACATCCAGCTCGCCGGTGGCAGAGAAGTGCTCCACCGCCTTTACGCGCTCGTCCAGCGCCGGGCCGCGCTCCAGCACAATGGGCCGGTAGCCCTGCCGGGCCAGCAGCAGCGCCGCGAACAGGCCCGCCGGGCCAAGGCCGCACACCACAGGCCGGTGCGCCAGCGGAAGCGTGCCATTCTGCACCGAAAGATCACCTTTTTCTGCAGCGATGCATCGCCGCAGCGGGCAGCAAACGCTGCTTCTTCGGCAGGCTCTTTCAGGGTGACAGCCACGGTATACACCAGCTTGGGCTGACCATGGCGGGCATCCACCGAGAGCTTTGCCACGCCCAGATGCTGCACCTTTCCGCGCGGGATGCGGGCAGCGTGCAGGGCTTTTTCAAATGCCTGCGGCTCTCCGGCAGAGAGCGGCAGACGGATGTTGCGAACCAGAATCATAGTATCGTGTGTTCCTTTTTTCAGTTGCTGTCGATGCGGCACTGCAGCACATAGCTGCCCAGCGCAAAGATCTTGCCGTTGGAGGGCACGTACAGGCGGCAGGCGATGTTCTGCTCGCCCGTTGCCACCGAGAAGTCCTCTGCATCGATCTCAATGACCACCTGCTCCGGGGTCAGGGACGCTATAGCGGCCTTGGGCCCGCAGAGAGTCACGTTCATCAAGCGTTCGGTCTGCACCGTCAGCTGATAGGTAGGCGGCAGGTTGACCACCTGCACACAGGTGTTGGGCAGGTTCATGGTCTTGGTCTCCAGAGCGGAGCAGTCAAAGCTGACTGTGATGGTGGAGATGTTATCCAGCAGGTAGATGTCCGTGGGCAGGTCGATGGGCAGCTCGTAGCTCTTGTTCAGCGTAAAGGTGGAAAGGTCGATGCTGCCAATGGGCAATGTGGACAGCATATCGATCTTAGCCTCCGGGCCGGCCACCTTGAGCTGCTTGCGGCTGAGCGCGTATACCAGCACCGAATCATCAAAATCGCGCGGTGCATTGATGAAATTCACATTCACCGGCAGGGTGGCCATCTTGTACACCTGCAGGGTGACGTCCACACTGTTTTCTTCCAGCTCCGTGTACTCAAACTTGACCTCCCTGCCGCCGGAGGTGTAGAAGCGCAGCGGCGTGCTCAGTGTGACCGACTCGGTCAGCTCCCCGCTGTAGGTCACCTCTGCGGTACAGGTAACGGCCTTGTCCAGCTCACTGCTGGGGCCGGAAAGGGTGATGTTCTCCTTGGAAACATCGGTGCTGTAGAGGATATAGCCATCCGCAATGGTCAGATAGTTGGTGGTAACGGTAACGGGCAGGGTCTTTTCCTCCACCACGTCGAACACCACGTCCACCGTGTTATCATTGCCTTCCATGGTCACGGTGACACCGTTCAGCAGGCCGTTGGCACCGCGCACCAGCAGGCGCAGGGTCTTTTCGCCGCTGTCGCGCACGCTGGAAAAATCCGGGTAGACCACAAAATCGGAAGCGGTCAGGCCGCCGATGGTATAGCCATCACCGGAGATCTTCAGGTTCACGGTCTTGTCCTCGGCGCTGACGATGCTCAGGCCCCGGGAGGTGTAAGCAGCGGAATCGTAGGTATAATCCACCGGCACATTGTAAATGGTGTTGGTGGTGCCGGGCTGGACGATGATCGTGACCACCATCCATGCAACGATGGCGCCCAGCACCGAAAGTGCCAGCCGGATGCGGCGGTCGTCCAGAATGTTTTTCTTATGGGCGACCGCCGGCTTTGCGCCGTTTTTCTTGTTGGGTTCGTTGTTCATTGCGCATCGTCCTCCTTCTGGCTGACCCATTTCCACAGACGGTCCAGCTGACCGCGCCAGCCGTTGACCGTCGTCTTTTCGGCAGCGGTCTCCTTGGGGATCATCTCGTCCACCAGACGGGTATACAGGGTCTGGCGGTCAAAGTGGCGGATCAGCACACCGTTTTTCGCCATGGAAATGATACCGGTCTCCTCGCTGACCACGATGGCGATGGCGTCGGAATTTTCGGCAATGCCAAGGCAGGCACGGTGACGGGTGCCCATATCCTTGCCGAGATCCAGATTATTGGAAAGCGGCAGCACACAGCCCGCCGCTTTGATGCGGCCGTTCTCAATGATGGCGGCACCGTCGTGCAGAGGCGTGCCCTCATAGAAGATGGTGCCCAGCACCTCCAGATTGACGGCACTGTTCACCGGCGTGCCGGTGCGCACGATCTCAGAAAGGTTCGTGTGGCGTTCCAGCACGATCAGCGCACCGGTCTTGGTCTCCGAAAAGCGCTCGGCGGCGTCGCAGATGGCAATGATGGCACTGCGCCATGCGCCCTTTAGGCTGGGGTCGTTGTAGCGGCCTTTGACATTGAACAGCTTGGCAGCCCACTGGTCGGTCTGGCCCATGCGCTCCAGCGCACGGCGGATTCTCCGGCTGGAACAGCACCACCAGGGTCAGCAGGCCCACCTGCAGCAGTGAGTTCAGCAGCCATGTGACGGTACGCATGTTCAGTGTTTCCGCCACCAGATAGACTGCCATCACCAGCAGCGCACCCTTGAACAGCTGGCCGGCGCGGGTGCGGTTGACAATGCCCAGCAGCTGGTAGATCAGGAAGGAAATGATGATGATATCCAGCAGATCGACCAGCTTGAAGGTCTGGAAATTTGCAATGATCGCGTTCAGAGTCATTGGTACACGCTCCCGTTTACAGTGTTTCGATCAGGGCAACGGCATGGGCGGCAATGCCCAGCCCCTCGCCGGTAAAGCCCAGATGTTCCTCGGTGGTAGCCTTCACGCTCACCGCGTCCACCGGCAGGCCGAAGGCATCGGCCAGATTCCGGCGCATGGCCGGGATGTGCGGTGCCAGCTTGGGCCGCTGACACAGCAGCGTTGCGTCGATATTTTCAATGCGGAAGCCGTGCTCCTTTAAAATTTCAGCCACACGGCGGGCCAGCTTCAGGCTGTCTGCGCCGGAGTAGGCAGGGTCATTGTCCGGGAAATGCTGGCCGATATCGCCCAGCGCCGCCGCGCCCAGTACTGCATCCATCACAGCATGGGCCAGCACATCGGCGTCCGAGTGGCCCAGCAGGCCCTTTTCAAAGGGCACTTCCACGCCGCCCAGGATCAGCTTGCGGCCTTCCACCAGACGGTGCACGTCATAACCATGTCCAATGCGCATTTTATGTTCCTCTTTCTGTTCCGGGCGGGGCAGGTCCTCGCGGGTGGTGATCTTCAGATTCGCGTAATCGCCCTGCGTCAGCTGCACGGGGCGCCCGGTCAGTTCGAACAGGCTGCAGTCGTCCGTGACAAGGCGGGCTTTTTCGGCGTCCAGCTCTTCCAGCGCTGCCAGATAGGCTGCGCGGTCAAAGCACTGCGGCGTCTGCACCGCATACAGGGTGCTGCGGTCCGGGGTGGCATGTACAAAGCAGCTCCCCGGCACCGTCTTGCCGCTGCCCCGCACTGCCGCCTTGATGGTATCCTTCACCGGCACGGCAGGCGCTGCGGCACCGCATCGGGCTGCAGCTTCCAGCGCAGCAGTGATGACCTGCTGGCTGACGAAAGGCCGGGCCGCATCGTGCACAGCCACAAGCGCACCGGAAGCTGCCAGCACACCGTTTTTCGCGCTCTCTGCGCGGGTGGCACCGCCCGCCACAACGCATACAGGCTTTGTGCAGTCTGCGGCCTGCTGCTGGGCAAAGGCACGGTTACTGCCTGCCACCAGAATGATCTCGTCCACCAGCGGACACTGCGCAAATGCGCGGATGCTGCGATGCAGCACCGTCTCCCCGCCCAGATCAAAGCTGAGCTTATCAAAACCCATGCGCGTGGAGGAGCCTGCCGCCACCAATACCGCCGATACTTTCTTTTCCAATCTCTTCACCTGCCCGATCCCTATAATAAGCCATATTTTATTATAGCGTATAACTTCTCAAACTGCAACCGATAATCTGCAGCAAAAATGCCCCTCTGCACAGGGCAGAGGGGCACAAACTTGTTCTTGATGGAGTTTACTTCAGCATCGGCTCGATGGCAGCAGCCAGAGCATCTTTCTGTGCCTGTGCTTCTGCCAGATCCTTACCCAGCGTGGTGAAGTAGGTCTTGATCTTCGGCTCGGTGCCGGAGGGACGCACCACAACGGTAGCGCCGTTTTCCAGACTATAGATCAGCACGTTTGCCGCAGGCAGGCCGGTCTCCTCGGGCTTCTTGTAGTCCGTCACCTTGACCACCTTATGACCGGCCAGCTCGGCGGGCGGTTCATCGCGCAGCTTCTGCATGATGGAAGCCATCTTCTCCATGCCGGTCAGGCCGGGGAACTCAAAGCTGTCCACCTTGTTCAGGTAGCGGCCATACTGCTTATAGATCTCTTCCAGACGCTGCTTGATGGAGGAACCGATGCTGCGGTAGTAAGCGGCCATTTCGCAGATCAGCATGGAGCCGATGACGGCATCCTTATCGCGCACATAGGGGCCGGCCAGATAACCGTAGCTTTCCTCAAAGCCGAAGATGAAGCGATCCACCTCACCTGCAGCTTCCAGATTTGCGATCTGGTCGCCGATCCACTTGAAGCCGGTCAGCACGCTGCGCATCTCCACGCCGTAATGTGCGGCAATGGCGTCGGCCAGCGGAGTGGACACGATGGACTTGACTGCCACCGGATCCTTGGGCATGGTGCCCTTTTCAATGCGGCCTGCGCAGATGTAGTCCAGCAGCAGAGCGCCCATTTCGTTGCCGGATACCAGCTCATAGCTGCCATCCGGGCACTTCATGGCGATGCCCACACGGTCCGCATCGGGGTCGGTGGCCAGCATCAGGTCTGCACCGGTCTTGGTGGCCAGATCCAGACCCAGCTTCAGAGCCTCAAAGATCTCGGGGTTGGGGTAGGAGCAGGTGGTGAAGTAGCCGTTGGGATACTCCTGCTCGGGCACGATGGTGATGTCGGTGATGCCCATATCGTTCAGCACGTGGGTGACCGGCACCAGACCGGAACCGTTCAGCGGACTGTACACCAGCTTCAGGCCGGCAGTCTTGCACAGGCCCGGGCGCACCTGACGAGCCTCAATGGCGTCGTACAGAGCCTTTTTGCAGTCATCGCCCACAAAGCGGATCAGGCCCTGCTCCACGCCCTCGGCAAAGGAAATGTACTTTGCACCGGTGAGCACGTCGGTCTTCTGGATCTCGTCGTAGACGATGGCAGCAGCGTCATCGGTCATCTGGCAGCCGTCCGGGCCGTAGGCCTTGTAGCCGTTGTACTTGGCCGGGTTGTGGGATGCCGTGACCATGATACCGGCGTTGCACTGGTAGTAACGGGTAGCAAAGCTCAGGGCGGGCACGGGCATCAGGGCATCATAAATGCGCACCTTGATGCCGTTTGCAGCCAGAACGCCTGCGGCAGTCTTGGCAAAAACATCGCTCTTCAGGCGGCTGTCGTAGCTGATGGCCACGGTCTGGGTGCCCTTCTGGGTCTTGACCCAGTTTGCCAGACCCTGCGTAGCCTGACGGACAACATAAATATTCATACGGTTGGTGCCAGCGCCCAGAACGCCGCGCAGACCAGCCGTGCCAAACTTCAGAGCCACCGCAAAGCGGTCTTTGATTTCTTCGTCATTTCCCTCGATCTTGGCCAGTTCCGGCTTCAGATCTGCGTCTTCCAGATCGGCAGCCATCCAGCGCTTATATTCATCCAAATACATCTTGCACACCTTACCTTTTGTAAATTTTTCCGCAAAAAGAAACAGGTTTAACAAAACCTACTTATAATATAAACTCTCCGCGTCCATGTGTCAATTGCGTAATCTGCTACAAGATTTGCTGTTTAAAACCGGCATATGGCACAAAAATCCAAATTATCGCCTGCAAAGTCCGGGATCATCCCGGCTGTGCCTGCATTTTCCAGCAGCTCATAGCTCTGGCCCACATCCGCCAGCACCTCCAGCCACTGCTCCAGACCCACGCTGTTTTCGCACAGGTAGCGCAGAAGCTGCATGGCCCGGGCAAAGCTTCCCTCGGGCAGACGCACCGCACTGCGGCGCACCCGGCCATCCTGCTCGTGCCGCAGCTCCATCACTACGCCCTGTGCGGACAAAGCTCCGCAATAGACAAGGCTGTGGGCATGCTGCAGTCCCTCCAGCTCCGAATATGTATGGATATAGCGGCAGTATTCGTTGTTCATCATGGAAAAATTCTCTCCTCTCTATCGCATTGACATCTTTCCTGCCCTTTACTATAATGAATCCAGACGTATTTTTGTGTCGAAGTTTGGCATTTTTGTCCATTATTTTCCACTTTTGCCAATTCTTTTCCGTTTTGTCACTCATTGGAGCGAGGGAGAGCACCATGTATTCTGTCACCCGAAGCTTTGGTCTGAAGGGCCTGAACGGCTTTGCCGTAGCGGTAGAAGCCGACGTCTCCGGCGGTCTGCCCGCATTTTCCATCGTAGGCCTGCCGGATTCCGCTGTGCGCGAAAGTGCAGACCGCGTGCGTGCCGCCATCAAGAATCTGGGGTTCAAGTTCCCGGACCGGCGCATCACCATCAATCTGGCCCCGGCCGATGTCCGCAAGACCGGCCCGGTGTATGATCTGCCCCTGCTGCTTGCGCTTCTTATTTCCAGCGGCCAGCTGGAGGCCGTCCCGTCGGATGCTGCCTTTCTGGGCGAGCTGGCGTTGGACGGCACCCTGCGGCCGGTATCCGGCGTTCTGCCCATGGCTCTGGCCGCTGCCGAAAGCGGCATCCGCGCCCTGTATGTCCCCGCCGAGAACGCCGCAGAAGCTGCCGAGGCCTGCGCCGATGGAATGGCGGTCTACCCCGCCCATACAGCCCGTGAGGTAGTGGATGCGCTGAAGGGAATCTCGTCCCTGTCCCCTGCCGCCGCCGTGCCCTTTGATCCGGCAGAAGCCTGGGCACAGGTGCCGGATTTTGCGGACGTACTGGGCCAGTCTCTGGCGCGGCGTGCCATGGTCATTGCCGCTTCCGGCGGACACAACGTTTTGCTGATCGGCGCACCCGGCACCGGCAAATCCATGCTGGCAAAGCGCCTGCCCGGCATCCTGCCGCCGCTCACCCGGGAGGAAGCCGTGGAGACCACCAAGATCTACTCCATTGCGGGCCAGCTGCCGCAGGGACATGGGCTCGTCTCTGTACGCCCCTTCCGCAGCCCGCACCACTCAGCCAGTGCCGCAGCGCTGGCTGGCGGCGGTGCGCAGTTCCGGCCCGGCGAGTGCAGCCTTGCCAACTGCGGCGTGCTGTTTCTGGACGAGCTCCCGGAGTTTTCCCGCGAGAGTCTGGAGGTCCTGCGCCAGCCTTTGGAGGATGGTCAGATCACGGTCAGCCGCGCGGCAGGCAGCGCCACCTATCCCAGCCATTTCCAGCTGGTGGCAGCCATGAACCCCTGCAAATGCGGCTACTACGGTCATCCCACCCGGCAGTGCACCTGCTCACCCAGTGCCGTGCGGCAGTACCGCAGCCGGGTGTCCGGTCCGCTGCTGGATCGTATCGACCTGTGCGTAGAGATGGACCCCATCGCCTTTGACGAGCTGCACACATCGGCTCCCTCCGAGAGCAGCGCCGACCTGCGCAAACAGGTGCTTGCCGCCCGGGCCATTCAGGCGAAGCGCTATGCCGCCCCGGGTTTTGAGGGCGTGCTCTGCAACGCCCAGCTCACCGCCGGGCAGGTGCGGCGCGTCTGCCGCATGACCCCCGCCGCCGAGCAGCTGCTGCGTGCCTCCTACGACGCTTTGGGCCTTTCCGCCCGCGCCCATGACCGCATCCTGCGGGTGGCCCGCACGGTGGCCGATCTGGCAGGCAAACAGCTGCTGGATGAGGACTGTGTGCTGGAAGCCCTGCAGTACCGGGCACAGGAAAAAGTAGAAGTATAAATGCCTTTCCGTCTTTGCTTCGCAGATCCGCCTTCCCCGAAAAGGGAAAGGTTTGTGCAGCTTACCGTTACGCGCAAAAAAGCCATCTGTATCTTTCCAAATGCTCAATACGAGCAGAAGATCACAGATGGCTTTTTATAATTGCTTTTTAGAATCTGCGCCATGTATCCGGCAGGAACAGCACCAGCATCGGGAAGATCTCCAGACGGCCGGCCAGCATGTCGAAGATCATCACCAGCTTTGCAGGGTTCGTAAAGCTGCCAAAGTTCATCATGGGGCCCACCTGCGCAAGGCCCGGGCCGATGTTGTTCAAGGTAGCTGCAATGGCTGTGAAGTTCGTCACCATATCAAAGCCATCCAGACTGATGAGCAGGAAGGATACCACGAAGATGAAGAAATACGCGCCCATAAACACATTGGTGGTGCGGATGGTCTCGTGGTTGAGCAGCTTGCCGTCCATGCGGACGGGGGCCACCACCTGCGGGTGCAGTGCCTGCTTGAGCTCCTTGCCCAAGGTCTTGCCCAGAATGAGGAGGCGGCTCACCTTGATGCCGCCGCCGGTGCTGCCTGCGCAGGCACCAATGAACATGAGCACCACCAGAATTTCTTTGGAGAGGGTGGGCCACAGGTCAAAGTCACAGCTGGAAAAGCCAGTGGTCGTGATGATGGAGCCCACCTGAAAGGCTGCCTGACGCAGCGCTTCGCCAAAGTTGTTGTAGATGCTGTAGATGTTGGCCGTGATGAGGCCCACCGCTGCCAGGATCACCACAAAGTAGCCGCGCACCTCCTCGCTGATGACGCGGTTGAATTTGCGCAGCAGCAGCAGGAAGTAGGCATTGAAGTTGACGCCGAACAGGATCATGAAAATGGTCACGACCCACTGGATGTAGGGAGAAAAGCTGGTAAAGCTGTCATTCTTGAAGCCGAAGCCGCCGGTGCCCGCCGTGCCGAAGGCCGTGAGCATGGACTCAAACAGCGGCATGCCGCCCAGCATCAGGAATACCAGCTCCAGCACGGTGAGTGCAAAATAGATGCCGTACAGGATCTTTGCGGTAGACTGCACCTTGGGCACCAGCTTATCCACCTGAGGGCCGGGGCTTTCTGCCTTCATCAGGTTGACGTGGGAGCCGCCGGTCAGGGGCAGCAGCGAGAGCAGGAACACCAGAACGCCCATGCCGCCGATCCAGTGGGTGAAGCTGCGCCAGAACAGGATGCCCTTGGGCAGATCGTCTACCCCGGGCAGGATGCTGGCACCGGTGGTGGTAAAGCCGGACACTGTCTCAAACAGGGCGTCCACCGGGTTCGGGATGCAGCCCGTCACCACAAACGGAACGGCACCCACGATGGAAATGACGATCCAGCTCAGCGAGGTAGCTGCAAAGCCCTCCCGCATATAGAATACCTTGCTTTGGGGCTTGATGCCGCGCAGGGCGTAGCCGATGGCGGCGCTGACTGCCGCCGTGATCAGAAACACGCCCAGCACGAACCATTCGCCGTAGAATCCGCTGGCCGCTGCGGGCAGCAGCAGCAGCGCGCCTTCGATCATCAGCACATAGCCCAGCAGACGGAAAACGATCGCATAATTCATAGTCTGCCTCCGTCAACCCTCTGCGCCCTTATCCAGAATATCGCGCAGATCATGCAGACCATGCTCCAGCGTGACCACGATCACGTTGTCGCCCACCTGGATCTGGTCGCCGCCGCGCGGGTATCAGGATCTGATGGCCGCGGGTGATGCAGCACAGCAGCAGGTTCTTTTTCAGGTGCAGCTGGCTCAGGGGGACACCCGTGGCAGCGCTTTCCTCGTGGACGGTAAATTCCAGCGCTTCCACGCGGTCGTCCAGAATGCGGTACAGCGTCTTGATGTTGCTACCCGCTTCGTTCTGCAGTGCACGCACATACTGCACGATGTAATCGCAGGTCATGTACTTGGGGTAGACCACGCTGCCCAGATCCAGACCGGCCAGAATATCATCGAACTCCAGACGGTTGACTTTGGTGACCAGCTTGCCCTTGGAGTGCTTTTTGGCAAACAGGGTCAGCAGCACGTTCTCTTCGTCGATGTTGGTCAGGGCCACAAAAGCTTCGGTGGACTCCATGCCCTCGGACAGCAGGAATTCGCGGTTGGAGCCGTCCTCGTTCAGGATCTGTGCGCCGGGCAGCTGTTCTGCCAGCTCCATGCAGCGGGCAGGGTCGCGCTCCACGATGCGCACCCGCACATGGTTTTCCAGCAATTCCTGACTCAGATAGAAGGCAATGGCACCGCCGCCCACGATGAAGGCATTGCGCACCGGGCGTACCGGCAGATGGATGCGCTGGAAGAACTCGTGGGCCTTTTCCTGTGTAGCAAGGAAGGTGACCTGATCGCCGTTCTGCAGCACAAAGTTACCGTTCGGGATGATGACGCCGCCGCTGCGCTCCACAGCACACACCAGAATATCGCTCTTCAGGCGGGTGGGATCTCGCGGATGGCCACGCCGTCCAGCCCCTGCTCTGCAGTGAGTGCAAACTTGATCAGCCGCACACGGCCGTCTGCAAAGGTGTCGATCTTGCTTGCGCCCGGGAAGCGCAGCAGATGGGAGATCTCCTTTGCTGCAGCCATTTCCGGATTGATGATGGCCGAAATGCCGATCTGCTTTTTGATAAAGTCCAGCTCATGACTGTAGGACGGGTTGCGCACACGGGCGATTGCATGGCAGTGGCCCGCCTTTTTGGCAAACATGCAGCACAGCAGGTTCAGCTCATCCGAACCGGTCACGGCAATGAACACATCCGCATCTTCAATGCCGGCCTCTGCCAGCGTGGTGATCGAGGAACCGTTGCCCACGATACCCAGCACATCATAGCTTTCAGTCAGATGTTCCACACGCGCTTTGTTGGTGTCCACAATGGTCACATTATGGTCTTCCTCACTGAGCTGCCGCGCCAGCGCAGTGCCAACCTTGCCGCCGCCCACCAGAATGATCTTCATAACAAGTCCTTTCTCTTTCCGCGTCCCTTCTGCCGGGACAGCACAAGTCCATCATAGTATAGCATATCTCCTGCCAAAGTTCCACTGTTTTCCATGTTATGCAACAAAACCTGCCAAATGACGCAAAAAAGCCCCGGGAGATACCGTCCCGGAAGCTTTTATTTCATTTAATAGCGCGCCACGCCGTCCTTTGTCACAAGCGCATATACCAGCGGAGCTTCCTCCGGCTTTTCGGTGCCATACACAAGGCCGCTGCGGTACTCGGCTGCAGCAGCCTCAAACTTGTCTGCTGCGCCGTAGAAGGTAGCCAGACTCTCGCCCTTCTTTACGTAGTCGCCGCGCTTTTTATGCAGGGTGATGCCGGCGGCAAAGTCCAGCGGGTCGCCCTTTTTCTGTCGGCCCGCACCCAGCAGCACGCTGGCAGAGCCAATTTTCTCGGCATCGTTCGCCACAATGTAACCGTCCTGCTCTGCCAGCAGCTCAAAGCTTGCCGCAGGCTGCTCAAACAGGCTGTAGTCGTCCAGCACGCGGGTATCACCGCCCTGTGCCGCAAACATCTCCTTGCACTTTGCAAAGGCAGAGCCGTCGGCGATCACCGCCTCGGCCATGGCGCGGCACTGGGCAGGAGTGCCCTTATCGGCCAGCACCAGCATGTTCGTCGCCAGCTGCAGGCAGACCTCGGTCAGGTCGGCGGGGCCATGGCCCTTGAGCACATCCATGCTTTCCATGACCTCCAGACTGTTGCCGATGTTATGGCCCAGCGGGGTGTCCATATCGGTGATCATAGCGGCAACGCGGCGGCCATGGTGGGTACCGATGGAGACCATCAGCTTGGCCAGCTCAATGCTCTGGTCTACCGTCTTCATAAAAGCTCCGGTGCCGGTGGTCACATCCAGCAGGATGGCGTCCGAGCCGGAAGCCAGCTTTTTGGACATGATGCTGGACGCGATGAGCGGGATGCAGCTGACGGTTGCGGTCACATCCCGCAGGGCATACATCTTTTTATCGGCAATGGCAATTCCCTCGCTCTGGCCAATGACCGACAGGCCGATCCTGTTCACCTGCGCAAAGAACTCCTCCTGCGAGAGGGCGGTTCTGGTGCCGGGCACGCTTTCCATCTTATCGATGGTGCCGCCGGTATGGCCAAGGCCCCGGCCGCTCATCTTGGCGATCTTCACGCCGCAGGCTGCGACGATCGGTGCAATGACCAGCGTGGTCTTGTCACCCACGCCGCCGGTGGAGTGCTTGTCCACCTTGATGCCCGGAATGGGCGAAAGATCCACCATTACACCGCTGTGAGCCATCACGTCGGTCAGCTCTGCGGTCTCTTCATCGGTCATGCCGCGCAGATAGACAGCCATCATCCATGCAGCCATCTGGTAATCAGTCACTTCTCCGCTGACATAGCCATTGACGATCTGCTCCAGCTCCTCACGGCTGTGCGTACCGCCGTCACGCTTTTTTGCAATCAGATCATAAATGCGCATCGTATCACGCTCCTCGTTTTTTCAATAGTACGACATTGTAAGATATAGTATAGCAAAATTCCAAACAAAAGCAAGTATTATTCTGTAAATTTTGCCCAATTTTAAGCCAAAAAGGGCGCAGCCGCCCGAAAAAGCAGCTGCGCCCTTTTTTTGGATCACGAGTCGTCGTTTTAGCGGGATCCCTTGTCGTAGGGGATGCCCTCTGCCTTGGGTGCCATGCTGTTCTTGGAGGTAAACGCCAGAATGATCATGGACGCCACGAACGGCATCATGTTGTAGATGTTGCTGGACCAGTGCAGCTGCGCCAGGAAGGTAGAGTCTGCAATGTTTGCCAGACTCTTGAACACAGCAAAGAACATAGCTGCGCCAAAGATGTTGAAGGGCTTCCACTGGCCAAAGATCATAACAGCCATAGCCAGGAAGCCTGCACCGGCCACACCCACCTCAAAGTTCCAGGTCTGAACCGGGGGCACGATGTAGGCCATACCGCCGATCGCACCCAGTGCACCGGAAATGACAACACCGGCATAACGCATCTTGTAGACGTTGATGCCCACAGAGTCCGCTGCCTGCGGATGCTCGCCGCAGGCACGCAGGCGCAGGCCAAAGCGGGTCTTGTACAGCACCACATAGCTGATAATCAGCAGAATGATGCCCAGCGGCACAAAAATGCTCAGCTCCAGCCCGCCGATGCTGAACAGGAAGGGCTTGTTGGTGTAGTTCAGCTTTGCACTGCCGCTATCGCTGAAATTCTTGGCAAGAACCACCGCGATGGCCGTGGCCAGCAGGTTCAGGGCCGTACCGCCGATGGTCTGATCCGCCTTCAGATTGATGGAGGCAAAGGCCAGCAGCAGACTGTACACCATACCGGCCAGTGCCGCCACCAGAACAGAGATCAGCACCACGAGGAAGACCGGCATTTCGGCAGGCAGCATGGTCAGGGTGAGAACACCCGCCACACCGCCAATGACCATGATGCCTTCCAGTGCGATGTTGATGATGCCGGAGTGCTCGCTGAACATACCGCCCAGTGCCACCAGCATCAGAACGATGCCATACAGCAGCGTATATTTGATCAGAAGCAGCATATCACTTGCCCTCCTTTTCGGTTGCAGGTTTTGCAGGAGCAGCAGGCTCTGCGTTCACGTTGGTCTTGTCGGCATTCCTGAACAGCAGTGCGTGGATCCTGCCGCGGAACAGCATGGAGAATGCGCACAGGTAGATGATGATGCCGCTGATCAGATCCGAGATCTCAGTGGGGTAATACTTGGTGGAAAGGAAGGAACCGCCCACCGAGATATGGGAAATGAAGATGGCCGAGAAGATGGTGCCGATGGGGTTGGAGCTTGCCAGCAGTGCAACGGAAATGCCGTTAAAGCCCATCGTCGGCAGGCTGGTGGAGTTCAGCGGGTTCCACTGGGACACATTGGAAAGGTAGTACAGGCCCGCACCAAAACCGGCCAGCGCACCGGCAATGGCCATGGAGAGGATGATGTTCTTCTTCTCGTTGATGCCGGCGTAGCGAGCAGCGCTCTTGTTCAGGCCGACTGCCTTGAGCTCATAGCCGAAGGTGGTCTTGTTCAGCACCACCCAGATCAGAACTGCCACTGCTGCCGCCAGAAAGATTGCGATGGTGGTGCTGTTGGTCTGGAACAGTTTGTTCAGTCCAAAGTCCGGGATGATGGACTGGGCGTAATCGGCGTTCTTGCTCAGGTTCATGGTACGGGTGTTACGCACATCGTACATGGGGCCGGTGCCGTTCTGGTAAATGAGCTCATTGACCAGATACAGGCCGATCCAGTTGAACATGATGGAGGTAATGACCTCGTTGATGTTGAAGTAGGCCTTGAAGAAGCCGGGGATCGCACCCCAGAGACCGCCCAGAATGGTGGCGGCGATCAGACAGACGAACCATGGCAGCTTGAGCATGATGGCGCAGTACAGAGCGCCGTAAGCGCCCAGCGTGTACTGACCCGCCGCGCCGATGTTGAACAGGCCGGTCTTGAAGGCAAACGCCACGGACAGACCGGTCATAATAAGGGGAGCCGCATTTGCCAGCTCCTTGCCGACGCCATAGGGTGCGTCATGGAAGCCGCCCTTCAGGATGCGCACAAAGCCGTCGCCCCATGCGTGCGCCGGGTTGATGGCCAGCAGCACCAGAAAACCGACCACAAGGCCGATCAGGATGCACAGCAGAGCAGCCAGCACACTGGTGATGGAGCTGTTCAGACTGCTGTGGGAAAGTTTTTTCTTGTTCATGTGTTATTTGCTCTCCTTTCCCTGCTTGCGTGCGCCTGCCATATACAGGCCCAACTCCTGCACGGTGGTGGTCTTGGGGTCAAATTCGCCCACGACCTCGCCCTCGTACATCACAAGGATGCGGTCGGACAGGTTCATCACCTCGTCCAGCTCCAGACTGACCAGCAGCACGGCCGTGCCCTTATCGCGCTCGGCCACGATCTGGCGGTGGATGTATTCAATTGCACCAACGTCCAGACCGCGGGTGGGCTGGACTGCCACCAAGAGCTTCGGATCCTTATCGATCTCGCGGGCAATGATGGCCTTCTGCTGGTTGCCGCCGGACATGCTGCGCACGGTGGTCAGACTGCCCTGACCGCTGCGCACATCATACTGCGCGATCAGCTTATCGGAGTATTCCCGCACCTTATCGCTGCGGATAAAGCCGCCCTTCTGGAACTCCGGCTGCCAGTAACGCTGCAGCACCATGTTGTTTTCCAGACTGTAGTCCAGCACCAGACCGTGCTTGTGACGGTCCTCCGGGATGTGGCTCATGCCGTCCTTGGAGCGCTGACGAATGGTCTCATTGGTGATGTCCTTGCCGTCCAGCATGATCTTGCCGCTGCTGATTTTTTCCAGACCGGTCAGGCCGTAGACGAACTCGGTCTGGCCGTTGCCCTCGATGCCTGCAAGGCAGACGATCTCGCCCGCGTGTACCTGAAAAGAGACATCCCGGACTGCGTCCTTCTTGTGCTGGGCATTGTGCATGGTGACGTTTTTCACATCCAGCACCACCCTGCCGGGGTCTGCGGGCTTTTTGTCCACCTGCAGCTGCACATCGCGGCCCACCATCATGCGGGAAAGCTCTTCCTTGGTGGTATCCTTGATGTCCACAGTACCCATGCATTTGCCCTTGCGCAGAACTGTGCAGCGGTCTGCCACAGCCATGATCTCGTTGAGCTTGTGGGTAATGAACAGGATGGACTTGCCCTCCTTCTTGAACCCGCGCATGATCTCCATCAGTTCGTCGATCTCCTGCGGGGTCAGCACTGCCGTGGGCTCGTCGAAGATCAGGATCTCGTTGTCGCGGTACAGCATCTTCAGGATCTCAACGCGCTGCTGCATACCAACAGAAATATCGCTGATCAGTGCATCCGGGTCCACGCGCAGGCCGTACTTTTCGCTCAGGGCCATTACCTTTTTGCGTGCCTCAGCCTTCTGCAAAAAGCCCATCTTGTTGGGCTCCACGCCCAGAATGATGTTGTCCAGCACGCTGAAGCATTCCACCAGCTTGAAGTGCTGGTGCACCATGCCGATGCCCAGTGCATTTGCATCATTGGGGTTGCGGATGGCAACCTCCTTGCCGTTTTTGCGGATCTGACCAGCTTCCGGCTGGTACAGGCCAAACAGCACGCTCATCAGCGTACTTTTGCCGGCGCCGTTCTCGCCCAGCAGGGCATGTACCTCGCCTTTGCGCAGCTGCAGGGTGATATCGTCGTTTGCCTTGATCCCAGGGAACTCCTTGGTAATGTGGAGCATTTCGATCACAAAATCCTCTGCCAATCTGCTCACTCTCCTTTCGTGTCGTTTCGACACTGATACTTCTTTAGTATTCATTATACATGATTTGCGGCAATTTGCACATGTCTTTTTTGCTTTTTGGCAGAAAGCACAGATAATAGTATTACTTTTGTATCTTTTTCACGAAGAGTCCGCTGCATTTTTTCCGCATTACGCCAATAGCTGACAGAAAAAGCGGAGCACCCCGCTACAGGATGCCCCGCTTTAAAAAGACCTATCGATCGTCCGCAGGCAGGCCTGCCGGACAATACCTTACTGGATGTAGTTGACAGTGGTGAACTCGCTGACGGTGGGCTTGGTGGCGTCGTCGGAGCTGTTATCAACAGTGATCTCGCCGCTCTTGATCTTGCCCTTGACTTCCTCGTACTCGTCGGTGGTGAAGGACTCGAAGTTCCAGCTGTCTGCATCGGTGGGCAGGCCGATATAATCGCCGTCCTCCAGACCAAAGTTGCCATTGGAACCTGCGATGTCGCCCCAGCTGCCGGCATCGATATCAGACAGAGCAGTGTTGACAGCCTCGGACAGGCCCTTCATAGCGGAGGTGATGAACGGGTTGTAAGCGTAGGTGCCATCTGCAACGCCGTTTGCACCGATGTAGTTCTGGTCAACGTCAACGCCGATGACGTAGCCGTTGTTCTTCAGAGCAGCCTCAACAGCGGAGGTATAGATACCGCCGCCGCAGGCAAAGACGACCTGAGTGCCGTTGGAGTACCAGCCCTCCATACGGGAGGTGATGTTTGCATCGCCGTAGAACTGGCCACCGTAGAAGTAGTTGATCTCGATGTTCTGGCCCAGCTCAGCAGCAGCGGCGTCAGCGCCCTGCACGAAGCCGTAACCGTAACGGATAACAGCGGGAACAGCCATGCCGCCCAGGAAGCCCAGCTTGGTCTTGCCGTCCTTTGTAATGGCGTAGCCTGCCAGATAGCCTGCCTGCTCCTCCTTGAAGGTGATGCAGTAGCAGTTGGCGGGGATGGCGTCGGTGCCGATATCGCCCTGAGTCACATCGATGGCGATGAACTTGACATCGGGATACTGGTCAGCAGCCCATGCCAGAGAAGCGCCGTACAGGTAGCCGACACAGACGATCACATCAGCGCCGTCGTTGACAGCCTGACGGATCATGGTCTCGCGGTCCTCATCGGAAGCGTCAGCCTCGGGGATGTAGTACTGGCAGTCATCGCCCATGTAGCCGGAAACAGCAGTCCAGCATGCCTGGTTGAAGCTCTCATCATCGATCGTGCCGGTATCGCAGGTCAGAGCGACCTTGACGATCTTCTCACCGCCCTCAGCAGCAGAGGAAGCGGTAGAAGCAGCAGCGGAAGAAGCGGTGCTGGTAGAAGAAGCGGAAGAACCACCGCAGGCGGTCAGAGCAGCGGCAGCGGCAGCGGCGCCAGCCACAGCCAGGAAATTACGACGAGAAATCATCATAATCAAACTCTCCTTTATTTTTAATAAAAATTGCGTCAAATAAATAAAATGCGCAGAACTGCACATTTACTGGCTCAAGTATAGCGGCAAGCCGTGTCAGATGCAAGCAAATTCCGATTACAAAATCTTTACAATAATTTTGTAAGTTTTTATTAAAAGTAGTATTTATGCACAAATTTGCCGTAGTTCCGGCCATTTTCCGTGCACTTCCTGTGTTTTGCCGCACAATGCACGTATTGCCGTTGCTTTATTGTCCTGCAGTGCACCTCTGCGTTTTTATCCCGTCACTTCACGGCACGGTTGCCCGCCACATTGGAGGGGCCAAAGCCGAAGGGCAGCAGTTCGTCCATGCTGCGCTCGATAAAGTCTTCCGGTGTCTTTGCCATGATAACGTTCAGTTCCGGCCCGCCGAATTCAAACAAAGCCTGACGGCACACCCCGCAGGGGGAAGTGATCTGCTCGTTCACCTCACCGCGGCGGCTGCCCACCACAGCAATGTCGGTGAACTCGGTCACGCCCTCGGCCACCGCCTTGAACAGAGCCGTGCGCTCGGCACAGCTGGTGGGGGTAAAAGCAGCGTTCTCCACGTTGCAGCCGGTAAAAATGCGGCCGTCTCTGGCACGCAGGGCAGCACCCACCATAAAATCGCTGTAGGGCACATAGGCTTTTTCCCGTGCAGCCAGTGCCATGCGGATGAGCTCCTTCTTTTCCTCCAAAGTCAGATTGGTCATATCCGTCACTCCTTTTTGGATTTTCAGGGGGCGAAAACAGCGCGGCAAGCCCTTTTGCAGGCAAACCGCGCTGAAACGCATTTTTAACGCTTAGTATTCTGCGCCCAGTGCTACCTTCATCATGTCGGTAAAGCTCTTCTGGCGCTGCTCGGCCGTGGTGATCTCCGGCGAGACAAAGCTGTCGGAAATGGTCAGCAGACAGGCAGCATTCTTGCCCAGCACCTGTGCATTGGCAAACAGAGCAAAGCTCTCCATCTCCACGCACAGGCATCCGCGCTCATCGCGCAGCTTTTCCCAGTAGGTGGGCTTCGCATCGGAGGGCTGACGGTAGAACACATCCGAAGAGTGGATGTTGCCCTCGATGAGGGGGATGCCCTGCTTTGCGGCAGATGCGCGCAGCTTGTCGTTCAGGCTCTGGCTGGGCAGCGTGATGTCCCCTCCAAAGCCGCTCTGCACACGGGCATAGTTGCTCTCACTCACAGCACCGGCGGCCAGCACGGTATCAAACAGTCTGGCCTTGTCGGTATAGCTGCCGGCAGAGCCAATGCGGACGATGTTCTCTACATCGTAGAACTTGAACAGCTCATAGGAATAAATGCCAATGGACGGCATGCCCATGCCGCTGCCCATCACGCTGATGGGACGGCCCTCGTAGGTGCCGGTAAAACCCAGCATCCCGCGCACGCCGGTCACCTGACGGACATCCTTGAGGAAGGTGTCCGCAATGAATTTTGCGCGCAGAGGATCGCCCGGCATCAGGACGGTCTTTGCAAAATCGCCTTTTTCAGCACTGATGTGAGGGGTAGACATAAGATCATCTCTCCTTTTCTGTTACATAATACAGCAGATGGGCCTTCTCCGGAGAAAAAGCCCTCTGCAAACTTACCTATACTTTCTGCGGTTGAACACATTCTGCGGCGCGATGTAGCTGCCGTTGCGGCGGATCTCAAAGTGGCAGTGGTTGCCGCTGGAGCGTCCGGTGCTGCCCACATAGCCGATCAGCTGGCCCTGCTTGACCGACTGACCAGAGTGCACCGCCAGCGACAGACAGTGCGCATACACCGTGGTGTAGCCGCTGCCGTGGCTGATGATGACGGAGTAGCCGTAGCCCGTGCCGGCACCGGCCTTGTTGTAGCCTGCCTTGGTTACAGTGCCGCCTGCCGATGCGTAGATGGGCGTACCCGCTGCAGCGCAAATATCCACGCCCTTGTGACCGCTGCCGTACCAGCGCGAGCAGTAGCGGTAGCCGGGCACCGGCCAGATGAACTGACCGCTGCCGGTGATATAGGTGGTGCTGTTGGTCACCTTCTTGGTTCCCTTCACGATCTTTTCGGTGACAGGCTCCTGCACCACTTCCGTGCTCAGGATCTTCTGGGAAAGCTGGATGCCATCGGTGTTATAAACACGCTGCGCCGTGATCTGGCGCAGGCCGTTCACACCGTTCTGCACCGTTTTCTTGGTGCCCACCGTGTACTCGTTGGAGGTAGTGGTCTCGGTGGAGTAGGGGATCTCTTCCTGCCATGTTTCCACCTTGGTGATGCGCACTTCCAGCATGGCTTCCTGCTTGGTGACGATCAGTTCATCCCCTGCCTGAATGTTGGAGTTTTCATTTAACTGTGCGCCTTTGAAGCTGGGGTTCAGCTCACACAGCTCCCGGAAGGTCAGATCGTTTTTCTGGGCAATGCTCCACAGCGTATCGCCCATCTGCACAGTATAGATCTTTTCCTGCTGCTGCACACCGGAAAGCTGCTGCTCCACATCTGCTTCGTTCTGGAAGCTGTCGTTGAAGTAGATACCGTTCTCCAGCGTAACATCCTTATTGAAGCCCACGGTCATATTGGAATTTTCGGGGTCTTCATAGGGTTCCAGCAGGCTGCTCAGGTAGCTTTGCAATGCCGTGCCGTCATTGCACACGGCGGTCAGCTCGCCGTCCAAGTACAGGGCCGTGCCCTCGCTGATCTGGTCGCTGGCGCTCTTCAGGATGGCGTCTGCCATTTCGTTTTCATCTAGGGTCTTATGGGCCACGGTAACGGTGTAGGTAGGTTCCACGGTCCATTCCGTATGGTCGGTGCCGGCGTAATTGATACGCTCCTGCACTGCCTCACGGGCCGAATTGAACACGTCCTCGTTGGCCACATAGCCCACAGTCTGGCCGTTCACCTGCACTTCCAGCGCGTAGGGCTGGCGGATGGTATTGTTGAACACGGTCACCATGACTGCCAATGCACACACCGGCAGCACATACATGGCCATCCGCGGCAGGGTCCTGATATTGCGGCGCACGCCGCTGGTCAGATAATGTACACTTTCGCGGCAGGCCACGGCAAAGCCTTTTTCTTTGCGCACCCGATGGGCGTGGACCAGCAGGGAGCCGCAGCCCCGGAAGAACAGCCAGATGGGCCCGAACAGATCCCGGAACATCTGTGCAGCGCCCGGGAATGCGATGGCTGCCGTGTTCCTCAGCAATGCCGCAGCAGAGTGCCACAGCCACAGCCAGCTGCTGCGCAGGCCGCGTCCGGCACGGACGAATGCATATTCGGTGGAGTAGCCCAGCGCATACAGCGCCTCGCCAATAACCGGAACGGCAGCGTTCTGGGCGATCTTTCTGCTGAAATTGCTTACACGATTCTGCGTTTTACGGCGCAGCCGATGCCGGTGCAAAAGCCCCATGCACTGCAGCTGTGCCCAAAGGGAGCGCAGCTTCTGCCCCCACTTGGGCTTTGCCGGTGAGGCAGGCTGCTGCTCCTTTGTTTTATCTTCGATCAAAAGGTCTTTCTCCTTCCTTGCCGCCAGTGCACACAGCGGTGCGGGGGTAAGACGGCGGCGGTCTGAAACGTGCGCAGCCTTTCCAGCGGCTCTGCGCACGCAGTTATCTTATTTTATTATACACCCTGTCGGCATTGAAACAAGCATTGTCACAAAATTTGGCAGGTTCTTTCACTTACTTTTCACCAAAAAGCTGTTTCATGTCCTGCGGCAGGGGGCTTTCCACCGTGACCACCGTGCTGTGCTCACGCACCGGCACCTGTACACGGATGCCGTCCGGCTGTCCGGCATATACCGGTACCTGAAAGCTCTGCCTTGCGCAGTGCAGCGCCTGACGGCCAATGCGTGCTCTGCTTCCGCCGTAAAGATCATCCCCTGCCAGCGGGTGTCCGATGGACGCAAAATGCACCCGGATCTGGTGCGTGCGGCCAGTCACCGGCACACAGGCGGCAAGGCTCAGGCCGTTTTCTGCCTTTAATATGGTATACTCGGTGCGGCTGGGCTTGCCATCCGGGGTCACACACCGCCCGATAATGCTCTCGGCCTGACGGCCAATGGGCGCATCGATCACGCCCGGGCCCAGCGGCAGCTCTCCCTCCACAACGGCATAGTAGAGTTTTTCCACATTCCGGGCCAGCAGCGGCGCAGCGTAGGCGTGCTTCGCAGCCAGAACAAGGCCGCTGGTGTCCTTATCGATGCGGTTCACCGGGCGGAACACCGGGCTGATGCCCTGCTGCGCGGCCCATGCCGCATACCCGTTGGCAAGGGTATCGCAGGGGTAGTTCAGGGTTGGGTGCACGGCCAGATGAGGCGGCTTTTCCAGCACCACCGCAAACGCATCCTCATAGACCACCTTTACCGGGATCTCCGGCTGCGGGGCCACGCCGTCTCCCTCTGGCGGCAGCTCAAAGGACACCACCTGCCCCGGGTAGACCCGGCGGTTGGCAAGGACAGGCTCCCCTTCTGCAAAGAAGCCGCTGCCCCGGAACTTGACTGCACGGGCAAGCTCGGTGGAGACGGCACACTGGCGCAGAAAATTGCGCACAAGTACGCCGTCCTGCGTCTGCGGCGTCTGCGGCACGGTAAATTCCAGCTGTATACGTCCCACCCCCTGTGCAAAAAATATATGAATATTATACCAAAAAACGCTTCTACTTGCAAATCCTGCTTTTTTATGGTATTATGAGGAGCGGAAAACGAGTGGAACATACGGCGGCGGGGCGGCTTTGACCGCTCTGAGGAAAGTCCGGGCCTCACAGAGCACGGTAACTGCTAACGGCAGCCGAGGGTGACCTTAGGGAAAGTGCAACAGAAAACAAACCGCCGCAGCAATGCGGTAAGGATGAAACGGCGAGGTAAGAGCTCACCAGCGCATGGGTGACCATGCGGCTTTGTAAACCCTACCGGAAGCAACGCCTATATGGGACGTACAGCGCTGCTCGCGTGTCCCGAAGGCGGCACGAACCTGTCAGCAATGGCAGGTCTAGACAGATCGTCGTTTAATACAGAACCCGGCTTACGGTCTATCTCGTTTTCCATTTTTCAGTCTTTGCTTCCCGCACATTTTTGTGTGGGATTTTTTATTTTTTTGTCCTTCCCGCTTTCTCCGTCGGGAGCGGGCGATGCTGTTTTGTTTTTGTCATTGTTCTTTTACTTCCCGTTTGGGTCTGTTTGTGGTATACTATGTGCACTGCAGGAAATTGCAGTCAACTAAGAAAGACAGGATGTGAAAACCTCCGATGAAAGATGGTTTTTTGAAAGCAGCCGCCCTTTCTCCCGCACTGCGGGTGGCCGACTGCGCCTATAACGTCCGGCAGATCACCGAGGCTCTGCGCAAAGCCGCAGCCCGCGGCGTGAAGCTGGCCGTGTTCCCCGAGTTCTGCCTGACCGGCTATACCTGCGGCGACCTGTTTCTGCAGCGTACTCTGCAGACCGGCGCGCTGGACGCTTTGAGCGCCCTGCTGGCTGAAACGCAGGAGCTGGACGTGGTGGCTCTGGTCGGCCTGCCGCTGCTGGTGCACGGCAAGCTGTACAACTGCGCCGCCGTGCTGTGCCATGGCAGGATCCTGGGCCTTGTGCCCAAGACCTATCTGCCCAACTACGGCGAGTTCTACGAAAAGCGCCAGTTCACCCCGGGCAGCACCGATGTGGAGCTGACGGAGGTGTGCGGTCAGCAGGTGCCCTTTGGCACCTCCCTGCTGTTCCGCTGCCGCCAGATGCCCAGCTTTGTGCTGGGTGTGGAGATCTGCGAGGTCTGTGGAGCGCCCTGCCGCCCTCCACCTTCCACGCGCTGGCCGGTGCGACCGTGATCGCAAACCTTTCCGCCAGCGATGAGACCGTTGGCAAGGCCGAGTACCGCCGGGCGCTGGTGTCCAACCAGTCTGCCCGCCTGCTGTGCGGCTACCTTTATGCTTCCGCCGGGCACGGTGAGAGCACGCAGGACATGGTGTTTGCCGGACATGACCTTATTGCCGAGAACGGCACCGTCCTCTCTGAGAACGCCCCCTTTGACGGCGGCTGTGCCGAGACCGAGATCGACTGCCAGCGCATGGAAGCCGAGCGTGCCCGCAATACCAGCTTTGAGCCGGCCGGTGAGGGCTACCAGACCGTGGAGTTCGATCTGGAGCCGGCGGAGACCGTGCTGACCCGCTGGATTGATCCCGCGCCCTTTGTGCCCGGCGACCCCAAGCGCCGCGCCGAACGCTGTGAGCTTATTTTGAAGATGCAGGCGGACGGCCTTGCCAAACGGCTGGATCATGCCCACGCCAAAACGGCGGTCATCGGCATTTCCGGCGGGTTGGACAGCTGTCTTGCGCTGCTGGTGGCCGTGCGTGCCATGAAGCAGCTGGGCCGCCCCGCCCGGGATGTGCTGGCTGTGACCATGCCCTGCTTCGGCACCACAAAGCGCACCCGCAGCAATGCAGAGATCCTGTGCGATGAGCTGCAGGTCTCCTTTAAGGAGATCGATATCGCCAACACCGTGCACAGCCATTTTGCAGACATCGGTCAGGATGAGAGCGTGCTGGACGTCACCTTTGAAAATGGACAGGCCCGCGTGCGCACGCTGGAGCTGATGGACACCGCCAACCGCACCGGCGGTCTCGTGGTGGGCACCGGCGACCTTTCGGAGCTGGCACTGGGCTGGGCCACCTACAACGGCGACCACATGAGCATGTACGGCGTCAACGCCGGTGTGCCCAAAACGCTGGTGCGCCACCTTGTGCGCTACGAAGCCGACATTGCCGCCACCGATGCTCTGCGCACCGTGCTGCTGGATATTCTGGATACGCCTGTCTCCCCGGAGCTGCTGCCCGCCAAGGACGGCGAGATCGCACAGAAGACCGAGGACCTTGTGGGGCCCTACGAGCTGCACGATTTCTACCTGTATCAGGTGCTGCGCTTCGGCTTTGGCCCGGCCAAGATCTTCCGGCTGGCAAAGGCTGCATTCGCAGGCCGTCCGGAGTACCCGGACAGCGTGCTGTACAAGTGGCTGCGCAACTTCTACTGGCGGTTCTTTGCCCAGCAGTTCAAGCGCAGCTGCCTGCCCGACGGCCCCAAGGTGGGCAGCGTGACCCTTTCGCCCCGCGGCGACTGGCGGATGCCCAGCGATGCCTGTGCCGCACTGTGGCTGGCTGAGCTGGAACAATTACAGATCAAGGATTAACGCATGAAAAACAAAAAGCTGCTTACCAATCTTCTGTTTGCCGTGGTCATTCTGGCCATTGCCGCTGTGCTGCTGGTGGTACGCCGCGTGCACGCTTCCGGCTCCGGACTGCGGGCCGAGCTGATCTACGGCGACAACAACACCACCATGAACCTGCCGCTGGACGTGGATGAGACCTATGATGTGGACACCGGTTACTATACCGTCCACATCCAGATCAAGGACGGTGCAGCCCGGTTTGTGGATTCGCCCTGCCCGGATCACATCTGCGAAGGCTTCGGCTGGCTTTCCAACGAGGATCAGACCGCCACCTGCCTTCCCGCCCGTGCAGTGCTGACCATTGTACCTGTTTCCTGACAAAAAGGAGTGGTTTTGAATGATGGATGAAAACGATCGTTCCCACGAAGACCGCCGTTCTCTGCGGCACATCAGCCGCAAGGAAGGCTCCGATGATACTGCGCCCATTGAGGTGGACAGCTCGGCGTTCTTTTCCGAGACTCCTCCGGAACCGCCGCAGACCCCGCCGCCCAAGCGTCCTTCTGCCCAGAAGCCCACGCACAAGCATCACGATGCACCGGTACCGCCGCAGGCGCATCCGCCCGTGGACGGAGCTGTGGCAGCACCTTCCAAATGGGGGAATATTTTGCTGATCTTACAAGGCCTTTTAAGTGTTCTGGCTCTGGTGCAGCTGTGGCGCACCCAGATGCTTCCGGTTCTGTATCTGGTCATTCTGGCCGCGCTGCTGGCGCTGCTGTGGCTGCTGGTAAAGCGCTGTCAGGAGTACAATGTTCCCGGCAAGGTGGCCCGGGTGTTCTCGGTGTTCCTGTGCGCCGCCATGGCGCTGGGCTGCTTCTGGGCTCAGCAGGGCCTTTCCGCTCTGGGCAGCATGACCTCCGGCCTGCTCACCGGTGCCGAGGCCAATAAGATCACCAAAGAGCCCTTTGTGATTTACCTCAGCGGTGTGGATACCCGCGGCGAGCTGACCGAAAATGCCCGCAGCGACGTGAACATCCTTGCTGCCGTGAACCCCGTCACCAAGCGGGTGGCCCTCGTCAATACGCCCCGCGACTATTACGTAGATCTTGCCGGTACCAGCAGCAAGGACAAGCTGACCCACGCCGGTCTGTACGGCGTGGAGACCAGCATGGAAACGCTGGGCAACCTGTACGGCGTCAACGTGGATCATTACATCCGTATCAACTTTGCAGGCTTCATCAGCATCATCGATGCGCTGGGCGGTGTGGATGTCTACTCCGATCAGGCGTTCACTTCGGTGGGCAGCCCCGGATACTACGATCCCACCACCTTTGTGGAAGGCTGGAACCATCTGGACGGTAAGTCCGCACTGGCCTTTGCCCGTGAACGCCACGCCTTTGCGTCCGGCGATATCCAGCGCGGCATCAATCAGATGAAGGTGATCGATGCCATGCTGAACAAGATCAAGTCCCCTGCCCTGCTGATGGGCTTTTCCAAGATCATGGATGCCGCCTCCGACTGCTTTGTGACCAGCTTTTCACAGGATCAGATCAGTGCGCTGGTGCGGATGCAGCTGAGCGACTTTGCCGAGTGGGATATTGAAAGCTATACCGTCACCGGCACAAGCTCCAGCAGCACCAAATGCTACTCCGCCAAGGGACAGAAGCTCTACGTCATGAAGCCGGACGATTCTTCTGTAAGCAAGGCCAGGGAAATGCTCGCGTCCGTGCTGGGCGGTGAGGGCACCGTTGCCGACACCACCCAGAAACCGGAAAAGACCGAGGTGTTCACCCCCACCACCGACCCGAACGCCGCTGTTTCGGAGGTGCCTGCCGAGAGCGTTCCCGAGGAAGTGCCCGCCGAGAGCGTGCCGGAAGAGACCGTCCCGGCCGACCAGCCTGCAGATGCAGAGCAGCCTGCCGACACCCAGACGCCGGAGCCGGAAACTCCCGCTGAGGGCGAGACCGGCGGCGACGGTTCCACCGAAGCTCCGTCTATCTCCCTGCCCACGCAGGAAGAGGTGGAACAGGCTGCATCGTCCATCTACAATGCGGCTTCCTCCATCTGGGGTGCCATTCAGGATGCCGCATCTCAGCAGAACGACGCGGCCTGACGATTTGAAATATCCTCTGCGCAAGCTCCGGACTCTATAGCGGAACTATTATTTTATTTGCAAAACAGGAAACGACTGCGGTCATTTCCTGTTTTGCTTTTTCACCAGAAAGGCCGTGCCGCTGAACTGCATAAAAAAGCCGCCTGCATTGGTTCAAGATGCAGGCGGCTTTCTCATTCTATAAAATCATTACGCTTTGATCTCGTTCCAGACGCTCTTGCCATCCAGACTGGAAGCATCCACATCCAGATACTCGCAGATGGTCCGGGCAATGGTGCCAAAGCACAGACGGGTGCCAAGGTCAACGCCAGGCTTCACGCCCTTGCCGCAGATCAGGTACGGCACATACTCGCGGGTGTGGTCGGTGGTCTTGGTATAGGACGGGTCGCAGCCGTGGTCAGCCGTCACCATCAGGAGATCGCCCTCCCGCATCCCGGGGATGAAGTCTGCCACGAACCTGTCGAACTCCGTAGCAGCGGCGGCATAGCCCGCCACATCACGGCGATGGCCGTAGAGCATATCGAAGTCCACCAGATTTACAAAGGCAAGGCCCTCAAAGTCGCGGGTCTGCAGTGCCTTGGTGAAGGCGATGCCGTTGGTATTGCCGGTGGTCTTGATCTTCTCGGTCACGCCCTCGCCGTCAAAGATATCGAAGATCTTGCCCACGGCGATGACATCCCTGCCCGCGTCCTTCAGCAGATCCAGCATGGTGGCGCGGGGCGGCTTCAGGCTCAGATCGTGGCGGTTGGTGGTGCGGTAGAAGGTGTCGGCAGTATGGCCCAGGAAGGGGCGTGCGATCACGCGGCCCACACCGTACTCGCCCTTGAGCATTTCGCGGGCGATCTCGCAGTAGCGGTAAAGCTCATGCACCGGCACCAGCTCTTCGTTGGCAGCCACCTGAAATACGCTGTCGGCACTGGTGTAGACGATAAGGGCGTTTTCTTTCATGGCCTGCTCGCCGTAATCCTTCAGCACCTGCGTACCGGAATAGGGCTTGTTGCACAGCACCTTGTGGCCGGTCTTTTCCTCAAACTCATGGATGAGCGCCTCCGGGAAGCCCTCCGGGAAGGTAGGCAGCGGTTTGGGGCTGACAACGCCCGCAATCTCCCAGTGGCCGATGGTGGTATCCTTGCCCATGCTCTGCTCCTGCAGGCGGGCAAAGGAGCCGATGGGTGCATCGGTCTTTTCGCCTGCCGTGACGCCATCGATGTTGAACATGCCCAGTCTGCGCAGGTTGGGGCAGTTGAAGTTGGGATGCTTTGCAATGGCGCCCAGGGTGTTGGTGCCCTCGTCGCCAAAGGCGGCGGCATCCGGCTCTGCACCGATTCCAAAGCTGTCAAGGACGATCAGAAAAACACGCTTCTCCATATCGTTTTTTCTCCATTTCCTCCGGAGCATGCCCCGGATAAGTGATACTATCTTTACTTATCATTATAAGCAAATCCCGCACCGGATGCAAGCTTTTTCGCCCTCCTGCAAATATCCGTCATTTTCACCAAAATGTTCGTCATTTTGTTCACGAATCGGCCGGGCGTTTTTTGATTTTTGAGCGTAAATACGTCATTCCGCGGCAAAGATTTCTTGACCGCCTAAAAAATTCAGCCACAGCGCAAAATTTCCCTTGCTCTATTGTATCCCAGCAGATATAATAATAGATGGAAAAGTTTTGAACCACAGGATTTTTCCGCTTTTGTACCACAGCACGGGATTTTTCCCGTTGGCCGCGCGCAGCTGTCTGTATGACAGCGGACAGCCTGCCGCAAAATAGAGAATGTGAAGTAGTAGTTGGAGGTAGTAAAAGTATATGAGAAAAACAAAGATCATCTGCACTCTGGGCCCGTCCACCGATCAGGAAGGCGTTCTGCGCGAGCTGGTCGCCAACGGCATGAATGTTGCCCGTTTTAATTTTTCCCACGGCTCTCACGAGGAGCATCTGGGCCGCTTTGAAAAGCTGAAGGCCATCCGTGAAGAGCTGGGCAAGCCGGTCGCTGCCCTGCTGGACACCAAGGGTCCCGAGATCCGCCTGAAGGACTTCAAGAACGGCACCGAAATGCTGGAAGCAGGCCAGACCTTCACCCTGACCACCCGGGATGTGGAGGGCACCAAGGAGATCTGCTCCATTACCTATAAGGACCTGCCGCAGGATGTGCAGCCCGGCGGCACCATCATGCTGGACGACGGCCTGATCAAGCTGCAGATCGTCACCGTGAACGATACGGACATCGTCTGCAAGGTGCTGAACAACGGCAAGATCAAGAACAAGAAGGGCGTCAATGTACCCGGCGTGCACCTGTCCATGCCGTATATGAGCCAGCGCGACCGCGATGACATCATCTTCGGCGCACAGCAGGGCTTCGACTTCATCGCTGCTTCCTTCGTGCGCACCGCGCAGGATGTGTACGACATCCGCAACCTGCTCAACGAGTACGATTCCGACATCCGCATCATCGCCAAGATCGAGAACCGTGAGGGCGTGAACAACATCGACAGCATTCTGGCTGCTGCCGATGCCGTCATGGTGGCCCGCGGCGATCTGGGCGTTGAGATCGACTTTACCGAGCTGCCCGGCATTCAGAAGAACATCATCGAGCGCTCCTTCTCCTTTGGCAAGCCCATCGTCACCGCTACCCAGATGCTGGACAGCATGATCGTGAACCCCCGCCCCACCCGTGCCGAGATCTCCGACGTGGCAAATGCCATCTACGACGGCACCTCTGCCATCATGCTTTCCGGCGAGACTGCTGCCGGTGCTTATCCGGTGGATGCTCTCAAGACCATGTCTGCCATTGCTGAGCGCACCGAGCAGGAGAACCACGCCCGCTTTGTCCCCCTCACCGAGAACACCGGCAAGATCAGCGTGAGCGATGCCACTGCACACGCTGCCTGCCTGACCGCCAAGGACGTGAACGCCGCAGCCATCGTTACGGTGTCCGAGTCCGGCAACACCGCCCGTCTGCTGAGCAAGTACCGCCCGGAGCAGCCCATTATCGCCTGCGTGATGAAGGAACAGGTACAGCGTCAGCTGGCCCTGAGCTGGGGCATCACCCCGCTGATGATGCCTCTGGCACACAGCACCGATGAGCTGATCGAAATGTCCACCTCTCTGGCCAAGGAGAACGGCTACCTGCACAACGGTGAGCTGGCAGTCGTGACCGCAGGCGTGCCCGTGGGCGTGTCCGGCACCACCAACATGATCAAGATCCACATGGTGGGCAACTGTCTGGCTACCGGCGTGGGCGTTGGCCGCGAGAATGCCGATGTGACCAGCGCCACCGGCAAGGCCTGCGTCTGCCGCACTCTGGAAGAGGTGCGTGCAAAGTTCAAGCCCGGCATGGTGCTGGTGGTCCCCGCTACCAGCAACGAAATGCTGAGCTATGTGCGCGACGCCGCCGCTCTGGTGGTGGAAGAGCCGGGCCTGAACAGCCATGCCGCCATTGCCGGCAAGGCCCTGCTCAAGCCCACCGTCGTGGGTGCTGCCGGTGCCACCAGCCACATCCGTGACGGCCTGATGGTCGCTGTGGACTGCGCGCACGGCAGCGTGCAGCGCCTGCAGGCATAAGCCAAAGGAGAAAACTCATGGAACGCATTGCAAGCTTCTGTGTTGACCATACCAAGCTGGACCGCGGCATGTATCTGAGCCGTCAGGACGGCGATGTTCTCACCTGGGACATCCGCATGAAAAAACCCAATCACGGCGACTACCTGACCACCGGTGCCGCCCACACGCTGGAGCATCTGTTTGCCACCTATGCGCGCAACAGCGCCTTTAAAGACAGCGTGATCTACGTTGGCCCCATGGGCTGCCGCACCGGCTTCTATCTGCTCACCCGCGGCCTGACCCCCGCCGAGGCTCTGGAGCTGACGGTGGAGTCCTTCCGCTTCATGGCTGGCTTTGAGGGCGCAGTGCCCGGTGCCAGCGAAGTGGAGTGCGGCAACTACCGCGATATGGACCTGCCCGCTGCCAAGGCCGAAGCCGCTGCCATGCTGCCGGTGCTGGAAGCACTGACCGGCGACGAGCTGCATTACTAAGCTATCTTCACCCTTCAAATTCATCATCATAAAAAAGCGCTCTCCCACCGGGTTTCCGTTGGGAGAGCGCTTTCGTTTTATTCGGTTTTTAAAGGCTATCCAATGCCTGCCGTGCAGCACGGATGTTTGCTTCGCTGGTCTGCCACACCTCAAACTCCGAAAAGCCGGGCAGGCCCATGGGCACGCCCTCGCGCCGGAAGGTCATGCGGCTTTGCAGCACCTGTTTGCCGGAAAGGTGAAATGCCCGCACACCGGTCTGCGCGGCCAGCACCGGGATGTTCTGTGCCGAGACCCCGGCACCTGCCAGAATCTCCACATCCTTCCCTGCACGCTCTGTCAGCTGCCGCAGCAGTGCAGCGCCCTGCGGCGCGCTGGCCGCCTGTCCGCTGGTGAGGATGGTGCAAAGGCCCATGCTCCGGGCTGTTTCCAGCGCAGCAAAGGGGTCCGCGCAGACGTCAAAAGCGCGGTGCAGGGTACACGCCACCGGACGGCCCGCCTTCTCTGCTGCCTTGCGTGCCGCCGCATAGATGGGCTGCATGGCTCCTGCATCCAGCGCACCCTCCGGGGTCAGCACACCGGTCACGATGCCGTCTGCCCCGGCTTCCACCAGCTCTGCGGCCAGCTGTTCCATCTGGGCAAGCTCATAGCTGTCATAGCAGAAATCGCCAAAGCGGGGCCGCAGCAGCGCCCGCACCGGCAGGCCGGTCTCTGCCTTGACCTGCTGCACCAGCGTCAGGCTGGGCGTTGTACCGCCAACGATGAGGTCGGCACACAGTTCCAGCCGGTCGGCACCGCCGCGCTTTGCCGCCAGCGCACTGGCGGTGCTGTCCACACATACTTCCAGAACGGAACGCATGATAATTCCTCCTTTTTTGCCGGATGGCTCTCCGGCGCTTTGTTTTATTCTACCACATTTTTCCGGTTTGTAAAATTATTTTATTGTGTTCCGGCGATGCGGCAGAAAAAAGGCTGCGGCCCGGGTCTTATCCCTGCCGCAGCCTTTGTTGTTTTGTTCAGATCAGGCCAAGCGCCTTGAACTCCTTTGCAATGCCGTCCTCATATACCGAGGGCGCAATGCGGTCACAGCGCTTTTTCAGTGTTTCAGAGCCATTGGCCATACACACGCTGATGCCTGCCACATCGGTCATCTGCAGATCATTATCGCTGTCGCCAAAGCCAATGGTATCTGCCAGCGTACAGCCCAGATGGTCACAGATGGCCTTGATGCCAGTACCCTTATCAAATTTGCGGTTGATGAGCTCACCATTCACAAAGCCATCGGTCAGGCTGTCCAGCTTGCTCTCGCAGAACACGAACTGATCCGCATAGAGCCGCTTTGCCTCGGCAAGGTCGCTTTCGTGGTCGGCAATGAATACGATCTTATACAGCGGCTCCCCTTTGTAATCGGAAAGCGGCAGCATGGACATGCCATCTTCCATGGCTTTGCGCCAGCGCTCTGCTTCGCTGTTCAGCGGTGCGCCCTTCTTTTGGTGGATAAAACTCCACCTTTGGGTCATTTTGACACCGCCAAAAGTGGCATCCCGGGCTTCCAGCGTGCACTCCACGCCATGGCGTTCCAGCGCCGCGCGCACGCCTTCGGCCTGCTGCGGCTCCATGGGGATATCCACCAGAGTCTTGCCATCGCACAGCACATAACCGCCTGCACTGCACACCGCACCCGCAAAGCAGCCGTGGCGCAGCAGCGGCTCGGTCATGCGGTGGTTGCGGCCGGTGCACAAAAACAGCTTGTGCCCGTTTGCTTTGGCGCTGTCCAGCGCGGCCAGCGTGCTTTCCGGGATCAACATATCCCCCGGCGGCAGCAAGGTACCGTCAATATCCAGAAAAATCAATCTACGATCCATATCATCCTTACCCTCTGTTTACAGAGAACCGCGCTCCACTACCTGATACCCCAGCGTCACCTGACGCACCGGGCCGCCATATTCCTTCTCTTCCAGCATCTGCAGCAGGATCCGGGCGGCTTCCTGCCCCACCTGCTTCTGATAAAACCGTACCGTAGCCAGACCCGGGTCGGTCACACTGCCCGCCCAGCTGTCGCCAATGCCGGCAAGGCCCACATCCCGTCCAATCTGCCGTCCTGCCTGCTTGAGCGCATGCATGGCGCCAAAGGCCACCGTATCGGTCACGCAGACCACACCATCCAGAAACGGGCAGCGGGTCAGCAGCTCCTGCATACAACGCTGTCCCTCTTCCACGGTGAATGCATTGCAGCAGATGCGGGGCAGCTGGTCGCCATCCAGCCCTGCATCCCTCAAGGCATCCTGCACGCCTTCCCGGCGCTGGATGCCGGTGGCGTCGTCCCGTTCGGAGCCGCCAATGTAAACGATCCTTCTGCGGCCATGCTCCAGCATCCGCTGGGTCAGCTCCCGGACGGCGGTATGGTCATCGTTGTACACGCAGGCCACGTCCGGAAAACGCTGGCCTGTGACCACCACCGGTACACTGCAGTTTTTCAGCGCCTGTGCCAGCTGAGGGGTATAGTAGCTGCCCAGCAGGATAATGCCCGCCACGTGGTTGCGCTGCATGGCAGTCAGATAGCCCAGCTCCCGCTGGGCGTCCAGCTCGGTGTTTCCCAGCAGCAACAGATAGTTTCTGGCATCCAGCTCACTGGCGATCCCGGCGGTGAGCTGCCCGACCGACTGGGAGCCGATGCTGGGGGCGATCACGCCGATCTGATTCACTTTACCGGTGCGCAGGGTCTGAGCGGTCGTATCGGGGCGGTAGCCGGTCTTCTCCACAACCTCCCGGATGATGGCGCGCTTCTGCTCACTCAAAGGCCCGCCGTTCAGGTAACGGCTGACGGCCGCACTGGACACGCCAGCCATTCTTGCAATATCACTGATGGTCATATTCGCGGTACTTCTCTCTTTTGGGGTGCATTGTTGTGTGTAAACGTTTTCACGCTTATTATAAACCGCTTTCACCCATCCTGCAAGATGCGCTTTTTCCGGTTTATCCCGGTATGCGATTTGTTTTTTTATTGACCGTGCACAAAAGACAGCCTTTTCTCCCAGCGAAAAGCCACCATTTTTTCAAAACAGACAGGTCACACTGCCCCCATGCTCCAGGCACGCACCAGCAGCCCCAGCACCAGCGCCGCCAGCAGCACGATCATGACTGTCTGATTGCCGGAATTTTTCCGTTTCTTTTTACAATTTGTATTTCCGCGACCCTTTGCAGAGCTGCTGCGGCCGGAATTGCTATGCGCTGCCGTTCTCTTGCCGGAAGAGCGGCTGCTGCCCGTTTTGCGGCTCTGGGACTGCCTTGTGCTCTGGCGGGATGTACTGCGGGCGGCAGGCTTTTCGTCAGCCGGTGCACGGCTGGATGCAACAGGCTCCTTTGCCCCGCAGCGGGACAAAAACTCCTCTGCCTGACGGTAATAGCGGGCCAGCTCGTTTTCCCGGAAGGCCGTGCCCGCATAGGCATCCTCCAGACATTCGATGGCTTCGTTGAACAGGATCGCCGCCTGCGCCGCGTCGGTCTGGTCGGTGGCGTGGGCTGCTTCGTTGCGGGCCGTTCGCACGGTGTTGCAGGCGCGGCGGGCTGCACCCGGGCTACTGGTGTTTCCCAGCAGATCCAGAGGCTTTTCCGCATCCTTTTCCGGGTCCAGCAGCACACGCATACAGATGGTGGTGTCCAGCTGCTGCCAGCTGCTCTTGCCAGAAAGATCCGGCATCCGGTCATAGTAGTCCGGACTTTCCTGCTGGCGCTGGGCAATATGGTCAAGCAATGCGCCCAGACTGTTGGAGCCGGGCTTGTGCTCCCAGTGCCAGCGCAGCAGGCGGCGGCTGATCTCATCGCAGGCGGTCTTGATCTCAAAAGCGGCCTGTAAGGCTTCTTCCGGCATGGTCGGGTTCTCCCTTCTGATATGCAAAAAAGCGGAGAAGGCAGGTCAGCCCTCTCCGCTGCTGTTTGTGTTTACAGTACGAACTGATAGTACACGAAGCCGCACAGCGCCACAGCCGCGCAGATGACGGCAGTGATGGGCGGCACCCAGCGGATCAGCGTTTCTGCCACGCTGTCGCGCTCGTCCTCGTACTCCTCATTGTCCTCATAATCAGGCTCCGGCTGCTGGGCCACCGGCTGTGCACGGCGGGAGGCGGCAGGCATCACACGGGTGCCTTCCTCTGCCTGTGCACGCGCTGCCCTGTCCGGGAACTGTTCCCGCATTCCGTCATCCAGCATACGGGTCGGCTCTGCAGCAGGCTCCTGCGGCTGCGGGCGGCGCGGTGCGCCCATGATGCGGGTGGGCTCCTCCTGTGCCGGCTGCACAGGGGCGGCTCCCATGATACGGGTCGGCTCTTCCTGTTCCGGCTGCGGCGCCAGAGGAGTTTCCAGCTCCGGCTCGGTCTGGGCAGGCTGTTCCGGCTGCAGCAGGGTGTTCAGCGCGTTCTGCAGCAGGATGCGGTCACAGCCGCACTCCGAGCAGTAAACGGTATCTTCTTCCTTGGGATGGAACGCACCGCAGGCGCAGTACCAGCCGTTTTCAAACACCTGAGGCTGATACTTCAGCTCCGGGCGGTTCATGCGGACCTCCAGCGCCTTTTCCAGCTCTGCGGACAGGCGCTTGGGGGCAGGCAGGCGCACGCGCTTGATGGCATCCAGATGCACCACCCGCTTGCCGTTGTACACATTGCACAGCGAAACATCCACGCTGGTGATCGCCTTGGAGGTAACGAACACGGCATCATCCATGCCAAACATTTCGCCGGGCTTCACTTCCAGATCGCGGTACTCGAACCGGTCTTCGCACAGGATCACACCGTCTACGCCCTTGCACTTGAAGTGGATCTCCAGCGCAGTCAACGTCACCTTGGAAATGTTCTTGAAGGTCAGGCAGACCGCGTGCTCACCGCTGACATCCCCCTTGAGCAGCTCCACGCAGACGAACTGCACCGGACTGCCGGGGGTGTAATAGTTTGCGCGGGTCCGTGCGACCGGGTTAAAATTTTCCTCCACGACACTCGCTCCTTTCCATTTGGATCAAATCAGTTCTGCGGGTCCTGTGCATCCGGCGCTTCCGGTGCAGCGGTCTCCGGCAGCGGCTGGGCCGTTTCGGCCTGTTCGGCAGGCTCCGCAGCTTCTGCAGGCTGCGCCTGCTCTGTGGTCTCGGCCGGTGCAGCCTGCACGGTCTGCTCCGGCTCATCCCCTTCACGCGGGGGCAGGGTGCCGCCGGCCATGATGGTGTTGAACTCCTGCTCATTGAGCTTTTCGCGTTCCATCAGAGCCTTTGCCAACGCGTGCAGCTGATCGATGTGCTCGGTCAGGGTGCGGCGGCAGGTCTCGTAGGCTTCGTCGATGATATCCCGCATCTCGCCGTCGATCTCGGCAGCAGTGGTCTCGCTGTAGCCCTTGCCCTGACCCAGATCGCGGCCCAGGAAGGTCTCCTCCTGCGAGGTGCCGTACACCACAGGGCCGAGCCGCTCCGAGAAGCCGTACTTGGTGATCATCTGGCGGGCAATGTTGGTAGCCTGCTGCAGATCATTGGAAGCACCGGTGGAGATATCCTCCAAAATCAGCTGTTCGGCCACGCGGCCGCCCAGACTGGAAACGATATCCTCGAACATTTCGCCCTTGGTCACATAGCTGCGGTCTTTCTCGGGCAGATACATCGTGTAGCCGCCTGCCTGACCGCGGGGGATAATGGTGATCTCGTGCACACGGGGATGATGCTTGCAGTAGAAGCCTGCCACCGCGTGGCCTGCCTCATGGTAAGCAGTCAGCTTCTTTTCCTCGGGGGTCACAACGCGGCTCTTCTTTTCGGGACCGGCCATGACCTTCATGGAAGCTTCCTCGATATCCTCCATGGTAATGGCCTTGCGGTTGCGGCGTGCAGCCAGCAGGGCCGCTTCGTTGACAAGGTTCTCAAGGTCTGCGCCCGCAAAGCCTGCGGTGCGCTGTGCAATGACCCTGAGAGAGACATCCGGGGCCAGCGGCTTCTTTTTGGTGTGGACCTTGAGGATCTCCTCACGGCCCTTGACATCCGGCAGGCCCACATAGACCTGACGGTCAAAGCGGCCCGGACGCAGCAGAGCCTTATCCAGAATGTCGGCGCGGTTGGTGGCCGCCATGACGATGATGCCGTCGTTGGCCTCAAAGCCATCCATTTCCACCAGCAGCTGGTTCAGGGTCTGCTCGCGTTCATCGTGGCCACCGCCCAGACCGGCACCACGCTGACGGCCCACAGCATCGATCTCATCAATGAAGATGATGCAGGGCATGGACTTCTTTGCCTTATCAAACAGGTCACGCACGCGGGATGCACCCACGCCGACGTACATTTCCACAAAGTCAGAGCCGGAAATGGAATAGAACGGCACACCGGCCTCACCGGCGCAGGCACGGGCCAGCAGGGTCTTACCGGTGCCCGGAGGGCCTACCAGCAACACGCCGTGGGGAATGCGGGCACCCAGAGTGTTGAACTTTTCGGGGCTCTTGAGGAACTCCACGACCTCTTTCAGCTCTTCCTTTTCCTCGTCCTCACCGGCAACATCGGCAAAGGTAGCCGTTTTTTTGTTCTCGTGCTCATCCTTCACCTTGGCCTTGCCAACGTTCATGATCCCGCCGCCGCCAGCGCCGCCGCGCATCATGGAGAAGAGCAAAAAGCCGGTGCAGCCCAGCATTGCCAGATAGAACAGGATCTCCATCCATGGGATGCTTTCCTTGACAGGGGTATAATCGTACACCATGGGAGCATCCGGGTTTGCTTCGTCATAGGCGGCAATGTAGTCGCCCACATACTTGACGAACATGGAGGCATAGGGCAGCTTGTAGCGCACCGTCACAGTGCCGTCGCTGTTCTTCTGCGCAGCGGATGCAGTGCTGTCCGAAGAGGACAGCATCCCGCTCAGCAGGCCGCCGGTGGCCTGTGTGGTGCTCGGGGCCGTGGTATCCGGCAGGGGCAGGTTATTTTTGCCGCCTTCCTTGATATCCATGGTGATGACGCCGGTGTTCAGGTCCAGCGAGAACTGCGTGACCTGCAGGCTTTCAAAGTAATGCACCACCGTGGAATACTCCATGGAAGAGCTGCTGGCAGAGCCGGTGCCGCCCAGCACCGACCAGACCATCAGCACCGCCGCCAGCGCCAGCGCCAGGATCAGCGGATTGAAACGGGGTCTCTTGGATTGCAAAAAAATCAACTCCAGTTCTTGGATGAATTATAGTGTGAGAAATCACTTCTCGTAAACTTCAGGCTTGAGCACACCCACATAAGGCAGGTTGCGGTACTTTTCATCGTAGTCCAGACCGTAGCCCACCACGAACTCGTCCGGTACCTGGAAGCCCTCGTAGTCGGGCTGGATATCGGCCTTGCGGCGGCTGGGCTTGTCCAGAATGGTGCAGATCTTCACCGAGTTGGGGTTGCGCATCTTGAGCATGGGCACAAGGTTCGAGAGGGTGACGCCGGTATCCAGAATATCCTCCACGATCAGCACATCCTTGCCGGACAGATCGCCGTCCAGATCCTTGATGATCTTTACAAGGCCGCTGGTAACGGTGTTGCTGCCGCCGTAGCTGGACACCACCATGAAATCGATGCTGCACGGAATGCTCACCGCACGCATCAGGTCGGCCATAAACACCACCGAACCCTTGAGGATGGACACCAGAACAAGGTTTTTGCCCTCGTAGTCCCTGCTGATCTGTGCACCCAGCTCAGCCACCTTTGCCTTCAGCTCTTCTTCACTGACCAGAACGTTCTTGATATCATCATGCATGCTCATGATAGTTCCTCCCTATGTTCCATTTCCATCTGCAGCACCTGTGCAGTGTCCTCGTCCGGGGCAAGGCCCTCTGCAAAGCCTGCACCGCAGACCCAGAGCACCTCGCTGCCTGCCGCCAGCAGCGGCAGCTGGTCGCGCATCTGCGCGGGGATGCCCGCTTCGTTCATCCACTTGCGCAGCCGGTTGTGCACACTTCGCCCCGCCGGGCGGTAGACATCCCCCGGCTGGCGGGTGCGCAGAACAAGACCAGCATACAACGTAGTTATTCTAGCATAATCCGCCTGATTTTTTAAGTCTTTTTTATGAACGACTTGTATTTTTTCTTCAAAATCAGCCGTAAAAAGCTCTGCAGTCACCTTCCAGCCGCCTGAAAAGCCGTATTCTGCCTGTTTTTCCGGCACAAAAGGCCAGCTTTCGGGCTGCGGCGTGGTCTGCCTCTGCGGCAGCTCCGTCACCTCTTCCTGCCAGAAAAAGCCCTTCCCTGCACAAAAGCGCACCCGGCCGGTCAGCTGCACCGCGCCGCTGCCGCGCCGCACAAGGGCGCACAGCAGCTGCACATATTTTTCCTCTGCGTCCCGCACAGGGGCCGTCAGCGAATGCATGGCCTCTTCCAGAACAGGCGCATCCGCAGCGGAAAGCGGGCCCAGCCGCCACACCCTGCAGGCGTCCGGGACCCTGATACCGGCCTGAGTCCCATCCAGACGCGCAGCGGAAAGCAGTTCCTGCGCTTTCCGGGCAAAATAGGCATCCGCCCGGGCCGCTTTTTCGCAGAAGCGGGCAAGGTTTTCCACCGCTGCGCCGTTGGTGCTCTGCAGTGCAGGCAGTGCCGCACGGCGCACCCGGTTGCGGGCATAGGCATCGGTCTCGTTCGTCTCGTCCGTCACCCAGCGCTGCCCGGCTGCACGGCAGAAACTTTCGGTATCCTGCCGGGTAAGGGGCAGCAGAGGCCGCAGATAAGGCCCGCGTCTGGGCCGGATGCCTGCTGCGCCGTGCATCCCCGTGCCTCGGGCCAGACGCAGCAGCAGTGTCTCCGCCTGATCATTTGCAGTATGGGCTGTTGCAACGGCGTCTATCCCCTCCCTGCACAAACGCTCAAAGCAGGCGTAGCGCAGGCGGCGGGCCCAGTCCTCCCCGGCATGTTCCGGCACAGGGCCAAGCTCTTCCGCATGGAACACCCGCAGCGGCACGCCCAGACGGGCGCATTCGGCCCGCACAAAGGCTTCGTCCCGGTGGGCGCTCTCACCTCGCAGGCCATGGTTCACATGGCAGGCAGAAAGCTCAAATCCGAACTCCGGCTGCAGGGCCAGCAGAATGCGCAGCAGCGCCATGCTGTCTGCCCCGCCGGACACTGCCGCTGCCAAATGCAGCTCATGCAGCGGGGCACCCGGGGTCAGCAGTGCTTCCTGCAGACAGTATTCCCGCACCCGGGCAAGGATCGTTTCGTTTTCCATCAGCGTTTGAAGTCCACATCCATAAAGCGGGTGTGGGCACCATCCCAGCCCAGCGGCACCGTGCTGGTCTCGCCGTGACGGTTCTTTGCCACGATGCACTCGGCGGTGTCGGCGTCCACCTCTGCACCATCCGGGTTCTGGCTGGCATAGTAGGAATCGCGGTACAGGAACAGAACGCAGTCGGCGTCCTGCTCGATGGAGCCGGAATCGCGCAGGTCGGAAAGCTGGGGCCGGTGGCTGGAGTTGTTGCCCTGTTTTTCCACCGCACGGGACAGCTGGGAAAGCGCGATGATGGGCACATTCATCTCCTTCGCCATGATCTTGAGGTTTCGGGTAATGGAGCTGATCTCCTGCACGCGGTTCTCGCTGCGCTGGCCGGTGGTCATCAGCTGCAGATAGTCGATGACGATGAGGCCCACGTTCGGGCGGGTGGGGTCCTGATTCACCCGGCGGATCTTTGCCTTCATCTCGGTGATGGTGATGCCGGAGGTATCGTCCATATAGATGGGTGCATCGTGCAGCTTTTCGGTGGCAAGAGCCAGATACTCCCAGTCCTCAGCACGCAGGGCGCCGGTGCGGAAGGCCTGACTGTCGATGCCGGCTTCGGCAGAAAGGATACGGTTGGTCAGCTGTTCCTTGGTCATTTCCAGACTGAAGATCGCCACCGGAACCTTTTGCTGCATGGCCACACGGGTGGCGATGTTCAGCGCAAAGCTGGTCTTGCCCATACCGGGGCGGGCTGCAAGGATGATGAGGTCGCCGCGGCCAAGGCCGGTGAGCACCGTATCCAGCAGGCGGAACCCGGTGGGGATGCCCTTGTATTTGTCTGCATCCGGGCCGCTGATCTTCTGCAGGTTGGTCAGGGTCTCCACCATGCTGGAGGAAAGCGGCGTCAGTGCGCTGGAATCGCGGCCGGAGCGGATCTCATAAATGCGCTGTTCCGCGTTTTCCAGCAGCAGATCGGCGTCCGGCTCATCTCCGGCATCCTGCAGGATGTCCTTTGCCACCCCCATCAGCTGGCGCACCAGATACTTTTCCTGCACGATCTGGGCGTAGGCCTTCACATTGGAGATGCTGGGCACCGTCTCGGCAAGGCCGGTCAGGTAGACCTTTGCTTCGTCGGCACTGGGGAACACGCCGTCCGAGATCACCGCGTCCAGCAGGGTAACAAAGTCGATGGTCTGGTCGGCGGTGAACAGCCGCAGCATCTCCGAATAGATCTGCGCGTTCTGCCGGGTATAGAACATCTCCGGCCGGATGATCTCCACCAGATCGGTGAGGGTCTCTGGTTTGAGCAGCACCGCGCCCAGCACGCTCTGCTCTGCCTGCATGTTATAGGGCAGGTTGATGCCCACACTTTCCAGATTCAGTTCATTGGAATAACGTCGTTCATTCGGCATGGTCATTTATCCTTTTGCGTTTTTGCTGAAAAGCCAAAAAGCGCCCCCTGCTGTGAGGGGGCGCAGATGGCAGAAAAATCAGGCCTGTTCCACTTCCACCTGGATCTTGAAGGAAGCAACCACACCAACGTGCAGGCGGACCTTGCCGTTGAACACACCGGCGTCCTTGATGTCCTTGGTTTCCAGCTCGATCTTCTTCTTATCGATGGGAGCGCCTGCCAGCACAGCCAGAGCATCGGCAACCTCCTTGCCGGTGACTTTGCCGTGCAGACGGCCGGATGCACCGCCCTTGGCCTTGATGGTCACGGTCTTGCCCTCGATCTTTGCAGCCAGAGCCTTGGCAGCGGCCACGGTCTCAGCCTCATGGAAGTCGGCTGCAGCTTCCTTGCTGCGGGCAACGTTCACAGCGCTGGCATCTGCCACAGCGGCAAGCTTGCGCGGGAACAGATAGTTGCGGGCGTAGCCGTCGGAGACCTCATGGATCTCATCCTTCTTGCCAATGCCCTTGATATCCTGCTTGAGAATCACTTTCATGATAGTATCCCTCACTTCTCACCGGAAAACCGGTGCAGTTGTTGTGTTTATAGTATAGCGCATTTGCCGCTTTTGGGCAAGAGGAAGCGCCTGACCATTTAAAATGGCCGCCGCTCCGCTCTGGCCATATTCAGCGGAAATTTTATTTTTAATTTGTAAATCAGAAAAATCTGCGGATTTTTCTGATTTACTTTTTCACAGGAGGGGTCGTAACGGCAAACGGCATACGCTGCTGTCGGCCTGCGGCCGTCGCGCAGCGACTTTAATACGAAAAGCGTTAAGCAAAGCGGTTACGCCAGTTCCTTTGCAGCCACGTCCAGAGCCACCTCAATGACCTTGTCCATGTCGTAATACTTGTACTCACCCAGACGACCGCCGAAGATGACGCCCGGCTCCGCATCGGCCAGCTTCTTATACTCGGCATACAGGGCGCCGTTCTTCTCGTCATTGACGGGATAGTACGGTTCATCGCCCTTTTTCCATTCAGCACTGTACTCGCGGCTGATGACCGTTTTGGGCTGGGTGCCGAACTCAAAGTGCTTATGCTCGATGATGCGGGTGTAGGGGGTCTCGGCGTCGGTGTAGTTGACCACCGCGTTGCCCTGATAGTTGTCGGTGTCCAGCACCTCGGTCTCAAACCGCACGCTGCGGTACTGCAGCGCACCCAGACGATAGCCGAAGTATGCGTCCACCGGGCCGGTGTAGACAACCTTCTCTGCCAGTGCGTTCAGCGCGTCACGGTCAGCCAGATAATCCACGCCCAGACGCACCTCGGTGCCGTCCAGCATTTTTTCCACCATGGCAGTGTAGCCGCCATTGGGAATGCCCTGATACAGTGCGTTGAAATAGTTATCATCGTAGGTAAAACGCACCGGCAGGCGCTTGATGATAAAGGCCGGCAGCTCCGTGCAGGGACGGCCCCACTGCTTGCCGGTGTAGCCCTTGATGAGCTTTTCGTAGATATCGGTACCCACAAGGCTGATGGCCTGCTCTTCCAGATTCTGCGGGTCGGTGATGCCGGCAGCAGCCTTCTGCTCCTCGATCTTGGCCTTGGCCTCGGCGGGGGTAACAACGCCCCACATCTTATTGAAGGTGTTCATGTTGAAGGGCAGGTTGTAGATCTCGCCGTGATAGTTCGCCACCGGGCTGTTGGTGTAGCGGTTGAACTCCGCAAACTGGTTCACATACTGCCACACAACCTTGTTGTTGGTGTGGAAAATGTGCGCACCATAGCGGTGGACGTTGATGCCCTCCACCTGCTCGGTGTAGATGTTGCCTGCAATGTGGCCGCGCTTGTCAATGACGAGGCACTTTTTGCCTGCTTTTTTTGCTTCCTGTGCGAACACGGCACCATAAAGGCCGGCGCCGACGATCAGGTAATCGTATTGTTTCATAGGTGTAGACCTCACTCTTCTGGTTATTTTCCCTCGGCACCGCCCTTTTTCTGCGATGCGTAGTATTTGTCGATGGCGCCCTCGATGCGGGAGCGGGCTGCCTCCGGCGTGATGTGCTTGAGCTGTGCCGCGGCCATGGTCTGGTGTCCGCCGCCGCCCAGACTCTCCATGATGACCTGCACGTTCACAGCGCCCAGACTGCGGGCCGAGACGTTCACGCCTGTGCCCACCTGCACCGCCACAAAGCTGGCATCCACGCCCTGAATGGTCAGCAGGTCGTTTGCCGCCTGTGCAATGGCCACACGGGCCTCCGCGGCCACCTCACCGCCGATGGAAATGGCGCAGTTCCGGTACATTTTTGCTTTTTCCACAAGCCCCGCCTTGGCGTTGTACTCCACCATCGTCACGTCGAACAGCTGGCGCACCCGCTCGGTCTCCGCACCGTAGCGGCGCAGAGCAGCGGCGGCTTCAAAGGTACGCACACCGGTGTGCAGGGTAAAATCGCGGGTATCCAGCATGATACCGGAGAGCAGGCCCTCGGCTTCCACCCGGTTGGGTTTGTCGTCGCGCTCGCCCACGTACTGCAAAAGTTCGGTGACCAGCTCGCTGGCCGAGGAGGAATAGGGCTCGTGGCAGACAAGGTCCGGGTTCTGGATGTAGCCCACGCCCTTGCGGTGGTGGTCGATGACGGCCACCCTGCCGCATTTTTCCAGGATCTCCTTGCTCTCCACAAGACCTGCCTGATATGTATCCACCACGATGCACAGGGTGCGTTTGGAAATAATGGGCAGGGCATCCTTCGGGTCGATAAAATCATCCCGCTGGCCCGCTTTGCACAGGGCATCGATCAGGCTGCCCGCCAGCGTGGCGTCCCGCCGCACTGCGATCACCGCTGGGACGTCGCAGATCTTGCAGATGCGCAGCACGCCCTCGGCAGAGCCAATGGCGTCCAGATCGCTCATACGGTGGCCCATGATGACCACATGGTCAGCTTCCTTGATCAGCTTCACCAGCTGATCGGCCACGATGCGGCTGCGCACCTTGCTGCGCTTTTCCACACCATGGCTCACGCCGCCGTAAAAGGTAAAGCCGTCCGGCGTCATTTCAGCCGCCTGATCGCCGCCGCGGCCCTGCGCCATATCCAGTGCCTGCACGGCCATATCCTGCGCTTCCCGCAGGGTCTTGGCACCGCGGCCAATGCCGATGGACAGCGAAAGATTCACGCTGGGGTCCAGTGCGCGATCTTGTCCAGCACATCGTAGCCCCGGTTGGCGAACTGCTCCATCTGGCGCTCTTCCACCACGGCGATGTAGCGGCCGCTGGCCACACGGCGCAAAAAGCCGCTGCCCCGGCCGATCATATCCTCCAGCGTGCGGTTGATGCCTTCCAGCAGGCGGGCGCGCTCGCTGTCCAGCATGTCACCAAACACATCATCGTAGCCGTCCACCAGAAACACCAGATAACCCGGACGGCTGGCCTTATATTCCGCCTCCACCTTGCGCAGAGCGGTCTCCTCGTTCAGCACCAGCAGGGTCATGCTCTCGGCATTACCGGGCACCGTGGAGCTGTGCACGCTCCACATGCCGTCCGCGAGGGTCAGCAGCTGGCCCTCCTGCTTGCGGCACTGCTGCAGGTCAAGGCCGGGCATCACCTTCTGCACACGGCTCACCAGCACATCCTGCCCGTTCAACAGGCGGGCACGGAACTGTGCATTGTACCACAGCACCGTCTCACCGGAAAGCAGCGCGGCCGGCTGCGAGAGCGGCTCCAGACTGAACTGCAGTTTGGAGCTTTCAAAGCTTCCGCCGCACATCCACCGGGCCACCCACTTGCGCAGCTGGCAGCGGAACAGCACCACCACAACGCCCCACAGCACCACCAGTGCCAGCAGCGCCGGCCATGCCGTGGGCCGCTGGACCAGCAGCACCAGCACCAGCAGGCCGCACAGCACGGCCAGACTGGCGGTGAGCATCTCCAATGTCCATCTTGGTTTTTGTTTCATCAAATCTCCTGCCTTCCGCCGCATTGTTTGCGGCAGCGTGCCCGGATCAGACCTCCATCAGGATGGGGAGGATTGATCGGGCTGCGCTTGGTGCGCCGATAGATATAGCTGCTCAGTGCCTCGCGCACACGGGTCTTGACGCTGTTCCAGTCGCGCACATGCTCGTCCACGCAGCGGTCCAGCGCATTTTCCACGATGCTCTGTGCACCGTCCATCAGGCTCTCGTTCTCGCGCACATACACAAAGCCGCGGCTCACAAGGTCGGGGCCGGCCAGCACTTTGCCGGTCTTGCTGTCCACGGTGGCCACGATGATCACCAGACCGTCCTCGGACAGGTGCTTGCGGTCGCGCAGGACTACATTTCCCACATCGCCCACGCCCAAGCCGTCCACCATGACGGCACCGGCCGTCACCGGCTCGCCCAGCTTCATCTCATCCTGACTGAGGATGACATTGGAGCCATTCTCCGCAATGAGGATGTTGCTGGTGGGGATGCCGAGGCTTGCAGCGGTGAGGGCATGCTTTTTGAGCTGCTTGTACTCGCCGTGCACCGGCAGGAAATACTTGGGCTTCGTCAGGGTGAGCATGAGCTTCTGCTCTTCCTGACAGGCGTGGCCGGAAACGTGCACATCGTACATGCTCTCGTAGATGACCTCTGCACCCAGCAGCAGCAGACCGTTGACGATCTTGGTCACGCTCTTCTCGTTGCCGGGGATGGGATTTGCCGAAATGATAATGAAATCACCGGGGCCCACCCGCACCTGACGGTGGCTGCAGGACGCCATGCGGGAAAGGGCGCTCAGGGGTTCGCCCTGACTGCCGGTGGTAATGAGCACTACCTGCTCCGGGGGATACTGGTTCAGCTCATCCACGCTGATGAGGGTGCCCTCCGGGATGTGCATATAGCCCAGCTCCTGCGCCATGGCGGTGTTGTTCACCATGCTGCGGCCGCTGAAGGCCACCTTGCGGCCATCCTCCACAGCCAGATCGATGATCTGCTGCACGCGGTAGATGTTGGAAGCAAAGGTGGCAATGATGATCCGCTTGTTGCGGGCACGGGCGAACAGATTGCGCACGCCTGCAGCCACCTTCTGCTCGGTGGCGGTAAAGCCCGGGCGCTCGGAGTTGGTGGAATCGCTCAGCAGGGCCAGCACGCCGCGCTGACCGTACTCGGCCAGTGTGGACAGGTCGGTGACGCCGCAGGCCAGCGGGGTATAATCGATCTTGAAGTCGCCGGTCTGGATGATGGTGCCCGCCGGGCTGTCGATGGCAAAGGCCACCGCGTCCGGGATGGAGTGGTTCACATGGATGGGCTCAATGGTAAAGCAGCCCAGCCTGATCTTCTGTCTGGGGGTGATCTCCACGAACTTGGTCTTGCCTGCCAGACCGAACTCTTCCAGCTTGTTGCGGATCAGGCCGCAGGTCAGGCGGGTGCCATAGATGGGCAGATCAAATTTCTGCAGCAGATACGGGATGCTGCCAATGTGGTCCTCGTGGCCGTGGGTGATGAGCAGGCCCTTGATCTTATCCTTGTTCTGCACCACAAAGGTGAAGTCCGGGATGACCATGTCCACGCCGTACATGTCGCTGTCCGGGAACACCAGACCGCAGTCCACGATGATCATGTCGCCGTTGCACTCGTAGACCGTCATATTCTTGCCCACTTCACCCAGACCGCCCAGCGGATAGATGTGGATGGGCACCGCAGCCTCTCTGGGCTGCTGCGGGCGGCGGGGCCGGCGGTTATAATATGGACGGCGGGTGGTACGGGGGCGCTTTTCGCCCGTCTGCGCGGCAGGTGCGCCCGCATTCTGATTCGCTGCTGCGGCCTTACCGCGTGCGGAAACATTGGTATTTTCTTTCGACTGTGCCATTCTGACCTCCAAAATAATTACAGCGCAGGCCGTCCCCGTTTGTGGGAACAGCCGCGCTGTGCATGGGAAGCACCTTGAAAAATCGCATCGGCTTCCGTTGGATGCACCGTATAGAATTTATTTCTCAGCGTGTTTTTTGCAAACCGCTGCCTGTTCCGTAAGAGGTTTTGTGCCAGATAAGTCCATCTGCTCGATGCGACCGTGGCTTTTCTGTTGGAACGCCCGGGCACACGCCTGCGGTGCGCCCCTATACGCATTTTGTTAGGATAAGTATAGTATTTCCCGGCGTTTTTGTCAATTCCAAGGTTTGTCAGCTCCGGCACGGAATATACATTCGCACTTGACAGAAGCCCAAAAATAGCGCTAAATAGAAGTAACTCATTTTATAAGGAGAACCGCATGAAGCAGGTCGAAGTGTACACCGACGGCGCATGCAGCGGCAATCCCGGCCCGGGCGGCTGGGGTGCCGTGCTGCGCTACCGTTTTAACGGCAAAGTCTATGAAAAGGAGCTCAGCGGCGGTGATGACAGCACCACCAACAACCGCATGGAGCTGACAGCCTTTATCGAGGCGCTGCGTCAGCTCAAGGAGCCGTGCGAGGTGCGGCTGTGCTCCGACAGCCAGTATGTCATCAACGGGCTGCAGAAGGGCTGGGCCAGAGGATGGCAGCGCAGGGGCTGGAAAAAAGCGGATGGCTCCCCTGCCCTGAACCCGGACCTCTGGGCACAGGCACTGGAGCAGGAAGCCCGGCACAAGATCACCTACGTCTGGGTCAAGGGCCACGCAGGCCACCCGGAGAACGAACGCTGCGACCAGCTGGCCGTGGCACAGAGCAAAGCACATGGCGGGAGGCAGGGAACATGAGCGACACATTTTTGCCCGGCAGCGGGTTTGACACCTACGAGAGTCAGGATAAAGTTCTGGTACAGATGGACGGCAGCAGAGAATGCGCCGTAGCCGTGCGCATTTTACAGCAGCAGGGCTTTGCCGTGGCAGGCGCCGCCGTGCGGCTGGACGCCGGGCAGGCCGCCGGAGTGGAGGCGGCCCGAAAGGCGGCGGAAGCCCTTGGCATCGAGTGCATCGTGCTGAACGCCGAAGCACTGGCCGGGCAGGACGCCGATGTTCTGGGCGAAGGCGGCACGCCGCTGTTTGCCGCCCTGCTGACGGCTGCAGACAAGCTTGGGATGCAGTATGTGGCAACCGCTCACCGTGCCCGGGTGGAGACCGGCGCAGACGGCGTGCACACTGTCTGCCCGCCCGCAGGCACCGGCAGCGATGACAGCACGATTCTTGCAGCTCTGCCGCAGGAGACACTGGCACGGCTGATTTTACCGCTGGGCGATTTTGCCCCGGAAGACGTAGCCGAAATGGCCGAAGATTTTAAAGTTTAACAAATACAATTTTAAATGGCCTCCGTTGCACTCTGGCCCTATTCAGCGGAAATTCTATTGATAATACGAAAATTGGGAGCATCTGCGGATGCTCCCGATTTTCATTTTCACGGGAGCGGGGTCTAAACTGCAGAATGCATTTCTGCTGCCGTGTGCCGCAGCGGCCTTTCCTGTGAAAAAAGAATTCCGGAAAATCCGCAGATTTTCCGGAATTCTAATATAAAAAATGTTTCCTCTGATTATGGCGCAGCGCACGCGGAGCCATCTCAAATCGATTTGTCAGTTCTGGGGATGCACGATATCGCGCCAGTCCAGATCGCCGCGCTCCAAGCCGTGGATCAGCACCTCGGCGGTGGCGATGTTGGTGGCCATGGGGATATTGTGCACATCGCACAGGCGCAGCAGCGTCATTTCGTTGGGCTCGCTGGGCTTTGCGTTGATGGGGTCGCGGAAGAACAGCAGCAGGTCGATCTCATTGCAGGCGATGCGGGATGCGATCTGCTGGTCGCCGCCCTGCACACCGGCCAGAAAGCGCTGCACCTGTAAACCGGTAGCCTCAGCGATCAACTTACCGGTCGTACCGGTGGCCACCAGTTTATGCTGGCTCAGGATCCGGCAGTAAGCCGTACAAAACTGAACCATCAGCTCCTTTTTGGAGTCATGTGCAATGAGTGCGATCGTCATCCGTTACCCTCTCCTCTTTCTTCACGATGCGGACCCACTTGTAAAAAGTCCTTCGGTTGAAATGATATCACAAAATCCAATCTTTTACAACCGTTTTTTATACAAAACATTCAATTTTGTTTTCTTTTCAGGGGTGTTCCCATTCAAACCACCGCTGCAGCGCCCTTTCCCGCGTCGGTTTTGTCTCCCGTTTTCAGTTCTCCGGCGCAATGGCATCGGGGTTTTGTTCGGCCTGCGCTACGTCCGGCCCATCCTGTACAGCAGGCTGCGCTGTGTCTGCGGCAGGCCCTTCCGGTGCAGCGTCCTGCGCTGCGGGAGCCGTCTGCCCGGCCTGCGGCGCAGCGGTGTCGGCGGTCTGCCCGACTGCCGTTTGTCCTGCGGCATCGGTCTGGGACGCGTCCTGTTTTTCCTGCTGGGCCTGCTCGGCCTCTTTTTCTTCCTCTGCCTGCTGGGCAAGAGAGCCGTCCTTCAGGGCAAAGTAGGCATTGGCGATATCCACCACCAGATCACCGGTACGGGCACCGTAGCCGCCGTACTCAATGGTGATGCCGATGGCGATCTGCGGATCGTCCGCCGGCAGGTAAGCCACCATCATAGCGTTCAGATAGTGCTTGCCTGAGGCATAGGTCTCGCTGCGCTGGGGCGTACCGGTCTTGCAGGCGATGGGCACCGGATAGCTTGAAATTTTGCCGCTGATGGTGCTGGGCACCTGCTTCATGCCCTGACGCACCAGTTCAAAGGTGTTGCCGGTGCCCTCGATGACATCCATGACCTCGGGCTTGGTCTCGCTGAGCACCTCGCCGGTATTGGTATCCAGAATGGCCTTGACGAAATGCGTGCGGTAGCGGGTGCCGTTGTTGGCCAGCGTTGCCGCATAGGTGGCCAGCTGGATGGGGGTGACCACCGTGTTGCCCTGACCGATGGCGGCCTGAACGTCCAGCGATGCGGTATAGTTGGAGTCGTTCTTGGTGGTCAGCCGTCCCAGCGCCTCACCCACCTCCACGCCGGTGCGCTGGCCCAGACCCAGCTTATAGGCATAGGCATCATAGACATCGCTGGTCAGGCGGCGGCCCACATCATAGAAGAAGACGTTGCAGCTCCACTTGATGGCTGTGATCACATCGATGTTGCCGCTGTGGCCGTGGCGGGTGCAGCGGGGATGATAGTCCTTAAAGTAGTTGTACACGCCGTTGCAGTATACAGTAGAATACTGATTGATGAGGCCGCTGTCCAGCGCAGCCACCGCCACGGCGGGCTTGAAGGTGGAGCCCGGCGTATACAGGCCCTGCAATGCGCGGTTGAACAGCGGCAGGCTCGGGTCAGAGCTGTACTCACTGTAGTTGGACGCATACAGGTTCTGGTCATAGCTGGGGTAGTTGGACGCTGCCATCACGCTGCCGTCCTTCACATCCAGCACCACCACCGCACCGGCGGCAGCTTTCATGGTGCCGGTGTTGTACACGCGGTTGATCATGTCGATGTTCTCTGCCAGTGCCTTGTCCACAGCGCGCTGGAAGTTGCTGTCGATGGTCAGCTGCACCGTGTGGCCCGGCTCCGGCACTGTGGTCAGGCGGGTATCCACGATCACGCCGTCCGAGTTGCGGGTGATCGTCTCCACGCCATCCTTGCCGCGCAGCTCATCCTCATAAACGGATTCCAGGCCGGAAATACCCAGAACATCGTTCATATTATAGCCTTTTTCCCGCAGCGGATAGGTCACCTGACCATTTGAATCGGTCACCTTCCACTTTTCAGCCGTGATCTTGCCCACACGGCCCAGCACGGCCGGGATGATATCGCTCTGATCGTAGCTGCGGGCACTGGTCTCCACGATCTCCACGCCGGGCAGCTGCAGGCTGTGCTCCTTGATGGTAGCCACCGTTGCCGCGCTGACGTTTTCTGCCATGACAAAGTTGTTCACATTGGAAAAGGCCTGCCGGTCCATCTCGTAGTGGATGCCGGCCAGCACCCGCTGCCATTCCAGCGAAAAGCCCTGCAGCTCGTTCTTTTCCACCAGCATTTCCATCACATCGTTAGCGGTGGCATACTGCTGCAGGCCAAGGGTCTCCTTCATATCCGCCAGCTGCTTCTGATCGCTGGCAGAAGAATCATCGTCTGTAAAGGCATAGCGGCCTGCTGCGTCCGGCTGGCCGATGAGCAGAGTATCGTTCCAGCTCTCGCCGTTTTCCCGCAGCAGCTCCACGATCTGCTGCAGCATGGCGTCCAGATCGCGGTCCCCCATCAGCAGCTTGTTGAGCACCACATTATAGCTGGTGGCCGTGGTGGCAATGCGCCGCCCGGCGCTGTCCACGATGTCGCCGCGGGCCGCAGTGACCGTGAAATTATAGTCGGTGGTGTTGGTCGCCTTGGCTTTGAAATCGTCGCCGTTGACCAGCTGCAGAAAGATCAGCCGCATCGCATACAGACCCATGATAACACAGGCCACTGCGATGAGCAGGAGCATCCGGTGCAAGACGGTTTTTCGTTCGTTTTGGTTCATCCGCGTTTCCTCCGGCGGTTCAGATCACGCCGTTGTCGATTTTGAACTCGTTATAAATGCGCCGCACCAGACTGAACAGCATCAGCGACGGCACCAGCGTCATCACTGCCGAGGGCAGCACAAAGGTGAGCCAGCGGCTCAGCGCCCAGCTGTAACCCGGCATATAGTAAAAAAACAGCCAGTCCAGCGAGAGCACCACAAGGGCCGTGCCGGTGCCGATGAGCGCAAAGTTCCATGTGCTGCCCTGCAGATACACCTGCACCAGCACCGAAAGCGCAAAGCAGAGCAAAAGCAGTTCCAGCGCCAGCATTCCCACCGTGCGCCCGGCGGTGTAATCCCACAAAAGGCCGCCTACCGCGCCGAACAGCGCCCCGGCAAACTCGCCCTCGTACACCGCCACCGCAAGGCAGAGCGGCAGGATGAAAAGCGGTTTTGCCTGCCCCAGCCGGAACAGGCCGGGCGTGGTCTGTAATGCCGCGCACACAAACAGCGCTGCCGTGTAGCAGACCCATTTCAACGCCTGACTGCGGCTGCGCATATGGCGTGATTCCATACCGGTGCCTCCTTAATAGTCGGTGATGACAAAAACATGCTTGACGGTGCGCGGGTCTGCGCCCGGGCGGATGACCGCCACCGAGGATTTGCCGCTGACTTCCGGCTCCACCTTCTGCACCACGCCCACCAGCACATCCGGCGGGAACACGCCGCCAAGGCCGGTGGTGATGACCTGATCGCCCATCTGGGTCTCGGCGGCGCGCTCCAGATTGGTGAGCACGCACAGGCCGTCACCGGCGTAGTCGGTGCTGCCGGTGAGGATGCCGTTTTCCCGCGTGCGGGACACAACGCCCGCTGCGTTGAAGCTGGGATGCAGGACGGTCATCACCTTGCAGCTGGTGGTATCTGCCTCCACCACGACGCCCACAAGGTAGCCCTTATCGCTGATCACGGCATCGCTCACGGCCACACCGTTCACGGTGCCGCAGTCCAGCGTAAAGCCGCCAAACTCATCCAGCGGGTCGCGGCCGATCACAAAACCAGAAACATAACTGGCCTCGCTGTTGGTATCCTGAATGCGGGTCAGCGCCTTGTAGGCTTCGTTCTCCGCCTTGATGCGGTCGTAGTCCACCATCTGCTGGCGCAGTTCGGCGTTCTCGGCTTCCAGCTGTTCGTTCTGGGCCATCACATCATCGATGCTGGTGTATTTTTCCCACACCGAACCGATGCCGCCGCTCAGGGCCGAAGTCACCTTCTGAAACGGCGTAAGCACCACGCTCAGCAGCTCCTGCGGGGCAGCAGTCAGTCGGCCATTGGCGCCGGCATAGGCCATGATCCCCACCAGAAATACCGCCACCGCTACCAGTATCTTAAATTTCCATGTGTCAAAAAAATCCTTCAAGGGGGTGTCCTCCTGTTCGGGCTCCTGCCATAAGAAAAGCGCGGACAGCTCTGCCATCCGCGCAAGGAACATTGTTTGCCGCGGAAATCAGCGCAGGCGCTGCGCAAAAGAGCTTTTTCCGCAAGTACGGGCTGCGGCCCGTGTTACATGTGTCCGCCGTCGGTGTCCAGCACATCATGCAGGACGTCCACGTGATCCAGGACCGCACCGGCACCCTTGGCCACGCAGTCCAGCGGATCTTCCGCAATGTGCACGTCGATGCCGGTCTCGCTCTGGATCAGCTCGATCCAGACCCCGCAGCAGTGCGCCGCCGCCGGTCAGGGTGATGCCGCGGTCGATGATATCCGCGCTCAGCTCCGGCGGGGTGCGCTCCAGCGTTTCCTTGATGGCGCTGGTGATCTTGACCAGACACTCCAGCAGTGCCTCGCGCACATCCTCCGAGTGGACCACGATGTTTTTGGGCAGGCCGTCCACCAGATTGCGGCCCTTGATCTCCATTGTCATTTCAGGGTCCAGCACATAGGCAGAGCCGATCTCGATCTTGATCTGCTCTGCGGTGCGCTCACCAATGAGCAGGTTGTATTTGCGCTTGATGAAGGCAATGATGGCCTGATCGAACATATCACCGGCCATGCGCACGCTGCGGGAGGCCACGATGCCGCCCAGAGAAATGACAGCGATCTCAGCCGTGCCGCCGCCGATGTCCACGATCATGCTGCCGGTAGGCTCGCTGATGGGCAGGCCCGCACCGATAGCAGCAGCCATGGGCTCTTCAATGACGGACACCTGACGGGCACCGGCCTTGAGGGTCGCTTCGCGCACCGCGCGGCGCTCCACCTCGGTGACGCCCGACGGGATGCAGATGACCACGCGGGGGCGGGAGAACATGCTGTTGCCGCATGCCTTCTTGAGGAAGTTCTCCAGCATATTGGCCGTGATGTCAAAATCGGCAATGACGCCGTCCTTCAGGGGGCGGACCGCTACGATGCTGCCGGGAGTGCGGCCAATGACTGCCTTTGCCTCGGCACCCACGCAGCGCACCTCATCGGTCTTGGTGTCCACGGCCACCACCGAAGGCTCACGCATGATGATGCCCTTGCCCTTCATATATACCAGAGTATTTGCGGTACCCAGATCGATACCCACATCTTTTGAAAACAGGCCCATTGTAATTTCTCTCCTTATTGCTTCCCATTGAAATCTATCCAGAGCGTCCGGCGGACTTTTTACGCCGCCCTGCGCAGAATAACACGGTTCTATTATAGCCGCAAGCCAATGATTTCTCAAGCGTTTGCGCAAGTTTTCTTCGTTTTTTCCAGTTTTCTCACATAAAATGTGCCAGCAGCTGTACGGTGCGGCTCACCGGCAGGCCCATGATCGTGTAGTAGTCGCCCTCGATGCGGTCCAGCCAGAGGGCCGCACGGCCCTGAATGGCGTAGGCCCCGGCCTTGTCGTAGGGTTCAGCGGTGGAAGCGTAAAAGTCGATCTCCTCCCCGCTCAGCGGAAAAAAGGTAACGCGGCAGCTGTCCACAAAGCTTTCGGTGCGGGTCCCGTCCGAAATGCACACACCGGTGTGCACCTCGTGGGCAGCACCGGAAAGGGCCCGCAGCATCCGCTTTGCGTCCTCTGTGCTGTGGGGCTTGCCGAATACTTCACCGTTCACATCCACCACGGTGTCGCAGCCGATGACCACCGCACCCGGGTGCTGGGCCGAAACAGCAAGGCATTTGCCCCGGGCCAGCTGCTCCACCAGCTGAGCAGGGGTGTCGGCCTGCACTGTACTCTCGTCAAAATCGCTGACACAGACGGTGAAATCGGTGGTGTACAGGGAAAGCAGCTCCCGCCTGCGCGGGCTGCCGGAAGCTAAAATCAAATTCATAGGATCCATCTTTCTTTTCAACATCCTTGCCCGCTTATTTACCCGTCGAGCCAAAGCCGCCCTCGCCGCGCTGGGTATCGCCCAGTTCTTCGGCGGGCACAAAGGCGGCGGTGTACACCGGTGCAATGCACAGCTGCGCCACACGCTCACCGGGCTGGATGGTGTAAGCCTCCCTGCCCAGATTGACCATGGGCACCTTCAGTTCGCCGCGGTAGTCGCTGTCCACCACGCCCACGCCATTGGCCATGCACAGGCCGTGCTTGATGGAAAGGCCGCTGCGGGCATACACCAGTGCCACGCTGTGGGCACCCGGCAGCTCGATGGCAAGGCCGGTGGGCACCAGTGCCCGCTCCATAGGGGCAAGGGTGAGCGGCTCGTCCAGCACGGCGCACAGGTCGGCGGCGGCAGAGCCGGGGGTGGCGTAGGCGGGCACCTTTGCCCGGGCATCCAGTACCTTATATTTTACAGTGATGGGTTCCATAGTATACCTCGTTTTTTATTCCTCTACTGCGAGCTCGCCCTTCGGGAGAGCTCCGGCATTGCGCCGCCGCAGGCGGACGATGCCGATGAGAGGGTCAGTTCGTACCTTTAAAATACAGTCCGCGGGTAAAATCACCCTCAAAGGGTGCGTGGGTGCGGATCATGTCAAGGATCTGCGCTGCTTCCTCCCGGCTTTCCAGCGTGAAGTAGGCCACACCGTAGTCCACCGTCAGTGCGCCCGGCTTATCTCCCATATAAATAGGTACGGGATTGTAGATGGTGCGCACACCAAGGCCACACCGCACCGGGAATTTCTTTGCCTTGCGGTCGGTCAGCACACCGGTCTTATCGCAGTGGACGCAGTCGTGGATGTTCTGCAGCGGGCAGGCGCGGGTGACCATCAGCGGCATGTGACCGTACACCAGCACACCGGTAGGCACCGGCCTGCCGTCATGGGTGGGGGCAATGGTGCTGATGTCGCTGTCCTTCACCTCGGGCAGGATGAGCACGGAGCCAAGGCCGTTGTCTGCATAGAACTGTGCGGCCAGCTGATTGGTGATGTTCAGGCCAAAGCTGCCGCTCATGGGCAGGCCCCGGCACAGGCGCAGGTGGGCGATATTGCTCACCTCATAGCCCGCAAAACCGGCATCCTGCGTGGCCGCGATGCGGCGGGCAGTGTCCTCTTCCAGACGGCCGAACATGACCCGGGGCAGCTCCAAAAGGGTCTTTGCCCGCCATTCCCGGGGCACGCGGTCAGCCTGTGCAATGGGCAGAATGAGATACTCGATGCCGTCAAGCGCCCGCTCCGGCACCTGCTCCCAGTTCTCAAACCGGGCACGCAGGGTGCGGCGGGACGGCAGGGTGCGCAGCGGCAGAGCGGGCACATGCTCGTCCGTGGTGGGCCACGGGCGCAGCACTTCCCGCTTTTTCAGCAGGGCATCCAGCGCTTCCCGGCGCAGCTCGTTGACGGCGCTGCCGGGCACGAACCACGGCCCACCGTCCATTTCCACCGTGATATCCTCTGCCGATGCCGCAAAGGGCGTACCGCCGGTCTTGGCAAGGCTGCGGTGCAGGCTCTCGGTGGGGTCGGTGCGGGCGGGCTGCGGCTCAGCGTCGCCATAGGCGAAGGCCTTATTGCCGTCGGCGTCCATGACGGTGAGCTTCTCGCCGCCCTCTTCGATTCTCCAGCTTCATCTTCACCGGCACACGGCTGCGCTCACGGCGGTAAAGCTCCCGCAGCATGGGCAGGGTCTTTTTGGTCTGCTCGGCGTCCGCTTCGCTGCGCACACCAAACATGGTACCGTCAATTTTCCCATCCAGATAGCCGGAGGTGAAGCCCGAACGACTGAAGGCATTTTTCAAAAGGTCACGGTCGTAGGCGCGGCCCTCCCGGCCTGCCAGACAGGCGCTGACCGCCGCCGCCACGTACTCCGGCGTGCGCAGACGGCCCTCAATTTTTGCCGATGCCACGCCAAGCGCCTGCAGCTGGTCCAGCTTATCGATGACCGAGTTGTCCTTCAGGGACAGGTGGTGCAGACGGCCCGGCTTACCCTCCGGCAGAGCGTTTGCCTCAAAGGGCAGTCGGCAGGGGCCTGCACAGGAGCCGCGGTTGCCGCTGCGCCCGCCCAGAAAAGCCGACATATAGCACTGGCCGCTGACGCACATGCACAGCGCGCCATGCACAAAGCACTCGGTCTCGATGCCGCAGTGCTTCGTGATGTGCTCCACCTCAGGCAGGCTCAGCTCCCGGGCCAGCACCACCCGGGTGAAGCCCAGCTCCTTGAGCTCCAGTGCACCCTGCAGGCTGTGCACGCTCATCTGTGTGGAGCCGTGGCGGGGCAGCTGCGGAGCGATCCTGCCGATCAGGGTTGCCACCGCCAGGTCCTGACAGATGACCGCATCTGCCCCGCTGGCGGCAACGGCACGAATGGCTGCTTCCAGCGCGGGCAGTTCCCCGCCGTAGACGGTAGTGTTCAGTGCCACATGCACGGCCACGCCCCGGGCATGGCAGAAGCGCACCGCATCTTTCAGCGTGTCTGCGTCAAAATTGTTGGCACTGGTGCGGGCGTTGAAGCCCGAAAATCCCAGATACACTGCATCGGCCCCGCTGAACACGGCGGCACGCAGCATTTCTTCATTGCCCACCGGGGCAAGGATCTCGATCTTTGACATATTTCTCCTTTATCCTGTAAAAGGCGCTCAGCCCTTCTGTTCCGCGTCTTCGCTTCTGCCCGCCGTCTGCTGCGCGGCCTGCTGGGCGCGCTCTTCGCGCCGGGCTTCCTTGCTGCGCATCTTTTCCAGCTGTTCCCGCAGAGCGGCAGCCTCCCGGCGCAGCACCTCGTTTTCCGCCTTTGCCTTGTCTTCTGCCAGCTTTGCGCGGGCGGCGTCCGCAATGTAGTCCTGGATCTGGCTGCGCATATTCTCCGCGCTGCCGGTGCTCTTGCGGTACTCATCCAGATAATCCATGGCGCAGAACACCGCCGCCTTCGTCACCGAAAGGTTTTCGTTTGCATCCAGCAGCTTTGTGATATCCTCGTCCAGCTTTTTTGCCAGCGACTGGATATATTTTTCCGGGTCCGTCGTAGCGATGGCATACGGCGTACCCGCAATGTTCACCCGTACCTTGTTGACCATATCTATTCCCCTTTATCCTTTTCCGCCCTTGCACAGGCGGTTCTGTTCTTGGTAATTTCCGGAAAACGGCACCGTTTCCGGTACCGTTTCGGCGTTTTGTTCTCCTCCGGGAGAGTTACCCGGCACATTTCCCCCGGAATTTGTGCCCGAAAATGTTTCGGAAAGCAGTTTTCTCTCCCTATTATAATATAAATAAGCATCAAGAAAAAGTGTATTTTTTGAAATTTTGGCATATTTATCAGAAAGTTCAATAAAAAAATGTCAGTTACGGAAAAAATCCCCTGATTCCTTGCATTTGTCATTCTGCCATATTATAATATCCTTGTTATGTTGGCGGCAGAGCAAGTGAGGGAAAGTGCCTGCAGGCGCCAATTATTTCAATTATTTTAGCAAAGCTGAAAACTTATGCGGATAGGAGTACCTTTATGACATCGAAAGAATTCGGTAAACTTCTTCAGGACAAGCTCACCAGCGAGTACGGCGTGGAGCTGAGTGTTGCTTCCAACCAGCAGATCTACCGCTCTCTGGCACTGATCTGCCGCCAGATGATGAGCGAGAACCACAAGAAGTTTCAGTCCAAGGCCATTGGCACCGGCACCAAGCAGGTGTACTACCTGTGCATGGAGTTCCTGATGGGCCGCAGCCTGAAGACCAGCCTGCTGAATCTGGGTCTGGACGAGGTGGCAAAGAAGGCCCTGTCTGATGCCGACATCAGCATTGACGGCATCTTTGAGGAAGAGCCGGATGCAGGTCTGGGCAACGGCGGTCTGGGCCGTCTGGCTGCCTGCTACCTGGACGGCATGGCCACCACCGGCATCTGCGGCACCGGCTACTCCATCCTGTACGAGTACGGCATCTTCAAGCAGAAGATCGTGGACGGCTGGCAGCAGGAGCGTGCTGACAACTGGCTGCCCGGCGGTCAGGTCTGGCTGAAGAGCCACCCGGATCAGGCAGTGGAAGTGCGCTTTGACGGCGAGATCCACGAGAACTGGGACAACGGCTTCCACTATATCCAGCACACCAACTACAACAGCGTCATGGCTGTTCCCTCTGATATGTATGTGCAGGGCTACGACGGCAAGGGCGTTGCTAAGCTGCGTCTGTGGCAGGCAAAGGCACCGGATTTTGATATGTCCAGCTTCTCTCTGGGCAACTACAACACTGCAATGAGCAAGAACGCCAATGCAGAGCTGATCTCCAAGGTGCTGTACCCCAACGACAACCACGTGGAGGGCAAGATCCTGCGCCTGCGCCAGCAGTACTTCCTGTCTGCCGCTTCCATCGGCGATATCGTGCAGAACCACCTGTCCAGCTATGCGACCCTCGAGAACCTGCCCGACAAGGTCGCCATCCAGCTGAACGACACCCACCCCACCCTCGCCATCCCCGAGATGATGCGCATTCTGCTGGACGAGTGCGGCTTTGACTGGGACAAGGCATTCAACATCTGCCAGAAGGTCTTCTCTTACACCAACCACACCGTCATGGCTGAGGCTCTGGAAAAGTGGAACGTGGACATCTTCAAGATGACCCTGCCCCGTATCTACCAGATCGTGGTGGAGATGGATCGCCGTGCCCGTGCTGAGCTGGAGAAGGTATTCCCCGGCGACAAGGGCAAGATCGACTATATGGCACTGATCGGCGACAATCAGGTGCGCATGGCAAACATCTGCGCCTACACCGCCAACAGCATCAATGGCGTGTCCAAGCTGCACAGCGAGATCATCAAGGACAGCGTCTTCCACGATTACTACCTGTTCAAGCCGCAGGCCTTCAAGAACGTCACCAACGGCATCGCTTACCGCCGCTGGCTGCTGGCCTCTAACCCCGGCCTGTGCAAGCTGCTGGATGAGACCATCGGCGACGGCTACAAGCACGATGCTTCCAATCTGTCCAAGCTGAACAAGTTCGAGAACGACAAGACCATTCTCAAGCGCCTGAACGAGATCAAGCTGGAGAACAAGACCAGCTTTGCCAACTATCTGGCAAAGAGCACCGGTCAGATCATCGACCCGAACTCCATTTTTGACTGCCAGGTCAAGCGTATGCACGAGTACAAGCGCCAGCACCTGAACGCGCTGAACATCGCTGCCCAGTACCTGTACCTGAAGGAGAACCCCAACGCCGACTTCATCCCCAAGACCTATATCTTCGGTGCAAAGGCTGCTCCCGGCTACTACATGGCAAAGCAGATGATCCGCATGATCTGCAAGCTGGGCGACCTCATCAACAACGACCCCGCTGTGCGCGACAAGCTGCGCGTGGTCTATCTGGAAGAGTACTGCGTCTCTCTGAGCGAGCACCTGATGCCCGCCGCCGAGGTCTCTGAGCAGATCTCTGGCAGGCACCGAGGCTTCCGGTACCGGCAACATGAAGTTCATGCTGAACGGCGCTATCACTCTGGGTACTCTGGACGGCGCAAACGTGGAGATCGCAGATGCTGCCGGCAAGGAGAACGAGCTGATCTTCGGTATGCTGACCCCCGAGGTGAACAACCTCAAGCAGGTGGGCTACCATCCCAACGCCTTCATCATGGGCGACGATGTTGCCAACAACGCTCTGAACTTCCTGGAGCGCGGCTGGAATGGCGAGAACTTCCACGAAGTGACCGAGAACCTGCGCAGCAGCGACCCGTATATGGTCATGGCCGACTTCAAGGATTACCGCCGCGCACAGGCCGACCTGCAGAAGCTGTATGCCGACCGCGAGAAGTGGGCACACATGAGCCTGAAGAACATTGCCAACAGCGGCATCTTCAGCGCCGACCGCTCTGTGCTGGATTACGCACACGACATCTGGTACGCTTCCCCGGTGCCCATGGGCAAGTAATTTTCCCTTAAAAAATCCATCTGCCCCGGCGGCGTTTGGCCCGCCGGGGCTTTTTTGAGAAAGGACGACCCTGCTTTGTCTTGTCTGTTCAATAGCTACGACCCCTATTTCAAGCAGCCATTTGGTGCGCTGCGGGCCGGTCAGACCATGCGCCTGACCCTTTGCATCCCGGAAGAGCTGGGCTATGTCGATCCTCACCTGGTGCTCCAGAAAGAGGGAAAATATGACGTGCCGGTGCACTACCGCATGAAGTTCGACGGCCAGACCCCCCAGCAGAACCACTTTTCCGTGGAGCTGCCGCTGAATGACCCAGGCCTGTACTTCTACTACTTCGACCTCTACACCGACTTCCGCCGCATCTACCGTGGGCCGGACAACTGCGGCGTTGTCAGCTGGCAGGAAGGCGAAAAGTGGCAGATCACCGTCTACGATGCCGGTTTCCAGACCCCGGAGTGCATCAAGGGCAAGGTGTTCTATCAGATCTTCCCGGACCGGTTCTGCGAGGGCATTGAGAACAAGCCCATGCCTTTCCCGGACCGGCTGTATCAGGCCGACAAACACGCCGAACCCTTCTGGCAGCCCAATGAGACCGGCGGCCACCTGAACGAGGACTATTTCGGCGGCGACTTGGAAGGCATCCGCATCAAGCTGCCCTACCTGCGGGAGATGGGGGTGGACTACCTTTATCTCAACCCCATCTTTGAGGCCCACTCCAACCACCGCTACAACACTGCTGACTATCTCAACGTAGACCCGCTGCTGGGCACCAACGAGGAGTTCGAGGTGCTCTGCCGCGAGGCCGCCAAGTACGGCATTGGCATCGTGCTGGACGGCGTGTTCAGCCATACCGGCTCCGACAGCCGCTACTTCAACCGCGAAGGCCGCTATGGGGACGGCGGCGCTTACCGCGACCCCAGCTCTCCCTACCGCAGCTGGTACGATTTCGACCCCAAGTACAAGGGCGGCTACCGCAGCTGGTGGGGTTTCGAGACTCTGCCCGAAGTGAACGAAGAGACCCCCTCGTTTGTGGAGTTCATCACCGGCGAGGGCGGCGTCATCGACACATGGCTGCGGCGCGGTGCCGCAGGCTTCCGGCTGGATGTGGCCGACGAGCTGCCGGACGACTTTATTGAAAAGATCCGCGCCGCTGTCAAGCGGGTCAGCCCGGAGAAATTCCTGCTGGGCGAGGTGTGGGAGGATGCCACCACCAAATACGGCTTTGGCCAGCGCCGCACCTACCTGCTGGGCAAAGGGCTGGACAGCGTGATGAACTACCCCTTCAAGAATGCTGTGCTGGATTTTGTAAAGGGCAAGCCCGCCCAGCAGGCCATGGGGGAGATCCTGTCCATCTGCGAGCACTACCCCGCCCCTGCCATGGACACTGCGCTGAACTTTCTCTCCACCCACGACACCGAACGCGCTCTCACCGTCATTGCGGACGAGCCCGCCAACGGCCGGGGCCGCGAGTGGCAGAGCGGCCGCTGTGTGACCGGCGAGGCCTACGAGGAAGGGATGCTGCGCCTGCGCATGGCCTATGCCATCATCTACACGCTGCCCGGCGTGCCCTGCCTGTATTACGGCGACGAGATCGGGATGCAGGGCTACCGCGACCCCTTCAACCGTGCCTTCTTCTGCTGGGACAGCCACGAAAAGCGCCTGAAGCCGGTGCTGGCACAGCTGGCGCAGCTGCGCCACAGCTGCGAGGCCTTCCGCACCGGTGAGCTGCGGGTGCTGCGGGCGCAGGACGGCATCCTGCACTACCAGCGCGTAGGCGAAGCGGAAACAGCCGAGATCATCGTGAACCGCTCGGAGCACATCATCGTGGAGCCGCTGGCTTCCGGAAAGCACACGGAGGTGAACCCTATGGGCTTTACCATCGTGGTGGAGGAGAACGGTCACAACCCGAACCACAGCTATTACGATATCAAGTAAAACCGATTTGAATGCCCGCCGCGTTCGCTCTGGGCATATTCAGAGGAACTTTTATCTTTTATTTTCGCAACAACGGGCAGCCTGCGGGCCGCCCGTTGTTGCATTTTCACGCAAAGGGCCGTATCCGCAAACTACATCTTGCACTGCTTTTCATTTATTTTGTTCTTTATTTCGTTTTCTGCGCAACGTTCCAGCAAAAAACGCTTGACCTTCCACCCGGGGGATACTCTATAATAGGGGCATAAGGAGGGAGAACCATGAATCCTGTTCCATTTCTCTGGCTGGCTGCCGTGGTGGGCTTTTTGCTGTTAGAGGCTTCCACCTTCAGCATGACCTCCGTCTGGTTCGCCGTCGGCGCAGCTGCCGCTCTGCTCACCTGCCTGTTCACCGGTTCCTTCCGCGTTCAGGCACTGGTGTTCGTTGTGGTAAGCGCCCTGTGCCTGCTGATGTTCCGCCCGCTGGCCGCAAAGCTGCGCCAGAAAAACGTTCCCACCAATGGCGACCGCAACCTTGGCCGGGAGGCCACCGTGCTGACCACCGTCACCGCCGACCTGCCGGGCCGTGTGCGGCTGGACGGCGTGGACTGGAATGCCCGCTGCGCCACTCCCGGCGACATCCTCACCCCCGGGCAGCGCTGCCGTGTGACCGAACTGCACAGCACCCTGCTCATCGTGGAGCCCGTATTGACCGAAAGCCGCAGAGCGTGATTTGCGTTCTGCGCTGAAACGTTGCACCCATCTGAAAAAGGAGAACCACTATGGTCATGTTTTTTCTGATCCTCGCGCTGGTCTTTGTCGTCCTGCTGGTGATCATCACCAACATCGTCATCGTGCCCCAGTCCAAGGTGTATGTCGTTGAGCGGCTGGGCAGCTACTCCGACACATGGTCGGCAGGCCTGCACATCAAGATCCCCTTCATCGAGCGCATCGCCAAAAAGGTAAGCCTGAAAGAGCAGGTGGCAGACTTTCCCCCTCAGCCGGTCATCACCCGCGATAACGTTACCATGCAGATCGATACCGTGGTGTTCTTTCAGGTAATGGACGCCAAGCTCTACACCTACGGCGTCAACCAGCCCATCGCCGCCATCGAGAGTCTGTCTGCCACCACCCTGCGCAACATTATCGGCGAAATGGAGCTGGACCACACCCTGACCAGCCGTGACGTCATCAACGGCAAGATCACTGCCATCCTGGACGAAGCCACCGACAAGTGGGGCATCAAGGTGAACCGCGTGGAGGTGAAGAACATCATCCCGCCGCGTGAAATTCAGGAAGCCATGGAGAAGCAGATGAAGGCTGAGCGCGAGAAGCGCGCCGTGATCCTGAAGGCCGACGGTGAAAAGCAGGCCGCCATTACTGCCGCCGAGGGCGAAAAGGAAGCCGCCATCCTGCGTGCAGACGCGGTGAAGCAGCAGCGCATTCTGGAAGCCGAGGGCGAAGCACAGGCCATTCTGGCCGTGCAGAAGGCCAACGCCGACGCCATCCGCCTGCTGAACGAGGCCATGCCCAGCGATAAGGTTCTGGCCATCCGCAGTCTGGAAGCTCTGGCCAAGGTCGCCAACGGCAAGGCAACCAAGATCATCATTCCCTCGGAATTGCAGAATCTGGGCGGCGTTGTGCCCAGCATCAAGGAACTGATGACCGACCCCAAGGACGCAGAGTGAGCTTTTTGTTTTGAATCGCCTCCGCTTCGCTCTGGCTGTTTTCAGCGGAAATTACTTTTAAGTAGAGCACCTCCGGGCAGACTGCGGTCTGCCCGGAGGTGCATTTTCACTGGAAAGGCCGGAATGGAAACATGCATTTTCTGGTTTCAGCCCTTCTTTGTGAAAAAAAGGGTATTTCAAAATTAAAAATTCATTTCCGCTGAATCTGTGCAGAGCAAAGCGGAGCACATTCAAATCGTTCGTATTGCATCTGTGCCCTGCCTGTGATACCATACAGATAACCAAAACGATACAGCTGGAGGACTTTTCCATGATCTACGATACCCTGAACAACCTGCCCAACTATCTGGGCGTCAGCGACAATCTGGACACCGTCATTGAGTACATCATGGCCCGGGATATCACCACCCTGCCCGCCGGGCGCACCCGCATCGATGGAGACAAGGCCGTGGTCACCGTGAGCACCGTCACGCCCCAGACCTCCGACAAGGCTCTGTTCCAGCGCCACGACAACCACATCACGCTGGAGACCGATCTGGACGGCAGCGAGCTGTTTGAGGTGAGCCTTGCAGAGCTGACCCCCACCAAGCCCACCGATGAAGCCGCCGACACCACCGTGGGCACCGCCGGTACCAGCATTGCCGGAATGCTGTGCGAGGGGCGGTTCGCCCTGTATCTGGCCGGAGAACCCTATAAATCCGGTCTGAAGGCGCAGGGCTGCGGTAAACTGAAGAAAGCCGTGTTCAGCATCGAGCTGGATCCGGACGAGGAAGAGACGGAGGAATAACCGAAAGGAGACTTTCTGCATGGGATTTTTTGCTGTACTGGCTGCAAGCCTGTTCGCCGTGTTCCTCTTTACCGTGTTCGGCGGCTATTCGCTGCTGCTCTGGTGTCAGCAGTCCCTGTGGATGGTGGTTCCGCCTGCGGTAGTGCTTGCGGTTTTGATTTGGACGTTCCTGAAAATGGACGACAAGATCACCGCCCTGCAAAAGCGGGTGGACGAGCTGGAAGCCGCACAGAAACCCGCCGAAGAGTCCGAGAAATAAATACAGCGACGCCCCTGCAGAAAAAGCATTTCCTGCAGGGGCGTCGCACTTTTTACACCTTACTTTTTATCCTGTGGGTCATCCAGCCCTTTGAACATTACCATACCCAGACTGACAAAGCTGGCACCCAGCACAAAACCGACCGTTCCCAGCGTCACGCTGAACAAAACGCCCATAGCAACACCGAACAGGATACCCGCGATTTGACTTTTCTTCATTTTACTGCTCTGCCTTTCCGTACCATGCAACGGATAGCCGCCATGAGAGAGCATACAGCGTCAGCACCACCGCCGCAATACCCAGCAGCCCCAGCGACGAGATGCTCTGCGGAAGAAGGTTTCTCACAAGACCGTCCTCGTTTGCGGCCACGGAAAAGCCCATCAGGGCCGAGAGTGCACCAACTATAAAATAGAACCCGACCTTTGCCTTTTCGTAGCCGAAGCGGTAGCTCAGCGGCAGCAGGATGGTGCTGCTGAGCAGGGTGGTCATGCCCACCTGCACCAGCGTAGAGATCACGAGCGCGCTATCCACGGCTACCCAGTGCAGCTGTGCCACGCCAAGCGCCGCGGCAGCAAAAGCCTCTGCCAGCACCAGCCCGCACAGACCAACGATGTATTTACACCCTACCAGCTGCTCTTTTGTGGCCGGAAGCGCGGCACTGTATTCGTTGAATTTGCTGGTCTGGTCGTATGCCAGCAGTGTCATGGGCATCATACCCAGCAAAAAGCCCGCATAGACAATGAAGAAATTGGCCCCGTTCATCATCGAGATCACGCCCACACCCATCATGACTACAGCTGCCACAACGACCATTTTTGCGTAATACCATGCCTGATATGCATCCTTTAATATCAGACCTTTCATTGTACATTCTCCCCTTTCACCATCAGCACAAACAGTTCCTCAATGCTTACCGGGTCAAGTTCTGCCCCGGCGGGCATTGCATCCCGGCGCACAAGCGCCTCTATCCCGTAGGGAGTGACCCGCTTGCCGTACACCCGCGTATCCAGTGCCGCCAGCTGCGCCGCCGTACCGTGCCACAGGGCGTATTCCTCCCGCAAAGCGTCCTTTTCCTCACAGAGCAGCAGCCTGCCCTTGTGCAGGAAGGCGATGGTATCGCACAGCTTTTCCAAATCGCTGACGATGTGGGAGGAGACGAGGATAGAGTGGTTTTCGTCCCGGGTAAAGTCCAGCAGCAGGTCGGTCACCTCGTCCCGCACCACCGGATCCAGCCCGTTGGTGGCTTCGTCCAATAGCAGCAGCTTCGGGTGGTGCGCCAGCGCCACGGCAATGCACAGCTTCATCTTCATGCCGGTAGAGTAGTCCTTGTATTGCTTTTTGTCCGGCAGGCCGAACTTCCGGCACAGCTCCGCATAGGCAGCAGCATCCCAGTTGCGGTAGATGCCCGCCATCACCTTGCCTGCCTGCACTGCGTTCAGGCACAGGGGGATGCCCTCGCTGCCCAGCACCACACCGATCTCCTCTCTGGTGCGGACGGAAGCGGTGCGGCTGTCCCTGCCAAGGATGGTCACGGTACCGCCGTCCCGCTGCACCATATCTAAGATTAACCGGATAGTGGTGCTTTTGCCCGCTCCGTTTTCACCGATCAGTCCGCAGATGGTGCCGCCGGGCAGGGTCAGATCCAGCGGTCCGAGGGTAAAGTCCTTATAGTGCTTTGTAAGTCCCCGCAGTTCCAGTGCGTTCATGTTCAGCCCTCCCACAGCAGTTCCAGCATCTCCCGCAGCTCTTCCCTGCTCAGCCCGCAGGATACGGACAGGCGGACGGCTTCGGTAAGGTGCGCTTCAATTTTTTTCAGGTTCTCTTCCCGCAGCAACTCGGTGTTTTTAGGGGCTACAAAAAAGCCCTTTGCCGGTACTGCGTAAAGGAAGCCCTCTTTTTCCAGTTCATCGTAGGCGCGCTTGGTGGTAATGACGCTGATGCGCAGATTCCGTGCCAGCCCCCGGATGGAGGGCATGGCCTCGTCCGGCTGCAAAGCCCCGCTGATGATCTGCTGCTTGATCTGGTTGTAGATCTGGTCATAGATGGGCGCGCCGCTTTTGTTGTTGATAAACAGTTCCATCGGCTGCTCCTTTGGCTCTTGTGTTTTATCTGTATATGCACAGTATATACAGTAGATACAGATTTGTCAAGAGAATGCGCAAAAAAATACACCCGCCGTCCAAAACGGACAGCAGGTGCATTTTTTAGGTTTTACAGTGCCTTGATGGCAGTCTTGATGCGCTCGGCGGCCATCTTGGTCTTTTCGGCGTCACCGAAAGCGGTCAGGCGGAAGTAGCCCTCGCCACACTCGCCGAAGCCCACGCCCGGGGTACCGACCACGCCGCAGTTTTCCAGCAGCCAGTCGAAGAACTCCCAGCTCTTCATGTTACCGGGGCAGCGCAGCCAGATGTAGGGGCTGTTCTTGCCGCCGCAGTACCACACGCCGCACTCGTCCAGAGCGTCCGCGATGACCTTGGCATTCTTGCGGTAGTAGTCCAAATTCTGCTGGATTTCGGCCATGCCGCTCTCGGTGAACACCGCAGCGGCGGCGCGCTGCACCACGTAAGGCACACCGTTGAACTTGGTGGTCTGGCGGCGCAGCCACAGCTTATTGATGTTCATGCCCTCGCGCTCCAGCTCCTTGGGCACCACGGTGTAGCCGCAGCGGGTGCCGGTGAAGCCTGCGATCTTGGAGAAAGAGCAGATCTCAATGGCGCATTCGCGGGCCCCCTCGATCTCGAAGATGCTGCGGGCGAGGTTCTCGTCCGAGATGAAGCACTCGTAGGCGGCATCGTACAGGATGATGGCATTGTTCTTGCGGGCATAGTCCACCCAGACCTTCAGCTGGTCGCGGGTGTAGGCGGCACCGGTGGGATTGTTGGGGCTGCAGATATAGATGATGTCCGCCTTTACGTTCTCGTCCGGCATACCCAGGAAGCCGTTCTCCTGACCGGTGCGGCTGTAGATGATCTTACGGCCGTCGGTCACGTTATCGTCCACATAGGTGGGGTAAACGGGGTCCGGCACCAGCACGGTGTTGTCCACATCGAACAGGCCCAGCACATTGGCCAGATCACTCTTGGCACCGTCCGAGATGAAGATCTCGTCCTCTGCCAGCTGGGTACCGCGGCCTGCATAGTAGCCCTGAATGGCCTGCTTCAGGAAGGGGTAGCCCTGCTCCGGGCCGTAACCGTGGAAGCCTTCCTTTGTGCCCATTTCATCGGCAGCGTCATGCATGGCCTTGACCACGCACTTTGCCAGCGGCTGGGTCACATCGCCGATGCCCAGACGGATGATTTCCTTCTCCGGGTGTGCTTCCTGATAGGCTGCCACCTTGTGGGCAATGTCCACGAACAGGTAGCTGGCCTTCAGCTCGTTATAGTGTTTGTTCATCTTCATAGTACTTTCCCTCGCTTCTGTTTTGGTATGACCCTCTCAGTCATCTCGCGTCCGCTCGATGCCAGCTCCCCCGAGTGGGGGAGCTTTTTTGTTGTGAAGAAAAACTTTTCCTCTTGATGTGGAAAAGCTCGCCCTTCGGGAGAGCTGTCGCCGTCAGGCGACTGAGAGGGTTCTCGTTTTCCTTACACTTCCGTCGTGCCCTCGCACACGGTCTCGGCGGCGCCGGTCATCAGCAGCTGTCTGCCGGGCAATACCCGGATGGTCAGCACACCGCCCCGCAGCTGCACATGGATGTCCTCCCCTGCCGGGCAGATGCCCAGCTCGGTCAGGGCTGCCACGGTGGCACAGGTGCCGGTGCCGCAGGCCCATGTTTCACCGCTGCCGCGCTCCCACACCCGCATCTTCAGGTGGGTGGCATCCACCACCTGCACAAACTCGGTGTTGATGCGCTCCGGGAAGTTTGCGTGGTGCTCAAAGGCGGGGCCGATGTCCTCCAGCTTCAGGCTGTCTACATTCTCTACCACGGTCACGCAGTGAGGATTGCCTACGCTGATGCAGGTCACCTGCCAGTCTTTCCCGTCCACGGTCAGGGTCTTATCCACAAGTGCGCCGTCTCCCATGTTCACCGCCGGCAGGTCGGCAGGCATGGCACTGTAGGCCCCCATCTCCACCTGCCACAGGCCCGCGCCCTTTCGGGTGACGGTCTTCAGACCGCTGAGGGTATCAATAGCAAGGGTCTCTTTGGAGATGCCGTGGGTATACAGCCACTCGGCCACGCAGCGGATGCCGTTGCCGCACATCCTGCCCTCGCTGCCGTCGGCGTTGAAGATGCGCATCATGCCGTCGGCTCCCGCCGACTGCGCAGCGCAGATGCAGATGATGCCGTCGGCTCCGATGGAAAAATGCCGCCGGGACAATTTTTCGGAAAGGGCTGCGATATTCTCCGGCACACCGCTTTCGCGGCAGTCCAGATAAATATAGTCGTTGGCGCAGCCCTGCATTTTGGTAAATGAAAGCTTCATGTTCCATTCTCCTTATTGGTGAACAGTCCGTTCACCTGAACTTACTTCTCTATAATGATAAGAAACCCGGGGGCTTCTGTCAAGCGAAAATATGCGTTTTGGAACTTTTTTCGTGTTCCCGGACGGGAAAGCGAAAACAGGGCTTGACAACAGCCACGGCATGGGATATAAAAAAAGAGAGCGTTCTGTACAGCCCGGTGGAGCCGCGCAGCATCCGCAGGCGCACCATCACAGCGCCGCACCCACGGCCCCAGTGTACAGACCAGCAAAACAACTGCAAAAAGGAGACCACAGGAATGGATACTTTTGAAAAAATCCGTGCATTGCTGGCGGAGCAGCTGGATGTCGATCCGGCAAAGATCACGATGGACAGTGACATCATGAGCGATTTTGAGGCCGACAGTCTGGACATCGTGGACATGGTGATGACGCTGGAGGATGAGTTCGGCATCGAGGTGCCGGATGACGCCATCGAGTCCCTGCGTACCGTGGGCGATGTGGTAAACTTTGTGGACAGCCACGCGCAGAACTGATTTCAGTCGAAAAGCCCCGTTCTCCGCGCTGCGGCACCCGGCCGCGGCTGCAGGCGGGGCTTTATTATGGTTCGTGCGGAACGCACAGCGTTTGGCGCACGGCCTTAGGAGGATAAATACAAATGGCAAAAGATTCAAAGAAGCTCGTACAGGCGATCACCAGTCAGGAAGAAAACTTTGCACAGTGGTACACCGATATCTGCGTCAAGGCAGAGCTGGTGGAGTATTCCAGTGTGAAGGGTTTCATCATCCTGCGCCCCTATGGTCAGGCCATCTGGGAGCTGATCCAGAAGGACATGGATGCCCGCTTCAAGGCCACCGGCCATGAGAACGTGGCAATGCCCGTGCTGATCCCGGAAAGCCTGCTGCAGAAGGAAGGCGAACTGGTCAATGGCTTTGCGCCGGAGGTGGCGTGGGTCACGATGGGCGGTTCCGACAAGCTGGAAGAGCGTCTGGCCGTGCGTCCCACCAGTGAGACCATGTTCTGCGACCACTGGTCCCGCGTGCTGCACAGCTACCGCGAGCTTCCCATGAAATACAACCAGTGGTGCAGCGTGGTGCGCTGGGAAAAGACCACCCGTCCCTTCCTGCGCAGCCGCGAGTTCTGGTGGCAGGAAGGCCACACCATCCACGAGACTGCCGCCGAGGCGGAGGCTGAGACCCAGCAGCAGCTGAACTGCTACGCAGACGTCTGCGAGCAGGATTACTGGCCATTCCCGTGGTGAAGGGCCGCAAGACCGACAAGGAAAAGTTTGCCGGTGCCGAGGCCACCTACACCATCGAGGCCATGATGAAGGACGGCAAGGCCCTGCAGAGCGGCACCAGCCACTACTTTGGCGACAAGTTCAGCAAGGCTTACGACGTCACCTTTACCGGCCGCGACAATCAGCTGCATCATCCGTTCCAGACCAGCTGGGGTGTTTCCACCCGTCTGGTGGGTGCCATCATCATGACCCACGGCGACGACGACGGCCTGATCCTGCCCCCGGCAGTGGCCCCCATTCAGGTGGTGGTGGTGCCCATTGCTGCCCACAAGCCCGGCGTCAGCGAGAAGGCTGCCGAGCTGGCAGAAAAGATCAGCAAGTATGCCCGCGTGAAGCTGGACGACAGCGACAATGCCCCGGGCTGGAAGTTCTCTCAGTGGGAGATGAAGGGCGTGCCTCTGCGTCTGGAGATCGGCCCCAAGGATCTGGAAAAGAACCAGTGCGTGCTGGTGCGCCGCGACACCCGCGAAAAGGTCTTTGTCTCTCTGGACGAGCTGGAAACTGCCATCCCCGCCCAGCTGGAGGCCCTGCGCAAGGACCTGTACGAGCGTGCTCTTGCCAACCGCGAGAAGCGCACCTGGGCTGCCACCACCATGGACGAGGTGAAGGAGCTGGCCAAGGCAAACACCGGCTACATCAAGACCATGTGGTGCGGCGACCTTGCCTGCGAAATGAAGATGAAGGAAGAAGTCGGTCTGTCCAGCCGCTGCATGCCCTTTGAGCAGGAGCATCTGAGCGATGTGTGCCCCTGCTGCGGTAAGCCCGCCAAGACCATGGTCTACTGGGGCGTGGCATACTAAGCTTTCCTTTTACTGACAGCACAAAAGCTCCCGGAGCATTTCGATGTTCCGGGAGCTTTTTCTTGTTTGCAGAACTCCTTCCGTCATCGCTGGCGAGCGAAACGAGACTGAGGGAGTTTTATCGTTCAAACGTGGTGCTCAGGGTGGTCTCCCAGCTTTCACCCGGGGCAAGGCAGGCAGCGGCTGCACGCTGGCTCCACGCCTGCGGGTCGGTCTCAGCGGCGGGCAGGCTGTGCCACGGCTCGATGCACACAAACCGCACCGGCTTTGCGGGAGCCGACCAGATGAGCGAATAGGGGTAGCCTTCCACATTGCAGGTGATCTTGCGTCCGGTATCTTTCTCGCAGATGCCGATGGTGCCGGTGCGCAGGCCTGCCATGCAGAAGCTGTCGTTTGCAAACAGATCATCGGTCAGCGGGATGGCCTGCTGGTTCTTCCACCGGTAATAGCATCTGCCGCTCAGCAGGCCGTTGGGGCTGGCGTCGAGAATGACCGGGCTCTCCGGCCGGTCAAAGCGGAACTCGTAGTCTGTGGTAGTGTGCTGATCGTCGAAGGGAATGTTGAACGCAGGGTGATAGCCGATGCCGAACCGCAGCTCCCCGCTGCCGGGGTTCGATACGGCCAGCGTGTGGTGCACGGTCTTCCCGTCCAGCCGGAAGGTGCTGGTGAGCACAAAATCAAAGGGGAAGCGCTCGGCCTTGATGGCGTCATCCGAGCGCAGCTCCAACTGGATGGTATCGCCTTCGGCCTTGAGCAGGGTGTGCTCCATATCCCGGGCAAAGCCGTGCTGACCGCCCTTGTACGTTTTGCCGTCCACCTCAAAGGTACCGCCGGGCAGCTTGCCCGTCCACGGGAACAGAATGGGGGCGTGGCGCTTCCACACAGCCGGGTCGGCCTGCCAAAGCATTTCTTCGCCCGCTGCATTTTTCAGGCTGACTGCTTCGGCACCGTGGGTATCCACCGTGAGGGTCAAAAATTCGTTGTGAATGGTTGCCTGCATTGCTGTATTCTCCTTTGTCCTTCTTATTTTCCGGGGTCTTCTGCTTCCAGTATACTCCCCCGTGTGCCAAAAATAAAGTCCCAGTCCGCCCAGTTTCAGCAGGGCTGTGCCAGCGGCAGGGTGACTGCAAAGGTAGTGCCGTTTTCGCTGCTGCGTTCCACGGTCACACTGCCGCCATGCAGCACAGCGATCTCCCGCACAAGGGCAAGGCCAAGCCCAACGCCGCCCATCTCCCGGCTGCGGGACTTATCCACCCGGAAAAAGGGCTGGAAGATGCTTTCCCGGCAGTCTGCGGGGATACCCGGGCCGGTATCTGCAACGCGCAGTACAGCAGTCTGCTTTTCCTGTTGCAGGGTGACGCGCACCGCACCGCCGGGGCGGTTATACTTGATGCCGTTTTCCACCAGATTGAACACCAGCCGGTAGATCAGCGCATCGCTGCCCACCATGCCAAGTTCCTCGCAGTCCTGCTGCAAAGAGATATTGTTTTTCTGGGCAAGGGGGGTCAGGTCGGTCAGGATCTCCTCCACCAGCGGCGCAAGGGCGATCTGGTCGGTGCGGGAGACTGATTGCAGATTGCTCATCTCTAATAAAGTGCGCACAAGAGCGGTCAGGCGGTCCAGCTGCTCCCGCAGAGAGCGGATCAGCCCGGCAGTTTCGGCGTCCATGGCCGGGTGCTCCTCTGCAAACAGTTCCAGCTTCGTCTGCAAAATAGCCAGCGGGGTGCGCAGCTCGTGGGCGGCATTGCCCGCAAACTGCCGCTGCAACTCAAAGGACTGCGCCAGACCATCCAGCATCCGGTTCACCGACCGGCTCAACTGCCCGAATTCCTGCACAGTGTTTTCGTCCAGACGGGTGGTGGCGATGCTGTCCTGATCGACCTGCTGCGCCTGCTGCGCAAGCTGCTGTAACGGTTTCAGCGCTCTGCCGCTGACAAAATAAGCAATGGCAGCGCTGACGATGGTGACCACGACGGTGATGCACCAGCCCTTGCGGCCAAAGACCACCTTTGCATCGTAGACTTCCTGCGAAAAATGCGCCAGCAGACTGGACATTTCCTCCTGCGGGATCTCGATGGTCAACGGATCCGCACTGCCGGGCTGGTACTGCATCATAAAGCCGTTGAGGGCATCCATGCCGGTAACGCCGGTGTGGTATAAAAGCAGGTTCATGCACACGCAGGCGCAGGCGATGAGCAGCGCGGTCAGCAGGGTGATGCGCCATTGCAGGGACAAATGTTTCATTGTACCTCGCCTCCGATCTCGTAGCCTTCCCCGATGCGGTTGCGGATGGGGTCGTAGCCCAGCGCCGCCCGCAGCTTTTTGCGCAGGGCAGAGATATGCACCCGGATGGAGTTGCTGAAGCTGTCCACACTGCCATCCCAGACGTGCTCGATGAGTTCTTCCTGACTGACCGGGCGTCCCTGATGCAGCAGCAGATATTCCAGTACGCCGCTCTCCTTCCGTGTCAAAGCAAGGGTCTGACCGTCCACAGCAGCAACGCGGCTGCGGGTGTTGAAGCTCAGCCGTCCGCAGCACAGACAGACGTCTTGCTGAATAAATTTGCGCCGGGTCAGGCTGCGCACCCGGGCTTCCAGCTCTGCAAGGTGAAAGGGCTTGGAAAGGTAATCGTTCGCCCCGGCATCCAGCCCCTCCACTTTATCTGCGATTTCACTGCGTGCCGACAAGATCAGCACACAGGTCTCAAGGTCGTGCCGGCGCAGGGTGCGCAGCACCTGCATTCCGTCCACCTTGGGCAGGTTGAGGTCCAGCAGTACAAGGTCGTACCGCTCTGCTGCCAGTGCCTCCAGCGCGGCCTCGCCGTCTGCACAGGCATCCACCTCGTACCCGGACAGCCGCAGCTTTCGGGCAATATCCTCCCGCAGGGAGTGCTCGTCCTCTACCACCAAAAGGCGCATCTTTGTTTTCCACCTTTCCCATAAAAATTGCGTTTTTTCTTCATTATAACAGATTATAGCAGACGGTGTTAAGATTCGTGTTAAGATTTTCTTAGCAGAGATTTTATCCCGCATGGTGTATACTGATGCCATCAAACAACAGGAGGCTATGATGTTCATGACAAAAAAACAGGCGCAGCTGCTTTTGCTTGCCGCCGGGGTTCTGATGCTGCTGTTCGGCTTATGGCGGGGCGAGGCAGACACCGTATTTTCAAAAGCCATCCGGCTGTGTATGGAGTGTGTGGGCATTGGATAAGAAAAAGAAAAAGCTTTCTCCCCTTGCTCGCTTCCGGGGCTTTATACAAGCCGGGGCTACCCTGCTGACCAATCTCCACCTACCCAATTTTGCAAAAGGAGCGCTGTATCAGGGCGGCGGAAAATACGTCTGCGTGCCGGGGCTGAACTGCTATTCCTGCCCGGGCGCGGCCGGTGCCTGTCCGGTGGGAGCATTCCAGGCGGTGGTGGGCTCTTCCAAGTTCCGCTTTTCCTACTACATTACCGGCATCCTCATCCTCTTTGGGGTGCTGCTGGGGCGGTTCATCTGCGGTTTCCTCTGCCCATTCGGGTGGTTTCAGGAGCTTTTGCACAAGATTCCATCCCCCAAGCTTTCCACCAAAAAGCTGAAGCCGCTGCGCTATTTAAAGTATGCGGTGCTGCTGGTCATGGTGGTGCTGCTGCCTTTGCTGGCGGTCAATGAGCTGGGCATGGGCGACCCCTTCTTCTGCAAGTATCTCTGCCCGCAGGGCGTGCTGGAGGGTGCCATTCCCCTCTCCCTGACCAATGCGGGCATCCGCGCTGCGCTGGGCAAGCTGTTCACATGGAAGGCCTGCATCCTGCTGGCGGTCATCGTGGGCAGCGTGGTGTTCTACCGCCCCTTCTGCAAGTGGCTGTGCCCGCTGGGCGCGTTCTATGCGCTGCTGAACAAGGTCTCGCTGTTCCAGATGCGCGTAGACACCCACAAATGCGTCTCCTGCGGAGCCTGTGCAAAGGCTTGCAAGATGGACGTAGACATTACCAAGACCCCCAACCACGCCGAATGCATCCGCTGCGGGATGTGCATGAAAGCCTGCCCCACGGACGCCATTCAGTACAAGTTCGGGCTGGGGGACCAATCAAATACCGAAACAACAAAGGAGTAAAACCATGAAGATCCATCGTATCGCCGCACTTTTTCTCAGCCTTGTGCTGGCTTTCAGCCTTGCCGCCTGCGGGCAGGGCGCATCCTCTGCATCTTCTGCATCCTCTTCTGCCGCTTCCTCTGCGGCAGCAGAAAGCAAAACCGAGGAGCAGCTGCTGGCCGAGGAAAACGAGATCCTTTCTGCAAACGATGCTCTGTGGGAGAAAGTGTTCTCATCCATGGACAAAAACGTGACCGAAACCACGATCAGCGCCAACTACGGCGATTTTCTGCTCAGCGCTGTGGAAAAGGCCAAAGATCAGTTCTCGGACGAGGAGTACAAGACCCTGACCGCAGATGCCGAAAAGATTCGTGCCATCGAACAGCAGATCGCCGCTCTTGCCCCCGCAGAGGATGCCGCTTCCAGTGCCGCCGCACAGGGCACCGCCTTCCCCAAGTTTGAGGGCAGCGATTTAGAGGGCAACCCGGTGGACAACAGCCTGTTTGCGGGCAACGCCTTTACGGTGGTGAATTTCTGGTTCAACGGCTGCAAGCCCTGCGTGGAGGAGTTGGACGACCTGAACGCCCTGAACGAGAAGGTCAAGGCACAGGGCGGTGAGGTCATCGGCATCAACACCGAGACGCTGGACGGCAACCAGCAGGGCATTGATGCCGCCAAAAAACTGCTGGAGACAACGGGCGCAAGCTACCGCAACATCTACTTTGCCTCCGGCAGTGAGGCCGGCAAGTTTGCACTGAACATCATGGCCTTCCCCACCACTTACGTTTTTGACCGGGACGGCAACGTTGTGGGGCAGCCCCTGCTTGGCGGCATCGACAAGGAAGAAAACCTTGCCGCTCTGCAAAAAAATATCGACGCCGCCCTTGCCAAGGACAGCGCCAAATAAACCTTTCTCCCCTGCCGCCTTCGGGCGGCTTTTTTATTTGCGGTGTGCATTGCCATGCACGTCCGGCGGCGCGGCCGAATACGCTGTGGGAGAAGCATTCCATTCTCACAGCAAAGGAGCATCCGCCTATGAAAAACACCGGCATTCTACGCATTCAGGCTTTCGGTGCCCGTCAGTCCTCGCCCATCGAGGGTGTTCTCGTCACCGTGTCCGGCAACGGCTTTACCGCTCAGCGTATCACCGACGAGACCGGCACCGCTGCCGACCTCTCCATTGAAGCTCCCTCCTGTGCGCTGTCCCTGCAGGAGGACAACACCATCCGGCCCTATGCCGTTGTGGACCTGACTGCCGCAAAGGCAGGCTTCCGCACCGTGCGCATTCAGGGTGTGCAGATCTTTGCCGGGCAGGTCACACTGGCCCAGCCGGAGATGATCCCTGAGACCGAAGAGGATCGCGACGTGGTAAACCCGCCCATAGTCATCCCGGAGCATTCACTGTTCACCGGCGACGGCGGCAGCGGCCCGGACCCCATAGAGAACTGCATGCCCCGGGTGCTGAGCCGGGTCATCATCCCCAAGAACATCACGGTGCATCTGGGCAAGCCTGCAGCCTCCGCACGGAACGTGACCGTCTCCTTCCGGGATTATATTGCCAATGTGGCATCCAGCGAAGTGTATCCCACATGGCCGGAGCAGGCCCTGCGGGCCAACATCCACTGTCAGATCTCGCTGGCGCTCAACCGCATCTACACCGAGTGGTATCCCAGCAAGGGCTATACCTTCAACATCACCAACTCCACCAGCTATGACCAGTATTACGTCCACGGACGCGCGGTGTTCGACGTGATGGTGCGCATCACCGACGATATCTTCAACACCTATCTCCGCAAGACCGGCACCGTGAACCCCTACTACTCTGAATACTGCGACGGCAAATCGGTCACCTGCCCGGGGCTCAAGCAGTGGGGCACGGTCTCGCTGGCCAATCAGGGCCGTAACGCCTTGCAGATCCTGAAGTATTACTACGGCAACGACATTGAGATCATCCGCACCTCGAACATCCAGTCTATCCCCCAGAGCTACCCCGGTTCGCCCATCCGGCAGGGCGACAGCGGCACGGCAGTGTTCACCCTGCAGCGCCAGCTGAACCGCATCACCAAGGACTATCCCTTCCTCGGTCTGCTGACTGTGGACGGCGTGTTCGGGGCCCGGATGGCTGCCACGGTCCGGGCGTTCCAGAAGCAGTTCAACCTGACCGCCGACGGCGTGGTGGGGCGGCAGACATGGTACAAGATCAGCTATATCTACGTTTCGGTCAAAGATCTGGCCGAGCTGACCAGCGAGGGCGAGGTGTCCAGCGGCACCCTCTCGGACGGCACATGGGGCGGCACCGTGCTGCGCACCGGCTCCACCGGCAGCGCCGTGGAGCAGCTGCAGTTCTGGCTGAACACACTGGCCCAGTACACTTCCTCTATCCCATCGGTCACGGTGGACGGCGTGTTCGGCAGCGGCACCGCCGCAGCGGTGCGGGCCTTCCAGCGCAAATACGGCCTGACCGTGGACGGCGTGGTGGGGCAGAGCACATGGACCGAGCTGTACGACCAGTTCCGCAGCATCCAGTCCGACAACGGCACCCCCAACGCCTACCCGGGCACCGCTCTGCGGGAGGGTGCAAGCGGACAGAACGTGCGGCTGGTGCAGTTCTGGCTCAAGATCGCCCGCACGGTGTATTCCAGACTGAACAACATCACTGTGGACGGCAGATTCGGCGCTGCCACCACCGCCGCCGTTAAGCGGTTCCAGAGCTACTTTGGCCTGACCAGCGACGGTGTGGTGGGCCGCAATACGTGGCTGAAGCTGTACGAGGTGTACAACGATATCGCCAACAAGCTGCTTTCCTCTTCCCTGCGCCCCGGCGAGTACCCGGGCGTGCTGCGCAAAGGCTCTTCCGGCACAGCGGTGCGGGAGCTGCAGTTCTACCTCTATCTCATGAGCGCCTACGAGAGCAGCATCCCGGCCATCGGCATCGACGGACAGTTCGGTGCTTCCACCGAAGCCGCCGTGCGGGCCTACCAGCGTTTTGCGGGCCTGACCGTGGATGGTGTGGTGGGCCGCACCACATGGAACAGCCTGTACGACAAGGCGTCCACCCTGCGGGCATCCGGGCCGGTGGTCACCCTGAAGCGCCTGCCCTACCCCGGCACACCGCTGGCGGTGGGCTCTTCCGGCAGTGCGGTGCTGTACTACAGCCTGCTTTTGCAGCGCATCGCCTACTATTATTCCAGCGTGGAGACCCCGCCCTTTTCGGACCGGTACACCGACGAGACTGCCGCCGCCACCCGCAGCGCACAGGAGCTGCTGGGTCTGCCGGAGACCGGCATCGCGGACGCCGAGACATGGACGGCGGTGGAAGCGTTGAGCCTGCAGCTCGCCGCCGAAATGCCCAACCCCGACCGCAGCATCGGGCATGGCCCGGTCTACCCGGGCCGGGCCATCGGCGCGGGCAGCGTGGGGCCGGACGTGGCGCAGGTGGAGACATGGCTGAACGGGCGTTCCTGCCTGTACTGCACCGAGGGCTATGTGACCGAGAACCGCCGCTTCGGCCCGGAAGAGACTGCCGCCGTCCGACTGACACAGCAGCGGGCCGGGCTGCTGGTGACCGGCACCGTGGACCGCGGAACATGGGCCGCACTGCAGGCCCAGAGCTGCCCACACTGCAGCAAGGAGGAATGAGCGATGGCACGTCTTCTGATCTACGACGCCTACGAGAACAAGGTCTACACCTACGCAAACCTGAACGAGAACGACCCCATGCCCTACAGCACCGGCACCACCCTGCGGGTGCGGGAGTTCCGGGGAAAATCTGCCAGCCCCACCCTGTGGACCACCATTGCGGCCATGGAAGCGTGGAACCTGACCCGCCGCAAGTACGGCAAGGGCATCCCGGTGGGATATGCCTTCCGCCGCATCTGGGAGGGCGGCCACGGCACCCGCAGCCAGCACTACGCGGGCGTATCCTTTGACGTGGGCCAAAGCCTGACCCGGACCGCCCGCACGGCCATCTACAACGCAGCCCGGGGCACCGGGGCGTGGGGCTATGTGGAGCCGCTGAGCCAGACCCCCACATGGGTGCACATGGACCGCCGCTACGGCACGCCTGCCTGCAGCGGCACCACGGCAGGCTACCCCACCCTGCGGCGGGGAAGCCGCGGCTGCTATGTGATGATCTTGCAGGACGCACTTTCCACACTGGGCTACCAGACCGGGAGCCGCATCGACGGCATCTTCGGTGCCCGGACGGAGGAAGCGCTGAAAGGCTTCCAGCGGCGCACGAGCCTGCGTGTGGACGGTGTGTGCGGCTGCAACAGCTGGAAAAAGATCAGCACCGCCGTCATCGGCGTGGGACGGACAAAAACAACGATCGATTGATAAACCCTCTCCGTCTCGCTTCGCTCGCCAGCTCCCCCGAAAGGGGGAGCTCTTTTGCATCTGATGGTTTGCACTCATAAAGCTCGCCCTTCGGGAGAGCTGGCACGGCGTCAGCCGTGACTGAGAGGGTTTTCTTCCCGTGAAACATCCTTCGCTTTCCATCACCGAAAGTTGAAACTTTCTCCCGCATCTGCCCTTTTCGTTGCGCAGTCAGGCAAAACGTGCTAAAATAGCCCTATTATCAAAATGATCCGTGTTAAAGAGGGGTATCAGGATATGCAATTTTCCAAACGACTGGATCTGTTCGGCGATGAGATCTTCGCCGCACTGAACGAACGCAAGGTGGAACTGGAAGCTCAGGGCCGTACCATTTATAATCTGAGCGTCGGCACACCGGACTTTGCGCCTGCCGAGCACATCCGTAAGGCCATGATGGACGCAGCCGCCGACCCGCAGAACTGGAAGTACAGCCTGCGCGACCTGCCTGAGCTGCTGGATGCTGTGTGCGGCTACTACAAGCGCCGCTTCGGCGTAGATCATGCCGGATCAGGTGGCCAGCTGCGCCGGCAGTCAGGAGGGCGTGGGCCACATCGGCATGGTGCTGTGCGATGAGGGCGACACCGTGCTGCTGCCCACCCCCTGCTACCCGGTGTTCATTGCGGGCAGTCTGCTGGGCGGCGCAAAGCCGTGGTATTACCCGCTGACCAAGGAGCACGGCTTCCTGCCTTACGTGAAGGATATCCCGGAGGATGTGGCCCGCAAGGCAAAGTACATGATCGTCTCCCTGCCCGCAAACCCGGTGGGCAGCGTGGGCACGCCGGAGCTGTACGCCGAGCTGGTGGCCTTTGCAAAGAAGTACGACATTCTCATTATCCACGACAACGCCTACAGCGACATCATCTTTGACGGGGCCGTGGGCAACAGCTTCTTCAACACGCCCGGTGCCATGGATGTGGGCGTGGAGTTCTTCAGCCTTTCCAAAAGCTTCAACGTCACCGGTGCCCGCATCAGCTTCCTTGTGGGCCGCAGGGACGTGGTAGCCGCCTTTAAAAAGCTGCGCGGTCAGATCGATTTCGGCATGTTCCTGCCGGTGCAGAAAGCCGCCATCGCCGCCCTGACCGGCCCGCTGGACATGGTAAAGGCCCAGTGCGGCCTGTACCAGCAGCGCCGCGACGCCCTGTGCGGCGGTCTGCGTTCCATCGGCTGGAATGTGCCGGACAGCCACGGCAGCATGTTCGTGTGGGCTCCCATCCCGGCAAAGTATGCAAAGAGCATGGACTTCTGTCTGGAACTTGTGGAAAAGAGCGGCGTGCTGTGCACCCCGGGTTCCAGCTTCGGCCCCTTGGGCGAAGGCTATGTGCGCTTTGCCCTCACCCTGCCGCCAGAGCGCATTGCCGAGGCGGTGAATTCCATCAAAGAGAGCGGTATCCTGAACTAAAAAATAACGGGAACGTCCATGCGGCGTTCCCGTTATTTTTATGCGTTCACAATGTTCTCTCCTGCGCCATCCAGCCATGTGCGCAGGTTGTTGGTGGTAATGTCCATCAGCCGCTGCAGGGCTTCGTTGGTGGCCCATGCGATGTGCGGCGTCAGCAGGGCGTTGGGCAGGCCCCGCAGCGGGCTTTCCTGCGGCAGTGGCTCGGTGCCAAAAGCGTCTGCCCCGTAAAAGGCCAGCTGCCCGTTTTTCAGCGCATCGGCCACGGCCTGCTCGTCCACCAGCGCACCGCGGGCGGTGTTCAGCAGGATCATGCCGGGCTTTGCCCTGGCAAGGGAGTCTGCATTGACCAGTCCGCGCGTGGCGGGCGTGGCCGGGCAGTGCAGGCTGAGCACATCGCTGCGGGCCAGCAGGGTGTCAAAGTCAACGAACTCCACCCCGTCGGCGGCGTACTCCGGCCGCACGGTGCGGGTGCACACCAGCACATCCATGCCAAAGGCTCTGGCAATGCGGGCGGTCTGCCGCCCAATGCTGCCGTAGCCGTAGATGCCAAAGGTCTTGCCCAGCAGCTCTACCTGCGGCAGCAGCCGGTAGGCAGCGGGATCTTCGGTGCGCCACCGGCCGTCCTGCACAAGACGGTCATAGCGGTCGGCACACTGGCAGATGGCCAGCAGCAGGCTGAAGGTCATCTGCGCCACACTGTGCGTAGAATAGCCCGGCACATTGGCCACAGCCACGCCATGGCGGCGGCAGGCCTGCAGGTCAAGGTTGTCGGTGCCGGTGGCAATGATGCCCACCCACCGGAGCTTCGGACACCGGGCCAGAACGGTTTCGTCGATGCGGCACTTGTTCAGGAACACGATCTCTGCATCCCTGATGCGCGGCACCACCTCCTCCGGCGCGGTGCGCCCATAGCGGGTGACGTCCGGCACCAGCACTTCCACGCCCGACCAGTCCAGATCTCCCTGCTGTATGGCATAGTCTTCCAGAATAACTGCTTTCATTTGAACTTCCTCCCCTTTTATTTTACACAGGATACAGTGCCAGCACCGTGCCCTGCGGGCTCTCGCGGCTTTCCAGCGCGGCATAGCCCCGGGCCAGCAGGATGGCAATGTGCACCCGGTCTGCCAGCGGCACCCAGACCGGCGGCTGGTTCTGTCCCAGACAGCCCGCCTGCAGCCAGAAGCAGGGGGCCAGACTGTCCAGCGGGCGGATAGCCCGCAGCGCGAACCCCTGCCGCAGGTACAGCGGCAGCACTTCTTCGGCAGCGCACTCCACCACAGCCCACCGCACCCGGCCCCGGGCCAGCTGTTCCTGCCGGGCGGCGGCAGCAGCCAGCAGCGGTGCAAGGGTCCCGGCGGCACGGCTGTCCGGCCCGGCCGCCGGGGTGAGAAAGTACCCGCCCGCCGTGCAGCCCCAGCCCAGAAAGCGGCGCAGGGCAGCCGCTGCGGCTACATCGGCGTCCATGGGCAGCAGGATGCATCCGGCACCGGGAGCGCCCCGCACACCGCCGGTGCCCCATGCCTCGCCTACTGTCAGCATCCGCAGCACCTCGCTGCGCGGGCGGTACACACAGCTCACTTCACCTCTGACCAGCTGACAGAACTCTTCTGTTGAAAGCCGCCTTACCTGCCGCATGCGCGGCGGGTCACAAACCTGGATCATTTGATTTCCCCCATTCTTTTCGTTATGCACTCAGCATACCGGACCGGGGGCGAGAATCGGCGCGAAACAGGGCCGTTCTTTTTGTTTTACAGATCCAGCGTTACGTCCTCGCTCAGCACCTGACCAATGGGCTTTGCAATGCACAGGTCGGCTTCGGCATCGGCCCCGGTGGGCTGCATGTTGATGACCACCAGATGGTCGCCCCGGAAGTACCGGATGAGCCCCGCTGCCGGGTACACCACCAGACTGGTGCCGCCGATGATGAGGGTATCCGCATGACGGATGGCGTTCACCGCGCCGGACAGCACCTCTTCGTCCAGCCCTTCCTCGTACAGCACCACGTCGGGCTTTACGATGCCGCCGCATTCGGTGCAGCGGGGCACGCCGGTGCTGTCTGCAATAAAGTCCACATCGTAGAATTTGCCGCATCGGGTGCAGTAGTTGCGTAGGGTGCTGCCGTGCAGCTCGTACACCGTGCGGCTGCCCGCCGCCTGATGCAGGCCGTCGATGTTCTGGGTGACGACCGCTTTCAGCCTGCCCTCCCGTTCCAGCTTTGCCAGCCGCAGATGGGCCGCGTTGGGCTTTGCCCCCTTCACGATGAGCTTATCGCGGTAAAAACGGTAAAACTCCTCCGGGTTCTCCTCCCAGAAGGTGTGGCTCAGGATGGTTTCCGGCGGGTAGGCGTACTTCTGATGATAAAGTCCGTCCACACTGCGGAAGTCCGGGATGCCGCTCTCGGTGGAAACGCCCGCCCCGCCAAAGAACACGATGCTGCTGCTTTTGGCAATGATCTCTTCCAATGCCTGTACCATAACAAAAAACGCCCCTTTCGCCGGATGTACATTTGTGTTAAGATAGCTTTAGTATAACACAAACTCACAGGAAAGGAAGCGCAGCTTTTGAACGTCTGGTATGTGAACAGCATTCTGGGCACCTTCCGGCTGGAAGAGGAGGACAATGCCATCTGTGGACTGGCCCTCTGCCCGGACGGGGTGCCGGAGCTGGAGCCCCTGCCCCGCAAGGTATGCGAGACGCCCCTTCTGCAGGAGGCCGAGGAACAGCTGAACGAATACTTTGCCGGGGCGCGCAGGGAATTCGACCTGCCGCTGGCCCCCAAGGGCACCCCCTTCCAGAAAGCGGTCTGGGCCGAAATGTGCCGCATCCCCTACGGCGAGACCCGCACCTACGGCCAGCTGGCGGCTGCCATTGGCAGGCCCTCTGCCTGCCGGGCCGTGGGCGGAGCCTGCCACAGCAACCCCATCGCCATCCTTCAGCCCTGCCACCGGGTGGTGGGCCGCAGCGGCCGCCTGACCGGCTACGCCTACGGCGTGGAGATGAAGCAGTATCTGCTGGAACTGGAACAAGGGTAAGCCTTGCAAACGAAAAAGAGCCATTGCACACCCGTTTTGTGCAATGGCTCTTTATTTTTCACTCCGTTTTACTGTGCGCTGTACACGCTGCCCATCGTCCAGGAATTGTCCGCACTGTACTTTGCATGGTTGCGCAGGTAGGTGACCCACGCGCCATAGCCGTTGCCGGCGCTCAGATGCACACCATCCGGTGCGGCAAGCATCTCCTTCAGGTTGCCCTCGCCGTCTGCAAGAGCCTCCCACAGGTCCAGATAGACGCAGCCCTTGCTGGCTGCCAGCTGAGCCAGCTGCTCGTTCACACCGTGCAGCACATCCGATGCAAGGCCGGGCTTTTCAGCAGCTGCCGAGGGTCGCACCGGCGGGATAGACTGCACGTAAATGGTGCAGCCATCGCCCAGCGTCTGGCGCAGCAGATCCAGCATCTGGCCATAGTAGGCAAGGAAGCGGTCTGACGCGCCCAGTGTGGTGAGGGTGTTGGTGCCCAGCAGGATATACAGCTTTTTGGGCTGCGCTGCGGCCAGCACATCCAGTGCCACCTCCTGCCCGCGGGTGGGGCTCTTGACCGCGCTGCGGTTCACGATGGCATCCGGGCCCACGCCGGTATAGCCGCAGATGAGCGCCCCGCCCAGATTGATCTGGTAATCCGAGAAGCCCACGGTCAGGCTGTCGCCCAGAAAAGCCGCATCCGCAAAATAGCTCAGGTCCACCTGCCCGCAGCTGGGCTGACGGATCACACTGGCGTCATAGGCCTTTACGGTGTACGCTCCGGCGGTCTGCTTTGCCGGGCCAAATGCTTCCAGGGTGACGGCGTCCGGTGTGCCGATACTGCTGTCCGGTGCGGCACTGCTGCTGTCTGCCTCGCCCTGCATGGGCAGCGGGGCCAGAATGTTCTCGGCAATGCCGCCTGCATTGGTGGACGGGGTATCGTCCGCACCCTCTGCGCCTTTTTCCAGAATGGCGGTAATGGCGTAGGATACCAGCAAAATTGCGATCACTGCGCCCAGAAAGCGCAGCCTGCCGCTGACGGTGCCGTGCCGTGCCCGGCGCGGTGCCGAATGATATTCGTGTGAAATGCCCATGGTTTTTCCAGCTTTCTCCAATTTTCCCCCGCAGAGGGGGACTTTTACCGCCCCCGGAGCGGTCTGTTTTTTATTTTATCATAATTTTTTTGCCTGTGCAACCAATTGGGTCTTGCATACAACAGGCAAAACAGGTACAATAAGGATGTGGCAATTTTGCACATTTTACAAAAAGCGTGTGCACATGCCGCAAACTTTTTTGTATCACTTGCAAGGTGCGGTCTGTTTACCGTCGGTCTGCGGGCAGTGCAGGGCCTCAGGACCATTTTCCCATGCAAAGCGGCGCGGAAGCCGTATCTTGCAGGCGGCGTAAAAATGATAAGAATGAAATTTGCAAAAGGAGGTTCTCATGGCCAAGAACGTGATCATTGGTCAGAGCGGCGGCCCTACCGCCGTGATCAACTCCAGTCTGGCGGGCGTGTACAAAGCAGCCTGCAGTCTGGGCGCAGACAAGGTGTACGGCATGAAGTACGGCATCGAGGGTCTGCTCAAGGAGGAAATGCTGGAACTGAACGTCCTGCTGGACGACCGCATGAGCATCGAACTGCTCAAGCGCACCCCGTCCAGCTATCTGGGCAGCTGCCGTTACAAGCTGCCGGACCCGGATGTGGACTCCACACCCTTCATCAAGTTGTTCACCCTGTTTGACAAGTACGACATCTGCGCGGTGTTCTACATTGGCGGCAACGACTCCATGGACACCATCGCAAAGCTTTCCCGCTACGGCGATCGTGTCGGCAGCAGTGTGCGGTTCATCGGTGTGCCCAAGACCATCGACAACGACCTGTGTCTGACCGACCACACCCCCGGCTACGGCTCTGCCGCCAAGTACATTGCCACCATTTTAAAGGAAGTCATCCGGGATTCCTCCGTGTATGACATCCGCAGCGTGACCGTGGCCGAGATCATGGGCCGCCACGCGGGCTGGCTGGCCGGTGCGGCCTGCCTTGCCGGCGGCGACGACTGCGAGGGCCCGGATTCTTTATCCTGCTGCCTGAGGTGCCCTTCGATCAGGACAAGTTCCTTGCCCGGGTAGACGAGCTGCAGCGCCGCAAGTCCAACGTCATCATCGCTGCCAGCGAGGGCGTCAAGACTGCCGACGGCACCTATCTGTGTGATCTGGTGTCCACTGCCGGTCAGCTGGATGCCTTTGGCCACAAGGCCGTGCTCAGCGGCACCAGCCGCTACCTGTCCGACCTGATCCACGATAAACTGAACTGCAAGAGCCGCGCCATCGAGTTCTCCACCCTGCAGCGCTGCGCCAGCCATCTGGCCAGCCGCACGGATGTGAACGAGGCCTACGCGGTGGGCGGTGCCGCAGCCGCAGCCGCTTTTGCGGGCGAGACCGGCCGCATGATCGCGCTCAAGCGCATTTCCGCTTATCCCTACCAGTGCATCACCGAGTCGGTGGATGTGCAGCAGGTGGCAAACCTTGAAAAGAAGGTGCCGCTGGACTGGATCAGCCCCGACGGGATGCAGGTGACGGCTGCTTTTGAGGAGTATGCCCGTCCGCTGATCCTGGACGAGGTGACCCCCGTTTACGTCAACGGCACCCCGCGCCACATCCGTCTGTAACCCCTTTTCCCGCGTCTGTTTTCGTGCATCCTGCACGTCATATTATATTGCCGAAACAGAAAAACAAAAAAGGAGAAATCATCATGGGTAAAAATGCAATCGTTGGTCAGTCTGGCGGTCCTACTTCCGTCATCAATGCAAGTCTTGCGGGCGTCTTTGAGAGCTGCAAGAGCCGCGGCGCAGAAATCGTCTACGGCATGTGCAATGGCGTTGCCGGTCTGCTGGAGGAGCGGGTGGTGGATCTTTCCACTGTGCTGACGGACGATCTGGACATCGAGCTGCTCAAACGCACCCCGTCCAGCTTCCTCGGCAGCTGCCGCTACAAGCTGCCCGACTGGCATGAGGACGAGACCGTCTATAAAAAGCTGTTCGCCATTCTGGAAAAGCTGAACATCGGCTACTTCTTCTACATCGGCGGCAACGACTCCATGGACACCATCGGCAAGCTGGCCGAGTACGGCGAGCGCATCCAGAGTGACATCCGCTTTATGGGCGTGCCCAAGACCATCGACAACGACCTGATGGTCACCGACCACACCCCCGGCTACGGCTCTGCTGCCAAGTACATCGGCGTGGTGATGAAGATGATCCGCGACGCCACCGTGTACGGCACCAAGTACGTCACCGTGGTGGAGATCATGGGCCGCAACGCAGGCTGGCTGACCGCTGCCGCTGCTCTGGCAAAGAGCGATGACTGCGAGGGCGTGGATATGATCTGCCTGCCCGAAGTGCCCTTCAACGTGGAGCACTTCATTGAGAAGGTGCGCGTGATGCAGGAAAAGAAGCCCAGCATCGTGATTGCCGTGTCCGAAGGCGTCAAGCTGGAGGATGGCCGTTACGTCTGTGAGCTGGCCGACGATGTGCACGCTGTGGACGCCTTTGGCCACAAGGCCCTGACCGGCACCGCCCGGTATCTGGCCAACGTGGTGGCCCGCAATCTGGACACCAAGACCCGCTGCATCGAGCTTTCCACCCTGCAGCGCTGCGCAGGCCATCTGACCAGCCGCACCGACATCACCGAGGCCTATCAGGTAGGCGGTGCTGCTGCCAAGGCTGCTTTTGAGGGCGTCACCGGCCAGATGGTGGCCCTGAAGCGCATCTCCAACAGCCCGTACCAGTGCACCACCGAGCTGCACCCCATCAGCGAGGTGGCAAACCTCGAAAAGAAAGTGCCGCTGAGCTGGATGAACGCCAACCACACCCAGATGACCGATGAGTTTCTGGCTTATGCCCGTCCGCTGATCCAGGCCGAGCTGACCCCGCTGTACATTGCCGGTCTGCCCCACCACATCTACATGAAGAATCAGAAGTGATCTCTCCCGCATTGATTTTTCTCAAGGCATGATAAAAACCCGTCCGAGTTTTACGCCCGGACGGGCTTTTTGCATTTTGGTATTTTCCGCTTCAGAAGATCAGACCGCTGCGCCGACTTTGGGTACGCCGCCTGCAATTTCCTCTGCCGTCAGGGGCTTTGCCTCCACCGGGGCATTCAGGCGCTCCTTGGCCACTGCCAGCATCAGCTTGATGCGGTTCTCCTGATTGACCTTGGTGGCACTGGGGTCGTAATCGATGGGGGTGATGTTGGCACTGGGGTACAGGGCGCGGATCTTGTTCACCATACCCTTACCCACGATGTGGTTGGGCAGGCAGCCGAAGGGCTGGGCGCACACGATGTTGCCGTAGCCGCCCTGCACCAGCTCGATCATCTCGGCGGTCAGCAGCCAACCCTCGCCCATCTTGGCACCCAGCGAAATGATGCCCTTGGGCTTTTCCACCAGCTCCTTGAAGGGGCCGGGGGCGTAGAAGCCTGCGTCGGCCTCGGCCTTGAGCATGGCGCGCTCGATGCTGTCCAGCCAGTTCAGGAACTGGTCAATGCCGATCTTCACCGCCAGCTTGCCGCCGTACAGCACATGATCCTCGCCCATGTTGAAGGCGCAGTACTGCACAAAGCCCATCAGGCCCGGGAAGTTCACCTCACAGTCCTGACTTTCCAGAAACTTCTGCAGGTCGTTGTTGCCCAGCGGGCTGTACTTGACATAGATCTCGCCCACAACGCCCACCTTGACCTTGGGCACCCGGGTAACGGGGATGGCGGCAAAGTCCTTTGCGATGAGGGGGAAGGTGTGTTTCATCTCCCCGGCGGTGTAGCCCTTGCCCGCCAGCAGCACACGGCCCAGACGTTCCACCCACAGGTCTACCATCTTATCGGCAGCACCCTTCTCGTTCTCGTAAGGTGCCACCTGATTGCGCAGAGCGCACAGCATGTCGCCGTAGAAGATGCAGGCCAGTGCACGGCGGGCCAGCGGCAGGGTCATCTGGAAGCCGCTGTCCTTTTCCAGACCCGAGAAGTTCAGGCTGGCCACCGGGATCTGCGGATATCCGGCCTTCACCAGTGCCTTGCGCAGCAGATGGATGTAGTTGGAGGCACGGCAGCCGCCGCCGGTCTGGGTGATGAGCAGGGCGGTGTGGTCCAGATCATACTTGCCGCTGTTCAGTGCGTCCAGAAACTGGCCAATGACCAGCAGGGCCGGATAGCAGGTGTCGTTGTGGACGTATTTCAGGCCCAGCTGTGCCACAGCACTGCCGCAGTTGCCCAGGATCTCGCACTTGTAGCCGTCGTAACGCAGGGCGTACTCCAGCAGGCGGAACTGGGTAATGGCCATGTTGGGGATGAGGATGGTATGGGTCTTCTTCATCTCCGGGGTAAATTTGGGATAATTGTATTCCATAGGTTCCTCCTATGTTGCTTTTTTAAAAAGCCTTTTGCGCTCTCTCTATTTTATTCTGCCTTTTCTGCAGCTACCTCGTCCCGCTCATCCAGAGCGGCAAACAGGCTGCGCAGACGGATGTTCACGGCACCCAGATTGGTGATCTCGTCGATCTTGAGCTGGGTGTAGAGCTTGCCGCCCTCCTGCAGGATCTCGCGGGTCTCGTCGGTGGTGATGGCATCCACGCCGCAGCCAAAGGACACCAGCTGCACCAGATCCATATCCTTCTGGGTGGTGCAGTATTTGGCGGCGGCATACAGGCGGCTGTGGTAGGTCCACTGGTTCAGCACGCTGGTGGGGAACTTCTGCACCCGGTTGGAGATGCTGTCCTCGGTAACAACGGCAGCGCCGTGGCGGGTGATGAGGCGGTCGATGCCGTGGTTCACCTCGGGGTCCACATGGTAGGGGCGGCCTGCCAGCACGATGATGCGCTTGCCCTGACGGCGAGCTTCATCGATGATCTCGCTGCCCTTCACCCGGATCTTTGCCATGTGGGACTCGTATTCCGCATAGGCGGCATCCGCTGCGGCCTGCACCTCTTTTTCCGAGATGCCGCCGAAGTACTTGGGCAGGATGTTCTTTGCCATCTTGTGCACAAAGTCCTTGGGGCGGTGGATGCCCACATAGTCATAAATGAATTTGGTGCCTTCCAGCTCCGGGCAGTTGCCCGCCAGAACCTCGGGGTAGTAGGCCACCACCGGGCAGTTATAGTGGTTGTCGCCCAGTCCCTCGTCCACATTGTAGGTCAGGCAGGGATAGAAGATGGCGTCCAGCTGCATCTGGCTCAGCGCCTTGATGTGGCCGTGGCTCAGCTTTGCCGGGAAGCAGGCGGTGTCGCTGGGGATGGTGGCCTGACCGGCCAGATACAGCCCGCGGCTGGACACCGGGCTGGTGTGCACGGCAAAGCCAAGCTTTGTCCAGAAAGCCCACCAGAAGGGCAGCAGCTCGTAGAAGCCCAGACACAGCGGGATGCCGATGGAGCCGCGGCTGCCGGGCACAGGCTTGTAGCTGGCCAGCAGCTGCTGCTTGTAGGCGTACAGGTTCAGGCTGTCGTCGGCGCTCTTGCCGGTCACGGGCTTGTCGCAGCGGTTGCCGGAGATGTACTTGCGGCCGTCCGCAAAGGTGTTGACGGTGAGCTGGCAGTGGTTGCCGCAGCCGCCGCACTTGACGCTGACCACCTTCTGCGCAAAGGCTTCCAGCTCCTGCTCGTTCATCATGGCAGAGGCAGTCTGTCCGCTCTTATGGCTCTGGCGCAGGCCGTACAGCGCCGCACCGTAAGCGCCCATCAGACCGGCGATGTCCGGGCGGATGACCTCCACCCCCATCTCCTTCTCAAAGGCGCGGAGCACGGCTTCATTATAGAAGGTACCGCCCTGCACCACGATCTTGCGGCCCAGCTCTTCCGGGCTGGAAGCGCGGATGACCTTGTACAGTGCGTTCTTGACCACGCTGATGGACAGGCCTGCTGAGATGTTTTCGATGCTGGCACCGTCCTTCTGGGCCTGCTTGACCGAGCTGTTCATGAACACGGTGCAGCGGCTGCCCAGATCCACCGGACGGTCTGCGAACAGGCCAAGGCTGGCAAATTTCTTCACATCGTAGCCCAGCGCCTGCGCAAAGGTCTGCAGGAAACTGCCGCAGCCGGAGGAACAGGCTTCGTTCAGGAAGATGTTGCTGATGGCTCCATCCTCGATCTTGAAGCACTTCATATCCTGCCCGCCGATGTCGATGATGAAATCCACATCCGGCATGAAGTATTTGGCGGCGGTAAAGTGTGCCACTGTCTCCACCAGACCGTAGTCGCAGCGGAAGGCGTTCTTCACCAGCTCTTCGCCGTAGCCGGTGGTGGTGACGCTGGCCACCTGCAGGCCCGGGTGCTCCTTGTAAATTTTGAGCAGCTGCTCCCGGATCAGGGGCAGCGGGTTGCCCAAGTTGGGCTGATAGTTGGTGTAGAGGATCTGGCTCTTCTCGTCCACCACCACCAGCTTGACGGTGGTGGAGCCGGAGTCGATGCCGATATGCACCGGGCCGCACTGGGCACTGAAGGGCACGCGGGGCACGCTGTGGGACATGTGGCGGGCGTGGAAGGCCTCGTATTCCTCCTTGCTAGCGAACAGCGGCGGTTCACTGGCATAGGTGGCAGTGGCAGCATACTGATCCAGCGCATCCGCCACCTCGGACAGAACAAAAGACTTGTCGGCATAGAGGGCAGCACCCAGTGCCACATACAGCAGGCTGTTCTCCGGGCAGGTGCCGGTCACGTTCAGCGCTTCGTCAAAGCTTTTGCGCAGCACGCTGCTGAAGGTGAGCGGGCCGCCCAGATACAGGATATTGCCCTTGATGGGACGGCCCTGTGCAAGGCCTGCAATAGTCTGGTTGACCACAGCCTTATAAATGCTGGCAGCAATGTCCTCGGTGCGGGCGCCCTGATTGATCAGCGGCTGCACGTCACTTTTGGCGAACACGCCGCAGCGGGAGGCGATGGTGTAGGTGCGCTGGGCATTCTCTGCCGCTTTGTTCATCTCGTCGGCACCCATCTTCAGCAAAGTCGCCATCTGGTCGATGAAGGCGCCGGTGCCGCCGGCGCAGCTGCCGTTCATGCGCACCTCAGTGCCATTGGTCAGGAACAGGATCTTGGCATCCTCGCCGCCCAGCTCAATGACACAGTCCGTCTGGGGCACAAAGCGCTTGACCGCCACGCGGGTGGAGAACACCTCCTGTACAAAGGGCACGCCGCAGCTGTCGGCCAGACCCATGCCCGCCGAACCGGAAATGCTCAGCAGCGCCTTCTGACCGTGCATCTGCTCGGCATCGATGCGGCGCAGCAGCTCCTGCGCCTTTCCCAGAATATGGCTGTAGTGCCGTTCGTATGTAGAATACAGCAGCGTATCATGTTCATCCAGCACCACACACTTGATGGTGGTGCTGCCGATGTCAAGACCTACTCTCACGTCGTTTTCCTCCTAAGGACAAATGCCGGAGACGACGTCCCCGGTAAAAGGCAAAGCAATTTCTTTACCAAAAATTAGTTTGGTAACGAATCATTCATTGAATCGCATACAGCTGTATTATAATCCAATTCCGTGGTGCAATCAATGCATGTACTTCATTTTACACGGAAAAAATAGTATTTTCCGCGCAAAAAGTTAAACATTTTGTGAACTTGTCCAGACTGAAACGGCGGCATCTGCAGCTCAGTCTGCAAACAAAAACTGCTGCACAGGCGCTCTCCCATGCAGCAGTATCTTCTTCCTATTTATCATGCAGCAGTGTCTTCTTCCTATTTATAGAGCAGGCTTCAGCACCGGTTCTTCACAGGTCTTCCGTGCCGCCGCGCTCCGGCATGGTGCGCAGCTCCCGCACCAGCATATTGCGCAGCTGGTATTGCTGCTGCGTCCGCACCGGGCTGCAGTCCGAACGCAATTCCACGGTCGGTTCCGGCATCGGTTCATCGCACAGCGGGATGGTCACGACGGCCCGGGTGCCTTTTTCCGGTGCACGCTGTTCTACCTGCAGGTCCCAGCCCATACGGCGGCAGCACTCGCGGCAGAGCAGCAGACCAAGCCCGGCCCCGCCCAGAAAGCAGCGGCGGTTTTCCAGCCATGCTTCTCTGCTTGTTTCCGGCAGACCGCAGCCGTCATCCAGCACGGTCAGCTTCCAGAAGTTCTCGCACCGGCGCAGCGTCAGCTGCACTTTGCCGCCTGTGCCGCAGGCACGCAGCGCATTGGAGAGCAGATGCAGGCACAGCAGCTCTGCATCGCTGCAGTCGGCCATCACACGGCAGGACGTCAAGCCGCCATAGTCCAGCGTCAGCTCCACATCCAGCTGCTCCTGCACCATATCGGCCTGCGCTGCGATCTGCTGCAGCATCTGGCACAGGTCCAGCGGGGAAAGCTGCGGGGGCTCTTCTGCACGCAGAAAATCCAGCAGGGTCATCACTTCGTTCATCGTGCGGTCCAGCCGTGCCGCAGCGGCGCTGATGTCATTCACCGCCTGCCGGGTCTGCTCATCGGCTCCGACCCGTGCAAGGTGCTGCTCCAGATATTCGCAGTTGCGTCCGACCAGTCCCAACGCATGGAAGCAGGCCTGTTCCACATCTTTCTGCGGGATCGCCTGTGCCGTCAGTGCTCCCGCGTCGTTTTGCCACTCTTGCTCCATACCTTTACACCTCCAAAGCCTCCTGCTCAGCCGCCTTTCTGATGCTGAAGATAGTTTTTGACTGCATAGATCAGTTTGCCGGTCGTGGGCTTTTCGTCTGTAAAGCCGCTTTTTTCTTTGAACGCCAGCCACTCTGCGGTGGGTCTGGCTTCCAGCTGATCGACCATACGCCGGATCCCGCTGTCCACGGCAGAGACCGACACCTCATACTGTTCGCCCACCGCCTGCAGGATCTCCTTGCGGATCGCCAGCTTCTGGATGGTGCCATACACCACGCCCACTGCGCTGGACAGATAGCGGCTATTCATGTCCGGCTGCCGGATTCCCCAGCCCTCGTACAATTCCTGACACCTGCGTTCCATCTGCCGGTTCTGCCGTCCCGGCATCCGATACAGCTCCCACAGCAGGCTTCTGAGCTCCGTACGGCCAACATAACACAGGCCTTCGCCGGACTCCGGGCAGAGGATGCTGCTGTTCTGCCGCCGGGCTTCATCGATCATCAATACCGGGGGCCTTGCTTCCGTGGTGCGGAGCTCCGTCAGAAGTTCCAGCCCGCTCATATCTTCCAGCTGGCTGCAAAGGATCACTGCGTCGAATCTCCGGCCCTGCTGCAGCTGCTCCAGCAGGCGGCTGCCGTTCTGAAAGCAGGTGCACTCTGACCCGGCGCATTGCTCCTGTATGTAATTCTTTTGTACCCGCAGTTCCTTGCGGTCGTAGCTTCCAAGGGCGATCTGCAGCGTTCTGTCTGTGTTCTCATTCTCCACACAACGCGCCGCCTTTCTGCCTGAGCTGTTCTGTGTCGGCCAGTTCCTCTACCACATCCTGCCAGATCTCCGGCTGGACGCCATTCTCACACAGATACCGCAGGATCCGGTAGCCGAACTCTGGTGCCGCCGCGATGTACCGGCTTTTCATACACTGTCGATCCCCGGTGCGGCAAAGGGTCAGACGACAGCCGCTTTCGTCGTCTGCATCCATCGAATACACCAGCGTATACGCCTTCTGCAGTCCGTCAATTGCCGAAAACTGACGGATCATAGGTGCAAATGTACGTTCCATAATTCTTCCTCCTTGCTACAGGGTTCCGCAGTATTTTACTGTATTCCCTGTTTTTCCTGTTTTGCTGTAAAAGCTTTCCCGAGTTTATTTTAAAGAGCAAGAAGGGAGTGGTACAACCCCGAAGAAGTGTCTATTTTCATCAGGCTGCATTTTTACGCCATACTTTATTTTTTACAACTTTTTTACAACGCATGTCCATTTTGACCAGCATTTACCACGGTTTTTAGCATCTGGTCGCTTTTGTCCGGCCCGGCCATGCCGCTTTTTGCTTTTTCAGCGGCATCTCCTGCTCTTAAAATAGCACGAATGCGACGCAAATTCAACTTTTCGACTCATTTTCCCGGTCTTTTCCCGTTTTGGACAGCCGGTCTCTGCCAACAGCACATAATTTTATCCATTCCGCAGAAATTCTCACCCGGTTATACACAGTTTTTTCATATTATTACGGTAAAATGAAAGGGTATGACATTCTGCGCAGAGCGCAGCTTTTGACAGTTCATTGGAAAGAGCGGCACCGTTCCTGTGGGGAGCGGCCGGAAAGGCTTGCACATGCTCCAACTCAAACACATCAAAAAAGAATACAAGACCGGCGATCTGGTCCAGAAAGCACTGGATGACGTCAGCCTGAACCTGCGGGACAATGAATTTGTTGCCATTCTCGGCCCCAGCGGTTCCGGCAAGACCACCCTGCTGAACATCATCGGCGGCCTGGACCGCTACGACAGCGGTGATCTGATCATCAACGGTGTTTCCACCAAAAAATACACCGACCGCGACTGGGACTCCTACCGCAACCACACCATTGGTTTTGTGTTCCAGAGCTACAATCTGATTCCCCACCAGACGGTGCTCTCCAACGTGGAGCTGGCACTGACCATTTCCGGCATTTCGGGTGCGGAGCGCCGCAGCCGGGCCGCCAAAGCACTGGAACAGGTGGGTCTGGGAGACCAGCTGCACAAGCATCCCAGCGAGATGTCCGGCGGTCAGATGCAGCGTGTGGCCATTGCCCGCGCTCTGGTGAACAATCCCGACATCCTGCTGGCAGACGAGCCCACCGGTGCACTGGACAGCGAGACCAGCATTCAGGTCATGGAGCTGCTAAAGGAGGTGGCCAAAGACCGCCTTGTGGTCATGGTCACCCACAACCCGGAGCTGGCCGAACGGTATGCCACCCGCATCGTCCGTCTGCGCGACGGCATCATCCAGTCCGACACGGCCCCCTTCCTGCCGGACGATGCCGTGCTGGCCCCGCCGGTGCACAGGAATCTGGGCCATTCCTCCATGTCTTTGCTGACGGCCCTTTCCCTGAGCTTCAACAATCTGCTCACCAAAAAGGCCCGCACCCTGCTCACCGCATTTGCCGGTTCCATCGGCATCATCGGCATCGCGCTGATCCTCTCACTCTCGGCCGGTGTGAGCAATTATATCCAGGACATGGAGCGATCCACCCTTTCGGAGTATCCGCTGCAGATCACCTATAACGGCATCGACCTTGCCGCCCTGCTGAACCCGGAGAGTTATACCACTGCCGTTGCCGATACCACCGGCGTCGGCAGTGTATCGTCCTCTTCCGCCCCGGAGGGAATGGTCACGGTGCGGGAGCTGCTTTCCCAGCTGACCGAGGACACCTCCAATTCCAACGACCTTACCTCCCTGAAAGCCTATCTGGACAGCCCGGACTGCCCTATCCCGGAGGACGCTGCTTCCATCGAGTACACCTACGGCTCCTACCCGCTCATCTACCGCCAGAATAAGGACGGCACCGTGCGTCAGGTGTATCCGGACAGCACCATCTCTTCCCTGAGCAACACCGCCTCTGCCGCCGGCATCGTCTCCTCCATGACCAACCAGAATGTGTTCACCGAAATGGCCGAGGTACCCTCTCTGTACGAGAACCAGTACGACGTCAAAGCAGGCCGCTGGCCGAATGGCGCCAACGAAGCCATTCTGGTGCTGAACGCAGACGGCAGTGTCAGCGACTATGCGCTTTACCTGATGGGCATTGAGGATGAAAACGTGATGCTGCGTTTTCTGGAAGCATATTCCAGAGACAAAAACACTCCAGCACCCACCGGTTACAGCACCTATCCCTACGAAACCTTTGTGGGGCTGAAGTTCAAGGTGCTGACCCTTTCCGACCTTTATGCTTATGATGAGGAACGTCAGATCTGGCGCAACCAGTCCGGCGATGAAGCCTTCATGGAACAGGCCGTTGCCGACAGCCCGGATCTGACCATCGTGGGCGTCGTCCAGCCCAAGCCGGACGCCAGCTCCACCATCCTGCCCACCGGCGTTGCCTATTCCCATGCGCTGACCTATTACGCCATCGACCATGCCGCCGAGAGCGAGGTCGTAAAGCAGCAGCTTGCCCACCCGGATACCAACGTGCTCACCGGTGAACCCTTTGACACGGAGCAGCAGGACAAGAGCAGCCTTGATTTTTCCTCCCTGTTCTCTGTGGACACCGATGCGCTGAAGGATGCCTTCCAGTTCGACGCCAGCAAACTGCAGTTTGACCTGAGCGGCGCGTTCAATTTGACGAACGGCTCCTTCGACCTTGCGTCCATCATCGATCCGTCCTCCTTCCAGCTGGATATGAACGATTTTGACCTGAGCGACATCGACCTGAGCGATGTGCAGCTGCCGGAGATGGATTCGCTGGATCTGAGCCAGCTGTTCGCGGATATGGACATGTCCATTTCGCAGGATGCGCTGCAGGAGCTGATGAAGAACGTCATGAACGGCTACAAGCGCTACATCATCGGCAACGGCATCCTGAATCTGGACAAGATCGGTTTCTCTTCCTATATGGAGAGCGACATATTCAAGCAGATCCTTGCCGAGTCCATGGGCAGTCTGCTGGATACCTCCGGCCTGCAGGATCAGTTCACTGCTTCGCTGCAGCAGAACCTGCAGGGCATCATGGCCCGCTATCTGGAAAGCTATTCCCAGCAACTCACCCAGAAGCTGGGCGAAGCCTTGCAGGAAAAGCTCACTGCCGCCATTCAGGCTCAGATCGGCACCGTGATGCAGCAGCTGATGCGCCAGCTGACTACGCAGTTCAGCCAGCAGCTGCAGACCGCGATCCAGAAGAACATTTCCAAGCTCAGCAGTCAGGTGGAGGACGCACTGCAGATCGACGCTGCGGTGTTCCAGAATGCCGTGCGACTGAACATGAGCACCGACGATCTGGTGGATCTGGTCAAGCTGAACCTGCAGTCCGGCTCCACCACCTACAACAGCGTACTGGGCTCGCTGGGCTACTCTGATTACGCATCGCCCGGAGCCATCTGGATCTATCCCAACAGCTTTGAGGCCAAGAACCGCATCGTGGAAAACCTGAACGCCTACAACGCCTCCATGCGCGAGCAGGGACAGGACGACAAGGTGATCGTTTTCTCCGACACGGTCGGCACCCTGATGAGCGCCGTGACCAAGATCGTGGGCATGGTCAGCAACGTACTGGTGGCCTTTGTGGCCATCTCGCTGGTGGTCTCCTCCATCATGATCGGCGTCATCACCTATATCAGCGTGCTGGAGCGCCGCAAGGAAATCGGCATTCTGCGTGCCATTGGTGCTTCCAAGCACAATGTCTCGCAGGTGTTCAACGCCGAGACCTTCATCATCGGTCTGTGCTCCGGCGTGATCGGCGTGGGCCTGTGCCTGCTGCTGCTGATCCCCGGCAACATGCTCATCCATTCCATTGCCGGTACCAACAGCGTCACTGCCGTGCTGCCGCCCAAGGCCGCATTGATCCTGATCGTACTGGCCACCCTGCTTACCATCCTCGGCGGCCTGCTCCCCGCCCGCAGCGCAGCCAAGTGCAACCCCGTTACCGCACTGCGCTCCGAATAAATCTGTCCTTGCAGGCCGGTGTCCCCGCGTGGGATGCCGGCCTGTTTTGGGTATGGAGTTTTGCATTCCCGCCCGGGTTGTGCTAGAATAAGAAAAAAGCTTTTCCAAAGGAGATTTCCTTATGCCGAATATCATTGAGATCACCGACCTTTCCGCGCCGGAGCTAGACATCTACGCCCGCCTGACGCAGGCGCAGCTGCGCAGCCGTCTGGAGCCGGAAAAAGGTATCTTCATTGCCGAAAGCCCCAAGGTGATCGCCCGCGCACTGGATGCCGGGTACACGCCGCTCTCCCTGCTCATGGAGCGCCGACAGATCACCGGCCCTGCGGCAGAGATCCTGACCCGCTGCGGCGATGCGCCGGTGTACACCGCTGACCGTGACACGCTGGCCAGCCTGACCGGCTTTGAGCTGACCCGGGGTGTGCTGTGCGCGTTCCGCCGTCCGCTGCCCCGCAGTGTGGAAGAGGTCTGCCGCAATGCGCGCCGGGTGGCCGTGCTGGAAGGCATTGTGGACTCCACCAATGTGGGGGCCATCTTCCGCAGTGCCGCCGCGCTGAATATGGACGCGGTGCTCATCACCCCCTCCTGCTGCGACCCCCTGTGCCGCCGGGCGGTGCGCGTGAGCATGGGCACCGTGTTTCAGGTGCCATGGGCACAGATCGGTGCGTCCCCTGCCGACTGGCCGGAGAACGGCATCGCACAGCTGCACGCTCTGGGCTTCCGGACTGCCGCCATGGCCCTGAGCGACCGTTCCGTGAGCATCGATGATGCCGCCCTTGCTGCTGAGCCCAAGCTCGCCATCGTTCTGGGCACCGAGGGCGATGGCCTTGCCCCCAGCACCATTGCCGCCTGCGACCACACCGTGAAGATTCCCATGTCCCACGGCGTGGACTCGCTGAACGTTGCCGCCGCCAGTGCTGTGGCCTTCTGGCAGCTGGGCCGCCGCTGAAACAGCACATAATTCTCTTGACAAATCATCCGAACAGAGTTACACTAACAGCGTCATCATATGGGCCTGTAGCTCAGTTGGGATGAGCGTTCGGTTCGCATCCGAAAGGTCAAGGGTTCGACTCCCTCCAGGTCCATAGTTTATAAAAAGAGAAAGCCTCCATGTTCAACCGCATGGAGGCTTTCTTTTTTGTCCTGCAGAAAAATACCGGCAGAGCCCGTATCAGAAGGCCCTGCCGGTATTGTATTATCCGATCACAGATATGCTACCGTATCCGCAAGCGGCTTGCGGGAGCCATGGTTCGGCAGCGGCACAGCGCCCGGTGCGGCATGGCCCAGATCCATGATCATCAGGATCTCTTCGTTTTCGGGCAGGCCCAGCTCTTTTGCCAGCTGCTCCGGATCAAAAAAGTTGACCCAGCAGCTGTCCACGCCTGCATTGGCAGCGGCCAGGATCATGTGGGTGGCCACAATGGTGGCATCCTCCACACCGGAGTCCCGCCTGCCGCCGGGGTAGGTGAACACATTGGTACGGTCAAACGCCACCACCAGACAGGTGGGTGCATTGTAGCGGCATGGCGTTGCCTTGTCGATCTTTGCAAGCCCCTCTGCCGACTGGATCACATAGATCTTCTGCTCCTGAAAATTCTTGGCAGTCGGCGCCACACGGCCTGCCTCCAGGATCTCGGTCAGCTTTGCGGCGTCCACCGCCTTGCCTGCATCAAAATTTTTGCAGGAATACCGGTTCCGGACTACTTCTGTAAATTCCATGCTCGTGTTCCCTCCTGTTTGTTCGGTTTTCTGCGCTCATTATAGCACATCACTGCACTGAAGAAAAGCCGCCGCGCATTTTTTTCGCCGCTTTTGCTCAGAACAGATCCAGCATACTGTCCAGATAGATCGCTTCCCGCACCTGCAGCTGATATTCCGGCTTTGTCATGTAGTACAGCAGAAATTCCAGGATCAGCGCACTGCCAAGGCCTCTGCCTTCGATCTTGAAATGGGAGAAGCCCATGGGCAGGTAGGTCCTGCAGATCTCCTCCGTCCCGATAAACGCCGGGCTCTGCATTGCTCTGGAAAAGCGGTAGCCCTCCTGTGCATCGGGTGCGGTACATACGTGCTCCGGACAGGCTTCGCCAAGGTTTTTGCGGCTGACGGTCTCATAGCACCGCTTCCGGTCTTTGCAGCCGGGCCAGCAGCACTCATTGCAGAGAAATTCCACCTTATTCTTCTGGGCCCGCGGCAGTCCTTTGAGCTGGTCAAACGCTTTGTTCAGACGGAAATCCGGCACCACAAAGCGGAACTCTTCCCGTTCCAGCTCCCTGCGCAGCTGGGCAAACTCCGTCAGGACCTTGGTGGTGGAGGACACAAAGTAAAAACCCGGGTACCGCGCTTTCAGGTACTTCAGCAGCAGCTCCGAGTGGACGATGACCCCATTCTGCACGCCGCTGCCCGCTTCAAACAGCGCACACAGGGCATTGCATTTCGGGTCGCGCAGGTGCTCCTTCTGCAGCAGTGAATTGCTGAAGGTGAGCCGGGCAGAGATGCCGTACTCCCGCAGCAGCGCCCGCACCTCTTTTGCGCTCTGGTCGCCAAAGCCTGCACGGCCCCCGCCCCAGATGCAGTCTGCCGGGGCTCCGTAGATGGAACCGATCTCGCACCAGTCGTAGAAATACGCGCGGTGCTCCCGGAACAGGGGCAGAAACACACGGTACAGCTCATAAAATTCAAACAGGCCGGGCAGATGATAGTATGCCTTGCCGCCAAGATCGTTCATCGTTTTACGCTCTCCTCCAACAGGCCGACCAAGGGCCATGATCTGCTTTTATTGTACCACGCTTTGCCAAAACAGAAAAGAGGGGGTCTGCCCCCCTCACAGAATTCAGCTTTTGCAGCCGAACCCAGAGCGAACGCCTTTGTGCGGAAGATCGATCTCCGTGTTCTGCTGCCCTCTTTATAAAAAGGAAGAGAACTGTGTCAAAATTGTAAAAGATAAATTATTTTAACTATTATTCTTGACTTATCCGACAGTTCGGCTATAATAGTCGTGTTCGCAAGAAACATCAAAATATTTAGTTAAAAATACAAACTTAACAGAACAAAGGAGACTACTACCATGACGTTTGAAGAAATGAAGAAGATCGTTGTCGATACCCTGAACTGCGACGAGGACAAGGTCACGATGGAGGCCAGCCTGACCGAGGATCTGGAGGCTGACAGTCTGGACGCTGTGGAGCTGAACATGGCTCTGGAAGATGCCTGCGGCGTGTCCATCCCGGACGAGGAGCTGGCAAAGCTCAAGACCGTGGGCGACATCTTCAACTACATCACCGCACACGTCTGAGGCAAAAAGCGATGAACGATATCCGAGATCTGTTCCCCGGCCGGATGCGGGAGCGCACCTTCCAGCTGAAAGCCAAGCGGGACGCCGGGGCCGTCTGGCACGAGCCCCAGTTCGTAGAGTGCAAGCAGTGCGGCCGCCGTGCAGCACGCACCCTGTGGACCAAAAGCCTTTTCGTCTGCCCCAACTGCGGCTATCACATGCCCATCGGCGGATACTACCGGCTGAGTCTGGTATTGGATCATGGCAGCTTCCGGGAACTGGATGCAGATCTGCCTCCGCAGGATGTGCTCAGCTTTCCGGACTACAGTGAGAAGCTTGCTGCCGCCCAGAACAAGACCGGCCTGCGCGAAGCCGCTGTCACGGCCACCGGCCGCATCGGCGGGGTGGCCTGCGTGGCAGCCGTGCTGGACAGCCGCTTTTTCATGGGCAGCATGAGCACTGCTGTGGGCGAAAAAATCACCCGTGCAGTGGAATACGCCGCCGCCAAGCGGCTTCCTCTGGTCATCTTTTCGGCCAGCGGCGGTGCGCGGATGCAGGAAGGCATTTTCAGCCTGATGCAGATGGCCAAGACCAGCGCCGCCATCCAGCGGTTCTCCGCAAAGGGCGGGTTGTACATCAGTGTGCTCACCCATCCCACCACCGGCGGCGTGACCGCCAGCTTTGCCAGCCTTGGCGACATCATGCTGGCAGAGCCCGGTGCGCTGATCGGTTTTGCCGGGCCCCGGGTCATTGAACAGACCATCGGCGAAAAGCTGCCTGCCGGATTCCAGCGCAGCGAGTTCCAGATGGAGCACGGCTTTGTGGATCAGGTGATCCCCCGCAGCCAGCTGCGGGATACCCTGATCCAGATCTTACAGCTCCACACAGGAGGAAAGCACGAATGATCAAAGAAATTCTGGAACAGCTGGCTCCGCTGGACGCCCAGATCGCCGCACTGAAGGGCCGCGGCAACGACATGGAAGCCATCACGGCTCATGCGTCCGAACTGGCTGAGCTGGCCGTGGAGGAGGACGAGATCCTGCGCACCTGCGGCCCGCTGACCGCCGAGGACCGGGTGTTTCTGGCCCGGCATCCGGAACGCCCCCACATCGATGAGATCGTGAACGCATTGTTCACCGATTTCTTTGAGCAGCGCGGCGACCGTCAGTGCAAGGAAGACCCTGCCATTCTGGGCGGCATCGCCCGTTTTCACGGATTGCCGGTGACGGTCATCGGCCACCGAAAGGGTGCTACGCTGGAAGAAAATCTGGCCTGCAACTTTGGTATGCCGGGGCCGGAGGGCTACCGCAAGGCTCTGCGCCTGATGAAGCAGGCGGAAAAGTTCGGCCGCCCCATCATCACCTTTATCGACACCCCGGGCGCTTACCCCGGAAAAGACGCCGAGGAGCGTGGTCAGGGCGAAGCGATCGCACGGAACCTGATGGAAATGAGCGGCCTGACTGTGCCGGTCATCGCCGTCGTTACCGGCGAAGGTTCTTCCGGCGGCGCGCTGGCTCTGGGTGTGGCAAACCGCATCCTCATGCTGGAAAACGCCGTCTACTCTGTCCTCAGCCCCGAGGGTTTTGCCAGCATCCTGTGGAAGGATTCTTCCCGCAGCGGCGAAGCCTGTGAGATGATGAAGCTGACGGCGCAGGATCTGTACCGCGGCGGCATTGTGGAACAGGTGATCCCGGAGCCGGTGGGCGGCGCACAGCGCGGCCATGCCGCCCTGTTTGAGACGCTGGACGAAGCTCTGCGTGCAAACCTGAGAGAGCTGTGCCGCATGAGCGGCCGGGCGCTGGCCGATCAGCGCTATAAAAAATACCGTCAGATCGGAGAAACGAGGAACCCATGAACGCTGCTTTGCGCTTGATAGCCACCGGCGGGGCACTGCCCGGCCGGACTGTCACGAACGAAGATCTGAGCCGCATGGTGGACACCAGCGACGAGTGGATCACCACCCGCACCGGCATCCGTGCCCGGCACTGGTGCGGCGAGAACGAATCCGCTGCCACCCTTGCCATTGCTGCTGCAAAGCAGGCGCTCAGCCGCAGCGGCCTTGCCCCGGCAGACATCGGCTGCTGCATCTGTGCCACCCTTTCGGCACCGGATGCGACCCCCAGCGTTGCCTGCCAGATCCAGGCAGCACTGAGCCTGCCGGAAAGTTGCCCGGCTCTGGACGTGAACGCGGCCTGCTCCGGCTTTTTGTATGGTACCGCCGTGGCACGCGGGCTGCTGGCAACGATGGGCGGGCGGTATGCCCTTGTGGTGGGCTGTGAAGCTCTTTCCCGCCTGATAGACCCAACCGACCGTTCCACCTGCGTATTGTTCGGCGATGGGGCCGGTGCAGCCGTCTTTGAGCTGACTGCAGCCTCCGTGCCCTTTGCCGTAACACTGGGTGCCCGGGGCGATGCCGCCATTCACGCCGGCGGGCCCAGCCGCGAAGGCTCTGCCCCCATCACGATGGATGGCAAAGCGGTGTTCCGCTTTGCAGTGGATGCTCTGCCCAGATGTCTGCACGCTGTGCTGGAAGAAACCGGCAAAACACTGGATGAACTGGATTGGGTAGTCTGTCATCAGGCCAACAGCCGCATCATCGACCACTGCGTGCGGGCGCTGAAGGCCGACCCGGCAAAGTTCTACAAGAACATGGAGCGCCACGGCAACACCAGCGCCGCCAGCATCCCGGTCGCCCTCAACGAGCTGGCCGAGAGCGGGCAGCTGAAGCCGGGCCAGCTGCTGGCCTGCATCGGCTTTGGCGGCGGCCTGACATGGGGCGGAATGATCGTGGAATATGACCCTCTCAGGCGCTGACGCGCCAGCTCCCCCAAAGGGGGGGAGCTTTATGGGCGGGTAGGGTCAGCGTGCTTTCCAAGAGAAGGTCTAGCTGACAGAAAAGCAGAAAAAAGCTCCCCCTTCGGGGGAGCTGGCAATGCCTTACGGCATTGACTGAGAGGGTTTTCAATGAAACTTTTAAATGAAATTCTGGGTACAAAATACCCCATCATTCAGGGCGGCATGGCCAACATCGCCACCGGCGAGTTTGCCGCCGCCTGCTCCAATGCGGGAGCACTGGGCATCATCGGTGCGGGCGGCATGGATGCCGACACCCTGTGCCAGAATATCCGCCGCTGCAAGCAGTTGACCGACAAGCCTTTCGGCGTGAACATCATGCTCATGCATCCGCAGGCAGATGTCTTTGCGCAGATCGTGGTGGACGAGGGCGTGTCCGTTGTGACCACCGGTGCAGGCAACCCGGGCAAATACGTGCCCATGTGGAAAGCTGCCGGCATCAAGGTGATCCCGGTGGTGGCAGCTGCGGTGCTGGCAAAGCATCTGGAGCCGCTGGGCATCGATGCCGTCATCGCTGAAGGCACCGAGAGCGGTGGCCATGTGGGCGAAATGACCACCATGGCACTGGTGCCGCAGGTGGTGGATGCGGTCAGCATTCCGGTCATTGCGGCAGGCGGCATCGCCGACGGCCGTCAGCTGGCAGCCGCTCTGGCTCTGGGCGCCTGCGGCGTGCAGGTGGGCACCTGCCTGCTGGCAAGCGAGGAATGCCCCATCCACCCCAACTACAAAGCCGCCCTGCTCAAGGCCAAGGACAGCGATACCATCGTGACCGGCCGCAGCGTGGGTGCGCCGGTGCGGGTGCTGAAAAACCGCATGAGCCGCGAATATGTCCGGCAGGAAAACGCCGGTGCCGACAAGATGGAGCTGGAAAAGTACACCCTTGGCAGCCTGCGCCGCGCCGTGTTTGAGGGCGACACCACCACCGGAAGCCTGATGGCCGGTCAGGTTGCAGGCATGCTGCACGAGGTGCGCCCGGTGGCGGATATTCTTGCAGACCTGTGGGACGGCGGGAGGCAGCGCATTGCCGCGCTGAGCACCGAATGCTGACCCTCGGCAGAAAGGCCCTGTCTGTGCCCATCTTGCAGGGCGGCATGGGTGTGGGCGTTTCCCTTGGCGGGCTGGCCGGTGCTGTTGCAGCCTGCGGCGGCATGGGGTGCATCTCCACCGCCGATGCAGGCTACCGGGAGCCGGACTTTGCCCGCGACCCGGCAAGCGCCAATCACCGTGCCCTGACCGCCGAGATCCGGAAGGCGAAGGAGATCGCAAAGGGTGCCGGTATGGTAGCCATCAACGCCATGGTGGCAACGCAGGATTATGCGGCCGCGATCCGCACTGCTGTGGAAGCAGGCGTGGACGCGGTGGTGTCCGGCGCAGGCCTGCCGTTGGAGCTGCCCGGCATCGTGGGCACAACGGATGTTGCCATTGCGCCCATCGTTTCCAGCGGACGGGCCGCAAAGCTCATCCTGCGCCGCTGGGCCAAAGAGTTTGGCCGCACCGCTGATTTTGTGGTGATCGAAGGCTGCAAGGCAGGCGGACACCTCGGCTTTGCCGAAGATGACCTGCTGGCAGGCAAATGCCAGACCCTCGACGACATCCTGCCCGAGGTGCTGGCCGAGGTAAAGCCCTTTGAAGCACAGTTTGGCCACAGCATCCCCGTGTTTGTGGCAGGCGGCGTGTACACCGGTGCCGATATGGCCCACTTTACCGCAATGGGCGCTGCAGGCGTACAGCTTGCCACCCGCTTTATCACCACCTACGAGTGTGACGCATCCCAGGGCTACAAGGACGTTCTGCTGAACGCCCGGCCCGAAGATGTGCGGATCATCCACAGCCCGGTGGGAATGCCGGGCCGTGCACTGAACACCCCGCTGGTGCAGGCGCTGGCAGAGGGGACCCGCTTCCCTCCCCGGCACTGTGCCCGCTGCCTGAAGACCTGCGACCCCGCCAAGGTGCCCTACTGCATCACCCACGCGCTCATCGAAGCCGTAAAGGGCAATGTGGAGGAGGGCCTGTTCTTCTGCGGAGCCAACGTGGGCAGGCTGGACCGGATGCGCACGGTACAGGAGCTGATGGACGAACTTGTGACCGAATGGAGGCAAAATCAATGAAACTTGCCGTTTTATATGCCGGTCAGGGGGCACAGCACCCCGGCATGGGCAAAGAATTTTACGAAGGCTCTCCCGCGTTCCGGGCGGCATTCGACAGCGCCGAGCTGGACTTCGACCTGCACCGCGTCTGCTTTGAGGACCCGGACGGCCTTCTGAATCAGACCGAATACACCCAGCCCTGCATGGTGGCCTTTGCCTGCGGCGTGACCGCAGTGCTGGCACAGCAGGGCGTAAAGCCCGCTTATGTGGCCGGGCTTTCGCTGGGCGAATACTCCGCGCTGGAAGCTGCCGGGGTGTTCACCGCAAAGCAGGCCATCGAGCTGGCCGCTTACCGCGGCAAAGCCATGGCCGAAGCTGCAAAGGGCATCGACTGCGGCATGACCGCCGTGCTGAACCTTGACCGGCAGGCACTTGCCGCCTGCTGTGAGCAGGCGGCGGAGCTGGGCTGTGTGCAGATCTGCAACTACAACTGCCCGGGCCAGCTGGTCATCGGCGGCGAGAAAGCCGCTGTGGACAAAGCCGCCGCACTGGCCAAAGAAGCCGGTGCCCGCCGCTGCATTCCGCTCAAGGTGAGCGGCCCGTTCCACACCCGCCTCATGGCCCCCGCCGGGGATGCACTGGCAAAGCGTTTTGCCTCTGAGTCCTTTGGCGAGATGCAGGTGCCGGTGCTGTTCAACTGCCTTGGCCGTGAAAAGGCTGATGCCGACAGCATCCCGGCGCTGCTGGTGAAGCAGGTGCAGAGCAGCGTTTACATGGAAGATACGCTCCGCCGCCTCGGTGAGCTGGGCGTAGACCATATTCTGGAAGTCGGCCCGGGCAGTGCTCTGGCTGGCTTTGTGAAAAAGACCCTGCCCGGCGTGGTCTGCGCTTCGGTGGAGACCCCGGAGCAGCTGAACGCCGCACTGACAGCATGGAAGGAAGAGCTATGAGCGAAGAAACGATCATCCGCACCGCCGTTGTCACCGGCGGAAGCCGGGGCATTGGCCGGGCTGTGTGCATCCAGCTTGCAAAGCAGGGCTGCAATGTGGTGGTAAACTACTGCCACGGCGAAGCTGCAGCTGCCGAGACGGTGGCTCTGTGCAAGGCCGAAAACGCAAATGCTGTGGCTGTGCAGGCCGATGTTTCCACTGCCGAGGGCTGCAAAACGCTCTTTGAACAGGCGGTGAACGCCTTTGGCCGGGTGGATATCCTTGTGAACAACGCGGGCATTACCCGCGATAACCTGATCCTGCGCATGAGCGAAGAGGACTTTGACGCAGTGCTGAACGCAAACCTCAAGGGTGCGTTCCTCTGCTGCAAGGAGGCCGCCCGCCGCATGGTGCGCCAGCGCTGGGGCCGCATCGTGAACCTTTCCAGTGTGGTGGCCCTGCGGGGCAACGCCGGCCAGACCAATTACGCCGCCAGCAAGGCGGGCCTGATCGGACTGACCAAAAGCCTTGCCCGCGAGCTGGCAAGCCGCAATGTGACCGTGAACGCAGTCGCGCCGGGCTTTATCGAGACCGACATGACCGCCGCCCTGCCGGAAGCCGTCCGTGCCGAAATGGCAAAGGGCATCCCCGCAGGCCGCGCAGGAAAGCCGGAGGATGTGGCAAATGCAGTGGCATTTTTTGCCGCAGAACAAAGCAGCTATCTCACTGGGCAGGTGCTCTGTGCAGACGGCGGCATGGCAATGTAAAAGGAGAAAACTCTCATGGAAAAACGCAGAGTCGTGATCACCGGCCTTGGCACCGTGAACCCGCTGGGCAACAACACCGCCGACAGCTGGGCTGCTGCCAAAGCGGGCAAATGCGGCATCGGCCCCATTACCCAGTTCGATACCACCGATTTCAAATGCAAGCTGGCAGGCGAGGTGAAGGGCTTTGACCCGGAAACCATCGTGGACAAAAAGGAAGCCCGCAAGATGGCCCGCTTTACCGTTCTGGCCCTTGCTGCCGCCGCTGAAGCGGTTGCAGACAGCGGTTTGGACACCGAAGCGGAAGCCAAACAGATCGGCGTCATCCTTTCCAGCGGCATCGGCGGTCTGCCCACCATTGAGGAGCAGCACACCCGCGGTGAAGAAAAGGGCATGGAAAAGGTAAGCCCCTATTTCGTGCCCATGTCCATTGCCAACATGGCGGCGGCACAGGTGGCCATCCGCTTTGGCCTGAAGGGCATGTGCACCTGCCCGGTGACGGCCTGCGCCGGCGGCACCAATGCCGTAGGCGATGCCTTCCACCGCATCCGTGACGGCTACGAGACTGCCATGGTCTGCGGCGGTGCAGAGAGCTGCATCAGCCCTCTGGGCATCGGCGGCTTTACCAGCATGAAAGCGCTTTCCACCGCGACCGATCCGGATGCAGCCAGCCTGCCCTTTGACGCACGGCGCGGCGGCTTCGTGATGGGCGAAGGCAGCGGCGTGCTGGTGCTGGAAGAGCTGGAACATGCCCGTGCCCGTGGTGCGCACATCTACGCTGAGGTGGTGGGCTACGGTGCCAACTGCGACGCCTACCACTTCACCGCTCCCGCCCCCGGCGGCGCAGGTGCCATCGACTGCATGGCGCTGACGCTGGCGGATGCGGGCATCGCACCGGAGCAGGTGGATCACATCAACGCCCACGGCACCGGCACCCACATGAACGATGCCTGCGAGACCGCCGCCATCCATGCAGTGTTCGGCGAACACGCAAAGCAGCTGACCGTGGTGAGCACCAAGAGCATGACCGGCCATCTGCTGGGCGGTGCAGGCGGCATTGAAGCCGTATTTACAGCGCTGGCCCTGCATGACCAGTTTGCGCCGCCCACCATCCACTATGAGCAGCCCGATCCCGAATGTGATCTGGACTATGTGCCGAACACTGGCCGTGCGCAGGCCATGACCTACGCACTGAGCAACAGTCTGGGCTTTGGCGGGCACAACGCCTGCATCGCCCTGCGCAGATGGGAGGGCTGACCCATGGCAGAACCCCGCACCGTGCGTGCAGACGCAAACGCCCTGAACAGCGAGGAGATCGCGGCGCTTCTGCCGCACCGCTATCCCTTTGCCCTTGTGGACCGCATTTTGGACTACGAGCCGGGCCAGTGGGCCATCGGCCGCAAGTGCGTGAGCCGCAATGAGGAATTTTTCTGCGGACATTTTCCCGGTCAGCCGGTGATGCCGGGAGTGCTCATTCTGGAAGCACTGGCCCAGACCGGCGCGGTGGCAGCGCTGAGCCTGCCGGAGAACAAGGGCAAACTGGCCCTCTTCGGCGGCATCAAGAATGCCCGCTTCCGCAAACAGGTCACCCCCGGCGATGTGCTCACCCTGCACTGTGAACTGGTAGAGCAGCACGGCCCGGTGGGCGTGGGCAAGGCTTCGGCGTGGGTGGACGGCAAGTGCGCCGCCACCGCCGAGCTGACCTTTGTTCTGACCGAAGCAGCCGACAACCGCTGAACCCGGACGTTCCCTGTCCGCATGTCTCAGCAGACCGGCCGGTAAAAACAGACGATCAACAAAAAACCTCCCCGTGCAGGATGAAGCCGCACGGGGAGGTTTTGTTATATTCTGAAAGCGCTGTGAAGATCAGCAAATACGCGTTGTGCCTTGGCACACACGTGTAATGTTTTACTCAATTGCGATCAGGTTGGGGTTTTCCGGCAGAGCCTTCTGCTGCTGAGGAGCGGGCAGCTGGATGTGCAGGATGCCATCCTCGAACTTTGCGTGGATGTCTTCCTTCTTCACTGCATCGCCCACGTAGAAGCTGCGGGCGCAGGTGCCGGAGAAGGTCTCACGGCGCAGATAGCGGCCTTTCTCGTCCTTCTCGTCGTTGCTGTGGCTGCGGACAGCCTGAATGGTCAGGTAGCCGTCGTTCAGCTCCATCTGAACGTCTTCCTTCTTGCAGCCGGGCAGATCCACTGCAACATCATAATTGCCATCAGCGGTCTGCTTCACATCGGTCTTCATCATGTTCGCGCCACGCTTGCCAAAGGTGTCATGAGCCTCACGGCTCATTGCACGCTCCAGTGCAGCATCGTTCCAGAACGGATCAAAGAGATCATCGAACAGGTTCTCATGAAAAACAGCAGGCATAAACATAAAACAACCCTCCAATCCCGGCGTTCGGGTCGGGTATAAAATCAAGATCGTGCATCAGGAGCGGAGTCTTCCCGGGAGCCTTGCGGTTCCCTCATGCCCCTTTCTCCTGAGCACGCCTTTGTTATAGCACACAGTTTTAGCACTGTCAAGAGTAGAGTGCTAAAATTCATGGAAAGATAACACTTTTGCAACAATATCTTGTGTTTGTTTCTTCCTGTCACCACAATAGCCTCATGCAAAATATGACCTGCAATAAAACAACGCCCCCGGAGAGTACAGTTCAAAAGCTCTCCGGGGGCGCTTTATCGGTTCACATGCTATGGACCACGGCAATGGTTCCGCGTGCTGCCACGTTTTTGGGAGCCATCGCCTCACGATCCCGTCTGCAGGCATCGTGCAGAGCGCTGGTGCCTTGCCTTGACGGCAGCTGTCAGCATTCCACTGCCACCTTGATCACACCGTCCCGCTTGTGTTCAAAGAGGTCGTAGCCCTCTTCGATCCGGCGCAGAGGATAGGTATGGGTGATGAGCGGTTCGGTATCGATCCTGCCTTCTGCAATGAGACGCAGCGTTTCTTCACAGTCGCAGCCGTCCACGCCGCCTGTCTTGAAGGTGAGATTTTTGCCATACATCTCCGGCAGCGGCAGGGTCTGCGCCTTATCGTACAGCGCCACCACGGTCACAATGGCGTTGGGTCTTGCGCACTCCCACGCCAGCCGGAAGGTGGAGTCCGCCCCTGCCACTTCCAGCACCACATCTGCCCCGCCGTGGTCGCTGTTGGCCCGCACAAAGGCGGTGCAGTCCTCCGGCTGCACGGTGAGCACCTGCGGGTAGTGCCGACGGATGAACTGCAGGCGGCTTGCGTCCTTTTCACACACGATGATGCGCTTGGGGCTGTGCAGCATAACGCACAGCAGGGTGCAGATGCCGGTCGGCCCTGCGCCGAGGATCAGCACAGTATCCTCGGGGGTGATCTCAGAGATGCGCGCTGCCCAATAGCCGGTGGCAAGGACATCGCCCACCAGCAGCGCCTGCCGGTCGGTAACGCCGTCCGGGATCTTGTTCAGTCCCTGATCCGCAAAAGGCACCCGGACATACTCTGCCTGCCCGCCGTCGATGCGGCAGCCCAGCGCCCAGCCGCCGTTTTGATCGGTGCAGTTGTTCACGAAGCCTTTTTTGCAGAAAAAGCACTCTCCGCAGAAGGTCTCCACGTTCACCGTCACCCGGTCGCCGGGCTTCACGTTGGTCACTGCACTGCCCACTTCTTCCACGATGCCCACCATCTCATGGCCTACCGTGATGCCGGGCACGGCCCGGGGCACGCTGCCGTGCTTGATGTGCAGGTCGCTGGAGCAGATGCTGGCAAGTGTCACCTTCACAATGGCATCTCGCTCGTGCTGCAGCACCGGCTTTGGTTTTTCCATCAGGACAAACTTGCCCTTTGAAACATAGGTGTAGGTCAGCATGCTTTTTTCCTCCGTGTACTTTATTTTTTCCGGACTGCGCATCCCACGCAGTCATGGCAGGGGGCAAGCCGCAGAAGGCCGGGGCTTTTTCCGCAGCTTCGGCGCGGTTGCCGCATAGCTCATTTCCAGCAACATCCGGATCGTGTCATCCGGTGCACTGCCGTCCAACGCTGCCGTGATCCAGTTGTCCTTGTTCATATGGTAGGCCGGGTAAAAGCCCGGCTCCATCCGCAGGGAACCAATGAGGAGGGGGGCACATTTCAGGTTTACGATGTCCACCGGCTGCTGCCCGGGCAGCCCCAGCTTGCTGCGGGACACCGTGGTGACCAGCGCGAACCATTTGCGATTGCCCGGGTGGCGGAACACCGCCGATTCCGGGGTGTCCATCCAGGGATAGTCCGGCTCCACACTGCAGGTGTCAAAAATCAGCTGTTCCAGTTTTTTGCGATCCATTGATATTTTCCTCCTCCCAGGGCGTTTTTTCCGGCGACCAGACCTTGGGGCTGATGCTGTAGTCAAAGCACGCTGCCCTTGAAACAGGCGCCCGGAACGCTCAGGGCAACCGTTTTCCGTGTGGTTCGGTGCGCAGATCCTTCCAGCTCTTTCCTGCCGTATTGCAGCAGCGTACCGTCAATGTCGCTGCAGATCAGTCTGATAGGCATTTTCTGTCCTCATCTCTATCATCAATTTCTTTCCGACAATTCTACCAGCGGGTCATCTTCCTGCGTCCGCATTCACAGGATATATTCCATCTGCCGTTCCTTTGTTTTCATGCCCATCTTTTCGTAGAAGTGCTCTGCCGGGGTGTTTCCCGCCCAGACGTTCAGGGTCACCTCATAGCAGCCCAGCTCTTTTGCCTGCTGCTTCACGTATTCAAACAGACTTTCTCCGATGTGCTGCCCCCGTGCCTGCCGGTCAACGCAAAGGTCATCAATAAACAAGGACTTGAAGGGCACCATGTTGGTGGAAAAAGGCTGTTCTTTGAGCTGGCAGAAAGCATAGCCCCTACACACATCGTCCTCGTCCACCGCAACATAGATGGGTTTATCCTCCTGCTTCAAAAGCTCTGCCAGCTGGCCGACAGTGTATTTGGTGGTGCCGGAGATAAAAATATCCGGGCGGATCTCTGCATGGATCTGCAATACCTGCCCCAGCAGCGCAAGAAGTCGGGGAATATCTTTTTCCTCTGCCTTACGGATCTTCATTTTACTTTCCTTCAAAACACTTTCAGCGCAGTCATTTTCTTTGACAGACGGGAATTTGAACAGGTTCAGCCCGGTGACCGGATCATACGCACGGTCTACCGTTCCGTCCAGAACATCGACCACCATTTCGCAGGTGGCGCTGACCACCGCCCGGTTCAGATGCCCGCCGAACACCTCACCCTTGTCGTTTCCGGCGCTCATGTGCAGATGGGTGTAAAATTCACCGTTCATGGTGTTGATGGTTCCGGTCAGCGAAACGATCTCAAAGCTGCCGCTGAAGGTGTTGGCGTAGTATTTCTTTTCAGCTACATTGTATACGCCCACCGTAAAGCTGTTGGTGGCCCCCAGCGCCTGAACGGCGGCAAGGCGGATCTTTTCCTTCAGAGCAAGCTCCTTTACTTTTTCAAGAATCTCCTCGTCCTTGTCGATGCGGACAAGGATCTTACTGCCAAAGCGTTTGTATTCCATCGCAAAATATCTCCTTCAAACAAGACTTTCTTCGTCTTACTCTCCCAGCACCTCGCCCAATGCCAGCACGGCGTTGCGGACGCACTCCGGGCAGGGGCACAGCGGTGCGCCGGTCTCCATACCCTTCAGATCCTTGCAGAGGGTGGCACCGCACTTATCCTGAAAGTTTTGCAGCAGTTCCTTGGAAATGCGGGGCGTGCCCTTGCCGTCTGTAGCAACGCCCGCCACCATCACAGCGCCGATCAGTGCGCCGCAGGTGCTTTCCATGCAGCCCATGCCGGCGGCATAGCCCGCGCCCAGCTTCATCAGGGTGTCGGCATCCACCGGCAGCCTGTCCTCAAATGCCTTCAGCACCGCCTGTGCGCAGTTGCACTGTCCGGCGGCTTTCCATGCGGCAGCCTGCGCTGCCCGTTCTTCAATGTTCATTTTACGATCCTCTTTCTTCAAAGTATCCACAACTCGCTTTTACGCTCCACAATACGGTATCGTCCTGATACACAGCTTTCTGTCCGCATCAAAGGTATTTCCGGATGGTCGGCACAAGGACATTCATATTGATCGGCTTTGCAACATGGTCGTTCATCCCGGCATCCAGTGCCGCCTGCCGATCTTCGGAAAAGGCATTTGCAGTCATGGCGATGATGGGAATATCCGCTTTTTGGGGGTCTTCCATTCTCCGGATCTTTTTTGCTGCATCGTAGCCGTTCATCACAGGCATCTGGATGTCCATAAGGATCAGCTGATAGGTTCCGTTCGCAGCTTTTTCCAGCATATCCACACATTCCACACCGTCTTTGGCGCGGTCTACCGTGCAGCCCTCTTCCTGCAGCAGTTCGGCGGCGATCTCTGCATTGAGGTCGTTGTCCTCGGTCAGCAGGATCTTCACACCGAGCAGGCTCTTTTTGTCCGAAGAAGTGGTATCCCGTTTCGCCTGTGTTTCCTCCTGCGATGCAATGCGGCTGGGAATGGTGACAGTAAATGTGGAGCCCACACCGATCCTGCTCTCCACTTCCACGGTGCCGCTCATCAGCCCGACCAGCTTTTTCACGATGCCCATTCCGATGCCGCTGCCCTCCACCTTGCTGACGGTGGAAGTGCGTTCCCGCTCAAAGGGTTCAAAAATGTGCTTCTGGAACTCCTGCGACATCCCGATGCCGTTATCGGCAACCGTGATCACCGTATCGCACCAGCCCTCTTTTTTGCCGGGTTTCTGCGTGACATCACAGTGGATCGTGCCGCAGGCACCTGTGTATTTGACCGCGTTGCTGACGAGGTTCGTGCAGATCTCAGTCAGATGCGGAACATCCGCATAGATATACGGATACAGCAGATGTGTTGTCACCGTAAGCGTCTGCCCCTTGCTGTCTGCCTGATTCTGGAACATCGCAATGCAGTTACGAAAATCTTTTTCGACATCCGAAACAGAATATTCGATCTCCGTCCTGTCGTTCTCAATTCGGGCAAGATCCAGCACATTGTTCAGCAGCACCAGCAGGTTCTGTCCGCATATCTGAATGTTCTCCATGTATTTTTCCAGCTTTGCAGGGGCGTCCAGATGCCGGGAGGCAAGGTCTGCGTAACCGATAATGGCGTTCATGGGGGTACGGATATCATGAGACATATTGAACAGGAAGGTGGACTTGGCGCGGTTCGCACTCTCTGCTTTTTCCACGGCGACCTGCAATTTTGCATTCAGTTCCTGCGTATCGTTTGCGGCTTTCCTTGCAGCAGCTTCGGCTTTACGCGCCTTCTGGAGCAGCATCAAAATCGTGAGCAGAACAACTGCAACAGCAATGCTGCTGATCAACATAACCTTAAAGAAGTTATCCTTTATAAAATCGCTCAGGGTAACCTTCCGCGCGGAGCTCTTATACATCGCAAGCGCGCCGGCAAGCATATTAACAGGCATTGCCTTGATCGTTTTGTTCAGGATGGACAACAGGCTGCGGTTTCCGCTATTGACCGCAAAGCAGGATCTTACAGGGTTCAGCAGCGGAACGCTGTAAAACCCGTATTTCTTACTGTAATTTTCCTCACTGCTGATCCCGGTAACAAAGCAATCTGCCTGTCCGGTTTCGATCAGCCTTGCCGCATCCTCCTGTGTATCGCAGTCCACGATCTCCCACTGCGGATAATAAAACGCAAGGTACTTTTTCAGGGAGAGTTTGTTTTGGGGAACGGCAATGCGGTTTACATTGTTTTCGTTAAAGTGCTGTTTGTTCGTGACCGCCATCAGGTTGGAGGTCCACGTTGTGTTGGTACAGGCAAAGTGATACTCTTCCGCCAGATTCGGGTTCTGGTCGAAATGGAAGATCATGTCGATCTCGCCCGATTTCAGCGCATCCAGTTCTGCTTCCTTGCTGTCATAGCCGACCAGCTGGAATTCCAGTTCCTGATTGCCCAGACAATCTGCTGCAAACTGAATATAGTCCGTGATTACCCCGGTAAACTCCCCGGTGGCAGGGTCAAAGGTGCTGACGCCGCTGTCGCTCGCCAGAAAGCCCATCCTGATCACACCGTGCTCTCTGAGCCACGCTTTTTCCTCCCCTGTAAGGATGGGCGTATAATCCATTGAGAAATACCGTTTATACAGATCCGCCGTATAAAAAGGCACAGCTTCGTCCAACGCGCGCATTGCATCGTCCAGTTCTTCCTTGATATCAGGCCGGTTTTTGTTGATTGCATAGTAGATGCCAGATTCTCCCACACGGGTTATGGTCGAGATGCCACGCTCTGCCCAGAAGGATTCTTCCAGCGAAACAAAGCAGTCGATCTCGTGATTTGCCAGCTTTTGCTTCACATCATCGTTGTTGGAGATGTTGACGTGTTCCGTTTCCAGGCCGTATTTTTCTTCCCACTCGGTCAGCATCACTTCCGGCTCCGTTCCCATCAGAACGCCGATCTTTTTGCCGTTCAGCGTTTTGAAGTCGGAGGCGGAGATGTCTGCGCGTGAGAGATCGGCGTAGAGGTAATATTTTTCCACTCCCATCGGCTCGTCTGAAAACAGCATCTCCTCGGTGCGGTCCTCCGTATAAGAGATACCGCCCATAATGTCGATCTCGCCGTTTTCAAGTTTTTCAAAGCAGTCTGACCAGTCGCAGGTCACATACTCGAACTGCCAGCCTGTATAGCCGGATAAGGTCTCCAGCAATTCGTAGCCGTAGCCTTTTCTTGCGCCCTTCTCGTTGACATAGTTGAAGGTGTCCTCAAACGAGCCGACACGGACGACCTTTGCAGGGGCGGTTTCCGCGGCAGCTTTCACAGGGAGCACGGCTGACAGTAGCAACAGCAGGCTCAGCACCACACAGACGCTTTTCCGCGTCAAGGTCTGCATGGTTTCGCTCATTCCAGAGTTTTTCATTTTATCCAATCTTTCTCCGCCCCAGACGGTCTCATTTCAGTTTCATTTCCATTGCACAGGTTTCAAGAAGTTCATTGCAGCATTGATCACGTCAGGTCGTCAGCAGCTTTTTTGAATATATATGCCATTATATAGCACATATTGTAACATTATAACAGAAGCGTTTCAAGTGATTCTGCTTGCTATGTCTTTATTTTCCCCTTCATGTGCCGTCAGGGGAAGGGGCATATTGTGAACATCGGCTCTGTTGCTGCCGTAGCGCACATTCCGTTCCAGACCTTCTACTCTGCAAGCAAAGCCGCCGTTTCTTCTTACTCTTACGCACTGGCAAATGAAGTCAAGCCCTACGGCATCCATGTCACCGTCGTAGAATTGGGTGACATCTGCACCGGGTTTACAAAAGCACGTCAGAAAAGCATCCTCGGTGATGATGAATACGGCGGGTGCATCTCCCGGAGCGTCAGTCAGATGGAGCATGACGAGCAAAACGGCATGGACCCAACACGCATCGGACGGTACATCGCCGACATTGTGGAAAAAAAAGAAACCGGCAGTCGTTTATGCTGCCGGTGCACAGTATAAATTCCTGAGCCTTTTGTGCAAGCTTCTGCCTGCCGCAGCACGAGGAAAGATTGTAGGAAAAATATACGGGTAACAGACGCAGCGCTCCGCAAAGTGCACCTTGACAAAGTTTCCGGAATATCGTATGATCTCTCCAGAAAAGTCGCCAACGGGCGGCTTTTCTCAAGACAAGAAGTTAGTCGTTGCTAACATTTGGATTTCTGTCCTGAAAATATGACGGAGACGCTCGCCCTGCACTGTCGTACAGCAGCACCAGAAATCAACAGGAGAAGATGATGAAAAGACTATTAAAGGCATTTTGGATCGTATTGGGCTTTCTTTGCATGGTTCTGGGCACTGTGGGGATCGTGCTCCCCATTCTGCCCACGGTTCCCTTCTACATGGCGACCCTGCTCTGCTTTGCGAAAAGCTCTCAAAAGCTGCACGATTGGTTCGTAGGTACGAACTTATACAAAAAGCATCTGGACCGCTTCGTTCAGAAAAAAGCCATGACAGCCGGAACAAAATGCAAGATCATCGCAATGGTCACTGCTGTTATGGCCATCGGCTTTCTTTGCATGAAAAATGCGCCCATTGGCAGGGTCTGCATTGCCGTGGTGTGGGTCTGCCATTTGCTGTACTTCGCTCTGCGGGTCAAGACCATAAAGCCTGCAGAACAGGAACCGGAGAACACCGAGTAAATCAAGCTTCACAAAAAAGCGGCATTCGCGTTTTGCGACAAACTTCTCTGTTATACTCCAAACACCATTCAAACAGCTTCTCGTCCAGATCGGACGGGCTGCTGATGACAAACAAAGCGGTATAGGTCTACCCGGTGCATTCAATCCAGAATTTTTCCGTCAATGGAGATGGTGACCACCTGCCACGGAATGAACTTTCCACTGACCTGAAGCGCCTTTTTCGCTGCCATCTCCAAGCCACCGCAGCAGGGCACCTCCATGCGGAGGATGGTCACGCTCTGGATATCGTTATTGCGCAGGATCTCGGTGAGCTTTTCGCTGTAATCCACAGCGTCCAGCTTCGGGCAGCCGATGAGAGTCACCTTGCCGCGCATAAACTCCTGATGGAAATTGGCATAGGCGTATGCCGTGCAGTCCGCTGCGATCAGGAGCTTTGCTCCCTCAAAGTAGGGCGCATGGACAGGAGCCAGCTTGATCTGCACCGGCCAGTTGCGCAGGCGGGAGACCGGCTGCACGGGGGCAGAAACTGCGCTTTCGGCAGTGGCCTCCGACTGTTCCAGCATCCGCATCCGGGAGCCGGGACAGCCGCCCTCATGGAGGTGTTTCATCTTCTCCTGCAGCTCCTTCTTCTTTTTGTTCTCCTGCACTGCTGCCTCGTCGTAAGCGGGGGCTTCCCGCTCCTCAAAGGTGATCGCGCCGGTGGGACAGCCCGGCAGGCAGTCACCAAAGCCATCGCAGAAATTCTCCCGCACCAGCTTTGCCTTGCCGTTGATGATGTCGATAGCTCCCTCGTGGCAGGCGGTTGCGCACAAGCCGCAGCCGTTGCATTTTTCTTCGTCAATATGGATGATCTTCCGAATCATATCTATTTCCTCCAATTTGGGGTGTTTTTTGCATTTGCAGCCTTATTATAGTATACTAAAGGCAACTTGTATGTTTGAATTCCAACAAGGAGAGCTTTTATGCAAAAATATCTGCCTGTTCTGCGGAGCTGCCCCTTCTTTACCGGGCTTACCGATGATGAGATTTTGTCCATCCTGCACTGTGTCAGTGCGGCAAAGATCACCCGCCCCCGGGGCTCCTATATTTTCCGTGCCGGAGAATCCACAGAGGTCATGGGGCTCATGCTGTCCGGCTCCACCCTTGTGATTCAGGAGGACCTTTGGGGACACCGCAACATCCTGTCCAAGTGCAACACCGGAGACTTTTTCGGCGAACCTTACGCCGCCACCCCCGGTGCCATCCTGAACATCAGCGTGGTGGCGGAGGAGGATTGCGAGATCCTGCTGCTGAACGTCAAGCGGCTGCTCACCGCCTGCCCCACCGCCTGCGACCATCACCAGAAGCTCATCCGCAATCTGGTCAGTGTTCTGGCAAACAAAATATTGCTCTTTAACGATAAGATCACCCATGTCAGCAAGCGCACCACCCGGGAAAAGCTGCTGTCCTACCTGTCCGCCGAGTCCATCCGGCAGTCTTCTCTCTCCTTTGACATCCCCTTTGACCGTCAGCAGCTGGCAGATTTTCTCTGCGTGGAACGTGCCGCCATGTCGGTGGAGCTTTCCAAGCTGCAAAAGGAAGGATTGCTGGTCACAAAGCGGAATCATTTTGAGCTGTTGACCCGTTGACCGTTCCATACACCGCCCGCAGGCGGTTTCGCCGGGCAGTTCTCCCCTGCCGGGATGCGCGGGCATAAAAAGAGCGGACAACCGTTTCAGGGTCGTCCGCTGAAGGGATGGTTTGATTTTGTTGGTCGAATAATGGAAATTGCCTGTTATAAAATATCAGCAACAAATTCCTCTATCAAACGATTCACCTGTTCGGGTTTGTCTGTATTGGAATTGTGTCCTGCTCCTTCGATCCACGTCAAAGGAATATTCGTATTGCGATGCCATGCTTTGTTGTATCGTATACACGAACCAGCGTGATCTTGTGTGCCGCATATCAGCAACGCCGGACACTTGATCTCATACGGCAGGTCCTTCTCCATAGCCGCTGCCAAAATACGAAAACCATGTCCGGCAATCTGTGCATAGCGTTTCTGATTGCCGTCATAGGTCAACATCATTTCACGCATGAGGTTTCTACCGTAATCAGACGTGGCAACGCCTTCCGACCCCGATTTCAGGAGCCATTTCCACGGATAGTGAGCATATACCGGTTCCATCCGTTTCAAGAGCCAGATTTCAGCTGCTGTCACATAGCTTCGTTGCAGCGGTGCAGAGTCAATGGAGACAAAACCTGTCATTTTGTTTGGGTAAAGCTGCGCATAAGCCTGTCCCACATATCCGCCCATAGACTGCCCGATAATAACAGGCTTTGTAATTCCTTCACGGCTTAAGATATCGTTCAGCCATTTTGCCTTATCGAACAGATCAAAATCAAATCGAAACGGCCATGAGGAGCCATGTGCCGGCGCATCCCAGACGATAACATTATATCTGCTCTCGAAATACTGAGTCTGCTTATCAAACAGTCGATGGTCCGCAGTCAATCCCGGCAGAAAAACAAGAGTAATTGTATCCAGGTTTGACACACTCACCCAATAGTGAATCGTTCCGCAGCGGGTCTGATATGTCCGTTCCTCCATTGAGCTTTCCTCCCATAACTTCCGAGTTATTGAATTGAGCATATCACATAAGCGAACGCTCTAACCTTACAGCTCGGTTTCCACCGCAAGCTGCTCCTGCTTTTCTTTTTCATCAGCGATCTGGACATCAACATCTTCGCGCATCTTTTTTAGAAGTGCAAGGACTCGCTTGATTTGACCCTTGGTGTTTTCTACTCTGCTCTGTGCCTGATTGATGTGATCCAGAACCGCCCAGTCTGCAAAGAGGCCATCAAAGAAGAAATCCGCAAATTTCAAAAAGCTGTCCACCGTGACCTGAAGGTCTGCAGTGATCTCGACATCGGAAAGTTCGGTTTTGAACCGCCGCAGTTCCACTTGGAGCTGTTCAACCTGCTTCTGTGCATTGTCCAGTTCCTCATACTTGGCAAAATCGGCCATCAAACCGCCGCCCATTACGTCCCATGTACTCCAGCCCTCGGCATTGTCGAGGGTTTCCAGAACTTCGTTGACCGTATGCAGGGCGGTCTTTCCTGCGTTGATGGCCTCCAGCAGCTCCTGCTTTTGAACTTTCAAAGCGGCAATACGGCTTTCGCTTTCCGCAACCTGCTGTGCGGCCGGGTGGGCAGAGGCTTTGATGCTTTTGATTTTTTCAGAAAGAGCAGCTTGATACCGCCTTTCGCAATCGGACAGCCGTGCCAACCTATTTTGAACCTGCTCCAAGTCGGCATCAACGGAAGAAAGGTCATGGAGAGCCGCATCGTACTTGACACGGGCTGCATAGGCTTCCTGCCGTTCCTTGTCCAGCTTTTCATCCATCTTTCCAATTACTTGATAGAAAAATGCGGCAAGGCTGTGACCTTCCAGACGGTCAACATCAGCCTGTTCCGCCAGCTTGGATTTTTCCAGCTTTTTCAGACGATCAGCAAGCGCATTTCGCTGGGCGGTCAGTTCTTTCTGTTTTGCTTCACAGCTTTTCTTTTCTGCGACCTGCTGCCAAAGCTCTTTCAACGTAGAATCACTCATATGGAATGTCCTTTCCCGGCATTACATTTCTTCGTTCAGAAGCCGGTTCAAAAAATGCTGCCGATCATTTACAAATGTTTTGGCGATAACGTAGCTGTCCGTACAGCACTCCTTGCTGCATAATGTAGGAAACGCTTAGTTCCTCTGGAACCCAAGATAGCGGGTACCCTGAAAATTCAGCTTTCCAATGTCGCCCTCTACAAGCATTCCGTAGTCCGAACCACTTACGGTAAGTTCCATGCGGTCACCGCTCTCTACCTGAAAGGTCACATAATAGGTCGTGAACGTATGTATCATCGTATTGTCTGTATGGTGGCGAGAAACTTCCGTGCGCTTTGCCACCACCGTTGCCGGCACGGCCAGCCGCGGCGAATGGTTGTTTTTATTCCATGTGCTGATATTTCCGATGATGGTGTATAGGATCATGCCCAAAACCACAAGGAACAGGATGGGAAACAGGATGCTGAACAACAGATCAAATCCAGCGTAAAACATTTCATTCCTCCAAAATTTCTTCCAGCAGGTCCTTTACATCGTCCAGAAAAGATTCTTCTCCGAGGGTGTTCACCTTAAAGAACACCGCTTGACTGCCTCCTGCGGTGATGGCAGACAGCCGGATCGGACTGTCCGCATTCTGGAACATGGTCAGCGTCAGACTCAGGCGGTTGCCTCCCATCATGCTGTACCGTTCAAACACACGGACACTGCACCTGGCATCGCCCTCTTTGAAATCACTGCCTGCCTCTAAATCTGCAGACCAACTGCCGTCCGGGATCTCCTTTTCCAGCTTCCGAAGCAGCTTGTCAAAGTTTTTGTTTCGGATGGTCTTTTCAAAGATTGCCATAATGGTTCCTCCGTTCTGACAATTAAAATTCAGTCCCTTATTTTTGATACGAGCAGAGACACCGGGAAATTGCAGAGAAATCGCTTGAAGAGAGGAATTTTGTCTGATCTGATTATAGCATATCTTTTGGGAAAACAAAATACTTTATGTACGCCGCCCGCAGTCAGGAAAAAAGGCAAGCCCTCCTTCATAAATTACAGTAACCGTTTATGACGCTTTGGGGAGGGGTCGGCATGTTTTTATCTCTTCTGCAATTTTTTGCCACAAAGTTTCTGGTTCTGGCGCTTCATCTGGAAAGCGGCAGCTTTCTGCTATCTTTGCAGATGTCAAAAAAGCTTTCCAGCATACTCATAAGTATCGGAAAGACTGATGATACCAGTTTTATCGGATGGTTCTGCGGAGCCATCCGTTTTTTCATATTCAGATCGCATTTTTCTGTTTTCTCTTGACGATGCCCCGCTAATGGAGTAGGATGGTGCTGCAAAAAAAAAAGATCGCAGAAGCTGTTGCTCTGAAATGCGGAAGAAGGCCGTCCGGCACCGCAGCAGGGCAGCCTTTACAACTACAAGGATGTGTCTCTATGAAACTCAAACAATTCATTCAGCAGGAAACGGTCCTCACCGCAGCCGCTGTGCTGGCCGTTGTCTCCGCCTTCTTTGTTCCGCCGGATGCGCAGTATCTTGGCTACATCGACCTGCGCACGCTGGCGATCCTGTTTTCCCTGATGACGGTCATGGCCGGGCTGCGGCGGCAGGGCTTTTTTGATGGACTGGGCCGGGCATTGCTGTCCTGTACCCACAGCACCTTTCAGCTGACGCTGGTACTGGTCGGGCTGTGCTTTTTCGGAAGCATGTTCATCACCAACGATGTTTCCCTGCTGACCTTCGTTCCCTTTACGTTCGTGGTCCTGAGCCGTCTGGGAGCGGATGTCCGCCGCTCCCTTCTGATCCCGGTGGTCTGTATGCAGACCATTGCGGCAAACCTTGGCAGCATGATGACCCCCATCGGCAACCCGCAGAACCTCTATCTTTACGGAAAAAGCGGCATGAGCATCGGAGGATTTGTGCTTCTTATGCTGCCCTACACCCTGGTTTCTCTGCTCCTGCTGCTGGCTTGGGCAGCGCTGGTCTGCCGGAAAGCCTCTGCCGCCCTCTCCGTGGACGAGCTTGTTTCTTCCTCTGCATCTCAGGGAGATCAGAAGATCATCCTGCTGTATCTGGTTCTGTTTGCCGTCTGCCTGCTGTCCGTGATCCGGGTGCTGCCCTATGGCATTGCCTTTGCCGCTGTGCTCGTCTGCGCCCTTTTTGCAGACCCACGCACCTTACGGACGGTGGACTATTCCCTGCTTCTGACCTTTGTGGCTTTTTTCATCTTCATTGGCAATCTGGGCCGCGTTCCCGCCTTTTCCGGCTGGCTGCAGGAGTTTCTGACCGGCCGGGAAGTGCTGGTGGCGGTTCTGGCATCACAGGTCACCAGTAATGTTCCCGCCGCCCTGCTGCTGTCCGGGTTCACGGCAGAGACACAAGCCCTCATCATCGGCACCAATCTGGGAGGTCTTGGCACTTTGATCGCATCCATGGCCAGTCTTATTTCCTACCGGCAGATCGCACGGGAGCTGCCACAGGGGAAGAAGCAGTATTTTGGGCTGTTCACCCTGTCCAACCTGATCTTCCTTGCGATCCTGCTGGGCGTGTGGTTCTTGCTCCGCTAAACGCGGTATCAGGCAGCGCTATGAACATTTTTTTCCTGCTGCCCGGCAGACCACCACCCACTTCGCAATAAGTTTTATGAGGCAAAAAGGGAGCTCTGCCACGGACGAAGGTCCGGGCAGAACTCCCTTTGGTTTTATCGTATACAGTTATCAAGTAAAGAATAAAAATTTTGCAAAACAACCACTACAAGGCTCAAATCGTAAGCGGTCAGCTCCAAACGCTTCAGCTTTTTACTACTTCAAAAAACCTACAATCTTCGAAAAGTCCTCTTTTGCCTTCCTGAAGATGGCAGTATATCTTTTTCTAACAAATCTATCCGCGTTCGTTCTACTACCTCTGGCTGCGCCGAATCCACGGCATCTGTTCCTTTTTTGCCCCTGTCAGGATTTCTCAGCTGCTTTTGCGCCGCAAGCTGCCGGTTATAGCCTGCCGCATTGCCGATCTCGCTGCCGCAATGGTTCAATGCAAACGCTATAAATTCAACAAACGCAAATAGAGTGTCATTTTCTCCCTTTTTCACGCTTCCCGCTGCTCCACGATTTCCAGACTGTCCCGCCCGACATGGCAAAGCAGGAACAGCACGCTCACGCCTGCGGCTTTCGCTTCGGCCAGTGCTGTGCCAAACTCCGGCTGCGTGCCAACATTCGGCCTCACCTCGGTGATGCCTTCCATCTGAATCACAAAGGCTACTGCGCACCGGTACCCTGCCCGCTGTGCCTGCGCTAACTCGTGCAAGTGCTTCACGCCCCGTTCGGTGGGTGCATCCGGGAAATAACCGATGCCGCCCACTTCCAATGTGCAGCCTTTGACTTCCAGCAAGTATTTCTGTTCGCCCTTTTCCATGTAAAAATCAATGCGGGATTTTCCGTATGCAAACTCCGGCCTGACAAGGTCAAACTCCTGCTTTGAGAGCCATTCTCCTACCACCTTGTTGGGTGCCTGACTGTCCATGTTGACCCAGCCAAGTTCCTGCTTGCATACCGCCACAAGGTCGTATTTTGTCTTGCGTTTCGGGTTGTCTGACACTTCCAGACGCACCGCCGCACCGGGCAGCAGCAGTTCCTTGCACCGTCCGGTATTTTTGACATGGACGGTTTCCACCGTACCGTTCACATCTACATGGGCAATAAAACGGTTGGGGCGGTCAAGAAAAATGCCGTCCACGATTTCTCTGTATTTCAATGTTTACCCCATTTTCATTTTTATCTGATACACCTGTTCCGTCCGGGCATCAAAGCAGCAGAAGATGACCCTCATATCGTAGTCGGCGTGGTTTTGCAGCCAATCGGTCACTGTATCCACCGCAATTTGGGTGGCGGCATCCAGCGGATAGCCATACACGCCCGTAGAAATTGCCGGGAAGGCGATGCTGTGGATGTCGTAGGACCTTGCCAGCTCCAGCGAATTGCGGTAGCAGTCTGCCAACTGTACGGCATCCTCCGGGGTGCCGGAGTAGATGGGACCCACCGTATGGATGATGTACTTTGCCTTCAGCCAGTAGCCCTTGGTGATCTTCGCTTCGCCGGTGCGGCAGCCGTGCAGGGTGCGGCACTCGGCAAGCAGCTCCGGCCCTGCTGCCCGGTGAATGGCCCCATCCACGCCACCGCCGCCCAACAGGCTGCGGTTGGCTGCATTCACGATGCAGTCACAATCCAGCTTGGTAATGTCTCCCTGCACGATTTCCAGTCGGTTTTTGATCTGTTCGGAACGCATGGTATTTCCTCCTCAAAGCGTACTTGCATACAATATACTCGGAAGTCGGTTTCTTGCGAGTATATTACTTCATCCTCTGCACAAGGTCAAGCAGAACATTTTCAGCGCTGCATCAATCCTCTGGCTGCACGCCAAAACAGGCTCCTGCAAGCGTTTAACCACTGGCAGGAGCCCGTTTATTTCTTAAAGTTTCGTCATCCACAGACCATGCAGGTTGCAGTAGGCGTAGACCGCCACCGGTTTTTCGCTGCCCAGTTCAAACACCGCCTTGGGTGCCTGACCGGGGGCGAGGTAGCGGAGCTGTCCGCCGTTTTCGGTCTCCACAAAGAGCCACTGGATGTGGTGCACATCCACCATGGGGTGCTCCACTGCACCCACCGTAACCGTGAGGGTGCTGCCGGAGTGCTCTGCCACCGGCAGATGCTTTTCGCCGCTGGCTTCCACCGTGTTGGGGAGCAGCTCCTTCATCTTTTCGCCGCAGCAGACCAGCGGAACGCCTGCGTTGTGGATGGTGGTGATCAGGTTGCCACAGTGCTCACAGATATAAAACTTTGCCTTCATATTCAAATCCTCCATCGGAATGTTGTTGGTGTTTTCTGTGACTATATGATAACATTTCCTAGTTAGATTTTCTGTGACCGGGTCACGTTTTCCTGTGTTCCTCTTACGGCTTTTCCTGACACGCCCACACCGTCCGGGCATCAAAGCAGCAGAAGATGGCCTTTATATCGTAGTTGGCCTGCCGCAAGCAGTCCTGTACTATGGGGATAAAAAAACAAAAAGTCCCGCCTGAAAATAAAGCCTTCACTTTCAGACGAGACGTCTTTCAATATGACTGCTATTTGTTCTTATTTTATCTGCGGTGTATCCTTTCGCTGCCGGGTGGATCTCAGATATTCCAGCAGCGTCCGGCTCACCACCGAGCTTGCCGTCTTAGAAAACGCCAGCCCCAATGTCCGGCAACAGGCAGGCTCCAGTGGGCGGGACACCACACCGGGGCAGCCGAATGCCTGCATCACCAGCTCCTGCGAGATGGTCACGCCCAGCCCGCTGCGCACGAACGCCATGATGAGGGTATCGTCCCGGAAGCTGTATGAAATATTCGGCTTCACCGGGCATTTGAGCATCAGGTGCTGGATGTCATTATCACAGCCGGGCGTTTCAATGATGAGCGGATACCGAAACAGCTGCGACAGCGTTACGCTGGAGCGTTCAGCCAGTGGATGCCCCTCCGGGAACACAGCGCACAGCGGATCGTCCCGGAGCGGGTAGAATTTCAGGTCGTCTGCCACAATGGATGAGAGAAAACCGCAATCCACCTGCCCATGGATGATCCATTCCCGGATCTCATCATAGTTGCCGTCCAGAATTTCTATCTTCACCTTCGGGTAGTTCTCCTTGAAATAGTGCACCACTTCCGGCATCCAGAGCGTTGTGATGCTGGAAAAGCTGCCCACCCGCAGCTTGCCCTCCACCTTGTGGTTGATATTGAACGCCGCCTGCCGCAGCCGGGTCTTCTGGTTGGCCAGTTCCCGGATGTAGGGCAAAAGGCGGGTGCCGTTATCTGTCAGGGTCACGCCCCGGTTGATGCGGGCGAACAGCTGCACGCCCAATTCCTCTTCCAGCCCTGCCATCATCTGGCTGATGCCGGATTGGGTATAGTTCAGTGCCTCCGCTGCTTTGGAAAAGCTGCCCGTTTCGCATACTTTCAAGAATATCTCGTATCGGTCTTTCTGTTCCCGCATCGCAAACACTCCATAAGTAAAATTTATAGGTCGTAGTAATTTTATTGGGTTTACTGATATGATACTTCATGTTATCCTATATTACAATAGGTTTTTAGGATAGGAGTTTGAGAATCATGGAAAAGAAAGCAAGCAGTTTCTCCGGACAAATCGGATTTGTCCTTGCTGCCGCCGGAAGTGCGGTGGGTGTCGGCAACCTGTGGCGGTTCCCGTACCTTGCCGCAAAGGATGGCGGCGGTTTATTTTTGCTGGTGTATCTGGTGCTGGTGCTGACCTTCGGTTTTACCCTGCTCACCTCGGATATTGCCATCGGACGCCGCACCAAGCAGAGTGCCATCCGCGCCTACGAGACCATGCGCCCCAAGTGGAAATTTCTCGGCATCCTGACCTTTCTGGTGCCGGTTCTGATCATGACCTACTACGCGGTCATCGGCGGGTGGATCACGAAATATGCGGTGGTCTACCTCACCGGACAGTCTGCTGCCGCTGCGGAGGACGGCTATTTTACCAGCTTCATTACCTCGCCGGTGTCGCCTGTGGTGTTCGCTCTGCTGTTCATGGGCGTGACGGCTTTCATCGTGTACAACGGCGTGGAGGGCGGCATTGAGCGGGTGTCCCGCTACATGATGCCCATTCTGCTGGTGCTGGTGGTGGTGATTGCGGGTTACGCCCTCACCCTGCGCCACGAGGACGCTTCCGGTCAGATGCGCACCGGTCTGGAGGGTCTGCGCTACTACCTGACTCCGCACATGGAAGGGCTGACCGTCAGCCGCTTTTTGCAGATCTTGCTGGATGCCATGAGCCAGCTGTTCTTCTCCCTCAGCGTGTCCATGGGCATTATGATCACCTACGGTTCCTACGTCAAACCGGACGTAGACCTGAACAAGGCGGTGAATCAGATCGAGATCTTCGATACCGGTGTAGCTCTGCTGGCCGGTGCTATGATCATCCCCGCCGTGTATGTGTTCTCCGGCACCGAGGGCATGAGCGCAGGCCCCAGCCTGATGTTCGTCTCGCTGCCCAAGGTGTTTGCCGCTATGGGCAAGGCCGGCACTTTCGTGGGCATTCTGTTCTTTGTCACTGCCATTTTTGCCACCCTGACCTCCTGCATCTCGGTGCTGGAATCCATCGCTGCCAACTGCATGGAGATCTTCCACACCGGGCGCAAAAAGACGGTGCTTGTGCTGACGGTCATTTATCTGGCCGCTTCCGCCATCATTGCGCTGGGTTACAGCGTCTTCTATTTTGAGGTACAGCTGCCCAACGGCTCTGCGGCTCAGCTGCTGGATATCATGGACTACGTCAGCAACAGCGTCATGATGCCTTTCATTGCCCTGCTGTCCACCATCCTGATCGGCTGGGTCATGACGCCGGATTACGTCATTGACGAGATGCAGCGCAACGGCGAGACCTTCCGCCGCAAGAAGCTCTACCGGGTGATGATCCGCTATGTTGCCCCGGTGATGATGCTGGTGCTGTTTTTGCAGTCCACCGGGATTCTTGCATAAAAGGCTAAAGTAAAAAAGGGAGCTCTGTCACGGACGAAGATCCGGGCAGAGCTCCCTTTGGTTTTATCGTATTCCGGCATATTTCATTGTCTGTCTCCAAATCCGATCTTCACGATCTGCATTTTCATCCCGTTGTCCCCGACCCTTGCAAGAAACCGGAAAAAGCCGCTGACAGAAGGATCTTTCAAATCGTTGTAACCCAGCATATAGCCCCGGCTGGACACTTGCAAACGGCTGTCCCATGGGGAAAGCTCGCTTTTCGCATCCGAAACCGCGAAATATGCTCCCACATCCTTGATTTTCGCCGTCCTGAGCCACGTTTTGGCGATCATCTTCACCGCCGTGCGGTTGGCAGCATCAAAGACCAGCACTCCGCCGGGGAAAGCGTCCGCCATCCCCTGCACCAGTTCCCGAACCTGCTGGGTCAGGAAGTAATAGAACACCCCGGAGGCAAAGAACACCGCCCCGCCGGTGGCATCGATACGGTCAAACCATGCGGGGTCTTTCAGGTCGCAGGGGATGTTTTGCTCCCGCTCCCCGGCAGGCAGCAGCTGCTGCCGCAAGGCAATGACATCCGGGAAGTCCAGATTGTAGATCTTGCATCTGCCGTTGTCGCAGGCTTTGCCGGTGTTATCCAGCCCGCAACCTAGATTGACCACTGCCGCGCAGGGGTGGTTTTTCAGGTATGCCTGCACCTCAAAGGCAAGGTCATTCTGCCGCATGGCGACCTCCAGCGCACCGAACCGCTGCATCAGGCTGCGGGAGTTTTCCTCTGCCTCTGAAAAGTCGTAGTCGATCTGGTCGATTAGACGCACCGCCGTTTCGTCCCGGTAAAGGTTCGGATACAGCTCGGTGCACAGCTTCCGGGAATACAGCGGGAGGATCAGCGTCTCCTGCACGGTGTTTTTCTCGATTTTGTATTTCATAGGTTCCTTCCTGTTCTCCTCATTCTGCTTTCCGGCAGGCAAACCATGCCATGCTCTTCACTGTTCCAAGTGTTACGGTTGCGTGCCGTTTCTCCAGCCGTTTTTTCAAGCTAAAGGCCGTCTCGTAGGGCGGTGTGAAGAACCCCGTTTTTTCATAAACATGCCGAACAAACCAGTCTGTCCGCTTCTGCTCGCCCTTCACATAGAAGCAGCCGCAGAAGATTCCGCCGGGTCTCAAGACCCGGAACACCTCCCGATAAGCGGCCTCTTTATCCGGGAACGCGTGAAAGCCATTCAGCGACAAAACAATGTCAAAGACGCCGTCCGCATAGGGAAGTGCACCCACATCGCCCCGCCGGAAGGTCACGTTTTGCAGATGCAGGCGGTCTGCCTTTTCCTGCGCCTGCCCCATCATATCCGCCGAGTAATCCAGACAGGTAATGTCCGCTTTTGGCAGCGTCTTGTAAAGCGGCATGGTCAGAATGCCGGTGCCCACCGGCACCTCCAGCAGCTTGCCGGAAAAATGCTCCGGGATGCCGGACAGTGCCTTTTCCAGATAGGCATCGTTTTCCACCTTGTTCATGTCCCACACCAGACGGCACACCGCTTTCCCGCTCAGAGTAGAGCAGGTGATCATGCCGTCATAAAAGCTGTTTCCACCTGTCAGCCGATAGGCACCGCGGATTGCTTCTTTTCGTTCCATGCTCCGTCCTTCTTACACTATTTCACCGCTTTTGCGCCGTAACGCAAAGCCAGCCCTTTTTATTTTTGTGGCTTTGGATCTGACAGAATCCTGCTTTTTCCAGATACTCTTTCAGTGCAGTATCCGTATAGATGGTCATGCCATCGATGATCTGCGTCCATTTGTCGTCTTTTGTCGTTTCGCCGTTTGCTTCATTGCAGATGAAAAAGATTCCGCCGGGCTTCAGCACTCGATAGACCTCTCTGAAATTCTGTGCAAGCTCCGGCCAGAAGTAGACCGTTTCAAAGGCGGTCACCACCTCAAACTGCTCCGCTTCAAACGGCAGCTCTGCCACACTTGCCTGCTGCACAGCACACCGTCCTGCCGCAATGGCTCTGGCATTGACCTTTCGCGCTTTTTCCACGCTGACGGCTGAGTAGTCGATGCCCTGCACCTTGCCGTTGGGGCACAGTTTCAACAGCGTTTTCATGTTCGCCCCACCGCCGCAGCCGCAGTCCAGCACCATGGCATCCGGGGCAGGCTGTAAAAAGTGCAGCCCCCATTCTGCCATTGCGCTGTGTCCAAAGTTCATCATAGCAACCATGATCTTCCCGCCAAGGCCTACGGGCTTTCGGGTGTTTTCAAAAAAGGACATAACGCCACCCTCTTTCTATTTACCGTTCACAATGCAATACTTTTTACCAGATGCGCCCACTGCACCGGATGACAGGCCAGCAATTCCTCGTGCCAAAAGTTAGATAGAGCTAACTTTTTATTCTATAAAAAGCCGCTTCTCAGCGGTCCTTCTGCCAAAATAATACGCCCTGCCGTCTCCTCTGTCAAGAAGTTTGGGCATTTTCGGGTATTCCGAAAGAGATTTCGCTCTCGGGAACCCCCAACCGTCACCCCAATGCCACATCCAGCACCATCATCACGCTGAAGCCCACCGCGAAAAATACCGTGCCAACGTTGGAGTGCTGCCCCTGCGACATTTCCGGGATCAGTTCCTCCACCACCACATACAGCATGGCACCGGCTGCAAAGCTGAGCAGATAGGGCAAAGCGGGCACCACGATGCCTGCCGCCAGAATCGTCAGCACTGCCCCGATGGGCTCTACGATGCCGGACAGTACGCCGCCCCAGAACGCCCGGCCTTTTTTCATTCCCTCCGCCCGCAGTGGCATGGAGATGATGGCACCCTCCGGGAAGTTCTGGATGGCAATGCCAAGAGAAAGAGCCAGCGCCCCGGCGGCGGTGATCTGAGCAGTTCCGGCAAGGTATCCGGCATAGACTACGCCCACTGCCATACCCTCCGGGATGTTGTGCAGCGTCACCGCCAGAATCATCATGGTGGTGCGCTGGAGCTGGCTTTTTGGCCCTTCGGCCTGCAAACTGTTCTGGTGCAGATGCGGGATGAGATGGTCCAGCAGCAGCAAAAACAGGATACCCAGCCAAAAGCCTGCTGCCGCCGGGAAAAATGCCAGCCTGCCCAGATCTGCGGCCTGCTCCATAGCCGGGATCAGCAAGCTCCATATCGATGCCGCCACCATCACTCCGGCGGCAAAGCCGGTGAGGGCGCGCTGGATGCCGTCACGCAGAGAGTTTTTCAAAAAGAACACACAGCCCGCCCCAAGGCTTGTGCCCAGAAAGGGGATCAAAATCCCCCAGAATGCGTCTTGTATCATGTAGTACCTCCTTGCAGTTAAACGTAGCTAACCATGCAAGCAGTATACTGCGCCCCGGCAAAAAGGTCAAGGGCTTTGCGGTATAGAGGATGCAGATGGTTTCCTGCATCGAAAAATTCACCTCTGCAAACTTTCCGGTTTCTACTTGACAACGCCCGGTGGGAGTGCTACTTTTACTTTGCAAATTTGTTTTACCTAACCATCTGAGGGGTTTTTCCCCTGTATTTTTTGCATCAATTGTTAGGCAAAGCTAACTATTTTTTCAAAACTGAGATAGAGGTGTGTTACCATGAGATTGAAAAAAGTATTTGCAGGTGCACTTGCGGCCGCTATGCTGGTATGCGCTGTGGCAGTCCCGGCCTTCGCTGCGGAAGAGGTGGAACAGGAAAACTGCCTGACCTCCAGCTATGTCCAAATGAACATCCCCTACGCCGACTTCTACAAGGCTGCCGGTGTGGACAACGCATCTGAGATCGACGCTGTGACCAGCGCCACCAAGAACAAGACCCGTGCAGGCAACCTTGCCGCCGGTTCCTACCACGTCAACGCAGATGGCACCGACATCACCGGCGTTTCCTTCCCGGTCAAGGTGCTGACCCCGTGGGCGCTGAAGAACGCAAAGCAGGTCACCGATGCCGACAGCTACGACATTACCGTTACCCTGAAGGGCAAGGAATCCACCACCACCTACACCGGCGCAGATGCCTTGTTTGAGAACGAGAGCTATGCTTACTACAAGCTCAGTGAGACCCCTGCCTACTACATCACCGCATGGTATAACCTGCTGAGCGGCAAGTGGGAGTTTGGCAAGGTCCACGCCACCGAGACCACCGTAGAGGGCACCACTGTGGAGCTGAATACCAACGGTCACCATGCCACCTACGAGATGAAAATCTCCGGTTTTGATCTGGACTACAAGGCCAACAAGGTCTACGGCGTAGTTCTGACCACCGCCGATGGCAGTGAGTACGGCCTGCATCATGTGGCCAACATCTGGCATGGTACCAAGCTGGGCTTCAATGCCGATGATCCTTACTTTGCATCCATCATCGGCAAGACGATTACTCAGATCACCTTCTACGCCGCCGACGGCGTGTATGTCCTGCCGGTCAATGTGGCGCTGTGAATACACGGGAAACTGCCTAATTTATTGTAAAATATAACACAAAACGGCAAGGTCTCCTGAATGCAGGCGGCTTTGCCCTTTTTTATTGCAGATGGAGCCCAATCGCAGGGTCAACAGTTTTTACGTCTGCAATATGGAATCAATATTGCCGGCATTACTCTGCGAATCACAAAAGGGTCCATCCAACAGCAATACTGCGGGATGGGCCCTTTTTATTCGCCTTCCGGCTCCTTGCAGACATCCACCCAGCCCTCGGCTCCGGCGGCTACTTCCAGCTCCTGCAAGGTCAGCTTGACGGCGGTGTGACCATTGCCCGCCGCCGGGTAGACGGTATCAAACTTGCGCAGGCTCTCGTCCAGATAGACCGCCACGCCCTCGTTCACTCCAAAGGGGCACACACCGCCGGGTGCATGCCCCACATAGGCTTCCACCTCATCGTAGGGGATCATTTTGGCCTTCATGTGGAACAGGCTCTTGTACTTGTGGTTGTCCAGCTTTGCCGTGCCCTCGGTGACAATGAGCACCGGCTTTTGCTTTTTCAAAGGACATTTTCCCACTTCTCCGCTCTTATTCGGTAATGGCCCAGACCCGCGCAGGCAGACCAGTTGCACCTTCAATGCGGGGATAAGAAACGATGACCACTGCACCGGCCGGCTGCACTTTATCCAGATTTGCAAGCACCTCCACCTGCAGCTTGTCGTTGTCCAGAACATAGCGCTCGCAGGCAAGGTCGCCCTTTTCCTCCGCCACCGCAGAGGAATCGGTATCCAGCGTTTCGTGGCCGTTGGCGGCGGCATTGCGCACCTTGTAGATATACTCCAATGCTTCCAGCGACCAGCCGGGAGCATTTTCTTTGCCCTCTGCGTCGATGCCGGACAGCGCATCCATATCCGGCCACTTCTTATACCAGTCGCTGCGCAGAGCCACCAGCGCACCATCCGGGATAGGACCGTACTTTGCTTCATAGGCCTTGATGTCCTCCACTGTCACAGCGTAGCGAGGGTCTTTCTTGGCCTGCTCAGAAATATCGATGACCACCAGCGGGAAGATCAGGTCGTTCACATCAAACTTTTCGGACAGCGCTTTGCCCTTGATGAAGTGACCCGGGAAGTCGATATGGGTACCGAACTGTCCGGGGAATTTGAAAGTCTGGATCAGGCATTCCAGTTCCGGCTTGCCCCAGTCCCACACGGTCTTTGCCAGCTCCACGGAGCCTTCCGGGATGCCGGACCAGTAGGGGCTTTCGTTGTTCAGCGAGTGAGAAAGTTCCACCCAGCGATATTTTTTAGCGTCTTTCAGTGCGTTCCACAGTTTATAATCAGCCATTGTCGGTTCTCCTTTTATTGTGACGATGTATGTTCGGGCACTTCTCCCAGACAACGGCATCTTCCTGTTTTTTCTCAGTCTGTCTGCCGGGAATTTGTCTGGGAGCAGCGCATTCGCCCGGGTAGTCTGTGCCGGGCATCTGCTGTATGTTCCATCTGTCTGCGCTCTCTTCCTTGTGTTGGGAATAGTATAAACCAATTTTCACACCATGTCAATAGGTTTATTCTTTCAAAGACAAATCTGCCTTTTCGTCCGCCGGTTGCCCGCCGCCATCACCGCGTCGATTCGTGTACCGCAGGTGCTTTCCAAGTAACAGCCTGCGTTGCTGTTCTTCGAGTTTGCTTGACAGTCTTCGTCTCTCTTTTGATAAATCAGATTTATTCGATATCGTCATAAAATCTCTGTAACACTGCCGCTAATCCCTCCGGAGCTTCTATGTTTGCTTCATGACCCGTTTTCAAAAGTTCACGATAGCAGGAATTGCTCAAATAGCTGACAAGTTCTTTTGAGGCTTTTTTATTTGCATCGTCTTTTTCGCCACAAACGATCAATACAGGACAAGACACCTTACACAATGAATCTCTGAAATCCAATTCTGCCATCGTGCCGCACAAACTAATCACATCTGCTTTTTTGAATCCAAATTGCTTGAACATTGCATTTGGCATAAAGCGGAACAGCATATTCTGGAATTTCAATAATTTTTTAGGCATTTTGTATTGTGCCGCAATTAACACAAGCGCCTTTACTTTATCCGGATGGTCTATTGCATAATTAAGTGCCAAAACAGCACCCAGAGAGAGCCCACATAAGACGATTTTGTCATTTTCCTTATTGCACTCTTCTGAGAATGCAGTATACAGCTCCCTATAGGTGGCCGCTTTTCCTTCCAGCATCTCTGCCAAGCTCAAGCTGGCACTTCTATCCGAGACCGTCGTTTCTTTTATCACTCTATCCCAACTGTCTGGTTTTTGTCCTAATCCATGTAAGTATAAATACTTCATCTACTTTTTACCATCATCGTTTTTCCTTTTTTCTTCATACGTCCTGCTGCTTTTCCAGTGCTTCAAAGTGATACCGGGGCTTGCCTTTGCTCTTTTTGCCGTACTCGATGGCCTCTTTAGGGCAGTAGCAGATGCACGCCATGCAGTGGGTGCAGTTTTTGCCCCAGACCGGCTTGCCGTTTTCCAGATGGATATTGTTCAGGGGGCACAGCTCCACGCACTTACCGCAGCCGATGCAGGCATCCGTTGCCCGGAAGGCATCCGCTTTTACAAAGAAGCGATAGAACACCGGGTTCACCGGGCCACTCATAAAGCGGTCGTAGAGGTTCTCTCTCGGCGGAGGAAACTCCTGCCCGGCCTTGAGCCGGGTCAGCACCTTCTGAAGCGCAGGCTCTGCCTGCTCCACGATGCTCCGTGCCTGCTCCTTTTGGGGTGCATTGAACATGGCAATGTAGTTTTCCGGCATGATGATCTGAGCTGTGCCCATATACTGCAGCTGTTTTTGCGCCGCAAGCTGCCGGTTATAGCCTGCCGCATTGCCGATCTCGCTGCCGCAGTCCATCACAAACCAGATACGCTCTGCCCCGGTCAGCGCGGTCTTTCCCAGCCACTCGGACACCACCCGGGGGATGCGCCATGCGTAGGTAGGCGTTACCAGCACCACGTCACGCCCAGTCTGCACCGGGGCGGTATCCCCTGCCTTGATGCAGGCGTTCAGGTCGTAAAGCAGCATCTCCACCCCTTCGGCAATGCGCCGTGCCAGATACCGGCTGTTGCCGGTTCCCGTAAAATAAAGTACCATGGTTGCCCCCTTATTTTTTGTGTTTTTAGATACCAGTCTGCCCGGCAAACTGGAACTTGTCGGGGCGAGGCCCCTCCATCTTGCTGCCGCAAGACCGTTCGGTCGCTTAAAAGCCCCACTGGGGCTTTCATTGTTCTGCTTCGCTCCACAAACGCGAACTTGTCGGGGCGAGGCCCCTCCATCTTGCTGCCGCAAGACCGTTCGGTCGCTTGAAAGCCCCACTGGGGCTTTCATTGTTCCGCTTCGCTCCACAAACGCGAATTGTTTACTTCTTCGTCTTAGGCGCAATAAGCAACATGACTGTCACAAGAATATATAAACCATACAGTAACCAAGTAATGGTATTGTTCCAAGGAAAACTCATTTCTGGATGGTTCAATGCAAACACTATAAATGCAATAGCTATAATCAGCATTATTAAACCGAGAATCCTTGATATACGCTTTTTCATGCAAAGCACTTCCTTGTCAAACTGGAATTGTTAATCTTGAACTGGTCCTATAATGCCAAATGCTATTGCATCAATAAAAAGCACGAACGCTATCACACAAACAATTAAAATAGTTGCAATGACTTTAATAACAAGTTGTTGATTTTGTCTTAAATTACTCTTACTAACAATCCTTAAGACAAAAATCAAAGCAACGAGGATGATAAAAGAAATAATATTATAAAGAACCACTGTTTTCATCTATGTGTCCTTCTTTTTTATATCAATTCCGAGTTGCCGCTCTCCGTATGCCATAGTCTCCGCACGCAAAAAAGCCCTTTGCGGCAAGCTGTGCACTTACACCTCGCCCGCAAACTTCATGCCCCAGCTCATGCGGGTGTCGTACATCAGGCGGGTCAGGGCAAGGCTGTCCTGCGGGGTGTAGCGGTCGCTGCCGGTGCGTCCCAGCTTGACGCAACGGCTTGCTTCCCGGATCTCATACTCAAAGCCGTTGATGTCCACCGGGCAGCGGATGACCTCCGGCTCTTTGTCCTCCACTTCCAGCGTCATGGTCTCGGCGTGCTGGAAATCCGGCAGAAAGATGCTGCCCTTGGTGCCAACGATGCGGGCATTGCGCTCCAGCTCCTGCCCGATGGTCTGGACAGACTCCGCCTTGCAGCCGCCGGGGTAGGTCAGCGCAAGGCGACTGTAATCGTCGGTGCCGTACTCGTTGATGTGCACCTCTTTGGTCTCCACCTTCTCCGGGTCCTGTCCGGTCAGGATGCGCAGAAAGCCCAGATTGTAGATGCCGATATCCAGCAGCGCACCGCCGCCCAGACCGGAATCAAACTTGCGGTCCTTCCGGGCACCGGCGGCAACAAAGCCGTACTGACAGATCATCTGCTTCAGCTCCCCGATGGTGCCCGCCGCAAGGATCTCGCGCAGGCGGTCGTACAGCGGCAGCAGCCAGATCCAGAACGCCTCCATGAGAAAGCGGTGCTTTTCCTCTGCCAGACGGTACAGCTGCTGCGCCTGTTCCGGATCGATGGTAAAGGGCTTTTCGCACAGAACGTGCTTACCCTGCTCCAAGCAGAGCTTGCAATTTTCGTAGTGCAGGGTGTTGGGGGTGGCGATATAGATGGCCTCCACCTCCGGGTCGGCGGCAAGAGCTTCGTAGGAGTCATAGCAGCGGGGGATGCCGTACTGCTGTGCAAACGCCTGCGCGCTTTCCATGTGCCGTGACCCCACGGCAACAAGCTGCTCCCCTTCTGCGCCCATCTGTTCCACCGTAGATGCAAACTTTTTGGCAATGGTGCCGGTCGCTAAGATTCCCCACTTCATAACGGTACCTCCCGGTTTATTACTTTGGATTCGTTGCGTTCAGTATACCATGGTTTTCCCCTGCGGAAAAGATAGTGAAAAACAAAAATGCCCCCGGAGGGCTTGTTCCAACTCTCCGGGGACGATTCTATACACCGGTATCTTTCATCTTGTTCCAAACAATCGCATCCATTATAATAGAATTGGAAAGAAGGTGCCAACATGAAACATCGCATTGTGACGGCTGCGCAGATGAAGGAAATCGAACGGGCCGGGGATGTCCACGGTCTGCCTTACCTGCAAATGATGGAAAACGCCGGGCTGGCGGCTTACGCCGAACTGCAAAAGCAGTTTCCGCATCCCGGCAGGCTGCTGGTGGTCTGCGGAAAGGGCAACAACGGCGGCGATGGGTTCGTGATTGCCCGCGCCGCTGCAAAAGACGGCTGGAGTGTGACCGTTCTTCTGGCCGAGGGCGAGCCGAAAACCGCTGACGCCATCCGCAATTTTGAGCGTCTGCACTCCCTGCCGGTGCACATCTGCACTGACGGTTCTGTACTGGAAACCCAGAGCTTTGCTGCCGTTGTGGATGCCCTCTACGGCACCGGGTTCCATGGTGAACTGCGGCCTTCCGGTCTTGCTGCCTGCGGTCTGATGCGCCGTCTGCACAAGAGCGGTGCCTTTGTGCTGGCCGTAGACCTGCCCAGCGGCATCAATACGGACACCGGCGAGGTTGCCGAGGGTGCTGCCCATGCGGATCTGACCGTAACCTTCGACAGCTATAAGCCTTTGCATATTGCAGAAGCTTCTGCGCCGCTGTGCGGAAAGATCGTCTGTGCCGACATTGGCATCCGGGATGAATGGCACCCGGAGTTTTGACGAGGGCTTGCCGCTGCGGAAAAGCACCTGCGCACAAAAGAGCCTCCGCACAGATCACTGTGCAGCGGCTCTCTAGCTCTCAGCACCGACGGTGTCACACCCTGCGCTCAAGGTTCTGCCGGAACAGCTCATACGCTGCCCGCATCTCCTCCGGCAGACGCTTCAAGGTTTCCTGCTGCAATTCAGACGGCATCCCGTAAAAGGCTTCGGCAATGCCGCCGGTGATGCAGGCAAGGGTGTCGCTGTCACCGCCGAGGGAAACAGCATTGCGCAGGGCATCCTCAAAGCCGGTGCTTTCCAGAAAGGCGATGATGGCCTCCGGCACGGTCTGCTGACAGGTCTCCACATGGCGATAGCCCGGACGAATTTCATCGCAGGTGCGGCTCAAATCGTAGCCGAAAGTCTGCTCAACATACTGCCGGATCTCCGGCTTGCTGTGGCCGGTGCGTGCCAGAAAAATCGCTGCCGCCGTGGCCTGTGCACCCTTGATGCCCTCCGGATGGTTGTGGGTGACCTCGGCAGTCACCTTTGCCATCTCCAGCGTTTTGTCCAGCGTATCAAACAGCCAGCCAGCCGCCGCCACCCGCATGGCGGAGCCGTTGCCAAAGCTGCCGTAGGGCTGCGGATGCTCCGCACGCAGCCACCGGCGGAACATCCCACCGTAACCGGCATTGGGGTATGCCTTGCCCAAACGTCGCATTTCGTGCTGCACCTCGGCAAAGGTTTTCGGTGCATCTCCCTGCCCTGCCATCAAGCCCCGTGCCACCGCGACTGTCATGACCGTGTCATCGGTGAAGTGCGATTTTTCGCTCAGCAGCGGAAAGTTCTTGCCCTTGTGATTGTTCCGGTCAAACTCATTAGGATAAACAGGATAACTATATCAGCAGGGGCCTCCGGGCTCCTGCTTTCTTTCTGTTCTGCCGCCGTTTCGTGCATAATGCCGCAAAAAGCGTCATTCTTGAAAACTTTTTGCCACAAATTGCCAGATTTTACTTGACATTGTCCCTTTTAGGGTCTATAATGAGGGTACAAGAAAACGCTATGACCCAAAACGGGTAGGAGGACAAAAAGATGTTTGAAGTGACCTATCAGGAAGTAAACAAGCGCGACGAAGTCGTCACCAAGCGCAAGTTTTTCAAGACTGCTGCCGCCCGCGACAAGTTTGTCGAGAGAGCATCCCAGAAGGACAACTTCCTTTGTGTTCTCGCTTACGCCGGTTAATGGAGGTGCTCAAGATGTTCAAGAAAATCGTGAAATCCATTGCCGCCATCAAGACCGAGAACGACCGCGACGAGTGCTACTGGCAGATTGACCGTGCATTCGAGGAAGAGCGCATCTCCTTTGAGGACCACGAGCTCCTCTACAGTCTGGCCGGTATGGTTGAGGTCGCTTAATTTTTTTGCTTTCGTGTGTCCCTTTTAGGGACGCCAAGCAAGTAATAAGACCCGTTTCGGGTAGGAGGTTTTTATGGAGCTCTACAAGTACACCGGCAGCGTTGCCGCCATGACCGTTCGTTTCGGCAAGGCCGAGACCATCACCCTCTACGACAGCTATGACGACAGCGTCGCTCCGGTTCGTCTGGATGTTCGCGGGGCTCTGGCCGAGTACATCAAGAAAATCGAGGGCACGGACAGCGAGGAGCGGTACATGAATCTCGACTGGTACTACGACTTCAATATGCTGCTCCGGCGCATCGAGGTTCCGGGCGTCCCGTCCGAACAGTTCCAGATGGCCGGTGTCCCGGCCAAGGTCCTGACGCAGACCCGCAGCAATCCGGACGAGCTCGTCTGCTTCGGTTGCCCCGATTTCATCAACACGAGCAAGCCGGTCTCGATGGGTCAAGATGATTACCAGAACTTCCTCATGTGGAAGCGTGAGAACAGAGATTAAGGAGGTGCAGACGATGAAGCGTTACCAGATTTTATATAACAAGGCCGGTTTCCCGCTCTGCGTTTGGAAGTCGTCCGAGGAGGAGGCCCGCAGCTTTGCAAACAGGTTTCGGGCTGCTGGGTACTCCGTCGATGTGTGGGAACACACGGCGACCGGCGCACGAAAAACCAACATCTAACCCCGCCTGACGATGGCCGCTGGCGACGGCCGAAACGCCCAAAAGGGCGTCGCGGGAGCCAAACCGCAAAGGAGTGTCAGCTATGAAAATGAAGTCCTACAAGGCAACTTTCTTCCGCCACAATCCCCAGTTCAAGAATGGCGGTTACGTCACTGAGCGCAAGATTGAGGCCGTCTCGCTGCCCTCTGCTCGCAAAAGAGCCCGCGAGATTTCCGAGCACTGTGTATACGGCAGCATGGAGCTGCTCGACATCGAAATGGAGGCATAAGAGCTATGACCGTTCTTGAGCGTTTGAAAGCTGCCGGGTATGACCCGGCCGTGTCCCTGTTCCCTGACAGTATCGGGAATGCTGGTTCCATGGAGTGTGAGCGCATCCAGATTCGCACGTTCTTCTGCCGCCCCCGTGAGAACGAGGCCGCCATCGGGGTGACCGCAACAGCGATGACCCACTTCTCTGACGGCTCGACCCGTCCGTACCCGGACGGCTGGCCGCGCAGCCTCGATGCCAGTGTCACGCTCTACTTCGCTGGCGACGCGGAATTTCATTATTTCGGCAACGTCGCTACTGACCTTGTCGGCTCCGATGCCGAGTTTCGCTACAGACTCTTGAGCCGCTGTATTCAGGACTGCAAGTATTTCCTCGGCTGCGGCTCGCGTTTCAGCAAGTACCTCTGGGGCTGCTGCGTTGAGAATCATATTCAGGCCATGCGCATCCTGTGGGACAGCTTTTCCGACGACGAGAAGCCGGAGTGGACCTCTCTCGAGGAGATTGAGCGGTTCAGCAAAAAGATGCTTGAGGAGGAGATTTACTGATGGCTGCCCAGAATTTCAAGTTGTTCCTTGGCTGTCTCGGTAACGGCGTAACGGTCTGTAACTCCGCCGTGATGGAGGACGGCGATTTCAAGATGGTCGCCCACATCTCCAACGAGGGGAAAATCACTTGGTACGTCGGCGAGGATTACCCGCCTGCGGATGCTCTCGCAAGCATCCGGGCCTGCGCAGAGCAGGAGCGGGTAAAGTACGAGACATGGCTCAACGGCCTGTCTCCGGCCGCGCGCCGGGAGTATCAGCTCGAGCGGCTGCCGCTCCCCGAGTTTCTCGAGGAGCTCCGCAAGGCAAAGGAAGAAAGGGAGGGAGCCTAATGTCCCGCGATATTCACGATTACGACAGCCTCAAGGAGGCATACGATGTCCTGCTCATGTTCGAGCGGTTTCCCGGTCCGGTGCGTAGTGAGCGCGTCGAGGAGTTCGTCACTCAGCTCAAGCGCGACATCCGAGAATACGTCAATCGGGTTTCCGATTGCCACATCGTCCGCGACGAGCTCGATTCTTTCGTCGAGCTCGTTAAGCTGCCAGAGAAGCTCTCTCCCCTCTCAAAAGAGAGCGTTCTCGAATGGTTCTATATGCACCGGGCCTACCGCGACGACCGTTATGACGGCATGGGGTGCTCCGGTCAGTTCTTTACCACCCGCGTCAGGCTCTTTCGCCGTCGCGGTTGCTGGTACGCCTATCATTTTGTTTCGGTCGATATGTAAAGGAGGTTCGCATGGAAATAAATATCACATACAAAAGCCCGGAGCATGAGGCTGCGTTCCTGTCTGAGCTTCAGCGGATTCCGCACATCGTAAATCCCGAATCCGGGCGCATCAATCCGTATTGGGGCGCGTCCCTGTATCTGCTCTCCGCGCTCACGCGCTGGCCGGAGCTCCGCATTGCCGTCATCGGCGAGGACTACATGATGTTCACGGCCGCAGAGGAGGCTTTCAATTTGAGCCAGAACGAGCGCATCATCGTCGAGTTGGCTGCCGCTTTTTACAACGCTAGTTTGTGGGAAATGCCGGGTTTTGAGATGGTGTCTGGAACGTGTGACACGGCTTTCGCGCTCATTCTTGAGGCATTCCGCCTGCGTCGTGCAAAGCTCTTTTGCAAAGACGGGGAGGTGTCCGCAGAATGGGAAGAAAGGAAATGAGCCTCCGGCGCGCTGTCGCCGTCCTGAGCTTCATTGGCACGGACGACTTCGGCCGCGAGGTGTTCGTCGATGAGCTGGGCACAATCTGGAAGTACGCAGAGCCCGGTGCAATGCCGAAGGAGCGGCACGACAAGCTCTATACTGCATCCAGTAACGGCCGGGACGGTGAGCCGGGCCTGCCGATGTCCGATGCGTTCGACTACAAGATTATCAACTAGGAGGCGGAACACAATGTCTGCTGTCTATCGGACGTTGTACGAAAAATATGAGCAGAACGACGTTTTACACGTCGGCATTCAGGAGGTCGTCGAGGCCGAAAAGGAGATTGACACGTTCCTCAAGTCTCTCGACCGCAACCAGCGCGACCAGCTCGACACGCTGCTGGGGCGTCTGTCCCGCGCCTACGAGATGCAGGGTTTTCTTTTCGGTGGTCTTGCATCCGGCGCAAAGTGGAACGGAAAGACGGCTCCCGAACCGGGCGACGGATACGGCCGGAGTGTCCGGGCCTATCACGGCTCAACGCTCGCTCCGGTCTGCCAGATTGACCGCAAGACAAATCAGGTCATACATGAGTATCCGAGTATCGCTGCTGCCTCCCGTGCTACCGGTCTGGATGACAGCGCAATCGGAAAGGTATGCAAGGGAAAGTTACCCCATGCGGGCGGTTTCCTCTTTCGGTACATCGAGCAGTAAATCTTTCACAGGTACGCAAAAATATTTCAAGAAATTGCCATTTTGCTCTTGCTTTCCACGCGCTTGTGTGGTATAATATAGTCAGTTGAGGGGGCCGCTCCTCAATGAGTAAGGTGGCAAGGCCAGAAATGAAACGATATGGACGACGAAATGAATACCGCCGAGGTGCTTCGAGACGAGGCAAAGGAGAACCGGACCCGTGAAATTCTTGAGCTTATGCGTAACAGCAAAACGCTCGAGGAGGCCGTGGAAAAAGTAAAAGCCCTGCTCAACAAGTAAGCAGGGCTCTCCGATGAAGAACAAAGGCCGATGACGGCGGCCAGAGTTCTGAAACGCCGGGGGAGTGAGAAACAGCTTGCAGATGCCTCACTTCTCCGGCATTTCTATCATAGCAGATTCAAGGGGGATTTCAAGATGTCAGCTTTAACGCCTGTTGCCGTTCGCATCACCGGGCTGCGCGAGGCTCGCGGGTTGACCCGCACCCGGCTGTCGCAGCTCTCTGGCGTCCCGCTGCGGACACTCGAGGAGTGGGAGGCCGGTCGCCGGGTCCCGCGCGATGTTTACCAGATTCATGCCGTCGCCGCTGCGCTCGGCATGAGCATTGAGGATTATCTTGGGCTATAATGAATCAGGAGACCCGGCACTACGCCGGGTCTCCCTTTTTGTTATTCGGGCATAAAGCCGTAACCGGCCTCAAATGCCGCTACTTCTCGGAGGTAGGCAACGCGGCCTGCTGCGCGGTCGATGGCGTCGCGCAATTCGCGGTTTTCCACCAGCTTGAGCAGCGCGGTGAGCGTGTCCTCTGCCTGCATGATTTCGCGGGTGTCCTGCGGGTTGACCTGCTCCATGTAGAGCTCATAAATAGACTGTTCCATGCTTGCCTCCTATGCCCGCCAGCGGTCGAGCCGCTGCCGCGCATACAGGATTTGCGCGCGCCGTTCTTCCCGCTGCGGGTGTTTCGGAGCAGCCATTGTGACGGGAGGGCTGTTCGTGGTCCCCGTGCAGCCCTCTCCATCACCTCCCTGTGGGCCGTCTCCCGCAGGCTGATTTTAACTTGCTGGCTATTTGCCTGTAGCTTTTCGGAGTGCTTTCTCCTGCGTTGAGCCGTAGAACGTCACGAGCACGGCTCCGGGGCCTCGATTTCGGGCTTTTGTGGTCTGGCCGTAAAGATTGCCGCCTAGCCACCACGACTCTTTGCGGGTCTCCGCAGGAGGCTTTCGTCACTTGCTGGGTCATTTCACGATTTCCGCCAGCCTCTCGACGGTAACATCTGTCTCGATGTACGGGCTGCTGCCGGTGTCGTCTGTGTAGGTTCCGGTTACACCATCTGCGCTTTTCCAAAGTATCATGTTTTCCACCTTGCTGCTGTTGCCCTCGCTGAACTCCTCGACCTTGTACTCCGAAAGCGTGATACCAAGCTCTGCCGCTTTGTCGAACACTGCCTGCGCCGTCTGCTCCGCCACTATCGGGAGATACAGGCCGCCAGAGGAAACGGTTCGAACGGTGAGCGTGTACTTGCCGCTGTAATAGAATGCATCAATCGACGATATGTAGGCTGCGCTTTCTTTGTCCAGCGCGTTCAGTGCGGTTTCTTCGAGGACGCTCCGGTTCGTCTCCGGCGTCGATACTCTGGTTGTGCTGGTTGTTCTCTTTCGAGGTGCTATAAGGTCGAATCCGCCAAAAAGCATGAACGCAAAGAACACAGCAACAGCGATGGCTATGATGTTCGCCTTTTTGTTCTGCTTTTTGCTCGGCTCCGCTGCCGGGTTTTCTTTTTTGGGCTGCTCCGGTTTCTGCTCCGGCGACGGCTCCTCTTTCACGCGGTCCGCAAAGCTCACTTTTTCTTTGTCATCGCCAAAGTATGCCCAAAAGCACTTTTCCCGTTCGTCCACATACAGGTGTGTCATGTACTTCCAGCCATGCTCTGTGTGGTATTTTCCTAGTACCTTTTTGTGCAGAACATCTATCACAGCGAATGTTCCGCTGTCCTCGTCGTTCCGGGCGTTGTGCGCTGTCTGGCACACGGCGTATCTTGAGCCGTCTGAAATGGAGGCCGCGTTTACAAAGGATTCTGTTTCGTAGACAAGCTCCGGGGTGAATGAATCGTCCGTGATGTAGAATTGCTTTCCCCAAAAGCAAGCAATCTTGGAATCCCTGCTCATTGCGAAGTTGATTTCGAGCGATGGCTTGTACGCGCACTGCTGTTTCAGCCTCTCCCGTACCTCGTCCATTGGGATGCTGGCCGGGTCTACGAATCGCGCGCCGCTACTTGTTACCCCCCCCCCGAACAGTTGTTCGTGGGTGAGGGACGCAGTTGTGTTACCCATAACTGTTGTCCTCCTGTCCTGTGTTGGTGGTCGTGCTTTTATGATAGCACCTAACAGGGACAATGGCAACGGCTTTCGCGCCAGCGATTGCAAAATCGCTGAGTATAATATATTCTCTACTCTTCTTTACTTTACTCTACTCTACTTTGTCGATTGTTTCGCCGGAAATACCCGGAAATGCTGCTTTCAGTGCATATCCGCGCGGATATGCGTTCAAAACGGTATTTCCGCTCCGGTTATATTGTTTTTCGTGGTATTTTGGGACAACTGCGTGTGTTGTCTCGCATGACCCTTTTATCAACTTTTTCCACCCAGTTTTCCACTTTTCGGGTCGTTCTGGTATTTCCGCGCCGTTTTTCTGCGGTTATCCACGGAAATGATAGAAAATGTATCAAAAAGTGCATTTCTGTCCCGAAAATGTCTTTTTACGAGAATAACCGCGCCGGAAATGCTGCTTTAAGTGCGTTTCCGGGGAAGATATTGCAAAAAACAGCAATAAAAAAAAGAGCCTCCCGGCCCTCTTGTGCGAGGAATACCGGGAGGCTCGTGCTGTTATGTGGTAGCTGCTGGGGCGTCCTTAGTGAATCTGGTTCTTGACGTTCTCGTAGGTCTTATCGCCCTCGATAGCGGCCTGCGTGAAGGAGTTGTTGTACCACCAGTTAATCAGGGCCGTAACGGTGGTGATGCCCGTGGTGACGAGCTGTTCCACCGTGCTGCTCTCGATGGGCAGCAGAGACTTGCCGAACGCGCTCAAAATCTGGTTTGCCAGAGCCAGCAGCAGAGCAGCGGTACGGGCGATGGTGGCGGCGGAAACTTTGTTATTGTACTTCATAATAGCGTTCTCCTCTCATTCGACAATGGATTTGATTCCGCAGCGGGAAACGACTTCCCGCTGTGCGTGTTTGACCTTAGAGGCGTAGTCCAAGGCTGCGTGCATATCACCATTGCAGTGCGCGTCAGGGATGCGCTGAACTGCCTTTGCGGTGGCCTCGCCGAGGGCGATGGCGGCGAGAGAAGTTTCATAGATGCAGATTTGCAGCTCCTCTCTGCTCTTTTCGCGCTGGGCTTCAATGTTCTCGCGCTTCTTGGCTTCTTCGGTCCGCTTTCTCTCGTGCTGCTCGATTTTGCGCTCAATCAGCCAGACAGCAAATCCAAAGATTCCAGACGGCACTCCAACGGTGACGAGAATTTGCCATGTTTCCACTGGTATCACCTCCTCCCTCACAGATATTTGTCTGCGCCTGACAGGGCAGTCCAGCTCTTGGGGCCGCAAATGCCATCAGGGACGAGGCCGTGCTTACGCTGGGCCGTCATCAGTGCCTTTGTGGTAGCCGGGCCAAAACTGCCGTCGTGCGGGATGCCGAGGAGCCGCTGCAGCATAACCGTAGCTGCGCGGTTAGCGGCTCCCTCGCAACCCTGCTCGATGGTCGGCAGGACAAACTTGTTGTAGGTGGTGCTGGGATACACGCCGGGCTGGACGCAAAGCCATGTAGCCTTGCCTCCGCGCGTGTCGGTGTGGACAATGGCGGCCTTGTCGTGCCAGTAGATGCCGACCGCGCCAAAGCCCTGCGCGGCCGCGATGATGCCGAGGGCGACGGGGTTGACGCTCCGGTCCTTCGTGCGCCAGTCGGCCGCAATGCCGTAGAGGTGGCGGCTCGTCCGGCTGCCGCCGACTTTCGGGTCTGCGTTGTGCTTCACGCACCGGTAGCCTGACGTAACCTTGATGGCCTTGCCGAGCTTGGTGCGGATGGTCTGCATCTTCTGGACGAGCTCCGGGTCAATCATCTGCGCCGTGCATCCGCACGGGCAGGCGAACTCGTACCGCTCGAAATCCGTGGTAATTTTCGTGTGGTCGTTCGGCTTAAAGGTAATTACGCTCATTCTCACCGTCTCCTTTATCAGTCTGTTTGAGTACGGAAAATTCTGCGTGTACCACCGCGCGGGCTGCGCCGTAGCCCTCCGGCTCCCCGCAGTTCGTTTCGAGGGAGTATTCCTCCCACCGGTCGAGCAGCTTAACGGTGGCCGTCAAAAGCTGTTCGAGCCTCTCCTCGCGGTTCATTGGCGGCTCCTTTCAGCGGCTCTCGCCGCGCCGGAACAGTGTGTAGTGCGGATGCTCCTCCCCAAACAGCCAGTATCGCAGCCAGTCATCGAGGACAACGGCCGCGATAGACACGAAAATCCACAAAATGCTGAACGGGAGGCAAATCTGCCCTTTGTAGTTGAACGGCATACCGGAGTAGTCCCAAACGCCGAGGCCGAGCCAGACGTTGAGAATCATACCGGTAACGAGCTCCGCTCCTGTCACGATGGCCGAGCCGAGGACGCCCTGCCAAATGAGCGGGGTATCCCACTCAAGCAGGCCCTCATTCAGCTCACCGAGAATCAGGAAAAGGAATCCGCCGAGGACGAACATCGTCCAATGGCTATGTCCTCTGAAAAGCACCTCGAGTCCGAAGTATACAAGCCCTCCGAACACAAAGAGGATGGCAGTTTTACATACAGAGTTCCTTGCCATTTCGGTCCTCCTTAGGCGGAGAGCTTGTTGATGATGGCCGTAATCTGCGCCTGCGCCGCGCTGAGAATGTCCCCGACTTCCTTTTCGAGGTCCTCGGGAAGGGCGCATCCGTAATAGATGGAGCCGATAACATTCGGGTCGGTCTCGCGCTTCGCCCACTGGCGCAGCGCATTGCAGTAGGTCGTCTGTTTGGTGACGAAGCTCTTGTATTCGCTGTACAGAGTAATAATGTCTGCCGCGCTGTACATAACGCACTTGCCGCCATCCGGGTGGTAAGGGTATTCGGACGCGCCCAACGTAATGGCCGCAAACATCGAGTCGATGTTCGTCTGGTCGTTGGGCATCAGCGAAAAGTGCTGCGTACCGTCGGACAACTCCACGTCAATGCCAGCATAAATAAAGTTCTGGCAGGTTTCAGAAGCGTCGTCCGCCACCTTCTGTGCCAGAGTGGGAAGGTCGTTTTTCTTCCATTCAATAGCCATACTGTCCTCCTTACTGGAATGCGCCGGAAACGGCCTCGATATAGCCGCCGGTGCCGGATTCGCCGCGCTCCACGCTGACGCGGAAGTTAAACGCCGCGCCGTTGGTGGCGGTCTTATTCTCAAAGACGATGTTCACGCCTTTTTTTACCTCGGTCGTGGCATCCTGCCAGACCGGGGAGCTGTCGAGTGCGTTGTTGGTCACTTCGGCTTTGAACTTCGCATCATCGGGGATGGAGCCGGTCACCTGAAGCACGGCAACGGTAATGTCGCCCTCAACGGCCAACGGTTCAGCCAGCGTCACGCTTGCGGCGTGGACGGCCTTGGTAAAGGTCGCGGACGTGCTGACGGTTTCCTTGCCGTCGCTCACCTCAACGGTGATGGTGTGGTTGCCGTTCAGGATTTTCTGGAATCCGGCAGCGCTGGCCGTCTGCTCAAAGGTCAGGGCCGTGCCGCTGGCAACGCCGGTGCGGGTCTTGGTGGTCTTGCCGTCCAGCTTTTCGGTGACGGTCAAGGTGTCGCCGTCGGCATCCCTGACGGTGCACTTCCCAAAGGCCGTGTTCTTCTGCCCCAGAGCTGCGCCGTCCGTGCTGACGGTAGGTGCAGTGTTGACACTGACCGTGCCATCGTCAGAGACCACGAGTGTAGAGGGAAGAATGAAAGCGGGGCGAACACCATAGGAGTAGAAGTACCAGTAGTAGTTGCTGGAGCCATCGGTGTTGACGTACCAGACGTCGCCGTCAACGTTGGTGTACGGAGAGCGCAGCCACCAAATGGCAGCGGAGCTGCCATTGTATGCAATACGCTTGCTGTTACCGCCGGAGCTATTGCCAAAGTATGCCAGCCTCACACCGTCCTTCGGGAAATAGCCGTTGTCGCTGGTCGTCCAGCCAACCTCATAACCAGACAGCAGGAACACTTTGGTGCTCAGGCCGTTGGAGCCGGTGGCAAGGCTGCCGCCGGAACCAGTGCCGTTCTGGTACGGGATTTTCACCTGCTTAATAGCTGCCCGGATGTTGCTGTCGATGAGGTTGTAGAACGTTCCGTTCAGGTATGTGTGGATGCTGGAATCCTTGTAGGAGTTATTGTTGCCGAACGTGGACGTTGTGTAGATATCCTTCATCAACAGCCACGTTCCGTTGCAACTCGAATCATAGGTGCCGGTGTTCGGGTTGCCCTGCTGCACAACAATAAAATCTTTGGACGCGCCGTTGACTTTGATTTTGACAATGCTGCCAACGGCTTTCGTGCCCAGTTTTACGTTTGCCATTGTTACCTCCTTGTTTTCGTTCAGGCCCACGGCATGATCTCCGCAGGCCGCGTGTTCTGCGATACAGAGAGGGACAGGGCTTTGTGCTGCTTCTTGTAGATGCAGCGGCATTGCCGCGCCCGCCGTCTGTCACGCGCGAGTTTGTTCGAGTTGATTTTTCGATGGATAGGGATTTTGCAGTCAAGCAATTTTTCGAGCCGGTCAGCGTACTTGCGGCGTAAAGAGTAGGTTTCACCATGGGCGGCATGGGCATCCCACGCATCAAAGCTCCGCAGGATTTCCTGCTTGGTTACTTCGCCTGCGGGGTATGCTGTTTCCCAATACTTGATCTTGTTCTTCATCCGCTTGGAGCTATCCCGGCGCAGCTTTTGGATGACCGCGCCGGTGTCGGTCAGGTAGGAGTGAAAGCCCAGAAAATCAATACCGTTCCTCAACGGGAAGATGGCGGTTTTCTGGTTCAGCTCAAGGCCGTAACTGTCCATGAGTGCCCGCACATCCCGGAGAATGCACTGCAATTTCTTCTTGTCCGAACAGATGATGTAGAAATCATCCATGTATCGGCCATAGTATTTGATGCGGTACTTTTCTTTGATGATGTGGTCGAACTCGTCCAAAAACATGAGGGCGAAAAGCTGGCTCGTCTGGTAGCCCAGCGGCAAGCCGTCCTCCATCACGTCGATGTAGATGCAAAGCAGCTCATAGACACGCGGGTCAACGCCGCGCTTATCCAGCACGGCTTTGAGCTTGCGTTTTAGCTTCCGGTGGTCGATGCTGGCGAAGAAATGCCGCACGTCGCCTTTCAGCACCCAGCCGTCCGCGCCGTGGCCCTCACGGCGGTAATAGTCCACCATGTGGGTTTTCAGGCGCATCAGGCCGTCGTCTGTGCCTTTGCCGGTCTGGCTGGCGTGGCTGTCCCGGATAAAGCTCTTTGTCAGGGCGTCATACAGGATGTTATCGACCAGAGCGTGTAGCACCACCTTGTCCACAAATGCGGGGGCGTGTACCATGCGGCGCTTCGGCTCGTAGACGGCAAAGACCTCAAACTTACTTGGCACATAGCGTATCTGCTGCCGGATGCTCCCGTCTGGCTGCCGCACATTGCAGACAGCCAGCTTACGGGAGAGCTTTTCCGTGCAAGCCAATGCATGGGATTCATACTCGATTGTTTTGCTCTTGCTGCGTTTTCCCTTCCGGGCTTCGAGGTAGGCTTTGTAAAGCACCTCAAAGCTGCACAGTTCTTCGTATGTCAAAATGACCCTCCGCTGGTTCGCTGCTGCGGTAGTGGGCTGCATCCGGCAGGGATGGCCCACCTCAGCGGGATGTATTTATCACTTGCCTGCATCGGCAAGCGACAGGATGCGGTTTCCTTTGATGGGCGCACTGCTTTCAGCTTATGCCTACTCGTCACACGGTTCCATCAGAGCGGGGCGAACACCATAGGAGTTGTTGTACCAGTTGTTGTTGTTGGAGCCATCGGTGTTGACGTTCCAGACGTTGTTGTTATTGTTGGTGTTCGGAGAGCGCAGCCACCAAATGGCAGCGTCAGACAAACAAACCGCACCCTTTATGCAAAGCGGTTGCCCGCTGTGCGTTTACGGTTCCGGGTAAAGGACGGCTTTCAGGGCGGCAGCCTGTTCGGTCAGCCGTTTCCGTTCCGCTTCTGCCCGGAGTTTTTCGGCACGTCCGCGTTCCGACGTGAGCCACTTCATCGCCGGGTATTTTACGTCCGTGACCTTCTTTGTCCAGATACCGGCTTTCTTCGCGCTGATGATACCTTCCTCCGTGCAGATGGTCAGGTATTCCAGCAGCAGAGAGCAGCCGTCCACGACTGCGCCGATCTTCTCAACGCGCTTGTCGTAGTCGGTCTGGAAATTGACGTTATTCGCCGCGTGTGCATCCAGCAGGATTTGCCGGGCGGTCAGCCGGATGCCCTCGCCATACAGCCGGAACGTGCTCTTGGAAAAGCCCTCCCTGTCCCGTGTGTCGAGTGCATGGACGGCAGTGCCGCACACCTTCTGGATGTCGCGCACATCTTCGAGCGCTGCGACTTTCTGGATCATCTTCCGGGCATCGCTCCGGCTGATGTCGTCGGTGACAATGCGGGTTGCCCTCTGAGTGTAGCGCAACAGCTCCCGCGCATTCGCGCCGACCTTGAACATTTCAGCCATCGTCAGAACTCCACCCTTGCCTGCTCGGCGTTCCACACGCCGGTCACGGTCAGGCCGTCCAGACTGCCGAACGTGGCAGAAAACGGGTTTTTCGTGACGTTCGTGCCGAACTTCAGCTCAATGGCCTTGATGCTGGCGTTCATAGCTGCCACACTGGCACGGATGTCGCCGTGGGCGTTGGTCGCTTCGTTGTGGGCATCTACCGCCGCGCTGATGCGCTGGTCGGTCTCGGCCTTTTTGTAGCCATCCACTTCCCACCGCTGGCTCTCGGTCAGGTGGCCGTCTGCATCCAGCGTAGCAATGCCGCCCGGCACGCCGATCTGGTCAGTGCGGACAACATCTTCGTCCGGCGCCTTGCCGGGGCCTGCGTTAAAAGAACCGTATGCCATTTAGGTCCCCCCTTCCTGTGCATCCGTGTATTTCACGGTGCTTGTAATGTGATACTGTGCAGAAATTTTCTCGGTCGGAGCTTTGGCGGCCCTCAGCCGCAGCTTTCCTTCGAGGCTTTCGGTTGCAATAAAGCCCACCGCACCCGCCACATCGTAAAATTCCGGCAGTACCGTAACATCCACAATGTCGGTAGCCAACAGGCCCGCAATAGGGATGTCACAATAAAAATAGCCGGGGGAAGAATCATCTTCGCCCCAGCCATCGACCGGAATCGTAAAAGACACCGCAGCCGTGACATCCTGCTTTTCGTGCAGGATGTCATCGGTTTCCTCGAATCCGTTTGCAGTTGCTTCGGAAAGGTCTCCGAGTGCGGTGTTGCACTGCTTGATGTGGCTGCAAAGCGCGGCAAGCCCTGTGCCCAAAAGCGTTTTGATCTTCGCTTTTGCCATAGAGCTTACCTCCTCATGTCTTAGTCAGCCAGCAGAGCGGCGATCTCCTCTGCGGAGAAGTCCTCCACGTCCTCGTCGTGCAGAACATTCTCCGGCTCGGTGTACACGACGACTTCCTTGCCGTCGATGTTCACATTGCCGTTGGTGGAGCTGGCGGCAGTCTTGGTTGCACCCTCAGAGACACCGGCCAGCTTTTCGCCCTCGGCATCGGTCATCAGGCGCTTGCCGGTCTCAGCAGCCACGAAGTCGGCAGGCTTCTTACCGCTGTCGGTCGGATTGCCCTCGCCATCCAGTGCAGCAAAGTTGCCGGCGGTGGCACCGGTGGCCTTATCGGCCTTGCCGGAGATGTCCACTTCCTTAGGGGTGGGAACATACAGACCATCATCCTTCAGAATCAGGGCGTTGCCGACAGCAGCGGAAACATTGACCTTGACATCCACCTCATAACCAGCGATGGTAACGGTGGTGGATGCATCCTTGCCGGTGGTCTTTGCGGCGTAGGTATCGACCAGAGCAGCCATGTTCAGGAAAGAGTAGGTGCAGCTGTCGGGGTTCTCACCCTTGACGGCCAGAACCATGACCGGCTTGCCGTCCAGCTTGGGGTCGGTGGCGCCGGGATAGGTGGTGTCGGAGAACTTGAACTTGCCGACGAACGCGGTCTTGGTCTGGTCGAGGAACATCTCGGTCGGGAAGTCCATGGAGAAAGCAGCTGCGCCGGTCATGCCGGTGTTGGTGTAGAAGTTGACGGTGTTACCGGTCACCTTCACGGCCTTAATGGCGGCGTTGGCAGCGGTCTCGACCGGGGTGAAAGCGTCCTTCTTGACGAAGGTCTTCTTGATCTCGGCGGTCAGGTTGCGGATGGTGGTCTTGGTAGAAATCTGCTTAGACATAGTAGTGTCCTCCTAAAATTATTTCAGCATATCAACGATTTCCTGCTGCGTTTCTTCCTCGTTCAGCAGGTCTTCGCTCGTCATAACGGTTTCTTTGCGGACAGTCAGCGCGTTTGCGCTGTCAAAGTCAAGGCCTTCGCCAATGCGGACGGCAATAGCGCCGCTCGCGTCACGCTTCAAGCCCTGACCGATGCTTACGCTACCGGTTTCACCCGAACCACCTCCTTTCCCGAACAGGGTCACGGTCGCCTGAATATTATCGGACGGGATGCGCTGTGAAAAGAATCTGATGAAGCCATCATGCGTTTCGCACCCGTTCAGGACGCCCGCTTTGGTCGTAGTATAGAAGCTGCCGGGAGATACAACGCCAACGGGTACAAGCTCGCTGGTGCTGTCCGACAGTTCTGCATCATAAATGCACTGGTAGTAATCCATACCGCCAGCGTTTTCGTAATCATCCTCGCTGCGAGCGGGCTTCCACCCGTCAGCCGCAAGGGTGAGTTTGTAGGAGCCATAGTAGCCGCCGCCTGTGCCGCCGTCCACCTGCTCCTTGATAAGAGCCTTTACCTGTTCTTCGTTCAGGATTTCCCCGGATTCAGACAGGTTCTTCACGGCTGCGCTGACCGCTGCCGTGATGGTCGCTGCATGGGCATCAGCGGCGGCGTTGTGCTTCTCAATTTCGGCCTTGACCAGCTTCATCAAAGCCTGCATCTGCGGGCTGAGGGCAATTTCGATTTTTGCTTTGTTCGAGATTGCAATAAGGGCAGCAATCTCAATTTCAAAATCAGCGTTCACGCTGGATGCAGGGACTTCGATTCCACGTTCATCCTGCATGATGAACAGCAGCACTTCGGCATCATCATTCAGGCGGCCATATACGCCGATCTGGTGCATGATGTAAGTGCTTTCTGCTCCGGTAATCTGGATGCTGACTTTCCGGGCCGTTTCCTCTCCGTCCTTTACGGTGTCAATCGCAAGGATGGTCAGTTCGTGCGTTTCGCCGCTGACGGTCGTTTCTGCCGACAAGTCGGTTTCAACGATGCCGGTGCCGCTCACGGCGCGGGTGATGGTGAGCGCGCCGCCGGAGAGGGATTCCGACAGGAGCGCGGCACCGGCAGTTGTATAACTGGATTTTTCCCAGCTCATGTTGTCTGTCCTCCAATCTTGATGGTTACGGTTTCGTGCGTGTGCGCAAGCCCGCCGGTGGCGTATGCCTGCGCGGTGATGTTTTTCGGGTGGATGGCTCCGGGCAGTTCAACGGTCGTCTGCATCCGCGCTGCGCTCATAGCACCGGCAACATAGCCACGAGCCGTGACGGCGCGGGGTTTGATGCTTCCGGGCAGCCGAACGGTGCAAAAGGCAGCCATTCCGCAGGGTGCGGCGGCGACGTAGGCTGGCTGTAAATCCGGAATATATGCAAGAACAAGCGAAAGCGAAAGATGAGCCGGAATCTTGCGCTTCAAGCATTCCATGACGTCGCTCGATAAGAATGTGGAGTTATCATTTGGGAAGAGCTTCACATAAATTCTGCTATTTTTGAATTCAACAGAGGACGAGGCTCCGGTATATCCAAAAACAATATCTTTTATCTCCTGAGAGCCGATGTGGTTGCCGCCGATGAAGTACAAGGCGACGAGCTTGCGCCGCGCCTCGAGGGTGCGCTTCTGGTTCAGAGGGATACCGAGGAAGGTTTCCATCTGCGCCAGCGTATCCGTGTCCATCAGGGATACGAAGTTGTTGTTGACAACAGCGTCCACGCCGTCCTCGATTTCGTCCAGCCCGCCTCCGGCTGCGCGCCAGATAGCGTCCATTTCGAAAACATCCCGGTAGAACACCGGGTAGAATGTTTTCAGCTCCTCGTATGCGCTGGGGAATCCGTTAGGATACAGGGTTGGTTTCACTTACTGTCACCTCCCCCAAAACAAATACCTCCTCTTTTCCGGCCTCGACGTTTGCCGTCTGGCCGTTGAAACGGAGGTTTGCGTAGTCCAGCACTCCCAAGAGGCTGTAAATCGTGTTGCCGACCGTGCTGATGCGCAGGGTGGGCGTTTCGCTGTCGTCCGTGGTGAGGTTGATGCTCTTGATTTGAGCTTTGAGGGCCGTCTGCGCTGCGCTCCTGACGCTGGCGAGGTCTCCTCCCTTTGCAAGCGTCACGGAGAAAGAGATGTTGACCCTTTTCGCCGTGGCGGATGTCGCGGTGAAGTGCGCGCCGATGTTGGCCCGTCCCTCGCCAAGGCCGGTCCCGCCCGGGTCGATGTACTCCTGTACGCGCTGCACAACAGCCTCAGACGCCGGGCCGCCCTCCGTGCCAATGAGAACGCCTTTGACCGTGTTCTCTCCCGCCCAAAGGGGAACAATGCGCGCACGGCCGACGCCGGAGATGCTCTCGCACCACGTTTTGTAATGCTGCTGGTTTCCATTTTCTGCCGGTCCAGCGATTTTCTCCTGTACACGCTTTCGGAGGCTCTCGTCGTCCTCGTCGTCTGCGCCCGGTTCGAGTTCCTCGACGATGGAGCAGGCCGTGAGGCTCCGCTGCGTGTCGGTCGGCACAACAGAGGTTCCGGCCGGAATGTCGTTCGCCTCCGTTCCGGCTTTCTCCGCCTCGATGTAGATGCCGAGGGCGTCATCCTGCGCCAGCACAAAATACTGGCCGCTGCAGAAGAAGCGCGTCCCGAGCTCCGGGAGTTCCCCGTCGTACTTGATGCGGTACTTTGCCGTCGCGGCTGCCTGCCGGTAAACGGCGTATTCCTCCGCCTTGAGCGTCAGGTAATCGCCGGTCGCCGTCACCAGAAACACCATCTCGAACACCTGTTCGAGGTCTGCATAGTATTTGGCGATTTTGAAAGCGATGCCTGCGACAGCATCGTAGAAGATGCTGCCCTGCCGGAGGTCGATTCCGTCCGGCGCGCGGCTCAAAATCTCCTCCAAAACCTTGTCGTAGGTCTGGGCTTCAAACACTCTATATCACCTCCTCGACCTCTGTGGTCCCGTAAATAGTGTCCGCCGTGAAGTGGACGTTGCAGGAATCCTCGTTGAACTCAAACTCAAAGTCATAGACTTTAAGAATCCGGCCGTCGCAGAGGAGTGCATCCTCCACAAGTCTCGGGATTTCCGCCCTGATAAGCTCCTCTGTCGCGCTCTCGTCCGTGACAGTGTCCTTGATTTCGCTGCCGTACTGGTTGTCGTAGACGAGGCAGTGGAAACGCGGAGTGAGGAGTGCTTTCAAAATAAACTGGTTGACGGCTTCGAGGCCGTCAACCTTTCCGACGATGCGCCCTGTATCGAGGTCGAGCTTGTAGGTGAGCGACGGCTGCTCTTTCTCCTCCTCGATGCCGGAAATGGGAATAGGAACAAATACTCTGCTCATACGATAGCCCTCTCAAGAGCATAGTAGCTCTTACCGTCGTTGAAGCGGAGAAGGTAGACGGATTCGCCCGTCTTGAGCGCATTGTAAACGGTCAGCAGACCGCTCTCAATGGAAAAGGTTTTCAGCGAGTGGATGTGCGCGCTCTCCTTGCTGCTCTCGACCTTGTGATAGTCTCCCACGGGCTTGTCCTTATCGCCCTCAAACGGGCAGCCGACGAGGCCGGTCACTCCTCCGCCTCTGGAATCGAACAACTGGAACTTGTGGCCGTGCGCGCCTCCCACATGGGTGTTGCTGTCGATTTTGCCGTCCGCGAGGGCGATGTCTACTTTCACTTGATAGTCGGTCAGGTTCCGGGGGACGAGGAGCGCGCTGCCAGAGATTTCGAGCTTTTCGTCGTTCTCTATCTGGATGGTGAGCGGGCTCTCTTTCGTGACTGTGCCGACAACGATGCCGCCGTTTTTGGGTAGCATAGATAGAAAGAGCTGCTTTAGGCTCGTTGCATCTTCTGGGTTCATGTGCAGCTCCTCCTATCCGATTTGACTGGCGTCCACCCATCCATAGACGGTGCTCTGCTTGTCCGTGTGGATGATGTGGTACGGGTGTTTTGCGTTCTTGCTCTTGGCGATGGCGGTGATTTTCGCCGGTCCCGCTTTCGGGCTGTTGGTCGGAGACGTCGCGGTGGACGCAACGTACTGGGGACCGCCCGAAAATTGGACCTTATCGCCGACGGAGTGCGAGGTCGAGCTCTTTTCATCGCTCGCCTTTGCGCTCCGCTCGGTGTCTGTTGCCATGTTCAAGGTAAGGCGCATCGAATGGTAGTTGCCCTTGAATGTGTGGGTATCCTCGTCTACATAGTAGCTGTTCGAGATGCCGAGCGGCCTGATGATGATGCACAGGCCGACGCCAGAAATGACGTTTGCCTGCCCGAGGCCCTCGATTGTCAGCGTTTTGCTGGGGAGCTTCTGCTCTGCGAGCATGGATTCAGCCATGTCCGTGAGGTTCGCCTCCTCGGTGTTGCTGTCGGGCGTGGAAATGTCCTGCATGATACCGATGGTCTTTTCGAGCTCCGTGTCCGCCTTTTCGGCGAGCACTTTGTCCTCCTTAGACAGCAGCTTTATGCGGGTTTTCACCTTCTCGATGCTGCAAGTGTAGTCGTAGCTTATAAGGTTCCGGCCGGTTTCCACCACCCATTGCAGGATGCTGTCTTTCCGCTTTATCAAGCTCAGTTTCCCGTCGGCTGACGTCACATAATGCCTGATGCCGGTGGCCTTAAACGTGAGGCTCAAGGCGTCCAGAATAACATCGCAGGCTGTCGTTTTGGCCTTTGGTAGCTCCGAGATGACGTAGCCAGTGTCGGCCACGTCCTTGTACGGAATCTGGAATCGGTCGCAGCAGTCCTTGAAGATTTCGGACGCCTTTTTCCGCTTGTAGCAAAAGCTGTCTTTGTTGTTCGACAGGTAGATACCCACGTCGTAGGCCTTGATGGTCATGGTCTTTTTCGTGCTCTGCCTCTGCTGCATGATGATGCCGCGAAACAGCTCTGCGCCCTCCCAATAAAAAACACAGTGGTTTCCCTTGGTGACATCAATGCCGGAACGGGCGTGTTTCCAGCCGTCATCGTCGATAAGCGATACGGAAAGAGTGCGCGCCGGGGAGCCCTTTCGGCCGCTCCATGTCGCGCTCTCCACCAGCTCGCTCATGTCGTAGGTGGTCTCGCCTTTTGTGACGAGGAATGTAATCTTGCTCATCGCCTCACCTCACGGGAGCTGCAACACCTGTCCGGGATAAATCAAATTCGGGTTTTTGAGCTTATCCTTGTTCAGGGAATAGATTTCTTTGTACCGGCCTCCGTCGCCGAGGGTCGATTTCGAGATGTTGTAGAGGCAGTCTCCGGGCTTGACCGTGTAGGTTTTCGCCTGCACTCGGTTGTCTGTCCGGGTGGAGCCGCCGGAGACGGTCGCAGTTCCGGTCGAGCTGACTTTGACCTGCCGGATTCTGACCTCTCTGTACTCCTTGAGCTTGATTTTGTAGTAGATGCTCCCGGGGTCGCCGCCTTTTCTGTAAGGCTGCAAGCTCTGGATAGCCGCGTAGAAGTTTACGCGCGTTCCGGTCAGGATGAGGTGCACCGGCTTCGCGCTGATTTTCCACTCGAAAAGCCGCTGCATCATCGCATCCGGTGACGACAGCATAAATGGCGTCTGGATGCCCGGAAAATACGCGGCTGGAAAAAAGCCGTCCCACGATACCTCCACGGCCGCCCGGTCCTGCAAAACGAGGATTTCGCCGAGGCCACTGATGGTGACGCTCGTGTTCTTCGTCCCGTGAGTGACGTCGAACTTCGTCGGCAGAACAGGAAAGCGCAGTTTCTCGCGCTCTCCGTTGTGCGTAATCCAGAGCTGCATACTGCTCTCAAAAATCATAGGCAAGGTCTCCTTCCTCGAAGATTTCACCCTTGATGATGCTCATAAGGACTGGCTTTGCATGGCGCGTCAGAATGTCGAGGACGGATTCCTCATTCATGCCGCCGACGTCGATGGAGCCGCTGCCGTTGATTTCGAGGATAATGCGTTTGACGGTCTCGCCAATGCTGGGCGCGTCCGAGGAGGAGGCCGGGGCCTCCTGCTGCGCGTCGCTGGCGGCCGGGGCAGTCGTGTTGACCGGGGCCTCCTCTGCGGGTGCAGCCTCCTCCGTAGTCTGCGCCTGCACCTCCGGTTCGACGTACTCAATACCGGTGGGCTGTGCATCAGAGCCCTGCCCGTCAGCCGTGAGATAGGAATACTCCTTGACGGCCTCCATACCCTCCGGCAGGTCATTCTCCGGGAGCGGGCTTGCCGTGGGCTCCGGGGCGTTCGTGGCGTTTTCCGCGCTGTTCACGGCTGCGAGGATTCTTTCGGTCTCCTGCGTGGGGAACACCTCGGACCCGCGCGCGCCGATGATAAGCTCGGGGCCTTTCTCACCGGCGATGTAGACGTCCTCCTGTGCGGACAGAGTGCCGTTCGCGTGACCGGCGACTGTCGTTGCGGTGGGCGTCGTTGTCGGCGTGGTTTTCAGGTGGGAGGCGGCTGCGTTCGCAACGGCCTCCGCTGCGCTCCCGGCCTCGCCGGTCATGGAACGGATGGCATCGCAGTAGGCCTTGATGGTCGCCTGTGCTGCTTCTTTGGCCTCGTCGGCCATCTCCATTTTTTCGACGGTTCCGGTCATCGTCTGCTCGATGTCCGACATCGTCTTATCGAAGTCGGTCTCCATCTTGGCGATGTTGTCCGCAAAGGCGTCTTTTGCCTTTTCGGTCTCCTCGAACTTGGAGTTAAACTCGTCCACGAATTTGGAGGCTGCTGCGGGCATACCCTCGGTGCTACCGCCCAGCTTCTCGATGTTCTGGATGATGGCGTTGATGTAGCCCGCGCTTTCCTCGCTGCCATCACTCAACGACTTAATCAGGCCGTCATCGAGGCCGTATTCTGCGGCCTTTTTGAGGTTTTCAGAGTAGAGGTTGAGGTAGTCCGTCTGGCTCTGCATGGCCTTTTCCATATCGCTGATGGAAAGTTCCGACGAGGTTTTCATCGTGTCGAACAGACCGATTTGTCCCTCGATGCTCGTCCGGGCCGATTCGTATGCCTTGTCGTAGGCTGCGGTCAGCTCGTCGAGAGCAGACTGCGCGGAGCTCGTAGCCATGCTGACGGCTTCGTCATAGGTGACGGTCTGGTTCTGCGCGTCCTCGACTGCCTGCGCGACGCCGCGCCACTCGCCCTCGATGTCGGAGAGGGTCTGCTGGTTCTCGTCGTAGGCAGCTTGCAGCTCCTCGAGGGATTTCTTGTACTCGTCGATGTCAGAAGTCCACGCCACCCACGGACTGTCCTCCATCCAAAAGCCGCTGCCGCTGACCCAGTCGCCGGTGACGTCGTCCTGCCTCATGCCGCGCCGCTGACGCTCCGCGTCGAGGTTGGCCTCCGCCTCCGCGATTTGCTGTTCGAGGCTGCTCTGCTCTTTCAGCAGGTCAACATAGGTCTGCTGCTGCTCGGCCTTATACTCCGAATCAGCCTGCGCCTTTGCAGCTTTCTTGATAGCCTTGACGGTCGCGTCCACGCTCTCGGTCACGCCGTCGTAGGTCAGGCCGAGACCCGGGACGTCGGCGTTGAGCTGGTCGATGATGGCTTTCATCTCCGTGTAGCTCGCGGTGGTCTGCGTGTTCTGCGAGGCCAGCTCCCCGAGCCGCTGGGTCAGAGCCAGTGTGCCGAGCTCTTGGTCCTTGATGCTCGAGGTGGAGCTGTTGTAGGCGTCCATGACCTTGTTGTGGCTCTCGACGAGGCCGTCGCACTCCGCCACAAACTCCTTGACGGTCTGCCGGTTGGCTTCAAACTCGTCGTTGAGCTGGTCGAGCTGGTAACGCAGGCTGTTGGCCGCGTCGGAGTTCTCGCCGTACTGCTCACAGGCTGCATTGTACTGGTCGTTCAGCCTCTGCAGCTCGTCGTACTGGTCACGGCAGGTGGCCGTCATGCCCTCGTACTCGTCGCTCTGCGTAATCAGCACTCCGGTCAGGGTAACGGCCGCTGCTGTAACAGCAACAATGCCTGCTGCCGCGAGGACGTAAGGGTTAGCCGCCAGCGTCGCAGTGAATGCCTCCGTCACGAACTTCGCAGCCGTGGTTGCGAGGTTGTAGGCAGCCAGCGCGCCCGTGAATCCGCCCACGCCGACCGCAATGGCCGAAATGGCCGCCACGACGGCCGGGTGCTCGTCCACAAAATCACTCATGCCCGCAAATACGTTGGTGAATCCCTCGTATACCTGCGTGAGCGCGGGGTTGAGCACATCGCCGACAGAGATTTTCAGGTTGTTGAACGCATTCTCCATCCGCTGCTTGCTCTTGTCGGTCGTGTCCGCCATCGTGGAGTATGCCTTTTCGGTTGCTCCTGCGCTGGTACGCATGGATTCGAGCACACTGTTGTACTTGTCTGCTCCTGCGTTGAACAGGGACAGTGCGCCGATACCGGCCTCCGTGGAGTTCCACAGGGCGTTGAACGCTGTGCTGTCTCCATCTACCGCGTTACCCAGCATAGCCATCACATCGCCGAGCGAGTAGCCCTGCTCCATGAGCTGCGCAAAGGTCTTGCCGGTGGAGTTCAGCAAGACCTCAGAAACGCCGCTGCCGGTGTCGCCGAGCTCATTCAGCATCGACTTGAGGTAGGTGCCGGATTCTGCGGTAGCGATACCGTTGGCGGTTAGGACAGCGTAAGCCGAGCTAAGATTGTCCATCTGGACGTTGTACGCAGACGCCAGAGGAATGACCTTGCCGACGCTCTGCGCCAGTTGGTCCACGCTCGTTTTGCCGAGGTTCTGGGTGGTGATAAGGTAGTCGGAAAGCTGCGTTGCATCCGACGCCGCGAGGCCGTAGGCATTGATGGCCGTTGTCAGAACGTCCACAGCCGTGGTCGCCGACGTAAAGCCGCCGACGGCCAGCTTGGTCGCGGTTCCCGCAAAGGCCGCAGCGTCCGCCGTGTTGACGCTGGCAGAGATGGCCTGATAGGTCGCCTCTGCCATGTCGCTGGCCGCCTCGCCGGTCTCGTTGGAGTAAGTGCGCACCTCTTTCGAGATGCTGCTCAAGGATTTCTGGCTCGTATCCGCGATGGTAGCAACCATTGCAGTGGAGGTCTCGAACTGTGCGGCCGCTTCGGAGCAGTCAAAAAAGCCGTTCTTAATCTCGTTCAGAGTGGCGGCTATTCCGGCCGACGCAAGGACGCCTTGCAGCTCCTTGATGCCGTCGCGGCCCTTTTTGCTCGATTCCTCGCTCTGCTTGCCAGTTTCCTCGGACTTATCACCGAACTTCTCGACCTCCTCCGAGGCTTTACGGGCTGCCTCCGCTGCCTCGTCGAGGTTCTTCTCGGTCTCGGTCGTTTTCTCGGACAGGATGCCGGTAGAATTTGCCGCCTGCCCGGTGGCTTTTTCGTAGTCCCCGATGGCCGAGGACAGGTCATCGACGGAATCAGCAGCAGCGTCGGTGCTCTTGGCGGTCTGCGCAGCCGTGCGGGAGACTTTGCTCAACGCTCCGTCTGCCGCCGTGCCGGTGTTCTCAAACGCTTCCAGAGCCCGTTCGCCGCTCTGCGTCATCTCGTCGAACTTGGAGGAGATTTCGTCGATGGCCTTGAATACGACTTTCAGTGTTGCCATGTCGGTCCTCCTATCGCCTTATAGGGACGAGCTTCATGGTATCTCTTCTGCACGGGCGCGCGCTTTCCTCCTCTTCGGAGGCGATGTAAAAGAGCTTCTGTCTCCGGCTCATTCGGTCGAACTCCTCCGGTCGGAGACCGTGCCGCTGCCAAAGTACATGGGCCCAGTACGTCTCGCTGCCCGCGCTGCGAATCAGTTTTTTGCGTCGTCGATTTCCTTTTCATCGGCCTGCTTCTGCTCCTCCTCGGAGAGCTGACCGCCGATGCCAAGCAGAGCCATGACGACGCGGGTGACATGAGCAAACTCGTCGGCGCGGGAGAAAACCTTTTCCGGCATCTGGGTGATGTCCACGCAGTTGTAGTACTTCATCAGCTCCGGGTCGTCCAGCTTGGGGTACTGCAGGGCCTCAACGAGGATGTGACGGGTGGCCTTTGCATTGTCGCGCTCGTCGCGGAAAACCACGTTGCCGCCGTTGATGTAGGGATTGCCCTTCTTGTCCAGCGCGACAGTGTGGGTGTGGTACCCCTCATTGATGGCGCGGATACGCTCAGAGGAAAGCACCTTGACCTCGAGCTGGATGACCTTGCCGTTCTCGTCCTTAAAGCTCTCCGGGGCCGGTACGGTGACGACCTTCTCCACCTCTGCTGCCTCGCGCATAAAATATTTCAGGTTCTTGCTCATAGCTGTCTCCTCCAAAATAAAAATCGGAGCCCCTCCACCTAGGAGAGGCTTCGCCTGTATGCTCCCGACCAAAATGTCGGGAGGTTAGATGATGTTCTTGATGTTGAAGTTGATGACGTCATCGACCACGCTGCCGCTCTCTGCATCCAGTGCGGTCAGGGGCAGGTCACCAGTCAGGACGCAACCGACGCAGGTCACGACATCGGAGCCGTGGGCTGCATAGTAGTCAGAATTAGCGTCGTCCATGATGCCCTGAATCACGAACTCGGGCGTCGCCTTGGTTGCCTGATACTCCTCGATTTTGGTCTTGAGCCAGTTGTTGGTCCGGCGACGGGTCATGCTGCCGGTGATGGTCGCGCCAACCCAGCGGGTAGACGGAGTGGTTTCGTTCAACTGGCGGCCGGTCCACGTCTCCGGGGTGAAGTTGATAGTCATCTTCACGCCGTCCATGACCTCGACGCCGTCGATAAGCGCATGGCCCTCGCGGAGGCTAATAGGGTTTTTGTTGTACTGCATAACTTACCTCCTGCTGCTTTAGCGGGTCTTGACGGTGAAGAACAGCTTCTCGGCAGAATCCACAGGCTGGATTGCGACGATGAAATAAACCTCGTCGCCGCTGCTCAAAGATTCGTCGATTTTGAAGTCCGCGTCATAGTCCACGTTCTTGATGGCCCCCATATCCTCGTACTGCTTGAGGATGGACTGGCCGATGCCCTTCATAGCGGCGTAGCCGGTCGGGCTGTTGTCGTACTTGTTGGGCGGGAAGTTATTCTGGATGGTCTCCTGAATAGCGTCCAGAGTGCGGATAACGCGGTTCTTGCTGTACGTCTTGTCCTTGGGCTTCTTGAAAGAGACCAGAGAATTGATGTCGTACTCGATGATGACGTTGCCCGCCTCGGAGTAGGAGAAGAACATCTCGCCGTTCTTGATGGCCGCAATGGCTGCTTCGTTGTCCTTGGGGTCCACGATGCCGGTCGCGCCGTTGTAGACCTCGTAGGTGTTAGACTTGATGCAGCTTGCGGATGCGGTGATGCCCGCAACGAATGCGCAGGCCTCCGCGTGGGTCAGCTCAACGCCGTCAACAACAACAGAGTTTGTGACATTGATGACGCCCTCGTGGTCGGGGCTCTTTGCGTCCGGCAGAACCACATTCACGCCCTTGCCCATGCTCTCGCGCATATACTTGATTTTGGTGATGGCTGCGGTCTGCAACGTAGCATCGGTAACGGGGAAGCACAGAGTATTGAACTTGATGCCCTCCATCTTGTCCACAAACGCGGTGACGTCACCGTTTGCGCTGGTGACGTTCGTGCCGCCTGCCAGCTTCACGCCGGATGCCGCTTTCAGGTCGCCCGTACCGGTGAACTTCACCAGCTTGTCGTCTGCTGCGGCTGCAATAAGCTCCTCGACGGTCTTGACGCCCTCGTACACAGCGGTGGCGTCAGCATCCAAATACACGGTGACGTCAAAGCCGCCGACGGGGTTTGTGACGACAGAGACGTGAATATCGTTGCCGCGAGTGCCGCCGTACTTGGCCGTTACGGTCAGCGGAGCAGCGGTTCCGGTTGCGGCTGTGCCGCTCTCCGTGATGTAGACGATGACCTTGGAAGCCTTTTTGAATGCCTCACGAATCAGGCGCATCTTATCGTTGGTCGCGTCGTAGACGCTGCGGCCGAGCTCCACACTGTAAGCATCCGGGGCCGCTGCCGTCAGGGTGATGGGCGTCTTGGCGGGGCCAAAGTCGTAGCCAATCAGGGGCAGCAGCACGATGCCGCGCTCAGAGTTGCCGACGGTGTCGTTGCGGTCGCTCTCGAAGTTGATGTAAGTGCCCGGGCGGGTCTTTCCCGCCAGCTTATCGTATTTACCGCCTGCCATTAAACAACGGCCTCCTTTCCGAGCCACTCGTCGATGTGCTTCCGCATCTCCTCGACGGTGTATTCACCAGTCATGCCCGCCGTGGCACCGGCGAACGTGCTGGCCGAAACATGAAAAAGCGTCCGGCAAGCCTTTGCCAGACGCTCAATAGGGAACTTCTGCGCGGTCTGTGCCGCGCTCGCGTTCTTCTCTGCCATGCAGATACCTCCTATTCAGTTTTTCCCTCGGCCGCTTTGAGGTCGAGGTTGTAGTGCATCACCTTTTGGCAATCCACCCTGTTGTACGGACGGCGGCTGTCCCAGTGGAGTGTGAGCTGGGCTGTGCCTGTGTCCAGCCGCTTCACTCCTCCGGGGTCTTTGAGCCGTACTCCGCATCCTGCCGCTGCTCCTGTCTCGTCAATGAGCGGAACCAGCAGGCGGGCTGCGCAGAGGGCATTCAAGGCCGCTGCCGCGCTTGCGTAGGCGTCCTCGTCCGTGCTGGCGAAAAACCGGATGTACCAGTCATATTCCACCGCATAGGACGCGAACGTGTCGCCGAGAGGTGTGAGCTCCGGCTGCGGAAAGAAAACAGAGGGTACGACGAATCCCTCCGGGATGTCCCAGTAATAGGGCGTAATCCCGGGTACGGAATCGAGGATAAAGCGGATAACGCTTGCGATTTCCTGCTCTAGGGCAGCCATAGGTTTCACCTCACAAAAAATCCTTGAAATACTCGTCCAGCCAGCTCTGCAGCTTCTTTTCGAGCAGCTCCGGGTAGAGCTTTTCTAGGATTCTGATGGAGCTTTCCCAGTAGTGGGAGCCCTCCACCCATTTCATTTTTAGGACCATCCCGGTCTTTTCTCCCGGGGTGTAGATGAAGCGGTCCTTTCCGTTCGCCTTTTCCCAGTGTCCGGGAACGAATCGCCTCTCTATCCCTTTCGGGTTGGTCCAGTGGCCGTCATTTACGAACTTGGCGTACTCGACGTTCGTGCCGACCTCAAGGGTCAGGCCGTTCTCGTCGAGTGTCCAGACGTTCTCTCCGTCGCCTTTTTGGAAACTGTGGAGCAGCAGCCGATAGTCCAGCACGTTCCGGCGAACGATTTCATCTTGCAGAATGCGTAAGAACTCCATGCCGAGCCCTTCAAGGAATTTGTTCAGTGCCCGCTTAAAATCGCCCTGCGCGGCCTTTCCGAGCCGCTTCACGAAGTTTTCGAGCTCTACTGTGTCGAATGTCACCTGCGCCATTACAATGGCCTCTGTTGGGCTGTGCGGTATATCTTTACCATCATGTGATGCCCTCGGATGTTTCGCGGTTGACCTGCGGTGTATTCGAGCCCTGTTTCGCTGCTGACGATTTTGTCGTTGAGCCTGATGTCCGTTCCTGCCGGGAGCGTGAGCTTTATGTCGCTGTCCATATCGTTCTGCGGTTGCTGCTGGGCGATTTGGATGGACGCGCTACGCACTCCGAAATGGCACGGGACTTCCTCGAGGTCCGGCTGTTTTGGGTATTTGAACTTGGGGGAGCCGGGGAGCCCGTAGCCGGGGCTCGTGCTCTCCTGCTGGGCGTGGTAGATACTGCAACGATGGTCAAAGAAGTCCTCAATAGCCATTGGCTCAGAGGCTCCTTAACCGCATCGTGACGCCGTTGAGCGGCTGTACGACGACGTAATCGTCCAACAGGCTCTCCACGCCCAGTTTCCCGACGTCTATGATGCTGCTCTCTGCCGTGTAGGAGTAGTCGTCAAAGGTCTCGCTTTTGAGGCGGACTTTGGTCTGCTCAACGGCATTGTGGGCGTATGCCTCCGCGATAAGGAGGACCGCCGTCTTGACGTTCTCCGGGATTTCGGGGTATTTCTCCGGGTCGTCGAATCTGTTGTTGCAGTAGTCGATGACCCAGCTCTCCGCCCGGGAGATGTCAATTTTGAGCTTGCTGTCGGCGCGGTTCTTTACTTCCTCAAATTCTGTGTACTCTTTGAGTTCCTCCGGCGTGACCCACGGCCGTTCGGCCATCAGCCCTCCGGGGTGATGATGGCGGCCGCTGCGGCTGCATCCGCCTCATACTCACGAATCTTCTGCAAAATGCTGGCCTTAGTGGTGCAGCCGGTCAGGTCAATGCCGTTGTCCTCGGCAAATTCCTTGAGCTCGTCGAGCTTCATCTTGGAAATGTCAGGGACTTCCACGGGTTCCTCGGCGACGGCCGCGATGACCTCCGCCTTGTCCTTGCCGGTGGTATCGACGCCCATATCGTCAGCCAGCTTGTCGAGCTGCTCCTCGTCCATCTCGCCGAGAAAGTCGGCGTCCAGATGGCCGGTGACGGTGTGAGCGTCAGGGAGAGCCTCGAAATAGCCACTTTCCAGCAGAGCGGTATATTTCTCGGGGTCGTCCACAAAGACGTCAGGATGCGCCGCAGAGGCGCGCACAACGCCATCATAGGACAGACCTTTAATCAGTCTGAGGTGCATAGCGTCCTGCCTCCTGTTAGATAGATGCCAGACCGGTCACAATGGCCGTTGCGTCCAGCTCCTCAACCAGCGTATCGAAGTCGAAATGCACGACATAGAAACGCTTGTCCTGATAGATGGCCTCCGGGCCCTCGGTGGTCTTGCGGATGACAACGCCGTAGGAGTTGACGACGACCAGATTCTTCGGGTCGGTCAGCATAATAACGTCGTCGGGCAGGGCCGGGACCTCGATGACGGGAACGCTGGCGGGATTCTCGACGCGCTTGTCGGTGATGATGCCGCCTGCGGTGACTGCCTGATTCAGGATGTAACGCTCCCACTCCTGACGGCGGTGGGGGGACATCAGCCAGCGGAGAGAGCCGTTGTTGAACTTGTCGGGAACTGCGCGCAGGCCCTTGTAGAACACATCCAGAACCATTGCACCGGAGTTGATGCCGGACACATCGACAACGTGGCCGCCCTCCTTGAACTGCTTGACCCAGCCGTCGTTCACCTTGAGGAAGTCGGCGTCATCGACAGTACCCAGCTCGGTGGCCTCGCCTGCGTCGAATGCGCCTGCGGTGTGGGCTGCGGTGTACTGGTAGACCTTCTTGTTGTATGCGACGAGGTCGCCAATAGCGTAGTTCTCAGAGGAGCTGAACTCCTTGACCTTGGCATACCGTTCGTCGCCGTTCAGGCACAGGTCCTCGCGGTCGCAGCCAATCTGACGGGTCATCAGGTTGGTGACGATGGTCTCGTAGTTGGAGCCCTCGATGTTTTCGCGCAGGGTCTCCTCAGTGATTTCCCACGGCAGACGGACAGGGGTGCAAGCGTATTCCAGCTTGCCATGCTTCACGCCGGAGCGGTAGCCGTCGTCGGTGTTCTCGGTCTTTTTGCGCAGCAGACGGCGGCCGACGCCAATCTTGTCGATTTCGCCGGTCTTTGCGGAGCGCAGCTCGTGGCGGACGAGGCCGCTCAGCGGAGTGGCCTCAAAGGTCTGCTGAATGAACTTCTTCGCCTGCTCCGGGTTCAGTGCGCCGCCAGCGGCCAGACCGGCGGTGGTGATGGTCTGGCCTGCTGCGTTCACGATTGCCTTATTGCTTCTCATGGTCATAGTGCTTGTTCCTCCTTACAGGATACCAGCGAGATAGTGCGGCTCGGACTTCTCGACAGGGTCCTCCGGGTCGCCATCATCGTTCAGGTTGGTCGGCAGGCCTGCGGCCTTGCGGACGGGTGCGACAGCCTTTGCGACGGCCTTTGCGACGACGTCCGCAACATTCTCGGCGGTCAGCAGCTCCGGGGCCTTTTCGGGCTCCTCCTGCTGGCCGAGAGCCTTTGCGACGGCCGCCTCGACCATCTTGCTGACGGCCTCGACGGTCAGGCCTGCGGGCTCTGCTGCCGGTTCTGCGGCTTTCTGGACGGGGTCAGTCGCGGGCTTCTGCTGGGTTTCCAGTGCCTTGGCGACGGCTGCCGCCACGGTATCTTCGATTTCTTTCTTGGTCACTTCGGTTTCCTCCTGTTCTTCTTCGGGGAATTTATCGAGGAACTCCCCGAGGTTTGTGTAGATGGACTGCAACGTGCTGCGGTTGGCTTTGCTCATGGCCTTGCCAGCCTTGATGACGGCGCAGCTTTCGAGCGATTTCGCAACGGGCTGCCCTTTGGTGAGCAGCTCGGTGACGATGTTGTTGAAGTCGTTCAGGGCGTCTCGGATGGTCTCCTCGTCCGACGCGAACTCCCAACGGTCATTCACCCAGTTGTACCGGTACAGAACGTCGTTGAGCGCGTAGAACGCGGTCCAGAAGTTGTCGCTCTGGCTGCGCTTGGTGTAGTTGTCGGCAACTTCGCCTTTCTCGACAACATCAAAGCCGAGGGCAGCGGCCATCTTCTTGAAGATGCCGCGCATACCCTTTTCGGGCTGCTCCTCCGCCTTTGCCACTCCGTCATCGGGCAGCGGGTCGTCCTCGTCGCTGTACTTGCCGACGCCGCCCATGGAAAAGCCGGTGATTTCGCCTTTCTGGACTTTCTCGAAAATATCCGGGTCGTCCACCTCGACAGTCATCATCCACGTGCCCTTCTTGATGGCCTGCTCTCCGACGCTCATATCGCAAGGTGCGACATAGCTCTCGACGACGGCCGCCTTTTCGAGCGGCTCGAACGAGTGCTGCACATCCACCTGATTGCCGTTCTTGGCGAACCAGTACGCGGCCTTGGTGATTTCCTGCTCCGTCATGTAATTGCCGTGAGCGTCCTCTGTGAGGGGCTCATAGACAATGCCGGTGATGTAGTGGCTATCAGCATCCGCGTTGACGATTCGGCCGTAAGAAGCAAAAGAGGCGGAGCCGTGCTCCGCCTTGGTGATAAGAAACTGTTTCTTGTTGGCCGCCTTGTCTACAAGGCTGACAAAAGAAATCTTTGCATCTGTGATGGCGTATGCTTTCTCGATTTTGCTCATGGTTTTCTCACCTCCTCTCTACGCCCCTAGGTAGGGCGTCTAATGGTCGGCCATGCGTCCTTGCCGCTGCGCTCAAGGAGTGCAACGTCAAAGGGCTTGCGGCTTATATCCTCAAGCGATGAATAGAACCAAACGACCATATCATCGCACTGGGGCTCGTCTACGATGGAGAAGATGTGCCGGAGCTCGTCCTCCGGTGCGTCTGCCGGTGCTGCGCACCACTTGACGATGCGCAGCCTCCCGGGGAGCTGGTATCTCTCGACCCGCTCCACATGGTACTTAGGCTTGAAAAGGCGGCGAATAATCGCCGAAACGATGCGGTCAAGTGCTTTCCACATGGGGCTCCTCCTCCGGCATAATGATTTTGACGTTGGGGTTCTCAATCAGAGCCTCAATCTCGGATAAATCGGCTCCGAATGCAATCCGTAATTCAAGCGTTGCGGGCTGTCCTGCGTCATGGTGCAGGGTGTACCCGTTTACGATGCTCGCCAGCTCAATGCCGTCGATTTTGAGAATAGGCTGCTTTCCAACTTGGGCTTCGTCGATGGTAACTTTCATGTGTAGTCCTCCTCGTTGATGCCTGCGCGCGCCTTGTTCTGCGCGTCGAGCTCTTTCTCCCACTCGCCGTCGTCCTCCGCGATGGCCTGCGCTTGGAGGGCCTGCCGCTCCTCAAGGGAGAGACCGAGCACCTCCTCACTAACTACCGGCTGCAAAAGGCAATGGCAGTTGACGCTCTCTCTCGGCGGCAAACAGACGTCTCGCGGGGTCATGGGGTAGTAGGTATTTCCGTCAGCTCCAATCAGGGTGAACGGCTGCCCTTTCGGGACGCGAACGCTGTCCATATCCACATGGTTCTGTCTCGGGTCGTTCCGGTATGCTCCGGTGTGTTTCCACATCTTCTCCTCGACGGCCGGGCTCTGGATGTAGCTTTCGAGCTGCGCATAGCCGTGCGCCCGGAGCACCTCCGTCAGGGCCACGCGCCGCGCGCGGTAGCCCGGGGAGCGGATGCCGCTGTCTGCAATGATGTTTGCGACGTCGTTGATGCCCTTGCCGTCGTTCAGGCCCTTTTTCAGGACTGCCTCGATTTCGGTCTCGGTGTCCAGCTTCATAATGTCGGCGAGGTCGCTGCTCCACGAGCTTATCCAATCGGTTGTCCGCTTGGTGAGCTTCGTAACGGTGAGCTCTGCATCCGTTTTCTGGACGTAAGCCTCAACATACGTCGGCATGATGGTGGAAAACTGAGTATGGAAAACATCGAAAAGGTCCTGCGACAGCTTGCTCTTGTTCTTGAACTTCGGCCAGTTGTCCTTGAAGAAAGTTTCAAGGTCGATGGCGTCCGCCAGCTCCTTGAGCAGGTCGTCGGCGTTGTCCTCGAGGAGCTTCGTCACGACCTCCTCGATTTCGTCCACGGTGTTCAGGCTCTCTTTTGCCTTGAGGTATCCCTCCATCGTGAGCTGCTCGTACAGGTCGTTTTCTGCTTTGGCGAGGTATGCGTCGATGGCCTTGATTAGGGGTCCGCAGCGTAAGCACTTCACTCCGCGTCGCCCTCCTCCTGTTTCATGTCAGCCAGCAGGCGGCGGACCTCTTTCATCACGGCGACGAGCTCCGTCTCATTAGCGGCTGCCGCTTTCTGAATCTGGCCGTCGAGCTGTTCCTCTACGCTAGGCCCGCCCTGCTGGGCGTTCTGTGCGGGCTTTGTCTCCGGTTGTGTGTTTTTCTTGCCAGCGTCAGAACCGCCATTCTGCGCTACGCTGGGGCCGTTTCCAGCCACGGTGATGGCTGCGGCCCGCTGCTGTGCGTTGGTAAACGCCAGCGGAATGTCGCCCCACTCCTCGGGGAAGTCCTCCGAGGTCTCGCCGAGGGCCTTGTACAGGACGCTCTTTGCCTTGTTCGGGGTGAGGCCGCCAGCGTTGTTGCAGACGGTCAGCAGCTTGTACAGGTCGTCCGGGTTGGAAACGTCCGGCGCGCGGAAGAACACCTCGACGTACTTGAACTGATAGCAGTTGAGCAGCCTGTTGTTGATGGCCCACGCCAGACGCCGCCGCTCCGGCTGGAATACCTGTTTCTCGGTCACTTCCATGGCGGTCTGCGCGGTGGCGCGGTTGAAGTCCGTCGTGTATCCGGTGTACAGGTCCGGGAGCTGGAACGCGCTCTGCACCTTCCGCCGGTTGTTTTCGAGGTAGTCTTGGAAAAGCTCGTCCTTTTGCAGGATAGCTGCAAGGTCCTTGACCTCGACCTCCGGCCGGTTCTCGGCGTTGAATCCGGTGCGGTTGTCTGCCGCCTCCGTTTCCAGAACCATAAAACTGTGCTGGCCCGCCTCGCCTCGGATGCCGTTCATGTACTCCTTGAGCTTGGCGAAACTATCGTCCGTCAGGCTGCCGCCTTTCACCATAATCAGCAACGGGGTGTGTCGGCCGTTCAGGAAATAGTTATTGTTGAGGCTCTCCGCTCTCCGGGCCCCATCTACGGTAAGGATGGAACCAACCCACCGGACCTTGCCGTATGTTGCGGTCCCGATGGCGAACTCGATTATTTCGTTGGCGCGGCTCTTAAACTCGAGCTCGGTGACGTACTCTCCGCTCGTCGGGTCCATGATTCGCGGGTCTCCGAACTCCTTGTAGTAGACCGTCTTGCCGTTGACGGTCTGCTTATACTTGCGGAACTTCCTCATGCGGTTCTCGGTGTGGTCTCGGTGGAAATACGTCACCTCGACGCGCGGGTCCAGCCTCCGGCTCTTTTCCACGCTGGGGGTGTCCTCGATGAACTCAAGCTGAATGACGTTCCCATCCATGTCCCGGATGACCTCTGCGTAGGCGCAGCCGTAGGTTTCCCGGGCCTCCACGATGTCCTCAAAGAGCTCGTTGCTCTCCTGCTCCATGTTGAGCATCTCGACGACCTCCACCGCCCGGTCCCACTCTGCTTTCATCTCCGGGGTTTCGTTCGCGTCTGCAAAGTCGTCTTTGTACCGGATGTCAATTCCGAATCCGGCGATGTTGGACTTGTAGGCCCGGATGCACTGCGGAAGTATGGTGCTTTCATCCACCATCTTGGAAAGCCCTCGGAGGTCGAACGGCGGTTTTGTCCAAATGCCTGCCGTGCACGCCTCCTCCGGCGAGATTTGCAGGGAGCCGTCTGCTTTGGCGATGGCCTTAATCCCGCTGCGCTGCTCCGGGTTGTCCGCTTTAACGATGCGGACGTTTACCCGCTGCTGGGCGGGCTGCTTCTTGTCGCTCACTTCTTAACGTCTCCTCTCCTCTTGGGTTTAACCGGCAGGCACAGCAGGAGGATGCAGTCGGCCTCGTCGGGCGAGTGCATCCCGCGCTTTTTCATGGCGTCCTTGCTCTCCACGCGGATTTTGGCGTCGTCGGTCATGGAATACTTTCGTGTGGAAAGCTGGCCGACGAGGTCGTTATCGTTCGGGAGAATGAGCTGGACGGGCTTCTGTGCGCCCTCCGGCGTCTGCGGTGCAAGTAGATTCTTTACGACGCTCATCATGTAGGTGGTGCTATCGTAGTAAAAGTCATGGTGTATGCGCTGGCCGAAGTAAACGGGGATAATATCCATCCACCAGAACCGCTCCGGCTGCTCGCGCTTTACGCGCCGCAGACGGTCCGTGACGCCGCCGCCGAGGCCGCTGTCGTCTATCTTGATGGAGATAGCCTTGTCGAACCGGTACTTTTCCATGAGCTTTAGGCCGAGCTCCATGATGTCGTCGGCCGTCTGCATAAGGTCCTGCCCACTCTTTCGCTTGTAGAACATGGCCTTTTCGTCCACCTTGTAACCGATGACGGTGCGGTCGTCACCATAGCGGGCAACGTCGCAGCCGATGTCGATGCGGGCGGGCTTTGTCGGTTCCGTCCACTCGGTCATAATGGATTTTTCGACTAGCGGCAGAGGGATGAAAACATCGTTCTCCTGCCGGGGGAACTCTCCGGCGACACGAACACGGAAAACGTCCGAATCCTCGCCGTACATCTGGATGATGGTTTTGACGAAGTCGTCCGAGACGCGGCTGCTGTTCCGGCCGTCAACATGGAATGTGGTGTAGCTGCCTCTGTTCTTATGGTGGCTGTCATAAAAAAAGCCCGACAACTGTGTCGGGTTTCCGCACATGAGCAGCCGCGCTCCGGGCGTCGAAAGTGCGCCCAGCACCGGCTCGAACACCTTGTCGTCCACGCCGCTGGCCTCGTCGATGATGTAGAGGATGTCGTCAGCGTGGAATCCCTGCAGGGCGTCCGGCTTGCTGGCCGTTCGGGCCACAGCGAACCACTCCTCGGGGTACTGCTTCATGTAGACCTTTTCCTTTGTCCACATCAGCTCCCGCTCGAGGGCTTTATTGTTGCGCAGCCACTTGCTTATTTCCGCCCACAGAATATCGAATAGCTGATGCTGCGTCGGGGCCGTGCAAGGGATTTTGGGAAATGGCCGGGTTGACATAAACCAGATAACGGTCCACGCCTCGACCGCGCTCTTGCCGATGCCGTGGCCGCTGCGGACGCTCGTCATCTGATTCTTTGCCACAGAATCCAATATGGCGCGCTGGTTCTTGTCCGGCGTAACGTGGAGCAGGTCCTCGACAAAATCAGCCGGGTGGTCTGCGTAGTACAGGATAGCCTCTTGGGTCATCACGTCTGTTCTCCTCGTTTCCGGTTCTCGTATGCGGCCGCGATTTCATCGGCGAGGGAGAGCGTTGTTTCCTCCTGCTCCTCCGCCGTCTTGCCTCCGGCCGTGACGCCTGCCTCCTCCATCCGGTTATCCCGCTCAAGCTCTGTGGCCTTGTCGAGGAACTGGATAATGTCCTTTGGCGTCATCGACCCGTCCGGCAGATTCTTGAGCTCCGCGAGGGCTTTCTCTTGGAGCTGCAAGGCGATGCCGATGTGGCGGGTCCTCATTTTTTTGTACTTTCGGAGTGCCTCTTGTCGGGCTACGTCATCCAAATGGTTGTCATACGCTCGGCAGCGTTCTCCCCACTTTTTCTCGCGGCTCCAACGCTTGATAAGCGTGTCACTCTTGGATAACTGTTCGGCAACGACCCGTAGGCTCCTGTTTGAGCCCATGTCTCGGTAGATGGCAAATGCCTCGTAGGCCTGCGCGCTTTCGCCCGGTTGGCGCTCCCAAAGGTCGTCTTTGGTCCTATTCGGCATTGTCCTCCTCTCCTCACTTTCAGCTCTGTCCCGGGCTGCGAGGCTCCGCGCCCGTAATCCAGAATAGGGTGCTTTCCGGTGCGATGCCGGAGCTTCTAAACCACTGCATCGTCTTTGCCTCGTAATGAGGATGCAGGCGAATGCCCCCCCATGTAGCCGCTGCGGACTTCTCATAGACGAATCCGGGGCTGTGGAAAAGGTCGTGGTACTCAAACTCTCGGTCTGCGCCGTACTTTTTGAGGGTCTCATGGATGAATCCGCGCCGGTCCGGGGCCGTGGCTACGAGGTGCATCCTCTTGACCCGTTTCCCGTACCTGTGCAGTCCTATCATCACGCCGGTGGCGGTGATGCCGCTGCCGCAGGTCATCACGAGGTTTTCTATATCGTCCGGGAGGTTCTCTGTCTGCGCCGCAACTGCGGTTAGCAGCGTGTCGCCGTACCCGATGATATTGATGCCGTACTGGACAATAAAGCTGTTTTCCTGCGCCGCCAGCTCTTTTGCGCGGGCGTGTAAAATGCTGTGGCGGCCGGAACGTGCTGCGAGCACTATGGACGCCCCATATTTCATCGCCAGCCGGGGCATAGGCAGAGCCGCAACGCTCTCCCGGGTGGTTCCGCCGTACACGATTCTGCACGGCATCCCGTTTGCCCGGGCAACCGCTGCGGTGATGGGTGCTTGCGGGGAGTGGATGCTGCAATACGTCAGCAGGCTCTTGTAGTCCTTCTTGACGCTGTTCACCAGCATCACGCATTGCCGGAGCTTTCCTCCGTTCACCTCTCCGGGGCCAAACGGGGCATAAAGGTCGTCCCGCTTGATGTGCAGCCCGTCTACCTCCTGAACCGGCGTCAGGCTATACTCATTCATCCAGTCCAAACACCTTTCTGTGGTAGTCGGTCTTTTTGGCAAGCTCCTCCTGCATCAGGCCGTAAAAGCTCTGCTTTGCAATTTTGCGCCCGCTGCCTGCGCTCTGGTTCAGCGTCTTGAACGGTCCGCCCGTCCCGACTTCTTTCATCTTTTCCGTCGGCTCCGGGTTCTTGCCGTTCATCAGCATACAGAGGTTATACTCGTTCGGCCGGAATCCGGGCAGGCCGTCGATGCCGCAGCAAGTCATGCTGTCGCCCATCGCGCGGAGCCGGTTCTCGCCGCTGTAGAATTTCAGGCCGTACCGATGGAGCTCCGCCTTGATGTCTTCAAAATCGTGCCGGAGGCGGGGCAGCGGATAGCAGAAGTCACCGCCGATTTTCGTCATGCCGGGTTTAGCCTTGAAGAACTTCATGCCCTCCACGATGACGCCGTAGGCTCCTGCCTCCGCGATGCGAGGGATGTTCTTCATAACGTCATGGAACACCTCGGGCATATACGGCTGGATGCGGACGATGGTGCGCTGCACTCTGGCTGATACCGTCTTGAGGATGGTGAGCCGCTCCTCGTAGCTGGGCGTCCCGCGTTCGAGGCGGTCGTACTTGCTGCACACCATGCTGATTTGCAGTACACAGTTGCACTGTGCCAGCAGGTCGAGGTACTCCGGGTCCGCAATGAGGCGGCCCTTTGTGCTCACCACAAACGGGTATTTCGTCTCCGCCAGCAGCTTGAGGCATTCGTAGCTGGCGCGAATCTGCTTTTCGACCGGCTGGAACGGGTCACTCATGCCGCCCCAGTGGATAGGGATGTTCCAGTCGCACCACTCCGTTTCGTTTCCGCGCTTGCCCTCGATAAAGGAGCGCAGGCCGTCTACGCTTTCGTCGCGCTCGATGTGGCTGATGTCGTTTTTCTTCTGTGCGAAGCAGTACCGGCAGCCGTGTGAGCAGCCGCGATAGGTGTCGAAACGCACAGGCAGGTTACAGAGAATAATCTGGCTCCCGCATTTGCAGCCCATTAAATCTCACCTCTAATCTTCTGGACGATTACGGCAACAAGGTCCTCTTTGCCGTTGTCCTTTATGTACTCTTTCAGGACGTCGCGGTCCTCCGCGCTGAACTTGAGCGAGATGTTGAACGTCTCCTCGATGCTCTTGAGCTCGCTGTCGAGGAAGTCGCCGTCCACGAGGGCGTCCACGTTGTTCTCAAGGGCCTCGATTTCGTACAGGTCGAATCCCGTCTCCGGGGCTGCGTCTCCAAGGCCGTCCAGCAGCTCCTTGAGCTTTACCTCGTCCCATTCGCCGGTCACTTTGTTCATAGCGATGTTGAGCTGCTTTTCTGCGGTCTCGTCGAGGTCCACCACGGACACGTCCACCTCGGTTACGCCCTCGTTCATAAGGACGGTGAGCCTCTGGTGGCCGGACACGACGCGGTTGGTGCGCCTGTTCCAAATGACAGGGACGACCATGCCGAACCGCTCAATGTTCCGCTTGAGCTTCTCGTACTCGTCATCACCGGGCATCAGCTCCACGCGAGGGTTGTACTCCGCGCGCTCCATGTCGGTGATTCTTTTTTTGATAATTTCCATCAGATAAGCCCCTTCGCCTTGTTCACGAGCAACTGCGCCAGTTCGACCTTGCCTGCGGGGTTCTCGTCAATGTACTTATCCATTGCCTCATGCACCTCCTCGGGCAGGGTGAACGTCATGGTGTAGCTTGTCGGCTCGCTCTTGCCGGTGTCGGAAAAGTCCTCGTTCAGCAGGTCCTCGATGTGGTCGTATGTCACCTTGAGGGCGTCGAGTTCCCAGTCCTCGAAACCAGTGAGGGCCATTTCGTCCTGCTCTTTCAGCTCGTCCAGAATCGCGGTGAGCTTTTCGTTGTCCCACCGGCCGGAGATTTTGTTGAGCGAGACGTTAAGGATGCGCTCCTCCTGTTCGTTGAGCTCGACCTCGACGACTTCGACCGTCTTGTAGCCCTGCTCCACCAGCACCTTGAGCCGCTGATGGCCGCCTACGATGTTGCCGGTGGTCCGGTTCCATACGATGGGCTCAACATAGCCGAAAGTCTCGATGCTCCGGGCCAACTTGTCGTACTGCTTGTCGCCCGGTGCGAGGTCTTTCCTCGGGTTGTAGTCCGCCGGATGGAGGTCGCTCACCGGCAGGGTGATAATTTTCATCTGCCGTTCCTCCACGACCCTTTTCGGGTCTATAACACATAAAAAAATAAGGACCGCCCGGAGTCGGGCGGTCCTTTGTCAAGAAGGGGAATTTATTATGATGCCAAGAAATTGTCTCTGTGCGCGGTTTTACCGCCTACATTGTATCTCAGACCTTGCGCCCTGTCAATGCCGCGTTTATGCCCCAGAACGGGTCGTTTCGTTACATAGTTAAACCTTCTTGATGCCGTCGATGCCGAAAATCAAGGCCGACAGTGTGGCACAGGCTGCGTCCACATCCTTGTAGACGGTTCTCTTGTCGATGCTTTCCATCTCTGCTACGGCGGCCGGAGAGAGGGGCCGGTCCCGCAGATACAGGGCCTCGATAACGCGGTAGTGCCTCTGTTCGGCCTCGTCCAAACTGTTCCCGCATACCGCCTTGTAGATGTCGAGCATCCGGTTCACATGGCGCATGATAATCTGCGTCCGGGCTGCGGACTTCATGATGCTTTCTACCTTGAGGTCGTCCTCAAGCAGCTCGTCCAGTGCCTCCACAATTTCTTCAACGCTCTCCTCGCCGGTCGCTGCGCTGGCCGCGTCGTATACTGCATTGGCACAGTTGGCATTAAGCGTGGTATAGTTACGCAGCAGGAGCTTTGTGTTACGGAATCTCCGGTCGCTACGGCTGTCCCGGAACTTCTTGCGCTCCTGCTCCACGGCCTTGATGCTGGCCTCCGCTCCGAGGCGGGCAGCGTCCGTCACAGCGGCTTCTACGCTCTCCTGTATCTCTTTCCCCAAGATGGCTCGAACGGCAGCAACAGCCGCCTTTGCCGCCACCTCTGCGGCCATTACCACAATTTCTTTTTCAGTCATTATGTTCCTCCTCGGTAACACCCGGCAGCTCGTCGAGCAAGGCTTTGGAAATTTTCTTGAGTGTCTCACAGGCAGTCACCACTTCGAGTGCGGAGACCCCGCTTTTCTTCATGGCCTCTGCGAGCTTGCCCGCGCTGTCCTCCGTGATGGGGACACCCATAAATGAGAATATCGGTTTTTCCATGTTCGGCTGCTCCCTCCGTATTTCGTTCACCAGCATAAAGCGTTCCGGCGTCGTCCAGTTCATCAGGCGGCTCAACCTGCACACGGCCGCGCGCCACTCGTCCGTCTCTGGCTTCGTCCCGTAGGACATCCCGCAGAACGCCGTGAGCACGTCGCTCGCGCACGAGAGCTGGTCGATGTCGTCCATCGTGGGGATGTCCCGCAGCAGGTCCGGGGTAAAGCCCGGGCCAAACCGTACCGCGTATTCCTTGAGGTCCGGCTCCGTGACATAGCTCCGGCCGTACCGCTGCTTCATGCTGCGCCAGACTGTCCACGGGATTCTGTACATCCGTAGCCCGTCGAATGTGGCGACGATGAAGCAGTGCGCGCCGAGGGCTTCGTAGGAATCGAGCTTTTTGGCCTGCTCCGGGAGAACGCGGTCTTTGTTCAGCCTGCCGGTCCCGGTGCTCTTTGCCTCGAACATCACCGCGCGGCCGCCGAGCATGACGCCCTTGAAGTCTGGTTCCGCCTTTTTGGTGTAGACTGCGCGGAACTGGCCCGTTTTGTTCGGCTGGCTTACCGGCCGCATGGGCTCCGGTGTCTTGCTGATGTCCGCGCGGCCTGCCTCCGCCAGCCGGGTGCAGGATGCCTCGATTCTCTCCTCGAGCTGCCCGCCCTGCGCGCGGCTCCGGGCTCCCTGCAATGCCCGGAGCGGGTCCTTTACCGCGCCGCTCATTCGAGGTAGCCCTGCTGGCGGGCGAACTCTTCGATTTTGTAGGCGGTCGCGCTCTTGATACCCTTGCACTCTCCGGCGTTGAGCTGCTCGAGGAGCTGCGGCAGGGTCTTGCCCGGGGCCGGGGTCGATGCGCGCTGGGCCTCGGCTTCGGAGTAGCCGGTGTTGTAAGCCTCTTCCCGGATGTGGTCGATGTGCTCCACGAGCTTGTCGTCGGTCATCTTGCGCAGCTTCACGGCGCGCTCATGTACATTCTTCTCCTCGCCGGTCATCCGGCAGTTCCTTTTCTTCACTGGGCTCCCTCTCTTTCCAGCCGCTTGCAGCGGCCATCCTCATAGGCCATGCACTTCTTTTCCGAGCACCAGCCGAAACGCTCCGTTGTAATCTCGGTCCGGCTAATCCACGAGTAGCTCACTTCCCGTTTCGTGCTTTTCTTGTACGGGCAAAACATACCATCATCTCTCATTGTGCTGTCTCCTATAAAACATTCATGTGAAGCGGCTGCCCGGTGGCAAGCTGCCGATGGATAAACTCACGCTCGAGGCAGTTACTCACCATAACGAGGGCTCGCAGCTCTCCGGGGAGAATCTTGCTGTCGAGATAGAGCTTCTCAATTTCCGGCCCCCGCGCGTGGAGCTCCCGGATGGCCGCCTCCGCGTCCTCCCACTCGGTCAGGTCGTACAGCTCGCCGAGTGCCTTGTCGAACTCACTCTTTTCCGGCATCGCTGGCCTCCTGCTTTGCTGCCTCTTTGTCCAGATTGTCCTTGAGCCGGTCGAGCTTGTCCCATACGACTTTCGTGATGTTTACCAGCTCGTGAGGGTTAAAAATTGCAAAGAGCTGCACCAGCATGATGAAAACATCAGCAATTTCCTCCTCGATGTTCGAGTGTACTTCCTGCGTCTCCCTGTTAAACGGGGTATCATACTTGCGCTTGCACTCTTTGAGTTTGCAGAGGGCTTTGGTGAGCTCCGACATTTCCTCCACAGCCTTGGTGAGCTGGGCGTCTTTGCCGTAAGTGCCGATGGCGCGGTCGATGGTCTGCAAGCCCTCCGGCATAATCTCCGGAATGAGCGCGTCCTCGTAGTGCTTGAGCTTGTCGCGCAACGAGGCGAGAGCCCACGAGAGGGTGTAGTGCTCTGCAAGCAGGCCCTCGATGGTCTCCGGGCCGTCGAACAGATGCTCGCACAGGGTCATGTCGAACTCCTCCGGAGTTCCCTCGGTGTCAATATCTGCGTTGTGCGCCTTGATAAGCTGCTTCATGTAGTCGTTGAGGCTGATGCTCCGGCTGGGCATCTGCACCCAGCCGTCCTCGCCGCGCACGAACAGGTTGAGAGCCTGCTCATAATTCCCATCCGGGGTGTCGGTCGTCATTCTTCTCTGCGGAAACATAAATTTTATCCTCCAATTTTCAAATTTGATGGTTAAAGATTGAAATGCGCTTGAATCATTTTCAAGTTTCGGGGTTAGATTTTGCTTTATCGGTTCTGCTGTTCCACCTTTGGATGTCGTCTGGCGTGTCGAGAAAAAACATCCCGAATCCCAAAACGCAATCAGGCGTTTCGGGATGCTTCCAATACGTAATGCCGATATTACTACTTATCGCTTCACCGGTTTCGGTATTGACGACCTCCCTTTTTTCTGCAATGCGGCACGGATTCGCTCCGCAAAACGGGCAGGGCAGGATCTCTACTTGTCTTTCTTTCATTCCTGCCCATCCTCCGTGTATTTATTGTCGTAGAACATCCCGTCTTGCCCGATGGAAAAATCTTCATCTTCCCAGTATGCGCCGCAACCGTTTTCACAGGCCGCTACGCTCTCGCTTAGTTCTCCGCTTCTGGATACATAGCGTTTCGGAACTTTTCCGTCTTTTCGGATTGTGTAGTCCCGTGCGTTCTGGTAAAATTCCGAATAAATAATTTTCCCGCCACACCTCGGGCATCGGCCCCGAATGACTCCGTTCACGTTTCATCCTCCTTTTTTGTTTTCTTCAACTGGCGGCCGCACTCCGGGCAGAAGTTCAGCGGCCGTCTTTTGTGAGTGTAGGTTGAGGCAAGCCCGCAGCCCTTTCTGAGGGTTCTCTCATAAAGGCAGACGTAATACTTTGTGTATAACTCTCTGCCGGTCTTTGGCCTGTGCTTCTTGCTCCACTCGTAATCTTCGCAAAATTGGCAGTTCATACGCTTTCCTCGATTACTTTGAGGTCATACCCGCTCTTGACAAACTTCATGCACAGCTCGTGGTTGATGCCGTTGCCGAGGTTGGTGTAGATGTACTCCATGTCCTCCGGCGTGAATTTGGTGTCGAGCAGCTTGTTGATGCCGTCGAGATGCTCCTTGCGCAGCGGCTTTGTGAACGCCTTGAACGCAAACCGCGATACACCCTCGATGACCTCCGCCTTGAACTCGTCCGGGGTGCTGCAGTGGTTGAGGTTGATGTATGTGTTCGTCCTCGGGACGAGAATCAGCTCGAAGTTCATGGTGACGTAGGCTTTCGGGAAAGCGCGCTGAATCTTCCCGCACCACGGAGCCGCGAATGGGCTGAACCACGGCAGCATATAGCTGCGGAGCTCCTGCTGACTGACTGCTGGGGCGTCCCGAATGTGGTCGATGCAGCACTCGATGGCCTCCCGCTCTGCGAGGCTGTCCGCCTCCTCGAGCCAGCCGTTGAATACACGGACGATTTCCTCTGCGTTAATCGGTTTCATGTTGCTCCTCCGTTTCATCCTCCATCTTGAACCCGCAGACCGGGCAGAAGTTCCAGACCCAGCTGTCGAAATCGCTTTGCGAAATTTTGGCATTGCAATGGGTGCAGCGAATTGCCGGTTCCTCGTGACTGTTGTTTTCATCATCGACGATGATAAACTTCAATTCCTTGTCCTTCACCCACTTGGCATGACCGCGCAGGCTCTCTGGGTCGATGGTGGGAGCCTCATCCACGCTGTTCAGGGCGTCCTTATAGCAGCATTCTTCAATAGTGAACGGGTTACTGGCATGGAGATTCATTTCGATGCGCTTGTGCAAAGCGTTCGCGTCAATCAATCTTACTTCTTCCATTTTTGATAGCCTCCTTTACAAACTTCAAAGCGCGTTCTTTGAGCGGAATGCGCTGGCAGAGCCTCCCTTTTCCGGCGTTCCGGGCTGAAATCACCGGCATAACGCCGACGACCTCGATTTCGTCACACTCGCGGTGTTTCTTCCGCCCTGCTTCGTGTCCGAGGTACTCCGCCTCTTTTTGGTCGTCTGCCATGACTGCGACGCCGAAGTAGCAGGTGGAGCTCTCTGCCCTGCCCTCAAGGAACACATCATACCTCGGCATCCGGTTCCTCCTCGTATTGGTGAACATCGACGAAGATGGCTTTCTTCCACGGGAGCGCGTTGTACGCCGCCCGCGTCTCCTCCTCCGTCATGTTGTCCACGAGCTCCGGGTCATAGTGTTCACAGAGGACGTCGTTCATCTCTGAAATATCGTCCTCCCGGTAGTAGGTTCTCTCTCTGCCGATGACGAACTCCTGAACCGCGCTCTCTCCCCATGAGCCAAGCCAGCAGTAATACTCGTCGCCGCTGACAACATCCCCATCTACACAGGGAATGACCGGGAGCTCCGGGTTTGCCTGCATGAGCTCAAGGAGCTGCGTGAGCTTTTCGCTCTGTTTCATGTCATCCCATCCTTTCTTTTCCGGGGCTCCGCCCGGGTTGCTTTCTGCTCGGCGGCCTTGCACCATACATAGGCCACAACAACTATTACTGACAAGGCGACGGCCGCAAAGGAAAGCCAGTAAGTTAAGGTTTCCAGCAGGTCGTCAAGCTCTAAAAGAACCTCGTACATAGTCACCACTCCTTTACCTGAATTTCTTCTTGAAACTGCGCACGATGGCTCGGTGCGTCCACCTACGGCAGTAGGGGTTTCGGACGCTCCCGTCGTACTCCTGCTTCATCTTCTGGTATGCCGCCTTGTTCTCCGCATACCGTTCGCAATGGTCGTGGCATCCCGGGTGTCTGTCCGGGCACTCTTTCGGGCAGATAGTCATAAGCCGAGCATAACGCTGGCCCGTTTCCGGGCGGCCGTCATGGTTTCGTCGTACTTCGCTGCGCTGTATACCGCGAGCGGAGCCACTGCCCGGGCTGCTCTGGCCCTCCTGAATATCTCCGAGTAGACAGCGGCCGTCTCGTATACGCTGGGGCCTCTGCCCGGGGTCGAAAGCATCCCCTTGCGGTCGTCGGTGTCAGTGACGCGGAGGTCCTCTTTGAGGGCGTCCTGTACGCATCTGCGCAGACGGTCGAGGGCGAGGTCCTTATCCTCTTTTTCCCACTCGAGGTACTGCTTGTAGTTGTTCATGGAGTTCTGCTTGAGGCGCGCCAGCCGGTCTCTCCCGTAGCCGAACGTCTCGTGACAGGTGGCCGCCATAACAAGCCACGCGATTTCTGCGCCCTGATTGCTTGCCATGCGGAGCTGCTCCTCCCGGCGTCCTCTCGGAGCTCGGTCAACCGGCAGCCGGACCTCAAAATCACAGATGCCTTTGAGGTTCTCCCTCATGGCGTCCGTTGCGTTCTTGCTGCTGCCGTATAGGATGGCCGTCTGGTATTTTTTCTCAAAAGCGTCCATCTCGTTACACGCCCGCAGGAGGCGGGACGCGCCAATGCCGTCGTCTTGGTGCATAGAAACGACGATGCACCACATAAAGAGCTGCGCGGAGCGGTCGCGCTGGTCCTCGCGCTCCTGCTGGATGTTGTGGGTCAGTGCTTTCATCATCCAGCCCTCCTTACGTCGTATAGCAACGCTTGGCCGGGTTCCACGTGAGCTTCGGGATGCTCCGGCCGCAAACGCAGGAGAACTTCTCGTTTACGATTTCGGCGTCCTCGACGTTCGTCCGACCGTAGCTCTCCTTCTTGCAGACCGGGCAGGTGAACTCGAACCGTGCCAGCGCGTCCAGCGGGATTTTCGCGCCGCACTTCCGGCACTCGTTGGTCGTTTGCGGTTCGCGCAAGAACTGTACAAACTCGCTCTTGCATTTCGGGCAGCGCAGGGGCATGAGCCCCTTTGCGCCGACGGGCGTAAGCCAGCTTACCGGCTTCTTGGGGGGGGGGGCTTTCTTGTCCGCCGTGGAAACTACCGAGGCGGCCTGCTTCGGCTCGCTGGTGACGCTCTTTTCCGCCTCCGGCGCGCTGTCGCCGTTGTACAGCGTCGTGGTCTTGGCGATGGTCTCGAGTGTTTTGAGCGCGGTGTCGAGCTCTGCGGGGCTCTTGCCGGTCAGCGTGACGCTCACATCCGGTTCTCCCTGAAACTTGAAAATTTCCATCGAGACTTCAAACTTCGTACTTGCCATGTCGGTTATGCCTCCTGTTTCTTTTCTTCCAGCTTGTTTGACGGGTCGAATTTCCTGCCGTCCTCGACGCCGCGCCATGCTGCGTCGAGCTCTCCAACCGTCTTTGGCTGGGGCGTCTTTTTGAACTCTTTCGGCGGTCCAATCTTTTCGAGCTCGTCTTTGACCTCCTCCGGGACTTTCAGCACAAGGCCGTATTCTTGATTTTCCTCATTCTGTCTTGTGAACGCCTCGTATACACCTCTGGCGAACCCATAGCCGTAGGAATCGCAGATTTTTGCAATCTCCTGCGGTGTGTAATAGTCCCGGTGCTGTTTGCGGAGCTTCTTCTGCTCCGATTTAATGCACCGGACCGCATACCGGAATATCTTTACGCAGATTTCAATATCGCCCTCCAAGCCGATAAATCCGACGTGCCAAACGGTTGTTTTTGCGCTAATTTTGCATCGAAACGCCGAGCAGCAGTAGTTTTCTCCAATAACGATTGAGAGCGGGTCCATCCACGAGTTTGCTTTCTTGGAAAACTTCTCGCCGATGGCCCGTTTTATGACCGTAGTGTTCCGTTCCTCGAGGTCCCGCTCGCTGAGCTTGTGCTCCGCCATAAGCTTGCGGGCCTTGAGCAGGGCGAGCTTTGCCTCCTCCGGCTCCGGGCTCTTTGCAAGAGCGAGGAGCTTTCGGATTTTGTCCTTGTAGTCCATTAGGCTTCAACCTCCTGCGCTACAACTCCCAGTAGCTTACAGCGTGTAAGCATCATCCTCTCTAGCGAGGACTGGTACTTCTGAACTGGCTCCGCAGAGCCCTCAAAACACCGTCCTGCGTACCGCCATGTGCCGCCCTGTCGCTTGAACGTAAGGTAGGTCGGCTGCCAGCGTCCGTTGACATCCTTTGCGGTGCTGATTTCTCCGCCCACCTGCAACAGGCCTGCGCGGTTTGTGCGTGGCGGTAAGACGTCAAGAAAGTAGCCAATCAGGTCCTCGTCTACCTCGTCGCCCGGTTCGAGATAGTCCTCTGCGGTCGGGAGGCCGCTCTCAAACCATTTCCCGAGCGTCTTGAGGCCGGTTCCTGCGCACTCTGCGCGTTGCCTCTCGACTTCGTTGGCAATTAACGCCATCTGCGTGTTGCTCAAAAAAATGTCGCTGCCGTCGTCGAGGCGGAGATAAACGACGCCCGCCTCGAGGAGTGTTACAGGGAGGTCGAGGTATGTCGTTGTCGCTCCGCTCCTGTCAACTACCGGGATGCAGATGCGCTCGCGGGCGGCTCGTCCGCCCCTGTGGTAAAGTATCCTGTCGAATGCGTACCTGCGGCAGTCGCATTTCTCGGTGCAATAATTGACCGCGTCGTCCGGCCACAGGCCGATAATCATAAGTCGCTTCATGCTGTCCTCCTCAAACGTAATCGGCGTACCGGGTGCTGATGCTCTGCACCCACTCTTCGTCCAGCTTGTTGAGGTATGTGCTCCACGCCTCCTCGTAACTGTTCCACCACCATTTCCGGCTCTTGAGGGCAACAATAAGCTGCTGCCGAGGCTTCATAACGAACTTGATGTACGCCCGGTCGCCCATCGTGTAGGCGACGAGGTTCTCGTCCTCGAAAAACTTCTGCCGGTTCAGGTTTGCGAGTTTGCCCTCTTTCCCGGCCGCGTAGAGCTTGGCGATGACGCTGTTCTTGCGCCAGCGGTACTTTTCATGGAGCTTCTCGTAATACTCCATGAAGAGCTCCGGGTCCTTGTTGGCGAGCTCGCATAGGCTCGCGGTAGGATTAAGCGTCGTCCGCTCGATGCAGAATTTGATGTCATCGACCAGCCGCGCAATCTCCTTTGCGTCCTTGTCCTCGATACGGCCCTGCCAGACTTGCTCCTGCAGGCCGTTGAACCACTCCACGAACTCAGAGGAAAGGCGGAGAATGGTGTCGCTGTGGTCCAGCTTCTTTGCGTTGTACCGCGCCGGTCCTGCGACGGCGACGCTCACATGGGCTGCCTCGTGCCGGAGCTGCTCGCTCCACTTGGCATAAATCTGGTCCACGATTTTCTGCTTGCGGCTGTCCGGGATGTTCCAGCTCATAACTTTCTGGCAGTAGACCTCGTACTCGTGGGCCGAAATGTCGCCGCGCTGGCCGCTCATGCTGTTGCTGTTCGCCTGATGAATGAGGCTCTTGTCCAATTCCTTGATTTTCACCTCACTCATGGTAGACCTCCTGCCGGTTCAGCGGCGGTTTAGGGATAGAGGGCTTCTGCGGGGCCAAAACCAGCTCGTAATCGGATGCCTGTTGCGGGTCGAGCGGTGTGGCGTACTCAATGTAGCCCCATGCTTTATTGTCGATTTCCTCGCAATAGGTCCGACCGCTCTCGAAGTTTACGATTTCGGTAACGCTCTCCGTAGAGGGGATTCCGCCCACCATCAGCGGGCGGCGTGTGCTGTAATATCTGTAAGCCATAATTTTCTCTCTGCCTCCTGCAATTCAAATGCGAGCTCGTCAAGCTCTTTCTCGATTTCCTCCGCGTCGTGGACAATCTGCCGCGCGCCCGGAACGCCCTTCGTACCGTTCTGCTTTGCCTCAATCCACATCGCAATATGCTCGTCCGGGTCAAAGCTGTCGGAGTAGTCCAGAATCTCGTCCGGGAAGTTCTCGACTTTCACGCAGACAATGAAGTCCTCTCCGGCCGGTGAATACCACTCGAGCTCAACGCGGCCGTCGTCCGTATAATCGCAAACGCTCCATTCACGTTTCTCGAGAATATCCAAATACGCCTGCGGCAGCTCCTCTTTTGGCCTTTCGGTCTTATTCGAGCGGTTCGGGTCCAGCCAAATAGAGATGTTGTAGATGTACTGACCGCACCGAACGCATACATCATGTTTGCCCCAATATCCGAGCTTTTTCATGCCTCGGACGCTGCCGGTATAATGGATTGATGGATGCCGTTCTTTTTGCTCGTCAGTTAATTTCATGTACTTCAACGTCTGCTGCCTCCTGTTCTATAATCGGGCCACGCCATCGTGATGACCGTTGAGACCTCCCGCAGGCGGCTTATGATGGCCCGGGCTTTTGTGCCGTCTCCGCCTTTCGGGGTCAGTGCTCGCACCAGCTCGTCGGCGTTGTAGTTCGTCGTGATGATGGTCGGCTTCATATCCTCGTACCGGTCGTTCAGGATGGAGTAGAGGGTGCTCACGCTCCAATCGGTACATTGCTCTTTCCCGAGGTCGTCCACAATGAGCAAATCGACCGTTTTGTACGCTTTGAGTATCTCGTACTCGGTGGCGTCGCTGTTGTCGAAAGCCTCCTTGATGTCGGCCAGCAGGTCGCCGGACGTCTTGCAGACGACCGGGACGCCGCATCCTATGAGCTGCAAGGCGATGGCGGCCGCGAGGTGCGTTTTGCCGGTTCCGTATGTTCCCTCTATGTAGAGGCCCTCGCCACGCTCTGCGCGCTGTGGAAAGCTGTCTGCATAGGTTTTGGCCGTGTCGTAGCACCGCCGCCGCTCCGGGGTGTCCCGGATGAAGTTGGCGAACGTCCGCTGCTGGAAGCGTTTCTTGATGCCGCTCCTGCCGAGCAGCCTCTCGATTTTGGCGCGCCGTTTGGCCTGCGCCGCCTCTTTCTCGGCCTCCGCCTTTTGTCTGGCCTCCTCTGCGTCCGCCTCCGCCCATTTGGCTTTTGCCTGTTCACAGGTGCATCTCTGCGGGAACGGGGCAAACATGAGGACCGTTCGGCCCATCACGAGGGCCTCGTGGTACAGTTTCCGGCCGCAGAACTCGCACTCGACCGGCTCCGGGATTTCGCGCTGGCAGTTGTAACCACCAGCCAGAATATCCTTGCTTGTCGGCCGTCGGTGCTGTGTGGTCTCAGCCGAACGAGCCGAATCCGCCGGACGGAGTGAATCCAGCATAGCCGTCATCGTTTCCACGCTGCTCACCTCCTGTGTAGTCGTTCATGTAGCCTTTTGCATTAAGCCAGCTTGCCGGGTTTGGCGTGAATTGCCGCTCCCGGAACCGGCTGTCATATTTCTTTGCGGCCTCAACCGCCGCGATGATTCTGTCGGTCGCCGCGTCGTCCGGCTCCGGGTTGATTTTGGCCCACGCCCGCTCTGCCGTGGCCCGGTCCACCTTTTTCGGGTAGGCCGCGTAGAAGCGGTCAAACCGTTCGGCCTGCTCTGCCGAGAGGCTCCCGGCTTTACGCCGGGGAGCTTTCGGTTTGTCGTGCTCCTCCGGCGTGGGCTCCGGTACGGCCGGTGGCGTTCCCTCCGCCTCTGTGGCCGCTGCAGGCTCCTGTGCAGGGCTTTCCGCCCTGCGGCCGGGAAAGTTATCGACCGACGGTTTCGTCGGTGCTGCGGTGCGCTTTGAGTAAAGCTGGCGGAGGTTCTCAAGGAGAGACTGCACCCAAATGACGCGGCAGCTCTCCCACAGCTCTTTGTCCACCTTTCCCATGGAGGCGAGCGTGTTCAGGATGGCCTCCGCCGTTTCGGCTGTAACTCCGGTGACGGCGAGTAGGTACTCCCATCCCATCTTGTCCCAGCAGTCGTAATACTGGCCGTCTGCCGCGCAAAGAAGTTCGAGCAGCTTAAACCAAAAGGCATACCCGTCGTTTCCCCAGTTCTTTTCAAGGATGAACTTTGTCCGGCTCTTTTCCCCGACGTAATGGGGGAAGTAGTCGGCGGTCTGCCTGTTGCTTCTTCCCAAGTCTCGCACCTCCTTTCTGCTGGTGATTTCAAGAGTAGATGACCTTGCTGCCCTCCGCCGTCTTTACAACGTCAACGGCCTGCGGGAAACGGGCTTTCATCTCCGGGTCGTGAGTGATAGCCATAATCTTGAGCGAGGAATACCGTTTCTGGATGGCCTCGAGGGCGTCGCAGTAGGCCTGTACACCCTTGTCGTCGAGGAACGGCGGCTCGTCGATAAACAGGAATCCGAGCTGCACTCCTGCGGTGCTGCTCTTGAGCTCTGCCAGCGCAAGGATGACCGAGAGGGCCGCCTTAACGCGCTCGCCGCCGGAACGGCTCATATAGGGCAGAGCTCCGGTCGCCGCGTCGTTTACGATGATGTCCAGCGCGGTGACCTCTTTCTTGCTGTTGCTCTTGAGGGTCTTTTCCATGCGCATCTCAATGCTCATGTGGCCGCCTGACATCTGGCTGATGATGCTCGTCGCGGTCGCCTCGAACAGCGGGACGATGCTGCGGACGATGTTATGCGGAATACCGTCCTGAGAGAAAGCCCGCTTGAGCTCCTCATAGCCCGCTGCAAGCTGGCCCTGTTCCGTCGCCTGACGGCGAAGGACTTCGAGCTTTGCCTCTGCCGTCTCGATTTCTTCCATCTGCCTGCGGCTGTGTCCGGCCTGCTGGTCCAGCTCTTCAATGCGGATATTGTCCACCGTGAGGGCTGCATCCGCCTCCGCGTACTGCTCCTTGAGTTCGTCAACATCAGCCTGCGCCTTTGCGAGGGTCAGAATCTCCGCATTGATGCCATCAATCGCCGTCCGGGTCTTTTCTGCGTAGGTCAGGAGCTCCGTGAGGCGGGTCTGCGCTGCGCTCTTTTTAGCCTCCGCTGCCGGGAGCAGCTTTTCCAGCTCGATGTATTTCTTAACGTCCGAAAGCTGCGCCTCAATGCTGGCGAGCTCCGCTGCGTTCTGCCGGAGCTTTTTCAGCTCGTCCTCAACGACGAAACGGTCTGCCTCGAGGCTCTCGATATTGGCCGGAATGGTTTCAAGCTCCTCGTCGATGGCCTTGATGCGCTCTTTAACTTCCGCGAGGCGTTCTTTCTGCGCCGCCAGCTTTGCGAACCGCTCCGAGGCTTTCCGCAGGTCTGCAACGAGGAAACGCTGGGCCTGCAAATCCTTGCGGCAGTTGAGGCCCGTTGCCTTTTTCTTTGCGGCCTGATACTCAGCGTCGAGCTGCTCGGCGCGCTCCTCGGCCTGCTGCCGGTAGGTTTCCAGTTCCGTCTCGGCCGCAGGCAGTTTCTTTTTCGCCTCCACTGCATCCTGCAGGAAACGGCATTCCGGGTTCTCGACCGGGCAGCCGCAGGTCTCGAGCATGATGGCCCGGGAGCGGATATGTGTGACCTCGTTCTCTTTTATGTCGAGCCAAGACTGTATCCGCGCGGTTTCTGCGTTCTTGGTTTGGAGCAGCTTCATGGCCTCTTGGTCTGCTGCGAGATACTGCTCGTCCTGTTCTTCCAGCGCGGTGAGCCGTTCGCTCGCTCCTGCGAGGTCTGCCGCTTTCCGCTCGAGCTCGTCATAGTCCGCGAGGGCCTGCTCATAGCTCCAACACGTTGCCTGTGCAGAAAGTTTTTCGGCCTCGAGACTGCCTTTCTTTTTCCGCTGGGCAGAGAGCGCGGCCATAACGTCCCGCAGCTTTTCTTCCTTGGGCTGAATCAGGGCCGCCGTTCCCAGCAGCTCCTCCCGCCGTGCGGAAAGTTTTCCGTAACTCTGGCTGCCTGCCTCTACCTCCTCGCGCTTATCGAGGAGAGCCTGCGCATCGGAAATCTGCGCTCTGCAAACAGCCTGCGCGCTGGCGTTCGCGTTCTTCTCCGCAATCCAAGAGCCGAGCTCGCTGGCGAGTTTTTCCGACCGCTTCTGTGCCTGCTTGGCAATGTCGAGCTTTGTCTGCGCCTCGCTCATGGCCTTTGTGTGGATGGCCCTGTCTGCTACCGCGCTGGCCTTTTCGACGGCCGTCTTGTTCATGGCCGCCTCGACCGTTGCCTTGTCCGGCATCGTCCGCCCGGTCTCCTCCTGCAAATCCGCGACGCGCCGGAGCTCCCGGTTGGCGTCTGCTGCCCGGTTGGCCGCCATGCTCTCCATGCGGTCATAAATGCCGAGGCCGAGGATGTTGCCGAGAATTGCCATGCGGTCCGCCTTGTCGGCCTGCAAAAAGAGGCCGTACTGGTCCTGCATGATAAGGCCGGTCGCCTTGAGCGTCAGGCTGTCCATGCCGATGGTGTTCTCGATGATGGCCTGCGTATCGCGGTATTTCTCCGCGCTGCGGTTCTGCCAGCTCTCGTCCACATACTCGGAGAGATTCAGCGTCGCCTTGCCGCTCTTTGTGCGGGTGCGTGTCACGCGATACAGCTTGGTGCCGAGGTAAAACGTGAACTTGATGGAACCGCTGCGGGCATCCGGGTCGTTGCAAATCCAGCCAGTGAGGTCGCCCTCCCGGGGCTCCTCGAAAAGGGCGTCCAGCATGGCGTCCATGAACAGGCTGGACTTGCCTGCGCCGTTCTCGCCGTTGATGGTTGCAAAGGAAATGCCGTCGTAGCTGAACAGTTCGTCGCGGTAGTTGCGGTAGTTCTTGACCTCTATTTCCACCGGCATAAACAAGCCGGTCGGGGTCTCAAGGCGGCCTTTTTCCATTGCCTCCGAGATAATCGGGCGGGCCAGCTCGATTATGCGCTGGGCGTCCTCCGGGCTCTTTTCCTTTTCGGCGAGGTACTCGGCGAGGTTCTGCTCCGGGCTGTTGTCGCCATGGAGCTCGTCGCGGTTCACGCTTGTCGTGATTTCCTCCGGCGTGATTTCGGAGACATAGAACACACCACCGTCATAGAGCCTTTTCTCAAGGACAGCTTTGTTGAAAGCCTTGTTTGTTTCGTCCGAACAGGTGTAGAGAACGCGGACGATTTTTCCCTTGAGGCGGTCAGGTACAACGACCCGCTCCGCGCTCAACATTGTGCAGACATCGTCCTCGTTGAGGCGGATGGTCTCGAACTCCCGGTAGGGCGTTTCGATGTACTCACTCCATGCCTCCCCGTCGTCGTCGATGTCGTGGATGTAAAAGCCTCGCGGCTGGCCCTCGTCGTTGAAGTTGAGGCCTGTAATGCTGCCGCAGTAGAACACCGCACGGCCTGCCTCCGGGAGCTGCTGCGGCCGGTGGATGTGGCCGAGTGCTACGAGGTCAAAGTCTGCAGCTTTCAGGGTGTCTGGGTAGATGACGGGCTCAAACTGTGCAAATAGCGCGGTCTGGCCGCTCTCCATGTTGCATCCCGGGACAGTGAAGTGCGTAGACAGGATGCTCGTCACACCGGGCTCGCACTGTGCTTTCAGGCCGAGAACGACCTTTGCCAGCTCGTCCGTGAACACCTGCGTTTCCTCCTCTCGAGAGAGGCCCGGGTGCGCTGCCCGGTGTACGCCACGGTCAAAGCCCGGAATACACGCCACATCTACGCGCTGCCCGTGGTAGGTGTGGATGTGGATCACCTCCGGCTCCGTTACGACGCTGACCGAATCATCGCCGTAAAAAGCCGTCGTCAGCATCTCGAACTGCTCCTCGCTGTCGTGGTTCGGAGTGCCACGCAACACGACGGTCGGGGCCACGTTGGAAAGCCGCCGGATGTGGTCTATGGCTGTCCGGCTCTCGCGGAGACCTCTGTCCGACCATACGCGGGCCTGATGGAAAATGTCGCCAGAGACGACGATAAGGTCCGGCCGGTGCTCCTCCGCGTACATCGCCTGAAAATCAAGGCAGCGGCAGATGTCCTGAAAACGGGCATTCTGTCCGCCGACCTCTGGCCCGGGGAAACTGCCGATGTGCCAGTCTCCGGTGTGCAATACTTTCAGCATCACATATCCTCCTTGAGCAGCTCCTTGATGATGTCGTCGAGCTTGCCGCGCCGCGCTGCATCCGCACGAGACTTCGCGCCCTGAATATTCCTCATTTCATCTTCGGTCGGAACCTGCGCAGAGCCCTTGTGGCCGGAGCCGATACTGAACGAAATGTAGTCCAGTGCGAGCTTTGCAAGTTCGGTGCGGTCCGGGCTGCGGAACGTCCCGATAGAGCGGCTGAATCGCGCGCCGTTCGTGACAAGGATGGTCACACAAAGCCGCGTTTCGCGAGGGAGTGTTTCGCTCTCCTTGACCTCAAACATCACCACGTTGTCCGAATTGACGGCGACCATGCCGTCCTGCGAAAGAATCATCATAATCATTTCCTCCAAGTATGGTTTCTCTGGCAGTCGCGGCAATAAGCCACTCCGCCGAAATGCTTGCGGCTGTACTCTGCTACGTCGAGGCCGACCTGCTTACCGCAGTCCGCACAGAACTCGCTGTCGCCGTTCCGGCCCTGCTGTCGGTTGCTCGGCGCGGGCTGCTGCTGGCGAGGCCGCTGCGCCGGTCTCTCGGGCGGCTGCTCCTGCTGGGGCTGCTCCGGTACGACCTCAAAATCCGGCTCCGGCTGCACATAGCCGTCGTCGTCATCGTCCACATAGACCGTGTGGCTGGTTTTCGGGCGGCTGCCGTACAGGTCATTCGCCGCGCCAAACATGGACTTTACCGCCTCCTCGCGGACGGCCGGGTTGTCAAGGTTCGGGACAAGGTATGCCACGACAAATGGCTTTTTGAACTCCTCGATAAGGTAACTGGATTTAATCTGCATCGCAGTGCGGAGAGCGCGGTTGAGGGCCTTGCTCTCGCACATCTCGCTGCGGAACTTCATGAACTCCGCCCGCTGCTTTTCAGTCATCCCGGCCGTCACGTCCTCGACCGCAATTTCCTTGTGGGCGACGATGGTGACGTTCTCGCCGGTAAGCTGCGGGACGCTGATTCGCACCTCGTGCTTGACGTCCTTGTTGGGGCAGCCGCCGCAGCGAATCGGCTTTCCAATGCTGCGGTTGACCTCCGCGCACTTCTGGCAGGTGGATGGGACGACCGGGCGGCTGGAAAGGATTTTTATGCCTGCTGCCCGCATGAGCTTGGTGAGGCCCTTCTTGGTGAGTGCGTACTTGGCCGGGGTCGCTTTGTGGACGTACCCCTTGCTGTCGCGCCACTCGTCCTTGGCTTTCTCCATCTCATAGATTTCGCCGTCGTTGAGGTTGGTGCTGATGCTCACGGAGTTCATCACCGGCTTTTGGATGTCGGCAATCTCCGTCACGGTCTGCATCGGGACGAGGAGGTTGTACTGCGTGGGCGGGTACTGCTGCGCAATGGTGAGCGCAGCGTGATTGTTCTGTTCGTTCATAATTCACGCTCCTATTGACTTTTGATGTGGAGCGAGATACAATAGGCTTGTCCGACAAGAGGGTCGCGCTTTCGAGCGCGGCTCTTTTTTTATGCCTGTGTATCCGGCTCCTGCTGCTCTGCCGCTGCTGCGGCCTCCTGCTCGTCCAGCTCCTTGAGCAACTGGGTGATGGTCTTGCCTGTCTCCTTGCGGCAGCAGGTCGAGCCCATACCGACGCGACGGGCAGCCGCGCTGCGCAGCTTGCGCGAGCATCTGCCGCAGAGGCAGAAAAGGTTCTGTTCAGCCATGTGGTTCACCTCCTTTCAGTGGTTCTTGAGCATCTTGAAGAATGCGTTGTTGATGACGTGGAACGCAAGCAGCGTGACGCCGAGCACGATAAGCCACTCGCCACCAAAGGCGAAGTAGCCGCGCGCTGCGTAGCTGGCCGGAATGAGTGCCAGCGCGGCGATGAATCCGCAGATACCGGCCGAGAGGACCTCTGCAATCCAGATGGCCGCAATGAGAATCGCTCTGTGAATCTTCCAATCCATTTAGTGCTCCTTTCTCTTGAGGGCCTGCGCCGTCTCAATGACTGCGCGGCTGTATTTGCTGCTGTGCTGGCCCTTGCTCCACGCTGATTTCATGCCGCTGTCGCCCATGTTGTAGGCCATGAGAGCCTTGTCCGGGTCGTCGTACTTTTGGAACGCCCGCCCGAGGATGTATAAGCCAGCCTCGATGTTCTGCTCCGGGTCCATCACATCCGTAATTCCGAGTTCTTCGTAGAGCCAGCGGTGATTGCAGATGTTAATCTGCATAAGGCCGAAGTCTCCGGTGTCGCTGACCGCATCCGGCTGGTAGCTGCTCTCCCGCTCGATGACGGCGATGGCGATTTCAAACGGGACGCCCTGCCGCTCCGCCTGCTCCCGGACGCACCGTTGCAGCTCGTCGCTCATGGGTACGTCGTAGAGGAGCTCCGGCTCCTGTTCGGCCTCTGGCTGCACCTCCATGTAGGCGAGCGTCACATATTCCGTTGCCGGTGCTGCCGCTGTCTGCTGTGCGAGGTTTGCTGCGGCCGTCGTCGCGCAGGAGTAAGCCGCAATAAGTGCGGTGACTGTGCAGAAAAACACAACGGCCGCAATCTCCATCTTTCTTTTAAGCGCATCCATAATCAGGTGTGGCGGCTGCCGTGAGCGAGCCGACCGTCCTCCGTGCGACGCGGTTGAGGATTTCTTTGACCTCTCCGCTCGTCCGGGTCCGGCAGAAGTCGTCGCAAATCTTGATTCGGGTGTTCCCGATGGTGAAGTCCTCCACGACGTTCCCGCTCTGCTTCGCCTCCAACACTTTTTACACCTCCTGTTTTCCGAATTGCTTTCTGTAAATGAGCTTCAAGGTCTGAGCCTTGTTCGTTATCTCGTCGAGTACCTCGAGGTACTGCTCCATGCGCGGCTTTTCTTTCGCGTCGATGACGCCGTCGGCTGCGATGTCGATGATTCCGTCCTTGACCTCCGGTAACGACTTCATTGCCGAAATGAGCTGCAATGTGACCCGCTCGAGCTCTTCCAGTTCAATCGGTGAAATCGTCCCGATGCCGAGCGGGCAGAGGTGCGAGCAGAAATGGTTTTGCAGCTCCGGCGCGTTGTAGGTGTCCGACAGCATCAGGACTTCCTCCGGGTGCGGGTTGATGGTTCCGAGCTCGATGTTGGCGAGCCGCGTCCGGTCGATGCCGGTCACCTCTGACGCACCCTCTCTGCTGCCTAACCGGTCGTTCCACGATGCCGCTGCGATTCGTGCCTTGTAGAACACGTTATCTGCGGCTTTCGTTGCCATTTTAGGCATTTATCCCGTGCCTCCTTTCGGTTAAAATATTTACAAGGAAACGCCAAATGTTTGCTTTTGGCGTCATTATTTCGCATCAATGACGCGAAACGGGTCGCTTCGGGTTAAAAAAAAGGTCGTCGTAGGGATAGCCGAGGGCCTGCTTGATTTTCAGGCTCAGCTTGAGGGACGGATTCTTGTCTCCGCTCTCAATCTGTGCGTAGTGGCTCCGGCTCACGCCCAGTCGCTCGCTGAAAGTCTGCTGGGTATAGCCTGCGCCCTCTCGGAGCGTTTGCAGCTTTTTCCGCATTCCGCCTGTCTCCTCCTTTCTGTGTGACCCTTTTGGGGTCTTTCTGTGGTCTATTATAGTCCCTAATTGGGTCAAAGTCAAGTTTTTTTCAGAAATTTTTGCTATTTATGACGCAATTAGCGTCATTTGTCCCCGTGAGGGGATTTTTGTGATACAATATAAAAGTCTTAGGGAGGTACGTCTGTATGGATAAGTTTTCTGAACGGTTGGTCGCGCTCCGCAAGGAGAAAGATTTGACGCAGGCCGAGTTTGCCCGCCTCTGTGGTAAGCAGCGCACTACGGTCTCCGGCTACGAGACCGAGGGCAAAGAGCCAGATTTCGCCCTGCTCTGCCAGATGGCAGACTATTTCGGGGTAACCACTGACTATCTGCTGGGCCGCGAGGATGAGCGCGCCCACGGTAACGAGGCGTTCCGTCAGGACAATGCAAATTTCAAGCGAAGATATGACGCCCTCCCGAAAGAGCTCCGCGCCGTCGTCTCCTCGACGTTCGATTCGGTCTATGTGCTGCTCTCCCGGTGCATGAACGCGCAGAACGCAGCAGAGATGGCCCTGTATCGTGAGCTGTTCTCTGAGCTGCAAACCGGTCGCGGCGAGATAAAGAGCATCCTCGCTGATTGCGGGGGAGACCTGGCAGATGCTTTCCCGCAGATTATGGAGAAGCAGAACACGCTCAAGGCCAAGACCGCCTCTATTCTGGATAGCCTCTTGCAGGCCGATGTTGCGGCCTTAAAAGACAGCAACAAGTAACCTATTGGCCTGCGCTCCGGCGCGGGCCTTTTTTGTTTGGAGGTCATCATGGAGCAGTATCTCATATACCTGCGCAAGTCTCGTTCCGACCTCGAGGCCGAAGCGCACGGCGAGGGCGAAACGCTCTCCCGGCACGAGCACACTCTGCTCGAGCTGGCGAAAAGGCAGCATCTCAACGTGACCGATATTTACCGTGAGGTCGTCTCTGGTGACACCATCGCTGCCCGCCCAATGATGCAACGGGTTCTCTCCGAGGTTGAACAGGGCGTCTGGTCCGGTGTCCTTGTCATGGAGGTCGAGCGTCTGGCGCGCGGCGACACCATCGACCAAGGCATCATCGCGCAGACATTCAAGTTCTCCGGAACAAAAATAATAACCCCTATAAAAACGTATGACCCTGACAACGAGTTCGACGAGGAGTATTTTGAGTTCGGCTTGTTTATGAGCCGCCGCGAGTACAAAATCATCAACCGCCGGTTGCAGCGCGGTCGCCTCGCCTCCGCCAAAGAGGGCAAATGGCCGTCCGGTCTAGCTCCATTTGGTTATCGTCGGGTAAAGCTCAAAAACGAAAAGGGCTGCTCACTCGAGCCCATCGAGGAGCAGGCCGCAATAGTTCGTATGATTTTCGACCTGTACACGGTCGGTTTGCAGGACGAGGATGGTTCCGCTCACCCGCTGTCTTTGGGTTCAATCGCCACGAGGCTCAACGATATGCACATCCCGTCTCCGTCCGGTTCGCAATGGGCAAGAATCACCATTCGCGGAATCATCAAGAATCCGACGTACATCGGCATGGTGCGCTGGGGCAGCCGTGAGACGAAGAAGAAAGTGGTTGACGGCAAGGTCGTTTCTGTGCGCGGTCCCGCCGACCCAGAGAAAGAGTGCGTATTCAAAGGCATTCACCCTCCGCTCATTCCGAAAGAAACATTTGAGCTCGCAAACGATAAGCTCACCCGGAGCGAGAATACTTCCACACACACAGAAAAGGTTGTCCGGAATCCTCTGGCCGGTCTGCTCGTCTGCTCCGAGTGCGGCAGGCAGATGATGCGGATGATAAACCCCGTCCATCCGGATATGCCTGTCGTGCGCTGCCCTCGTCGCGGCTGCCCGAATTGCTCGAGCTATCTTCCTATCGTCGAGGAGCGCGTCATACAGGGTCTCTCCGAGTGGATGAAAGGTTATGAGCTCGAGTGGAGCTCCGCTGCCGCGTCGTCCTCCGTGTCGTCGGTCGGCGTCCGGGAAAAAGCTCTCGCCAGCGCGGAGGCCGAGCTCCGCAAATTACAGCAGCAGCTCGAACGTACACACGACTTCCTCGAGCAGGGCATCTACGACACAGATACCTTTCTGTCCCGCTCCCGAATGCTCTCCGACAAAATCGCTGCCGCAAAGGATAGTGTCGCCCGCTGCTCCCGTGAGTTGACCGAGGAGAAGCTCCGGGAGACCAGCCGCCGTGACATCATCCCTAAGGTTAAGAATTTGCTCGACGTGTACCCGCTGCTCGAAACGGCCGAGGAGAAAAACGCTCTCCTAAAAGAAGTGCTCGAAAAGGTCGTCTACCAGAAGCTAAACGAGAAGCGCAAAAAAAGTCCTGATGGTTTCACCATTGAGATATACCCGCGCATCCCAAAATCCGAAAAATGAAAAGAGAGGGCCGTTTCGGTCCTCTCTTTCTTATAGTTATCGTGTTTAGCCATACTCGTAGGGGCTGCCTACCATATCGCCCAAAATTGCTCCCAACATGGCTGTTTCCTCCTTTACCCCTGATGCCGCTTCTGGAAATCGGCTTCGATTTCCTCTTTCCACTCTGCGCCGACGGATGCCGGGCAGGCTGCCTGCCGCATCTGGCAGACCGTTTCGCTGACCACATGGTAATTGACTGCCACGCCCTGCGCATCGTTCTCAAACCGCACCGCCCGGTCTGCCCCGATGCCGAAGCGGGCGGCCTCCTGTACGGCGTCCATGTTGGCACCAAGGAACAGAAATTCCCAGCCGTACCGTTCTTTTTCCCGCTCGATCATCCGGCGGATCTTCTCGTAGCCAAACCGCTTGCTGGCGTTTTCCAGCCCATCGGTGGTGATGACAAAGATGACCTTTTCGGCACGTTCGTCCTCCGGCAGATGGCGCTGGATGTTCACCATCTTCTCCACGCCGTAACCGATGGCATCCAGCAGCGCCGTGCAGCCCCGGACATAGTAGTCCTTTTCGGTCAGCGGTGCAACGGCGTGCAGGGGAAAGCGGTCGTGCAGCAACTGCACCTCGTGGTCAAACAGGATGGTGGTCACGTTGGCTTCGCCCTCCTGCTCCTTCTGCCGGGTCAGCATGGCATTGAACCCGCCGATGGTGTCCTGCTCCAGCCCGCCCATGGAACCGCTGCGGTCAAGGATGAAAACAAGCTCTGTGAGATTCTTCTTCATAATAAATGCCCTCCGTTTTTTGTGGTGTTCCGTCTTTCTGACAAGAGGATACCACAAACCGGAGGGCAAAAGGTCAACGGGCAGGCGACAAATCACGCACCCAGCTGTTCCTGATCATATTCAAACAAAAGGGTATTGACCTGATTGATATTATAAATTTTCTGTTCCAGACAGTACCGCACGATCCAGTCCCGCTTGGAGCCATCGGAGAAGGCATAGCCTGCGCTTTTGAGCAGGTCGATGGTCTCATCCTCCGACAGATGCAGCCCCACCGCAAAGGCAAGCACAGTCTTCTTTTTGGGGTTGTAGTCCCGGTTGCACTGAATTTTGGAGAAATGCTGCCGGGAGATGTTGGACTGCTTGTACACGGTGGAGTCTTTCAGCCCCCGCTCGTCAATGAGCCGCAGCAGCCGGGTGGTGAAGCTCTCGCCCAGATTGTCCATCAGGTTTTCCAGACTGCGGGCTGCCATGGGGGCACTCTGCTGCCTCAGCACAGTCGCAAAGACCGGCGATGCGCACTCTTGCGCAGGATACTCCCGGTCGGCAAGCACAGCATCTTCCCAGCGTTCCACGTGTTCTCTGCGCCGACGGTCAAACTCGTAGCTTTCATCGTTCTGGGCTACATAATGGTCGTCGATGTACTCCTCCACCGAGGCAAACAGCTTGCGGCTCACCGCCAGCGAGTGCCGGTCGTAGAGCACCAGATACACGGTCAGGTCGTGCTCCATGACGTACTGCGTGATGGTGTCCACTGCAATGCGGAAGGCCTGTTCCTTGGGGTAGCCGTAGTTTCCGCTGGACAGCAGCGGAAAAGCCACGCTCTCGCAGTGGTATTCTGCGGCTAGTTTCAGCGCAGAATGGTACGCACCGGCCAATTGTTTTGCTTCGCCAAAAAATCCGCCGTGCCATGCCGGGCAGACCGCATGGAAGATATACTTTGCGGGCAGTCCGAATGCCGGGGTGCACACCGCCCTGCCCAAATCGCAGTGCCCGATGGCTTCACAGGCGGCGGTCAGCTCCTGCTCCCCTGCCGCCTGATAGATAGCACGGCTGGTGCCGCTGCCCTGCAAAAGGTTCCGGTTGGCGGGGTTGACGATGGCATCCGCTGTTACCTTGGTGATGTCGTTGCGGATCATCAGAAAAGGCATGCTGGTTCCTCCCTTACACGGTTTTCTTCATCCTATCACATCCGGCAGAGTGGTGCAAGGGCTGCGCTTATTTTGCCGTCCACACAGCTCTGGCAGGGAGCAGGCTGTAAAAGACCGGAGTGCCGCATCAGAGATAGCGTTTTACCCCCATGCAGGAAGGTCCATCGTGAGCCTTTCCAACTCCTGTGCAAGAACCATCAGCCTTTCCCTCAGATGGTTGTTATGTGGAGCATAAAACGGTTGGGGCGATCAAGAAAAATGCCGTCCACGATCTCTCTGTATGCCCTCAGCTTCCCATGGCAATAAGCACCAGCACGACCGCCACCGCAATGGCGATGAGGCAGCCGCAGCCGCTTCCGTCTCCACCACCGCCGCCATTGTTGTGACCGCCGCCGCCACCGCCGGACGAGCCGCCAAAGTTGCGGTTGAAAGCCGTCATGTATTGGGCATAGCCCGTGTCGCCTTTGCCGAAATAGCCGTAATCACCGTTTGCCATGGTGTTTTCCTCCATCCGAAGTGTGTTTCGCTTCTTCTGAGGTCATTTTACTGAAAGAGCTGTCCTATAAACATCTCTTTCAGCATTTCTCGTCATCTCATTCTTCCCCGATGCCCAGATACACATCAATGTCCATGATACCTTCCCCGCTGACCTCCACCAGATCTTCAAAGGGCACTACGGTTTCGCCCACCTGCAGGGTGCGGAACACCGGGTCGATGCGGTCTGCTTTTCCGGTCAGGATGATGTAGTTGCCCACTGCCGGAACCTCCGGGTGGGCGGTATCCTCTTTGAAATACCGCACCGTGATGGTCATGCCCTTGGTGACCTGCATCAACCGATCGGACAGGGCGGACATTTCTTCCTCGGTCAAAATGCGCTTGGTCACACGCTCCGTGCGCTGCTTTTCTGCGGCAAGCTGCTCGTCGTAGCCCCGCAGCGGAGAGAAGGGCGAGAAGATCTTTGCCCTGTTCTGTAAAGTCATGCGGGGGTGCTTGCGGAGAGATTCTTCGGTCTGGGGGCGTTCCATCTCTAGGATATCCCCGTACTTCTGGGCGTTCTCCCGCCCGATTTTGCTATTTTTGTAGTTTTCCATCTGAACCTCCCGCCGAACCTCCTGCACTGTGCCCGCCGATCTGCGCGTTGCGCTGTCGCATGGTGGCACCTTCTTCGTAGCTGCTGGCTTTCAGCACGGCGTTTTTGCCGTACTTGCTCTTGATGCCCAGCATGGCTTGCTGGAGCTTTTTCTCCTTTTCCAGCTTCTTGGTGTCGGTGAAAAAGTCCACCTGATAGATGCCCTCGTCCGGCATGACCTTGTTGGCATTGACGGTAATGCGCCGCACCGTCAGCGCCGGGTCGGTGATGCGCTCAAACAGCTTTGCGCTTTCGTTGATGAGGGTGCTGCCCAGATTGGTGGGCGCATCAAACCGGATAGTGCCGTGTGCTGCTTTGGGGATGGTTCTGCCGTAGCGGTCGGTCTGGGTCAGACCACGATAACCGCCCTTGTCCACGTTCTCCCGGTCGTAGCCGATCTCCAAGGTGATGGATTCCGTCACCAGCTTCTTTTCGGTGAGCCGGAACATCAGAATCTCCGCCATCTCCCGAACGATGAGCTTTGCCTTATCGTTGGGGTAGGGGCAGGTCAGCACCTGCCCCTCGCTGATGCTGTTGGTGCTGGGCTTGTAGCTTTTGATTTGTTCCATGCCGCAGGGTTCGTAGCCCCATGCGTGGTCAATAAGGATTTCCGCATCCACGCCGAAAATCTCATACAGACGATCTTCTCCGTGGATGGAAAACCGTGCCAAGTCCCCCATGGTGTAGATGCCGTGGGCTTCCAGCCGTTTGACGGTACCGGGACCGGTCATCCAGAAATCCGTCAGCGGGCGATGGTTCCACAGCAGATACCGGTAGGACTGCTCGTCCAGTTCCGCAATGCGGACACCGTCCTTGTCCGCCGGGATGTGTTTTGCCACAATGTCCATGGCCAGCTTTGCAAGGTAGAGGTTGGTGCCGATGCCTGCCGTTGCGGTGATGCCGGTGTTGTACAGCACCTCCCGCACCATGGTCATGGCAAGCTCGTGGGCGCTCATGTGGTAATAGGGCAGATAGCCCGTCACATCAATGAAAACCTCGTCAATGGAGTAGGGGTAGATATCCGCCGGGGACACATATTTGAGGTAGGTCTTGTAGATCTGGGTGGAAACGTCCAGATACCGCTGCATCCGGGGCGGCGCAACGATGTAGCTCAGCCCCAGTGCCGGGTCTGCATTCAGGGCGTTGGCATCGAAGGAGGTGCTGGCAAAGTGGTATTTTCCATCCTCTCCCCGGACTGCCTTTTTCTGCTGGATGGCAGTTTGCAGCCGCTGAGCGTTGACCTCTTTCACCCGCTGAACGGCTTCAAACAGCCGCGCTCTGCCGGGTATCTTGTAGGCTTTCAGGGAGGGCGACACCGCAAGGCAGATGGTCTTTTCGGTGCGGGAGGCGTCTGCCACCACCAGATTGGTGGTCAGGGGGTCCAGATGGCGGTCTACGCACTCCACCGAGGCATAGAAACTTTTCAGGTCGATTGCCAGATAGGTGCGCTGCGCTGCCATGATTCAGCCCTCCTTTGCAAAAGTCACAACTATTTATCTTATTATAATAAATCTTTACGCTGTTTTCAAGATGGAACGGCTATTTTATCTGTGATATAGACAACAAAAAAGAGTGGCAGCATTTCAAGCTGAAACGCTGTCACTCTGTAGGAACTGCGTAGTGACTGACGATTATCCTTCTACTTTGACCGTAGCACGATCGCTCTTTGCGTTTCCATCCGCATCCAGCGTGATATGCACAAAATGTTCCGGCTTATCATAATCCTTTGTCTCGCCGTCATCGGTATAGTATTCATAGGATGCACCATCGGGAGCATAGGCAAGCAGGCGCAGATCTGCAAAATCCACATCGGCAACGCTCTGGATCTTTTTGCCGTCCTTGGCAAGGGGCAGAAGGTGTCCCTTGCGCATAAAGAACACCACTTCATCCAGCTCCACCGGAATGTAATGATGGCCTGCCGGCAGCACGCTGGTTTCGATGCGGTTGCTTTCGCTGCACTTTACCCGCACCTGCAACATCTCCTCCGGCAGATAAACATACCGACCTCGGGCATTTTGCTCATATACCGGGGCGATCAACAGGCTTTCACCGATCATCACCTCATCCTCCACCCGGCGGGCAAAGTCGTCCTCCGGGAAGGCGAACGCCAACGGCATACAGTACATGCCGTCGTGCAGAGCAGCCTTCATGTACTCGCTGTAAATGTAGGGCAGCAGCAGGTAGCGCAGCTGTAAAATACCGGCAAAGGCGGCCTTGTTCTTAAAGCGGTAGGGCTCCTGCCGGCGGGTGCCGTTGGCAGAGTGGTTCCGCAGCAGCGGAGAGAAGATGCCCAAGCCGTACCAGCGCAGCACCAGATCCTCCGTGGTATTGCTGCCAAAGCCGCCAATGTCGGGGCCTTCGTACAGGAAGCCGCACATATTCAGGGAGGGCATCATGTGCAGCGCAAGCAGAATGTGGCTCCACCAAGAATGGTTGTCGCCGGTCCAGATGCCGCCATACCGGTGCATCCCGATGCAGGCAGAACGGGAGTATATCAAAATGCGCTTGTCCGGCTCCAGCCGCTCGAAAGCCTCGCCTGCTGCACGGGTCATGTTATAACCAAAAAGATTATGTACCTTGTCGTGCCGCATACGCCCCTGTTTGGTGTTGTGGTAGAACAGCTTATAATCGTTTTCGTTGTTGGAAAGCTCTGCCACCATGCCGGTAAAAGCACCAAAGCTGGAAATATCCAGGTTTTGCTTGTCGTATTCCCCAATTTTAGCAAAGGTCTTTTTCAGTCTTTCCTCTGCGTAGAAGATAGCAGGCTCGTTCATATCGTTCCAGAAGCCCTCGATCCCCTGATCCAGCAGAACTTTATATTGACTGCCAAACCAAGCACGGGCTTCCGGGTTGAGCATATCAGGGAAGTGTACCCGTCCCGGCCACACACCGGCTACAAAGGGGGTGCCATCCTGATTCGTACAGAAATAGCCGTTTTTCACGCCCTCCTCGTACACATCATATCCATCTTCGACCTTGACTGCTGCATCGATGATGGGGACAAGATGGATGCCCTGCGCTTTCATCTCGGCGGCAAAGTCTGCAAAACGCGGGAAGCGCTGTGCATCCACCGTAAAGTCCTTGTAACGCTCCATGTAATCAATATCCAAAACCACAGCGTCCAGCGGCATATGATTGGCACGGTAATTTGCCACCACCTCGCGGACCTCGTCCTCGTTCATGTAGCTCCAGCGGCTCTGGGCGTTGCCAAAAGCCCATTTAGGCGGAATATAACTGCGCCCCACCAACTGGCGGAACTGGTGTACAATATCGGTCAGGCTCTCGCCCTCAATGATGTAGAGATCGTAATTTTCCTCGGCCACCGTGATGCGTAAGGTATCCATGTCGGTGTAGCCGCAGTCAAAGGTGACCTTGCCCGGGTAGTCGATAAAAATGCCAAATGTATCCTTGCCGGACACGATCATAAAATTATAAGCACCGTACAGCGAGGATTTGCCCTCGGTATGGTTGCCGTCATCAGAGCACTTGCTTTCGTACACCCACCCGCGCTTGTTGATACCACGGACGTTTTCGCCAAGACCATACAGGACATCCTGCGGCTCCATGGCATAGGAGAAGCCATCCGGCTCCTTGGTCAGATAGGGTATCGTTTCCATCATGGGCAAAAAAGAACCCACTACACTTTCGGTATCAAACGGTTGACCGTATTGCTTTTTGTAGATCATAGTAAAATATCTCCCCTCTGTTTTTTGAATTGTCACAGTGTAAAACGTACCAACGTATTTTTGATGGACAATTAAGAAGCTCTGACATTGGCTGGAGCAATTGGGGCTTCAGCCTTATTTTCAACCCAATAGCTGCGGTTGTGCAGCTATTTCAATACAAGATCCTCAAAACGTGATGTTCCTGTTTACCCAGATACTGCAATGCACAGATCACAGCCAATGTTTCAGCACATCGTTCAGCTTATTCAAATCAAGCGGTTTGGCGATATGCTCGTTCATGCCGGTGTTCTTTGCCAGCTGCACGTCCTCGGCAAAGGCATTTGCTGTCATGGCAATGATGGGCACTTTGCCCCGGCTGCCGGCAAGGGCACGGATCGCAGCCGTGGCTTCGTAACCATTCATGATGGGCATCTGGATGTCCATAAAAATGAGATCGTACCACTTTTCTGGCGCTTCCATCACCTTTTCGACTGCAATTTTTCCGTTTTCGGCGCTGTCGATGGTCACGCCCGTCATGCCTATGATCTCGGTTGCGATCTCACGGTTCAGCTCGTTATCTTCCACAAGAAGGATCCGCTTGCCCGCATAGTTTTCCTTCGCAAAGTCTTCCAGATAGTTCCGGGCGTTTTTCTCCTTCTTCCCGGATGTAAACTGCCGCAGAGTTGCCGTCAGACGGGAACGGAACAGCGGTTTTGCCATAAAAGCATTCACGCCCGCTGCTCTGGCTTCTTCTTCGATCTCGCTGAAATCAAAGGAAGTCAGGATGATGATCGTGACATCTTCTCCTACCCGTTCCCGGATTTTTCTGGCGGTTGCAATACCGTCCATTTTCGGCATCTTCCAGTCCAGAATCACCGCAAAATAGTCGCGGCCGGTCTTGTGCCGCGCCGCGCAGCGTTCCACAGCTTCCTTACCGGTCAGGGCCCATTCGCCCGCTATGCCGATCTCCTGAAGGGTTGCCACAGTGCTTTCGCAGCAGGTCTTGTCATCGTCCACGACCAGTACCGGCAGATCGAGCAGTTCTTTTTCCTGTTCCTTTTCGTTCTCCTGAAGCTTCAGATAGACCGTGACCGTGATCTTCGTTCCCTTGTTGGGAGCGCTTTCGACCTGAATGTCACCATTCATCAGGTTGACGATGTTTCTTGCAATGGCCATGCCAAGACCGGTGCCCTGCACCTTGGTCGTCCGGTGATCGTCTGCCCGACTGAACGGCTCGAACATGATCTTCTGGAATTCCGGCGTCATACCGATGCCGTTGTCCTCGATGGAAAACTCGTAGCAGCCAAGCTCCGAGAAGCCGTTCGGTTTTTCCTTGATCGTAAGGGTGATGTTTCCTCCATCCGGGGTGTACTTGACGGCGTTGCTCATCAGGTTCACAAAGATCTGCTGGATGCGCAGGCTGTCGCCGCAGACAGCTTCGTGCTCAATGTGCTCAATATGGACTTCGAGCTGATGTCTGTGCTCGTCGATTGCCGGTTTTGTGAGGGTGAGCAGGTTATCGACCAGCTCCGGCAGGCTGAAATCCTCCTCGGCAAGGCTCATTCGCCCGCTCTCGATTCTGGCCATATCCAGCACTTCATTGATCAGTCCCAACAGATGACGGCTCGACTTTGTGATCTTGCCAAGGCACTCGACCACCCTGTCCTGACTCTCGATATTCGCACCCGCAATGGCGGTCAAGCCAACGATTGCATTCATCGGTGTACGGATATCATGGGACATATTGGAGAGAAATTCCGTCTTGGCGCGGCTTGCGTTTTCCGCCGCCCGGTACGCATCCTTCAGTGCCTTATGGGATTCGATCTCGGCCTTTTTCTCCTGTGACACATCCATAGATGCCAACAGTGCTTTGACCAGCTTTGTGCCATCCCACTCCAGCGGAATGAAGGAAGCGATCTTATAGGTGTTCTCATCCATGGAGCAGTATTCAAATTTGTAGATGTCGTTCTCGCCCTGCAGATTCTTTCGGATATTTTCCGGTGAGAACAATGCGTCTATCGCCGCCAATGGCTCCAACGTCTTATACCTTACAGCCACCTGCTCCACAAAATCATGGTAGGTTCCCGTCGGCGCATAGATCATGTCGCCTTGCAGGTTATAGAACCGATATCGGTCATTCTCCAGATCGCAGACGACAAAGCGGTCCAGCAGACGCACCATACTCTTGATCAAAAGATCCATCGATGCGTTATCTGAGGCCATCTGCATCCGCCGTGCCGTCTCTGCTTTGGACTCTGTGATGTCCCGCAGAAAAATCATCGCATATTCGGAATCTTCGATCTCGCCGCGCATGACCACGTTGCTGACCCATCGTTCCTCTCCATCCAGAACGATGCGGCACTCCTGACGCAGCTCCGTCTCAAGCCCCTTTAATTTTTCCGTGATGTAGGCGCGATTGTAGAAATCCGCTACAGACTTTTTGTCCTCTTCCACCACATAGTTATCCACAAGGAATCTGACCAGTCCATCCCATGTATGGTTCTGCTCAAAGGCAGTCATCAAAGAGGGCTCCACTTTGAAAGTATCAAAGGTGTTCTTTTCCAGATTTACATAGTATTCGCAGAGGTTTGCGCTGGTAAACGCACGGTGAAATGCCGCTGCCCGCTGCGCCTGCATCCGACTTCTTTTTTCCGCGTCAATGTTGCTGATGATTCCGGCAATTCGATTGGCCGAACCATCCAGACGGCGTATCACCTCCGCCGATGCCCGGAACCAGTGGTATTGGCCATCCTGTATTTTCAGCCGGTACTCAACATTATACTTTGTAGTATTGGTTTTGTCCGCAATCGTTTCCAAAAGCAGCTGCATTACCCGGTCATAGTCCTCCGGGTGCAGAAGGTTCGACCACGAATCCAGTTTGTTCGGAAAATCCAGAATGTCATGATATCCAAGGATCTGCCGGAACGCATGGCTCCAGTTCACATGAACGATCTCACCGTTTTCATTACACTCAAAATACCATAGTGCAGAATGGATGGATTCATTAACCAGCGCAAGGTTCTCATACGCCCAGTTCATCTGTACTGACATGATCCAGATCGGTGTTCCATCCGTATCGACTGCATCTTTTTTGTAGAGACGCACATAGACGGGAGAGCCATCTGCTGTAAGGATCCGGCCTTCCCCTTCGCCTTGGAGCTGACGAAAGCGCGCATTGTCGAGGAATGCGGCATCTCTCTTATAGAAAAGATTCTTCAGCGAACCCTTTGTCTGCTCCATCAGGGATGCATAGCTGTGATTCAGATTATGCAGCAACAGATCACTGACCGACAGGATCGACAATTCGGCATCATAGTACCCGGCAATGGTTCCGACACCGCCATTATGATAGATCGTCTCCTGCATGGCCTGAAATGCATTTTTTCCCAGCCTTACCGTATCGGAAGTGTAGATTTCATCTGTAAGTCTTCTATCGAATTTCATTTTCATCCTCGTAGGGTTTTGATCCCGCCGCGCACTTCAATTCTGGTATGTCTTTTATGGTCAACTGGCATACTGATTTTTGATCAAGCTTGTACAATATAACTAGTATAGTATACTTGCGCAGCGTTTCGATTTCAAGCGCTGATTGGCATTGGCTGTGTAAAAAAGGGAGGCCAATCTGCGTAAAAATTTACACAAGTTGATCCCTGTACTTTTCCACAATCCGGCTATCCGTATAGACAGCCGCCACTGCGATGCGGTATACTCGAACCAGATCAACATTTTCAGGAGGAAAATCATGGTGGGAGAAAACAACAAGGTGGTCATTGTTACCGGAGGAAGCTCCGGCATCGGACGGTGCACGGCATCCGCTCTGAAAGAGAACGGCTGCATCGTCTATGAGTTCAGCCGCAGAAGTATCCCTATGGAGGGTGTCACCCATCTGTCCGTCGATGTGACCGATGAAGATGCGGTCAACGCCGCTGTGCAGCAGGTCATCCAAAAAGAGACCAAAATTGATGCAGTGATCAACTGTGCAGGCTTTGGCATTTCCGGTGCGGTGGAGTTTACGTCCATGGAGCAAGCCAAAGCACAGTTTGATGTGAACTTTTTCGGGACAGTCACTGTAAATAAAGCGGTTCTCCCCTTCATGCGCCGTCAGGGGAAGGGGCATATTGTGAACATCAGCTCTGTTGCTGCCGTAGCGCACATTCCGTTCCAGACCTTCTACTCTGCAAGCAAAGCCGCCGTTTCTTCTTACTCTTACGCTCTGGCAAACGAAGTCAAGCCCTACGGCATCCATGTTACTGTTGTAGAGTTGGGCGATATCTGCACCGGGTTTACAAAAGCACGTCAAAAAAGCATTCTCGGCGATGATGAATATGGCGGACGTATCTCCCGGAGCGTCAGCCAGATGGAGCACGACGAGCAAAACGGCATGGACCCGGCACGCATTGGACGGTACATCGCCGGTATTGTGGAGAAAAAGAACCCAGCAGTCGTTTATGTTGCCGGTGCACAGTATAAATTCCTGAGCCTTTTGTGCAAGCTCCTGCCCGCCGCAGCACGCGGAAAGATCGTGGGGAAAATATACGGGTAACAGGCGCATTGCTCCGCAAAGCTGCTATATAAACTAATATCCGTATTTTGTGGACAATGAAGCGGAGCTTTTCGCCACAGAGTCCGGAAAAAGGGCAAGCCCTCCTTCATAAATTGCAGTAAACCGTTTATGATGCTTTGGGGAGGGGTCGGCATGTTTTTATCTCTTCTGCAATTTTTTGCCACAAAGTTTCTGGTTCTGGCGCTTCATCTGGAGAGCGGCAGCTTTCCGCGGCCCCTCTCTGCCCAGGAGGAAGCCGAAGCCTTTGCCGCACTGCGTGCCGGTGACCCTGCCGCACGGGAAAAGCTGATCCGGCACAATCTGCGTCTGGTGGCACACATCGTAAAAAAATACTACGCCCTGCCCGGCGATCAGGACGACCTTGTTTCCATCGGAACCATCGGCCTGATGAAAGCGGTGGACACCTTCGACTCTGCCCGCAGGACACGGTTTTCTACCTACGCCAGCCGATGCATTGAAAATGCTATCCTCTCCCCAGCGCACTTTGGGATGGAAAAGAGAATCCACCTCTTTCACGCAATGACGCATCTACGTCAAAATGGATTTTTTGGAGCCGAGAGAGCGGTCACCTTTTTCTACTTCAAAAAGTATCATGTGAGGGTTGTGGTCTAACCCCTCTCTACATCCTGCAGGTGCCGCTTGCCGGGCCGCACACCACTTCGGAAGCACAGGCGTTCTTTCATATGTACCATTCCTACTCCGAAATCACCAATCCATCCGACCGTCTGCGCTGGTGCCGCTACAGCCTTGGTCTGCTGCAAAAAGAGGTTGCCGCCATGGTGGGCATGGAGGAATGGCTCTATCGGGATCTGGAAAGCAGCACATTTCACCGCAGCTTCACGCCCGAACTTGCGGACAAGCTCGCCGCCCTTTACGGCATCCCTGTGGAGGATATTCTGGACGACTACACCCTGTTTCTGCACCGGGGCGGAGGAGCCTTCCTCCGCAGATACCGGGAGGCAAAAGGCTGGAACCGTCAGCAACTTGCCGACCATGCAAAGGTCAGCCGGACAAGCATCCGCTGCTGGGAAAGTGGACAAAAGACCATCAGTCAGAAGTGCTTTTGCCATCTGGTGGAAAACCTTGGTTCCGATTTTCCATCTATGCTTCGCATGTGAGGTATGGTAATTTTTCTCCGGTCAAACGAAAAAGCTCGTCTGCAAGCCACGATATGTGGCAGCGCAGACGGGCTTTCGTTATGGAATCATTCTGTTTCAATTATTCTGATATTCGCTCTGACTTACATGGCGTTCCGTAAAACACGCAGTCGTTCTTCAAACGTTGCTTTCCATGCCGGATGCTCGGAGAATACGGTGTGCTCCACCTGACGGACTTGGTTCAGTCCGATGTTCCGCACCGCTTCCACTGCAGCATCTTTTTGGCTCAGATGGCGTTTTCCCACGGTCAGACAGTTTGCGCCTTCTGGCGTGTCGTACTGCTGAAACGCCCGGTTGAAGTCCATCAGGTCATGCAGACGGATGGGCTGATTGGTTTCGTTGTCTACCAGCAGACCCCAATTTTCCCAATGACGGTCGGTATTGCCCACCAGATAATCCAGAATGTTCATCATATAGTAGCCGGGAGCATCCAATTCTAAGATCTTATCCAGCGTGTTCCAATCACGGTTCGTGCAGTAGACGTCATAGGCTGCATAGGTCACAAGACTGTATCGCTGAGATGTCATGATTTTGCTGATAGAAACCGGCTCATTTTCAAACATCCCCTGCTCATACAGTACCTGATGGCAGTCAAAGCACCGGCAGATTTTGCTTGCCAGCACTTCACGTTCCACCGCTTCCCTGCCACCATCCTTGTAAAGATAGAAGCCATCCTCTTTTCGCACCCACGCCTTGGGGTACAAGCCGCCCGTAGACAGGTCATTTGCCAGAAGATGGGCGTTTGTCACCGTCATTTGGTGCCCCCGCAGCGCAATATCCACAAGCGCATTGCTTAAGGAGTGTGCAAAAAGGTTGATATCCTCGAATCGAATCTTCTCGTTTTCTTCTTTCACCCAGAACACATCCAGCAAAGACAGACAATGGTAGGATAATGCAATCTGTGCTCGTTCCCTGTCCGTAACACTCTGAGATGCACCGATACTGTTCAGGATTTCCTTGGCGTAGGTGCGATCCAACGTCAACATCCGGGAGGCGCACCAATAGTAAAAGTTCGTTACATTATTGATGCGCTCGTCAAAATCATCCGATTCCACCAGAACCAGATCATAGGGCATGAAATCCTCGAGGCAGACCCTGCATTCCCCTGTCGTGCTGAGTTGTGCCACACAGCTTTCCCGGTGCATGATCTCGTAAAACATGATTTTCATCCCTCCCTGCGTTCTGTGTCTTGCTCTGTATTTATATTACCTTCTTTTTTCACGGGACGCAAGAGCTTTTACTTTTCAAAAAGCTTTTTCTGCTGCTCCATCAGGACGGTTTCGATACGCTCTTTCAGAAAAAAGTGGAACTGTTTTGAGTGTTATGCAATGCCATAGGATACCATATTGGCCGCCAACAATCAATGATTTTTTGTCAGCAAAATTCCAAAAACTTATGTAACACAAAAAGCCCCACGCTCAACACTGCCTCTGAATCCGACTATCTCTGGTCGGAGCAGAAAAACATATGTTGAGCGTGGGGCTTTGTTTATCGGCTCGGCTGCCAGCCGGGCTTTTGGTGTTCTTTGGGTTTGTAGGTTCCTTTGGTAGTATCGATCACCGCCTGCAGCAATTCGAGCTTCTGCCATGTGGGGCAGTTCAGACGGTCGATTTTTTCGATCACATAGTTGGCGTGGGCGGTCGCGACCCGTTTTCCGAGTTCGTCCCATCCCTCTTTCGTTTTGGGGTAATGTACCACCACTTCAATGGGGGCACTCTTTCGCATAGCTCACTCACCTCCGATTACATCGCTATCACCTCATTTTTACGGGTTACTGGTTGTCCGCTATTCGCTGCGGTTTCCGCTCAGAACATTCAGAGCCAGACTGACCAGCAAAGCCATATCAATGCGGAGCATTTCAGCCTTGCTGGCATAGCCCATAAAGCGTTCGATGGTTTCTCTTAATTTGCCCCCGGCACCCCTGAGAAAGGGAAACATTCAGGCGTTGGATTTGCACCACTCCATTGGCCTCTCGGCCACCCCGTCTTCTTTATGACCGGGCCGCGAATTACGGAAGTATCATTATCTGGAAGTACCTGAAGCTGCATATTCAATTTTCAAGGTCCGCCCGGCTGCGGCTCCCGCTCCCTTTCGGAGGTGGGCCGCTGCCGTGACAATAGTGTATCGTACTTTCGAGCAAAAGTTTATGGACTCGTAGTCCAAGTCACCCACCCTCTTAGTCCATATATTGTATACAACAGTCCCAAAAAGCAAAAAAATCCCGCCTGAAAAGCAAAACCTTCGCTTTGCCCTCAGACAGGATGTCTTTCGACACGACTGTTAGCTAAATCAACCAATAAAGGCCTCCGAACCTCTTTCTTATTAGGAAAAGATTCAGAGGCCTCTGTTTTACAATTTTTTCGAAATAGCGGCTTTCACCAGCAGCGTCATAGGACGGCGCAGTTCATCTTTCATTCCGGGAATCCTCAGCATCTCTGCAGAGGTTCGTTGTCATATTCGCTGGTATGGAGTGGTTTCACTGGCTGCATTGAACTTCTGATAACATCCAAAATAGTCTGATCCGCCGGGAGCCACGGAACGGAATCAAACTCCTCCTTCGTCAGCCACCGCGCAGCTTCCGCTTCTTTCAGCACAAGCTCGCCGGAAACCACTTCACACCAGAAGCAGTCCATGGAAAGATGAAACGCCGGATAATCGTACTCGACCGTACCAATCCGGTCACCCACGGCGATTTCCGTGTCCAGTTCTTCTTCGATTTCCCGCTTCAGAGCCTGCTGCGGGGTTTCGCCCGGCTCGATTTTGCCGCCCGGAAACTCCCATTGACCCTTGTAGTCGCCATAACCGCGGGCAGTGGCGTAGATTTTGCGCTTTTCCTGCATGGAGTCGCAAATCACAGCGGCCACAACACGAATCGTTTTCATAACGTTCTCCTTTTGGATTCATTAGGCCGACCATCAGAAGTCCCACCGACACGATAGAACACCCTGTTTCCTGCTTTTCTTGCAGTAAGCAGCCCCATCTCATGGAATTTCATCACAAACGTCCGAATGGTTGCATACGCAGCGTTTCGGAAATCCTTTTCCAGCTGCTTTGTGGTAAACTCCTCTGCACCATAAGCAGACAGAACATACTCCCAGAGCAGCCGTTCTTTTTCTGTGATTTTTCCTTCCGCAAGAGCAGTTTGATATACCTCAAGATCAGTTTTCGGCGGGACTGCATCCACCTGCAGGCGGTTATAGACCTCATTGCAGAAGTAGAACAGAAAGGGAGTCACATCCGTATAGCCGGAAATCAGAGCATTTCTCTCCACGCGTTCGTAGGCTTTGTAATATGCGTCCTTGTTTTCAGCGATGTATCGGGAAAACGGCGTGAACAGTGCCGCAGGATAGCCCTGCTGAACAAGATACCAGAGGTGGAATAGCCGTGCAGTGCGTCCATTCCCGTCAAAATAGGGGTGGTAGTACGCAAAGGCAAAGTGCAGAATGGCAGCCTTATGCAGCTCATTGATGCCGTCATTGGCATTCGCAAAATCGACAAGACATTTCATGGCACCGGGAAGCCGCTCTGCCGGAAGTCCCGGTCTGGGTTCTTCACCGCCCACAATAAAAACCTCGCCATGCCGATAAAAGTGGTTTGGCAGTAATCGATCTTCATCCGGGAGACAATCCCCTGTGCTGATCTGATATAGGTAATGCAGATTCTCCTCGGTGATCCTATTCTGACGATTCGCGATAAACTCCAGTCCGCGCTTCATACCATAGATGCGGGCTTCTTGTTCATCACGAGGGGCATAACCATCGAGGATATAACGGATACTGCTGCGGGTCGAGCGGATACTTTCAATTTGAAAAGTAGCATAAATTTCCTCGGTCATCGCCGACAAACCGAAGTTTTGTCCACTGACAGGGACAGAGAGCAACCGCTTCATACCATTTGTTGAAATTTGCGCGAGGTTCGGCAGGTAAAACAGCTTATTTCCAGAAAAATCAGTCAACGGCAGAGGCTGCGCAAAGTTTTGCCGCAGCAATTCGGCAAATTCTTTGACGCTGACAGTCGAGTACTTGTATTCCATCCGATTGAGTTCAAACAAATGCTTATCTGAAAGCATTTTGGCAAACTGTGCCCCATCCATTCTGTCCACCTCGCAGTTAATACTTATTGATACTACATAGTATCAATATACCGATTCTTTATAAAAAAGTCAACCGAAACAGGCCGAACCAACTTTTTTCCATACTTTCCGTCAAAATTCCCGCGGCACAGCCACGAATCACATCTCCATCGGCTTATTCCCCACTTCGTCCAGATACGCATTCAAAAATTCCGCTGCAAGGCTGTTGGGACGGATGTTTTCTCTGGCTTCCTGTGGGGTGAACCACTTGCAGCGGTCCACTTCGTGGTTGATATGCAGCGCCTTTGCGGTTCTGACGAAAGCCGTAAAGTTGCACATCAGCGTGTTGGACGGCTCAAAAAACTTAGTACGGTTGAACCGGAGGTGCTCTACTTCCAACCCGGTTTCTTCCCGGACTTCCCGCACCACGGCGTGTTCTTCTGCCTCACCGCGGTTCACATATCCAGCCACCAGAATATAAGAGGGCTTGCCGTACTGCTGGATAAGCAGAATTTTCCCGGTTTCCTCATCCACAACAATCATGCTGACTGCCACATTGTACATCGGGAACCGATATTGCTGGCATTTCGGGCAATAAGGCACAATGCCCTCTTCTTCCAGTTCTTTTTCAATCAATGCCGTACCGCATTCAAAGCAATGCTTCTGAATCATTTTTACACTCCAAACACTGTTTTCGTCAGCCGGATACCTGCTGCCGTCTTCATCGTATGTTCCATAAAGGTTCGGATTGCCTGCTGGTCGTACCCGCTTTCGGACGCATTGACGATATAATCCGCCTCAATCAGAATCTGATAGTCAATGCCGTCGATCTGCGCCGGGCTATGGTGGTGCCCTACCAGATAGGCCACACGGTCGATCTGTTCTGCTGTCATGCCGGTATCCGCCAAGAACTCCCGCACCAGCGGGGCACCCTCCTGCTCCTGATATCTACCATTGGTGTTGCCGTACTTTTTGCGGCAGAGCGGGCAGGCGATATCGTGGGTGATGGCCGCCACCTCCAGAATAAACTGCGTGTCTGCGTCCAGCCCCTCCAGCTCACCAATGGTTTTGGCATAGGTCCACACGCAGCTCAGGTGCGTGATGTCATGGATATTCCCTTCGGAAAAGGCGATCATCTTTTCCATGATCTGTGCAATGGTCATCATTTGTTTCACTCCCGTTTTTAATACTTAAATGTTCACCTTGATAAACGCGAACTTATTCTTCAAATTTTTTATGACACTTTGGACATTCTTTAGGGATCGGCCTATAACCAACAAGCGAGCAACCGCAATAAGGACATTTCATCATGGTGAGATGATATACAATACCACCAATAACAACCATTGCACCGATTAGCAGGCATAGGTTTACTCTGTACTCCTTTGCCGTCATTGCTCCTATTACTGCGAGCAATATTCCTATCATCAAAATGATCCAAGAAATGGCGGCCTGCTTTTGTGGGCTATTGTTTTTCATATAATCACACCCCTCTACAAATTCCGATTCATAAAATCCCCGTCAGCGCCACTGCAACCAGAAGGGACGGCAGCAGGTTTGCCACCTTGATGGTTCTTGGCCATACCAGATTGATGCCCACACAAAAAATCAGAATATTTCCTACCAGCGAGAGATTGTTCAGCACAGCGTCCGTCATAAAGCCGGACAGCACTACCGCAAGAGCCGTCATGGCACCTTGCAGCACTGCCACCGGAATAAATGAAAACACGCAGCCCTTGCCCATGGAGGACGCCATGATGAGCACAATGATAAAGTCCAGAATCGCTTTTGCCACCAGCGTGGAATGGTCGCCGTAGATGCCATCCTGAATGGAGCCGATGACGGCCATGGCCCCGATGCTCACCGTCAGGGATGCCGACACGAAGCCGTTGACGAACTGGTTGTCGCCGTCACTGCCAGTCTTGTGTTTGAGCCACTCGCCAAAGCGTTCAAACTGTGCATCCAGATCAATAAGTTCACCCAGCAGCGCACCCAACGCCAGCGATAGAATCATGACCATAGAACCACCGGTGCTCAAAGTTCCGTCTGGCCTAACCGTCAGCATCTTGGAGAGCGTTCCCGCCGCTCCCAGAAACACCACGGAAAAGCCCGTGGCTTTGATGATTGTATCCTGATAGCGCTCTTTCAGAAAGCGTTTGAACAGAATCCCCAGCACACCGCCTATCACAATGGCCAGCGCATTGATGATCGTTCCCCATCCCCGCATTTTCGTTTTTCCTTTGCTTACTGATTCCTGTATTTGTTTAAGACTTCATCCGGGATATGACAGTAGCTGCAATCTTCCGGGTACCGCTCCAGATGGTGCTGATGCTCCTCTGCACTCCGGACGTAATTCGTCAGCGGCAGCACTTCCACAACGATTTTATCCCGGTCCTTCCGGCTGTCAATAAAGGCTCTTGCTTCTTCCAGATGTCCGGGATTTGTGCTGTAAAGCCCCGTGCGATACTTTTTTCCAACATCAACGCCCTGTTTGTTCAGGCTGTACGGGTCGATGATTTCAAACAGATGCTCCATAAGCTCTGTAACACTGGTACATTTCTCATCAAAGACCACTTTAACGCACTCTGCGTATCCATCATACGGGCCGTCCAGCGTGTTTGTTGTTCCGTTGGCTCTCCCGGCTTCGGTCGTCCGTACACCGGGCACCGTGTCAAAAAAATGCTGGACGCCCCAAAGGCACCCGCCTGCAATGTATACCGTTTCCATACTCTTGACTTTCCTTCTTTTACTGGTACAGTTTGCATCCATGCTCTGTACTCCTTACGGTTTCCTTGCTAGCTGCAAATCGATCCATCATACCAACTCACAAAAAGTGCTTCCGCACCATTGCAGAGTAATTATCATATTGTTGAAAGCCATATCGCTCATAAAATGGGATCGTTTTAGGATCAGACGGCATAACTTTCACATACAGAAGATTTTGATAGAAACTCATGATCCGTTTCATCAGCTCATCTCCAATGTACTGTCCCTGATAAGCAGGGTCCACCAAAAGATAATGCAAAAATGCGACTGTTTCTCCATCATCAAGCGCGCGAACCAGCCCGACCAGCTTATCACCATCCCACGCAGAAATAACTCGTGTGGAATTGTGCATCGCACGGACAAGTTTTTCGGGATAATTGCCGGATTCCCAGTGAACGGATAAAAACAGTTTCTGCAATTCATCGGCCGTGAAATCTTTTGTTTGTTTATACTCGATTTCCATGATGCACCCCTTTATAACTTCCACAAACGTGAATTTAGTAACGCAAAAGGAAGTATATGACATACACCCAACTAAGTAATCCATGAAAAATCGCCCAACCGACAGACTTCCACGCTGTATAACTAATAACCATAGCTAATGCACTTCCAAAAGTTATTCCTGATTTTACCGTTTTCTTGACATTCGTTGATTTATTATCTTCCATATTTGTTTCCTCCACAAATTCTAAGTTGTAAGTTTCTTTACTATCATATCTTTAAAACTTGTTTTGCTTTCGCATTAACAAATTGGATAATTGGGCCTGAAATGATAACTGTAATAAGCGTGCATACACCAAACTTTCCGCCAAACAAAACACCTGTAACAACAACCAAAATATCCAATGCCATTCGGACAAATTTAATCTGCCAGTGATTTTTTTCTGCTAAAGCAAAAGTGACTGCCTCATAGGAGCCTCTACCAAGGGATGCCGACGCATATAGTCCTGTTCCGACAGCAAACAAAACCACTCCTAACAACATAATTAAAAAATTGATCCACTTATAGGTACTGTAAATATGGCAGTTAGCAAACAAATCTACACAGGTACTGTATACAATCTGGTACAACACAGTTCCTATATGAATCTGACTTTTATCGTAAATGAGCGCAAACAAAATCATTCCCAATGCTACAACAAAAGATGCTGTGCCAATGCTTATGTGAAATGTTCTTGCAATCCCCTGCCACAGCACCGCAAGCGTAGCTCCGCCAAATCCAGCATACAGTGCAAGTGTAATTCCATAAGCCGCAATTATAGAACCTATTACAAGGATTGCCAATTTCTTTAGTGTTTTTTTATTGTTATTTTTCATTGACTTTTAATAATTCACTCCTCGTATAATTTTCTTTGGGTTTAAAGCATACCGTTAGCAACCACTCTAATTTATTTAATACCAGCAAATTACTCTCCTCCACAAATTCCGATTTATCAAATAAGAATTTCCGTCAATTTTTCTCTTGATGCGGCTCGCTTCTAAGAGTAGGAACGAACTGTTCTGTTGCCGGAGACGGACCTTTCGGGTCGGTCTCCGGCAGTATTTTTGTTATCGCGTATTAAAAAACAGCCGGAACGACTTTCTGCTGCGCTACATCGATGATGCCGTATGTATTCAGTCTGAGTTTGGGAATGACCGGAAGGCTGACGAAGGCGAGGGTCATAAAGATGCCGATATCTTCCGCTACACCATGTGCCTTGAGGGCATCGTTCAGCGCCTGCATTTTCGCCGCAACGCTCTCTGCGCTTTCGGTGCTCATCAATCCGGCCACCGGAAGCGCAAGTTCTGCCACGACCTGTCCACCTGCCACAAACGCAAGTCCGCCTTTGTTTTTCCGCACAGTGTTGCCGGCCAACATCATGTCGGCATCGTTGTCCCCTGCCACGATCAGGTTATGGGAATCATGTGCGATGCTCGATGCAACGGCTCCGCATTTCAGGCTGAAGTTTCCTAAAAAGCCAATGCCCACATGGCCGGAGTGATGATGCCGCTCAAAAACGGCCAGTTTTACGATGTTGTGTTCCGGGTCCACACCGGGAGCTTTGCCCGGATGCCGTTGGAACGGGATGATTTTTTCCTCCGTAAGCAGCTCGCCCCGGTTCAGGCAGATGACACGCTCCTGCTCCCCGCTTTCCCGAAGTTCCAGGTCCTGCAGTGTGATCTCATCCAGATCAAAGGAATCCATAACGTGGGAAAATCTCACACGGTCGATGTCAAGCGGTGCGGTTTTCAGCGTTTTTCCGTGCTCGGCCACCAGCGTGCCATTCTTGTAAACCTGTTCGACCGTAAAGGATTCAAAATCCGATACTACAATGAGGTCGGCAGCATACCCCGGTGCTACGGCACCGCGCTGCTTGAATCCAAAATACTGTGCCGGGACCAGCGTCGCCATTTTGACGGCCACTGCCGGGTCCACCCCCAGCCGGATCGCTTTACGGATGTTGGAATCGATGTGTCCGCTGTCCAGCAGGTCACCGGGGTGCTTATCATCCGTCACCAGCATACAGCGGCTGCAATAGGGCTCCCGGAACAGCGGCATCAGGGCCTCCATATTTTTGGCAGCCGTTCCTTCCCGGACCATGATATATTGTCCAAGCCGGAGTTTTTCCATGGCTTCCTCGATGTTGGAGCACTCGTGATCGGACTGAACGCCTGCCGCAATATAAGCATTCAGGTCCTTATCGCTCAAGAGCGGCGCATGGCCATCCACGATCTTTCCCGCTTCGGTGCAGTCGCGGATCTTCTGCAGGATCTTCGGGTCACAGCGCACCGTTCCATAGGCATTCATCAGTTCCGCAAGCCCCAGCACACGGGGATCGCCGTAGTAAGGCCGGAGCTGTTCTGCGTTCAGCACCGCACCGGATTCATCCAGATCCGTGGCCGGCACACAGGAGGGCAGCATGAAATAAACCGAAAGGGTCAGATTTTTTGTCGTTTCCAGCATGAAATCCAAGCCTTCCAGCCCCGCAACGTTCGAGATCTCGTGTGGGTCTGTGACCACCGCAGTGGTACCGTGGGGCAGCACTGCCTGCTCGAAAGCCGGACCACAGAGCATGGAGCTTTCGATGTGGATATGCCCATCGATCAGTCCCGGGCAGACATATTTGCCGTGCAGATCAACTTCTTTCCGGCCATGATACGTGCCCACGCCCACGATCAAATTTCCGCTGATGGCAATATCAGCGGTGTCGACCTCATCGGTAAACACATTGACAATTCTGGCATTTTTCAAAACCAGATCAGCCAAAGCATCTCCTCTGCCTGCCGAGATCCGGCGTTTCAGCTCATCAGACTGCATAGAAACATCTCCTCTCTCTGAAGTTCGATTTTCTCACCTGTGGATTGGTTCTGCCCTTATTCTACCACGCCTTGCCGCTGCGGAAAAGATGTCGGGAAACAAAAATGGCCCCGGAGGGCTTGTTACAGCTCTCCGGGGCCACTTTATGTGCGTTGTGCTTTGGCGCACATGACCGGCGTTTTACTCGATCTCGATCAGGTTCGGGTTCTCAGGCAAAGCCTTCGTCTGCTGAGGAGCAGGCAGCTCGATGTGCAGGACACCATCCTCGAACTTTGCGTGGATGTCTTCCTTCTTCACATCGCCCACGTAGAAACTGCGTGCACAGGTGCCGGAGAAGGATTCGCGCCGCAGATAGCGACCCTTCTTATCCTTTTCGTCGTTGCTGTGGCTGCGCACTGCCTGAATGGTCAGGTAGCCGTCGTTCAGATCCATCTGAACGTCTTCCTTCTTGCAGCCCGGCAGGTCAACCGCTACTTCGTAGCCGTTGTCCGTCTGTTTGACATCGGTCTTCATCATGTTTGCACCGCGCTTACCAAAGGTATCACGAGCCTCACGGTTCATAGCACGTTCCAGTGCAGCGTCATTCCAGAACGGATCGAAGAAATCATCGAACAGGTTTTCATGGAAAACAGTCGGCATAAGCATAAATCATTCCTCCAATCCCGGCGTTCGGGTCGGGGCAAAAAATCTGAAGCGTCCATTCAGAAGGGCTTTCCGGGGAGCCTAGCGGCTCTCCTTTTGCCCTTCCTCCTGAGCACGCCACTGTTATAGCACCGTTTATTAGCAGTGTCAATAGAAGAGCGCTAAAATTCATGAAAGAATAACACTTTTATAAAATCCTATGCAATCTTTTCAAAATTCAGTCGCATCATCGTGTTTTTATCATTTCTGCCGGTACATCGGCGTAGACAGATATTTCATGCCGTTGTCCGGGACGATGACCACGATGTTCTTTTCCTGATTCTCCGGTCTGCGGCCCACCTGCACCGCTGCGTGCAAAGCCGCTGCTGCCGATGTGCCTAGAAACAGTCCTTCCGCCCGTAGCACCTCATGGGCCGTTTCGTAGGCTTCCTCGGTGCGGACATTGATGCACGCATCGCTCCAGTTTGGCCGCAGATAGTCGGAAAGTGCGCTTTCCGGCACATCATACGCCGGCAAAACGCCATCTATGATCTGCGCATACTGACAATCCAGCTCGTGCAAAGGCGATAGACTGGTTTGCGCCTTTCCCTCCAAAGCCCCGCTGCATGGACTTGGCTGCAAGGGTCTCTTTGGGCGCGAGAAAGTGCTCGACCTCATAGGTATAATCGTAGTTGAGGGAACCAAACGAAAGGATTTTCATGGTATATCTTTTTTACTCCATTCTCTGAATCACCGCACCCAGCCATCGGCACAGGGTATCGCCTGCCTGATTTGCGATCTCCAGCACGCGGGCGTGACTATGCTTGACCGTCTGGATGCCGGTGGCCATGTTAGTGATGCAGCTGACGGCCAGTACCTTCATGCCCATGTAGTTGCAGACCATGGTTTCCGGCACGGTGCTCATGCCCACGGCATCGGCTCCCATCCCCGCAAAGGCGCGAATTTCAGCCGCCGTTTCATAGCAAGGGCCCATAAAGCCCATGTAAACGCCCTCCTTGTAGGCAATGCCCAGTTCATCGGCAGTCTGCTTGGCAAGGTTCCGCAGTTCCAGACTGTAAGGTTCGGTCATGTCCGGGAAGCGGGGGCCGAAGCGCTCATCGTTGGGGCCAATGAGGGGGTTCGTGCCCATCATGTTGATGAAGTCGGTAATGAGCATCAGGGTGCCCGGCGCAAACTCCCGGTTGATGCCGCCGCATGCATTGGTCAGCACCACCTTTTCCACGCCCAGCAGCTTGAACACATAGAACGGGTAGCAGACTTCCTTCATGGAGTAGCCCTCATAGAAATGGAAGCGGCCTTCCATGGCGTAGACTTCCGTGTCCCCCAGCTTGCCAGCCAACAATGCACCTTTGTGTCCTGCCACCGTGGATACCGGGAAGTTGGGGATATCCTTGTAGGACAGTTCTTCCGTGTCCGTAAAGTCCGCGGTCAGCTTGCCAAGGCCGGAGCCCAGCACCACCGCGATCTTCGGGCGCTTTTTCGTGTGCGTCTTGATATATTCCGCACTTTCCAGTGCCTTTTCATAAAGATGTTCCATACCGTTCTCTCCTTTTCCCAAAAAATTCGATATACTCTCTGGGTTCAGTATATACTCGCACGGGCAGTTTCTTTTTTCTGCAGGTCTATTACGCTCGCATTACTGAATTTCTGCGTTTCCAGCCATCTCCATTGCAGCGTTCGATTGACACAGGTTGAGTTATCGGCAGATACAGCAAACACAACGGGCGGCTCTGGTAACAGAGCTGTCCGTTGTGTTCGTTTATGAAAAGGAGAACTTAGATCTCATACCACTTGATCTCGTTGGCATCCAGATGCAGAGCAAAGCTGCTGCCGTCTGTGGTGTAAACGGTGGTGTCCTGCGGCTCGTACGTGTTGTTCACCACACAATACTTGCCGTTCTTGACGTAGGCGTGAACTTCTACATTATAATTGGAGCTGAACCATGTATGCAGTTCCTCCTCGCTGTGGGCACTCCACAGGATAGCGCGGTAAAGGGTGCGGCTGTTGGCAAAACTATAAGGCACACCGCTGATGTACACGGCACGACCCTTGCCGAAGTCGTGTACCGCCATCTGCACTTCTTTGTTTCGCTGCACCAGCACTTCGGTGCCCTCGAGGGCGTAGATGTTCTTTTTGCCCTCGCCAAAGTCGATGGGCCGGTCGGCATCCTGCAGAATGAAGTGGTCGGGGTGCTCTTCCCAGTTGTATTTGTCGTAGTTGAGGGTGAAGCCGTTTTCTTCCTCCACGCCCAGCACGCTGGCAAGCTGGAGAATGTGGCCCTGATACGGGTGACCGGAAGGCTCACCCACGCCGATAAAGCCGCCGCCGTTCCAGACGAACTTGCGGATAGCGGAGGAGATCTCCGGGTCTTCCCACCAGATGCCGCCGGTGTGTGCGGTGTCGGCATCGCCGACATTGATAATGACATCCAACGAATCCAGCAGATGCGGGTCGTTCTTGATATCCTCAAAGCTGATAAACTTCACATCAAAGGGCGCACCGGACAGCATCTCAATGACACCGGCATAGCTATAGTTCTGTTTGTAATAGAGGGCGTGATGCACCATGTGACAGCCCCAAGCCCGCATTTTACCCCAACAGTTCAGCACGGCCACTCGCTTGACACAGTAGGGTGTGGTGCCCTTGATGTTCTCGTACAGTTCGCGGAACTCGTTGCAGACGCTCTCCACGTAGTCCACGAACTCCGGGAACTGCAAGGCCAGTTTCAGATAGCCGCCATAGCCGATGCGGTCGATGGGCTTGCGCAGGATAGCGCGGCGGGCTGTAACCCAGTTCTCCTTGGCTTCCCGCACCGGGTCGCCGCCCTCGTGGAAGGTGTCGGGGAAGAAGTATGGCAGGAAACGGCCCTCGGTGTACTTCACGCCCTCAATGTCAGAGATCAGGCGCAGGGTGGAGCCGTTGCCCACGCTGCCCACTACGGCATCCAGTCCGATGGTCTTGAACTCCGGCATGAAAGGTTCGGTGCCGATCCAGTGATCGCCGAGGAACATCATGGCTTCGCACCCGCACGCGTGGGTGATGTCCACCATCTCCTTGGCAAGCTTTGCCACCTCGCGGCGCTGGAAGGCCTGAAAATCCCGGAATTCCTTGCTGGGCACCCGGTACTGGTTGTTATAGTAGCCCTGATCGATGATGTACTCCGGGCGGAACTTGTAGCCCACTTCCTGCTCAAACTGGTTGAGGATATAAGGGCTGACCGAAGCAGAGTATCCATACCAGTCCACGAACTTCTCCCGCTTCAGCTCGTCGAAAATCAGGGTGAACTGGTGGAAGAAGGTGGTGTAGCGGATGACGTTTACATAGGGGTGCTCTGCGATGAACTTGCGCAGGCGCTCCATGGAATACTTGTGGGTCTTGGGCTGACGCACGTCAAAGGTGATCTGGTGCTCAAAGTTCGTCCAGCCGTTGGTGGTAGCGTTGTACATATGCACCGGGTCCCAGATGAGGTAAGCCAGAAAACTGACGGTATACTCATGGAACGGTACGGCCTGTACGGTCACGCTGCCGTCGGCGTAACTCCACTTTTCCGGCGGCACGGGCTGACCGGTGGTTCGATCCATGACCTCCCACCAGCGGGTGATATCGTCGTTGGTGTTCACCTGCATCAGCTCCGGGCTGATGCCCTTCATCAGCGGGATGGTCACGGTCTCGCCGGGGGCGGTGTAAAAGCCGGTCATGATGTAGCACTGCTGTACCTCGTCCGGGTTTGCCTTTGCCCATGCGTTGTCCTTGCGGGTGGTATAATAGGTGGAGTAGATCTTTGCGTCGGCATCCTTCAGCTGCTGCGGGAAGTCGGTGCCGTCGCAGTCGCGGATGGCATCAGCACCCCACTTTTTTAAGATCTCCAGCGTTTCGGGCACAACGTCCAGGTCTGTGGGAATGGTCACGCGCCCGGTCTTTTTTATTTCATCCATAGGGAACTCTCCTTTTGCCTCTCTTTGAATCGTAGGGGGTCAATCGTAGGCGGCGTTATACAGCGCCAGCACAGCCAGCAGCAGTGCTACGCCCACCAGCATGATGCCAAGCCCTGCCAGCTGTCCGGTCATTTTCCAGCCGGACACCACCAGCACCAGTGCCAGCACGAACAGCACCAGCATCAGTACCATGCGCAGGGCGGGATGGTTTTTCCAATATGCTTTCATCGTCTGTCACCTTAACCTTTCAGGCCGCCCACGGTCATGCCCTGCGTCAGCTGCCGCTGCACGCAGATGTACAAGATCAGGGTGGGCAGCATCACCAGCACAAGGCCTGCGTACATGGTACCGTACTGGGCGGCGCTCTGCTGCGCCTGCATCAGGTTCAAAAGACCTACCGGCAGGGTGCGGGGTGCCTTGGTGGAGCTCATCAGGGTCATGGAGATGATATACTCGTTCCAGAAGGACAGGAAGTTGAACAGGATGATGGTGATGATGGAAGGCTTTGCCATGGGGAAGATGATGCGGGTCATGGTGGAAAAATAGCTTGCACCGTCGATGTAGGCGGCCTCCTCAAAATCGTGGGGCAGAGTGGCAAAGTAGCCCGACAGCAGGTAGATGGTAAAGGGCAGCGCGGTGGCGGCGTATACCACCGCCAGCACCACCAGATTGTTCAGCAGAAAGCCGCTGCCGAAATGGCCTTTCAGCCACACATCGCCGTCCCGCAGCATCAGGAAGATGGGCACCACGATGTAGTTCACGTTGATGAACAAGCCCGCCATGAACAGGGTGTTCAGCACCTTACACCCCTTGAAGTGAAAGCGGGACAGGCAGTAGGCGGCGGGCAGGGCAACGACCAGCAGCAGCGCCAGCGCCAGCGCGGTGACGATGACCGAGTTGAGCATATATTCGCCCATTTTGGCGCCGTTCCATGCGTTGACGAAGTTCTGCCAGTAGAACCCGGCGGGCAGTGCCCAGGGGTTGCCGTAGAACTCTGCATTCTGCTTGATGGAGGCCATGAACACCCATGCCACCGGCACGATGATGGTAACGGCCAGCAGAACCAGCACAAAATAGATGAAAAACTTGTACAGACCTTCCGCAGAGCGGGAAGATTTTTCGGTGGTATTCTGCATCTTCTTCCCTCCTTAAAATTCCAGCGTATCGCGGTTGGTGACCTTGTTGACACAGGCGGACAGCGCAAACGAGAACAGGAAGATGACCACGCCGATGGCCATGCTGTAGCCGTAAAGACCGGCGTCCTTCTGGCTGTACATATAACTCAGCGCCACATCCGATGCGCCGTTGGGGCCGCCGCTTGTCATGGCCTTGACGAAGAGGAAGGCCATGTTGATGGTGGAGATGATAAAGAAGGTGAGGGTGGTACGGATATTCGTCCAGATGAGGGGGATGGTGATCTGGAAGAACTGGGTCAGCCGCCCGGCACCGTCCAGATTGGCGCTCTCGTACAGGCTGATGGGCACGGCAGACATGGAGGCCATGTACATGACCATGTAGTAGCCGATGGCCTGCCACACCATGGCAACGATGATGGAGGGGATGACCAGTTTTTCGCCTTTCCACAGGATGGGGTCGCTCATGTTGCGGAACAGGCCGATGATGCTGTTCAGCATGCCGTTTTCCGGCTTATAGATGGCAGAGAAGATGCCGGAGATGACGACCACGGACAGGATGTTGGGGATGTAGAAGATGATGCGGAAAAAGTTCTGGCCTTTGATCTTCTCCCGGGTGAGGATGGCGGCAAATACCAGTGCAAAGGCGAAGGTGATCAGGGTGACCGTTACCACCAGCAGGATCATATTCTGCATGGAGCGGATGAACTGGGCGTCCCGCAGCAGATGCTGGAAGTTTTTAAGCCCCACAAAGGTCTCGTTGGGAGAATAGGCACCCCGCTCATACAAACTCATGCGGAACACGTTGAGGGTGGGCAGGATCATAAAGAGGAAAAACAGGATGGTAGCCGGTGCCACACAGAGGAATACGAACCGTTTGCGGCTTTTATCCGTTCTCATAGGGGATTGACCGCTCCTTTCTTGATGGTACTGTACAGCCCAAAAAAGCGGAGGCGGTAAAAACCGCCCCCGCTGGGCAGGGCTTAATTACTCGATGATGTTGGCGCGCATCTGGTCGCTGGCGGACTTGATGCCGTCGATCCACTGCTGCTCGGTCATGCTGCCGGACACCAGAGAGTTGACAGGGTCGAAGAACACGGTGCGCACTTCCACGCCGGGGATGGCGCTGAAGGCTGCAAAGTTGCCCATGGCGGCCTTTGCGCCGTTGTCGTAGATGGAGTAGAACATCTTGTTGTCGCCTTCCAGACTGTCGGCGATGCCCAGCACAGGCTGGATAGCGCCGCTCTCGGCAAACAGCTTGCAGGCTTCGTCGCTGTACAGGTAAGCCACGAACTGCTTGGCGGCATCCTGATGCTCGGCACCGGCGGGGATCCATGCCTGCTCGAACCAGGTGTAGCTGTAACCATCGCCGCCGGCCTTGACAGCGGGCAGGGCGGTCATGCCCCACTCAAAGCCGTCTGCACGGGGAGCCTCGGCCATCTCGCCCACGATCCAGGTGCCGTTGGGCATGAACAGGGCCTTGTTGTCCAGCACCAGCTGCTGGTTCTGGGTAAAGTCCTGATCGTTGGCCTGTGCGGGGGTGATGGGGTTGGTGTAGGAAGCCAGCTTTGCCACGATATCAAAGCAGGTCTTTGCCTCGGGGGTGTCCCAGATGCCTTCTTCGTAGTGGGTGGCCTTGTTGAAGAACTCCGGGCCGCCGGCAGCGTACATCAGCGCATAGAAGAAGGCGTCGAAGTAGCCGGTGGTGGGGTAGGTGAACAGGTAGGTGCCCTCAGCGGCAGCCTTGTCGCCCAGTGCCCACATCTCGTCCCAGGTCTTGGGCACGTCCCAGCCCTTTTCCTTCAGGAAACCGGCGTTGTAGAACAGGCCGCAGGGGCTGTAGAACATGGGAGCCAGATAGGTCTTGCCGTCGCCGTAGGGGTTGGTCAGGGAGGTGTCGGTAAAGCCGCCGGCGATCTTCTCGCTCACCTTCTTGCTCTCGCCGGGCACGGTCATGCTCAGCACGTCGGTGATGTCGGCGATCAGGTTGCCCTTGATGAACTGCTCGGTCAGGGCAGCCTCACGGCCGGTAGCCAGATGGACAACGTCGGGGTAGTCGCCGCCCTGCATGGAGGGGCCGATGACGTCCTCCAGCTTCTTGTCGGTGGTCAGGTCCACCTTGATGCCGGTCTGTGCGGTAAAGGCCTCGGCGACCTTTTTCCACATATCAGCGCCGTAGCCGGTCTCGATGGCGGCTACCTTGATGGTAACGTCTGCAGCCGCCGCTGCGGAAGAAGCGGCGGTGGAGGATGCCACGCTGGATGCGGTGGAGCTGGAAGAGCCGCCGCAGGCAGCCAGACCCAGTGCAGCGGCGCCAACGCCGGCCGCCTTCAGGAAATTACGACGAGAAATACGATTCATACTGTGTTGCCTCCATCATTTTGTTCCGTTCAAACACAGCCGGGCAAACAGGCTTTGCCCGAAGGACTGTGTGTTTTTCTGCCTCCAATATAAATTCTTTCGCTTCCTTGCTCAAGAGGTTTGTTGTTTCATTTTTTATAGATGTTGCTTTCTGAAAAATTCTTCCAGCAAAAGTGCTAAAAATCTTTTAAAAATTTCAGCATAATCCCCAGCCTGTAACTATTTTGACATATTTCGAAGGGACTTGAGAAACAAAAATATAAAAATTAGCCTAAAATCAGGGCTTGCTTTTTTTGTGTGTTCCCTCTATAATGAGGGTAAAGTGCACGAAACAACGCACCATTTTGGGGTAATGTTTTTAGAATGTTGCGTTTATTTTTAGAAAATTTGCGTTTCCCGAAGGAGCCGATCATCTATGAGTACCCAGCGCTTTGATATCCGCCACGCGCCCGCCCCGCGGGAATCCTTCCGTCTGCTGTACATCAGCAAGAGCCGGTTTGGCGGCGATTGGAACAGCACTGCCCACACCCACTCCTGCACGGAGCTGTTCTACTGCCTCAGCGGCGAGGGACAGTTCTACCTTGCCGGGCAGCTGTTCCCGGTAAAGCCGGACGATATGGTCATTGTGAATCCGCAGGTGGAGCATACCGAGCTTAGCCTGAACGCCTCGCCCTTGGAGTATATCGTGCTGGGCGTTGCCAGCATGGAGTTTTTGTTCAGCAAGGCGGATACGAACTACGCCATCTTCAATTGCCGGGAGAACCGGGAGCGGATGGTTACGTTGCTGCACATGCTGCTGGCCGAGGCCGACCGCAGCTTAGACGGCTGCGAGACCGTTTGTCAGGACCTGCTGGAGGTACTGCTGATCTGGCTGGTGCGCTGCACCACCATTTCGCTGCAGCTGGAGGAGGCTGCCCCGACCGAGAACCGGGAGTGCGCCGAGATCAAGCGGTATCTGGACACCAACTACCGCGAGGATATCTCGCTGGACCTGCTGGCAGAGCTTACCCACCTGAACAAATACTATCTGGCCCACACCTTCCAGCGGGAGTACGGCATTTCCCCCATTACTTACCTGAACCGCCGCCGCATTGAGGAGAGCAAGCATATGCTGGGCAACACCAGCTACAGTCTGGCGCAGATCAGCGAGCTGATGGGCTTTTCCTCCCCCAGCTATTTCTCCCAGTGCTTCCGCAAGGCGGAGGGCATGACCCCCAACGAATACCGCCGTCAGACGCGGCAGGGAAAACGCCCCGCCCCGACAAAACGGCATGAAGTATAACGAAAACGAGGAATTTATGATGAAATCCGTTACCCTTTCTCTGCTCCAGTCTGCTGCAAATGCCTTTGATTTTGGCGGGCCTGTGCTCTGCGATGCTCACCACTATGGTGAGGGGCATATCAACGACACCTTTGTGGTCTGGCGGGAAGATCATTCCAAACGCTTTATTTTGCAGCGCATCAACACAGATACCTTTACTAACCCGGTGGGCCTGATGGAGAATGTCTGCGGCGTGACCCGGCATCTGCGGGCGAAAATTCTTGCCGAGGGCGGCGACCCAGCACGGGAAACGCTGAATGTCATCCCAACTTTGTCGGGGTCGACTTGCTATCTGGATGCAGACGGCGGCGCATGGCGTGCCTACGACTTTGTAGAAGATACCATCTGTTTGCAGCAGGTCGGCAGCGAAACCGACTTCCGCACCGTGGCCGAGACACTGGGCAAATTCCAGAACCAGCTGGAGGATTACCCAGCCTCCACCCTCCACGAAACCATCGCCCGCTTCCACGACACGCCCAACCGCTATGCCAATTTTGAAAAAGCCCTCGCCGCCGATGCACTGGGCCGGGCAAAAAATATCACGTCGGAAATCGAATTTATCCATGCGAGGGAGCAGGACTGCCATGTCCTGCTGGATCAGCTGGCAGCTGGCGAAATTCCTCTGCGCGTCACCCACAATGACACCAAGATCAACAATGTCCTCATTGATGCCGCTACCGGAAAAGGCATCTGTGTCATTGACCTCGACACCGTGATGCCGGGACTTTCGGCCTACGACTTCGGCGATTCCATCCGCACCGGTGCCAACGACTGCGCTGAGGACGAACCTGACCAGAGCAAAGTCCATTTTGACCTGCATCTGTACGAAGTGTTCGCCAAAGGGTATCTCTCCACTGCCGGGGCATCCATGAGCATGGCAGAAAAAAAGAGCCTTGCATGGGGTGCAAGGCTCATGACGCTGGAATGCGGCATCCGTTTTCTGACTGACTATCTGGAGGGCGACCATTATTTCCATATTGCTCGCCCGGATCACAACCTCGACCGCGCCCGCACCCAGTTCACACTGGTGCGGCAGATGGAAGAGGTTTTCGATCAGATGCTGGAAATCGTCTGCCCGGACAAGCGCTGATTTCGCAATCTCCTCCATTCGGATACAGCAAGAAGCATGGACGCTCTCCTTTTCGGGGGCGTCCATGCTTCTTTTTACAGCTTATCACTACACACCCATCAAATCGTCCTTTGAGGACGCTGGGAGCGTCGAGGACATGATGCGCTGCAGCAAATTATGAAAGCCCTTTTCAGCCCTGACCAAATTCTGTTTGACCTGCCCTTCAAGCACAAGGGCATCATGTGCGCGCCCTTCATCGGGTCAGTAAGCATCCGGCAGTACCTTTCCGCCGGGCAAATCGAGCAGGTCATCTGCGGCGGCGAAAACTATGATGGTGCCCACCCCTGCAATTTCGATTGGGTCAAGTCTCTCCGGCAGGAATGCGTGGATGCCAACGTGACCTTCTGCTTTATCGAGACCGGCACCGTGTTCATCAAGGACGGCAGGCGCTACCACCTGCCAAACAAGCAGCTGCAAAGCCGAATGGCCTGTAAATCCGGTATGAACTTTCAGGGAAGGCCCATCCGTTTTGACCTCGTGGACGACTGGGGCTACCCCATCCCGCAGGAAGATCTCTATGTGCCTCATTTCCGCGCAAACTGCGAGACCTGCGGCAGCAAGTTGATCTGCAACGGCTGCAGCGATTGCGGAAAATGCTTATAAAATAAAGGAGTTCTATGAAGAACCAGAAGAAAAAATCGTTTCCCCGCAGAGTGTTCCTCTGCCTGCTGGCTGTTTTGCTGGCCGTCTATGCTCCCCTCCTGCACGACCTTGCCGAGGACGGCATTCTGTGCGTGCTGGTCAAGATGCCCTGCAATCTGGCCGTACTGGACATGAACGCGGCGGACAGCATCCCGGAACGCTTTTCCGAAGTCACAGACTGGTACATCGGCGGACACTCGCTGGGCGGGGCCATGGCGGCAAGCTATGCGGCCAAGCACACCGATGAACTGGACGGTCTGGTGCTGCTGGCGGCCTACTCCACCGCCGACCTGACCGACAGCGGCCTGCGGGTCTATGCCGCCTACGGCAGCGAGGACGGCGTACTGAACCGCGAAAAATACGAAGCCGACCGCACGAACCTCCCACAGGACACTACCGAAACGGTCATTTGACGGCGGCTGTCATGCCGGGTTTGGCAGTTACGGTGCGCAGAAGGGCGATGACGCGCCTGTTATCTCCGCCGAGGAACAGCAACAGCAGACAGCGGATGCACTGGCGGCATGGATGAATCTTCAATAAAAAGCAAAATATCCCGACCATTTTCCTGTATGTCACAGGAGAATGGCCGGGACTATTTTTATTATTCCGCGAACCAGCACTCAATACAAATGGAACTTATGGCTGATCTGGTGTGCAATTTCATCCGGCAGCGGGCGGAAACCGATGCAGGTCAGGGTCATGCCTTCTCCGTTTTCATCAAATTCTTCCGGCTCCAGCTCGGTGTGGCAGGCATCCCGGATAAGGAAGAAGTCTTTGTTTTCCACAAGGCTCAATTCCTCGGCAATTGTCTTTGCTTTCAGCAGTTGATTGCGGTTCTTTGCCCCGCAGATAGTTTTGGTAAAAGAGCCATCGAACCATTCTTCATAGGTTGCTTTCTCCAACATGATTTCTGCCCGATAGCCGGTAATTTCTCCGTTTTTCTCAATGGGTTCCACGCCCTGTCCCATGCCGATGGGGTCGGTGAGGAATGCCAGCGAAGCATGGCAGCACTGCGCCGCCAGCTTACCGGGAGACATCTGCAGATCTTTTCGGGCAATGATGAGTTGACGCATTTTCTCTCCTTCTTACGACAGCTTGATCTTCAAATCTGCCAACAGATTCACCGCTTCCGGCAGGGAAAATTTCGCATCCTTCAGGCGGCTGCCCAGAATGTCCACCCTATAACCGGCGGCATCCCGGAAATCCGCCTTGCGCAGGTCACACTGGTAGAATTCCGTTTCGTGAAGTTCCACGCCCTTGAAATTCGCCAACTGCATCTCGCATTTGGCAAACATGGAGCCGACGATCTCGTTTCCGTCTGAAAAGTTGAAGCGGTTGAAGTTCATTTCGGTGAAGGTGTTATATTTCAGACTGCACTCTTTCAGCGTGTGGATAGGGTCCGGGAAGGCACCGTTGGACATCAGCGGTGCCCACTCGATTTCATTCAGGCGGCAGTCCTCAAAATCCAGCGACTGCACTGAGGAATGGGTGCTGCGCAGACCTGTGATCTCACACCGCGCGAATTTGCACTCGTTCAGCGTGGTATGATCCAGTTCGCATTTGGTAAAGGAGCAATCCACAAACACGCAGTCGGTAAAGTCGCAGTCCTCAAAAGTCTCCTCGGTGAACGACAGGTCAGCAAACCGTTCACCTTCACAATAACGCTCTGTCATAAAATTCTCCTGTCAGCGCAGTTCTTCCAGCAAAGCTGTGCAGCCTTCCAGCACATCCTGCCAGGTAGCTTCAAAGTCCCCGGTATACCACGGGTCGGCCACATCGCCGGGGCGGCGGGTATGATCCATCAGCAGAGACACTTTATGCTCCGGGTCGCCGCCCACAAAGCGCGCCATATTGCGCAGGTTGTTGTGATCCATGGCGATCAGGTAATTGTAGGTTTCGTAATCCCTCCGGGTCATCTGCCGGGCGGTTTTATCCTCGCAGGAGATGCCGTGCTCGGCCAGCTTCCGCCGGGCGGGCGGATAGACCGGGTTACCGATCTCCTCGGTGCTGGTGGCGGCGGATGCGATTTCAAATTTATCAGAAAGCCCGGCTTTGGCCGCCAAGTCTTTCATTACAAATTCGGCCATTGGGCTGCGGCAAATGTTGCCGTGGCAGATGAAAAGCACTTTCGTCATGTCAAAATATTTCCTTATATCGTATCATTTTGAATTTTGCACACATGCGTGCAAAATTCAGTTCTGCTTCAAGAACTCCCGCAGCACATCCTCTGGGCGGGGTGTATGGTTCGGGTACTTTTCCCGCAGCGGTGCGGCGGCACCATCCATAATGTAGGGCACACCCACAATGTCCAGCATCGACACATCGTTATAATTGTCGCCAAAAGCCATCACATCGGCAAGGGCGATGTCCAGAGTCTTGCAGATGCTGCGCACACCGATGCCCTTGTTGGCAAAGGTGGTGTCGATCCAGTACGGCCCTGCCACAGCGCAGTTCGCCTCTTTCCATCGTGGGACAAACCGTTCCGTGTAAGATTCTACGCCTTCGTGCAGATACACCGATACTTTTGTGATCTCCTCCGGCACCTCGGAAGGGTCATGGATGATTTGATAATTGTTCCCGATGAACTGAATACGCTTGAGCATTCCCAGACCCCGCTCCATCAGGTATGCAGTATTCTGACCTGAGAGCATCACTTCACCCTGCCCGTCGCTGCGGGTCCACAGGTCGTTGGCGATTTCTTCGGCCAGTGCACGGGGCATCGGGTTCTTGGCGATGCACTGTTCGTCTTTATAGATCACGCCGCCGTTCTCACAAAGAAACACACAGCAGTCTGCCACCGGTGCAAAGAGCTTGCGCAGGCTGGTATACTGCCGGCCGGATGCCGGGCAGAACAAAATACCGCGCCGATGCAGCTCCCGTATCTGTTCAAAGATCTCGCCTTCCAGCTCTTTCCTGCCGTATTGCAGCAGCGTACCGTCAATATCGCTGCAAATCAGTCTGATTGACATTTTCCGTCCTCATTTTTCAAGATAATTTTAGGCAATTCCCCGGCATCCAGAACACGGATGCCTTCGTCCATCAGCATCTTGGCAAAAACACCCTGTCCGGGAATCTTTGTCCCAGAAAACGTTCCGTCGTAGATTTCCTTCACGCCGCAGCTGGGACTGCGGGATTGCAGGATGGCAAGCTCCACCCCATTTTCTTTTGCAATGGCAAGGGCTTTCGCTGCACCTGCCCGGAACTCCCGGTCCACATTGATGCCCTCTTTGTTCGTGACAACGCCCTGCGCGATTTCCGCCGGGCACCGCGGTGTGGGCAGGCCGCCCAGCACCTCCGGGCAGACCGGAACCACCTGATGCCCCCGCGCAAAATCACAGACCGCCTGATTGTAATTGTTTCCGCCGCTGTATTTGCAGTTTTCGCCCAGCAGGCAGGCGCTGACCAGAATCTTCATTGTTGCGCGCTCCGTTTTTCAGATACTGAATCTTTTCCCTATTCTACCACGCTTTTGGGCATTGAAAAAGAGGATTTTGCTTTTCCTATCCCCATACCGGGAGGTCCGCCGTAATCTTTTCTAATTCCTGTGCAAGAAACGTCAGTCTTTCCCTCAGATGGTTGTTATGCGGTGCATCTCCGTTCAGCAGATAGTCCGTTCTGACATTCAGGCAGGACGAAAGATCCTGCAGCAACTCAATCGAGCAGCAGCGGCTTCCCGTTTCAACTTTTGCAAGATGGTTCGCACTAACGTTCAGCATTATACTCAACTGTTTCTGTGTAATCCCTTGCTTTTTCCGCAAATCGCGGATACGTCCGCCGAATTCTTTTGCATCAAATCGCATTGTTCAATCCTTTCCTTTGCGCCGAAAACACAAACAGGCCGAGACTCCTTTTCCGAGTCCCGGCCTATTTTCAGCTTGAAAATGCACAATGACCGCGACTCGATGGAGCTGCTCTTGTGAGCAGCTCACGGAGTATTATCAGCCTTTAATGCATTTCAGGCAATTTTCCCTCTTGCGCAACTGAAACTTGCGCCATGGCGATATTATAGCAAGTGTTTTCATCACTGTAAAGCACTAAAACATACTGTTTCAGCAACAAAACTGCTCATTTTTCTGCGATTTGCTTTGGTGGCTGCAATTTTTTCTTGAGGTCATCCAGCATCTTGCAAACCAATATACTGTTTTCAGAACAACCTTTCAGCAGGAAATCGCTGCTGACTCTCATTGCGTCCGACAGGCGTCCCAAGTGGTCTACTCCCAGATTGCGCTGTCCTTTTTCCAATGCGCGAAGCTGCTGCACTGAAATTTCAGCTTCTGCTGCAAGCCGTTCCTGCGTCCAGCCTTTTTCGAGGCGGCTTCCGCGGATTCTGTTGCCGACTTGCACTTTGTCATAACTCATATTCGGTCGTCCCTTCTGCTGCTACGCAGCGGTTTGGGCGGAGGAACTGGGTTTTGTTTGCAATCCTCCCTGCGATAAAGATGCTTTCTCCTTTTCCGCATATCAGGATAATGCATGCGGATTCAAATTCGACTTTATTTCACAAAAGCGAATTTGCTCATAAATTACCACAGAGTATTTTTTCCGTCAAGTCCTTTTTTGCGGCGGAACGTGACAAATTCACACAACAAACTCACAAGAATGAATATCTGCATTCGAATCGCACATATTTCACTATAAACTCGTTTCAAAAACATCAATATGTCTTAGTTTGCAGCGCAACCATATCAAATTTTCTACGTTTTTCACAGGTCTCATTTTCACGATTCCACGCAAAAAATTGAACGCTGTCAGCGTTTAACAAACGCATATAGTGTGCCTACTCATTTTATCCATCCCATTTATACACAGTTCCGAACCAAAAGAACCGCATAAAGTTCTCATCAAAAAACAGGGAGTGACATCAAATCACTCCCCGTTTGCATTGATTGTATCAGAGTTTCGTCATCCAGAGCCCATGCAGATTGCAGTATGCGTAAACGGCCACCGGCTTTTCACTTCCCAGTTCAAACACCGCGTTGGGAGCCCGCCCCAGATTCAGATAGCGGATCTGCCCGCCGTTCTCAGTCTCCACAAAAATCCACTGAATATAGTGAACATCCGCCATGGGGTGCTCCACCGCGCCCACTGTGACCGTGAGACGACTGCCGGAAAGCTCTGCCACCGGCAGATGCTTCTCGCCGCTGGCTTCCACCGTATTGGGAACCAGCTCTTTCATTTTCTCCCCGCAGCAGACCAGCGGAGCGCCTGCGTTATGGATGATAGTGACGAGGTTGCCACAGTGATTGCAGATGTAAAACTTTGCCTTCATATCGAAATCCTCCATTGGAATGTTATCGGTGTGTTTCTTGTATCTATATGATAACATTTCCTATTTATGATTTCTGTAACTGAATCACGCAAAGCGTTTTTCTGCCGTCTTCACCCTTCCCTCTGCTCCACGATTTCCAGACTATCCCGCCCTACATGGCAGAGCAAAAACAGCACTTGCACACCTGCACCCTTTGCTTCGGCCAGTGCCGTGCCAAACTCCGGCTGTGTGCTGACATTTGGCCGCACCTCGGTGATGCCTTCCATCTGAATCACAAAGGCCACAGCGCACTGATATCCTGTCCGCTGTGCCTGCGCCAGTTCGTGCAGGTGCTTCACACCGCGCTCGGTGGGTGCATCCGGGAAATAGCCGATACCGTCCACTTCCAGTGTGCAGCCCTTGACCTCCATCAGATACTTTTGCTCACCCTTTTCCATATAAAAATCAATGCGGGACTTGCCATAGGTGAATTCCGGTCTGATATAGTCGTAGCCCTGTTTTGCAAGCCACTCCCCTACCACCTTATTGGGTGCCTGACTGTCCATATTGACCCAGCCAAGACCTTGCTTGTGTACCGCCACAAGGTCGTATTTCGTTTTGCGTTTCGGGTTATCCGACACTTCCAGCCGAACCGCCGTGCTAGGCAGCAATAGCTCTTTGCACCGCCCGGTGTTCTTGACATGGACGGTTTCCACTGCTCCATTCACTTCCACATGGGCAATAAAGCGGTTGGGACGGTCAACAAAAATGCCGTCTGCGATTTCTCTGTATTTCAATCTTTACTCCATTTTCAGTACAGGATTCGGGAGCTATGCCCATCCTGTTTACCAAGATACAGTTCCACGATCATCCTGCCGCTTTCACTGTTGCAGAGTTCTTCCTTGCAGTAGCCGCAGAGCTTTCCTTCCGCTTCCGATACATAGCGGTGCAGCGGTTCCTGCAGTTCCTTCGGGATGCTGCTCCATGGAATGACATAGCTCATGCCCGTATCCCCCACATCCACGATGCAGGCCCGTTCACTGTCCTCATCGGACAAAATCAGGTTCACCAGAAACACATCCGCAAACGGTGCCCCCTGATACTCTGCCTTTTGCCGTCTGCGCTCCGTCCGAAGCTCATTCAGCGCTTGATTCAGGTCATTTTCTGGCAGCGTGGACTTATACAACAGGACATGCAGTTTCTGCTCCACCGCCCCACTGTCATTCTGACCGTTGGCCGAGAGTTCTACATCTGCATGGATGGCGCAAATTTGTTTCTGCATCGTAGTGCGCAGAGTTTCCAGTTTCTGCTGCCGTTCTGCTTCCAATTGCTGTGCGGACTTTTGATGTACTTCTTTGGCTTCTGACTGTTGCGCAGCATGCTCCTGCTTGGGCTCTGGCTTAGGCTTTGACCGTTCGCCGTGCTTTTTTGCGTCAGCCTCCGAAACGTTTTGCCCTAGTACAGTCGGCACCGACACGCTTTTGGCACCGCTTTGTGCTGCCGATGCTTTCTGTGCCGCAGAAGGACGCTCCTTTCTCTTTGGTTTTACCGACCGCATTGCACCTGTGCTCGTGCTTTTTGCCTCCGGCCTTGGTGTTTTCACCGCTGGAACAGCATTTTTAACATTTTCCGGTCGAACCCGTGTCTGCGTCTGCCAGAAATCGCTGCCTGTGCGCTGATAATAGGACTTTTCCGCTCGTTTCCGGCTGCTGCGCACACCATCACAGATCCACGAAAAAATCAGGTAGCGCTCCAGTGTGTTCCAAAAGCTGCTGCGCCGATGGCAGGGTTTATGCCGTCCACGGGACGCATACACAATCACTGACAAGCATCCGAAGAACAGAAATCCTGTCGCAAAACCGATCCCTGTAAACAGCTTTTTGAAAAAGCCCATCTCTCACACCTCTTCCGGTTACAGCCTTGCCTGATACACCCGCTCCGTCCGGGCATCGAAGCAGCAGAAAATCACCTGCATTGCGTAATACGCATGTGCTTCCAGCCACTGCGCCACTGTTTTGACCGCAATCTCCGTGGCATCTTCCAGCGGGTAGCCATACACACCGGTCGAAATTGCCGGGAACGCAATGCTGTGGACGTCATGCTCTTTGGCAAGGTCCAGCGAATTGCGGTAGCAGTCCGCCAGCTGCGCAGCATCCTCTGCCACGCCGGAGTAAATCGGCCCCACTGTATGAATGATGTACTTTGCTTTCAGCCGGTAGCCCTTGGTGATTTTTGCTTCGCCGGTGCGGCAGCCGTGCAGCGTGCGGCACTCCGCCAACAGTTCCGGCCCTGCTGCCCGGTGGATGGCACCATCCACACCGCCGCCACCCAACAGACTGCGATTGGCCGCATTCACGATGCAGTCGCAGTCCAGCTTAGTGATGTCGCCCTGCACCACTTGAATCTGATTTTTTACTTTTTCAGAAATCATTGTAAACACCTCACTTTTTGAGCAGCTCCAGCGCCTTGTCCATGGGCACACAATCGGTATAGCGATCCGGCCAGAGGAACTCATTATAATAGCGGTAGCTCTGCTCCCCCGTCATGTACTCGTTGTCCTGCGTGGAATTTGCATAGGCAGGAACGATCATGTGCAGGCCATGCTCAAAGCCCGCCTCCACCGTTGCATTGATGCAGAAGTCGGTCATGATGCCGCAGACCATCACGTCTTTTTCGTCCTTTTCCGTCAGATATTCCAGCAGGCCGCTCTCTTTTTTGAACGCACTGCATACAGTCTTGACGAACCGTTTTTCAGTCAGCAGTGGCGCAAACCCGGAATAGACCTCGAATTCATCGTCCCCGATGGAGAGACCGGTGCCGGGCCCATCGTCATGCTGGACATAGACGACCTCGATTCCCTGTTCGCGGGCAGTCCGGATCAGCTTCTTGATGTTGCTGACAAACGTTTCAAACGCGTACAGGCGTTCATCCACGATACCTTTTTGTGTATCCTCAATCAGTAAAACCATGTGTAAGCCCTCCTGTGTATCTTTGGTTTCATCCTACCATAGACCGTTGCTTTCTACAAGCGGATTCAAAAAATCCCCACAGGGAAAACCTGTGTTTCACCTGCAGGGATTGATTCAGCCACCCAAGACGATCAGGATCAGCACCACGACCACTGCAATAGCGATCAGGCAGCCGCACCCGCTGCCGTCCCCGCCGCCACCGCCATTGTTGTTGTGGTTTCCGCCACCACCACCGCCGCCGGACGAGCCGCCGAAGTTGCGGTTGAACGCCGTCATGTACTGGGCATAGCCCGTATCGCCTTTGCCGAAGTAACCATAATCACCGTTTGACATTGTTTTGTCTTCCTCAGAAATATATTTTTTCCCTTCTGAGGTTCATTTTATCGAAAGCGATGTCCAACAAGCATCTCTTTCAAAGCATTTTATGCAAAAATCTTTGAAAGCCATGGAAATAACGGTTTCTTAAAAGTGATACCAAAGAACTTCTGCGCCTCCTCCAGATTCATCATCAGGCAGTCTCTGGACTTACGTACTTCCAATGTCTCTGGCAATTCTTTCAAAATTCTGTCGGCCTCATATGTCGCACCCGCATTATAGCAGAGTTCATTTGTTCGGGGATAAATTTCAAATGAATCCTTGCTGGTTTTCCATGCATTTTGAATTGTTTTTATTGCGTAGCTTCCCGTTACTTTCTCGCTGAAATAATCCTCAAGACTCAAAACTCGAATATATTCTGGCAGCGTTTCCGGCCCATACTCTTTGAAAACATTCATAAGGACCTGTGACGATGCTTTCAGAATATCAGGCGCTTCATCCTGTTCATCATCTTTCATCAATTCCAGCAATTCCGGAACAATTTCAAGCATCTGTCGCAGATATTCCCGATAAAGTGCCGTCCCAACCTCCCGCTGAACCGTACGCACAATATTGCTGCTCATCACTTCTGTGTTGGTCAGTCCTGCCTGAACACGACAGATCACTGTCCGGCGAATCACTTCCGGTGCAACAGCTTTGACATCTTCATTTGCACTGATCACAACAGCCGGATAGTTTACCAAATGCTCTGCAATCCCAAAATCATCATTCTTGATTGTTTCGATCGCATGTTGACTGAATCTTGTATTTGTCAGATCGTCCACAATAATCGGTGCTCCATGCACCGTTTGTTTAAGGCTATCAATGCTTGATCGCGTAAAATCAGGTGCAGAAATCTTTGTCTTTTGGCCGATCATCATTTTTAGAAGCGTTTCCAGAAAACTTGTTTTTCCTGCTTTGCTTTGTCCATAAACAAGCCCGAACACCGGATAAGGTAATGTGTTCTGATTATATCGAACTGCCATATCCCTCATACAGGCCATAAATGGAGAGCAGAAGAACCAGTTTGCAAATTCATAGTATCGGAACTGCATTCCAACATGATCTCCATGGAATTTTTCATATCCATCCATATAACGCAGGAACAATTCCACATCTTTCTCAACTTCGGCCTTCGGAGGGTTCAAATCGAGTTTTTGTTCATTTAATGTCACGTACTTTTCATCCGGCTCAACATCAAGCTGCGGGTACTCACTGCGTTGTTCTTTTTCCAATGTTTTTGCCTCAACCACATGCTTTCGGATGATTTTGATTTTATCTGGCGACAGCAGAATTTTTCCTTTTTTATCCGGTTTCGGGACGCATGGTTTGAATTTTGCTGCAAGTCCCTTTACATCAAGCGCAAAGCGCACTTCCTCTTTCTGATTTTCTGAGACAGGCTGAATCACAACAGCCTTTTTTACTCGAACCGTCTTTGCAATCGGAAGTTCTTCCAGATTTTCACCGTCATCGGCACACAAAAGCGAATCTTTTCCAATTTCGTCCGTGCTTTTTTCTTTTAACGTCTGGTAACACTCCATATACCAGTCAAATGCTTCATCTCCATCCATATAGCAGATATTCTCGCGCTGCCTTCCTTCAAATGCGGCTGCTGACATATTTGCCGAACCCATTATCACGCGTTTTCTACCATCCTTGGCTGAAAGCAAATAGATCTTTTCATGAGAAAGAATATCCCTTGCAACGAAAAGATGCAACGTTCCATTTTCCACACGCTCGGCAAGCTTTTTATACGCTTTATTTCTCATTCGTTCAATCAGCTTGCACTGGTACGCCATCACACTTTGCATGGAGTAATCCATAACATCTTCGCAACCGAAAATAATCTCTGCCTGTTCAAACCGATTCAAAAGTTCACACACAAAACCAATACCGGAAGAATAGGTGATTGCGCAAAGATTATTATATCCGAAAAAAAGCTCCTGCCATGTCAGAGACTCGCATGACTCATAATTCAGTTTAACAACATCCAAGTGCTTTGAGTCTTTTACACCGTTCAAGTTTTCCATAGTTTGCTGCTCATCGAAAAAGGACAAATTCTCCATTCAGATTCATTCCTTTCATTGGTTTTTTCAGCACAATTCAGTTTGAATGCTGCTCTTATTCACATTTTACACCTATATGTGTACTATAATCCTCCCTTTTTAGTCACTTTGGGAATCGTGCATAATATTTTTCAAGGCTCTTGTCGCAGACATCCACAATATGCAGCCAATCTTCCCGTGTCAGTTTGCGGAAGATGATGGGATTCACTTCAACGGTCTCTACATCTTTGCAACGCATCAAAAAACGCATGTCTTCAAAACGCTTGAAAGGATTGGACAGAATGTTCTTCTCCACATCCTTCTTAGTGTAGCCACCCTTTTGGTAGATACTGTTGGGCTTTTCCGCAATCATCCCATGCGCCTTGCGGTCTTCATAAAAGTCAATGAAGTAATCCACCACATCCGGCAGGGCAACTCTGCCATTGCTGTCCATGTACTCATAAATTGCTTTGAGCAGGACCGGCTTATAGGAAAAGCTCATATCCATCGTTTCAATGAATTTCATGAACTTATCTGCCATATTCTGCGGCGTGATGAGATCCCAGCCGTACTGCTTGGCAATGTTTCGGACACTTTCCTCGCGGAAATAGTGGAACATCCGCTTGTCGCCAAACGGGACAGAAAGATCCGGCTTGATTTTTCCATCCTTGATATAACGATCTACCGTTTCGGATTGCACATCTACCATCCGAACAAACTCAATCTGCGAGATCATATCCTTGACGCTGTTCTGCCAATTGAACAAGTCGATGATTTCGTAGTCGTCTACATCAATCGGCACATCCAGCCACGCTTCCGGCTTTTCTCCCTTGAACAGCATGTCCTGATCCAGCTTCCGCTTGTTCTCCGGGGCCAGCACATAGGCCATGGGCTGATATTTTGAAATATCCAGCACCCGATGCAGACTGTAGGGCATATTGAACATATTGGCGTTGTCTACAAAATCAATCACCAGCAGGTCATCTTTTCCCGGACAGCGGCGGGTGCCTCGCCCAAGCTGCTGCATATAGATTGTTTTAGACATTGTGGGCCGTGCCATGAACAGCACTGTGGTATGAGGACTATCCCAGCCCTCATTCAGCAAGTCACAGGCACAAAGAACATTCGTAGAACCGGTTTCGTAATCTTTCAGGATCTTATCCCGGATTTCTACCCGGTCACGCCCGGAAACAGCCTCTGCTTTCACCCCATTGTCGCGCAGCAGCTTCGCAATCTCCGCCGCATGATCTACACTTGCGCAAAAAATCACAGTCTTCTTGCCATTCACGTACTTCAGATAGGTATCAACAATCAACTGATTGCGCTCCGGAATGAACAGCTTACTTTCCAGATCCTGCGAGTTGTATTTGATACCATTGATCCGCACATCGGTTAGATCAATGTTGGTTTTGACCCGGATGCAGCGAATCGGCACCAGTACACCGCGCTCCACTGCAGTCTTCAGGTCCATTTTGTGGGCAACATTCTGGAACAACTCCAGCATATCCTCGCCATCACTGCGCTCCGGTGTTGCAGTCAAGCCCAGAATAAACTTCGGATGGAAGTAGGTAAAGATTTTTTGATAAGTATTAGCCGCTGCATGGTGGCATTCATCCACGATCAAATAATCAAAATCTGTCGGGGAGAATTTTTCCAAATCCTTGGAGATGCTCTGCACCGTGGCAAAAATAACAGTCTGCGAAACATCTTTCTGGCTTCCGGTATATTCCCCCAGTGTAGCCTCTGGCCACACTTTTGCAAACGTATCCTTAGCCTGTGAAGCCAGCTTCAGGGCATTGACCAGAAAGAGCGTTCGTCCGTCCACAGCTTTTGCATCTGTGGCTGCCGTGATGGTTTTGCCCACGCCGGTTGCATGGTACAGCAGCGCAATGGTTTTGCCGTCCTCTCGCATCTTCTGCAGGTTCTCGGTGGCTTCCTGCTGGTAATCCCGAAGTTCGATGGTCTGTTCCATCTGCACCGGCAGGTCTGCTTCAAATGCCTTGAACATGGGGCTGGTGCCCAGAAATGTAATCAGCTCGTCTTTGACCTTTTCCGGTTGCTTTTCCAACTGGCTGTAGATTCAACGGTAGACCTTCCAGTTGTCATAGATCAGGCTGTTCTGTTTCAGGAGGTCATCAGCATACTTATTTTCGGACACCTTGCTGGGGTTATGGTAGGTTTCTCCGTCTATTTCGATTGCTATCTTAGATTCAGGAGATTCCAGCGCAAAATCGATATAGCGGTGCCGACCGTAAATATCCACGCAGGGGTATTGAACCTGCAGATTTTCAGTCTTTTCTGGGCCGAACGCCTCACAGAACAGCTGAACAAACAGTTCTTCCGCACGGCTGTTGACACTGGTTGCTTTTGATAGCTCCATGATGGCCCTCCTAAAATTCAGATACGCCCTGTTTTAGTGAATTATAATAGTGCTCCACCAAAATCCTGAATTACAAGATCACTGTCTCGGCCAGAAACAGTCTTTCCTGTAGCTTTCTCAATTTCATTCAAAATGGCAGTCGAACGTTTGATAAAGAAATCATCAAATCGATCTGCGCGGATATCTCCTGTATCGATTAGATGAGTCCTAAGATAGCCATCCAATACACTCGGTGAAACCTGACCTTTCTTTTCAATTTTAGTCAAGTACTGGCTTGGCGCCACTCCACCAATTTCACGGTTAGTAGAATACGTGATAGGTGTCTTGTTCACGACAGAATTCCATTTTGCGCGCGGCAGCCCTTTTTTCTCGCAATAATCTCGCGGGAAGATATGGTGAATGTCTATACTCTCCGCTTTATAAACCGTAAAGTCCATTTCACGACCACTGATAAAATCTTTGCATTGATTTTTCAAGATCCGTGCCATAATGCCTTTATAGGCTGCGCTCAATCTTGACTGCAAAGATAACAGACGCACTGGATTAAAATAAAACTCCTGCACCGTTTTAGGCGTTTTGCTGGCGTCTTCTAGCCACGCCATCACTCCCACTACATCATATACGTAGCGCGTTTCATTTGCACTTCCATACATTTCACCAAAAACGCCGCACCAGTACCATTGCTTTATTTTGTCTTTTACGCTTGTTGTTTTAATGCGATTATGCTCTGCCAGCAGTGTACAAAGAACTGCAAGCGGAATCAATTGCGTTGTATACGGTAAGTCCTTGCTGGAAAAGATCCGTTCTTCCTGCAAAATTTTTTCTGCTTCTACAAATCCATCTGTCAAATCATCTGCATACCGCTGATACTCTGCCAGCGTCAGATTCAAGACATCTTTCTTCTTACAACTTACGGTTCCTCCTTTTTTATACGAAGACAGTAATGTGCAAGCTGTAAGGAAGTCCGTTGCAGAGGTCACCGAAAGAATCTCATCATTAAAATATTTATTCTTTCTCTCTTCCCAGTCCTTACGCAGTTCGAAATTATCCATTGCAAAAATCGCAGTGACTAATTCAAAAACTGTAAGTGATACTCCACCAGTATTTACATTCTCAAAGACCTGGCAAACTGCCTCCTTGGGTGTATCTTTATCCAATGTAATCACTGGAATTGTATACTGTCCCAAAGGAAACATCGGTGTACAAGGGGTACAAACAATATAAAATAGAAATGAGGGGCGATAGAGCGGAAATGTCAGATTTTCCACTCTATCTGAACACGGTCGCTGGTGGCCTTGATCGTAGAGATCAAACCATCGGCGGCTTTTCTTTTGTCGTCAAAATCTATACTGTCCCAGTTGTCGAGATAATAGGATAACTTCTTTATCTGCTGGGGAGATATGGTTTCAACGCTCAATTCGGCGATTGCCTTTGAAATGGTCTGGCGTCGGGTGTCCAGTTCTTCAATTTTTTTGTTGGCGTAGGCAAGCAAGGTCGCATTGGCTCCGGTCAGCGTATCCAGCAGCTTTTCAATTTCTGCCTCCACCTGTGCCAGCTCCACTTGATAGGCGGTCAGCTTCGGATTGACTTTTTCCTCCCTGCCGTGGAGTATCTGAAAGTCTTTGAATTTCTCCTGCATGGCCGAGAAAATGAATTGCTCAAATTCTTCTTTGCGGATTTTCCCACAGCCCGGACAACCTTTGTTTTCCGTCCGTTTGGTACAGCGGAAATACCCGGTGCTGTTTGGCACATGGGTGGCTTTCAGCGCATACCCACAATGACCGCATTTGATTTTTCCGGCCAGCCAAGTGTTCTTCGGTTTCCGTCCCTGCTGGAAGGTGGTATTTGCCATAAGTTTTTTCCGGCATTTCAGCCATGTGTCAGAGGAAATGAGTGCTTCATGGGGAGCGATAACAAGTATCTGGTCTTTTAAGCACCTGTCCTTGTCCTCCTTCACATCCCGCCCCTTATAGAGATAGCAGCCGTTTGTTCCGGCAAAGTCAGAAGCGTCATTGACAATCGCTGCACCCTGACTCTTGAAAAATTCGTACAGCTCCAAGTCGGCCTGTGCATAAACGGGGTTTCGCAAAAGCTGGGAAAGAAAACTCCGAACCATTGACTTCTCGTAAATCTTGATACCCTGTTCCTCGAAGTATCGGGTAATATCTCCGAAGGAGGTTTCCGGTTCAGCGTACATTTCAAACATCAGCCGTACATGGTCGGCGGCTATGGGGTCGGCAACCATTTTCTTTGTACGGATACCCTCTACCACAGTAGGCTCTAACTGATAACCGTATGGTGCCTGTCCGCTCATGTGGAAACCTTTCAGACACCGGGAATAGTAGGCGTCTGTGACACGCTTCTGAATTGTCTCCCGTTCAAGCTGGGCGAATACAATGCAGATATTCAGCATGGCCCGGCCCATCGGGGTCGAAGTATCAAACTTTTCTGTGGATGATACAAACTCCACATCATACTCTTGAAACAGCTCCATCATCGTTGCAAAGTCCAGAATAGAGCGGCTTATACGGTCCAGTTTATACACGATGACCCGCCTGACCTTTCCCTTGCGGATCTCGCCCAACAGCTTTTGAAACTCCGGCCTATCCGTATTTTTACCGGAATAGCCTTTGTCCTTGAATACCCGGCAGCTCCCACCTTTCAATTCATACTTGCAAAAGTCAATCTGACTTTCAATGCTGATACTGTCCTTGCGGTCTACTGACTGTCTTGCGTAAATACAATCTTCTCTGATAAATTCCATATTGGGCTCCTTTCCTTGTTGGAATGGAGCTACCAACCTTACAACTATATTATACCATCAGCAGCCCCGGACAACAATGTTGCGAATGATTAGGGAAATCTGTCCCCATATTTTCTGAACACCTCATAAAGACAACGCTCAATTTCTTTTTTGCGCTGTGCTTTCTCCTTCGGGGGAAGTACCGGCGTGAGGCTTTCCAGCATAATGATCTTCCCTTGAAATGCGACAGACTTTGTTTCTCGTTCATAAGTGACAGCTTGCGTCATTGAAAACCTCCTTTGCGAAAGTGCGTGTATATGCCTGCCTTTCCCGCTTGTCCTGTGGGGAAATGTCAAAAGGCGACACCCAGCAGGTGCCGCCCTTTGAGCTTTCTCCACTTCGGGTCGATATGGCCCGAGGTCAGTAAGGACTGGAATGGTACTTTTCTTTGGCGTCCTCCACGCTGTTGAGGTCAAATACTTCATAAAGCTGCCCCACAACACGCCGTATATCCTTCTTTGAAAATCCGCAGTCCTCCATTGCCATAATGACATAACCGCGGCAGGCGTCATTGCTCCATTCGTCCGTTTCCAAGCCAGGGATCATTCCAAACGCATTTCCCATAAAATGCTCCTTTTTTGAAAAGATGGGGAGCCACGCCGGATCGGTTGGCCTATCATCAGACAGCATTGCCGGGGACTCCCCATAGGTTTTCACTTCATTTCAGACACATCGGACGGACATAGGCTTCATGCCCCATAGTATTTCAACTCTCCCCATTCTGATGGCAAGGCGTTCTCATTGCCTGCGACGGCTCACGGCTTGCAAGGCCGCTTCAACGCTCGGACTGTGACTAAACGCAAGTATCCGGGTTCTGCGCCTGTTCCGGTGGAGCCAGCCTTGCCCCCACCTATGGCATGAACCTGTTCGCTCGCTCAGTTTTACAAAGACTGTATTCTCTGAAATCCGAGGTCATGGCGGGTCTGTCACACAGCGCATTCCCCTTCGTATCCGGGTGTCTTTTTATTCAATTTTCAATCTGCATGAGGCTTGTCTGAACCTCGGGTCATTGTGACCCGAAGTGTTTTACCTCTCATAAGCCATTTCATTTTCCGGCCTAAATCGGTACACCTTACAAAGAATTTTTCAAAATTTTTTCTAAGCGCCGCAGACCTCGCTCGATTGCGACACGAACCACTTTTTCATGGACGCCCTCTGCCCGGGCAATATCCTGTTTGGTCATGCCGAGAATGAAATGAGCGTAAATCCGTTTTGCCTGTTTGTTCGGCAGACTGGCAATCGCTGCATGAAGCTCCTGCATGGTCACTTTCCGCTCATACAGTTCATGGGGAGATAAGGCGACAAAGAGAGCTTCATGCTCCAGCCCGTCATCCCGATCAAGGGAATAGTAGGCTTTGTGGCGGTATGTACGCAGCCGGTACGCAGCCTCTTTACGATCAAACTCTTTGAACATTTCTGCAACTTCTTCCGATACTTCCATGAAGCAATCCGATGTATAGAATGGGTAATAGTCCCGCAAATTGATAATAGCCATATTGACCTCCGTTTCGGTTGTTGGTTGACAAGTGACCGAAACGAAGGCGGCGGGGAGCGGCACCGGGGAATGGCTTCGGGCCAACATGACCCGAAGCAGCCCCATAAGAACGCAAAAGCGCCCGGGCGGCATGAAGCCACACGGACGCATGAAATTACATATTCATTTATGTGTTGTCTAATTTCACATTCATAACCAGACTGTCCCGGAGGGGGAGCTACGCTTTTTTTAACTGGTGCAGATCATGGATACTGCGAAATAAAAAGAAGGACACGGTAAATCAACCTCCAATCGGCTACCGTGTCCCTGCAAGTCGTCATAGGTTTGTGTAAACGCAAAGAAACGGCGGCTCTGAAAATCAAAGCCGCCGTTTCAAATGGGCGTGTCAAATTGTCTGCTCTACGACGGCTTTTTTTCTTTTGCCGTCGTCCGGCAGAGTATTATTCAATATTTAATTCAATGTTTCCAGTGAAATTCTCACATTCAATGCCAATATAATTTCCACCATCAGGAAGTGTAATTGTGTCACTATAAGTTCCGGTTGCTTCAATCAACGTGACTGCTTCATCAGATCCAGAAATCCAAAATACTTTTGCAGTACCTTCCGTAATCTCCAAGGTGCAATCAATGGACAGCTCCTTACCGGCTTCTCTCTTTATGGAAGTTCCTCCGAACAAATACTCTGTACCTGAAAAGTTCGCATAATCAGCCGTATAAGTCCCTGTATAATCATCAATTCCTTTTTCTTTTTCCCCTTGCAGTGCCGATTTCCCTGTCAGTTCTATGGAGCCCGCAGATTGAACAATGTTATTGTAATGATTGAGAATTTCATCTTTTGAACAGCCAGCAAGCATAAAACTTCCCACAAGGACGAATGTTAATGCTAAAACTATTTTCTTCATAAAATCATCACCAGCCTTTCTTTGGAGCTACCTTTTTGGCCTTTTTCTTTGTTTGGGTTGCTTCTCGTTCTTTCATGCACAAAATCAAGATGGCAGAAATAACGACAGCAAGCGCAAGACTGCAAGAACAGGTTCCGATATTCCAGTTGACTGCGGTATCATAGCTGCGGTAGCCTACCATTCCAAGACTTGCGGTAATCGGATAAAGGTTTGCTAATGTCATATTTCCTGCGGCAAACATCCCTCCATATCCATAGACAAAAGCAATGATTACACCGACTAAAAAGCTGCCTGCCCTCCGACAAGTAAGAGCGATAATCGGCAGAACCGCAAGATATAAAAAGAAATTAACCGCAGTAATCTGCAAAGCTGCTTTTAGAGCTAAGGAAATCTCAAAGCCGGGAAATCCCACAATCATTTCTGCTATGATTGTAAACAGACTGCATATCAGCCCGAAAATAATAGACAATACGCCGCACACAATCAATTTTCCGGTCAACAGTTTCTTAAAAGAGATCGGCACAGTCAGAATATTTTTCAATGTGTCATCCGTCTGCTCACGAGAAATCATATATCCAGCAATTAGGCTGATACACATCGGAAAAATCATGGACATATTGTTTTTGATGACCTGTTCTGTAAGATAGGCAAAATCCCAAACGGAACCATCATTCGCCATAGAGGTAAACAAGGTCAGCAGGACGGATAGGAGCATGAGTGCAACGCCCGCCCAAAGGATATGATACCTTTTCAATTTATAGAATTCTGTTTTTACAATGCGAACCATGTTTATTCCCCCCTCTGCTTATATAATCTGTCAATCAGTAAGAACGAAACGAATGCCATGATCCCAAGAATGAATACAACTTGAAATGTTGAGGGAATTAGCCCTGTCATTTGCTCCAAGTCCATTTTTATTCCATGAGCCGCCATATCTCCCGCACTCCAAAATGTAGTCAGTGGCGTGGGCAGAAGCCATAACATAGTTTTAGGCAGTGTGTCAAACAATGCCGTAGCACTCATGTTCAGAACGCTGTAAAAGACACACAACAAAATGGAAAAAACATAGGTCTTACTGAAAAAGACAACAAGAACAATCAACGGGAGTGTTCCTGCCGTAATGAAAATTCCTGTTTCAACCGATAAAAACAATTTATAGCCTATTCCATAAACTTCTAATGTTCCAAATCCGCAAAGAATTGTTGCAATGGTAGAAGCCACACAAAAAACAATTCCAAAAAGAAAGAGGACAATAATCTTTGCAAGCACCATTTGCGTGCTGGTTACGGGAATTGTACGCAGATTTTTGAATGTATCGTTGTCGCGTTCCATAAAGAACAGGATAGCGGCAATCACTCCAATAATGCAGGGCAGTAAAAACTGGATACCATATCCCAACACCATGTTAAATAGTCCATCGAAAGCATCTGCCCGATCCGTATATCGCTCCATCATAGAGGGCGTTGTCATCAGATAAGTCAGCGGGATTGGAAACAGGAACGCAGCCAAAATAATCAGCGGAATAAATTTCTTCCGTTTCAATTTCAAAAATTCGCATTTGATTAGTTTAAGCAATTCCTTCGCCCCCTGTCACACGCTTGAAGTAATCTTCAAGACTTTCTTCACAGGTATGTGCTTCTGATACCTCCAATCCGTTTTCTACAAAAGCAGTTACAATTTTCCCCACAGGCAGATCAAGGTTGTGCAGGCGCAGATTGTGGTCGTCCTGTATGGAAAAATGATTTTCATGGAAATTGCGTTCCAAAATTCTTGCTGCCTGTGCAGTATCAGAGAGCGTAAACCGGATATGCTTACTGCTTTTTTGCTCCAGCTCAGCAAGGCTTTCTTCTTCCAGCAACGCGCCGTGGTCGATAATTCCAATATCGTCAGCCAGCAAAGAAATCTCCGAAAGAATGTGACTGGAAATCAAAATAGTTTTTCCTCTTGCGTCGCAAAGCTCCCGAATAAAGGAGCGTACTTCTGCAATACCGATGGGATCGAGGCCGTTGATCGGCTCATCCAAAATCAAAAGCTCCGGATCGTGCATAACGGCAAGGGCGATGGCAAGCCGCTGCTTCATACCAAGAGAATACTGTGAAAAGAGCTTTTTATCTTTGTAGGGCAGTCCTACCAGATCCAGAGCATCTTTGATAGCATGATTGTTTGGTACACCCCGCAGAGTAGCAAAGATACGCAGGTTCTCTGTGCCGGTCAGATTGGGATAAAAACCAGGGGACTCAATCAAACTGCCAATGCGGGGCAGCAACTTCTTTTCATTTCCTTGCAAAGACTTTCCCCAGATTTTGACCTCACCGGAAGTAGGCTTCGTTAAACCCAACAGCATTTTCATGGTAGTGGTTTTTCCGGCTCCGTTTCTGCCCAGCAGACCGTAAATTCTCCCACGCTTGACATGGATATTTAAGTCAGCCACACTCTTTTGTGAGCCGTATTGCTTCGTCAGATTTTTTGTTTCAATGATATAATTTGTATCCATATTCAAAACCTCCTGTTCTGTAAGGTATTCTATCATGCCAACCTTGCATTAACCTTGCCGCAACCTTGCATTAACCTTGCAATTTGAAATCCAGTAAAATGACAAAGGCTCCCGCCATAAAGACGGGAACCCGCTTAACTCTCCAAAGGAAAAAGCAACATAAATTCAGTTCCTTTTCCCGGCAAACTTTCAACTGTTATACTCCCACCCATCTTTTCTACAAGCTGATGGACAATAGAAAGACCAAGACCGCTTCCTTTTTCAGACCGTCCTTTGTCACACTTATAGAGCCGTTCAAAAATGTGTTTCAAATCTTCCTTCTCAATTCCCACTCCATTATCCGCCAGCAGCAGCTCCATGTTATTTTCCTTCTTTGACAGGGCAATTTTGATTTTGTCTGCATGGCTGTGAGCGATTACATTTTGAATGAGATTATTGACAATCCTCATATAGCTGTCCATATCCAATCTTACCCGGACAGGCTGTTCGGAAATATCAATGTCATAATCAACCTGTTTATCCTCAAAAATCGGTATCCAGTCAATCAGGATATTCCTTGTAAACTCTGCGGCCTCAATGCTCTGGATTTCCAAAGCAAACTCGTTGGAATTTAACTTGAACCAGTCAAAAAGCACATCAATATATTCTTTCAGATCGTGGGCTTTCCGGCGAGCAGTTTCAATATAATCATCCCGGTCTTTTCCCGTGACAATACCTTTGTGTGCAGCATCAAGATACCCGATCAGAGTGGTAAGAGGCGTCCGAACATCGTGAGAAAGGCTCGTCATAAGCTGGCGGTTGGTTTCTTCCGTCTGTCGCACAGCAGAAAGCCTGCTTTCATAAGCCACAACGATCTCATTGATTTCATAGGCAAGAGGGGCTGTTAGTTCATTTGTTGCAGACAAAATACGCCGATTGCCATTTCCATTTTTCACATCAACCAATGCATCGGTCATTTCTGCTATTTGTTTTTTTATACGCCGAACGAGAACGATGGAAGTCAATACAGCCACAACAGCAATCACAATGGACAAGAATACGATGATTTCCATGCTGACTACACCTCCTTGTTAAAGCGATAACCGATCCCTTTGACAGTTTGGATGTACTTTGGATTGGAGGGGTTGACTTCTAATTTTTTACGAAGCCGACTGATAATCGCCATAATGTTACTGTCATCATAGAAATATTCTTCACCCCATACTTCTTCATAAATCTGCTGCTTTGTTAAAATCCTTCCTTGATTTTTTACACAATAGAGCAGCAAATCAAATTCCTTTGGTGGAAGTTCAAAAGTGCCGTTTCCCGTAGTAACGGAACGATTTTCAAGGTCAATTTGTAATCCATCAAAATTCAGCTTTTGCACCGTTCCGGCTTGCTGATTAAAGCGAGTGTAACGGCGAATGAGGGACACAATACGGGCAATCAGCTCATCCATATCAAACGGCTTTGTCAGATAATCGTCCGCTCCGGCCCGTAAGCCCCGTACTTTAGAAATGCTGTCATTTTTAGATGTGAACATCAAAATCGGCAAGCTGTACTCCTTGCGAATTTCTTCCAGCGTTTCAAACCCGTCCATGCCGGGCATCATCACATCCAGCACCACAAGCTGGTATTCCTGCTCTCTTAATTTTTGTAAGCCCTCTTTTCCGGTATTACAAAAATCAGCTTCTATGTTTTCTGCTTGTACGCTACGTTTAATCAAAGCGCACAGCTCTTTGTCATCATCTATAATCAGGATTTTATTCATGGCGCAACTCCTTCCCTTGTTTTGTCCTTCCGTCAATCGGCTTTTCTGCGTTCTTTGGGAGCAGCCAAACACCGGCCATTTTCACAGCACCGGGGATACGCCCAGCAGCGCACAAATAATTTACCCTACGAGGTGTCACGCCCCACTTTTCGGCGGCCTCTTTCAATGTCATATAGTCCATTTCGCACCTCCACAGAGTACATTATAGTTCTTTATCTCGAATAGTACAAGTTGGAGGCTGCATATTGATGAAATGAAATACTACTTTATGTAAAATTCCATTACATTCTCATAATCCAACCCGAAATGTACAATGATATAGGGTGATATGAGAATGAACCAAAATGAAAGAAGGTTTGACTTTCACGGCCTCGGGGCGGCTCTCAAACGGGCCAGAGAAGAAAAGGGCTGGACACAAGCCTATGTTGCGGAATTAGTAGACCGTGACTCCCGTACCATTATGAATATTGAGAACAAAGGTCAGTATCCCAGCTTCGACCTTTTTGTTAAACTCATTACCATGTTTGACGTTTCAGTTGACCAGTTTATTCATGCGGACGGAGGGGCAAGGTCAAGCTCTTGCAGAAAGCATATTGATGTGCTTCTAAACTCCATGAATGAAAAAGAGCTTGTCGTGATAGAAGCCACAGCCGAGGGCATTAAGAAAGCCAGAGAAACGGAGGTTCCAGAATAAGGGCCTCTGTTTTTTTGCGCCATTTTAGGGACTGCCGCTAAGTGGCAAGCAATGCCTCTGTGGCCACAAGTGGCACAAAGGCGGCTTGTTGGGGCTCGCCCCAAACCCGTATCTTCGGGCCAACATGGCCCGAAGTGTCAGCGTCGCTTTGCTCCTTATTTTCATAACCTTAACGCTCCTTTTCCTGCTTTCTTCCCGGCTCGGTGTAGCCCATCAGAGTGTCAATGTTCGCCTTGATCGTGACGAGCTCCTGCATATCCCGTCGTGCCTTCTGGTATTCTCCATAGAGCTGTTTTTTCTTTGCTGTGAGCTTGCGGCCTTCCTCCTTCAGCACATCCATTTTAGGGAGCTTCGCCCCGCCCAGCAGAGAGCGCATTTCCGCTTGTGCAGCCCGGTACAGTTCAAGGTCGGCCTCATGCTCCGCAAGGAATTTCCGGCTGTACTTCGTCGTCTTATACTGCTCAAAGACTGGGCGGGTTTTGGCATACTGAACCGTTGCGGCCTTTAGCCCGGCATTGGTTTTCATGGCCTGTTCCGTCTGCTTGACCTGTTCGGAAATAACATGGAAACGGTCTGCCGCCTCGGTGGCTTTCTTCGCCAACTGCTCATAATCGGTCAGGTTATTGTCCTGTATATAGGCAAGAGCGGCGGCCATCTGCTTAATGTTAAATACCTTCGCCCAGCGTTCATATCCCGGCCCCTTACCGGCAGCCAGCTTTGCTTGAATATCCACCGCCAGACTGATTTTCCGCTCCGAGCGCCCGGGGCGTTTTTCTTTGCCCTCAATGGCGGACAGAACATCTTGCAAGTCGTAGCCGTCCCCCAGCGTGGAGGCACGCAGACGGGTGAAGCGTTCCTGTCCCTGCCCGGTCAGCCGGAAGCTGATACCGCCGCCTCGAACCGTCTTGACCTCATACCCGGTCCGCTTCATCAAATTGAGAAATTCGTCCAGATCAGCGGGGCGTTCCGCCAGCGCAGTATCAATAGCAAGGCGCAGTCGGTCCTGATAGGAAAGCGGCCCTTTCCGGTCTTTCTGCCACTCCCCATAGTTCCGATACTTGCTCTTGCTCCGGGGCTTCGGGTTCTCCACGATGGACAGCCCGTTTTCAAGGCACAGCCTGTCAGAGAGCCGCCGAAGGGCGAAGCTGGAGCCCCAAAAATTTCGGAATTTCCGGGTGCAGTCAAGGGTGGTGGAGTTGTAATAAATGTGACAATGGATGTGCTGCTTATCGGTGTGCGTGGTAACGATAAAAGCGTGCCGCCCCTTTGTCCAGCGCATAGCCAGCTCATAGCCGATACGGTTCGCCTCCTTCGGGGTGATCTCGCCCGGATAGAAGGATTGTCGTATCTGATAGCACAGCACATTATTTTCTTTCTTCTGTTCCCGGCCCGTCATAGCGGCATAGCTGGCCTTTGCCAAAAGGAACTCGTCCGCCACGGTGGCCGGATCACATTCATAAGCGGAGATATACTTTCCGCTTTCTGTTTTCTCCGGGTCCTTGCCATAGTCCAGACAATCCCGGATAGCCTCAGCAATCGTTTCGCCTTCGCCCGCATGGCGCTGTAACAAAGTTGTGGTAGCCAGAAATCATCCCTCCTTTCCATGAGAAAAGGGCGACCCATTCAGACCGCCCCGACTTCGGGCCAGTATGGCCCGAGGCTGCTTAACTTGCCAGAAACCGGTACAGAGCGGATTTGCCTCCGTCCAGCGCCCAAAGAAGGGAGCCCGCCGCCGCTTGCAGTCCATACGGCGAAAGAAGGAAGGCAAGAAACAGAAATACAATCCCGCCTATGGGCGTCGGCGTGAAAAAGAGAGCGACACCCAGCACCACCAGGATCACAGAGGCAATCGTCAGCAGGACGGCACAAATATCAAACAGGAACACCAGCAGAGCCGCCAAAAGGGACAGCGCCAACGCAAAGGGAGCAACCAATATTTTCAGCAGTATCTTCATCTTCAAAACCTCCTTTATCTATCCTTCCTACCTCTATTTTATCATGCCTGCCCGGGGACATAAATGTTGCGAAAGATTAGTGAATCCTGTCCCAAAACTTCGGGTCATGCTGGCCAGAAGTTTGATGGTTTTATCTAAAAAGTTATGATATAATGAAATCAATATTTTAGTTAGACGAGGTGATGAACATGGGGAACATCAGAGACGACTTTACTTCAGCAACAAAGGAATTACTGGCAAATCGGGTTGGTAGAAGATGTAGTAATCCTGCTTGCCGAAAGTTGACTTGTGGGGCAAATACCAATCCTGAAAAAGTTACAAATATAGGGGTAGCAGCTCATATCTGTGCAGCGGCTCAAGGCGGTCCACGCTATGACGCTTCTATGACACCCGAAGAAAGAAAGTCGTTTGAAAATGGAATTTGGTTATGCCAGTCTTGTTCTAAATTGATTGATACGGATATTACTCGTTATCCTAAAGAACTGCTACAAAGTTGGAAGCAGCTTGCAGAACAGACAGCAATTTTGGAAGTCGAAACTACTTCTTCCACACCTGCCTTTGAAAAAGATAAAGAGCTTGTCCAATTTTATTTGGAGTGCTTTGATCGTCCAGCCTTTCAAGATGACATTTATCAAGAAGGTCGAATGGAGGATTTTGATAAAGCGATTGAAGATACGCTAATTGCCTTGAATACAGGGGTACTAAGAACTCGTGATGGCTCCATATTAAAACAGGCTGATGGAAAATCTTCTGTCCAAAACTCTTTATGGAGAGAAAAACTCTATACTATCACTGATATGCTAACAGCAATTCGCAGACGATTGAAAATAGCCAAAAAGGAAAACGCCTATTCGACATATGGCACAGGCGAAGATGTCGCTTATTGTTTCTATGATCGTGAGCTTGCTGAATGGCTTAATTCTACACGAGAAGAAATACTAAAAATTCTATCGTCTATTTGTAAAGAGGCTGGACTTCGGGAATTACATTTTCGGAAACATAGATATAGATGGTAAAAAGAACAAGGCGGCAGGTCCCAACATCGGAACCTGCCGCCTTCGTCTTACTTTGCCACCAGCTCGGAAAGCTCCCGCAGCACCTTTGACACCTCGCCCCACAGTTTTTCATAGTCCCGCTTCAATCCATCGATTTCCTCCGGGTACACGCCATAGGTATGCGCGTGTACGGCGACCTGATTGAGATTGTTAGAACAGCGCCGTTGCAGAGAGATCAGCTCTTTTACGGGCGCAAGGTCGATGTGCAGGATATACCCATTCAGAGCCATTTTCCGTACATAAGCCCCGGCGTTGGAAATGCCCGCCTCGGCCATCCGCTCATGGATGGCCGCCAGCTCGTCCGGTGTTACCATGACGTGCAGATGGATATTCCGCTTGCGGTTCTCCATCAGCGTTCCAGCTCCCGGCCTTTCCGGCGTTCTTTGGGCTCCTTTACCTTATCAAGCGGTTTTGCGTCCAGCTCCGGGGGCGTGGGCGGGATGGGCGTGTTGTTGGGTACGCCGTCGATCATGTTGCAGTTCTGCTCTGTGGAGAGCTCGGCGGTTTTCAGATAGTTGTCTTTTTCGTGCATGGCGATCCTCCTTTATCGTTCCTCATGGTTTTTATGGTTTCGCTTCTGGCCGGGTTCCTTCGGGGGTTCCTGCCCTCTGGTTTCATCTTTGAGCTGGGCAGTAATGGATGGGCGCACCCGGTCAGGATTGCCCGGTGCTGGTTTCAGCTCATAATCCTCCATCTGCTTTTCGGTCAGCGGCTTTGCGTAGGTCAGTTCGCCCCATGCCATCAGCCTGCCGTCTGCCACAGGACGCCGCCTGTCATCATCGTAGTTGACGATGGAAAGAGGCTGGTTATCCGGCGGCTTCGGGTAAGTTCCTATGTCCACGGGCCGCTGGGTGGAATAATAGCGGTAAATGCCCTCCGGTCCCAGCTCGGTATGCTTGACCGCCGCATGGTAAAACTGCTGATAGTCGTCCACCCGGCGGTCAAAGTCCCTCTGCGCCCACGCCTGACTAGTTCCATAGCGGCCCCAGTAGTAATCCCGATGGCCGTTTTCCCCCTCGGTAAACTGCCAGGTCACAAAGGGGCTCGGCGCTCCCGGATTATGCCCCAGCGCAAAGCCGTGTCCGGTTTCAAAGGTGGCAGCTTTCAAAATCACATATCCTTGTACTGTCTCCAAGAGATCCCTCCTTTCTGTGCCTCGGGTCAACATGACCCGAAGTGCTGGATGTTACGAAATAAGAGGGCAGACCGGGGAGGAATGTAATAAGATATTCCCACCCCGGAAACACCCTCCAAAAAGCCCGGAATGTCAAGCCTTTGGAGGCGGCAAATCGTAACAGCCGCCCGGCCTTTTCTCCCGCATTTTCCTCATGCGTTCCCGGCTTTTCCGGCGGTTCCCTTCGGCCTTGCAGGCGTCGGAACAGTAGGCTTGACGCCCCTCGGGCAAAAACGCCTTTCCGCAGACCGCACAGGCCCGCAGCTCCGGGGAGATGCCTTCCGTTGTCAGCGCCGCTTGAAGCTCCGGGTTAAGGGGCAGGACAGCCTCACGGAAATAACGGCAGTACGCCCCTGTCCAGCACTTGTGCAGCATATAGCAGGCACAGTCAAGAGGAAGGCACAGGCCGCTTTCCCGGTCATAGTTGGCGCACATCCCCGTGACCAGAGTGCGGATTTTTTTCTTCTCGTCACGGGTCAGCTCCCGGGCGTCCATTTAAGACTTCGGGCCACGATGGCCCGAAGGGCGGGGCTCCACGATCAGCGCCCGGAACTTCTTCCGGCACTGTTTTTTCTTTCCTTTGCACTCCTTGTAGTAACGGCATCCCTTACAAGGGTCGTCATTGTCCCAGCCGGGGTGCGGTACTTCCTTCATCATTCGTTCAAAAGGGCTGCTTGTAAAATTCATTCTCATTCCTCCGTATCTTCCTCCCACGGCGGGGTATCTTCGTCCTCGGGTTCCTCTGCGATCTCCTCCAGCTCCCCGTCCTCATATTCGCAGTAATCATCTTCCAAATCCGGGGCCTCATGCTTCGGCTTGTAAATCTTGAAGTAGTAACCAATTCCACCGCCGGTCAGCACCACCGCACCAATCAGGAGCAGAGAGAGAAGGGGGCTGTCCTTTTTCTCCGGCTCGGGGTCCGGTATTTCCTCCACCGGTTCGGTGGGCTTTGGCTCTGGCTCCGGGGTCACTTCTTTGGGCGGTTCCTTGCCCTGTTCAGCAAGCGGAAGAAGGTCGTCTACGGTAACGGTATTGAGGAAATAGACGTTCTCGCTGGTTTTCTGCTTGTCGATCACCAGATAAAACACGCTCTCGTCTGCTGTGGTGATGGTGTAGAACTCTTTACCGTCCTCGTCGGTGGCGTTGTCCACCACGGTTCCCGTCCCGTCCGGGGTAAAGGGGTTCTGGGTTTCCGGCTCCGCTTCGGTTTCTGCCGGGGCGGGAGCTGTCTCCGGCTGCGGCTCGCTGCTCTGGGCGTAGGCCGGGACCGTAAAGATCAGGCAACACAAAAGGCTGGCAGCCATCGCCGCCAGCCTGCGAAATTTAGTTTTCTTCATGGGCTGTGTCCTCCTTTTCGGGTGCCTCCGGCTTCGGGTCAGTATGGCCCGAAGTGGTAAGGCTGTTTTTGGGGTCATTCAGAAATGCCATCAGCTGGGCGGGCGTCAGTTTAAGGGAGCGCACCGCCTGCACGATCTGGCTGTTTTCTTCCTCCTGTTTCTGCTTTTCCAACTCCCGGATTTTGGCCTGCCACTCAGCAGCCTTCTCCCGTGCTTTTTCCAGTTCCTTATCGAGCTTGTCGATCTTGTTCATGCAAGGACTCCTTTCCTCTGGCTCACAAACGCCCGAAGGCATAGAAATGTGTCTGCCAGTAGCTTGAATTGATGTTTGCGTATTGGATGGGCGAACCACAATGAAGCATCATCCCGCCGCCCACATAAATCCCCACATGGGATACAGGGCCGGGGCTGTCATAGGTTCCCGTGAAAAAGATAATGTCGCCGGGCTTTGCCTCGGAGGGGGAAATGATAGCACACTGGTTGTAAATGCCCTGCGCCGTGGTACGGGGCAGGTTGTGGACGCCGCTGGCCGTGTACACCCAGCAGACAAAGCCCGAACAGTCAAAGGAGGTGGACGGGCTGGAGCCACCCCATACATAGGGCCAGCCGATGTACTTTGTGGCTTCTTCCATGAGCGCCGCAAAAGCCGGGTCATCCAGCGCCTCGCCGGGTATCTCATAGCTGGGGCCGGTATCTTCACCGCCGTTGTAAATCCCTTCCCACAGATAGGGCTTGTTGCCTTTGAGCTGCTGCATAACGGTGTAGATTTCCCGCTGCTGTTCGTTAAGCCTCGGCAGGATCACGGCAGGCAGTGTTTTGTTTGTGAGGGTCACATTTAAGATGTAATACTCATAGGGGACTTCCTCGGTGGTGGTTTCCCCGGTCTCCGGGTCAGTGCTGGTTTCGGTGCGGTAGCGTATCTCAACTTCCTCCGTCAAGGTCAGCTCATACTGTGCCTCGAAGATCTCCCGCAGTTCGTCCTGCACCTGTTCCCGGAAATAGACATGGTACTTTGCCGAGAGATAGGACGCCAGCTCATAGGGGTTATGGCCGATCTCGTCCACGGAATAGCGGTACTCGTCATAGCCGGGATGGGTGCTTTCAATGTTCGCTACCGTCTGTGCCAGCTCGTTTTCCAGCGCCGTGTAGTCCTCGTCCACCCCCAGCAGGTCCGTATCCTCCGAGGCGTAGGAGGTGCCGGATAACGCATTAGCAAGGCCGCTACCAAGCGTGGGAAAGATGGAGCTTACCGCCGACACAAGAAAACAGAGCAGCAACAGCAGGAGCAGGACCAGCACCGCCACAGGATGATGGGTCACAAACTGCGCCGCCCGACGGGTCACAGTTCCCGAAGCGGCAGCGGTTTTCTTTGCGGCCTTTGCGCCCTGTTTTGCAGCCGCCTTTGCTTCTTTGGAATACCGGCGTTTCAGTTTCCATTTCTGCTGCACACGGGAAAGCGGATTGCTGGCAAGTTCCGGGTGCTCGGAGGCCATCTTTTGAAAATCCACATTGGCCCGGGCTTTTATGTCCTTCCGTTCCCACTTTGCCACCTTCCGGGCCGGGTGTTCCCGGTATCTCCGTTTGGCATAGCGGGTCAGTTTCCGGGCTCCGGCCTCGGCCACAAGTTCCGACTTATGGGCTCCTTCCACACCCACATTTTCATGCTCAACTTCGTGGATTTTGTTGTGGAGATAAAACCATGCTTCGGTGCGGGCTCCCCGGACAGCTTTCTTCGCAAGCCCCGGCGGTTTCTTCGCTGCCCGTTTTGCCTCGGTCTTATCCAGTTTCTCCCGAGCCTTTCCCAGCTTTTTCCCGGCGTGTTCCGCTTTTGCCTGTGCTTTCTGGTACTTGTCCTTTTTGCTCCCGGCCTTCTCGGCGGGGCCCTCCGGCTCCTGTGCCTTGCCGGTATCCTGCGGCCCGCCCGCTTCATCTTCCTGCCTCATGCGGTCAGAGGGACGGCTTTTCCGGCTGTTCTCTTGAAACTTGCCGCTTTTGGACTTCGGGCCATCGTGGCCCGAAGGGCTGTCCTGCCCGGTATCCTCGTCCTCAAACCGCAGGCGTCGGGACGGTGCGGGGGAAGGCCCTTCCCGTTCAGCCGGTCCGGGGCGATTGCCCCCGGTATCCTCCGTCGGCCCCGGCCTTTGAAAATTCCGTTTATCCGGTTTCTTTCCGATGATGTATCCCTCCTTTCCAAACCTCGGGCCATCATGGCCCGAAGTGCGTTATGCCCGGTTCATTTCCTGTTTTTTGTCCTCCGGGCGGGTGGTCATAATGGCGTACAGCTCGGTATTCTGCGGGAAGCGGTCAACAAACGGGATGGTGGTATTCCCGAAGAACAGCAGCCCTTCGCCGGAATTGGTATGGGTCACATAGGAAAGCTGGTGGGGGCTGATCCCAAGCTGTTTGGCTAAAATCTGCCGGTCCCCCTGTGCCTGCGAGAGCAGCACAAGGAAGTCCGAGTTTTCAAAGATGTTCTCGATCTCCGGGCTTGCCAGAAAATCCTTCACGTTCTGCGTTAAAGCACTGGGAACGCACCCTTTTTTTCGCAGCATTTTCCAGATCGCCACACAGTAGCTTGCCGTCAGCCGGTCACGGAGCAGCACATGGAACTCGTCGAAGTAGCACCATGTAGCGATACCGCGGAGGAAATTCATGGACACCTGCGAGTTTACCAAGTCCTGCATAATGAGCATGGCAATCGTCCGAAGCCCGGCCCCCAGCTTTTTTAAGTCAAGGCATACCAGACGGCGGTTCAGGTCCACATTGGTTTCATGGTTGAACACGTTAAGGGAACCCGACACATAGATTTCAAGGGCAGTTGCCAGCCGTACCGCCTCGCCCTCCGGCTGGCAACAGAGCAGGTCATACAGGGTTTGGAGGGTCGGCATTTTGCTTGTTTCTGGGTCCTGCAAGTGTTCCCGGTACATCTGGCGCACACAGCGGTCAATGACGGTACGCTCCACCGGCTGCAAGCCGTCCTTGCCGCCGACGATCAGCTCCATCAGCGACAGGATAAAGTCGGCTTTCAGCGCCATCGGATTTTCCTCGTCGAAGCTCAAATCAATGTCCATCGGATTGATGTGGTGGGGGCTGTCCGGGGCGATCTCGATGACCTGACCGCCCAGCCGCTTGATAAGGGGCGAATATTCGCCCATCGGGTCAACCACAATGATCCGGTCACGGGTGGCAAGGAACACGTTCACAAGCTCTCGCTTTGCGGCAAAGGATTTGCCGGAGCCCGGCACGCCGAGGAACAGGCCGTTGGGGTTTTTGAGCTTTTTCCGGTTTGCCATGATGACGTTATGGGAAAGTGCGTTGAGCCCGTAATAGACGGCTTCGCCATCCATGCGGAGCTCCTGCGTCATAAAGGGAACGAAAATGGCCGTGGAGCTGGTCGTCATGCCGCGCTTGATCTCAATGCCGTTATGGCCCAGCGGAAGGCTGGAAAGAAAACCATCCTCCTGCTGGAAGTCCAGCCGCTTCAAGGTGCAGTTGTATTTCTGGACGATACCCGACACCGTGAACAGGTCATTGTCCAGCTCCCGGCGGGTCGGGGCCATGTTTACCACAAGGAAGGTCAGAAGGAACATTCGCTCATTCCGGCTCTGTAAATCTTCCAAGAGGGTCTTTGCGTCGTTGCTGTACGTTACAAGGTCGGGTGGAAGTATGTCCATGTCGTACCCTGACCGGGCTGCCTTCTTTTGTTCCTCCACCTTCATCTTGTCAATGTCGGAGACTTTGGCCTTGATGGATTTTACGGCGGCGGCCTGATCGACGGTTTGGATATGGAGAGTGATGGTCATTTCCGCATCCATTTCCAAAAGCTCCGCCAGCAGCTTGTCCGAGAGCTCCGAGGCCAAAATCTGCAAGTAGGAGGCGGCACCCCAAGTCGTCCCCACCCGGAACAGACGGCTGAAACGGAAGTCGAAGCTGTCCGGGGCGATAAAGTCTTTGGTGGAAAGCCCGGTTTTGGGGATCATATCCCATGAAAACCGGAAGGGGGAGCCGCTGCCGGGGTGGAGCTGCCCGTGAAGAAGCTCCAGCCGTTCCACCCCCGAAAGGGAGCGGCACTTGACGCCCAGCTTTTTGAAGTTCCCGCAAATGTCCGCCTCTACACGTTCCAGCCTTGCCCTGGCGGTGGGAAGGTCGTCCACATTCACGCCGAAGGTCAGGAGCTTTGTGCGGACAATGCCGTTGTTGCTTTTGGCGATCTGGTTTTCCAGCATTTCCACATACTCACACCGGACGCTGTTGTAATCATCGTCCTGCATGGGGATGTTCACGCTGTACCGGCTGCCCGGGCGGCTCCGGTGGTTGAGGAAGGAAAGCTGGAACGGAAGGCTGCTGTCAAAGTAGTTGAGGCAGGCGCTCCACCCGTCAAAGATGGCTGCCTGATCTTCGGACTGTGCGAGCTGGTAGTTGATGTCCTCGTATTCAATGGTTTTGGTGTAATAGCGGTCCGCTACCCGGCACACCCCGTCCCGGTACATTTCCCGGTAAGGGAGGGTCTGCTGGGCGGTGGTGGGAATGTTCTTTCCTTTCGTGAACAGGCCGGTAAGGCCCTGCTTTTCAGGCTTTCTGCCTGCGGGCTTTCCGGCCCTTCTGCTGTTTCGCAATCGGCTGCGCCTCCTTTCTGGCGCTAAGCAGCGCATAGAAGTTTTCGGTTTTGTAAGGCCGCACACGGGGATAGAGGAACCGTGTGCGAATGATGTTTTTCAGCACTTTTTCCAGCGGCAGACCGTCTCGTTCATACATAGCCAGAAAGAAGAACGGGAGCATGAGGCCGATCATCAGGAACATGGCGGCACTGTTCCCGATACTGCCACGGGAAAACAGGTAAGCCGGGAGGCCCACCGCCGCCGCGCTGGAAAAACAAACAAGCTGGCGCTTCGTTAGGTTGAAGGCCAGCTTTGTCTTGATTTTGGAAAGGTCTTTTGGTACTGGCACATAGGCCATTTTGGTACACCTCCTTTATTGCTTCGGGCCAGCATGGCCCGAGGTTATCTTGCGGCCTCTTTGGCCGGGGCTGTGCTGCGGGCAGCTTCGGCGGCCTCTCGTCCGCTCTGCCTTGCCCGCCAGTATTCGGGGTGATACTGCCGGATGGACTGATTGAGTTTTTCTTCAAACTGTCCTTTGTCCTTAATGCGGTCAGGGATTTTCCACAGCTTTTTGTCCAGCAGCTCCCGGAGCACCACACTTTCCTGTGCGTCCTCCTCATAGCAGATATAGCCCTTGTCCTTGAAGCCGCATTTTTTGGCCGCTGGGGAGAGAACGGCGGCTACCTCGTTTGCCACCATCGTTCCGCCGTGGCTGGCGGTAGATACCAGAAACACCCCCGGACAGAGGGTTTCACAATTCTGCACCTCGCCCCACGGGGAGCTTTTCGGCGCATGGAACATTCCGCCCGTCCGGCTCCGGTCTGCCTGCATGAGTGCTGCCTTTTCTAAGATGGCTTTCAGTTCCGGGGAAAAATAGGCATATTCCCGAAGGACACGGGCGGCCTCCCCGCCGCAGGCGTTCATCAACAGGGTATAGGCGTCGCTGTCCGCTTTGGTACAGCGGCCCAGCAGTTTTCCGTCGTAATAGCAGGCCGCGTCATAGCCCGTCCGTTTGCGTGGCATGGTTCCCGCCTCCTTTCTGCTTCGTGCCAGCATGGCCCGAGGTCAACGCTCTGCACTGCGGCTGGGCTTTTCCTTCGGAGGCCGCTCTGCCTTTGCCTGTTCGGCAGCCGCTTTTCCGGCTTTGAGTTGGTCGCTGATGGACGCACGCCCCACAGAGCCGCGCTCCGCCATCTGTTCCAACTTTGCCTCATAGGCTTGCAGAACAGCAGTATTGAGCTGTTCCCGGAACTCCTTTGTGACAGGGTAGGCCATATCCCGATAGCCGCCTTTGCCGTCCGGCTGGCTGGGCATCCCAAGAAAGAGGCCCTTGCTGCCCTGTACGATTTTCAGATTTTCCACCACAAAGCAGTCATTGAATTTCACGCTGGCAAAGCCCATGAGATTTTTCACAGGTTCGATGACCCGCACGCTTACATCCAGCTTTATAGGGGCGGCTGGTGTTCCGCCCGCAGTTTTTTCCTGCATGGATTTCTCCTTTCCGGCGGGAACAAGGTTCCCGTCCTTGTAGTCATAGCCTTCCGCCCGGAGTGCCGCCAGCGTGTCCGCCGATACGCACCCGGACAGTTTCAGATCGGTTTCCACCATAAAGCGCATGGTGTCTGCTTTAGAAAATTCTTCGGGGAGCTTTCCGTAGAAAGCCGGGTGCGGCTGTCCGTCCGCACCCTGTTTGTAACGCCGGGGCATACCGCCTCCTTTCCGCTTCGGGTCAGCATGGCCCGAAGTCTCTTAATGGCAGCCGAAGATGGATTTTGCAAGACTGCCTGTTTTGAATAAGGTAAAACACAGCAGCACCGTATATCCCACGCAGCCCCAGATCGCCCCGATGGGGTCGCCGTCGGTGGCGATACTCTGGATCAGCACCGCATAGATGGCGACACAGACTAAGATCAATAGACCTTGAAAGCCCACCGCAAAGAGGGAGCGGAAATAGTTCTGCCCCATGTGTCCGGTTTCCTTGTTGGGGACTGTGGCAAACGGGATAGGCGCTAAACTTGTGAGTAAATAAATTTCAATCATACGGCCATATACGATGACGAAAATCACGATGTTTAAGGCAATCATGGTAAGCTGGATCAGGAAGGATTGTAGCCAGAGTCCGAACAGAGGACCTAACTCCATCGCCTCAAGCTCTGTCCGCAGACTGTCCAGCACATCCGGCGTGATCTCTGTCCCGTTCTGGATAATGCCCGCTGACTGCTGTATCACATGCTGGCTCACATCAAAGACCGCCAGCACGATATTGAAGGTATTCGTCAGGATCATCACAGCCACAAAGGTTTTGAACACCCACTTAAAAAACATCCATGTGTCAACTTCATGGAGGTTGTTGCGTTCTATGAGCATCTGTATCAGTTCATAGGTCATAACAAAAGTGAGGATGACCCCGGCGATTGGCAGAATGGCAGTTTCGGAGATCTGTCGTATCATGGAAAAGACCCCGGCGTTCCAGTCCGCCGGGGTCGTGCCTACCTGTGTGGCGATCTCGCCAACGCTCTGATTGACGTTATCGAAAAGGCCGTCCAGATTTCCCATGATACCATCGACGAGCAGACCTTTCAGCCATTCAACGATTGCGTCGATGATAAAGTCCATACATCAGCTCCTTTTCTGGAAAAGGGACAATGGGTGACACTTAGCTGAACAGGCCGGACAGCAGAGGGATAAGCTGAAGGCCGATCAGAACGACACCGCCGCCAGCCATGAGCTGCTTAATGCCCTGTGATTTTACTTATGTGCGATAAAGAAGTAATAGAAGTGTAAAAAATTTTGCCGTTCCTATCCGGCACTTGCGCATTGTGTCGGATAGGTCGGGCGTTAGGCTTCGGGCAAGTCAATCTTGCCGACAAAGCTGTAATAAATCTCAATGTCCTGCCTGCGGGTGCCGTTCTCGTCATAGCTGCACTCATGCACGACGATTTTCTCAATCATTTCCCGCAAGAGGGTGGGGGTCAATTCCTCAAAGGCAAGGTGCTTTCGGACGATACCCATAAACTTTTCCGCGTTGACGGTGGCGGCCTGCGACTTGTCCAGTTCGGCCTGCAAAGCGGCGGCGCGGTCTTTCAGTTCCCGCTGCTCCTGCTCATAGTCTGCCGACAGTTCCATGAAACGCTCGTCGCTGATTTTGCCGTTCACATTGTCCTCATACAGCCGCTTGATAATGCGGCTCACTTCGGAAATGCGCTCCTGCGCCTGTTCAAGCTGCTTCGTGGCTGCGGCGGTCTTTCTCTTGCCGCCGATCTCGTTCTGCTGGATAAGCAGCTTTACAAAGCGGCTCTCATGCTTGGCGGCATATTCCGTCACCTGCCGGAGATTGGAGAGGACACCGGCGGTCAACAGGTCGGTGCGGATAAAGTGCGCCGTACAGTCGCGGGTGCGCTTCTTGTAGCTGCCGCAGATGTAACAGTCCTGCTTGCGGTTCTTGTTCTGATACCGCTGCTGGTACATCACATGGCCGCAGTCGGCGCAGAACAGCATACCGGAGAACAGCCCCACTTCGTCATAGCGGTTCGGGCGTTTGCGCTGCTTGCGTAACTCCTGCACGCGCTCCCATGTTTCCGTGTCGATAATCGGCTCATGGTGGTTCGGGAAAATGGCCTGCTTCTCCACGGGGTTCTCTACGCTGTGCTTGGTCTTGTAAGAGGGCTTTTCCGTCTTGAAGTTTACCAGACAGCCGGTGTACTCCCGGTTTTCCAACAGGTGGACAACGGTGTTTGTCGCCCATTTGCACTCATAGCCGGGGTGATAGCGGCGGGTGCTGCCCGTCCTGCGGTATTCCAGCGTACCCGGCGTGGGGATTTGCTGCTCCGTAAGCATACGGGCAATCTTGGTCGGGCCGTTCCCGGCAAGGCAAAGCTGGTATATCTGCCGGACTACCGGCGCGGTTTCCTCGTCAACAATATAGTTCTCGTCCTCGTCCATGAGGTAGCCGTACACTGGCTTGCTGGTAACGGGCTTGCCGCTCATGCCTTTTGCTCTCTTAACTGCCTTGATTTTCTTGCTCGTATCTCTCACCAGCCATTCGTTGAACAGATTTCGCAGAGGGGTAAAATCGTTGTCCATGCCGCCGTTTGCGCTGTCCACATTGTCGTTGACAGCGATAAAACGCACGCCCTTTTGGGGGAACAGCATTTCCGTGTAAAATCCCACCTGCAAGTAGTTTCGCCCTAACCGGCTCATGTCCTTGACAATGACCGTACCCACTTTCCCGGCTTCAATGTCTGCAAGCATGGCTTGAAAACCGGGCCTTTGAAAGTTCGCGCCGGAATAGCCGTCGTCGGTGTACCAGCGCAGGTTGGTAAAGCCATTTTGTTTTGCAAAGGTTTCGAGTATCCTTTTTTGGTTCGATATGGAATTACTCTCGCCTTGCAATTCGTCCTCATGGGACAATCTCGGATAAAGGGCGGTAATGAGGTTTTGGGTGGCTTGTCTTAACATAAAATCCTCCGTTTCCGACAGCCAGCCCCACTATTCCGTGGTTTCATTGTACCACGGAACAGGGCTGGTTGTATAGCGGCAAAAGTGTCAAATCTGCTTCTTTACAGCTTGTCAAATCGCCGGTTTTTGTGTAGCAGCGGCTTCCGCTTCCAGTACCCGCGCCATTTTGTCGGCGGCGGTGGTGGTAGTGTCTTTTTTGAAATAGCCGGACACGACAAGGACGGAATTGCCCATGCGGATTTCCGTCACGCAGTCGGGGCGGCGGGCGGTGCGGGTGTCGTGCTGCTTGTTATCTGCCATAGGCAATACTCCTTTCACTCGTTCATCAGTTCTTTCAAAAGCCCCAGCTTGTCCTGCGCGGCCTTTTTGCGGAAATTGCCGCCGGTACAGCACACCGGGGGACACATTTCCAGCACCCGGTCATAAATCCGGGAATGGGCGGTGTCTTTTGGGTGCTGCAACTCTGAAAGCGTGAGGTTGGTCGTGACGATCAGCGGCTTGCGGCTGCGGTAACGGCTGTCAATCACATTGAAAACCTGTTCCAGCCCGTATTCTGTCCCGCGCTCCATGCCGAAGTCGTCAAGGATAAGCAGCGGATAGCGGCAAAGGCGGGAAATATATTCATTCCTGCCCTCAAAGCTGGCGGCAAGGTCATTGAGGATAAGGGCAAAATTCGTCATATAGACGGGGATTTCTTTCTCCATGAGGGCGTTTGCGATACAGCCCGCAAGGTAACTCTTGCCGGTGCCGACGCTCCCCCAGAACAGGCAGCCCACATTCCCGGCGTATGCCCGTTCCCAGTTCTTCACATAGTTGCGCGCCCGGATTGCCTGCGGGTTCTGGCCGTTGTCGTTCTCAAAAGTCCAGTCCCGCATGGCGGGGTCGGTAAAGCCCCGGCGTTTCAAGTCCTCTACGGTGTCAAGGTGCTTTTGTCGTTTCTCGGCGGCTTCCCGTTCCTCACGGGCAGCTCTCTGGCAGTCGCACTCTGCCGGGTGGCGGTCACGGCCAAAGACAGCGGCCTTGTCCGGCGCAAAATAGGCTTCTTTCGGCTTATGGCACTTGCCGCAGTACAGTAAACCGTCCTCGCCGGTGTAGTCCTCCGGCTCCGGGGTGGTGGCGGTCAATCTGTCAATCATTTCTGAAAATGTGGTGTTCATAGGCTCTCTCCCTCCTTGAATGAGTAATCGGGGACGCCCTGTTTTGCGGCTCCCTTTCTGTCCCGGTCTGCCCACATACGGACAGCGGCGGCATAGTTGCGGTAATCTTTCCCGGTGGCGGCGATATACTGGCTCAATTCCTCAATGAACCGTTCCAGCCTGTCGGGGTAGTCCTCTTTCAGTTCTGCGTATTCTGTTTCTGACAGGAAAATATTCTGGTATCTGCCAAAAGCTGCGGGCGGCTCCCCACTCACTCCCTTTGTTTGGCTCTCTGTAAGGTTGTTTATAGTAGTTTGGTTAGGGGACGGTTTTCCGACCATCATAAGGTCGGTTTTCTGACCATCAGTAGGACGGTTTTCCGGCTCTATGAGGGTCGGATTTCCGGCCATCAGTTGGTCGGAAAACTGTACTTGTGGCACTCGCGGCACTTTGACATAAAGCCGGTTCGGTGCGGAGAAGCCGCCCCGTTCCCGTTCCAGCAGCCCCGCCGTGTCCAGTTCATTAAGCGCCCCCTTTATGGTGGTGCTGCCTTTATCCAGTATTTCGGCTATCTCCGCGATTGGATAGATAATATATATCCTGCCCTCGTCGTCCTGCCACTTGTTCTTCTGGGAAAGTGTGGAACGGTCTAACAGCAGCGAATACAGCAGCTTGGCGGTCTGGGAAATCTCCATTTTCAGCAGGAAACGGGGGTAGGGCAGATAGATAGGCAGCGGCGTGTCTGCCATGATATAATCAGCGATAGTATCACCTCCCTGTGTTTCGGGTTGATTTTTGGGTTTTGTCACGCTTTAGGACGACGTTTCCGGGGGAAAAGGATAAATGTATCGCGTACCCTTTGACACCCACGAAAAAAGCCTTGATTTATGCGGGTTTGAAAGGCTCTAAAGCGTGACATCTCTGCCTTTGTTTCCGCTTCCTCTGGGCGGCTTTGATTTTCCTCATGCGTCCGGCGCAGTCGGGGCAGTATTTCCCCCGGTTGGATTTGGGGACAAATGCCGCCCCGCAGACGGCACACCGTTTCCGGCTCCCCCGGTACAAAAGGGCTGCGGCCAGCTCCCCGTCAAGGGGCAGGACAGCCACACGGAACCAGCGGCACATGAGGGAAAGGGAAATGCTCTGGACGCACACGCAAGGCTCCCCGTCGTCTAACAGCAGGCAGTTCCCCTCGTCGTAGTTACAGCACTCATGTACCAGCCGCCGCGCCCGCCGGTGCTGGCGGTAGTCCATGCGGGGCAGGTTATCGCTCATGGCTCTGCTCCTTTCTGCGGTGGGGTTCCTCCCGGCGCAAGATCTGGTCGATGTTCCGCTTGACGGTCTGCAATTCCTTGAACCGCTGTTTCTGTTCGTGATAGGTGTTATACAGGCCGTCTTTCTCGGAGATAAGCTGCTCGATCTCGGCCTGCAACGCTTTCCGGGCGGGCAGCTTGGTAATGCCATGCGCCTTGAAATACCGGGCGGCGGCTTCGGCTATGATAAAGTCGCTTTCATGCGCCTGCCGGTAGGCGGCGCGGGCTTTCTCGGATTTCTGCGCTTTCAGTCCGTCGCGGGCGGGCTTGGTCTTGGCGTAGGCAAGTACCTGTTGCTGCAACTCCTTTTTCCCTTGTAGCTTCGTTTCCAGTGCTTTCAGTTCGCCGCTGGTCTGGCGCATTTCCTGATAGGCGGTATCAACGGCGGCTTCTAACTGCTCCGGGGAAGTAAAGCCGTATTCCTGATACACATTCAGCGTCGCGGCCATTTGTTTGAGGTTGTGCATGGTCGCCCAGCGTTCATAGCCCCGGCCTTTGCCCTCGGCCATTTTCTGCTCAATGTCCACAAGCCGCTGCACACCGTCCTCTTTCGGGGCGGTTTGTGGGGCTTTTGTGGGCTGTATGCCGGTTTTCCCATGCCGGGGGTATTCGGGTATGGCTGCGGCCTTTTCTGTGGCTCTGGCGGCGTTCTGCTCCAAAACGGAGAGGACAGCAGCCCGGTCAAAATCGTCCCCCAGCTTCCGGGCGGTAATTGGCTTCGTCCTGTCCGGCGTGAGGTAACTTAGCCGCCCCCGGCTCTCCTTGACGGTCACACCATGCCGGAGAAGCAGGGCGGCAAACTCATCAAAGCCGGAAGCAGCGGCAAGGGCTTCCCGGATAGTCCGGCGCAGCTTCGCCTTATCCGTTTCAAACTTGGTCTGCCGGGGCGCGATACCGTCCGCAGCAATAGGGGCGTTGGCTCTGTCAAGGGCAGCCTGTCCTTTCTTCTGCGCCCAATACTCACGCTCGGTAATGCGTTCTTTGCTGCCGTTCAAAAGGTCTATCTGGTAAAGCCCCTCGCTGTGGCACATCTCCATGACTTCGGCTTTCAGATAGTTCATAGCTGCGTCCGTACAGCGGTGCTTGCAGCCTGCTTTCCTGTCCGCTGGCCTGTCCATGTGGGGCAGCATGGGAACCTCCGCAATCCGCAGACTGTTAATGACGATATGCACATGGATATTTTCGGTGTGGCTGTGTCCGTCCGGGTGGGTGCAGACAAGGGCCTGGTGTCCGGGGAAATGCTCGGCGCAGAACTTCTCGCCCAGCTCCTGCGCCCGATCAACGGTCAAGCCGTTGTCCGGGCCGTCCCGTGGGTCAAAGCTGATGATGTAGTGGTGGCTCTTTACGTCCTCCCGTTTCTGGTTCTTGCCGTAGCGGAGATTGGAGCGCATACAGGCAACGGCAAAATCCTCCCCGCCACAATTCAGAGAGGATATGCGGTAGTCTACCCTCGGTATGAGCCGCCCGTCTGCGTCAAGGGTGGGCTTCATGGTAAACTCGTCATGCTCGAATGTGAGGTATTTTTCAGCGTCCCCGTAGTTGGCATTTTTAGAGCTGATATGTTTGAGTATCGCCAACGGCTTCACCTACTTTCTGCAAGACTTCAAACTTCAAGGCGGCAAGGTCGGCGGCGGCTCCCCGCACTTCCTTTTCCAGCCCCCGGTAGGGGCTTCCGTATTCGTTCAGGCTCCGGGCAATCTGGTTTAAGTTGCCGCCGATTTTCCCGTACTCTGCCGTGAGCTTGGAGAGGGCGGCAAGCAGCCCGTCATTGACCGGGGAAACGGTGACAATGGGGCGTATGGTCGCTTTCCGTATGGCTTGCCGGATAAACTCGGACTGGCTGATTTCATAAGCCGCCAGCCGCCCGGTGAAGTCGGCGTATTCTTCATCGGTCATGCGGGTCTTTACCACATGACGGCGGTGGGGCGTATTGTATTTCTTTCGCATGGTCTGTGACCTCCTTTCTCGCCCGACAGGGCGCATAGCAGGGTTTGGGGAAGGCACTCCCCAACAAGATTCCCGCAGGGGCAAAAATAAGCGGAGAGCGAATTTTGGCACCTCGGTAGAATCTTGCTCTCCGTGACTGCAAACTTTCTCTCACTTCCGTCCGCCACTTTTTTGGAAAACTGCAACCACAAAAGTTTGTTTCTCTTTTTCTGCTACTACTAATCCTGTAAAGGGCATTCCTGCCCGCTTTCGCTAAAATGACACCGGACGCAGTGGTTTCTACCCGGTGTTGGAGAAATCCTTTCTCTTTGCCCTCTACTACGGGTAAATGCTCCAAATGCCAAACACCAGGGCAGAAAAATTCCCTCCTCGCTTACTACTACAACCGGCAGGGGGCAAAATGGCCGGGAGCGGAGCCGGACAACAAAAAAAGCAGTAAATCTTTTTCAAGACTTACTGCTTTCGCTGGCCGCGTCGGTGGCGGCTGGTATTCAGTTTTTATGACTTGTCCGGTGGTTCGTCAAGCCGGAACTTGAATTGACAGTCAATTAACCGCTGCTTTACATAGTCCTCCACCTCGGCGTTGACCTGCCCGTTCACTTTTGAGAAATAGCGGATATATCCGGCGTAGTGGAGCAGGACAGCGTTCACGGCTTCTGGGTCGCCCTCACGGGCTTTGAGGATTGTTTCATAGGGGAGAAGTCTACTCATACCGGCTCACCCCCATTTCTTCGCGTAGCCGCTGCAAGGCAAGCTGGATATGCCGCCCCGCTGTGCTGCGTGACCGGCCAATACACGCGCCGATCACGCGCTGCGGCTGGCGCAGAAAGTAATAGCGCAGGATTTCTTCCCGCGTCTGCTCCGGCAAAACAGAGATCGCGTCGGCAAGGGCGGCGTTGCAGAGCAGGACGGTCTGACCGCAGACGGTAAATGGGTATTCCTCGTCCGGCTCCGACGCGGCAAACTGGACAAACTTCTCGTTCATCAGATAGTCAAGGGAAACTTGCCGTTCCCATTGCCGTTTAAGCTTCAAAATCTTGTCCAAGGCGGCACAGCGGATAACAGTCTTGCAAAAGGCGTTGTACCTGCGCTGGATATATTCTTGATAGGCTATCTGGTCGGTCATGGAAATTCCCCCTCTCTGAATAATAGTGCGGGGCGGCAGTACTCCTTGCTGTCGCCCCTTGATTGCCTACCAGCAAAGACGGGCGGGGCTGTCAACGACGGCGCGAAGCGGCGTTCATTTTATCGTTGACTGGCTCGGCTGGGTTTGCTATTTACCCGACAAACTTGAATTTATTTTAAGCTATCACGTTTTACCTTCTTAAGCCTTACTATCATTACCATAGGAATTTCTTTGTTGGTTTTGAAACATTCTTCATAAAATCCATCAATGACAAATCCAGCTCTAAAACAAAGGTTAAAAATATCTTGTATGGAACGATGATAATAAATCTGCTCTTTCGGTTGCCCTTCAATCGCTATATCATAGTAACTGTGCGGTGTCATATATTTTTCAGTCAACGTGACAAAACAAGGGTGTTGCGTTGCAAAGACAAAAATTCCGCTTTCCTGCAACAGTTCATAAACAGCCATAAGAAGTGGTTCAATGTCCGTAATATCCATAATTGCCATATTAGAAACTGCTTTCGTAAAGGCTCGATTTCTTTTTAATTCTAATATACTTTTTCTATCGGTCGCATCCGCCACACAAAATTCAATTTGTTTTGCATATTGTGATTGCCGTCTTTTAGCCAATTCTATCATTTTTTTGCTGTAATCAAAAGCGACAACCGAAGCACCTCTTTGTGCAAGATACGAAGAATAATTTCCATTGCCACACGCAATATCCAAAATGTAATCCGCAGGATTAGGAGATAGAAGTTCCGTTACTTTGGGGCGCACTACCTCTCTGTGAAATTCATTAGATTCGTCACCCATTGCATTATCCCAAAATTGTGCGTTCTCCTCCCAGATTTTTTTACTTTCCTCTGTTCCCATGTTCTCTCCCACTCCCCAAATTTGCTTTTTTGCTTCCATTAAATCTTCCTTACTATATTCCATTGTTACCCTCCATAACTTCTGATTGTTGCCGTCTTGACGATTATGTATCTTTACATTACCTTCTGAAACATATGGCGCACCTTGTCCAGGCGGCTGTTTGGACGGCGGGGCTGGATGACCGGCTGACCGACAGCGGCCTGATATCCTTTCAGCTCTGTAAGGCATACGCTCCGCCCGTTGGTGTAAAAGGCCAGATCAGTACGGTATGCCTGTATACAGCGGGCGGGAATCTCGCCAGTAAAGACAACTTCATCCTTTTTTACCTGGGCCGTTTCGATGGTGGCACAGTATTTCGGTGCATCATGATAAGCCCTGGAAAGATATTCCCGGGGCGCATAGAGGGTGAAGGAGAGATAAGGTTCCAGCAGTTGCGTCCCTGATTCCTTCAATGCCTGTTCCAATACAATCGGGGCCAATGAGCGGAAGTCCGCCGGCGTGCTGACCGGACTGTAATAAAGCCCGTATTCAAAGCAAATCTTACAGTCCGTTACGTTCCAGCCGAACAAGCCCTGCTCCAGCCCGTAACGGATACCATCCCTGACAGCGTTTTGAAAACTCTGGTTCAAGTATCCCAGCGAAACCCGGCTCTCGTATTGTACACCGGAGCCAAGCGGGAGTGGTGTAACAGACAGTCCGATGGATGCCCAAAACGGGTTGGGCGGCACCTCGATATGGATGGTGTGGCTGGCTGCTTTGAGCGGCCGCTCCATATAAATGACGGTGGGTTCCTTTACCACTGTTTCAAGCTTGTATTTTTCCGACAGCAAAGCGGAAACAACCTCCAACTGCACCCGGCCCAAAAAAGAAAGAATGATCTCATGGGTGATGGAATCCACTTCGCAACGCAAAAGCGGGTCAGTATCCGCAAGTTGCGTAAGAGCGTCCAGCAGCCGTTCTCTTTGCGCTGCCGTTTTCGGCGCAATCGTCGTCCGCAGCATGGGGAGGGGGTCCTCGCGCCACCTTTTACGAGGGAGCCGGGTTTGGTCCCCTAATACATCGTTTAACCTCACGCTGTCGCTGGGAAGGATAACAATTTCACCCTGATAAGCGGTGTCTGTCCGAACAATTTCCCCTTTGGATGGAATACGCATCTCTGTGATTTTCAGCTTTTCTCTCCCGGCCAGGGCCACCGTATCCCGCAGGCGCAGCGTTCCGCTGTATAACCGTAGATAGACACGCCGCTGGCCGCAATCGGTGTACTCAACCTTGAAAACGCTGCCGCATAGGGCGGCGCCCCCCTGTTCCCCAATCGGTTGGAACAGCCCTGTCACCGCATCCATCAACGGTTGAATGCCAAGGCCATTTTTGGCGCTGCCATGATAGACTGGGAACAGGGAGGCGTCTTGAACCCGCTGCTGTTCCTCCCGCGCAAGTTTTTCCCGGCTGATTGGTTCTCCTGCGATATACTTTTCCAATAATTCATCGTTATTTTCGATGACCGCATCCCATGCTTCTATGTCGGTATTTTCCTCCAGGACTATTTCCGGGGACAGCGACACCGTCTGCTTGATGATAATATCGGCGGAGAGCTTATCCCGAACAGACTGAACCACGCTCTGCAAATCAACGCCAGCCTGGTCGATCTTGTTGATAAAGATAACGGTGGGAATGTTCATTTTCCGCAGGGCATGGAACAGAATACGGGTCTGGGCCTGCACGCCATCTTTAGCGGAGATCACCAAGATGGCCCCATCTAAAACAGCCAAAGAGCGGTACACCTCCGCCAAAAAATCCATGTGGCCGGGCGTATCCACAATGTTAACTTTACATCTGTGCCACTGGAAGGAAGTGACTGCCGCTTGAATGGTAATCCCACGCTGCCGCTCCAAAAACATGGTGTCCGTCCTCGTTGTCCCTTTTTCGACGCTCCCCGGTTCTGAAATGGCTCCGCTGGCATATAGCAGGCTCTCCGTCAAGGTCGTCTTTCCAGCGTCTACATGGGCAAGAATTCCAATATTGATTATTTTCATGTGATTGTCCTCCCTTTACAGCCCCAAAGGGCATAAAAATCCCCAGCAGTAAAATACTTTTACCACTGGGGATTATAAGTTGCGGACATACACATATACAGCATACACCTGTTTGTGATTGCTGTTTTTGGGGATATGTCAAAATTGATAAGGCAAAAGTATTCTTAAATTGGGTACAAAAAACTAAGCCCCTACAAAAGGAGCTATCATAATCCTTTGTTCCCACTATTTGATTATAGTTTTATTTAAGAATACCTTGCCGCATATTTTTTACTCCTTTTCTGGATTAAATCATTGTATCACATCAGTATTGTATCACATCAGTTTTAGGAAAGCAAGTACCTAAAAGAAATTTTTCTTCCCCTTATATGTAACAATCATACCGGCTTCCTAGCGTTCAGAATGTTTTCTGCTGTCTGCTGTGGTGTTTGGTTGGAATTGTCCAACCAAAAGCCGATCCGTGGTGTTGTCTGCATTTTACTAAATACAAATTCAATGTATACAGAAAGATATAAGGAGTGGGAGGGATTCCGCCGTAGTTGGCATTGTAGGAAAATCCAAAAGTTTAGATTTTCCCACAATGCTTATCTTTTGGTCTTTGGTTCGGAATAGTGTAGTGCTGGCGGTCTATCTCTTGTTTTCGGTTGCTTGCTTCCTTACCGTACATGAGCATTTGCCGCAGGGTTGTCCGACCCGTAACCTTCCAGAAGGTTGATGACGCCCCATACCGCCAGACCAGCGCCAAGAGCCATGACCAGAATTTTAAGAATGTCGATTGCCTGATTGAAAAATTCCATATACGTTCCTCCATTTTGTTTGTTTGATGGTTTTGGGTACAAAAAAAGCCGCCCACATCGGCGGCGCTTCGGGTCATCATGGCCCGAAGTTACACAAACTCGTCGCTGTCCAGATCATCGAAATTCAACAGGTCAGCTTCTTCGTCCGTGTCGGAGCCGTCCACTTCGTACACCGTGTATTCGTCCTCCGGCTTTAGTCTCAATGGCCGGTGGCGGAACAGGCTTTCCAAGCGGAAGGCGTTTTTCTTTTTATCAAATTCGGCTGTGTACTTGTAATTCGGGTGCTTTTTCAAGTCATACTTCGGGGACAGGAAAGGCGGGAGCCCCCTAAGCTGCAAGATACATTTATCTCCGGGCATGGTGGTGATCTCGCTGGTGGTCATCAGCTCCCGGCCAAGCCGCTGCGTATTCTGGCTGTAACTTTCAGACTGTCCACGGCTTCTGCCCTCGGTCTGCATGGAGATGGTGGCCTTGCCCAGCCAGTTTTCCGAAATATCCTTTAGGGTGGAAGCCTCCCGGCCTCCGAGGAACACGATACTGTCCATGTTTCCCATGATGGTTTCGGAATGGTCTTTGTACAATGCCTTGCACTGGCTCATTGCCTGATAAAAAAGTGTCAGGCTGATCTCACGGGAGCGGATGACGGCCACGATCTTTTCCAGCCCCGGCACCTGTCCGGTATTGGCTGCCTCGTCCCACAGCACCCGCACATGGTAGGGCAGACGCCCGCCATAGGTGTTGTCAGCCCGTTCACACAGAAGGTTGAACATCTGCGAAAAAGCGAGGGCAACCAAAAAATTGTAGGTGGTGTCCGTGTCGCTGATAAGAAAGAACAGCGCCGATTTTTCATCCCCCAGCTTATCCAGCTCCAGCTCGTCATAAGACATGATCTCCCGAAGTTGGGGAATATCAAAGGGAGCCAGCCTTGCACCGCAGGAAATCAAGATGCTTTTGGCTGTCTTGCCAGAGACGAAAAGTCAAGGACTTTTTCATCAAATTCACAAAAAAGCCACAAAAAAAGTGCCAGAAGCAGATTTTAGCTCCTGACACTTTTGCGGATGGGTTATTTGCTCCTGCTTAACAGTTCGTCGCAAAGGTACGCATATTCCGGCAGTTGGCCGATATATGGCTCCCAGCGCCGCTTAATCTCGGCCAGTTCCAGCGGATCGGCGTCCTCGAAGTCATGGTCGTTTCCGGTCATTCCAAAAACATCCAGTGCTATATCATTCAAGCACTCATAACAAAGGCCAGCAGCGGACTCTATCCAGTTGCCGGTATCAATATAGACTGGGTCGATAGATATTGCCAGCCACACATAGCCGACCTTGTCCGACCAAACCAAATCATAAGCAGTCATTTGTTGGATGTGTTTCTCGAACACTTTACGGACGCGCTCAATCTCATTTTTCTCTTTTTCTGTGTACAGCATTTTCATGTCCTCCTTAGATAAAAGTTTTGGTGCGTACCACTATCAGTTTAGCACAAGGCGGCTTAGTTTATCAGTCTGTCACATCTGCTGAATTTCATTTTTGAGCATACGCTTGATTTTATCGCTCATGGTTTCTGTGCTGGTATTGCTGAAATGAACATGAACTTTGTAGGTTGTCTTGCCGATTTTCTTTACCATCGCTGGCGTGTTTTTCGGCGCTCTGGACGCAGTAACGGCGTCTGCCGCCTGCATAGTACGGGGTTCTTTGTTCATGGCGCTCCTTTCTCCGAACGGGTCTGTGCCGCCCGGTAAAAAATCAGTCTTGCTTACTGTTTACAATGTCTTTTGCTGTTTGTCGGGTAGCACCGGCATTTTCTTCCCGGAAATTCTTCCCGTCAAAAAGAATCGGCGCACACCGTTCCAGAATACGGTCATAGATACGGGCGTGGGCCAGATCAGGCGGGTTTTTCAGCTCAGACAGTTTCAAGTTTGTTGTGATAATCATGGGCCTGCGGCTGCGGTAGCGGCTGTCGATGACGAAAAACATCTGCTCCATCGCATACTCGGTACTGCGCTCCACACCCAAATCGTCAATGATAAGCAGGTCGTACTCGTCAAAGCTGGCGATAAAGTCGGCCCTGTCCTCGGAAAACATTCCCGTCAGACGGTTCAGGATGGTGGGAAAGTTCGTCATCAGCACCGGCACATCCCGGTCAAGCAGGGCGTTGGCGATACAACCGGCGAAAAAGGACTTGCCAGTTCCCACATCCCCAAACAGAAGCAGGCCGGTGTTGTTCCTGTATGCCTCCTTCCAGTTCTCCACGTAGGCGCGGGCCTTGTCCATCAATGGGTTTTGGCCGTTGTCGTTGGCAAAGGTGTAGTCATAGAGATAGCGGTCTTGCAAGCCCTGTGCCTTTCGGCGTTTGATACGCTCCATGCGGCGCTGCCGTTCTTCAGCAGCCTTGCGCTGTTCCTCGGCCTCCTGCTGGCACTGGCAGATGCAGCGGGGCATGAAGTAGCCTGGTTTTCCAAAGCATGGCACAACGGTCTGCCTCTGGCCGCCGCACTTCTTACAGTGAATGAGGCCGTCTGCCGGGTCTATGTACTCGTCCCCGGCCAGTTCCACACCGGCGGCTGCCTTGTCGATCAGCGCCCGGATTTCTGCGGTAATCTCAATCATACGGTTTCATCTTCCTTTACGCTGTAATCCCGGTTGCGGGTGGGCGGGGCTGCTTTCTTCGCGTCCTCACCGGCCCAGCGCCGGATGGTGGCGGCATGGCTCTGATACCGCTTGCCGGTAGAAGCCATGTACTCGGACATTTTTTCGATGTACTGTTCCCATACAGCAGGAAAGCTGGCCTGCAAGTCTGCCAGTTCCTCGTCCGACAGGAAAACATTCTGGTAACGGCCATAGGCGCGGGCGGAGCGTCCCTTCTCTATCTCTCTCTTTATCTCTATCTCTTTCTCTAACTCTATCTCTATCTCTGGTGGACGAATGTCGGACAAATGTCCGCCGTTTGTCCGGGGCGCGGAAAGAGCCTTGTTTTGGAGCCTCGCCGCACGCTTTCGCTCGGCCTCGGTGGAGGACTGGCCGATCAGCAGTTCAATATTGCTCATGTAGAAGGTGCCGCTGTCCAGCACTTCCACAAGACCCAGCTTCAAAAAGATCTGCAAGGCTCTCTCCACAGTGCCGATCTGCTGGCGGGTAATGGTGGCGATCATCTGCGCCGTGTAGGGGATGTCCTCGTCAAGCTGGAGCCGCCCGCCATGTTTCAGCGATTTCAGATACAGCTTGAGCAGAATGTTGGAATACAGCACACCATCCTGCATACTTTCCAGCAGCACGATGGAATCATCGTCAAAATAGTTTTCTTTGAGTTTCAGGTAATAATATTTTCGGTTGTCTGACATAGGGTTCCTCCTTGGGGGTTCTCTGGGGGTTCTCTGGGGATTCTATACGCATTTTAAGGCCGTTTTAGGGGTCAGAGGATAAATCTATCAGCCTGCCTTTGACACCCTCGAAAAAATCCTTGATTTACAAGGGTTTTTCAGCCCCTAAAGCGTGACATTTCTCCCGTTGTTTCCGCTTGCGCTTTGCGGCGTTGATCCGCTTCATGCGTGCGGCACATTCCGGGCAGTATTTGGCTCGGTTGGAACCGGGGGTAAACAGCGCCCCGCATACGGAGCATTTCTTAGCATTCAGCCGGTGGAACAGCGCCGTTTCCAGTTCCTTATCCTGCGGCAATACCGCCGCCCGAAACCACCTGCACAACAGGGAGTAGGAAATAGACTGGACACAGACACATTCCTCCCCATCGTCCAGGGCGATACAGTTACCGCCGTCATAGTTGCAGCACTCATGCACCAGCCTCCGCACTCTGCGGTACTGGCGGTAATCCATGACGGGGATAGGTTCAGACTTATTGTTCTTCATAAATGATTTCTTTCATAAAGCCGGTAACCTCCTTGAATGAATTTATTATTAAATATTCGTGCAAAGTATTGTTTTCTTCGTGCGAATGGCATATACTATAATTGCCAGCAGAAAGGGGTTGATCGTATGGCTGGAAATACCACAAACATCAGTATCCGCATGGACGCAGATTTGAAAGCGCAGGCGGACGCACTGTTTACTGAACTTGGCATGAACCTGACTACGGCGTTTAACATCTTTGTGCGCCAGTCGCTTCGTGAAGGCGGCATTCCCTTTGAAGTAAGGCTGGAACAGCCGAACAAAGAAACGGTTGCTGCCATGCTGGAAGCGGAAAGGATTGCAAAAGACCCGTCTGTAAAGGGCTACAATGACCTTGACGAGTTGTTTGCTGACCTGAAAAGATGAAAGAAACCAAATATACCGTCAAGTACACGACCAGTTTCAAAAAAGACTACAAACGAGCCATCAAGCGTGGCTTGAAGATAGAGCTGCTGGAGCAGGTCGTAGCATTGCTGGCAATGGGCGAACCGCTGCCGGATAAGAACCGTGACCATGACCTGTCCGGCGATTGGGCAGGCCATCGGGAATGTCATATTCTCCCGGACTGGCTGCTTGTCTACCGCATAGAAGATGATGTTCTGGTGCTGACGCTGGCCCGCACCGGCACACACAGCGACTTGTTCGGCAAATAAACAGTCTGCCGCCGTATGGGGAAACCTGTACGGCGGTTTTTCTGTGTGCAAAAGTATGTCGTGAAACGCGGTAGCCCTTACCGCTCCGGCTCCCGGTCGTGAGAATTGTCCCGTTCCTGTCTGGACAGCTGCTCGGCGGTTTTGCGGAGCCGTTCCACTGCTTTCAAATCCTCCCGCATGGATTTCATGGCAAGCGTGTCCGTCTGCTTTCCAGCGGCCAGCTGGTCGATCTCCCGCTGCCATGCCTTCGGGGTTATCCCCTCGCCTCTGTCTTTCAGTTCTTTCAGATACCGGGCCGCTGCGTCATACAGAATCAGTTCCCGGCTGTGGCGCTGTTCAAACTGTTCCCGTTTTTCCGGCTTTACTTTGGCAAGCTGCTTGTGGATGGACTTGTACTGGTTGTACTGTTCCCACATCTCCCCGCGTTCGGTAAGAATGGCGATCCGGCGCTCAGCCTTGACGATTTTTCCCCGCAGGTCATAGTAACATCTGTTCATATCAGCGATTTTTTCATGAAGCTGCTGCATAGACTGGATGCCGTTTGCCTGCAAAAAGCTGAATAGTGCAGCGCTTTCCTGCAAAGCCCGGATTTTGCCGGTGCGGGTGCGGGGAGCGTCCAACTGCTGCTGGGCCTCCCACAAAGCTGTCAAGTTGCTTTGCTGTGTTTGTGGTTTTTCCGTTTCGGCTTTCGACCAGCGATAAAGACGGGTAATGCGGGCTTTGATTTCTTTCAGCAGCTTGTTGTCGGCGGCGATCTGCCGGTTTACTTCGCCCTTGTCGGTGCGGATGCCGCGCTTTTCCATTTGGCTGGCGGCTGGCCCCAGATGGACAGAGGGGATTTTATCAATGCCCCGGCGCTTGTAGCTGCGGTGGTCTACCAGGGCGGGATGACCGGCGGCCTCCAATGCCCGGTTGGTGCAGGCCGCCCATGCCGCCCGCCAAATCTCCACATTCCCTTTGTCGTTCCAGTCGGTGGTGTCCTCCCGGTGGTTCTTCCAGCCGCCTTTCCCGTCCGGGATGCGTTGGCCGTTCTCGTCCAGATCGTATGCCTTGCGGCACTTTGCACCCCACTGTCCATTTTCTTTCAGAGGCCGGAGCGTCAGCATGATATGGACATGAGGGTTGCCGGTTCCCTTGTCATGGATAGCAAAGTCGGCGCACATTCCTTTGTCTACAAAGTTGTCCTTCACATAGGCACGCACAAGGGCAAGCTGCTGTTCACCGGACAGTTCACGGGGCAGGGCTGCTTCAATCTCGCGGGCAAGCTGGCTGTCCCTTGCTTTCTCGATTTGCTCCACGCTGTTCCAGAGGATAGATCGGTCTGCAAATTCCGGCGGCGCGTGGGCAGGCAGCATGATCTCCGCATGGACAATGCCGCCTTTCCGGGTGTAGTCGTGGGTCATTCCATCCCATTCATTTGTCATCTTGGTTCCGCTGCGGTAAGCAGCTGCGGCAACAGCAGAACGGCCCGCGCTGCGCTTGATGATACTGACGGGGATATGACAGAAATCTATGGGGAACACCTCCTTTCAGTGAGGGGATAACAGGCTCTGTGGAGCCGGACAAACGCAAAGCGGGTGTCTGGCTGCGCAGAGCGCACAAGGGGTTTGGGGAGCGTAGCTTCCCATCGCGGACGAAGTACGCAATGCCCCCGGCAGGGCGCACAGCACCGGCAACGGTGTATAAGTGCGCCCTTGTAAACAAGGGACTTATGGCGTGTCCCCGGATTTTGGCAGGTTTGCAGTCAATTCCACAGCCCCCGGAAGATGGGACAGGGCAATCAGAAATGCTTTGACCTCTGCGCCGGAAAGGTTGGGAGCCAGCGGAAAAATACCCTCCAAAATGGCTCCGCGCTCAATCAGGCGGCGGGTGCGAACCCTGCGTTCTTCGTTCCGCTGCTTGTTCTCCAAAATCTTCTTTCGGTTTTCAAACTGCCGAATCTCCTTCAGGACTTTCTCCCGTTCTTCTTTTTGTGGGTGGGCTGTAATTTTTTCGTTCATGTCAGGCACCTCTTTTCTTTGGAAATACTCATAGATTGACCGTCCATTTCTGTCGAGCAAAGTACCGGCGCAGCCTCCGCAGTGCGGCATGGATGGATTTTCCCGCCTGTGATGGCGTGATACCCTCCATTGCGGCAATATCTTTCACTTTCATACCCAGCATATAGCGGGCGTGGACACGGCGGGCCTGCATAGGCGGCAGGGAAGAAATGGCTTCGTACAATCGCCGTATCAATTCTTCGTATTCGTCTAATTCTTCTTTTTCTATCAGGTAGTCCTCCGGCGATGGCTGCGCCCAGCCGATGGCGGCATTTTCGATTCCATCGTTACAATCGAGGGAATAAAACGCCTTATACCGGAACATCTTGCGATCTCTGGCGGCCTCGGCTCTCTTGTCCAGAAGAAACGCTTCGACGATCTCATCGGACACCTCCACAAAAATGTCCTCTTTGCAAAATGGATAATATTGTTTGAGATTGATGGTCTGCATAGGCATGCCCTCACTCTGTTTGGAAAAGGCCATCATAGCAACGGCGCATATTCCGCAGACCCCGGCGGATGGCAACGCTAACCTTGCTGCTGTGGACGCCCTCTATCCGAGAGATTTCCGGCTGCTTGATACCAGCAATGTAGTAGGCGTGAACACGGCGGGCCTGTGTCGGAGTGGCATGAGCCAGAGCCACCGGCAGAGCTGCAATCAGGTATAGGCGGGTGGTCATTTCTTCTCGTTCCAGCAAAATATCTTCCGGCGATCTGCTGTGTTCCAGTGCGTAATTTTCCAGCCAGCTGTATGCGTCCAGAGAGTAGTAGGCGCGGTGGTAGACTTTCCGACGCTCATAGTTCTCCATCTTCCGCTGGGCCTGATACATCGCTGCCCATACCTCGTCCGTAACATCCACAAACTCGTCATGCCGGTAGTGGGGATACATCCACCGCAGATTGATTGTTTTCATAGGCTTACCTCCTGAAAATCGGAGAGGCGGGCAGCTCGTCCGCTGTCCGCCCCTCGCTGAGATAAGGGAAATGATCCCTTTCACTTGGTAGCCAGAAAACAGGTCATTCGTTAAGCCTGTTCTCAAAGAAATTTATAAATTTTTTTCTGACTGCCTCCACACTTTGATAAACAGCCACTTTGGAGCAGCCGCACAGCACACCGATCTCTGCAAGGCTCAGCCCGTCAAGCGCATAGAGCAGGAACCGGCGGCGCTGGGCCTCGGTACAGGTGTCCAGAACAGCCATCAGCTCATGCAGCGTTTCCATGCGGCAAAGGTATTCCTCCGGCGTTTCGCCGTAGACCCCTACACCCTCGGTGGTAATGATGTACTCGTCAAACTCCCGGCCATCCCAATGCCGCCGCTGTTCATGGAACAGGTTCTCCGTTTTGTGATCGGCCCGGTCAAGAAATTCATAGACTTCCAGCGTGACCTCCACGGCCACAGCTTGTCCGTTATAATTGATGGTAACTTCCATCTGCCTTTCCTCCATTCAGATTTTTTGGGTAAATCTGAATGAGGCGGCGGGGCGCGGCACTGGGGCCAGGGTTCGGGCCATGCTGGCCCGATGTTCCGGCTCCATAGGGACAAAAAAGCGCCCGGACAGCAAAAAGCTATTCGAGCGCAAAAACTCCAATATTCACTTACAGAATGACAATTTTCGCACCGGCTACCAGACGGGGCCTGTTCGTTGACTGGGCTTTTTTTGACGGTAGTGAAATATCGTCTGAATTTGTCGGCGGTCAATGTGCTTCATGGCGGTTCCCTCCTAAAGCCGCCGTGTCAGCGTGTAGTCGTCACTCCTTTGTTGAGGGCATAAGGAACGGCGGCCTTGATGTTACTCAAAACCGCCGCAGTACCCGGAAAATCCATTATGGGCGCACGAAGCTGCCTGCCCTGCAACGGTTTTTTTCTTTCCCCGTCTTGCGGGGCAGGATCGCTTGTCTTATTTGGTTTAGGTTTGTTCCTGTTCGGCTGCCTCTTTCAGCCGTGAAAAGCTCTCATCGCTGATGATGTGTTCAATCCGGCAGGCGTCAGCCTCCGCAGTCCTGGGGTCAACGCCTGCGGCGATAAGCTGCTCGGTAAAGAAGCAGTGACGCTCGTAGATTTTTTCGGCTACCTCGCGGCCCACATCGGTCAGATGGAGAAAGTGATCTTCGTCCATTGTAAGAAAGCCGCCGTCCCGCAAGATAGCCACTGCATGGCACACGCTGGGCTTTGACACCTCCATGTGCCGGGCCACATCTACGGAGCGTACCATACCGCGTTTCTTTTGGAGAACAAGGATGGTTTCCAGGTAGTCCTCCCCGGACGCATGAAGTTTGTTCTTGCTGCTCATTATGCCAGCTTCCAGTTTTTAATAGATTTCTCTTTTTCCCACATAGTTTGATAAAGCGGCACGGTCTGCAACAGTTCTTCATGTTTCCCACAGCCTTGCAATATGCCGTCAGATAGGACAAGTATCTGATCTGAATTTTGGATATAGGACAAAGTGTGTGATACAAGGAACACCGTCTTGCCCTTAATCATTTCTTCTATGCCCTTCTGTATTGCTACGGCATTTTCGGCATCCAGACTGGACAGCGCCTCATCTAAAAGAATGATCGGGGAATCTTTCAAAATTGCCCTCGCAATAGCGACGCGCTGACGCTCTCCACCGGAAAGGCTTGCGCCGCCCTCGCTGATAACCGTTTGATAGCCCTGTGGGAGCTTTTCTATAAATTCGTGACAGTGAGCCTTTTTTGCCGCCTCTACCACCTGCTCGTCCGTTGTGCTCTGGTTTCCCATCCGGATATTATTCATCATGGTATCCTGAAAAAGATATACTTCCTGAAAAACGACACTCACATGACGCACCAGATCACTATGCTTTAATGCTGCCGCATCTTTCCCATTCAACAGAATCCGCCCGTTTTTCGGCGTTATAAATCCCGGAATTAAATTAAGCAGAGTGGATTTGCCGCTTCCAGAAGGGCCAACCAATGCAGTGATCGTTCCAGGTTTAGCTGAAAAACTTACATGACTAACTGCTTCACGCTTTCCATCATAGCTAAACGATACATTTTCAAACCGTACATCGGCTTGTGTATCTGCAAACTGTGTAGTTCCCTGTTTTTCATTTTCAGTCGGCAGGTTGTTGATTTCTGCTATGTTATCCAACGATGCGTTTGCAAGATTCATCATGGCAAAGGAACCCATCAGAGCTTCCAGCGGACGGTAAAAAATAATGCCCATAATTGCAAAAAACAAATAGGTTGCCGGGGTTAATGAACCAGAACGAACCATTGCAATGCCAACACCCAAGCTCAAAAACAGGCCCAGATTCAGGCAGATCTTATAACCCATGCTCCAATTCGTCAGCGTCGCTTCATAACGGTCAGAAGCCGTGCAATATCTGTCCACCTGATTCTCCACGAGCTTACCGGATTGCTCCAGCCGGTATGCCTTGATCGTTTCCATGCCCTGTACATATTCCAGTGTGGAATCAATCATTACCACCTGTGCATTTTTCTTCTGCTCTCCCAGTTGAACCATGCTCTTTTGAAACTGCTGGTAGAGGATATAGCCGGGGATGATCCCCACAAACAGAAGAAGCGCCATACGCCAGTCCACACTAAGCAGCATCAGAGCAAATACAACCGTCATTATCATGCTAGAAACGAAACCGGCAATAATCTCCATGATATTCATTTCCACGAAACTTAAATCAGTTGTAAACAAAGATGTAAGCTGGCTGATCTTGTCTTTTGTAAAGTAGTAGAGCGGAAACTGTTTGATTTTCGCCGCAATCGAAAGACGTTCATCCCGCATCATGGCATAAGATACCGGGCGCTGCTTTACAATCGTAAAGTAATAAAAAATAAAATGCAGGACAGTATAAACCAGAAACATAAGGCTATACTGTATCAGTTTTTCCCTTGTAAACGAGCCGCCCAAAATATCTTTTATCGCAAGGAACAGCATGAAATATATCGCGCCCTCACAAATTGAGGTCAACGCCTGAAACAGCCACGCAAGATAAAGCTGCTTTTTGCGCTCGCCTGCAAGGTCTAAGAATTTCCGTATCATAGCAATCATGCGTTTACACCTCCCATTTTCCATTGATCGGATTGCTCAAAGGCCGCCCACATATCCCGATACGGGGAGCAACGGTTTATCAATTCATCATGTGTGCCGCAGTCAATCACTTTGCCTTGTTCCAGAACCACAATCGAATCAGCTTCCTTGATACTAGAAAGACGGTGCGCTATTACGAGTACGGTTTTTCCCTCTGATAATTTAGCCAGCGCCTTTTGCAGTAAATCTTCATTGTCGGCGTCAATGTAAGCCGTTGCCTCGTCAAGAATCACAACCGGCGCATTTTTCAGAATTGCCCTTGCCAATGTGATTCTCTGTTTTTCGCCACCGCTCAACTTGGTTTCCTTGTCTATCACTGTGTCATAGCCCTTTGGAAGCCGCATAATAAAGTCGTGACATACGGCATCCTTTGCTGCCTGCATCATTTCTTCCTCCGTGGCCTCTGGGTTTCCCATCATAATGTTTTCCCGGATACTCTTTTTGAATAGGAACGTATTCTGGGTCACAAAGGAGATCTGGGACATCAGATCGGATAGCGGAATCTGGTTCAGCGGTACGCCTCCCAGGCAAATCTGTCCCCCGGTTATATCCCAAAACCGGCAGATCAGGCTGGCCGCCGTACTTTTACCGCTGCCGGAAACACCGACGAGCGCAGTTACTTTTCCGTCAGGAACAGTAATTGAGACATCTTTTAATACCGGCTGTCCTTCCCCATAGGAAAATGTAACGTGTTCAAACACAATCGTGTGGTCGGAAAGTTCTGCCTTCGAGGTCGTATCCGCCATTTCATCCAGCTTCAGAATTTCGTCTATCTTTTTTGCAACAGAAGCGTTCATGCCGATATAATCAAAGTTATTAGAAACAGTTTCCAACGGAATCAGCATGGCAAGCCCCATAAACAGATACATAATATAGCTGGCCGCTGTCACGCTGCCGGAGAGGTACATCAAACCGGCAAGTGGAAACAAGAACACAAGGTTGCTGTTTAAGTCGGCATGATTGAAAGCAACATATTTCAAGCAGCTTTGGAACCACTCTGTTACAACGGTGCTGTAAGTGCGGATGCTTTCTGACAGGCGGCCATAAGTGGATTCGTCGGCGGCAAATATCTTCAGTTCTTTCATACCGTTGACATATTCCACCGTCTTAACGCTGACGTCGGCAAACGCCTGATTAAATTCGTCCATTTTTTTCATCTGAACGATAATCATAAGAATACCGACAAGAATAAACAGAACGACCGGAATCAGCATGATACCGGCTACCCTAATGTCCAATATCGCCAGCAGGATTTCCATACATAGCGGTACAGCGAGACCAGAAATAATCTCTGGAATGTTATGGGCGTAAAATGTCTCCAACTGTTCCATATTGTCCATAATGATCGTTTTGACCTGCCCGGATGCCGTTGTTTTCACATAGCCCATTGGTAAACGGGCAATTTTACGGAACAGCTTTTTACGGGTTTCCCCCAATGTCTGGTAGGCTACCTTGTGAGAGATTTTTGTGCCGGTTCCAAACAGCAGATGTTTCAAAATGATTGCTGCGGCAATCAGGCACACATATTGAAAAAGATTCTCTGTCCGTTCATTCAGAAAACAGGTCACAATGCCCCAAACGCCCAAATAGGGCAGGATGCCGCACAAAACAGACAGGACGCAGCAGATTACCGCGCCGATCAGGCGACGCTTATTTTTCTTATCAATTAGTCCAAACAGAGCTTTTACATCACTCATTACAATTCATCTCCTCCTTGCGGAATAGTGAAATTCCAAAATCTGTCCGATACTCCATTTTGCCAACCAGGTATAGCAATAGTTCCATGACTTTAATACGCATAAGGTAATTGCGGTACTGTTCCGGCAGCAAGAGCAGTTCGGTAAAAATATGCTCCACGCTTTTTGTCGCTGGTGCTATAAAACAGCCGCCCGCTGTAAAAAGCCCTTGAAAATCCATGTCCTCGTCAAACGCGATTGTCCCCAGCATGATATTCAGGCTGTTTATAATCTGCGGCAGATAAGCCACCACTGAAACACCAACAAAAGGGTTTTTCCCAAAATCACAGCTTTTCAGGTGGCTTGCACCATTGAAAACAGAAATATAATGGTCGCTCATAACCATCTCCGGCTGGTTGCTGAACAGCATATTCACTCGCCCATGAAAGCAATAGGTGACTTCAATAAAACGATCCTTACATTGGATGTTCTTTTGAATTGGAGTTGTGATATGAACATTGCTATAAACAATTTCAGCACCAGGCATCACTTCAAAGCTCTGCATGGTGCCTTTCCCAAATTTTGGAGAAATTGTATATATCTTTGAATCCTTTTCAACGGAACAGTTACCGATCAGCTCATGGAAGAACAGGAGGTCATTTTCCATTCTCCTCAAGGTTCTGCCTCCTTTCTGACCGCAAGAAAAAATCGCGTAGTCGATGCAGATTGTCGTAGGAAAGTGGGTAATCTTCCTGCTGTTTTCCGTTATCTAAATGAATCACTCTTGTACAGGCTACCGCTAAAAATTCGTAATCATGGGTTACAACAAAAATTACCTTTCCCATTTTAGAAAGCGTTTGAAATAACCCTGCAACCTGAATCATGCTGTCATAATCAAGTCCGCTAGTCGGTTCATCAAAAATTAAAACATCCTTACGGCATACCATACTTACTGCCACGGCCGCACGCTGCTTCTGGCCCCCGGAAAGTGTATTGGGATGATGCGTACGGTACTCATAAATACCCAGCCATTCCATTGCCTGTTTTGCTGCATCCAGATCAGGATGCTTAATTCCAAATACACATTCCTTTTCCAATGTATCGGCAAATAACTGATAGCTTACGTCCTGCATCACCATATAGGAATGTTTTAATCGGCTCTTTGCGTTCAGTTCTTTACCATCCCAAAGAATCTTTCCCGTACAGTTTGTGTGCAGACCGCATAGTGTTCTGGAAAATGTAGATTTTCCGGCTCCATTATGGCCGATAATTCCTATGATTTCTCCCGGTGCCGCACTCAAATTCAAATCGTCCAGAACCAGCTTTTTCTTATAGAACAAGGATAAGTTCCTGACTTCCAAAATCGGCTTTTGAGAATTTTCAGCAAAGACCCTTGGCTGTACCTTTGACAAATCTAAAGCGCGAAGTCCCATACTATGCCGCTGTTCTTCAGGAATAGAAAGAAACTGGCTTGGAGAAAACACAGCAGATATAGCCCCGTTTTCCATATACGCAATGCGGTCAACTAATTCCCTCAGATAATAAATCCTATGTTCTGCAATTAGAATGGTCTTGCCTTGTTTCTTTAGGAGTTCAAGTGTACGCCGCAAATCCTCAATAGCATCCATATCCAGATTGGACGATGGTTCATCTAACAAGTAAATACTCGGAGACATAGCATAGATGGACGCAAACGCCACCTTTTGTTTTTCACCGCCAGACAATTCAAATATGCTTCTCCCCGTCAGATGTGCTATATCTAAATCCGCAACTGTCTTTGAAATGCGTTCTTTCATTTTTTCCCTTGGATAAGTCAGATTTTCCATTCCAAAGGAGATTTCACTGTCTGTATCTACATTAAAAAATTGAGAGCGTGGATTTTGGAATACAGACCCCACATACTCGGACACTTCATATATGGGATAATCCTGTATATTTTTACCGTCAACATAGGTTGTTCCGGTGACTTCTCCCGGATAAAAGTATGGAATCAGGCCATTCACAAGACGGGTCAATGTGGTTTTCCCACAGCCGCTTCGCCCACACAACAGCACACACTCGCCTTTGTTGATTGTCAAATCAACATCGCGCAGTCCGCCATTTTGTAATGATTCCTGATAGGTAAAAGAAACCTTGTCAAAACGGATCATTAGCCTGCACCCCCTTTCAATTTCAGCCAGATTGACACTGACATAAACAAAGTGAACAGGATAAAGCATACGGCATCCGCAACACTAAAGTGGATTTCCTGCAAGCAGGTTCGGGGCTTCGGATTTTCCAGCCCCCTTGTAACAGCCGCCGCCGACAATTCATCCGCCACTTTCAGTGCTGACATCATCATCGGAACATAGATACATTCCACTGTTCGGGCCGGATGGGTCAGCAGACTTTTGACGGTTGGAGCTACATCGCGCATCCGCATGGCGTCGCTGATATAGCCCCAATCCTCATGCACCATAGGAAAATAGCGGAGCATGACCGTCAGAGGAATAACCATTGCTTTTGGCATATGAATACGGTTCATGGCCGCCATAAATTCATTTACCCTTGTCGTGCTGACTAAAATACCTCCGAGCATGGCACAAGGAAAGATTTTACGGATAAATACGGTAAATGTTACAATCGCAATCTGCAAAGTCCCTGTCAAATAATTTGTTCCAATGATATGCAGAACAACCATTCCCGCATAGACAGCAGCCATTCTTACCGTAAACCGCTTTGCTCCTACAAGGATGCCGAGAATCACAACGCATACAACCAGCGCAATCTCATAGAGTAAAGAGGGCGCAAGGAACAACGCAACATTTCCGACGATCAACAGATATAGTTTTGTGCGAGGGTCTAAATGTAATGTGGCAAGTGTGTCTTTTGTTTGCAGTTGCATCTCCATTACACTACTCCGGCCTTTTCAAAATGCTTTTTCAATAGTTTCTGGCCTACAAGACCGCTGATAGCAGCACAGATCAACACGCCGATAATCATTGCCGGGAGCATCCAGTTTTGCGCGGTTGAAACCATTGTGTCCATATAGGTCTGTTCTGTTCCCTTTTCTACCAAATATTGCACATAGGCGTCGCGGTCAAACCAAAGCATACCGTAGGAGAAAACTGGGCTGAGAACAAAAATCATGTAGGACAACAGGTTACGCCCTTTGTTTCTAAAGTTCCCGGAACCGGCCAGCAGATCGGCCACAACGCCGAGAATACAATATGCCAAACACATAGACCAGTACATACCGAGTACGAACAGTACACCTCCTACCAAAATACCGGTGACAATGATTGGGCCATGCTTCGGCACCTTCGCCAGTATCAGCATATAAACCGGGCCGCACAGCAGCGCAATAGACAGCGGGCAAAGGAAAGTCAGTACAGGGAAGAACCCAAAGATAGCCTCGCCAATCATGGCGCATACCATGTACAAAGCAGCAAGGATGCCGGTGGTAATCAAATCACGCACAGACAGCCCTTTTTTCATTTGTTGTGAATTAGACATTTTCAACGTCCTCCTATTTATTATTTGCTGGCAGAAGCCTCATTGACCTACGCACAAAATCGTGATAAAATTGCTGTGATTAGAGTCAGCTAACCAGCCAGTAATGTCATTCTACTCAGTGATTTTTTGGGTGTCAAATCCGGCAAAAAAGGTCAAAACAGGAGTTAAAAGTGGAAAAACAACCGGATATATCAGTGCTTTTTGTGGTTTTGCTGACAGCCTTTGCGACATTTTGGGGCATAAAAAAAGATACTGCGGATTATTCCGACTACATAAGAAACGGGGGTGAGCAGGATGCAGACCGATTCTACACAGGCCGCGCACGAATTAGGGGATGCTTCTTTTTATCTGCATGATTATCATTTTCGACAGGATAATCATAATGGAATCTGCACCTTGCAGCCGCAAAACAGACAAGGCTATGGAAATATCTATCAGGTTCAACCGACAGATGGATTATTCCTGTCAACCGGAAGCTGGATACCATACGCCTCAATGGAACGCAAATATGAGATCAATCAAAAGCTGGTGAAAATTTATTATTTGGAATCCGGCGGTGTTACCCTGATCCAGAATGGGCGGAAAGCCCAACCTATCACAGAGGGAATCCACCTTTATCTAAATAAGCCGTCACAGGGGCGAGTATTATATCAACCCAATATACCAATCAGCTATGCGTCAGTTTTGCTGTTTGAAGATTACATAGAGAAAAATCTGCAAGACCGTTTTACCCCGGACGATTTTGACTATGCAGAGGTTTATGATTGGAAAGCTTTTGATTATAATACCCCGGAAATTGGAACCCTGTTTTTGCAGATACGGGATAAACTGATTGCTGGCGAAACCTCCCGTCTTTACTACGAAAGCAAAGTAGGTGAACTGCTTTCTATTGTGGCAGGCAACTTTCATAAACAGCGACAGGAGATAGCATCTAAACACCAGTCTCTTTCCAAACAAGAGAAAAAGGCGCTGGAATCTGTACGTCTGGCTATTGAACAGAATATTTTAAACCCACCAGAACTCTCGCAGCTTTGCAAAATAGCAGCAATGGGGCAGACCAAACTTCGAGAATCATTCAAAGCCATGTATGGTGTTCCTATTGGGGCTTATATCCGACAGGCAAAAATGCGGTATGCGCTTTTATTGATGTCAAAACCGAATTTGACAATCGGCAATATTGCAGAGCATTTGGGCTATGCCAATGCAAGTAAATTTGCGGCCACTTTCCGTAAAGTTTATGGAAAATCCCCAGAAGAATATAGGAATCAAAAAAGATGAAGTCAGTCTATTTACACTAACTTCGTCTTTTTGATTATATTGTAATTTATTGTTAGGGAATCAGTCGTTAATCAATTCTGCTAATATGATTTCTTCTGCCTGCGCTTTCAGCGTGTTCATCAGCCCCATCCAGCGCATAGGGTCACAGGCTTTCAGTTCCTCCGTGACACCCGCAACTTCCATCATGTGAGGCAACATGGTTTCCACACGCCCCTGTGCTGTCCGCTCAATCTCTAACAGGTGTGGATACAGCTTCTCGCTCATCAGCAGATGGTTGTAGAGAATGGGGCGATGTTCCTTTAGGTAGGATTTTCGCATTCTGCCGTACTTGCTGATAGAAGTTTCCGGCTGTTCAGAAAGTTTTAGGTTGGGTATATCATAATCTCCACAACGAATGTAAGTCAACTTACTCATATTCATTCTCCTTTGCTTCGTGATGATTAGACTGCTGCGCTGGCTGCTATGCTGCCTTTGCGTGGTTCTTCTTTCGGCAGCTGTCCGACAGTAGAAAAAACGCCTTTTTTCATATCCTCAGCCCGGATCAGGGCTTTCTTAGCGTCCATTTCCGCTTTTTTCTTCGCCTTGATTTTGTCCTCATACTGTTTCTGTGCGCCGCTGGCTTTCCGCTTCAAATAATTCTGATGAAGCCTGTCCTTGCGTTCTTCTTTTTTCTGCAGTTCTTCCTGTTCCTCCGGGGTTAAAGGAACCGGCTGTAAGGATGGTGGGATATAGCGTCCTAAAAAATTGAAGTAGATTTCAATTTCCTGCGTGGTGTCCTGGCTGCCTTTTCGGGCGCGTTCGTGGACAAGGATTTTCTCTATAAACTCGTTGAGCATGGTGTTTGTCAGCGTGTCAAAATTCTCGTACTTATCAATCAGGGCTATAAATTTCTCTGCTGATTTCTGGCTCTGCTCATAGCCGGTAACAGCCTTTTCCAGCTCTGCAATTTCAATCTCAAGTGCATCCTGCTCTTTGGCATACTGTGCATCAAGCGCCTTATATCGTGCATCCGGCAGCTTGCCGAGGGCGTTGTCCTCATAGATTTTGCAAATCAGTTTTTCCAGTTCTCCGGCTCTCTTTTGGGCAGCAGCCAAACGCCTGCGCTTTTTCGATATATCGGCACTCTGTTGAGCAACCTGCGTCTCCTGAACAGTGTGAATAAATTCCGTCCGGTCATTTCTGGAATATTCAGCGATAGCCCGGAGCGTGTCGGAAACCAATGTCAGAACAGCACTCTCATTGATACGGTGTTGAGTGGGGCATAGTGTCCCACACGGAATTTTGGTATAATTGGAACAGGTATATTGAGAAATCCGCCTGCCATTGTTGGTGCGGTGGACATACATCTTGCCGCCACAATCTGCACAATAGAGCAAGCCTGTGAGGGGAGCCGCTTCGCCCCAGCCGTTTGGATAACGCCGTACATTGCTGCGGATTTTCTGCACCAAATCAAAGGTCTGCTGGTCGATAATGGCTTCATGGGTATTCTCAAAGATCGTCCATTCGTCCTCAGAAACATAGTGGCTTTTCTTGTCCTTAAAGTGCTTGCGGGTCTTGAAATTGATGGTGTGCCCTAAATACTCTCGCTTTTTCAAAATGTTCACGATGGTAGATGATCCCCATCCATAGGGGTCTTTGACCGGCTTTGAACGGTTCACACCTTCGTTGAATCGGGCAAGGTGTACGACAGGAATTTCAATCCGGTCTGCGGACAACTTGCAAGCGATCTGATAAGGCCCATATCCCTCCAGCGTGAGGGAAAAGATACGGCGTACCACTTCGGCGGCTTCCTCATCTACCAGCCAATGTTCCCGCTTTTCATCCCACAAGTAGCCGTAAATCACGGTGCCTGTCAGGTGCTTACCGCTCATGCCTTTTGACTTAAACACAGATCGGATTTTCCGGCTGGTGTCGCGGGCGTAAAACTCATTCATGATATTGCGGAAGGGCGTAAAATCATCGTCGCCTTTCAGACTGTCCACGCCATCGTTGATGGCAATTAACCGTACGCCGCGCTGCCGCAAAATCTCCATGACCTGGCCGACTTTCAGATAGTCACGCCCTAACCGGCTCATGTCCTTGATGACGATTGCCTCTACACGCCCTGCCTCCACTTCCTCCATCATCGCCAAAAATCCGGGGCGGTCAAAACGGGTGCCTGAGATACCATCATCGGTAAAGTGCGTAGGGTTGGACAGCCCATTCCGGCGGGCAAAATCCTCTAACATCTGTTTTTGGTTGGATATGGAATTGCTCTCGCCCTGTAACTCATCGTCCCGGCTCAGGCGCTCGTACAGTGGGGTGATTTTTTCGTTTCTCATAGCTGTACCTCCTGAAACAAAAATGCTCTAAGTGATTGCTTCACTAACCATGACAAAATCATGATTAAGAAGTCACTTAGAGCATATATCACCGCTGGCGAGCTTGTATTTCTTATACTGCCTCACGGCGAAGTGCTGGGGGCTGCGACGTTCCAACCCGTCAAACATATAGTCCACCGCGTTTTTGAAGGTTTCGTCATCCTCCCGGACTTCCATGCTGTTTATCATTTCCACCAGCGTATTCATGTTGCGTTCTTCCTCCGGCCCCTCAAAGACGATGTAGGACACAAGGGCGCAGTACAAGAGGGTTTCTGCTTTTGTCCAGAACTCGTCGCCCTCCTTGCCGTCGCCTTTGGTGTTGGCAATCAGGGCGGTAACAAATTTCAAAACATCGCTTTCTGTCTTGATATAGGCCAGCGGATTGTAGTGCATGGATTTTGAAAAGTCGATACTGTTGAACACCCGCACCCTGTATTTCTCCCGTTGCAGAAACCGCCCGCACTGGTCGAGAGTGCCGCCCTTCGGGTCTACCACCACATACGAGGAATGGGCCTGAAGGAGCTGCGGAGTCAGCCAGAACCTTGTCTTTCCCGAGCCGGACGATCCGATGACACAGGCGTTTAGGTTCCGGGCATTGGCGGGTATTTTCGGACGGGTGTTCATGGTCAGGAACTCCGTCCCGGTCAGAATGACATTGTTCTGAAATTTAGGGTCTACAAACGGCTTTATATCCTCCTTTGTTCCAAAGCGGGCGGTGCCGTACTCTGCATCCCGCCGGAATTTTTTCGCCTGCCTGATCTTTGACTGTATCAGCAGATACACCCCAGCCGCACCGGCAAGGCCCACCAGCAGGTCAATACCGCCAAGCCCCGGCCAGTAGGTTTCAAAGGCTTTGGGGAAGGTATCAAGCATCCCCATGAGCTTTGTCCCGAAGTCTGTGCCGGGGGCGATCCGGTAGGCCGTCCCGATTTTGGAGAAAAACCAGAACACAAAGAGGTACGGCAGGTTTGGGAGCACATATTTTCTGATCTTGTCACTCAACGTCCGTCCTTCACCGCCTCTCTGGTCCGCTGCTTTTCCTTTGCCTGCGTCCTGATCTGCTCCGTGAATTTCCGAAGCTGGCCGAGGATGGAAGCCTTGTCCTGCTCTTTGTTCAGCACCTTTGCGCTGTACTTCTGGAAGGCCGCCGTGATAGCGTCCGCCTGATTGGCTTTGAAAAACAGTAGGTAATGACCGGGGCTCACTTTATGGAAAGCGTAGTCCACATGGAACTCCTTTGCGATCCGGTCAAAATCCTTTGGGGCTCCCACATAGGGCATGGCGCTTTTGCCGCCATAGTGGTTCATCAGCTTTTTTACACTCTGGCGTCCCTGCGGGGTCAGCGCCTTCCGGTGGTGCTTTTGCAGCGCCCGAACCACCTTGCCAAGAGCGGCAGCCAGCACTTTTCCTGTGAGCTTCGTTGTCCTGATCGAAAGGGCAACCGTTTTTTGGTTTACTTCTTCCTGCATAAAACCTCCTTTCCGTCGGGGTCCCCGCTATCCGGGAGGCCCCCGTACAATATCGGGGAACAGAAAACCTCGGGCCAATGTGGCCCGAGGCTTACCGCTCGGCATCCCTGCCGGACGGAGCTTTCTTTTCCGGCTCCGTCTGGACTTTTTCGCCCTGTTCCCGCATGGTCTGCAAGATAGAGGGCTTCTTTTGAAGCTGGGAGGGCTTTTCGCCGGACAGCGGCTTGATACATTCCAAACGGTCAGCCGCCCGGATGGCGTTGTCCGTGAGCTGCCTCTGCCATGCTCCCACGCTGGGAGCCCAGCGGAAACCGCTGCTTTTCAGCTCGGCTCGGGTGTCCGCGTCAGGCTTTCCGTCAAAGAACACCTGCAAGCGGTTGTCCTCCCGGTTCATTTCCACACGGCCCCCATCGAACTCCCAGCCGGAAAATTCCTGCTGTGCCTGTTTGGAAAGCTGTTCGATACGAGCCTTTACCCGGCGGATCTCCGCATTGTTGTTGGTAAGCTGATAGCTTTCAAAGGGCCTCGGGTCGCTTCGCCAACTTGACGCCATGCTTGCTTTCAGCTTTTCAATCTGGTCCGGCGACAGCAGCGCACAGCCGTCCAGCTTGCCATGCTTGCGGTAATAGGCGTTGACCTCCTTCATAATGAGCTGGGAGCGTTCCAGCCCGTCCAGCTTCTTCTGGAGCTTTTCAATCGCTGCCGGGTCATCGGCGCTGATCCCGCCCATGCCGGTGCTGCGTATCTTATCCAGCAGCCCTTGAATATGCCGCCATTCCTCCATGTTGCTGTCCCGCGCCCGGTTCTGTTTTTCCTTCTTTCCCACCGGGAAATTGGAAGGCCCGGCGATCAGCACAGAGGGAACCCTCGCGTCAATGGCAAAGCCTTGGTTCATGTTTTCGGCCAGCTTGCGGGCGTAGGTGTCTAACAGATGGTCGATCTTCTCATGGTACATGGGGTCCACCCGGGATTTCTGCTTTTCCGCTATGGCGGCGGCCTTGTCCACCATTGCCCGGTATTCCGCCGTTGCGCTCCCTTCCTTGTAGTCGGAAAAGCTGTTCATTTCTTTTGCCCGGCGGGCGGCTCCTTCATTGATAGGGTAATAGTTGATGGTATGCACCTCCTTTATGCTTCGGGCCATGCTGGCCCGAAGTCTTACCGTTCTTCATGGGAAGGCCCCGCCTTGTCCTTTTTCGGAGCGGGTGGGGCTTCTTGAAACCGTTTGAGTGTAGCGAGAATGGAGTGGACAGGCTCGGCCTTTTCAGGATAGGCAAATATCCGGTGTTCCGGCGGGATGTCCTGCGGCCCGTGGTAATACTCCTTGAAGCCCTCCGGGACTGCCGACACATACCCACCGGGAGCGAATACGCCGCCCTCGTTGATACGCACATCCCGCCCGTATGCCTCATAATCGAAGTAGTTCTGAATGTGCTCCGGTATGTCGATAGTCCCAAGCTCGTCGGCGTAAAGACGGCCCAGCCCTTCATCATCGGAAATATCCGGGTAAAAGCGGTAAAGGTCAAGGTTCTGCGTCAGGTTTATCAAATCCTTCACGCTCCTTGTGTGGTTTCCCAAGACAAGAGCGGCTTCAAAGGTTTCCAGTCCGCCCTTATCCCGTACTTCCAGCAGGGCGTGGCCCAGCTCGTTCAGCTCGTCGATGTTCTCACATTCGTAGAGATAATCGTAGAGCCCCAGCACATCACTGTCAAAGCTGGTAAAGAACACTTCGCTGTACCGTTTCCCGTCTATCCCGATTTTGGCAAGGGCGGCCTGCAACTCCTGTGTCGTCATGGGGAAATGTACCGTTGTCCCTACCTCGATCCCCATTAAGGGGTACAGGGCTGTATTGGTTATATAGGCTTCAAACATGGGCTTATTCCTCCTTTCCGGCCCGGTCAGCCAGCACCTCATAGATCCCGGCCATAATGTAATCGGCGCAAGGGAGGGCGATCGCATTTCCCAGCGCCTTGTAGCGTTGCAGAGGCCGGATCTCCACGCCGTCCGCCCCGTACTTTGTCCAGCCCTCCGGCAGCCCCATCAGCCGTTCACTTTCTGTTTCCGTCAGAAAACGGATACAGCCACCCTCCGGGTCGCCCTCATACCAGAAGGCAAAGGGCGTTACATCACTGGCTAAAAGAGTGGGAAAAGGGTCAGTTGGTAATCCGAAGCTGTTTCGGAAGGCCGTTTCTTCCTGCCTTTTTGCCGCTCCCCGCATACGGAAGCACTGAAAGGGGTGGATGACTGGTATCTGCCGCCCTGTTTCAAAAGAAGCTGTTCGATCTCCTTCGGCGGCGGCCCGCCCGCCCTCTCCGCAAGGCGGAGGAAGTGGGAGCATTGGACGGGGCTTAAATAGTATGTCTGCGGCACGTCTGCCTCCAAAATCCGCCACGACGAAAATCCGCTGCCTTCGTGCCAGCCTTCGGGAGCCTGCCCAATACTGGGCGTCCATGAGCCGCCAGCACACATCAGGCGTTCCCCCTCGCACCATTCCGGCGTTTCCCCATCTTCCCGAAGGAGGCATTGGAACTTCGGTGTCCGAGAAGGCGGATAGGACGGCTCTAAAGTCCATCCGGTCATTTGTAGAAAACGCTCCCATGACGTTTTCCCAAACAGCGATAGCTGGATATAGGTTATCAGTAGCATCCCTCATTTCCTGTATGATACGAAACGCCTGATAGAACAGGCTTGATTTTGCCCCGGCAAGGCCGGAGCGATTGCCGATCAGAGAAAGGTTCTGACAGGGAGAGCCGAAGGTTATCACATGGACCGGCGGGATTTTCCCGCCGTCCACCTTCGTAATATCTCCCAAATGCGCCATATCGGGAAAGTGCCTTTTGGTTATGGAGATGGGCGCTTTTTCAATCTCGCTGGCCCATACCGGACGGATACCGCACCGGGAAGCAGCCAGAGGGAACACGCCGATCCCGTCAAAAAGGCTCCCCAGCTTAATGTCCGGCATAGCCCGGGGTGCCGTGTCCCTTCACGGCAAGCACCCCTTCCAGCGTTGTCGCCGCAATGCCCAGCCGCCCGGCAACCGCAATATCGTTTTTTACATCCTCGTCCACAACGCTGCCGCAGACGATCAGGGTATGGGAGCGCCGCAGCATATCCCGGCGCATATCAATCCCGGCCTTGTGTTCCTCGGGAACGCTGTCATTCAAAAACAGCGGCAGATACAAGAGCGGGCAGATTGGGGAAAAGCCCGCCTCATAAGCAAGGCGGCAGTAGTGGGCCGCCAGCTCCATATCAACATCCGGCTCGCCGCTCCATGCGGCGGTCAGGTACGCTAAAGGTCGTTTCATTGGTTGAGCCTCCATTTCTGTTTTGGTTTAGGGAAAAGCAAGGTATCGCCCAACCCCTCCGCCCCTTCCCCCGGGAAGGGGAACGGCTCTGGAGAATTTATATCCCCGTCGCTTGACCGGGAAAAAGCATAACCGGGAGAAATCCGTCAAGGGTGCCTCCGGCACCGCCTGCGGCGGCGCTGCCCTTGACTGATTTTCCCGGCTATGCTACGGAATAACTGGCGACGGGGAATAATTTATATCTCCAGAGCTTCGGGGCGCGGGGCAGAGCCCCGCAATCCTCGGGCCATGCTGACCCGAAGTTTTAGCTTACTTTTCCTGTTCGGTTTTCTTCTCCGGCTTTTCGTGTTCCTTCTGCTGACCCTTCCAGTCGTCCAGCAGCTTGATGATCTGGTCCTTCATTTCCCGCGGCGTAGTTTCCTTGCCGAAATACTTGCTCAGTTCCGCACCTGTCAAAATCACTTTGTCTACCTCCTTTTTGTCCTCCATCATAATGCCGCCGATCACATCCCCGTTGAGCAGCTTCTTTTCGTCCAGCTCACGCATACGCTTTGCCTGCGCCTGTGAAGGAGAGGACTGCTGGCTGTCAATGGCGACGGCGATATAGTTCTGGTTCTTCTTGCCGATATAGGAAAGCTCCACCGCCGTAGTAAAGCCCAGCCTTTTTTCATCCATCAGCTTCATCAGGTCTGGAACCAGCTCATTGAGACGGATATACCGCTGCACCTGCTTGACCGCCATCTTATTGCGCTCGGCCACGATCTCGTTGGAGCGTTTACCTGCGTCCTTCGGGTCAATCTGGCCCGAAGTGCGGGAGCCCTGGTGCTTGATGGCTTCAAGCTGCATTTTTAAGGCTTTGGCCCGCTCACTGGGGAGGATTTCTTCACGCTGGTTCAGATTGTCCTCCACCATCTGTGTGATGGCTTCATCATCTGTCAGATTTCGGACGATACAGGGCATATCCGCATATCCGGCAAGCTCACTGGCTTTCTGGCGGCGGTGGCCGGACACGATCTCATAGCCGCCATCCTCACGGGGACGGACGATAGCGGGCTGGGTCACGCCCTTGTCCTTGACGCTGGACACCATAGCCCGCATTTCTTCATCATCCCGGACTTCAAAGGGATGGTTCTTGAAGGCGTGGAGTTCGTTCAGCTTGATATAGACGATCTGCTCCTTGCCCCGGCGTGGAGCATCCTTTGGCTTTTCGGGTCCTTTCGGAGCGGGAGCGGCCTGTATCGTTGGAGCCGTTTTTTTCTCCGGTTCCTTTTTGACCGCCTTTTCCGGTTTCTGTGCGGGGGCTTTGGACTTCGGGGCTGCGGCCTTGTCCTTATCTGTTTTCGGGGGACGGCCCCGGCGCTTCGGCTGTTCCGGCTCTTTGGGTTTTTCCTCTGCTTTTTTCGGAGCCTCCGGCTGCTTTTCCGGTTTCTCCTCTTTTGCCGGGTCAGACTTTTCCCCGCTGGGAGCTGCCGCCCGTTCCTCGACCTTCTTTTCCTTCATAATTTCAGAGAAGTTATAGACGGAAACCTGCGGGTTCTTTACCTCTGGTTCCGTCTTTTTTTCCGGCTCCGGAGAAACGGAAACCTTCTCCGGCTCTTTTGGGGGAGCGGGAGGCGTTTCCTTGCCCGGCCCGCTATCCGTTACCGGCTGTTCCGGCGTTTTTGTGGTTTTATCATCTGCCATAAGCATTTACCTCCTGTTTTTTGGCATGAAAAAAGAGGCTCAACTTTTCAGTCAAGCCCCCGTGGGAAGTTCCTCCTTTCTCCGCCATGATACAAAAATACCGCCCGTAGTCTCGTTTGGGCGGTACTTTGTGTAAGATTGGCAGTCCATTATTAAGTTTTTTATTATGTTCCCTTTGTACACCGTTGCAACAATTACTTTAGACAGAAAATCCATATACAACTTTGCCGCATTCGGATCATACTGATGATATTGCATATAATCCATCTGCCACTTGCTGTATTTACTGGGATCTAAAATAATGTTCAGAGGAAACATGTTCTGTGCATACTCCTGCGAAACAGAAGAAAGATCCAACTCAATTTTTCTGCCAAAATCTGAAGTTATTTTTCGATCTTTCGGAACAGAGACAACAGAATCTACTCGATCAATCGTACTGTTAACCGCTTTGACCATATCAATATAATAAAATCGCTCTATTTCCTGTCCTTTGTCTGTCTTTGTCCTAACAGCCTTCTCACTAAAAAGCGAAGAGTAAACGGATGTCAATCGTTGCTGTCCATCAAGAATCAGCTCATCTGGTGTTACTTTGTCTGCAGAAGGTGCCCCTTCAACGACTCGTGATTTGAAATGAATACTCTCATTACCGTATTCCAGAAACATTGCCGCGCCAACAGGATAGCCATTTGTGATACTTGCAATCAGTGCTTTTATTCTACTGTCGTCCCATACCCATCCCCTTTGAAAGTCAGGAAGTTGCGTTTTTCCAGTATGGATCGTAGACATCAGGTCTGTGATTTTTCTATCATTCGTTTTCATAGAGCACGCCTTTCTTCACTCCACACCAAGTGCTTTAAACACCGCATCCTCTGCGCTGCTGTAGAAGATCAAATTAAAACTTCCCACTAATTCGGGAGGTACAGTTCCAAGATCTGCAGCGCTTGTAATCGGCAGCAGAACTTTCTTCGCTCCACTATCAAGGCAAACCTGCAAGCTGTTCGCAAGCTCATCTACCTTTAGAATTGTACCACTGATACTAATTTCACCTAGAACAGCAAGGGTACTGACTGTTGGCCGTCCAAGCGCAATACTGCACAGCGCAATCAGCGTAGGCAATGCTAATTTTCCTGTCATGCCAATACCTTGCAGATCCTGATAATTGATGATGTAGTCTTTAGATGCAGTGCTGATGCCTCCGCTGATGCGTTTTCCATTTGCTTTTAGGAAATTGAACGCCGTATTCGTTGACTCTTTGCAGTCACGGTCACTGCCAAGACCTGTGCGCTCAAACTTTCCGCTACCAGGCAACATCTGACTTTCCAAACGGAATACACCAATCATGCCACTTTTTCCGCGAGATACTGTGTAGACCTGTCCTGGATTGCACATACCATCTGGAATCAACTTGCCACCGCCCTGTTCAGGAACCGACACATAATGCTCCGACATGTCTTCCAAGTCGATATAGGAGAAGTTCACATCGTAGAATTCCATCCCGCCCAGCTTTTTCAACTGTTCTTTTACGCGGCGACGCATCTCCAATGAAATCTGCAGAACTTCTTCCAGTTCAGATTTATCAAACACTCCATCTGGGTACATCAGTTTTAGATAACCATCCACCATACGCCGTACAGCAATGGTATCACGCTGATTCAAATTTTTGCCCAATCGGAAATAATGATCCAGCGCATCACCATACTGTTCTTTCCGCAGTTCCCGGATAAACTCAGCCAGATAATCGCTGATGAAACCATAGTCATTCGTAAAATGTTCGGGTCGAAATTTCGGGATCTCCCAGCCGGGCAAATAGCAATGGATACGATCCAGAAATGCAGTGTCCGTTCCCATTTCGGGAGGGAACGGATCAAACAGGCTAGAAGTTTTTAATAGAATATCTACACTCTGGTTGATATTGCCCACAAAGACCATTGAAGCTGAAGCGACCTTTTCTTCTTTACCACGGGCAAAAGACCCAGATGCCATATAATCCTTCATGATCTGGATGCCGTCTTTATCCTTGAACTTGATTCCGGCAACCTCATCAAAAGCCACACAGTCCCAAAGACCAACCAAGCCAACCGATTTGCGCCCCATATTGTAGAACAGGTTTGCAACGGTCGTCTGTCCACCAGAAATCAAAATGCTGTTGGGCGAGATTTCTTTATAAAGATGCGATTTTCCCGTACTGCGGGGACCAAGTTCACAGAGGTTGAAATTGTTCTCCACCAGTGGAATCATTCGTGTGAGCAGGAGCCATTTTTCTCTTTCCGTGAATTCGTCCGGTTCCATGCCGATAGAACGCAGAAGGATATCCAGCCACTCATCCTTTGTAAAAGCTTTACGGCCACGCTTTAATTCGTCGATATCGATATGCGGCATCTGGATCGGTGTTAGTTTACGGATGCTGATTGGAGTAAGATCCTTCTGCTTTTTCTGGCTGGACTGCAACGGTTCACCGCCCAGATCAACAAGGCCAAAATTATTGTCACCCTCTACTTCATAATCCAGCTGTACAATGCACCAGATGCCTCCGCAGAGCAGCCGATCATATTTTTCCGGATATTCATCCGAAATGGGCACCTTGTCCAATCCCAAATTAGAGAAACTGGCAAAGAAGCAGTTCTTCTTAATGTCAAGATTGACCGTGATCATATCAATAACAGTATGGCTTCCCTTTTTTCGCAGCTGTGACAGAATTTTCTGTGCCTCATCCGGACGAACAAAATTGTCCGCCAGAATCCGTTTTACATTTTGTACGCCTTTTTCAATAATAGCTTCATCATCCGAACTACAGTACTGGCCTAATAAAAACTCTAGCACATAAACCGGGACATTCGCACCTTCTTTGATCTTTTTAGTCAAATCCTTGCGAACGATCTTTCCATCAAAATTCTGCCGTAATTTTTCCTTGATTTCGTCTCGACAGCAGCTATTTTCCGCATTCGGCTCCATTTATAGTCCTCCTGCTCCCATCAGTTAAAAAAATCGAATTCATCAATCGCAAATGCAATATCGATCTGGAACTGTTCCCGCTGCTGCATCTGCTGACCCTGCTCATTCGCAATCACCAGATAATAGGTTGCTGTATTGCTGAACTTCATCGATTTGAGGTTGAAGTTGCAATGGAACGTACGATCTGCGCCGTTCTCACTGGTTTTGTCCGCAATGATCTTCTGGGTATCGCTGACAGGCTTTCCGTATTCATCCGTAAACCACACCAGATAAGTAGCAGCCTCACGGTTTGCACTTACCGCATCTTTCTGGTAGAAATCCAGTGAAAAGATCATATTGCTGATCTTCCGACTGGAAGAAAGCAAACTCACTGTTACGGGGAGCGTATCATACTTCTGCTTATTGCGTCGATATTCCATAGAGCCGTTGCGCAGATAATGATATTCGATCACCGGAACCGTCATTTCCTGCAGGCTGATACCGCCATGCACAAAATTCAGCCCGCCACCATTCATCTTGATGCGAATACCTTCCCGTGGAGCAAATCCAGTGTATTCCGTTTTTCCGTCCAGGAATTTTACAGGAAGCAAATACTGCGGATCCGCCTCCTTCTGCATGATTGCATAGCGTCTGCCATATTCCACTTCCATATCATGGAAGCTGGTTTTATCCACTTTGTCATCCTCGGTCAGCGGACTGTAAGTGTACAGGAAGCCATGATCTGCTGTAATCAGAATGTTCGCCCCGCCGAAGTCATTGACGATAATGCGCACCATATTCTTCAGTTCACTGATAGCCCTATCGCATGCCGGGAACACAGAGGTGTCCGAAGTATGGCTTGCTTCGTCAATGGTATCATGGTAGATATAGACTACATCCATCCCCTTGACCAGTGCCGCACGCTCTGCACGTTTCATCCCGATGATGTTCTTATACTGCAACGCCACGCTGGCCGGATTTACACCTTTCAGGACCTTATCCCGGTTCGTGCTTGCGGTAGACTGCCCATCGGCCAGAACATTCAGTACCTCATTTTTCAGTTCAGCCGTCAACGCCTTATGTGGGAGCAGTGCCGCCATGCCAAATTTCGTGATAGACGGGAAGATGCTCTGCATACTGCCAAGTTTCACATTGCTCTGCGTTTCTCTGCGCAGTTCATCTGCCAGTGATGCCGCCACCTCGTAACGCATAGCATCCGAGATGATCACGAACACGCGGCTGTCTGCCGGACGGATATGCTCATTGTAGAAATCCGACTGCTGCGGAATTTCCAATACGCGGCCATGCTCTGCCATCTCATCAGCACATACATCCGACCAGTTTTTGCCGAGGCCTCCCAGAAACCAGTAGGAGTACAGCCCCTCTACCTTATCTACAACATGCTTGAACAGGTCATCCAGTTTGATATTGGAGGTTTCCAGACTTCTCTGGAAACTCAGATGGAACAGGCGATAATAGGTGTCCATCCTATAATAGTCCTCCGCATATTCTTTCCAGACCTGCTTTGCGTCCGGGGTATGGAACCCTGCGGAGTGCTCTTTGAAGAACTCCTGCATGTTGGCCACTTGCAACAGACCCTCGTAGAAATTGCGGAAGTACTCGTACCAGACACAGATGCGGCGTTTTTCCACCGTCTTTGTGATCACATCCACATCAATGATATGGTCACTGATCTCCGTCATCAGCTTACTCAGGATGATCTCGTTGATGCACGGGAAACACTCCGTTGTCGCCAGATCATCAACCGTCAGTTTTTCCAGCCTCTGCGGCAGATGTGCTTCATCTTCCACATAGCGGGCCACGTCATAAAGCTGCTGCAGATCACCACTGTGCAGCCACTCCGACACCAGCTCGTAGCAGTACGCCTGATGCGGAATGGAAAGGAACTTCTCAAGCCCTGCCAGAAATTCCGGGCGCAGTGTGCGCGTAGAAGCTGTCAACAGAAGATGAATTGCCAGCTGCCCAAGATCCGGCTCTTCCTCTGCATAGCCACAGCCCTGTCGAACCATTGCCCAGAAAGCTTCTTCCGCACTATAATCCACAAAACTCTGATAGATTGGATTCTGCGCTTTATCCAACCCACCACGAAGCACGTTCAGCAAGATTTCATTGGGCTGTGCTTTTTTCATACCGCAGAGCGCCGCCATCACGGCCATGTGCAGCTGTGCTGGAGTGGCAGGTATCTTATCCTGTGCCATGATTTTGGCACGACGAGCCTGTGCACCAAAAAACTTCCGGTAGTGCTTCACCAACTTGCGCATAGAGGGATTGTCCAAGATATCCAGTTCCTGCATCCAGTTGGAAACAGCATCCGTCCGGTAGCTTTCGCTGTATAGTTCAATATCCAACAGCCAGTCATCCTCCTGCCGCTCGTAGGAAATGGGGCAGTAGACGACATAGTTGCTCGCCAGGTCATCCACCGACAGCATTTTTTTGACCGCAAAGGTATTGCTGCCAGTCAGTGCAACCAGCTTAGCATTTTCAAGCCGGATCTCATCCAGCTTGTCCGCATACTCCTTTTCTTCATCGTGCCAGAAGATGATCCGGCGCTCATAAAATTCCGGCAGCGGTACCGCAAACCGGCGGTTGAGGTCTAGTACGATTTTATCTGTTTCCATTGTTATAATCCTGTAATTTGTTAATAGCGAACTGGGATTTTCGACTTGTTAATTTGAAAGTTTTCAACTCGATATGGAAGAGATTTCACAAATTGTATAACACCGTTTTTCTTTAGTTCAAAGTTCAAACATGGGGCAATTCCAATGGATGCTACATTCCAAAAAGTTGCTTTCAAGTCTAAGTCGTCAGTTCCCCAAATTGGAACTTTTATATATGGTGTCAATACGCCATCTACTGCCCGAAAATTATACATTTGCACATTTGATCCATTTTCCGTTGTATAGGAAAGAATCTTTATATTTTCTGTAGGGACAACTGCGACATATCGATATTCTTCTTCGGTTGAAAAACTTTCGTGTTTAAAGAACAGTGAATTTAACGAAACCCATGTTTCAAATTCGCCTCGAATCTTTTCATCCAACTTGTCAGAGTATTCATATTGTATCCACGACTCATAAATGTGATTAACGGCTTCTTTAATTTGATAATATTTTTCATCATCTTCGTAAATCACAGAGCCATACTCTATCGCAATTCCCTGTTCTCTATTTATCCAAGTGTCTTGAAGCGCCAGAGTATCAAGTCCAATATTATAGCCATTATAGCTTCCGTTTTTAGCATAGTATTTCCACATACTGAGACTATCAGAATCTTTCGATGCCGACAAGACAAAATACCGACAGGCCTTTCCTTTATAGGCTTTGTCAATTGTGCCAAATCGGTAGTCCTCATATGCATTCACTCGAATATCAGAAAGGACTCTAATGAATCTTTCTTCGTAATCTTTTTTGCATCGTGCCCAGAAACGATTCAAGTCTTCGTTTATATTTTTCCGTTCACTTGCGTCATTTAGAAACTCCGCATCCGTAAAAAAGATTTCACGATTTTTCAGGATTCCCATAAGCCCTTCTGGTGAAGTGTAATGATACGCAGCACATGTATCGCCAATAAAAGCACGCTTATAAGAAATTCTATTTGACAAAACGGTTTTTGTAACATGTTTGGTATGTAGGGAAAGGCTTATTTCTTCTGTTTTTCTCATTTTATTTTCGCCAGCACGTCCTTAAAGATCTCATAGTTATGCTTCACACCATCGTCCAGATCAATCTTAATCATCTGATCGGCCAGCGCATGAACTTTTTCCTCATACTGATGCAGCTCGGCGTCCTGCGCCTGCACTTTGTTCAGTTGCTTAGTCAGCTTGACACGCTCGCTGGTGCTGGTGGCAGCGGCCACCTGTTTTTCCAAACCTTCGATGGCAGTACGGTAGCGCGCCTGCTGCTCGTGGACATAATCGGTGCGGATGCGGGCAATGGTGTCCGGCTGATAACGGTGCATATAGATCAGGCACTTAAAGCCGTTCTTCTTACCGCTGTCAAACAGCCAGTAGATGGGCCGCTTCTGGTAAATTTTGCAGTGGTCGGCATAGAAATCGTTCAGGAAGTAGTTGCGGATGACCTCTTTCGGCTGCCCCTTGCCGCCCAGTGCGTTTGCAATAAAGCGCAGATTATCCTCCAGCGAGCTATTACCGTATACCACCCGCACAAACTCCACAAAACGGCCCACCATGTCATCTTCAAAGTATTCGTCGTCACAGATGGGAATAATACCGTCTGCATCCGGCTTATAGATATTGTATTTGCCATCGTCCCATGTACCGCCTGCATACGCAAGACCATCATAGGTGGGAGAGTAGCGGCCAAACATACAGCCCACAGCGTAGGAGATAAAGGAGCGCACATCCCGGCCAAGGTTCGCTTTGCGCACGGTCACATCCTTATCTTCTACTTCCGGGGTCAGTTCATCCTGCAAGCCGTAAATATCAATAAAAATGCGGTTCAGTTCTTCCTCGTTGGCTTTCAGCTTCTCAAAGCGTTCTTCACATTCGCCAGCCCAGATGTCATAGCACTCAGCAAGGTAAATGTTTCCAATATCCATCATGTTGGGGTACTTGGTAATGGCTTTGATAAAAGGGTGGCGGGTAAAGTCCCAAGATGTTTCAAAGGAGTCCCAGTCCGCTTTTGAAAATCGAATGTTGTCTGCTGCTGTAAATTCAATTTGTTTCTTTTTGTTTTTATCTATTATCACAGGAATGGCTGCGACGTTTTCAATATTGAATGTTAATGTTGGGTTCAAAATATTCAAGATGTACGTCGTAAATTTTGATGCCAATAGCGCAGCAATATACATCATTACATCATTGTTGCAAAACATTGATGCACCACGACCATCAAAAGCAAATCCCCTAGGGGACACCCTCATTCCAAAAGCGGATGTACTAACATCAGACCAATTTATAGAAGGCTTAAAGAAAAAGCCTGTACTCGATGAACGATATCCTGGAAGTCTTTCCATAATTTGGCGAGATTTCTTGTCATACGCAATCACATAATCATTATTTCCATACCAAAGCCTAAAAGAGCCACCTTTTTTATACGGCGCAAATTTACAATTGGAGGAATCAAATTCCTCCAAACTACTTGCATCAAAGCAAATCTTTCTTCTGTTAATTTCAAACCATAGCTTAAGACATACATCATTATTCCCCGTTGACATTCCATGGCGAGGCTCTGCATAATCACGAACTGACTTTTCTGAAAAGACACGAAAAACATCCTGTCCAATCCAGTATGCCACCGGGCTTCCCGGAATTTTTGCAAAGTTATCTTGATTTGCAATATAACGATTTTCACAGGCAAGGAACATATCCTCTTTGCCCTGCTGGGTGGTAGGCTCAATCAGGCGGCAATACACACCTTTATAATTATCAATATGCGTCCGCACACGCACAAACGAGGTCGTCTGCACCACTTCGCCGCCGATTTCCTCAAATGCTCGTGCGCCAAGATGTGCCATGCTGACGGTTTCAGTCAGCATCATCTTCTCCCGCAGTTTTTCAAAGCTGGACAGGAACATCCATGCGTGCTGGGTGATCATTGCCTGATAACCGTTCTGTTTTGCCATACGGGAGCATACTTCAATAAACACGGCAAACAGATCGCTCTTGCTGTCCGGGTAGTATTTTTTCACATACTCAGATAAATCCGAGTTCATATTAGATGCACCCATATACGGCGGATTGGTGACGACCACATCGTATTTCTGCGCTAACGTCTGTGCCACCCGCACCAATGGGAGTAATTTTTTGCGAATACTCTCTCGATGGAACGAGGACACGTCTGCCGCCTCGTCAAACCGGGCATAGAGGGCATCCCAGTCCTGCGGGGTGATGGTGAGGATGGAGCCATACTCCTTAGCATCGTAAAGCTGGGTGAGGATGGTGTGCATAGCATCGTTCAATTCCGGCTTGCCGTTGCAGAAATACTCCACATCCGGCTTTTCGATGCGGTTGCTCTCCTCAATGGCATACACATGAGGCTGGGTAGTGTGGCTGAAAAATCGGCGGTCATACCGGCGGGCCTTCATCATCACCGCAAAATAGGCCAGCTGGGCGGCGCGGTCATCAATGTCCAGACCATAGAGGTTGTTCTGCAAAATGCTGGTCACGGCATCGCGGGACGTGTAGCCGTAGTTCTCGTAGATTTGCATCAGTACATCGAACAGATACGCCAGAATATGGCCGCTGCCGCAGCAAGGGTCGATGACCTTGATCTGTTCCGGGGTCAGGTCGGCATACTGTTTGCTGATCTCGGACAGTTGGGCCTGTACCTGCGGCTCCTGCTGGGCTTCCTCCAGATAATAGTGCCACTTGGTGTCCTCCGGGTCACGGTTCCCGGCAGTATAAGCTGCTTGCTCCTCCGGTGTGGGCAACAGCTGTGCTTTTGCGTCCGGGTGACCCTCCACCCACAGGCGTCCAAGGCTGTTTTCCACCATGTACCGCACGATCCAGTCTGGGGTAAACAGCTGGGTCGCCGCCGGGATATTCTCCTTGGTGATCTTGACATTTTTCTTGAGGGCGGCAAACACGTCGTCCTTTTTCTCGCTGTTGTAGTACTGATACAGCCATCCAATGATCTGGACGGCATCCTGCCAGTTGTCCTCCGGGATCTGGGAGATCATCTGCTCAATGACGCTGCCCTCCCGGAGCAGGTTGTCCGGCAGAAGCAGCTCCGTGTAGTCCGCAATGGTCTGGAACATTCCGGGAAGAATGCTGTTCAGCGCGTTGCATTGCACGATGAGCAGGTATTTGTACAGTTCTTCGGTCTGCTCAGCCTCTTTCAGGGCGTAGACTTTGTCCTTATCCAGCTTATCCAATTCCAGATGCAGGGCTTCGGCCAGAATCTGGGGCTTGAACGCATTGTTTTCATCCGTAAACACGCGCACATGGCTGGGCAGATAGCCGTTGACCTCCATGAACCGCAGTGCCGAGAAGCGGTTGAACCATGTATACGCCACCTCTTCCATGACCTGCTGGTAGCCTTTTTCGTTGATCTGTGCGATCAGTGCCCTGCGCTGCTGCATCTCTTCTGCAGACAACACTTTGCCGTTGACGCTATCAGCACCGGCGTCCACCATTTCCGTTTCCGTAATGCCGTACTGCTGAGCTTTCTGCGCCACGCGGGAGAGCATCTCTTTCCGTGCCCAGACCGCATATTTCTTGATGGCGTTTTTATCCATACTCACACAATCCCTTTCAGTTCTTTTCTGTCTTCTGCGGTTAGTCGATTTTCAAATGTGAGGAAATTATAATACGCTAAAAAAAGCTGAATACAGTCCATTCTGCGAACTTTTCGGTGAAGCATTCCATGGTCAACAAAGTTTCGATTCATAACGGCAGGCTGCTCCTTGAAATCATTTCCGTTAGCATAAAGCACTGCCAATGCACAAAAAAGATTTTCTCTCGTCAAATTGCTGAAAAACCAAACTTTAATATCATCTTCATGAACTTCATTATACTTGTTATTGATTCTATTGACAGCAGCAGCCCCACTATATCGAGCAGGCTTTCTTTTAGTCTTTTTCGCTGATTCCAGATTCTCTTTTTCGGTTTTGGGACCGCCCTGCAACCGAATAAGTCTTCCATCGATTAGGGAATACAACATCATCGCACATGACTTGTAGCAACGATTATCGAAGTCCTTAATCGCCTCCTCAAAATCGCTTCTTTTGATCTTTTCAACGGAATCAAACGCTTTCCAGAATTCTTCCATTTGCTTTTTTGTTCTGAAGCAACTTAGGGCCTTTTCGTTTGCTTCCTTGCTTGAAGTTGGTGCAGTGTTGAAATATTTGAAATTAGCATGCGGAATAACCGTCCATCCATAAGCGCCCCACTGCCGGAATGCTTCTATTCGTTCTTTCTTTTTGTCTTCTGAAAGACCTGGGATAACTATGGCGTTCCAATCAATTCGGGTGTTTATGATTTGCCCTAAATTGGCCTGAATTTCCTTCAGATTCCGTATGAATGTAGGAGACTCCCCCATTATGGTTGCTGCTATTGAGGCAACAGCTTTGCTTATAGATAACGATTCCGGATTGACTATCGGCTGAACTAACCTCAAGAAATTGGAAGTTCCAGCAACGTTACCGATTGTTTTGGCCAGTTCAAAGACTTCTTTGTGATTTGTCGTAGCAATTCCAATGCTCTGTATAAGATCGTGGTATGGATTCATCCTCTCGGAGAGCCCTAACATCTGAATTTGTTCGAGAGCCTTTTTTATAGAGCTAAAATTATTTTTCTCGATTTCATCCATATAGCAATCCTCTGTTCTTACCTATCATCATCCTGCGCTCCAAATACACCATCTAACATTTCGTCAAACTCCCTGTCTGTGGCAAATGTTTCCACATCAAACTTTTCTAACTCATCATAAGAAACTGTTCTATCTTTTGAATAAACAAACTTTGCCGCCACCTTACAAAGATAAAATTCAGCAATAGTCAATAAAACAGATGACACAATCACCAAAGCAACATTCATAAATTGTGGATACTTACACTCCGGGCTGAACGCTGCGATTCCATATCCAATCACAAGATCGAAAAAAGCAACAATATTCAGATAGATTGCGTGTGCACTTCTTTGCAGTTTTTCACAGGGGAGAACACAGTTGTTATCATTATCCCGTTTAACTATATTGGATCCAGGAAAGCAACTACGTATAACAGCTTCTCGACTTCCGTTAATATTATTCAAGAGTAAAACCAATGCTCCTGCAACTTGAAGGGCCAGCATTGCAATAAAAGCCATTTGTCAAATCCCCATTTAGTTCAACTTGATCTCGTCGCAGCCGTCCAGTAGATTCTGAAGCTGGCAGCGAATCTTCTCCACATAAGCATCGATATCCGCATCATCCCGCAGGGTCTTGGCAGGGAAAAGAATCTGGCGGCTGTAAGATTTCACTTTTTTCTGCCTTGGTGCCGGAGTAACAACATCCTTCTTTTCTGCGGCCGGCTTTGGTGCTGGTGGCATCAGTGCAATCTCAATGTTGCTAACAGCATCATCCTTGTACTTGCTCAGCGGGATAATCATACCGTCCAGCAGTGCAATGCTCTTACATTCGTTGATCTTCGTCTTGTACCCGTCAAAGTAGGTGTCAGATTTGCGGATAATGTCCATCGCCTTGGGATCGCCGTCGGCGGCGGTGTGGGTAGCTTCCATACACTGACGTACAGTTTCTAGGATCTCAGAGCGTTTTTTATCCAGCATCTGGTCATGGGCTGTACGCACCGTTTGCATCAACCCATTCAGCTCCGGAATGCGCTTATAGTTGAACTTCTGCCCAAAAGATGGCACTGTGATGATAAGCCGAATCTTGTTCAGGGCCTCGTATGCCGCCGCATCCTGCGCAATGCGGTCCAGATCCGCCTGCATCTCGTGTTCCAGCCGTGCAGCATCATCAAAGGTGCCGACCTGACTCTTGAAGAAGGTCTCTACATTGCCCATGGCATCCTTCTGATCAAAGAGGTCGTCCTCTTTCTTGAGCAGATAGTCGATCAGCGCGATGTTGTCCTTCTTCTGGTTCAACACTTCCTGCGTTGCAGTAATAGCGTTGTGCACTATTGTCTGATCCGGGTACTTGTGGGTATCATCGTACTTCTCGTTCAGTTTGTTATAATGCTGCAGCTGATTTCCGAACTCATCGGCAATAAATTTAACCAAACCGTCTTCGTCCGCAGGAACATCCATGACATCGAAGTAATCCCGCAGAAGGTCCCGCACAGCCTTCATTTTGGTTGCCGATACCACCACGCGCTTGCTAATGGATGTTTTACCCACCTCACTCTTTTTACGGAGCATGTCAGGTAATTTGGCGTTGTCCGGCTGGATGGTAGTGCCTGCATATTTGATGGTTACCTTCTGATTCACGATCAAACGCGCCACCACATAAGCAATGTCGATTTCCTTCCAGCCATAGGGTATACTGCTGAACTTGCTCTGCACATCCGCCATGGAGGTCGGCAGGTGATGCATTGCCTGCATCTCAAGATATTCTTCCACAGCTGCTTTCGCATCTCGGTTGGGGTCAGCTTCTGCAAAAACGACATCTGCACCAGAAAGCACCGCCATAATTTCGGCATCGGTATCTGCGTTTTTCCCAATCAGGTCCAACTTGCTGTAAACATGCGAGACCAGATACTCCATCGTCTGGTCAATTTTGGCCTTAGCATTGCCGCTCTTAATGTCCAGATGTTCACCATCGGCGTAAAATTTTGCGTTTTCAATAGCCTCTACCAGAGCTTTGCTGGCTTCAGCTTCATACTTGGTTGCTTCTTCCTGTTGGCCGCGGATAATATCCTGAGCACTCTTGGGCATCTGGCTGACATTCCGCTGTTTGACATATTTGCGGATCTTCATGGATGCTTCCAGTGATTCATAATACGGCGTATCGCCCAAAACTACAATCGCCTCGCTGCCTTTGGAGCTGTTCATCAGGCGAAATTCCGTTTTTTCCGTTGCATCAGAAGCTGCCGTCAAAAAGCGCAGGCGCATGCCGCCTGTGGCGATGCCGTACATAGTGTTATCCACCATTTGGTCAAACGGGAAGTCGCACTTGCCATAGCGGAACTTTTTTGCATCATAGATCATACCAAAAATAATCTTTGCAATGTCCCCAACAATAGCGCCCGTATCCACCTGTGTAAGGTTGATTTCTTTTTGGATGTCCTGTTCTTCACCCGTCAGGAAGTTGTAGGTGTCACCAGTACGGCCGATGTAGTTCTGTCCCATCAACCGATCCAAGCTGCCGCGCAGCTTTTCGCGCATAGCAACCTTTTCCAGACGAATGTCGTCCGCCATCAAGATCACAAGGTTGTCCAAGTTGGCCGGAATATCCTCATTGACATACCGGATCAGATAGAGAAGTTTCAGAACATCCACGTCCATTGGCTCCAGACCATCGTGATTTTCTACAGCTTTGCTGCAGCGGTCAATCACGTTGCGAATAGAGCTATCCAGAAAAGAATGTACAGTATCATAGAAGCGGAACAGTGGCACCAATGCAAACTCGTTCTGTTTTTCCACTTTCTGGGCTGCTTCCTGGAAACCGCTCAGCATGGAACGCTCGCCGCCAGAGAAGTGCTTACCCGCATTGCCGTGTTTGCGGATCTCCACAAAAATTTTCTGCATGATGAGAAACTGGTATGGAACGAACGGAAAATCCTCTGCAAATTGTGCAGGGCCAGAGAATCCTTTGATGTCCGGCATTGCATTTGTAAAGCTGAACAAGTTGCGCATCCCGGAGCTTTCTTTCTCATAGACCGCATCCAGCGTTCTTTCTGCTTCCGGAGTCTTTTTCAGAATACGCTTCTGGATTACTTCGTCTACGGAAGAAGAAGAAAGGCTCAGACGAGTTTTGAAACGAGCCTGGATCCGAGAGAATTCATCTGCGCGTACCTTGATGATCTCATCAATAGCTTCCTGTCCGGTACAGACCACCCAGACTTTTCCTCTGCATTCACTGCCGATTTTTTCCACCAAAGACTGCAGATTCAGCAGCATATCCGTGTCCGTGCCAACATACTGACCCGCTTCGTCCACCATAAACAGAAGGCGGAAGTTTGCAGGTTTTGTTCTGACGTATGCATTGATGTCGTCTACAAGCTGTGAAACAGAGAGTTCCGTTGCGCTCTTATCGTTAAACCAGTTATTTGCATCCTCTTCACTGATATCCAATGCTTCCGCCAATGCAGGTTTAATGACCTTTCCATTGAATGCAAACGCCTTGCGCACTTCTGCCCAGGGCTTGCCCTTCTTTTCTTCAACCAGACGGCAAAATTCATCCATCTTGCCCTGCTGCGTAATGTACTGCTCCAGCATAGCAACTTTAAGATTGCTGCCAAAGAATCCCAGATGATTATAGAACACCTTAGCAAAAACACGTAAAACGGCTGTTTTGTCCTTATTGATAGAGCCTTCATAATCGATATTAAACAGAATCGTCTCGGTTTCACCTTTGGTTGCACGATCCACCTGCATAAAGGTACCGGGGTCATCCTCAAATTTTTTGCGGAAACGCTCCACCGTACGAATGCCATTAACCTCTTTGTTTTCCAACAAGTATGACAACATTTTCAAGAAGTGAGATTTACCGCTGCCAAAAAAACCGGAGATCCAGACTCCTGTATCTGCCGTTGGTTCGTCAAATGCTTCTGCATAGGTATTGAAAAAGTCTGCAAAATGCCGCTTCAGCTCTCGTGTAATAACGTACTCGTTCAGTTCCTGTTCCAGGACCTTGTTCTCGTCCTCGTCAACCTTGACAACACCGTTAATTTTACGGTTGATGTCTTCTACAAACATATTCTGTATAACCAACGCTCTGTTTCCCCCTTCACACAACGTTAAATGCGCGATAGTAATTGTTCGGCTTCAGACAGTTGAACAGCCGCAGCTGCTGGTCGTTAAATGTTCCCGGGTAAAACACAAGCACCGGCCTCTCTGCAAACAATGATGCTTCCAGTAACGTATGAATTCGCATAAATGGAAACGCTTCTCCAACGCCAGTCAAAACCAATACTTCTCCCGGCTGGAACGGCTCGCTCTGAATTTTCTGCACAATTTCATCGACTCCAATTGTCGATTGAAGCTGTTCCAACAGATAATCATGGCCGTCCTCTTCTTCCATATCGGGGATTGTATCTAAAATATCCATGCCTTCACAAATCCCTAGGAAGATTTGATATAAATTACAGATCCGCAACTGACAGCCCAGTGTCATATCTGTAGATAGCTGTTCAATGAAATGTCGAACCGCCATTTCATCTCTCGGTTCATAGCAGAAGATACGAATATTCACTTCATTGCTAAGACCTTTTCCTTCCAGGAAGTCTTGACTCTGAATCATCTGCCGAACGTTATCAAGGCGTTTTTGTATGTCACCCATTAAATTTTCCTCACTCAAAACGGTTAAATGCGGGCAATACCGCCTGATCCCCATTTGTAAGAATCACATTTTCCAATTCCGGATAAAGCCAAACCGGGTTCAAATGGCCTGCTTTTATATCATTCAGGTAATCATTTTCCCTTAAAATTCGGTTCAGAACCGATTTTAACTTTTTAACTGTAGATTCACTCCAACCCGCGATGGCTTCATTCTGTTCCTGTAGTCTTGTGAAAAAGCTTGTCAGATCAAGTTTTCCATAGCTGAAATCCTGGTTTCGATATTTTTCCCCAATAACTGTTACCATAAAATCCCAGACAAGCCTATTATCTTTCATAATCGCATAAAGACAAATTTGTTTTGCCTCTTCAACTGGATGCTCTGCAACATTCCGAATCAGTCGTTCACTGCTCAAAAGATTTAGCCGTCGATAGCACGCCCGTACCATACCAACTGTCATACGTTCAGTTGGGTACTGAAAGAGGTTATCTTTTGTAATTATGTCCGTTATTTCTGATTCATTTTTTCCATCTACCATAAATTTAGCGACAATACGCATTTCGTGGAACAGAAACTGCTCTCGTGTCAGAGAAGCCTTGTAAGAACTGTCCAAAGGGCATATCATACCGGGGAACCTCCTGAAATCCGTGAATAACCGATGTCTTTGTATTAAGCAAGTACAAAAATCCATTATGATATCATCATATATATTTTACACTTGTAATCAGTTAAAATCAATGAAAGAATACCAAAGACTACAGCGACATTGTTGCGGCAAGCAGGGCGTCTGTCTATACAAACGCCATTTTTGCTTCGTAAAATGCTTGTTGGGAATTCCCAAACCCTTTGTGATCTGCATCGTACCGCTGCAGGCTGCGCGTTCCTGCCGAACGCTTTTTTGATGGAGTTCATGATTCAGTGGTATATTCGCTGGGCACAGACCCACTTAAAAGAAAAAGTGCCGACAATGATTTTGTCAGCACCCACTGTAACCTATTTACTTCTCTTTGATGTACGGTATGTTATCGATATATGCGTTCAAAATATCGGTTGCGGCTTTCTTCTGCCCCGGTGTAAGACGGCTCAGCTTCCGGTTCAGCTCATCATCTGCCACATAAGATGCTGGGGCTGCGGTGTCCCGGATCAGCACATCTGCGGGAACATCCAATGCTTCAACGATCCGGATGAAAGCGTCCAGGCTTGGCGTCTTCACCCCACGTTCCAAATCACCCACATAGTTTACAGACAAATCTGCTTTCTCGGCCAGTTTATCCATTGTCCAGCCTTTTTTCCTGCGTTGTTCTCTGATTCGTTGGCCTAAAAGTGTTTTCATAACATCCTCGCATTCTATTGGCGTTAGTTACACACCACTAGAATAAAGGCCGTGCATTTCTTTATACGTAATCAGTTGGCGTTTGTTCAACTCTATTAGCGTTTGTTTCGGACAGAAAATTTTAGAGCATTTCTTTGTTCAAATCATCAATGGCCTTTTTGAACCGGGCATGCTACAATAGCAATGTTGTGCAATGCACATCAAACAAGAATAAAAGGAGCTGCCGAACGTGGATTCAATCTACCTGCTGCCCGGCGAAGAACGCTGTGTCAATTTCAGAGATTCCGATGGCATCCCAAAGGTACACTACACATATTGTTCTTTGCACGGCAGACTTTTCAACTGCACCTGCCGCTCAAAGGACGAAGCGCAGCGGTTATGTGAGGATTGGCTCGTCACGCAGGACCGCTGCTATATAAACTAAAAAAGCCACCGAGGATTCTTTCCCAAAACGGATTGGGATCGAATCCTCGGTGACTTTCGTTTTATCGGGTCTGCTGCTGTTCCTGTTCGCTCCTGTTGTCTGCAAAAAACATTTCTACGTTTTTCTGTGCCTTCATCAGCTCCTGCATCCTCTCTCGTGCTTTCCGATAGCTCGGATATTCTGCTTTTTTCTTTTTCAGAAGCTCAACATATTCGATGCTCAGTTCTTTTATCTTCGGAAGTTTTTTCAGCCCAGCCTCATCGAAAGCCGCTTTGGCCGCCTTGTGCAACGCAATGCTCTCCCGATTTGCTTCCAAGAATCGCTTGCTGTATCCTGCTTTTCGATAGGCCTCATAGATGGACCTTGTTTTGGCATAGTTGATAATGTGCGTTTTCATTACCGCAATTTCTGCCATCCGCGCTTCCGCAGCTTTGATGGAGTCGCCCAGTTCGTGATAGCGCATCGTTGCAGCACGCACCTGTTCTTCCATTTCATCCATGCTCCCGATTTTGTTTTCCTGCAGAAAAATCAGCGTCTTGGACATCTCCTTCAGGTTGTACCGCTTCGCCCAACGCGCATAGCCGTCTCCCTTTCCTTCAGCCAATTTTGCCTGAATATCCACCAACATCTGAAATTTCTGTTCCTGCACCAGATGTTTTTTCCTCGGGCAATGCTCTGCTTCTCCGGCGAGGACCGCTTTTAATTCTTCCTCACTGTATCCCGCCCCCAAAGTCCGAAACCGGATGAATCGTTTTTGCCGTACACCTTTCACCGATGTGAATTTTCCGCGCTTGACCTCATATCCCTGCTGTTCCAGTTTTTTCAAAAATTCTTCGTAACTGCCCGGCTTGTCCGCAAGGATGCTGTCAATCACACCGCACAATTGATCGCGGTTGCTTTCTTTTGGCGGGTAAAGTACACGCTTCTGCCGCTCCCGGTAGGGCTTTATTTCAATCACAGACAGGCTGTGTTCCAGGCAAATCAGGTCGCTCAGCCGCTGCACAGCCAACCCCGACAGCAAAAAGTCCCGGAATTTACGGCTGCAGTCCAGAGCCGTAGAGTTATAGATAATGTGATTGTGAATATGCTCCCGGTCGGTGTGCGTAGCAACCAGAAAAGCATACTTGCCTTTTGTAAAGCGCATCGCCAACTCATAACCTACTTTGTTGGCTTCTTCAGCGGTGATTTCTCCGGGTTTGAAGGACTGCCGAATCTGATATGCAATCACGTCATTTTTCTGTCTGCGCCCTGTAACAAGTTCGTACTGCCGCTTGGACAGCATAAATTCTTCATCTACAGTCAAGGGGCTGCATTTATAGCTGCTTACAAGCTGCCCCTGCTCCGTTTTATCCGGGTTTTGTGCATAGTCGGTGCGGCTTTTCAAGCAAGCCGCAACAGACTTTCCCTTGTTTTTATGCAGCGCAATCAGCCGTGTTGCTGCCACCTCAAACCACCCCCATAAAGAAAAAGCCGCCCGAAGGCGGCACATTATCCATCAGGATTGACGGAACAACTTTTCAAAATCAGCGGCCCCGGCCAGATACATTGCCTGATATCGTACGCTTTCCAGCTCATTGCAGATCTCATCCAACTGAAGATACTGCTTCCATGCTGCTTCGCCCACCATTTTCCGGTGTGCGTCTTCCGCTGCTAGTTTTTTCCGCAGGAGTTCGTGATACCATGCATTGCTTCCCAATTCATCCCGAAAAAGCGTTGCCTCACGGTCATTGAAATAATCCAGCATTTTACCTTTATTCATCGTTTCCTCCATTACAGTTCCGTAAGCCATTTGCTGAATCGCTCGACGGCTTCCACAAGCGCCGTTCCTGCCACGATGAGCAAAAAGCACCCGAACTCTGCCACAAAAAGGATCAGGAACTGTGTCCATTCCCTACAATAAAGAGTATAAAGTCCGCAGCCAAAAATATACAGCATCGGCAGCGCAAGCACAAATGCCGACAGATTCAATGTCAATTTCAGCATCAGCGCAAAGAAAGCCGTAAGCAGCGAAAACGGAAGAATAACCATTCAGCTTCACGAATCGGCTGCGCACGACCTCCGCGGGCTTGTCATCCCCTGCCACCCGCAGCATTCTGCGTTTCGAAGAGCAGGTGTCCACCAGAAGATTCACGATTTGATGGATGGTATCCTCCTCATCCGGGCAGACCCGGAGCAGCAAGTCCACCTCCAACGATTGCATAAAATACGCTTCCAGCCGTGTGCGCTCATCCGGTTCGTCCTCCGCGTCGGAAGAGAAAGGATCAGGTTCACTCCCCTCGGTTTTATTCCACTCAATCTTATTTCCTCGTGATTTTGCCGTCTCCGGCTGCGCTGAATCCGCGGCACCGGAACCGTTCTTTTCACGATTCCGGAAACGCGGGTCTGCAAAGTTTTTGACGTAAATCAGATTGGGTTTTCCCAGCCCGCGCCGTTTGCGCTCAATCAGTCCAAACTTTTCCAATTCCCGGAACAGTTTGGTAGCCTTGTTGTCTGCGCAGCCCAGTGCATCCATCACTTCCTGCACAGGAAAAATGATATACACCCTTCCCTGCTCATCCAGCCATCCGTTTTTCACCGACAGCCCCATGCGGTCCAGCAGGATGCCGTACAGCGTTTTGGCATCGGTGGACAGGTCCTTGAATTTTATGTCCCGGAATAAAATTTTGGGCACCCGGAAATACGAGAACATCTCGCCCGACTGCCCATAGAAATAGTCAAACATCCTGACTTCCTCGCTTGTTCTGCCTTGTCACATCCTTGACACCTCCGTTCGTAGTATGATGAAATATGTATGACTATCGTTATTTTTCTTTACAAAGATGGCCTGCCATGCTACAATAGCCGCATCTACGGCCACCGGGCAACAGGAAAGGAGTATCTCATGGCCAAAACTGCCGACACCATTGCCATCTATTCCCGCAAATCCCGCTACACCGGCAAGGGCGAAAGTATCGGAAATCAGATCGACCTCTGCCGCGAATATATCCGCACTCACTACGGCGATGCCGCCGCGGAACATGCCGTTGTCTTTGAGGACGAGGGCTTTTTCCGGCGGCAACCTGAACCGCCCGGATTTCAAAAAGATGATGACTGCGGCCAAGGACCGGAAATTCAAGGCCATTGTGGTCTACCGTCTGGACCGCATCAGCCGCAACATCAGCGACTTTTCCAGCCTGATTGAAGAACTGGGACGGCTGGGCATCGACTTTGTGTCCATCCGCGAAAGTTTTGACACGTCCAGCCCCATGGGCCGCGCGATGATGTACATCGCGTCGGTGTTCAGTCAGCTGGAACGTGAGACCATTGCGGAGCGCATCCGGGACAATATGCACGAGCTGGCAAAGACCGGGCGTTCGTTCACCCGGTTTTCCATCAAGTCGATTTTGCAGAATCCTGTCTACCTGATTGCAGACAAGGACGCCTATCAGTATTTTGTGGACAATGAGGCAGAACTGTTCGCCCCGGAGTCCGGAAAAAGGGCAAGCCCTCCTTCATAAATTGCAGTAAACCGTTTATGATGCTTTGGGGAGGGGTCGGCATGTTTTTATCTCTTCTGCAATTTTTTGCCACAAAATTTCTGGTTCTGGCGCTTCATCTGGAAAGCGGCAGCTTTCCGCGGCCCCTCTCTGCCCGGGAGGAAGCCGAAGCCTTTGCCGCACTGCGTGCCGGTGACCCTGCCGCGCGGGAAAAGCTCGATCCGGCACAATCTGCGTCTGGTGGCACACATCGTAAAAAAATACTACGCCCTGCCCGGCGATCAGGACGACCTTGTTTCCATCGGAACCATCGGCCTGATGAAAGCGGTGGACACCTTCGACTCTGCCCGCCGGACACGGTTTTCTACCTACGCCAGCCGGTGCATTGAAAACGAGCTCCGGATGCAGTTCCGGCGGGAGCGCAAGACCGGCGGCACTGTCTCTCTGCAGGAAACGCTGGAATCTGATGAGGCTTCCTCTTTGACTCTGGCCGATGTTCTGCAGGACAGCTTCTGCATGGAGGAAACCTGCGAAAAGCAGGCCGAGATCCGCCGGGCCAGACTGCTTCTGGACGGCCTGCCCGCCCGGGAACGGCAGATCATCCTGCTGCGGTATGGCCTTGCCGGCCAGCCGCCGCTGACCCAGCTGGAGGTGGCCGGGCTTCTGAACATCAGCCGGAGCTATGTCTCCCGCCTTGAGACCCATGCATTGGAGCTTCTGCGTCAGCGCTGGAACGCCCCGGACACAAAAACAGCGCAGAGGTGAGCGGCGTGCTCTCCCCTGCGCCATGCAGTCAACTATCCAAAATTTTCAACTGCATCTCGTCCAATTGTTCAAACGTATACAGTCGGTTCAGTGCCTCCACCAGTTCCTTTTTGGAAAGACGCGGCGGCAGACCCAGCGCGTTCAGCAGCTTTGCCTTGCGTTCGGCACTGCCCGGCCTGCCGGAGAGCCCCCACTCATAGAGATCGGTATAGGTCATCTGCCGTCCTTCCGGACGGGCTGCTGCGGCACCCGCTTCTGCGCCAAGGGCATCCCGCAGCGCCTGCAGAACGATGGCGTCGTCCACGCCCTCGACCCCCAGCAGGCCCTCCTTGCCGGGCTGTTCCTTGCGCTTTTCCTTGCCGTGGATCGCGGGCACATAAGCCTGCACCACATTCTTTTCTCCCACCAGATTGGTGATGTAGGTGCGGATGCGGAAGCCTGCCGCGTCCGAATCCGTCAGCAGGATCAGGCCGTTTTTCTGCGCCAGCGCTTTGAACAGCTGCTGGCGCTTTTTGTCGCTGTAAATGCCAAAGCCGTCGGTCAGCAGGATCATGGCATCGGTCAGATGGGAAAGCCGGGCCGCATCGTATTTGCCTTCCACAATGAGCACCCGGCTGGTATGGATCATTTCGTTTTCCTTCATCGTCCGCTCCCCGCCATTGCCAACCGGCACAGCGCTGTTTCCAGCAGGATCTGGTCATCGGTGGGCTGGCTTTTCAGGCTCTGGTCCAGTTCCAGAAGCACCTGCATACAGTTTTCGATCTGGCCCAGCGTGTAGTGCGAGGCCGTCTCGGCCGAACGCTTGAGCCGGTAGTCACTGCCCTTGTAGCCGAAATCCTTGAACACGGTGCCGTAAGGCTTGCGCTTTGCCGCGCCCAGCTTGACACGGTACAGGTCCACATAACTGCCGATCAGTGCCGCCGTGATGGCAATGGGCTCCTGCTGCAGGCGCAGCAAAGTCTGCAGCTTTTTGCAGGCACCTGTGGCGTTTTTGGCCGTGATCATGCGGATCATTTCAAACACATCCGCTTCCAGACTCACGGTGCCCATCTCGGCCACCATCGCTGCCGTGACCGTCTGGTACCCGGACAATGCACAGAGCTTGTCCACCTCATTTTCCAGCAGGAAAGGGTCCTCGCCGCAGCGTTCCAGCAGCGCCGCCGCTGCGCCGTCCGGCAGGCTGGTGCCCTGTTCTTTGGCGCGGTCGATCATCATCATTTTCAGCTCAAAGGGCTTCGGCTTAGCCAATTCTTCGGTGTAGCCGATGCTTTTGCACTGCGCGATGAGCTTCTGCGCTTTTTTGTTCAGCCTGAGCTTACTGCGCTCCAGCTCAAACACGCTTCCCAGCACCACCACGGCATTTTCCAGACTGGCAAGCGTGCTGCTGAGCTCTTCCAGATCCTTATCCCCATAGCTGCCGGGTTCCAGCTCCGGCAGCACCACCACACGCCGGGTCCCAAAAAAAGAAATGGTGCCCGCTGCCATGATGAGCTGTTCATTCCGGCGCACCGCCATCCAGAATGGTGGCGTCCTCGTCGCTGTCTGCGGTCAGGATGCGGGTGGCCGCTGCCACGGCCTGCCGCACCAGATACCGTTCACTGGAATAAAAATAGTAGACCGGGCAGCCCTTGTCTGCCAGCTGCCGGAGCCTGGTTTCGGTGGCCATGCAGGCACCCCCTTTTCCCTCATGTTGTTCTATTGTACCACACTCTGCCCGGATTGCAAAGCATCACTCCGCTCTAAGCCCGCCATACCGCCGCAGGCTGAGGGACGAGGACTGCACTGCTCCGCCGGGCATCCAATCATACCGCCGCAGAGCCAGAACCTCTTTATACTGTACCGCCTCCGGCCTTGCAGGAGATGCCAGAAGCCACCGGGCCGAGACCGGCTGCGCCAGCTCCACCCTGCCGCTCAGGGTCACGAACTGCCGGTTGCCGATGGTCAGCCGCACAAGGCAGCCGTTCCGGGTGCGCAGGACTTCCACGAGTGCGGGTGTGCACTTCTGCTTTTGCGCGGTGTTCACAGACAGTTCTTCTGCCAAAACGCTCTGTTCCGCTTCCAGCGCACAGGGCGTTTCCGGTTTTGTGCGCAGATCCACCAGCAGTTCAATTTTCGCCGCGCCCCGCCGGGCCAGCTGTTCTTCCACTGCATTCCGGACCGAATTCCCGCCCCGGAACAGTACCACAGCGGTATCGTTCTGGGTGACCACCACTGCCGGCGCGTTGGCGCTGCCCACAAGGTCGATATGCACCACATCCCGGCTGAGGGCATTGCCCAGCCCAACGGAAACCGCCGCTGTCAGCACAATGCAGGGCACGGCCACCCGCAGACGCAGACGCCAGCGGAAGGCCAGCCAGCACAGCAGGATGAGCACCAGACAGACAATGGCCGCATAGGCCGTATCAAAGTAGAGCCCCGCACCCGGTTTTGCCGCTATCCAGACGGCCCAGCGGTCGAGCAGGCCGGTCAAGGCTGCAGACAGTACGGAGAGCACACCGTGCAGCGGCGCAAGAGCGGGCACAAGCCCGGTGAACGCCGTACCGAGACCCAGCAGCATCATGGGCTGGATGAGCCAGAGGACCGCCACGCTGGAGACCACTGCCCAGATGCTGACGCTCAGCCCACGCAGCACCAGCACCGGAAAGGTCGCCGCAGACGCACAGACTGAAATGCAGACGCTTTCTGCAAGGCCCCAAAGGCGCTCCGGCAGTTTGAAATACCATGGGCGCTTCACCGGAGCGCTTGCTTTACTCCGGAAACGGATGCTGTACCACATCCGAATGCGGCGGATACACGCACCGCCCGCCACCGTGCCCAGCACCGCCGCAAAGGAAAGCTCAAAGCCGATATCACACACGGCATAGCTGCTGCCTGCTGTCATTGCGATGCCGGCCACCGCCAGAGAGGTAAGGGTATCCGGCGGGGCGTACAGCCACACCCCCAGCGCACTGACCCACACCGCTGCCGCTGCACGAAGCACCGAGGGCGTAAAGCCGGTCACGCCCACCAGCAGCAACGCAAGCAGCGCCTTCCACACTGCTCTCAGGCGCAGCACCGCATAGCAGCGTTCTTTCTTCCTGCGTGCATCCAAGCGGAACACCTCGCCGCACAGGATAGATACATGCATTCCGCTCACCACCAGCACATGGGCAAGGCCCGCGCCCCGGTAGGCGCTGCGCAGCGCCGGGGAAAGGTGTGCCCGGTCGCCCACCGTCATGGCCGCCAGCACGCCGCCGGTCTTGCCATCCATGCGGCGGCGCAGGGCTGCGCTGAGCCTTTGCTGCAGCCGGTGGGTGCGGGCACGGAAGCTGCTGCTCTGCCCCAGCTGTTTGAAATCCGGTTTCTCCTCGTCCGGTTCTGCCAGCAGCACAATGCCGTCCGCATACAGGCCGACCCGGCTCTGCTGTACCGGAACGGACAACACAAATCTGCCCTGCACCCGCTGCCCCGCCTCACATTCCGGCAAGGTCTCGCATTCCACCCGGAAGGAGGTCTTTGCACCATTGATCTTCTCCACCCGCAAGACTGCGTCCACAACGCCGGGATAGTAAGAGTCCGAAACGCTTTCCACCTCTGCCGTCAGCACCAGCGGGCGGGCGGTATATTGCACGCGGATGCGCTCCAGCCGGTTTGCCGTGTACAGCACCGATGCCATACCCACCGCAGCACCCAGCAGGATGCAGAGCGCCGCTTTGCGGGCAGCATCAAAGATGCACAGCACCAGACAAACGGCAACAAAAAATGCCGCAAACGGCACAAAAAGCTCCGTTTGCGGCAAAAAAGCACACACGAACTCAACACCCAGCATTCCAGCGCAGAAAACGCAGAGCGGGCGTCGCATGGCAGCTTAGTGGAAGAACAGGGGCAGCGGCTCCAGGAAGATGATATCCTTGCGCTCAGCTGCATCGCCCTCGGCCAGAACAGCGGCCTGGCCCACAATGGTGCACTGGGTCTGCTCAGCCAGCGCATCCAGAGCCTTGAGGGAGCCGCCGGTGGAGATGACATCATCCACCACCAGAACGCGCTTGCCGCTCATCTTATCCAGCTCCTTGCGGTCGATGACCAGCTTCTGCTTGCCGGCAGTGGTGATGGACTGATCCTCCACCACCACGGGGTCGGTCATATACAGCTTTTCGCCCTTGCGTGCGCAGACGTAGGGCTTGCCGCTCTGGCGGCTCATCTCGTGGGCCAGAGGGATGCCCTTGGCCTCAGCGGTCAGCAGGATATCAAAGTCCGGGCACTTTTTCAGCAGCTCGGTGGCAGCAGCCACGGTCAGCTCGGCGTCACCCAGCATGATAAAAGCCGCAATGTCCATGTGGTCATTCACCTTGCAGATGGTCAGCTCACGGGTCAGGCCTGCAACATGCAGGGTATAAGTCTCAGCCATAATTCAACGCTCTCCCTTTTTTGGAATCAGACGGGCAGCTTTTCGCCGCCCAGAACATGGAAATGCAGATGCTTCACGGTCTGGCCTGCGTCCTCGCCAACATTGGAAATGACGCGGTAACCGTTTTCCAGACCCTGCTCCGCAGCCAGCTTTGCGATCACTGCAAAGATATGGCCCAGCAGTGCGCCGTCCTCTTCGGTCAGCGCAGCAGCAGAGGTGATGTGCTTTTTGGGCACCACCAGAAAGTGCACCTTGGCCTGCGGGTTGATGTCGTAGAACGCCACCACCTGCTCGTCCTCGTACAGCTTCTTGGAGGGGATCTTGCCCTCCGCGATCATGCAAAACAGACAATCTTCCATGGGGAACAACTCCTTCCTGATATTTTATAAACGTCTCCGCCCTCTCAGGCCGCTTTGCGTCCAGCTTTCCCAAAGGGAGAGCCGGGCCTAAGGGCGGGCCCGTTTTCTTATTCGCCCAGAGCCTTCTTGACGATGGTGCTGACAGCCGCCAGAGCCTCATCGATCTTGGTCTCGTCCTTCAGGCCAGCCATTGCAAAGTCCGGCTTGCCGCCGCCCTTGCCGCCAGCAATGGCAGCGATCTCCTTGACCAGAGCACCGGCCTTCAGGCCCTTTTCCTGTGCCTGCTTGCTCACAGTGACAGCCATAGTGATCTTGTCCTCAGCCTTGCCCACCAGAACCGCCACAGCGGGCTTCACAGCCTTGTCGCGGATGGTATCGCACATGCCGCGCAGGGTGTCGCCGGTGGTGCCGGTGAAGTATGCAGAAGCGATCTTCACGCCGCCGATCTCCTCGGCATTGTCAAACAGGCTGGTCACCTTGGAAGCGGCGACCTGTGCCTTGATCTCTTCCAGCTCCTTGGCCAGAGCCTTGTTCTCAGCCATCACGGCCTCGGCACGGACGGGCAGAGCGGTCACGTTGTTTGCCTTCAGGGTGTTTGCCACGGTATGCAGCATAGCCTCCTGCAGGTTTGCACGGATCAGCAGGTTGCGGCCGGTGACAGCCTCGATGCGGCGGATGCCCGCAGCAACGGAGGCCTCGCTCACGATCTTGAAGCCGCCGATCTGGGCGGTGTTCTTCACGTGGGTGCCGCCGCAGAACTCAGTAGACCAGCCCTCGATGTCCACAACACGCACGACCTTGCCGTACTTTTCGCCGAACAGAGCCATTGCACCCAGCTTCTTGGCTTCCTCAATGGGCATTTCCCGGACGGTGACATTCATGGACTCGTAGATCTTGTCGTTCACGATCTTCTGCACGCGGGCCAGTTCCTCGGGAGTGACAGCGCTGAAGTGGGTAAAGTCGAAGTGCGTGATCTCTGCATCCTGATAGGAGCCTGCCTGATGCACATGGTCGCCCAGCACTTCACGCAGCGCTGCCTGCAGCAGATGGGTGGCGGTGTGGTTGCGGGCAATGGCCATGCGGTATTCCTTGTCCACCTGAGCGTTCAGATGGTCGCCCACCTTCACGATGCCGCTCTCCAGCACGCAGGTGTGGACGTAGTAGCCCTTGGGGGTCTTCTTCACATCCAGCACGCGCAGGCTGCAGTCAGCGCTGTTCAGCACGCCGTGATCCGCAGCCTGACCGCCCATCTCAGCGTAGAAGGGAGTCTTATCCAGAACCACCAGCACGCCATCCTTTGCTTCCTCATCGGTAGCAATGGCGTCGGTCAGGGTCTCCTCGTCGCTCAGGGCGACCACGACACCGGTGTCGTTCAGGGTCTCGTAGCCAGTAAAGACGGTGGGCTCTGCATTCAGCGCACCGAACAGATCCTCGCTCCAGCCGGAGATATTCTTCTTCAGGCGCTCCGCACGGGCACGCTCCTTCTGCTTGGTCATTTCGGCGTGGAAGCCTTCCTCGTCGACCTCAATGCCCTGCTCCGCAGCGATCTCCTTGGTCAGATCCAGCGGGAAGCCGAAGGTATCATTCAGCTTGAACACGTCCAGGCCCTTCAGCAGATGCTCATGTGCCTTTTCCAGACCGTCGATCATGTTGTTCAGGATGTTCATACCGGCATCAATGGTGCGGGCAAAGTTTGCCTCCTCGGTGCCGATGACCTTCTTGATATAAGCATCGTGCTCGCGCAGCTCGGGGTATGCGCTCTCGCTGGACTGGATGACAGTCTCCACCAGCTCCACCAGGAACGGGCGGGTGATGCCCAGCATACGGCCATGGCGGGCAGCACGGCGCAGCAGGCGGCGCAGCACATAGCCGCGGCCCTCGTTGGAAGGCAGGATGCCATCGGACACCATGAAGGTGCAGCTGCGGATGTGGTCGGTGATGACACGGATGGAGATATCGGTCTTGTCGTCCTCGCCGTAGGTCTTGTTGGCAATGTGCTCTACATGGTGCAGCACGCTCTGCACGGTGTCAACCTCAAACAGGTTGCCCACGCCCTGCATCACGCAGGCCAGACGCTCCAGACCCATGCCGGTATCGATGTTGGGGCGTGCCAGACGCTCGTAGTGGCCCTTGCCGTCGGCGTCGAACTGGCTGAACACCAGATTCCAGATCTCCATATAGCGGTCGCAGTCGCAGCCCACGCCGCAGGTCGGCTTGCCGCAGCCATACTCAGGGCCGCGGTCAAAGTAGATCTCGGAGCAGGGGCCGCACGGGCCGGAGCCATGCTCCCAGAAGTTGTCTTCCTTGCCCAGACGCACCATGTGGTCGGGGGCGATGCCCACCTTCTTGGTCCAGATATCGTAAGCCTCGTCGTCCTCTTCGTACACAGAGATGTGCAGGCGGTCCTTCGGAATGGCCATCCACTCGTCAGAAGTCAGGAACTCCCATGCCCAGGGAATGACCTCCTCTTTGAAGTAATCCTGGAAGGAGAAGTTGCCCAGCATTTCAAAGAAGGTGCCGTGGCGGGCAGTGATGCCAACACGCTCGATATCCGGGGTGCGGATACACTTCTGGCAGGTGGTCACGCGGTGACGGGGCGGCTCCTCCTGAGCCAGAAACCACTTTTTCATAGGTGCCATGCCGCTGTTGATGAGCAGCAGGCTGGGGTCGTTCTTGGGCACCAGCGGGAAGCTGTCCAGACGCAGGTGGCCCTTGCTCTCAAAGAAGCTCAGGTACTTTTCACGCAGTTCATTCAAACCGGTCCATTGCATAGGTTTTCTCTCCTCGATTGTCCTTGGCGTTTGCACGTCAGATTTATGATTATGGCAGACGGGGCGGGTGGGCGCAGAAAACAAAAAACAGCCCCATCCCAAAAGGGACGAGGCTGCCTGTAAACTGCTCCGTGGTACCACCCAAATTGCAAAGGATAAAATGTGTCCCCTGCCGCTTTCGGCGCGTTAACGCTGCGCTGCGTCCGACTTGTGTCGCCGGAAGCTCCGGGGCGGCACGAAACGAGACCTGCCGGAGCGCCTTGCAGCTGGGAGCGCTCTCTCTGGGCGGCGGTGTACATTTCTGACCCCATCATTGCCATCTGTCATAATATTCATGCACATGCGGAAAGCACACAGTTCTTTCCGCGTACAGTTAAATTATAGCATGAGCCGGGCGTTTGTCAACGGGTTTGGACAAAATTTTCAGTCTGCTGTGCTTGACGCAGCGTGCCTGTTCCGCTACAATAAAAATATTGAAAGCACATTCTTATTTTATAATAGAGAGGAATATTCCGTGAAGATTTTAAAAGTAAAATGTCTTGCCCCTACCCGGCTGGACAATTATCTGACCCAGCAGTACCCCGCCCTGACCCCCGGCCGCCTGAACAAGGCCCTGCGGGAGAACAAGATCAAGCTGAACGGCAAAAAGCAGCCACTTTCCACCCGCGTGATGGCCGGTGACGAGATCAAGCTGTTCATTCTGGATGAAGTTCTGGATGCGGACCGCCGTGTGGAAGGCCCGGCGTGGAAGAACGCCCGCGGCCCGGCACAGGTGGTCTACGACTGCCCGCAGATCGTTATTGTGAACAAGCCCGCCGGTCTTGCCGTGGACGGCCCGGAGGACGACACGCTGCTGAACCGCACCCTGCTCTACCTGAACCAGCAGGGCGAGTACAAGGAGAACGACCTGTACACCCCGGCGCTGTGCCACCGGCTGGACACCGGCACCAGCGGCCTTGTCATCGTTGCCAAGACCCCGGAGGCCGAAGAGCTGTTCCTTGCAGCCATCAAGAACCGCGAAGTGAAAAAGACCTACCTCTGCGTCACCTTCGGCCGTCCGACCCCGCCGGATGCCACTCTGGGCGGCTATCTGCTTAAGGACGCCGACCGCGGCATCGTGAAGATCGTGGAGGACAAGCAGCCCGGTGCCAGGGACGTGGAGACCCGGTACGAGACCATCGCCGTCTCCGGCCGTCTGGCCCTGCTGAAGGTGCAGCTGATCACCGGCCGCACCCATCAGATCCGCGCCCACATGGCCAGCATCGGCTGTCCCATTCTGGGCGACAGCAAATACGGCAACAACACCGCCAACCGCGAGCTGAAACTCAAGTATCAGGCCCTGTGCGCATGGGAACTGACTATGCCCCGCTTCAACCAGCCGGACTTTGCCTTCCTCAGCGGCAAGACCTTCCACGCCCCCAAACCGTGGTATTACAATCAGGTGCTGGACGGCACGCTGAAATAAGCCCATAACACCAAAAAAGATGACCCGGAGCGGCAGGCCCCGGGTCATCTTTTTGTTTTGCGTTTTAGTGGAAGAGGCTTTCAAGCCAGCCCAGCGTGGACTCGGTTGCACTGGTAAACGAATCCTGAACCTCCTGAATGCTGTCCAGCAGCTTGGCGCCCTCGGTATCTTTTACCGACCAGTAAGTTCCGGTGCTTGCAGAACCATCCGAAACCGTAAAGTCGCTGGTGAAGCAAAGGTTATCGCCATTGGAGTCGGTCACGATCACCATGTAAGTGTAGCTGCCTGCAGGCAGTTCGCCAAAACGGATCTCGCTGTCCAGCGTCTTGAAGGAAAAGCCCGCCGCATTGGGCGATGCCTGCGCCGTGACCACAGTCTGGTCATTTTCATCCAGCACTGCCACCTGAACATCGGTCAGCGTCATGCCCAGTGCAGCGTTCGCGGTACCGGTCATAGCCATGCCCTTGCCTGCATGGATGTTGATGGGATAACTCATACCCTCCAGCCGCAGGCTGTCCGGCGAGGACGCAACCGCGTTGTGATCGGATGCCACGTACCAGTAGCAGGAAGAGCCGCTGATCGAAACACTGGAATTTTCCAGCGGGATACGGCCGGAAGAAATATTACCTGCCGGGTCGGAGCAGTAGAAAGTACCATTGGTGTAATCGGTCAGCAGCAGCGCATGGGGCTGTCTGCGGTCATACAGCACGATGCCCTCCGGATGCTGCGACAGCAGGGTAATGAGGGTCTGAATCTTTTCCTGTTTGCGGGAAGGCAGGGTTCCGTAGCCCACCTGCATTTCCTTATATGTAAAGCTGTGAGAGAGACCGTTGGCCCATGCCGTGGAGCGTACGCTGTTTTCTGTCACAGCGGTCCAATCCGTCAGACCATCAAGATACGCCCGGCGGCGCAGCATCATGGCTGCGGATGCCAGCGTGCAGGTGCCGCCGCGGCTCTGCTTGAAATAGAAGCCCGCGTCCACATTCAGGTCCACTGCCAGAGCAGCAGGCAGGCAGGTGAGCATTACCACCAACGTCAGCACAAGGCTCAGCAGTTTTTTGCGGAAATGGGACGGTACAGCGGTATTCACGGTCGATTCTCCTTTCAGCTTCTGCAATTCCTGTTATCTACCGCTATAAAGTATACCAGCCTGTTACCATTTTGTAAACGTTTATGAAGCGTTTTTCTCAATATCAACACGTTTGGGCAGATTTTGTTAGAGAGAATGCATAGTTTCCAGAGCGATATTCTACATTTTCGACAAAAAAATCAGCCCGTAAAAAGGATGCGGGAAAAATTTTTTCAGCGCAAGTCTACCAGGTTTCTCTGATTTCCCCAGACGATCCCGGTAGTCCTTCCGGATCCTTTATGCCAGTCGTCGCAGGCATTCGATCAAAGCAGGCGTGCCTGCGATCGACCAGATAAAATCGTTGGCATTGTGGTCAGAATTGTGGTCAAAACCAAATGAGGCCAACCCGAAGTTGGCATAGACATAATCGCCCATGTGAACGTGCTTTCCGCCCCAGTTGGCGTGAAACGGCGGCTCGATCCAGCAGCCTGCGCCGCACTCTGCAAGCATTTCTTTCAAAAGCTGCTCCCGTTTTGCGTGTTCGGAAGGGCGGGTATGATTATAAGCATACAGCCGCTCCATGCAAAGTTCCTGCTCTGCCATGATGGATTCATCCGTTGGGTCGTAGACTTGTTGGCTGTGGATCGCATTTTTATCGGCATGGTTCTACTCTCCTTATTTATAAGGAATCTTTCTCATTTTTCAGTAGATTCTTCCAGATTCTTTCGGTACTGTGCCGGACTGACACCATACTCTTTCTTGAATACCCGGCTAAAATAGAGTGGGTTATCATACCCTACGATCTCTGCAATTTCTCCAATATTGTATTCGGTGCTCTCCAATAAGCTTTGTGCATTTACCATCCGAAGGGACAGGATGTATTGTGCAGGGCTTATTTTCATGTACTGCTTAAAATTACGGATAAACCAGTTCGTACTGATATGCAGCGATTCTGCGTAATCGTCCACACTGACCTTTGTATTATAATTCTCGTTAAAGTAGGCAACGGCGGCTTCGATTTCTTCCGGGATGCTTGTAGTTGTTTTCTCGCTTTCCTGCTGTTGCCTGCTTACTAAAAGCAGAATGATGTTGAAGAGTGAAGCAATATAGTCTTCATAGCCATATTCACATTGTTGCAGTTCCCGGATGATCTTTCGGAACAGCATTTTGTAATCCGGCAGTGTGCCGCTGTAAAAAACGTGCTTGTCCAATGGTATTCCGTGATAGTTCAGGATGTTTTTGACATCGTATCCTGTAAAGTGAATCCAGAACACCTCTGGATGATCTTCTACATAGTAGACATACTTCTGGATTTCTTTCGGCTGATAAAGCACCATGTGTCCAGAAGTCACCACTTCCTCAACACCATCGAACCAGAAGTGTGCTTTACCAGATGCCACATAGAGGATTTGATAGTCTCTGCGACCCTTTGCCCAAAAAGTAGGTAGCTTAGGGCGTTTTTTCAAGCGATAAGTGCCGCAGCTGCCTACGACCAGCGGCTTTGAGTAGTCTTTGAAATCCAAACGGGAGTTGTTCAAATATCCTGAGTTGAAATACATCCCTGCGTCCTCCTCATCTTCAGAGATTTTACAGTGATTTGAGAAATGTTCTATCAAAAAATTACAAACACTTTGATTTTGTGCATATTTTGTTCCATCTTGTCTATATCTTTTCGTTCCATTAGATTCTATAATATTTTCAGACGAAACACAAGAGATTTGGGCAACTTGCGTAATGAGAATTCCAGTCTGAAGTGCGCAGCAGATTGGTCGCGCCCACACAAAACAAGCAAGATGGGAGAAAGCACAATGACTGAGAAACGTTATCTAAAGTGGTATAATAAAGTCGGCTATGGTTCAGGCGATATTGCAGGCAACGTGGTGTATGCATTCCTGTCCTCCTTCGTCATGATCTATCTGACCAACACCGTTGGCCTGAACCCCGGTATTGTCGGCACTCTGATTGCAGTTTCCAAACTGCTGGACGGTGTGACGGACATTTTCTTTGGTTCCTTGATTGACAAAACGCATTCTAAGATGGGCAAAGCCCGTCCTTGGATGCTGTACGGCTACATTGGCTGTGCCATTACGCTGGTGGCAATTTTCGCCATTCCGACCAATCTGGGACAGTTTGCACAGTACGCATGGTTCCTGATCGCATATACTCTGCTGAACGCTGTATTCTACACTGCCAACAACATTGCCTACTCTGCACTGACTGCTCTCATCACGAAGAACAGTGCCGAACAGGTCGAGATGGGTTCTTGGCGTTTCATGTTCGCCTTTGCCACCAGCCTGCTCATCCAGTCCATCACGCTGGGTGCTGTTACGGCATTGGGCGGTGGTGCTGCCGGTTGGCGCACTGTTGCAATCATCTACGCCATCATCGGTCTGCTTGTCAACACCCTCTCCGTTTTCTCCGTGAAGGAACTGCCGGAAGGCGAATTGGAGGATACCACCGACAAAAAGGAAATCGAGCAGGACGAAAGGTACAATCTGGTTCAGGCTGCAAAGCTGCTTGCTGGTAACAAATATTATATGATGATTTGCGTCACCTACATTTTGCAGCAGATCTACGGTGCCATGATCAGCATGGGCACCTACTATGCAACCTACATCCTTGGCAACCAGAATCTGTTCGGTGTATTCTCTTGGGCAATCAACATTCCTCTGATCATCGCACTGGTGTTCACCCCGACCTTGGTTGCAAAGTGGAATGGAATGTATAAGCTGAATGTAATGAGCTATACTCTGGCAACGATTTCTCGTGCACTGGTTGCTGTAGCTGGTTACATGGGCAGCGGCAATGTGACCTTGATGCTGCTCTTTACTGCAATCGCAGCACTTGGTCAGGGTCCTTGGCAGGGCGATATGAACGCTGCGATTGCTGCTTGCTCTGAATATACTTGGCTGACGAAGCATAAGCGCGTGGATGGCACGATGTACTCCTGCACTTCTCTCGGTGTGAAGCTGGGCGGCGGTCTGGGTACTGCCATCACCGGCTGGCTGCTGGCTGCAAGCCATTTTGACAGCGCTCTGACCGTTCAGCCGGATTCCTGCATCAATATGCTGAAGATCATGTATCTGGTGATTCCGTTTGCTCTGGATGCCATCATCACCTTCATTCTCTCTCGTATGAAGGTCGAAGAAGCAAATGAAAAACTGCGTGCAGCAGTCTGACAACAAGCCATTATCATTTCTCCTTCATCTGCTGTTCCCCGGAGGAATCCAGCGATTCCTCCGGGGAGGCTGGAGAAATATTATAAAATTATAAAAGGTAAATGAGGAAATACTATGGCTGCATTTGATTTTGCAAAAGTAAAAGACCCCACCTTTTTCAAGGAAAACGTGCTGAATGCTCATGCAAGTTTCCGTACTTACGCTTCCCGCGAAGAATATCGGACAGGCTCCTCTTCTTTGGCGCTGAAGCTGGACGGTATCTGGAAATTCGCCTACGCAAAGAACTACACCAGTGCCATCCCCGGCTTTGAAAAGACGGATTACGATTGCAGCGGCTGGGATGACATTCATGTTCCGGCACACATCCAGATGGAGGGCTACGACATTCCCCAGTATGCGAATATTCAGTATCCGTGGGATGGCCGTGAAGAAGTACAGCCGGGCGAGATCCCGCAGCGGTTCAATCCGGTGGCAAGCTATGTAAAATACTTCGATCTGCCGGAATCCATGCAGGGCAAGCCCGTCCACATCGAGTTCGAGGGTGTGGAAAGCGGCATGGCTCTTTGGCTGAACGGGTCTTATGTGGGTTACACCGAGGACAGCTTCTCCGCACACGCATTCGATCTGACTCCCTATCTCCAGCCGGGCGTGAACAAACTTGCTGTGCAGGTGTTCAAGTGGACTTCCTCCAGCTGGTGCGAAGATCAGGACTTCTTCCGCTTCTCCGGCATCTTCCGCAGCGTGTGGCTGTACGCCATCCCCACCGTGCATCTGGAAGATATATCCGTCAAAACGCTGTTTGCCGGGGATGATTTTACTCATTCCACGCTGGAAGTTGCACTGCAGGTGGAGGGCAAGGGCGCAGCCCGTCTGACCCTGCGCCGCAGTGAGCTGGAAGTGTTCTCCGAAAAAATCGCACTGAACGGCGGCTCTGCGCTATTCAGCCATGCGGTGGAGAACCCCCACCTGTGGAGTGCAGAGGACCCGGCTCTGTATGAACTGGAAATTGAGCTGCTGGACGATGCAGGCCATCTGGTAGAGGTGACCGGGCAGAAAATCGGTTTCCGCAAGTTCGAGCTGAAGAACAATCGGATGCTGCTCAACGGCAAGCGCATCGTGTTCAAGGGTGCCAACCGTCATGATTTCAGCTCTATTACGGGTCGTGCTGTGGGCGTACACACCCATGAGGAACTGCTTCGGGACATCATCACCATGAAGCAGAACAACATCAATGCCATCCGTACCAGCCATTACCAGAATCAGGATGCACTGTACGACCTGTGCGACGAGTATGGTCTGTATCTGATCGCAGAGAACAATCTGGAATCCCATGGCACATGGGACATCCATCAGGCGGGCATTCGCGGCATCGAGGGCGTTTTGCCCAATGATAAGCCGGAGTGGAAAGCTGTCTTGTTTGACCGCATGAATTCCACTTACCAGCGTGACAAAAACCATCCTGCTGTTCTGATCTGGTCTCTGGGCAACGAATCGTTTGGTGGTGAGACCCTGCTCCAGATGGCAGAGATGGTCCGCCGCTTTGATGACACCCGTCTGGTGCATTACGAAGGTGTGGTCAATGATCCCCGCTTCCTCGAAACCACCGATATCGAGAGCCATATGTACAGCACGGTCAAGGACATTAAAGAGTATCTGGCACAGGGCGATAAGCGGCCTTATATCGAGTGCGAATATTCTCATGCTATGGGCAACTCCAACGGTGCTTTGCACAAGTACACTGAACTTGCCGACCAGAAGGACTGCGGCTATCAGGGCGGCTTTATCTGGGATTACATCGACCAGTCCATCTGGAAAAAAGACCGCTACGGCAAGTGGTTCCAAGCCTACGGCGGCGACTTCGGTGAGCGTCCTACCGACTATAATTTCAGCGGGAACGGCATTGCCTACGGTGGTGATCGTGCTCCTTCTCCCAAGATGCAGGAGGTCAAGTTCTGCTATCAGAACATCGCCATTTCCATCGACAACTCTGGCTTTGAAGTCTGGAACAAGAACCTGTTCACCTCTACGGATGCCTTCGACTGCGTTGCACTGCTGCACCGTGATGGAAAGCTGTATCAGCAGCAGGAACTAGCCAATATTGATGTTGCTCCCGAAGAGCGTTCCAGCTTCCCGCTGCCGTTTATGGTTCCTGCGCTCCCCGGTGAATATGCAGTGACCATCAGCTTCCGTTTGAAGGAGGACACCAGCTGGGCAAAGAAGGGTCATGAAGTCGCCTTTGGACAGGGTGTGATCGCTGTGGTTCGTTCCATTCCCAGCAAGAAGGTCACGCCGTTTACCGTTACGCACGGTACACACAACATCGGTGTCCGTGGTGAGAATTTCGATGTTTTGTTCTCCGACCTGAATGGCGGCCTGACTTCCTACCGCTATGCCGGCAAGGAGATGATTCAGGAGATTCCCCGCCCCAACTTCTGGCGCGCCCCCACCGACAACGACTGCGGCAACAACATGGGCGGCGTTCGCGGTCAGTGGAAGCTGGCAAGTCTGTATGCTACCGCCAAGGGCATCGGCAAGGAGATTCCGTCTGTTCATGGCGGCACCATCCTCCAGAACCCCACCTGTGAGGTGGAAGCCGACAGCGTGGTCGTGACCTATCTCTATAACCTTCAGACCAGCCCCGCAGCAGAGTGCAGCCTGCAGTACCGTGTGTTCGGTGATGGCCGCATCCAGACTACCCTGCACTATGACCCGGTGGAAGGACTTGCAGCAATGCCGGAGTTCGGCGTACTGTTCAAGATCGACGCTGACTACGACACGGTGGAGTGGTACGGAAACGGCCCTGCGGAGACCTACTGGGATCGTCAGCATGGTGCAAAGCTGGGCATTTACCAGAACAAGGTCGCAGACAACATGGCGCAGTACCTTGTGCCGCAGGAGTGCGGTGCAAAGACCGCTGTGCGCTGGGCAAAGGTAGTGGACCGCAAGGGTCGCGGGCTGCTGTTTACCGCAGATGCCGCAAAGCCCATGTTCTTCTCTGCGCTGCCCTACACTCCCCATGAAATGGAGAGTGCCAAGCATCCCTACGAGCTGCCCCCGGTGCATTACACGGTCATCCGTGCTATGGGCGAGCAGATGGGCGTTGGCGGCGATGACAGCTGGGGTGCCAATGTCCACCCGGAGTATATTCCTGATGTGACCAAGCCTGTGGAGTTCACCTTTACGTTCCGTGGCATCTGATGATTGCCCGCAAATGAGGTGTTCTCTGTGAAAAAAGCGAAAGATCAGTCTGGATCTGAACCAGCCGAACTAGCATCCCTTGTTGGAGAAAGGATCAAAAAGATCCGCAAAGAAGAGGGGTTAAGCCTAGAGCTTTTTGCTTTACGTTGTGACATGAATGCCGCATACGTTGGGCATACTCTTTCTCCCGGCATGTCCCCGGTGCGATGACCGATGCGGATGTACCTGATCCGTTCCGTGCCATCCGGCAGGAGCTTCGGGGACAGAAGATGCCGAATATCGAAAGATAAGAAATGCCGTTCCAGTTGCTTTTGGAACGGCATTTCTCTTAATCTTCTAACCCATGGCTCCCGGCCACTTTCTTCAAATATTCCTTCGGGTCACCGTTCAGAATCAAATCGGCATAGCCAAGCGGGTCATTATAGACGAGATAGTCTAACTCCGACCTCTGCGCCATGGTCACATCCAGCGCATCCTCGACCCCGGTGCAGTCAATGGAGATTTTTCTCCCATCCCGGAACAGCAGCTCCACGCAGCCGGTGTCCATGTTGAACTTGCAAACGCTTTCATCGTACTTCATGTTCGTGTCCTCCTGAAATCATGTGTGGCTTATGTCGGTCAATCCATGATTTTGGATTTTATCTTCCACGGACACCTGCATGGAACTTGTCGGGGCAAAGCCCCTCCATCTGCTAACACAGACCGTTCCGTCGCTTAAAAGCCCCACTGGGGCTTTCATTGCTTCGCAAACGCTAATTTTCCGAAGAAAACAAATAATCCGAACCCATCTCCTATCGGAAACAAGTTCGGATTATTTTTGTTTGGTCCGAGTGGCGAGAATCGAACTCACGGCCTCTTGAACCCCATTCAAGCGCGCTACCAAAACTGCGCTACACCCGGATATCTGTAAGCGGTTATCGCTCACAGCTCAATCAGTATACTTGATTCAGGGTGTTTTGTCAAGCTTTTTCGGCCAGATTTTTTCAAAAATCCGGTTTATTTTCCTGCAGCGGCTGATCTTTTGCGGGGAACGCTTCAAATTCAACGGTGGCAAGTGCAATTGCAAACACGCTTTCTGCACCTGCCGCCAGCAGGGCCTGCGCACAGGCCGCAGCCGTAGCACCGGTGGTGATCACATCGTCCACCAGCAGCACCTTCCGGCCTTCGATCCTGTCCGGATCTGTCACGCGGAACGCGCCCGCCACATTGGCCATGCGCTGCTCAAACGGCAGGCCCGCCTGATGCTGCTTTGCACGGGCGCGGCCCAGTGCCTCCGGGTACAGCGGAACGCCCAATGCCCGTGTCAGCGGCAAAGCCATGAGCTGCGGCACATTGTAGCCGCGGGCTGTGCCGGATGCCGACACAGGAACGATGCAGTCATATCCAAGGGACATGCCCTCCACCAGTTCCGGCAGCAGCTCTGCACCCGACATTCGCACCTCACTGCCAAAGGCCAGCTTTGCCAGCCAGACGCCCATTTCCACTGCTGCCCACGGTGCGGCATGATATTTGGTGTGCAAAACGCCCCGCCGTACACAGCCCTCATACCGGAAGGGCGCCGCCGCACCGGCCAGCCTGCCCAGATAATGCTGGGAAGCATCCAGCCGCATGCCCGGCTTCCTGCGCAGTTCTTCCAGTTCTGCGGCACAGTCCGGGCATGTGGGCACACTGCCCAGCACCTGATCGCAGAACGGGCAGCGGCGTGGATACACCAGCTGTCTTGCCCCACGCAGCAGGCGGCACGGAACGCTGTAGTAATCCATCAGTCCTTCTTGACAGCTACGATGACACGCACACGCTTGCCCGCAGCACAGCCAAAGTTATCGTACCAGCCGGTAAGATGGTACTCGTCCGAGTTCACTTCGGTCAGCTTGGTCGCGTAATACTGGCCCTTATACCACAGGTAGACCTGTGCATCGTCCGCCATCTCAAACCGTTTTCCGTTGCTCATGACCGATGCTGCGCCCACCTGATCGATCTTCATGGGCATCAGCTGGACCATCGTCTTTACGCTGCCGGTGGTCTCCTTGCGGGCTGCAACACCGCCCACCAGCACCGGATATTTGACGTTGGTGGTGAACGCCACCTGCGAACCATTGACATAGCACACATAGGTGGCGCCGCCGCCAATGTAACGGAAGATTGACGCATAGGGTTCCCCTACAAGGGTGCCCACCTGCCGCAGACCCAGACTGAGCAGGCTGTCCGTGTTGGCCGTAATCTTCTGCCAGACGGTGGAGAGGATGTCGCCGTTGATCACGCCCCACAGCACCTCGCTGGTGGTGGGCACCAGAACACCCTTCAGGTCGCCCACGATCTTATCCTGCGTATCCGTGCTGGTGCTGGAACCGGTCGAAAGGATGGTGGCCAGCGTTTTCAGCTCGGAAGAATTGACCGAAACATTTTTGATATCGTCCAGCACGCCATAGGTCCACAGGTCGCCGGTGACATCGTTCAGGATCAGGCGGTCGATCTCGCCTTTCTCATTCAGCGTATAATAGCGGACATTCAGAAGATTCAGGTCTGTCCCCGCTAGGCGGCTGGGACGAATCGTCCCAGCCACACCCTCCGAAGTCGTATCCAGAATCTGCACATCGTCTGCCAGAGTGTACTTGCCCAGCGTTGCCGCATCCGCACTGACCTTGCCGGTAACGACCTTGTTCTCGATGCCGCTCACGGACTCGCCTTCCGGCGTTACGCGGATCTCCACCAGCCAGCCCGTGGGATAGTTCAGGCTTTTGTCCACATTCACAGTGCGCTGAATGCCGTCGGTGCACATGACCGACACGCGCTGCAGCACATCCGCGCCGTTGTCTTCCACAAGGCTGCGGGCTGCGCCCTGTACCACGCCGTAGAACACCTCATCGGCTTCTGCACCGGTGATCACGTCTGCTGCTTCGTTGTTCATGCCCAGCAGCAGGGTGACCACTTCGCCCACACCGCCGCCGTTCAGGCTGGACACCTTGGAGGCAACTGCCGTGCTGCCCAGCTGATAGCTGACGCCTGCCACGGTAACGGCCGTGGGTGCGCTGGCGCTGGGCGAAACGGCTGTGATGCGGCCTGCTGCTTTGCGGGTGTAGATCCATACAGTCTGCAGACTTTCGCTGTAATAATACACATCGTAACGGTTCAGCTCGGCAGAAGCCGAAACTTTATCGTTGCGGTAAACACTGACCGGTGCAAACGGCAGCTGGGTGCCTTCCGCTGCCACAAAGGGGCCCTTCAGGCTCTTGAGCATCACGGTAGAGGTATCCACCTGACCGTTCGCCACCGTAAAGCCCAGACTGGTGCCATAGGCGCCGCCGGCGGCTGTGTTTGCCGTGAGGGTGTTATACAGCAGCAGAGCACAATCCCCATAGTTCATGGTCTCGCCCTGATTGCGGTTCAGCTGGTTGCGCAGACCCAATTCCTGTGCTTTGGTCAGCTGCGCCATCGGGAACACGCCATTCAGTTCGGTCATTTTATAGCCCAGCAGCTTGAGCGCTGCCGTGCAGGCCTCTTCCAGCGTAACTGCGTTGTCCGGACGGAAGGTGCCGTCGGTGTAGCCGTTCATCCAGCCCTGCTGCACCGCAATGCGCACATAAGGTGCCCACTGGGAGGTGCCGGGCACATCCTTATACAGGGTGCCGATGTTGCCCTGCTGGGCTGCGCTTTCGCGGTAGGCCGAAAAGGAGACCAGCATCCTGGCAAATGCACCGCGGGTGACGGCAGCATCCAGACTGCCGGTCTGGCTGGTATCCATAGCGCCCAGCGTGATGGCCGTCTGGATGGCCGAGTTGTTCAGGCTGGCCGCCGATGCCGGCAGCACCAGCATGGACACAGCCATGCATGCTGCAAGCAGACATGCGAGAAGACGTTTTTTCATAGGTGTATTCCCCTTCCTTGATGTTTGGCTGCTGCTCTGAAGCAGCTGCCGTAAGCAGTCCGGCGCAAAGCCGGCTGAGAGGAGCTTAAAAGCAGTTTTCCACAAGCAGGGTGCGCCGGGTCGATGCGGCGTATGCCATGCGGACGAAAACGGCTTTTTAATCATAGCGCAGAGCCTCGATGGGATTGAGACGGGCCGCACGCTTTGCCGGCAGATAGCCGAACAGCACGCCGATGCCCACCGAAATGCCGAAGGCCACCGCGACGGAGTTGAAGGACGGACTGACCGTGACCGTGGTGCCGCTGGTGAACATGGGCAGCAGTCGGTTCGCCGCCATGGATACGATGTAGCCCAGTGCAATGCCCAGTACGCCGCCCAGCGCCGAGGTGGTGGCGGCTTCCACCACGAACTGCGACAGAATGGTGCGCTCCTTGGCGCCCAGTGCCTTGCGGATGCCGATCTCGCGGGTGCGCTCAGTCACCGACACCAGCATGATGTTCATGATGCCGATGCCGCCCACCAGCAGCGAAATACTGGCGATGCCGGTCAGGATCACGATGACCATGTTGATCATCTTGTTCATTTCCTCCAGCCACTCGCTGGCGCTGTAGACGTAGTAGCCGTTATCCGAGCCAAGCTGATGCTGCAGTTCGCTTTCCACCGCAGACTTGGCTTCGTTGGCGCGGCTCTCATCCTCCATGACCGCGGCATAGTTGCTCACCATACTCTGGCTGGACAGGCGCATGGCCGTGGTATAGGGCAGGTAAACGCAGTCGTCATCGCTGCCCTGCTGCATGTCCGGGTCGCTCACCTTTGCCGCCAGCACACCCACAATGCGGAACTTGTTGGCTCCGATCTTGAGCGTCTGGCCCAGGCCGTTGCCGCCAAAGGCCACGCGGTTCAGATAATCGCCGATGACGCACACCTGCTTGTTGCCCTTGATGTCCATGTACTGCAGACCGCGTCCCTGCGCGATCTGGTAGTTCTTCATAGCGGAATAGTTCTCGTCCACGCCGCTGATGGTGGACCAGCGGTAGCTGTTGGTGCCGATCTTCAGCGTGCCGCTGCCGCTGAAATCGATCTGCGGCGAGATGGACTGGATCAGCTCCGGGTACTTCGTGGGCAGCTTGTACATTTCCTCCACCGGAACGGTACGGGAGCCGTTGCCCCACACCTGCACCGAAAGGGTGTTGGTGCCCAGTGCCGAAAAGCTGTCACGCATGCTCTTGGTCATGCCGTTGCCCAGACCCACGATAACGATGACTGCCATGACACCGATGATGATGCCCAGCATGGTAAGAAAGGTGCGCAGCTTATTGCTCCACACGTTCTGGATGGCCTGACGGAAGGTCTCAATGATCATGCTTTTTCCTCCTCATCCGGCAGCAGTGTGGGCTGCACGATGGCCTCCGGCGCATGGGAGTCGCCATCGTAGACCACCCGCCCGTCTTCCAGACGGATGATGCGGTCTGCCTGCACCGCAATGGAATTGTCATGGGTGATGAGCACCACGGTGTGGCCCTCATCGTGCATCTGCTGCAGCATCCCCAGCACTTCGCGGCCGGTGTGGCTGTCCAGTGCGCCGGTAGGCTCGTCGGCCAGAATGACCGCCGGGTTCCGCACCAGCGCCCGGGCAATGGAAACACGCTGCTGCTGGCCGCCGGAAAGCTGGTTGGGGCGGTTCCTGAGCTTATCACCCAAGCCCACCTGCTCCAGCACCTCTTTGGCCCGGGCGTGGCGCTCGGTACGGCCGATGCCCGCATACACCAGCGGCACCTCTACGTTCTCCATCAGGTTGAGCCTTGGCAAAAGATTATACTGCTGGAAGATAAAGCCCAGCATTTCGTTGCGGATCGCAGCCAGCTCGTTGCGGCTCATCTTGCCCACGTCCCTGCCGTTGAGCCGGTAAGTGCCATGGGTCGGCACGTCCAGACAGCCGATGATGTTCATGCAGGTGGACTTGCCGGAGCCGGACTGGCCGACGATGGCTACGAACTCGCCTTTTTCGATTTTCATGGTGATGTGGTCTGCTGCTTTTACCGTGGTATCGCCCATCTGGTAATACTTGCACACCCCATCAAACTCGATCAGAGCGCTCATGCATTCCTCCTGTATCAGCCTGTGATGATCACGCCGTTTGCATCTGCCGGGTCTGCAGTGTCACCCGCATCGGCAGATTCTTCCATCGGCTCCTCTGCTGTGCTGCCGTCTGCAGTGTCCGTGTCGTTCTCTGTGTCAGCTTCAGTTTTGTCCATGGCATCGCCATAGCCGCCATCATCGTAATAGTAATCGGTGCTCACAGAGCTGGGATCATAGGCCACGGTGTCGTTGCCGGTGACGCCGCTGATGATCTGGGTATAGTCGTCGTCACTCACGCCGATTTTGACCGGAACGTACACATAGCCTTCCGGTGCGGTCATATCGGGGTCTGCATTGGCGGCGCTGGGCGAATCCTTGGTCACCAGCACATAGCCGCCGCGCACGATGGCCGCATTGGGCACTGCCAGAGCGTTTTTGGCCTCCGCGATCACGATTTCCGCGTTGGCATTCATACCGGGGCGCAGGCCCTCGGTCTCATCGATGCGCACCGTGACCGGGTAGGTGGTGGTGCCGCCGTTGGAAGAGCCCTTCATGGAAACGCGGGTCACGGTGCCGGTGTAGGTCTTATCCGGCACTGCATCTGCCGTCACCTGCACGCTCTGGCCCACCGAAACATCGCTGACCTGCAGCTCATCCACATTGATGACCATGACCAGATAGCTCAGGTCGTAGATGGTGCACAGGTCTGCACCTGCGGTCAGTGCATCACCTGCCTTGGCGTTCTTCTCAATGATGGTACCGCTGATGGGCGAGGTGACGGTGTAGTTGTTCATGGCCTCCTGCAGGTTATCCATGTTCAGCTCTGCGCTGCGCAGGGTCTCCGCAGCGGACTGGATTGCTTCGGTCAGGTCCTCACCGCTGATCTGCAGCACGATGTCGTCCTTGTTCACGGCACCGCCCTCCTGCACATTGATGGCAGTGACCGTACCGGCTGCAAGGGTGGTCAGGGTGCGCTCTGCCTGATATTCAAAGCATTTGGCTGCAATGCAGCTGACACCGTTGATGGTGGCCGTTGCCGCCTGAGCCGTGGTCAGGCCGCCTGCATTGCGCACGGTGATGGTCACGGTGCGGGTGAGCAGGTTGCCGGTACTCAGCGTATCCGTGCCGGTCACAGCGGTCACGGTGCCGGTCAGGGTCTCAAAGGTGCCGTCCAGCGTCACCTCAGCGCTCTGGCCCACCGAGAATGCGGCGGCGTCTGCCGCAGGGAACTCCAGATGCAGCACCATCTTGGAGCTGTCGCGGATGACAGCCACTTCCTGGCCGCTGGTCACTTCGTCACCCTTGGCCACCTTCAATGTAGCCACAACGCCTGCCACCTCGGCACGCACATACTGGCGGTCCACGGTCTTATCGTAGCTGCGCTGTGCCTGCTGCAGGGTGATGGAGGCCTGCTCGGCCTTGGTGGTGGCATCGGAGGCATCCACCGTGTACAGCACAGTGCCTTCCTCCACAATGTCGCCTTCCTCAATGGTGCTGGTGAGCACCTTGCCTGCCACCAGCGATTTGACATTGTATGTATTGGCCGGGTTCAGCGTACCGGTGCCGCTGAGGGAGTTGGACAGATCCCGCTTTTCCGGCGTGGTCTGCACATAATTCACATCCACATTGGCGTCCTGTGCCCTGTCCGGACGCAGGATGAACCATCCGCCCAGCACGGCCACACACGCCACCGGCACCATCCACTTCCAGTTTTTGCGAAAAAATGCAGCCACTTTGTCTTTTCCTGCGGGTCTTGCCTCACCGGCAGCCGCCTGCTGTGCCGCAGCATCCTGCTTCTTTTTAAAGATCATGCTTGCTGTTTCCTCCTGTATCTTTCAGAGCACCTCTGCCTTATGCAGGGCGCCCTGTAATTTCTGTCCGTTCTGTCTTTTCCCCTTCCGCACTGTACAAAAGGGTGACATTGTTAGTTTATCGCATTTTCGCCCAATACACAAGCGTCTAAATTTTGTTTTGAGGTTTTGCGCCAAACTTTTATGGAACTTTCACACCCTTTTTCCTCCTGCATCCTGTACAAAGCAAAAGAGGCAGCGCCCCGGTCTCCCGAAGCACTGCCCCTTTTTGAGCATGATCTTTATTCTGCGGTATCCTCTACGACCACATACACCCCGGCAGGGATGCAGGCAGCCCATGCGCCATCCTTGTCCAGCCAGCCGAATTGCTCGCACACATGGTCCGGGCACTGACTGTCCAAAAATGCGACTGCACCGTCTTTCACCTGCAAATGCACGACATAATCGCCCACATCATACAGGTAATCGTGATCCGTATCCAGCGGCAGGGTCTCGGTGATGCCGTCGCCGAAATCGACGACCGCCTGCAGACCACCGCCTTTGCCGCTGTGGGCTGCGCGCACGCCGAAATACAGCGCTGCCGCCAGCACAAGGACCACCAGTGCAAAGATCAGGTTCTTCCTCCACGGCTTCCGTTTTCTGGAACTGGAAGCCGTTTCAGCCGTTTTGCGGTTGCTCATGCAGCGTAATCGCTGGCAGCCTTACCTGCAATGCGGCCAAACACGGTGAAGTCTGCAACAGCATTGCCGCCCAGACGGTTTGCGCCGTGAACGCCGCCAGTCACCTCACCTGCTGCGAACAGGCCGGGGATAACGGTACCGTCAGCCTTCAGCACCTCAGTGTTGGTGTTGATGGTCAGGCCGCCCATGGTGTGGTGCACGCCAGCGGTGACCTTGATGGCGTAGTACGGAGCGGTATCCAGCTTGTTTGCAAAGCTGGTGCGGCCAAAGTCGGGGTCGTTCTTGGCCTCAACATAGCCGTTCCAGGTCTTCATGGTCTCGGCAAACGCAGCCTCATCAACGCCCATTGCCTTGCCCAGCTCCTCGTAGGTCTCGCCGGTCACGGTATAGCCCTTCTTGATGTAGCCCTGAATGACGCTGGAAGCATCCACCATGGCCTGATCGACCACCAGCCAGCTGTAGCTGCCGGTCTGTGCGATCTCAGCAGCAGAGACCACGTCACGGGTGCCCACTTCGTCGATGAAGCGCTTGCCCTCGGCGTTGATCAGCACAGCGCCGTCGCCGCGCAGACCCTCGGTGATCAGGGCAGCGGTGTTGGCCTCAACGGCGGGGTGGATCTGGACCTGGTCCATATCCACAGTGCCGGCACCGATGGCGGTGGCCATCTCAATGCCCTGGCCCTGAGCGCCGGCAGCGTTGGTGGTCATGAAGCCCTTCAGCTCAGGCTTGTACTCGACAACCATGTCCAGATTTGCGCCGAAGCCGCCGGTGGTCAGCACCACAGCCTTGGCGTTCACAGTGACGGTCTCGCCGGTAGAACCGGTGGCCTTGATGCCCACAGCAGCGCCGCTCGCATCGGTCAGGATCTCGTTGGCGGTGGTGTTCAGCAGGATCTGAACGCCAGCCTTCTCACAGTTCTCCTCCAGCAGGGGGATCATGTAGGAACCGACAGAAACGGTCTTGCCCTCTGCGTCCACAGGACGATGGATACGCTTGACGGATGCGCCGCCGAAGCTGGAAACGCTGTGCAGGGTGATGCCGTGCTCGTCCAGCCAGTCGATGGCGTCAGCGCTGTTGGCGCACAGGGTCTCCACCAGAGCGGGGTCGTTGATGCCCTTGCCGCCGATCATGGTATCCAGCTCCATCAGCTCAACAGAGTCGAAGTAGCCGGTGGGGTTCTTCTGGTACTCTGCCCACTGCTCGGAGACGGTCTTTGCCAGAGCGGTGATGGTCTCGTTGTCAGCGTACTTTTCAGCAGCGGTCTTCAGGGTCTTTTCGACACCGGCAGACTCGCCGAACTCGTTCTCATCCTGATACACGGTCTTGCCGGCGTTCATGCCGCCGGTAGCGCGCACAGAGTTGCCGCCCACCATGGGCTGGCTCTCCACGATCACAACGCTCTTGCCCTCGGCAGCAGCGGTGATGGCGGCGGTCATGCCCGCGCCGCCTGCACCCACGATGACAACGTCAGCGTCAACGGTGGAATCCTCAGCCTTGGTCTCGTCGGCCTTGACCTCGATCTTATAGTCGTCGGCGTTCAGGCCGGCGGCAGTCAGGGCAGCGGCTGCTGCCTCCTTGATGGCGTTGGAGGTGATGGTCGCGGTGGACACGCCGTCCACGGCAATGCTGCCGGTCTCAGCGATCTGAGCGGGCAGCTGCTCCAGTGCCAGCGTACCGATGCCGGGGGTCTCATCCTTGCCCTCAGCGGTGCAGCCGGTGATCTTGCCGTCTTCCAGCGTCAGGGTAACGGTAACGTCGCCGCCCATGCCCTTGGCAGTGCCGGTGAAATCACCGGACACGCCGCCTGCGGTGGAAGCGGACTTGCTGCCGCAGCCGTAGCCCAGCAGGCTGACGCCCACAACAGCCGCCATAGCCAGCGCAGCCACGCTCTTGCGGATCTGATTCTTTTTCATTGTTTTTTCCTTCTCATATTCGGGTTGCTTGTGTTCGGACATCTATCAGCAAAAAAGGGGAAACTGCTCATTCGGAAAGCAGTTTCCCCTCGCTGAAACTTAGGAAAAACTTAGGCGTTAGCCTGAGCTGCAGCAACAGCGCATGCAACGGTAGCACCAACCATCGGGTTGTTGCCCATGCCGATCAGGCCCATCATCTCAACGTGTGCAGGCACAGAAGAAGAACCTGCAAACTGAGCATCGCCGTGCACACGACCCAGAGAGTCGGTCAGGCCGTAGCTTGCGGGGCCTGCAGCCACGTTATCGGGATGCAGGGTACGGCCCGTGCCGCCGCCGGAAGCGACAGAGAAGTACTTCTTGCCGTTCTCGATGGCCCACTTCTTGTAGGTGCCGGCAACCAGATGCTGGAAGCGGACGGGGTTGGTGGAGTTGCCGGTGATGGAGCACTGAACGTCCTCCTTCTTCATGATGGCAACGCCTTCCATAACGTCGTTTGCACCGTAGCACTTGACGGCTGCGCGCTCGCCCTCGGAGAAGGGGATCTCCTTGACGACGGTCAGGGTCTGAGTGGGGATATCGTACTCAGTCTGAACATAGGTGAAGCCGTTGATACGGGAAATGATGTAAGCTGCATCCTTGCCCAGGCCGTTCAGGATGACGCGCAGGGGGGTCTTGCGGACCTTGTTTGCGGTGCGGGCGATGCCGATGGCACCCTCAGCAGCTGCAAAGGACTCGTGGCCTGCCAGGAAAGCGAAGCAGGTGGTGTCCTCGCTCAGCAGACGAGCGCCCAGATTGCCGTGGCCCAGACCGACCTGACGCTGCTCAGCGACAGAACCGGGGATAGTGAAAGCTTCCAGACCTTCGCCGATGGCAGCAGCGCACTCGGCAGCATCGGTCAGGCCGCGCTTGACGGCAATAGCGGTGCCCAGGGTGTATGCCCAGACAGCGTTATCAAAGCAGATGGGCTGAACGCCGCGCACGATCTTGTCGCAGTCGATGCCCTTAGCGAGGAGCATCTCGTTGCAAGCGTCCAGAGACTCCAGGCCGTTAGCCTTCAGGCATGCCTCGATTTTAGGCATACGGCGATCCATAGATTCAAAAGTTGCCATGAGTTGTTCCTCCTCTCTTATTCCTCACGCGGGTCGATGTACTTCACAGCGCCCTGCTCCTTGCTGAAGCGGCCGTAAGTACCCACGTTCTTCTCGTAAGCCTCGTTGGGGGTCTTGCCGTGACGGATATCCTCCATCATCTTGCCCAGCTTAACGAACTGATAGCCGATGACCTCATCGTTAGCGTCCACTGCCAGCTTGTTGATGTAGCCCTCGGTCAGCTCCAGATAGCGCACACCCTTCTCCTTGGTGGAGAAGATGGTGCCGGTCATGGAGCGCAGGCCCTTGCCCAGGTCGTCCAGACCTGCGCCGATGGGCAGACCGTCCTCAGAGAAAGCGGTCTGGCTGCGGCCGTAGACGATCTGCAGGAACAGCTCACGCATTGCAACGTTGATGGCGTCGCACACCAGGTCGGTGTTCAGAGCTTCCAGAATGGTCTTGCCGGGCAGGATCTCGCCTGCCATAGCAGCAGAGTGGGTCATGCCGGAGCAGCCGATGGTCTCCACCAGAGCCTCTTCGATGACGCCGTTCTTGATGTTCAGAGACAGCTTGCAGGTACCCTGCTGAGGTGCACACCAGCCCACACCGTGGGTGTAGCCGCTGATGTCCTTGATCTCATAGGCCTTGACCCATGCGCCCTCTTCGGGGATGGGAGCCGGACCATGCTTAGGACCTTTGGTGATCGGGCACATATTCTGTACTTGCTGCGAATAGGTCATAATCATACTCTCCTTTTGACAAATGTCGCTTTGCAGCACAAAACCGCTGCCGCGCCCTGCCGGCACAGCCGCTGCTCTGTACTGCTTGCATCCGAACCGGGCACGCTGCTCTCTTTCAGCGCCTGCACCGGTACTACCACGCATGATTTTATTATAGAGAAAGCGGACGAATTTTGCAATACATTTCCGGGAAAAACATCAAAACTATTTGCGGTTGTCTGCTGCCAACTGTCAATTCAGATGCTTTTGTCATTTCATTCGTCAATTTTTTGTCAACTTTGTCAAGGAGATAAATTTCACGCTCCTGTGTCCTGCCTGCGGGACTGCTGTCCGGCAGATTTCAGCGCCCACATGGCAGCAAAGCCTGCCGCCGCACCGCCCACAGCCAGCCAGTGCCGCCCGGCTTCCAGCCCCCACAGATTCGCCGCAGCCGGAAATGCCAGACTTCCCACGCTCTGCCCCAGCGCCAGAAAGCCGTAGTTCACCCCTGCGTGGGGGAAGCCGAACAGGTCCGTGGAGAGGGCAGGCAGCACCGCCGCAAGGCCGGAGTAGCAGAAGGTGAGCCCCGCATAGCAGGCCACCACCCACCAGCCCTGCGCAAACGCAAATCCCGCTGAAAGCCCCAGCGACACCGCAAACAGCAGCATGTCCGTGGGCCTGCGGCCGATGCGGTCGCTGAGCATGGGCATCAGCAGGCGGCCTGCCGCACTGCCCACGCTGCCCAGCACCACGCTCCACAGAGCAGCGTTCTCGTCCAGCCCCCGCTCCACGCCCAGCTTCAGGATGATGGGGCTGAACAGCAGCACCGCCGGGGTGGAAAAGCACACAGCCCCTGCACACAGCCAGTACTGCCGTGTGCGCAGCATCTGCCATGGCGAGAGGTCAATGGCATTCCTGTCGTTTTTCTGCTGTTTTTCGGCGTTCTGCGGCGGGTCCTGCAAGAGCAGGCTGCCCACAAGGCAGATGGGCAGCGTGACGGCTCCCAGTGCCCAGAACGCACCCCTGATGCCCTGCACGATCCCAAAGCCCCTGACCGCCGTGCGCACGAATACGGTGAGGAACGCGCCAGAAAGGCCCACCGCCCCGCCGATGACACCGGTGGCAAGGCCCTTGCGTCCGGCATACCACTTCTGTGCACAGGACTGGATGGACGGGTACAGAAACGCCGTGCCCAGCCCCGCCGGGATGCTGAATGCCAGAAAAAAGCTGACCGCACTGCCGCCCGGCAGCATGGCCGCTGCAAAAAATCCGCCGCACAGCAGTGCTGTCCCCCACAGAGCCGCACACCGCGGGCCGCGGCCGTCCTGCAGAAAGCCGCCGAGGACGCACCCCACGCCGAACGCCGCAATGAGGATGCCGAAGGCATAGCCTGCCCCCTGCTCGCTCAGGCCGTACTCCTCCATCACCGGCTGCTGAAATACGCCCCACGCCGCCGGGATGCCCGTGAGCACCTGAATGGCTGCGCCCGCCGCAAGGATGGTCCACGGGTGTTTTGCTGCAAATTGCTGTTTCATTGCCTGCCCTCCGAATGGTTTTTCCTTTACAGTGTGCCCATTTCAATTGACAAAATGGCAGATTCCTTTATAATGAATAAGGTAAAAGCATTTACATTGATTTATATAGAGAGGAACCATCTTATGAAAACACAGGCATTGAAGGGCATGCGCGACCTGCTGCCCGCAGAGCAGACCCTGCGCGATTACATTCAGGGCAAAATTCTGGAGACCTACCGTGCGTCCGGCTTCGAGCGCATTTCCACCCCCATGCTGGAGGATATGGAAAATCTGGACAAATCCGACGGCGGCGACAACCTGAACCTGATCTTCAAGGTGCTCAAGCGCGGCGATAAGCTCACCGCTGCCCTGAACACCGGCGACCCCAAACAGCTGTCCGACATGGGCCTGCGCTATGACCTGACCCTGCCTTTGAGCCGCTACTATGCCGCCAACAAGGATAAGCTGCCCAGCCCCTTCAAGGTGATCCAGACCGACCGCGTCTTCCGCGCCGAGCGTCCCCAGAAGGGCCGTCTGCGGGAGTTCGTGCAGTGCGATATCGACATTCTGGGCGATTCTTCCCCCAACGCCGAGGTGGAGCTGATTGACGTGACCACCCGCGCTCTGCTGAACATCGGCTTTACCGGCTTCACCGTCAACATCAACGACCGCCGCATCCTGCGCGGCATGCTGGAAAGCATGGGCTTTGCCGCAGATACGCTGGATTCCGTCTGCATCACCTTCGATAAGATGGACAAGATCGGTGCCGAGGGCGTCAAGGCTGAGCTGACCGAGAAGCAGCTGCCGGAAGCCGCCATTCAGGCTCTGGCCGATTTCATCGCCGCCGGTGAGGTGACGCTGGACGCCGTAGCTGCCCGCTGCGCAGACCCTGCCATCGCCGACGACCTCAAGTATGTTCTGGCCACCGCCAACGCCATGGCCGCAGGCCGCTATCAGGTGGCCTACTGTCCCAGTCTGGTGCGCGGTCAGGGCTACTACACCGGCATGGTGTTCGAGATCACCTGCCCGCAGTTCAGCGGTGCCGTTGCAGGCGGCGGCCGCTACGACAACATGGTGGGCAAGTTCCTTGGCACGCAGGTGCCTGCCGTGGGCTTTTCCATCGGCTTTGAGCGGGTGTGCGGCATCCTGCTGGAGCAGGGCTATCAGATCCCCGGTGCCAAGCAGAAGATCGTCCTGCTGTACACCAAGGATGCCGATTTCCCTGCCGTGCTGGCAAAGGCCGCTTCCCTGCGTGACAGCTACAACGTAACCGTTCTGCCTCAGGGCAAGAAGCTGGGCAAACAGCTGGGCCAGCTGGAAGCCGCCGGTTTTGTGGGTGCCGCCTTTATGGATAAGGACGAGATCAAGATCTTTGCACAGCAGTAATTCTTCTGAAGCGTAAAAAGTCCCGGTGCAGTAAAACCGAACTGCACCGGGACTTTTTTGCGTCTTGTATGCTCAGATGGTGAACTGTACCACGCAGAAGGCCGCGTAGATGCACAGCAGAGCGATGCCCTGCGGGCGGCTGAGCCTGCCTTTGATGAGGGCCGGCACCGTCAGCAGCAGCATCACGGCAAACATCACCGGGAACTCCAGCACCAGCGATGCGTTGTGTCCGAACAGCATGGAGTTCTGCGGGATGGTAAAGGGTGCCACCACTGCGGAAACGCCGCTCACCAGCACCAGATTGAACACGTTCGCGCCGATGACATTGCCCAGAGACAGCGCACCGTGGCCCTTGGCCAGCGAGGTGATGGCCGTGACCAGCTCCGGCAGCGAGGTGCCCAGCGCCACAAAGGTGAGCGCGATCACCGACTCCGGCACGCCCAGTGCCTGTGCGATCAGGGTGCCGTTATCCACCAGCAGGTTCGCGCCCACGGCAATGAGCACCGCGCCCACGGCCAGCAGACCCAGCTCCCTGGCAAGGGACCCATTTTCGTCGGTCTCCTCCGCTTCTTCCGGGGCGGGGGCGTTCTTCATCGCCATCACGTTGCAGACGATGTAGGCCGCGAACATGGCCAGCAGCACAAGGCCCACCGGGCGGGAGTAGTAGCCGGTGGTATAGGCCACGCCCGCGTAAAAGGCTGCTGCCACAAAGAAGAACAGCACCGGCGTGCGCAGGCTCTTGGGGTCTACCTTGCCCGGCTTCACCGCAATGGTGATGGCCGCAATGAGGGATGCATTACAGATGATCGAGCCGATGGCGTTGCCATAGGCGATCTCGCCGTGGCCGGTGAAGGCCGAGGTGGTGGAGACCATGACCTCCGGCAGGGTGGTGCCAATGGACACCACCGTAGCACCGATGAGCAGCTCCGGCACATGGAAGCGGCGGGCAATACCCGTGGCACCATCCACAAACCAGTCACCGCCCTTGATGAGGCACAGCAGGCCCACGATGAACAGCAAAACAGGGATAAGCATAGTTTTTTCTCCTTTTGTTTCCGGCAGAGCAGCCATAAAAAAGAGACCTCTATTACAGCTTGCCCAGAAACGGGAAAGCGTAATAAAAGTCTCAAGCATCCGGCACCGCAGCGGGCATTTCTGCGGGGATGCCGCTGCGGCACAGCGCATCGTTTTGCGAACGTGCGCCCTCTACTCCCTTTTATCCGGAAAGTATTATACCGATTTTTGCACCAAAGTGCAAGAGGAACGTTGAAATTTCATCCAGCCTTGGCCACTTTCTTCGCGTTGGGATAGATGCGCTCCATACGGGCGTCATCAAAATGGTCGTCCAGCAGCGTATCGATGCTGTTTTTGGGGCCTTCACCGCTGGTGCGGGCATCGTACCGGGCCAGCGCCAGCGCACTGGTGAGCACGTTCACCGCCATGAACACTGCCAGCAGGGCGGTCATCCATGGGCGGACGCGGCTGCGCACCTTCTCCATGCCTCTGAGCACCAGCGGATAGCCGTAGCGCATCCATATCACCGCCGCAATGCCCCAGAAAAAGCAGTACAGCAGGTTGATGCGCCCGCCCAGATTGAACTTGAACTTGCTGTAGTCCCAGAACACGGTGCCGAACAGCAGCTCGGTGACGGCGCTGCACACGTATTCGTACACACCGCCCATGACGGTGCCGAAGGCGAACAGGTAGCGGTCGCTCCGGTCCTTTTCCTGACGCAGCAGCACCGTTGCCAGCACCAGCGCCAGACCCCACACCACGCTGAACGGCCCCCAGACCAGACTGGAGCGGCTCATCCAGACCCCGGCGGTCACGCGGCAGAACACCGTCTCCACCATGTCGCCCAGAAACGCGCCGATCACGAACAGCCACAGCAGGTCGGACACGCTGAGGAAGTTCTTTTCCCCCTTCCGGAGCGCAGTCTGCTCCTGCCGGGCCGCAGCCGGGTAAGCATGCTGGATGCGTTTTTCAATGTAAAGCGCGATCCTGCGGCGCAGCGTATCCGACCGCTTCCCCAGTCTCTGGTTGAGCTGCTCCAGCACCGGGTGCCGGGCCGCATACTGCTGCACCAGCACTGCCGAACCGATCTGGTCCAGCACCGCCACCGTCAGCGAGATCCATACTGCCGGGCGCAGCAGCCAAACCGGGATATGCGCGCACAGCCGCAGCAGCACATCATTGCCCCACAGCACACTTGCCGTGCCCAGCGCACCCCACAGCAGCGAATACTGCAGGCACACATAGCCGTTCAGATTGAATTTTTTGCCGGAATAGTCCCACCACTTGCGGCGGTGCAGGCGTTCCAGCAGCTTGGCGGTGATCCATTCCATCACCGTTGCCGCCATCATACAGGCAAAGAACAGGTAGACCGGCTCGGTGCGCAGGTCGCCGAAACTCACGGCCAGCAGCACGCCGGTGGTACCGTAGATAAAGCAGAACGGGCCTGCCGCCGCACCGCGGTTGGCAAACCTTCCGCCCCGGATGGTCGCGGCTACTGTCTCCGCCACCCAGCCCAAAAAGGAATATACAAGATAAATAACACTCAGAGTATAGAAGTTCAGCGTCATAAGGTTCCTTTCGCTTCCAGTTTTTTCTTACTGCATTGATTGTACCCGTTTTGGGCGCTGTGTACAAGAGCCGTGCAGAAATTTTGTCACTCTGCGACGCGGCAGGCTCTCCGGGCATCTCTGAAAAGACGAAGATCCAGTCTGTTGCTTTGTTTTCGGATACATCTTAGAAAAAGGCCCTGCCATCCCGAAGGACAGCAGGACCAAAATCACAGCTTGAATTTACAGAGCGGAATCACAGCTGGCTCTTATACAGCTCCACGATCTCCTCCACGCTGGTGTCGCGGGGGTTGCCGGGACGGCAGGCGTCTGCAAATGCGGACTCGGCGAGGAACTGGATATCCTCTTCCTTCAGGATGTCGTGCAGATTTGCGGGGATGCCCACGTCTGCGCTCAGCTGCTTGACGGCGGCGATGGTGGCGTCAGCGGCTTCCACATCGTTCATCTCGTCGATGCCCACAACGCCCATGGCCTTGCCGACTGCACGGTAGCGCTCACCGGCGACGCTCTTGTTGTACTCCAGACCCACCGGCAGCAAGATGGCGCAGGCCACACCGTGCGGGGTGTCATACAGAGCGGACAGGCCGTGTGCCATGGAGTGGACGATGCCCAGACCCACATTGGAGAAGCCCATGCCGGCGATGTACTGGCCCAGAGCCATGCCCTCGCGGCCTTCCGGAGTGTTCTGCACTGCGCCGCGCAGGCTCTGGCTGATGAGCTTGATGGCTTCCAGATGGAACATATCGGAGATGACGCAGTGGCCCTTGGTGATGTAGCCCTCGATGGCGTGGGTCAGAGCGTCCATGCCGGTGGCGGCGGTCAGGCCCTTGGGCATGGAGGACATCATATCGGGGTCAACCACAGCGATCTCGGGGATATCGTTGGTATCCACGCAGACGAACTTGCGCTTCTTCTCCACATCGGTGATGACGTAGTTGATGGTGACCTCAGCAGCCGTACCGGCGGTGGTGGGAACAGCGATGGTGAACACCGCGTGCTTCTTGGTGGGAGCAACACCTTCCAGAGAGCGGACATCCGCAAACTCGGGGTTATTGATGATGATGCCGATGGCCTTTGCGGTATCCATGGAGGAGCCGCCGCCGATGGTCACGATGCAGTCAGCCTCAGCAGCCTTGAAAGCGGCCACGCCGTCCTGCACGTTGGCGATGGTGGGGTTGGGCTTGATCTCGCTGTAAACAGCGTAGGCAAAGTTTGCAGCATCCAGCAGGTCGGTAACCTTCTTGGTGACGCCGAACTTGATCAGGTCGGGGTCGGAGCAGACGAATGCCTTCTTGTAGCCGCGGGCGGTCAGTTCGGGAACGATGTTCTCAATGGCACCGTGGCCATGGTAGGAGATGGTATTCAGAACGATGCGGTCAGCCATAGTTATTTTTCCTCCAAATCTCTTTTCCGCCGCTTTCCGGGCGGAGCTCTCTGTTTTTCAGCATAGCACATTGTCAAAAGCTTTGCAATGTGAAATTGTTTGAATTTATTGTAAATTTTTATCAATGTGCAGTGTTTTATGGGCACTTTTTCCGATTTCCCACAGTTTTATAATGTTTTTTCTTTTTCCCCTTGACAAGCAGCGCAAATCGTGTATTATTGTATCAAGCGCTTAATACAGCAAGACAAGGAGATGATACCATGGGCGAACAGTTTGATGCCAGCCGCCCGATCTATGCACAGCTTGTGGAACGGCTAAAGGCCCGGATCCTGGCCGGCACCTACCCGCCGGGCGGGCATCTGGATTCGGTACGGGATCTGGCCGCAGCCGCCGGGGTGAACCCAAACACGATGCAGCGGGCCCTTGCCCAGCTGGAAACGGAGGGTCTGGTGCACACCGAACGCACCTCAGGCCGCTATGTTACGGAGGACACTGCATTGATCGAACAGCTTCGTGCCGACACCGCCCGGACGCTGGCGTCGGATTTTCTGGAAAAGATGCGCGGCATCGGCTATAGTCCCGCACAGACAGCCGCGCTTTTGGAACACTGGGACGCAAAGGAGGACCGCAATGAGTGAACTTTTGAGCTGTGAAGCACTGACCAAGTGCTACCAGAAGGATAAGCCCGCACTGGAAAATGTAGACCTGCACATCGGCTTTGGCCGCATCGTGGGGCTGCTTGGCCCCAACGGCAGCGGCAAGACCACCCTCATCAAGCTGGCGAACGGTCTGCTGCAGCCCAGTGCAGGCAGCATCCGGATCGCCGGCATGACCCCCGGGCCGGACACCAAAGCCATCGTGTCCTATCTGCCGGACGCCGACTGGCTGCCGGACTGGATGCGTGTGGAGCAGCTGGTGGAAATGTTCCGCGAATTCTATGCCGATTTTGACCCCGCCAAGGCGAACGAAATGCTGGCCCGGCTGGAACTGGAACCGAAGGCGCGGCTCAAGACCCTCTCCAAGGGCAGCAAGGAAAAGGTGCAGCTGATCCTGGCCATGAGCCGCGCCGCAAAGCTCTACCTGCTGGATGAGCCCATTGGCGGCGTGGACCCTGCCGCCCGGGACTACATCCTGAGCACCATCCTGAACAACTACAGCCGGGATGCGACCGTCATTCTATCCACCCACCTCATCGGCGATATCGAGCCCATTCTGGACGAAGCCGTCTTTTTGAAGGATGGCCGGGTGTTCGCCCACCGCAATGCCGAAGAGCTGCGCGAGACCGAGGGCATGAGCGTGGATGCATATTTCCGGGAGGTATTCAAATGCTGAAACAGCTGTTAAAATATGAATTCAAGGCCACCGGCCGCACCTACGGCGGGCTGTATCTGGCCCTTGTTGCGCTGGCAGTGCTGAGCGGCTTTTCCCTGCGCAGCTCTTCCAAGGACGACTTTGCATCTCTGCTGCTGTTCGCCTACATGATCGTAGCCGTTGCGGTGGCAGTGGTGTCCGTGATGACCATTGTGACCCGCTTCACCCGCAATCTGCTGGGCCGCGAAGGCTACCTGATGCACACCCTGCCGGTGACGGAAAGCCAGCTCATCCTTTCCAAGCTGATCTCCAGCGTGGTGTGGATGCTTTGCAGCAGCATCGTGGGTATTTTCTCCTTTGCGGTGATGCTGCTGGCTCTGTCTCTGAACAGTGCGGCCCTGCAGCAGCTGCCGGAGCTGTGGCAGAAAGTGGTGGAGATCTTCCGCATGACCGGCAGCTCCGGGTGGCTCTGGCTGATTTTTGAAACGCTGAACGGGCTGGTGGCACTGGTGTCCAGCATCCTGTGCATCTATGCCGCTTGCATGATCGGCCACCAGTTCAAAAAGCACATGGTCCCGGCCGGTATTCTGGCATTTTTCCTGCTGTCCTTCCTGCAGAACTGGCTGAGCTCCGGTGTCAGCAGTGCCGACATGCTGCAGGCTGTTTCCTATTCCACCCTTGGTGGTGTGGATGTTTCCATCGCTGCGCCCAGTGCTTTCACCACCCTGTTCGGGCTGGCGGTCAGCATTGCCTTTGCCGCAGGGTACTTTCTGCTGACCCGCTGGCTGATGGAGCATAAGCTGGATCTGGAATGATTTTAATGTCCTCCGCTTTCGCTCTGGACATTTTCAGCGGAACTATTTCTTAATTGCAATTTGTAAAAGGCCGAAACATAAACTTCATCTGATACAAAAAACATCTGCAGGCTGCCCCATTCCGGGCAAAGCTTGCAGATGTTTTTCTTGTTATAAAGTGTTCAGCACTCGTCGTACTGCTTTTTCAGGTAGTTCAGGCATTCCACCGCGTTTTCCGGGGTGGTATTCTCCAGCGTTGCAAAGATATAGGGCTTTTCCTGCTTTGCAAACCGCAGGATGGTGCGGTAGTCCTCCATACCGCCCTGCCCTGCACCCGTAGCAGCCAGCTGGCCGCCCGCATCTTTGCGCAGGAAATCCTTGAAGTGGATCATGGCAATGTCCTTGCCCAGAAGCTCGATGGCCTCGGCAAACACTTCCTCGCGGCGGTCCACATTTTCCATGTTCAGCAGGTTGACGGGGTCGAACAGGATCTGCAGGTTCGGGCTGCCGATCTCGTCCAGCACGGTGCGGGCGCGTCTGGCATCGTACACGATGTGCTTGACCACCGGCTCAATGGCAATGGTCACGCCATACTGCTCGGCACAGCGCACCACCGGCTTGAAGTTCCGGATAAAAGTAGCAAGGGCTTCGTCGCTGCGGCACTCCGGACAGAATTTGTACTCCGCGTTGGGCGCACCGGTCTCGGTGCCCACCATGCCGCAGCCCAGCAGGCTTGCAAAACGGATATGGGCATAGTATTTTTCCTGAATGGCGTGCAGGGCATCCGCATCCGGGTGGGCAAGATTGAGATAGTTGCCCAGCACGGCAATGTCGATGCCGTTTTTCTCAAACAGATGCCGCAGATACAGCGCATAGCCGGGGGTCAGGGCGCTGGGGGTGCAGGGCAGCTCCCTGAAGGATTTGCTCAGGGCCACATGGGCGCAGGTAAAGCCTTTCCGGCGCACCAGCGGCAGCACCTGTTCAACGGGCAGCTTTTCCGCGTCATGCAGACGCAGGCCGAATTGGATCATGGAAAACCTCCTCCTTTCCCGCACAACACGCGGGGTTGCATTGACCTTATTATACACGAAAGCTGCGTTCCATGGAACAGCCTGAAACAAAAAAGAGCACCACTTTGCACCCTCAACGGATACAAATGATGCTCTTTTTTCAGATCTGGTCCCAACAGATGCGGCTCTTTCTCAGCGTCGGTACTTTGCAGCGGCCTGCAGGCGCTGCATCGCACGGTCGAGCGCAATCTTGCTCTGATAATATTCATGCATGCTCTGCTGATGCTGCAAACGCTCCTCGGCACGGATGCGGGCAGCCTCGGCACGGTTCTTGTCGATATCCTCCGGACGCTCGGCGCTGTCCACCAGCACCATCACGTAGGCAGGCGTCACCTCGGCAATGCCGTCGCCTACCAGGATGTCCTGGCTTTCACCGTTCACCTCAAAGTGCAGGATGCCCATGTGGATGGCCACCAGCACCGGGCTGTGTCCGGCCTGTATGCCGTACACGCCATCGCTGATGGGCAGCACAAGGTCTTCGCAATCGCCCTGATAGTACTCACCGCTGGACGCAGTGATGTTCAGCATGAACTTGTTCATCAGACGGCACCGCCCTTTTCCTCAGCCAGCTTTTCCGCTGCCTTCTGGCGGGCATCTTCCAGCGTACCAACGTTGAAGAAAGCCCACTCCGGCAGATCGTCGGCCTCGCCGTCCACAATGGCGGCAAAGCCGCGCACGGTATCCTGCAGCGGCACATACTTGCCCTTCAGGCCGGTAAAGTTCTCGGCCACAGCGAAGGGCTGGGAGAGGAACTTCTGCAGCTTGCGGGCACGGGCAACGGTGAGCTTGTCGTTCTCGTCCAGCTCATCCATGCCCAGAATGGCAATGATGTCCTGCAGCTCCTGATAGCGCTGCAGAATGGACTGCACCTTGCGGGCCACGCGGTAGTGCTCCTCGCCCACGATATCTGCTTCCAGAATGCGGGAGGTGGATGCCAGCGGGTCCACGGCCGGGTAAATGCCCTGCTCCACGATCTTACGGGACAGCACGGTGGTGGCGTCCAGATGCGCAAAGGTGGTGGCGGGGGCCGGGTCGGTCAGGTCGTCGGCGGGGACGTAGACGGCCTGCACAGAGGTGATGGAGCCTTCCTTGGTGGAGGTGATGCGCTCCTGCAGAGCGCCCAGCTCGTTGGCCAGAGTGGGCTGGTAGCCCACAGCAGAAGGCATACGGCCCATCAGAGCGGACACCTCGGAGCCTGCCTGCACGAAACGGAAGATGTTATCAATGAACAGCAGCACGTCCTTGTGAGTCTCCTCACGGAAGTACTCTGCCATGGTCAGGCCGGTCTCAGCAACACGCATACGTGCTCCTGGGGGCTCATTCATCTGACCAAAGACCAGTGCGGTCTTGCTCAGAACACCGGATTCGTTCATCTCGCCCCAAAGGTCGCAGCCCTCGCGGGAGCGCTCGCCGACGCCGGTGAAGATGGAGTAGCCGCCGTGCTCGGTGGCCACGTTGTGGATCAGTTCCTGGATCAGCACGGTCTTGCCGACGCCTGCGCCGCCGAACAGACCGATCTTGCCGCCCTTTGCATAGGGGGCCAGCAGGTCGATGACCTTGATGCCGGTCTCCAGGACTCGGTCGCGGGCTTCTGCTCTGCAAAGCCGGGGGCCTTGCGGTGGATGGGCCAATGCGGCACATCATCCACAGAGCCCTTGCCGTCGATGGGTCTGCCCAGCGGGTCGAACATGCGGCCCAGCGTGGCTTCACCCACCGGTGCGGTCAGGCCGTGGCCGGTGGCCTGCACGGTCATGCCCTTGCCCAGACCCTCGCTGGCGGAAAGCATGATGCAGCGCACAGTGGTCTCGTTGACATGCTGTGTCACTTCCATCGTGCGCTCGGTGCCCTCGGCGGTCACGGTAAGCGCTTCCTGCAGGGCAGGCAGCTTGCCTGCGGTGAACTGCACGTCCACCACAGGGCCGGCTACGCGAATAATAGTTCCCTGTATCATTTGGATTGCCTCTTATAATCTGTATATTGCAAACACGTTAGCATCCTTGCCCTCTCCGTCAGCGCCTGCGCGCTGCCACATTCCCCACTCTGTCGCTATTGCGACATCTCTCCCCGGCCGGGGAGAGTCTTTCCTCAAAGTGGGAGACCTTGGCAGTCCACGCAAGAACTCCGGGTCTGCCAAAGGCTTTTCCTTTGCGCAAAGCCGTCCGGAAGGGCAGGTATCTTATTCCCGGTCCTGCACGGCAGCCGCACCGCCGATGATCTCGGTGATCTCCTGTGTAATGGAGCCCTGACGGGTGCGGTTGTATTCCAGCTGCAGCTCCCGGATCATATCGTTGGCGTTCTTGGTGGCGGAATCCATGGCAGTCATGCGGGCGCTCTGCTCTGCGCAGAAGCTCTCGGTCATGGCACCAAAGATCATGCCGTGCATATAAATGGGCGCGATTTGTTCAAACACCGTCCATGCAGACGGGAACATCTCCACATCGCCCTTCGGATCGCCCAGACCCTTGGGGGCAGGCTGCAGATGGGCGCGGTCCAGCGGAAGCAGACGCACCATGGTGGGCTCGCTGGTCAGTGCATTCTCGATGCGGGTATAGATGAGATAGATCTCATCCAGCTTGCCGGTCTTGAAATCATCGATGGCGTCCATCGTGATATCGCGGGCACGCTGCAGCGTAGGCTCCGTGGCACCGTAGTGGAAATCCTCCACCAGCCGCGGGTCCTTGTGGTACAGGGCGCGGTAGCCGGTCTGGCCGATCACATAGAACCGGTCATTTTCATCCGCATTTTCCTTGAGGAACTTGATGATGTTCTGGTTGTAAGCGCCTGCCATGCCCTTATCTGCCGTCAGCACGATGTAAGCGCGCTTGGGGTTTGCGATGTTGCGTTCGTGGAAGAACGGATGCACCGGCTCTTCCGGCAGGTGGGGCACCACGCGGGAAATGGTATCGCGCATACGGTTGAAGTAGGGCGATACATTCTGGTAGTTCTTACGTGCCTTGCGCAGCTTGGACGAGGAGATCAGGTACATGGCGTTCGTGATCTTCATGGTGTCCTGAATGCTCTCGATGCGCTCCTTCAGCAGCTTACTGGACGGCATGGCTGTCGCCTCCCGCATAAGCTTTCCAGGCGTTCAGGATGGCATCGACCATTTCAGGTTCCAGCTTGCCGGTGGCGGTGATCTTATCCATCGTACCAGACACATCCGCGCGGAACTGACGCACAAATGCGGAAGTTTTGGTGCGCAGCTCGGCGGTGGGCAGTTCGTCCAGCACACCGTGGGAAGCCAGCACCAGCGTGACCACCTGCTCGGCGTCGGACTTGGGCTGATACAGCGGCTGCTTGAGCATTTCCATCAGAGCCTTGCCGTGATCCAGCTGGCGGCGGGTCTCCGCGTCCAGATCCGAGCTGAACTGTGCAAAGGACTCCATATCCTTGTACTGTGCCAGCTCGATACGCAGGTTGGCGTTGGCCTTCTTCATGGCCTTGGTCTGGGCAGCGCCGCCCACACGGGACACCGACAGACCCACATTGACGGCCGGGCGGTTGCCTGCATTGAACAGAGCGCTCTCGAGGAAGATCTGACCATCGGTGATGGAAATGACATTGGTGGGGATGTAGGCCGAAACGTCGCCTGCCTGCGTCTCAACGATGGGCAGTGCGGTGATGGAACCGCCGCCCAGATCGTCGCGCATCCGGCAGGAGCGCTCCAGCAGACGGGAGTGCAGATAGAACACGTCGCCGGGGTAAGCCTCACGGCCCGGAGAGCGGCGCAGCAGCAGAGAAATGGCACGGTAGGCCACTGCATGCTTGGACAGATCGTCGTAAACGATCAGCACGCTCTTGCCCTGACTCATGAAGTACTCGGCCAGTGCGGTACCGGCATAGGGTGCGATGTACTGCAGGGGAGCGGAATCCGAAGCAGTAGCCGCCACGATGGTGGTGTAGCTCATGGCACCGTGCTTCTGCAGATCGCCTGCCACGCGGGCAATGGAAGAAGCCTTCTGGCCGATGGCCACATAAATGCACAGCACACCGGTGTTCTTCTGGTTCAGGATGGCGTCCGTGGCGATGGAGGTCTTGCCGGTCTGGCGGTCGCCGATGATCAGCTCACGCTGGCCGCGGCCGATGGGGAACATGGAATCGATGGCGAGGATGCCGGTGTGGAGCGGGGTATCCACGCTCTGACGTTCCAGAATGCCAGGGGCCTGCTTTTCGATGGGGTTGTAGCCCACAGCTTCAATGGGGCCCTTGCCATCGATGGGCTCGCCCAGCGGGCTGATGACACGGCCCAGGAAGGCATCGCCCACCGGGATACCGGCACGCTTGCCGCTGCGGGTCACCATGGTGCCCACGCCGACGGTCTCAGCGCCGTCGAACAGCATGATGCCCAGCTGTTCGGGGTCCACGCTCTCCACCATGCCCTTGGCACCGTTGTCGAAGGTGACGATCTCGCCGTACACGGCGCGGTTCATGCCTTCGACGTGCACGATGCCGTCGGCAGAGGAGATGACCACACCGCCCTCGGCAGAGGTCTCGGCGGGCTTGTAGTCCTCAATGCGGGTCTTGAGGGTAGCCAGCGAGGGCTTGCCCTCCATCATCTTGTCCAGCTGATGACGGCCGGAGTTATCGAACACGCGGTCGCCCACCTGCAGGACATAGCCGGACAGCAGGCTCTCGTCCACCGTCACGTTCAGGATGACCTCGGTGGCGTCATACAGCTTGCGGACCTCGGCGCGGACCCGGTTCAGCTCCTCTTCCCGGGGCTTGCGGGCGCTGCGCAGTTCGGCCTTGACGATGCGGTTGTCCGCAAAAAATTCACGACTGAATTCAGTTGCCATTGCCTGCACCTGCTTTCTCCAGCAGATCGTCCAGCAGACGTGCATCGTCCTGGGCGGTCAGATTGCGGGCCAGCAGCTTCTCGCACATCGCACGGGCCAGTGCCGTGGTCTGGGCATCGGCTTCCCGCAGCTTGCTCTGGCGTTCGGCCTCGGCGCTCGCCTTGCCGGCGGCCACGATGGCGTCTGCCTGCTTGCGGGCATCTGCCAGCAGCTGCTGCTTTTCGACCTCAGCCTGCTTTTCGTAGGCTTCGCGGCGGGCAGCGGCCTCATTGTCCACATTGCGCAGTTTTTCCTGCGCGGCGTTCATGGTCTCTGCGGCTTCCTTCTTGGAGGTCTCCGCATCGGCCAGGTTTGCGTCCACCATCTGCTGGCGCTTTGCGATCACGTCCTGAACAGGCTTGAACAGGAACTTGCGCAGCACCGCATACATGACGAGGACGTTCACGACGGTCCACAGCAGGTTAATATCCAACTTCAGCATTCGTCTGCGCCTCCGTTACTGACCCAGGAACAGGATGATCAGCAGTGCAACGACGAAGCCGAAAATTGCAGTACCTTCTGCCAGAGCAGCGCCCAGCAGCAGGTTGGTCTGGATCTTGCCGGATGCCTCGGGCTGACGGGAGATTGCCTCCGTTGCCTTACCCGTTGCGATGCCGATGCCGATACCGCCGCCAATGCCGGTCAGCGCTGCAATGCCAGCGCCCAGAGCAATCAAACCATTCATAGTAATAATCTCCTTTTAAATTCAGTAAATATCAATGGATCAGTCTTCTCCGCCCATGGTCTCTTTCATGAACAGCGAAGTCAGGAACACGAACACATAGGTCTGGATCAGACCGTCGAACAGGTCAAAATACAGGCTGAACACCGCCGGGACGAACACGGGCACCACGAGCTTGATCAGCTCCATGATGACGAATGCACCCAGCACGTTGCCGAACAGTCGCATGCAGAGGCTGGTCGGGCGGATGGCGACCTCGAGGATGTTCATAGGGGTCATGACCGGAGTGGGGGCAGCCAGACTCTTGAGGAAGCCCACGCCGCCGCGTGCCCGGATGCCGGCACCCTCGATCAGGACGATGCTCATCAGCGCCAGCGCTGCGGTCACATCCAGATCCTTTGTGGGGGGCTTGACGCCGAACACGCCGATCAGGTTGCTGAAGGCGATGTAGATGGCCACGGTCATCAGGTAAGGCACATAACGCCTGCCCTTTTCGCCCAGCAGACCTTCAAAGAAATTGGTGCCTGCGAGGTAGGCCATTTCCAGCACGGCCTGACGCTTGCTGATATGGTCCACCTTCAGGTTTCTGGTAAGCAGGATCGAGCCGATGGTGACGATGGCCAGGATCACCCAGCTGATGACCACGGATTCCGGAATCTGCAGCGGGCCGACCTTGACGTATTCGACGGTCAGCTCTTCCATCAATGCTTTGGTCAGATTATTCAATTGTTTTTCCTCCTTCCTGAAGAATAGGGTTCCGGGGGTAAGACCGCCGCACCGCCCCGGCGGCGCAGCGTCCTTCTTATCGCTCGAAGAAAAGGCGCAGCTTTGTGAAAAAAGTAAGGAAGGCGTTCGGCTTTGTCCGGTCACACCCTCCCTCCTGCACGGATCACTTCGTCTTTTTTCGTTGTGTATGATAGTACGATTGACGAAAATTGGCAAGTGGCTTTGTGCACATTCTACATTTTAGGTGGTTCTACTGCATTGATATATAAAAAAAGTTGTGCATCTTGTCCAACAAAACGCTCTTCGCATGTACTTTTTCCACAAATTTCTTAGCCAATTCTTAGGTTTCAATGGCTTTTTCAGGGCATTCCGGGAAATATTTCCATCAAAAATGCCCCATTGTACATGCTTTATATGCCCGATATATAAAATTCGTATAGGTGTCTAGTCCGTTATTACACCCGCTCCTATACATATTTATTATGGTTCCATCCCCGGGAGCTGTCAGTCCGTCTGCTTTTTGCCCCGGCGGAACACCAGCCGGAAGATGGCACGGGTAAGCGGGCCGCAGTACAGCAGCTGCCAGCACAGGGCCATGGGCATATTGCAGCCCCAGGTATGCACCCAGGTGCCAAAGCTGGGTTCTTTAAACAGCACCGTTGCGATCAGGCTCATCACCGGGCACATGATGCACACGATCATCAGCGAGATGGCATAGGTGATGAACTGCGGACGATCTGTGGGCCGCATGAACATAAACGCCAATCGGGTGGCCAGTTTCTCCACCACGAAAAATTCCAGCACGCAGGCAATGGGAACCATGATCGGCATCTCGTGCAGAGCCATGACAAAGGTGGCATTGGTGACACCACCTGTGTTCAGCGCCACATTGTAAACGATCATGCCATAGACCATAATGGCAGCCATGACAATGGTAAAGAAGATACGTTCCGGTAAAGTTTTAGGCATTTTGATTGTGTCTCCATTTCTTTTGTGTGTAAATTTTTGCCGCAAAAAAGCCGCCCCGCGAAACTTTCATCTCGCGGGGCGGCGGCGACTACCATTCATTGGCGCTATTTTAGCACAAACAAATCCATCACATAATACCCTGCCGACACTTTCTCCCGTTTTGCGCAAAATCCTCCACAAACGGCCCGGAACTTCTGGGCAGCTTTGCTGTGACTTCCCTGGCAGCCCTCCCTGCTGGGAACAGAGTTCCTCTCCAAAGGGTACGATCGTCCGGACACACCGCACAGAAAGCGGCATTTTGTACGTTCCATCTGCCATTTTTCAAGAACTGCACAATTTTATGTTTTTATCCTTGTGCACTCTGCGAATAGACAAATCAATCAGGAATATGTATAATAAAGCCAGAAACCAGAGAAGTACAGCAGAAGCTCAAGAGAGAGTTACTCCCGCTGACTTGAAGCAGAAAGGAGCGAGACCGATGGTCGATATGGAACCCGCACAGTTTGGACAGGCTGTCGGGATTCGCTGAGAAGCAAAACAGAGGCTCACCACAAACGGGATGTTTCCCCCGTATAAAAACACAACAAAAATGAGCCAGTCTTGAGCATCAAAAATGCGATTATACGACAACCTGTCGATTAACTAAAACCCCAGCGATTCAAATAGATCCGCCGGAGATGATTCCTATGAAGGTATCTTTTGTACGGAGAGCATTATTTGAATAGCAAAAAGGAGTTCTACCAATGTACTAAGTAACTTGTCCCTGGCAAATCTAACTCGAAAGAATGTGGTAATATGAAATTCATCTTCAGAATCTCGGTGCCGCACTCCATCAGTTAAGAGAAGGGTCAGTCCAATGTACTAAGTAAATTCGTCCCCTTGAAATAGATTCTCAGTTTCCAGTAGTTTCTAAGGAGAGTCACCCTATGAAACGTTTACTCCGAAAATGAGGAAGTCCAAGGAGAAGAGGCTTATGACTCCGAAGAAGTAAGTATCCAGCCGGACGAGGGCTTGCAAACGCCTCGTCCGGCTGGTTTTATTTTGTGCTGTTTTCACCAACAGTCAACGCCCGATTTGTGCAAATTTTACGCAGGAAGGTTGAATGCCGTCCTTGTGTTTTCACCCCTCTATGTTATAATTGTGGAAAAAGATGGGAGGTGTATTCCATGGAGTCGTTCTTTTCGTTTTCCACTCTGTTCAACCTTGTGCTGACCGTTATCTGGTTCATCTCCGGCATTCGGGATCTTCAAGGCAAAGACCCGTTCATCGATCTGCCGTTCAACCAGTATCACCGTGACCCGGAGTACCGCGCCTTCTGGCAGAAAAAGAACGGCGTGTTTTACATGCTCAACAGCATCGCCTTTCTGATCTTAGCCTTCACACCTGTCACATCGCTGCTCTACCGTATCCTCTTCGGCATCGCCATCGTGGGAGACCTTCTTTATCTTGTCGCTTACGAAAGCTGGAACCATAGTGCGGATTGACAGCCGGAAAGGGACCACCATGAATTTGAATCTTTCGGACTGGGATTGGCTGAACGCTGCACTGGGCGTACTGTTTTTGTACCGCGGCATCCGGGACCTGTACAATGGCACCGGCACCGGATGGAGCAGTGAGGACGAAAAGAAGCACTTTCACAGTTTCTTCGGCATCCTGTCGATCCTTTGCGGTGCACTCTATCTGGTCAACATTTTTCTGCCAAAGGTCAAGCCGCTGAATTCCATTTTGATGGTGGCGGCGCTCGTGTTGTGCGCTGCCCTGCTGATCTCGTATCTGTGCTATGCCCTGAGCAGGGACGACAAAACCAAAAAGTGAGGGATTGCTATGGAAGTCATCTGTGCGATCTTAACCGCACTTTTCGGCATCGGGTTCGGCATTTTTATGGCGCTGCAGCCGGAGGATGCCATTGCCCTGCATGACCGTGGGCGGTATACGCAGGCACCTGAGCCCACGGAAGAGTACATCCGGCTGACCCGGCTGGAGGGCATCGTAGTTTCGTTGCTCTGTGCCGTGCTTCTGGTGGTTCTGCTGTTCGCACCCCAATAATACTTTGCAGCTTTCCTCTTGCGGATTTTTTCTCACCCTGCTACAATGAGAAAAAACGCAGGAGGTATTTTATTATGGTCAAGCATGTGATCCTTTGGCAGCTGAAGGACGAGCTGTCCGACGCCGAAAAAGCCGCCGTCAAGGCAGGCATCAAGGAAGGGCTGGAAGGTCTGGCAGGCAAGGTCCCGGGCCTTGTGGAAGTGCATGTCAACATCCACGGTCTCCCCTCTTCCACCGCCGACCTGATGCTGGACACCACCTTTGAAAGTGCCGAGGCCCTCAAGGGCTACTCCGTCCATCCCGCCCATGTGGCTGTGGCCGACAGCAAGGTGCGGCCCTACACCAAGGCACGGTTCTGTCTGGATTACGAGATTTAATGTTGACAAACCCACCGTTTTTGCGTATTATAGACATAATAATGTAAATTGGCTGTGAAGAGAAGAGTACGCACCGTCTGCGCCTGACAGAAAGCCCGAAGGATGGAACCGGGCAGGCCGCGCGATGCCGAAGATGGTCTCGGAGCTGCGCAGGTGAAGATTGAGCCTGCGACGGGTGCGCCCGTTACCGCGCTGCGCCGTGCTTTTTTGCCCGGCAAAAGGCTGCGCCCGCAAGGGTGCGGCGAAGCAAGGTGGTACCACGAAAGTTTCAGGCTCTCGTCCTTGTCCGGCTCAGTCCGGCAGGATGAGGGCTTTTTTCGTCCCCCGCCAAATCAGGAAAGGAAGAGTATCAACCTATGAGTGAGCACAAGACATTCTACATCACCACTCCCATCTACTACCCCAGCGACAAGCTGCACATCGGCCACAGCTATACCACTGTCGCCTGCGACGCACTGGCACGCTTCAAGCGGATGCAGGGCTATGACGTCATGTTCCTGACCGGCACCGACGAGCACGGCCAGAAGATCCAGGACAAGGCCGCCGATGCCGGCGTGACCCCCAAGGAGTATGTGGACAAGATCGTAGCCACCGTCAAGGATCTGTGGAAGCTGCTGGACGTCAGCTACGACCGCTTCATCCGCACCACCGACGACTACCACATGGAGTCCTGCCAGAAGATTTTTACCAAGCTGTACGAGCAGGGCGACATCTACAAGGGCGAGTACATCGGCCACTACTGCAAGCCCTGCGAGAGCTTCTGGACTGACAGCCAGCTGGTGGACGGCAAGTGCCCGGACTGCGGCCGTGAGGTCTACGACGCCCACGAGGAAGCCTACTTCTTCAAGACCAGCAAGTATGCCGACCGCCTGCTGAAGCTCTACGAGGAGAACCCCCAGTTCATCCAGCCCGAGAGCCGCAAGAACGAGATGATTGCCTTCATCAAGCAGGGCCTGCAGGATACCTGCGTGTCCCGTACCTCGGTCAAGTGGGGCATCCCGGTGCCCTTCGACCCCAAGCACACCATGTATGTGTGGGTGGACGCCCTGAGCAACTATATCTCCGCGCTGGGCTACGGCAACGAAAAATATCACGACTATGACAAGTTCTGGCCTGCCGACCTGCACATGGTGGGCAAGGAGATCCTGCGCTTCCACACCATCCTGTGGCCTGCCATGCTGATGGCTCTGGATCTGCCTCTGCCCAAGCGGGTGTTCGGCCACGGCTGGCTGCTGATGAACGGCGGCAAGATGTCCAAGTCCGTGGGCAATGTGGTGGACCCTGTGATCCTGTGCGACCGCTACGGCGTGGACTCCATCCGCTACTTCCTGCTGCGTGAGATTCCCTTCGGCAACGATGGCATGTTCACCAACGAAGCTCTGATCAACCGCATCAACAGCGACCTTGCAAACGATCTGGGCAACCTGCTCAGCCGCACGGTCGCCATGTGCGAGAAGTACTTCGGCGGCACCGTGCACAATGTGGCCGGTACCGAGGCCATCGACACCGAGCTGGAGACCATGGTCAACGAGCTGACCGCCAAGGTCACGGCCGACATGGACAACCTGACCATCCCGCAGGCTCTGATGGAGATCTTTGCGGTGATTCAGCGTGCCAACAAGTACATCGACGAGACCGCTCCCTGGGCACTGGCCAAGGACGAGGCCAACAAGGCCCGTCTGGAGAGCGTACTGTACCACCTGTGCGAGGCACTGCGCGTGTGCGGCATCCTGCTGAACGCCTACCTGCCCACCACTGCCCCCAAGATGATGGAGCAGCTGGGTCTGGACGCATCCGCTCTGGATCTGAGCAAGACCACCTACGGCGCACAGGAGACCTACACTGTGCACAAGGGCGAAGCACTGTTCCCCCGCATCGACGTGGCAAAGGAGATCGCCCATCTGAAGGAAGAAGACGAGAAGCGCAAGGCCGCTGCCGAAGCTGCCAACAAGGCCAAGGCAGAAGCGGAGAAGAAGGCTGCCGTCCCTGCCGAGGAGAGCACCGTTGACTTTACTCACGAGGAAGAGATCGACTTTGACACCTTCTGCAAGGTGGAACTGCGCGTGGCCGAAGTGCGCGCCTGCGAGAACCTGAAGGAGAGCAAGAAGCTGCTGCACCTGACCGTGTTTGACGGCGAGCGGGAGCGCTGCATCCTTTCCGGCATTGCAAAGTGGTTCAAGCCGGAAGACCTGATCGGTAAGAAGATCGGCATCGTGTGCAATCTGGCACCCCGCCCGATGATGAAGGGCAAGTACGTCAGCGAAGGCATGATCTTTGCTGCCGACACCGCAGATGGCGGCTGCTCCATTGCATTCTACGGCGACGATACCCCCGTGGGCAGCCGCATCCACTGAGCCGCCATGGAGAAAAACAAAACGCTTTCCCGCGCGGAATGGCTGGATAAGATCTTCGGCACGCCGGTGTTCGCCGTGCTGCTGGCCATCTTCTGCAATGTGCTGTGGGGCTCGGCCTTCCCCTTCATCAAGCTGGGCTACCGGCTGTTCTCCATTGAGACCAGCAACACCGCGTCCATTTTCTGCTTTGCCGGTGTGCGGTTCATGCTGGGCAGCTTTCTGGTCCTGCTGGGCAGTGTGCTGCTGCAAAGCCGGGTTCCCCGCCTGCCCCGGGGCAAGGTCGCGGCAGAGTGCTGTGCGCTGGGCCTGTGGCAGACCACGTTTCAGTACGCCTTCTATTATATCGCTGTTGCCATGCTCACCGGTGCCTTTGGCGGCATCCTGAACAGCACCCAGAGCTTTCTGGGCGTGATCTTTGCCCACTTCATCTACGGCAACGCCGACCGCATGACCCCTGCCAAAACACTGGGCTGTGTCATCGGCTTTGCGGGCGTGCTCATCGGCACGCTGGGCAACCACGGCAGCGGCAGCGGCTGGGGCGTGTTCTGCATGATGACGGCCACCGTCATCTTTACCCTGTCCGGCCCGTGGAACAAATCCGTGACCAAAAAAGCAGACAGCTTTGCCGTCTGCTTCATCAACCTGTTCGTGGGCGGTCTGGCACTGTTTGTGCTGGGCGCGGTCATGGGCGGCAGTCTCCATGTGCAGAACGCACTGGCGGTGGTGGTCATGCTGTATCTGGCCTTCATCTGCGGGGCAGGCTATGTGCTGTGGGCCCTGCTGATGAAGAACAACCCGGTCAGCCGCATTGCCATCTTTGGCTTTGTGAACCCGGTGGTCAACGTGCTGCTGAGCGCCGTGCTCAACGGCGAACCGCTGTTCCGCTGGCAGTATCTGGCGGCGCTGGTGTTCGTGTGTGTGGGCATCTGGCTGGTGAACAAGGCTCCCGCCAAAAAGGAGGGTAAATGACCGGCCCCATTTTTGACACCCACGCGCACTACAGCGCCCGCGCCTTTGACGCCGACCGCTATCCCCTGCTGGACAGCCTGCCCGGTAAAGGCGTGGTGGGCGTGTGTGAACAGGCAACCCACTCCGGGGATGCGCCCCGGGTGCTGGAGCTGGCGCACCGCTACCCGTGGGTGGTGGCCGCCGTTGGCATCCATCCGGAAAGCCTGCTGCCCGCCGCCGACTGCGGCGAGGAAGGCCCGGCTCCTACGGTCTCGGTCTATGGCGGCAACTGGGCCGCCGAGATGCGTGCCCTGATGCCCTATTATGCCGACCCCAAGGTGGTGGCAGTGGGGGAGTGCGGGCTGGACTACCACTGGCCTGTGCCCAAGGACGCCCAGCTGGCCATGTTTGAGGCACACATCCGGCTGGCGCTGGAGCTGGACAAACCCATCATCGTGCACGACCGCAATGCGCACGCCGATGTTTACGCCCTGCTCAAAAAATACCAGCCCAAGGGCATCGTCCACTGCTATTCCGGCAGTGCCGACGACGCGGTGTGGCTGGCAAAACAGGGACTGTTCATCGGTTTTGGCGGGGCGTGCACCTTCAAGGGTGCCAAGCGGGCGGCAAAAGCCATCAGCGCCCTGCCGCTGGAAAGCATCGTGCTGGAGACCGACTGCCCCTACATGGCACCGGAGCCGGTGCGCGGCACCCGCTGCGACAGCTCCCTCATCCGCTATGTGGGCGAGTATATCGCCCAGCTGCGGGGCATCTCTGCCGAAGAGGTGTTCCGCACCACAGTCGAAAATGCCCGCCGGGTATACGGGCTGTGATTCGTTTTTCGCAAGTTGCGCAGGTTTTTCCCTGTGCTTCTGTATAAGCCGACGCATAAAATCCAAATTGTTATAAGGAGATTTCTACCATGAAAGCACGTATTCCGAAACACCGCGAGTTCATCATCAACTTCCCCGACAGCATCGACCAGAACAAGGCCAACGAGGGCTGGGCAAAGCTGCAGCAGATCGTTGAGGACTACAAGAAGGCCCACAACGGCGCTTCCGTCTACGCCCCCACCTTCATCGAGGACTGCGAAGCCGAGGTGAAGAAGCTGCAGGAAGAGTACGGCTTCGAGTACACGGTCGAATACGTTCAGTAATTTCTGATATTTAAAATCCCCTCTGTGCATCTGCGCAGGGGGGATTTGCTGTTTCAGGGGAAGCCGCTTTTCCCCTGCGGTGCGCTCCTGCAAAAATACAGCCCCGGCAGACTGCATGGTCTGTCGGGGCTGTGCTTTCCCGTCCGGGTCACTTTTCCACTTTACTCAGCAGGATGCGGTCATTGTCCAGATTCTTGCCGGCATTCTCGCGGAACTTTTCAAGCAGGTCGTCCACGGTCATCCGGCTGCGTTCCTCGCCCTTCACGTCAAAGACGATGCGGCCGGAATCCATCATCAGGGTGCGGTTGCCCAGCTCCAGTGCCTGATGCATGTTGTGGGTGACCATCAGGCAGGTGATCTTCTTTTCAGCCACGATGCTCCTGGTCAGCTCCAGCACCTTTTCGGCGGTGGCGGGGTCCAGCGCTGCGGTGTGCTCGTCCAGCAGCAGCAGCTTGGGGGTGACCAGCGTTGCCATGAGCAGGGTCAGCGCCTGCCGCTGACCGCCGGAAAGCAGTCCCACCGGCTGCTTCATCCGGTCCTCAAGGCCCATATCCAGCAGCGCCAGCTTTTCGCGGAACACTTCCTTGTCCTTGCGGGAGATGCGGGAGAAGATGGCGTGGGGCGCGGTGCCGGCACGCAGATAGGCCAGCGCCAGGTTTTCCTCAATGGTCATGTTGGGTGCGGTGCCCTTGAGCGGATCCTGAAACAGGTGGCCGATGACCTTGCTGCGCTGGTGCTCCGGCTCAAAGGTGATATCCTGTCCACCCAGCAGGATGCTGCCCTCGTCGGCAATGAAGCCGCCGGTGATGGCGTTGAACAGGGTGGATTTGCCCGCGCCGTTGGAGCCCACGATGGTGGCGAAATCCCCGGCTTCCATGTGCAGGCTGACGCCGTTCAGGGCCACTTTTTCATTGACCGTGCCGGGGTTGAAGGTCTTGTGCAGATCGTTCAGCTGAAGCATTTCCATCTTACTTTCCCTCCTTGCCGGTAGTCACGCGGCGGCGGCAGGCCCCATGCTTGCGCTGCTCAAAGGCGATTTTTTCCTTGATGGCCGGCATCGAAATGGCAATGGCCACGATGATGGCAGACACCAGCTTCATGGCGGCGGCGGGCACATTGAAGCGCAGGGCCACAGCCACGATAAAGCGGTACAGGCAGCTGCCGAACACCACGCCGATGATGCGGCGCGGCATGGTGCGCTTGCCGAGCAATGTCTCGCCGATGATGAGGGAGGCCAGTGCGATGGTCACCATGCCGGTGCCCACATTGATATCGCAGCTCTTCTGATACTGCGCCAGCAGGCCGCCGGAGAGGGCGCACAATGCGCCGGAAACGCACAGGCCCACCGTGATGGTGAAGGCCGGGTTGATGCTGGAAGCGCGCACCATGGCAGCGTTGTCACCGGTGGCGCGGATGGACAGGCCCAGCCGGGTGCCGAGGAAGCCCAGCATCGCCGCACCGGCAAGCAGGATCATGGCCAGCGCGATGGCCAGCTTATACCAGCCGCCAAGGAAGCTCAGTGAGCCTTTTGCCAGCGAGAAAACAGTGTCGGTCTTGACCAGCGACATGGTGGAGGAAAAGCCCATCACGGCCAGATTGATGGTGTAAAGGCCGGTGTTGACGATGATGCCTGCCATGATGCTCTCCACGCCAAGGCGGGTCTGCAAAAAGGCCGTGACAAAGCCGGAGCACACACCTGCCGCCATGGCTGCAACAAGTGCCAGAATGGGGTGGCCGGTCAAAGCCACCTGACAGGCTACCGCGCAGCCCAATGTGAAGCAGCCGTCGGTGGACAGGTCTGCAATGTTCAGGATGGAATAGCTCAGGAACAGTGCCAGCGCCACCAGGGCATAGATACAGCCCAGTTCCAGCGCCGTCTGTAGGACGTTGAGCGAAAAGATACTCGCCAGCATGTGTGTGCTCCTTTTATGTTTCTTTTTGAATAGACGATTTAAAATGGCCTCCGCTTGCGCTCTGGCCATAATTTAAGGAATCAGTTTTTTATTTCGGAATACCGGAGCGTCTGCGGACGCTCCGGTATTCCATTTTCACAAGTGGGGTCGTAAAGGGAAGCGGGCTCGACATTTTGCACTTGAATCGGAAACTTTCCCGCTATGCCAAGGGCTCTCCCTTTGAGGAAAGACTTCCCCCGCGCCGGGGGAAGATGTCGCGCAGCGACAAAAGGGGGAATCTGGCATCACGCAGCGATGACTGAGAGGGCAAGGATGCTGATCTTGTGCAGCAGACCGCTTCCCTCAGAACCGCCAAAAGCTCCCCCTTTCGGGGGAGCTGGCAAAACCGTCAGGTTTTGACTGAGAGGGTTCTTTTTTAAGAGAAGTTCTCTGCCGTGGTCACTTCCACGATCTCGGTGCAGTAGGGCTTGAAGGCCTCCTTCACGGTGTCGAGGTCCAGACCCAATGCTTCGCAGGTCTCGGTGTTGATGGTGACGATGCCGTTGTCAAAGGTCTGGTACGGCAGGTCTGCGGTGGTCTTGCCCTCGCACAGCAGCTCTGCCACCATATCGGCAGTGGCTTCGCCCAGCTGGACGTAATCCACGCCGTAGCCTACGAAGGCACCGTTCAGTGCAAAGCTGTCAGCACCGGTGTAGTGCTGGACGCCTGCCTCGATGAAGGTCTCGTAGATGGACAGCTCTGCGGTCATTACGGTGTTATCGGTGGGGGTGAACACGGCCTTGACGCCGGAAGCGATCAGGGCCTCGGCAGCCATCTGCACCTCGGCGGTGGTGGTGCCGTTCTTCTCAATGTACTTGATGCCGTTGGCATCGCAGAAGGCCTTTGCATCTGCAATGGCCTGGGTGGAGGCATCCTGACTCAGGTCGTACAGCAGGCCGATGGTGTCAATGTCCGGGTTGACGGCAGTGATCAGCTTCATGATGGCCTCGGTGTTCAGTGCGTCGGAGGTGCCGGTGATGTTCTCCTCGCCGTCAAAGCCTGCAGCGGCGGGGTCGGTAACGGCAGAGTAGACAACGGGGATATCGGTATCCTCCACAGCAGCCAGCATGGTTGCGGCGGTGGGGGTAGCCACAGCCACGATCACATCCACGCCGTCACCTACGAGGTCGGCACCGATCTGGTTCAGGTTGGACTGGTCAGCCTGTGCATTTGCGTAGTAGTCGGCGTAGTCGAAGGCAACGCCCTTCTCAGCGCCCAGCTCATCCAGACGGCTCTCCACAGATTCCACGATCTGGTTCAGGGAAGCATGATCCACGTAGTTGACGATGCCCACCTTGAAGGTCTGACCGCCCTCGGCTGCGGCAGAAGCGGCAGCGGAAGAAGCGGTGGAAGATGCAGTCACGGTGCTGGAAGCAGCGCCGCCGCAGCCGGTCAGCGCCAGTGCGGAAACAGCGGAAGCAGCCATAGCGGCCTTGAGGAAGCTGCGGCGGGAGATCATGGTAACGTTTTTCATAATAGTAAGCTCCTTTCCCGGAGCGGGCGGCCCATAAATTTTAAATAAAAAAGACCCGCTCCCTTTGCGGGACGGGTCTTTGCAATAAAAAACGACCCTGTCCCTGTGTGTTCATCCACAAGGACAGGATCGGTAAAATTCGATTCTGCGGTGCCACCTTGCTTGCCCTGCTTTCCAGACGCAGAGCCTCTCACGGAGAGCCAACACTCCCCTGTCCTGTAACGGAGACTTCCGTCCAAAGCTACTAAGGCTTGCTGCCCGTTTGCCCGGCCCTCGGCGGCCCACGAAGCTCTGCCCCGCTCTCGCCCGTTTTCACTGTCCGGGCTCACTGAAGATGCGCTGTACAGGTTCTCTTCCGCCTCATCGGTTTGATTGCATTATACACTTTATCGGCATAAAGTCAAGAGGAAATTGCAAAAATTTCTTTTTTCTGCGGCATAAAGTCATTCTTCCCTGTGTCAGCTCTGCTTTGTGCGGCGTCTGCGCCAGACAAAGCAGGCCGTGTACGCCAGCCACACCGCAATGCCTCCCAAGGTCAGCGGGCGGCTCAGCCGGATGCCGTCGGGCTGATAGACAAAATTGATGCTGTTTTCCCCTGCCGGGCACAGCACGGCCATCAGGCCCTCGTCCACCTGCAGGATGTCTGTTTCCTGCCCGTTGACATAGGCGGTAAAGCCGTCATCATAGGGCACCGAGAAGAACACAAGGTTCTCTTTTTCCAGCGTGATCTGCGCATGGAAGCCGGAATTGTTCATCTGGAACACACTGGCGGCTGCGGCGCGGCGCTCGCGGCAGTCCTGCACGTAGGACTCATAGTACAGCTCCTCCCGTCTGCCCTCCGGCAGATGGGTGAGGTATTGGCCATAGACCGCAGCATCCTCATCCCGGAGCACCAGTGCGCGCATCAGCAGGTTTGCGCGCGTGGTCTTTGCGGTCTCCTCGTACTCGCTCTCGGTAAGGTAGCAGTCGTAGGTAAAGCCCATGGGCACATAATTCGTGTTGCGGTACACCGCGTAGCCGTCCTTTGTAAAAGCATGCTCCCAGCCCGCATCGGCTTCGTTCTCAAAGTCGTTCTGCTTTTCCGGCGTGGTGATGAGGTATTCCACGCTCAGCAGACCCCGCAGTGCATAGTTGGAAAGCTCCGGTTCGCTGCGCACATCCCGCTTGACCCCCAGCGCCGGGTAGAAGCTGAGGATGCTGGGCGCAGCGGTACTGCCGAAATACTGCAGACAACTCTTATCCAGCCACATGCCGATGTTATCATGAATCTTGTAGGTGTCGATGCGGTAGTCGCCCTCGGGCAGGTCGTTTTTCAGCAGCAGAGCATTCGTGTCCTGCTCCACAAGGTCGCTGTCGGTATACCACTGGCCGAACTTGCCAATGCCGATGTGCACCACGCTGAACAGGAAGGCAAATACCAGCACCGCCGCTGTCATGCGCTGGGCAAAGCGGCGGTCAGCCCGCCATTTCTGGCAGAGGGCGCGGTACACCAGCAGGCCCAGCAGTCCAAAGCCCAGCACCGCGCAGTACTGACCGGGGTTCTTGAGCACACCGAAGGACCAGCTGCCCGTGTCGCTGTCCTTTACCGGCACCATCGCAAAGGCCACCGTGGCGATCATCAGCCAGCTGATGCCCCGGGCGGGGCTGTCCAGATCGGTGTTGTGATCCTCCAATGCATTGACGGTCATCGCGGCCAGCACCAGCACCGGCATATAGTACCAGCGTGCATAGTAGCTGGAGTTGAGGGCATAGAACGCACTGTTCAGAATGGGGACCAGCGCGAACACCGCACAGGTGCCCACGATGCGCTTTTTGCTGTCGCCGTGCTTTGCCTGCCAGTAGGCCGCAGCACCGGCCAGACTGCACAGCGGCAGATAGGCCGACATACTGGTCCACTTGATGACGCCCTCCGACCAGATGGAGGTGAGGTAGGGCGAATCCGGCGGCATGATCCAGCTGACCAGAATGGCAAGGTACTGCTGCACCTTGCTGTAGGTCAAAAAGCCCCATCCGGAGGAAAGGTCGATGGTGCGCGGGTTCTGCAAAATGGAGAGCACCGCAGGCACCAGCAGGATGCTGCCCATGGCAACGCCCAGAATACTTTCAAAGGCCAGCAGCCCGAACTTTTTTGCCGTCAGCCGGAAGTCTCCTGCGCTGAGCTTACAGATGAAGTAGATGGCCAAAAACACCACCTGACCGATGAAGAAGAAGTAGTTGTTGACAAGGTTCACCGCCACCCAGAATGCAAACCAGCTGCGGCGGCCATTGTAAAGGGCCTCGTCCAGCGACCACAGCAGGTACGGGAACAGCGCCACCACATCCACAAAGTGGTTGAAGAACACGTTGTACACCGTAAAGCCGGAGAAGGCATACAGCACCGCACCCAGCACAGCGTAGTCGATGTTTTTGACGTAGCGGCGAAGATACAGATATGCACCGCCACCCGCCACGGCAAACTTGAGCACCAGAAGCGGCACCATCAGGTAGGGCAGCCACTTCTGCGGGAAGAGCAGCGAGAACCAGAAGAACGGCGAACCGTACAGGTAGAACGAGTAGGCGTTCATGACGCCGCTGCCAAGGTCGGTGGCCCACGAAAAGGTGTTGCGCACCGTGGTGAATGCACTGTCCGGATAGCCGGCACCCTTGACGAAGCCGTTCATATAGCGGTAAAAGCTGATCTGCTGGCTGTTGAAATCGCCGGCGTAGTGGAAAAAACCGCCGTCGATGAGATAGAACGGCAGAAAGAACAGCGCCGCCGTCAGAGCGCACAGGCCCACTGTCAGCCAGAATTTATCCTTTTTTTGTTCCAGCAGACGCGGCTGCCGGGCAGTATCAGACCATTCCATGGTTTCCTCTTTTCTCTGCCCCCTGCGGGGCAAAAAGCTCAAATTTTTACGGGAACGGCACCTCGCGCACGTCGTCCGGGTCCAGCCCGGCCTTGCGCTGCTCTTCAAACACGGCGTCGATCAGCTCATCCAGATCTTCCAGACGGGTCAGGGTGCAGCAATAGCGGCGCAGATTGGCCGCCCCCTTCAGCCCCTTCATATAGTGCATGGTCTGGGAGCGGGCCTGCGGCATGGCCACAAACTCGCCCTTCTGCTCCACCATCTCTTCCACCTGACGGCGCAGCGCATTCATGCGGGCCTGCAGGTTCGGTGCCTTGGGGGCAGGCAGGCCCTCGATGGCCGCATTCACCCGCTCGAAGAGCCATGGATCGCCCAGTGCGCCCCGGGCGATCATCACGCCGTCGCAGCCGGTGGCCTGCATCATCCTCACCGCATCCTCTGCCGAATGGATGTCGCCGTTGCCCAGCACCGGCACCCTGACGGCATCCTTCACCCGGGCGATGATTTCCGGGTCGATGCCGGGAGTATACATCTGCTCCCGGGTACGGGCGTGCACCGCAATGAGGGCCGCACCGGCCTGCTCACAGGCCTTGGCACACTCCACGGCGGTGATGTGGTCGGCGTCCCAGCCCTTGCGCATTTTGACGGTGACAGGCCGTTTTGTGTGGGCCACAACCTGCTCCACGATGCGTCCGCAGCGGTCCGGGTCCAGCATCAGCTTGCTGCCTGCGCCGCCGGAAACGATCTTGGGGGCCGGGCAGCCCATGTTGATGTCCACAAAATCGAATTCGTACTGCTCCATGGCAGCGGTGGCTTCGCCCATGATCTCGGGCACTTCACCAAAGATCTGCACGCCGTAGGGCGCGCCGTTGGGCTCGGCTTTCAGCATGCTGACCGTCTTGTGGTCGCCGTAAACAAGCGCCCGGCTGGACACCATTTCGCTCACCGTAAAGCCCGCACCGTGCTGGGCCATCAGGCGGCGGCAGGGTGCATCCGTAAAGCCTGCCATCGGGCCGAACACCGCCCGGTGAGGCAGGCTGATATTGCCGATCTTCAAAGGTTCCATTGGTTCTCCTTGTATCTGTTTTGGGGTAAACGATTCTGAATGCGCTCTGCGTTGCTCTGCGCATGTTCAGAGGAAAGATTATTTTTATTTCGCGTTTGTCGCGCTCTGCGGAGCGCTCCAAACGCATTTTCACGGGAGGGAGGTGACGGAAAGAGGCAGTTGCTTTCCATCCATACACCGTAAAAAGGGGCTGTTGCGCCAAATGCTGTGCAACAGCCCCCATGGTTTTATGTTACATCTTCTCGGGCACGTTGATCTTGAACATGGTCAGCACGTTGAAGATGACATTCTTGACGCCGATGCACAGGGCCAGACGTGCCTGCTGCACAGCGGGGTCTGCGCCCTGAATGCGGCAGTTGCCGTAGAAGCGGTGGAAGGCACTGGCCAGATCAATGACAAAGCGGTTGATGCGGCTGGGGTCGTACTTCTCGGCCGCCATGACGATCTCCTGCGGGAAGGCTGCCAGCATCCGGATCAGATCCATCTCGGAAGGCTCGGTGAGCAGGGTGGCGTCCACCTTCTCGGCACCGGCAAACTGCACGCCCTCGCTCTCCATCTTTTTCAGGATGGAGCAGATGCGGGCATGGGCATACTGCACATAGTACACAGGGTTATCGTTGTCGGTCTTGACGGCCTGATCCAGGTCAAAGTCGATGCCGCTGCCTGCATCGTGCATATTGAACAGGAAGCGTGCGCTGTCGATGGGCACCTCTTCCAGCAGGTCGGTCAGGGTAATGGCGTTGCCGGTGCGCTTGGACATGCGGACAGGCTGGCCGTCCCGCATCAGGTTGACCATCTGCATCAGTACCACGTCCAGATCCTCGCCATGCAGGCCGATGGCGTCCATGGCACCCTTCATGCGGGCCACATGGCCATGATGGTCTGCACCCCAGACGTCGATGGCCTTGGCAAAGCCGCGGGTGGCCAGCTTGTTGTAGTGGTAGGCGATATCGGCGGCAAAGTAGGTGGGGATGCCGTTGGCACGGACCAGCACTTCGTCCTTGGCTTCCTCCTCGGTGCCGTCCTCGGTCTTTTTCTTGTTCACGGTGCCGTACTTGGCGGCGTACTGGGCGCTGCGGTACATGATGGCACCGTCCTCTGCCTTATAGCATGCGCCCAGCTCCAGCAGCTTATCCACCACAGCCATGACCGCGCCGGACTCGTGCAGAGTGCTCTCGTGGAACCACACATCGTAGTCGATGCGGTACTTGCCCAGATCACGCTTCAGGGCGGCAATGTTCTTGGGCAGAGCATAGGCCACCAGTGCGTCCTTCAGCTGGGCAAAGGCTTCGCTCTCGAACAGAGCCTCCTCGCTCAGCCCGGAGCAGGCGGCAACGTACTTGTCGCCGTTGATGTCGGCAAACTCACCGGCCAGCACCTTGATGTCGCCGCCCTGATAGCACTCGGCGGGCAGAGGGAAGGTCTCCTCGCCGCAATACTTCTGCAGGTAGCGCACTGCAAGGCTCTTGCCGAACTTCTGAATCTGGTTGCCGGCATCGTTGATATAGAACTCGCGGGTCACATCGTAGCCGGACCAGTCCAGCACAGCGGCCAGACAGTCGCCCAGTGCGCCGCCGCGGGCGTTGCCCATGTGCATGGGGCCGGTGGGGTTGGCGGAAACGAACTCCACGTTATACTTTGCACCCTTGCCATGGTCGGTGCGGCCATACTCCTTGTTGGCGCAGGCACCCAGCACCACGCCAGCCCAGAAGCTCTGGGACAGGAACAGGTTGATGAAGCCGGGGCCGGCCACTTCCGCCTTGGCAAACACGCTGTTTTCCATGGAGGGCAGGTGCGCCAGCAGGGCGTCCGCGATCATCCGGGGGGCTTGCGCCAGCTGCGGGCACCGGCCATGGCGATGTTGGAAGCGATGTCGCCGTTCTTCACGTCGGCGGGATCTCCACGATGAAGGCGGGCAGCTCGGCTTCCGGCAGAGCGCCATCGGCCATAGCGGCCTTGGCGGCGGCGGTCAGCAGAGCGCGGGCCTCATCCAGCGCAGCCTGACGGGGGTTGTAGTTCTGGTAGGTCTTTTCAAATTCAGTCATTGGTCTGATTCCTTTCACAGTCTGGGGAACTCTCAAATTCTCAGTTCACATGGGTCACGGTCACTTCCAGGCGGTTGCGGCTCACCAGTTCAGCGCTGTTGGCGTCCAGCAGATAGCCGAACTTTGCAGTGCCGCCCTTCTCGGTCAGGCTGCAGATCATCTCGTCAGCCGTCACGCCCAGCGTCATGGAGCCGTAGCCGGTCTCGTAATGGCAGAGGTTGCGCTTGCCCTTTTCGATGAGCAGCTGGGTACCGGCCCCGCTGCCCCTGCCAAAGCGCAGCATAGCCACCCGGCTTCCGTCGGCGGCGATCTTCAGGGTGGTGGTGCAGCCCTCGTAGCCGGTGGTCTCCGTTTCTTTATAGGTAATGTAGTAGCTGCCGCCCTTCTGCACGAACTGGCCCCGGGTCATCAGCTCCACAAACTCTTCCTTTTCTTCTTCCTCCGCAGGTTCTTCCACATGCTGCTCGATGCGGCTCTTGATGCGGATGATATAATCTTCCTTTAACGGTTTGCTCACATTGCTTTCCCTTATCAATATTTGTCAATGGCGATCTGTTCCACCGGGCCGCCCTTGTACTCGCCCAGAAACAGGTCTGCCGTCTGCACAAAGCTGTCCGGCACATCGCTGACATAGAAATGTGCCTGTCCCTCATGCTCCTGCGCCGCTTTCAGGCCGCGTTCCGAGAGCATCCGTTCCAGATGATGGGCGGCAGTCTTGGCGGGGTCCACCAGCGTCACCTTCTGTCCCATGAACTCACCGATCATGGTCTTGAGCAGCGGATAATGGGTGCAGCCCAGAATGAGGGTGTCCACCCCGGCATCCCGCACCTCGGTCAGGTACTGCGCAATGACCAGCTTCGTCACCTGCTGCCGGCTCTCCTCGCTGTGGTCCACATAACCGGCTTCCACCAGCGGAACGAACAGCGGACAGGCCCGGGCGGTGATCTCCACACCGGGCACCAGCTGGCGCAGCAGCTTTTCATAGCTGCGGGAGCGGATGGTCGCCGCCGTGCCAATGACGCCGATGCGGCGGTTGCAGGTGGAAAAGGCCGCTTCCCGGGCGGCGGCATCCACCACGCCCAGATACGGCACCGGCAGCCGGGCCGCCTCTGCAGCCGGGTAGGTGCTGGACACCGTGCCGCAGGCCGCCATGATGCATTTTACATCTTTCGAAAGCAGGAACGCAACATCCTGACGGGCGTACTGCAGGATGGTCTCCGGGCTGCGGCTGCCGTAGGGCACGCGGCCGGTATCACCAAAATAGATGATCTCCTCGTGGGGCAGACGCTTGCGCAGCTCCCGCACGCCGGTCAGCCCGCCCAGACCGCTGTCGAACACGCCGATGGGGCGATTATCCATGCTGCTTTTCCTTTCTTTCCAGAGCCAGCGCGATCAGCCGGTCGATGAGCTGCGGCACCGGCAGGCCCTCGTGCTCCATCAGCTTGGGATACATGCTGATGGACGTGAAGCCCGGGAAGGTGTTGATCTCGTTGATGAGCACCCGGCCGGTGCCGTGCTCCACAAAGAAGTCGCAGCGGGCCAGACCCTCGCAGTTCAGGGCGGTGTAGGCCATGGCGGCGTAGGTCTTTACCTCATCCAGCTTTGCCTCCGGCAGGTGGGCCGGGATGACGGTCTGGCTGACGCCATTCTTGTACTTGTCATCATAGGTGTAGAACTCGGCACCGGCAAGGATCTCGCCGGGGCGGGTCGCCACGGCAGGGTCGGAGCCGATGACGGCGCACTCCACTTCCTGACCGTCCACAAAGGCTTCAAACACCACCTTGCGGTCGTTTTCCAGTGCAAGGTCGATGGCCTTCTTCAGCTCCTCGCGGCTGGACACCTTGGAGATGCCCACACTGGAACCGGCATTGGCGGGCTTGACGAACACCGGCCAGCCCAGCTTCTGCTCCACGCCGTCGCACACGCCTTCCAGATCGGATCGATCTCCCAGCGGTTCGCGGCCACCCACTTGGTGTGGGGCACGCCGTTGGCCTCAAACAGAGCGTTGGCCACGGCTTTGTCCATGCACACTGCGCTTGCCAGCACGCCGCAGCCCACGTAAGGGATGCCGGCCAGCTCCAGCAGGCCCTGCACCGTGCCGTCCTCGCCCCACAGGCCATGGAGCACCGGGATGACCACATCCACATGCACCTTTTCCACATGGCCTTCCGGGGTGAACAGGATCATGCCATGGTCGGCGCGGTCCGGGCTGATGACGCAGGGCATATTGCCTGCCAGCTCTTCCCAGCTGCCATCGGCCATCTGGGCTGCAGTGGCCTCGGTGTACAGCCAGCGGCCCTCCTTGGTGATGCCCACGGCAAGCGTCTCATATTTTTCGCGATCGATGTTGTTGACGAAGTTGCCCACCGAAACGCGGCTGACCTCGTGCTCGCTGGACATACCGCCAAACAGCAGGACGACGCACATTTTTTCAGACTGCATGATATCTCTCTCCTATTTATAAAGCCCCATGAAGCAGGGCGGGTTCTAACCGGTAAAATGCCGTTCTGGCTTATTATACAATATCTATGCGCGTGATGCAAGCACAATGCCAAAAAGCCCTGCCGCTGTCTGGAGAGATTTTTTAAGGAAAACTTTCTGAAAATCGCAAATTTCCGCTTGACGGATGGAAAACGGCGTGATACAATGATATCACCTCTTTTGCGGGGTTATTAAGTGCGCCTGTTTTACAGATGCCACCCGCAACCCGAGGGAGGTTCAAAACGACCGTTATAATGGAGGTGTCAACAAATGACCGTTAAAATCACTCTGGCCTGCACCGAGTGCAAGCAGCGCAACTACAACACCACGAAGAACAAGAAGAACAACCCCGATCGTCTCGAGATGAAGAAGTATTGCCGTTTCTGCAAGAAGCACACCGTTCATCGCGAAACCAAGTAAGAAAGGCGGACGCATCATGGCAGACAAAACCGAGAACAAGCCGGGCTTTGTGGCCAGAGCAAAGGCCGCTGTGAAGAATTTTGGCGCACGCGTCTCCAAATTCTTCCGCGACACCAAGAGCGAGCTGAAGAAGGTGGTGTGGCCGTCCAAGGCGGACGTCAAGACCAACACCATCGTCGTGCTCATCACTGTCGCCGTCGCAGCGGTCGTGATGATCCTGCTGGATGCCATCTTCGGCGGCATCCTGGGCCTGATCATCGGCGCCTGAGAATCATCTTGAAACGGAGGGTCAACCAAAATGGAAGAACAATCCAATGAGGCACTTTGGTATGTCGTGCATACCTATTCCGGCTATGAGAACAAGGTCGCAAACGACCTGCAGACCATGGTGGAGAATCGCCATCTGCAGGATCTGATCTGCGATATCAAGGTTCCCGTCGAGATGGTTCCCGAAATTGACAAGAACGGCAAGCAGAAGATGGTGGAGCACAAGCTGTTCCCCGGCTACGTTCTGGTCAAGATGGTGATGAACGACGATACCTGGTATGTGGTGCGCAATACGCGCGGCTGCACCGGTTTTGTCGGTCCCGCATCCAAGCCCGTTCCCCTCTCCCCTGAAGAAGTGGAGAAGATGGGCGTAGAAAAGGCTGCACCTCTGGCCGTCGACTTTGCTGTCGGCGACACCGTGCAGATCACCGCCGGTCCTCTGGAAGGCTTTATGGGCCTTGTGGAGGCCATCGATACCGAGAACTTCAAAGTGAAGCTCAAGGTCAACATGTTCGGCCGCGAAACTCCCGCAGAAGTGGAGCTTGGTCAGGTCGAGCTGCCGTAACCAACCGGCAAGGAACGTTTACCAAGGTAAGACCGCAGTGCGGTTCTTATAGAGCGTGTGCATTGGGCACATGCTCGTGGGAGGTACGGAGACACCGTACCGCAACTCACCACAGATTTTTGGAGGTGCATTTATCATGGCACAGAAAGTTACTGGCTACATTAAGCTGCAGATCGAGGCCGGCAAGGCAACTCCGGCTCCCCCTGTTGGCCCTGCTCTGGGTCAGAAGGGCGTCAACATCATGGCCTTCACCAAGGAGTTCAACGAGCGTACCAAGAACCAGATGGGTTATGTGATCCCCGTCGTCATTACTGTTTACGCTGACCGCTCCTTCAGCTTCATCACCAAGACTCCTCCGGCAGCCGTTCTGATCAAGAAGGCCGCTGGCATCAACACCGCTTCCGGCAAGCCCAACAAGGAGAAGGTCGCTTCTCTGACCGCCGCTCAGGTGGAAGAGATCGCAAAGACCAAGATGCCCGACCTGAACGCTGCTTCTCTGGAAGCTGCATGCAGCATGGTCCGCGGCACCTGCCGTTCCATGGGCATCACCGTCGAGGGCTGAGACATAAACAGTGGGAGGGCATAACACTGCCCGCATGACCACACAGGAGGATATACAATGAAACATGGCAAGCACTATGTCGACGCTGCAAAGCTGGTCGATTCTACTAAGGCATATGATGTGAACGAGGCTCTGGAGCTGGCTTGCAAGACCGCTTCTGCCAAGTTCGACGAGACTGTTGAGCTGCACGTCCGTCTGGGCGTTGACGGCCGTCACGCTGACCAGCAGGTCCGCGGCGCTGTCGTTCTGCCCAACGGCACCGGCAAGACCGTCCGCGTCTGCGCAATCGCCAAGGGCCCCGCTGCTGCTGCTGCTGAGGCTGCTGGCGCTGATATCGTCGGTGATGACGAGCTGATCGCAAAGATCGCCGGCGGCTTCATGGATTTCGACGTCGTCGTGACCACTCCCGATATGATGGGCCGCGTTGGCCGTCTCGGTAAGGTCCTGGGCCCCCGCGGCCTGATGCCGAACCCCAAGGCCGGCACCGTTGCTCCTGACCTGGGCAAGGCTGTTTCCGAGGCCAAGGCTGGTAAGATCGAGTACCGTCTGGACAAGCAGAACATCATCCATGTGCCCGTGGGCAAGGCTTCTTTCGGTGCAGAGAAGCTGTACGCCAACCTGGACACTGTGATGGAGGCTATTGCCAAGGCAAAGCCCGCTGCAGCAAAGGGTACCTACTTCAAGAGCGCTACCATCGCCACCACCATGGGCCCTGGCATCCGTCTGAACACCCTGAAGTACGGTGTCTGATTTGAAGTTCTGATCGTTTTTCTGCCGTTTGTATGGACGGCAGAAAAATTTTGTCAGGAAATTTCAAAAAAGACTTGACAACTCCGCACGTTTGCGGTAAAATAATCATGCTGTTTTTGAGACAGCAGGTACTGGAGTCCAGTGTAAGGCTATGCCGCCTGCCGAGAAACGTGCGTAAAGTTGTTTTATGCCTCTTTCTCGACCAAGTGCGGGAAAGAGGCTTTTTTCATACTTGCTCCGGTTTTCGATACAAGTTTTTGAAACGAGGTGAAACCGAATGCCCAGTGCAAAGATTCTTTCTGAAAAGCAGGCTTATGTCGCTGATCTGAAGGCAAAGTTTGAGAGTGCGGTTTCCGGCTGCGTCGTCGCTTACGGCGGCATTAACGTCGAGAACGACACCAAGCTCCGTAAGGAGCTGCGTGAGGCAGGCGTCGATTACATGGTCGTGAAGAACACCATGCTGCGTCTGGCTGTCAAGGGTACCTCTCTGGAGGGCCTGGCTGAGCAGTTCAAGGGCGATACCGCTATCGCTTTTGCTCACGAAGAGGATCCCATGTCCGCTGCCCGCATCCTGTGCAAGTATCAGGATGGCGATAAGTCCAAGAAGTTCGTCGTGAAGGCTGGCTTCATGGAAGGCAAGGTCATGAATGCAGCTGAGACCAACGCAATCGCAAAGCTGCCCAACCGCGAAGGCATGCTGTCCATGTTCGCAGGCGCCCTCACCAGCACTCTGTCTGGTCTGGCCGTTGCAATGCAGGCTTATGCCGACAAGCAGGAGGAGCCCGCTGCCTGATGGCCGCGTGACTGCTGCTTAAACAATTCTGAAATCAACAAACAAAACCATTGATATTGGAGGGTTACTACTATGGCTTCTGAGAAGATTACTGCCATCATCGACTCCGTTAAGGAGCTGTCCGTTCTGGAGCTGAAGGAACTGATCGACGCTTACTGCGAAGAGTTCGGTGTTTCCGCTGTTGCTGCTGCAGCTCCCGCTGCTGCTGGCGCTGCTGCTGCCGCTGAGGAAGAGAAGACCGAGTTCGACGTCATCCTGGCTGAGGCTGGCGCTACCAAGATGCAGGTCATCAAGCTGGTGAAGGAGATCACCGGTCTGGGCCTGAAGGAAGCTAAGGCTATCGTCGATGGCGCTCCCAAGGCTGTCAAGGAGAAGGTCTCCAAGGCTGAGGCTGAGGACATCCAGAAGAAGCTGACCGAGGCTGGCGCTAAGGTCGAGGTCAAGTAATTGAATCTCTTCTGAGAGTCGTTCATTCTTGAACAATGAGGTGCCCGTACCGAAAGGTGCGGGCGCCTTTTTTGTTTGATGATTGGAATGCCCTCCGCTGCGCTCTAGGCATGTTTAGAGGAATTATTATTTTTAATTTGTGTTCAGAAAATGTCTGCGGACATTTTCTGAACACTTTTTCACAGGAGGGGCGGTAAAGGCAAGCGGCATCTGTGCGGTAGGAAAATGCATTTGACGCTACGACTCTATGGTGAAAAAGCAGCTCCGAAACGACCGCAGTCGTTTCGGAGCTGCAAATATCTAAAAATATGATTTCCGCTATTTATGCCCAGAGCGAAGCGGAGGGCATTCTAAATCGTCATCGTCGTATCTTTTCTGCATTCAAAAACTATGCTATACTATCCTCAACAGGAGGAGCGGCAGAGCCTTTACCCCCTCTGCCGCAAAAGAGAGCTATGGAATACCGCAACTGGAGCAAAAACGATATCCGCACTTCCCTTTTGGGCTACGGCTGTATGCGTTTTCCCACCAAGGCCGACGGCACCATTGATGAAGAGCGCGCCGAAGCGCTGCTGAGCACCGCCAAGGCCGCCGGTGTCAACTACTTCGATACCGCCTATCCCTATCACAACGGCCAGAGTGAGCCCTTCGTGGGCCGGGTCATTGCCAAGTGGGACCGCAGCAGCTTTTATCTTGCCACCAAAATGCCGCTGTGGAGCTGCAAAAATCTGGACGATGCCAAGCGAATTTTTGAAGAACAGCTGCAGCGGCTGGGCGTTGACTATATCGACTTCTATCTGCTGCACTCCCTGCACAGAGCACGGTACGAAAAGGCAAAAGCCATGGGCCTTGTGGACTGGCTGTGGCAGCAGAAGGCTGCAGGACGCATCCGGAACTTTGGATTTTCCTGCCATGACAACTCTGCCGGGTTTGAGTACATTCTGCGCGACCAGCCGTGGGATTTCTGCCAGCTGCAATACAATTATCTGGACCGGGACGACCGTGCCGAGGAGATCTCCGGTGACCGGGGCTATCAGCTGACCGAAGAATGCGGCGTGCCTCTTATCATCATGGAGCCCGTCAAGGGCGGCACGCTGGCGTCTCTGCCTGCAGACGCCGCCGCACCGCTGCACGCCCTGCGTCCGGATGCCTCCGATGCCTCCTGGGCGCTGCGCTGGGTGGGCAGCCACAACAACGTGCATGTTATCCTGTCCGGCATGAGCGCCGAGGAGCAGTTGACCGACAATCTGGCTACCTTTGGCTCTTTCCAGCCGCTCTCCCCTGCCGAAAATGCCGCCGTGGAAAGCGTTGCCGACCAGCTGCACCGCCGCATCAGGATCGGCTGCACCGGTTGCCGGTACTGTATGCCCTGCCCCATGGGGGTGGACATCCCGGACAATTTCAGCATCTGGAACAAGCTGGGCATGTTCGGGCAGAAGGATGCCATCAAAGCCCAGTGGGCCGAGCACTTCCCGGACAGCGAAAAGGCCCTGCACTGCGTGCGCTGCGGCAAATGTGAGGCAGTCTGCCCGCAAAAGCTGCCCATCCGCGATTCGCTGGCACAGCTGCAAAAGGAGCTGGATGCACTGTAACTCCTTCCGTCATCGCTGCGCGATGCCACCTCCCTCAAAGAGGGAGGCTTTAAGGCCCCATCTCTGAGGGGGCTGTCGCCGCAGGCAACTGGGGGAGTCTCATAACAAAAAGACCGTCACACGTTTTTCGTGCAACGGTCTTTTTTATGCAGTTTTTACCACAGCCGGATGACCTTGATGACGCCCTCCGCCTTATCGCGGGCCAGCTCCAGGTGATGCTGCAGAGAATCCGCAGCCAGATCCCAGTTGTCCGCCAGCGCAGCATCCAGAATTTCCAGATGCTCTTCACAGGTCTGCTCCTGATTGATCATGCTCACCTTGCCGGTCATGATACGGAACCGGGTGTTCAGGCCGGTGATGCGGTCGTAAGCCGAGCGCAGGTACTTATTGGGCAGGGTGCTCATGAGCAGTTCATGGAACGCATCGTCCGACTCGCAGAAGTCGGTGATGCGGTCCGGGTGATGCATCAGCTCAGCAAACGCCTCCAGCTGCTCTCGCGGGATGCTGCTGCCATAAGTACGCAGGGCATACGGCTCCACCAGCAAACGCATTTCAAACATGCTGTGCACGTCCTCTTCGGTGATGCCGGATACCATCAGGCCCTTTTTGGGCAGGATGGTGATGAGCCCCTCCTGCTCCAGACGGCCCAGAGCATCCCGCATGGGGGTGCGGCTGATGTTGCCCATTTCCGCACAAAGCTTCTGCTCGTTCAGGAATTCATTGGGCCGGTACTCGCAGTTCAGGATCCTGGTCTTGAGGTACTGGTACGCCTGCAGCTTCAGGCTCAGTTTGGTCTGCGACTCCGTTTCTTTCATATTTTGCACAACTCCTATTCCCTTTTTCCTTTGCAATGAAAAAGGTTTCTTCTCCTTATAATACTTTGGAGCGCATGCTTTTTTCTTCTTCAAAAGCACTCTTGTATTCTTGCTGCAATCCAAGTAGTATTTCAGTTCTATTATTTCATAACAGGGCAATTATTACAATACTTTTTTGCGAACTTTGGTGCGTTTTCCGTTTTTGCTAATTTTTATGTCTTATTTTTTGCTAAAATCAACAACGGTTTTTGTGCTTGTAGCCAATGCTGCTTCTTTTGGCCCGGTTCTTTTGCATCCAACACAAAAATATGCTACAATGAATAAAATAACGAAAAGGGTGTGGATCTCTCTTATGGCACGAAGCGACGGCTACAATACCAAGACCCGTCAACTGATTTTAGATTATCTCATCAACAACCGGCAGCACGCGGTGAGTGCTTCCAACATTCTGGAGCATCTGGAAGCGCAGGGCGCAAGCCCCAACCCCACCACGGTGTACCGCTATCTGGACAAGCTGGCCGGGGAGCAGCGCATCATGAAATACGTAGCCGACAAGGGCGAAAAAGCCGTGTTCCAATACGTGGACGAGGGCCGCCACTGCCGGGAGCATCTGCACCTCAAATGCGTGCAGTGCGGACGCATCTATCATCTGGACTGCCACTTCATGGACGAGGTGCGCGCCCATCTGATGGCAGAGCACGGCTTTACCCTGCAGTGCGAGGGCAGCGTTTTGTATGGTTTGTGCCGTCACTGTGCCCAAAAAGCGGAACAGTCCGACTCTGCTGATCAAACCGCACAAAAATGCGCCTGCTGTGTTGACACGGACAAAAAGCCGTGATACAATGCAGGCAAGAAAAAGCGTTGACCGGGAAAAGTAAGGTTTCAAGGTCCTCTTTCAGAGAGTGCGGGCAGCTGGGAGCCGCGCAGAGGACGAAGCCCGAACGAACACCCGTGAGCTTCCCCCTGAACCTGTTTGTGCAGCAGTAGGGGCAGACGTGCGCCGCTCGTTATCGCGGCAGTGCTTTCAACGGGGAGAGCGCACAAAAGTGACTGGCATGGTTTTATGCCGGTAATTTAGGTGGCACCACGGATACGGCAGCATATTCGTCCTAGCAATTGGGATGAATGAGCTGCCGTATTTTTTTATTGAAAAAAGAGGGGTAAGAAATATGTGTTGTGTTATGGGCTATACCGGGCACGATCTGAGTGCCGCCAAATTCAAGGAATACCTGCTGCGCACGGTCATGCGCGGCCCGGACGACCAGCGTGTGGTGGAAGGACCTTTCGGTCTGATGGGCTTTGGCCGCCTTGCCATCATGGGCCTGACGCCGGAAGGCATGCAGCCGTTCTACCGCGGTGCCGACTGCGTGGTGTGCAACGGCGAGCTGTACGGCTTCCGCTTTGAAAAAGAAGTTCTGAAGCGCCGGGGCTACAAGTTCCAGTCCGACTGTGACTGCGAGATCCTGCTGCCGCTGTACTATGAGTATGGTCTGGATATGTTCCGCCACATGGATTCCGAGTTCGCGCTCATCATGTACGATTCCCGCAAGGACCGGCTCATCGCCGCCCGCGACCCCATCGGCATCCGTCCGCTGTTCTACGGCTACTCCAAGTCCAGCCATCAGATTGCCTTCGCCTCCGAGATGCAGAACCTCATTGGCTGGTGCGACGACATCCGTCCCTTCCCCATCGGCAGCTACTACTGCGATGGCCGCTTCGTCCGCTATGAGGACATCGCCGATGTCCCCGCCCCCATGCAGGACGATATGGACACCGTGCTGCGGAACATCCGCGAAAAGCTGATCGCAGGCGTGGAGAAGCGTCTGGATGCAGATGCCCCGGTAGGCTTCCTGCTTTCCGGCGGTCTGGATTCCTCGCTGGTGTGTTCCATTGCCGCCAAGAAGCTGAACAAGCCCATCCGCACCTTTGCCATCGGCATGGACACCGACGCCATTGACCTGAAGTATGCGCGCCAGACCGCTGAATATCTGGGCAGCGAGCACCACGAGATCATCATCAACCGGGACATGGTCATCAACAGTCTGGAAGAGGTCATCCGCCTGCTGGGCACCTGGGACATCACCACCATCCGCGCCAGCATGGGCATGTACCTGCTGTGCAAGGCCATCCACGAGCAGACCGACGTCCGGGTGCTGCTGACCGGCGAGATCTCCGATGAGCTGTTCGGCTACAAGTACACCGACTACGCCCCCACCGCCGACGCCTTCCAGCAGGAAAGCCAGAAGCGCATCCGGGAGCTGTACATGTACGATGTGCTGCGGGCCGACCGCTGCATCTCCTCCAACAGCATCGAGGCCCGCGTGCCCTTTGGGGATCTGGATTTTGTGCGCTACGTCATGGCCATCGACCCGGAAAAGAAGCTGAACAGCTACGGCAAGGGCAAGTACCTGCTGCGCAAGGCCTTTGAGGGCGACTGGCTGCCGCCGGAGATCCTGTGGCGCGAGAAGGCCGCCTTCTCGGATGCCGTGGGCCACAGCATGGTGGATGATATCAAGGAGTATGCCGAGAGCCTTTACACCGACGAGGAGTTCCAGCTGCGCCGGGCGAACTATTCGGCCCACTGCATGCCGTTCACCAAGGAAAGCCTGTTCTACCGCGAAATTTTTGAGAAGTACTACCACGACCAGAGCCGCACCATCGTGGGCTTCTGGATGCCCAACAAGGCATGGCCCAACTGCAACGTCAACGACCCCTCTGCCCGCGTGCTGGCAAACTACGGCGCTTCCGGTGTGTAATTGATTTTAAATGGCCTCCGCTGCGCTCTGGCCATCTTTAGCGGAAATAAAGTTTTTATAGTTTGCAGTTCAGCAAAGCCTGCGGGCTTTGCTGAACTGCTTTTTCACAGAAGGAGTCCGAAAGGCAAACTGCATCTTCTGTACCTATTCCCTACGGGAACATCTGCACAAGGAAAAAAGATGCCGCTTCCAGTTACGACCCCTCTTGTGAAAATGCAATGCCGGGCGGTCCGCAGACCGCCCGGCATTGCTCTGTTAAAATTATTTTTCCGCTATTCATGCCCAAAGCGAACGCGGCGGGCATTCTGATTTGTTACATCCTGATTTTTTGCGCCGCCCGGGCAATGGACGCCAGCAGCGTCACCAGACGCTTTTCGTCCATCTGGCCGCAGTAGCTGGTGAAGGTGTAATAGCAGCCCTGCACGCAGAAGGAAAGCACGATCTTGCGCACCACATCGGCATCAAACGAGGGGTCTCGCTCCGAGATGCATTTGCACATGGCCGCTTCCACCCGGTTGATGAACAGTCCCTGACGGGAGCCGGAAAACAGGATGCCGATCTCGGTCTGATTCCGGGTAAACGCCCGGAACATTTCCCGGGTCAGCCACTCGGTGCGCTCGCTCACATCACTGGCAGTCAGCTGCGGCAGGCTTTCCACCACCACCTCCACCATTTCGTCCTCCATGGCGTTGGCCAGCGCATAGATATCCTGATAATGGGCATAAAAGGTGGACTTATTGATGCAGGCCAGATCGCACAGCTCCTTGACCTTGATCTTTTCCAGCGGTTTCTGCGCCCGCAGCTCCATGAACGCCTGCTTGATGGCACGCTCCGTTTTTTCAATGCGAATATCCAGAAAATCCACCTCTTTTGCAATTCTGTTGATTATCCAACCATTTTCCTGTTTTGCGGATAGACAAGGCCCTCAGCCTTTTTTATACTGGGGCTATCCCCCCTCCGCGTCACTCCTTGCGGTACAGGATGCCTTTTTCGTCCAGCGCCTGCCGGATGCGCTCAAAGCTGTCGGCATCCGGGCAGTGCAGTGTATGCAGGTGCACGCCGCCGGTCATGCGGCTCAGCAGGCTTTCCGGCGTATTTTTTGCCTGCTGGATAAAGTTGTCCACATCATAGCGGCTGGCAAGGTTCAGGTTGCCCCGCAGTTCACCATACAGGCTGTTCTCCACAGCCACATCCACCACGATGCCGCCCTGATCCACAATGGTGTACAGCTCGGTGCGCATCTCTTCCTCGGTGCTGTGCACGCAGGCCAGAATGCCCACATAGCCCTTTTGGGCCGGATGCAGCTGATAGCCCCGGGGCGTTGCATCGATCTGTGCGCCGCCTGCCCGCAGCAGAGCCACATCCCCCACCACGATCTGACGGGATACCCCCAGCTGTGCCGCCAGGGCACTGGCACTGACCGGGGTCTCGGCCCCGCTGAGCCGGTTCAGGATGGATTCTCTGCGCTGCGCTGCGTTCATAGGTCTCAGGCTTCCTTTCCGCATTTCTGCATTCCTGCTCTATTGTAGCAAAACACGGCGGTTTGTGCAAGAAGCCAGCCCTTTATTCCAGCTGCAGGATGGTAGCATAATTGGAGGGCAGCTGCACCTTCATGCGGCCCCACTCTATACTGGTCAGAACGGGCTGTGCGCCCACGGTATCCGCCAGCAGGTCAACGGCCCCGGAAGCCTCCACCGGCAGCTGGAATTCCAGCTGTGCGGGACTGTCGCCGTTGTTCAGCACCACGACGCAGGCCTTTCCATCCAGCACCCGGGCAAAGGCATAGCACTGGGTGGTGAGCTGCAGCTCCTTCACCTCGCCGTCGGTCAGCTCCGGCAGCTCCGCCTTCAGTCTGCCCAGTGCGGCATACACGCTGGTGACAGGGTTGGTGGTCTCAGCGTCCTTGAAGTCGGAAAGCTCCAGACAGGGACGCAGCGGCCAGTCGCTTCCCCACTCTTTTTTGCCCTCAATGCCAAATTCTGAGCCATAATAGATGGACGGAATGCCCCAAAGCGTATATACTAGAATTGCAATGTGACGGATGTGCTCCCGGTTGCGCAGCTTGTTGGGCAGCCGCTCCACATCGTGGTTGTCCGAGAACAGATACAGCCGGGTATCGTGGCACAGGCCCTGCAGACGGCGCATGGTGTGGGCGATCTCGAAATAGTTGTGGTCGTTGTGGCCGCTCCACAGGCCCTTGTGCAGCTCGTAGTTGGTCACCGAGTGCAGCATCTCCGGGTTTGCCCAGCGGCTGTAGTCCCCGTGGATCACCTCGCCCATGAGCCAGAACTCGGGCTTTACCTCATTGGCAAGGCGGCGCAGCCCCCGCATGAAGTCAAAGTCCAGCACGTCGGCGGCGTCCAGACGGATGCCGTCAATGTCAAATTCATCCACCCAGAAGCGGATGGTCTCGTAGTGGTAGTTCTGCACCTCCGGGTTGCGCTGGTTCAGCTTGACCAGCAGATTGTAGCCACCCCAGTTGCCGTAGGAAAAGCCGTCGTTGTACTCGTTGTTGCCCCAGAAATTCACATCGCAGAACCAGTCCTTATAGCGGGCGTTCTCGCGGTTCGCCTTCAGGTCCTGGAACGCAAAGAAATCCCGGCCCACATGGTTGAACACGCCGTCCACGATCACCTTCTGGCCCCGGGCATGGCAGTCTGCCACAAAGTCCCGGAACTCCTCATTGGTGCCGATGCGGCGGTCTACCAGCCGGTAATCGATGGTGTCGTAGCCATGGGAGCCGCTCTCGAACAGCGGGCCGATATAAATGGCCGTGCAGCCAAGGTCCGCTGCGTGCTTCGCCCATGCATTCAGCTTCTCGAATGCGCCGGGCACCGCCTGCCCGTCGTTCTCATGTGCGCAGCCGCACAGCCCCAGAGGATAGATGTGATAGAATACCGCGTTGTCATACCAAGCCATTGTTCATACCGCTCCCATACAAAAAAGTCAGCCGCCGCCCACTGCAGCGGCAGGAATAGTATAGCACAGAATCTGTAAAATATGTTAATATTTGCCGATTTTTGTCAAGAATCGACAAGAATATCGGCTACTGTGCCCCATTTTGCCTTGTTTTTATTGGATATATTGCCCAAATATCTGTATCACATGCAGTGCCGCCGGGCACTGCTCATCATAGAATGTAAGGAGATCTTTGCATGAATTACCCCGCCATTCCCCGTGAATTCTTCAATGGAGACTGCTTTGATGCCTACCGCATCCTTGGTGCCCATCCCTGCTCCGACAACGGCACCGAAGGGTGGCGTTTTGCGGTGTGGGCCCCCGGTGCTACGGCAGTGGAGGTCTGCGGCGGCTTCGACGGCTGGGAGGCAGGCGTGCCCATGGAAAAAGCCGATACCGGCGTGTGGAGCGCATTCGTCCCCGGCCTTGCAGAGGGCGACCTTTATAAATACCGGGTGCATGGTGCCGACGGCAGTGTGGTGATGCGCAGCGACCCCTACGCATTTTCCACCGAGCTGCGGCCGGGTACGGCCAGCCGTCTGGTAAAGCTGGACTTCCGCTTTGACGACAGTGCATGGATGGAGCGCCGCGACAAATGCCGCAACCGCCCGCTGAACATCTACGAGATGCATGTTGGCAGCTGGCGGCACAAGCCCGGCAGCAAGGAGGCCGATGGCTCAGACGGCTGGTACAACTATGAGGAGCTGGCCAAGGAGCTGATTCCCTGGCTGCTGGACCATCACTTTACCCATGTGGAGCTGCTGCCGCTGGCAGAGCATCCCTTTGACGGCAGTTGGGGCTACCAGACCACCGGCTATTTTTCCGTCACCAGCCGCTACGGCACCCCCGCCCAGTTTGCCGGCTTCGTCAACGCCTGCCACCGCATGGGCATCGGCGTCATCATGGACTTTGTGCCGGTGCACTTTGCCGCCAACGCCGACGCTCTGGCAAAGTTTGACGGCACCCACCTCTACGAGTACGACAGCGATGTGGGCCACAGCGAGTGGGGCACCTGCAACTTCAATTACTACCGCCGGGAGGTGTGCAGCTTTTTGAACAGTGCCGCTGCCCTGTGGATGGACGTGTACCACTGCGACGGCATCCGCATGGACGCCATTTCCCGCGCGCTGTACTGGCAGGGAGACCCGAACCGCGGCGTGAACGAGGGAGCTGTGAACTTTCTGCGCAGCCTGAACCACGGCCTGAACGAGCGCTGGCCCACCGGCATCTACATGGCAGAGGACTCCACCAACTTCCTCAAGGTGACAGCTCCCACCCGCTACGACGGCGTGGGCTTCGACTACAAGTGGGACATGGGCTGGATGCACGACACACTGGACTATTTTGCCACCCCCTTCGGCGAGCGTCCGAATGCCTACGGCAAGATCGTTTTCAGCATGCACTACTTCTACAACGAGCTGTATCTGCTGGCGCTGAGCCACGATGAGGTGGTGCACGGCAAAAAGACCATCATCGATAAGCTGTGGGGCACCTATGCGGAAAAATGCGCCCAGCTACGCACCCTGTATTTTTATATGTATATGCACCCGGGCAAGAAGCTGAACTTCATGGGCAACGAGATGGGACACTTCCGGGAGTGGGACGAAAAGCGGGAGCTGGACTGGGACCTGCTGAAATATCCCTTCCACGATGCCTTCCAGAAATACTTTGCCCACCTGAGCCGGGTCTACTCCACCGAACCCGCCCTCTACGATGGCGAGTACAACCCCGACTGCTTTGAGTGGGTGGCCTGCGAGAGCCGCAGCGAGGGCGTGTACGCATGGCTGCGCAAGGGACAGGGCCAGAGCCTGCTGTGCATCATGAACACGCAGGATCACGCCCACAAAAAGTTTCCCCTCTACCTCCGGTTCCCCTGCGGTGCCGAGGAGGTGCTGAACACCGAATCCCCCGAGTGGGGCGGTGCGCTCAAGGGACGCCGCAAGACCAGCCTGCACACCACCGACGGCGGTGTCTATGGCCGGGATTACACCCTCACCATCGATCTGCCCGCCATGGGGAGCTGCCTGTTGCGGCTGACCCCGGAAGCCCCGAACCCGGACGCCGCCCGCATCAGCGCTAACAAGGCTATGGCGCAAAAGCGCCGCAGCGCCCGCAGCACAAAGACCGCTTCAAATTCCAACAAGTAATATTCACATCAAAATGTCCTGTATGCTTTGAAAGCTGCGGGACATTTTGCTGTTTTCCACGCCCTGCGGCTGGACAGTGCAGATTTTGCTTGCTATACTGTAGCTGTGATATTCTGCAACTGAGAGGTTTTTGGGGATGAATGGAATCGTTTCCCGTCTGTCTGCCCTTGGCAAGGTCTGGCTGGGCCTTGCTGCCGGGGCGCTGGCGCTTATCGTATTCGGCCTTGCCGCACCGGGCAGCGGCCTGTTTTTCCCGCTGCTGAGCCTGTGGTGCAATGCAGCGCTGTTTGCACTGGCGCTGCTGGTGCTGCGCCGGGCCGGTGTGGAGCTGGACCTGTTCCACAAGGCGGTGCTGGTGGGCGTCTGGGCTGTGGCGGCGCTCTACTCTTTCTGGGCGCTGGGCAGCCGCACCTTCCTCTACTACTGGGACTATGTGAACTACATTTTAAAGCAGTATAACGCCGAAGCCGCCTTTGCCCAGAGCACAGGCGCAGGCTTCCGGTTCCTCCTCGATTCCATCACCGAGGACTACACCAACTTCATCCCCCTGTTCACCGAGTTCCCGTTCTGCCTGAGCGGCAAGACCGGCGACGACTACGCATTCTGTCAGCTGTTCAGCATCCTGCCCAGCCTGCTGGTGCTGCTGGCGGGACTGGTGTGCAAAGCCGGGCAGCTGCTGCGGGTGAAAAACACCCGCTGGTATTTCCTCATCGGCTTTTCCTGGTGCGTCACCTTCCCGTTCCTGCGCATGTCTGCCATGCTGGGCCAGCCGGACTGGTTCGGGCTCATCTTCGCCTTCATGCTCCTGCTGCTCACGCTGGACCACCGCTTTGACCGCATCGACCTGCCCCGCTATCTGCTGATCTTTGCCGCCACGGCGGGGGTCATCCTCACACGGCGGTGGTACTTATACTTTGTGGTGGGCTACTGCTTCGCCTACGTCCTGCTGCTGGTGGTATCCAGTGTGCGGCTGGCAAAAAGCGGCCAGCAGTCCCGGGCTGTGCACCGCCTCGTCCGGCTGGCCGTGTTCGGCCTGTGCGCCGCCGGGGCCATGGTACTGCTTCTGCTGCCCATGGTGCGCAAGATCCTCGGCTTTGATTACGCCGGGCGCTACTCCTACTACAACTTCGGCGGCATCACGCTGGAGCTGGCCGCGCAGACCCTGCGCATCGGCCTGCTGAACTTCATCCTCATCGGGCTGGGGCTGTGGTTTGCCGCAAAACGCCGTCTGCCTGCCCTGCCCTGTCTTGCGGGTGTGGAGCTGCTGGTAAGCCTTGTGCTGTTCACCCGGGTGCAGAACACCGGTTCCCACCAGATGCTGCTGTTCGTGCCGGGGTGGCTGCTGCTGTTCCTCACCGGTTCTGCCGCACTGGCCGAAGGCATCCGGAAGCACCGGAAGCTCAAGCTTTTCTACTGGGCCTTCACGCTGGTGTTTGCCATGTCGGTGCGCTGTTCCCCGCTGACCACCGTGGCCCTGCCGGGCTTTGTGGTGGACCACTTTTCCCTCAAGGCGGTGTCGGAGTTCGTCCGGCTGGACAAGCTCACCTACGACCGCACCGACGCCGCCCAGATCCAGCGCGTGGACGACTGGATCGATGCCCACTGCGATGCGGAAAAGGGCGAGTTCGCCTACATGATCCCCCACGATATGCTGTACAACTCGGACATGTTCCAGTATGCCGCCCTGCCGGACATCCAGCTGCAGGGCAAGCTGGCCGCCGGCATCTCCATCCCGGGCACCCACGAGTTCCCGGTGCGGTTCTTTGAGGCAAAGTATGTGCTCACTGCAGAGCCCTTCCCCCAGACCTTTGTCAGCGGCGGCGAGCTCTCCGGCCGGTGGAACGCCCTCTTCTGCGCCGCGCGGGATGAGCACTTTACGCAGGCCGCCAGCTTTGACATGGGCAACGGCACCGTGTTCACCGTGTGGGAGCGCACCGAGCCTGCCGACCGGGCTGAGGTGGAATATTATCTGGATGCCTTCGCGCAGGAGGATGCCCTCTACCCCGAGATGTTCTCGCAGGTGGCAGAAAGCTGGCTTGCCGGGCATGGACTTTAAGATGCTGTTTTCTCAGGCCGTCTGCGCCTGTACTTTGGAGATAAAAGGAGTCTTTTTCGATGGAACAGAATGCAAGCGCCCTGCCCAAGGTCACGCTGGGCCAGTACAAAGGGCTGGACTTTACCCGCCGGGTGCGCCCGGTGTCTGAAAAAGCCGTGGAGCTGGAGGCCTCAAACCTCACCCGCACCCATGCCCCCTTTGTGCCGGTGGAGCTGCCCGCCGCACGCGGGATGCGTGTAACGCTGGATTTCGAGGGGTTTCTGGACGGAGTTCCCATCCCGGACAGCCGGATGGAAAACGTCACGGTGGTGCTGGGCACCGGCCAGCTGATGCCCGCCGCCGAAAACGCGGTCTACGGCCACAAGGCAGGTGAGGATTTCCGGTTCGATTTTACCTACCCCGCCGAGTTCCGGGTGCCGGAGCTTTCCGGCAAAACGGCGCAGTTTGCCATCACCCTGCACACCGTGGAGCAAAAGCAGACCGTGCCGCTGGACGACGCCTTTGCCAAGACACTGGGCTTTGACTCGGTGGACGCGCTGAAAGAGAGCATCCGCGAAAAGAAGCGCCGCTCCCACGAGGCCAACGCCGACCGCATTGCCGGTGCCGCCCTGCTGGACATGGCCGGGGCGAACCTGACGGCGGAGCTGAACGATGCCATTCTGGATCAGAACGCGGAGCGGGACATGAACGCCCTGCGCGACCGGCTGCGCCGCAGCAAGATGACCATGGAGCTGTACTGCAAGGCAGGCCAGACCACACCGGACGAGGTGCGTGCCGCCTTCCGCCAGGATGCGGAGCGAAAGATGCGCAGCATCCTTGCGGTGCGGGCCATTGCCGAAGCAGAGCAGATCACCGTGTCCAACGCCGAGGTGGACGCCGAATACGCCCGCCTTGCCAAGCTGCACGACACCCCGGAGCCTGAGATCCGCAAAGTGCTCAGCCGGGACGCTGTGGCCTCTGCCGTGACCACCCAGAAGGTACAGCGCTTTCTGATCGAACATGCAAACATCACTTCTGTTGTGGAAGGGGAGTAAATTATGGGCTTTTTTACACGCACCGCGATGGATATGCTGATGAAAACTACCCATCCCGAGATCAACCGCCGCCAGTGCTGGAACCTGCATCCTCATCGCAAGCCCTGCACCGAGTGCAAGGATATCTGCCCCTATGGCGAACAGATCTTTACCCGTCCGAACCTCGTCAAGGACTGGGACCCCTGCACCGAGTGCGGCCTGTGCGTTTCTGCCTGCCGCAGCGGCTGCATCATCCCTTCGCCGGAGCAGGTGCAGCGGGACACCTCCGCCGCCGATACCGACAATGACACCATCTGGATCGGCTGCGAAAAGTCCACCCGCAAAAATTCCATGGTGCGCGCCTGCATCTCTGCCCTCACATGGGAGACGCTGGCCTACCTTGCCCTGAACAAAAAGATCGTGCTGGACCTGACCCCCTGCGGTGAGTGTGAGAACGACCTGTGCGCCGCCCAGCTGCGCAAGGAGCTGACAAGGCTTGTGGATTTCTTTGGTCAGCCCATGTTCGAGGCACGGTTCACGCTGGCCTACGAGCAGGACGAAGCGCCCTATCACGTAAAGGAGCTGAGCCGCCGCGAAATGTTCGAGCAGGTGAGTCACGGCTCCAAGAGCGGCACCAAAAAGCTGCTGCAGCTGCTGCCCGGCCTGCGCAGCGAGGACGACGGCGGTGTGGATTTCCGCCTTTTGCTGCACCAGCGCACAAAGCAGCTGAAAGCGGCCATGGACATGCCGCTGAAGTACGGCTACTATCTGCCCAACTTCACCGACAAATGCTTTGGCTGCGGCAAGTGTGAAAAGGCCTGCCGCGCCGGTGCGCTGAAGCTGGAGGACCTGCCCGACGGCCAGACCCGCATCGTCATCACGCCGTGGAAGTGCAGCGAGTGCGAGGTGTGCGTGGCATCCTGCTCCAACCACGGCATCGATGGCATGAAACTGCGCCAGCTGACCACCCTTGGCCCGGTGAGCATCTACAAATGCCGCAAGACCCTGTGCAAAGAGTGCGGCAAGCCCATTGCGCCGGACAGTGCGGAGGGCGTGTGCACCGTGTGCCGCATCAAGGCACGCACCAAAAAGCGGCAGGAGGAAGCCGCCGCCCGGGCAAAGCAGCTGCGGGAGGAGCGGGAGGCCAAAAAGGCTGCCGAGGAGGCCGCCAAGGCAGCGGAGGAGGCCGGTGCCGCTGTTTCCGCCGAGGCCGCAGCGGTCCCCGCCGAAGCCGCTGTGCCGGCTGCAGCCGGTTCGGTCATCAGTGCCGTGACGCCTGCCAAGCCCGCACCCACGCTGCCGGACGAGACACCCGAAGCCGTAGCGCCGAAAAACGATTGACGGCGCGTCGATTCAATGCTATACTGACCATAAAGCCGCCCTTTGTGCGGCAATGGACTGTTACAAAGGGGGTAACGGATGTGTGTTCCGTTACTCCCTTTTTTCAGAGCACACAAATGCTAGAGCTAGAAGAAAGAGGGATCACACTATGCGTCATTCCATTTCCCGCCGTCAGTTCCTGAAGGGCAGCGGTGCAGCCGCCCTTTCTGCTGCAGCTGCCGGTCTGCTGAGCAGCTGCGGCGGCTCCTCCGCTTCCAATGGCGGCGGCACCGGCGCTTTCGGCAGCAGCTCCACCTATACCGTGCTGTACTCCCGCCAGCCCGCCACCCTGAACTATCTGGTCTGCTCTGCCGACCCGGACCTCTACCACGGCACCCAGTGCATCGACACACTGGTGGAATACGACAACCGCGGCAAGATCCGGGAGGGCCTTGCCACTGCGTGGGAATGGGACGCCGACAGCCTGACCTGGACCTTCCACCTGCGGGACGAGAACTGGGTGGACTGCAATGGCGAGGTGCTGGGCCCTGTGACTGCGCAGGACTTTGTGGATGCGCTGGCCTATGTGCTGAACCCGGACTATGCTTCCTCCACTGCAAGCCTTGTCACCCCCTATGTGGCCGGTGCAGATGATTATTACAACTACTGTGTCTACCGCAACAACGCCAACAACGGCACCGTGGCCGAGGACGGCACCACCTACGCCATCGACGCAAGCGGCACTGTGACGGCCACCGCTGCGGACGGCACTGCCACTGAGTACCCGGCTGTGGATTTCAGCGCCGTGGGGGTCAAGGCTGTGGACGAGCACACCCTGACCTACACCCTGAACTTTGATTTCCCGGGCTTCCTCAGCCTGCTCAGCTACGCCCCCTACGAGCCCGCCTACGGCCCGCTGCTGGAGGAGTTTGCCGACCAGTTCTGCACCAGTGCCGAGACCGCCTGCAGCTGCGGCGCGTTCTATCTGGCCGAGTACACCCCGCTGGAAAGCTGGGTGATGAAGAAAAACCCCGAGAACTACGATGCCGACAGCGTTTATATCGATACGGTGCGCTACATCTACAATCAGGAAGAGCTCATCAGCGGCCCGGAGATGGTCAAGCGCGGCGAGATCGATCAGGCCACCATCAGCTCGGACATTCTGGACAGCTGGCTGGCCGATGACACCACCAGAGATATGGTGTCCATGGAGCGCCCGGAGACCGGCAAGAGCTATTTCTACATCTTCAACTTCCTGCCCTACCGCCACGAATTCTCCAACTGGACCGTGACCGGCGTGGACGCTGAATATGAGCCGGACAACTGGGCCAAAGCCATCAACTCCACCAACTTCCGCAAGGCGTTCCTGTATGCCATCAATCCCTCCGTCACTCTGGCCGTCACTGCACCCGAGGGCTACGAAAACTATAAGCTGCACACCATCACCCCGCCTTCCTTCTGCGCCAACAGCAAGGGCGTGGATTATACTGAATGCGGCGGGCTGGCAGGCCTGTCCGATTTCTTTGACGAAGCCACCGCCAAGCAGTACCGCGATGCCGCAGTGGAAGAACTGACGGCTGCCGGTGTCACCTTCCCCATCAAGGTGCAGTACCCCTACAACCCCGCCGTGGTGGACTGGGACAAGCAGTGTCAGGTGTTCAAGCAGCAGGTGGAGGGCGTGCTGAACGACGGCTTCGACTTTGTGAACATCATCATCACCCAGGGCCCCTCCGACAACTTCCTGAACGCGGTGCGCCGGGTGGGTGCCTACCAGCTGATGTCCTACTACTGGGGTGCCGATTACTCCGACCCCGAAACCGAGGTGTACCCCTTCTATCAGGAAGCCGGCGACCGCGGCACCTGCTACAGCTTCCTGCGCACCGGCGTGGAGGACGGCATCGTGACCGGCGAGACCGCCGAACTTGTGATGCAGTACATGTCTCTGGTGGAGAAGGCAAAGACCATCACCGAGGATCTGGATGCCCGGTATGATGCCTTTGCGGATGCCGAAGCCTTCCTCATCCAGAACGCGCTGGTCATCCCGCTGGGGATGCCGGTGCCGCCGTACATCGCCACCCGCCTGAACCTGTGGGAAGGCCAGTACGCTCCCACGGGCCTGTCCACCAACCGCCTGAAGGGCGTGCACATCCTCGACCATTACGTTTCCATGGAGGAGTACAACCAGAACCGCGACGCGCGATAAAACGGTTTAAAATGCGCTCCGCGTTCGCTTTACGCATAAATAGCGGAAGAATTATTTTAATTAGAGCAATGCCGGGCAGCCTGCGGGCTGTCCGGCATTGCATTTTCACGGGTAGAGTCGTGGAGGAAAGCGGCATTTGCAGCGCTGGTTTCTTGCGGAAACATCCGCGCTGCGGGGAGCGTCCTCACCCTCTCCGTCTGCTCACTGCGTTCGCATCCACCTCTCCCAAAGGGAGAGGCCTTGGCAAAGAGATGAACTTTGCGTGGACTGCCAAGGGCTCCCGCTTTGAGGAAAGACTTCCCCCGGCCGGGGGAAGATGTCACCACAGGTGACAAAAAGGGGAATCTGGCATCGCGCAGCGATGACTGAGAGGGCGAGGCTGCTGACGGAGAGGGCAAGGTCGGTAAAGTGTGCATCTACTGTTTCCGGTCTACGACCCCACTGGTGAAAGCAGCGTTTGGAGTAGGTCGCGGTTGCGCAGCAATAAAAGCCCCAGTGGGGCTTTTAAGCGGAGGAGCGGTCTGCGTTAGCAGATGGAGGGGCCTCGCCCCGACAAGTTCCCACAGGCCGCGACAAACGCGAATTAAAAATATTTTTCCGCTGAATATGGCCAGAGCGCAAGCGGAGGCCATTTTGAATCGTTCCTCACCCCATTTTCCCGCAAAAACTCACAAATCCCTTTCCAAACGTAAAAAATTGCGGTATTCTATAGGTATCTGTATTTCAATCGAAAAGTGAGGTGCACAGCGATGGTGCCATATCTCGCAAAACGCATCGGGCGCTCGATCCTGACCCTGTTCATCATCGTGACGCTGGTGTTCTGCCTACTGCGGCTCATGCCGGTAGAGGGCTATTTTGCCAACTACGAAAAAATGACCGAGGCACAGATTCAGGCCGGACTGCAGTCCATGGGTCTGCTGGACCCGCTGCCGGTGCAGATCGGCCATTTCTGGCGGGACGCGCTGCACGGTGATCTGGGCGTGAGCCACATTTACAAGCTCAACGCCCCCGTGACCAAGATCCTTGCCCAGAAGCTGCCCATTTCCATCGAAATGGGTGTGCTGGCCATGCTGCTCAGCCTGATCTTCGGCATCCCGCTGGGCCTTGTCATGGGCCGGTGCAAGGGCCGCTGGCCGGATAAGCTGGGCACAGCCGTCATCGTGCTCATTCAGGCCGTGCCTGCCGCCGTGTACTTTTTGTACATTCAGATGTACGGCACCACCGCCATGGGCGTGGGCCTGCTGTTCGATGCCGCCGACTGGCGCTATTGGGTTCTGCCGGTGTGCAGCATGAGCCTTGCAAACCTTGCGTTCTACGCCATGTGGCTGCGCCGCTACATGGTGGACGAAAGCAACAAGGATTACGTAAAGCTGGCCCGGGCCAAGGGCGTGAGCGAGAGCGGCATTGCCCTGCATCACATCTTCCGCAACGCCATGGTGCCGCTGGTGCAGTATATCCCCTCCGCATTTCTGAACACTGTCGTCGGCTCCATTTACATCGAGAGCCTGTACAGCATCCCGGGCATGGGCGGTCTGCTGGTCACCTGCGTGCAGCGCCACGACAACACCATGGTGCAGGGCATCGTGCTGCTGTATGCCTGCGTGGGCATCATCGGCCTGATTTTAGGTGATGTGCTCATGGTTCTCCTGGACCCCCGCATCCACTTTGGCAGGAAGGAAGGTGGCCGCTGATGCTCTCTTTTCTCAAACGTGAACGCTCCCGGCTGCTGGAAGACAAGCTCAACGCCGCGCAGGCACAACACACTGCCGGATGGGAGGCTCTGCCCGAAGACGAGCTGTTCACCCCCGCCGGGTTCAGCGAGGCGCAGGCCGAAGCCACTGCCAGCTCCAACTACAGCTACTGGGGCAGCACCTTCCGCGCCTTTTTCAAGAACAGGTTCGCGGTGGTTCTGCTGGTGGCACTGGCAGCTGTGGTGGCCTTTGCCTTCATCCAGCCCCACCTGCCCGGTCAGGCAGACCCAAACCTCTGCGCCGTGGACCCCGCCACCGGCATCCAGTACCGCAACATCGCCCCCGGGCAGGACGGCTTTATCTGGGGTTCCAACTCCATCGGACAGGACCTGTGGGCACGCATCTGGGCCGGTGCACGCACCAGCCTGACCATCGCCTTTTTCGTGGCCCTCATTGAAGCGGTGGTGGGCATCACCGCCGGTGTGCTGTGGGGCTATGTGCGCGGGCTGGACCCCGTGTTCACCGAGTTGTACAACATCTTTGATAACATCCCCACCGCCATTGTGCTGATCCTGATCTCTTACGTGGCAACGCCCAGCATCTGGACCATGGTCCTTGGCATGGCCATCAAGGGCTGGATCGAAATGGCACGCTTCATCCGCAACCAGATCCTCATCATCCGCGACCGGGATTATAACGTGGCGTCCCGCTGCCTCGGCACGCCCACTGTGCGCATCGTACTGCGCAACCTGCTGCCCTATCTCGTCTCGGTCATCATGCTGCGCATGGCTCTCACCATCCCGGAAGCCATCGGCAACGAGGTGTTCATCACCTACATCGGCCTCGGGCTTTCGGTGGAGACACCTTCGCTGGGCAATCTGGTCAACGATGGCCGCAAGGTGATGATGCAGGCCGGGCTGCGCTACCAGCTGCTGTACCCCACCCTCATCCTGAGCTTTGTCACCATTGCGTTCTACCTGATCGGCAACGCCTTCTCGGACGCCGCCGACCCGAAGAACCATCTGCAGTAAGGAGGGGATATCATGGAACATCGCCCGCTCATTCTCTCCGCAAAAGATGTCAACATCCAGTTCGATCTGCGTGGAAAAGTGCTGCACGCCATCCGGGGCATCGATCTTGATCTGTACCAAGGCGAAGTGCTCGCCATCGTGGGCGAGAGCGGCTCCGGCAAGAGCGTGTTCACCAAGAGCTTCATGGGCCTTCTGGACGCCAACGGCTCCATCACCGGGGGCACCATCGATTACTATGGCATGGCGGACGGCAAGCCGCTGCGCCTTTCTGACCTCAGAACCGAAAAGGACTGGCTGCGGGTACGCGGCCGGGAGATCGCCATGGTCATGCAGGATCCCATGACCAGCCTGAACCCGCTGAAGACCATCGGGGCACAGATCATGGAAGCCGTCACCCTGCATCAGGGCCTGAAGGGCGCTGCCGCAAGGGAAAAGACGCTGGGATACCTGCGGGATGTGGGCATTTCTGAGCCGGAAAAGCGCTTTAAGCAGTACCCGCACGAGTTCTCCGGCGGGATGCGCCAGCGGGTGGTGATCGCCATTGCAGCGGCCTGCAGCCCCAAAATTCTCATCTGCGATGAGCCCACCACCGCACTGGATGTGACCATTCAGGCCCAGATTTTGCAGCTGCTCAAAAAAATGCAGGTCAAGTACGATCTGACCATCCTGCTCATCACCCACGATCTGGGCGTGGTGGCCAACATTGCCGACCGGGTAGCCGTGATGTACGCGGGCGACATCGTGGAGATCGGCACCGCCGACGAGATCTACTACGACCCCCGCCACCCCTATACATGGGCACTGCTGTCCAGTATGCCCCAGATGGGCGTGAAGGGCGAGGACCTGTTCAACATCGTGGGCACACCGCCGAACCTGTTTGCAGAGATCCGCGGCGACGCCTTTGCGCCCCGCAACCCGCAGGCACTGAAGATCGATTTTGTCAGGCGCCCGCCTTACTTTGAGGTAACGCCCACCCACAAGGCCAAGACATGGCTGCTGGACCCCCGGGCACCCAAGATTGAGCCGCCGGCTGCGGTGAAAATGCTGCGAGAGGAGGGGCTGTAAGATGGAAAATGAACGCGAAGTTCTTGTGGAAGTGAACCACCTGAACGTGACCTACGGCTCCGGCCGCAGCACCTATCATGCCGTGCAGGACGCCAGCTTTAAAATTTATAAGGGCGAGACCTTCGGCCTTGTGGGCGAAAGCGGCAGCGGCAAGACCACCATCGGCCGGGCCATCCTGCGCATCCTGCCCACCTCCGGCGGTGACATCCTTTATAAAGGCCAGAAGATCAACGGCAAAATTTCCCGCCAGCTGGACCGGCAGATCATCAAGGAGATCCAGATGATCTTTCAGGACCCGCAGTCCTCGCTGAATGAACGCGCCAAGGTGAGCTATATCGTGGGCGAGGGCCTGCAGAACGTCCGGCCCGACCTCACCGCCGCCCAGCGGGAGGAGCGGGTGAGGCAGGCTTTGCGGGACGTGGGCCTGCTGCCGGAATTTGCTTCCCGCTTTCCTCACGAGTTTTCCGGCGGACAGCGCCAGCGCATCGGTATCGCCCGGGCGCTGATCGTGGAGCCGGCGTTCATCGTTGCCGATGAGCCCATCAGCGCACTGGATATGTCCATCCGCGCGCAGGTGCTGAACCTTTTGCGCCATTTACAAAAAGAACGCGGCATCACCTATCTGTTCATCGCCCACGACCTGTCCGTGATGCGCTACATCTCCGACCGCATCGCCGTGATTCACAAGGGCCGCATCGTGGAGCTGGCCGGGGCCGAAGAGCTGACGGCCCACGCCATCCACCCCTACACCCGCAGCCTGCTGTCCGCCATTCCCATGCCGGACCCCCGCCGGGAGCGGCAGAAAAAGCTGCTGGTCTACGACCCCGCCATGCACGACTACTCCAGAGAGACCCCTCAGTGGCGCGAGCTGCGGCCTGAGCATTTTGTGCTGTGCAGCGCCGCCGAAGCGGAGCAGTGGTTGCCGCGCTGACCCCCGACATTTCGGGAGGAATCGTTGTTTTACGGCACTTTTACGCAACGTTCATAGTTTATTTCTTGACATTCTCAGGCGGCTCCACTACAATAGAGACTGCATCGTTGATTCTAATTTTTGAGTTATTTGCGTGATCTGACCGGCGGCTTTCATCTTTCTTACAAAGCTGTCGGCTTTTAGCAATGAAAAGAAGAAAGAAAAGAGGACTTTATTCTATGACTACTGAACAGCGTGAACCGCTCTATGCGTCCACTGCGAAGCCCTGGCTGAAGTACTATGACCAGAAATACATCGACATGCCTCTGCCCAAGTGCAGCGCCTTTGAGTATCTCTGCCATCAGAACAAGAACCATCTGAGCGAGACCGCTCTGGAGTATTATGGCCGCAAATTCACCTTTGCAGACCTCTTTGTGAATGTCAAGAAAACCGCTGCTGCCTTCCGTGCTCTCGGCGTGAAGAAGGGCGACATCATCACCGTTGTCAGTGTGATGACCCCCGAGGTGATCTACGCCTTTTACGCTGCTGATATGATCGGCGCAACGCTGAATCTGGTGGACCCGCGCTACAGCGTTGAGGGCATCCACGAGTACATCGAGGAGGTGGATTCCCGCCTGCTGATCTGCCTGAATGTGACCTATGAACGCTGCCACAAGGCAGAAAAGCGCACCAATGTGGAGCGCGTGCTGGTCATCAGCCCCGCAGACTCCCTGCCGCTGCATCTGGCCGTCGGCTACAAGCTGACCAACCCCGATAAGAACCGCTACAAGTCCAACGTGATCCACTGGAAGGACTTTATTGCACAGGGCAAGGATCAGAGCATGAACGCCGAACCCTACGACCCGCAGCACGCCTGCGTGGTGGTGCACACCGGCGGCACCACCGGTTCGCCCAAGGGCGTTATGCTGACCGACGACAGCTTCAACTCTCTGGCCCACGAATTCATTGCCCAGAGCAACCTGTTCTGCCGCGGCCAGAAGCTGATGAACGTTATGCCTCCGTTCATTGCCTACGGCTATGCCTGCGGCGTGCATATGCCGCTGGTCATGGGCCTGCACGTCGTCATCATCCCCAATCTGGACCCCGACAAGCTGGGCGCACTGATCTGGAAGCACAAGCCCGAACACATGTTCGGCGTTCCGGCTCACTACCAGCAGATGGCAGCATCTCCGCTGCTCAAGAAGAAGAAGGATCTCTCCTTCATCCGCAACTATGCCGCCGGCGGCGACTCGCTGCCGCTGGGCGCTGAGATGACCGTGAACGAGTTCCTGAAGGCACACAACGTGGAGTATCCGCTGGCCAAGGGCTACGGCATGACCGAAGTCGCCTCTGCCGCTACCGTTGCCGCCGGCAATGTGACCAAGCCCGGCAGCGTGGGCATCCCCATGCTGAATACGGTGGTGTCCATCTTCGAGCCCGGCACCGAGACCGAGCTGCCCATCGGGGAGCGCGGCGAGATCTGCATCTGCACCCCCACCGTCATGAAGGGCTACTACAACAAGCCCGATGAGACCGATATGATCCTGCGCCGCCATGCAGACGGCCAGATCTGGGCACACACCGGCGATGTCGGCTACATGGACGAGGACGGCTTTGTGTATCTGGACTCCCGCATCAAGCGCATGATCATCCGTCACGACGGCTTCAAGGTGTTCCCGTCCATGATCGAGAACGTCATCAGCCGCCATCCGGCTGTGCATCAGTGCTCGGTGGTAGGCTGCACCGATAAGGACCATGTGCAGGGCCGCCTGCCCTTCGTCTACGTGGTGCTGGACCCGGAGGCCGACAAAAAGAAGCGCCAGATCGTGCGCGAGCTGCGCCAGCTGTGTAAGGAAGAGCTGCCGGAGTACGTGCAGCCGGTGAGCTACAAGTTCATCAGCGAAATGCCGATGACCCCCGTTGGCAAGGTGGACTACCGCAAGCTGGAGGAAGAGATCACTCCCCGCGATTATTGATCCTGAACTTCACCCTATCGTTTTTTCAGACACTGAGCTCTCCCGCAAGGGGGAGCTTTTTTGTATGGAAGAAACTGCAGAATACGGGCGCAGCGATGACCGCAATTTTTTGAATTTTGTCAGTTGACAATTTTTACTTTCCATTTTATCATAGAGACAACAGCTGTGCCGCACAGGTGCAGTCATTCCGGAAAGAAGGAATCACAATGAAAAACAAAAAATTTGCCAGCTTTCTGGCCGCAGCGGCAGCGCTTGTGCTGCTGGCCATGCCTGCATTTGCTGCCGACGAACAGGCGGAGCTGCCTGCCGCCGAAGCAGCAGAGGTGCAGCAGGAACAGGCCGCAGCGCCCGCCGATGCCCAGACAGCCGGCGAACCGGAGCCGCAGCTCACCTATGTGGCGCTGGGCGACAGCATCACCTCCGGTGTCGGCCTTGCCGATATGAAATACAACATCGCCCAGATCGGCTACGATCTCCGGCCAAACTTCGAGGGCTACTCTTCCCAGTGCTATACCGCCCTTGTGGGCAAGGGCCTTGGGCTGGACCGCCAGCACGCCATCAATCTGGGCCTGCCCAGCCTGATGAGCCCTGACATGGTGGATATGGTGCAAAGCAGCGCCATGCCCAAGATGAATCAGGCTTCCGGCTCGTACTACGTCTACCCGGAATATCAGGAATATCTGCGCAAGGCCGATATCATTTCCATCCAGATCGGCTCCAACGACGCGCTGGTGCCCTGCATCGTAGGTCTGGGCGAGGCCACCAACTGGAAGAGCGAGCAGCTGGCCGGGCTGATGGTCAGCGGTGCCCTGCGTGATTTCAACTTCCAGAAGCTAGGGCTCTTCCTCAAAGCGCTGAACCGTATGACCCTTACCTTTGACGAGAGCCGCGCCACCAACCGCCTGCTGTTCCGCGGCATGGATGAGATCTGCGATCAGGCCTATACCAATGTGACCAACAACCTGCCGCAGATCGTGGCCGGTATCCGCGCACTGAACCCAGATGCCAAAATCGTGCTGCTGGGCTACACCAATCCGGTGCCTCTGCTGCCCGCATGGAACCGCTACTTCAGCAAACTGAACCGCTTTGCCAAAGACCTTGCCGCACAAGAAGGCTTGATCTATGTGGACATTCCCCGCACCCAGACCGCTGCGGACGGCCACCCCACCGTCAAAGGCCACAAGTACATTGCACAGCAGATCCTGAATGCGATCCAGTAATTCTCTATGACCAAAAACAGCCGGTCTCCGCACAGGAGACCGGCTGTTTCTTTGTAGAACCCGTTTTCAGCTCAGGCGGCCGCTTTCCACCGAAAAGCTGATGTCTGCCGCCGCCATGGTAGACTTTCGGTGGGAGACCAGCAGCACCGTTTTGTCTTTGCACTCTGCCCGCACAGCCTTGAGGATGACCCCCTCGTTCAGGCTGTCCAGATTGGAGGTAGGCTCGTCCAGCAGCAGAAACGGTGCATCGTGCAGGAACGCACGCGCCACACCGATGCGCTGACGCTCGCCGCCGGAAAGGGCACCGCCCAGCTCACCCACTGGGGTGTCATAGCCCTTGGGCAGGCTGCGGATGAAACCATCCAGTGCAGCTTTTTTGCAGGCCGCTTCCACCTCTTCCCGGGTGGCATCCCGCTTTGCAATGCGGATGTTGTTCTCGATGGTGTCATCGAACAGTTCGGTCTCCTGGGTCACAAGGCTCTCCTGCGCACGCAGAGCGGCGGTGTTCACCCGACGGATGTCCTGTTCTCCAAAGCGGATGCTGCCGCCGGACACATCCCAGAACCGCATCAGCAGCCGCAGGAAGGTAGACTTTCCGCTGCCCGAACGGCCCGTGATGCCCACGATCTTCTTTTCCGGAATGGTCAGGCTCAGGTCATGCAGGATCTCTTCCTCGGCATAGGCAAAGCTCACATGCTCTGCCGCAGCACCCGCAAAGGCGGTGTCTGTGCCGTCGGTCACATCCGCAGTGACAGGCTCTTCCTCCAGCAGGTCCAGAACACGGTCGGCGCTGGCGAACACCTGCGTCAGGCCCACGCCAAGGTTTGCCAGTGCCACCACCGGGCCAAAGGAGCTCAGAGCCGAAAGGGTGCACACCAGCACCCCCTCAGCCCCCAGTTTTCCGCTCTGGTAAAGGCTCAGGCTGGTGCCAAGCACGGCCAGCACCGTGAGCAGGATCAGGGTATTGGTCAGGGCCACGGTCAGGCCCTCGCGGTACTTGAGAGACTTCTGTTTTTCGCCCAGCGTCTCACTGTGGGCCGTGATGCCCTCGGCACGGGCTGCGGTGTCCTGATACTGCAGGGTATCCTTCAGGCCCCGCAGGCTTTCCAGCACATAGCTGTTGGTATCGGCCAGTGCCTGACGGTACTCCCGGGCGGCACGGTCGCCGCGCTTTGCGCTCCAGATGGGCAGGGCCGCGCCCACCAGCAGATAGCCCGCCAGCAGCACCAGTGCAGGCAGGATGTGCCAGCTGCCCACAAAGCCCGTCATGCCGACGACGCAGATGCACGCGATGCAGATGGGCGAAATGGTGTGGGCGTAGAACACTTCCAGCGCCTCGATGTCGGCGGTGATGAGGGAGATCAGGTCGCCGCGGTCACGGCCTTCCAGCTTTGCAGGGGTCAGGCGGCGCAGCGCCCCGAACACCTTATCGCGGATCAGGGCCAGCAGCTTAAAGGCGATATAGTGGTTGGACGCCTGCTCTGCGTAGCGCAGAACGCCGCGCAGCAGCGCAAACACCAGAATGCAGGCAAAGGCCGTGCCCACGGTCCCCACCGGGCTTGCAAGCCCCAGCGCACGCAGGATGCCAAAACCGCCAAAGATGGTAATGAAGGTGGCGCAGAAATGGCCTGCCACCCCCATCACGATCGCTGCCAGCATAACGGGCAGCATGGGCTTTACCAGTACGATAAGCCGTCCCACAATGGCAAAGGGGCTGCGATGATTGCTCTTGTTCATGCTCAGGCATCCTCCTCTTCCAGTGTTTCCAGCTGCCGCTGTGCCAGATACAGGCGGCTGTAAGCCCCCTGCTTTGCCAGCAGCTCGGCGTGGGTGCCCTGCTCGATCACACGGCCATTGCTCATTGCATAAATGCAGTCGCTGTGCACCACGTTTGCCAGACGGTGGGAGATCAGGATGATCGTCTTTTTCCCGGCAAGACTGTGGATGGCCCGCATGATGTCGTTCTCGCTCTCGGCATCCACATTGGAAGTGGCTTCGTCAAACAGGTAGATGGGCGTATCATGCAGCAGGGCGCGGGCCATGGCAAGGCGCTGACGCTGACCGCCGGAAAGATTGCTGCCGCCCTCATGCAAGGCGGTCTGCAGGCCGTTCTGGCTGCGGCAGAAATCGGCCAGATTCACCTGTTCCAGTGCGTTCCACAGCTCTGTTTCGGAGGCATCCGGCTTTGCCATGCGCAGATTGCTCTCCACTGTGCCTTTGAAGATGGCGGCGTTATGGGGCACCAGCGTCAGGGTGCGCAGGCGCTGTTCCTGCTGCAGCTCCTGCACCGGCACGCCGCCCAGCGTCACGCTGCCGGTATAGCCGGTGCGGCTGCCGGACAGCAGCGCTGCGATCGTACTTTTGCCGCAGCCGCTCTCGCCCACCAGCGAGACAAAGCTGCCCTGCGGGATGGTGAGGGATACATCCTTCAGAATGGTGCGGTCTTTCTCGTAGCCAAAGGTGACATGCTCCAGCTGCAGGGTGGTGTTTTCGCCGGGCAGGCGGTCACCGTCGGCAGGCTCCTCCGCTGCCAGCAGCCGGAAGATCTTTTCTGCCGAAGCGGCGCCGTTCATGGCAATGTGAAAGTAGCTGCCCAGCAGCCGCAGCGGCAGGAAGAAGTCCGCCGCCAGCAGCACAATGGTCAATGTGGCGGTCAGGGTCAGCCGGCCTGCCGCAAATGCAGCCACCGCGCTGATGATGCCAAGGCCCGCACCGCCGTAGGCCATCAGGTCCATCAGTGTCACCGAGTTCAGCTGCATGGTGAGCACCTTCATGGTGATCCTTCGGAAGCGCTCAGCCTGCGCGTTCATCTGCTCGTGCTTCCAGCCGTCTGCCTGATAGATCTTCAGGGTGGTCAGGCCCTGAATGTTTTCCAGAAAGCTGTCGCCAAGGGTGGTGTACTCGCCCCAGTAGTTCGCCAGCAGCTTTTTGGCAAACTTCTGCACCGCCACGATGGACATGGGGATCAGCGGCACGCAGCACAGCAGGATGATGGCAGACCGTGCGTGCACCCCCACCAGCAGCGCGAACAGGGTAACAGGAGCCAGCAGGCTGTAGAGCAGCTGGGGCAGGTACTTTGCAAAATAGGTATCGATCTGCTCCACGCCTTCGCTGGCCAGCATCACCACCTCGCTGGTGGCCGCCGTCTCGGTGTAGTTGGGGCCAAGGCGGGCAAGCTTTGCGTAGATGCTGCTGCGCAGGGTGCGCTTGACGTTTTTGGACGCCCGGTCGCTCATGCCGGAGGCCAGCATGGTGCAGGCAAAGCGCAGCGGCACCATAGCAAGGCACAGCATCAGCTGCTGCCACAGCAGGGCGCTGGTCAGGCTGCCCGCAAAGGCAGCACCGATGAGCCCCGCAACAGCCTTTACAAACACCACATTGCACAGCATTCCCAGCCACTGGAACAGCACATTCAGCTCCACATACCGCAGTGCACCGCGGTCAAAGGACAGCAATTTTTTGTTGATCACTGGGCTTTCTCCATTTCTGTGTCATCCGCCGCTGTTCCGAACAAACGCTCGTATTCGCCGGTAAAGATGCGCTCCGGCAATGCACTGGTCATGGCCAGCGCCGCCGCAAAGCGTTCCTCCTCTGACAGCGGCTCGCCGACCGGCGGGAAATGGGTCAGGATCGTTTTCAGCTGCCGGTCCACCTGCTTTGCCACCCAGATGCCCCGGTCGGTCATGTAGATCTTTCCGTAATGCTCCTTTACGATCATGCCATGCTCCATGAGCAGGTTCATGATGCGCACCACTGAGGGCTTGGTGACCCCCAGCTTTTCCGCAATGCTGCGGGAGCTGATATCCAGATGGGTCTGCGAGACCTCGTAGATCGCCAGCAGATAGCGCAGATGCGCCGACGTAAGTTCCATCCCGATCACTCTCTTTCGTTTTGATGTTACTCAAGGCTAACTTTTTTCTTCTAAAAAAAGGGCGCGAGCCGAAAGTTCCAGCCCGCGCCCCTTGCGGTTTTTACCGATCAGTGACAGCCGCTGCAGCCGCCGCAATTACCATTGCAGCCGCCCTCGCCGCAGCCACCGCAGCCGCCATGCTTGTGAGAGTGCCATGTGATCCAGCCCACACCGCCAAACACGATGACTGCCACAACGATCGTAGGCAGATTAAAGTTTGCTGCCAGAAATTCCATCATAAAGCATCTCTCCTTTCAGCAGACGAAGCTTACTTGTTTGCAGTGATCTTGGAAACGTCGATCTTGACCTCGTTGTCGCCGGTGTACTTGTTGGGACGGACCAGCAGGTAAATAAAGCAAGCCAGAACCACAGCCGCCACGATGGTAAAGAAGTTGAAGCCAACCTCGCCGGTGATCAGGCCGCCCAGCTGGTAAACCACCAGAGCTGCGCAGTAAGCCAGAGCACACATGTAACCAATGGCGATGGCCGTCCATCTGCCGTTGTTCATCTCGCGCTTGATGGCGCCCATAGCAGCGAAGCAGGGAGCGCACAGCAGGTTGAAGATCATGAAGGCGTAAGCCGACAGAGCGGTGTAGTCCTGCGCAACAGCAGCCCAGATCTCATCGCCGTTCTCAGACAGCTCGCCGCCGAAGTGATACAGAACACCGAAGGTACCAACCACGTTCTCCTTTGCGATCAGGCCGGAGACGGAAGCGACGGTTGCACGCCAGTTGCCGAAGCCCAGAGGTGCAAAGATCCATGCGACCTTGGTAGCGATAGCAGCCAGCACGGAGTTGTCCTGATCCTCGACCATACCGAAGGCACCGTTCTCGAAGCCGAAGCCCTGCAGGAACCACAGCACAACGGTAGCGGCCAGAATGACGGAGCCTGCGCGCTTGATGAAGGACCAGCCGCGCTCCCAGGTTGCACGGAACACGTTGCCCCATGCAGGCACATGGTATGCGGGCAGCTCCATCACGAAGGGAGCGGGATCACCTGCGAAGAGCTTGGTCTTCTTCAGGATCACGCCGGAGCAGATGATGGCAGCCATGCCAATGAAGTAAGCAGAGACAGCCACCAGAGAAGAACCGCCGAACATCGCACCTGCGATGAGGCCGATGATGGGCATCTTTGCGCCGCAGGGGATGAAGCAGGTGGTCATGATGGTCATGCGGCGGTCGCGCTCGTTCTCGATGGTACGGGATGCCATGACGCCCGGGACGCCGCAGCCGGTGCCCACCAGAACAGGGATGAAGCTCTTACCGGACAGGCCGAACTTGCGGAAGATACGGTCCATGATGAAGGCGACACGGGACATATAGCCCACATCCTCCAGAATGGACAGCAGGAAGAACAGCACCAGCATCTGGGGAACGAAGCCCAGAACTGCGCCGACACCGGCAACGATGCCGTCCATGATCAGGCCGTACAGCCAGCCTGCCACGCCGATGCTCTCCAGCAAGCCGCCCAGAGCATTGGGAACGATCTCACCGAACAGCACGTCGTTGGTCCAGTCAGTGGCAAAGGTACCAATGGCCCAGCCGCCGTCTGCAATGGAGGTGCCCATGGACAGGGAGTACATCAGGTACATGACCAGTGCGAAGATGGGCAGAGCCAGAATACGGTTGGTCACGATCTGGTCGATCTTATCGGAAACGGTCAGGTGCTCCACGCGGGCCTTCTTCTTGACAGCCTTGCCCACCACGGTGTTGATGTATGCATAGCGCTGGTTGGTGATGATGCTTTCTGCATCGTCGTCCAGCTCGGTCTCGCAATCCTTGATGTGCTGATCGATGTGATCCATCAGAGTCTTGTCCAGCTTCAGCTCATCCTGCACCTTGTCATCGCGCTCGAACAGCTTGACAGCGTACCAGCGCAGGAAGCGGTCATCCACCTTGCCCTGAATGGACTCTTCGATGTGGGCAATGGCGTGCTCCACGCTGCCGGTGAAGACATGGGGCAGCTCGCCGGCCTTGGTAGCCTTGGCGGCAGCCACAGCAGCCTTTGCAGCGGCCTCGGTGCCCTCGCCCTTCAGTGCGCTGATCTCCACAGCCTGACAGCCCAGCTCTGCGCTCAGCTTCTTCAGGTCGATCTTATCACCGTTCTTGCGCACCAGATCGATCATGTTCACCGCCATGACCACCGGGATGCCCAGCTCGATCAGCTGGGTGGTCAGGTACAGGTTGCGCTCGATGTTGGTGCCGTCGATGATGTTCAGGATGGCGTCGGGCTTCTCCTTGACCAGATAGGTACGGGAGACCACCTCTTCCAGCGTGTACGGAGACAGCGAGTAGATGCCGGGCAGGTCCTGAATGATAACATCCTTATCGCCCTTCAGCTTGCCTTCCTTCTTTTCCACCGTAACGCCGGGCCAGTTGCCGACATACTGGTTGGAGCCGGTCAGATTGTTGAACAGGGTCGTTTTACCGCAGTTCGGGTTGCCGGCAAGTGCAATTTTAATGCTCATTGCTTAATCCTTCCTCCCTTTGGGATCAGACTACTTCGATCATTTCAGCATCGGCCTTGCGCACGCTCAGCTCGTAGTTGCGCACGGTCAGCTCCATGGGGTCACCCAGAGGTGCCACCTTGCGGACATAGATCTCGACACCCTTGGTGATGCCCATGTCCATGATGCGGCGCTTGACCGGGCCTTCACCGTGCAGCTTTGCCACAGTAGCGGTCTCGCCGACCTTTACGTCTTTCAGAGTTTTCATTCTTAACCATCCTCCTCTGCTTGTCTTTATAGAGAGACTATTCCAGTTTCGGAGCAGCTCCCAAACAGCGCCGGGGCACTGTTCAGCCAATCATGATACGGTTTGCCATCGTCTTGTCCAGCGCGATGCGGCTCTCCTTGACCTGCAGGATCAGGTTGCCTGCGATCTCGTTGACGACCGTTACCTCACTGTCCACCACAAAGCCCAGCTCTGCCAGATGCAGCCGGATTTCGTCCTTGCCGGTGATCTTTTTGATGGTGACGGTCTCTCCTGCTTTTGCCATTGTCAAAGGCATCATACTTCCGCTTCCCTTCCTGTTTGAATCTGGGATATCGTTGCGGTTAGTCAGCCGCAACTACCAGCGTGGATAGTTTACGCTTACTAACCTTTGATGTCAATAGTTTTTTCATATTTAAAAGTTAGTTTATATGAACAAACAATTTTTCTGCCCGATTTTTTCCGTTTTTTCACCACAATCAACAACAACTAACTCAAATTATTGAGCCAAAGTTAGCCATTGTTTACATTTTCTCGTTCTTTTTTGGCGACATCTTGTAAACTATCACAAGGCTTTTTTCCTACTCCCGCTGTGCTCTTTTGCAGCAAATGACACAGCCGCGCGGTACAGTGGTCATTCTGCACCGCGCGGCCGCGTGTCAAAAGGAGGATTTCTTTCCCGCCGGTGCGTGGACACCAGCAGGCGCCAGGATAAAAAGAGAGTATTTGAAAAGAGAATGACAACATCAAGCCGCCACGGCAAGGCGGAGAATGGGCGTTCCGCTGTGGAACAGCCGCAGATAGACAGCCGTGCATTTGCTCAGCTGATCAAAGTGCTTCTGCGCTGCATCCGGGTCGCCGTAGGACTTCCAGCAGCCGCAGCAGGTAAAGTTCTTGCCGCGGTTCTCGATAAAGCCCACCACATCCCCCAGCGGATAGCCAAGGAACACCCCGATCTCATGGGGAAAATCCTCCGAGCAGCACAGCCTGCGGGAAAGCTGGGTGAGCATGCCGCCCACATCCAGCGGTTCCCCCGCTTCCGGCAGACGGTATCCCTCCTGCTGCAGGAAGCTCTGCACCTTTTCGTCTGCCAGTACAGCAGACAGCCTGCTTTCGCGGTAGACGTACACAAGATACCGGTGGTTGCGCACGCAGCCCTTGAGCACCCGCACCCGCAGGCCCTTGGGCTCAAGCTGGACATTCCAGTTTTTCACGCGGCGTGCAAGGTCGGCGCAGTCGCGGGTCTCGTAGCGGAACAGGCCCGCCGGTTTCAGGCTGGCCAGCACCGGGGCACACTGTTCGATCATGACCGTTTCAAAATTACGCTCCATGTCTGTGCCCTCCCGCCTTGTTTCTCCGGGCTATTGTTTCCCGGATGCACCGTGTTTATAAGTTAGATGTTTCTAACCTAGATTTCAAAAAAGAAGCGGCTTTGCGCGGAGCAATCAAGGCTTCGGCCTGCCGATTGGTTTCTTGCGGTTAGTTATCTATAACGTGACTGTATCTTACCACAGCCCGGGGGCATTGTCAACACTTTTTCTGAAAAAAGTTATCTGTAACAAACCATCATTTGCTTCGGCCTGTTTTTTGCGCATCCTACCGTTTTGAGGTGCGGTATGGTATAATAAGGAAAACCCTCTCAGGCGCTAACGCGCCAGCCGTTCCCCTTTCTGGCTTCGCCATCTTCCCCCGGCGCGGGGGAAGTCGTTCCACTCAGGGGGGAGCTCTTTATAGAGTCAGCGCATTCAAAAACTCTCCCCTTCGGGAAAGCTGGCATTGCGCAGCAATGACTGAGAGGGTTCTATCTTATAAAAGGAGCATGTTTCCCATGGCGCAGAACATCACACCGGAAAGCCTGATTTCGATCCTCGCCGCCGCACTGGCCCAGAAGCCCACAAAGCCGCTGGTGCTGGCGCTGGATGGCCGCTGCGGCAGCGGCAAGACCACCCTTGCCGACGGGCTGGCCCGGCAGTTTCCGGCCAGCATCGTCCTGCACACGGACGATTTCTATCTGCCGCCTGCCCAGCGTGTACGCGGCTGGGAAAAAACGCCCTGCGCCAACATGGACCTTATCCGTCTGCGGGACAAAGCCCTGCGCCCGGCCTATGAAGGCCAGCCGGTGCTCTACCGCGCCTACTCCTGCCGGGCGGGCGCATACCAGCCTGTGCAGGAGCTTGCCGCACAGCCGCTGGTCATTCTGGAGGGCAGCTACAGCCACCACCCGCTGTTGGCCGGGTATGAGACCCTGCAGGTCTTCGTCACCTGCTCAAGAGAAGAGCAGACCCGCCGCCTGCAGGCACGGGAGGGTGAGCGGTACGCCAATTTTGCCGCCCGGTGGATCCCGCTGGAGGAGGGCTACTTTGCCCAGTACCGCATTGAGGAAACGGCAGATCTAGCGGTGGACACGACCGCAGCCAATGCCTGCGCAGGAATGATGTGTAGGTGAATGCAAAAAAGGCACAGTTGTGAACTGCGCCCCTGTAGCATCGCTATCCAGCAAATCAGCAAACAAAAAAAGACGGACATTCCGCAGCATCTCATGTGCTGTAAGAATATCCGTCATGGTCGGAGCAGCGGGATTTGAACCCACGGCCTCCTCGTCCCGAACGAGGCGCGCTACCAACTGCGCTATGCCCCGAAAATACCGCAGCCAGTTGAGACTGCGGTTTTCTGGTTGGGGATGAGAGAATCGAACTCCCACAAGTAGAGTCAGAGTCTACCGCACTACCACTATGCAAATCCCCATTATTCTGTTTGTCTGCCGCGCTGTGCGCTGCTGACAGGGAATATTATACTCGAAAGGGTCTTGCTTGTCAACCATTTTTTTATTTTTTCCGCAAAACTTTTCTCCCATCTGCTCTGCCCGCAAAAACAGTCCGTGGGACCGTGTAAATTTTTTGCACTTCTCTTGACACGGTGCCCCATCCGGAATAATCTTATACTATAAATAAGCGGGTTCCCGGGCAGACTGACTTTCGGAGCCGGAATGCACGGTGCTGAACAGCAAATGAAAGAGGGCTTTTGAATGAAAAAACGTGTTGGAATCCTGACCTCCGGCGGTGATTGTCCGGGTCTGAACGCCACCATCCGCGGCGTAGCCAAAGCGCTGTATGCCCGCATGGGCGAGGATGTGGAGATCGTGGGCATCCTGAACGGCTACAGCGGTCTCATCAACGGCGATTACAAAGAGATGTGTGAGGACGACTTCCGCGGCATCCTGACGCTGGGCGGCACCATTCTGGGCACCAAACGCACCCCCTTTAAAATGATGCGTGTGGTGGAGAACGACAACGTTGATAAAGTCGCCGCCATGAAAAAGACCTACAAGGAAGCCAAGCTGGACTGCCTGCTGTGTCTGGGCGGCAACGGCACCCACAAAACCGCAAACCTGCTCTCGCAGGAGGGCCTGAACATCATCGGCCTGCCCAAGACCATCGATAACGATATCTACGGCACCGACGTGACCTTCGGCTTCCACACTGCCGTGGACATTGCCACCGATGTCATCGACCGCATCCACACCACTGCCGGTAGCCACAGCCGCGTAATGTGCATCGAGATCATGGGCAACAAGGCCGGCTGGCTGACGCTGTACTCCGGCATTGCTGGCGGTGCAGACATCATCCTGCTGCCGGAACAGCCCTATGATATCGACCGTGTGTGCTCTGCCGTGGAGCGCCGCGCCAAAAAGGGTTCCAACTTCTCCATCATCGCTGTAGCCGAGGGTGCCATCAACTGCGAGGAAGCCGGCATGAAGCGCAAGGAGTGGATGGCAAAGCGCGCCGAGGCAGGCTTTGGCACCACCGCCACCAACCGCATTGCACAGGCCGTGCAGAAAAAGACCGGCATGGAGACGCGTGTGTGCATCCCGGGCCACATGCAGCGCGGCGGCAGCCCCAGCGCCTACGACCGTGTTCTGGCCACCCAGTTCGGCAGCTATGCGGCAAAGCTGGTGGAGATTGAGCGCTACGGCGTGACAGTCGCCATGGTGAACGGTCACGTCACCCAGAACCGTCTGGTCGACATTGCAGGCAAGACCCGCAACGTGCCGGAGGGCTGCGAGCTGCTCACCGTCGCCCGCCGTATGGGCATCAGCCTGGGTTGATCACCATTTGAATGCTCTCCGCTTTGCTCTGAGCATTTTTAGCGGAATAATTATTTTTATTGGGGATTCCTGAAAATCTGCAGATTTTCAGGAATCCCTTTTTCACCGGAAGGGTCCCAACCGGCAGATGCTTCAAACACACTGAATGCCGTTTTCCGCTGCGCCCCTCCCGTGAAAATGCAGATCCCGGCAGGCCGCAGCCTGCCGGGATCTGCTCTATTTAGGAATCATATTTCCGCTGAATATGGCCAGAGTGCAACGGCGGCCATTCAAAATCGTCTGCCTGACAAATCAAAGATCCGTCACATCATGCCGGGTAGGCTGGTTCTGTTCAAAGGCCACGGCGCTTTCCAGCACACCGCGCACCATGCTCTCCACATCCTCGTGGGTGTAGAAAGCCGTGTGGTCGGTCAGGATCACGTTGGGCATGCTGCGCAGAACCGCCAGCTCCGGGTTGGGGATCACGTCGCCCATGCGGTTATAATAGTACAGGCCGTTCTCGTTTTCCAGCACGTCCAGCGCCGCGCCGCCCAGCTTTCCGCTTTCCAGCCCGGCGATGAGGGCATCGCTGTCGATCAGCTTGCCGCGGGCGGTGTTGATGATGGTCACGCCCGGCTTCATGGTCTCAATGGCTTTGGCGTCGATGAGATGGTGATTCTCCTCGGTGGCATTGGTGTGCAGGGTGATGACATCGCTTTCGGCCAGCAGGGTCTCCAGCGGCACATACTCCGCGATCTTCTTCACCTCTGCATTGGGGTACAGATCGTAGGCCAGCAGACGGCAGCCAAAGCCGGACAGATGCTGCAATACCGTGCGGCCAATGCGGCCGGTACCGATCACGCCCACCGTGCAGGTGGAGATGTCACGGCCGATCTTTCCCTGCAGCGAGTAGTCCTGCGCTTCCCCTCGCTTGAGGATGTGGCCCGCCTTGCGCAGGCTCATCAGCATGAGCATAATGGCAAAGTTCGCAACGCCGTTTGGGGGATAATCCACATTGGCCACCTTCATCCCCAGCGCTCGGGCAGTCTCGCGGTCCACATGGTCGTAGCCGATGGAGCGGCAGCAGATGGACTTTACGCCCAGTTCATGGAAGCGCTTTACCATGGGCGCGCTCATATCGCAGGGCGTTACCGATACAGCGTCATAGCCCTTTGCCAGCTCTGCATTTTCCAGTGTGGGATATTCCTGCGTATAGCCGAACTCGATATCCAGCTGCGGTGCCAGCCGCTGTGCAATGCTCAGCTCATCGTACGGACGCAGCGTGTAAAAAAAGACTTTTGTTGCCATAGAACTTCCCTCCCGGCTGATTTTGTCTTTATTTTAACACGTTCTGCGCGGACTGACGCATTTTTAGTGGTGAATTATATTCATTTTTTGCATGAGGACGCATATTTCCATGCAGATGCTGCAAAAAGAGTTGTAAAAAATCGGAAAAGAGGGTATGATAGAAGGAGCAAGTCGTAGTATACATCACTGAAACATAAAAGGAGTGTGCCTTATGCGCGCTTATGAACGGCTTTTGAATTATGTCCGGGTGCACACCACCTCGGATGAGACCTCCGGCACTCACCCCTCCGCCGAGCGGGAGTTCGACCTTGCCCGCCAGCTGGTGGAGGAGATGAAGGCTCTTGGCATGGAGGATGCCCATGTGGACGAGCACTGCTACGTCTACGGCACTCTGCCCGCCACCCCGGGCTGCGAGGACAAGCACGCACTGGGGCTCATTGCCCACATGGACACCGCCGATGATGCCAGCGGCGAGAATGTGCAGCCCATCGTCTGGGAGAACTACAACGGCGGCGATGTGACCCTGCCTGCCACCGGCATGGTGATGAAGCCCTCCATGTTCCCCTTCCTCACCTCCATGAAGGGGGAGACTCTTATCACCTCGGACGGCACCACTCTGCTGGGTGCCGACGACAAGGCCGGCATTGCGGAGATTCTGACCGCCGTGGAGACCCTGCAGCAAAAGGGCCTGCCCCACGGCAGACTGTGCGTAGCCTTTACGCCGGACGAGGAGATCGGCGAGGGCGCAGAACTGTTTGACATCTCCGGCTTCGGCGCAGACTTTGCCTACACTGTGGACGGCGGCGATGCCGGTTCCATTGAGTACGAGAACTTCAACGCCGCTTCTGCCACCGTGACCATCCACGGTTTCTCTGTCCACCCGGGCACCGCCAAGGACACCATGATCAACGCTTCCAATGTGGCCATGGAGTTCCATCAGGCGCTGCCCATCACCGCCCGCCCCGAAACGACCGAGGGCCGGCAGGGTTTCTATCATCTGTGCCAGATGTACGGCGATGTGACCACCGCAAAACTGGGCTATATCCTGCGCGACCACAGCGCCGACAAGCTGCAGTTCAAAAAGGACAACATGCTGGACATTGCCGAGTTTTTGAACGGCAAGTACGGCGAAGGCACCGTTGAGGTGGAGATCAAGGACAGCTACCGCAACATGCTGGAAAAGATCAAGCCGCATTTCCATTTAGTAGAAACCGCACGCAAGGCCACCCGCATGGCCGGGCTGGAACCGGAAGAGATTCCGGTGCGCGGCGGCACCGATGGCGCTATGCTGAGCTGGAAAGGCCTGCCCTGCCCGAACCTTGGCACCGGCGGCTTCAACTTCCACGGCGTGTGTGAGTGCATCACCGCCGAGCGCATGGACCGCTGCACCGAGATCCTGCTGAACATCATCAAATTGTACGCAGAGTAAATTTTATTTTTCAATATAACAAAAGTGGGTGCTATTTTCGGATAGCACCCACTTTTTGGTATACTCTGACGCTTATCTCTACGACTCCACTCGTGAAAATGCATTTGGAGCAGCCCGCAGGCTGCGACAAATGCGAAAAACAAAAATTAAATTCCACTGAACATGCCCAGAGTGAAACGGAGGGCATTCAAATCATTTAACCCACGTTGATATGTCCCACCGGCATGATCTTCCGCTTGTTATCGTCGGGCTTTGCCGTCAGGCTCATGGCCAGCGACACCGGGCCCACACGGCCCATGAACATGACCGCCATATACAAAGCTTTCGCGCCCCGGTTCAGCTGGCTGGTAACGCCCACCGAAAGGCCCACCGTACCAAAGGCCGAGCAGGATTCAAAGATCGCGTCAATGATCGATACCGCCTCCGAAGTGTTGTAGTACACCACCACAGCCGAGCCAACCGCCGCCAGCCCGCCGAGCACGATAATGGTCAAAGCACGATAAACCGTCTTGGACTCGATGTGGTGCTCTGCGATCACACAGTCGTCGCGGCCCTGAGCCACGCTGCGGATGGTCAGGATGATGACAGCAAAGGTGGTCACCTTCACACCGCCGCCGGTGGAGCCGGGTGCCGCACCGATGAATTGCAGCACACTCATCAGCAGCTTGGTAATGGGCCCGCAGGCGGCAAGGTCGATGGTATTCATGCCTGCCGTACGGGTAGACACCGACTGGAACAGCGCCGCCATCAGCTTACCGGGCACAGAGAGCCCGCCCATGCTGGCAGGATTGTTCCACTCCATCAGCGCGATGAGCGCCGCGCCGCCGAGCCACAGGATCACCGAGAAGCTCAGCACCACCTTAGCCTGCAGAGACAAGCGGTGTTTTTTGTGGTACTCGCCGATTTCCACCCAGACCATAAAGCCCAGACCGCCGGAAATGATCATGAACATTACAACGGCCTGTACATAGTAGTTGTTCACATAGGGCACCAGTGAGGAATACTGCCCGAACCGGCCAAACAGGTCAAAGCCCGCGTTGCAGAAGGCCGAAATTGCCGTAAACACACTGATCCAGATGCCCTCCAGCCCAAACTGCGGCACAAAGACAAACAGCAGCAGGAGGATACCGATGCCCTCAAACAGCCCGGCCAGACCCACCACGATCTTCAGCACGTCCTTTGCCTGCGCGTATCCATCTGCCGAGACGCTCTCGCCCAGCAGCCGCAGGTCACGGAAGCCCATGCGCCGCCGCATGGCCAGCGCAAAAAAGCTGGTGAGCGTGACCAGACCAAGGCCGCCTACCTGAATGAGCAGCAGGATCACGGCCTGCCCGAAGAAGGTAAACTGCGTCCAGGTGTCCCGCACGATCAGGCCGGTAACGCAGGTGGCACTGGTGGCCGTGAACATGGCATCCAGCACATCCAGCCGCCCATGCCTGCTGGCAATGGGCAGGCTGAGCAGGAAGGTGCCCAGCGCGATCACGATGACAAAGCTCCCGCAGATGATCTGCGTAGGCGTATACCCTCCCTTGCGCTTGCCCGCCGGGCGGTAAAACAGCTTTTTTCTCTTTATCTTTTCCATAAGATCCTCCGCACGCGGCAAGACCTGCCGCGGCTATTTCATTTCTCCTATAGCATACACCATTTTGCTTTACGGTTCAACTTGATTTTATCCGCAAAATGCTGTATTATAATAGGGTATCTGTCTCCGTAGCTCAGCTGGATAGAGCGTCCGCCTCCTAAGAATTCGGTCAACCTGATACCTTGGGTGCAGAAGTGATTGCTCTATTCAAAAGCAAAACCGAGAATCACGGTTTTCTCAACAAATTTTGATGCAACAAGTTTAACACCGTTCCGGTTGCAACGCAGTCGGTCACTTCGGTGTGAAAATCATTCTGCATATTCGTTTCCAAACGCGTTGAATTTCAAAAAATCAACGATAATACATAATATGCCTCAGTAGCTTAGCTGGATAAAGCGCCTCCCTCCTAAGGAGGAGACCGCAGGTTCGAATCCTGTCTGGGGTATCCCTTTATGAAAATGCGAAGGTCATTTTTCCATGTGAAAGACGATCTTCGCATTTTTCATTTTGAACCTATCACCAAAATTAGCCAGCTAATGCCATTAGCAGAATTTTCGGTTCCAGCTAATAAAATCAGGTTCCCAGCTAATGAAGCCCCATAAAGCACCTTTTGAACTCTGTTTTCCGGCTCTCTGCTAAAATTGGTAGCCGCTTTCCTGTAAATCCATGTAAATACAAGATAATTTGTGTAAATCTATTTTCCACATTCCTGCCCGAAACCGTGCAAAACACTTTTCTCCATACATAGCGCGTTCACTCGCTGTTCTTCCCGAACAGAAAGAGGAACGCGCTTTTTTATTTTCGGGCTGAACTTCCCGAATCCGTCAAAGGAGGGTTTACCGATGAAAAAAGTTCTGACCGTCACGATGGACGGTATCCGCTACCATGCTTCCCGCCCGGCAGATTGCCGGCACTGCTTCTTCTGGAAGAACCGAAAGAAGGGCTGCGTTCTCGGCAAAGAGAACTGCTACTATCTGATCGAGCCGCCCAAAGGCCCCAGCAAGTGCGAAGGGTGCCCCTACAAGCGGGCAAAGCCCTGTGTGCTGGTTCCCTGCTACAAAGACCTGATGGCACCGCTGGAGAAACGAGGTGATGCCAAGTGAGCCACAAGCGAAACGAAGCCCTGCGCCATGTCCAGCACTCCATGCACCATGTGATCGCCGCTGGCGAAGGTTCTGACCGTGCCCCGGACAGTTGCAAGCTGTGTCCGTACTATCGACCCGATTTCAAGTTCCGCACCTGCCTGTATGCCCACTGCCCTTATAAGAAGCAGGTCAATGTATTCCGTTCCACACCTGAAAAATGGGATATTCTCTATGCCCGAAAGAAAGCCGACAAGAACCGCAGACCTTGATTACTTCTATGGGCAGTCCAGCGAGCTGTTCTCCTTCTACCGAATTCCCAAGCTGTTGTTTCAGGATAGCTGCTTTCAACCGCTTTCCACAGATGCCAAAACGCTGTACGGCATCCTGCTCGATCGCATGAGCCTGTCAGCACGGAACGGCTGGTTGGACAAGGCTGGGCGGGTGTTCATCATCTATACCGTGCAGGAAGTGCAGGATTCACTGGGCTGTGCCGATAAAAAGGCGACCAAGCTGCTGCGAGAACTTGAAGAGTACGGCCTGATTGAACGCAAACGGAGGGGGCTGGGCAAGCCCAATCTCATCTATGTGAAGAATTTTTCGTCAGAATCGTCAAAACTACGCTTTCTGAATCGTGATAATGACGATTCTGGAGTCGTCCAGAATACGCTTCAAGACCCGGCCAAACTACGATGTAATAAGACTGAGAGAAATAATACAGAGATAAGCGATACTGATCCTATCTCTTCCGATGAAAACGACTGGATGAGCGAACGTGAACAACTGGAAGAATATTTTTCTCAGGCTTTGGAGGTAGACCTTCTGCTCCGGCTTTGCCCGGATGATGAGGACACCATCTATCAAATCGTGAATTTGCTGGTGGATACCTGCGCTACCAACCGTAAGCTACTGCACATTGCCGGGGACGATAAACCTGCCGAGGTGGTACGCAGCCGGTTTATGAAGCTGAACGCCGACCATATCCGTTTTGTGCTGAAGTGCCTTGCAGAGAACAGCAGCCCAATCCGAAACATGAAACAATATCTGCTCGCTTCTCTGTACAACGCACCCACCACGATGCAGCTTTCCTACCAGAACCAAACCAACCACGACTTAGCGATGCGGGGGTGATGAAAATTTCAAAGAAAGCAACCACGATTGCCATCGTCAACCAGAAAGGCGGCACTGGCAAGACCACTACTTGCGAAAATCTGGGCATTGGGCTGGCGATGGAGGGCAAGAAAGTCCTGTTGGTAGACGCTGACCCGCAGGGCAGCTTGACCATCAGCATGGGCTGGCAGCAGCCCGATGAACTGCCCACAACCCTTTCCACCTTGATGGCAAAAGCCATGAACGACCAGAGCATTCCACCCGGCGAAGGCATCCTGCACCACGCAGAAGGCATTGACCTGATTCCGGCAAACATTGAACTGGCAGGGCTGGAAGTTTCCCTTGTCAACTGCATGAACCGGGAAAAGATGCTGAAACAGGTGTTGGAAGGTGCGAAGCACGAGTACGATTTCATTCTGCTGGATTGCACCCCTTCCCTTGGGATGCTGACCGTCAATGCACTGGCGGCGGCAGACACCACCCTGATTCCGGTGCAGGCGCAGTACCTTTCCGCAAAAGGTCTGGAACAGCTTTTGCAGACCGTCCAAAAAGTCCGGCGGCAGATAAACCCGAAATTAAAAATTGAGGGCATTCTGCTGACTATGACAGATAGCCGCACCAACTATGGGCAGCAGATCGACAACCTGATTCGGGGTGCTTACGGCAGCAAGATCAAGGTGTTCGACCAGACCATTCCCCGGTCTGTCCGCGCTGCGGAGATCAGTGCCGTGGGTAAGAGCATTTTCCAGCACGACCCCAAAGGCAAGGTGGCAGAAGCCTATAAATCTCTGACCGAGGAGGTGATGGCGAATGCCGAAAAGCAGCTTAAACGTGTCGCTGAAAGGGGCAGATGATATTTTCTCCACAGAAGAATCCCGGCAGGAGCAGCAGCGAGAGCAGGTGCAGCAGATTCCCATCGGGGAGCTGTTCCCTTTCAAGAATCATCCATTTAAGGTTTTGGATGATGAATCCATGCAGCGCACGGTGGAAAGCGTGGAACAGTACGGCGTGCTTTCTCCGCTGATTGCCCGCCCTCGCCCGGAGGGTGGCTATGAGATGATCTCCGGGCACCGCCGTCAGCACGCTGCACAGCTTGCCGGGCTGGAAACCCTGCCGGTCATTGTCCGCAATATGGATGATGATGCCGCAGTTTTGCTCATGGTGGATAGCAATCTCCAGCGTGAGAGCATCCTGCCCAGTGAAAGGGCTTTCGCCTACAAAATGAAGCTGGAAGCCTTAAAAAATCAAGGTGCTAGGTCGGATTTAACTTCATCCCAAGTTGGGATGAAGTTGCAAGCCCTTGATATTGTTGGTCAGGAAGCTGGCGATAGTCGAAATCAAGTGCACCGCTTTATCCGCCTGACCAGCCTTATCCCTGAGCTGCTGGACATGGTGGACGAAAAGAAAATCGCTTTTAATCCCGCTGTGGAGTTGTCCTATCTGGACGAAAGCCAACAGCGGGATTTTTTAGAAGCGATGAATGACACCCAGAATGCGCCGTCCCTTTCTCAAGCGCAGCGGCTCAAAAAGCTGGCGCAGGAAGGGCACTTCTCGTATGACGTTGCCTTTGCAGTCATGGGCGAAGAGAAAAAGGACGAGCTGGACAAGGTGGTCATCAAAAACGACACCCTGCGGAAATACTTTCCTCGCAGCTACACCCCGAAACAGATGGAGGACACTATCATCAAGCTGCTGGAACAGTGGCAGCGCAAACTCCAGCGGCAGAACGAACGCTGACTTATACCGTAACGAAAGACCCGATGGGGCCTTTTTCTTTTGCAAACAAAAGGAGAAAAAACACTATGAACACTACTATTGATCTCAAGACCGCAAAGACCATCGAAGCCATGAACCAGAAGATCAACCACATGGACAATGCTGTGACCGACTTCTTCAACAAGATGAGCGATGTGCTGGAGCTGCAGCTCGGCGATGATGAAGTTTACGCCGCCGTGATTGCCCCGGAGATTGAACTGACCATCACCCCGCTGGCGAACGTTCGCAGTTACCTGCCTTGCTTCGATGAAACTGATTCCTGCTACAGCATCAGCGAAGATGTGCCGCTGGCACTCTGCTACGATCCTCGTCAGGTCATTACGCTGGCTGGCAAGCGTTACCTGTCCGGCGCAGTCATCTTTGTACGCTATGACACCGATGGCAACTTTGTTGCCCTTACCACCGGTGACCTGTACCTGATCCAGTGTTATCTGGGCGAGAACAGTGTTCCTCTGATGGCTGGACGCGAGAAGATGGTCTGCATCTGCATTGACTGAGAGATGCAGCATACTGTTCCTCTCAATTTGTTTCCAAAGGAATGTGCGTTGACTTTGCAATCCACGACACCAACAGCGGCAACCCCCATTGTCATATTATGCTTACCATGCGCCCCCTTGACGAGCGCGGCGCGTGGGCGGCGAAGTCCAAAAAGGAATATGACCTTGATGAAAGCGGTGAGCGTATCCGCTTGCCAAGCGGCAGATATAAGACGCACAAGGTTGACCTCACGGGCTGGAACAACAAGGACAACACCCTCTTGTGGCGCAAGGCATGGGCTGACTTTACCAACGACTTTTTGGAGAGGAACGGAAGCCCGGAGCGTATCGACCACCGCAGCAACGCCGAGCGCGGCATTGACGAGATACCCACCGTCCACATGGGCGTGGCGGCTTGCCAGATGGAGAAGAAAGGTATCGCCACCGAGAAAGGCGAACTGAACCGCAGTATTCAAAAGACAAACCGCCTTATCCGGGAAATCCGGGCGCAGATTGGGAAGCTCAAAGAATGGATTGCCGACCTGTTCAAAGCGCGGGAAACCGCCCCAGAACAGCCGCCGCAATCTCCCAACCTTGCAAATCTGCTGATGAAGTATTTGAGCGTTCAGAGAGAAAAGAGCCGGAAGTATTCGCAGCGTTGGCAACAACAGCACGCAGCCGATGAACTGAAAACCATAGCGGCGGCGGTCAACTATCTTTCCGAGCATGGTATCTCTAATCTTGACGAGCTGGACGCTTCTCTTTCCTCTGTCAGTGATAGAGCCTATTCAATCCGGGCAGGAATGAAAACCGCCGAGCAACGCATGAAAGAACTGCAAAAACTCATGGAGTACGGCAGAAATTATCAGACCTACAAGCCCATACAGGACGAGTACCGGCAAATCCGCTGGAAAGGAAAACAGGAGAAGTTTGCGGAAGCCCGCCGCACCGAGCTTACCCTATGGGACGCGGCAAACCGCTATCTCCATGCAAATCTGCCGAAAGGAACAAAGACCTTGCCTATTGCGGAATGGGAACAGGAATATGCTGACCTCAAAACGCAGAGGGACAGCGATTATACCAAACTGAAAGATACCCGCGCCGAGGTTGCCGAGCTTCAAAAAATCCGCAGGTGCGTGGATATTGCACTCCGCGCCGACCAACCGGAGCAGATGCAGAGCCGCACCAAGCGGCATGAACAGGAGCGATAAGAAAAGGACGGGCAAGCCATTTTGCTTGTCCGTCCTAAATGTTTTCCGATAAAATGGACGCTATTGATTCCTAATATTAAAACCAACTTGCTCTTTCGTCCCTAAATTCGGGCAGGTCACTATGCTCATAAGGATTATAATTATTCAAATTGCAGCCAAACTCTTTCAATGATTTTATTTTATTATCCTTTGTCCATTCAACCAGGGAAATTCCATCAAATTCCTCTATGCTCCCATTGTTCATTTCATTTTTGAAATACCACTCCACAATCGTCTGATTTCCTTTGTGGAAAAATTGTTTGATTTCCCAAGCAACGACTTTGCCACGAGTATTCCATTCCTGAAACCAGTGTTTTACGATTTGACGGTTATTATATTTTGGACCCCAACTTTCAGTATAAATTACATCTTCTGCAAAAATATTATCAATACCTAAATCCTGTTTTGTAAGCCACATTTCAAACCATAAGTGAATATTTTTTTCTCTTTCATTCACAATCCAGCACCTCACTAACTTCCGATTTTTCGGTTTCATTTTACATCAAAACTATGAACAATTCAACCACAGAAAGAGAGGTATCAGCCATGTATTACACCCAAGAACAGATAGACCACGCCAACCAAGCCGACCTTGTTTCTTTCCTGCAATCACAGGGCGAGCAGCTTACCCGCGCCGGACAGGAATACCGCTGGAAGCGGCACGACAGCCTGACCGTCCGGGGAAACAAATGGTACAGGCACAGCCAGAGCAAGGGCGGCGCACCCATTGATTTTGTCATGGAGTTTTTCGGCAAGAGCTTTACCGAAGCCGTTGAAATGCTGACAGGAGAAAAAGGCGCAGCCCCGCCGCCGGACAGACCAAGCCCCGCGCCCCTATCCGACTTCCGACTACCACCCCGCAGCACCGACAACCGCATAGCGAGGAACTACCTCACAGCAGCCCGCCGCATTGATGAAGATGTGACGGGCTTTTTCTTTTCCACCGGGGATATTTACGAGGAAGCCGCCCACCATAACGCCGTATTTGTCGGCAGAGATGAAAGCGGCATACCAAGGTACGCCCACCAGCGCGGCACAGCCGGGAACTTCCGGCTTGATGTGAAAGGCAGCGACAAAGCATTTAACTTCTGCTACCGGGGCGAGGGCGAAAGATTGTTTGTCTTTGAAGCCCCCGTTGACCTGCTCTCTTTCCTCTGCCTGTTCAAAAAGGACTGGCAGAAGCAAAGCTATCTGGCGTTGGGCGGCGTGGGAGAAAAAGCCCTGTTGCGCTTTCTCTCTGACCGTCCGAACATCAAGACCGTGTACCTCTGCCTTGACAGCGACGAAGCCGGAAACGACGCTTGCAGCCGCCTTGCAGAGCTTGTGCCGGAGGGCTTGACCGTCCATCGGCTTATCCCTCTTTTCAAGGACTGGAACGAGGTATTGCAGCACCGGGCAGAAATCACAGACGGGAAGTATTTGCGGGAAGCAATCTACGGCTTGAAAGAGCCGCCGCAGGAAGAAACCGTTGAGATTATCCGCATGAGCGAGGTTGACACACAGACCGTTGAATGGCTATGGGAGCCGTATATTCCCTTTGGGAAAGTAACCATTGTGCAGGGCAATCCCGGCGAGGGCAAGACCACTTTTGCCCTACGCCTTGCCGCCGCCTGCACCACCGGGGGAACGCTGCCGGGAATGAAGCCCTTGCCGCCATTCCAAGTAATTTACCAGACCGCCGAGGACGGGCTGGGCGATACCGTCAAGCCACGCTTGATAGAAGCCGCCGCAGACCTTGACCGGGTGCTTGTGATTGATGAAGCCAAGCGGGAGCTTACCCTCTCCGATGAGCGCATAGAAAAGGCAATCACGCAGAACGGGGCGCGGCTGATTATCCTTGACCCCATACAGGCGTACATGGGCGAAAAAACCGACATGAACCGGGCAAATGAAGTGCGCCCCATGTTCCGCCGCCTTGCCGATGTTGCCGAGCGTACCGGGTGCGCCGTTATCCTTATCGGACATCTCAACAAAGCTGCCGGAGGGCAGAGCGCATACCGGGGCTTAGGTTCTATCGACTTCCGCGCCGCAGCAAGGAGCGTCCTGCTGATCGGGCGCGTGAAGCGAGAACCGAATGTGCGCGTTATCGTCCATGACAAATCTTCCCTTGCGCCGGAGGGCAAGCCCGTTGCCTTTTGCCTTGACCCGGAAACGGGCTTTGAGTGGATAGGCGAATACGACATCACCGCCGACGAGCTGCTGTCCGGCGCGGGCGGGAACACCGCTACCAAAACCGAACAGGCTGAAAGGCTGATACTTGACCTGCTTGCAGACGGGAAAGAGCTTGCCAGCGAGGACATTGTAAAAGCCGCAGCCGAAGCCGGAATATCCGAAAGGACGGTACAGAACGCCAAGCGCAACATGGGCGGCATTTTAGGCGCAAGGCGCGTCGGCGGTCAATGGTACAACTTCATCAAGAAGAAGCAGCCACCCGAACCCGCAAGCTGAAAGTGCAAAACGCAGACCCTTTGCACTTTGCACTTTCGCACTTTCACGATAATTTGCGTCAATAACTCAAAAAAGCACTTGACAAAACGCTTCATGGGGCGGACCCAAAGATATCGAGCCGTTTATGGCTCCGAAGTTTGAGGACAATATCATTCTGACCAAAACAGAACGCCTGATGATGTCCAACCGCCCGCCGGACCCCAAGAATGCCCGAAACAAAAATGTGCTGGTAGTCGGCGGCTCCGGCAGCGGTAAGACAAGGTTCTTTATCAAGCCGAATCTGCTGCAATGTGATTCCAAGAATTTTCCGGTATCATTCGTAGTTACAGATTCGAAAGGTAGTATCGGCGTGGAATGTGGAGAAGCCCTGTTAAAGCACGGCTACAAGCTAAAATTCTTCAACACCATCAACTTTTCCAAGAGTATGCGCTATAACCCCATGGCGTACATCCACAGTGAAAAGGATGTTCTGAAACTCGTGACCGCACTGATGACCAACACCAAAGGTGAAGGTCAGGGCGGCGACCCATTCTGGGACAAAGCGGAACGGCTTCTGCTCGTTTCGCTGATCGCATACCTCCACTACGAAGCCCCTGTCGAGGAGCAAAACTTCGCAACATTGCTGGAAATGCTAAACACTATGCAGGTGTCTGAGGACGATGAAACTTATCAGAATCCGGTAGACCTGTTGTTTGAGGATCTGGGCAAGAAGAAGCCAAAATCCTTTGCCGTGCGGCAGTACAAACTTTACAAGCTAGCTGCCGGCAAAACGGCCAAGTCGATTCTTATTTCCTGCGGTGCCCGGCTCGCACCCTTCGATATTCAGGAAGTCCGGGATGCCACCATGTACGATGAGCTGGAACTGGACAAGCTGGGTGACCGGAAAACGGCGCTGTTCCTTATCATGAGCGATACGGACAGTACATTTAACTTCCTGATCTCCATGATCTACACACAGCTTTTCAATCTGCTCTGTGATAAGGCAGATGACCAATACGGCGGCAAACTGCCAGTCCATGTGCGGTGCCTGATCGATGAGTGTGCTAACATCGGTCAGATTCCGCAGCTGGAAAAGCTGGTGGCGACCATCCGCAGCCGTGAGATTTCCGCCTGCCTTGTTTTGCAGGCAAGAAGCCAGTTGAAAGCCATCTACAAGGACAATGCGGATACCATCGTGGGCAACATGGACAGCCAGATTTTTCTCGGCGGCAGCGAGCCTACCACCCTGAAAGAGTTGTCTGAAGCACTAGGGAAAGAAACAATCGACAGCTACAACAATTCTGATACCCGTGGCAATAGCCCAAGCTATGGAACCAACTATCAAAAACTCGGTCACGAACTTATGAGCCGAGATGAGTTGGCAGTTTTGGATGGCGGCAAGTGCATCCTGCAGCTTCGTGGTGTGCGCCCATTTTTGAGCGACAAGTACGACCTGACCCAGCACCCGAACTACAAGTACACCTCTGATTATGACCCCAAGAACGCCCTCGATATCGAGAAGTTCTTGAATCGAAAAGAAAAAATCCACCCGGATGATACCTTCATCATGGTGGATGCTGATTCACTCCCGCTCGCCTGATAAGACGAGCGGTTATTTTTTATCCATTGACCCAACAGGTACACCGGAAAATCAACCTTCGCCGTGGTTTTCGGCTTTTTGCAAACGGATTTCAGGTGTGTGCAGGGTCGCTTTTTCAAAACAAAGGAGATTTTTCTATGGAATTCTTTAACAGCGCAGTGGACGTTCTGAAGACTCTGGTTGTGGCACTGGGTGCCGGTCTGGGCGTGTGGGGTGCCGTGAACCTCATGGAGGGCTACGGCGGTGATAACCCCTCGGCCAATGCTCATGTACGGTAGAGAAGCACAAAGCAAAACAAGGATAGCCAGCCCTGCCACTATTCCGAAGTCAGGGGAACGCAATAGAAAAATTCATAGCTGTATGCTATACTTAATTAGCATTTGAACATATCAAGCTGACACAGCAATCTCTTTACTTGCCGTTAATGCGCGTCTACCAATAGTCCGCACAAAGCAAGAGTAGCGTAAAGGTATAAAAATTTCAAACTTCTTTGTAACGAAATTCCGATTTCTCCGTCTAACCTATGAAGCTGAAGGAGGTGATGACAAGTATGGACTATGAAAAGCTCTATAAAGCCTACTATTTACAGGTATACTCGTATACTATTTCTCTTGCCAAAAATCGTGAGATAGCAGAGGAAATCACGCAGAACACATTCTATAAGGCTGTCTCTACAACATCACAATTCAAAGGTAAGTCAGATGAATTGACATGGCTCTGCTCCATAGCAAAAAACCTTTACCATGATGAAATGCGAAGCCGTCAGCGAGTAGCTGATGTGAGTGAAATCAATGACTTGCCATCAAATGAAAATGTTGAGAACTCAGTTGCAGATTCTGACATGGCGTTCCGCATACACCTCGTTCTTCACCGTTTGGAAGAACCATACAAAGAAGTCTTTCAGCTTCGCGTATTCGGGGAACTATCTTTTTCACAAATCGCTGCAATTTTTGGAAAAACAGAATCATGGGCGAGAGTTACTTATCATCGTGCAAAGCTAAAAATTCAAGAAAGGATGGATGAAAAGCATGAGTAAACAATGCGATATTGTTCGAGATATTCTTCCGCTGTATGTTGACGGTGCTTGCAGCGAAGCAAGCGCAGAGATGGTAAAAGAGCATTTGAACGCCTGTGCTGACTGTAACGCAATTTATCAGAAATTACTTTCTCACACGAGCGAAGATGTTCTTCACGAAGAAAGCGAAAGCGTTATTATGCGCCATGAGGCAAAAGAAAAGCAGAGAGGCAGAAAAAAGATAACGATTGCTGTTCTCGTTTCCATCGCTCTTTGTATCATTGCAATTTTTACAGCTCTCTTTCTGTTACCTATAAACATTGCTTATGAGCCTGTCAAAATCGACTTCCCATTTGAGGTTGAAGATGTCGAAAACGTTGAAATGTACCACTATGACGGAGTGCCTGCATCAGCAGAAAAGAAAGTAGTTGTTGCTGAAAATGATATAAAGACCCTGTATGATAAGTTCAAGGGCTTATCCCTAAAAGACAAAACGACTGAGGAAACTGCCGGAGCAGATGTGACCAGCTTTAGATTTAACCTCTCAGATGGAACAAGCTACGATTTGATTTACGCCTGCTATGGGGTTAAAAACGGCGAATTGAAGTCAGCAGCAGGCGGTTTTAAGTATTTCACAAGTGCGGATATCGGCTCTTATTGGAACAATTTGAATACGGAACTTGAGGCAATTCCTATCAATGAGAGTGAATTGCCGTGAGCAGATAGCAAACCCAGCCGAGCCTGTCAACGGTCAAGATGAACGGCGCAAATGCGCCGCCGTTGACAGCCCCGCCCGTCTTTGCTGTTCGGTAATCAAGAGGGCGACAGCACAAGATGCTGCCGCCCTCTGCCATTATTCAGAAAGGGGGATTTTCCATGACCGAACACGAAAAGTATCAAGAACATATCCGGCATACACACGATGCCTTTTGCAAGACTGTTATTCGCCACGCTGCCATAGACGCAGCCCGGAGCATACGGAGCCGCCGCAAGCGGGAAATCTCGCTTGAATATCTGATAGAAGAAAAACACTATCCATTCAGTACCACAGATAAATACTTTGCGGAGCAATCCGGCATGACCAGCTATCCGCTTTTCGTCTGTGGTCAGATGGTGCTTTTGGAAAGTCCAGAGCTTGCCGCAGCCCTGTCCGCACTATCACAGATGGAACAGGAAATCATTTTCTTGTACTACTTCCAACGATTGACGCATAGGGAGATTGGACGGAGATATGGACGGGCTGGCAACACAACCGGGCGGCGTATTCAGATGATTTTACGGCGGCTACGGGCAGAGTTGGAGGGTTTGTCCTATGAGCCAGCTACTTCCCTATGAGACAATCGTTAAGGCAAGCGAGGGCGACCCGGAAGCTGTTGCCGCCGTCCTATCCCATTATGCGGGATATGTCCGCTCTTGTGCGAAAATGGACGGACAGATTAACACGGATATGCAGGAGCATATCGTCAGGCAACTGATAGAAAGCCTGTTGAAGTTCCGCTTTGACCGCTAAACAGAAAAGTTGTATAATTAGAGCCTGACAAATTAAACTTCAATGAGGGTAGAGCAAATGGAACAGATTATCAATTATAGAGACATGAGAGTGGAGGAAAATTGAAATAAATTTATTCGTATTATACGCATTGCTATCATCAGACTATGTCGTACTATAATAGTGGAGCGTCCACACCTTTCCGGACGGATACTGATTATTACCAAGCTGTTGGTGGCTAACGCATACGGTTTTGCAGGTATAGACAATGAAGAAAACTTTATATACATTTTTGGGCTGGAATTTTCTGCTGTTTGTAGCCGGTTTAAGTGATATTGTTTTTTACAGAGATCTTACATCGGCAGAAGCTATGGCAATAAGTTGGACCCAGCCAGCACTCGTAAGCGTCACTTCATTTTTGATATTGCTTTCAATATATTATGGGATGCACCAGCTCCTTTTTTGGAAAAAATTTCCATTTAAAACTGGAAGTCAATCAGGAAGATGTCGATAAAGCGCGAGATTCAATTTTCGCTTTTTTGAAAAAGGGAAAAATTGTCCCTGAAAAATTGCAGCAACACTTGAAGTATTTGATAATCGCTGAAGTTGTTTTGTGGTGCATTTTCATTATCTATCTTTTTGTATCAAGCTCTACAGCAATCTAATCCCATTACGGAAAAGTGAAAGCTCGCCAGATTTTATGTCTGGCGAGCTTTCATAATATTCTAATTTATAGCATTATAGCAACTCCAATTCAAATTCATCATATCAGCGTTTCAGGCGTTCTCTATGAAAAGGGGACAATTGGAACATGGCAAAAAGTAAGTAGCTGCTCAAACAGCAGCACGACCTCAACCTGCATGGTGAGCAGTAGCTTTAACACTAAGCCCGGAAAATCTTATAGGCTTGAGTATTCTGCGACCTTTAGCTATTCCGATGGACGGAGCGAAACCATTACCGGAAGTACCAGTAGATAAGTGGAGTTTGTTATATATTTCAGCAAGTTAGAAAGGTGTGAGGTAATTATAAAGGCGAGACCAACGCGAGTTATCCGATACCTAGCTATAGTCGCACTGTGCTTGCTTTTGGGCTTTATGCTTGGAAGAAAAAGCAAATATGAAAAACGAGATTATTTGAAACAATTCAAAATTGGAAAAGCAACATACTCTGAATCGTTGATATATGAGGCTTATGGCGGATTGCAAAATGATGGGATAATGTTAGCGGTATACTACGATGTGGATGCAGCCAAAATTATTCATCAACTCGATTCATGGGAGAAAATTAATGATTCTCCAACCATATCTTCTATATTAAAAAATGTGTCGTCATATTTTGGATTAGATTTTGTGATTCCTGAAATTGCAAGTGGAAATTTTTTTCTTTATGATAATAGTCAGCATAAGGAACTACGCTCGGAAGCCGAAATGAATACATTGCTTTTACATTCTGAAGATGTGAATTTTAGTCTCGTTGTCTGGGATGATGAGAAGCACACAATTTATATAGTAGAGTACAGAATTTAAGGAGGTTCGTTATGAAGAGGTTCGTATCATTAATTCTTTCAGTGTGTTTTTTGTTTTCGATAAATACTGTGTCTTATGCTGCTAACATAAGCAGCCGTAAAGCTAGCAATCCTGTTATTCAAAGCATGAATGATAAGTATCATGTTGATTTTTCGGGAATCCAACATCTGACAGAACTGATCGGACAGATGAAACCGATGTACCGTGACCCACTGCGCCTTTTGGCAATGGGCTACACCAACCGGGAGATTGCCAAATCGCTTGGACTGACGGACGAAGTGGTTCGGATGCGGCTTTTCCGTGGAAGAAAACTATTGTGGAAGGAGTTGAACCACCATGAGTGAGCAGACAGAAGTTTCTTTTGACACTGCGTTGATGATGGCAATCCATGCAGATGCACAGAAAGAACTGAACGAGCTACCAACTCCGGCGCAGCTTAAAGAACGCTACCCGGACACTTCCCGATGGGATGCTCGCCTGCAAGCGGCGTTGCATAAACACCGCCCTGTGCTGAAACGAGTGCTTATTACGGTCCTGACGCTGGTAATTTTAACTCTCGGCGCGCTTGCAGTAAGTGCAGATTTCCGCAGGGCAGTCTACACGATGATTCAGAAGTTCTTGCCGATTGAGATGCAGCTGACGTATCAAGTGGACGGCGAACCGTTGGAACGATTGCCGGATGGATACAGCGATCATTATGTGCCGGACGGCTTTGAAATGGACGATTCCATTTCGTTCATCATAGCCATTTACCCACACAATCCAGACGGTATCTGGCTCTGTTGAACCTCATCTTCATTATACTTCAAATCTTTCTTTTTAGCAAGATATTCTTTTGTATTTGTTTTGCCGTATTTCTGGGAAATCAGGCTGACGAACACATCGGTGGCGTCCAGTTCCCCGTCAAATACGGTTGTCACTTCAATCTTGGTCTTATTTTTCGCCATAGGCAGTTATCCTCCATACATGAAAATAGCCAGACAGAGAACGGTCGGCAACGAAGTCCGGCAACGGGCTTCAAAAGACCTTGCAAACAATCTCAATCTGGCGTTGATTACTATTTATACTTTTCTTTTATTTTTCTGTTGTTTTGGTTGTCAGAGAGGGAAAAAAGCCCGGAAATAAGGGATTTTCCCCGGCAACCGGCTCGGCAACGGGATAGCAACGAAGTCGGCAACGGGCTGTCATTTTCAGAATGGAAGCTCCATCTGCTCTGTGACCTCCACAAAACCGTCCATAGATTTTTCGGGCGGGTTGTCGGTGTCCGTTGCCGGGATTTCACGCTCCCAGCCCTTTTGTCTGCCGTATTCCGCAAACATCCTCGGATTGGAAAAGTAGTTCCACCCGGTAATGCACTGGTTCATTATCTCGTTGATTTCCCGGATTTCCCATTGCTTCGGCTCATCAAAGGTGTGGTTTAAGGCTTCCTTGTAGAGCTGCTTGGAGCAGACCGTTTCCCCGGTGTACTTATCAAGGTAAGCCTGTATCATCCCGGCTTTGGTGTCCTCCGGCATAAAATCCCGCTGGTGTTCTTTGAGATACCGCTGCATGGCTGGGCTGAATGACAGCTTGAACATGCCGCTTCGGTAAATCTCCATTGCTTCCGCCCACATCTGGCTGATATAGGCTCTGGAAGCGGCTTCGTCCTCCAAAATGTGAACCTCGGCTTGCTCCGGGTACACCATGACCGGGATAAATCGGCGGTTGCCGGAACGGTCAAGGGGGAGAAAGTCAAGGGCGTTGGAAGTGCCGCCGAACACGCATTGACGGGGGCGGTCTGCCGGGTGAGTTTCATAGGGAATTTTGTAAACCTCTTTCTGGCGGCTTAGAAAGGACTTGATTTCCTCAATGCTCTTGGCATTGGCGGTTGCCATCATTTCCGACATTTCAATTATCCAGTGACCTTGCAGCTTGCGGTACACGTTATCATCGTCCAGCTTCCGCAAATCATCGGAAAACCACTCGTCCCGGACTGCCAGCAGCCGGAAGAAGGTGGATTTGCCAGCCCCCTGACCGCCTACCAGACACAGCATGATTTCAAACTTGCTTCCGGGCTTAAATGCCCTTGTAATCGCCCCCAGCATGAACAGCTTCAAGGCTTCATAGGTGTAATCGTCCACATCAGCTCCCAGAAAGTGCCGCAGACAGAAGCGGATGCGCTCAGTCCCGTCCCATGCAAGGCTGTTCAGAAAATCCCGGATGGGGTGGTACTTATTCTCATTCGCCACAATCCCGATGGCGGTTTCAATCTTTTTCTCACTGGTAAGCCCGTAGGTTTCCTCCAGATAGAGAAGCAGATACTTCATGTCCGTATCGGTCAGGGCTGTGCTTTCTCTGTGAAAACCGATGGGCTTTATGATGTCCTTGCGGTCGGTCAGGATGTTGTAGGCGATTGCCCCGGCAAGCACAGGGTCACGCTGGAATACGGTCAGGCAGTTCCGTATGCTCTGGCGGACGCCGCCTTTCTCGGTGGTTTCCAGAGTTGCCTTTACTTCCTCAACGCTCTGGGGCGGCTGCATGGCGTTCATGGTGTTTTTTAGTTCTTGCTGCGTCTGCGGCTGCAAGCTCTGCCATTCGCTGTTCAAGCTGTATCACATCCTTTCCGTAGTCCATAATCAAAACCGCTTTTTCCTCTGTCTCCCCGAACAGCAGCACATCCAGCAGATATTCCACATGGGCTTGCTTCTGCAAGGCTTCCACGAACCGGGGATGAAACGCTTCCTCCGGGGAGTGCGGGGCATAGTCGGTTTTCCATACCCGTAAGAGGTGTAGATAATCGGCAAGGACACGGAAGCAATGTGCCTTTGCTTCCCGGAACTGTTCTTCCGGGGATTTCTGCCGGGGCTTGGGCTTCCTTGCCCTGCCCGGTGGCTTCCAGTCCTCATAGGCAAGCCCGAAGTCACTCGCCAACTGTGCGGCGGCTTCCTTTTTCCCCAGCCCGTACAGGGCAGCTACAAAATCAATCACATCCCCATCTGCACCACATCCGAAGCAGTGGAAACGCTTGTCCAGCTTCATGCTGGGGGTCTTATCGTTGTGGAACGGGCAGCAAGCCATCCCGTTTCTGTTTACCCGGATTCCGTAATGCTCCGCAGCCTGTCTTGTCGTAACGGACTGCTTCACAGCTTCAAATACATTCAAATCAATTCCTCCTTGTAAAAAAGAAAAGGCACTTATCATTCTCAATCTGAAAATGGCAAGTGCCTGTTAAAGTTCCATATCCTGTTGTTTGTGTTTCGTCTGCGCCGGGGCGTTTTTCTGTGCTTTCTTCTCGTCAGCCTTATCCTGCAAGACTTCTTTGAGGGGCTGCTTCTTGGGCGGCTCTTTGCTTTCCTCTGTGCCGGGTGTGGCTTTCCGTACCCAGTAGCGGATGTCCCGCAGCTTCTTCAAATCTTCCTGCACCTCGGTCAACGGTACTTTCAAGTCTGCGATTTCGCCCACAAGCTTCGCCTGTTCCTGCAAAAGCTCCTTTTTCGTGCTGTCCTTATCATCTGGGTGCTTGGCAAGGTAGGCGGCGGCTTTTTCATACCGGGCAACCTCCGAGTGTTCCTGTTTGAATTTCTCCTTTGTTTTCTTAAAAAATATCTTCTGGTACTTCTCATAGACAGGCTTACATTCCTTGCAGTCTGTCCGGCTGGCAAGAATCCCGTCAATCACTTTGCTTCGGGCTTCCTTTGGCTTCATCTGATTGCGGTAATCTGCGGCTGATTTCCCGGAAGATTCCAGAAACGCTTCTAAGTCCTCCACAGTGGAAAGCCCCTTTTGCCGGAGATAGGACAGGGCTTCGCTGACTGCCTTTAAGTCCTGTGAAGTCCCCCGGTTCTGTCCAGCCCTCGTCCAGTCCTTCCGTTCTTCCTTTCGTATCTCCATGTACTTCATCAGCAGATTGGGAAGAAGTGTCGCTTCCTCCGCCGCTTTTTGTGCAAGCAGCTCTTTCCGTTTTTCTCCCAGCTCGGTAATCCAGCCTTTGAGGTTTTGGATAAGCTGCCGGATGGACTTCATCAGGCGGTTGGCGGCTCTGATTTCCCGGTTCAGGTTTCCGATATTCGTCTGGATACCACGCTTTTCCATCTGCCGGACAGCAGCCCCCTCATGGACAGTGGGGACAATATCAAGCCCCTGTCTGGCATAGGAACGCAAGTCCACACGCTCCGGACGGTCATTGGCTTCCAGATAGCGGTTCTGGATGACCTCCCATTCATGCCGCCAGATTTCGCAATACTTCTGGTCGTTCCAATCCACCGTATCCTCCTTGTGGCTTTTCCATCTGCCGGACGGAAGTTTTATCCGTTCCCCGTTTTCGTCAAGGTCATAAACCTTGCGGCTCTTGGGAAGCCATTTTCCATGTTCGTCCATTGCCCTCATAGTGAGCATGACATGGGCGTGGGGATTGTGTCCCGGCGGATGGGGGTCATGGATTGCAAAATCAGCAATCATGCCTTTGGAAACAAACTGCTGCTCACAAAACTCCCGGACAAGGACAGCATACTGGTCGGGTGGTATCTCTCTTGGGATGGTAAGCACCCACCGCCTTGCAAGCTGGGAGTTCCATTGCTTTTCCACCGCTTCGGCGGCGTTCCATAAGGTATTGCGGTCTGCATACGACCGTGGGGCGTTTGCCGGGAGCAGAATTTCATTGTGGATAATACCACGCTTTTCCGGGTAGTGCTTCACTTGCTGGTCGTATTCACAGAACAGCTTTTCGCCGCTTTGGTAAGCAGCGGCGGCAACCGCAGACTGCCGCTGGCTGCGCTGAACAATCGTGATTTCGTTGTGTGGGCAGGGCATTTCGTGTCCCTCCTTTCGGTAATTGGTGGATGGGGTGGCGTTTTACCACCTCATTTTGGCAGAAAAAAAGCAGGAGACCTTTTTCAGATTTCCTGCTCGGTGTGCCGCTGTGAGGGCGGCGGATATTTAGCTGTAAAAGTTCGGGACAAGTTGACCCGATGGGTAGATGGTACACTTAAAAATTATGGTTCTCTTGTCATTAGCTCATTAGCATAATGATTAAGAGCTTCACAAGGTTCATATTTGCATTTATAACCAATACCGTCAATTATAATAAATGGATTGTATGCTATAATCTCCACTTGAGAACCATCTGCCAAAGACAGAGTGAAAATAACTGCTTGTCCGTCATATTCTGTATATGAGTTGTCCTTATTGTAAATAACTACCTCATTGAGATATGATACTAATTCCTCTGTTTCTACTATCTGAATTGTTGTATCAGGTGGCGATAACCGAACACTTGCCGAAGTAATATCTGCTGCCTCTAAATTTTTGAATGGTCTATGAGCAGAAAACAAAAGAAAGCTAATACCTATACCGATTAAACATATCAGTGCAATTAACAAAAACTTTTTATGCTTCATTTGATTCTCCTTTACACACTACTATGAAATTTCTTTTTCATCATCTCTTGGTAGTCGGACATAACACACCATTTCTTTTTCACAAGCTCCGAATGTTGAGAAATTTAATTTTGCTTCTTTTAGTGTTATTCCATGATTAGAGTCGCTTGGTTCGTTATCAGAAGCAATGAACGGGTCATTCTCCCAAAAACAAACGGGACAGATATACCCACAATCTTCATTTGCCGGAACATTATAGGTAAAATATCCGCAGCAAGGACATTGGTATTTTTTCATATAAACCTCCCGTTTAAGCCTTGACCTCAAATTCCTGATTTATTTCTGACTTTATTATACTTCATCGATTATCGAAAAGATAGCATATTTTATGAAACTTGTCAGATGGGAACAGCTTGCAGCGCAAGGTGTCCCCAGATGGCAAGTCCACAAAAGGGTAGCTGGCGGCAGCCAGCGCAGGGGAAGCGTAGCGTCCCCTGTATGATTTGGAGCAGACCATGACTGCGGAAAATCACAGCCCTCCGGCGAGGAGCCTTCGGAGAACGCAATGCACCAACCTCTGGGTGGTGTATAATTGCGCCCTTAGCAAACTAAGGGGTTTCCGGTTTCTCCCGTTCCAGCAGTTTTTTCAATAGTTCCTGCGTGTCCTGCCTGTGAAAAATGAGTTTCAACAACAGCATGACATCATCATCTGTCAGGCGTTCCGGCTCTTGCAGAAAACTTTCCAGCATACCGCCACGAGTACAGAGCCGGTGCGTCCGTTCCTTTCGGGTAAGCTGCTTTAACTGGTGCTGCAATGCCTTTTCATCATTGATGGCTTTCCGCAGTTTCTTTTCGCTTTTCTCCAACTCCCGATTGAGTTTTTCCAGCTTTGAGGTATCAGGCAAGGGCAGCGTCCTCCTTTCCCGGTATCAGCACATAAATCCTGTTTGGTTCTCCAACGCCCTGACGCACCCGCATGATAAGTCCGGCGTTTTCCAGTTCATTCAAAGAACGCTTGACCGTCATAGGACTGCGGGACAGGACTGCGGCAATGGCTGTGACAGGGAAGCAGACAAACAGGATTCCGTTCTCGTCCTCCTGCCCATTGGAGAGCATAGCGTCCAACATCCGGCAGTACATGACCTTTGCGGTGCTGCTGACTGGAAACCCTGTCAACGCTCTTGGAAAAGCCATACAGGGCGGCAATGGTGTGTCTATCGTCATAAATTCAAAATTCATTCGGTGTGTTCCTCCTTTTTCTTTGCTCGTTTGGATAAATAACGGGGGCAGTCAATCACAACCGCCCGGAAGCTCTGCTTGCACCCATGCTGGCATTTCCGGCATAATTCGTTGTAAGTGACACGCCCCCGGTCATTGAGGTAAAAAGAAAGCTCATGCTTCCTCTTTTTGCTCATTCTCGGCATATTGCGCTTCCTCCCGTTTTCGTGTATGGTTTCGGGGCGATTTTCTGCAAAATTACAGCCATAGAGCCGCCTAAAATCTCCCGAAGTATCAGCGATAGGGTAGACTATCCCCCTATCAGATTGTCGTGTTTCGGTATCATTTCGGTGTCAGTTCGCCAGTTCTCCCCGGTGTCGTTCCTCCCCTGAATCTCACAGCGGCGTATCGCTCCCTTTGGTATGCTCGTTTTGGTAAGGGTTCCTCCATATCCCTGCCAAAAGTCATGGCACTACATCGCCGGGGAAGCATATCCCACACAGGCTGGTCATTCGATTGGAATAATCCATCGATGAACTACCTGTATCATAGAACATTTTTGTGCCCTGTGCCGTATGTCCACAAAGTAGGAATTAGGGGTAAAAATCAGAAATTTCCACGATTGCGGAATTGATATGGTATAATCAATTCAACGGTTATAAATGTCGTTAGAAAGGGGGAACTGCTTCAATGAACGGAGCTACTACAATACAGGAACGGCTAAAAGATTTACGATTAAACAAAGGATTAAAACTGGAAGAACTGGAAGAGCAAACAGGTATTTCAAAATCGGCTCTTGGCAGTTATGAAAAAGATGACTATAAGGAAATCAATCATGGCAACCTTATCCTGCTGGCAGATTTTTATGGGGTGTCCCTCGATTATCTCTTTTGCCGGACAGAGAACCGGGAGCAGATCAACACGCCACTGACGGAGCTGCATTTGAACGATGAAATGGTTGCACTTCTGAAAAGCGGTCGGATCAACAACCGTCTGCTCTGCGAACTTGCCACCCATAAGGACTTTATCAAGTTTCTTGCGGACATTGAGATTTATGTGGATGGGATTGCCACCATGCAGATTCAAAACCTCAACACCCTTGTCGATACTGTCCGACATGAAATCATAGAACGGTATCGCCCTGGCGAAGATGACCCACATTTGAAAGTGCTGCAAGCCGCCCATATCAGTGATGATGAATATTTCAGCCACATGGTTCTGGATGACCTAAACCTGATTATCCGGGATATTCGGGAAACCCATAAAAAGGATAGTGAGAGTGCGCCCCAGACCACTGTTGCCAATGAACTGAAAGAAAATCTGGAAGCGGTCGAAAATTTCAAGGGCAGCCGTTTGGAAAAACTGGCAGTGCTTTACTGCAAGCAGCTCGGTATCAACTATAAAAATCTGTCAGATGAAGAATTTCGCTGGCTTATTCGGATTCTCCAAAAATCAAAGAAAACGGGAACGCCTATCAACCAGAGGAAAAAACGGTAAAGAAAAACCGCTGTTGCATGGTTTGTTGGCTTCCATGTAGCAGCGGTTTGTGCTGTGGTTATTACTTCATTCGTTTTCTTAATATTCGGCGATAATTTGTTTCTCCCTTTGGTGCGTCCTGTATAATTTCCAACACACCATCTTCAAGCATTTTATCAATGCGATTGGAAATCCATACATCACTAATTCCAAGTTGATATTTTCCTAAAACATTACCTATGACAATAGCCATTTTGAATTGCTCTGGCTGTTCCGCAATTTCACGAAGAATGAAACTATCATATATATCTTCTGAAACGCTTTGCAATTTACCATTTAACATTGCACGCAAAGGTGCATTTTCATTTTGAAGTTGATTCCATTTCATAGCACAAGCTGAAAGAAATACAGGATTAGCTTTCTCTTGTAGAGTTATATAGTTTCCCCATTCGCCAGGAGAGACCTCGCCCCATGCTATTTTGGATGTCATAGTATTTTCTTTTCCATATTCCCATGTAGGTAACTTAACCAAATAAATTGTTGTCTGGCAGTTTAAGGGTTGAAGTTGTTTCATAAGCCAATACATACCACAAAGCTCATCTGGATTATAGCTATACCAAATGCGAATTTCTTCCCCAGCTACATATCGTTCAATCACTGAGGTCAATGTAGTTTTAATTTTCTGTATTTTTTCTTCAACCTGATAATCTAAATCCTCTACAAAGCAGACAGACAGCATTTTCTTGAAAACATTTTTCCGCTGTTCGCCAATTCCATTATCAGAAATATCTCCCACACTAAGAGCCATATCAAAACAATAAACATCACAGCTCTTGCCTCCCAATGGAATAGCATTCTCCCAAGCAATGCGTTCTTGTTCCTGTGCTTGAAGCTGTGCTTTTTTCATTTCATCTGAAGATGGAACACTCCCGTCTTCATGCCTCATAAATATTGAAACAGCACTTCCTCTATACTTTCCCTTGCCGTAAGTTTGGGCAATTTTCAAACTTCCACAGGCACTTTCACCAAATACAATTTCAATCATCTTATATACCTCCGATTTAATTGCTCCCGTTATGAATAAATCATCTCATGCAAAACAATTTCTTCTGCCCGGTTATGAATGTTATTGCAACGCTGCACCCATTCCATTTGGTGGGTACGCTTCAATTCCTCGGTTACGCCCTCGGCAGTTTTCATCTGCTCCATGATGGTGTCTAACCGTTCCTGTGCCTGTTCGTTCAGGTCTGCAAGATATGTCCACAATTCCCCGGTCAGTATCAATGTATTCAATCTGGCTGGGTGGACTTCCCTTAAATATTCCCGGTGCATCCGTCCGTACTTTCCGATAGGGCGGTGTTCCTCCGGCAGTTTCAAGTCCGGGATGTAATAATCTCCGACAAGGATATAATCAATTCCGTTTTCCGTTATTCTTGGTTTCAATTCGCTCATGTTCCTTACCTCCTGTGGAAGCAGGCTCGTCTGGTACTAACTCAATCACATCGGTAATCTCACAATTCAGCGTTTCGCAGATACGGGCTAATGTATCCATGCTGATGTGCTTTCCCTCTTTGCTCATGTTGGCAATCATATTTGTTGTCATACCAGCGGCAAGCCTTAAATCCTCTTTTCTCATATCACGCTCTAACAGTGTGTGCCAGAGTGGCTTATAGCTGATGTGCATATTGTTTTCCTGCCTTTCTATCTATACCACCGGGGCGGCTGCCCCGGCAGGAACTTTTCTCTTATTATAGCACCAATCTTGTGAAATCACAATTTATTCTTGTAGCCTGCCGCTGATACCGTCTGGATTGTGCTTTTCCTTTCGTTTTTTGTTCCAACTAATTAGCCATGAACTGCTTCATACCCTGACTCTTTGCTTATGTGTGATAAAGAAGCAATAGAAGTGCAAAAAATTTTGCCGTTCCTATCCGACACTTGGCCATTGTGTCGGATAGGTCGGGCGGTTATTCGGGCAAGTCAATCTTGCCGACAAAGCTGTAATAAATCTCAATGTCCTGCCTGCGGGTGCCGTTCTCATCATAGCTGCACTCATGCACCACAATTTTCTCGATCATTTCCCGCAAGAGAGTGGGGGTCAGTTCTTCAAAGGCAAGGTGCTTGCGGACAATAATCGTGTAGAACAGATGTCCCCAGTACCAAGAGAATCACACATATAATGCAGATCCAAGGAGTATCAAACCACAGCGAAATCAGCACTGGAACACAAGAAATCGCTATTATCCAAAAACCAACAGCCAAGAATCTTGATGTCTTTTTCAAGTTGTAGTGTTTTTTCTTGCTATACGCTTCTGCGATTGAATTTTTAGGAATCACCCAAAAATAGATTCCAACAGCAACTAAAAGAATAATCACCCAAAAACTATTGACAAATTTTTCTTGATTGTTTAAAGACATTTGCACTTCCTCGGCATTACGCCCATCCTACAACATTCCATGCATTATAAGTGAACATTTCATTGTGAAAGTTCACAGCAAGAGACTGCGTTTTCCAGTCTTTCGGAACATAGCCTTCGTAGTAATTGTTGTTTTTTGCGGCAGACTTCACATCTGTTATATAATATTTATATCCGTAAACATTTTTCTGATGCGAAGCTGCTGTCGTATCAACAAGATTCCATGTATACTGTGTTTTTATACAGCTGACAGTATCCGTAACGGCATTTTTAATCATACCGCTAGCAACCGTAATTCCCAGTCCCTTAATAAGTGCGTCCAAAAATGCTTCTGCAACAATATTCGGTAACGTCAATGCGCCCACAACAAGTGCAATTAAATCAACCATCCTTCCAACAAAATTATTGATTGTGTATGTCGTGGATCCAAGATTTTTTGTATCATATGTACACTTCAAGCCATAATAAATATATCCTGTATCTAAAGCAGCGCGATATTTGATTGTTCCTGCTGTTTGCACAGCGCAAGGTTGTACACGCTCATTATTGTCAGAGGTTAATTTACCATACTGTTCAATATAAATAACGTCGCTTGATGACTTTCTTGTAACACTATCATCGAAAAAATCACGTTTTATACTATTAGGGCTTGATGTCAGGAGGGTGTCTCTTTGTATAAGCTTTCCATTCAGATATTGATTCAGAATGCGGTTTCCCGAAAGGTCGGTATACATTTCAACGATTGTTTCATGATCTTCATATAAGGTGACTTTATCACCCACTTTATTATTTTTTGCGGTTGCAAAAGAAGTTAATGTCATACTGGCTAATAAAGAAAAAACTAAAAGTATCGAGATAAAAGATTGATAGACTTTTTTCATTGTTCTACACTTCCTTTCTTCTTAAAGAGATTATCGTCCAACAAATATAACTAATATTATTTGCGAATGAGTGATTCCATAACATCCGGCTGATGCTGTAAAGTTTTCAGATGATATTTACGTTTACGACAGCAAATGCCGTTACAAAGATGTGTGTGATTCCTTCAGAACAATCAAACCTTTTGAGCTTCACCGTCTGAATGTACATGCGCAAAATGGTTAATGCTTTAAGTTCTGCATTGGAATCACCTCATATCAAGTTTGAATTCATATTCTATGCGTCAAATTGTGACTGATTTCAATGATTTTTTTGGTGATGACTAAGATGTTTTATTTAGCTCATTTCGTCCGATGCGGTAAATCTTCTTGTCTTGTTCTACTACTTCAACAATAAGTTCATTTTTATTGTGATGAACTATTACTGGAATATAGCTATCGGAATTTTCCACCATCAAACATGTGACTCCATTCGTCCATTCACTGTTCAATTCCTTTGATAGCATGGAAATGATTTCTTCTTTCGTCATTTTGATTAATGAATCCTTTAGTTTAGTTCAATCGTGTTAATCGATGCCGGTAGATGCTGTATTAGCATCACCTCTTTTTAACAAAATCGCTCTTTTATAAAATCATTTAATGGCTGGCAGTTGATGTGATAGTTTCGCTCTGCCCATTTGAATAAGTGAATGTTGCTGAACATTCAAGGCGATACGATCTTCCGGGCTTTGTATTATAATTACTGCTTGCTGAGCAGGAAGAAGATGTACTGGTGTTAGAACAGCTGCTTACCTTCTGCCACGTACCGAATGTTCCTTTTTCATATAGCGTTCCAGTGACGGTGATGCGCTTTACCGCAACATCAGTTTTGGCATTAACTTGATAAAAACTTTGAGAAATCGTCCCTTTGACAGTGCTGTTTTCGTTATACCGCCTAGGTTGGCCAGCAGCAAAAACCGTTGCGGCAAGGCTCAGAAAAATACCGATTGACAGAATGAGAGTGACAAGACGCTTTTTGGACATAAGACATAACCTCCATTTTGTGTACTCCAACAGGAGCTTTTGCTCAGTCAACGTAGTTCACATTGTGTTTGTGACAGCTTTTTTGAAAAATTTTCGAGATTTTATCAACTTTGTATATTTGTACAAAAAATGCCGACACATTTGTAAACAATCACAAGTGTGTCGGCAAGGTCTTGACAAATCAGGAAATGCTTTCCGCAATTCTTAGAAGCTCATCATGCGATATCTTTCCAATAATCGTATGCGAAATGCCATCTTTCTCCCATACTAGCACATATCCTGTACGTCCTCCGTTATTACTCGTTCCAAGTGTTGCATCGGCTGTTCCAATTTTAATGCGCTCATAAACCGTATGCTCATTGTCGAAAGTTTCGACTTGTCCATAGTCTTGAATTACGGAACAGTCCACATAATAAAAGATGTTCTTATCATTGACATCAACATAGGCATGAAGAAAGGATATTTCGTTATCATACCCTTGTTCATAATCTCGTTCAAATCCATCCGGCACATAGTGGTCGCTGTATCCATTCGGAAGCTGTTCCAACGGCTCGCCATCCACCTGATATGTCAGTTGCATCTCAACGGGCATGAACTTCTGAATCATCGTATAGACTGCCCTGCGGAAATCTGCACTTACTGCAAGCGCGCCGAGAGTTAAAATTACCAGCGTCAGGACCGTAATAAGCACTCGTTTCAGCACAGGGCGGTGTTTATGCAACGCCGCTTGCAGGCGAGCATCCCATCGGGACGTGTCCGGGTAGCGTTCCTTAAGCTGGGCCGGACTTGGCAGCTCATCCAGCTCTTTTTGTGCATCTGCACGGAGTGCCATCATCAATGCAGCATCAAAAGAAACTTCTGCTCTCTCACTCATGGCTGTTCAACTCCTTCCACAATAGTTTTCTTCCACGGAAAAGCCGCATCCGAACCACTTCATCCGTCAGTCCAAGCGATTCGGCAATCTCCCGGTTGGTGTAGCCCATTGCCAAAAGACGTAGTGGGGCACGATACATTGGTTTCATCTGTCCGATCAGTTCTGTCAGGTGTTGGATGTTATCGGTGCTGACTACTGCATCATCCGGCACTGGGGCATCATCTGGTGCGTCCGGGATTTCTTCCAGCGGTTCTTCCCGCTGCTTGCGAAGCATATCGTATGCACGGCTTCTACTACAACTAACGAGATAAGCAGCGAGTTCGTGACAGTTTTCTCGATGAATTTTAGAAAAATTTTTGGCAACGTACAAAAACACCTCTTGCAGTACATCTTCTGCCAGATACGAATCGCCCATAATTTTGTAAGCGGTATGGTAGACCAGCCGTTTGTAGGTATTATATACATCTATAAATTGTTCTTCTTTGCTTTGATCGTCAAGAACAGCTAAGTACAGGGAAAGCAACACAATCACCTCCAACGGATTCGCATGGATTGGATGTAGTGTACCATGAACCAGCGGAAATGTCGAATGTTTTCCGTTCTGAACGAAGAACAGCCAGCATCATGACCTCACTTACCGTTGAGGCCGTTGCTGGCTGTTCGTTTGGCTTGAGATGTCTCCATCAAAATTGCAGAGCGCAACTGTCTTGAAACTCTACCTTATATAAATAGAAGCGTTTTGAAAAAACGCGCAGCCTGCATCGGAACGGTGCAGAATGAAGGGGATTGGGCACAGCCCAACAAGCATTTTGCAACGCAAAAATGGCGTTTGTATAGACAAAAGCCCTGCTTGCTACAATGGTGTTGGTTCTGAGAAGTTCACAGCCAGTGAGCTATACAGATGCCCAAACCTAAGCTACAATGAAGATGTGCTGAGAGAACGAAGCATTGCTTGAGCTGAACGCTCGTACGCGCAAACTGTTCTCCGCCATCTCCATTGCAGCGTTCGATTGACGCAGGTTGAGTTATCGGCAGATAAAAATGTTGCCGTACATTCGTGTCACAAAGCAAGCTGAATCGGTAATGGGCATAGGCGGAACCGGCATTAATATCCTCGACCGCGTGGGCGGCGGCGATGCCTTCGCCAGCGGCCTCATCTACGCCATGCTGCACGACTACAAGGCCATGGATATGATCAACTTTGCCGTGGCCAGCAGCGCCATCAAGCACACCATCCACGGCGATGCCAACATCACCGACGAAGTAAGCTCCATCCGCAACCTGATGAACATGAACTACGACATCAAGCGTTGAGTTTCGCCTTAGCGCTTCCGTCTGCCGGGAACCGACCGCTGCACGTTGGTTTCCGGCTTTTTTTATACCGTCAGCGTCACAAATTGACACCAATTTATCATTCTTCACGAAGTATGTGCTAAAATCTCTTGACAGCACCTCACAAAATATGTTATCTTTTGTAAACATCCTTGAAAAGATATGACATTTTCTGGGGACCGAACACAAACCGATTTTTCTCTGGAGGAAAGACCCATGAAACAGGAGATCATCCGCAAACTGAGCGCTGCCGTGGCCATGAGCCTCGTTGTTGGCGTCTCTCTGGCCGCCTGCGGCGGCAGCAGCAGCTCCACCGCCGCTGGTGTGACTAAGACCGGCTCTGCCGAAGGCTTTGGCGGTGCTGTCACCGCCACCCTGACCGTGGATGCCAACGGCACTGTTACCGACTGCAAGCTGGAAGGCGCACAGGAGACCGAGAGCATCGGCGGCGCTGCACTGGAAGAGCTGTCCAAGCAGGTCGTGGCCGCCAACGGCCCCGCCATCGACGGCGTTGCCGGTGCCACGGTGACCACCAAGGCCGTTCGGAAGGCCGTTGCCGCCGCACTGGGTGTGGAGCTGGCCGAAGAAGCCCCCGCCGACTCTGCTGCCGCAGCCCCCGCTGAGCCCGCCGCCATCGTCCCGGTGGAAGGCGGCATCCAAATCGGTCAGGCCTATGCTGCCGCCCACGGCACCAAGTGCTTCACCGAAGCGGTGGCTGTGGTGAAGGATGACGTCATCCTCGCCGCCTACCTCGACGATTTTCAGTTCACCAGCACCGATGCAGGCGTGACCGCCGTGCCCAACTCCGACTCCGACTTTGCCGCAGGCTACGCCGAGGGCAAGGTGCTGATGTCCAAGCGGGCCAACGCCGATTATTACAGCAAGATGATGGCTGAAAAGGGCGGCTCCACGGTCGCTCTGGATGCAAACTTCGACGCCATCCAGAACTTTGCCGTCGGCAAGACCATCTCCGAGCTGGAGGATGTAGCCGCCAAGGGTGCCGAGGCTGTGGACGCCGTCTCCGGCGCAACGCTGGTGGATACCGCCGGTTATCTCTCTGCCATCGTGGATGCCGCCAAAAACGCCCAGACCACGCAGGCCGTGGAGTTCAACGGCAGCTCCGAGGACCTGAAGCTGAATGTGGTCTATGGGGCCGCACACGGCACCAAGTGCTTCACCTCCGGCGCTGTCGCCACCGCCGGGGACACCATCGTGCTGAGCTACATTGACGAGTTCCAGTTTGCCGGTTCGGACGCCGGGGTCGTCGGTGTGCCCAACTCCGATTCTGACTTCGGCGCAGGCTACGCCGAGGGCAAGGTGCTGATGTCCAAGCGGGTCAACGCCGATTACTACAGCAAGATGATGGCCGAAAAGGCTGGTTCCACCGTTTCGCTGGATGCCAACTACGACGCCATCCAGAACCACGTGAACGGCATGAGCATTGCCGACGCCGAGGCTCTGAGCAAAGATGAAAAGGCTGTGGACGCCGTTTCCGGTGCCACGCTGGTGGATACTGCCGGCTACGTTGGTGTGCTGGTGGATGCCGCAAAGTAAGGCAAGAAAAATAACGTTCCTCTGAACACAGCAGCGCCCGCCGGGAGATCTCCCGGCGGGCGCTGCTTATTTATGCCACTAAATTTTCCCGTGCAGGCAGCTGTCCCGCCGCTCTCTGGCGTATTCCAGCAGTGCATTGCACGCCGGACAAAGCGCCTCGTCCCTTGTCCAATGCACGCCACAACAATACCGGCGCACCATGAGGGTAACGGTTTCGGTCTCCTTTTCCTGGTTCAAGTTCTGAAGTCCTTTCTGTTTTATACATAGTTAACCAGCACTAACCATCTGGTGGAAGAAAAGGCAGGCCACCTGTATGTAGTCTGCCTTTTGCCTGATGCGAAATCCCGCAGACACGCGGGGCTTACAGCACCAGCGAGGGCGCGGTGTAGACCCGTGCCTTCAGCTCGCTGTTTAGCATATACAGCCCCTTGCTGTCACCGCCGAACAGATCCATCTTGGTAATGAGGTCAGCGGCGTTCTTCTCCTCCTCACCCTGTTCCTTGATGAACCAGTCCAGCATCTGCATGGTGCGGAAGTCCCTGACCTCGTATGCGGCGGCGTAGATGGCATTGATGCTGGCGGTGACCAGCATCTCGTGTTCCAGTGCTCTTTTCAGCGGGGCCATGTGGTCGCCTCGTTCCCACTCCGGCTTTGCGATAGCCTCAAAGGTGACGCCCTCGCCGTTATTCTGCAAATACTGACAAAACAGCATGGCGTGATCCCGTTCCTCCTGCGCCTGTACCCGGTACCAGTTCTCAAAGCCGTCCAGTCCGACGGCGGCGTAGTAGTTGGCAAAGTCCAGATACAGGTAGGCGGAGTAGAACTCCTTATTGATCTGCTCGTTGATCAGAAGAGATACGTTAGCGTTCATAATACTTCTCCTCCATAAGATTGTCTTTTCCTGCTCCCGGCATGGGGGCAGATATACCGTACCCAGAGCGATGCTGGGATGCTCCCTTTTCATCTCCAGGAACACCTGCTCCGCCTTGGGATGCTGCTGCAGCTCCGTTACGGCGGCCAATATCTCCTCTGCGTATTTTGGCATACCGCCAACTCTCCAAATGCAAGAATGAATCTTATTATTTTGCTTTTATTATACCTATATTTTTTTCTCTGTCAACAACCACAAAGGGCTTGTGCTCCAAAAGCTGCCTCGAAGCCGATTTTCTCAAATTATGTGACGCCGTCACAGTAAAACCGCTTGTCACGCGGTAATACTACGCATAAAAGCACAGCCGCAGAGTACATCTGTGGCTGTGCTTTGTGTTCAGTTGCTCACTGTTGTGTGGACTGGATATGGAGAGACAACATATCTCCCGATCTTACATGGGTTATCTTATCTGCCATCACTTTGGCAGTTTGCCTTGCAGATATGTCGGCATCCCCACTGCGGTCGTATCCGGCCTGACCTTAAACATGGCTTTTTCAATCTACCTCCCTTATCGGTTTTCCGCGATATATTTTTCCGCCATGTGGACTGCCACCGCGCCGTCCGCCACGGCGGTGACCACCTGACGGAGGGGCTTCGTCCTCACGTCGCCCACGGCGTAAACGCCGGGAATACTGGTTTCCGTGGTCTCTCCGGCCACGATATAGCCGCCGCCGTCCAGCTCCAGTTGACCCACCGCCAGCGCCGTGGCGGGCTGTCGGCCCACGCTGACAAATACGCCGTCGCAGTCCACCACGCTTTCCTCACCGGTGACGGTGTCCCGCAGGCGGACGCCGGTCAGCCTGTCCCCGGAAAGCAGCGCGGAAACGACACTGTTCCAACGGAATTCCACGTTTTCGGCCTGTGCCAGCGGCTCGTGATAGATCTTGGTGGCCCGCAGGGTGTCTCTGCGGTGGACGAGGATCACTTTTTTCGCCACGCGGCTGAGAAGGAGGGCATCTGCCGCGGCGGAATTGCCGCCGCCCACCACGACCACCGTTTTGCCCTTGTAAAACATCCCGTCGCAGGCGGCGCAGTAGGCCACGCCCCGGCCCAACAGCTCCGTCTCTCCGGCAACGCCCAGCGTTCTGGGGTCCGCACCGGTGGCCAGCACCACGGTTTTCCCCAGGAAGATCCCTCGCTGGTCTCCACGAGCTTGGGAACCGCCGTCAGATCCATGCGGAGGACTTCTGCGTATTCGCTGCGTGCCCCGAAGCGCTCCGCCTGCTTTTGCATCTTCTCCGCCAGAGAGAAGCCGTCGATCCCGTCCTCAAAGCCGGGATAGTTGTCGATCTGCTCGGTCAGGGCCATCTGCCCACCGGCGGACAGTTTTTCCAGCACGATGGTGTCCAGCCCCGCCCGTGCCGCGTACAGGGCGGCGGTGTAGCCGCCCGGGCCGCCGCCCACCACGAGCATATCATAAACATGATTGTTGTTCATATCTGAACCCTCCGTTATTTCGCCAAGGCTTCCTGAATGAAACGGTCGATTTCTGCCTTTGAGCCGGGCGCGGTGATGGAATCCACGGCCTTTCCGTTCCGGTACAGCACCAGAGTTGGGATGTCCTCGATCCCTCGGCCCCCGCCAGCCGCGGCTCCTCGTCAATGTTGATCTTGCCGACGGCGAGGCTGTCCGCGTATTCCTCTCCGATCTTCTCATACGCGGGGCCGATCCTCCGGCAGTAGCCGCACCAGGGCGCCCAGAAATCCACCAAAACGGGCTTTTCCTCCCGGATCGCCTGCTCAAACTGCTCCTGATTCATGTTCATAGCTGCCATATCTGCCAGCTCCTTTCCTTTGTTTGGGTATTCTCAAGACTCCGGTCTCGCCCCACACCACATCGTGACCTCAACCTGAGATGACGGTACTCTGCCCTTGGGACATAAAGCAGATGAGTAAGACCATCATCTGTACGAGAATAGCTGCGGTTTGTTGCAGCTTATTCTGCGCAGAGCTCAGCCACCAGAGCGTCCATCTGCGCTTCGCTGGTTTGGTTCAATGCACCACGCAGAGACACTACCGTTTCGTAAAGGTGGATATCCTTCATCTCCTCCAATTTGGTGCGCATCAGCCGCGCGGCAGCAGGTGCCCAAGAGCCGTCTTCAATAAGGCCAACCCGGCGGTTTCGGAATCCCTTTGTCCGTAAATGTTCCAAAAACTCCCTCATGGGCGGAAACAGTCCTCCGTCATAGGTGGAGCTGGCTAAAACCAACTTCCCGCAGTAGAACGCACTGGCAACAGCGTAGGAAAGATCTGTCACAGTGAGATCACATATGTTGACCTGTACGCCTTTTTTCTCTAATTTACCCTTGAGGGTCTTCGCCGCATGGGCAGTATTTCCATGGATGGATGCGTGAGCGATCAGGATGCTCTCCGATTCTTCTGGTTCCCATTGTGACCAGAGATCATAGAACCGCAGACACTCCTCCAGCCCTTCTGTAAGCACGGGACCGTGGAGCGGGCAGATTGTTTTGATCTCCAGCGCGGAGATTTTTTTCAGCAGAGCCTGCACCTGTGCGCCATATTTCCCGATAATATTGTAATAATACCGTCGGGCCTGCGGCACCCAGGGGGCACGGGCAGTCCGTTCCAGTGAGCCAAAGCGTCCGAAGGCATCCGCCGAGAACAGGATTTTTTCCGTTTCCTCATACGCCGTCATCACCTCCGGCCAGTGTACCATCGGCGCCAGCAGAAAGCGCAGCCGGTGCAAACCCAAGGAAAGCGTATCTCTTTCGCCAACCTCCAGCATACGGTCTTCCGACAATGCACCTGTGCCGAAGAACTGCTTGATCAGGGTAAATGTTTTCGCGTTTCCCACGATCTTCATCTCCGGGTACTTTTGTGCCAGCCGCATGAGACTGCCGGAATGATCCGGCTCCATGTGTGTGACCACAAGATAGTCGGGCCTGCGCCCCTCCAACACCCGCGCCACATTGGAAAGCCATTCTTCCGTTGCCCGTGCGTCCACGCTGTCCATCACGGCAATCTTCTCATCCAGAATGACATAGGAGTTGTAGCTCACTCCCATAGGCTGGACGGGGTACTGGTTTTCAAAGAGTGCCAATGTGTTATCATCCACCCCTACATAGCGGATGGCATCTGTTACCGTTTGGATAGCCATATAAAATATACCTCCTATTTTCCTTACTCAGACTCTGACTGATAGGTTCTTCTTTTCTAACGAAACATACGCTCAACCGCGGATCGACGGTCGCGCATTTTACCGTTGACTTGCTTCCCCCAGAGTCGTTACATGTGGTACACCGCAGCGGAGCGAAGTCCTTCCGGCAGGCCGTCGGGCGCAGCAGGTGAAAGTTCCCAGCGTACCTGCCCCGCCCACTGGGAGGCGACGGCGGAGAAGTGGAGCATGACAATACCGAGATCCAATGCGGCATCCAAATTATCGGTGTAGGCATCCTCCTGCTGCACCAAATAGATGCTGTGATCCTGCACAAGGAAGCCATAGGGCTGACGGTTGAGATAGCTGGGGGAGAGCGAAGCGGCGTAGAAGGACTGCCAGAGCATATCGTCGTAGAAGTCTATCATCTCGTCAAGCCCAGACTTGTTGCTCCAGCTCCCCATGTGAACCAAATCATGCACGCCCTTTTTGGGCGCGTAGTACTGCTGCTCGGCCCGCACATCGATCTGAGACATACTTAGGATATTCAGCCGCAGCTTTTTTGCGGTCTTTTCCCCGTAGCCAAAGGCAACGATTGCCGCCACCTCTAACGGGGTGGCGAGAGACAGTGCCTTTTTGATTTTGTCGCTGTCGGTGAAGGTCATCCAGCAGGTGTCAATGTCCAACTCAGTCAGCTTGAGGACGAGATCTTCCATCATGTAGCCGGCGTTGATGGCCGCATAGGAATGCGGGGCAGACATAAGGAGCAGGTAGTGCGGTGCTCCGATGAGAAATTGATTATAGCCCGCTGAGCTCTCCAGCGCCGGCTGTGCATCCTTGTCCAAGACGATCAACTCCGTTGCAATCTCCGGGACAAGACGGGGGCAGGTCTTTTCATAGTAGGATCGGAGCTGGCCGATAGCCTCGCTCGGAACTTCCTTTTCGCAGAATGCGTGAACGGATCTGCGATTTTGGATCATAGCGCTGTAATTCATAGTAGTATCTCCTATTCTGATGTCTTTGGTTTTCTTATAAATCGTCTATCAGTGCGGTGCTCTTGGCGTAGGCGGTACTGCGTGCCTCAAAGAAATCGGTCTTGACCATGTTGGCGTCGGCGTACTGGCTGACCCATTCCATGCTCTCCGGTTCGCTCTCAAAGCCTGGATACAATGCGGGATAGCCAAGGCTCGTCCAGCGGAGGTTGCCGAGATAGCGGATGTAATCGCTGATCATCTGCCGGTTCAGCCCCGGGATGTCGTCGCCGATTACATAATGCCCCCATGCGATCTCCTGCTCCACGCCCTCACGCATCATCTCGCGCAGCGCTTGTACGCTCTCGGCGGTGAACAACTCCGGCTGCTCCTTTTGCAGCTCCGTGATGATATTGCGGAACAGCCACAAGTGCGTGTTCTCATCGCGGTTTATGTAGCGAATCTCCTGCGCCGAGCCGGGCATCTTCCCGTTTCGGGAGAGATTGTAGAAGAACATAAAGCCGCTGTAAAAATAGATGCCCTCCAAAATATAGTTTGCCATCATCACGCGCAGCAGCGTGGGAGCGTCCTTCCGCTCCTGAAACTCGTTGTAGCAGTCCCCAATGAAGGTGTTGCGGCGCAGCAGATGCTCGTCCGTTTTCCATTGGTAGAGGATGTCATTGCGCTCCACGGGGGAACAGATGGTGTCGAGCATATAGCTGTAGCTCTGTGAGTGGACACACTCCTGAAACGCCTGAATGGACAGGCAGAGATTGACCTCGTTGGCGGTAATGTAGGCGCCGATATTAGGCAGGTTCGCTGTCTGAATGGAATCCAAAAAGACAAGAAAACTCAGAATTTTATCGTAGGCGCTGCGCTCGGCTGACAGCAGGCGGGGATAGTCCTTCACATCCTGCGAGAGATTGATCTCCTCAGGGATCCAAAAGTTGTTCATGGCCTGCCGGTACCAGTCGCTGACCCAAGCGTACTTCATATTGTTGAAGTCGTTGAGGTTTGTGGTATTGCCGCCGATCATGCGCCGCAGGCGCACATCAGGGTCGCCCTCCGGGTTAAAGAGGGGCTTTTTCTTCAGTTCCGTCATGCTATCCTCCTTATGACGAGCAGCTTTCGCAGGACTCGACCTCAAGGGCCTTGCTGCGGACATAGTAAATGGTCTTGACGCCGGCCCTCCACGCCTCCAAATACAGTCTGAGCACCTGACGCATGGAATAGTCGTTGGTGATATAGAGATTCATGCTCTGCGCCTGGTCAATATGTCTCTGGCGAAGGCCCGCGGCGCGTACCGACCAGCTTTGGTCGATTAGATGCGCTGCCTTATAGTACCACCATGTGTCCATAGAAAGCTCCGGAGCAACGCGGGGCAGCATGCTGCCCTTTTTTTCCTCTAAAAAGAATTTCTTCATAATTGGATCTATGCCCGCCGACGTGCCGGAGAGGATAGATGTGCTGGAGGTCGGTGCGACCGCCAGCAGATAGGCGTTGCGCATTCCCTGCACCGCCACCGTTTTCGCAAGCGCCCGCCACTTTTCGGAGGTATAACCCCGCTTTTCAAAATACGCGCCCGTCTGCCAGTCGCTGCCTTCAAAGAGCGCGTAACGACCCTTTTCCCGTGCCAGAGCTGTGTCCGCCTTGACAGCGGCGTAGTTGATGAGCTCGAACACTGCGTCGGTGAAGGCAAGGTGCTCATCGCTCTCCCAGTGGATGCCGCGCTTTGCCAGCATGTGGTGGTAGCCGCTGACGCCCAGGCCGATGCTGCGGTACTTCTGATTGGTAAGCCGCGCGTATTCCAACGGGTAGAAGTTGAGGTCGATCACATTATCCAGTGCGCGGATGGCCGTTTCCACCGTGCGTTCCATATAGGCCTCGTCCTCCACCGGCAGATTACCGAGAGACAGACTCGCCAGATTGCAGACCACAAACTCACCTGGGCGTGTGGCCGTCACCACAATTGTGTCGCCGTTCTCCGTGTGCACCTCAGTGCTGATGTGCTCGATGGGTGCCATGTTCTGCGCGATCTCCGTACAGAGATTGGAGCAATAGATCATTCCCGTGTGGCCGTTTGGGTTCATATGATTTACACTGTCGCGATTGAAAGCGAAGGGTGTGCCGGTCTCCACTGCCGAGCGAAGCACCAGCCGCACGATGTCCTTGACGGTGACGCTGCGCTTTTCGATGCGCGGGTCATTGACGCAGTCCAGATACCGCTTCTCCCATTCTGTACCCCAGTAATCCTCCAGTGCGTAGCCCTTGACCGTGAGGATCTCATGCGGACACATGAGATGCCACGGCGCGTCTATGTTCTCCTCCGCCAGTCGCCAGAAGAGATCCGGATAGCACACGGCGGGAAACACATCATGTGCCTTCATGCGGTCGTCGCCGTTGTTGGTGCGCAGTTGAAGGAATTCCGGCAGATCCCGGTGCCATGCGTCTAAGTAAACCGCCACAGCGCCCTGCCGCATCCCCAACTGATCCACCGCCACGGCGGTGTCGTTGACCAGCCGGATCCAGCGGATAACACCGCCCGCCGCCCCTTGAAAGCCGCGGATGGTGCTGCCTGCAGCGCGCACCTTACCGAAGTACATCCCCATTCCACCGCCGAATTTAGAGACCTTTGCGAAGTTGTCCAGAGAGCGGTAGATGCCGTCCAGACTGTCCGGCACAGTGTCCACAAAGCAGCTTGAAAGCTGATGGTAGGGCTTTCGTGCGTTGGACATGGTAGGTGTCGCCATTGTGACCTCCATACGGCTGAGCATATCGTAAAAGCGTTTTACCCACCCCATGCGGTCAGAGCCTTCGTTCATAGCAAGATGCAGCGCGATACCCAAAAACATCTCCTGCGGTGTTTCCAGCGGCACGCGGCTGCGTGACTGGATCACATAGCGTTTGAGCAGCAGGTCAAGGCCGGAGTAGGTGAACAGCTCGTCCCGTTCCGGGCAGAGAAAGTCCTCCGCCATGGCAATCTCCTCGTGGGTATAGTGGGCAAGGATATAGTCACCGTAGAGTCCCTTATCCGTCAGATAGCGAAGCTTGCCATAGAGGTCGCAGACGCCGCGCCCCTCCCATTCCTGTGCGTTGCGACAGCGAAAGGAGTGGTTCAGAAGCCGTGCCGCGATGAACTCCCACTTGGGTGCCTCTGCCGTAGTCAGCTCTACCGCCGCCTTGGTCAGTGCCTCAGCCCGCTCATCCTCCGTCATGCCCAGGCGACAGAAACTCTCAAACTTCATTTGAAGCGCCGCGAGGGAGTAGACTTCCTCGGTAAAATCCATCTGGATGCGGCGCAGCACCTCGTCAAGCGAGTCATCCCCCACCGTCCGCGCGATGGTATGCCGGACACGGCGCAGCGCAGACCGCTTTTCGCGGTAGAGGATGTACGCCTTGGCCACCTCATAGTGTCCGCGCTCCATGAGCGTTCGCTCCACCTCGTCCTGCACACGTTCTACGGTGAGCGGCACTGTGACGGAGAGATTGTTGAGAACGGTGGCGAGGATCTCATCCATCTCTCTGCTCCCGATCTCCTTGCCCTGTCCGTCAAACGCCTTTTTCATGGCGTTGAAAATTTTCTCCTGTTGAAAGGGAACAGACTCCCCATTTCGTTTTCTGATCTCCATTTCGATCCTCTCATCTTCTCCGGTCACTTCTCATGTCCTTTTTGGAAAAGAGCGGGCAAGCGCAGTATCACGCTTGCCCGCTCTTTTTTTGAAAGCCGGTTTTTCTGCAGCCGACGCGGCGGGGCTGTTTGTTGTCTGTTGTCTTGGTTTTGGCTTTCCTGCCAGTTACTTCATAGATTCCAGAATGGCGTCCGCCAGTGCTTCCAGCTCAGTGCGCTTGTCCGTGCCCATGGACGAGGCGAGGCTGAGCCGCTCGTTGAGCACCGTCATGTTCTTAAGCTCATTGTTGACGAATTTCTGCATGAGGTCACCGGACTTCACCGCCCATGAGCCGTTTTCAATGATGGCAAAGGTGCGGTTTTGCAGATTCAGTGCCTTCATATCCATGAGGAAGTCATGCATGGCAGGGTAGATGCCGAGGTTGTAGGTCACAGAGGCCAGGACAATGTGACTGTACTTAAACGCCTCGGAGATCAGCTGGGAGACATGAGTGGAGGACACATCGTACATCGCCACCTTGCTCATGCCCTTATCGCAGAGCGACGTCGCCAGCGCCTGCGCCGCGTTCTCCGTGTTGCCGTACATAGAGGCGTAGACGATGAGCACGCCCTGGGTCTCAGGGGCATAGCGGCTCCATGTGTCGTACTTTTCAATGAACCAGCCCAGATCCTTGCGCCACACGGGGCCGTGGAGCGGGCAGATGTACTTGATCTGATCCAAAACGCCGCCGGCCTTTTTCAGCAGGAGCTGGATGTGGGGGCCGTACTTGCCCACGATGTTGGTGAGGTAGCGGCGGGCGTCGTCCAGCCAGTCCCGCTCGAAGTCCACCTCGTCGGCGAACAGCTTGCCGTCCAGCGCGCCGAAGGTGCCGAAGGCGTCGGCGGAAAAGAGGACGCCGTCGGTGACGTCGAGGGTCACCATGGCCTCCGGCCAGTGAACCATAGGCGCTCCCACAAAGGTGACGGTGTGCTTGCCGAAGGAGAAGGTGTCGCCCTCCTTCACCTCGATGCACTCATGTCCGTCCACATGGAAGCCGAACTGCCGCATGAGCATGAATGCCTTCTCATTGGAGATCAGTTTCACCTTGGGATGGCGTAGCAGGATCTCCTCGATGCAGGCGGCGTGATCCGGCTCCAGATGGTTGACCAGCAGGTAGTCCAGCTCGCGGCCATCCAGCACATACGCCAGATTTTCCAAAAGCTGGCGGCAGGCAGACCAGTCCACCGTGTCAAAGAGCACCGTCTTTTCATCCAGCAGGCAGTAGGCGTTGTAGCTTACGCCCCGGGGAATGGGAAAGCAGTTTTCAAACAGGGCCAGGCGATGGTCGTTGGCGCCCACCCAGTAGAGGTCGTTCGTTACTTTACGCACGCAATACATCTTATCTTGCCTCCTTCACGGCCTCAAGCCTTTACAAATTGATCCTTCGTCTCCGCGCACTCGGGACACACCCACTCGGCGGGAAGCTGCTCAAAGAGCGTACCGGGCGCGATCTCGCCGTCCTCGTCGCCCAACTCCGGCACATACTCGTAGCCGCAGCCGCTGCAGACGTAGCGGTCGCCGATGGGGGCGGGCTTCGGCGGCGTGGGCCGCTTCATCTTTACCATGGGCGGCGCGGGCAGCTTTTCGCCGCTATCCAGCGCGGCAGTGAGCAGGGGCAGGATCTCCTCCACATCGCCCACGATGCCGTAGTCGCAGTTCTTGAAGATAGGCGCGTTACCGTTCTTATTGATGGCCACGATGGTGGAGGCGTCCTTGATGCCCTTAAGGTGCTGGGATGCGCCGGAGATGCCGCAGGCGATGTACAGATTGCCGGTGAACTTCTGACCGGACATACCCACATAGCGGTTCAGCGGCAGATATTTGAGAGTCTCCGCCACAGGGCGGGAAGAACCGATGGCCGCGCCGGCGGCCTTGGCCAGCGACTCTACCAGTTTCATGTTCTTTTTCTCCCCGATGCCCTTGCCCGCGGAGACCACCCGTTCCGCCTGCGGGATGGGCGTATCCATAGGGATGCCCACGGAGAAGTCGTGACCATCCTTCTTCAGCGCCGCCACAAGGTCGGCCACCTGCTGGGCAGCATCCCCCTCCCGGAAGATGGTCTTTTTGCGAATGCCGGTGATGGGCGCGGGTTTCTTGGCCGCCGAACGGCTCTCGCCGCCGGAGCTCTTGCCCAGCCTGCCCAACAGATGAGAGGCGATGACCACCCGCTGGATCTCGTTAGTGCCCTCGTAGAGGGTGGTGATCTTGGCGTCGCGGTAGGCCCGTTCCACCTCCATGCCCTTGAGGTAGCCGCTGCCGCCGTGGATCTGCAAGGCATCGTTGGTGACCTCCAGCGCGATGTCCGAGGCGTACATCTTCGCCATGGCGGACTCCATGCCGTAAGGCGCGTGCTGCTCCTTCAGCTCCGCCGCGGAGTAGATGAGGAACCGAGCGCAGCGCAGCTTGGTTGCCATATCTGCCAGCTTGAAGGCGATGCTCTGCTGGGCCGCGATGGGCTTGCCGAACTGGACGCGCTCCTTGGAATAGCTCAACGCGTGCTCAAACGCGCCCTGGGCGATGCCCAGCGCCTGCGCGGCGATGCCGATGCGTCCGCCGTCCAGCGTGGACATGGCAATCTTGAAGCCCTCGCCCTCCTTGCCCAATAGGTTTTCCTTGGGAACCTTCACGTTGTTGAAGATCAGCTCCGCCGTGGAGGAGGAGCGAATACCCATCTTGTCATAGTGGTCGCCGAACTCAAAGCCCTTCCAGCCCTTCTCCACGATGAAAGCGGAGATGCCCCGGGTGCCGATGTCCGGCGTGGTGACGGCGAAAACCACATAGGTGTCCGCCTTAGGGGCGTTGGTAATGAAGATCTTGCCGCCGTTGAGGAGGTAGTAGTCCCCCTTATCCAGCGCCGTGGTCTCCGTGCCGCCGGCGTCGGATCCGGCGTTGGTCTCCGTAAGGCCGAAGGCGCCGATCTTCTCGCCCTTGGCCAGCGGAACCAGATATTTCTTCTTCTGCTCCTCGGTGCCATAGGCGAAAATGGGCCATGAGCCGAGGGAGACGTGGGCGGAGAGGATTACGCCCGTGCCGCCGTCCACACGGGCCAGCTCCTCCACCGCGATGGCGTAGCTCAGAGCATCAAGACCGGCACCGCCGTACTCCTTGGGGTAGGGAATGCCCATCCAGCCCAGCTTACCCAGCTTCTTGACAGCCTCCTCGGGAAACTCATTGTTCTGATCCATTAAAAATGCGAGGGGCTTGATCTCCTCCTCCGCAAAACTCCGGATCTTCGCGCGCAGCTCTTCGTGCGCCGACGTGGTTTGAAACAGCATACGGGTACCTCCTTTTAAAATTTTACAGCTTGCTTGTATCTTGGGGATCGAATCCGCCGGTCAGCAGCCTGCGCAGGCTCACGGCACGGAACGCCTCGTCCTGCTTTTGCTGCAAGGCCGCCAGCTGACAGTGGATGGTGCACCGCCCATGCTTGTCCTGCCAGCGGCATTCATATCCCGGCTCCATGCAGGCGCACAGGATGCCTCGCTCCCCCACGACCCCCATGAGATCGTAGAGGGAGGTCGCGTCCAGATCGCAGGACAGCTCGCAGCCGCCGAGAGCGCCGCGGCTCACCCGCACCAAATTGCCGGCGGAGAGTTTGCGCAGAATCTGGTAGGCAAACTGATTGGGGATCAATTCCGTTTCCGACATCTCGGCCACCGAATGCTTCTCCCCGTCCAGCAGCACCCGCAAAATGCGCAGCGCGTAGTCCGTCTCTTTGGTGATGATCATGCTCCACATCCTCTTTTCGCTTGCTTGTTAATACCATCATATCAATCTTGATAAAATTTGTCAAGATAATTTCAAAAAAAAATATCGCTTTAATACAGACCGCCCCAGCCCGGGTCAGCTTCGCTTTCCATTCAGCGAAAAGCCATGTTCCTTACAATTATAGAAGCCGAAAAAGCTGTGCCGTGGCAGTCCGCCGAAAGCAGAAAAGACTATGCCTGAAAACCAGAAAGCGGAGAAATTGGTTGGGGCTCGCAGGGGTCGCCCATCCAAGGCGGATGAGGCGGTCCCTGGCAAGCCTAAGCTATCCAACCGAAACAAGCAATAAAGTGCGTGCTTTTCATTTTATTCATGCCGATCATTCTTGGGAGACAGTAGAAAAATTTCCATTGTTATTGACATGATGTGCGTTACAGAGTAAAGTATTCATCAAGACTGATTCGCAATAAAGTATATCATGGTCGTTCCGTGATCGAGGTCGTTATGATAAAAGGAAATGTAAAAATAGATCGCAAAAATCTCATCAGCATCCTGCAAAGCTGCCTTGTGCTGATTTTGGTGATCCTTGTCGCTCTGATGATGGTCGAGATCGGCAACCTGAAGGGCACGGCCCGCGTCATCAATTATGCCGGTCTGGTGCGCGGAGCCACGCAGCGGGCGGTAAAGCTGGAGATCACAGGCACCCGAAACGATGAGTTGATCGCGTATTTAGACGATATTTTAAGCGATCTGACATCCGGGAATGGGCACTACGAATTGGTAAAGCTCAAGGACGCGGCCTATCAGGAAAGGCTGGACATCCAGCGTGCCTACTGGGAGCGGCTCAAGGCGGAGGTCGCGGCGGCCAGACAGCGTGGATATGAGAACACCCAAATCGTTGCCATGAGCGAGACCTATTTTGAAATGGCGGACGAAACGGTGTCTGCCGCGGAACATTATTCAGAAAAGATCGCCATGAAGATCCGCACTATTGAGATCCTCTCGGCACTGGATATGCTGTGCCTGGTGATCCTGATCATGCTCCAGACCGCCATGGCACTGAAAATGGCCCGGAAAAACCAACTGCTGGAGCAGAAGGCATACATCGACATCCATACCGGCCTGCCCAACAAAGGCTCCTGCGAGGAGCTTCTCAACAACAGGGAAATTCTCCGGGAGCCTACGGCCTGCGTCATATTTGACCTGAACAATCTAAAAACCGTCAACGATACGAGGGGTCATTCGGCGGGTGACCAACTGATCCTGAGCTTTGCCCGGCTTTTACGCCGGGTGATCCCGGAAAAGCATTTCGTGGGCAGATACGGCGGCGATGAATTTATGGCGGTCATTTACCATACGGACCGGCAGGAGGTGGAGGGCATACTGGACAGTCTGCGCAGGGAAGCCGATGCTGCAAACCGTGACAGCAATCAGCTTCCTCTCAGCTACGCCTACGGTTGGGCGATCTCCACCGATTATGAAGGCTGCGTCATGCAAATGCTGCTGAACAAGGCCGACTATTGCATGTACGAAAATAAGCGAGCCTACTACGCCACCCACGACCGGAGAGCGCCCAGGTCATAAGGCTCTTTTCAAACGAAAAACAGCAAGAACGAATTCGTCGCCACTATTGCGAAAAAAGCCTGGCCTGACGAAGAAAGGACAGGGAGGCGGCACTGAACGTCCACGTCGCAGTTGTGATGGAGGAACTGAAGGCTGGTGGCAGCGTGCAGTTCATCAGCTTCGTTAGCTTTGAGGTGAAGGGGTGCGCTGCCCGATCTGCCGGTTCGATGGTTTGCTGTACAGGAAACTCACCAGCAGGTACTTTACGATGAACGCTGGGGCGAGGGGCGGACGACTATCTTCTTTGCTGCACAACTGCACCATTTTCTCATACACGGACGGTAGATCCAGCACTGCCTCACATTTCCGGAGGATGGTCTCCTGCTGCATTAGATACTCGATTAATCCGCCAAGCTGATCTGGCCATTGCTGTAACGATACATAGCTGCCCTCCAGGTACAAGGTTTTTGCTGGATTTTTTCCAGTTCTCTTGCTCCAATTATACCACAGATTGGCCTCTATAGATTGAAATATAAGGCTTTTTCTTTTATTCAGTGCATATTAAGTTAGGATGTGCAGTAGATGCTCCATTTTAGCGTTTATCTGGAGATTGCCAAAGGATAAATAGAAGCAGTATTATGATGAGCAGCTTGCCGCAGAAAAACAGCGCACCGAGCGGGTGACCAAGCGCATTTTGACCGAGGAAGAAATGTCGGCTCTGTCCGATCGGCTGATGCAGGTCACCAAGGGCATGACCATCACGGTGCGGTACTTCAAGGAGGATACCGCCCACCCGGAGATTCCCGCAGTGGGCAACTACGTCACCCTGACTGGCAAGGCAGACCGCATCGACCCGGTGTTCCGCACCTTGCAGGTGGGCGAAACCGTAGTGCCCTTTGAAGATCTGGTTGAGATCAGTGGGGAAAGCATCATGGAGATTGACCAATATCTCGGCATTACAGAGGATTAAGCACAAAAAAGGCCACCAGTCGAAAAAACGGCTGGTGGTCTTGCCTACTTATGATGTATCGTCGGTAACTGCTTGACTTTGTTTCTGACTTTTTTGCGTTCCAGTGAGAACACCATATCTGGAGTACGTTCAAAAAATCCTATATCACGCCGCCAGCTTGTGCCGCATTTGCAGTGGAACAGACCAATGAACTGCTGCTTCATTTTACGTCCGCAGTTCGGACAGATTCGCTTGCTGGCTTCCATAAAAATTTACTGGAGTTTGGCAACAATTTCATCAGCGGACATACCGCTGGCAAGCAGCTTCTTCAGCACATCTTCTGCTTCGCTCTTCTTTGCTTCTTCCATTGCCTTTGCTTCGGCGGCAGCTTTTTTGTTTTCGGCTTTGGTAAGTTCCTTGGTGACGGCTTTCAATTCTGCTTTCTTGGCTTTCATCTGCGTTTTCAGATCATCGAGATTTGCAGTCAGCGTAGCAACCTCAGATTCAATTTTTTCCTTTTCAGCGGTCTTTTCTGCAACGACGGCTGCATAATCAACGCTGGCCTTTACAGTACGAGCCTTATTCTTGCTTCCCTTGGGTCTTGCCATAATAATTTCCTCCCATAAAGTGAAATAATTTGATACTTACAAGTATATTTCCAAATAGTCAGAATTGCAATAGGTAACATGAGCCGTTTTCAACTGCTACTGTGCCACATCAGAAGGTAGGGCTTCATAATGGCAAGATACTTATCGCGTGCAGAACTTTCGTGCATATGCTTCTTGAGAATCCATCTAGTGAATACCGACACCCTCCATGATCTTTTCTATCCAATTTGTGGAAGAATCATTTTTCTCACTAAATGACCCCAAATAATGTGACGAACTCTCAACCTCTATTATTACACCATCCGGCATTCTGTATTTTTCTAAACTGAGATTCAAACCTTTAAGTGGGATTGTTCTAGCCAGTTGAGGGATAGAAACTGTATGGAGAATATCAATTTTTGATAAACCTCTATACGTTTCTGTCTTTTCGGCTTCACTTAGCAACCGTTCTGCATACTGATTTGAAATAACCTGTATGCGAAATTGTTCTTTTTCATCCTCGGTCATCTCAAGTGGAACGCCGTGCAATGTGTCTACAATATAGGACGAAATTTTAGCGAAGTGCTCGTCAAAATCAGTGGTATTCAAATTTTCTTCCTGATTCACTTCACTCTGCATGTACGGTCACCTCACTTTCCTTTTTTTTAGGCATAAACCAATAAAATATAACACAAAATGCTAAAGCAAACACAACACCAAAAACATTTTGACTCACTCTAAGACTAACCGCTCCTTGTAGTCCATATGTCTCTGCAGCAATGGCTAAAGCACCAAATGTGTTAAATACTGCCTGCCAGCCATATTGTGCTGAAAATCCTACACCGATTCCACCAAGAATTCCTATATATGCATAGATTGACGAAGGAAGCAGAAAATATAATACTGTAAAACATATAACACCTGCAATATTTCCGGCAATCCTTTTACGGACTCTGTAGTGCATATCTTCCATAGACGGCAAAATCACGGACATGGCCGCAATACCAGCCCACATTGCACGTGGCATATTACAAAGTTCTGCAATGCAAAGGACAATCGGTACGCATAAAATCTGACATAGCTGCCATTTTGTTCTGGAAGAAGTGATATCAAATTCTTGTATCAGATCTTTCAGATTTCTTTTATAAGTTCTGTTTTTATGATTTCGATAAAATACGAAGCAGGTAAGTGCTGCACCTAAAGCCATTCCGACTAATCGCATCTGATAGCTTTTTCCCGTAACATCATAACCATATAGCAGCAGATACCCAAGAACCAATGTAGATTGATTAAACATGGATGGATTATGGCATCCGAACAGAATCAACACAGCCAGTGCCGCAATATTTAACAGCATTCCCAATACCGGTGAAAACTGATTTGCTAAATGCGGACATACAGTCATAATTACAAAGAACAAAGCCAAAAGCATCGTAGATTGTCCGGTGTGGATCCCCAGATCCGCATTCCTAAACACCATGAGACATAATAAGACTACTACACCTACAATGCTGTTCTCATTTCCAAATAGGATGCTGAAAATACTAACAAAGAAAAAACAAAATGCCATTGTAGCAGCTATCTTCACCAGATATACCCACATATGATATAGTTTTTCTTTTAGTGTTTCACTCTTTTTCAACAGGTTTTTAGAACCTGCCTGATTTAACTGCAACTCCTGATAAAATGTCATATAAATCCTCCCATCTTCTAATTTATCTTAAAACTAGATAATCTCATCTTTCTGCTTTGGCAGCTCTATAACAAATCTGCATCCACCATATTCACGGTTTTCTGCTTTGATTGTTCCTCCGGCACTATCTACAATCCGTTTTACAAGTGCAAGACCTAGGCCATTTCCTTCTGCTTTATGAGATCCATCTACCTGATAGAACTTGTCAAATATTCTGGATTTTACATCATCCTCTATTCCTGGTCCTTCATCTTCCAGAATGAACTTAACAGAATCCTGTTCTTGTTTCAGAAACATCGTAATTGTCCCCTTTGAAGGGCTGAACTTAATCGCATTATCTAAAAGATTTATCCAGATATGCATAAAAAGTCCTTCATTCGCAGTATATTTAACTTCCTCCAATTCTACCTGAAAACCAATTTCTTTTTCTGTCCATTTTGTTTCCAATGAAAGAACTGCCTGGCGGATCTGTTCATCCAGACGATATTCTGTTTTTTTCATTGGTATATTCTGATTCTCTAACTTGGATAACAGCAAAATATTACCAACCAATCCGGAAAGTCTTTGGGTGTTAAATAAGATTTTTTCTACATATTCCTCTTGATCCGGAGACAGTTCTTCTCCCTGAAGCAGCATTGTATATCCTTCAATGGCATTAATCGGGGTCTTAAACTCATGAGAAACATCAGATACAAAATCCATCTGCAGCACCTCTGTTGCACGAAGTTCTTTTGTCATAACGTTAAAACTTTGATAAGATTCTCCAACTTCTGCTATACGGCTGTTCGTTTCCAAATGCTGTTCAAAATCTCCCCGAGAAACTTCCTTCATTGCTTTACTAAGTCTTGTAATTGGTTCCAGTAACTTTGCATTAATAAAGGAAGTGATCAGCCCTGCAATCAATGTATTGAAAATCAAAAGCCAGCCAAGCACAGGTATGCTGCCCGGCAGATTAAAAAAATGATTCAAAAAAGCAAATAATAACGCAGATATGACTGTTGAAAATACAAGTGCCAGCCAGATTGCACCAGTCAGACAGGATCGGATCCGCAATCCTTTTTCTTTCTTTTGTTCCACTATTTTTTCACCACCTTGTATCCAATTCCACGCATTGTTACGATTTCAAAATCAGGGTTATCTTTCAAACGCTCCCTGATTCTTCCTATATGTACCTCTATCGTATGTGGGTCTGCCTCCGTCTCGTATCCCCATACTTCATCCATCAACTGTTGTTTTGTAAATATTCTGTCTGGCGAAGCTGCAAGCTTATATAAAAGCAGGAATTCTTTTTTAGGCAAAACAAGACTTTCCTTATCAGTTGTAACCGTCATTGCATCATAATCAAACTCTGTTGAACCGATCACAATTTTGTGTTCATTCAGTATCTGTGCACGGCGAAGCAGTGCTCCGACTCTTAAAACCATTTCATTCACATTTACCGGTTTTACCATATAATCGTCACTTCCCGAAAGAAATCCCTGGCGCATATCATCAAAGGAACCTTTCGCAGTGATCATAAGTACAGGTATCTGATATCCAGCTGAACGGAGTTCCGACACCAGTTCATAACCATCCATAACCGGCATCATAATATCAGAAATGATCAGATCAATATATTCCTTAACCAATACTTCTAATGCCTGTGCTCCATCCGATGCACTTTTGACTTGATATCCATTCTTCTCAAGCACTTTTTGGAATAGCTGGCTTAATTCTTTATCATCTTCTACAATCAATATTTGAAACACGTTTTCCTTCCTCCTTATTAAAACAGATACCTTGCCCATCCAAGCAGATGCTGTACCAAAAATATTTTTCTCTGACGTTTCTTTGTTAATTCGATTGGCTCTACATGATATGGATCACGATAGGTTCCATCTTCCAATACCTGGCGGGACACTCTTTCATAGTCCATCATGCCCTCTTCCAACTGTTTATTAATATCTTTACTGCGAATTACAAGCATCAGTTCCGTATCCAGATATGCACTTCTCATGTCCATATTAAAGGAACCGATTACAGACAGATCATCGTCAATCAGAATACTTTTTCCGTGGTATGAATAACCGCCTTCATATTCCCAGATATTAATTCCTGTACTTAAGATTCTATTTCTGTTTTTCGCATAATCGGCAGCCCCAAATGGATTCCCATTATTCGCAACTGAATTTGTCATGATAGAAAAATCTGAAACGTTCTCTGCAATCTCCTCCCATGTATTATACATCATATCATTACAGATAATATATGGCGTGTGGATCTTCACACGATTTTTTGCATTTTTCATCAATTCTCCCAACTGATACCACACTACTGGTTCTTTGGAACCTGTGTGAATAGGATTTGACACTAATGCAATCTTTTCTGTCTCAAAAGTTTCGTCCGTGTAATCGGTATCGCAGATTCTTTCCTTATTCTCTTCAAAATATTTCTGATAGCCGTTCTTCAGCTCTAAAACTGCGTTCTTTACAGATTTTCTATTTGCCAGTTTTTTATTGTCATGAAAATAATCACTGTCTTCTTGTTCCCATATCGTTTCAAAATACTCTAACAACTGGTTAACTGAATTTTCTTTCTCAGGTTCATCGCAAACCACTAACACGTCTCTGTCATAGTTCTTATGTCCCGGAAAATCACCCAGGAAATAATTGTATGTATTTCTTCCCCCAAGAATATATCTCTTTCCATCTGCAATCAAATATTTATCATGCATTCTACCCATTATTTTCCACGGTTTCAACGGATTGGCCTTATTATACAGTTTAATTTCAACATTCTCATGGGAAGATAATCCATAGAAATACGGATTTCCTTCCATATCAATCCAGCTCTCCATTCCATCTACTAACAGACGAATATGTACACCTCTGTCTGCCGCATCATGCAGTGCTCCTAAGATCAATTTTCCACTTTCATCGGATTGAAATGCAAAAGTAGAAAGAATAATTTCCTTTTTTGCATTCTTGATCAAACGCACTCTTTGTAAAAGCGCTTCTGGATTCTTTTCTATGATTACTGCCCGTTCTGTATTTTCACTGCATTCGTTCCATGACCCATTTTTTGTTTCTTTTTTGGTTGTATTGGACACTTCCGGCTGCTTTTTATATGCAACGCAGATTCCGAGCAATTCATAAAAAGCCACACATAAAAAAATTGCCAGTATAACAAGAAGGATTTTACATATTTTATGCTTTTTCATTGTACATCACTTGATTCCTTTTTATTTCTTATTCTTATTCATTAGCAATACAATACAATAGAAAACTCAATTTAACCTCAACAAGGTTTGTTTTTTCATCCATGCAAAATCTTCTTTGTACAACAGACTGTTAGATATAGCAAAAACGGCCTTTCAAAAACAGTTAACTTCTAAATCAACTGTTTTTTGAAAGGTCGTATCATCAGATTCTTATAGCAATCCAGCAAATAATCTCATAAATAATTGTCCCAGTCGCAAATATGCACTTCGTCCGGTTTGATATTGGTCTGTCACATCACGACATTCTCCCATCGTTCTTATCAGATCATTTTTTATTTCCACAACTGCCTGACAATCTGCCATAAAACAGCCGTTTTCAAAATGGTGATATAAACTTCGATAATCCAAATTAATTGTTCCACAAGTTGCCATACAGTCATCTGCCACACTCATTTTTGCATGACAGAAACCAGGAGTCCACTCATAAACACGAACACCATGTTTAACTAATCCATGATAAAAAGAACGAGTTACACTATAAATGAATTTTTTATCAGGGATACCAGGTGTGATAATTCTTACGTCTACCCCTCGCTTAGCAGCCAGACATAACGCATGCGTCATTTCATCTGTTATGATTAGATATGGAGTCATAAACCAACAATATTTTTCAGCTTTATTTATCATACTGATATAAACTTCTTCTCCGACCTGCTCATTATCCATAGGACTGTCTGCATAAGGCTGAACAAAACCTGTTTGCTGTGCTTTATAATCGTAATGAATAATGTATTTACTAAAATCAGTATCATTCGTAGCTTTTTCACTAACAGCATTCCACATTTCTAAAAATGTCACTGTAAGCGACTGAACAGCATCTCCTTCTAAACGAATACCTGTATCTTTCCACTGTCCATACGGGTGTGTGTAATTAAAATATTCGTTTGCTAGATTATATCCACCTGTAAATCCGACTTTTCCATCAATAACTGTTATTTTTCTATGATCACGATTGTTCAAAAACAGATTTAAACCTGGCATAAACGGATTGAATACACGGCAATGAATTCCTATTGTCTCCATTTTTTTCACAAAATCTGTGTTAATAAAGCCTATAGAACCCATGTCATCGTAGAATACTCTAACTTCCACACCTGCTTTTACTCGCTCTTCCAGAACATCTTGAATCTTATGCCATGCTTCAGCGTCTTCTATCGCATGATATTCCATAAAGATAAACTTTTGTGCTTTCTCCAAATCCTTAAGCTGTGCCTCTAATCCTTTCACTGCTTCATCAAAATACACAATATCCGTATTCTGATAGATTGGATACTGCGAATTTCTTTGTATGTAACTTGCTATATTTCCTGCTTTCGGAATTGTTTCTTTTATTCTGCTCAAACACTCCTGACTGTCCGGAAGCATTGGTAACAATTTGCTATCAATTTCTGCATACCGCTCACGCATTTTATGTGTGCCACCATTCAAACCAATCAACAAATACAGGCCTACACCCATAATTGGGAAAATTAGAATTAAGATGACCCAAGGCATTTTCATAGAGGATGTCTTATTTGATGCGTACAATCCCAAAACCAAGATCCCACTCAAAATCCTTGTAAATAAATTTATGACTTCTGCATATTCATTCAAGCGTGTTACGATAGTAATAATAAAAATCACTTCCAGAAGAATGCAGATTATGGAAAAACACAGCCGTTTTACCCCATTTTTTGTTTTTGCTTTGCCCTCTAAAGTATCTTGTTTCATATATATTCCGCCTTCCTACTTGCTCAGTTTTCTCCCTAAATTTCGTGGAACATACCAATTTTGTCTTTTATTCTCTGCATTTCATTACACCGGACTGGATAAGTTTGGTGCGGATGTCCTCATACAGTGAAATAATTTGATACTTACAAGTATATTCCAAATAGTCAGAATTGCAATAGGTAACCTGAGCTGTTTTCAACTGCCAAGGCAAATCTTATTCGGTATGCCCGAAGATCGTCGCAAATGTATTCCTTCAATGGTAACAATCATGGAGATTACTGTTTATCTGGAGATTACCAAAGGATAAATAGAAGCAGTATTAAAGCCGTTCACCACGCAGATTTTCCAGCGTGGCGAACGGCTTTTTTGCTGCCCCTATATTTACAGGTAGGAGGAATCGAAGAAGTCTTTTAATGTAATTCCCAAACCCTGACAAATTCTTTCAATCGTCTCTACGCTTAACTGCCCTCCTCGACGGGCAGTACTTTGGATTGTGGAATACGATATTCCGCATTTCTTTGCCAACACACACAGATTCATATCACGCTCTTGCATCAAATCCTGAACACGTTTGATCGTATCCACGAAAATCCCTCCCATCTTTTTAGTTCAAAACTTTTCCAACGATCTCAAATCTTTGCTCTGGAGATATAAGGATTGGCGAATATTTGGTGTTAAGAGAAACCAAAACCGGTTGGTTATGCACCACGCCATAGCTGTCGGTAAGGAGCTCTGCTTGGGACTTGTCTGGGGTATGTTCATCGTATTTTTTCAGATATCCGCAGTCATCATATACGAATATCCCAATATCTCCGCATTCAAGTTCTTCGCAGCGCTTTACCCATACGATTTGTCCGCTATGATAACGTGGTTCCATACTATCACCGCTAACGTATATCCCGAACTCGGCACCAGCCGGAACACTACTGGCAGGCACTTGTATCTGCTGGAACATTTCACCCTCAAGAAAAGCTCCTAGACCTGCCGATACTGGCAGCTCTGACACAGGCATCATTATGTAGTCGATTTCCGCAGGCTCTTCTGTGTCTGGCTGGTAGCGCCGAGATGCAATCAAGTCCATTTCGTACTCAGCGACCTTTTTTTGCCCGATGGCATTTAGAAGGGCGGGTTTCTGAAAGGTCTTTGTAAAGTAGGAAGGTCCTTCCTTGATGTTCAATGCGTGGCAGATTGCAACCAGTTGGTAGATGCTGGGAGTGGTGTATCCTTTTTCCCATTTGCTGATTCCCTTGTCACTGACATCGACGCCATAGTGGCGGAGAAGTTCGGAGAAAGTTACAAGTGAATAACCATTCCTTTTTCGTACAGCTGCGAGAATCAGACCAACCTCATTACTATCCCTTGCGGCGACTGCATCATAGCACACCGTAGATGGGGCTATGTGCATTTTGGTGAGCGCAGTTTTCTTTTTCATAGCAAGAACACTCCTTTGTGATCCGGTAGCTCTATTATAGTATAGAAAACATAAGAAATCAACAAGAAATCTCCAAAATAGCGACAAATGCGTAATTGACATCTCCATAAAGTGGGTGTACAATCGAATCAAATCCACAAATAACAGCTTTTTGGTGTTAATTTCGGACCGAAATCGTGTATATTTGGCGTTTTTGAGAGGTGATAATATGAGAAAAGAAAATGTAAGATGCCCGATGTGCGGAACCATGAACTATGATGTAGATCTTGATGCAACCGACGGCTGGACAAAATGCCGTCTGTGCAAAGCAGTAACCTGCTCTATGGATGAGTGGAAAAAGCATACAGTGTCCGTTCCTCTGTTAAACGAAAAACAGCTCGTGGCACGCAGTATGATTCGCAAGTAATGCACGCTGCATTCTGATAAATCTGCAAAAAGGAGGAATTCTGATGTGTGGTGATTACAACCTTCGCCGTGAGAAAAGATACGTCGAAGTGGATGTTCGTTTTACTCCTGACGGCAAGATCCGTCCTCTTGCCATAAACTATGACAAGACTCGCACTTATGGAATTGATCGTGTCTTGGCAGTCAAGCACGGTACATCACGTTTTGGCGTGAAAGGGCATTGCTTCACCTGCCTGATTTGCGGGCAGAAGCGGAATCTTTGGCTTGAAAAGGGCAAGTGGTTCGTGGAAGCCTACTGTGCCACATCAGAAGGTAGGGCTTCATAATGGCAAGATACTTATCGCGTGCAGAACTTTCGTGCATAGCAGGCAAATATATTGAAATGTACTATGCACTCTTCGGAATAAGCAAAAATGACCCCGCTCCTATTAACCCAGAGCAGTTTGCAAATTCTGTTCTTGGACTGAACCTGAAGATGTTGCCGCTGTGTAGCGATGGTCACATCCTTGGATTAACGGTTTTCCAGAGATGTAGCTTCACAGCAACCCTTGAGGACGGAACAAAGCTTGTTGAAGTATTTATGCCGAGGGATATCGTAATCGATTCTGCTCTTGCGGCAGACAGATGCACTGGATGCCGGAATTTCACAATAGCGCACGAAGCAGCACATCAGATTTTGGCTGATCTGTTTCCGAACGACTACGGAAAAGCAGTCAAGTGCCGTGGGCACATTGCCTATCGGGAGAGAAACGGAAAGCCCTCGTGGGAAGAATGGCAGGCGGATACCCTTGCAGCAGAGCTGCTGATGCCAACATTTCTGATCAATGCCGAAATAGAACGTGTAGCGTTGACTCTGCCAAATGGGATTCTGTACAAATCAGTGTCTGACCCTAACTATGAAAAAATTCTGGAGATGGCTCGACGGATTGGGGTTTCTTGGTCTGCAATCAGGATCAGACTGCAGCAGATGCAGGTTATAAAAGGCAAACCCATCCACTGCCATCCATTGGACATCATGCGATTTGGAGAATGAATATGATTCAGTTAAAGAACCGTCCCTTTGCCGGTAAAGCACCGACTACTACACAGCAGGCAGAATTTAGCATAGGCTGGAGATTTTGCCCTGTTTGTGGAAATAAGTTATACCAAAAAATCGAGGGGTGTTCAGGTATACTACAAGTGAAGTGCAATAGATGCAAAGAAACCCTGAGACTTGATCTGGCATTTAGATGCCGGTGATTTTCCAGTCATTTTAACAAATACGGGTGCATTGCACCCTGAATATGGACTGTTCGCTCCGAGCAACGGGCCATTGCCGCAAGGCAATGTATGAAACGTGCTCCAAATAGCCGGGCAACAGCTGATTGAGAGATTTTCTTTGAAGATTCCTCAGTTGGTTGTTGTCCGGCTATTTTTTTAGCCTTCAGGAAGCCTGCTCCCGTAAAAAGGAGCAGGCTTTATGTTTGTCCATTTTTCGTGGATGCCCCAAGCGGCTAGATATCCGTAGCAACTCCGAGTTTTCGACTTCTCACGCTTTATCGAAAATTTGGAGGTCACACATGAGTTTTGATCCGAATGCTATTGGTAACCGTATTTTTACTTTGCGTACAAATGCGAAGTTATCGCAGGAAAAACTTGCTGAAAAACTTGGTGTTTCCCATCGACACCTCGGCGATCTTGAAAGGGGAAGCTCCAATGGCTCTGTAAAAATCCTGATCGATATTGCAGAATACTTCCATGTCAGTATGGATTATCTTCTTTTGGGCCGAGATCCTTCTAGGGATCAGTTTCAAAATGAACTGCAAGCCGCTATAGATCATCTTGAAAAAATCAAAGGTCTTTTATAATCACTTCAACAAGAAACGCTCCTGCCAGTTTTACACCGGCAAGAGCGTTTCTTGTGTTATTCAAAAATATCGGCAAGGGTAATCAGCTGTACTTCTCCGCGTTCCTGTGCCTGAAGTAGTCCGTCCGTAAATCCGCCTTTCGAGAAAATGTAGTAGTGGTAGTTTGTTCCTTTCCCAAAGACTGCTGCATATTCCCGAATCAGTTCCAGTTCGTCCAAACCGATTTTTTCATTACGGTATTCTCATATCGTTTATTTAACTTCCGAAGTTCCTCATCGCGGCAGTAAAATCGGCTCATTTTGTTCCCTCCCCAAAGTGTATTTATCGAATTTATATACTCGTAAGTTAGTTTCTTACGAGTATAATACTTCATTTCTTACATAAAGTCAGGAAATATATTTTTGACGGCTCATCGAGAAACAGGAACGATACTTCCTATTTTCCTCAAAAATTGTGAACTCTGAGTTCCTGTTCATTTCGTTCCGCATCGGTTACAATACAGCCATAGCTTCGGCAAGCGTTCAAAGCAGCCCTCAAGCTATCCCGCCCCTTGAAAATTGAACACGCATTCTTCAGTCACGTTCCTGTGATGATGAGCCACGTCCGTAACAAATGCGATGATCTCCCACTGAGGGAATGAGCGGTAGGTTGACGGTAAATGGATGACAGCTTCTCCATAGCTAAGAGCCATCACAGAATAATGATACTTCTGCCTTCGGGCAGCTCGGTGAGAACCACGGAGAGGTGAGAACCCTATGGATTCGGTACGCTGCCGGACGGCTGAAAGATTTCCCACACGAAAACAGGGTTTTCGGTTTCCGGGGATGTCGGGGACAAATACGGAAAGGTATAGAACTATAAATCACAGCAATTTGCTGTTTGAGATAGTAGGGTGGGCTGTGCGAGCAGCCCACTGTTACATATACGGATAGAAAGGAGAAATCCAAATTGGCCACACGAGGTAAAAAAGAGAAAGAGTATCCGCCTATGCCCGCAAACTGGATGTACAAGCGCGGGGATGTCTACATGATGGATCTGAATCCTTACAGCGGTTCCGAGCAAGGCGGCATCCGACCTGCCATTGTTGTCCAAAACGATGACGGTAATTTTTATTCCAATGTTCTTCTGGTCGTTCCACTGACAACACAGATCAAAAAGCGAAATATGCCAACGCATTTTATTCTGCACAATCGTTTTTTGAGTGCGCCATCTATGGCGATTTGCGAAAGCCCGCGCCCCGCAGATAAATCCAGAGTGTTAAGCTACCTTGGGCACCTGTCCAAATATGAAATGCGGCAAGTGTCAGTGTGTCTGCAATACAGCTTTGGGTTCATTGGATACAAGTCATTCCGAAAATACCTTACGGCTCCTCCGCAGGAGGATGTTCTCGCCGCTGCAAAAGAGCTGCTCTCCCAGCAGTTTCAGAATCTTCGGGTGCTGAACAGTCAGCCCCCTGCTCTCGCCAAGCACACAAAAGGCGATTTACATAGCATTGAGCAGATATCGGAAAGGATGCTCTCCACCCCGACGGAATCTTCTGTTGAGTTCATGGTTGCAGAACTGGATGATGCGCTTCAATCGCTTATGTTCCGCTGGAATACCTGTTATGAACGGTATTCCACTTTCCGCTTATCCGATAACGAAAAGAAGAAAATCGGTTCGATTATCCAATCAGGAATTGATTTTCTGCAAAAAAAGAAGGAGGTTCCTTTATGATGAACGCAGTGGTAAAACCTTACCATGAAATGTGCCTGAACAGCAGTGAGCTGATCGTGCCGCGCGACACTTATCAGCGTGCTCTTCACCCCGCTCGTGTTGCCCGCATCGCAAAAGAATTTGACGAGCGGGTTGCCAATGAGCCGAAGATCAGCTTCCGGGATGGTCACTACTATGTGATGGACGGACAGAACACCATCGCTGCCCGGAAATTTCTGAACGGCGGCGAAGATTTGCAGATTCGCTGCAAGGTCTACTTTAACATGACCGAGCAGGAAGAAGCCCTCCTATTTGCACAGCAGACAGGCATTTCGGAACGGCTGAGTGCAGGGCAGAAGCTCCGTGCCCTGATTTTTGCAGGGGAGCCTGCTGCCGTTGCATTCCAGCAGGCCACCGAATTGGCTGGCGTTCATCTTTCTTTTGAAGAAGGCCGGGGCAAGCAGCGGATCAGCTGCATCGCAACCGCCTATCACGAATTCATCCGGCTTGGTCCTGAACTGTATATCGAATCCCTTGATGTTTTGCTGAATGCGTGGGACGGAGAACCTGATTCCATGAGTTCTGCAAATCTGCTCGGCATCTGCCGCTTTGTAGAACTGTACCACTCCGAATACAGTAAAAGCCGTCTGATTGCCAAACTGCGGCAGGTCGATGCATTCACGATTTTTCGCCTTGCACGAACCGCAGGCGTAAGCCTTCCCGGCAAGACGAAGTCCCTTCAGCAGGTCTATACTATTTATAATGGTGGCAGCCGCCGGGCTGCATTGCCGCTCAAGTTTTAACTTTAAGTATATTTAACGAGGTATTATCCAATGATTATCCATGAAGAACCTTCGCCCAACTCGGTTTCCTCCCCTGTTTCCACAGCAAAGGACAGCCGCTGCTATACCGTAGAAGACCTGATGGAAATGCTGCTCCTGAGCCGTCCCACTGTCTACCGTCTACTGAAGCAGAACGAATTCCGCTGGTTCAAGGTAAGCGGCGCTTACCGTATTTTCAAAGCCAGCTTTGATGCATGGCTCAATGATGGCACTGTTGAACGCAATCCTGCTGTTTGACATCCTCAACATTTCACGCGAAATCTGCTATTCTTTAGCCGGGATGAGAAATCCCGGCTAAACTTTTACATAGATAGAGAGGTGTCTTTCATGGATGATATGCGGAATACTTCGGCTCCCTTATACGGAAAAGCTGAACCTGCCACTACCAAAACCACCATGTCGGTTCGTGAGATGCGGCAGCTTCTCGGCCTTGGCAAAACAGACAGCTATTGGCTGCTTCATAAGAATCTCTTTGAAGTCATTCTGATAAACGACAAAAGGCGTATCGTTATTTCCAGCTTTGAGAAATGGTATGCCAATCAGGTCAAATATCATAAGGTCAATGGTTCGCCACCGGGCGAGGAACTTTGCAAACGGTCCTATTCCGTTCCTGACGCCGCCGAGATATTGAAGGTGAAACCCGAAACGATCTATACACTCATCCGACAGGGCAAGTTGAAAACAGAAACGGCAGACTTCTGTATGAGAATTCCCAAAGAGGACTTTGAGCGGTGGTACCGATCACAAAGTCGCTACCGCACAGCAGCCGACCGTGAGCGTGACCGGGAGATTGAAGCGCAAACCATCTCCATCCCGGAAATGGCAAAACTACTCGGTATCCCACGCAAGAATGTTTATGGGATTCTTGATTGCAAAAAATACCGAGATTGTTTCGTCATTGAGCGCGTGGCCGACAGGCCGCGCATTACCAAAAAAAGTTTTAAGGCATGGCTTAAAAGCCAATCTACATACCAACTTCAAAAACCGAAAAAAGAAACGCATGAGGAGCCGCCGCTAAAACTGCAATGTCCCAAGAATGGGAAATACTACAGTTTTCAGGAAATTCAGGCTTTTTACGGAATCAGCCGCCCAACACTTGACTCGTGGGTTCTCAAAGAAGGAATTCCAACGATGAAGTTGGGAAGGGTAAAACGCATCCAAAAAGATGCTTTCGATGAAGTTCTGAAGTCCAAACGTAAAGTAGAGGAGGATGTATAATGGCTAGCATTGTCAAACGCAATAACCGATACTGCGTTGTCTATACCTACAAACACACTAATGGAACGCTAAAGCAGAAATGGGAAACCTTTACCGACCTTGCAGATGCCAAAAACCGTAAGAAAGAGGTCGAATACAAAGAATCCGTCGGTACCTTTGTGGCACCCCAGTGCCGAACTCTAAAAGACCTGCTTAAAGAATACGTCACCCTGTACGGAAGAACCAAATGGGCACTTTCAACCTATCAATCAAACACTGCACTGATTTCAAACTACATAGAACCGCTTATCGGCTCAATGAAGCTGCAAGATCTCACCACCCGCGTAATTGAGGGATATTATCAGCGGCTGCTTAAATACGAAGCCGTTGACCCTATGTGTGGAAAGCGTCAGCATCAATACGTTTCTCCCGGCACGGTTCGTTCGGTTCACAAAATTTTGAGAAGTGCCTTTGAGCAGGCTGTAAAGTGGGAACTTATGGAAAAGAATCCCTGTATTTATGCCACCTTGCCCAAATACACTGCAAAGAAGCGTGATATCTGGACTGCCGAGACCCTGTTCCATGCCTTAGAAGTCTGTGATGATCCACGGCTCCGGCTTTGCATCAACCTCTCCTTCTCTTGTTCCCTGCGCTTAGGGGAATTGCTCGGTCTGACATGGGATTGTGTGGATATCTCCCCCGAAAGCATTGAAGCCGGGCGAGCCTCCATTTACATAAATAAGGAATTGCAGCGTGTAGATATTGCTTCGCTGAACGCCTTGGAAAATAAAAATGTCATCACTCGTTTTCCCTCGCTGAGTTCCCGCTGCACCACGGTCCAGGTTCTGAAAAGCCCTAAAACAGACAGCAGTATCCGAACCATTTTTCTCCCCAAAACAGTTGCTGAAATGCTTGTCCACTATAAAGCCGAGCAGGACATGACAAAGGACGCACTGGGTGCAGAGTATGCAGACTATAATCTCGTGGTTGCCGGCCCGCTGGGAATGCCGACCGAACAATCCACCATTAACGGTGCATTGAAGCAGCTGATTGAGGAAAACGATCTCCCCAAAGTGGTTTTCCACAGCTTCCGACACTCAAGCATTACATACAAGCTCAAGCTGAACGGCGGCGATATCAAAGCCGTGCAGGGCGATTCCGGTCATGCACAGGCTTCGATGGTCACCGAGCAGTACGCACACATTCTGGATGATGATCGGCGTTTGAACGCACAACGATTCGACGATTTCTTCTATCAGCATCATGGTGCAGAGCCTGAAGCCCTCCCTCGCGCAGAGCAATCCACTCCCAAAGCCAGTCCAGTCGATACAGATGCGGCAGCAGCTCTTGCTAAACTGCTGGCTGACCCCTCTATGGCTACACTCATTAAAAATCTTGCAAAGAACCTATAAGCCTCTATACATAAACAGCGGCAGTTTTCCGTATATGGAAAACTGCCGCTATCTGTTTTAGGATGATCCCGTTTCTTTGTGTTTTTTCGCCTTAGCTTCCTCTATGTCCATCTTCAGCTGATGTGTAAGCTGTTTTACATAATCGAGTGAAACTTCATAGCCTTCTGCGATTTTTTCTGCCGGCATCCCATCAAGGATACGGGAGATCACAATGTTCTGAGTGGCTTGTTTTCTCGACTCTGCAATCATTTCCTCAATAGAGGGGCAATGTTTATTATGCATCCAATTCAAGTAATCCAAGCGTTCAGCTTCTATCCGCGATAGAAGCCTGACTGCATAGAAATTGTCATCTACCTCGAAGCGAACTTCCTCTCCGGGTTTGACTTCAAGTTTTTCCAGAACCGCATCTGGGAGTTTTACAGTTCCATCTTCACCGACTACAATATTAAATTTCTTTTCCATCGCACACTCCTAAAATCACGCAAAGTTCCTTGCATCCAGTGCCTTTACTCCCGTAAGAATACCATAAGCCCCTTCCTTTTACAAGACAATGCGCATTTCCATTCGCACTGTTACATAGACCAGAGTTTTCTCGCAGAAAGCTCTGGTCTTTTTCTATTGAAAACATTTGTCCATCACACCAGCTACGGCTGTATGGTCTGGTTCACGAATGCTAAACAAGCAAATATCCGTAGGGAAACGTACACTTCCCAGCTAATGAAAGGTGGGCATTTTACAATGAACCTTCCACTTTTCATTAGCTCTGCTAATTTTCTGCTAATGAAAAGCCTTTTACTCGTTTTATTTCGGGGTTTGTGTTCTTTACTCAGATTGACAGCGCAACAAAAAATCAATTGATAAAACGTTACTTGTTTTACCTACTTTTGCCTAGGATTTATGGCTTCAGCCCCTACTCCTAAGCGGAAGGCCGTGTGTTCGAATCACATCGGGGACGCCATTTCAAGAAAATGCGAAGGTCATTTCTCCATGGGAAAGACGATCTTCGCATTTTTCATTTTGAACCTATCGCCAAAATCAGCCAGCGAATGCCATTAGCAGAATTTTCGGTCCCTGCTAATAAAATCGGCTTTCCAGCTAATTGAGGCCAAAATCGCCGTTTTCTATGCTTTCTGCTAAAATCGGCGGACGCTCCCTATAAACCGGTGTCAATCTATCTGGACGGGATGCTGTTCAAGTACACCCAGCCCCGGCATCAGCCGGGCCATTTCTGTTTTCAGGACATTGCCACCCGGACATTGCCACCCGAAAGAAAATCCGGCAGAGAAAGTTTCTGAACTCTCTGCAAAAACGAAAGGGCTGCTGCACATCGCGGTGCAGCAGCCCCTTTCAGTTCATGAAAAATGGGGATATTCGGGACAGCGCTTCACAAGCGCAGACTTTAGTGCAGCTCAGGCCAGTAGTCCTTGTTGGCTACGATCAGGTCGTCCAGGATCTCCTTGGCTACCTTGGCGCTGGGCACGGTCTTGCTCAGGGTCAATGCCTGCCACATCTTCTGGTAGCTGTGCTCGCAGTAGGCCTCGACCACCAGCTTTTCCACGGCGACCTGCTGGTTCATCATGCCCAGCTGGAAGGTCGGGATCTCACCCTGACACAGGGGCTCCGGACCATCGTTGCCCACCAGACAGGGGACCTCCACCATGGCGTGGGGATCAAAGTTACTGATAGCACCCTTGTTCTCCACGATGCAGAGCATCCGCTCGTGGGTATTGTAGGCAATGGCGCGAGCCAGATCGACGATAAAGCTGGCGTGGTTGTCGATGTTGAACTCGTCACCCTTAAACTCGCCCGAAGCGGTAATGGCGCGTGCTGCACCGAAGACATTCTTTTCGCGGCCATCGATCACCTCGTTGGCGCGGGTGTAGTTGGGGTCGCTGTGCTCCACCACGTAGTCCGGGTACAGGTAGTACTTCAGGTAGGTGTTGGGCAGGCAGTCCGGAGTGACCGCCAGCAGATCGGCGGCCTTGCGGTGGGTCTCCTGCCAGCTGGCATCCATGTGCTGAGTCTCAATGGCCTTCTGGGTCAGATAGCCGTTTTTGCTCACGTAGTCGATCAGCTGCGGGGTGTAGTCGGTGCCATCTTTGTCCTTGACACTGGTCCACCAGCCAAAGTGATTCAGACCGTAGTAACGCACGTCCAGATCCTTCGGGGTCTTGCCCACGATGTAGCTCATGCGGCGCAATGTGCCCACCGGCATATCGCAGATGTTGATGATCTTGGAGTGAGGACGAAGCACACGGCAGGCTTCTGCGACGATGGACGCAGGGTTGGAGTAATTGAGCATCCAGCAGTTGGGGCTGTATTTCTCCATATAGTCGATCAGCTGCATGATGTCAGGGATGCTGCGCATACCATAGGCGATGCCGCCGGGGCCGCAGGTCTCCTGACCCACTACGCCGTGGCTCAGGGGGATCTTTTCGTCCTTTTCACGCATGGGATAGCCGCCGCTGCGGATGTGTGCCATGCAGAAATCCACGTCGGTGAAGGCCTCTTCGGGGTCGGTGGTATAGCTGAATGCCACATCCGGGGCGACCTTCTTCATAGCCAGTGCCACAGCATCGGCAATGGTCTTCTGACGCTCGGGGTTGTTATCGTACAGCTTCAGGCTGCGGATCGGGAAGCGATCCAGACTATGCATCAGCATCATAACGATGCCCGGCGTATAGGTGCTGCCGCCGCCGGCGATCACAATAGAAAACTTTTTCATGGAAAAATGCCCTCCTTCTTATGGATGTTTTCTATAATTCAATTCAAGAAACGCAATTGGTTAATCTTCGCCGCTCAGGCCAAGCTCTGCATCCACGGCCTTGCGCACGGCGTTGACCTTCAGGCCATACACTACCTGCACATTTTTGCCCTTGTGGATGACGGCAGAAGCGCCGGTCTGGTTCTTCAGCACATCATCCTGCACCTTGTCGGGGTCTGCCAGCTCGGTGCGCAGACGGGTGTAGCAGTTGGTCACCTTCAGGATGTTCTCCTTGCCGCCCAGTGCCTCCACGATGGTGGCAGCGTCCACGGCAGTGTCCTGTGCGGGCGCAGCAGCGGTGCCGTTCCCAGCAGTGGCAGCAGTCTTGGCCTTGTACTCAGCCTTGGTGTGGAGCTTCATCTCCATGCCGTCCGCCTCACGGCCCAGCGTGTGGAGGTTCAGCTTGACGATCAGCACGCGGAAGATCACATAGTACAGGAAGAAGTACAGAACGCCTACGCCAATGTAGATGGGCCAGCGGGTCTTGCCAATGCCCAGCGGCAGGTTGTACAGCAGGAAATCGATAAAGCCGTTGGGGCCGATGGCGCGGCAGCCCAGCAGGTTCAGCACCACAAAGCTGGAACCGGCCAGCACAGCGTGCACAACGAACAGGACGGGAGCCACGAACAGGAAGCTGAACTCGATGGGCTCGGTGACACCGGCGATAAAGGAGGTGACAGCAGCGGTGATCAGCACGGGCTTGATCTTTTCGCGGTTCTCAGAACGTGCAGTCTGGTACATGGCCAGGCAAGCACCGATCAGACCAAACATCTTGGAAATGCCGCGGGCATCCCAGATGACAGACTGGCTCAGCACAGCAACGGAGGGATCTGCGATCTCGGCGTAGTAGATGTTGCGGGCACCCTCCAGCACCTGACCGCCCACAGTGGCAGTGCCGCCCAGAGAGGTGTACAGGAACGGGGTGTAGACCAGATGGTGCAGACCGGTGGGGATCAGCAGACGCTCCAGCGTGCCGTAGACAAACAGGCCGAAGTTGCCTGCGCCGCGGATAAAGCCGCCCAGAGCGTTGATGCCAGCCTGTGCATACGGCCACACAAAGGTGAACAGCACAGCCAGAACCACCATGACCGGGATCAGAACGATGAACACAAAACGAGTGCCGCCGTAGATCTGGAAAGCGTTGTTGAACTCAGTCTCGCAGAAGCGGTTGTGCACCCATGCGACCACGATGCCCAGCAGCAGGCCGATGAACACGCCCATGTCCAGGACCTGAACGCCCAGAACCATGGCCTGACCGGTGCCGGAAAGGCTGCCCTCTACCAGCATACCGCGCATGTTCATGAATTTGTTCATGGCATTGAGGAACACCAGGAATGCCAGCAGAGAGATAAAGCCTGCCTCAGACTTTTTCTTGTTGGCCAGGCCCACGCTGAGGCCCACGCAGAAGATAACGCCCAGATTGCCCAGGATGGCGTTGAGCGAACCGGACAGCAGCGTGCCGAAGCCGATGGTGACCGGGTTGTTCAGAAACGGCAGCACTGCCTGCAGCCGGACATTGGTGAACAGGTTGCCCACAGCGATGAGAATACCGGCAATGGGCAGGATCAGAACGGGGATGAACATTGCTTTGGAGAACCGCTGCAATGCATCCATTACCTTATCCTTCATGGGTTGACTCCTTCTTTCGTTTCACATTTTTCAGATATCGTTCTTGCGCGGGATGCGTCCATCCACACATATCCGGCCGGATCTGTGCCATTACTATCGCACAAAAATTTACAGATGTAAACAAATTTTGAACAGAAGGAAACGCGTTACCAAAAGCGGTAACGCGTTTCTGGCGCTTCTGTGCAAAAAACGGAGTCTTTTTTGCACATTCTGCACAAATACTCGTTATTTCATGTCTTTTCCAAGGCACAGACGGCGGTATTCGTAGGCAATCAGCTCGATCAGCATCATGGTCTGCGGAAAAAAGGTGCTGGGCATGGTGTTCTGGTCATCCAGCTTCCACGGGTTCTCTATCCGAAACCACAGGTCTGCAAACTGTCCGATGCTGTTTTTCTGCTCGCCGGTAATGGCTACGGTGCACACGCCGTTTTCCTGTGCAGTCTTGATCTTGTCGCGCACCATCGAGGTCTCGCCGGATTTGGAGATGCAGAAAAACATCCCCATCCGCTCCAGCGTATTCTCAAAGATGCCCACAGAGTCGCCGCCCGTGGCGCTGACGCACAAAATGCCCATGTTGACCAGCTTCTGGGTCAGGTAGGTGCACACCGTACCGGAAAAGCCGGTGCCGTAGACAAAGATGATCTTGTCTTTCTGCTCCAGGATCTTTTCCGCACAGGCTTTAAGCTGCGTATAGGTATTGTAGTTCAGCAGCGACTCCACGCCAAAGCTGTTGAGAAAGTTTTCTTCCTCCTTCATCGTCTGGTGCGGCGTCTCGGTAAAGGAGCGCAGCTTGTAGCACATATCCACAAAACCGCTGTAATCCATCTTGCGCGCCAGCCGCATGATGGTGGAGGTGGAGGTATAGTTTGCCCGCGCCACCCCGCGCACGCCCTCGGTCTGCACCGTGTCCAGATGATCCAGAATGTACTCCAGCACGGTCTGCTCTGTATCGGTCAGGTTCTTCCCCTGCGTGATCTTTTCAATGTTCACAAAAGCATCCTCCTGTACGTGATCGTTCTGTATCATCCGTTTGCCGTTCCGGTCTATGCTTGTATCGTACCGCTTACTCGCACGGACGTCAAGAACAGATTTCACAGCGGCAGGACATCCTGCAAAGGGGGCTGCTGCACAAAATAATGTACAGCGGCCCTTATTTTTATAAAATACCGCTGCAAATGAATTGAAATCCTACTTAATAAATGGTATATTGATAACATAACAAACTGCAACAAATCCGCGTGGCACTTTTGTGACGATGCAGTGCCGTGCGCAGAAAGAAATAGGAAAGGCCGTGCAGGGATTATGACGATTCAGGAGTGTTATAAAGAAATGGGCGCAGACTATGAAGAGGTATTTCATCGGCTGCCCCGTGAGAGTATGGTCCGTAAATTTGCGCTGATGTTTTTGAACGACGACAGCTATCCAAAGCTGGAGCAGTCGCTGAAGGAAGGAAATGCACAGGAAGCATTCCGTGCAGCACACACGCTCAAGGGTGTATGCCAGAACCTTGGCTTTACCAATCTCTATCAGCCCGCCTATGAGCTGACCGAGGTGCTGCGTGCGGGTACACTGGAAGGCTCCGGGGAATGGTTTGCCCGTGTAACGGAACAGTACAAGATCACGACGGATGCCATCCGTGGAGTGCAGTAACGCAGGCTGTCCCCACAGTTTTCCGCCCGCCATGTGCGCCGATGCAAAGAAATCGGACATGCGTGGTTTTTATGTATAAATACGTGAAAATTCATTGAAAATCCTTCATGGCAGTAGTAAAATATTTTTATGTCTCTGTCATTCTCTGCCCTTTCGCGGTAGAGGGAGAGCGCAAAACAGAAAGCGTGCAAAAATTGCGGCATCCTTTCCGTGGGCGGGTTTTACAGCGCACACTCTTGCGGGCAGTGATGTACGACAAGTAGGCCAAAGCAGCTTTGCCGGAAAACGCCAGTTGCTCTAAAGTTGTGAGGAGAACGATTTAGTGAGCAAAAGAACATTGCACCGCCTTATTTTCCTGCTTGCGGCATTGGTGATGGCGGTTTCCCTGCTGACCGGCTGCGGCACAAAAACCGCAGAACAGGTACAGCAGCAGGAGGACGCCCAGACCATTCAGGTGTATCTGTGGACGAATACCCTGTACGAGACCTATGCCCCCTATGTCCAGTCCCAGCTGCCGGACGTGAACATTGAGTTCATCGTCGGCAACAACGATCTGGATTTTTACAAGTTTTTGCAGCAGAACGGCGGTCTGCCGGATATCATCACCTGCTGCCGGTTCTCGCTGCACGATGCGGCTCCCCTGAAGGACAGCCTGATGAACCTTGCCATGACCAATGAGGCTGGCGCTGTGTACAACACCTACCTCAACAGCTTTAAAAACGAGGACGGCAGCGTGAACTGGCTACCGGTCTGCGCGGATGCTCACGGCTTTGTGGTCAACCGCAGCCTTTTTGAGCAGTACGATATTCCCCTGCCCACCGATTACGCAAGCTTTGTGGCGGCATGTCAGGCATTTGAAAAGGTAGGCATCCGCGGCTTTACCTCCGATTATACCTACGACTACACCTGCATGGAAACGCTGCAGGGGCTTTCCGCTGCCGAGCTTACCACGACGGAGGGACGCAGGTGGCGCACCGCTTACAGCGACCCCGCCAGCACCGCGCGGGTGGGTCTGGACGATGCCGTGTGGCCGGGGGCTTTTGAGCGGATGGCGCAGTTCATTCAGGATACCCACCTTACGGCAGACGATCTTGCGTTGAATTACGACGATGTGACCGGGATGTTCCGGAACGGAGAGGTTGCCATGTACTTTGGCAGCTCTGCCGGTGTGAAGATGTTTCAGGATGAGGGCATCGACACCACCTTTTTTCCCTTCTTCAGCCAGAACGGCGAACAGTGGATCATGACCACCCCCTATTTTCAGGTCGCCCTGAACCGGGATCTGGAGCAGGACACCGCGCGCCGCGAAAAAGCCATGAAGGTGCTGAACGTCATGCTCTCCGAACCGGCGCAGAACCGCATTATCTCCGATGGACAGGACCTGCTGAGTTACAGCCAGAACGTTCCCCTGCACCTGACCGATTATATGAAGGACGCCCGCAGCGCGGTGGACGAAAACCACATGTATATCCGCATTGCCTCCAATGATTTCTTTGCCGTTTCCAAGGATGTGGTCTCCAAAATGATCGCAGGCAAGCTTACCGCTGAGCAGGCATATCAGGCCTTCAATGCCCAGCTCATTGCCGATGAGGAGTCTGCCGACAACGAGACCGTGCTGACCTCCGGGAAGGGCTATTCCAACGTGTTCCACGCAAACGGCGGCAACGCCGCCTTCTCCGTGATGGCGAACACGCTGCGCGGCGTGTATGGCACCGATGTGCTGCTTGCCACTGCAAACAGCTTTACTGGCAGTGTGCTGCAGGCAGATTATAACCAGAAGATGGCGGCTTCCATGATCATGCCGAACGGCTTGATGTCCCGCCAGTGCACCATGACCGGCGCAGAGCTGAAAGAGACCGTCCGCGCCTTTGTGGAAGGCTGCGAGGGCGGGTTTGTGCCCTTCAACCGCGGTTCTCTGCCGGTGGTCAGCGGCATTGCCGTGGAGGTAAAAGAGGCAAGCGGCAGCTATACCCTGACCGGCATCACCCGGAACGGGCAGCCGCTGGGGGATAACGACACCGTTACCGTGACCTGTCTGGCAACGGAAAAGCAGCTGGACACGCTGCTTGCGAGCGAAAGCGGTACGTCTGCGGGCGAAGATGCGTGGGTAAAAGACACATGGTGCGATTATGTCTCCGGCGGCGGCGCAGCGCTTGCAGAGCCTGAAAACTACATGACACTGAGGTGAGCGGAATGGCAGACGAAAAGCACGAAATCAAACGCAGCTGCCATTCCCGGCACAAGTGGCTGCCTGCCGCCGCTGCCATCCTTCTTTTGGTCTTTCTGGCAGCCGTTTTCAGCGTCCGGTACATCTCGTTTGTGTCGCAGACCATCTATCAGGAAAGCACCTCGCATCTGGAAGAGGTGCTGCATAAATCCAACAATATGCTGAAAGAGATGGTGCGCAAAAACCTGACCTATCTGCATCTGTACAACGGCTTTCTGAAAAACACCTCGGATGAGGACGAGATTCAGGCCTATATCGAGGATGCACAGCAGGCAATCGGATTTGTCGATTTTTACTTTCTTACCTATGACGGCAACTACATGACCGTGACCGGGGAAACTGGCTATCTTGGCCTGCAGACCAATCTGGACGAAAAGCTCTCCGATGGCGAGGATATCGTCGTGAATACGGCGCTGCCCGGCAAAGCCCCGATGCTTGCGTTCATCTGCCCCGAAACGCAGGGCAGCTACCGGGGCTTTGCCTACGACGCCGTTGCCATCACCTATTATAATGATGCTGTGCTGCGGTTGCTGGACAGCTCTGCTTTTCAGGGCAATGCCAGCAACTATGTCATCTACCCGGATGGGCGGGTGGTCATCGACAATTCCGTAAACCGCAAGGAAATCATTTACAACTTCATTGCGATGCTGCGCGACCATTCCGATTTTTCCGAGGAACAGATTCTTGCCCTTTCGGATGATTTTGCGCAGGGCCGCAGCGGAAACCTGAAGGTCAAACTGGGTGACACCAGTTATTATCTGGTCTACGAGGGCACAGCGGTCCAGAACTGGACGATGGTGGGGCTTGTGCCGGTCAGCATCGTCAATGCCAATCTGGACATGTTGTGGTTCCGCACGGCGCAGATCGTGGCGGGCATCGCCGCAGGTCTTGCGCTGCTGATCATTCTGCTCATTGTGCGCAGAAACCACACGACCCTGCGCCGGAAAAACACGGAGATCCTGTACCGGGACGAGCTGTTCCAAAAGCTTTCGCTGAACGTGGACGACGTTTTCCTGATGCTGGACGCAAAGACCTCCAAGGTGGATTATGTCAGCCCCAACATCGAGCGCCTGCTGGGCCTCCCGTGGAAAGAAGTGCGGCAGGATGTCCATGTTCTGGCGAACCTGCACCCGAAAGACGACCCGGACTGTGACAAGAACTTTCTGGAGGGGCTTCACCGCGGGCAGCAGCGCGAGTGGGATGCGGCGTATCTGCATCAGGAGACAAAAGAACTGCGCTGGTTCCACATCGTCGCCATGGGCAGCGAGGTGGCGGACAGAACCAAGTATATCCTTGTCTTGTCCGACCGCACCGCCGACAGGCAGGTGAATCAGGCGCTTTCGGATGCCGTTGCAGCGGCCGAAACTGCCAACCGCGCCAAGAGCACCTTCCTTTCCAATATGTCCCACGACATCCGCACCCCCATGAACGCCATCATCGGCTTTACCACGCTGGCGCTCAGCAATCTCGACGACAAGGAGCGGGTGAAGGACTATCTTGCAAAGACCCTTGCATCCAGCAATCATCTGCTCTCCCTCATCAACGATGTGCTGGATATGAGCCGCATTGAAAGCGGAAAGATCCATCTGGAAGAGGTGGAAATCAACCTTTCGGATGTGCTGCACGACCTGAAAACCATCGTCAGCGGGCAGATCTACGCAAAGCAGCTGGAGCTTTATATGGACGCCATGGATGTGACCGATGAGGACGTCTACTGTGATAAGACCCGGCTGAATCAGGTGCTGCTGAATCTGCTGTCCAACGCCATCAAGTTTACCCCGGCGGGCGGCACGGTCTCGGTGCGGGTGCGGCAGCTTGCCGGTAAGGTACGCGGCTGCGGGCAGTACGAGTTCCGCGTCAAGGACAACGGCATCGGCATGAGCCCGGAATTTGCCCAAAAGATCTTTGAGCCCTTTGAGCGGGAGCGTACCTCCACGGTCAGCCGGATTCAGGGCACCGGCCTTGGCATGGCCATCACCAAAAACATCGTGGATATGATGGGCGGCACCATCGAGGTGCAGACAGCGCAGGGCAAGGGCACCGAGTTTATCATTCGTGTGCCCATGCGTGCACAGGCAGAGCACCGTCCGGTGGAAAAGATCACCGAACTGGAAGGCCTGAAGGCACTGGTGGTGGACGACGATTTCAACACCTGCGACAGCGTGACAAAGATGCTGGTCAAGGTGGGCATGCGTGCAGAGTGGACCCTTTCCGGCAAGGAAGCGGTGCTGCGGGCACGGCAGTCCATCGAGATGAGCGATGTCTACCACGCCTATATCATCGACTGGCGTCTGCCGGATATGAACGGCATCGAGGTCACCCGCCAGATCCGCAGCCTGCACGATGATACGCCCATCATTATCCTGACCGCCTACGACTGGTCCGATATTGAGGTGGAGGCAAAGGCTGCCGGTGTGACCGCCTTCTGCTCCAAGCCCATGTTCATGTCCGACCTGCGCGAGACCCTGATGAACGCCATCGGGCAGACGCAGACGGACGCGGCGCAGGAGCTTCTGCCGGAAAAGAATGTCGGCTTCAAGGGCAGGCACATCCTGCTGGTGGAGGACAACGAGCTGAACCGCGAGATCGCGCAGGAGATCCTGTGCGAGTATGGCTTCCGGGTCGATACGGCGGAAAACGGTGCCGTTGCGGTGGAAAAGGTCCGCACTGCCGCACCGGGCAGCTATGATCTGGTGCTGATGGATGTACAGATGCCGGTGATGGACGGCTATACCGCCACCCGGCAGATCCGCGCACTGGACGACCCCGCACTGGCAAAAATCCCGATCCTTGCCATGACCGCCAACGCATTCGACGAAGACCGCCGCAATGCCTTGGAAAGCGGCATGAATGGCTTTTTGTCCAAGCCCATCGTGATCGGCGACCTTGTGCAGGAGCTGCGCAAAATTTTGTAACAAGCCGCCTGTCCGGCATAAAAAATAAAGCACCCACAGCAATTTGCTCACCAGAGGTTCAAAACCTCTGTGACGCTTGCTGTGGGTGCTTTTGCTTTTGGGCGCTGTTTATTTCAGTACATCTGCAAGGACCTGCAGCAGGTGCGGAATATCCAGCGGCTTTGCAATATGGCCGTTCATACCGGCCTTCAGCGCGTTCTGACGGTCTTCCTCAAAGGCATTTGCCGTCATTGCAAAGATGGGGATGCCAGCCTTTGCGGCATCCGGCAGGGCACGGATCTGCCGCGTTGCCTCGTAGCCGTCCATGTTGGGCATCTGGATATCCATGAGGATCAGAGCATACTGTCCGTCTGCCGCCTGCTCCATCTTCCGGACGGCGATCTCGCCATCCTCGGCCGATTCCACCTCAAAGCCCGCTTCCTTCAGGATCTCCACTGCGATCTCACGGTTCAGCTCGTTGTCCTCCACCAGCAGGATCTTTTTCCCCTTGAAGGGCTCCGCATTCAGCTGCACCGGCCTGCAGGCAGGCTCTGCACCGAACGGCTCTGCCAGCACCCTGCGCAGCTCCGAGAGGAACAGCGGCTTTTCGCAGAAGGCGGTGACACCGGCAGCACGGGCTTCCTCTTCAATATCGGCCCAGTCGTAGGCCGTCAGGATGATGATGGGGCAGCTTTTTCCGATCACCTTGCGGATCTGCCGCACGATCTCGATGCCGTTCATATCGGGGATCAGCCAGTCGATGATGTAAACACTGAATTCATCCCCCTGCTCCATGGCGTACCGGGTGCGGATCACCGCTTCCCTGCCGGAGATCGTCCACTCCGGCCGCATCCCGATCTTGGAGAGCATGGTGCTGACGCTCAGACAGGTGTCGGTATCGTCGTCCGCCACCAGTGCCCGCAGCCCTTCCAGCTGCGGGAGCTGTCTGAGCTCCACCTTTTGTCCGCTGAGCGCAAAGCAGAGATTCACGATGAACTCGCTGCCCTTGCCCGGCTCGCTCTCAATGGCGATGGTGCCGCCCATCAGGTCCACAATGTTCTTGGTGATGGACATGCCGAGGCCGGTGCCCTGAATGCCGCTGACGGTGGAGTTTTCCTCACGGGTGAACTCCTCAAAGATGTGCTTCTGGAACTCCTCGCTCATGCCGATGCCGGTGTCCTTGATGCGGAACTCATAGCAGGCCCGGCCCGCAGGCGCACCGTTTTTCTCGGCAATGCGAATGCTGATCATGCCGCCCGTGGGGGTAAACTTGATGGCATTGGACAAAATGTTCAGCAGGATCTGGTTCAGCCGCAGCGGGTCGGTGATGATATCCTCGTTCTCCACATCCATGGTATCAATAAAAAGCGACAGCCGCTTTGCCGAAATATTGGGCTGGATGATGGAGCGCACATCGTGGATGAGGTCCGGCAGATGCACCGCTTTTTCCTCGATCTTTACCTTTCCGCTCTCGATGCGGCTCATATCCAGCACATCATTGATGAGGGAAAGCAGATGCTGGCTGGAGGTGGAGATCTTTTTCAGGTAGTCCAGCACCTGTTCCCTATTGTCGATATGGGTCGCAGCCAGCGAGGTGAAGCCGATGATGGCGTTCATGGGGGTGCGGATATCGTGGCTCATATTGAACAGGAACTCCCGCTTGGCGCGGTTTGCCGCCCCCTCGTGCTGAAGCGCGATTTCCAGCTTGCGGTTCTGCTCTTCCAGCTGGGTCTGATACTTCCTCTCCTGCTCTTTTTTCTGCTGTTCCATCTCCTGCACGGAGCGGCGGCGCAGCAGCTGAAGGACCATTACAAGCAGGATGTAGCCGACCAGCGCCGTCAGGACCAGCGAAAGCGACTCCCGGAAGATCATTTTTTCGTCCGTATACGCATAGAGATCGAAGGATCTGCCATGGCAGAACATCCCGAAATAGCAGCCGGAGCCGTTCCAGTCCTGGGTATGGGTCAGCTTCTCTGCGGCACCGGCTTTGCGGATTCCCTGCACCAGCGGGCTGTCCGCAGTATCCTGCCCCATCAGCTCCGGGCGGTTTGCGGCAATGACCTGATTGTTCTGCACGATGAACAGCGTGCCGCTGGTTTCTGCCGGGTAGCCATCCAGTACGCTCTGGATGGACAGCGCCGTTTCCTCCACAAATTCTGCCGGGGTATACCGGTAGGCAAGCAGGAGCAGCTCTGTGCTTTCTGCCCGGTGTGCCGCCACATCCACAGCAGAGCCATCTTCCAGCAGGACGCGCTTCACATAGGTCTTTCGCGGGTAAGATAAAACGTCCAGAATGGCGTCATTTTTCAGCTGGCCGCCAAACCGGGCATAGCCGATGCCGTTGGTCGTGTACTCGCACCGGAGCGTGCCGTCCGGCCCCAGAACCGAAATGCCGGTAAGCCAGAGCTTTTCTGCCTGCCTGTTCAGGCACTGCGGGTCGGAGAGGTCGAGGGCAGGGTCCTCTGCCAGCTGATGGACCGCGACCGCCGTGCGGCGCAGTGCCTTTGCCGTGATGGTATCATTGTACTTTTCAAAGCTGGTAGACTGGGATTTGACAAACTCAAGGGTCTGGCAAAAGCGTTCCTCCGCTGTGCGCATTGCCCGCCAGCCGGAAAGAAATGTGACACCGATCATCAGGAACACGCCGACGATCAGATAGCCCGCCCATCTCCTTTTATCCGGGGTGGTTCTGTTTTTACGCGCCAATGGTGTCCACCTCCAGATACTGCGCAGCATTTTCAAGGTATTGGCCAATGATCCGCTCCAGCGTGCCATCCGCGCGCATCTGCGCAAGGGTATCGGTCAGCTGGCTGTCCAGCCCGCGGGTGTCGTTCCTGGCAAAGGCGATGCCCAGCCCGGTGACCAGCAGCGGTTCCTCCAAAATGCGGAAGTCTACGGCATTGTCCTTCATATATTGCAGGATGCCTGTCTCGTGGGCGGCAATGCCGTCCACATAGCCGCAGGCCAGCATTGCGTACTGCACACTGCGGTTTTCGATGCTGAGCACCTCCACCGTCTGCGGGATGCGCGGGTCGGAGCCGCTGAGAAAGATCTCCTCCGGCTTGCCGGTGCTCTGCACGGCGATGGTCTTGCCGGCAAGGTCGCTGAGGGTCCGGATGCCGCTGTTGGCATCCACCGCAGCCACCTGACGGCTCACCATGTAAGGCCCCGCCCAGCGGTATACCTCTTCGCGTCCATCCATGGAAAAGCAGCCCCAGATACAGTCGATGGCACCGCTTTCCACAAGATTTGTTTTCTGCTCCCAGTCGATCGTTTCAAACCGGGCAGCATACCCCATGCGGCGGAACGCCTCGGTGGCGATCTCCACATCGATCCCGGTGGGAACACCGTCATTGTTCAGATAGATATAAGGCGGGTAGGTGTCGCTTCCCACAACGATTTGTGCAAGACCGCGGTCTTTTGCTTCCTTTCCTCCGCAGGAAGTCAGACTGCCTACGGCAGCAGCTGCCGCCAGCAGCGTGCATCCGTTCAGGAATGCACGGCGTGAGATTCTGTGTTTCATTCGGGCTTTTTATACTCCTGTTTTGATCGCATCCACAGCTCAGTTTGGATGCTCCTGTAGCTCTTCTTTCAGGTCGGTCTGGACATCCGTCAGGCATTGCAGCAGCAGCGGATTGAACGCCCCGCACTCGCCGTTCAGGATCATCTGCACGGCTTTTTCGTGGGGGTAGGCTTTTTTGTAGCAGCGGTCGCTGGTCAGTGCATCGTACACATCGGCCAGCGAGACCAGCTGTGCGCTGATGGGGATCTCATCGCCCTTCAGCCCATCCGGGTAGCCGCGGCCATCCCAGCGTTCGTGGTGCCAGCGGGCGATCTCGTAGGCGGTCTGCAGCAGCGGCTGCTCGCCAAAATTATCCAAATCATGCAGCATTTCGGCGCCCCGCATACTGTGGGTCTTGACCAGCTCAAATTCCTCCGGGGTCAGCCTGCCGGGTTTGTTGAGCACCTTTTCGTCAATGGTGATCTTGCCGATGTCGTGCAGGGCAGAGGCCAGTGGGATATGATCCTGCTGCTCCGCCGTGAGCGGATATCTGCTGCTGACCTCCAGCAGACGGTGGAGCAGCAGTTCGGTGATGGTGCGGATGTGCCGCACATGGGGCCCGCTTTCGCCGTTGCGGAACTCCACGATGTGGCTCAGCACGCCCACCAGAATATCCGTATCGTTTTCGCGGGCGCGGATCTGATCCGACACCATCTGTACCAGCCGCCGCTGCTTGGCGTACAGCTTGATGATGTTGGTCACCCGGCGGTATACGATGCGTGCATCAAAGGGACGGTTGACATAGTCGCTCGCACCCAGCTCATAGGACCGCCGGATCGCGTCTTCGGAGTCCTCGCTGGAGATCATGATGACCGGGATATCCTCGATGGTGTGGTTGGCATTCATGGCCCTCAGCACCTCAAAACCGTCCATGAACGGCATATTGATATCCAGCAGCACCAGTGCAATGTCTCCGGCTTCCTCCTGCAGTTTTTCCATGCATTCCTGTCCGTCCTTCGCTTCCAGAATGCGGTACTCCTGCCCCAGGATCTCCGACAGCATCACGCGGTTCATTTCGGAGTCGTCCACCAGCAGGATCTGTGATTTTTCCTGCAAAAGTCTTTCCAGCGCAGCCAGATCCTGCCCCGGGACCTCCACCGTGACGGTATTCTTGCGGCGCTTTGCCTGATACATCAGCCGGTCTGCACGGCGGACCACATTTTCCATCGGGTCGGTGATGGACTGCATGGTTCCGCCGATGCTCAGCGAGATGCGGAAATGCGAGTAGCCGGGTACGGATGCCATCTGCACGGCGGTGCAGATCTGTTCCAGCTTGGTGCGCAGAAAATCCCCCGGAATGCCGGGCAGCACCAGCAGGAACTCGTCCCCGCCGCAGCGGATGAGCAGGTCCGACTTCCGGATGCGGGATTGAATGGCGTTTGCCGCCGTTTTCAGCGCCATATCTCCGGCATGATGCCCATAGGTATCGTTGCAGATCTTGAAATCGTCCACATCCAGCAGTGCGACACCCGCCGGGCCGATGATCTTGCGGACGACCTCTTCGTAATAGCGGCGGTTGTAGGCTCCTGTCAGCGGGTCCCGATAAAGCTCTTCTTTGAGCTTCTGCTCCCGTGCAGCATGCTGCTCGGCGGTTTCGTCCACCGTTGCTCTCTGATTTTCGGTCAATTGTTTCAGCTTCTGATTTGCTGCGGCAAGGGCTGCTTCCTGTTTGTGGAGCTTTTCGATCAGCCGCCGCTCGCGCTTTTTGTAATAGCCCTCGATCTCGGAAAGTGTATTCACGTTCTAACCTTCTCCTACATCATTTACATCGTTTGTGTGCTTTCTCTGCGGAAACGCGCTTGTCCGCTATTTATTTTCGGGGGGGGGTAACACGAAAGCGTTTTACTGTCTGTTCCAGCGCAGCGATATCCACGGGCTTGGAGAGGTGCTCGTCCATACCGGCTTCCCTGCTCTTCTGCATATCCTCAAGGAAGGCGTTGGCGGTCATGGCAAGGATGGGGATGATCCTGCCCAGCGGATTCTCGCCGCTGCGGATGCGGCGGGTGGCTTCCAAGCCGTCCATCACCGGCATCTGCACATCCATCAGGATCATGTCGTAATCGCCGGGCTTTACGCTGGCAAAGGCATCCACGATCTCCTGACCGTTGGAACAGATGGTGCAGCTTGCACCCTTGGCTTCCAGCAGCATTTCCAGAATTTCGGCGTTGATGGCGTTATCCTCGGCGCAGAGGAACTTCATGCCACACAGGGGCGAAGTATCTTCCGCTTCCTCCGGCAGGGCCTGCACCTGCTGCGCATGGTCTGCCTCGGCGTCAATGGGAAATTCCAGCACCACCTCAAAGCGGGTGCCCTTGCCGGTGGCGCTCTCCACGCCGATGGAACCGCCCATCAGGTCCACAATGCTCTTTGTGATGGCCATGCCAAGGCCGGTGCCCTGCACCTTGTTGGTGCCGGAGCGCTCCTCCCGGGTAAAGGGGTCAAAAAGAGTCTTCTGGTAGGCCTCGCTCATGCCAATGCCGTCATCCTGCACCACAAAGCGGTATCGGGCGTAGTGCTCGTTCCGGGGCAGCTCGTCCACCTCAAACCGGATATGTCCGCCGGTGGGTGTGTACTTGACTGCGTTGGAGAGAATATTCATCAGCACCCGATTCAGACGGTTGGGGTCTGCCAGCACATTTTCGTGCTGCAGATGGGTGTTTACCGTAAAGGTCTGGCGGCGCTGGCCTGCCTGCTGGCGGATGATGCTGTCCAGCTGGCTGATCTGCTGGGGCAGATTCATTTTTTCCTCATTCAGGGTGGTCTTGCCGCTCTCGATGCGGCTCATATCCAGAATATCGTTGATGATGCCCAGCAGCAGCTGGCCGGAGCTTTCCAGCTTGCCCAGATGTTCGGCCAGCTTTTCCGGCTGGTGCAGCTCGTTTTTCATCAGGGTGGTAATGCCGATGATGGCGTTCATGGGGGTGCGGATATCGTGGCTCATGTTGGCAAGGAAGTCCGTCTTGGCCTTGCTGGCGCGCTCGGCGGACTGCAGCGCTTCCGCGGCAATGTCCTGTGCCTGTCGCAGCTCATCGTTTACCTGCGTCAGATGGATGTTGTATTGCTCCAGACGGAGGTTTGCTTCTTTTTCTGCCTGCAGCTCCTGCTGCTGCTTTTGCCGCAGGAGAGACCAGCCGACAAAAACTGTTATGACCGAGAACACCATCGCAATGACGATGATGATGACCATGACGATGGTGACCAGCTTTTGGGTATTCACGGCCACATATTCCGCCGGGACAAGGAATGCCAGCGTCCACCGGGCGTTTTCCATCTGCTTCAGGGCGTAGAAATACTCGGTCCCGTCCAGCACGGCGTTGGAATAACAGGAACCTGTGCGGTCAAGCCGCTCCTTTGCCTCCGCAAAGGAAGAGCCGTGCAGATAGGACATCCGGGAGAGCACGGTGTATACGTTGTGTCCCTTCAGCAGTTCGGTATCGTTGGCGTTGAACAGCTTGAAACCGTCGTTATCCAGCACATAGACGCTGTTGTTATTTTCGTAGGCATCACAGCGGAAATAATCGTTCAGCTGGGTCATGCTCTGTGAAATGCCAAAGTAGCGCAGGGTGATCTCTTTTTCTCCGCTTTGCAGTGTGATGGGGGTGGAGAGCTGTTTCAGAAACACCATCCGGGAGTCGTCCACGGTCAGCGAGTTAGAAACGTAGCTGATCCGCTGCGGTGCGCTTTCCAAATACTTCATTCCTCGCAGCAGCCCCATGCGGCCATTCTCAGTATAGTAATGTCCGGCAGAGTCCACGGCAATCAGTTCGATCTGCCTTTCATGGTAATTGGAAAGCTCCGACAGCTTTTTCAGATAGCGATAGAACTCGGTATCGGTCTTTAACGGAGTGCAGTACAAATAATTGCATTGTACATTCACCTCGCTCCAATGGGTGTCGATCACATCCTCCAGACTGCGGAACATCTGGTGGGTGACCTCTTCCATCTGGTTCAGCCGCTCATGGTAGACAAGGTTCTGGATGTAGGTCCGGCTCACGATAAAAAGGGTCAGGATGACCGCAACGATGACAACGCCGATGCCCCAAAGCAGCTTTTTATATAGTTTGTTGTTCACATCCAGTATCTCCTGTCTGTTCTATTCAGCTCCATGCGGTATCTGCCCGGCTGATGGTGGTGTATGCACCAAAGAAGGCTTTTGCGGCGTCCATGCCCACCACGCCGCTGTCTGTGACCGTGGTCTCCGCAGCCAGCTGGTCGCTCACACCGCAGATGGCAACCTGATAGGTCTTGCCGGCCTCCGGCTGCACCGGGCTTACCAGCACATAGGGATAGCCCTTGCCGTTGCCGTAGGCATCGTAGCCCGTGGTCAGCAGGTCGCTGATCTGCTGCCCGGTCAGGGCAACGGTCTGGATGGTGCGGTTCCAGCCGGTGGGCAGGATCACCGAAAGATCGTAATCCGTAATGCCCTTGGCGTACAGCTTGGCAGCGACGCCGTGGTGGTTCTGTTCGGACGGGTTGCCGGGGATCCATGTGCTCAGCGACACCAGCGCAAGGTCGCTGCCGGTGGCCTGTGCAAAGCAGCGCCCCACCAGCATGGCGCAGTCCTCCTGCGAAAGCTCCTCCGTAACGGTAGTGATGGTATCCGGGGTGTTGTTCACCACACTATCCTGATCCTCGTCCAGCTGACGGATCACATCCTCCATGGTGGCGTTGCCCTTCATGAAGTCCAGCATTTTAAGGCCGGTGGTCACAATGGTGTTTTCCCAGCCGGAATAGATAAAGGGCGCGGTGTTGCCTGCGTTCAGGGCATCGGCGATGTCGGCATAGTAGGTGCCGTCCGCTTTTGCGTCCTTGAAGGGCAGCAGGCTGCTTTTCAGCGCCGTTGCGGGCTGCAGAGCGCTGGTGCCTGCAACGGTGGAAAGCACACGCATCACCTTGAGCGCATCTTCCAGCTTCTGGGGGTCCTGCTCCAGCTTTTTATTCAAACCGTAGAAGCGGTTCACATTCAGCACAAAAACGTTCTGGGTGCCGTCCTCCGAGAGAAACGGCATCAGCCCGTATTTATCGGTGTTGCCCTCTGCCTCCACGATACCGTTGGTACCGCCCATCAGAAACAGGGTGTTGCCCTCGGTCATCCTCTGCCGGGTCACATTGTCGTCAAGAGCGTCGCCGGAGCCGTTCAGCATCCCGATGTCCTTCCACTTCTGGACATAGGCCATCGCCTGCATCATGCCGGGGGTATTGCTGACATTCGCCTTACCGGACAGATAATCCCGCTGCCACAGCCTGCCGTCCAGTGTGCCGAGGAAATCGGCGTCTGCAATGTTGCACAGGTACTGGAAACCGTAGCCCGGATACTGGATCTGCGGCAGACAGAGATCGACCCCGGCTTCCTTGGCCTTTGCAGCCAGTGCTTCCAGCTCAGCGAAAGAATTGGGCAGCTCCCAGCCGTATTTCTTCAGCAGGGTCTTGTTGTAGGTGATGCCGTAGCAGTTGTAGGCCGAGGGCAGCAGGTAGATGGCACCGTTGTCGAACACGTCCTGCAAGCGGGACTCCACATAGTTATCCGTAAAATCGTAGCCGGAAAGGTCCAGCAGTTTGTCGGAGACCAGATCGATCCGGGGGTCATAGTAGGTCAAGGTACAGACGTCCGGCAGGTCGCCCGCCGCAAACATATTCTGCAAACAGGTGGTGGTGTTATCGCCGCTGTAGGGCACGACCTCAATGTTCACTTCCGGGTAAACGCTGTGCACCTGCTCAATAAAGGCTTCCACCTCCATATAGGGTGCCATAAAGGTGATGGCTTCGTGCGCATCGTCTTTTTTCGTCGTTTCGGTCTTACCGCCGCCGCAGGCGGTCAGCGCTGCCGTTGCCGCCGTAATGCCGCAAACCTGCAAAAACGAGCGGCGGGAGATCTTTTTCATCATACGAATATTTTCCTCACATTTTCGGAGGCAGTACCACGCAAGTGCAGTAGCGCAGTGCTGCTTTAGCGATTCTTACACATCCCACAGGAACTCCGACGCTTGCGAGCAGACCGCACTGAGTTTTGCGTCGATTACCCCATAAAAGCAGTGTTATTATTTTAACACTGCAACAAAAGCGTTTCAAGCCGTTTGGGAATTTTTCGCACTTGAAAGGGTAAATTCCGGGCTTTTTATCGTTATTTTCCTTCCGGTGCGGCAAAAAAGCGCAAAAAAGCTGAGCACCTGTTCTTGCACAGATGCTCAGCTTTGCACGACTCTTCTGTTATTTACCGCTGCGTTTTCAGCATTCTACCCGATGGAAACGGCTGCTTACATGGCGATCCAGCCAAGGGCATTTGCCACCGAGCTGACCAGAATGATGGCCGCAAAGATGGGGCACAGATAGCGGATCATAAAGTTGAAGATCTTTTTGCGGCGGAAGGGCTTGCCGTCCAGCGTCACCTCTTCTTCGATCTTCTGCACGCCGATGACGCGGGACACCAGCAGGCAGGTGGCAATGGCTGCAATGGGCATCATGACAGAGTTGGTGAGGAAATCGAAGAAATCCAGAAACTGCATCCCGAACACCGTCACGCCCGCCAGCGGGCCGTAGCCCAGCGCAGACAGGCTGCCCAGCGCCACCATGATCAGGCCGATCAGTGCCGTTGCACGCTCGCGGCTCCAGCCCAGCTCGTCCTCAAAGGTGGAGACAGCGCTCTCGGTCAGGGCAATGGAGCTGGTGACGGCTGCAAACAGCACCAGCAAAAAGAACAGGACGCCCACCACGTGGCCAAAGCCCATGCTCTCGAACACCTTGGGGATGGTAATGAACATCAGCGCCGGACCGGCCTGCAGAGTATCCGGGTCGCCGCCGGAGAAGGAGAACACCGCCGGAATGATCATCAGGCCCGCCATGATGGCAATGGCCGTGTCGAACAGTTCCACGTTCTCGGTGGATTCCTCAATGGAGACATCCTTTTTCATATAGGAGCCAAAAGTGACCAGAATGCCCATGGCGATGGACAGCGAATAGAACATCTGGCCCATGGCCGTGACCACCGTCATCCAGGAGAAATTTGCCACGTTCGGCACCAGAAAATATCTGACGCCGGCCAGTGCGCCCGGGCGCGTGACCGAGTAGCCCGCAATGACCACCGAAAGCACCACCAGCACCGGCATCATCACCTTGGAAACACGCTCCACGCCGTTGCGCACACCGGCAAAGATGATGGCCAGCGTAAAGGCCGTAAAGATCAGAAAGCACACCTCTGCCGACAGTCCGCTGGAAATGAAATTGGAAAAATAGCCGTCCTGCGAAAGCTCACTGCCATGGCCGCTGATATACTCCGACAGATAGCGGATGACCCAGCCGCCGATGACCGAATAGTACGGCACGATCAGAATGGGGATGACCGCATTGATCCAGCCGCCGAACCGCAGGCCGCCCTTTTTGCCAAAGGCGCCAAAGGCACCCACCGGGCTTTTGTGGGTCATGCGGCCCAGTGCCGTTTCGGCCACGATCATCGTGTAGCCAAAGGTGACGGCCAGCACGATGTACACCAGCAGAAAAATGCCGCCGCCGTATTTTGCGGCGAGATACGGAAACCGCCAGATGTTGCCAAGGCCCACCGAAGCGCCTGCGGCCGACAGCACAAAGCCGATCTTGCCGGAAAAAGCGCTGCGCTTTTGTTTTTGTGTATCCATGTTGCAGATCCTCTTTTCCTATATTCCTATACACAAGTGGCCTTAGTGTACCATATCTGTCGGCCAAATACAATGGTCCCGCCTGTTTGCGTGCAAAAAACAAACAGCGCCCCGCAAGGGAGCGCTGCCTGTCTTTATAAGAGGTATACGCGTTGAGCTCAGAAGATGCTGTAACCCAGCAGCTGCGGCAGGGCGGTGGTAAGCGGGCCCCACAGGCTGATGGAGATCAGAACGATCACATTGCAGATCACGTAGGGCGCTGCGCCCTTGAAGATCTCGATGATGGGCATGCGGTTGATCTTGTTGCAGGCGTTCAGGCACATGCCGACCGGCGGGGTGACCAGACCAATGGCCAGACCGGTGATCATCATGGCACCGAACTGCAGCGGCGAGAATCCGTACTGCACCATGACCGGCAGCAGGATGGGGGTGAGCAGCAGGATGGCCGGACTGACGTCGATGAAGGTGCCGATCATCAGGATCAGCACATCAAAGATCAGCGCAATGGCCCATGCGGGCATGTTCAGGGACATGAAGAAGGCACCCACCGTCTGCGGCACCTTCTGCATGGTCAGCACCCATGTGAAGATGGTGGTGAAGCCGATGATGAGCATGATGGAGGAGGAAGAGATCAGGGTCTTTTTCAGGGCCTCCCAGACGCCCTTCCATGTCAGCTCCCTGTAGACGAAGAAGCCCACCAGCATGGAATACAGCACGGCCACACCGGCACTTTCGGATGCAGTGCACACGCCGAAGGAAACGCAGATGATGATGAACAGCGGCATGATGAGGGCGGGAATGCCGGAAAGCAGGCTCTTTGCGGCGCGCTTGCCGTCAAACTTGACCTTTTCCGGGTGCCAGCCCTTCTTGGCACTGATGATGTACACCAGCACCAGCTGGGTCAGTCCGATCAGGATGCCGGGCACGGCACCTGCCACGAACAGCGCACCCACCGATGCGCCGGAGATGATGGAGTAAACGATCATGGGCGTAGAGGGCGGGATGATCATGCCCATGGTGGAGGATGCCACCGTGATGCCCGCAGAAGCTTCCGGCGGATAGCCTTCCTTCTCCATGGCGGGGATCAGGATGGAACCCAGCGCCGATGTGTCGGCCACGGAGGAACCGGAAATGCCGCCGAAGATCATGGAAGCCACGATGTTCACTTCGCCCAGACCGCCGCGGACGGGGCGCAGCAGCTCCATGCAGAAGTTGATGATGCGCTGGGTGATGCCGCCGGTGTTCATCAGCTCACCAGCCAGCATGAACAGCGGCATGGCGATCATCAGCTCACTGTAGGCACCGTTCCACACGCGCTGCGGCAGCATGGTGATAAAGGTAGGTGCATAGATCAGGATGTAGGTCACGCAGGAAGCGCCGATGGCGAAGGCCAGCGGGATGCCCAGCGCGGCAAAGAAGATCAGCAGCACCAGAAGGATGAGCATTGCCATAGTTGTGTATTCTCCCCTTTCCGCTTATGCGTCGTCACGGCTCAGCGCCTGATTCTTGGGTGCAAAGTAGGAAATGTCGGCCTTGTACAGGGTGATGATCTTGATCACGACGCAGATGGCACAGATGATGCCGCACACCGGCATGATGCCGTACATATACATCATGGGGATCTCCATGCCCTGACTGATCTGCTTACCGGCAACACCCACATACTTGAAGCCCTGATAGGTGAACACCAGCACCACGGCCAGCACAATGAGGTAGTTGATGATGGCAAGCCAGCGCTTGCGGGCAGGCTTTACGCCGTCGTAAAGGATGTCGATCATGACGTGCTCGTCCTTGATCACGTTGATGCCCATGCCCCAGAAGGTGGTAAAAGCAAACAGGGTGGTGTTGAACTCTGCCAGCTGCTTCCAGCTCAGGGAGAAGCAGTAGCGCGCAATAACGGTAAAGATCACAAGAGCTGCCAGCAGTGCCATGGCGATCACGCCGATGGTAAAGTATATGTCAAACAGCTTCTTGCCGATTTTTTTCAGCTTTTCGATGGTGCTCAGCCCCTTTCGGTTATTTTACAACTTTTTCCATCGGCCTGTTACAGCAGAGGGCAGCCCGCAGGCTGCCCTCTCGCCTTTACCGTAACATGGCCGTTCTCGCCTTTGGTCGTTTCTGCTTATGCCTTTGCAACGATATCCTGCATTTCCTTGATCTCGTCGGCGGTGCAGATGCCCTCGGTGACACACTGGTCGTACACGGACTGCACAGCGGTCTGGAAGGCCTTCAGCTCATCGGCAGAGGGCTCGTAGACTTCGCAGCCATAGTCCACGATGGTCTGCTTTGCGGCGCTGGAGTTCTTGTCGATCAGCTCGTCGTTGTATTCGCCCATCTTGGTGGCGCACTCGGTAATGATATCACGGTACTCCTCGGGCAGGCCGTTCCACCATGCTGCGTTCACATAGAAGGGATCCGGATGGAACTGGTAGTTGACCTCGGTGAAGTACTTCTGCACTTCATAGAACTTCATGCCTTCCACGTTGACCCAGGGGTTCTCCTGACCGTCTGCAACGCCAGTCTTCAGGCCCATGTACAGGTCGGAGTACGGGATGGTGGTGGTGGTAGCGCCCATTGCCTGGAAGGTCATGTCAATGGTCTTCATGCCGTTGGTGCGCATCTTCAGGCCCTTCAGGTCTGCAGGAGCCTTGATGGCATGCTTGGAGTTGGAGAACTGGCGGTAGCCGCCTGCATCGCACAGGTTGATGATGACGGTGCCGGTCTCGCCCTCGGCCTCAGCGCACACTTTCTGTGCCAGGTCGCTCTGCAGCAGAGCCGTGACCTGTGCACGGGTGTTGGTCAGGAAGGGCAGGGTGAACATCAGCAGACGGGGGCTGAAGTCGAACTGACCGCCGCGCATGCCCTGCACGGTGCCGGCCACGACCTGCTCCAGCATCTCCTTCTCGGTGCCCAGCTGGCCGTTGCCGTAAACTTCGATCTTCACATGGCCGTTGGTGGCCTCTGCCACATCGGCGGCAAACTGCTCCATGGAAACAAAGCGGGGGTTGCCCTCGGGCTGTGCATGACCCACGGTCATGGTGAAATCGCCCAGAGATGCAAACTTGTCCTCACCGGCTGCTGCAGCACTTGCTGCAGTGCTGGTGGATGCTGCACCGGAAGCAGCCGGAGTGGATGCACCGGAACCGCCGCAGGCTGCCAGAGCACCTGCAGCTGCCATTGCACCAGATACCTTCAGGAAATTGCGACGAGAGATCTTTTTCATAATCTTCCTCCTTGTTTCAGGGACGCCGTTTTGCCTCATACGTCAGCAAAGTTTTTGGTATGCCCCTGTATACAGCATTTTCATTGCACGCTAATCGTAACAGAAAATTCACATTCGCACAAGAGCCAAACTTCACCAACTTCGTAAAGTTTCTTTGTGCATAACTAACAATCTTATCCGTTTCTCGTGGAAACTGTTACAATTCGATGACACAATTCCGTTCATTTTCATCTGATATATCAATTTTCGTCAAAAATGATAAATTTCGGAGCTTTTCCTATACTTGTATACAGGCTATTGTATACTTCATCCTCATACGTTGACAATCTCTTTTGGGCAGGCTAAAATAGAAATATCTTATCATCAACTGTGTAAATGGAGTGTGAGCACATGGCTGAACAGCTGCATCCGGAGGACATCTACCAGACGTTGGAACATGATATCGTTACGCTGAAGATCAAGCCCGGAGAGACCATCAGCGAAAATCAGCTGTGCAAGCGGTTCGGCATTTCGCGCACGCCGGTGCGCGCTGCCCTGCAGCGGCTGGAACAGAACGGCTTTGTGCAGATCATTCCCTGCAAGGGCACCATCGTCACCCCCATCAATCTGGATATCGTGGATCAGATCGCTTACCAGCGCACAGCCGTCGAAAGCATGGTGCTGCGCGATTTCATTCAGGTTTGTTCGCCCAAAGAGTACATCGAGATCAAGCACAAGTACGACCTGCTGGAGGAAATGGCCCAGACCATGACCGACCCGGAGAATGTGGATATCAACGCCTTCCTCATGCTGGACCTGGAAATGCACGCCATCTGGTTTTGCAGCATGAACAAGTGGTACATCTGGCAGAGCCTGACCAAGCCGCAGCCGGACTATTCCCGCTTCACCCGTCTGGATGTGGTGCGGGCCAACAATGTGCCGGATGTGCTCAGCGAGCACCGGGAGATCCTGCGCGTGATCCGGGAAAAGGATGTGGACGCCATTGAACCGCTGATCCGGCATCACCTGTACGGCGGCCTGCGCCGCATGGGCACCCAGCTGTATGCGGAGAAATACAAATCGTATTTTACCGGCATCTGAACCAAAAAAACAGGCGCATCCGCCAGCCTTTCGGCCTTTGGATGCGCCTGTTTCGTTTTTTGTATGATTTACTGCTTGTGGTACTTGCGGTCCTCTTCCTCGTAAACGGGGTCACAGGTCAGGTACATTCCCAGCCGGTTCAGGGTGCTGGTGTCCACACCCGAGAGCAGCACAGTGGAGTGCACATCGCAGCCCTTGAGGTTCGGCAGCTGGTGCATGGCCGCTGCGGCCTGCTCGTTGTCGGCTGCAGAGCTGGACAGGGCAATGAGGATCTCATCGGTGTGCAGGCGGGGATTCTTGCCGCCCAGATAGTTGGTCTTGAGGGTCTGGATGGGCTCAATGGAAGCCGCACTCACAAGGTCGGTCTCCTGCGGGATACCGGCCAGCACCTTGAGGGCGTTCATCAGGGCAGATGCAGCCGCACCCAGCAGGGGGCCGGTCTTGCCGGTGACAACGGTACCGTCCGGCAGCTCAATGGCGGCAGCGGGGGCCCCGCCGGTGCTCTCGCTGCGGGCATGAGCCTGCTTTTCCACTTCGCGCTGGCCCACGGTCAGGTCGGCCTGATTCATCAGCAGTTCCAGCTTGTAGCGCTCGGTCTCCTTGACCGTGCCGGTGATCTTCTGCTCACACAGGCACTTGAAGTAGCGGCGCAGGATCTCCTTGCGGGAGGCTTCGCGGCAGACCGCATCGTCCACGATGCAGTTGCCTGCCATGTTGACGCCCATATCCGTGGGGCTCTTGTAGGGGCTCTTGCCCGCGATGAGCTCGAACATGGCGTTCACCACCGGGAAGATCTCAATGTCGCGGTTGTAGTTGACGGTGGTCACGCCGTAGGCTTCCAGATGGAACGGGTCGATCATGTTCACATCGTTCAGGTCGGCCGTGGCGGCCTCGTAGGCCAGATTCACCGGGTGCTTGAGGGGAATGTTCCAGATGGGGAAGGTCTCGAACTTGGCGTAACCGGCCTTCACGCCGCGCTTGTACTCGTGGTACAGCTGGGAAAGGCAGGTCGCCATTTTTCCGCTGCCGGGGCCGGGGGCCGTGATGACCACCAGCGGGCGCTGAGTCTCGATGTAATCGTTCTTGCCGTAGCCCTCGTCGCTGACGATGCGGGCCACATCGTTGGGGTAGCCGGGAATTTTGTAGTGGCGGAAGGTGCGGATGCCCAGACCGTTCAGCCGCTTTTCAAAGGCCTCCACCTCCGGTGCGGCGGCGTACTTGGTCACGCACACGCTGCCCACATACAGGCCCACCTCCTGAAACGCGTCGATCAGGCGCAGCACGTCCAAATCGTAGGTGATGCCGTAGTCGCCGCGGATCTTGTTGCTGATGATGTCCTCGGCGCTGATAACGATGACCACCTCGGCCTGATCCTTCAGCTGAAGCAGCATCTGCAGTTTGGAATCGGGCTGAAAACCCGGCAGCACGCGGGATGCATGGTAATCATCGAACAGCTTGCCGCCGAATTCCAGATAGAGCTTGTTGTCGAACTTCTTGATGCGCTCACGGATGTGCTCCGACTGCATCGAAAGATATTTATCGTTGTCAAATCCAATTTTCATCGTTCGTTTCCTTTTCCTCTTTGCTGTGCCCGGCACACCGCACCGGAACTTTTCCATAACAGAAACAGTATACCACACTCAAAAACCGGGTGCAATCCAAAAGGAGGCCCTTGCGGCTTTTTCCAGCAAATGCGGCGTTTCGCCTTATTCTTTGCCCTGTTTTTTGTGAAAATGGTTCTTGCCGCCTTTTTGACAACGGGTGTATAATGGAGCTGTTCGGCAAACGTCTTTGAAAACAGAGAGGAAGTCTATCATGAACTCTGTCGAGGATTATACATACCGTTATCTTGAGACCGACGATCTCGATCAGTATAACGCCCTGCTGCGCTATACCTTTCAGGTGACCGAGGAAGAGCTTACCGCCACCGGCTGGAAGGACGACGAGATCAAGCAGTCCAAGTTTCCTGTGCTGGAACGCGCCGATGTGCTGGGCTGCTTTGACGGCAAAAACCTCGTCTCGCAGTTCGCGGTCTACCCGCTGAAAATGAACATCTACGACACGGTATATCACGTAGGCTTTGTGACCAGCGTGTGTACCTACCCGGAGTACACCGGCAACGGCATCATGAAGCGGCTGATGATCCAGGGACTGACCCAGATGCACAAGGAGGGCAAGAGCTTCGCTCTGCTCTACCCCTACTCCATCCCGCTGTACCATCACCTTGGGTGGGAGATCATCTCCAACAAGATCTCCTTCAACATCAAGGACCGGCAGATCCCCACAAAGGTCTCCGCGCCCGGCTATGTGCGGCGCGTCGCATGGGACAACACCGAATTCCACGAGCTGCACTCGCACTTTGCTTCCATCACGCACGGGTGCCTGTTCCGTAACGCGCTGGCATGGGAAGAATACTGGCGCTGGGATGAGGACGACACCAACGTTGCCGTCTACTATAATGTAAAGGACAAGCCCTGCGGCTACATGGTGTACCTCATCAAGAACGACATCATGCACATCAAGGAAATGATCTACCTGAACCGCGAGGCCCAGAAGGGCCTGTGGGAGTATATCCACGCCCACGATTCCATGATCGATGAGGTGCACGGCAATACCTATTTCAGTGAGCCCATCGCCTTTGAAATGGACGACGGCGACATCAAGGAGGCCATCCGCCCCTATGCCATGGGCCGTATCGTGGATGTGGCCGGCTTTCTGGAGGATTACCCCTGCGACCCGGACGGCGGCGAGCTGTGCATCGAGCTGGAGATCGCGGACACTCTTCTGCCCTGGAACGACCGCACCTTCCGCATCCGATTTGCAGACGGCGGCTGCAAGCTGACCAATGCCCCCGCCGAATACCACCTGAAAATGGGCATCGGCACCCTTTCCACCCTGCTGCTGGGCTACAAGACCGCAGAACGCCTGTTTGAGCTGGAACGCATCGAGGGCCGGGAGGAAGCTGTGGAACGGCTGGACGATGTGCTGTTCCATAAGATCCCGTACATTTCGGACTATATCTGATTCTAAAATTATCTGTAGTTTTGCAGGACAGCAGGAAGTTTCTCCAGCGAATGACTGGGAAGTGGGGCCATGCCACCGCAGGTGGTGGGGCGGAACCGTGGGTTCCGGGCTGTTCGCGGAGAAAGCTTCCTGCCGTCCTGCCGGGCAACCGGATACAGCAAGCCCCCGGGTCTCCCCGGGGGCTTGCTGCGGCTTTATGAAGTATCTCGAATATGGAGGAAATGTCGTTTATTCTGCGTCGGTACGGTTTTTCTTGAGCAGGCTCAGGATCACGGCACCCAGCACGCTGCCCACGGCCAGTGCCACACAGTACAGCACTGCGTGGTCAACCACAGGGAACACGAAGATGCCGCCGTGCGGTGCACGCAGAGCGCAGCCGAAGGTCATGGAGAGCGCACCGGCCACCGCTGCACCGGCCACGCAGCTGGGCAGGACGCGCAGGGGTCCGCTGCTGCATAAGGATCGCGCCCTCGGTAACGAAGCACAGGCCCATGACGTAGTTCACGATGCCGTTGCGGCGCTCGTCGGCCGTCCACTTCTTGGGGCAGAAGGTGGTGGACAGGGCGATGGCGATGGGAGGGACCATGCCGCCCACCATGACAGCGGCCATCACCTCATAGTTGCCGGAGGCAAGGGCTGCCGTGCCAAAGACGTAAGCTGCCTTGTTGAAGGGGCCGCCCATATCAATGCTCATCATACCGGCTACGATGGCACCCAGCAGCACCTTGGAGGTACCGCCCATGGCGTTCAGGCAATCGGTCATGGCAGTGTTGATCATGCCCATGATCGGGTTGATGCCGCACATCACCGCGCCGAGGATGAGCATACCGCCCAGCGGATAGATGAGCATGGGGCGGATGCCGTTCAGGCTGGCAGGCAGCTTTTCGGTGATCTTTTTCAGCAGCTCAACGATGTAGCCTGCAGCAAAACCGGCCAGCAGCGCCGCAAGGAAGCCGCCGGAAACACCGGTGGTCTCACCCGCTGCAATGCCTGCAAAGTTGGTGCCGTTCATGGCCAGCACACCGCCCACAAAGCCGACTGCCAGACCCGGACGGTCTGCAATGGACATGGCAATGAAGGCCGACAGAATGGGCAGCATATAACCGAAGGCTGCGCTGCCCACCGTCTTAAAGAAGGCAGCGACCGGGGTGTTCATGCCAAAGTTGGAGGGATCGATGGTGTAATCGTCCAGCAGGAACGCCAGTGCGATCATGATGCCGCCGCCCACCACGAAGGGCAGCATGTGGGAGACACCGTTCATCAGGTTCTTGTACAGGGTGCGGCCAAAGCTGTCCTTGCCGGAAGCATCCTCGGCGGCCTGTGCGCCGCCCTCGGCGTGGTAAACAGGCACCTCGCCGTGCACGATCTTCTTGATGAGCTCCTCCGGCTTGTGGATGCCATCGTCCACCCGGGTGAACAGCACCGGCTTGCCGTCGAAGCGGGCGGTCTCCACCTTCTTTTCTGCCGCCACGATGATGCCGTCGCAGTTTGCGATCTCTTCTCTGGTGAGGATGTTCTTGGCACCATCCGATCCATTGGTCTCCACCTTGGTGGGCAGGCCCAGCTTGTCGCCGGCCTTGGTCAGGGCTTCCGCTGCCATATAGGTGTGGGCAATGCCGTTGACACAGGCGGTCACGGCCAGAATGCGGTAGCCGTTCTGGGGGATCTCCTGCTGGGTGAAGCTCTCCGCACCGAACTGAGCCTCTTCCTGTGCATCGATGCAGTCAAGGAACTCTGCCGGGGTCTTTGCGGCCTTCAGCTTTTCTACAAAGTCCTCGTTCATCAGCATCTGCATCATACGGGCCAGCATGTCCACATGCAGGCTTCCGTTTTCCGGAGCTGCAATGGCAAACAGCAGGTCGGTGGTGCCGTCGTCCTCGGCATTGTACTGCACCGGGCTGCTCAGCCGCAGCGCCGCCAGACTGGGCCGGGTGACTACATTGGTCTTGGCGTGGGGCACCGTGATGCCGTTGTCCACATAGGTGGAGCCCTCCGCCTCACGGGCATAAAGGGCCTTTTTGTAGGCTTCCTTGTCCGTGATGTTGCCATGGGTGGCCTGCAGCTCCACCAGACGGCTGATGATCTGCTCCTGATCGGTCAGAGCCTCATCCAGTGCGATGGACTGCGCGGTGAATAATTCCGTAATACGCATGATTTTTCTCCCTTCCTGTATAACTGCAGCCCTCTCCGTCACAGAGGGTCAGATTTCCTTCATCAGTTCGTCGATTTTTTCTTTGGTAGCAAGACCCAGACTGAACGCCGTGGCGCTGCCGCAGGCGGTGCCCAGACGCAGTGCAAAGGAATAGCTCCGGGTCTGCATCCAGCCAGCCACAAAGCCGGCCACCATGCTGTCACCTGCGCCCACGCTGTTTACAACCTTGCCCTTGGGGCAGCCGATGCGGTGTACCTGTCCCTGCTCGTCCACCAGCAGAGCACCGTCCCCCGCCATGCTCACCAGCACGTTGCGGGCGCCCTTTTCCTGCAGGGTGCGGGCCGCAGCAATGATCTCTTCCTCTGTTTTCAGCACCTTGCCCACGATCTCGCCCAGCTCGTGATTGTTGGGTTTGATGAGGAAGGGGTGATACTGCAGAACATTCACCAGCAGGTCGCGGGTGGCATCCACCACCGCGCGCACGCCCCTGCCCTGCAGCCGGGCCAGCAGCCGCTCGTAGGTATCCTGCGGCAGACTCTTGGGAATGCTGCCCGCCAGAATGAGGATATCATCCTCGTTCAGGCTGTCCAGTTTCTTTTCCAGCTCCTGCATGGCGCTCTCCGGGATGTCGGGGCCCGCCCCGTTCAGCTCGGTCTCCTGCCCGGCTTTGATCTTTACATTGATGCGGGTCATGCCCTGCTCCAGATGCACAAAGTCGGTCTTCATGCCCTGTGCCGCAAGGCCCCGCTCCAGCCATGCACCGGTCTCGCCCGCCACAAAGCCCAGTGCCACGTTCCCGCAGCCCAGCTGTGCCAGCACGCCGGACACGTTGATGCCCTTGCCGCCCAGCACGCAGTCCTCACCGGCTGCGCGGTTCACCTCGCCTACTTCCAGCGGTGCTTCCAAGCGCACCACATAATCGATGGCCGGATTGAATGTAACTGTGTAGATCATACTTCCGTCTCCTTTACCAGTGTGAACTGTTTGTATTTCGGATTGGGGCAGCGGTTGGTGAGGATGGCACCGCCCTGCAGGTCGGCGATGACCGCCGGGTAGATGCGGGCAAACTTGGCGTCATCCACAAGGAACCATGTTTCCTGTGCCCGGTGCGCCGCTGCCGCCTTGACGGCGGCTTCTTCCGGGTCCGGGGTGGTAAAGCCTGCTTCCAGCGCCACACCGTTGGCGCCCATGAAGGCCTTGGTGAAATTGTATTGCTGGATAATGCTCACGGTAGGCGCACCCACAATGGCCTCGGTCTGGGGCCGCAGCAGTCCTCCGGGCAGATACACCCGACAGCCCTTCTGGGCCAGCGCCCGGGCGTGGGCCACGCCGTTGGTCAGATAGCTGGCCTTGAGGGCATCCCCGGTCAGGGCCCGCACCAGCTCCAGCGTGGTGGAACCGGCATCGATGAACACAAAATCGTTCGCGTTGATGAGCTGCGCCGCAGCCTGTGCGATGCTGCGCTTCTGCTCCACCGCCAGCGTTTCCTTTGCTTCCATGGTGGGTTCGTCTGCCAGAAAGCGGCTGTCCGGCAGCGTGGCACCGCCATGCACCTTGTTCAGCTTGCCCTGCCGATTCAGCTCGGTCAGGTCGCGGCGGATGGTGGATTCGCTGGTGTTCAGCGCCTCACACAGCTCCTGCACCGTGACGGTGCGTTTGCGGTCCAGCTGTTCCATGATCAGGCTGAAGCGTTCTTCTGCCAGCATCTGCATCCTCTCCTTGGGCTTTATTTTTGTTTGACGGTTTGTGACCGTTTATGCATTGTTTTGGTTGATTGTATCTTTATTATAGCAAATATAGTGCCAAAATCAATCATTTTCAGTCGCTTTCGTTCATTTTCGTTCACAAAAAATTGTCTTGAAATTTGTGCAGGGAGCACAAAAGCTGGGATACAAGCATTCTGTGCAAACAAAAAAGCCGCCGTGCGTACCAATCGCACAGCGGCCGGAGAGAAGGTCTGGTTCAGGAAAGGCTTACTCGGCAGCCCAGTAGAAATCATCGCCGGGCATTGCGCCGCCCACCGCCTTGGGGTCGGCGTCAAACAGCACCTGCAGATAAGCGGATGCGTTGGTCTTGAGCTCGTCGCCGGTCAGGCATACGATGTTGCACTCGGGCAGAGCCTTCTTGGCGATCGCAGCCTTGGCCACAACGCCCTGCTCCTCGCACAAAGCAGCGGTGCCGTCCAGATCGGTATTGGCAGCTTCCACGCTCTTGGCGTAGTCGGTCAGGAATGCAGCCACCACGTCCGGGTGTTCCTCGGCATACTCCTTGCGCACCACGGTCACGCCCGTGATGAGCTGGGTATCGGCCACCTTGTTCCACTCCTCGGTCAGGTCCAGTGCCACACGCAGGGTGTCGTCCTGCAGGCCTGCTGCAGTCACATAGGGCTGGGGCAGGACGGCAATGGCATCCTCGGTATTGGTCATCTGAGCCGTGACCTCGGTGGCCTCGCTGTAGTATTCAATGGTCACGTCCTTGTCCGGGTCAATGCCGTTCTGGGTCAGCAGGTAGCGCAGCACATACTCGGGCGTGGTGCCCTTGCCGGTGGACAGGATGGTACGGCCTGCAAGGTCTGCCATGGACTGGACCGTATCGCCGCCCTTTTCCACTACGTACAGCACGCCAAGCGTGTTGACGGCAACAGCCTGAATGCCGCCCTCCGTCTTCTGATACAGAGTCGCAGCCAGATTTGCCGGGATGGCAGCCATGTCCAGCTCGCCCTTCATCAGCAGGGGCACGATCTCATCGGCAGCACCGTAGAGCTGCAGATCGTAGTCCATGGAAGCGGTTCCGTCCTCTTCCATGCTCAGCAGGTTCACCAGACCCATGGTTGTGGGGCCCTTCAGGCCGGCGATGCGCAGAGCATCGGTGGTGGACAGTTCCTTGGCTTCCTCGCTGGAAGCCGCTTCGGAGATGGCTTCGCCAGAGGCAGCGCTGGAAGCAGTGGTGCCGGATGCTGCGCCGCCGCAGGCGGCAAGGCTCAGCGCAAGGGCCAGAGCCAGCAGCACAGATGTCAGTTTTTTCATGCGGAGTTCCCTCTTTTCCTCATCAGACGGCACGATTCCTGTGCCGCAAAAACTTTGCACAGAATCATCGGACTGTCTTTTTATATTTTTTACAAAGCAAATTTGCAAAATCATTTGCTTTGCGGGTCTAAGTTTACTATAATAGAATCAAAAATACCGTTGCGTGTGCAACGGAATTGCAGGAGGGCTGTGGAGACCCCAGGTCTTTCCCACAAATTTGCGATGAAAAACTATCTTTCGCTGTTATGCTCCACCTCATTATTCAATGGTCTGACCGCCGAAGAGCTGCAGACCCTGCTGAGCCAGCTGGGCGCCGTGGTGCGCAGCTACGGCAAGGGCGAGGCCCTTGTGCTGGCGGGCGAACCCAGCCGTCGGGTAGGCATTGTGTTGAACGGCGAGCTGGAAGCCTACCGTCCCGGGCCGCAGGGCACCCGTATCCCCATCACCCACATGGAGCCGGGCGGGGTGTTCGGCGATGTGCTGGGCGGTTCCAGCCGGACCAGCCCGGTCACGGTTGTGGCATCGGTGCCCTGCGAGGTGCTGCTCATCCCCTACGAGCAGCTTCTGCTGTCGGACGGCAGCCCGGCGCATCAGCTGGCGCTGCGCAATCTGGTGCGCACCATCAGCGATAAATATTTTTCCCTCTCCCGCCGGGTAGACCTGCTGGTACTCAAGAGCCTGCGGGCCAAGGTGTGCGCCTATCTGCTGAGCGAGAGCGAACGGGCCGGAAGCCTGACCTTCAGCATCCCGTTCTCCCGCATCCAGCTGGCAGATTACCTGAACTGTGACCGCAGCGCCCTCAGCCGTGAGCTGAGCCAGATGCAGCGGGACGGCCTGCTGGATACCTACAAGAGCAGCTTCAAACTGCTGAAACCCGAGGTGTTGAAGCAGATGGTGCAGTGACCATTTGAATAGCCGCCGCGGGCGCTTTGGCTGTATTCAGCGGAATTTTTATTTTTATATTTGAGTTTTAGAAAAATCTGCGGATTTTTCTAAAGCTCTTTTTCACTGGAAGGCCGTAACCGTCAGCGGCATTATCTTGTTATTTTTAAGGAGTATTTTTAAATATGTCAAAACCGATTTTATGGATCGTGATCCCCTGCTACAACGAAGAGCAGGTGCTGCCCATCACAGCACCCATGTTTCTGGAAAAGATCCATTCTCTGGCCGCACAGGGCCTTGTGAGCGAGAAGAGCCGGGTGCTGTTCGTGAACGACGGCTCCAAAGACAAGACATGGGAGCTGATCCAGAGTTTTGCTGCGCAGGATGAGCACTACATCGGCATCGCCCAGAGCCGCAACCGCGGCCACCAGAACGCCGTGCTGGCCGGTCTGATGGAGGCGCTGCACAGCGGCACCTGCGATATTACCATTTCCATCGACTGCGATGGTCAGGATGACATCAACGCCATGGACGAGATGGTAAAAAAGTATCTGGACGGTGCCGAGGTGGTCTATGGTGTGCGCAGCCGCCGCGATACGGACACCTTCTTCAAGCGGTTCACCGCCGAGGGTTTTTACCATGTGATGAACGCTCTGGGTGCGGACATCGTGTTCAACCACGCAGACTACCGCCTCATCAGCACCCGTGTGCTGGAAAGCTTTGCCGACTACAGAGAAGTGAACATTTTCCTGCGCGGTATGGTGCCTCTGGTGGGCTTCCGGAGCGATGTTGTCACCTACGAGCGCCATGAGCGCCTTGCCGGTGAGAGCCACTACCCCCTGAGCAAGATGCTGGCGCTGGCCTTTGACGGCATCACCAGCCTTTCCAACAAGCCCATCCGCATCATTACCGGGGCGGGCATCGCCGTGAGCCTGGTCGGCTTTATCGGGGTCATCTGGGCCATCGTGTGCGCCGCCATGGGCAGCAGCGTGGCCGGCTGGGCCTCCATCGTGTGCATCGTCTGCTTCATGAGCGGCGTGCAGCTGGTGTGTCTGGGCGTCATCGGCGAATATATCGGTAAGATCTATATGGAGACCAAGGCCCGTCCGCGCTACATCATCAGCGAGCGCACCTGGGCCCCCTACGAAAGGAAGTATCACGGATGAGCAAACAGAGCTGGCGCGGCAGCACCCTGCTGAACCCGGAACCGCCGGTACTGGTGTCCTGCGGCGGGCTGGAAAAGCCCAATCTCATCACCATCGGCTGGACGGGCACCATCTGCACCCAGCCCAGCATGGTATCCATCAGCGTTCGGCCGGAACGCTACAGCCACCACCTCATTCAGGAAAGCGGACAGTTTGCCATCAATCTGCCCACCGAAGCGCTGGTGCGTTCGGTGGACTGGTGCGGCGTGAAAAGCGGCCGTGACGTGGACAAGTTTGCCGCCTGCGGCCTGCACGCCGCCCCCGGCACCGTGCTGACCGACTGCCCCATTCTGGAAGAAAGCCCGGTGAACCTTGAGTGCAGGGTGACCCAGGTGATCCCGCTGGGCAGCCACGATCTGTTCCTTGCCGAAGTGGTGGCCTGTGATGTGGACGAAAGCCTGCTGGACGAAAGCGGCAAGCTGTGTCTCGAAAAGGCAAAACTCATCGTCTACAGCCACGGTGACTATCTGGCTCTGGGCCGGAAGCTGGGCACCTTTGGCTACAGCGTGCGCAAGAAAAAGCCGGTAAGGCGTAAAAAATAATTTACATTTCATTGCTTGACTTTTGCCCAAAACTGCATATACTAAAGATAGGCAATGTAGAGAGATTGAATCCATCGGGTTCATGCCGAAACACGAAGCCCCCGGTAGTGTCAGTACCGGGGGCTTCTTTTAGTGTTTGCTGCCCTTGCCGATCTTACCGTCGATCCATGTGCACAGATAGTAGGCAACTACCTGCGCGGCAACGGTTTGAATAAATGTAGAGAGAGTTTCCAAGGGGTTCACCTCCTTTCCGCGGTTAGGGGAATGGAGAAGGGCCGCAGGAACAGTATAGCACAAAAACCGGTATCGCGCAATTTTGACGCAATACCGGTTTTCTTTTGCATTTATTCGTGCTTTACGCGCTGGATCTCGCCCAGATCATAGGGGGTGTTCTGGTAGACATAGTAGTTCAGCCAGTTCTCATACAGCAGGTGGGCGTGGGCACGCCAGCGGAACAGCGGCGGCTTTGTGGGATCATCGTCCGGGTAGTAATTCACCGGCACGTGGATGGGCAGGCCCTTGTCCACATCGCGGCGGTACTCCGAATCCAGCGTGTATTTGTCGTACTCCGGGTGGCCGGTGACAAAGATCTGCCGTCCGTTCTCGGTGCTCATGAGGAAGGGCCCGGCCACATCGCTCTCGGCAAGGATGCGCAGAGCCTTGCAGTTGTCCACATCCTCGCGGCTGATGCCGGTGTGGCGGCTGTGGGGCGCATAGAACACCTCGTCAAAGCCGCGCACCAGCGGGTTTGACGGGCGGACGACCCGGTGCTCGAACACGCCGAACATCTTTTCCGGCAGCAGCTGCTTGTGCACGCCGTAGTGGTAGTACAGGCCCGCCTGCGCGCCCCAGCACACATGCAGGGTGGAGTAGACATTCGTCTCGCTGAAGTCCATGATCTCGCACAGTTCCTGCCAGTAATCCACCTGCTCAAAGTCCATGGTCTCCACCGGTGCACCGGTGATGATCATGCCATCGTAGCGGTTGTTTTTTACCTCGTCAAAGTTCTTATAGAACGATTCGAGGTGTGCCGCCGAAACATGGGTCGCCGCATGGCTGGCCGTCTGCAGCAGGGTCATGTGCACCTGCAGCGGGGTATTTGCCAGCAGACGGGCGATCTGGGTCTCGGTGGTGATCTTGGTGGGCATCAGATTCAGGATCAGGATCTCCAGCGGCCGGATGTGCTGGGCGAGGGCGCGCTCGCGGTGCATGACAAAGACGTTCTCCTTGTACAGGGCATCGTAAGCAGGCAGAGTCTTGGGAATGATCAGCGGCATAGTGTCGTACTCCTAACGATTTAGAATAGCCTCCGCTGACGCTCTGGCTATCTTCAGCGGAATTTATTTTTGTACTTTGTACTCCAGAAAAGCCCGCGGGCTTTTCTGGAGTACCTTTTTATGGAGAGGGGCCCAAACCGGCAGATACATAAAGCTCACCCTTTGGGGGAGCTGCTGAACGAAGTGAAGCTGAGAGGGCGAACCCGTTTGCCTTTTAGATCTTATCCAGCGCCTGTGCGATATCCGCAATGAGATCCTCGCTGCTTTCCAGACCGCAGCTCATGCGCACCAGCTCTGCGGGCACACCGGCAGCCTTCAGCTGCTCATCGTTCATCTGGCGGTGGGTGCTGGATGCAGGGTTCAGGCAGCAGGTACGGGCATCGGCCACATGGGTCTCGATGGCTGCCAGCTTCAGATTCTTCATAAAGATGCTTGCAGCCTCACGACCGCCGGCCAGACCAAAGCTGACCACGCCGCAGCTGCCATTCGGCAGATACTTCTCCGCCAGTGCATGGTACGGGCTGGACTCCAGACCGCAGTAGTTCACGTAGGCCACCTTGGGATGGCTCTCAAGGAACTCTGCCACGGCCATGCCGTTGGCGCAGTGGCGCTGCATCCGGACATGCAGGCTTTCCAGACCGAGGTTCAGCATGTAGGCGTTCATGGGCGACTGCATGGAGCCAAAATCACGCATCAGCTGTGCGGTCGCCTTGGTGATAAAGGCCCCCTCTTTGCCGAAGCGCTCGGCGTAGGTAATGCCGTGGTAGCTGTCATCCGGGGTACACAGGCCGGGGAACTTGTCGGCGTGGGCCATCCAATCGAACTTGCCGCCGTCCACGATGGCACCGCCCAGCACTGCGCCGTGGCCGTCCATGTACTTGGTGGTGGAGTGGGTGACGATGTCCGCGCCCCACTCAAAGGGGCGGCAGTTGACTGGCGTGGGAAAGGTGTTGTCCACGATCAGCGGCACACCGTGGGCGTGAGCAGCCTTGGCAAACTTCTCGATGTCCAGCACGGTCAGGGCCGGGTTTGCGATGGTCTCGCCGAACACCACCTTGGTGTTGGGCCGGAATGCGGCGTTCAGCTCTTCCTCGGTGCACAGCGGATCCACGAAGGTGGCTTCAATGCCCATCTTTTTCATGGTGACCGAGATCAGGTTGAAGGTACCGCCGTAAATGGTGCTGGATGCCACGATATGGTCGCCTGCTTCGCAGAGGTTGAACAGGGCAAAGAAGTTTGCAGCCTGACCGCTGCTGGTCAGCATTGCGGCCGTGCCGCCTTCCAGCTCACAGATCTTTTTGGCCACAAGGTCGCAGGTGGGGTTCTGCAGACGGGAATAGAAATAGCCGTCGGCTTCCAGATCGAACAGCTTGCCCATGTCCTCACTGGTGGCGTACTTAAAGGTGGTGGACTGGATAATGGGAATCTGGCGGGGTTCGCCATTGCCGGGGGTATAACCGCCCTGCACACAGATGGTATCACGATTCATACTACATACTCCTTTACTGGGTTTGTCTGTATAACACAATTCCCCGCAGGAGTGCAGCAGCCTCCGGCGGGGAATTGAAACGTTAAATTTTACTTCCCGTCGGGGGCGAAATGAGGAGAGAACTCCTTCCGTCAAAGCCTGTCGGCTTTGCCACCTCCCTCAAAGAGGGAGGCTTTGGCAATGCCGAAAAGTTTTTTCTTCGCCAGAGGCTCCCTCTCCGAGGGAGCTGGCGCACGAAGTGCGACTGAAGGAGTTACTTCCGCAGCCTCTTATCGCTTCTGGTGGCCCATGCGGTGCCCACCGTCTGGAACACCTGAACCATCAGCACCAGCAGCACGACGCAGACGATCATGATGTTGGTCTGATAGCGGTAATAGCCGTAGGACAAAGCGATCTTGCCCAGACCGCCGCCGCCGATGACGCCGGACATGGCCGAGTAGCCCAGAATGGTGGTCAGGGCGGTGGTCATGCTGGAGATCAGGCCCGGCAGGCACTCCGGGATCATCACCTTGGTAATGATCTGGAAGGGGGTCGCGCCCATGCTCTGGGCGGCTTCCACCACGCCTTCGTCCAGCTCGCGCAGGCTGGTCTCCACCAGACGCGCCACGAACGGGAAGGCTGCCACCACCAGCGGAACAATGGTGGCGGTGGTGCCCACCGTGGTGCCCACAATGGCACGGGTGAGCGGGAACACGCAGATCATCAAGATCAGGAACGGCACACTGCGCAGGATGTTGATGATGATGTTCAGGGTATGCATCAGCCAGCCGGGCAGCGGCAGGACGCCGTCCTTATCACCCGCTACCAGCAGCACACCCAGCGGCAGGCCCAGCACCAGCGCAAACGCGGTGGAAAGGACCGTTACGTAAAAGGTCTCCCAGATGGCAAAGCCGTAATCTGCAATACTCATTCGCCGGTCACCTCCTCTACCGTAATGCCGGGCTGGGCGCGCATATAGGCCGCAGCCTGCTTTGCCTGCTCCACATCAGCGGGCAGCTTGAGCAGCATGGAGCCGTAGCACTGACCGCTCAGGTCGCGGGTATCGGCGCTGAGCACCGACACCAGAATGCCTTTTTCTGCAGCAAGGCTTGCCACCAGCGGCTTTGCCGTAGACGAACCGTTGAAGGTGACACGCACCACATGGTCGTCCGGTGCAAAGCTGGAAAGATCCGCGCAGCGCTGCCGCCGTTGGGGGCCACCAGACGCCTTGCTGCGGGCGTCTTGGGGTTCGAGAAGATCTCCTGCACGGAGCCCTCCTCCACCACGACGCCGCCATCCAGAATGGCAACGTGATCGCAGATCTCTTCCACAACGCTCATCTGATGGGTGATGACCACCACCGTGATGCCCAGCTTCTTGTTGATGTCCTTGATCAGGGTCAGGATGGCATGGGTGGTGTTGGGGTCCAGCGCACTGGTAGCCTCGTCGCACAGCAGGACCTTGGGGTCCGTTGCCAGTGCGCGGGCAATGGCAATGCGCTGCTTCTGACCGCCGGACAGCTGTGCCGGGTAGGCGTTGGCCTTATCGGGCAGGCCCACCACCTCCAGCAGCTCTCTGGCGCGCTTTTCGGCATCTGCCTTCTTTACACCGGCCAGCTCCATGGGGAAGCAGATGTTCTTCAGGCAGCTGCGCTGCATCAGCAGGTTGAACTGCTGGAAGATCATGGTGATCTCACGGCGGCGCTCACGCAGCTGGGCCGGGTTCAGGGTCTCCATCGCGGTGCCGTCAATGACAACGCTGCCCTCGGTGGGGCGCTCCAGCAGATTGATGCAGCGCACCAGCGTGGATTTGCCCGCACCGGACATGCCAATGATGCCGTAAATCGAACCATCCGGAATGGTGAGGTTGATGTCCTTCAGCGCATTCACTGCGCCGTCCTTCATCTGGAAGGTCTTGGAAAGATGTTTGATCTCGATCACAGAAATTGCTCCTTGTATGGAAGCCCTCTCAGTCACGGCTTACGCCGTGCCAGCTCTCCCGAAGGGCGAGCTTTTTGCTTCTGACGGAAAGGGATTCCTTCTGATGAGAAGTGATATTTTACTGTACCAGCTCATAAAGCTCCCCCATCGGGGGAGCTGCCGAACGAAGTGAGGCTGAGAGGGTTTGCTTAGCCCTGGATCGGTGCCAGGCTGTCCTGCTTGCCGCCGTAGATGCCCATGGGCTCCACATGGATGCCGGCAACGGTCACCAGATGGGTGCCCTTTTCCTCGTTGAAGTTGTCCAGATACGGCTGATGCTGGAAGTAGTTGGTGTCGCACTGGCCGTCCTCAACGATGGTGTTGGGGATCACATAGTCATCGTACTCCTGAATGTCCAGAGTGATGCCCTTGGCAGCCAGAATGTCCTTGCAGACCTCCAGCACCTCGCAGTGGGGAGCCGGGGTAGCAGCGCAGCTGACGGTCTCGCCGTTCAGTGCATCGTAGTCGATGGAAGAGTCGTAGCCGTCGGTGGGGTTCTCCACAACAGAGACCACAGCTCCCTTGTAGTTTTCATCCATGAAGTCCTTGACCTGCTGGCTCTGCAGAGCAGCCACCAGAGCCTTGATCTTGGGCTCGTTCTCGTTGCCCTCCTTGCAGACCAGCACGTTGACGTAATCAGAAGAGCCGTCCTCCATTGCCAGAGCGTCGGTCATGGGGTCCAGACCAGCAGGAATTGCGTAGTTGGAGTTGATAACGGCGTAGTCCTCATCCTGCAGGACGTTGGGCACCTGAGCGGCCTCCACCTCATCGACGGTGACATTCAGGGGGTTCTCCTCGATGTCGTTCTTGGTAGCGGTCAGGCCGGCGTCTGCCTTCAGCTTAAAGAAGCCGTTCTTCTCCAGCAGAGTCAGAGCACGTGCCTCGTTGGTGGTATCGTTGGGCACAGCCACCTTCACCTTATCCAGCTTTGCTGCAGTGGAAGCAGCTGCAGAAGAAGCAGTGCCGGAAGCAGCGGAAGATGCGGTGGAAGAAGAGCCGCCGCATGCGGTCAGGGCAGCTGCAGCAGCTGCGACGCCAGAAACCTTCAGAAAATCACGACGAGTAATCATAGTTTTGTTCCCTCTCTATTGCTTAATAAAATGTACTGCGGCCCGCACGGCACAGTTCCGCACGCGGCCTGTGAACGCAAGCATGAAAAAAGCTCCCGTCCTTGACTTTGCGCCATAACGCTCAGCAAGGACGGGAGCATAACATACTTCCGTGGTACCACCTTGGTTTACCGTACCCTCACGGGCACAGCCTCGATGCTGCGGCAGCAATGCTGCTTACAGCCGGACGCTGTAACGGGCGCTCCCGTTGCAGACTTAGCACTCATGCGCCTCGCCCGCACGGCTCCGAGACCATTTTCAGCTTCCTGTTTCCCGCCCTTTTCCATCGCCCGGGCTTTCTGGTAAGGATCAATGCGAAGGCCTACTCTTCTCTTCACAGCCATTTTTGTGATATTGCATTTATAATAACCCCATCTGCCGGATTTGTCAACAGGCAAAACGAAGTTTTTCGGTAGGGAATTGCGATTTTTATCCCCTGATTGCGAAGTCTGCCGCTCTATGATATACTTGTCTTGCCGCTTCGGCGGTGTTAAGGTGTTGTCTGCAAGTGCAGGTGGTCTGGCTTCCTCCGGCAAGCGTCGGGGGACGTAAAAAGCTTGTTGTTTTTGATTCCCCCGTCCGCAAACGCGAAAGGGGGGATGCCTCATGGAATGGAATGACGTACTGACACTGCTCACCGCCATTGGCGGTGCGGTCTACATGACGTTTCAGATCACATGGACGATCTTCAAAGAGATCCATAACAATAAGAAATGACCGCCCACAGTCTTCCAAACGCTGAGCGGTCATTCTTATTGACTAGCCAGAGGGAGCTGACCATTGCGGACAGCACCTTTTTTCTGTTTTTAGTATAGTTTATTTCAGATAGAATGTCAAGCCTGTGCATTTTCCTCTTGTGCGCCAGCCACGGACATGGTAGAATAAGACGACATTCATCACAAGGGAGGTGCAGCAATGACCGGCAGAGAGGTCTTTCCGGACGAGGAGCTGCGCCGCCGCATCATGGATTTTATCATGGCGGCGGGGCAGACACTGCTGGAAAACGGTGCCGAGGTGTTCCGGGTGGAGCAGACCATGGAGATCATGGCCCGGTCGTTCCATCTGCGGGAGTTCCACGTTTATGTGCTGACCAACGGCATCTTTGCCAGTGCGGGCACCGCCGAGATCAGCGAGGTGCGCAATGTGCCCAGCCGCACCACCCATCTGAGCCGGGTGGCGGCAGTGAACGCCCTCTCCCGCGAGATCGCCGAGGGCAATATGACTCTGGACGAGGCCGAGAGCCGCCTTGTGCTGGCACGGCGCATTCCCTTCCCCAAGGACTGGGTGCAGCTGGTCTCCGGCATGTGCGGCGCGTTCTGCTTTGCGCTGATCTTCGGCGGCACGCTGCGCAGCGCATTGGCGGCGGCACTGGCAGGCTTTCTTGCCAACGGGTATCTGCTGCTGTGCGGCCGGCACGACCTGCCCGGCGGCTTTTGCAAGATCAGCTGTGCGGCGCTCATCACGCTGACGTGCATTCTGGGCTGCAGCCTGCTGGGCACCTCTGCCAGCCACGCTATCATTGGTTCACTGATGATCCTGACGCCGGGCATCGCGTTCACCATGGGCATCCGGGATTTCGTGCAAGGCGACTACCTTTCCGGCACCATCCGTATGATCGATGCACTGCTCATTGCGGCCAGCATTGCCATTGGCACCGGCCTTGTGCTGAGCCTTTATACATTCTTTACGGGGGTGGTGGTCGCATGATGCTCACCAGTACACAGATCGGAGAGCTGGCGGCGCAGTTCTTCATTGCAGGGGTCGGCACCCTGTGCTTTGCCGTCCTGTTTGCGTGCCCCCGCAAAAGCCTGTTCTTCTGCGGGCTGGTGGGTGCCGTGGGCTGGTTCGTCTACGAGCTGGCCGTAATGCTGGGGGCAGACAGTGCCGCGGCCTCCCTGCTGGCGGTGAAATCCCCTCACCCTGCTCACCCGGGTGTTCGCCATCACCCTCAAAATGCCGGTGACGGTGTTCCTGCTGTCCGGCATTTTCCCGCTGGTGCCCGGCGCGGGCATCTACTACACCGCCTACTATTTTATACAGGGCAACAATGCGCTGGCCCTTTCCAACGGCATCAGCACCTTTAAGGTAGCCGTTGCGCTGGCCATCGGCATCAGTCTGGTGCTCAGCGTGCCCATTCCAAAGCGGCATCGGAACAAAGTGTGATGTTTACGGATACAGCATATCTGCTACAAAATAAAAACACATCGGCATCCTGCAAAAAAAAAGCAGAAACCCGGAACCCTTCTGAGCCATTCAGGCCCCGAAAAGGTTCCGGGTTTTGTGCATGATCGATTCAGGGAGCTGTTTTACGGCAGCTCTCTTTTTCATACTGCTTTATGAGCGATTCAGTTCTTCGCCTCAACGTAAACGGTTGCAACGCCATCTTTAATGATACCGTTCTGGGTCATACCACCGAACAGTTCAGTAGCATTCAGAACTTTATACTTGCCGTTCTCATTCGCCAGACTATCCAGCTGCTTCTGAGTGAGGGCCGTTGCATTCTCATCAACCTCCAGCTCATAGAACATAAAGTCCGTGCCGCCCTTGATCTCGCTGGTGCCAGTAGTATACTTGATCGTAACCTTCTTCGTAGGCTTTGCAGCTGCCTTCTTGTACATCTTAATGACGACAACGCCATCGGCGGGGATCTTCTTGTCCTCAGTGCTGTCGAACTCATAATCCTTCAGATCGGCAGGCACATTTTCCTTAATGGTCGCAAAAGTCACGGTATCAGCCAGAGCAGGAACTTCAATGGGCACTTCCTTGACGATGCTTCCGCCCTTGGTCACCATGTACTTCAGCGTGATCGGACGCTTTTTGCCCGTATCGGGCGTGCTCTGATCGGAGCAGCCAGCCAGAACACCGGCAGCAGCAACAGCCAGAGCGGCGACACCTGCGCCCTTGAGGAACTTACGACGAGAAATGTTAGACATAAGAATCAACCTCACAATCTTTTCTGCACGCCCCGATCACTTTTTTGTGGAGCCTGCTTTTCCTATATAATACCCCCCCCGGTAACCGTTTGTCAAGTGATTTTTGGCATCTTTTGCCGCCGGACGCAGAAAAAAGACGGCAGTCTTGTGACTACCGTCTTTTCGTTTCTATTCTTCTGCTGCGCTTAATGTTAGAACTCAGACAGCTTGACCTGAGCGACCGGAGTCTTGCCCGTCCAGTCGATTTCAATTTCCTCCGGTGCCTTCTCAGCGCTGTAGCCCGAGTTCTGGCACACAGAACCCAGCTTCGTCAACTGCTCTTTCTTGATGGTTTTCTGACCCTTCACAACGCTGATGGTCTCGTCATACTCACCTTCCTTGCCAATCGTATCATAACGGCTGAGCAGCGTGTTCAGCTTGGTATACTTTACAGTAACATCCACCATTTCCGGAGCACTGGAACCACAGCCAGTCAGCATACCGGCAGCAGCTACAGCCAGAGCAGCCATGCCTGCGCCCTTGATGAAATTGCGGCGAGAAATCTTAAACATCGTTCTATCCTCCTGATTTTTCTGCTATTTGTACTTTTCCATAGCGAAACAGACTAACCAAGAATGTCGCGGTTAGTTCGTTTTAACTAACAGTAAGATACCATACTGTTTTTTGATTGTCAAGATTTTCACAGCAAGTTAATCCATCACAACTTTTCAAGCGTATCTGTGTTATTTTTATTCATCCTCAGCATGTCCCGTTTTCATCTCTCGTCTGCTCATGTTCCCCTTTTGCCGCATGCATCAGGCCTGCCGTCACAAAGCCCACATTGATCCCCACCAAAAAAAGCACAAGCCCAACCACCAGTTTCATGGTTTCTTCCTCCTTCTTTGTTTTTCACAGTTTACCACGTTCTATTTGTCAGATGGGATCAAAGCCTGTCGTGCGCCGCAAATTTTTCTGCCCGGGCGCACGGTTTTTCAGCTGCAGTGTTGCACAGCCCTGCCGCATCTGCTATACTGCTGTCAGTATACCACCGATTTTACGAGATTTTCAGCGAAACGAGGGATTTTTTATGTCTGTCATGGAGCTTCTTGCTTCCCGCCGCACCTACCGCCGCTTTGAGCAGAAAGCGGTGCCGCAGGACGTGGTGGAGGATATCATCGAGGCCCTCCGGCTTTCCTCCTGCGGGGCCAACCGTCAGGCCGTGCGTCTGGTGGTGGTGAACAGGCCCGAGGATGTGGCCAGGGTACAGCCGCTGGTCAAGTGGGCCGCCTATCTGCCGCCGGAGCAGGGCACCCCCAAAGCGGACGAGCTGCCCACCCTGTACGTGGCAGTGATGCAGGACACCTCCATCCCCGGCGACCTTGCCACCGATACCGGCATCGCACTTGCCAACATGACCCTTGCCGCATGGGCCAAAGGCGTGGGCAGCTGCATCATGGGTGCCATCAACAAGCCCGCGCTCACCCGGCTGCTGGGCATTGAAGAGCCGCAGAAGCTGGCGTTCATGGTGGCCTTCGGCTACCCGGCCCACAAGGCCGGCATCGTGCCGCTGACCGAACAGACCGGCGTGAAGTATTATCTGGACGAACACCGGGATTACTGCGTGCCCAAGCGGAGCAGGGAAGAGATCGCAAGGTATCTGTAACGGGAAACGGCATCCGCCCTGACGGAAGGAGTTTTTGCATATATGCAGTTTTTCTTTCTCTGCAATGCATAATTGTTATCAATTCGGTTTCAAATCGTCAGATTTTTTGCACAAGTATTGACTTTTCAATTTGTACAATCTATACTAAATCCGTTCACCGGTTGTTCGATGAATCGCATCGTTCCGGTGGGCCGGAAACTATACAGTACATTTGAGGAGTGTTTGAATATGAAAAAGATCTCTCGTCGCAGCTTTCTGGCTGCTGCCGGTCTGTCCGTTGCTGCTCTGGCTCTGACCGCCTGCGGCGGTTCCGCTTCCAGCGTGGCTTCCTCCGTGGCAAGCTCTGCTGCTTCTTCCGCAGCTGCTTCCACCAGCGCTGCCGCTGGCGAGCTGACCACCGTTGAGACTGGCAAGCTGACCATGGCCACCAACGCTGCCTTCCCTCCGTATGAGATGACCACCGATGCAGGCGATTTTGAGGGTATCGACATCGAGACCGCTCAGGCCATCGCTGATAAGCTGGGTCTGGAGCTGCAGATCGATGATATGGACTTTGACGCCGCTCTGCTGAGCGTGCAGCAGGGTAAGGCCGACATTGTTATGGCCGGCGTTACCGTTACCGACGAGCGCAAGGCTGTGATGGACTTCTCCGACAGCTACGCTACCGGCATCCAGTCCATCATCGTTCCCGAGGGCTCTGACATTGCTTCCCCGGATGATCTGGCAGGCAAGAAGATCGGCACCCAGCGCGGCACCACCGGCTACATCTACTGCTCCGATGATTTCGGTGATGAAAACGTCGTGGCTTACGACGACGGTCTGACCGCTGTGCAGGCTCTGAACAACGGTCAGGTGGATGCCGTTGTCATCGACAACGCTCCCGCCCAGGAGTTCATTGCTGCCAACCCCGGCCTGAAGATCCTGGATACCAGCTACGCCGAGGAAGACTACGCCATCGGCATGGCAAAGAACTCTCCGCTGGAGGACGCTGTCAACTCCGTTCTGGAAGAGCTGAAGGCTGACGGCACCCTGCAGGCCATCGTGGACAAGTACATCACCGCCGAATAATCCGGCGGCTGACATCTGAGCCACGGGGAGGCAGCCCCAACTGGGGCACCTCCCCTTTTTTGGAAATAAGTGGTTACAAAAGATTAACAAAATCAGAACAGGAAAGTGAGGATGCGAATGGCTGCACAGTACGAACTGCTCAAAGAGCTGCTCAACAGCGGCACTACGCTCAACTTCGAGCAGGAATTCTTTTTCAAGTTTTATCAGGCGTTCATCCTGAAAGACCGCTGGCTCCAGTACATCAACGGCGTGGGCACCACCCTGCTGGTCACTGCTATTGCGCTGGCACTGGGCATCGTGCTGGGCAGCGTGGTGGCACTGGTGCGTGTGGCACACGACCAGCAGCGCCCCGGCCGCAAAAACCCGGTGCTGGGCTTCTTCAATGCGGTGTGTCAGGTGTACACCACCATCATCCGCGGCACGCCCATGATGGTGCAGCTGCTCATCATGAGCATGGTCATCTTTGCCAACAGCCGCAACTTTACCATGGTGGGTGCGCTGGCACTGGGCATCAACTCGGGTGCCTATGTGTCCGAGATCATCCGCGGCGGCCTGATGGCCGTTGACCCCGGCCAGATGGAGGCCGGACGCAGCCTTGGCCTGAACTACATGACCACCATGGTGGTCATCATCATCCCGCAGGCCATCCGTGCGGTGCTGCCCGCACTGGGCAACGAGTTCATCGTCCTGCTGAAGGATACCTCCCTGATCACGGTCATCGGCGGCAAGGAGCTGCTGTACGCCGCACAGGGCATCATGAACCGCACCTACGAGGCCATGTTCCCGCTGCTGGGCGTTGCACTGATCTACCTTGTGCTGGTCATGCTGTTCACCCGTCTGCTGGCAAAGTTTGAGAGGAGGCTTGCTCAAAGTGACCGATAAGATTCTGGAAGTCCGTGGCCTGACAAAGACCTACGGCGGCGAAAAAAAGCCGGGCGCAAAGCAGCCCACCCCCACGCTGGACGTGCTGAAGGGCATTGACATCGACATCTACCGCGGCGACGTGGTCTGCCTGATCGGCCCCTCCGGCTGCGGCAAATCCACCTTTCTGCGCTGCCTGAACCGGCTGGAGATCCCCTCCTCCGGCAGCATCAAATTTGAGGGCACCGAGGTGGACGAAGCCCACATCGACGCTGTGCGCCAGAAGATGGGCATGGTGTTCCAGCACTTCAACCTCTTCCCCCACCTGACCGTGAAGAGGAACCTTGAGCTGGCCCCCACCCTGCTCAAGCTCAAGGATAAGCAGGCCATTTCCGACAAGGCCGACGAGCTGCTGGCCCGCGTGGGCCTGTCCGACAAGGCCGATGCCTACCCCAAGAGCCTTTCCGGCGGCCAGCAGCAGCGCATTGCCATTGCCCGTGCCCTTGCCATGGACCCGGACGTGATCCTGTTCGACGAGCCCACCAGCGCCCTCGACCCCGAAATGGTGGGCGAGGTTCTGGAGCTGATGAAGGAGCTGGCCCACACCGGCATCACCATGCTGGTGGTCACCCACGAAATGGGCTTTGCCCGCGAGGTGTCCAACCGCGTCATCTTCATCGACGACGGCAAGATCCAGGAGGACGAGCCGCCGCAGGAACTGTTCACGAACCCGAAGCATCCCAGACTGAAAGCGTTCCTTTCCAAGATGCTGTAATATTTTTCCACATAGCAAAAACCTCCGCCGTGCAAAACACAGCGGAGGTTTTTTGTTATTCTTATGATGCAGGCCATCAGATAGCTTTCCACGCAAATGCAACGGGCCATTCCATCGCCCGCCCTATTGCCTGCGGCAACAGGGTCCCACCCCAGCGGATCATTTGCTTAGGAAACTATCTGCCGTCCTGCTGATAAAGTTACAGATTATTTTCTCCGTTATCGCTGCCGTCCTGTTCACTGGTGTACAGCACCATCAGATGGTTTGCGCTCTCTTCCAGCTGGGTCTTGGCCTGACGCAGGGCGGCTTCCTCGTTTTCATTCATCTTTTCGGGCTTATCCTTGCGCAGGCAGCGGCGGAGGTTGGCAAGGTCCGTTTTGATGCGGTTCTTCTCGTCCTTGTCCAGCTCCTTTTTGCATTTGGAAAGAGCCTCGTCCACCTTGTAGGCCAGCACCTCGGCCTGATTGTGCAGGTCTAAGCGCTCCTTGCGGCGGCTGTCCTCGGCCTCGTAGGCGGCAGCGTCCGCCATGGCGCGCTGGATCTCGTTCTCAGAAAGGTTCGTGCTGCCGGTGATGGTGATGTTCTGCTCCCGGCCGGTGCCAAGGTCCTTGGCAGATACCTTCACCACGCCGTTCACGTCGATATCAAAGGTAACTTCGATCTGCGGCTTGGAAGAAAAGCTTGCCCGGATGCCGGTGAGCTTGAATTTGCCCAGACTCTTGTTGTCGCGGGCAAAATGGCGCTCGCCCTGCAGCACGTTGATCTCCACGCTGGTCTGCATGGGCCGTGCGGTGGTGAAGATCTGGCTCTTGCGGGTGGGGATCATGCTATTGCGGGTAATAAGAGGGGTTGCCACGCCGCCCAGCGTCTCAATGGAGAGGGTCAGCGGGGTCACATCCATCAGCACAAGGCCCTGCGCGGCTGCGCCGGTGGCACCGGCCAGCTTGCCGCCGCCCTGCAGCAGACCGCCCTGCACGGCAGCGCCCATGGCAACGCACTCGTCAGGGTTCAGGTTGTGGCTGGGTTCGCAGCCCAGCAGCTCCTTCACCTGACGCTCCACCGCAGGCATCCGGGTGCTGCCGCCCACCAGCAGCACCTTGCCCAGCTGGCTGGCGGAAATGCCTGCATCCCGCAGGGCATTCTGCACGGGAGCCACTGTACGGGCCAGCAGGTCGCCGGTCATCATCTCAAACTGCGGGCGGGACAGCGAAAGGTCCAGATGGTGCGGGCCGTCCTTGCCCACCGCAATGAACGGCAGGTTCAGCTGTGCGGACGGCGCGGCGGAAAGCTCCTTCTTGGCCTTTTCGGCCTCTTCCTTCAGGCGGCCCATGGCAGCGGGGTCGCGGCTGAGGTCGATGCGGTCAGACTTCTTGAACTCTGCCACGGCATACTCCACAATGCGCTGGTCGAAGTCGTCGCCGCCCAGATGGGTGTCGCCGCCGGTGGCAAGCACCGTAAAGGTCCCGTCCTCGATCTCGATAATGGACACATCAAAGGTGCCGCCGCCCAGATCATAGACAAGGATCTTCTGCGCCGCTTCGTTGTCCAGACCGTAGGCCACAGCAGCGGCAGTAGGCTCGTTGATGATGCGCAGCACGTTCAGGCCCGCGATGCGGCCCGCGTCCTGCGTGGCCTTGCGCTGGCTGTCGTCAAAGTAGGCGGGCACCGTGATGACCGCCTCGGTCACCGGCTCACCCAGATAGCTCTCAGCATCGCGGCGGATCTTGGCTAAGATCATGGCGCTGATCTCCTGCGGGGTCAGGTCCTTGCCGTCGATATGCACCCGGTAATCGGAGCCCATGTGGCGCTTGATGCTGGAAATGGTGCGCCCGGAGTTCGTGGCGATCTGGCGCTTGGCTGCGCCGCCCACCAGACGCTCCCCATCTTTGGTAAAGGCCACAACGCTGGGGGTGGTGCGCTCGCCCTCCGCATTGGTGATGACCACGGGCTTGCCGCCCTCCACCACTGCCACACAGGAATTGGTCGTACCCAGATCAATGCCGATCACTTTGCTCATATCGTCTGTTTCCTCTCCGGTGCCGTTTCTGCACAGAATTTTTATCATTTTCTGATTATTGTAGCGTATCTGTATGACGCTTTTTTAGTCCAATTGTAAAGAATCCATGTCATAGGCTGCAGGCTGTGCAGGCGGCTCAGCGGTCAGCTCCCGGATGAGCTGTTCCGCCTCGGCCAGCCACTGGGCCGCGTCCGGCTCCTGTTCCCGGTCCAGAAGGGCAAAACCCTGCCTTGCTTCTGCCGCAAGCGCCAGCGCCTTTTTGCGGCTGGTGTAGCGGGTCTCGGTCTGGGCCATGCGCAGGCACACCTGCGGGGTGTACTCGATATCCGGCATGTGGGCAGCGGCTTCCCGCGCTTTCCGGTACCAGATCAGCGCTCTGCCCGTCTCACCCCGGGCGGCGCAGTCATCGCCCAAAGCGATCATGGAGAGCACCTCGCCACTCTCTGCGGCTTCCTTCCACATGCGGCGGGCCTGTGTGCGGCCGGGCCGGGTGCCGCGGCCCTTATAGATGCAGTCTGCCAGCCGGGAAAGTCCCATGGCGCTGCCAAGCTCGGCGGCTTTTTCAAAGCATTCCACCGCCTGTTCCCAGCAGCCCTTGCGGGCGGCTTCCTTTCCGGCGTCCGCCTCTGCGTCTCCGGGTTCCTCGGGGGTGTGACCCGCGTGCAGCAGACCGTTGAGCAGTGCCCCATCCAGCGTAGCCGAGTGGCTCCACGGGTCCAGCACCACGCCATCGATGCCCGGGGTGCTGAGGGCCAGCTCCATAGCATCCTGCAGCGTGTAGTCCGCCATAGGCCGGGCGGCGGTGCTGCGGTCGCCGCAGGCCGCAGCGCCGGAGGTGAACAGCGGCAGCCATGTGCGGCCCTTGTCATTGCGCAGGGTCCACAGCTGCAGGCCCTTTGCCTTTTCGGCCGGGACCGGGTGCTCCGTCCATGGAGCGGGCATGTTGTGCACGGTCAGAGCCGTCTGCAGCGGCACCAGAACATGGGTCTCCATTTCCAGCGCATAGTTCAGTGCGCCCATCAGCGTCCAGAACGCTTCCTCGTTCTGGACCTTGTAAAGATTTTCCACTGCCTGCTCAAAGGCCGGGCAGCCGGTTCCCGCCGGGCTGTAGGTCGGGGCGGTCTGCCGACGCTTGTGGGTGCCCACCGGGCGCAGCCGGATGCCGCCATCTGCTCTTCTTGCCATCTGCTCACCATTCTTCCAGTTTCTGTAATCTATTTCAGTATAACAGGTTTTGCGCAATTTCTCAATCAACAGTTGAAACCCTCTCAGTCAAACCCTACGGGTTTGCCAGCTCTCCCGAAGGGCGAGCTTTTATGCATCTGACGGTCAAGCACCAGAAAATGCGAGACTAAGAGGGTTATTTCCCTATGGCATTTTGCCTTTTTCTGCGCTATAATAAGATGGTTTTATTTAATAATGTACAGAAAGAAGGAGAACCGCCTTGAACAAGATGCTGAGCTACCTGAAGGGCTACAAGCGCGTGGCTGCGCTTGCTCCCCTTTTCAAGATGCTGGAAGCTACGTTCGACCTGTTCGTGCCGCTGGTGATGGCGGACATCGTGAACATCGGCATTGCCGCCCACGATTTTCACTATATCCTTGTGCGGTGCGGGCTTTTGCTGCTGCTGGCTTTCATCGGCCTTGTCTGCAGCCTGACGGCGCAGTATTTTTCCGCAAAGGCGGCGGTGGGCTATTCCACAGCCCTGCGCCATGCCCTGTTTGCGCATATCCAGACCCTGAGCTTTACCGAGATGGACACGCTGGGCACCAGTACCCTCATCACCCGCATGACCAGCGACATGAATCAGGTGCAGAACGGCCTGAACCTGTTTTTGCGCCTGTTCCTGCGCAGCCCGTTCGTGGTCATCGGTGCCATGGTCATGGCCTTTACGGTCAACGCCCGGGCCGCACTGATCTTTGTTGTCACCATCCCGCTGCTGAGCGTGGTGGTGTTCAGCATCATGGCAGCCACGCGGCCCCTGTATAAAACGGTGCAGAACCGTCTGGACCGCGTGCTGGGCCTGACCCGCGAGAACCTGACCGGTGTGCGTGTCGTGCGCGCCTTTGATAAGGAAGCCAGCGAGGTGGAGCGCTTTGAGAACGCCAACGACCTGCTGACCCGGATGCAGCTGCATGTGGGCCACATTTCCGCCCTGATGAACCCGCTGACCTATGTGCTCATCAACATTGCCATCGTGGCGCTGCTGTACGTGGGCAGCATCGAGATCAATGTGGGCGGCATGGCCTCCGGCGACGTCATTGCTCTGGTAAACTACATGAACCAGATCCTGGTGGAGCTGGTCAAGCTGGCCAACCTCATCATGCAGGTGAGCAAGGGCCTTGCCTGCGCAGGCCGTGTGCAGGCTGTGCTGGACACGCAGCCCGGCATGGCCTTCCCGGAAAAGCTTCTGGGCGAGGTGCCAACCGGAAAAACCGGCGATGCCGTGCGCTTTGACCACGTAAGCCTGACCTACGCGGGCGCAGGCGCACCCAGCCTTTCTGACATCAACTTTACCGCAAAGCAGGGCCAGACCATCGGCGTCATCGGCGGCACCGGCAGCGGCAAATCCAGTCTGGTGAACCTTATCCCCCGCTTCTACGATGCCACCGAGGGCAGGGTCGAGATGATGGGCCGCGACGTCCGCAGCTACCCCCGCGAAGCACTGCGCGGCAAGGTGGCCGTGGTGATGCAGAAGGCCCAGCTGTTCGGCGGCACCATCCGCTCCAACCTGCTGTGGGGCCGCAAAAATGCATCGGATGAAGAGCTATGGCAGGCCCTTGAGACCGCACAGGCGGCAGAATTCGTCCGGGCGAAGCCCCTTGGGCTGGACGAGCCCGTGGAGCAGGGCGGCCGCAACCTGTCCGGCGGCCAGAAGCAGCGCCTGACCATTGCCCGCGCCCTTGTGGGCAGGCCGGACATCCTCATTCTGGACGACAGCGCCAGCGCACTGGACTACGCCACCGACGCCGCCCTGCGCAAGGCACTGGCGGCTCTGCCCGGCAGCCTGACCGTGTTCATCGTGAGCCAGCGTGCCGCCAGCCTGCAGCACGCGGATCAAATTCTGGTGCTGGACGACGGCCATCTGGTGGGCATCGGCACCCACGACCAGCTGCGCCAGACCTGCCCCGTCTACGAGGAGATCTACGAGAGCCAGTTCAAGAAAGGGGATGCGCAGAAATGAGTGCAAAAGCAAAAAACAGGCTGACCCCGCAGCAGCGCAAGGCCACCCTGACCCGTGTTCTGGGCAAGATCAGACCTTATTCCCTGTTTGTAGTGTGCAGCCTTGTGGTGGCTGCCGTGAGCGTGGGCGCACAGCTGTATATCCCCATCCTGTGCGGCAGCGCCATCGATCTGATGCTGGGCAAAGGCACCGTGGATTTTGGCGGTGTGATGCGCATTATGATCGAAGTGCTGGTGGTAGCCGCAGCGGCTGCGCTGGCCCAGTGGCTGCTGAGCGTGTGCAACAACCGCATCACCTTTCTTGTCAGCCGCGACCTGCGCAACGAAGCCCTGCGCAAGATCCAGACCCTGCCGCTGTCCTATCTGGACAGCCACCCCTCCGGCGACATCGTGAGCCGCATGGTGGCAGATGTGGACACCTTTGCGGACGGCCTGCTGGTGGGCTTCACCCAGCTGTTCAGCGGCATCCTGACCATTCTGGGCACATTGCTCTTCATGCTCAGCGAGAACGTGCCCATCACGCTGGTGGTGGTGTGCATCACCCCGCTCAGCCTTGTGGTGGCAAGCTTCCTTGCCAAGCGCAGCTATGGTTACTTCCAGAGCCAGAGCACCGTGCGCGGCGAACAGACCGCGCTGGTCAACGAGATGATCGAGGGCCAGAAGGTGGTGCAGGCCTTCGGCCACGAGACCGAGAGCCTTGCCGCCTTTGATGAGGTGAACGGCCGCCTGCAGGACGTGAGCCTGAAGGCCATCTTCTTTTCCAGCCTGACCAACCCCGCCACCCGCTTTGTGAACAACATCGTGTACGCAGGCGTGGGCCTTGTGGGTGCCGTGTACGCAGTGCGGGGCGGCATCACCATCGGCCAGCTGAGCGTGTTTTTGAGCTACGCCAACCAGTACACCAAGCCCTTCAACGAGATCTCCGGCGTGGTGACGGAGCTGCAGAACGCTCTGGCCTGTGCGGCCCGCGTGTTCGACCTGCTGGACGCCGACGATCAGGTGCCGGAAGCCGCGAACGCCCCCGTGCTGCAGCCGGACGGCCATGTGCAGCTGGAAAACGTCTCCTTCCGCTACCTGCCCGACCGCCCGCTGATCGAGGGCCTTTCCCTCGACGTGAAGCCCGGCCAGCGCATCGCCATCGTGGGCCCTACGGGCTGCGGCAAGACCACCCTTATCAACCTGCTCATGCGGTTCTATGACGTGAACGGCGGCAGCATCAAAGTATCCGGCACCGACATCCGGGATGTGACCCGCGCTTCCCTGCGCGGCAGCTACGGCATGGTGCTGCAGGACACCTGGCTGCGGGCCGGTACCGTGCGGGAGAACATCGCCTACGGCAAGCCGGACGCCACACTGGAAGAAGTGGTGGCAGCAGCCAAAGCCGCCCACGCCGACAGCTTCATCCGCCGCCTGCCCGAGGGCTACGACACCGTCATCGCCGAGGACGGCGGCAACATCAGTCAGGGCCAGAAGCAGCTGCTGTGCATCGCCCGCGTGATGCTCTGCCTGCCGCCGATGCTGATCCTGGACGAGGCCACCTCCTCCATCGATACCCGCACCGAGGTGCGCATCCAGAAAGCCTTTGCCCGCATGATGCAGGGCCGCACCAGCTTCATCGTGGCCCACCGCCTTTCCACCATCCGGGAGGCAGACGTCATCCTTGTGATGAAGGACGGCCACATCGTGGAGCAGGGCGATCACGACCAGCTGCTGGCTGCAGGCGGCTTCTACGCCAAGCTCTACAACAGCCAGTTCGAAGGTGTGGAGACCTGAGAGCCTCTGATAACAATAACAAAAAGGAGAGATGCAGTGCATCTCTCCTTTTTGTTATTATTTGCTTTCAACTTTTTGCACGATGGGTTCAGTGGGCGGCGGAGTGAGGGTGGAATGCTCCACGATGAACTGCTCTGCCCTCTCCCGGGCCAGACGCTGGCGCACCTTGCGTGCATCGTTGGCCGGGAAGGTACGCTCGCCGTCCAGCTTCGCGTCCCAGTGGGCAGCGGCTGCTTCCACCTCGGCGTCCGAGGGAATGAGGCCTTCCTTTTCCGCCACCAGCAACAGCCCCAGCCAGCTGCGCAGCTTGCGCTCTGCCTGCGTGTGGAGCCAGACGCGGAACTCCTCCACGGTCTGACCGCGCACCTTGAGGAACTGGTCAAAGTTGATGCCGTTGGCCTGCAGGCTCAGGTTGAACTGGCGCTGCTCGGCAAAGTAGTTGCCGCCCACCAGCTGTTTGGGCAGGGTGCCCGTTACCGCATCACCCAGCTGCCACACCAGCTCCCTGCGGGCACGCTGCACCGCCTGTGCGCAGCGCTGGGCCCAGATGTCCCGGGCCACCTGCCGGCGCAGCGCAGCCTTGCCCGCGGCGTCGGCTGCACGCTCCTCGTCACCGTGGTGACGGTTGATCTCCAGTTCAATGGTCAGCTGCCGGATGGGGTGCGGTTCCACGGCCTGCACGAAACCGGTGTACTGCCCCACTTCCAGCGGCGGCAGCGCGTAGAACTGCGCCCCCGCCCGGAAGCCCTCGGCCCGGTTCACCGCCAGCAATTCAAAATCCGGGTCGGTCACCGGCACCACATGGTACTCCCGCACCAGCTGCTCATACAGCGCCGAAAAGCCGCCCAGAATGGTGCGGTTCACCGCCTCGGTCAGCAGACCGTCCTCTTCCTGCGGCGCGTCCGGCCCTGCCTGCACCTGTGCAATGGCTGCCGCCAGTTCCTCGGCACCGGCTGTGAATACCAGACGGCAGTCGCCCGGCTCGGCCATGCCAAAATGTTCCAGTTTCATTCTCTTTTCCCCTTTCAGCGGGCAATGCCCACGGTCAGCACCAGCAGGATCACACCCAGCACGGCATACAGCACCTCGGCTCCCAGCGTGGCCCGGTCGCCTTCCACGTACATCTTCTCCGGGTCGTCGGGGTCATAGTATAAGGTGACGGTATCCCCCACCGCAAAGCTCTTGCCCCGCGCAGGCTTCGGGTAGTGCAGCCGATGGCTGCCGCCTGCGGTGGTAAAGGCCAGCACATAGGCACCACCATCCCGGCTCTTCACGGTGCCCTCCACCGTGGCCGTGACCTTCTGCCCCTGCGTGCACAGCCTGCGCCGTGCCAGCACACTGCGCAGCGCCATAAAGAACATGATGCCTGCCCCCAGCAGGAAAATGATAACATTGAACATTCTGTTTTCCCTCATTTTCTCGGCAGCCGCTTTCCCGCACCGGGGCGCACCGGGCCGACACCGCGCCACTGCCGGTATGGCAGCAAGCGGGCCGTGCAGCGGTGTGCTGCGGTGTGCAAAAGCAGCTTCTTAGTCTGCGCATACAGGAGCACCCGCAGCGCGTCCTGTTTATTGTATCACACTTTGGCGAAAATTTCGCCCTGCAGCGGCTATTCAGAGTGCATCAATTTTGCCGCAAAAATTTGTCGAGAAAATCTGAAAATAATGCTTGACATTCTTCGTATATCTGGTATAATAACTATCGTTCCGAGCGACACAGCTCACGAACACAACAGAATATGCGGATATGGCGGAATTGGCAGACGCGTTAGATTCAGGTTCTAATCGGGGCAACTCGGTGGAGGTTCAAGTCCTCTTATCCGCACCAAACCATGAAAATCCGAACCTTTTCTCGATAGGAGAAGGGTTCGGATTTTTTGTTTTCTTCGGAAATGAAAATTCAGGCTCTTCCCTGACGGCCGTGTGTCCGAAACCTTATCAAAAGAAAGACCGTATCACGAAGGTCACAACTGTAAAGGTGCCGTAAGGTAGAAAGGACACGAGTATGAAGTACGATGAAAGAACCTGCAAATTCAACATGGACACCGGCTGCGTGGAGCTGCTGCTCCGGGATGGAAGAAAAATTTCCATCGACTGCACCGGGGTCGAGGATGCGTTGGATGTGACCATGGCGCAGAGGTCGGAGTTGGATTACCTCATCTACAATGACCCACTGGGCTATGCCGATTTGATTCTGAACGGAGACCCGGAGAAATACCTGAAAAATGTAAACGGGAGCCATGGGTTAGAAGATTAAGCAGAGAAAGAGCAGAAGCATTTTCAAAATGCTCCTGCTCTTTCTTATACCTGTTCCATCAACTTGATGAATGCTTGTGCATAGCGCGGCAGATAGTCACCGGTGCGCCATGCCGCCACCGATTCAATATGAAGTGTACAGTTTTGTAAAGGATAGGCTCCGAAAGGAATATTAAGTTCCAGATGTTCCAACAGTTCTCCGCTCAAAAATCCAATTCCATAGCCGTTTGCAGCCAATGCAGCCGCAGCACGAATATTGCTGCTCTCTAAAATCTCGGCGGGCTGAATATGCCGCTTTTCCAGCTCCTGAAGGATATACTGTCCTTGCCGTTGGGTACGATTTTGCAAAAGCAAAGTCTGTCCGGCCAACCACTCCAGCGAAAACTCTCCGATTTGGGCAGCTTTCGCTTCTAACGGATGCCCTTTCGATAAAATTGCGTACATCTTATCACTGTGCATTACCTGATAGCTCAAGCCGGTTATTCGCTCAAAGGACATATAAAATGCCAGATCTATTTCGCCGTTTAACAGTTTCTGGTCAAGTACGGCACTGGGGGCCTCTACAATGCGGAACTGTACCTGCGGAAACTCTTTGTGGAAGATGGGTAGTACCTTCGGCAGCGAGAAGCTGCATCGGAACGGCGGGATACCAACATAAAGAACACCCCGGTCAGAACGCAGAATATCCGTCATCTCTGCATCCATCTCACGCTTCTGGCTTAGGATACGCTCCACATGGGCATAGTACCGCTGTCCGGCATAGGTCAGCTTCAATCGGCGGCTCCCACGTTGAAACAAAACCAGTCCAAGGTCTTCTTCCAACTTTTGCAAAAATTTAGAAAGTGTAGGTTGGCTGACATAGAGCTGCCGCGCTGCATGGGTAAGATTTCCGCATTTTACAATAGTGGAAAAATATTCTAACTCCTTGAAATCCATATAGATTCACCTGCCTATTCCGTGTGCTTTTATTTTATCATGTACTATGCATATAGGCTATAGAAAAAATGAAAAATTGATATTTTTGGAATCGAAAAAGTTATGATATACTGCTACTTGTGAAATATATCACAAGAAAATCTTTCTTTGGGACGAAAAAAGCAGGAGGAAATCATGAAAAAGAACAAGATGCTGTATCGCATTGTTGCAGCAGTCCTTGCTTGTGCAGTGGTTGCGCTGGCGCTCGTCACGTATCAGAGCCGCAGTAGCAGCAATGCACCTGTGGCAGAAGGCGCTGTGACTGCAACTGGTTCGGCGAAGGGCATGGAAGGCGATGTGGTGGTGGAAGTCACAGCAGATGCCACTACTATATACTCCATCACCGTGAAGGAGCAGAATGAAACACAGGGCATTGGCTCTGTGGTCTGTGAGCAGCTGCCGGATACCATGGTGGCTGCAAACAGCTACAATGTGGATGGCATTGCCGGTGCAACGGTCACCAGCGATGCGCTGAAGGAAGCCGTGAAAGCCGCTCTGACCAGTGCCGGGCTGGATGCATCTGCTTTTGCAGTTGCACAGACGAGCGATGCCGCAGTGGAAAAAACTGCCGAGAGTCTGTATTGTGATGTGGTCATTGTTGGTGCAGGCGGTGCCGGTTTGACTGCTGCTGCACAGGCCGCTGAAAATGGAGCCAAGGTCATTGTTGTTGAAAAGATGCCCATTGTGGGCGGCAACAGCCTGAAAGCAACGGGCGGCATGAACGCTGCGGACACCAAATATCAGGAAGCACTGGGCATTACGGACAGTGGTGTGGACGAATTTATCGAGGATACCATGAATGGCGGCCATCAGATCAACGACCGCAGCTTGGTGACCGTGATGGCAGAAGAAAGTTCGGATGCAGTCGATTGGCTGGATGCTATCGGTGCTCCGCTGCCCAAAGTCGCTGCAACGGGCGGTACTACCCACAAATATCTGCATGAGCCGGAAGATGGAAGCGCAGTCGGCAGCTATCTGGTTGAAAAGCTGAATGCACAGGCAGAAAAGCTGGGTGTGCAGATCATGCTGAACACCGAAGCGACCGAGATCCTGACGGAAAATGGTGCTGCGGTTGGCATCAAGGCAGAAAGCAAGGAACATAATTATACCATCCATGCAAAGAGCGTGATCCTTGCGACCGGTGGTTTTGGCGCGAACTTTGATTTGATGGCCAGCTTCAATCCGGCACTGGCCAATGCTGTGACCACCAATCACGCCGGTGCTACGGGTGATGGTATCCTGATGGCAGAAGCCATTGGCGCTGACACGGTGGACATGGATCAGATCCAGCTGCATCCGACCGTTTATCAGGAAACCGGCCTGCTGGTTTCGGAGAGTGTGCGCAGCATGGGCGGTATTCTGGTCAATGCTGAAGGCAAGCGTTTCTGCAACGATCTGGCTACCCGTGATGCTGTTTCCAATGCGGAATTGGAGCAGCCGGGTGCATACGCCTATATTATTTTTGACCAGCGTATTGTGGACGATCTGAAGTCCTGCCAGAAGTACATTAAAAATGGCCTGACCGTTTCTGCCGACAACTACGAAGATCTGGCAAAAGCAATGGGACTGGAGGGCGATGCCATCCAGAACTTTGTGGATACGATGGATACTTGGAACGCAGCAGTGGCAGCAGGCGAGGACAAAGAGTTTGGCCGCAACAACGGTATGGACGCTGACCTGTCTACTGCACCCTATTACGCAATCAAAATCGCACCGGGCATCCATCATACCATGGGTGGCCTGAAGATCAACACAGACGCAGAGGTTCTTGATACGCAGGGAAATGCGATCCCCGGTTTGTATGCCGCTGGCGAAACTACCGGCGGTGTGCATGGCGGCAACCGCATTGGCGGCAATGCCGTGTGCGACTTTGTAGTGTTTGGCCGGATCGCGGGCAACAACGCTTCGGCTTACGCAGCGAACTAAGCCATTTATATAAAACAAAAAACAGGGTGCGCCCTGCGGACGCACCCTGCCAAAAGCCACAGACAACAGCGATATGTACAGCAGGGAGTTCCCCACCGGAGGGAACTTCCTGTTTTTCGTTGTTTGCATGATGGGCCTGTTCCGCCTGCCATGCGGCAAACTCCCGCTGACCTTCCTCGCTGTTCCAGCAGGCAAGGATGGCCGGGTAGAATGCCCGTGCCAGACGTTCGATGGCTTCATCGGGATAAGGGGAAGTGTTTGTGGACTTTTTCTTTTTGTTCAAACGCACGCTCCTTTGATCGTCCCACCGCAGCAAAGTCGGGCGAGAAAATCAAAGTTCCAATTTTTATCAGGCGCAAGGGCGCGGATGCTTTCCGCCCTGCACTTGCGGCTGGGGGCTCGTTGATGGCTTACAGGTGTCTGCTGTTATGCGGTCTTTTCTTCTTCAAGGGCTTCTGCAAGAGCCTTTTCCAGATAGGTTTCGATTTCAGTCAGGTAGTTAGCAGGTCTCTGCATTGCGAAGCGGAGAACCTTTTGCTTTTCCGGGTCAGTGAAATAGCTGGGATTGTTTTTGAGCGTTTTCTTCCATGAGTTTTTCATCATTTCGGTCGCACGGCTCAAGGATTTGTAAACCTTCATAAACTCGTCCGGTACATGATAGCACCGGAATTCTTCTGTTTGTGGTGTGGGCATGGGAACGGGTTCTGCTTTTTCAGGTTCAAATTCTGCACTGGCAGATTCCAACACTTCCAATGCCTCTGGATGCAGGATTTGAGCAAGGACATCTGAACGATGCTCGGCACTTACCTGCACGAGTTTGGACATTTCTTCGTTGGTAAACTTCACTTCGCCGGAAAAGACTTTCTGCTTGATGCCGGGAGAGAGGTTGTCTGCGATGTCGATGCCTCGTGTATAGTGGCTGGCGCGGAGAACGGAGGCGCGGCTGACACCGTTTTCCTCTGCGATCCGGTCACAGGTTTTCTTTCCAGAGTGGTGGTTATCACCGTGATCACCACCACTTTTCTTTGCTAAAGTGTACTGATTACCCCGAAAGATTTTTGCAGCTTTCTTTTCAGCTTCATACTGTTTCCCAAGCAGATAGCGTTTCTGTTCGGGGCTCAGGTTTCGCCGTCCCAACTGATTCCGGCAAATCCACGCAATGGTTTCTTCGCGGTTCTCAAATTGGAGCGGCGTAGTGGAAAAATAAATCTCAGGATGCTTCTGGAGAATGGCATAACGGTTGTGGCCGTCAACAAGGGTATTGTTCCAAACGATCAAAGGAGAGAGCAGCTTGCCTTCCTTGAGGATGTTTTCTTCAAGCTGCTTAAATTCATCATCGGTCAGAGGAGGAATCTGAGACTGGAACTCCGGGTCGATTTTCAGGTTGATCATACGCACACTCCTTTATCTCTCCTGCTGCGCCGGTTCTTCCTCCCGGAAAAAGGACGCAACATTCTGCTTTGCGGTTTTCAGCTTGAGCAGCTCGTTCTTGGCTTCCTTGTACTGCTCGTAGAACTGTGCCTTTTCGGAGGCAAGCTGCGCATACTCGGCTTCCAGTTTCTTCGGGCTGGGCAGCTTGGTGATATCATTTGCCTTGAAATAGGCTACTGCCGCCCGGTATGCTGTCAGCTCTGCACGGTGCTGTTCTTCAAAGGCTGCGGGTCGGTTGGCAGTCTTTAACTGCTGTGCGATGTTCTTGGTGCTGGTGTAGGCAGCAGCATGACGGCGCAGCTCTTTGTTGGCTTTCATGCGACCTTCGAGATCTTTCACCACTGCCAGCGAATCGTGGAACTTGGTATCAAGCTCTGTAATTCTCTGGTCGAGTGCGTCCTCGTTGAGCAGACCATTTTCCTGCAAGAGGATCAAGGTCTGTGCCATAGCTTTGAGGTTGTGTTTTTTCGCCCAACGCTCGTAGCCGATGCCCTTACCCTGCTTCAGCTTCGCCTGAATATCGATCAGTTTCCCGATGCGGTCAGACTTGGACTGGATAGTGCGCTTGCGTTCGGTATTGGCTTTCAGAGCGGCAAGCACAAGTTCTTTCTCGAACTTGTCACCGATGCTGCGCGCCCGGATGAACTTTGTCCTTCCAGCAGGCAGATAGCTGAGCCGTCCACGGCTTTCCTTGACGGTAATGCCGTACTGCTGCAAGAGCCTGTCCGAGAAATCTTCAAAACTCGTTGCAACATTGAGAACCTCCGAAATCTGTCTCCGCAAGACTTCTTTTGCGGTTTCAAACTTCGTTTGTGTGGGCTGCTGACCTGTTGCGAGCAGGGCAGCGTTTTCATGGTCGAGTTTCAGTTGACCTCGCTGTTTCATCCAGTATTCGCGCTCGCTCACACGAACCTTCGAGCCGTTGAGCAGGTCGATCTGGTACAGTCCGGCACCCTCGCACATCTCCATGACCTCGACACGCAAGTGCCGCATGGTCTGGGCAGTGCTGGAGTGCTTCATGCCCTCTAGCCAGTCACGGGGCTTCTGCATATAGGGTTTGCGCTCCACTTCTCGTGTTCGGATGCTGCCGATCACGATGTGGACGTGGATATTTCCCGAACGGTTATGCCCATTGGGGTGAGTGCAGACGATGGCAGGATGACCGGGGAAGTTTTCCTCGCAGAATTTCAGGCCAAGTGCCTGTGCCTTTTCCATGGTCAAGCCGTTGTCGGCTGCATCTCGTGGGTCAAAGCTGATGATATACTGGTGACTTTTGATATCACCATGCTGGGTATTCTTACCATACTTGCGGTTTGCCAGCAGACAGGCCGTTGCAAACGAGAAATCGCCACACTCAAGGGTGTCGAGCAGGTACGAATCCCGCAGCTTCGGTCTGCCTTGTTCATCCAGAAGTTGCTTTCCAGTGAACGCATCGTGCTGGTAAACGAGGTACGCTTCGATGGCGGTGTAGTCCGAGTTTTTAGAGGCGATATGCTTGAGCGTTGCCATACAGTTCACCCAGAACTTTCTCGGCGTTGAGCCGAAATGCAGTCAGGTCTGCAAGTTCGTCAAGGAGTTTCGCCCGGATCTGCTCGGTGTCTGCACCGCCGGAATTGAAGTGCCTTGCAAGCTGGTTGAGGTTAGTGCCCACCTTGCTGCACTGGGCAAGCAAGGTGGAAACAGCGGTCAGGGTTTCTTCTCCGCCGCCTGCAACGATGACCGTTTTCTCGATCTTGACGTTGTGGATGGCGCGGCGGATAAAAGTGGAGAGGGAGAGATTCAGGAGTTTGCAAGTGAGTTCCAGTGACGTTTTTTCCTCCGCTGTCACACGGAACTTGATGATGTGCGTTTTGTTGTTCGGCGTGTCGTGGTGCTGGGAATTGCTAGGGGTCGATTGAACATTCGTTTTGGTCATTGTACCTCCTGTTTGTTCGATAACTCCTCGGTGAAGTTATGTAAGCACGACACGCCGTTGCTGTTCGCACCGTCAGGTGCGAACCATGAGCAGGGTTTGGGGCAGGCACGCCCCAACAAGATCACTTGGAAAACTCGCAAGAGTTTGAGAAGTGAAGTCCCGGATGGACAGGAAATTTTCAAGAATTGAAAATTTGTGGCCACGGGACGGTTCTTGCTCTCCACCGCTGCGCTCAAAACGCATTTCCGAAAGTTGTTTCCGAATTGTTAAGACGCAAAAATAAGTAGAGAGTTCCGCTGCTCGTGTATGTTGATCGCCGTTTGCTCCGAACGAAGTTCCTGCCCCTGTTTTGCAGCGGCGTTGGCCGAAAAGCCGGTATCACGCTCGGACGGCTCATGAAATTCTCAAGGTACGGCTTCCCCAAAAAGAAAATACCGCCCACGCAGTACAGGCGAAGGATTTTGTCGGGTGAAACAGACGGCAAAATGATCGGGTGTGTTGCGGGGCGGTAAATCTTCGCAGGAAATAAAACCGCACAGAATCGTTTCTTTACAGAAATCGCTGTGGATTTGTTGGGAATGATAACATAAGTATTGATGTGTGTCAACACTTCAGGATAATGAATACATCAGATGAATGAAACACACAAAGTACAAGCAAAAGCAAAGCAATGTTTTAGGAGAATGTTTTAATTTTCGCAGTTCAGGCGGACTTGGACGGTAAACACACCGTCTTTCTTTTTCGTATAGAAGTCACCATGGTTCTCCTGAACGATACGATTTATATTTTTTAGTCCGTAACCGTGATACTCTCCGATGCGGATTCCGCGAGAAGTATCACTGTATGGGTTTTTCAGCCGATAGAAGAGGCTTCGATACTGCTTGCGCAGCTGTAGATGAATGATTCTCTGTTCCGCTGGCAGGTCGCAACAGGCTTCGATGGCATTGTCAAATGTGTTTCCGATAATGATGCTCAAAGACAACGATGAGATCGTCAGGACTTCAGGAATCGTCACATCCAGTTTGACGTTGATGTTATTCCTTTCCGCAATTCGTAAGTAATAATTCAAAAGAGCATCAACAACAGGATTTCCGACCGCAGAAATATTTGTGGAACGCTCGAAAACATCCGTGGCAGCCTGCGCAATCTTGTGAAGTTCTTCGGTATCACCGTGTTCTGCAACTGCCTGCATCGCCAGGATGTATTTCTTCACATCATGCCGCAGAGAACGGACTTCTTCCTGGCGTTCTTTGAGCTGCTGGTAGTATTCCATTTGAAGATTGTACTGCTGTTCGTTGAACTTAACTTTGAATTTTTCCAGTTCATTTTCCCGGAGAGCTTCCACATAGAACACGATCAGGATGTTTATAAGGAGAAGCACCGCCATAAGACCGACCATATAATCCGGGAAATACTCATCCGCAGCATGATACTGTGCCACATAACAGACAGCAATACTTGCGATTTGAATCGCAATGATCGGCAGCAGCCATAGGATACGCAGAGCATTTCCTTTTCGGCTGAAAAAATGTGAGATCAGGACTACGAGTGGAATTTGAATCAGGTTTGAAAAAACAACATAGACCAACCGTGCTGCCCCAGCCTGCATTAGAATGTCGGTATCCGGGATACGCAGCCCAATCAGAAGCATTGCAAGCACTTCCACCAAAGCAATCAGTGTGAAGAAAGCTCCGCTTGCAAAAACCGCCTGCCACGGTCGAACCTCATAGAACAGCAATGCAAGGAAAAATCCGCCAACTAAAAGATAGATCGTGCGCTGCGTCACCCAATCCGGGAATAAACTCAAAGCACACTGCCCAGCAATCAAGAGTGCAACATAGGCATAGAACCACCTTGAGACGGGCTCCTTTTTGGGAAACAGCCGACCGATAAAAAGCAGCAACAGGGCAATGTTGGCAAAGCTCCCTGCAAACTCAACGAAATAATAAAGCATCATCTTCCCAAATAAGCGTTGAAGATCTGATTGAACTCCTGACGCTTCCTCCTGCTGATCGGCAGCTGATGTCCGCTGGAAAGAAAAACAGCGGTTCCCGTAGCGTAAACAATGTGTTCCATGTTGACGAGATAACTTTTGTGTGGTGACACAAAGCACCGTTTGGGAAGCTGCTCCAAGGCTTCAGGAATGCTCATTCGCAATGTAAGGTCTTGCTCCTTGCAGTGAATCAGAACTTTATGTCCGTGGCTTTCCAGAAAGTAAATGTCCGATGTTTCCAAGGACATGGTAACACCATCGTATTCGATCGTGAAATGTTTGGAGTTCAGTTCCTGAAGGACGGCATCCATTGCCGCAGCGAACAGCGTCTGATCCAAAGGTTTGACAAGGTAGCGGAATGCAATGCCATATCCCTGCACAGCGTACTCATGCCGCTTCGTGACAAATACCACCAAAGGATGCTTCTCCATCTGAATCAAAGACTGCGCCAGCTGAAAACCGTTGGATGGCATCTCGATATCGAGAAGAAGCAGATCAAAGGATTTCTTCTGCATTTGCAATTCGCTCAGAAGTTCGTTTCCATCCATGTAAGTTTCAATGTCAAAGCAGCCTTGCACATCGTACTGCTGGACGCTTTGAACAATGCCATCAAGGTCTGATTTCTCATCATCGCAGACTGCAACGTGGTACTTCAGCATTTCGACAACCTCCACAAAATAATGTCCTGCTACTATTATAGACTGTGCAAAGGCTCCTTACAAGTAGCCTGACCTACCACTTTTGTCACCAGAACGACCAGTTTTGCCAAACCTCTTGATTTTGCTGAAATTTATGATACAGTGAAGCAAAAATCAGAAGATAAGGTGGCGCAACTGCAATGTGGGAACGCACGCTGTCTCAAAAATCAGTCCGTCTTTTCTGCGAGCAAAAAGTGATAGATGAAGCAAAGGCGGATGCGTATGTCTATGGGTACGAGTTGCTCATATCATCTGTTGTGAGCGTTCTGCTTGTTGTTTTAATCGCTGTTGTGTGTGGTGATGTGCGGTACGCACTTTCATTTTTGATTGGGTTTATCCCACAGCGAATCTACATTGGCGGATACCATGCAACATCGCACACCAGATGCTATTTGGCATTCTCCGGACTGGCACTTATCTGCATTTTGCTAAGTAAGGCAATCGCAGCAAATCACCTTTTCCGTATCCTGACAACAGTAGCTCTTTTGGGCATCTCTATCTTTCTCTCACCTATCGAAGCAAAGAATAAGCCTTTAAGTGAAAAGAAGCGGTCAAGTTACAAGATGGTCGCATCTGTTCTTTCGTCAATAGATTTCCTGCTTGCCATTTTTAATGTGCTTCCGTATACACGTCATGTAGTTTGCTACTATCTCTCCAAATGGGTATTGATTGTATTCTCAACAATTCCTTTGGTTCAACAAAAATTTAATGCCAACTTTTGTAGATAGGGAGGTGATAACATGAAAAAAAACAAATGGGTGCTGCTTCTTATCGCTTTTGTTGCATTTTTGGTATTGGTTTATTTTATTGGTGCTTGCCTTAATGCAACGGCAGAGGCATTGACAATTATTTCGCTCTGCATCGGCATACTGGTCATTTATTTAGTCGTAAAAGCAATCAAATCAAAATAAGGAAAGGAAAATGTGATCATGAGTAATAGCTACTATACCCATTGCTATCATGATATTTTGTATTCGTATGATTCCGGTGGACACCTTATGGATACTACAAAATCGTACCATCAAGCTGTGGGAGGCTAAGAATGAAAAAAGGCAAAAGCAACTTTTTTCTTATTGCTCCTTTTGCCCTTTGGGGCTGCATTTCAGTATGGACTAGTAATCTTGTCCGATTGACAGATAAAAGCGCAGTACCTTATGCTTGGGCTTCTTTGTTTTTCTCATATGGAATCGTAGCAGTGCATTATATCCAAGTGGCAGTATCCTCCAAAGGCTGTAACAATGCCGAAAACGAAAAAATTGCATGGGTTCAGCTTGGGCTTTCAACTTTGTTCTTGATAGTAGCTGTTGTTCTAGCTATTCAATGAAGGAAAGCAAAGTAATCACCCAAAGCAGTGTAAGGTCACAATATTTTCTATTCCAGCAGTATTCTAGTAGTTTCAGCATTTGTATGGTTCACATTTATTTGCCGAGGAGTATACACCTGAAGGGGAAAATTTAATGAAGGTGATTCCAATGGAGCTTTAGTGTATTGAGTGAAGAAAAAAAATAAATTAGGAGGCAGTATACTATGACTAACAAAATCAAACGGCTGATTTCCATTCTATTGGTCACGGTTTTATTTCTCCTGACCATTCAGCCAGCATTTGCAACTGGAAATAAGAGAAAGATCGATGATTATTCGATAGAAGAACTTCTCAATCTTTCTGTGCAAGAACAAGAGAATCTCGGATTTTATGTTTTGGCCGAGGTTCCAATGCGCATTCCTGTTTCTAATACAGACGGCTCAAGAGTTGTATCGTATATTGATGGAACATGGAGAGTTCTTTATACAAAGGCCAATGGATTGGGCTTTTATATGAGTGGAACTACCGTCGGTATTGGCCCGGATTTAATAAAAAATGTTTCAGGAACGGATTACTACACGAGCTATTCCGATAACATCGAACGAAGCTGCCCATTTTCAACGACAGCACTAGTTCCAGAACAAAGTATATATAATACAACCTATACATATGACTTCTATGATGTTGGAACTTATCTTGATTGCAGCGTTGGGTGTTATTTTGGAGTGGTTGGCTCAAGCAAACCAATCTATTGGAGTGCAACTACACAAGTTACCATCCCGAAATTATGATTTTGACCAGCTATGGATGAAATTGTTTTTGAACCCAGTGATGTCAATATGTTAGCAGCTTTAGGCATCGTCGAAAGTGTAAAGTTGTTTCCGTTTATGTTATCAATGGGAGAACTTCAATATGCTTGCGATTCAGAATATCGTTGCAAACAATTCGTGAATTGCCTTTCAGAATATTATCCTGACAGCCAAATTGAAGCTAGACAACTATGGTCGAAATATCATGGTACAGCGAATGCGGTTCAATGTGATATGATAAATCATAAGCCACTGCGTGTTTGGGTCAGGAGTTCTGCCGATTGTTGGTGCGGCATTTATTATATTTGTTACTATGCAGCAAAGTATGGTACAAATAGAATTTTGCTTGCATCCAGAGAAGGTCTGAAAGAATTTATGGAAGGGAAAACCGATAAGATCTCACAAAAGTATTTGACGGAAGAAACTATTACTGAGTATGCCAAAAGATGGGGAAAGCTATTAAACGAAAACACCTCCATGCGTATTTGGCATGCGAACGATGTTAAAAGCGTTAACATAGATTATTTCGACCAGAGAATTATTAGTTTAGTATCGAGAATTCCTATTTCGGTTGGTGAACTTACCGCAGACGTATTAAAAGCGATTTCTGCTCCGGTAAGTGACTGGTATGTCATGAAACGCATAGAAGCACTTTTGAAAAAGGGTGTTCTTCAAGTCGTTATTCCAAACAAAATCTTTTATAATACCATCGTCCAGCTAAACGAAGAATAAAGGAATCCGAGCAAGTCGGCCCAACAGTCACCTCATTTCAACGAGAGGGGTGGCTGTTGGGTCAATTGTTCAAAAAGAAAAACTGAAGATAATAAAAAGTCTTGATTTCTCCATCAAAACATGGTATATACATTATACGAAACAGTGCTTTGAAAGAACGCTCCACCGTTCAATGACGTGTAAAGAGAGGTGCTTGCCATGACCGCTGTGATCTACGCCCGCTATTCCAGTGATAACCAGCGCGAAGAATCCATCGAAGGCCAGATTCGTGAATGCACGGCCTATGCCGAAAAGAATGACATCACTATCGTCAAGCACTACATTGACCGCGCCATCTCTGCCAAGACGGATAATCGCCCTCAATTCCAACAGATGATAAAGGACAGCGACAAGAAGCTGTTTGATATTGTTCTGGTCTGGAAACTTGACCGCTTTGCCCGGAATCGCTACGACAGTGCCCGGTATAAGACCCAGCTGAAGAAGAACGGTGTCAAGCTCATGTCGGCTACGGAGATCATCTCCGAGGGGCCAGAGGGTATCATTCTGGAATCGGTTCTGGAGGGCTATGCAGAATACTACTCTGCCGACCTTGCCGAAAAGGTTGTCCGTGGACAGACAGAGAACATCCTGAAAGGCCGCTGCAACGGTGGTCGTGGAACGTTTGGATATACGCTGGATTCCGAGCGGAAATTTCACATCGACCCGCTTGCCTCCCCTTTCGTGCTGGAATCGTTCACGAAGTATCGGGATGGCCTCACGATGAAAGAGATTCGGGACTGGCTGAATGAAAACGGCATCAAGAACCCGGTCGGAGGCGAATTTACTTACAACAGCGTGGAGCACATGCTCAAAAACCGGCGTTATATCGGAGAACTGAAATTCCGGGATGTGGTCGTGCCGGATGCGATTCCGCCCATCGTGCCGCTGGAACTGTTCGATGATGTGCAGGAAAAGATTGCCAAAAACAAGAAAGCCCCTGCCCGAAGAAAGGCAGAGGACGATTACCTGCTGACAACCAAGCTGCACTGTGGTTGCTGCGGTGCGCTGATGTTTGGCGAAAGCGGCACAAGCCGGACGGGAGAAGTCCACCGCTACTATAAATGTGCCACGGCCAAAAAGAAGAAGGGCTGCAAGAAGAAAACTGTCCGTAAACAGTGGCTGGAAGATCTTGTGGTTAACCAGACCATGCAGCTTGTAAAAGACGATGCCGCTATGGAGTCCATCATCGCCAAGGTGATGGAACTGCAAAACAAGGAAAACACCAACATTCCTCTTTATGAAAAGCAGCTCCGGGATGCGGAATCGGGTATCCAGAATATGCTGAATGCGATTCAGGCTGGAATCCTGACCAGTTCCACCAAGGAGCGGTTGGAGCAACTGGAAGAAACCAAGCGTGAGCTTGAAGCCCGCATTGCAGAAGAAAAGCTGGCAAAGCCCAAGGTCACGGAGGAGTTCATTCGCTTTTGGCTGCTGCGGTTCCGTAAACTCAACATGAATCAGAAAGACCAGCGGCAGGCACTGGTGGACACGTTCATCAATTCGATTTACCTGTACGATGATAAGGTTTTGATAACCTTCAACTATAAAGAAGGGACACAGACCGTGACTTTTGGAGAAGCGACGGAAGTTGCATCCGAGGGAAATGGTTCGGATTTGGATTGCATTCCTGCACCAAGAAAAACCAGTACACATTGTGTACTGGTTTTTCTTTTTCGGTGCGGAAGAGGACTTGAACAGCACGGCCCCACCACAGGCGGGGCAACAAAAGCCCCAGTGGGGCTTTTGTTAGTGCGCGGTTCCCAACCTGTAGGAATGTCTACCGGGAGGCTGACTGTCCACTGTCTTTTTTGTTTTACACAGCAGTTTCCCTTTAGCAGTAACTGCGGATAAGAGGACTTGAACAGCAACGACGACGACCGCGGCCTGCGGCCGAAACAGGGAGGAGTTGTTGGGGCCGCGTTCTGATTTTTCAAAGCTCTGCCAAGGGGCTGCAGAAAAATCAGCAAACGCAACCCGTAAGGCCCTGACCGCCAGATTCCGTTGCGGTTCCCAACCTGTAAGAATGTCTACCGGGAGGCCTGCCGCTAAAATTGAAAAAACACCGCCTATCTGCGTAATGAAACGCAGGTGGCGGTGTTTTGCTCTATTGGTTTAGAACTTGCATCGGATACAGCTCATGCAAGGCTTTCAATGATCTCCGCACACTTTTCAATACCGATGACCCCGCTATCCAGCGCAATATGATAGTTGGCGGCATCGCCCCATTTCATATCGGTGTAGAAGCGGTAGTAGGCAGCGCGGCGCTTGTCCTTTTCCTTCAGACGGGCCTCGGGAGATTTCTCCCGCTCGCCGTAGACCCGCACGATGCGGTCTGCCCGGAACTTCATGTCCGCGTGGACAAAGACCTTCAGGCAGTCGGTGCGGTCCTGCAGGATAAAATCGGCGCAGCGTCCTACGATGACGCAGGGCTCTTTTTCTGCCAGTTCCCGGATAATCCGGTATTGCAGCTTCCAAAGCAGGTCCTCGTTGGTGGGGCCGAAGCTGCGATTGGTGAAGGCCGAAGCAAGGAAGCCGCCGGGGGTGTACTCTCCGGCCTCCTTGACGTAGTTTTCGTCAAAGCCGCTTTCGACAGCCAGCTTCTGGATCAGTTCGGCGTCGTAGCACTGGATGCCCAGATGCTCTGCCACCAGTTTGCCGATGGTTCTGCCGCCGCTGCCAAACTCGCGGCTGATGGTGATGATGCATTTTTCCATTAGACTTCTCCTTTCGTGCTCAGTTCACGGTAGGTTTTGCAGATCAGATAGCCTGCGATCAGGAAGGTGAGGATATCCGACATGGGCATGGAGTACAGCACGCCGTCCAGCCCGAAGAACCGGGGCAGCAGCAGGGCAAAGCCCACGCCGAACACCACCTCACGCACCATGGACAGGGCGGTGGATTCTGCTGCCTTGCCCATGGCCTGCAAAAAGATGAAGCAGGCCTTGTTGACACAGGCCAGAACGATCATGCACAGGTAGATGCGGAAGGACTTCACGGCAAAATCGGTGTAGTATACGCTCTCGTTGGCGGCACCGAACAGGGCGATCAGCTGCCGCGGGAAGCCCTCTACCAGCACCAGCGCAACAACGCCCACGGCCGCTTCTGCCAGCAGCAGCTTGGTGAACAGTTCCTTCACACGGGCGGGCTTTTTAGCACCCATGTTGAAGCCCACCACGGGGATGCAGCCAGCCGCCATGCCCACCACAATGGAGATGACGATCTGGAAGAACTTCATCACGATGCCCACCACCGCCATGGGGATCTGGGCGTACTGCTCCTGCCCGAACACAGCGTCCAGTGCGCCGTATTTGCGGATCATGTTGTTGATGGCTGCCATAGCCGCCACAAGGCTGATCTGGGACAGAAAGCTGGTCATGCCAAGGGTCAGGGTGCGGTCGCAGATGGAGCCTTTCAGCCGGTAGTCGCCCTTTTCAGGACGGATGATCTTCATGTGCAGCAGATACCACACTGCCAGCGCGGCGGTGACCAGCTGACCGATCACGGTAGCCACTGCCGCGCCCATCATGCCCCAGCGGAAGCCGAAAATGAAGATGGGGTCCAGAATGATGTTCAGCACCGCACCCGCAAGGGTGGAGATCATGGCAAACCGGGGGTTGCCATCCGCGCGGATGATGGGGTTCATGGCCTGCCCGAACATATAAAAGGGCACGCCCAGCGTGATATAGAAGAAATATTCCTGCGAGTGGTGATAGGTTTCGGCGTTCACCGTTCCGCCGAACATAGCCAGAATGGCATCCGCAAAAAACAGATAGAGCGCCGCCAGCACAATGCTGCTGACCAGACACATCACCACCGCATTGCCAACGCTCCGCCTTGCCTTGGGAACTTCGTTCTGTCCAAGGCTGATACTGACAAAAGCGCAGCAGCCGTCACCGATCATCACGGCAATGGCCAGCGCTACCACCGTCAGGGGGAAAACGACCGTATTGGCGGCGTTGCCATAAGAGCCAAGATAGCTGGCGTTTGCAATAAAGATCTGGTCCACGATATTATACAGCGCACCCACCAGCAACGAAATAACGCACGGGATCGCGTATTTCCGCATCAGCTTGCCGATGCGCTCCGTGCCGAGGAATTGATTGGAACTTTCCATGGGATTCACCTTTACCTTTCCATTTTGGGGCAAACAAAAAAACAACGGGCAGCCCTCATGCAACCGGTTTTACGCATGAGTGCTACTCGTTGTACGAAATCATTATAGCCTGCCCGCCGGGAATTTGCAAAGGCAGTTTTGCACAAGATTTGTACTGGGCATTCTGCGCAGATTGCACGAGGCAAACTTTGTGGAAGATGCCCTTTGAAGCCAGCCGCCCAGTCGTGGTACAATATAACAGAGAGCAAAAGTACGCTGGAAGGTCTGTTTTTGTACTCCTTCCATACAAGGAAACGAGGAAAATACCATGTCACGGTTTCAGGCGGGAGCGCTGGTAGTCTACGGAAATCTGGGAGTGCACGAGGTGGAAGCTGTCGGGCTGCGGCGCTTTTGCGATGAGCCCGCCAGAGAGTATTACACCCTCCGGCCTTATTTTTCGGATTCTCACGACCGCAGCTATATCCCCACGGAAAAGGAAGCGGCGTTGCGCCCGGTGACCCCGGCACAGCAGGCGGAAGCCGACCTTGCACGCATCAAAGCGGAGAAGCTGCCTATCCCGGCGGGGGTACAGACAGCGCTGGCAGAACACTATCAGGCACTGCTCCACACCAATGATTTTTACCAGTACCTGACCCTGTTCAAGGAACTGGGGCAAAAGCAGACCCAGCAGCAAAGCCGCGGCCGAAAGATCAACGCCATGGATGCGTACTTTTACCAGATGGTAGAGCGTGTCCTGCGGGAGGAGCTGGCGGTGACTTTCGGGGAATCGCAGCAGGAGGCAGGCAGACGGCTTCTGGAGGTTTTGCGCTGAAGCTGCATGGTGATTTTTACCAACAAATGCAAAGGCTCTTTTTGTGTAGAATCGCCTTTGCATTCTCCTTTTTTATATGAGATCGTTAAACAAGGTGGACCAGAAGCATATTTCGATGCATCGGTTCCGCACCGCTATGTCAATGCGGGGCAGGAAACCGCAAAAATGACGCTGCTGATCCAATATTTAAAAAAGAGCTCGATTGTAATAGGAGTATGAAAATCGATTTTCTGCTGCCGGAGGATGGCCTATAAAAATCGCGCAGTATCAGCAAAAACAGGGGTCTGTTGCAAAATAGCCCCAACAAAAAAAAGAGATAGACTTTCCCGAAGGGGTTGCCTATCTCTTTTTTTGTTGTAAGCTGAGGTTGTGAAAAAACAGATACAACAAGAACAGTATACAGGAACGGGCGGCACATATCAACAGCCGACTCCGCCAATAAGCGAAAATATTTTAATCCACGGTCTGCATGGCTTCGCTCAGGGGATAGAGCCCATTTAAAAATCTGCGGAAAATATAAAAAGCAAGTGCATCTCCTCTCCATCAAAAATTTTGGTTTTCGAGAAAAAGTGTTGCACTTGCTTTTCTTTATGTGAGATTTCGGTTTGAATTATCGCGTAATATCGCCAAACCAAAGAGTGCTGTATTTTGCAGCAGCCCCTTTGATTTTATGACCGCGATTTTCCAAAGCAGCGCTATGCCGTGTGCGGTCACGCCCAGTTTTTCCGCCCATAGCGGGTGGTCAGCAGGCAGATCTCCTTTTGAAGCTTCTTTGTCAGCTGGGTCTTTTTCAGCCGCCAGCGCCAGTTCTGGCCCACGGTGGAGGGCTGATTGATGCGGGCAGAATTGTCCAGCCCCAGCCAGTCCTGCATGGGAACGATGCACCTCGCCGCTGCGCTGCGCAGGATCAGTGCGATCATGCTTTTATAGAGCTGCTCTTCCGGGGTGGCGTAGTCGTACAGGTAGTCCCGCACCATGGCACGCTCGGCATCGGTAATGGTCTGGTACCACGACACCAGCGTCTCGTTGTCGTGGGTGCCGGTATAGGCCACGCTGTTCACAGGGTAGTTGTGGGGCAGGTAGTCGCTGGCGCTGCCGGTGTCCCGGGAGTCAAAGGCAAATTCCAGCACCTTCATGCCGGGGAAGCCGCTGTCCCGCACCAGCTGACGGACCGTCTCGCTCATATAGCCAAGGTCCTCTGCAATGATCTCCCGCTTGCCCAATGCCTGCTCCACGGCGCGGAACAGCTCGATGCCGGGGCCCTTCTCCCAGTGGCCCTCCGCCGCAGTCTCGCTGCCGTAGGGGATGGAGAAATACTCATCGAAACCGCGGAAGTGGTCGATGCGCACCACATCGTACAGCTCGAAGCAGTACCACAGGCGGGTGATCCACCACTGATAGCCGGTTTCGCGGTGAGCTTCCCAGCGGTAGAGCGGATTGCCCCAGAGCTGGCCGGTGGGCGAAAATCCATCCGGGGGAACACCCGCCACCGCCGTGGGCAGATTTTCCTGATCCAGCTGGAACAGCCCCGGGTTTGCCCATGCATCTGCCGAGTCCAGCGCCACATAGATGGGGATATCGCCGATGATGCGGATGCCTTTGCTGTTGGCGTAGGTTTTCAGCCTGCGCCACTGCTCGTCGAACTTGAACTGGAGATACTTGTGGTACTCCACCTCAAAATACAGCTCCCGGCGGTAGTAGTCCATGGCAGGCTGCCAGCGCAGACGGATGTCCTCGGCCCACTCGATCCACGGCTTGCCCTCAAATCGGTCCTTCACCGCCATGAACAGGGCAAAATCATCCAGCCACCACTTGTTTTTCTCACAGAATGCCGTAAACACTTCGTTGTGGCCGATGTCGCTGCGGGAGTACGCCAGCCGCAGCAGACGGCTGCGCTCGGTATACAGGCGGCTGTAGTTGATGTCGTCTGCCTTGCGGCCGAAGTTTGCCTTTTTGCACTCGTCAGCAGTCAGCACCCCTTCCTCCACCAGTGCATCCAGACTGATGAAATACGGATTACCCGCAAAGGCGGAAAAGCTCTGATAAGGGCTGTCGCCGTAGCTGGTAACACCCAGCGGCAGGATCTGCCAGTAGGTCTGCCCGGCTTCCTTGAGCCAGTCCACAAAGTCGTATGCCTCCTGCGAAAAGCAGCCGATGCCGTAAGGGGACGGCAGACTGCTGATGGGCAGCAAAATGCCTGCACTTCTCTGCATCTTCGATTCCCTTCCTTTATAACTCGATCAAAATACCTGCATGGTCGGATACCTGCGGCTCCTGCAGGCCGCCAAACACCACCCGGCTGCTCTTGACAGCCACCGCCTTGGAGCACCAGATCTGGTCGATGCGCTTTTTTGCCGCCGCATCCGGGGCGTCCCGCCAGCCATCGATGGCCTGTACAACGGTGTAGCCATCATCCCGCTGCTGCGCCAGACGATAGGTGTCCTGCCAGCCGCTGCGGAGGATGAGGTCATAGCCTTCCCCTCGCACGTCGGCTTCACTGTTGAAGTCCCCCAGCAGAAAGGCGGTCTTTTTTGCGCCCGCCGCCTTTGAAAGCTTTTCCCACTGGGGAGCGAAAGGTTCTACTTCGTCCTTCCACCAGCCCAGATGCACCGTATAATACCAGACGTCTCCTGCACAGACGCCCAGCGTGCGGCGGGTCTTCCAGTTGTTGTAATCATTGGTCTGGCTCAGCAGCAGGTTTTCGGCTGCGGTGATGGGCGCACGGCTGAACACCGCCGCGCCCTCATCGTAAATATCGTAGCCGACCTTTGCCGGGAGCCAGCTCCAGTAGTAGTGCACGCCCCGCTGTTCCAGCATCCGGGCCACCGCTGCGGCGTGGTTGTCCGCTTTCAGCGGCACCCTATTGTCAGGGCAGGGATAGTACCCCGCCGGAGCGTCCCCCAGCAGCGGAGCGGCGGCGGTCTGGTTCACCTCCTGCAGGGCGAACACCTCCGGCTGCTCCGCTGCGATGAAGTTTACAAAGATCTCCCGCTTGGCCTCATAGTCCGGCTCGATGAGGCTGTGGGTATTCAAAGTCAGTAGTTTCATAGTTTTTTTACAGAATATCGTTGATATCAGATTTCAGAACGTCTGCCTTGGGGCCGTACACAGCCTGAATGCCATCGCCCTTCACCAGCAGGCTCAGGGCACCCTCAGCCTTCCATGCGGCAAGGTCGGCCACCTTGGCAGGATCCTTCACGGTAACGCGCAGACGGGTCATGCAGGCATCCACCAGCACGATGTTCTCCCGGCCGCCCAGCAGGGCGATGATGCGCTCGGCCTGACCGTTGTCGGCCTTTTTGTCGGCCTTCTTCTCGGTCTTTGCATCGGCAGCGGAATCGTCCGCGTTGTCATCGGTATAGTTGCCCAGACGACCCGGCGTAGCCAGCTTGAGCTTGCCGATCATGAAGTAGGCCACGAAGTAGCCGATGACAAAGAATGCGACCACGCAGATCACAAAGTTGATGATATCGCCGCCCAGACCGGCCTGCAGGGACATGGGGATGCGGGTGATGAATTCCAGATTGCCGAAGGAGTGCAGGCGCAGATGGATGATGCCTGCCATGGCGAACGCACAGCCCTGCAGCAGTGCGTACACGATGTACAGCGGCATGGCGCAGAACATGAACATGAATTCCAGCGGCTCGGTGACGCCGGTCAGGAACACGGCCAGTGCGGTGGAGATGAACATGGACTTATAGTTTGCGCGCTTGTCGGCGTCCACACGGCGGTACATGGCCAGTGCGATGCCCAGCAGCAGACCGGTAGCGCCGATCATCTGGCCTACCTTGAAGCGGGCGGGGGTAACGGTAGCCAGCAGGTTGTTGTAAGCAGCCATGTCACCGGCCTTCTTGAAGTTGATGAGGTCGTTGGCCCATGCCAGCCACAGCGGGTCCTGACCAAACACCTGACTGCCTGCATTGACGCCGGTGGCGATGGTGTAGGTGCCGCCGAAGGAGGTGTAGTTCATGGGGATGGTCAGCATGTGGTGCAGACCGAAGGGCAGCAGCAGACGCTCCAGCGTACCATAGATGAACGGAGCCAGAACGGGAGAGGTCTCGGAAGAGTTGGCGATCCAGATGCCGAAGTTGTTGATGCCGGTCTGGACGACAGGCCAGAACAGCGACAGCAGAATGGAAATGACCACCGAGTAGGCAATGACCACCATGGGCACGAAGCGCTTGCCGTTGAAGAAAGCCAGTGCATCCGGCAGCTTGCGGAAGTTATAGTATTTATTGTAAGCCACACCGCCCACAAAACCGGCGATGATGCCCACAAACACGCCCATGTTCAGGGCCGGAGCACCCAGCACGGAGGTAAAGTAGCCGTTGACGGCGATCTCCTGTCCGAACAGGGTGTGGGTCACGGCATTGGGGTCTGCCAGCATGGCGCTGGTAACACCGAAGATGTTACCGGTGATCACATTGATGAGGGCAAATGCCAGCACTGCCGCGAAGGCACCGCCGGCGCGCTCCTTTGCCCAGCTGCCGCCGATAGCCACGGCGAACAGGATGTGCAGGTTGTTGATGACTGCCCAGCCGATATTCTCCATGGTGGTGCCGATGGTCATGACTGCTGCGATGTCGCCGCCGCCCATCTGCACCAGCTTGCCCAGACTGATCATCAGACCGGCAGCGGGCATGACGGCGATGACCGTCATCAGCACCTTGCCCAGCTTTTGTAAAAAGTCGAAGTTGATGAGCCCCTTTTTGCCCGGAGCCGCTTTTGTTGTTGCCATGATGTTCCTCCTTGTTTCCTTTTGCATCGTTTTACGCAAGTGTTGCATCACGTTTGCGTAACTTTACGCAACAAGAATAATTCAACTCCGCAATTTTTACAAGAGTTTTCTGTGTCAAAAATAAACTTTCTACGTTTTATACAACGCTGCAGAGGATTCTTTGTGAAAGTTGTCGAAGGTACGCAGAGCGATGCATTGCACGATTTGCGCAACTCTTTGCGCAAACATTGACATTGCGTGCAAACGGCTTTACAATAGAAGCAATATCGATCCGGGAGGAACAGATCATGGCAGTTACCATCAAGGATGTCGCCGCAGCAGCGGGGGTCTCCCCCTCTACGGTGTCCCGCACCTGCAAGGACAGCCCTTCCATCAGCCGGGACACCAAGGAGCGGGTGCGCCGCATCATGGCACAGCTGGGCTATGAGCCGAACTTTGAAGCCGAACCAGTAGAAGCTTTTTCCAAGACCATCGGCATCATTCTGCCCTCCTCCCAGCGGGACGTCTACGAAAATGCATTCCATCTGGAGATCATCCGCGGCATCGGGCAGTTCTGCAACCAGCGGCGGTATGTGAACACGGTCATCACCGGGCAGGACGATGCAGAGGTTCTGGACGCCATCCAGAGCATGGTGGCCAACGCGCAGGCAGACGGTTTCATCCTGCTCTATTCCAAAAAGGACTGTCCTGTGGCGGCCTATCTGCGCAACGAAGGGCTGCTCCACGTCATTGTGGGCAAGGCGGCGCAGTCCGCCAACCAGACCATCTATATCGACAACGACAACGCCCTTGCCGGAGAGGAAGCCGCCGACTACCTCTATGAGATGGGCCACCGCCGCATTGCCTATTTTGGTGTCAGCAATGCCCTGCTGTTTTCGGCAGAGCGTAAGCGCGGCTACCAGATGTCCCTGCTCAAGCATGGCATCACCCCCCGCGAGCAGGACTGCGTGGAGGTCAATACCCTGAACGACGCCTACGAGGTGTCGTTGAAAGCTCTGCTCACCGCGCCGGACCGCCCCACCGCCATGCTGGTCAGCGATGATATTCTTGCTGTGGTGCTGGAACAGTTCTGCGGCAAACTGGGGCTGCACGTCCCGAAAGACCTTTCCATCGTTTCTTTCAACAACTCGCTGTTCTCCCGCATCACCAGCCCGCAGCTGACCACCGTGGACGTGAACCCCTACCAGCTGGGCATGGAAGCAGCCAGCCAGACCATCAACCACATCGAGAACCCGAATCTTCTGGCAACCAAGATCATCGTGCCGCACCGGCTCATCCCACGGGAGAGCTGCTGCCCGCCGCCGGAGGTCTGATGTGCAAAAAACGAGGCCGTTCCCTCTCTTTTCCAGAGAGGCAGAACGGCCTCGTTTTGTTTATTTTTTCCGGTACTCCCGGGGCGTCATGCCGAAGTGTGCCTTGAACGCCCGGTTAAAATAGGAGAGGTTCTCAAATCCGCACTGGGAAGCGATGGTCAGAACCGTCTCATCCGTGGCCTGCAGCGCTTCGGCGGCGGCGTTGAGCCGGTACTCGTTCAGAAAGGCCACAAAGCTCTGCCCGGTCATCTGCCGGAACCACCGCATAAAATGGCTGGCGCTGAAGGAACAGACCCCGGCGGCATCCGCAACCCGGAGCGCCTCGGCATAATGGGCCGAGAGCCATTGCAGGAGCGTTTTCAGCCGCTGGGTATCGGCTGTCTCGGCGGCAAGCCGCTGCCGACCCTGTGCAAGGAGCAGGGCAAGAAACCGCAGCAGCGCCCCCTTGACCTGCAGTTCATAGCCGGGGAGCTTAGCACGGTTGGCATCCTCCACCTTCCGCAGGCAGGCGGCGGCCTGCAGATAGCACAAATCGTTCGGGGTCAGCCGTGCAGGCAGCGACAGACGCCCGCTTTGCAGCGGAAGCAGATATTTCTCGGCGCAAAGGTCCTCTGCGCCGCCCAGAAGCTCCAGCTCAAAAATGATATTTTCGTATTCCATGCACTGCCCCTCGGCCTGCCGCAGGGCATGAAGGGTGCCGGGCGTAAAAATAAAGATGTCCCCCATGCGGGCCGGGCAGCTCTCAGCGCCCACCTGCACCAGCCCTGTGCCCCGCTTGACAAAGACCAGCTCCATGCTCTCCTGCCAGTGGAGCGCCACCTGCGGAAAGTCCCCCGGAATGGTGCAGGGATACAGATTGAAGGGAAACCGCACGGCACCGTGCTGCTTGGTCTCCTGCAAAGATGCCTGATTTTGCATTGTTTCACCTCCTGATGATAGGATTGTACCACAGTCTGCGCTTTTTAGGCAAGATTTTGATTGTTTTATGTGGTATATCTGGAAGTACAGATGTCAAACCTGTTTTCCGCAAGGTGTATTTGAAAACAAAGAAAATGACAAATATTTCGTAAGCACAAGCGGGCTCTAAGACAAAGAGCCGCAGGGATCCTTTGTGAATTTCAAGGCTGTTTCACGCAAGATCCGGCTGTGCTTGTAGAAACAGACTAAATTTTCGACTTTTCAGATACACTCTAACAAAGGAGGATGCATTTATGAGCTTTACCGAAACGTTACAGGGTCTCACGGGCAAGCCGCTGGCAGACTGCACGAATCAGGAGCTGTATCTCGCGCTGCTGGAACTCGTCCGGCAGAAGAGCGCCGACCGTGTGCAGCCGGTCACCGGCCGCAAGCTGTACTATATCAGCGCCGAATTTCTCATCGGCAAGCTGCTGTCCAACAACCTCATCAATCTGGGACTGTACGATGAAGCCCGGGATGCACTGGCTGCCGTCGGCAAGAGCCTTTCCGATATCGAAGAGGTGGAGCCGGAGCCCTCTCTGGGCAACGGCGGTCTGGGCCGTCTGGCTGCCTGCTTCCTCGACTCTCTGGCAACGCTGAACCTGCCCGGCGACGGCGTGGGCCTGCGGTATCACTTCGGCCTGTTCCATCAGTCCTTTGAGGACGGCGTGCAGAACGAAAAGCCCGACCCGTGGCTCACCGCCCACAGCTGGGCCGAAAAGACCGACATCACCTACCCGGTGGAGCTGGCTGGCAAAGAGTACACCGCCCGGCTGTACAAGCTGGCGGTCACCGGCTATGAGGGCCGCACCAACACCCTGAACCTGTTTGACCTTGACACCATTGACGAGAGCATCGTCCATGACGGCATCGCCTTCGACAAAACTGCCATCGACAAGAACCTGACCCTCTTCCTCTACCCGGACGATTCCGATGAGGCGGGCCGCCGCCTGCGGGTGTACCAGCAGTACCTGATGGTCTCTGCCGGTGCCCAGCTCATTCTGGCCGAGTGTGCCGCCCGGGGCTGCGATTACCATGATCTGGCCGACTACGCCGCCATCCAGATCAACGACACCCACCCCAGCATGGTCATCCCGGAGCTGATCCGGCTGCTGGGCGAAAAGGGCATCGAATTTGAGGAAGCCGTAAAGATCGTCACAAAGACCTGCGCCTACACCAACCACACCATTCTGGCCGAAGCACTGGAAAAGTGGCCCCGCGCCTATCTGGATGCTGTTGTACCCCAGCTGATGCCCATTATCGAAAAGCTGGATGCGCTGGCCCGCACCCGCACCAAGGACGAGAGCCTTGCCATCATCGACAAGGACGACCGGGTGCACATGGCCCACATGGACATCCACTTCACCCACTCCACCAACGGCGTGGCGGCACTGCACACCGAGATTTTGAAAAATTCCGAGCTGCACGGCTTCTATGAGCTGTACCCGGAGAAGTTCAACAACAAGACCAACGGCATCACCTTCCGCCGCTGGCTGCTGGAATGCGACCCTCGCCTGACCGCCGCACTGGAACAGCACATCGGCTCCGGCTTCCGCAAGGATGCCGCCGAGCTGGAAAAGCTGCTGGCCTTTGCCGATGACGAAGCTGTGCTGGACCAGCTGACCGCCGTGAAGAAGGCCAACAAGGAAGCACTGGCAGACTGGCTGCTGCGCACCCAGAAGGTGAGCGTGAACACCGATGCCGTGTTCGACATCCAGTCCAAGCGCCTGCACGAGTACAAGCGCCAGCAGCTGAACCTGCTGTATCTCATCCATCAGTACTACGAGATCAAGGCCGGGCACCTGCCCGCTGCTCCGCTGGTGAGCATCTTCGGTGCCAAGGCCGCACCTGCCTACACCATTGCAAAGGACATCATCCATGCGCTGCTGACCCTGTCCAAGGTCATCGCCGCAGACCCGGAGGTGTCCCAGTGGCTGCAGGTGGTCTTTGTGGAGAACTACAACGTCACCGCCGCCGAAAAGCTGATCCCGGCCTGTGACCTGTCCGAGCAGATCAGCCTTGCCTCCAAGGAAGCCTCCGGCACCGGCAACATGAAGTTCATGCTGAACGGCGCGCTGACGCTGGGCACCATGGACGGTGCCAATGTGGAGATCAGCCAGCAGGTGGGCGAGGAGAACATCTATATCTTCGGCCAGACCTCCGATCAGGTCATCCACCGCTACGCCGTGGGCGACTACGCCCCCGCCCAGTGGGTGGAGGGGGATGCCAACATCCGCCGCGCCGTCAACTTCCTCACCGGCCCGGAGATGCTGGCCGCCGGTCACGCCGAAAACCTGACCCGCCTGCACAACGAGCTGATCCATAAAGACTGGTTCCAGACCCTGCCGGACTTCAACGCCTACGTGGTGCGCAAGGGGCAGGCCATCAGCGATTACGCCTGCGACCCGAAGGGCTGGCGGCGCAAGTGTCTGGTGAACATTGCCAAAGCAGGCATGTTCTCCTCCGACCGCACCATTGCCGAGTACGACCGGGACATCTGGCATCTGGGCAAATAATTTTTCCTGAACTGCGTTTCACCATCATTTTCTCAAAGGCTGCTGCACGGCAAAAAGCGTGCAGCAGCCTTTTTGTATAGCGAAAAGGCCCTCCCCGTTTGTCAAGCAGGGAGAGCCTTTATCTATTCGGCATTGCCGCTGTTTGCGGAGAAAGCGGTCTGTCGGCCTTTCCTTTATCCTCTCCACCCTCTGGCAGAGGGGTCCAGCATTTCGGCGGCAGAATAAACAAGGGCGTTGCAGATGGCTGCGGCCACATTGCTGCCGCCCTTGCGCCCCATGGCAGCAATGGCAGGCACGCCGTGCTGTTCGCAGATTGCAAAGAGGGTCTCCTTGCTTTCCACCACGTTCACAAAGCCCACCGGCACACCGATGACCAGCGCAGGCCGCAGCCCGGCTTCTATTTCTTCCGCGATGGTCAGCAGGGCTGTGGGCGCATTGCCCACGGCAAGGATGGCCCCCGGGTGCTCCCGGGCAGCGCGGTGCATGGCAGCCACGGCGCGGGTGGTGCCCGCCTGCTTTGCCGCTTCGGCCACAGCGGGGTCGGCCATATAGCAGACGGCCTCACAGCCCAGCTTTGCAAGGCCCGGTCTGGAAATGCCCGCCAGCGCCATATTAGTGTCGGTGACGATCACCGCACCCCTCTGCAGGGCCCTGACAGCGGCCTGCACCGCGCCGGGAGTAAAGCGCAGATTTTTTGCGTAGTCGAAATCAGCAGTGGTGTGGATGACCCGTTTGACCACCGCAGCCGTCTCCGGCGGCGGGGTCAGGCCCAGTTCGTCCAGTTCCCTTGTGATAATGGAGATGCTCGTCCGTTCAATGTCGGCGGGCAGATGATGCTGCGGTGTCATGCGTTTTCTCCTTTCGGTCCGGCAAGGCCCATAGCGGCGTAAACGGCAGGCAGGTCCAGCGCCGCACGCACGCCGTCTGCCAGCAGGTCAAACTGCTGCTGACGGTATTGTTCCATGGGGATGAGGTCGGCCCCGGCCGGGTCGATCCCCTTCTTTCTGCACAAAAAAGCGGTCATTTTTTCGGTCAGTTCGCCGGTGTCAAACAGCCCATGCAGGTAGGTGCCGAACACATTGCCCTGCACACAGCCCTCCGGCGTGCCGTCTGCAAGGGTGCAGAACGCGCTGCCCCGCACCTCGGTGCGGCCTGCGTGGATCTCGTAGCCCGTGAGCGCTGCCCCGGCAAAGGGAGCAGCGGCAGCGCGGGCTGCGGTCTGGGTCAGGTGCTTTTCGGTGCCGAACACCGTCGTGGTGGGCAGCAGGCCAAGGCCCCGCAGGGTGCAGGGGGTGCCGCTCTCCTCCCCTGCCGGGTCGCAGAGCCGTTCGCCCAGCATCTGATAGCCGCCGCACACGCCCAGTACCGGTGTACCGGCTGCCGAAAGCCTGAGCACCGCCGCTTCCAGCCCGCTTTCCCGCAGCCAGCGCAGGTCATCCATGGTGTTCTTGGTGCCGGGCAGGATGACGAGATCCGGTGCGCCCAGCTGGCGGGTGCGCTGCACATACCGCACGCCCAGCAGCGGGTGCTGTTCCAGCGGGATAAAGTCGGTGAAGTTGGATACATGCGGCAGGCGCAGGATGGCGATATCCAGCGGTTTGACGGCGTTTTTTGCTTCCAGACGATCCGAGAGAGAATCCTCGTCCTCGATCTCCACCCGCAGATACGGCACCACACCCACTACGGGCAGCTGCGTTTTTTCTTCCAGCATGGCAAGGCCGGGCCGCAGATTATCCACATCGCCCCGGAACTTGTTGATGATGAGCCCCCTGATGCGGGCGCGCTCGTCGGCTTCCAGCAGCTCCACGGTGCCGTACAGCTGCGCGAACACGCCGCCCCGGTCGATATCGCCCGCCAGCAGCACTGGCGCATCCACCAGCTTTGCAAGGCCCATGTTGACGATATCATCCGCCTTCAGGTTGATCTCTGCCGGGCTGCCCGCGCCTTCGATCACGATGATGTCGTTCTCGGCAGCAAGGCTGTTGTAGGCTTCCAGAATGTCCGGGATAAGGCTGCGCTTCATCCTGAAATAATCGGCGGCGGACATCTGGCCCCGGGCTCTGCCATTTACGATGACCTGACTGCCCACATCGCTGCTGGGCTTGAGCAGGATGGGGTTCATCCGCACATCCGGTTCTGTGCCCGCAGCCTGCGCCTGCACCACCTGCGCACGGCCCATCTCCGCGCCGTCGCGGGTGACGAAGCTGTTCAGGGCCATGTTCTGGCTTTTAAAGGGTGCCACACGGTAGCCGTCCTGCGCAAAAATGCGGCACAGCGCCGCGCACAGCAGGCTTTTGCCCGCACCGCTCATGGTGCCCTGCACCATAATGCATTTTGCTTTGCTCATTGCGCCACCTCCGGCAGAGTCTCGGCCAGCAGCGCAAGCAGCTGCCGGTTTTCATTCTCGGTGCGCACGGCGGTGCGGTACCAGCCTGCGTCCAGACCCGGATAGTTGCCGCAGCTGCGCAGCACCGCGCCCTTGTGCCGCAGCGCAGCGCCCAGCGCTTCCGGCGCGCGGAACAGCAGATAGTTGGCCCGGCCTTCGATTACCCGCAGGCCCAGCGCCCGCAGGCCGTCTGCCAGCACAGGCCGCTGTGTTTTGATCAATGCGCGCACCTGCGCCACATATTCCGTCTCGTCCAGCGCAGCGATGCCCGCCGCCTGTGCCAGACCGGACACCGCCCACGGCTGGCCCGCTGCCTGCATCCGGGCAAGGCGGCTTTCATCTGCGCACAGGCAATAGCCCAGACGCACGCCCGCCATGCCGTAGAGCTTGGTGAAGGCTTTCAGAATGATCAGCTTCCTGCTGGTGCTCAGCAGCCGCTTTGCGGAAAGGCTCTGCCCCTCGGGCAGAAAATCCAGAAAGCATTCGTCCACGGCCAGCACTGCACCCACGGCCTCGCATCTGCGCAGCAGCGCCTCCACAAGGGCAGGCCGGGCCAGCTGACCGGTGGGGTTGTTGGGCTGACAGAGGAACACCAGATCGATGCCCGGGTGCACTGCATCAAGGATGGCGTCCGTCACCGCAAAATCGTTTTCCTCCTGCAGGAAATGCCGTTCCACCCTGCAATCCACAGTTTCCAGTGCCGTGGCGTACTCGGCGAAGGTGGGTGCCGTCACAAGGGCGGTGCGGGGCTTTTCGGCCAGCGCCAGCCGGAAGATGAGGTCTGCCGCGCCGTTGCCGCACAGCAGCCATTCGGCGGGCACACCCTCAGCCACCGCCAGCTTTTCACGCAGGGCCCGGCACAGCGGGTCGGGGTAGCGGTCGGCCGTGGCAAGGGACGCCGTAATGGCCTTTGCCACGCCCCCGGGCAGACCCAGCGGGCTGACATTGGCCGAAAAATCCAGCGGGTCGCGGCCAAACTCGGCGCGGTAGCCCGCCCAGTCGCCGCCATGGGTCAATTGTTTCATGCAAGGAACCCCCGTATTGCTGCACCCCATGCCAGCGCAAAGCCGCTTGCCACATACATCATGCGGTTGGCGCGCAGGATGTCCTGCGGCTCAATGGGGCGCAGGGCATCGCCGATGGTGGGCTTGGGGTAATATTCGCCAAAATAGTAGGCCGGGCCGGCCAGCTGCACGCCCAGTGCACCGGCGCAGGCGCTTTCGGTCTGGGCGCTGTTGGGGCTGGCGTGGCAGTGCCGGTCCCGCCGCCAGATGCGCCATGCACCCTTGGCATCGTTTCCGGTAAAGGCCGCAGCCGCCACCCACAAAAGGGCGGCAAGGCGGCTGGGGATGTAGTTGGCCACATCGTCCAGCTTCGCGGCTGCACGGCCAAAATAAAGGTACTTCTCGTTCTTGTAGCCCAGCATACTGTCCATGGTGTTGATGGCCTTGTAGGTCAGCGCCAGCGGTGCCCCGCCGATGAGCATATACAGCAGCGGCGCAATGACGCCGTCGCTGGCATTTTCGGCCACCGTTTCCACGGCGGCCTTGGTCACGCCCTCGGCGGTCAGGTTCTGGGTGTCGCGGCCCACGATGCGGCTCACGGCTTTGCGGGCAGCGGGCAGGTCGTTCCGGACCAGTTCGTTATACACATTTGTGCTCTCCTGTGCAAGGCCCTTGGCTGCCAGCGCCTGCCCGCACCAGAACATCTGCACGGCAAGGCCCAGCCACGGGCTGAGCTTTGCCGCCGCCAGACACACAAGGCTCGTGGCCAGAAAGGTGCCCACCGGCAGGCAGAACGCCGTCATGGCACCGCCCAGCAGCTCTCCCTGCGGGGTGCCGGGCAGGCGGGCGCGCAGGAACTTTTCCAGCCGGGAGATGCACCTGCCCATGAGCACCACCGGGTGCGGCAGCCACGCCGGGTCTCCGAAGAGGGCGTCCAGCACAAAGCCGCCGACAACTGCCTGAAGGATCATGCCCTGCTCTCCTTTGTGTACTGGACGGTCTTCACGAGATACAGCAGATGCTTTTCCGTCCAGTCCTTTGCATCCAGCACAAAGCCGCCCGCGTTGGGCCCGCACCATGCATAGTAGTCCCTGTGGGGGACGGCAAACCGCTCCATGGCGGCCATCTGGGTACCGCCGTGGGCCAGAATGACCAGCCGCTCTTCGCCTGCGGCAAGGGCTTTATCGATCAGCTCTGCCACAGTGCGGCAGATGCGATCCGAAAAGTCCGTCTTGCGCTCTCCGTCCGGGCAGGGGCTTTCGCAGTTGGCCTTCACCCATGCCTGATACTCGGGGTCCTTTTCCATCTCGATGAAATTGCGGCCCTCAAAGCTGCCAAAGCACATCTCTTTCAGACCGTCCACCGGCACAAGCTTCGCCTCCGGGAACAGGATGCGCGCCGTCTGGCTGGTGCGCTGCAGGGTGGAAACATAGACCACATCGGGGTCAAAATCTGCCCGGCGCAGCTGGGCAGCACCTTCGGGTGAGAGCGGGATGTCGCGCTGGCCCTGATAACGCTTCTGGGCGTTGTATTCCGTCTGGCCATGACGCAGAAGATAGATCAGCATTGAGACAATTCTCCTTTCAAAACCGTTGGGATGCCGCAGAACATCTGCACGACGCACTCTGCCCGTGCGGCCAGCAGGCAGGCAAGCCTGCCCGCCGCCTCGCGGTCGGCACGCTGCTTTGGGTCCATCGGCACAACACCGCCGCCTACCTCGGTGGCGATGAGGATATCGTATTCATGGGCAAGCTTGTCTGCCAAGGCAGGCAGGTCGGCGGCATCGGCAGCCAATACCTGCACGTCCGAAAGACGCTTGCCGGGAAGCGTTTGCGCAAAGGTGCGCTTGCCGCTGTAGAGCGGCCCGGTGATAAAGATCATAGCAGTCCTCCCCACTGGCAGGCACACAGCGCCGCCAGCATCCAGAGCTCGGCCGTTTGCAAAAACCACCCGGCAAGGTCGCCGGTGATGCCGCCGAACTGCTTCCGGCTCACAGTATGGTAGCGCCAGAGCACCGCCAGCGCTGCCAGCACCAGTGCCCAGCCGCCCAGCGCTGCCATGCCCACGCACAGCACCGCAGCCAGCGCCGCCAGCACCCGGCGCACCACAGTTTTGTCTGCCGCAGTGGCAAAGGTGTGCGCAAGACCGGTGTTTTTCGCCATGGGGAATGCCGCCACCGCATAGCCCGAAAGCGCCCGTTCCAGCACCAGCGCCAGCGCCCACAGCGCCCCCGCCCGGGGGGTGAACCGCACGCAGGTGCACAGGGCAAAGGTCGCCAGAAAGTAGCTGCACAGCCGGATGACCGCAAAGGCGCCGCAGTGGGGGTCTTTTAGTATTTCCAGCTTTTTCGTGCGGTCGCCGTAGCTGGAAAGGGCGTCGCAGGTGTCGGCGTAGCCGTCCAGATGGATGCCGCCCGTCACCCACACAGGCACCAGCGCAAAGCCCGCCGCCTTTGCAAGGCCCGGCAGAGGCAGTGCCCCGCACACGCACCATGCCGCCCCAATCACCGCACCGATGAGCGGGAAGGCGCACATGGCGTAGCGCATATTTTTTTCGTTCCAGTCGAACTGCGGCACCGGGATGGCCGAAAACATGGCAAAAGCCACCGCGATGGTCTGCAAAACGATCATTTTTCCACTCCTTTATAGTACACGGGGATGCCGCATACCACCCGCACCACCGCATCTGCCCGGGCGGCAAAAGCATTGTTCACCTGCGCCAGTGCCCGCAGATAGCGGTCCGTATCGCCGACATAGTCAGCCCCGCCGCTGAACACCTCGTTGGAGACCACGAGCAGGTTTTCGCACTGGGCAGAAAGGCTGTCCAGCCCCCGCAGGATGGCAGCGGCGGCATCCTCCCCCGCCCCGGCGGGGTCGTACAGCTCGTTGGCCGCAAGGTTGCCCAGGTCTTCCAGCAGGACCGTGCCCCGGGCAGGCAGACGCAGCTTTTCCAGATGCAGCGGGCACTCCACCGTTTCAAACTGCTTTGCGGCCCGCATTTTGCGGTGCTTTTCCACCCGGGCGGCACACTCGGCGTCCCATATCTGCATGGTGGCAAGGTACCAGCGGGGGCCGGTGGTCCTGAGCACAAGGCTCTCGGCATATTCGCTTTTGCCGCTGGCTGCGCCGCCCAGCACCAGCGTCAGCATTGGGGCTTGTACGGCTCAATGCCGCCCTCCGCAAAGGAATAGCACCCGCCGTACACCGCCAGTGCCATATCCCACAGCGGGATACTTGCCACTGCACCGGTGCCCTCGCCCAGATGCAGCCCCGCCGTGATGACGGGTGCCTTGCCCAGTGCTTCCAGCACCATGCGGGCCGCAGGCTCTGCGGAGCGGTGGCTGGCGAACACGGCCTTTGCCGCCGCCGGGCACAGCCGCACGGCACACAGCGCGGCCACCCCGCTGATAAAACCATCTGCCAGCACCGGCACCCCGGCCAGCGCCCCGCCCAGAAAGATGCCGCACAGACCCGCGATGTCAAAGCCGCCCAGCTTGGAAAGCACATCCAGCGGGTTCTCCGGGTCCGGCTCGTTCTTCAGGATGCCGCGGCAGATGGCATCCACCTTGCGGGCAAGCCCCTCGTCTGAAAGGCCCGCACCGCGCCCGGTCATAAGCTCCACGGGCTGGCCCAGCAGCACCGCCGCCACCGCGCTGGAGGTGGTGGTATTGCCAATGCCCATTTCGCCGGTGGCGATGAGCCTGTAGCCATCCTCTGCCAGTTCCCGAGCAAGGGCGATGCCCTCCCCAATGGCCTGCACCGCCTCGGCACGGCTCATGGCGGGCCCTGCCGTAAAGTCCATCGTCCCGGCGGCAATGCGGCAGTTCCGCACGCCGGGCACCGGTTCGCCTGCCATGCCCATATCCACGGGCACCACATCACAGTGGGCCGCGCGGGCCATCTGGCACACACTGGTGCGCCGCATTGCAAGGTTTTCGGCCACGGCGCGGGTCACTTCCTGCCCGGTCTGGCTCACCCCCTGCGCCACCACACCGTTGTCCGCGCAGAGCACCACCACCGCCCGGCGGGAGAGATCAAACTCCGCACTGCCGGTGAGGGCAGCAGCGTCCTCCAGCATGGTCTCCAGCCGGCCCAGTCCGCCCAGAGGCTTTGCAAGGCTGGCCCAGTGGGCGTGTGCTGCCGCGCGGGCGGCTTCGTCCGGCGGCGTGATACCCGCCAAAAGTGCATTCAGTTCCGTTTCGGTCATTTTGGTCATCCTTTTGTTTTGCTGTATCGTTCTGCCGCACGCACAAAGCGTCCCGGCAGAGGCGTGCCCGCCCAGTATAAATGCGGGAAGCCCGCATAGAAATTCTCGTTTGCAAAGCCGCATTCCCACTGCATTTTCTCGTTTTTACGGGCCGTAAATGCAGTGCCGTTTGCGGTGGAATCCCAGTGGTGAAATTCGTGGACGGGCAGGCTTTCTCCCGCGCGGAACAGCATACTGTCCCGCTTTGCGGTCAGGACGGCATAGCCGAACCGCACCAGCCTGCCCGCCCGGACGCCTGCTCCCGGCAGGACACCCGCCATGGGCCAGCTCTTTCCCTCGGCGTCCTCCAGACTCTGCCCAAGATACAGAAAGCCGCCGCACTCTGCCGCTGTCGGCAGGCCGGCGTTCACCGCCTCCCGGATGGAGGCCCGCATGGTTTTATTTTCGCTCAGGGCCTGCGCATACAGCTCCGGGTAGCCGCCGGGCAGATACAGCCCGCAGACTCCCTCCGGCAGGGCAGCATCCCGCACCGGGCTGAAAAATACAGGCTCCGCGCCCGCCTCCCGCAAAGCGTCCAGCGTTTCGGCGTAAGTAAAGCAGAAGGCTCCGTCCCTCGCCACGGCGATGCGGACAGAAGCGGACGCCGTTCCCCGGGGAGAAAGGCATCCGCCCTCGGGGCACGGCCTTTCCGTCACCGCTGCCAGCTTCTCCCAGTCCATCACCAGACGGTCTGCCAGCAGAGCGATCTTTTCCTGAATGTCCGTGATCTCGCCTGCGGTCTTCAGGCCCAGATGGCGGCTTTCCACCGCTGCCTGCGGCAGGTTGGGCAGATAGCCCAGCACCGGCAGGCCGGTCTCTCTTTCCAGCAGGTCTTTGAGCATTTTATACAGCTTTTCGGAGCAGCTATTGAGCAGGATGCCCGAAATATGGCTGTTTTTGCGGAAGTGCACAAGGCCCTGGATCTCTGCCGCCAGTGTTACGCTGGCCCCTCCGGGCTGCACCACCAGCAGCACCGGAAGCCCCAGCGTGTCTGCCAGCTCCCATGCGCTGGCCCGGGTGGTCAGGCCCTGCCCGTCGTAAAAGCCCATGGCCCCCTCGCACACGGCAGCGCCGTGTCCGGCGGCACAGCGGGCGTAAAGCGCCTGCACCGTGGGACGGTCCGAGAGAAACAGATCCAGATTATGGCTGTCCACCTGCAGAGCGGAGCGGTGGAACATGGGGTCGATGTAGTCCGGCCCACTTTTGAAGGCGCAGGGGTCGGCCCCGCGCTTTTTCAGTGCCGCCAGCACGGCGCAGGTCATGGTGGTCTTGCCGCTGCCGGACCGGGGCGCGGCGATGAGGAATTGCATCATTTGCGTATACCCGTAATGAGGAAGATGGGGTTGTTTGCCATGAGCAGGTGAAGGCGGCCTGCCTGCTTTGTGCGGCTGACCGCCAGCTGCACCACCTCGGCGGCAAGGCCCCGGGCGGTAAGGGCGGCAGCCGCAGCGCTCAGCGTTTCCAGCGCAATGGCGGAAATGCAGATGCGCGCGTCCGGGTTTTTGGCAAGCACAGCATCCAGCACGCCTTCCATGCCGCCTTTTGTTCCGCCAATGAACACGGCGTCCGGCGCAGGCAGGTCTGCCAGTGCATCCGGGGCGCGGCCCTCGATGAGGGTGAGGTTGTAAGTTTGGAACTTTGCCCGGTTCTGCCGGATCAGGGCACAGGCGTCCGGATCGCACTCCACGGCATACACATGCCCTTTAGGCGCTGCCAGTGCCAGCTCCACGCTCACACTGCCCGTGCCTGCCCCCACGTCCCACAGGATATCCGCAGGCTTCACGGCCAGCTTTGCCAGCGCGGCAGCGCGCACCTCCTGCTTGGTCATGGGCACCTGGCCCCGGATGAAGCTTTCGTCCGGGAAGCCCGGCGTGCGGAAGTGCGGGACATCGAAGTTTTCCACCAGAAGCACGCTGAGCGGTGCAAAACTCTGCCCCGCCAGTTCCGCCGCAGAGCCGTAGCGGATGGCCTCTTCCCCGGTGCCAAGGTTTTCGCCCACCAGTGCGTGGGCTTCGCCCATGCCGGCGTCGGCCAGCTTCCGGCAGAGGGTGGCGGGTGTTTCGGCCCCGCCGGTGAGGAAGAAGACGGAGCGCTCTGTCATGCACTCTGCCACCGGGTCGCAGGCACAGCCGTGGGCCGACACCAGCTTCCAGTCCTGCCATGGGCGGCCCAGCGCCGCCGCCAGCAGCTGGATGCTGGAAACGCCCGGATACACCCGCGCAGGGATGCCCAGCGCCCGCAGGGGCGTGAGCAGGCCGGACGCACCGGAATAAAACCCGGTGTCCCCGCTGTAAAGCACGGCGGCATCCTGTCCGGGGGCCTGTGCCAGCGTCTCAAGGATCTCGGCAGGCTGATAGAGGGCAAACTGCCGGGCAGTGCACTCGGGCGGGAGGCCCGCCAGCAGCCGCTTTGCGCCAAACACAAGGCCTGCCCTGCGCACAGCGTCCTGCGCCTGTGCCGACAAAGCCTCCCAGCTGCCGCTTCCCATACCGATCAGTGTGACCATTTCAAAATCTCCTGACAATGCGTGAATAATCCTGCCTCGGTCTCGCCGACCTCCTCCGGACGGCGCAGCACCACCAGCTGTACGCCGGTCTCGGCTGCGGCCTGCACCTTTTCGGCAAAGCCGCCCGCCGCGCCGCCGTCCTTGGTGACGAGATACCGGATGTGGAGCTGTTCGATCAAAGCTTTGTTCAGCTGGCAGGAAAACGGCCCCTGCATGGCAATGATGTTCCGGTGCGGATCCCGGCTGCCTCGCAGGCGGCGATGCCCTCCGGCGTGGGCAGGACCCGGGGGTAAAGCCGCTCCGGGTCCAGCGGCGCAAACGCTGCCAGCTCCTTGGCACCGGTGGCAAGCAGGATGTTTTCCTTCGTTCCGGCAAGGTACTCTGCCGCCTGCGCCGCGGTCCCGAACACCACACAGTCCTCGGGCAGCGGGCTCCGGGCCCGCAGCAGGCGGCGGTATTCCACACCGGCCTGTGCCGCCGCAGCGCGGATGTTCCGGGTCACATCCACCGCATACGGATGGGTGGCATCCACGCAGAGGTCTGCACCCGTCAGCAGCGTCGCCATGGCATCCGGTTCCAGCCGCCCGGCGTGGACCGTGATGCCCGCCATCTCACCCTGTTCCTCGGCTCCCAGCGGCGTGGCCACACACACGGTCACCTCAGCCCCCAGTGCCGCCAGCTTTTTGGAGAAGCGGCGTCCCTCGGTGGTGCCGCTGAACACGACAGTTTTCATTTGCGATACCCCCGGGGCGTGACCATCCGGCCCGAAAGGGCGCGGGTGTTCCCGTTGCCGATGTACACGGTGGTGAACATATCCACCGGCGTGTCTTCCAGCTCGGCCAGCGTCAGCACCCGGGCGCTCTGGCCCTCGCGGCCAATGTTGCGCACAAGGCCGCAGACCGTCTCCGGTCCCTTGCCGTTTGCGCGCAGGATGCGCACCGCCTTTTGCAGGTAGTCCGGCCTGCCCTTGGAAGAGGGATTGTACAGTGCCACGCAGAAATCGCCCTGCGCGGCGCAGGCCAGCCGCTTTTCGATGACCTCCCACGGGGTGAGCCGGTCGGAAAGCGAGATCACGCAGAAATCGTGGGCCAGCGGTGCGCCCAGCACCGCCCCGCCGCTGAGGGCGGCAGTGAGTCCGGGCACCACCTCCACGGCAACATCCGGGTAATCCTCGGCCAGCTCCAGCAGCGGACTGGCCATGCCGTAAACACCTGCGTCGCCGCTGCACACCAGCGCGACCCGCTTGCCGGTGCGGGCCTTTTCCAGCGCCCAGCGGCAGCGGTCGATCTCCTGCGTCATGCCGGTAGCATAGTATTCCTCGCAGGGGAACTCAGGCTCGATCAGGTCAATGTAAAGCTTGTAGCCGCAGATCGCATCCGCATGTTCAAGGGCGCTCTGGGCTTCCTGGGTCAGATAAAAAACATCGCCGGGGCCAAGGCCCACCACGTAAACAACATTCTCGGGCCGGTCCATGTCCCATCCGTCCATCTCAAATTCGTACCTGTCAGACATGCTGCCACCTCCAATCCGGGGAAAAGGGCCGCGCAGCCAGCGCAAAGGTCACGCCGGTGCGGGCAAATTTGTGAAAAAACAGCGGCCCGCCTGCAGCCAGCACCGCAGCGCGCTCGCAGACGTTATCCACGCCGGTGACGCTCTGCACAAAGGCCGAGGGCGTAAAGCTGCCGGGGGCCTGCCGCAGCTGTTCCGCCGTGAAAAACTCCACAGGCCAGCCTCGACTCTGGCAAAAGGCCAGAAGGCCCGCTTCGTTCTGCTTCAGATCGATGCTGGCCGCCGCCGCGATGCACTGCGGGGCAAAGCCTGCCTGTGCGCAGAAGGCCGCAAAGGCTTCGGCCAGCGTGTCGGCGCCGGTGCCGTGCCTGCACCCCACCCCCAGCACGCCGATGCGCGGCACAAGATGCAAAGCATCTCCCGCCGGGCACAGGGTGAGGGCAAGCTCCGGGGCCGCTGCATCTTCTGCAAGGCCCGCAGGCGGGCTGCCTGCAATGGGCCAGTCGGATGCGAACCGCACCGTTCTGCCCGCCAGCAGTGCGCCGCTGACCTTTTTGATGCGCTCCGGCTCCAGCACGGCACAGTTCTGGTGTCTGGCCCATTCATCCACCGCAAACACACCGTTTGCGTCCGTGGCAGTGGTAATGACCGGCACCGCGCCGCACACAGCGGCCAGCCTCCGCGCCAGCTCGTTGGCCCCGCCCAGATGGCCGGAGAGAACGGGCACCGCAAAGCGTCCGCACTCGTCCAGCACCACCACCGCCGGGTCAGACGCCTTGCTTTTGCAGTGGGGCGCAATGGCCCGCACCGCAATGCCCACCGCACCCACAAAAATAAGGGCATCACTGTGTGCAAACTGCCGGGCCGTCCATTCCGCAAGGCCCGGCTGCCCGGGCTCATGGCCGCAGCGGGCCACGCTGCCGGGATATTCTGCGGCCAGCTTTTCCGCCAGCGCAAGGCCCTTTGCCGTAAAGGCAAGATAGGCCCGGGTCACTGGTCTGTCCCCCTGCGGAACTCGGTGGTAAAGGCCGGGTCGTACAGCTTGCTGCGCTCGTAGTTCCGGCCCAAAAAGTCACCCACCACGATGAGCGCCGTTTTGGTGATGCCCGCTGCATGAACGCTTTCCGCCAGCGTGCCCACAGTGCAGCGGACGGTCCGTTCTTCCGGCCATGTAGCCTTGTACACCACCGCTGCCGGGGTATCCGGCGTGTAGGCTCCGCCCGCCAGAAGTGCCTGCTGCACCTTTTCCACAAGGCCGATGGACAAAAAGATCACCATGGTGGCCCCATGGGCGGCAAGGCCTGCCAGCTTTTCCTTTTCCGGCACCGGGGTGCGGCCCTCCATACGGGTGATGATGACGGTCTGGCTCACGGTGGGCAGGGTGTACTCGGCGTTCAGCGCCGCTGCCGCACCGCAGAAGCTGGAAACACCGGGGGTATCATCGTAGGGAATGCCCTCGGCATCCAGCACATCCATCTGCTCCCGGATGGCACCGTAAAGGCAGGGGTCACCGGTGTGCAGGCGCACGGTGATCTTACCCGCAGCTTCCATCTGCCGCATCACATCCAGCACCTGCTCCAGCGTCATTTCAGCGCTGTTATAAATGGCGCAGTCTGCCTTTGCAAGGCCCAGCAGGGCCGGGTTCACCAGACTGCCCGCATAGATGATGCAGTCGGCTTTCTGAAGCAGGGCCGCGCCCCGCCGGGTGATGAGGTCCGGTGCGCCGGGGCCTGCGCCTACAAAATGTATCATAACATCACTCCTTTACCAGAACGGTGGTAAAATAGCCCGGCTGGACCTGCGGCTGCCCGCGGGAAAGGTCCGGGCAGACCTGTTCATCCGGCAGGCCGCAGTTGCACACAAGGGCGCTGTTTTTCAGCTTATCTGCCTGCCGCAGGGTATCCAACAAGGCAGGCAATTGCCTGCCGGTCTTCATCAATACTTTGGTGCCAGACGTATCCAGCATGCGGCCCGCCCAGCTGCCCGGCGCAATGGTGAGCGGTGCATCCATGCCGCCGGTCAGCGGCACATTCAGCCGCGCCGCCGCCGCACAGAAGCTGGGCACCCCCGCCGCCATGGCGGTGGGATAGCCCTCTGCTTCCAGAAGGCGCTGCAGATAGCCAAAGGTGGCATAGATGGAAACGTCCCCAAGGTTCAGCATGGCAGTGTCCTGCCCGGCATCCAGATAAGGCCGCACCGCCTGCACTGCTGCTTTGTGGGAAGCCGCCAGCACAGCCGGGTCGCGGCTCATGGCAAAGTGCAGCGGGACGATGGTCTTGCCGTCCAGCGCTTTTCCCAGCGCACTGCGGGCGATGTCCAGCGCCAGCATCTGGCCGGAAGAAGTCTGCGGCGCAGCCAGTACCGGGCATTTCCGGATCAGCCGCACCGCCTGCAGGGTCAGCAGCTCCGGGTCGCCGGGGCCTACGCTGACGCCGTAAAAGGTGCCTTTCAGTTCTGCCATTCCTTCATCAGCTCCTTTGCCGTTTTGGTCTCGCCCAGCGGGCCGTGCTGGTTGGAAAAGAGCACCGCGCCCACCCGGAACGCCCCGCCTGCCCGTCGGTCCAGATGCATCTGGATGGCCGCAAGGATGCTTTCCAGCACCGGTGCACGCAGCTGTGCGCCGTCCAGAATGTCAAGGCAGGCATCCGTGGTGGCGGCGTCCATCAGGGCGGCGCACACTTCGCGCGAAGCCCCGCACAGCGCCGCATGGGCGCAGAACACCTCGGCACGGCCATCTGCCGTGTGGGAATGGGTGTTCATGACCCCTGCCGCCAGCTTGCAGAGCTTGCCCACGTGTCCCACCAGCAGCACCTGTTCAAATCCTGCCGTTGCCGCCATATCCAGCGTATCCCCGATGAAGTTGGAGGTCTTGACCACCGGGAACCGCTCAAACTGCGGCAGAGCGGAGGCCAGATAGTCCAGCCCGTAGTTGCCGGGTGCCAGTACCAGCCGCCGGGGGCCGGGGGCATTTTTTGCCCGCAGCGCAGCCTGATTCATTTCCAGCTGGATGGTATCCAGAATCGCCTGCTGGCTCATGGGTTCCACGATGCCGCTGGTGCCCAGCACGGAAAGCCCGCCCTCTACCCCGATGTGCGGGTTGAAGGTGCGCTTTGCGGTCTCGGCACCGCCCTCGATGGAAATGGTCACCGCAAAGCCGCCGGTGTAGGCAGCATTTTCAGCTTCCCGTTCCAGTGCCTCGGCGATCATCCGGCGCGGCACATGGTTGATGGCGGCTTCGCCTACGGGCTGGTCAAGGCCGGGCTTCGTCACCCGGCCCACCCCCTCACCGCCAAAGATGCGCACGCCGGGGGCATCCGGTTCCAGCACCACCGATGCGACCACCGGCAGGCCCGTGGTCACATCCACATCGTCGCCGCCGTCCTTGCGGATGGCACATGCGGCACCTGTGTCCGTTCTGCGGCACCAGAGGGGAGCCACCTCTACCACGATGCCCTTGGGCGTACGCAGGGCCACCGTTTCCGGTTCGCGGCCGGTCAGCAGCAGACGCGCCGCCCCGGCAGCCCCCAGCGCGGCACAGGTGCCGGTGGTGTAGCCGCAGCGCAGCAGTTTCTGGCCGCTGCGGACGTAATGCTCAAACTGCGGCTTTCCGGCGGGTGCCTTTTCGGCTTCCGGCTCCGGTGTGCCGAACAGAGCCGTGTACTGCTGTTCGGTCAGGCCGTACAAAGCGCGGATGCTCTCCGGCTGAAACGCCTGTTCCGGGGTCAGCACGCCGGAAACACCGCCGGGCGAAACGCACACCACCGTGTCCGCTATTTTTTGGGCCAGCTCCAGCTCGTGCAGGCTCAGGATCACCGCCAGCTTTTGGGTGTGTGCAAGCGTTCCGAGGATGGTGAGCAGTTCAATTTTGCCCTTGATATCCAGAAAAGAGGTCGGTTCGTCCAGCAGGATCACTTCCGGCTGCTGGCACAGGGCCCGGGCCAGCAGGATGCGCTGGCGCTGGCCGTCGCTGATGCGGTTAAAATCCCGGTCTGCCAGCTGCGCCGCGCCCACCAGCTCCAAGGCTCTGTGCACCTGCTGCCTGTCCTCGGCAGATAAAATGCCCAGCCGTCCGGTGTAGGGATAGCGCCCCGCCGAAACAAAATCAAAGCAGGTGGTCAGCTCCATCCGGCGGCTGTGAGGGGCCATGAGGGCCAGCTTCTGCGCCCGCTGGGTACCGGTGTAATCGGCAAGGCTTCTGCCTTCCAGCAGCACCGTGCCGCCCATGGGGGCCAGCTGGCCCGCCAGCGTGCGCAGCAAGGTGGATTTGCCTGCGCCGTTGGGGCCGATGAGGGTCAGGAAATCTGGCCCGGCTGCACCCCGAGGCAAATATCCGAGAGCAGCGGTGTCTTGCCGTAGCCGATGGCAAGACCCTGTGCTCCGCACAAAAAATGTTCCTTCATCGTGCACCCTCCTGACTGCGCCGCACCAGCAGCCAGATGACCACCGGTGCACCGAACACGGCCGTGACCGAGCTGATGGACAGCTCCGTGGGCGCAAACAGACTGCGGGCCAGCAGGTCGCAGAACAGGCAGAAGGCCGCACCGCCCAGACAGCACCCGGGCAGCACATGCAGCGGCTTTGCGCTGCCCAGCAGCTGCTTTACAAGGTGCGGCACCGCGATGCCTACAAAGGAGATCGGCCCCGCAAAGGCGGTGACGCAGGCGGCCAGCAGACTGGAAAGCAGCACCAGCACCGCTGAGAAAAGCCTGACGTTCACGCCCACACTGCGGGCGTACTCCTCGCCCATCTGGTAGGCCGCCATGGGTTTGGAGAGCAGAAAGGCAGCCGCCAGCACAGGCAGCGTTACCAGTGCCGCCGCCTGCACATTGGCCCATGTCATGCCGGAAAAGCTGCCCTGCGACCAGTTGTGCAGGTTGACGATGTTGGAGTCCTGCGCAAAGGCCACCACGATATCGGTGACAGCGGAACAGATGTAGCCGATCATCACACCGCAGATGACCAGAATGCTCATGCGCTGCACCCGCCGGGCCACCGCCAGCACAAAGGCCATGGCCGCCATGGCACCCGCAAAGGCAGCCGCGATCATGGTGGCCGAGCTGGTCAGCATCCCGCGGTCCAGAAACACCACCATGGTCAGGGCCACCGCCAGCTTTGCGCCGCTGGAAACGCCCATGACAAAGGGCCCGGCAATGGGGTTTGCAAAAAAGGTCTGCAGAAGGTATCCCGCTGCGCTGAGGGCTGCCCCCAGCAGCGCCGCCATGACCGCGCGGGGCAGGCGCAGCTGCAGGATGATGTTCCCCGCAAGCGCATCGCCGCCCTTGCCCAGCAGTGCCGTCAGCACCGCACCCGGCGCAAGGGATACGCTGCCCCAGAACAGGTTCAGCGCAAAAAGCACCGCCACGGCTGCCGCAAGGGCAATATAGGCGGCTGCGAGGCGTCTGGTACGGGTCATAGGCTTTCCTTTCTGTAAAATTTTTCTTCTTTAATCCACATGGGTGAGGAATTTCAGTTCACCGGCGGCAGGTGTACCCTCGGTGAACACCCGGTTCATGTCCACAATCAGGTCTGCCAGCTCCATGCTCTGCTGGAACAGGCTCTGGGTGGTGCACCACACCTGACCGTTCTGCACCGCTTTGAACTCGTTCAGCAGCGGGAAACGCTCGGTCAGCTGGCTCACCGATGCGATCATGCCCTCGATGGCGCTGTTGTAGATGAGCACATCGGCATCCTTTGCGCCTGCATAGAAGTCCTCAAGCGGCAGGTTCATGGTAGCAAGGCTGTTGCCATTGTCCGTCAGGTCCGCAAAGACATAGCTGCCGCCTGCCATTTCGATCATGCGGGCCACATAGTCACTGCCCTTGCGCACAGTGGCAAGGTTGTTGGTGGTCAGCGAGAAGAAGGCGCAGCTTTTTCCCGTGGGTTCCTGCGAGAGGATGGGCTGAACGGCTGTCTCCTGCACGGAAAACACACGCTCTGCCTGTTCTTCCCTGCCCAGCAGGATGCCGTAAAGCTTGATCCACTCCATGCGGGCCAGCGGGTCGCTCTCGTAGCTGGAACGCTCCACCAGCACCGGGATGCCAAAGTGTTCCAGCTGTTCCTTTACCTCCGGCGTGTGCAGGATCATGGTATTCTCAATGGCAAGGCGGCAGCCCGCCGCCAGGATCTGCTCGTAATCCGGGGCGCTGTACTTGCCCGCATACGCGATTTTTCCCTCTTCCATGGCCTGCCGCACTGCAGGCAGATACCAGCCCTCGGCCTTGGTGCCGGAAAAGGCCACGCTGTCCAGTGCGTCCAGATGCAAAAGCAGATCCATCACCGAGGTGGAGACCAGATAAATATTCTCCACCGGCTGGCGCAGCACAGTCACATCAGCGGGCAGACTATCCACCTCCGCAGCATCTTCCGGCACAACAAGGAACCGCGTATCCGACTCCGCAATGGTCAGCATGGTATAGCCGCCCTCATAGCAGTCCGCCGTGAACTGCTGCGCATAGTCCAGCTGGTAATGATGGGAGAAAACAAGACTTTCCGTATTGGCAGGCTGAGCCTTGCTGCCGCAGCCGGTCAGCGTCAGCGCCGCAGCAGGGATCAGTTTCAGAAATTGGTTGCGAGTGATTTTCATAGGTAACTCCTTCCGTCACGGCTAGCGCCGCGCCACCTCCCTCATAGAGGGAGGCTTTGGCAGTACGGTAAAGTTTATCTTTTTGCCAAAGAAGGTGACTGGAGGAGTCACTTCAGACTTGCGGAATCAAAGGTCAGCGTGTACTCGATCTCGTGGGGGGTGCTCATGGCCACGGTGTCGGCGGTGACGTCCAGTGCCGTGTCCAGCGCGGCAACGGGGATCTCAAAGGTGGAATTGCCATCGGTGTTGGTGGGCAGATACTTCTCGCCGTCCACGATCATATAATCATAATTGGGGCTGCTCCACACGATGGTTGCAGTCATTTTGCCGTCAGCCACGGTCAGGGCAGCGGGGCTCTCCACGGTGGCACGGCCGGAGCCGCCTTCCAGCGTTACCTCACAGGTGTAGGTACCGTCGGCGGGAGCTGCGGTGCCAGCCTGTTCGACCGCATTGCGCACGCTGACGACATGATCGTACCACTTGCCCTTGGTGCCCAGAATGGCCAGATCAAAGTCGGCATCCACGGCAGAGACCGGGATATCAAAGCCGTACACCTCCTCCGAGGTGCCATCGGAGTAGGTGACAGTGTCGGTGGTGGGCTGCAGCCAGTCGGACGCATTGGCTGCGGCGTCCGCAGCCTTGCCCAGATACAGGTTGACGATGTGGGTGGAAGCCAGACTGACGTGGAAGGTCATCTGGCCATTCTCCACGGTCAGGGTGCCCTTGCCGTTGCAGGCTTCGTTGGCATGGAACATGGAGCTGTCGGTGTCAAAGTCGGCGGTATACACACCATCCGGGAGAGCGGCGGTCTCAACGGCAGAAGAAGCCACGGAAGAAGCAGCCTCCGAGCTGGCAGCGCCGGACGCCGCAGAAGATGCCGTGGAAGAAGCGCCGCAGCCTGCCAGCAGGCTCAGTGCCAGAGAAGCAGCGACAACACAGGAAAAAACGCGTTTCATAGGAAATACCTCTACATTATAAAAAATCAGCTTTTATTATACCATTGTTCCGATAAAAAATGAACCCTCTCCACCGGGTGCCGCAAAGCGGCCGCGAAACGGAGAGGGTTCGTTTGATCAACCGTTCAGAGAATCGATCGCCGCCTTGGTGTGGGCGACATACAGCTTCTGGACATCCTCGATCTCACCCAGACCAGCGATCTGGCAGTCAACCGACTCAAATGCATCGGAAGCGTTGAACATGCTCAGCCAGGAATCATCATCCGAACCGGCCATGTCGTTGTTGGCGTGATCGCCGGCAACCACCATCAGCGGGCGCAGGATCACCTTGGTGTAGCCCGCAGCCTTGACAGCCTCGATCACGTTCTCGCAGGCAGTCTCCTCCGGCTCGCCCTCAACGGTGCCAATGAACACATTGTCATAGCCCAGAGTCTGCATGGTGGTCTGCATCTGGCTGTAGCTCACCTTTGCGGTGTGAGAGGTGCCGTGGCCCATAAAGACAAAGGCGACCTTGTCCGCCGCAGCGGCATCCAGACTGTCGTAGCCGGCTTCCTTCACGGCAGCAGCGGTGACAGCCTTGGCAACGTCTTCCTTATCCTGATTGATGATGGTAGCATCGGAGCCGACCTCACCCAGCAGGGGCTCAGCCACAGCGACAGATTCAAACTTGTCGCGGTAGGTGTCGATCATTTCCATCATTTCGTCGTACTCAGCGCCGTGCATCAGGTGGGTGGGCTGGACGACAAGGTTCTTCACGCCGTTTGCCACAGCGCGGTCCATGGCCTGCTGCATATTATCGATCTTTTCGCCGTCACGGGCCTGCACATGGTTGATGATGATCTGTGCGGTGAAGGCGCGGCGCACGCTCCAGTCCGGGTATGCGGCCTGCAGAGCATCCTCGATGCCCTTGATGTCCTTCACGCGGCTGTCGTTGAAGGAGGTGCCGAAGGAGACCACCAGCAGCTCGTTGTCGCCGATGTCGTCCTGATTGCGGGCATCGTCCTTGGAGGCATCGCCGGTGTCACGGCCAAAGTAGTCGGGGTCGGCGTTCTCGCCTTCCACCAGTTCCTTCTGGGCGTCGGTCAGGGCATCCCATGCAGCCTTGGCGGCTTCGCACTGGGCGTCGGTGTCATCATCGCGCTCCTGCACATAGATGGCATCGATCAGGTCTGCCACATTCTTTGCTGCCATTTCGTCAGCCTCCTCGCTGCTCGCTTCGCTGGAAGCGGCAGACGCAGCGGTGCTGGATGCAGTGCCGGAAGCAGCACCGCCGCAGCCGGTGAGCACGCCGGCGCACAGGGCCAGAGCCGTAACGGCTGCAGCCAGCTTCTTGGTTTCGATCTTTCTCATTGTCTTGTCCTTTCCTGTGGATAAATTGCGGTCGAACCGAACAAAGGGTACAGGAAAGTGAGGTAAAAAAGAGGCCCTTTTGTCCTGCGGATGGCATGACAAAAAGACCTCTGATTTTTTCAGGGCTTTTTGGTACAACCAATTCCTCGTGATCTGGGGCTCAGGCCCCCGTACCAACAGCAGGCAGGTTTCCTGACTGAAAGATCGCCGCCCGGCATCCCCTTCCCGGAGCAATGCTCCAGTGGCCGGTGCGCACAGCACCCTGACGCGGACTCCCTTATCACAGTGACGAGATCGTGCGGGATCTGCACCCGCTTCCCTTTTACCCTTCCCACCGCGCAACGCGGCAGAAGGCACCTGCTGTTTTCTGTTCAGTTCGTCCGAAATTATAACATAGAATTGCGCAGAATGCAATCCAAAGCCGCAGGATCTGCCGCTTATCCAATAAATATTTTTGCAGCAAAAAAGACGGTTATCCGCCGTTTTCGCACAAAGCCAGCCGCATTGCCGCACCCCGTCTCCGACGGGTGCAAAAAAGCTTTGAAGAAAAAAGTAAAAAACAGTTGACAAAATCCATTTCCCATGCTAAAATAAGCAAGTCGTCCGGCGAACGGACGCATAAAAATGAATATGGGCGTGTTCCCGAGTGGCCAATGGGGACAGACTGTAAATCTGCTGCTTTCAGCTTCGGTGGTTCGAATCCACCCGCGCCCACCAAACAAGAAAAATCCGAACCTATTTCCGATTGGAGAAGGGTTCGGATTTTTCGTTTTCTTCGGGTACAACAACGAAGGTTCCTGTGGACGGCGCAAAACTCCGATACCTTGTCATAGACCGTAAGCCAATAACAAGATTTGGAGGATGCGATTATGAAGTACGATGAAAGAGCCTGCAAGTTCAACATGGATACTGACTGCGTGGAGCTGCTGCTTCGGGATGGGAGAATGATCTCTATCGACTGCACTGGGGTCGAGGATGCACTGGATGTGACTATGGCACAGCAGACGGAATTGGACTACCTTATCTACAATGACCCGCTGAGCTATGCCGATTTGATTCTGAACGGTGACCCGGAGGAATATTTGAAAAATGCAGCCGGGAGCCATGGGCTAGAAGATTAAGGGCAAAAAAATAAGAGGTGTGCCCAAGCGGACACACCCCGGTAAGAAACATCTATGTAAAGCAGGGCGTTCCCTTTTCTGGGAGCGTCCTGCTGTTTTTATGCGGCAACAGGCAAGGCTTGTAGTGCTTCCTGCTCTTTCAGCCATTCCTCATATTCACGCTGGCCTTCCTCACTGTTGAAAAACTCAACCATGGAGGGATAAAAGCAATGCGCAAGGGTCTTGATTGCTTCATCCGGGTAGCCGGATTTGTTCGACTTCTTCTTTTTGTTCAAATGGTATCCTCCGAAAATCAAAGTTCCATATCCTGCCCACGCTTGCGGTTTCGCTGCTGCACATTCATGGTGCGCTCCTGCTTGGGGGCAAGAATCTTTTCCAGAAAGCCGCGCACCAGTTCGGGCGCACGGTGGAGAGCATCCAAATAGGGTTTCACGTCGTACCACAGGTCGTGGTACTTGTTGCTCCAACGAACGGCCTCTTTCTTGGCGGTGGAAAGTTCTTCTTTCAAGTGACGGTTCTCCACGTCCATCATATAGCCGTGGTCGGCTTGCTTTTTCAGCTTGGAAAATTCTTCTTCGGTCAGCGAGTAGTTACCGAGAAAGGTGCGCTTGCCGATATAATCCAGATTGCGCGCATGAATGAGGGCTTCTTTCGTGAGCGTGGCCTTTTTCTGCACAGCGGCAAGTTCCTTTTCGGTCTTGGAGAGGGTTTTGTTGGTTTGGGTGAGGTGCTGCTCTTTCTGGTCAATCTGGGCGGTCAGGCTGTCCAGCCGTTCCTGCTCCCGTTGAACTTTGAACTGGGTGACGGTCAGGTGTTCTTCGGTGCTGCCACGCTCGCCGCGCTCCACATCGGTGTACCCGGCAGCGCGCATATAGTTGAAGAAATCGTCTTGCAGGATGCTGTACGACTTCTTCAGGACTGGTTTGCCGTTCTTTTGCAGGACGGGCTCTCCAGCATCGTCTAGCAGGGGCTTGGATGCCCACTTCTTGCTCCGGCTGACCTGCATGACGGTCTCCTTGACTGTGCCGACCAGTGCCTTGTCCTTGCAGCGTTTCGACCACAGGATCTGCTTTTCCACCACAGGTACATAGACCACATGGAGGTGGTAGTGGTAAACTTCGCGGCCTAGTGCTTCGGTCATGGCACGGTTGATCTCGTCGGCGTGCATGACTGCCGAGAGGATATACTGCTCACCGCCCACGATCTGGACAGCGGCTTTATAGGCATCTGCGTAGAACTGCTTAGCGAACTCGTAGCCGCCGTGGTTGTCGAAATAGGCAGAGTTGACATCAAAGACAAGCTCGCAATAATGGGTGGCATCCGGCTTCAGGCCGCGCGTTGAAATCGTACCAGCGGTTTCCAGTTGGGCGAACAGGTCAGTGTAGCTGGCGGTTGGCTTTTTGAAGTGGACGTTCCATGCAGCGCGCTGGGGGATAATATCGGGGTTCCGATAGCTGTCCTTTTCGCGTTCGTTGTGCTGCTGGGTGTTGCCAACGGCCTTGTCCGAAACGGCGAGATTTCGGACACTGGTGCGGTCAATACCATCATTTCTTGCCAGAGGACATCCCTCCTTTCAGGGTTCAGAGGAAGGTGACGGGGGACGGAGGTGCACTTCTTCGGAAGTGTAATAACCCACTATGACACTTTCATCCCTATGGGCTGCAAAGTGTAGTGGGCTCTTCGAAGACTCTCCGAGGGGGAACGTCTCCTGCGGGAGAGTTAATCGAGTTCACGTTTGCGAAGCAATGAAAGCCCCAGTGGGGCTTTTAAGTGACCGAACGGTCTTGCGCCAGCAAGATGGAGGGGCCTCGCCCCGACAAGTTCGCACAATGCGAACTTGATTGCTCCGTACGCATCCGAAAAAATTGCGTACGGACTTCAAATAACCTGTACGGTTCGTACGACGTACGGAAATCCAAAATATAAACGATAATTCGTTTTAATTTGTTCCAATTCGCCGTACAGATGCGTACAAGTACAGACCGTACAGGTTGTACGAACTTCTTCCGTGAAAAAAATGCACTTTTTACGGGCAGGGGTGGACAAGCGGCTCGATGCCTACAAAACCCCGCACCCTGCGGCCACCGGGCAGGTAGATGTTGTTGGTGGCTTCAAGGTTATAGCGGCGGTCATTCTGGCGCAGTTCCGCGCTGAAACGGATCGCCGATACAGGCTCAAGGGCATTTCTCCTTTGTTTCGTGTGTTGCACCAGAGTATCCCCAAAGTGGGAACTCTGGTGTTTTTTGCTTCCTGCCTGAATATACGGAAAATTTTGCAGGAAAGGCGAAAAAGCGGCAGAACTGCAACGGAAAAAGAAAAAAGCCCTTACTGGTTGCAGATTTGCAACAGCAAGGGCAGAGGGGAAACCGTATATTGAACAAAACGGCAGAGCGTATTATAATGAGGAAAAAGCTCAAAAAGGAGGGCCGACCACATGGCACAGGAATATCTGCCCGCACCGTCCAACGTCCGTCTTGCGGACTTGATGAAAGAGCACAATATCAGCCAACCGGAGCTTGCCAAGGAAATCGGCTGCTCTAAAAGCACTATCAGCCGTTTTATCAGTGGTGTGAAAGGAACCCTGACCCATGAGCAGGTGCTGAAGATCGCAAGGCTGTTCAACGTGTCCACGGATTTTCTGCTGGGAGAAACCAACATCCCCGAACGCAAGAACTACGACATTGCCGAGCTGGGCTTGTCCGTAGAAGCCGCAAAGAACCTCTACACAGGGCGTGTCAATACAGAGGTGGTCAACCTGCTGTTGGAAAACGCCCGCTTTGCAGAGCTTACTTACCGCATAGCGCAGTATTTTGACGATACCTTTGCGTCTGGTATCGCAGCACAGAATGCCATGCTCACGACATTGAGCACCCTGCTGCGCACAAAGGTCAAGACCCCGGAAGCAGCCAAAGCCGCAAAGGACATCAGCCTTCGGAGAAAGCCGGTGTATCAAGGTGATCTTGATGACATTGAAATGTACTTCATGGCGGCGGTCAAGGAAATCAAAAAGGGTATCGGGAGCCATTACGCCGAACAGGAAGCCATGAGCAAGAAAGTGGCAGAGAAGATGTTCACCGAATTGACTAAAGGGCAGGATGTGCAGCACCCAACGATTACGGCAGAGCAGTTGACAGATGCAATGTTGGACAGCGTTTCGGGCATGGAAGGAGCTACGCCGGAAGCGCTGGAACAGCTGCGGAACGGTCTGCTGGGAATCTTGCAGTCTGCCGCAGAGCAGGAAAACGCCCATGAAGCAGACGAATGAACGGCTTTGTGCGCTGGCGCAGAAAGGCGATGCTGCCGCGCTGGACAGCCTGATCGACAACAACAAGTCCTTTATTGGCAAGGTGGCAAATGACCTTTTCCGCAGCATGAATCTGGCACAGTCCGGCCTGAACCTTGACGCGGACGATTTGAAACAGGCAGGGAATATGGGCTTGTGGAAGGCCGTGCCAAAGTTCGATGCAGCGCGCGGCATGAAGTTTCTGACCTACGCAGCTCCGGCCATCTGCAACGCCATGATGGACATGATTCGGGATGCCTTTACTGCTTTTGAGCAGCGGATGTTGACGGAGGATAAGGACGGCGTCTGTTACCAACGTGTTTCGCTGGATGATGTTCTGCCGGGAGAGGAACAGCTGCGGCGCATTGAAGCCATAGCCGACCCCTACGCCATGCAACCGCAGAGCATTATGGAGGAGCAGGAATCGCGCCGGGAACTGTACGATGGCCTGAAACGGCTGACCCAACGGGAGCAGACCTATCTGCTGTACCGCTATGGCTTCACCGATGGCGAGGAACATCCGCTGATCGGCACGGCGATATACTTTCACCTGACAAAAAGCCGCGCCAAAAAGACCGAAGAACAGGCCATGGATAACCTGTGGCTGGAACTGCCGTGGTGGTTTATCTGAATGGGCAGAGAGGAATTGTGTCAAATTGACATAATTCCTCCCGATAAGAGGGATGTGAGCGAAAATGCTGGCAATGTATCTGGCAGTTCTGGATGACCGGAGCAGCGAAGAACAATTTATAGATGTATATAATACCTACAAGCGGCTGGTCTACCATACCGCTTACAAAATTATGGGCGATTCATATCTGGCAGAAGATGTGCTGCAAGAGGTTTTTTGTACGTTGCCAAAAATTTTTCTAAAATTCATCGAGAAAACTGTCACGAACTCGCTGCTTATCTCGTTAGTTGTAGTAGAAGCCGTGCTTACGATATGCTTCGCAAGCAGCGAGAAGAACCGCTGGAAGAAGTCCCGGACGCACCAGATGATGCCCCGGTGCCGGATGATGCAGTAGTCAGCACCGATAACATCCAACACCTGACAGAACTGATCGGACAGATGAAGCCGATGTATCGTGATCCGCTGCGCCTTTTGGCAATGGGCTGCACCAACAGGGAGATTGCCGAATCGCTTGGACTGACGGATGAAGTGGTTCGGATGCGGCTTTTCCGTGGAAGAAAACTATTGTGGAAGGAGTTGAACAGCCATGAGTGAGCGGACAGAAGTTTCTTTTGATGCAGCGTTGATGATGGCACTCCGTGCAGATGCACAAAGAGAACTGGACGAGCTGCCAACTCCGGCACAGCTTAAAGAACGCTACCCGGATACTTTCCGATGGGATGCTCGCCTGAAAGCGGCATTGCATAAACGCCGCCCGGTGCTGAAGCGAGTGCTTGTTGCGGCCCTGACGCTGATAATTCTGACCTTCGGTGCGCTTGCAGTAAGTGCAGACTTCCGCAAGGCGGTCTATACGATGATTCAGAAGTTCCTGCCCATTGAGATGCAGCTGACGTATCAAGTGGACGGCGAACCGTTGGAGCAGCTTCCGAATGGATACAGCGACCATTATGTGCCGGATGGCTTTGAACGAGATTATGAACAAGGATATGATAACGAAATATCCTTTCTTCATGCCTATGTTGATATCAATGATAAGAACATCTTTTATTATGTGGACTGTTCCGTAATTCAAGACTATGGACAAGTCGAAACTTTCGACAATGAGCATACGGTTTATGAGCGCATTAAAATTGGAACAGCCGATGCAACACTTGGAACGAGTAATAACGGAGGACGTACAGGATATGTGCTAGTATGGGAGAAAGATGGCATTTCGCATACGATTATTGGAAAGATATCGCATGATGAGCTTCTAAGAATTGCGGAAAGCATTTCCTGATTTGTCAAGACCTTGCCGACACACTTGTGATTGTTTACAAATGTGTCGGCATTTTTTGTGCAAATATACAAAGTTGATAAAATCTCGAAAATTTTTCAAAAAAGCTGTCACAAACGCAGTGTGAGCAACGTTGACTAAGCAAAAGCTCCTGTGGGAGTGTACAAAATGGAGGTTATTCATTAATCAAAATGACGAAAGAAGAAATCATTTCCATGCTATCAAAGGAATTGAACAGTGAATGGACGAATGGAGTCACATGTTTGATGGTGGAAAATTCCGATAGCTATATTCCAGTAATAGTTCATCACAATAAAAATGAACTTATTGTTGAAGTAGGAGAACAAGACAAGAAGATTTACCGCATCGGACGAAATGAGCTAAATAAAACATCTTAGTCATCACCAAAAAAATCATTGAAATCAGTCACGATTTGACGCATAAAGGCTATAAAATTGGTGGCAGACTAACTGTTTGGACGGCTAATACGAGCAACCCGTCTCAAAGTAAGAGGTATGCTATTTATGATGTTAATTCTACTTTGTATCCCAGTGATACTTTGGACATTTTCTCTGAGTCGTACAATGCAAACACTTAAAAAACCACCTCTGACAGTGCTGCTCTGTTTGATAGTTTGCTTTACATTAACATCTTGCTTTAATACAAAAAATAAAAGTGAATCGGTTCCGGATAACTATTCATTGTATTCGCAATATGTTGATAAAGTTGTAAAAAAATTCGAGCCAGAAGGATTTGAGATGTTAAATAGTACAGCCGATATCTATAGCTCTGGATTTCCTGAAAACGAATACTTTGAGGAGCGAGATGATTTGTATGATGGTAATCCACTACAACCAAAAAACAGAAAAGCTGTCTATTTAAACTCAACAAATGGTATCCTTGCGTGTATGACATTTTTATATTCTGAAGAAGAACTAGGAAAGCGAATGCTGACAATTGATTCCTTGCCAGCAGAGGCGGTTGCTACTTTTCAGAAGGAAGATGACATAAACATTCAAGAAACATACGAAATGGTTCTGGAAGATCAACACTGTATTGTGTTGCTTAAATTTATCTCAACTGAGTCATTGCAGAGCAATCAAGAGCAAGCAGTTACCCGCTACAGAGCTCGAGTAATCTGCAAACCCTGAAAAGTATTGATACAATGCGATATTTTAAGAGCTAAAAGACTCTGTGATACTGCTTTGATACTATCAGGCGATTATTCATAAAGAGAGACATGAGAATGCCCTCTGAGAAACGGTAAGTTTTTCAGAGGGCATTTTTGCGTCTTTTATTCTTTACGCCACTTTTTCTTCGGCTCGTAGCGTCCGCAGCCATCGGCGGTCTGGGGCCAGTTGAGCTTCCATTCCAGATACTCTTCCTTGGTGATCTCGCCCTCCCGGAGCTGTTTCTTGCGGAGCTGCCACTCCTTCAGGAACTCATCCAGCAGGCGATATCGGAAGCTGACTGCCATGTGCTTTTCCGGGAAATCCGGGTCGGTGGTGTCTGTGACCTCGTAGAGCCGGGTGCCGGGGTAGTGCTCGTCCAGCTCGAACAGGGTGTACATCACATCCTCTGCGGCGTACAGGGTCGGCTCATAGAGGGAACGGTAGTTCACATCCAGTACCTCCGCAATCTTGCGGAGCAGCTCTTCCTTGGGAGTGCGGGTGTTGCTTTCGTATTGTGCGATACGGATGTCTGCGCTTTTCTCCTCAAACCCGATGGCAATGCCCAGTTCTTTCTGGGTCATACCTCGGAGGTTGCGGGCACGTTTGATGCGGTCACCGACTGCCATGCGATTGCCTCCTGACTTAAACATATTTGTTGAACCCAGTATAGCACAGAAAAACAGGAGGTGCAATAGAAAATAAACAAAAAAGTTTAAGATTTTACCCGAAAACCTCTTGACTTAACGGAATGTGTTTAGTATAATGAGGGCACAAAAAGATAAGCAAAAATGCTTAGTGAAATTGAATGACCGCCAAACTGACCCAAACCGCCAAGACCTTCCGAAAGGAAGCGAGCGCTCCGTAAGGGGACGGCACAGCACCGCAAAGGGGATATGCCTGCCGGAAGTCAGCGAGGATGAAGCGGCACCGAAACGAAACCGACAAGGAAAGGACAAAAAATGGCAAACAGCATTTTTATCAAGGCAGACGAGCTGGCAAAGGAACTGAACATCTCCCAGGGTCTGGCGTACAAGATGATCGCCCAGTGGAACGAGGAACTGAAGGCCAAAGGCTACACGACCGTAGGAGGCCGGGTAAGCAGGAGGTACTATCAGGAGAAAATCTACGGGGCAGGGGAGGAGTGATAGGATGCCAGCCTACAAGGACAGCAAACAGGGCACATGGTACGCTTCCTTCTACTTTGAGAACTGGCAAGGTGTGAAGCAGAAGAAGCTGAAACGGGGGTTTGCCACCAAGAAGGACGCTCTGGCGTGGGAGCGGGAGTTCCTTCTTCAACAGGCGGCAGACCTGACCATGACCTTTGAAGCGTTCGTGGAGATCTATATCACGGACAAGAAAAAACGGCTCCGGGAAAACACATGGTCTGTCAAGGAGCATATCATCCAAACGAAAATCTTACCGTATTTCAAAGAAAAACGGCTCAGTGAGATCAAGCCACGGGATGTAATTGCATGGCAGAACGAGATGTTGAACTACCGGGACAAGAACGGCAAGGCCTACTCGCCGACCTACCTCAAGACGTTGCATGGACAACTCAGTGCCATCTTAAACCATGCAGTCCGGTTCTACGGGCTGAAAGCAAACGCAGCGGCCACAGCCGGGTGCATGGGGTCGGAAAAGCACAAGGAAATGCTCTTTTGGACGAAGGAGGAGTACCTCAAGTTTGCGGAAGCGATGATGGACAAGCCGCAATCCTATTACGCTTTTGAGGTCCTCTACTGGTGTGGCATCCGGGAGGGCGAATTGCTGGCTCTGACCCCGGCAGACTTCGACTTGGACAAGGGGCTGCTCTCCATCACCAAATCCTATCAAAGGTTGAAAGGCCGAGATGTGATCACCGACCCGAAAACACCCAAGAGCGTCCGGGTCATCCAGATGCCGCAGTTTCTGACGGACGAGATCAGAGACTATCTGAAATCCCTCTACAAAGTCCAGCCAGACCAGCGGATCTTTGAGGTGACCAAGAGCTACCTGCACCACGAGATGGACAGGGGAGCCAAGGCAGCCGGAGTAAAGCGGATACGAATCCACGACCTGCGGCACTCCCATGTGTCGCTGCTGATCGAGATGGGCTTCTCGGCGCTGGCAATCGCAGACCGGGTGGGGCATGAGAGCGTGGACATCACCTATAAGTACGCCCACCTCTTCCCCTCAAAGCAGCAGGAGATGGCGCAGAAGCTGAACATGGAGCGAAAGGAGGGATGAAGATGGAACGAGTGCTCGACCAGCAAGGCCGCTGGCGGAACAAGGTGGTAGCCTTCCGAATGTCCCCGGAAGAGGACGAGGTTCTGGAAGCCAAAGTAAAGCTCTCCGGGCTGACCAAACAGGAGTATATCATCCGCCGCCTGACCGACCGGGAGATCACCGTGGTAGGCAACCCAAGGGTCTACAAAGCCTTGCGAGACCAGATGAAGCTAATCTATCAGGAATTGCAGCGGCTGGCCGTGGATGAAGAAGTTCCGCCGGACTTGCTGGAGACCCTGCAAATGGTGGCTCTGACGTTGAACGGACTTAAGGAGGAATGCGAATGACGGACAATAGAAAAACGACCGTACCGGGTGCATCTGTTGGCGCAGATGCGGTACAGTCGTCTCACAAAACTAGCACCAATATTATAACAAATTCGGACAAGCAAATCAATCTGCAAGCCGCGAAAAAGTCAAACAATTTCGGGCTGAACACGGTATCAATGACTGAGCTGTACGACACAGTATATCCACCCCGGAAGCCCATTGTGAACGACCTGCTGTACAGCGGCACCTACCTCTTTGTAGGAGCGCCCAAGGTGGGCAAGTCCTTCTTCATGGGGCAGCTTGCCTATCATGTGGCGATGGGGCTTCCACTGTGGGAGTACGAGGTGCATCAAGGCACCGTCCTCTATCTGGCGTTGGAGGACGATTACGCCCGGCTGCAGCGGCGGCTCTCCCGGATGTTCGGGGTGGAGGAGACCAGCAATCTCTACTTCGCAACGCAGGCCAAGTCTGTGAGCGAGGGACTTGACCAGCAGTTGGAAGGATTCATCCGGGAGCACCCGGATGTACGGCTCATCATCATCGACACCCTGCAGAAGGTGCGGGAGATCGGCGGTGACCGATACAGCTATGCCAGCGACTATGAGATCGTGACCAAACTGAAAACTTTCAGCGACAGGTACGGCATCTGTCTGCTGGTGGTTCACCACACCCGGAAGATGGAAGCCGAGGACAGCTTTGATATGATCTCCGGCACCAACGGTCTGTTGGGTGCAGCGGATGGCGCGTTCATCATGCAGAAGAAGCGGCGCACGGACAACACCGCACTACTGGACATCGTGGGGCGTGACCAGCCGGATCAGGAGCTGACATTGGAGTTTGACCGGGAACGCTGCGTGTGGGAGTTCCAAGGAGCCGAAACGGAACTTTGGAAGCTGCCGCCCGACCCGCTTCTGGAAGCGGTGGCAAAGGTGCTTACCCCGGAACAGCCGGAGTGGAGCGGTGCACCCACGGAACTGCTGGAACGTCTGCCGGGTGTAGGCATACAGGCAAACATCCTGACCCGGAAGCTGAATGTGAGTGCCGACAGGCTCTACAACGACTATGGGATTCGGTACGAAAGCAGGCGTACCCATGAGGGCAGGGTGGTCAAATTAACGCTGGAAAATTCTGGGGCGTGACGATTCGTGACGGTTGTGACGGTATTTTTGCTACTATGTAAAATACCGTCACAATCGACACAACCGACACGGGATGGTGATAATGATGAAAAATGTGCAAATTTCGCAGGAACTTTTCGTCGCCTTGCTGCATTATCATTTGAGCGGCGAAAATGAGTACGAAGAGATCATTGAGCAGGGTTTGGAGCAAAAATTGGATGCGATGCTGCGGCATGAGCTGTATGCCCAGTACAAGACAGCACCCACCGAGGAACAGCGGGAGCAGGCTCGGCAGGAGTATCTGGACAGACGAGGCGTGCCAGAAAGCTTCCGCTGGTGAGTTCCTCTATTGGCAGAGGACAGGAGCGTGACACGCTCCTGTGAATGCAATCACGCAGGAAGGTGGTGTTGGACCGGGCAGCGGCGAGGTGCAGCGAAGCCCCGTCCGCAGACGGAAGCCCCCGGCAGGGCGCAAAGGCATCTTTTGATGGACGGAACGTCTGTCAAAAGTGCTTTTGCGTTACTTTCGACGAAAGTAACAAAGCCTTTGCCGTGTCCGGCACCAGTTACTTCCACAGAGAAAGGACGTGCGATTGAAAAGAACCATTTCCGCAATGCGGGGTCCCGGCTCCCTCAACCATAACCGGAGAAGTTTCACCGCTGAAAACGTAGACCCGAAGCGCAGCAGTCTGAATGTCGTGTACCGTGATGAGCCGATTCAGAAGGTGTACCACGAACTGTTTGACGAGGCAGTGAAGCGTTACAATGCCAAGCAGAAGCGCAAGGACCGCTGTATCACCGACTACTATGAGCACCTGCGGACAGGCAAGCAGGAAAAGCTTTTCCATGAACTGATCGTCCAGATCGGCAACAAAGATGATATGGGTGTCCTGACCGAGAATGGCGCACTGGCAAAGGAACTGCTGGACGAGTATATGCAGGGCTTCCAAGAGCGGAACCCGACACTGCGGGTGTTCGGGGCTTTCCTCCACATGGACGAAGCTACGCCCCATCTGCACATCGACTTCGTGCCGTATGTGTCCGGCTGGAAGGGCAAAGGACTGGACACCAAGGTGTCCCTGAAGCAGGCGCTGAAAGCCTTGGGCTTTGCAGGCGGTTCTAAACGGGAATCCGAGCTGAACCAGTGGATCAACGCCGAGAAAGAGCAGCTTGCCGCCGTGATGGAGCGGCACGGCATCGAGTGGGAACAGAAAGGCACCCACGAAGAGCACCTGTCTGTGCTGGACTTCAAAAAGCAGGAGCGTAGTAAAGAGGTGGCGGCTCTGGAAGCTGCCAAGCAGGAGTGCCAGACCGACCTGACCGAGATGCAGGAACAGCTGGAAACAGCGCAGACAGCCGTAGAAGCCGCTGAACAGCGGGTACAGAAAGCAGAGCTGACCTACCAGAAGCAGAGCCAGAAGCTGAACAAGCTGGCTCCCATCATGGAGGGGCTGGAAAACCTGTCAGCGCAGTACTCCCAGCGGCCAGAAGAATGGGTGCCAGAAGCAGCCACGTTTGAGACCGCCAAGAGCTATCGGGAGAAGAAGGCCATGCCGCTGATCCAGAAGTTGGTGAAGGTACTCTTTGCCCTCCATCGGAAGTACTGGGAGGTCAAGGATGAGCGGGATAAGTATCTGCACTTCTATCAGGACGAGAAGAAAGCTACCCATCATCTAAGCCAGCGGCTGAAAGAGGTGAAGGCAGAAAATGAGCAGCTCTATGCGATGAAACGTGATTTCAGGCGAGTATGGAACTATTTCGGTGCCGAAAAGATGCAGCAGGTCATTGGGCTTATGAGGGAGCAGGAGCAGACCGCGGATAGAAGCCAGAAGAAGAACAGGCAGAACAGCGTAGAACTGTAAGCATAGTAGACCCCCGTCAGCGAATGCTGGCGGGGGTCTGTACATATAAGTAATAATTCGACAAAAAATGCAATAGAAATTTTTATCGGCTTGCAATCACGGAAAAGCTGTGGTACGCTTTACTAGGATAGTATAAAGGGAAAGTATATCCTTTTTAGAAAAAGACACCATGGTGTACCAATAGTGGTACATTTACTATGTTAAAATGAAAGAAAACAATGCGGAAATCCGCATTTGATGGAGGAAATAAAAATGGTAGACACCAAAAAAGAGCAGGAACGCGAAGAACTGCACCGTGCAATCTGGGCGATTGCTGATGATCTGCGCGGCGCAGTGGACGGATGGGATTTCAAAAGCTACGTTCTCGGTACGATGTTCTACCGTTATATTTCGGAGAACATTGCCAGCTATATCAATCAGGGCGAAATTGATGCAGGCAACCCGGATTTCCGCTATGAAGATATGCCTGATGCAGAGGCAGAGCAGGCACGGGAAGGACTGGTACAAGAAAAAGGCTTCTTCATCCTGCCTAGTGAGTTGTTCTGCAATGTACGGGCAAAAGCGGCCAGCGATGAAAACCTCAACGAAACGCTGGAAACAGTCTTCCGACACATTGAGGAATCCGCAAAGGGCAGCTCCTCCGAGGGGCAGTTTGCAGGGTTGTTCGATGATTATGATGTCAACAGCAATAAGTTGGGCGCGACTGTTGCCAAGCGCAATGAGAAGCTCGTGAAACTGCTGAACGGCGTGGCAGATATGAACCTTGGCGATGTGAAAGAGCATGACATTGATGCCTTTGGCGATGCCTATGAATACCTGATGACCATGTACGCCAGCAATGCGGGCAAGTCCGGCGGCGAGTTTTTTACGCCTGCTGATGTGTCGGAACTGCTGACTCGGCTGGGTACCGTAGGCAAGAAGGAAATCAACAAGGTCTATGATCCGGCCTGCGGCTCTGGTTCGCTGCTGCTGAAGGCAGAAAAGGTGCTGGGACGGGATGCCGTGCGCAACGGCTTCTTTGGGCAGGAAATCAACATCACAACGTACAACCTGTGCCGCATCAATATGTTTCTGCACGACATCGAATTTGACAAATTCGACATTGCCTGTGAGGACACGCTGACCAATCCGCAGCACTGGGATGATGAACCTTTTGAGCTGATCGTATCGAATCCGCCGTACTCCATCAAGTGGGCCGGTGACGAGAATCCGCTGCTCATCAATGACCCGCGCTTTGCCCCGGCTGGTGTTCTGGCTCCGAAAAGTAAGGCGGATTTGGCCTTTATCATGCATTCGTTGGCATGGCTGGCTTCCAACGGTACGGCTGCAATCGTCTGTTTTCCCGGCATCATGTACCGTGGCGGCGCAGAGCAGAAAATTCGCAAGTATCTGGTGGACAACAACTTTATTGACTGCATCATCCAGTTGCCGAGCAACCTGTTCTTTGGTACCAGTATTGCCACCTGCATCATGGTGCTGAAAAAGGGTAAAACGGATAATAAAGTGCTGTTCATTGACGCTTCTTCCGAGTGTGTCAAGGTGACGAACAACAACAAGCTCACGCCGGAAAACATCAATAAGATCGTGGACACCTTTGCACAGCGGGCAGAAGAAGCGCACTTCTCCCATCTGGCGGAGTATTCCGAGGTGCAGGAAAATGACTACAATCTGTCAGTTTCCACTTATGTGGAAGCCAAGGACACCCGCGAGAAGATCGACATTGTAAAGCTGAACGCTGAAATTGCGCAAATCGTAGCACGAGAAAACGAACTGCGGGCCGCCATTGACCAGATCGTGGCAGAAATCGAGGGCTGAGATGGAAAACGAAAAGAAAGATTCTGCATTGGTACGTTCTTCTGCGGCGGAATACCTGACCTTTGTTGCCTCTACGGGCGAGGACAAGGACAGCATCGAGATGCGCTACGAGGATGAAAACATCTGGCTGACGCAAAAGATGATGGCAACCCTTTACGATGTGGGGCTTCCGACCATCAATGAGCATATCAAAAAGATTTATGCTGACCATGAGCAGGACGAGGCGGCAACTATTCGGAAATTCCGAATAGTTCAAAATGAGGGTGGCCGACAGGTTACTCGCAGCGTGAACCACTATAATCTGCAAATGATTATTGCGGTCGGCTTCAAGGTGAACAACCAGCGGGCGGTGCGGTTCCGTGTCTGGGCGAACCAGATCGTGGAGCAGTACACCATCAAGGGGTGGGCAATGGATGAGGAGCGCCTGAAAAACGGCGGCACAGTCCTGACCAAGAAATACTTTGAAGAGCAGTTGGAGCGTATCCGGGAAATTCGTATTTCGGAGCGCAATTTCTACCAGAAACTTACCGATATTTACGCTACTTCGCTGGATTATGACCGCAACGCGCTGACCACAAAAGAGTTCTTTGCAAAGGTGCAGAACAAGATGCACTATGCCGTGCATCGCCATACGGCGGCAGAGCTGATCTATGAGCGTGCGGATGCCGAAAAGCCGCACATGGGGCTTCACACATGGAAGGATGCTCCCAACGGCAAAATCTCGGCACAGCTTGCAAAAATGCACGCCGAAACGGAGTTTGAAAAGTATCGCGTGGTGCAGGATCGGCTGTACCAGAGCGATTTTGACAGGTATTTGGAAACAAATTCAATTGAATAAAATGGAAAGGAGATACTTATGGGGCAGACAACCCAAAGAGGAATAAAAGAACAAAACTGTTTGGATTTGGTGAAGCGGGGATTCTTTTGGCGTGATGATGTGCCCTGTGAGGAACCTTTTGGACACCGTACAATTCTAAATGTAACTGATGATGAATTTAATAATGGGCTTTGGCAGTGGCTTGTAAATCACGAATGCTATAAAAGCTGTTTTGGATTATTGGAAGATGATAGGTTTGAAATTGCGAGCATCCTGAGAACAGCTAAACCGAATGAACGCCTTAGTGAGTTCCCTGATTTTATATTCCGAAAAGGATTTATAGAACATTTTCAGATTACATCATCTAAAACTACTCGAAAAGGAGCAGAGCACAAGAAAGACGAACAGGCCTTTAAAAGTGCAGTTCAAAAAGAGCAAGAAGAAGTAAGAAAGCAGTGGGAGCATGAAATGGAGTGCAATACACTGCGTTCAACAAGCTGGACATTTGAATATGGTGCGCATAGTTATGAGGATTTGAAGAAATCTTTTCAAGATAGCTGGGAGAAACATCTTCAAAGCCTTGAAAAATATAATGGAACTAAAGAAATAGGAATTTTCATGATCGAGTATGATGAAAGCGCACTAGGAATGATAGAATGCGTATATACAGACTGGATCAATGGTATGTCGCAAGGCGATATGCGTAAACAAGAAGATTTCAAAAATTATCGTCTTAGTAGAGATAAGAAAATTTTGAATTATATTTATCAATTCAAGGATAAAATCAGATATGTGATTTATGTGTACAGAGATGGGTTTGAAATCATCAGAACAGATAATATTCCATACTTGCTAAAACTGATGCCTTGGGATTATATGATTTATCCAATGATAGTACAAGAACGGCAGACGATGAGCTGTATTAGGTGGGAAATGAAAAATGAGTAAGCTGGATGAAATGATTCGGGAACTTTGCCCGGATGGAGTAGAGTATGTAAAGCTCAATAGTGTATGCGATATTTATGATGGCACCCACAGTACACCAAATTATACTGAGTCGGGTGTTAAATTTGCCAGTGTTGAAAATATAGGTAATCTATATGCAACGCGAAAGTATATTTCTGAGAAAGATTTTGAAAAATATAAAATCAAACCAAGAATTGGGGATGTGATGATGACTCGAATAGGGTCAGTTGGTGTTTGTACGGTTGTTGACAGAAATGAAGCACTCGCGTTTTATGTGTCGCTGGCACTGTTGAGACCACAATTAGACAAAGTTCAAAGTCGTTTTCTAAAATATGCAATCGAGAGTATACATGGACGTAAGGAATTAAGAAAAAGGACACTTATAAATGCAGTTCCTATAAAAATTAATAAGGACGATATTGGCAAGGTGACAATTCCGCTTCCACCAATTGAGATTCAGAGTGAGATTGTCCATACTTTGGATAATTACACGGAAAATGTTGTAAAATTACAAAACCAGCTTACAGCAGAGCTTACAGCTCGTCAAAAACAGTACACATTTTATCGGAATAAGCTATTAACATTTGGCGGAAACGAAAAGGCTAAGATTGTGAAAATCTCTTTGGGCGATATCGGGCCGATTTGTATGTGCAAGCGCATTTTGAAGAGCCAAACAAATACAGTTGAAGGTGTCCCTTTTTATAAAATTGGAACATTTGGCAAGAAAGCAGATGCATATATTTCGAAAGAAACATTTGACGAGTATCGCTCCAAGTATAGTTTTCCGAAGAAAGGTGATGTGTTGATTTCGGCGGCAGGAACGATCGGAAGAACTGTCGTTTATGATGGTAAGCCGGCGTATTTTCAAGATTCTAACATCGTTTGGATTGACAACAATGAAAGTGTTGTTTTGAATAGTTATCTTCGCTACTGCTATGAGCTGAAACCGTGGAAGGTATCCAGCGGAGGGACAATACAGAGGTTATACAATGATAATATTGCAAAAGCGATAATTACCGTTCCTTCTCTCGATGTTCAGAACCGCATTGTAAATGTGCTGGACAACTTTGAGAAGATTTGCTCCGACCTCAACATTGGTTTGCCCGCTGAAATTGAAGCCCGGCAGAAGCAGTACGAGTATTACCGAGATAAGCTCTTGACATTTGTGGAAACCGGCAACACAATTTTGAGCAGAGCAGAGCAGAGCAGAGCAGAGCAGAGCAGAGCAGAGCAGAGCAGAGCAGAGCAGAGCAGAGCAGAGCAGAGCACTGATTAAGCTCTTGCAGTATGTGTTTGGCTATGCGGTTGTTTCTCTGCAAGATGTAGTAAAGAACAGTTGTTCTGGCGGAACACCGAAAAAAGGCGTATCAGAATATTACGAGGACGGAAATATTCCTTGGCTGAGGACGCAGGAAGTGGTATTCCGGGATATTTGCAAGACGGAGTGCTTCATTACGGAGAGTGCAGTAAAAAATTCTGCGGCAAAGTGGATTCCAGAGAACTGCGTAATAGTTGCAATTTCGGGCGCGACTGCTGGAAGATGTGCAATCAATAAAATTCCGCTGACAACAAACCAGCATTGTTTGAATCTTGAAGTTGACCCGGAGATGGCGTTGTACAGGTATGTGTATTACTGCATCTGTGCAAAGCAGGAAGAACTTCTTGCGAAAAAGGAGGGTGCACGTGGAGATTTGAACTCAACAAGAATTTTAAGTTTGCAAATTGATCTCCCATCGATTGAAAAACAAAAACGGATTGTTTCTATCCTTGATCGCTTTGATGCAATCTGCAATGATTTGACCAGCGGCCTGCCCGCGGAGATCGAAGCAAGACAAGAGCAGTATGAATATTATCGAGATAAATTGTTGACGTTTAAGGAGGTGGCTGCAACGTGAGTGCAGCAAAAAAGGCTGGTGTAATTTATATCTTGACAAATCCCTCTTTTCCGGATTATGTAAAAATTGGCTATGCGACCAATATCGAAAATCGACTGAAACAGTTAAATCGAAGCGAGTGCATCCCATTTGCGTTTCGGGTATATGCTACTTACGATGTTTCAACTCCGCTACAAGATAAAGAACTGCATAGCCTGATCGACCGTTTGAATCCTGATTTGCGCGCCATTGATACGTTCGATGGCAAGACAAGAACAAAAGAGTTTTATGCAATGACAAAAGAGGATGCTTATGCGCTTTTGGAGAGCATTGCAAAATTAAGCGGCACAATGGACAAACTGCAGCGCCTTACCCCGGAAGGCCATGAGATTGCAGACGAAGAAGTTGCGGCTGAAATTCAGGAAGAAGCAAAAGAACGCAAAGCCCCGTTCTCATTTATTAAATGTGGTATTCCGATGGGGGCAGAGATCGTGCTGCAAAATCATCCTGAGGTTGTAGCCGTTGTAAAAGATGATAGGCAAATTGAGTATCAGGGTAAAACCTATTCGCTTTCTGCGTTGGCTCAAAAAATCATGCAGACGACCTATCCGCTACAGGGGCCGGTGCATTGGCTTTATCAGGGAAGAAAACTGCGAGATATTCGAGTAGAACGAGAAGAAGCAGGCTTGTATGAGTAAAAGGCGGGTGTGAAAATGTCCTTTTTCAATATCGTTGCGGCTACCAATGAAGATACCGTTGTTGCTGCCTATGAACCCTCCAAGGTGCGCTCTGACAGCTACCAAAGTGAGGCGGAACTGGAAAAAGAGTTTATCCGGCTGTTGTGCGAGCAGGGCTATACCTATCTGCCGCTGCATACCGAGGATGAACTGATTGTTAACCTCCGCAGCCAGTTGGAAGAGCTGAACCACTACCACTTTTCCGATACGGAGTGGCGGCAGTTTTTCAGTGATGTAATTGCTAACCCCAACGAGCATATTCCTGAAAAGACCCGGAAGATTCAGGAAGACAATGTGCAGGTATTGCACCGGGATGATGGCAGCTCCAAAAATATCACACTGATCGACAAAAAGAACATCCACAACAACCGCCTGCAGGTCATCAACCAGTACGAGGTGAAGCAGGCGGACGGTGCGCGGCATGATAATCGCTACGATGTGACGATTCTGGTCAACGGCTTTCCGCTGGTTCATGTGGAACTGAAGCGGCGCGGGGTGGCCATCCGGGAGGCGTTCAACCAGATCAACCGCTATCAGCGGGATTCGTTCTGGGCGGGCTGCGGCTTATATGAGTATGTGCAGATTTTTGTGATCTCCAACGGCACAAATACCAAGTACTACTCCAACAGCACCCGCTACAATGCCATCAAGGATGCCAAACACGGCAAGACCAAGAAGGAAAAGACCAGCAATAGCTTTGAATTTACCTCCTACTGGGCCGATGCAAACAACCGCGTGCTGACGGATCTGATCGACTTTACCCGGACATTCTTTGCAAAGCACACGATTCTGAGCGTGCTGACCCGGTACTGCATCTTTACCTCAGAAAAGATGCTGATGGTGATGCGCCCATACCAGATTACGGCAACCGAGCGGATATTGAACCGCATCGAGATCGCCAACAACTACAAAAAGTATGGCACCATCGAGGGCGGCGGCTACATCTGGCACACCACTGGTTCCGGCAAGACGCTGACCTCCTTCAAAACGGCACGGCTGGCATCGCAGTTGCCCTACATCGACAAGGTGTTGTTTGTGGTAGACCGCAAGGATTTGGACTACCAGACCATGAAGGAGTATGACCGCTTCGAGAAGGGCGCGGCAAACTCCAACACCAGCACCACGATTCTGAAACGCCAGTTGGAAAACCCGGAAGCACATATCATCATTACCACCATCCAGAAGCTGGCGACCTTCATCAAGAAAAATCCGGGGCATGAGGTCTACCAGAAGCACGTTGTGATCATCTTTGACGAGTGCCACCGCAGCCAGTTCGGTGATATGCATAAAGCCATTGTCCACAATTTCAAAAAGTACCACCTGTTCGGCTTTACTGGAACGCCGATTTTTGCAGTCAACGCAGGAAGCTCCACTGATCCACGCTATTTCACCACGGCGCAGACGTTCGGCGATCAACTGCACACCTACACTATCGTGGATGCCATCAACGACAAGAATGTGCTACCATTCCGTGTAGATTACATCAAGACGATGGATGCAGAGCCAGACATGGACGATAAACAGGTTTGGGATATCGACCGGGAAAAGGCATTCATGGCACCCAAGCGTATTTCGCTGGTGACCAAGTACATCCTTGACCACTTTGACCAGAAAACCTATCGGGGAGACAAATCGTATGAATTTAATCTGCTGACGAATGTGGCAGAGGTGGCCTCTGCCCAGCGTGGTGCGGTGGATGAAATCAAGCAAAAACAGCGCGTCAGCGGTTTTAATTCGATTTTCTGCGTGGCATCTGTGCCGATGGCAAAGCTGTATTATCAGGAGTTCAAAAAACAGATGGCGGCAGACCCAACCAAGCGGCTGCGCATTGCTACCATTTACAGCTATGGAGCCAACGAAGCGGAAACAGATGGCATTCTGGACGAGGAAAACCCGGAAGATACCTCCAACCTCGACCAGAGCAGCCGGGATTTCCTGGACGCAGCCATTCAGGATTACAACGAGATGTTCCACACGAACTACTCGACCGATGGCGAACGGTTCCAGAATTACTATAAAGATGTATCGCTCCGCATGAAAAATAAAGAGCTTGACCTGCTGATCGTGGTCAATATGTTCCTGACGGGCTTCGATGCTACTACGCTGAACACCCTTTGGGTGGACAAAAACCTGAAGATGCACGGTCTGATTCAGGCGTTCAGCCGGACGAACCGTATCTTGAACAGCATCAAGACCTTTGGCAATATCGTCTGCTTCCGCAATCTGCAAAAGCGGGTGGATGCGGCAATTTCGCTGTTTGGAGATAAAAATGCGGGCGGCATCGTTCTGTTGCGCAAATATGCGGACTACTACCACGGTTATATGGACGAGCAGGGAAAATACCATCAGGGCTATACGGACATGATCGATGACCTGACGCAGAAGTTCCCGCTGACAGAGCCGCAAATCATCGGGGAGCAGAACCAGAAAGACTTTATCGTGCTGTTTGGTGCACTGCTGCGGATGCGGAACCTGCTGTCCTCCTTTGATGATTTCAAGGGCAACGAGATGATCTCTGAACGAGATTTACAGGACTATTTGGGCCGCTATCAGGATTTGCGGGATGAATGGCGTAACAAGAAGCACGATGAAACCAAAGAGGATATCACGGATGATGTGGTGTTCGAGGTGGAGCTGATTCGGCAGGTCGAAATTAACATTGACTACATTCTGATGCTGGTCAAAAAGTACCATGATACTCATTGTGACGATAAAGAAGTGCTCATCACGATTCGCAAGGCGATTGACGCCAGCCCGGAACTGCGCAGCAAAAAGCAGCTGATCGAAACCTTTATTGCAGGGGTCAACGATGTGGATGACGTGATGGCAGAGTGGAACACCTATGTGTCGGAACAGCGGGAGAAAGAGCTTGTCCAAATCATTCAGGAGGAAAAGCTGAAAGAGCCAGAGACCCGCAAGTATTTGGCAAATGCGTTCCGTGATGGCGAAATCAAGACTGTTGGCACGGATATTGACAAGTTGATGCCGCCTGTTTCCCGTTTTGGCGGCGGTGGCCGTGCACAGAAGAAGCAGGGTGTAATCGATAAGTTGAAGAGCTTCTTTGACAAGTTCTTTGGGATTGGCGGAAGTGATATATATAAATGATAGTATGTACATTTATGTGAATGAGTGGTATACTAAATGAAAGGATAGAAATGAAACTGACAATCGAACAGGAAAGACAGATAACAGCACAGTATCAGTACATCAAAGAGTTGGCAACATTGAAATATGATGCGGAGGAAAAAAGAGAACAAAATTTAATTCAACAGTCCAGTCAGATGCAAACGGCTTTTTCATTCATGACAGCAGCTGTATTTGCGGCTACGGCTATTTGCATAGAATACCGGGGAAAGCTGACCTTGAATTTTTTTCTGATAGCAGTATCTGTTGTTGCTTTTTTGCTGATTGTGAGTTTACTTTTAGCATCCTTAGCGCAATGGAGATGGAAAACAGAAGCATTTCCAGATATACTGGATATGAAGGATACGGTTGTAAATGATCCTGAGTGGGAAAAACTTACAATTAAATACCACCAAATCAATCAGTGGATTGATTTAGTGGGAAAAGTTCAAAAGAAGAAAGCGAAAATAAACGATAGGCGTGTTAAATTGATAATGGCTTCGATGATTTGCTTTTACTTGTCAATCGGGAGTATAGTAATTAGCTTTTTTATCGGCGTTATGAAGTTGAGATGAAAGGTTGGTACATAAAATGGCAGAACAGAACAAGCCAGCACAGAGCAATCCAGCTAAGAGTGTAACGACACCGCCGATGCCTGTAAAACATACAAGGGATAATGGTGGAAATCTAAGAACGTCCACAAGAAGTGGTGTGAAGAAATGAGTGATGAAAAGAAAATTGTGATAAAAGCAGAACAGGAGAAAGACACTGCTCAAGAGAATACTAATCCGGCATTGCTAATGAAAACGCCAGCAATGCCACTAAAGATGGAATTTGCTGAAAAGATTACGAAAGAGCCTGAAGTAAAAATCAAAAAGGCAAATTCCTGATTGGACAGAATTGCGTGATACTATCCTGATACTAAAAAATCAGCAAGCCACATCTACCACAGCAATCTCATGGAAAAGTGAACATCCAAGGATAGATGTACTAAACAAATTTGTTTAGTAAGAATCTGAACTTACCGAGCATCAGTAATTGATTTTTTTGAAGAATACACACAATTTCTAAAAAGTCAAGAAAATATAGAATAACCTAAAACCAATATAGTGTCATTAAAGCCTTCAAGTCTTCAGAGGGTGTTGACAGAACTTCAATGGAATGGGATGTGGTTCTTTTCTCTGGCATTTTTCGCTGTCATCTTTATGGAAATGCTGTCCGATTTTTTGCTGGTTACAGATCGCTGCACTGCATGGAAAGCATTAAATGGAAATGTCAGCGAAGCCGAATTTCACAATCTTCAGCAGATTGTCCTATGCGAAAATCAGAAAGTTTCCATTGAGAAGAAACTTGCAAGTACGATACTACTGGTTCTGATGATATGTGCAACTGCTGCATTTGTGTGGTTTACCTTTTGGTATAAGGTTTTGTTATGAAAGAGATAATTATTATACCACATATTGGAATTGGACAATTAAAATTAGGCATGACGTCAGATGAGCTAGAAAATGCTCTTCTACAAATGAAGAAACAGTGGTCGAATTCTTCTGATGAAGCAATGCAAATGGAGCGTTGTGCTGAAACTGGTGATCCTAATTTGATAACAGGACGATATATGGATAACGCTTCGTTCTTTCTTGTGCAGTACCGGAACGGAAAAGCTACTGAAATCGGCATCCAGCGTGATTTGTCTAAAGTGGCATCAATAAAATTGTTCGGGATGGATATGTTTAATACAGCTGCCGAGTGTATTATTGATAGCTTAATGAAAAAGGACAACGTTATTTGCAACGAAAAGGACTTGCAACTGGGAACGGAATATTTTTTTCCCGAAATTGGAGTCCGACTCTGGAGAGAGCGAGCATTTCATCCCAAACTGTTGAAAGACCCGCTATACATGGAAGAAATGCAGGCGGTATTAGAAGATGAATACCAGTATCAGTATTTTCAGATGGTTACCATAATAGGTTGAACTACTAACTAACCATGAGCCCTCTATTTGCAACGACTGCAAGTAGAGGGCTGTTGTTTTGCCTTGGATATTTTAATTAAAGGTCAATCTTCTAGTCTGCCATGGTCGCAGCCAAGTGAAAGGTAGTGCTCTATCTCCCCACCCAGCACCATCTGCGCATACTCTAATAGCTTGTTGTAGAGCAACCAATCCAGCTCTGCTCGCTGCGCAGGGGTGTTGCCGTACTCGTTCTCAATAGCGATGCGGTCGATGCGCTAAATTCCAGTGGGAACTTACTATCGCAAGAGGAGTAAGTGATTTTGATATCGAACATTGACAATTCGGCAATAAGTATATTGTGCAATATAGAGAATTTCAATTGCGACTTCGCACTCGATTGACTTGCAACGCAAAATACGTTACAATAAACTTGAGGTGATAACCATGGAAAAAACGATGACACTCAATCTTCGTGTGAACCCTACCGTCAAGCAGCAAGCCGAGGATGTGCTGAAGCAGCTCGGTATCCCGATGGCGACCGCCATTGATATGTACCTGCGCCAGATCACCCTGACTGGCGGCATCCCCTTCTCGCTGTCTTTACCGAAAGCTCCTGCGGCTCTGAACACTGACACCATGACCGATGATCAGCTTCATGCAGCCTTGCAGGTGGGCATCAAGGAGATTCAGAACGGTGATACCGTGGATGCTGCAAGCGCATTCGCACAGTTCAGGGAACAGCACAGATGAAGCAGTATGACGTAAAAATTTCCCATGCAGCCCTCAGTGATATGGAGCAGATTTACAGCTACATTGCTGACCGTCTGCTGGAACCTGACACGGCTATGGGGCAGTATAACCGCATTGCGGAAGCCATCCAGTCGCTGAACATCCTGCCGGAACGCTGCGCGCTGGTGGAAAGCGAACCAGAGCGCACCCAAGGGCTGCGGCAGATGCTGGTGGACAACTACTCGGTATTCTACATCGTGGGCGAGGATGCCGTGTCGGTGGCTCGTGTGCTGTACAGTGCATCCGACCTTGTGCGCCGCCTGCGGAGAATGAAGTGAAAGGGGTGTTTGCATGACCGCCGTGATTTACGCCCGCTATTCCAGCGACAACCAGCGCGAAGAATCCATCGAAGGCCAGATTCGCGAGTGTACGGCCTACGCCGAAAAGAACGGCATTACTGTGGTCAAGCACTATATTGACCGTGCCCTTTCCGCCAAAACCGACAACCGCCCGGACTTCCAGCAGATGATCAAGGACAGCGAGAAACGGTTGTTTGACATTGTGCTGGTCTGGAAGCTTGACCGTTTTGCCCGAAACCGCTATGATTCGGCCCACTATGAGTACCAGTTGGAACGAAATCATGTCAAGCTGGTATCTGCCACGGAGCCTATCTCTGACAGCCCTGCGGGTATCATGGTCAAGAGTATGCTCACCGGCATGGCTGAATACTACTCGGCAGAGCTTTCTGAAAAAGTTGTGCGCGGCATGACTGAGAATGTTCTGAAGGGCAAGTACAACGGCGGCACGATTCCCATTGGTTTTAAGGTGGACGAGGAGAAGTTCTTTCAAATCGACCCGCTGAAAGCTCCCTTTGTGGTAGAAGCCTTTCAGCGGTACAACGATGGTGCAACTATGAAAGAACTGATGAACTGGCTGAACGACAGTGGCGTGACCACCAACCGCAATCAGAAGTTTACCTACAACAGTGTTCAGAAGCTGTTGACGAACAAACGGTACATCGGAGAAAACCACTTCAAGGACATTGTGATGCCCGACAGCATCCCGGCCATCGTGGACAAGGACTTGTTTGAAGAAGTGCAGCAAAAAATCAAGAAGAACAGCCGCGCTCCTGCCCGTCACAAGGCCGAGGACGATTACTTGCTCACCACCAAGCTGTTCTGCGGAATGTGCGGCGCGATGATGTTCGGCGAGTGCGGTACGGGTAGGAACAAGGTCGTTCATCATTATTATAAATGCTCTACCGCGAAGCGTTTCAAGACCTGCAAGAAAAAGACCGTCCGTAAAGAGTGGCTGGAAGAATTGGTCATAGCTGAAACCATGAAGCTGATTCAGGACGATGCCGTGATTGATGCCATCGTTGCGGAAGTGATGGAGTTGCAGGATCAGGAAAACACCACGCTACCTTTGCTGGAAAAGCAGATGCGCGAGGTGGAGAACGGCATTGAGAATATGCTGAACGCCATCCAAGCAGGTGTGCTGACCAACTCCACCAAATTACGTTTGGAAAAGCTGGAAGCCCAGCAGAAAAAGCTTGAAATTCGGATCACCGAAGAAAAAATCGCTCGGCCTCGGTTGAGTGAAAATCAGGTTCGGTTCTGGCTGACCCGGTTCCGCAAGCTCGACCCGAACGTGAAAAGCCACCGGGAGACGCTTATCAACACATTCGTGAATGCTGTTTATCTCTATGATGAAAAAGTTTTGATTACATTCAACTACAAAGACGGCACAAAAACCATCACTTTCGATGAAATCGCCGCCAAAGATGCCCCAGAGGGCAATGGTTCGGATTTGGGTTGCTTCGCTCCACCAAAAAACCTCAACGTATGAAAGTACGCTGAGGTTTTTGTTTTATCCGGTATCTTAAGTTTCACCCTCAAGGGTGGATTCGAACAGCATCGGCCCGCCGTACAGTCCGGCGGGCAAAAAAGCCCCTGCGGGGCTTTTTTAGATGCGCGGCTCGCGATATCCACCCGCGCCCACCAAAAAGACCAGCGTAGAAAATACGAGGAGTCCTTGATGGTGGTGATCACCTGACTGAGCAGGGTGGGCACGATGTTGCGGTAGGTCTGCGGCAGGATGATGTACAGCAGTACCTCGGCGGTGTTGAAGCCCTGCGAATTCCCCTTTTCCTGTTTCATCTTTCCCTCAAGGCCGCCTTGCCTTGCAGAGTAATAAAAAAAGACGCCTTGCGATCTCTCGCGAAGCGTCTTTGCCTTTGATGCTTAAAGTACAGCGTTTTCTGTTATTTCTTTTAATCTGAAAGCTGCAACAACTTTGTCATCACATTTTTTATGTTTTGTAAAGTTACACAAAATCTCGCCTTATTTTTTGTCGATTCATGCAGGGGCAGGTTTCACACCAGCGGCATGATGCTTTCCGGCGCAGCGGCAAAGCACTGCGGCGCGGCGGGTGCAGCAGCCCCCAGCGTTGCCTTGCTCACCTTCCACCACAGGCGGGTCGTGCCGTCGGGTGCCAGAAAAATCAGATTCCAGTCAAACGGATTTTCACTGCTGGAAAACGCCTTTACCGGCAGTGCGTTCTGCGCTCCCGGTGCGCAGGGCATCAGGTCGTGGGCGCGGATCCCCACGGCAGTGCAGTGTTCCGGCACCTCGGCTGCAAGGCGCAGCGGGGCGTCCCAGCCGGTCAGCCGCACCGTGTGCGCATCCACGCGGGTGCAGGGCAGAATATTTTTGCAGCCGGTCAGCCGTGCGGCGGTAATGCTCTGCGGGTCGGCAAACACCTCTTTGGTGGTGCCGGTGCGCAGCACCCGCCCGCCGTCCATCACAGCCATCTCCCGGCACAGGCGGTAGGCCTCGTCCCGGTTGTGGGTCACCAGCAGAGCCGTTCCGTCAAATCCCGCCAGCAGGCTGCCCACTTCGCTCTCCACCTCTTCCCGCAGGTAGCTGTCCAGCGCGCTGAAAGGCTCGTCCAGCATCAGGATGCGGGGCCTGCCCACCAGAATGCGGGCCAGCGCCGTGCGCTGCTGCTGCCCGCCGGAAAGCTGGGCCGGGCAGCGCTTCGCCAGTGCTTCCAGCCGCATGGCACGCAGCATTTCCGCGCAGCGTTCCCTGCGGACGGCCTTGTCTTTTTCCGCTTTCAGCCCGCAGAGGATGTTCTGCTCCACGGTCATGTTGGGGAACAGCGCATAGTTCTGGAACAGAAGGCCCACGCCCCGCTGCTGCGGCGGCAGGTCGATGTGCTGTTCGCTGTCAAACAGCACCCGGCCGTCCAGCACGATGCGGCCCGCATCCGGCTTTACGATACCCGCGATGCAGCGCAATGTCATGCTTTTGCCGCAGCCGGAGGCCCCCAGCAGGGCGGTGGCCGTGCTGCCTGCGGTAAGCTCGGCCCGAAGGGTGAAGCCATCCAGCTTTTTGGTAATGTTCACTTCCAGACTCATTTCCGGCCACCCGCTTTCTGTTTTTTCTCCAGCAGGTTCACCGCCAGCAGCACCACCGCAGAGATGGCAATATCCACCAGCACCCAGCGCATGGTACCGGCCTCATCGTTGGTGCGCCACAGCTGGTAGACCGTGGTGGCGATGGTGGCGGTCTTGCCGGGGGTGTAGCCTGCGATCATGCTGGTGGCACCGTACTCGCCCAGCGCCCGGGCAAAGGCCAGCACAGTTCCGGCCAGAATGCCCTGACGGCAGTACGGCATCCGCACCCGCCAGAAGATCCAGCTGTTGGACTGGCCCAGCGTCTGGGCCGACCATGCCAGCGTCTCGTCAAAGCTTTCAAAGGCGCCGCGGGCGGTGCGGTACATCAGCGGGAAGGCCACCACGATGGAGGCAAAGATGGCGCTGTACCAGTTCATGACCAGCTTGACCCCGAACTGCTCCATGAAGAAGATGCCCACCGGCCGCTTTGCACCGAAGAGCAGCAGCAGAAAGTAGCCCACCACCGTGGGCGGCAGCACCATGGGCAGGGTGAGCAACACGTCCAGCACGCCCTTGACGGTGCGCGGCAGCTTTGCGATATAATAAGCGGCAAAAATGCCGAGAAAGAACACCGCTGCGCAGCTGATAAGGGCGATGCGCAGGCTGTTCCACAACGGATACCAGTCCATGCCTGCTCCTTTATACGGCGCTGAAGCCCACGCCCTCGAACACGGTGGCGGCATGGTCGGTCTGCAGATAGGCCAGAAACTCCTTGGCGGCCTCGGCGTTGGGGGCAGCCTTCAGCACGGCGGCAGGATAGATGACCTGACCGCACATCTCCTTGGTGGCCTCATCCACGGGGGTCAGACCGGCGCTGAAAGCATCGGTGCAGTAGACGACACCGGCATCCACGCTGGCCTCGGTGATCTGGGTGGTGACCTCCTTGACGTTGGAGCCGTAGGTGATGACACCGGCAGCGGCAAGTGCCTCCTCGTCCAGATCGTAGTAGGCAAGGATCTTCTGGGTGTACTGGCCCACGGGCACATCGCTGTTGCCCATGCAGAACAGGATGTCCTGTGCCTTCAGGTGCTCGGCCAGAGCGTCGAAGCTGTCGATGCCCTTGTCGCTGCCCTCCGGCACGCAGAGCACCACCTTGTTTTCCAGCAGGTCCACGCGGGTGTCGCTGTCCACAAAGTCCAGCCTGTCCTTGTTCACATCGGCCGAAGCCATGATGTCCAGCTGGTCCATCTGCTTCTGACCGGCAGAGATGAACAGATCGCAGTCCGCGCCCTCCTGGATCTGGGTCTTGAGGGTGCCGGAGGAGTCGAAGTTGAAGCGGAAGGTCACGCCCGGGTTCTCTGCCGAGTAGGTCTCACCGATGGCGGTGAGGGTCTCGGTGAGGGATGCGGCGGCAAACACGATCAGCTCCACGCTCTGGGCTGCTTGTGAAGAAGCGGCGGCAGAGGATGCCACGGAAGCGGCTGTGCTGGAAGCAGCGCCGCCGCAGGCAGTGAGGGCAGCGGCTGCACCGGCGATGCCGACAGCAGCCAGAAAGCTCCGGCGGGAAATGCGATGGTCGTTCATATCTGTTTTTCTCCTTCAAGTAAAACAACATTCTATTTCTACGCCCCGCAAAGGAAAACAGGGCGGGAAAACCTTATTTGCGGGCGCACTCGCCGTCCAGACCGGCGGCAATGCGCACACCGTGTTCCAGACTGGGCAGGATGTACTCCAGATTTTCCTGCACGGCCTTGGGGCTGCCCGGCAGGTTGACGATGAGCGTTTTGCCCCGCAGCACGCTGACGCCGCGGCTCAGCATCCCCCGCGGGGTGATGCTCAGGCTGTGATAGCGCATGGCCTCGGCAATGCCGGGGGCGTTGCGGTCTGCCACCGCACAGGTGGCTTCCGGGGTGATATCCCGGGGGGAGAAGCCGGTGCCGCCGGTGGTGAGGATCAGATTCACCTGACGGCCGTCGGCCAGACGGATGAGCTGAGCCTTCAGGGCCTTTGCTTCGTCCGGCAGGATCATGGTCTCCTCCACCACATAGCCTGCGGCGGTAAGCATCTCCACAATGAGCGGGCCGCTCTTATCCTCCCGCTCCCCGCGGCTGCCCTTGTCCGAAAGGGTGATGACCGCAGCCCGCAGGGGCGGGTTTTCCAGCGGGGGCAGCAGGGTCACTTCGTCCCCTACATGGATCTCGCCGCCCTGCAGCACCCGGGCAAACACGCCCTCCCGGGGCATGATGCACTCGCCGGTCTGCTGCTTGATAACGCAGTCGTTGTGGCACTCCTTGCCGATCTGGGTCATTTCCAGCACCACGTCCCCGATGGCGAACCGGCTGGTGACCGGCAGATTGCGGAAATCGAAGCCCTCAATGACCAGATTTTCGCCAAAGGCACCATAGTCCACCCAGATCTTTTTACGGAAAGCCTCGATTTTTTCCGCGCTCAGCAGGCTGACCTGCCGGTGCCAGCTGCCGCCGTGGGCATCGCTCACGATGCCCCACTCCGGGGTCAGCACGGCGCTGGGCACCTCGGTCTTGACGGTGCCGCGCTTGGGGCTTGTGCAGATGGCCAGAATTTTTCCCATAAAAATTTATCCTCCGATGCGATACATGCCGCGGGTAGCGGGCATGGAACTGTCTTCAAAATGGTGTTCCCGGGGTTTGGCCCAGATGGTCTCCCGGATGGCGGCCAGCAGCTGCGTATCGTCTGCGCCGCTGCGCAGCAGGGCACGCAGGTCGCACCCGGCTTCGCTGGCAAGGCAGGGACGCAGAAAGCCCTGACTGGTCAGCCGCACCCGGTTGCAGCTGGCACAGAATTTGCCGTGCACCGCCGCAATAAAGCCGATGCTGCCCTGCCAGCCGGGCACGGTGTAGTATACTGCCGGGCCGTCCCCGAAGTCTGCCTCTGCCAGCGGCTGCAGCTCCGGCCAGCGGCGGGCAAACCGCTGCCGCAGCTCCGGACCGGAGATGCAGGGCATGGCCGCGCCGTAGCCAATGGGCATCATTTCAATAAACCGCACCTGCAGCGGGCGGTTCTCGGCAAGGGCCGCAAGGTCTTCCAGCTCGCCCTCATTCACCCCTGCCTGCGGCACGCAATTCAGCTTGACCGGGATGCCGCTTTCCAGCGCCGCCTGCAAGCCCGCCTGCACGGCCGCAAACTCGTCCCGAGCAGTGATCTGCCGGAACACCTCCGGGCGCAGGGTGTCCAGACTGATGTTCACGCTGTCCAGCCCGGCTGCCAGCAAAGCGGGCAGCTGCTGCGCCAGCAGGATGCCGTTGGTGGTCATGGTGACTTTGCGGATGCCGGGGATGGCCTTGAGCCCGGCCACCAGCTGTGCCACGTTTTTGCGCACCAGCGGCTCGCCGCCGGTCACCCGCACGGTGTCGATGCCGCACTGGGCGAACAGCGCCGCCAGACGCAGGAACTCCTCGTAGGTGAGCACGGCTTCGCGCTCCAGCTTTTCCACGCCGTCCGGCATACAGTAGCGGCAGCGCAGGTTGCACAGGTCGGTAACGGAAAGGCGCAGATAGTGGATCTCGCGCCGGGTGGAATCAAACATAGCCGCCCTCCGCCCGGATATAGTGGCCGCTCTTGCCGCCGGTCTTTTCCACTAAATGGATCTCGCCCAGCTCCATGCCCTTGTCCACCGCCTTGCACATATCGTAGATGGTGAGCAGCGCGGTGGAAACGCCGGTCAGCGCTTCCATCTCCACACCGGTGACCCCGGCGGTCTTGACGGTGCACAGGGCTTCCACGGCCTGCCGCTGGGGCAGCAGCCGGAAGTCCACGCTCACCTTGGTCAGGGGCAGCGGATGGCACAGTGGGATCAGCTCACTGGTTCTTTTTGTGGCCATGATGCCCGCAATGCGGGCCACGCCCAGCACATCGCCCTTTTTCACAGTGCCGCTCTGCACGGCAGCAAAGGCTTCGGCGTTCATGGTGATGATGCCGTGGGCAGTGGCTTCCCGGGTGGTGACGGGCTTTGCGCTCACATCCACCATCACGGCATTCCCGGCAGCATCAAAATGGGTCAGATTATTTTCGTTCATATTTTTTCACCTTAGTAAAGCTCCCCTTCGGGGGAGCTGGCAAAGCCGAAAGGCTTTGCCTGAGAGGGTTTTCAGCAGTGCCCAAAGCCGCAGTTGGGCCAGTGGCACACTTCGCAGTTCAGGCACAGACCGCCCTCGCCCAGATGGGCGATGTCCTCGGCGGTGATGGGGTCGTCCGCCAGCAGACGGGGCAGCAGCAGGTCAAAAATGGTGCGCTTGGCGTACATCACGCAGCCGGGCAGGCCGCACACCGGCACACCGTCCAGATAGCTCACAAGGAACATGGCACCCGGCAGCACCGGGGCACCGTAGGTGATCATCTCGGCCCCGGTGTTCTTGATGGCCAGCGGGGTGCGGTCATCCGGGTCCACGCTCATGCCGCCGGTGGTAAAGATGAGCTCACACCCTGCGGCCTTGGCTTCCAGAATGGCGGCCGTGATGCCGGCAGGGTCGTCATCGCAGACCTTGTGGAAGATCACCTCACAGCCGTAGACAGCCAGCTTGCTTTGCAGGATGGGGGTGAATTTATCCTCAATGCGGCCCTTGAACACCTCGCTGCCGGTGGTGATGATGCCCACTTTCTTGGCCTGCATGGGCAGCACGTTCAAAATCGGCTCTGCCCCGGCGGCGGCCTGCATGGCGTCCATTTTTTCCTGCTCGATCACCAGCGGGATGATGCGGGTGCCTGCCAGCTTCTGGCCTTTTTTCACGGGCAGATCACCGTGGATGGTGGCGATCATCATCTGCGGGAGACTGTTCACCGCCAGCAGCGCCTTGCGGTGATCTTCAGCAGGCCGTCGCAGTCCGCGATCAGCTCGATCTTGCCCTCCTTCGGCTCGGTGCCGTGGATGTTTTTGCCCGCAGCGGCCTTGTACAGCAGGGCGGCTGCCTCGTCCTCGTGGAGGATGCCGGGGTGCTTTTCCCAGACGTAGAGGTTTTCCTTGCCGATGGAGAGCAGCACCGGGATGTCCTCCGGCTGGATAACATGCCCCTTGCGGAAGCGGGCACCCTTGAACTCGCCGGGAATGATCTGGGTGATATCATGGCAGAGCACCTGCCCTGCCGCATCTTCGGTACGAATCAGTTTCATCTTATCTTCTCCTTACAGAGTCGGCATCTGGGCAATGATCCAATCGGCCAGCGGCTGGATATCCTCCAGCCCGAAGTCTGCACCCGGGATGTCGCCCACCACGGCCAGCGGCTGGAACGACACCGGCGCGTCCGCGATCTCCCTGCGCACCACTTCGATCTTGGGCCAGCCGCTGGATTTGAAGCCTTCCAGCAGCACAAGATCATAGCCGTGCCGCTCGAACAGGGCCAGCAGATCCTGCTCGGTCAGGCGGAATTCCTCGGTCAGCAGATAGCGGGTGCCGGAGTAGACCGCCACGCCTTCGGCCCCTGCTTCCCGCAGACGGAAGCTGTCGGTGCCGGGCACATCCGGGGTAAAATCGTGGCCGTCGTGCTTGATGATGCCCACCTTCAGCCCACGGCTGCGCAGGACGGGCAGCAGCTTTTCCAGCAGGGTGGTCTTGCCGCTGTTGTGTGCGCCGCTGACGGCCAGCACTGCAGGACGCTTGAGCTCCAGTTCTTCTGCCAGAGCCTGTTTGGATTCAATATACAAAGTAAAGCACCTCCACTTCTTCGCCCGGAGCCACCGGGCCGCTGCCTGCGGGCAGCTTTACCAGACAATTACAGCCGATCATGGCAGAGAGGCTGCCGGACGAATGCGCTTCGGCGCTGCCCTCGCCGGGGATGGTCACGCTGCCGCCTGCCGCTTTCGCCCGCAGGTAGCGGTCGCCCTTGCTGGATTTGGAAAAGCCGGTGGTCAGGGTGCAGGTGGTGCGGGGAAGAATGCAGCTTTCCTCCCGGCGCCCTGCCGCCCGCAGCAGGGCCGGGACGGCGTACTGTTCCAGGGTTGCCGCTGCGGCAAAGGGGTTGCCGGACAGGCAGAACACCAGCTTGCCAGCGACCTCTGCCGCCAGCATGGGGCTGCCGGGCTTCTGTGCCACGCCCGCAAAGATCATCTGTGCCCCCAGCTGTTCCAGCACGGCGGGCAGATAGTCCTTCTGCCCTACCGAAACGCCGCCGCTGGTAATGACGGCATCGCAGCCGGTCAAAAGCTCCCGCAGCTGGCAGGCGATGACCTCCGGGTCGTCCGAGCAGTGCCGCCGCTGCACGGCAAAGCCCAGCTGCCCCAGCCGGGCGGCGTTCTGGATGCCGTTAGCGTCGTAAATCTTGCCGGGAGCCCACGGTTCACCCGGAGCCAGCAGCTCACTGCCGGTGGAAAGAATGCCTACGGTCAGAGTGCGGTACACCGGCACCTCGGCATAGCCCTGCCCTGCCAGCACACCCAGATGTGCGGGGGTCAGCGGTGTGCCCTCGGCGGCAATGATGGCTCCGGCGGCGATATCCCCGCCCCGGAGCACCACATTCTGCTGGGGCTTCAGGCTTGAATAGAGCTGCACCGTTTCTTCGCCGCTGTCGGTCAGCTCCTGCATCAGCACACAGTCCGCGCCCTCCGGCAGAGGGGCACCGGTCATGATGCGGGCCGCGCAGCCCACAGGCAGGGCGGCGGCGGGGGCATCCCCGGCGTAGAGCTTCATGGTCACAGGCAGCGTGACCGGCGTTTCGCGGCTGGCCCCGGCGGTATCGGCGCTGTGCAGGGCGTAGCCGTCCAGCGGGCTGCGGTCAAAGGGGGGCTGGTCCATCCGGGCGCACAGCGCCTTTGCAGCAATGCGGCCGCAGGCTTTTTCCAGCGGCAGGGTCTCCACCGCCGGGCGCGGCAGTGCCGCCGCTGCATCCAGCACGCGGCGCAGCGCAGCGGCAGGTGCGCAGAAAGGCTGTTTCATAAAAAATCCTCCAAATGCCCGGCTGCACCCGGTCTGCTATGGCTCAGACGGGACGCGCCGGGGATATTCTTTTTTAACGACAGGTGAAAAAGAAGCGGAGACGTCTTGACCGAAAATCAAAACGCCTCCGCAGAATATCCGCACATACCGGCCAACGGCAGCTTGCAGTCTGCCCTGCCGACGGCATCCCCGGCCTGTGCCGTCCTTGCAGTGACGGTACGGCCCGGGAAGTGCCCTGTGTGGATGGGAGGAGTTCTTTTTTTCAAATTGCAGCGTTTCTTCTGCGGGAAGGCGGCGGGGTTTTCCCCTCCACCCTTGAATGCCGGCCGATCTATTTTGATCCGGGCCCTTAGCATTGCGGCGCGGTGTCCTGCTCTTTGTGAGAGTTTAGACGCCTTTGCTCAAAGAAGCTCTTATACCCTGTTCAGTTGTGTGGGAATGCTTTTAGTCGCAGAACTCGTCCACGTCGCTGATGGCTTTTGCATAGCGGCGGGTGAGGTGCTTGGTGGAAAAGAGGAACCGCTCATTCTGATTGTTGGTCAGCTCCTCAATGTCGGCATACTCCGGCTTGCCCTGCATGGACTCCCATGTCTGCTCGATGACCTCCGGCGCAAGGCCGTAGGGAGAGCGCTGGAAGTACTTCAGCGGGGTGGCGCTGGGATAGATGCGGGCATTGAACCGCACCATCTCGGCGAACATCACACACAGATCCTTGTCCTCGATGAGCTGCGCGATCATGGCGTAGTTGTCGCTCATGTTGGCGGTGGAATAGTAGTAGGTATCCTTTGCGCCCTTGCGGGTAGTGATGTCCTCACACTGGGGGTCTGCAGGCATCTGCGCCAGCAGCTCGTCGGCATTTTCCACCTCGGTCAGCAGCAGGGCGTGGGGGGTCAGCAGCGCAGCCGCAGAGCGGGAGCGAATGTAACCGGCCAGTTCCTGTGCCGGGGTAAGCTCCGGCAGCTCCGGAGCGGTCTTGGTGGGCTCGATCCGCAAAGGAATCATTTTCTGCCTCCGGCTCGGCGGCCAGAAAATCCAGCAGCTCCGGCTTTGCTGCCTCGGTCTGCGCTGCCTCGGCGGCTTCGGGTGCGGCCCCGGCGGCCTGCTTTGCAGCAAGCTCGGCGGTCTCCCGCTCCACCACGGCCATCACATCCTCGCCGGCCTTGGCGGCACTGCCGTCAAAGGTGCTGCCGGTCTCCTTCAGTCGGCGGGCCGTCTCGCTGGCGGCATCGATGTCGAACACCTCTGCCTTGGGCTTTTTCTTTGCGGCCAGCTCTGCCTTCTGCAGTTCCAGAACGGCCTGCTCCGGGTCTGCGCTGCCATCTACGGTGGTGGTGTAGCCGGGTTTACGTCTGCCAAACAACATGACGATCGTTCCTCTTTCTATGGGATTTACTATAGGATTTATTCAGCTGCTGCGGTGTTCTGGGCGTAGATGCCGCGCTTTTCCAGATCATCGGCCATGTCAGCCAGATCATACTTTTCCAGTGTCTCGCGGGTGGGCACACCGGTGGTGCGATCCCAGCCGAAGGCATCGTAGAACAGATCCTTTGCCTTTTCCATGTCGGCGCGGTCCAGCTTGGTGGTGCCTTCCTCGAATGCCTTGAAGTCGGGGTCCTTATCGAACACCCAATCGCAGATGGCATCGTGCTCCTGACGCAGGTTTGCGCTGCCGCAGTTCTGCTGGAAGCTGATGGCGGTCATCACGCGCAGCATCTGGGTGATGCGGGCGCCGTCCTCCTGCAGACCGGTCTGGGTATAGGTCTCGCCGGTGACAGCGGTCATAAAGTCTGCCTGCAGGTCCAGGTCGCCGTGGTACTCACGCTCCTTGGAGGGAGACTGGGTCATGGGCCACATCCAGTTGCACAGGGTAGCGGAGTCGTGGAAGTTCTTGTCGTTGACGCAGTATGCAGCCAGCTTTGCCTTGTTCTCGTTGATGGGAGTGTAGGCCTTGGCCTTATCGTAGCAGCCCTCGCCGAAGAAGTCCTCCATGACCTTCTTGGTCACCTCATAGGGAGCACCGGAACCGGTCTCGCAGACGATCTCGTGGATCATGCAGTCACGGTTGTAGACGAGGTTGTACAGCATGCCCACCTGCCATGCCTCAGCAGGGCCGTGGTGGTTGGGGAAGCCGTTGTAGATCAAGTTGGAGTTGGTAGCGCCGTCGTCGCGGTCCAGCCAGCTCTTGGGCAGGCCAAACTTTTCCATCATAGCCAGGGTGCCCTTGGCGATGACGGACAGGTCGCCCTCACCGTAAGCCATGCGGCGGATGAGCTCAACCTCCCAGCGGGATCGCCGGCCTTCTCCCACTCCCAGGGCAGGGAATCGTACTCAGCCTCGCTGATGTACTTGGTAGCCTCCTCACGGGGCATCCGCAAGATCCACAGCAGGTCGCGGTTCAGGTTGCCGTAGTTGTCCCACAGACCCATATCGTCCACAGCGTGAGACCATGCCAGGTTGATGACCATGGTGCCATCGCCCTCGTACTTGAAGTCGTGCACGCCATCAGGGTACACACGGGTGCCGTACAGCACGGGCATACAGGTGTTGGAGTTGTGGGTGGGCAGATCGTAATCTGCCAGCGGATCCACATCATACTCGGTGTAGCAGCGGATGGGGCAGGAGGAGCAGCCGCCGTTCTTCACGGTGTACTCGGCAGCGGGAGCGCCGAAATCGAAGTAGCCCTTGAAGCAGCGCAGAGCTACCTTGTTGATATCGTTGTAGGGCTGCTCGCCGGTATCCACGGGGCCGCCGGGAGCCTTTTTCCACATACGGCCGGGAGCGCCGGACCAGCGGTTCTTGCCGGAGGTGGCGCTGTACTCTGCCCAGCTCTGGGGCTGTGCGGGCACGTTGTGGTTGTTGTTGCCGCCGATCAGGTTGCCCATCATGTAGTTGGACAGCTCCAGCACCTTCTTGGGGTCAGCGACCTTGACGCTGCCGGTGCCGCGGATGGCCAGACCCTTCAGCTTCTTGTTGCCCAGCGCAGCGCCCAGACCGGCGCCGCCGGAGTTGCCGAAGCTGGTGTTCAGGGTGGAGTAGTCCACCAGATTCTCACCGGCAGGGCCGATGGAAGCAGTCTCAAACTCGCGGCCGTTCTGCTCCACCATCCACTTGTTGGCAGCAAAGGTGCCCTTGCCCCAGATCTCGCTTGCGTCCTCCAGAGAGACCTTGTCGTCCTCGATGCGCAGGTAGACGGGCTTTTCGGAGATGCCGCTGAACACGATGCCGTCGTAGCCGGCATACTTCAGCATGGAGCCGATGTGGCCGCCCATGTGTGCGTCGATGATGGAGTGACCCTTAGACCAGGTGGAGCGGAAGGTCACGTTCATACGGCCGGAGCAGGGCACACCGGCACCGGTCAGGGGGCCGACACCGAAGATGACCAGAGCCTTCTCGTCATAGGGGTCCAGCTCCATGGGAGCTTCCTCGTACATGATGCGGTAGGCCATGCCCATGCCGCCGATATATTTATGGTACTTTTCATCGTCCTGAGTGGTGATCTCACCGGTGGTCAGGTTGACGCGCAGGATCTTGCCTGCCCAGCCATAAGTTTCAGCCATTGTTGTTCCTCCTTACAGGTCCTTGTAGGCAGCCTGTGCTGCGCTGGTGACGGCATCCCAGTCCACGATGGACAGAGCGCCGGACGGGCAGCCTGCCACGCAGGCACCGCAGGCGATGCACTTGGACGACTTGCCGGTCTCGGGGTTGACAGTGGGCATGTGCCACGGGCAGGCATCATGGCAGGCACCGCAGCCGATGCACTTGTCGGTATCCACTACGCGGATGCCGCGGTCGTCGGTGGTGATAGCCTTCTGCGGGCAGGCGTTGCCGCAGGCGGGGTCCTCACACTGGCGGCAGGTGTCCGGGAAGTAGACAAAGCAGTTGTCGGTGCCGGACAGCAGGCCGTTGCCGTCGCCATCCAGATTCAGGCGGCGCTGATCTTGACACGGCTGATGTAAGAGGAGCACACACCGTCGTTGGTCAGCGTGCAGTTGATCTCGCAGCGCTGGCAGCCGGTGCACAGATCCGCATTGACCACCAGCAGGCCCTGCGGCAATGCCCAAGTAGCCACTGCGCCGCTGTCCACCTGCTGCTGGGAGCAGCCGAACAGGGACAGCATGGATGCGGAGAGGGTGAGCCCTGCAAGGCTCCTGCCCGAAATTTTCATGAACTGGCGGCGGGTCATGTCAGCCGTCAGAAAATCGGTTTTTGCCATAGTTTCCATTCCTCCGTTGAGGTCACTCTGCGCAGAGCACCTCGGTCACATAGAAATACGAGTTGTTGACGATGTTCGTTACCGCCGTCGAGGTGATGGTCGCGCCGGAAAGGGCGTCCACCTCGGTCAGATCGGCACTCACCGCACCGGTCTGGGCCTGCTCCGTGGTCAGGTCGGCCTGTGCCAGACGCGCCTTGGACTGCTCTTCTGCCGAGAGATCCGCAAGGGGATTGCCATGGGCTCGCCGTCCAGTGCGCTCTTGCTCAGCTCGGCTGCGTACAGCCTGCGGCGTGCCACGGCCTCTGCGCTGGAATCCAGCGGCGGAGCCAGCTCATCGCTCAGGGGCTGACCGTTCAGTGCCGAGAGGGTCAGGCCTGCCGCATACATCCTGCGGGTGGCCTCGGCCTCGGGAGAGGTGTCGGACACGTTCCACTGTGTGGGATCGAACTCCTCAGCGGCAGTGGTGTCCTCCGCCACTGCACCGGCAGAGGCGTAGGCTGCGCCGGTGGCCGGGTCGGTCACGGTGTAGCTCTTGCCTGCCAGCGTAAAGGGAGCCGCGCCCTGGTACTGGGACGTGAACTCCGGGTTGACGCACTGGCCGCCAAGGCTGTCGGTCTCCGCCTGCGAAAGGATCTCCACAGCGGAAACATTGCCCTCGGCGTCAAGGGTCACAGCAGCCTGCACATCGCTCTGGAAGCCCTTCTGAGTGCCCTCCACGCGGTAGCTGCCGTCGTCGAGCTGGTACACTGCGCTGATGCCGTAGGCGGCTGCATCCGCCTCCGACACCGGCAGCAGGGTACCGGCAACCGTGGTGCGCGCGTGCTGCACAGCGATCAGACCGACCGCCATGGCAACCGTGGCAGCGCCCATGGCTGCATAGCCCGGCAGCCGCTTACGCCACAGCGGAACGGGCGCAAACGGGTTGGTTGCCTGCTTCATGTTATCACCTGCCTGTTTTTGTTTGTGCGGGAAAGTTTCCCGGACATGAAAATAGCCGCTCCTGCTGCTGCAACAGCGAAGCGGTTTCTTCGTTACTATTTTATCATCCGTACCGGAGGTAAGTCAACGCAAACAGCCGTGCTTTCTCTATTTTGTCACCATCATTTTACACATTCTGCTAAAGTTAGCGGATGTTTCCTGCCGCACACCAGCTGCAGGCCGTATTCCTGCGCCAGTTCCAGCGATTGGATCGTGGGCATGCTCTTGCTCACCAGTGCCGGAACGCCCGCCCGGATGGCCTTGCGCACCATGTCCACGGGCACCCGGCCGCTGGTATAAAGCACGCATTCTGCCAGCGGGACGCCCTGCAGCAGCATCTCGCCCACAGCCTTATCCAGCGCGTTGTGCCGACCAATGTCCTCGCAGGCAAAAAGGATGGTTCCCTGCCGCAGCACAAAGCAGCTGTGCACAGCGCGGGTGGCGCGGTACAGCGGCAGACCGGCGCTCATGGCGGCGGCAAGCGTGTCCAGCCATTCCGGCTGCAGCTCCATCTGCGGCACCGTGCGCAGCGGCGGCAGCTCCACCGGACTGCTCAGCGTGACATTATCCGTACAGCAGCTGGACACCGCCTGCGCCGCTGCACTGCGGGCCGTCAGCCGATGGTTCAGGTAGACGTTCACCTTCAGCCCCTCGGCACAGACTGCGGCCTGCTCTACCTCCTGTGCCGAAGTCATTAGCCTTCGGTCAGCAGCCGCCCCAGTGCCAGCTGCGGCAGCAGCTCCGGCGTGCACACCACCCGGAAGGCCGGCTGCTCATTGACATAAAGCGCGGCGGCGTGCTCTGCCGGAAGCACCGCTGCGGTGCCATCCGGCAGACGTGCCGTTTCAAAGGCAGCAGCCCTGCCAAAAAGGTCGTTGATCTGCATAAGTCCATTTCCTTCCCTGTGTGCCGGGTCTCAGAAGCATTTGGTCCCCGCACCAATATAATATAAGTATAGCAGAGGATCCCGCACGAGAAAAGACTGTCCGCTGCATTTCAGGGCAAAAAGGTTATTTCGGGACCCTTTTGGGCAGAGCAGGCGTCCCCTTCTGTTTGCACGAAAAAGCACCCGCCGCCGGGCATTTTCAGACCGGGCAGCGGGTGCCTTCCTTTATATAATGGAGAACGATGCAGATGATTTACTTTGCGGCAACATTCTTGGTGACCATCACGTCACTGTCCAGTCCGCAGACGTTGTGCAGAACGATGGTGCCTGCCTTGACGGGGGCAGTCAGCACCACCTTGCGGATCTCGTCCATTACCGGGAAGATCATATCCTTGGGGATGGCCCGGGTCAGGCGGACGCTGGTGACAGGCAGCTCGCCGCCCTTGACCAGCACCGAGCTGGCGATGGTGCGGCGGGGCGCAGTCAGCTCCTGACGGACATACTGTTCGCCGCGGGGGCAGGTGTGGCCGGTGACTGAGATCACCTGACCATTTTCAACTTCGGCTTCGATCTCGCAGCCGTTGGGGCAGACGATACAGGTAAATTGCTTTTTCATTCCACCGACACCTCCAGTGCGCCTTCCTCCTGCAGCTTGGCAGCAGAGACCTTGAACTGGATCATCTCCGCAGGAATGGCTTTCTTCATCTTCTTGGCAGCAACTTCCACACCGTTCTGGCGCACCACGATGCGGCAGTCACGGTAGTGGTTCCGCACGCGCAGCGACAGGCTGAAGTCGTTCTTGCCGCTGACCTTCTGCGGAATGGTGTGGCCCACGCCCTCGCCGCACTTCACGTCCAGCGTGCAGGGGTCGATGCCCTTGCCCTCAACGTAGGCGGCAGCGTGGCGTGCCAGTGCTTCGGACTCCATGGAAACGAAGTCCACCAGATCATGCACATGCAGCACATTGCCGGCAGAGAACACGCCGGGCACGTTGGTCTGCAGGTTCTCGTCCACGAAGGCACCGTTGGTGTGGGGGTCAATGGCGATGCCGGCATCCTCCAGCAGCTTGTTCTCCGGGATCAGGCCGACGGAGAGGATCAGCGTATCGCACTTGTACTCCTTCTCGGTGCCGGGGATGGGCCGACGGTTCGCGTCCACCTCGGAGATGGTCACGCCGGTCAGACGATTGCGGCCATGTATCTCGGTGACGGTGTGGCTGAGATAGAGCGGGATATTGTAATCATCCAGACACTGCACGATGTTGCGTGGCAGGCCGGAGGGGTAGGGCATCAGCTCGAACACTGCCTGCACATGAGCGCCTTCCAGCGTCATACGGCGGGCCATGATCATGCCGATATCGCCGGAACCGAGGATGATGACCTCCTTGCCGGGCATCCGGTTGTAGAGGTTCATGTAAGCCTGCGCGGTGCCTGCGGTGAACACGCCCGCCGGACGCTCGCCGGGAATGCCCAGTGCGCCGCGGCTGCGCTCCTTGCAGCCCATGGCAAGCACCACAGCCTTTGCCTGATACTGGCGCAGGCCGCTGCGGGTGGAGGCGGTGACGACACGATCCGCCGTCAGACTCAGCACCGTGGCGCTGGTCTCGTAGGGGATCTCACGCTTGTTCACCTCATCAATGAAAGCCTGTGCGTATTCCGGGCCGGACAGGCTCTCGCCGAAGCGGCCCAGACCAAAGCCATCATGGATGCACTGGCGCAGGATGCCGCCCAGCATCGCCTCGCGCTCCAGAATGATCATGTTGCGGATGCCCTGCTTGTGCAGTTCCACCGCTGCGGCAAGACCTGCGGGGCCGCCGCCGATAATCACAACGTCCTTCTGTTCCATCGCTCAGTTCTCCTCCTTCCGCATGGTTCCGGTCAGGACCCAGGAGCCCTGACGGCTGTAACGAACATCCTCCGGCTCGGTGCCCAGCTCCTGCTCGATGAAGTTCTCGATCTTCATCTGGCAGAAGCCGCCCTGACAGCCGCCCATCATGGCGCGGGTGCGGTACTTGATGCCGGTCATGGTGGAGACGCCCAGCGGGTTATGGATGGCCTGCAGGATCTCCGCCTTGGTCACTTCCTCACAGCTGCAGATCATCTCGCCGTAATCGGGGTCCTGCGCAATGAGCTCTGCCTGCTGCTCCGGAGTGCACTCTGCAAACTTGACGATGCCCTTGTGGTGCGGGTCGAAGCCGGGGTTTGCCTCGAACTTCTCGTGCTCCAGCATCAGGCCGATGACGTAGCGGGCCAGCGGCACGCTGCCGGTCAGGCCCGGGGACTCGATGCCCACGAGGTTGACGGCATTGGGTGCCACGTCGTCCCGGATCTCCACCTTCCAGTCCTGAATGGCGCCGTTCTCATCCACCCACTTGGGCTGGATGCCGGCGAAGGTGCGGATCTGATCCTTTTTAAAGATGTGGGGCCACAGCTTTGCACCCTCCACAGCCAGACTGTCCATGTTGGCCTGCGGCACGCTGTAATCGTCCAGCACATCGGTGTTCTCGGCATCCGGGCCCACGGTGACGTTGCCGTCCACGGTGGGGGTGATGTGGATGCCCATATAGGTGTTGCTGGGCACCGGGTACACCGGCATGGGCAGCAGCTTGCCCATGCGCTTGTGCAGGATGATGTAGTTGCTGCGGGAGCCGATGACACGGTAGCCGGTCAGGCCCAGCAGGTCGGAGATCTGCTTTGCGCCCAGACCTGCGGCGTTGACCACCCAGCGGGTGCAGACATCGCCGTGCTCGGTGTGCAGATAGTACAGCTCGTTTTCGCGGGTGATGGCCGTGACCTTGTGGTCAAAGAAGAAGTCCACGCCGTTGGCGTGTGCGTTCTCGGCCAGAGCCACCGTGTACAGGAACGGGTCCATGATGCCGCTGTTTTTGGACCACATGGCAAACTTGCCCACCACGGCGGGCACCAGCTCATGCAGCTTTGCTTCGTCGATCATCTCCAGACCGGTGCAGCCGTTGACGGCGCCCTGCTTCATGGTGCGCTCCAGCTGCTCCATATCCTCGGGGGTGTTGCCCACCAGCACCTTGCCGCAGCGCTTGAACGGGAAGTTCAGCTCCTCGGCCAGCTGGTCCATGATCTTGTTGCCTTCCACGCAGCATTTTGCCTTCAGGCTGCCGGTGGGGTTGGCAAAACCGCCGTGCACCACCGCAGAGTTACGGCCGCTGGTCTCGTTGCAGACGTCCAGATTCTTCTCCAGCACTGCAATGCTCAGCTTGTAGCGGGACAGCTCGCGCGCAATGGCACTGCCCACGACGCCCGCACCGATGATGACCACATCGTATTGTTTTTTCATTGTGTTATATGTTTCATCGCTTCAAATATATAACATCCCGTAGCTTCTGTCAAGCACTTTCCGCAAAAAACATAAACAAAAAGAAGCTCTGTCCTTTGGTAAAAACGACAGAGCTTCTGGAAAATTCGGCGGGAACCGCTTGAAATGCCAAGAGAAAAGGGGCTCCCGGATGCAGGCAGGGCCTCCGCATCCTTCCATTCACGGAAGCGGCCCTGCTTACAAAAACAGCTTCTCAGATGAAGAAATCCGGGAAGCGGTCCAGCAGGCTCTGGAAATGTTCCCGGTAGGCACCCAGATGATGCTCAAAGAATGCGTCCACATCCACATCCTTGGGCAGGCCCACCATCAGATATTTATACAGCTGCTCATGCTCCTCGCGGAAGGTCTCCATATCCATCTGGCACAGAGCGGTGTCCAGATAGCGCACACGATCCATGTGGGTAGTAACGTTGTGCATGGCCTGCCAGATGCGGTCATAGCCGGCATAGGTATACAGGCGCTTATGGAACTCGTTGTCCAGCGTGATGAAGTAATCGCCCAGCACATCGTGGCTGATGCAGGCGGAGCCATCCTGCTGTTCCAGCAGACCGTGCAGCTCGCTGAGCTGCGCCTGATTCAGGTGGCCGGACAGGCTGCGCAGCAAAGCGGGTTCCAGCATCTTGCGCATGGCATAGCCCTCGTTGATGTACTGGATCGAGATCTTGGAGACGATGCTGCCGCGCTGAGGCAGCACATCCACCAGCCATTCGCCCTTGAGCATCATCAGTGCTTCGTGGATGGGCGTGCGGCTCATGACCAGATGCTCGCTCAGCTCCGCCTCGCTCAGCTGGCAGCCGGGCTGCAGCTGGATGTTCATGATATTCTTGCGCAGGATACGGTAGGCGTAGGCCCGGTTGTTCTCGTCCGGCTGGCGAGGGTCCATCAGCAGCGGCAGGATGCGGGACTTATCATCTTTCATTGGTAATTTCCCCTTACAATAGTTTGCTCTCCGGCAGGAAAGCGCTGGGTCAAGGTTTGTTGCTTCTAAGATATTGTTTCCTCTATTATAAGGCATAACATATCACTTGTCAAAAGCTTTTTTGCTAAAAAGCAACTAAAATCCTGAAATTGCGGATAAAAAACTGTAAAACAAGTTGCATTTCCGCCCCAAAGGCGTTATAATATGCTCAACAAGTAACATATCAGTTGGCTATAGGAGGTCAATCACATGTCTGAAATCAATGCGATCCGCTTTGCAGAACCCTGGCAGGTCTCCTGCGTCAAGATCCCCATGCCGGAACCCAAGCCCGGTGAGGCCCTCATCAAGATCATGGCAGCCGGTATCTGCGGCAGCGACATTGGCGCGTTCCGCGGCACCAATGGTCTGGTGAGCTATCCCCGCGTCATCGGCCACGAGCTGGCCGGTGTGGTCGTCTCCATCCCGGAGAACAACAAGAACGGGATCAAGGTGGGCGACCGCGTGGTCGTGGACCCGTACCTGTACTGCGGTCACTGCTATCCCTGCTCCATCGGCCGCACCAACTGCTGCGACGATCTGCACGTTCTGGGTGTGCACGTTGAGGGCGGCATGGCCGAATACTTCTGCCACCCGGCTGATATGCTCGTCAAGATCCCCGATGGCATGAGCTGGGTGCAGGCTGCCATGGCCGAGCCCCTGACCATCAGCCTGCACGGCATCCACCGCGGCGGCCTGAAGGCAGGCGAATACTGCGCCATCATCGGTGCAGGCCCCATCGGTCTGGCTGCTGCCATGGTGGCACAGGCCTACGGCGCACACGCCATCCTGCTGGATCTGGTGCAGGAGCGTCTGGACTTTGCAAAGTCTCTGGGCATAGAGTACACCATCAACTCCGGCAAGGAAGATGCCAATGCCCGTGTCCACGAGATCACCGGCGGCGAGGGCGCACAGCAGGTCATGGAGTGCTCCGGCGCAAACCCCGCCATCCGCAGCACGCTGGACCTTGTGAGCCATGCAGGCCGCATCACCTTCACCGGCTGGCCCAAAAAGGAGACCAGCCTGCCCACCGACATCATCACCCGCAAGGAGATCGACCTGCGCGGTGCCCGCACCAGCGCCGGCGAGTTCCCCGAGGCTCTGGAGCTGATCGCCACCAAGAAGGTGGATATGCTCAAGCTGCTCACCAAGACCGTCAAGCTGGAAGAGGTGCCTGAAACCATCATCGACATCGAGAAGAACCCCGGCAGCTACATGAAGGTCGTTGTCACGATGGAGTAAACGGCTCCCCACTACATTGAAGTTATAAGGAGAGTACTGTTTTGGACGCATGGAATATTCTTGTTGTAGTCGTTCTGGCCCTGATCCTTCTGCTGATCCTGCCCATGGTGGCTGCGCGCAACGGCACCAAAAGCTTTACGCAGGCCCTGATGGCCCCGCTGCACCGCAAAAAAAAGCGCGGCCCGCTGGGGCTTGAGGTCGAGCCGGAAAAAAAGCCGGAACGGCATGTGAACAACAGTATGCAGGGCGAGCTGACCGCGATCGTCTCGCAGCTCATCACCTTTACCAAGCGCCAGCACTATACGCTGGTGTACCCCGGCACCATTCAGGAAGGCGGCCAGCTGACCACCACGCTGGCGCTGGTGGTCACCCCGGGCGGCGTGGTGGGCCTGAACTGCTTCGGTTTTGCCGGCGAGATCCGTCCCGGCGACCAGCCGAACGACCAGTGGCGTCAGCACATCAACCACACGGACAACCGCATCCCGAACCCTGTCACCACCAGCGAAAAGCAGCAGGTGCTGCTGCGCCGCGCCATGGACAGGACCGGGCTGAGCGGCATCCCGGTGGATGTGATCGCCGTGTTCACCAGCAAGGAAGCCCGGCTGACCGGCGTTTCTGCCCAGAAGTGCTTTGACCGCGACGGCATGATCGCCTATCTGGAGCAGGAGCGCTTCCATTCCGGCCCGGTGGAGGATACCCACGAGACCGGCGTGAAGCTGAAGAGCCTTGTAACGGTATACAAGTCCGAAAAAAACAAGAAGAAAAAGAAATAATCTGTGTCTGAAATGTTACCTGCAGCCTTCCGGCACAGCGGAACGCTGCAGATGCACTCTCTGGGATTTTTAAACAGACAGCCCGGTACAGTCCTCCTGTACCGGGCTGTCTGTTTTTGTTTTTTCTGGTTTTTATGCTCCATTTCTCCATTTTTTCAAGCTAGTATACAACATAAAGCACAGCTTCCCTTTTGGGAACGGCTGGTAAAGATTCAGATAAGAAGCGCCGTTTTGTATTGTTCCCGTCAAGCTGATATGTTAGTATATCGTCAAGGGAAACATGCCGCAGACGGAACGCAGCGTCCGGCTGCACGAACCGGCGCAGCGGCGTTCCACCCTGACCGCAGGCATGAAATGAAAACAAATGAAAAGGAGAGATTTTCTTATGCGTATCCACAAGATCACTCGTCGTAACTTCATGAAGGTTGCAGGTGTCTCTGCACTGGCCATGGGTCTGGCAGCCTGCGGCGGCAGCTCCTCCAGCACTGCTGCTTCCACCTCCACCGCTGCATCTGCTTCCACTGCTGCAGGCGGCGAGGTCACCGGTGATAAGGTCGTGATCAACATCGGCCATATCAACGACCAGAGCGACTCCTGGCATCAGGGCGCTCTGAAGTTCAAGGAGTACTGCGAAGCCAACTCCAACGGCACCATCGAGGTGGACGTGTTCCCCAACAGCCAGCTGGGCCCCGAGGTGGATATGATCCAGGGCATCCTGTCCGACAGCGGCACGGTGGACATCACCTTCACCGGTGAGTCCATGCAGACCTATCAGCCTGATCTGGGCATGATCGGCATGCCGTACCTGATCCAGAGCGATGAGCAGATGGAGAAGGTTCTGACCGGTGAAGTCGGTCAGGAGTTCGAGGGCCTGATGGAGGCCTGCGGCATGAAGTGCCTGGGCTACTTCACCCGTGGTCCCCGCTACATCACCTCCACCAAGAAGATCACCAGCGTTGCCGACTGCAACAATCTGGTCATCCGCACCCCCCAGTCCGCTATGACCGTGGCTGCCTTCCAGGCTCTGGGCGCAAAGCCCACCCCCATGGCACTGTCTGAGGTCTTTACCTCTCTGCAGCAGGGCACCATCGAGGCTCAGGAGAACCCGCTGGCCATGATCGAGACCCAGAGCTTCTACGAGGTCTGCCCCTACCTGATCCTGACCGCTCACCTGCGTGCATGGGTCTACATCGCAATGGGTCTGGCCCAGTACAATCGTCTGTCCGACAGCCAGAAGGCCGTTGTGGATCAGGCCGGTGCCGAGTGCCAGGCATACGAGCACGAGCTGTTCCTGGACAACGAGGAAAAGTACTACAACCAGCTGCAGGAGCAGGGCATGGAGTTCATCGAGGTCGATACCGATGCGTTCGCCAAGGCAATGATCGACGGCGTGCTGCCCATCCTGACCGACAGCCAGAAGAAGATCTACGATGCGATCGCAGCGCTGGCCTGATGCAGCTGTGAATCCTGAAATGAGGTTGAGATCATGAAGAAAGGCTTGGATAAATTCATCAAGGTCTACATGGAGATCTTGTACGCTTTGAGTTCCGTCTTCTACGCAGGCTTCTGCTTCTGCGTTCTGGTGCAGGTCATCAGCCGCAACTTCCTGCCCAATGCCCCCTCCTGGACTGAGGAGCTGGCCCGTTATTCCTTTATTTATATGGTGGCCTTCGGCGTTGGTCTGGCGGCCCTGAAGCACGAGTTCGTCAACGTTGAGTTCCTCGGCGATTTCCTCAAGTCAAAAAATCAGAAGGCGCTGGATGTGCTGAACCTTGTCATCGAGGTCATCATCCTTGCCATGTGTCTGGTCATTCTGGTGATGGCCGAGCCGAAGTACTGCTTCCCAACCTTTGCGATGAACTCCACCGCCACCAACATCTCCATGAAGTATATCTACTTCTCCCAGTTCCTCACCTTCATCATCCTGCCTGTCAGCTACCTGCTGGACATCGTCCGCACTCTGGTCGGCTGGACCGAGAAGCCTGCTGCATAAAGGAGGTCGAAACGCAATGGTTGCAGTTCTGTTTATTGTTTTCCTCGTCGCGCTGGCCATCGGCGTGCCCGTGGCGTTCAGTCTGGGTCTCGCATCCGTGGCCTACATGCTGGGTGCTCACATCCAAATGATCAACTTTGCACAGTATTTCTTCAAGGGTCTGGACTCCTTCACCCTGCTGTGCATCCCCGGCTTTACCTTTGCCGGCAACCTGATGAATCAGGGCGGCATCTCGGATAAGCTGCTGGACTTTGCAGACGCACTGGTCGGCCACGTCACCGGCGGTCTGGCTTATGCAAACGTTCTGGCATCCATGGTCTTTGCCGGCATCTCCGGCACGGCTCTGTCCGACACTGTCGCATTGGGCGGCGTTGAGATCCCCATGATGGTCAATCAGGGCTATGACGTACCCTTCTCGGTCGCCATCACTGCCGCTTCCTCCTGCCTTGGCCCCATCATTCCCCCGTCTGTTCCCATGATCATGGCTGCCACCATGACCGGCCTGTCCGTCTCCAAGATGTTCATGGCCGGCATCGTCCCCGGCCTGCTGCTGGGCTTCGGCATGTGCGCTACCTGCTACATCCTGTCGGTCAAGCGCCACTACCCCAAGCGTAATACCCCGCCTAAATGGAGCCATATCTGGCATGCGACCAAGGAGGCCATCTGGGCACTGATCATGGTGGGCATCATCCTGTTCGGTATCATGGGCGGCATTGTCACCCCCACCGAGGCTTCCATCATCTGTGTGGTCTACGGCCTGTTCGTGTCGGTGTTCATCTACCGCAAGATGGGCCCCAAGGAGATGTACTCCTGCCTGAAGGATACCGTTTCCTCCGCTTCCGCTATCATGGCTCTGGTGGCCTTTGCAAACGTGTTTGCTTTCATCCTGACCAAGGAGCACATCCCCAGCATGATCGCTGACGCAATGCTGCACTTGACCACCAACAAGTACCTGATCCTGCTGCTCATCAATCTCTTCCTGATCTTCGTCGGCATGTTCATGGAGACCATCGCCGCCATCCTGATCCTGTTCCCGACCCTGCTGGCTGTGGCTGCCGCCGTGGGCGTCGATCCCATCCATTTCGGCATCATCGTGGTCATGAACCTGGTTCTGGGCCTGTGCACTCCTCCCGTTGGTGTCTGCCTGTTCGCCGCTACCAACATCGGTGCCCGCTACGGCAAGTGCACCCTGTCCGACAGCGTGAAGGCTCTGGTCCCGCTGCTGATCGTCAACTTCGGCGTTCTGTTCCTGGTCACCTATGTGCCCTTCCTCACCGTTGGCGTGGCAAATCTGGTCATGGGCTGATAAGCTTTCCTTCTTCTCTTTCTTCTTACGGCTCCTTCCGCTTTTGCGGAGGGAGCCATTTTTTGTCGCTGCGCTTTCCGCACCCGGTTTTGCAGTCCTTTCCATACGCTGGCATTGTCAAAGAATTGTGTAACATATCATAAGGTCTTTTCCAACCCTTGTCGGTCACCGCGCAGGATCGTTGCGAAAGAAAGGATTTTTATTGTAATTTATTTGTAATTTTCACCTCTGCCGGAGAAAAGTTTCGTCCGTTGTATCCAACAAGCTTCAAATTTTTTACATTTCGCACAAAGATTTGGCTAAGAATTTGGCAAAGAAACTTTGCTTTTTTACTGGACATTCCTCAGTTGATATGTTAGTATATTTGCAGGAAAACCGAACCGCAGAAGCACGAACCTGCTGTTCGGACGTGATAACCGGAAAAGGTCATACGAAGTAAAAGGAGAGAATTTTATGCGTATCCACAAGATCACTCGTCGTAACTTTATGAAGGTTGCAGGTGTCTCTGCACTGGCCATGGGTCTGGCAGCCTGCGGCGGCAGCTCCTCCAGCACTGCTGCTTCCACCTCCACCGCTGCATCTGCTTCCACTGCTGCAGGCGGCGAGGTCACCGGTGATAAGGTCGTGATCAACATCGGCCACATCAACGACGAGAGCGACTCCTGGCATCAGGGCGCTCTGAAGTTCAAGGAGTACTGCGAAGCCAACTCCAACGGCACCATCGAAGTGGACGTGTTCCCCAACAGCCAGCTGGGCCCCGAGGTGGATATGATCCAGGGCATCCTGTCCGACAGCGGCACGGTGGACATCACCTTCACCGGTGAGTCCATGCAGACCTATCAGCCTGATCTGGGCATGATCGGCATGCCGTACCTGATCCAGAGCGATGAGCAGATGGAGAAGGTTCTGACCGGTGAAGTCGGTCAGGAGTTCGAGGGCCTGATGGAGGCCTGCGGCATGAAGTGCCTGGGCTACTTCACCCGTGGTCCCCGCTACATCACCTCCACCAAGAAGATCACCAGCGTTGCCGACTGCAACAATCTGGTCATCCGTACTCCCCAGTCCGCTATGACCGTGGCCGCTTTCCAGGCTCTGGGTGCAAAGCCCACCCCCATGGCACTGTCTGAGGTCTTTACCTCTCTGCAGCAGGGCACCATCGAGGCTCAGGAGAACCCGCTGGCCATGATCGAGACCCAGAGCTTCTACGAGGTCTGCCCCTACCTGATCCTGACCGCTCACCTGCGTGCATGGGTCTACATCGCAATGGGTCTGGCCCAGTACAACCGCCTGTCCGACAGCCAGAAGGCCGTTGTGGATCAGGCCGGTGCCGAGTGCCAGGCATACGAGCACGAGCTGTTCCTGGACAACGAGGAAAAGTACTACAACCAGCTGCAGGAGCAGGGCATGGAGTTCATCGAGGTCGATACTCAGGAGTTTGCTGATGCAATGGTCAGCGGCGTGCTGCCCATCCTGACCGACAGCCAGAAGAAGATCTACGACGCTATCGAAGCTCTGGCCTGATCGACTGACGATATAAGTTAAGTTGTTCCAACGGGGCAGGCTGACAAAACTTGCAGTCTGCCCCTTCTTTATCGTCCATACCCACCCTCAAGGAAAGAGAGGTCGAATCTTTTATGAAAAAAAGCCTGAATAAGTTCATCAAGGGCTACATGGAAGTGCTGTATGCGCTGAGCTCCGTTTTCTACATCGGTTTCTGCTTCTGCGTTCTGGTGCAGGTCATCAGCCGCAACTTCCTGCCCAATGCCCCCTCCTGGACCGAGGAGCTGGCCCGTTATTCCTTCATCTACATGGTGGCCTTCGGTGTTGGTCTGGCGGCTTTGAAGCATGAATTCGTCAACGTGGAGTTCATGGGCGACTTTTTGAAAAAGAAGAGCCCCAAGGCGCTGAAGGTGCTGAACCTTGTCATCGAGTTCGCCATTCTGGCCATGTGTCTGGTCATTCTGGTGATGGCCGAGCCGAAGTACTGCTTCCCCGCCTTTGCGATGAACTCCACCGCCACCAACATCTCCATGAAGTATATCTACTTCTCCCAGTTCCTCACCTTCATCATCCTGCCTGTCAGCTACCTGCTGGACATCGTCCGCACTGCGCTGAGCTGGAACGATACCGCTGAAAAGGAGGACTAAGCAATGGTTGCAGTTCTGTTTATCGTTTTCCTCGTCGCGCTGGCCATCGGCGTGCCCGTGGCGTTCAGTCTGGGTCTCGCATCCGTGGCCTACATGCTGGGTTCCCACATCCAGATGATCAACTTTGCACAGTATTTCTTCAAGGGTCTGGACTCCTTCACCCTGCTGTGCATCCCCGGCTTCACCTTTGCCGGCAACCTGATGAATCAGGGCGGCATTTCTGAGAAGCTGCTGGACTTTGCAGACGCACTGGTCGGCCACATCACCGGCGGTCTGGCTTATGCAAACGTTCTGGCCTCCATGGTCTTTGCCGGCATCTCCGGCACGGCTCTGTCCGACACCGTCGCACTGGGCGGCGTTGAGATTCCCATGATGGTCAATCAGGGCTATGACGTGCCCTTCTCGGTCGCCATCACTGCCGCTTCCTCCTGCCTTGGCCCCATCATTCCCCCGTCCGTTCCCATGATTATGGCTGCTACCATGACCGGCCTGTCCGTCTCCAAGATGTTCATGGCCGGCATCGTCCCCGGCCTGCTGCTGGGCCTCGGCATGTGCGCTACCTGCTACGTGCTGTCGGTCAAGCGTCACTACCCCAAGCGCGATAAGCGCGCAAGCCTGGCTCATGTCCTGCATGCAACGAAAGAGGCCATCTGGGCGCTGATCATGGTGGGCATCATCCTGTTCGGCATCATGGGCGGCATCGTCACCCCCACCGAGGCTTCCATCATCTGCGTGGTCTACGGCCTGTTCGTGGCAGTGTTCATCTACCGCAAGATGGGTCCCAAGGAGATGTACTCCTGCCTGAGGGATACGGTTTCCTCCGCTTCCGCTATCATGGCTCTGGTGGCCTTTGCAAACGTGTTCGCTTTCATCCTGACCAAGGAGCACATCCCCAGCATGATCGCTGACGCAATGCTGCGCCTGACCTCCAACAAGTACCTGATCCTGCTGCTCATCAACCTCTTCCTGATCTTCGTCGGCATGTTCATGGAGACCATCGCCGCCATCCTGATCCTGTTCCCGACCCTGCTGGCTGTGGCTACCGCCGTGGGTGTTGACCCCATCCAGTTCGGTATCATCGTGGTCATGAACCTGGTTCTGGGCCTGTGCACTCCTCCCGTCGGTGTCTGCCTGTTCGCTGCTACCAACATCGGCTCTCGCTACGGCAAGTGCACCCTGTCCGACAGCGTGAAGGCTCTGGTCCCGCTGCTGATCGTCAACTTCGGCGTTCTGTTCCTGGTCACCTATGTGCCCTTCCTCACCGTCGGCGTGGCAAATCTGGTCATGGGCTGATCCTTTCCCAGTCTTTCCAAGAAACTCTTTTACTTCGTCAAAAAAGGGCTGCTGCAAACAGCCCCAAAAAGAGATAGGCGTTCCCGAAAGGGGCCGCCTATCTCTTTTTTTGCAACATACAGCCTTCGATGCCGCCCCGCTGGGATGGGAACGGTCATTCCGCCCCATGCCGGCCTGTCATAGATCGGCTGTCCCCGCTCCGGCCTCTTCTCCGGTCGGTATCCGGAGCCGCAGGAGCTCTCTGCGCAAAGATCATAGAAGCCTGCTGCGCTCAGGACTGCCGGCTGAGCCAGCGGCCTGAGGAAGTCCTGAACATCATGCAGAATGCCCCCGCAAAGCCCCTGTGCAAGGGGCCGCGAGCAGTCGTCCTTCCGCTGCATTGCCTGCCCCGCCGCTCTAACGCGCTGTGCCATAAAGCGCATTTTTCGCAATGGCAAGTTCTTTGTCATTCCGCAATGCCCGCCATCTCCGAACAAAAAACGGCCAGACAAAAGCAGGGTGCGCCCCGAAGGACACACCCTGCCAGTTTATTTAATATCTCATAATGTGCGCTGAGACCGGCGCAAAGCGCCCTCAGAGCGCGGAAACGACCCGGTGAAGGGTTCTTACTTCTTGAAGGTCAGAACGCCCTTGCGGTAGGAAGGATCACGGCTGTCCACGAAGTCGAAGGCTGCCTGTGCATCCTCGAAGTTCCAAGTGTGGGAGATGCTGCCGCGCAGATCCACCTTGCCCTCGTTGACCAGATCGATGACATCCTGGAACTTGCGGTTCTGCAGGCGGCTGCCGCGAACGTCCAGCTCTTTGGAAGTGATGACGAACTGGTTGACCTCGGTGGGAGCCACGGAGAAGCCCATGGTGATGACGCGGCCGGCGTTGCCGGTGGCCTGCAGAGCGGTCAGCAGGCTGCCCTTGACGCAGGCGGCATCGATGGTCACGGTGGGGCCGTAGCCCTCGGTCAGCTCGTGAGCCTTGGCGGGAACGTCCTCCTTCAGGCTGTTGATGGTGTAGGTCGCGCCGTTCTTCTTGGCCTCTTCCAGCTTGGCGTCGTCGATATCGGTGACGATGATGGCCTTGGGGTTGTACAGCTTGACGATGCGCAGGATGGAGCTGCCCAGAGCGCCGCTGCCGATGATCATGACGGTGTCCTCGCTCTCCAGCTGAGCACGGCTGCAGCACTGCACAGCAATGGTGGTGGGCTCGATCATGACCGCCTCTTCGTCGCTCAGGATCTCAGGCACCAGATAGCAGTCGCGGTCCGGCACAGCCATGTACTCGCGGTAGCCGCCGTCGATGTGCACACCGCGCACCTTCAGGTTGCCGCAGACGTTGGGACGGCCCTTGCGGCAGGCATAGCAGTGGCCGCAGGCGGTGACCTGATCGATGATGACGCGGTCGCCCACCTTCACGCGGGTCACACCCTCGCCGATCTCCTCAACGATGCCCACGTTCTCGTGGCCGATGATGCGGGGATAGGTGGCAGCGGCATTGGTGCCATGGTAGATGCCCACGTCGGAGCCGCAGATACCGGCAGCAACCATGCGGACCAGAACATTGTTTTCCTTGTCGATCTGAGGCTTCTCGAGATCAACGATCTGCAGTTTATTCGGTTCAACGATCTGAACGCCCTTCATAAAATCTTCCTCCTAAAATCTGATAACGGTCTTAAAGATTTTGATGATCTTTCTGCACGGTGGGCGGATGGCTCCGGGCCGTGCTGATACTAACATATTACCACAGACGAGGCAAAAAGTAAATTGCTTTTTGAAAAAAGAAAGTATTTTTCCTTTTTCGCAAAAAAAGACCTGTACAGCGGCTTTATTTCATGTTTTCATGAAACTCCGGCAAAAACACGTAACATATCACAACGGCTAAAATTCAGTAAAAAATGAAACGGGCCATTGCACAGGGGGCAAGCCCCGGAGCAACAGCCCGTTTTTTCATTCTCCACAGCAGGAAGATATTAAAAAGGATACAGCCAAACCGGATGCGGCAGCCCGTTCCGGTCATTATGCAAACACGGCCACGACCACCTGCATCGCCACGCCCAGAAAGGCACCTGCGCCCCAGGTCAGGCCGGTGATGAAGAGGTTCTGCTTCCAGGAAGGATTGGTGCGCCACAGCACCGCCAGACCCACGCCTGCACCGGTGCACAGGCCCGCCACCAGACTGGAAAAGCGCAGAGCGCCCTCCACATACAGCTGGGTCAGCAGCACGCTGGCGGCGCAGTTGGGATCAGGCCCACCAGCGCAGCCACCACCGGCTGGAAGAAGCCCATGCTGCCCAGAACGCTGGCAAAGACGTCCTCGCCCACGCCCTCGACGATCAGGCCGAACACCAGACTGAACGCAAAAATGAACACGAAGATCTCCAGCGTGTGGCGCAGGGCTGCCTTCCAGATGGGCTGTGCGTTTCCGGCTTCATCGTTGTGCTCCTCGTGGCAGTCCACTTCATCCGCGTGGCCAGTGTAGCCGCCACGCAGGCCTTTGGGCAGCACACCGCGCAGGACAAAGTCCAGCGCAAAGCCCACCGCAATGGCGTACACCACCTTGATGACCATGAGCACCGCCAGCTTGTCCCAATAAGCCGGCATGGATACCAGCAGCGGAATGGCTTCGTCACTGGTAGCAAGGTAAACCGCCATCAGGGTGCCCAGCGTGATGACGCGGGAGGAATAGAAGTTGGACGCAATGGCCGAAAAGCCGCACTGCGGCACACAGCCCAGCACCGCGCCCGGAATCGCGCCCCAGCGGCCGCCTCCGGCCAGCAGCGCTTCGATGCGCTCGCCATGGCGGGTCTCAATGTATTCGATCAGAAGATAAGCCAGAAACAGGAAGGGCAGCATCTTGGCGGTATCCACCAGAGATTCGCCCAGAACATCCAGAAACAGTTCCATATACACTCCAAACGCAGCAGTAAATTGCTTTATCATAGCAAATTGCAATCAATTTGCATTTTCGAACAGGGATGATTATACACGATATTCTCTCCAATTGCAATACCAAATTGCAAATTGATTGCAAATTTATATTATAGAGCGCTGCAGCGCGTAAAAAACACGATCTTAAATGGTCTCCGCTATCGGGTCGCGGCACCCAGCATCCGCATCGTGCCTTGGGCGGTACTTGCGTCTTGCTGGCCGCTGCCCCAACAACTCCTCCCTGTTTCTGCCGCATGGGCTTTTATTGCTGCGCAAACACAGATTTTCCCGATTCTCTTTTTCCCCGTGGAGAACCCTCTCAGTCATCTCGCTTTGCTCGATGCCAGCTCCCCCAAAGGGGGAGCTTTTTGGCATTTGTCGGTCAGCGCTAATGAAGCTCCCCCCCTTCGGGGGAGCTGGCACGCCGTAAGGCGTGACTGAGAGGGTTTGTCTTGTCGCACAGCGATGCCTGAAGGGGAAAATCCCGCCCATGAAAATGGGGTCCAGAAACGCCCGCAGGCGTTTCTGGACCCCAAAATCAAAAATATAATTTCCTTAGCTTATGCGCAAAGCAAACGCGGAGCGCATTCAAAATCGTCCCACACAGCAGGAGTCTGCCTTCTGTTTTACCCCTTCATCGGCACAAAGCCCACAAGGTCTTTTACCACCTCGCCGCCGATGATCAGGCCGGCCACCGAGGGTACAAAGGCATTGGAGCCCGGCACCGAGCGGCGTTGGGTGCACTTGCGCTGGGTGCCCGGAGGGCAGATGCAGTGATCCTTGCAGCTGATGGCGTCATCCTCGATGGGGGTCATGGCAGGCTCCTTGGAGTAGACCACCTTCAGGTGCTTGATCCTGCGCTTGCGGCACTCGGTGCGCATCACCTTGGCCAGCGGGCAGACCGAGGTCTTGTAGATATCGGTCACTTCAAAGCGGGTCGGGTCCATCTTGTTGCCTGCGCCCATGGAGCAGATGATGGGGGTGCCCGCCTCCTTGCACTTCATCACCAGCGCCAGCTTGCCGGTAACGGTGTCGATGGCGTCCACCACATAGTCGTACTGGGTAAAGTCGAACTGGTCCTGTGTTTCCGGGCCAAAGAAGCACCGATGGGTGGTCACTTTGATATCCGGGTCGATGTCGTGGATACGCTGCGCAGCCACATCTACCTTATATTGCCCTACCGTGCTGCGGGTGGCGATGATCTGGCGGTTGAGGTTGGTCAGGCAGACCTTATCATCATCGATCAGATCCAGTGCCCCCACACCGCTGCGCGCCAGCGCTTCCACCGTGTAGCCGCCCACGCCGCCGATGCCGAACACCGCCACGCGGGAATTGTGCAGTTTTTCCATGGCTTCCGCGCCCAGCAGCAGCTGCGTGCGGGAATACTGATTTTGCATTTCGTTCTCCTTACTTTTCTACGCGGATAATGGTGCCGCCGCCCAGCACCGTGTCGCCCTGATACAGCACCACGGCCTGACCGGGCGTAGGGGCGCGCTGGGGCTGGTCAAATTCCAGCCGGAAGCCGCACTCCGCCGGGTAGACGGTGGCGGTCTGCTCCACCTGATGGTACCGGGTGCGGGCTGTGACCCGCAGCGGCCCGGTCAGCTCCGGAATGGCGATCCAGTTCACCTCGTCCGCATACACGATGCGGTCGAACAGCATCTCCTCCGGCCCTACCGTGACGGTGTTTGCCTGCATGTCCTTGCCGCAGACGTACACAGGTGCCCCCATGGCAAGGCCCAGCCCCTTGCGCTGGCCGATGGTGTACCGCACCGCGCCGTTGTGGGTGCCCACCACCCTGCCGTTTTCGTCCAGAAAGTCACCTGCCGGGTAGCGTTTGCCGGTGAAGTCCTCCATAAAGCGGGCATAGTCGCCATCCGGCACAAAGCAGATGTCCTGACTGTCGTGCTTGCGGGCATTGACGAATTTGTGCTGCTCCGCGATCTCGCGCACCTCGGTCTTGTGCAGGCCGCCCAGCGGCAGGCGGATATGCGCCAGCTGCTCCTGGGTGAGATTGTAGAGCACGTAGCTCTGGTCCTTGCCCTCGTCCAGCCCCTTTTTGAGCAGGAAACGGCCGGTGGCCTCGTCCTGCTCCACCCGGGCATAGTGGCCCGTGACCACATACTCCATGCCGTGTGCCCGGGCCCAGTCCAGCAGATGGCGGAACTTCATATATTTATTGCAGTCGATGCAGGGGTTCGGCGTGCCGCCCGCCTCATACACGCGGACGAATTTTTCAATGATCTGCTCCCGGAAGTCGGCCGTGAAATCCAGCACCTCGTACGGAATATCCATGGCAAACGCCACCTCTGCCGCATCCTCGATGTCCTTTTCCGAGCAGCAGGTGTGAAAGCCGGACTGTCCCAGCGTTTCGTTGCGGGTGAGCCGCATGGTGATGCCGGTGCAGTCATAGCCTGCCTGCTGCATGAGCCATGCCGCCACCGAGCTGTCCACGCCGCCGCTCATGGCAATGAGGGCACGCGGCTTTGAATCAGGGGTCTGTGTGGTCATAAGTTCTCCTTTGGTGTATTCAACACACTAAAACAGTAGTATAATAGTAACTCTGAAAAAAGCGCTTGTCAAGACGCAGCAAGCTGCTGCACTGCGATCAGCAGGGCTTGCCGCTCGTTGGGGTATTCTTCCCGGATCACACCGTCCAGCAGCGCTTCCAGCACTTTGCGGATGCCCGGCCCCGCCGGGACGCCTGCCGCCATCAGGTCGCGGCCATTCACAGCCAGCTGGCTGACGCGGCAGCACACGCCGTCCGCATCCAATTGTTCGGCCAATTCGGAAAGTGCAGCAAAATCAGCCGAACGCTCCGGCTGCAGGGCTGTGCCCAGTGCCGCCAGCCGCTGCACGGTACACAAGTTATATTTGCCCAGTAGTCGGCGGGCGTAGATATTCAGGGATACCGGCACACCCGACACGGCTTCCCGCACCAGCACCGCCGTTTCCTCAATACAGGCATTGGAGCAGCGCAGGCGCCTGAGGGTGCGGCGGGTGCCGTCCTCGCCAAGACTCAGCAGCAGCGCCGCCAGACGGACGGGCAGAGCCCGCTCCCCCGCCGGGCAGGCATCCACCACCGGCTTTGCCGCCGCCAGTGCCTCCGGTGAAAGCTCGGGCAAAACAACACCGAGTATTTTTTCGTCAAGATATGCCGCAGGGGCGGGTGCGCTCAGCAGCTTTGCAAGCTCTTCCTCGATGCGCTCCACCGATACACAGTCCAGATGGGCGCACAGCTCCTGTGCCGCCTGCGCCGTGGGCGGGTCGATGGCAAAGCCAAACCGCGCTGCGAACCGGTACAGCCGCAGGATGCGCAGCGCGTCCTCGGTGAACCGCTGGTGCGGCACGCCCACGGCCCGCAGGATGCCGCTCTGCAGATCAGCCTGCCCGCCAAAGGGGTCCACAAGGCCTTCTTTTGCATTGTAGGCCATAGCGTTGATGGTAAAATCCCGCCGGGCCAGATCCTCCCGCACATCCGGTACAAAATGCACCTCGTCCGGGTGACGGCCATCGGTATAAGTCCCCTCGGTGCGGAAGGTGGTGATCTCGTACAGCCCGCCGCCCTGCTTTACAGTCACGGTGCCGTGCTGCAGGCCGGTGGGAATGCATTTTTCTTCGCCGAACAGCTCCATCCCCTGCTGCGGCAGGGCGCTGGTGCAAAGATCCCAGTCATGGGGGGTAAGGCCCAGCAGGCTGTCCCGCACGCAGCCGCCCACCACGTAGGCCGCATAGCCCGCCCTGTGCAGGGTGTCCAGCAGCTCCGCCGCGCCTTCGTCCATCCGGATGGTCATGGCTGCACCTCCTCGTACTGCAGGGTGATGCTTTTGCCGTCAAAGCCGCATTCTGCCGCCGGAAAGATGCCCTGTGCCTGTTCGGCATACTCCTCCGGGTCGGTGATCATGGGGGAGTAATGGGTCAGCCACAGCCGTTTTGCGCCTGCCTGTGCAGCAAGGGCCGCGCTCTGCCCAAAGGTGCTGTGGCCCCACTGCCGGGCCTGCGCTTCCTGCTCCGGCAGCGCATAGGTGGCGTCGCAGAGCAGCAGGTCTGCATCCTGTGCCGCCTGCAAAAGGCCCGGGCAGACGGTGGTGTCGCCAGAGAACACCACGCTCAGCCCCCTGCGCGGGGCGCCCAGCACCTGTACAGGCTGCACCGTTCTGCCCTCCACGGCAACGCTCTGCCCTTTCTGCAGCAGCTTCCATTGCTGCACCGGCACCCCCAGCGCCCGGGCCTGCTCCGGCGAAAATTTGCCCGCACGGGGCAGCTCCAGCCGGTAGCCAAGGCTTTTTACCCGGTGCTTTGTGGCAAACGGCACCAGCCGCGCACCGGCAGGCCAGCCCTCGCTCAGCGCATCCAGCGCCAGCGGCTGGCCCGGCATAAGCACCTCCGGCTTCACCGGATAGGGCAGCGGGCCGGTCAGTGCCCGCACAGCCGCCCAGATATCCGGCAGGCCCTCCGGACCCAGCAGGGCAAGCGGCCTTGTGCGGCCCTGCGCCCCCAGCGTCTGCAAAAGGCCCGGCAGGCCAAAGATGTGGTCGCCATGGTAGTGGGTCAGGCAGATGGCGTCCGCCCGCATCAGGTTCACGCCTGCCCGGTGTGCCGCTGCCTGAGTTCCCTCGCCGCAGTCCCAGAGTAGGCCGTGCCCGCCGCAGGCTGCAAACGCAGCCGAAAGCGCCCGGTCCGGCAGCGGCATGGTAGCAGCGGTGCCCAGCAGTGTGATGGTAAGCATAAAGATCGTTCTCCCTGTACAATGTATCTCTTAAGGTTTTATTGTACCACAGCCGGGCCGGTTGCACAATCGGTGCCTGCGGCGCATAGGATGGCCCAGCACAGCAAAAAGGGGGCAGCGGGATGAGACGCAAAAAAGGGGAGCCTTTTTCCGGCAGGCCGCACAGCGGCCTTGGATGGGTGCTGCTGCTCGCCGCACTGGCCCTGTTTCTGCTGGCCGGTGCGCCCGGCTGCATGGCCCAGCGGATGGTGTGGTCTGCCCGGGGAACGATGATCTTTCTGCCCGCTGGTTCCTGAAAAAAGGGAGCGTCCTGCCGTGCAGAACGCTCCCCTTTTCATTTTCCATCCGAATACGGCAGCTGCCCGGAGACGGTCAGCACCTCGGCCAGCTCCTCCTCGGAGCGGTAGCGCCACGCCGCTGTTCCCACTGCCACATAGCAGGCATCGGCACGGCCCTCCGGCGAGACCGCAAGGATCACGGTCTCGCCATCGCCCACAGCGGTCACTGTGCCGTCTGTGCTCACCTGTGCCACATCCGGGTTGCTGCTGAGCCATGTCATCGCCGTGTTTTTGCCGCCTGCAGCCTGCGCGGTCAGCTTCTGGCTGGCCCCCACTGCCTGCAGCAGCATGGCGTTTTTGCTGATCCGCACACGGCCTATTTCAGAGGTGACTGTCACCGTGCAGCGCAGCACCTGCCCGGCTGTCGTCAGTGCGCTGATGACGGCCCTGCCGGAGCTTTGGCCTGTCACGGTACCGCTGCTGCTCACCTGTGCCACGGAAGGGCTGCTGCTCACCCACTGCCGCACATAGATGAACCCTCTGTCGTTCTGTTCCAGCTTCAGCTGAGCCGAAGGCGCAGGCTCCTGCTCCGTAATGGTCAGCGCCAGCTCGGTGGTGTTCAGCACCGGGCGGGCCACTGTGCTTTTGCGCACGGTCACGAAACAGGCTGTTTTTTCGCCCCGCTCGTTGCAGGCTGTGATAGAAGCCGTGCCCTCGGAATGGCCGGTCACCTTGCCGGTGCCGTCCACCGACGCCACCGAAGGCGCGCTGGACGTCCAGATCAGGAAAAAGTAATCGTTGGGTGCCTGCACCGTCAGATAGGCCACCGGGGCAGGGTCCTCACTGGTCAGCTCCAGCAGCAGCTCCGAGGTGTCCAGCGTCATACCGCTGTCCGGGACCGGGTGGCCCTCGACCGCACAGACCGGCAGAGCTCCTGCCAAAAGCAGCACCACACACAGCACGAACGCGCCAATGCCGGTCTTGAATCTTTGCTTCATGGGCTTTGCCCTCCCTGCCTGTTTCCGGAAACGTTCAAATACTCTTATCTTCGTATTATTTTACACGCAGAGCAAAACATGGTCAAGTTTTTGGGCCTTTCTGCCGCGCCGCAGGGCCGCATTTTGTGGGGAGTGCTAAAATCCGGTTTTCAATTTTGTACAAAACGCCGCCGTACCCGGGACTGGATACGGCGGCGTCTGCCTGTTTTTATCAGTAGTTGATCTTTTTCAGCTCAAAATAGCTCTGGGGATGTGCGCACACCGGGCACTTGAGCGGTGCGGACTTGCCGATATAGGTATATCCGCAGTTCCGGCACTGCCACACCTGCTGTTCCTCGCGGGCAAATACCCTGCTGTTCTTCAGGTTGTCGGCCAACGCGCGGTAGCGCTCCTCGTGCTCCTTCTCGATCTGTGCCACCATGGTGAACAGGGCTGCGATCTGGGGGAAGCCCTCTTCTTTGGCCTCTCTGGCCATACGGGGGTACATTTCCGTCCACTCGTCGTGCTCGCCGCCTGCAGCCATGTCCAGACAGGTCAGGGTATCGGGGATCGCGCCGCCGCACAGCAGCTTGAACCAGATCTTTGCGTGCTCCTTCTCGTTGCCGGCGGTCTCTTCAAAGATCGCGGCCAGCTGCTCGTAGCCTTCCTTTTTGGCCATGCTGGCAAAAAAGGTGTACTTGTTGCGTGCCTGGCTCTCACCGGCAAATGCTTCCATCAGGTTTTTCTCGGTTTTGGTGCCCTTCAGTTCCATGGTGCTCTCCTTTCAAAAACGGATCTTCTGTCAGGATCGACCGATCCCGGCTCTATCATTCAGCCCGGCGGAAATTTTTCCGCCTGCGGCTCAGGTTCTGAACAGAGTATACCATATTTCCAATGCAAAATCAAGAATGATTCCTATTTATTTTAAGAATAATTCTCACTTTCAATTGTGCTGCTTCAGGGCGCACACTGCAATGCTCAGTGCGCTCCACGCGGCCTGATACATCAGCACCGTCGCCACCGACAGCTCCCAGATGCTGCCCGCGCTGGTCAGCAGAGCCGCAATGACGATGGAGAACAGCACCGAGACCATCTGCACCGTAGTGGCACTGTTCTCCGCATTCTGGGCCTGATCTGCCGCCTGCAGGCCGCCGGTCAGGCTGGCAAAGCCCTTGAGATGGATCATGCAGCAGACGTCCGCCGGGTCGGCAGGTGCGGCCTTGATGGCATCGCACTGCTCCTGATCCAGCACCGTGACCATGCCCTCCGGCAGGCGGTACACCTCGGTGATATGCTTTGCGGTCAGGCTGGGGTCCTGACAGGTGACCATCAGCCGGATATTTTCCTTCTGCAGCACGGCAAGGCCCCGGGCCACATTGCGCCCGCCCACATACTTCAGCACGAACATTGCGTGCAGATTGCCGGAGACTGCCAGATACAGGATCTGCAGTTCCCCGTTTTTGGAGTGCTGCGCCTCGTACTCTTCATCCGGCAGCGAGACGCCCTCCTTCTCCAGATAGCGGCGGGTGCCGATGAGGATGCGGTTATTATCGCACCAGCCCGAGAAGCCCAGTCCCCGATGCTGTTCCAGATCCTTGACCGGGAACAGGATGTCGGTACGGTCCTCGATGATCTGGCGGAACAGGCCCCGCAGGGCACCGTGGGTCTCGTTGAGCACACTGGCCGCATACAGGATCGCACGGTCGATGCGGCCGCCCTTGAAGATGCGGATATCCTCCAGCTGTGCGCTGTCGGTTGTGAACAGGTCGTCGGCGTCGATCTGCAGCGTATCGATGCCGCCCAGCTGCTCAATGGCCTGCCAGCCGGGCACCACCGCACCCACAGCCGCAGCGGCGCGCTGCAGCCGCAGCGATGCAATGCCCGCGATGAGGGTGGAAGACAGCGGTGCACCCATGCACAGCACTGCGACCATGGCTGCAACGGCCTTATTCCACCCGGCTCCTGCCAGCAGGAACAGCACACCGCTGAGCAGGGCAACGCCCAGCAGAATGTACGAGACCTTGCGGGCACGGCGCTCGCTGGCACGCTCGCACAGGCTCTGTTCCACAAAGCCTTCGGCATCCTGCATCGGGCGGCTCAGCAGCACCCATGGATCCTTCTGTTCCAGATCCCGTGCCAGCGCACGCAGCAGGTCCTTATCTCTGGCGCGGAAAGCGCCCTGATGCTCCACGCCATTGGTCACCAGCTCATACCCGCCCTTGACCGCTGCCAGCATCACCCGGCTGCCCAGCAGGGCAAGGAACAGGCCCAGCGCCGCCATGCCGCTGAGCAGCGAAATGCCCGTGGTGCCGCGGTAGACATTGGCGTTCAGCATTGCCGTCACGGCCTGCAGCAGCGCCGCCGCTGCAGCCAGCGCCGGCATCGTATCGGCCGAGGGACGCCCGCGCAGGCCGGTCAGGCCGTCCCGCAGGACCGGGAAGCCCACGCACAGGCTTGCCGCCAGCAGCAGCAGGTTTGCGCCGTAGAATGCCGCCGGAGCTGCATCCGGGTCCAGCGCGGCCATCGCGGGCAGCAGCCCGTCCGACACCAGACCAAAGTGCAGCAGCACCACGGCCAGAATGCCGCCCAGTACGCAGCGCAGCGTCAGCTCGGCGCTCATGCGGTGCAGCTTTTCCGCTGTCGCCTCCGGGCCCTGCAGCTCGCTCTCCGGCTCCTCAGCCAGCGGCGCAGACTCCCCGGCTTCCGGCTTCTGTTCCGGCTGAGGCGCTGCCTCTGCCTTTGCCTGCGGCTCTGCTGCCGGGGCTTCGCCGTCCAGCGGCAGCAGCGGCAGGCTCATGGTGTCCTCTTTTGCAGCGGGCGCATCTGCCGGGGCCGAGGGGGCCTGCGGTTTTTCTTCGTCCTCTGCACGGCCAAAGAAATCGATCACCGGCTTTTTGCGTTCCGGTCTTGTTTTTTCCTTCGGCTGCAGGTCGGCATCCGCTTCCTTCACCGACGCAAACACAGCAGCGGGCAGCGGCGGGCAGCTTTCTTCTTTTTTACGTTCAGGAGCAGTTTCCGACTGCGCTGCCGGGGCTGTTTCCTCTGCCTGTGCCGTCCGGGTCGGCGCGGCTGCGCCGGGAGCGGGCTTTTTCTCGCTCAGGCCATTGATCATGGCCTTGAGCTGAGCCATTTCCTGCTGCTCCTGTTCCTCCTGCGGCAGAAGCACCTCCGGTGCATTCTTGGGGCTGCGGGAGGGTTTTGCCGCACTGCGCTGCCCGGCAGGCTCTGCCACCGGGGCCGCGCTCTGTCTGGGCGGCTCCGGCTTCTTTGCAGGAGCAGGGGCCGGGAGATCACCCTGAGCGGTTCTGCATCCTCCGCTTCCGTCTCCAGAAGGGGCCACGGGGCCAGCTCCTGCTCCGGGTCTGCCGCAGGCTTCAGCATCAGTTCCAGATCTGCTTCCTGCTCCGGCTGGGCATCCCCGCCCAGCACCACCTCACCGGTGGGCATTTCCTGCGGCTCTGCTGCCTGGGCTTCCTCCTGATCTGCCTTGCCGCGGGCAAACAGGCCAAACCGCTTCTGCGGCTTTTCCTCCGGCAGTTCCTCATCCCGCCGGGTCATTTCATCCGGGATGTTCACCGCCGTGGTGCTGAAAAAAGAGCGGAACTTTTCATCCTTGGTCATTGCCTGATTGTTATTTTTATCCTTCGGCATTCTTGTCCCTCCTGTAAATATCGTTGAGGTTCCGGCCTTTGTACCGGTTTATGCCTGCTGTGCTGCGCGCTGGGACTGGATCTCGTACAGGATGATGCCCGCAGCCACCGACACATTGTAGCTGTCCACACCGGTGCCGGATGCCGCCATATCCAGACGCACCACACCGTCGCACAGCTTCTTGACCAGCTGGGAAACGCCGCTGCCTTCACTGCCCAGCACCAGTGCGATGGGGCCGGTGAGGTTGTTCCTGCGCAGGGACACGCCGTCCATATCCGCGCAATAGACGAACACGCCCTGATCCTTCAGGCGGCGGATGGTCTCGCCGATGTTGGCCACACGGGCCACCGGCAGACGCTCTGCTGCGCCCGCGCTGGACTTGATAACGGTGGGCGTCACCGATGCACCGCCGCGCTTGGGGATCATCATCCCGTGGGCACCGCACAGCAGAGCGCTGCGCATCACTGCGCCCAGATTGTGCGGGTCCTCGATGCCATCGCTCAACACCAGAAAAGGTGCCTCGCCCTTGGCCTTGGCTGCTGCCATCAGGTCATCCACCGTCACATACTCGATCTCGCTGGCAAATGCAGCCACACCCTGATGGCTCTCAGTGCCGGTCATCAGGCGCAGCTTGTTGGGATGCACCCGCTTGACCGTGGCACCCGCCTCCTTGGCCAGCGCCGTATAGTAAGCCGCCACCGCCGGAGCCAGACCCTCGGCAATGAGCACGGTATCCACGCCGGAGCCGCTCTTGAGCAGCTCGGTCACAGGATTTTTGCCGTAAACAAGGCTCTCGTTTTTCTGCGTGTTCTCCTCCGGGCTGCGGCGCGGACGGCGCGGCTGATTCTTTTCTTCCATTGTATTTTCTCCCTTTCTTTGTATTACCGGAACGTGCTGCATGCACCCTCCAAAAGGTGCGCGGCAGCCTGCACTGCGCACCCATCGCGTTTCCATATGATAACTCATTTTGAAGTATAACATATGCCGCCTTTGTTTGCCAGTAAATCACCATTTTTTGTCCCTGTCCGGCAAAAGTTTTCACACCCTGTTCACGGTCTGCCGCATTTTCCGCTTTGGCAGGTCGCGCTCCTTTTTGCAGAAATGTTTTGCCGCACAGGTGCATCTTCACTCTGCTGCTGCACAAACGTCCTCTGTTTTGCCGACGAGAAAAGTTTTCCACAAAAATGTGGTATACAATCCGTAAAGGGCCGATCACTTTTTCCACATGTTGAAAACTCGGTGGAGAAAGTTCAAAAGTCCTGTTTTAAAGCCTGTTTTACGGGTGGAATTCCACACTTTCCACCGTGTTTTCAACATTCCGGTTCGACCTGTTTGTTTTTCTTGCGTACAGTTTGTAAAATACAAGTCGGAAATATGACAATTTTTTGAACTGCATTCTGTCCGGTTTTGCCAGATCTTCCAATATCATTTTGACGAATGTGGATCCATGTTGAAAATTCGTCCTTTTGCTGCTTTCCCGCCGCGCGGCTTCATGTTGCAGATTTTATGGAATATTGTTGTTTTTTGTTCTGTGCTGACCCTTTTTGACGGAAAGTTTCCTTCCCCGCAGGGATCGATTTTCCGCATTGTTGCAGGAAAAAAGCCTGTTTGGATTGATTTTAGGCGCTGTTTGGGGTATACTAACCCTGTAAGTTCGTTAAGACGTGCACAAAGCAGGCACGAAACGAGCAAGGCCCCAATGATTTTGTGGAGGTAATGAATAATGTTGGTAAATGCAACCGAAATGCTGATCAAAGCACGTGATGGCCACTATGGTGTGCCTCAGTTCAACATCAACAATCTGGAGTGGACCAAGTCTGTCCTGACCGCCTGCGAGGAAATGAAGAGCCCCGTGATCCTGGGCGTTTCCGAGGGTGCTGGTAAGTACATGACCGGTTTCAAGACCGTCGCTGCCATGGTCAGCGCTATGGTCGATTCCATGGGCATCACCGTTCCCGTTGCCCTGCATCTGGATCACGGCACCTATGAGGGCTGCAAGGCCTGCATCGAGGCCGGCTTCTCTTCCATCATGTTCGATGGCAGCCACTACTCCATCGAAGAGAATGTGGAAAAGACCAAGGAGCTGGTGGCTCTGGCACACGCTAAGGGCCTGAGCATCGAGGCAGAGGTCGGTTCCATCGGCGGCGTCGAGGACGGCGTTGTGGGTGCCGGCGAGATCGCAGACCCCGAGGAGTGCGCAAAGATCACTGCTCTGGGCATCGACTTCCTGGCTGCCGGTATCGGCAACATCCACGGTGTCTACCCGGCAAACTGGAAGGGTCTGGACTTCGAGGCTCTGGACCGCATCCACAAGGCCACCAATAACATCCCTCTGGTCCTGCACGGCGGCACCGGCATCCCCGACGAGATGATCGCTAAGGCCATCAGCCTGGGCGTTTCTAAAATCAACATCAACACCGAGTGCCAGCTGGTGTTTGCTGAGGCCACCCGCAAGTACATCGAAGAGGGCAAGGATCAGCAGGGCAAGGGCTTCGACCCCCGCAAGCTGCTGGCTCCCGGCGCAAAGGCCATCGAGGCCAAGTGCAAGGAGAAGATCGAGCTGTTCGGCTGCGCAGGCAAGGGCTAAGCAGAAGCTCGTATCGTAACCGGTACACCATCCAATAAAGTATGCGGCCCCGTCACGTTGAATGCTCAACGCGGCGGGGCCGCTTTTTCTACTTTTATTCAGTTTTATTCAGAAATGCGATAGTGTCCGATGATGTCCGTTCTCTCTTCCAAAATATCCTGCTCGTAAGCTGTCTGCCATGGGTCATTGTGGTGGATCACATAAGGCACACCGTTTTTATTTCGACGGTCAGACACTACGCCGATATGTCTTTCGAAGATCACAATATCACCGCCCTGCCATTGTTCCGTATATTCCCCCTTTTGATAGACACGATCTCTCAGAGCCTTTTCGTGCACTGTACGTGCAATATGCGGCAAAAATTTCGGAAGCAGTTCAGACAACAAAAAACGCCTCAGAATTTCTTCTGAAGCGTTTTGTTTAAGTCGGCGACTACCTATTTTCACGCGCCGTTTCCAGCGAACTATCTTCGGCACAAGTGAGCTTAACTTCTGTGTTCGGAATGGGAACAGGTGGAACCTCACCGTCATTGACACCGACCGATCTGACTGGCTCAGTATACCATAACTGGTCTACTTTGTCCAGTGTTTCTTAGAAGGACGTGCCTTCAAAACTGAATAATCACTGCTAACATTTTTTCGTTGACTCTCAGAGTCTCAAGCGAACTGTGGTCAAGCCCTCGACCTATTAGTACACGCTTGCTGAATGGATCGCTCCACTTACACATCATGCCTATCAACCTTGTAGTCTTCAAGGGGTCTTACTTGTTTGAAACAATGGGATATCTTATCTTTGGGTCGGCTTCACGCTTAGATGCTTTCAGCGTTTATCCGATCCGTACATAGTTGCCCAGCTATGCTCTTGGCAGAACAACTGGTGCGCCAGAGGTACGTCCGCTCCGGTCCTCTCGTACTAGGAACAGCTCCCATCAAATATCCTGCGCCCACGACAGATAGGGACCGAACTGTCTCACGACGTTCTGAACCCAGCTCGCGTACCGCTTTAATTGGCGAACAGCCAAACCCTTGGGACCGAATACAGCCCCAGGATGCGATGAGCCGACATCGAGGTGCCAAACCTCCCCGTCGATGTGGACTCTTGGGGGAGATCAGCCTGTTATCCCCAGGGTAACTTTTATCCGTTGAGCGATGGCATTTCCACTCACATACCACCGGATCACTAACTCCAACTTTCGTTACTGCTCGACCCGTCAGTCTCGCAGTTAGGCTCGCTTCTGCGTTTGCACTCTTTTGCTTGATTTCCGTTCAAGCTGAGCGAACCTTTGAACGCCTCCGTTACTCTTTAGGAGGCGACCGCCCCAGTCAAACTGCCCACCTAACAATGTCCCCCGCCTTGATTCAAAGGCGCAGGTTAGAATTCCAATATCGCAAGGATGGTATCCCAACGGCCACTCCACAAGCGCCAAAGCACCTGCTTCCCAGTGTCCCATCTATCCTGTGCATGCAACATCGAAACCCAATATTAGGCTACAGTAAAGCTCCATGGGGTCTTTCCGTCTTGTCGCGGGTAACCGGCATCTTCACCGGTACTACAATTTCGCCGGGCGGGCTGTTGAGACAGTGCCCAAATCATTACGCCTTTCATGCGGGTCAGAACTTACCTGACAAGGAATTTCGCTACCTTAGGACCGTTATAGTTACGGCCGCCGTTCACTGGGGCTTCGATTCAATGCTTGCACATCTCCTCTTAACCTTCCAGCACCGGGCAGGCGTCAGCTCGTATACGTCATCTTTCGATTTAGCACAAACCTGTGTTTTTGGTAAACAGTTGCTTGGGCCGATTCTCTGCGGCTGCATTGCTGCAGCACCCCTTCTCCCGAAGTTACGGGGTCAATTTGCCGAGTTCCTTAACAACCCTTCTCCCGTTGGCCTTAGAATCTTCTTCCTACCTACCTGTGTCGGTTTGCGGTACGGGCACCGCAGAAATACACACAGCTTTTCTCGCCATCTTCCATCCCGGACTTCGGTACTAACTTCCCTCGATCGCTACCGGAACCAACACCCGGCTCCGAGACTTCATATGTGTCCCTGTGTTTAACTCTTTTGGTGGTGACGGAATCTCTACCGTCTGTGCATCGGCTACGCCGTTAGGCCTCACCTTAGCTCCCGACTGACCTGGAGCGGACGAACCTTCCTCCAGAAACCTGAGGCTTTCGGCCATGCAGATTCTCACTGCATTCGCGCTACTCATTCCGGCATTCTCACTTCTATACACTCCACAGCCGCTTACGCTACTGTTTCACCGCGTATACAACGCTCCCCTACCCAATACATTGCTGTATTGCCTAAGCTTCGGTGTCAGGTTTAGCCCCGTTAAATTCTCCGCGCAAAGACGCTCGACCAGTGAGCTATTACGCACTCTTTGAATGAGTGGCTGCTTCTGAGCCAACATCCTGGTTGTCTGCGTATCTTCACATCGTTTTCCACTTAACCTGACTTTGGGACCTTAGCTGTAGATCTGGGCTGTTTCCCTTTTGACAATGACATTTATCTGACACTGTCTGACTCCCAAGCATCAATACTCTGGCATTCTGAGTTTGATAAGCTTCGCTAACCTCTCGGCCGCTAGGCTATTCAGTGCTTTACCTCCAGGTATCTAACTTGAGGCTAGTCCTAAAACTATTTCGGGGAGAACCAGCTATCTCCGGGTTCGATTGGAATTTCTCCGCTACCCACAGTTCATCCGCCGCCTTTTCAACGGAGGTCGGTTCGGTCCTCCATGGAATTTTACTTCCACTTCAACCTGACCATGGGTAGGTCACCCGGTTTCGGGCCCATTATATGCAACTTAACGCCCTTTTCAAACTCGCTTTCGCTTCGGCTCCAGACCTTAAGTCCTTAACCTTGCTGCATACAATCGCTCGCCGGACCGTTCTACAAAAAGTACCCTATCACGCATTGACGCGCTCTAGGTGCTTGTAGGCACAGGGTTTCAGGTTCTTTTTCACTCCCCTCCCGGGGTGCTTTTCACCTTTCCTTCACAGTACTATACGCTATCGGTCACTGGGTAGTATTTAGGGTTGGAGGGTGGTCCCCCCGTATTCCGACCAGGTTTCACGTGTCTGGCCGTACTCTGGATCCTGCGCAGCTCTCTCCGTTTTCACCTACGTGGTTCTCACACTCTCTGACCGGCCTTCCCATGCCGTTCGGTTAACAGATTAAGTCCTAAAAGCAGTCCGTACCCCGAAAGTATTTCTACTCTCGGTTTGCCCTCTTCCGCGTTCGCTCGCCACTACTTACGGAATCTCGTTTGATGTCTCTTCCTCGCCCTACTTAGATGTTTCAGTTCAGGCGGTTCCCTCGATATACCTATTTTGAAGTTCAGTATAACGTACCTGAGTATGAACCCAGGTGAGTTTCCTCATTCAGAAATCTCCGGATCAATGCTTATTTGCAGCTCCCCGAAGCTTATCGCAGCTTATCACGTCTTTCATCGGCTCCCAGTGCCAAGGCATTCGCCCTGCGCCCTTGTTCGCTTGACCTTTCAAACGTTCTCTTGGAACATTTGGTATCCTCTTGATTCTCTCTTGCCAACGAAGATTATTGTTACCCTTCCTTTTGAAATTGTAATATTTCTTAAAAAAGAACTTACTATAATCTTTGTTTCGCAGTTATTATTCAGTTTTCAAGGTACGTCTTTGAGTTCCCTTTTCAGGGCCCTCAAAATCGAACAATATCTACTCTTCTCGTTTAAACCTGTCCAAGAACTGTCCATCTTTTGATGTTCTGTCCTTGCCTGACTCCTTAGAAAGGAGGTGATCCAGCCGCAGGTTCTCCTACGGCTACCTTGTTACGACTTCACCCCAATCACCAGTTTTACCTTCGGCGGCGTCCTCCTTGCGGTTAGACTACCGACTTCGGGTCCCCCCGGCTCTCATGGTGTGACGGGCGGTGTGTACAAGGCCCGGGAACGTATTCACCGTGGCATGCTGATCCACGATTACTAGCAATTCCGACTTCGTGCAGGCGAGTTGCAGCCTGCAGTCCGAACTGGGACGTTGTTTCTGAGTTTTGCTCCACCTCGCGGTCTTGCTTCTCTTTGTTTAACGCCATTGTAGTACGTGTGTAGCCCAAGTCATAAAGGGCATGATGATTTGACGTCATCCCCACCTTCCTCCGTTTTGTCAACGGCAGTCTGGCCAGAGTCCTCTTGCGTAGTAACTGACCATAAGGGTTGCGCTCGTTGCGGGACTTAACCCAACATCTCACGACACGAGCTGACGACAACCATGCACCACCTGTCTCCTTGCTCCGAAGAGAAAACATATTTCTATGCCTGTCAAGGGATGTCAAGACTTGGTAAGGTTCTTCGCGTTGCGTCGAATTAAACCACATACTCCACTGCTTGTGCGGGCCCCCGTCAATTCCTTTGAGTTTCAACCTTGCGGTCGTACTCCCCAGGTGGATTACTTATTGTGTTAACTGCGGCACTGAAGGGGTCAATCCTCCAACACCTAGTAATCATCGTTTACGGTGTGGACTACCAGGGTATCTAATCCTGTTTGCTACCCACACTTTCGAGCCTCAGCGTCAGTTGGTGCCCAGTAGGCCGCCTTCGCCACTGGTGTTCCTCCCGATATCTACGCATTCCACCGCTACACCGGGAATTCCGCCTACCTCTGCACTACTCAAGAAAAACAGTTTTGAAAGCAGTTTATGGGTTGAGCCCATAGATTTCACTTCCAACTTGTCTTCCCGCCTGCGCTCCCTTTACACCCAGTAATTCCGGACAACGCTTGTGACCTACGTTTTACCGCGGCTGCTGGCACGTAGTTAGCCGTCACTTCCTTGTTGGGTACCGTCATTATCTTCCCCAACAACAGGAGTTTACAATCCGAAGACCTTCTTCCTCCACGCGGCGTCGCTGCATCAGGGTTTCCCCCATTGTGCAATATTCCCCACTGCTGCCTCCCGTAGGAGTCTGGGCCGTGTCTCAGTCCCAATGTGGCCGTTCAACCTCTCAGTCCGGCTACCGATCGTCGCCTTGGTGGGCCGTTACCTCACCAACTAGCTAATCGGACGCGAGGCCATCTCAAAGCGGATTGCTCCTTTTCCCTCTGCTCGATGCCGAGCCGTGGGCTTATGCGGTATTAGCAGTCGTTTCCAACTGTTGTCCCCCTCTTTGAGGCAGATTCCTCACGCGTTACTCACCCGTTCGCCACTCGCTCGAGAAAGCAAGCTCTCTCTCGCTCGTTCGACTTGCATGTGTTAGGCGCGCCGCCAGCGTTCGTCCTGAGCCAGGATCAAACTCTTTATAAATGATATTTATCACTTAAAAGTGTTAAATCTTGTTCGCTCAGCACGCAATCGCTTGCGTCCTGTGTGAATTACTTTTGGAATTGTTTTAAGTGTTTTTCCAAACACATAAAGGTTCCTTACAAGTTTTTCGATATTGTTCAATTTTCAAGGTCCTGTAGCGCCTCAGCCTTGCGGCTGACGACCTGCTTATTGTACCACCGAAGTGGTTTTTTGTCAAGCCTTATTTTTTAGAAGCTTTTGAACTTTCTGAACTTGGGCACTCAAGAAGTTTCTCAGAACAAACCGTGAGCTTGTCGGGGTGAGACCCCTCCATCTTGCTTTCGCAAGACCGCTCCGTTTGCTTGAACGCCCCACTGGGGCGGTTCATTGCTCTCGCAACCGCAAAACTTTTCAGCGTCTATTGGTTCTTTTCAAGGGCTTCCTGCTAAGGCTCCGGAAGTCATTCTTTTGCCTCAGCGCTTGGCGCTCAAGTATAATACCACACCCCCGCCTCCTTGTCAACACTTTTTGACAGGTTTTTTCATCTTTTTTTGCGTTCACCCCAAAACAGCAGCAAACCGCAGGGAAAACTGCGCCGCAGCTGCAATGCAGCTGCGGCGGCAAAAGCGGAAGAGTCCTCTCCCGGAAATATTCAGGTTTTCAGGATCTTCGCAGGGTCAGCCAGACTGCAGCAGCCAGCATGGGCAGCATTCCGATCAGGCCAATGGGTGCCGGGCCCAATACATTGTAATAGCTGTCTGCCGGGTTCGTCAGAACCACAAACAGCGCTGCCACCGCATTGAACGCGCCGTGCGCAATGGACGGCACCCAGATGCACCCAGTCTTTTCATAGAGCCAGTCCAACAGGGTATTGAGTGCAAAGCAGACTATGCACCACACGAAAAGGCCCAGCACCGGCGCACCCAAGTAGTTGGTGCCGTATTCGTAGCCCACCAGCAGCATCAGCGGCCAGTGCCAGACACCCCAGATCACGCCGCCCAGCAGGCGGCCGTTGAGCAGACCGAGCTGCTCCTTCAGGTGAGGCATCATATACCCGCGCCAGCCGGCTTCCTCGCCCAGAGCTGCGAACATATTGATGAGCGGAGCCAGTGTGACCGCGAACAGACCTGTTTCCAGCATGTAGCTGAGGTTGGATACGCCCAGCTCCCTGCGCAGGGTCTGCGCGTCCATCTCGCCGCCGTAGGCCGCTGCCAGCCAGCTGCCGGAGAGGTCCAGCCGATGCGGGAACACCGCAAAATAGAGCACTGCGGCCAGCACCGTGAACACCGCCGGGCCGAACCACGCCGCCAGCCAGTAGCGGCGCTTGCCCTGCACCTTCCAGCCGATGCCGGTGGGCTGGCGCAGAAAGACCTTTTGCACCAGCAGCACCGCCAGAAGCGGGCAGAGCATGGTGGCGACCAGCGCCAGCTGATACAGCACGGCATTCTGCTTTTGCAGCAGCGCCATGCAGCCACCGACCTGACACAGCCATGCCAGACCAAACGCTAACAGGAAATAAAGGCCGAAGCCCTGCTTTTCTTTTGTGGTCATACGAACTTCACCGCCGTTCCATAAGCAATGACCTCTGCTGCGCCCTGCATGACGCTGGCGGAAGCGTAGCGCATCCCTACAACTGCATCCGCTCCAAGGGCCTCTGCATCCTTGACCATGCGTCCTGTGGCGATCTGCCGGGCTTCGGTGAGCATATCCGCGTAGTCGGTCACTTCACCGCCCACCAGCGTACGGAACCCCGCCATCAGATCGTGGCCCAGATTGCGGCTCTGCACCGTGCTGCCGCGCACCACGCCCAGCGCTTCCAGCTTTTTGCCGGGCACCTCGTTAATAGTTACGATAAGCATCTTCTTCTCCCTTTCCGATCTCTTCAATGCGTTCCAGCAGCACCTTCAGCGTGCCCACGATGCACCCCACCGGGATGCCGAACAATACGATGAGCAGCGGCAGCGGCGGCGCTTCCTGCGGGTCGCTGTAAAAGGCCCACGCCATCGTTGCGATCACAAAAGCCATCAGCGCCACAAAAAGGGCAGCGCCGACACAGGCACCGCGGATGCGCTCACCTTTTCGGTCTGTGCGTTCAATGTTCACAAAGGTCACCCCCTGTTCTTCCCGTGCAGCAAGGCGCGCAAGCGTCTGCTCCACATCCAGTTCTTCAAGGTTTCCGGAAGCCTTTTCCAATACGGTGCAGAAGCCGATGGCTTCGTCCAGATCCTTGCGGCGGGCGTTCAGCCGTTCCAGCTGCTGACCCATTCCCTCGGCCAGCGTCTTCCGCCCTTCCAGCATTTCCCGGATCTCGGCCAGCGGAACATCCAGCTTGCGCAGCAGCTTGATGCGGCGCAGGCGCTCCACATCCGCCTGCGAGTAGCTGCGGTAACCGTTGCCCGGTTCGCGACCGGGGGTAATAAGCCCCTCCTCCTCGTAAAAGCGGATGTTCTTTTTGGTCACGCCTACAGCGGCTTCCACTTCGTTGATCTTCATGGCTCCGGTGCCTCCTTACGTGCCTATGTTACACCTTCCAGAAAGGGGAAGGTCAAGTCTTTTTACAAAAGGAACTCCCTTCGTCTCGCATTCGCTCGACACCTCCCTCCTTGAGGGGGCTGTCTGCGGAGCAGACTGGGGGAGTTTCTTTCTTTAAAAATAACACTTGATCTGGAACCGATCGGCGTTGTCCTTTTTTTCCTCCACCACGATGTGCTCATGGTTGAAGTCGAAGTGCACCGGGGTGCACAGGTCGGTATTGCGGGTCAGGCGCAGCAGCTCCTGCACCCGCTTTTTCTCCTCTGGCACATAGAACAGGTAGCTCACGCCCTCCTTTTTGGCACGGCCGGTGCGGCCGATCCGGTGGGTGTAATGTTCGTTCTCGCTGGGCACATCGTAGTTGATGACGGCGTCCACGTCCGAAACATCGATGCCGCGGGCGGCAACATCGGTGGCTACCAGAATGGCCAGCTTGCCGTCCCGGAAGTTCTGCATGATCTGGTTGCGCTCCTTCTGGGAGAGGTCGCCGTGCAGACAATCCACCGAGAAGCCCAGCCGTGCCAGCTGGTTGGCCAGAGTGGCAGTGTTGAACTTGGTATCGCAGAACACCATCACCCGCTTGTAGCTCTCACCAATGATGATCTGTGCAAGGTCGGAAAGCTTGTTGCGGCCGGAGGTCTCCAGCATATACTGGGTGATCTTGGGCTGGCTCTCCTCCCGGGGCTGGACGGTGATCTCCTCAGCGTTGTGCTGGTACAGCCAGCCAATGTCCATCACCTCGCGGCTGATGGTGGCCGAGAACATGGAAAGGGATTTGCGGGCTTTCATCATTTCAATGATATGCCGCACATCCTTATAGAAGCCCATGTTCAGCATCTCGTCGGCCTCGTCCAGCACGATCTGGGTCACATGGGAGATGTCGATGGTGCGGTGCTTGTAGTGGTCCATCAGACGGCCCGGCGTGGCCACCACGATCTGGCAGCCCTCGGCAAGGCGCTTTGCCTGCTTTTCCATATTGGCACCGCCATACACGCAGGCCACCTGCACCTCCGGCATAAAGTAGGTGAGCTGAGTCAGCTCTTCCGCGATCTGCTGGGCCAGCTCCCGGGTGGGAGCCATGATGACAGCCTGCGGGTACTTGTTTTCCGGGAGGATATGCTCCGCCACCGGGATGCCGAAGGCACAGGTCTTGCCGGTGCCGGTGGGGGCTTTTGCGATCACGTCATGCCCCGCCATCATGACGGGGATGGTCTTTTCCTGGATCTCGGTCATTTCGGCAAAGCCCATGCGTTCCACTGCCTGATGGATGGCCGGGCTGCACTGCAGTTCACTGTAAAGCATCTGAATCTCCGTTCCTTTGTCCTTTTATATTCTGCACTCAGTATAGCATGAAATGCCGCACTTGTCAGCAGATTCTTAACGAACTCCTTCCGTCATCGCTAACGCGATGCCACCTCCCTCAAAGAGGGAGGCTTTTCCGCACGGCGAGGCTCCCTCCATGAGGGAGCTGTCGAGCAAATGCGAGACTGAAGGAGTTCCAAACAAAAAGAGCTGCGCCCCGAGTGGAGGGCACAGCTCTTTGCATTTGATTTGAGAATCAGACAGCTTCCTCAGTCTTGGCAGCCTTGCCTGCTTCCAGCTTCTGCTTGAAGCGGCCGCTGGCCTTGAAGCCGGGGATGGAGGTGGACTCCAGACGGCTGGAAACCTTGGTCTTGGGGTTGGTGTAGGCCTTGGGCTTGCGGGGACGCATCTCAAAACGGCCAAAGCCTGCGATGGTCACCTTCTCGTCTGCGCGCAGGCAGTCGGCGATCTGGTCAAACATCGCATCCATCGTGGTCTCGACCTGAGCTTCGGTAAAGCCGGTCTTGCGTGCAACAGTCTCGATCATCTGGGAACGGGTCATGTATCTATATCCTCCTGGAATGTCCAAAAGTAACGGTCTTTTGGCAAATTTTGCGTTGTTGAGTATAACATAATTTGCGCACTGTTTGCGACAGCTTGCGCACAAAACGTCATTTATTGCGCACGAACTTTTATATTCTCTGTCTGCCTTTCACAAATACAGCGCCCGCCGTTTTGGCGGGCGCTGTATAAAGTCTGTCTTTATCCGTTTCCGGGGGTAATTACAGCGGTAATTACTTGCGGTGATACAGGGTGGCAATATCCACCAGCGGGATATTTTCCAGACTGTGGTCGCTGCGCAGGCAGTCCACCAGAGCGTTGGCGGTATCCACAGCGGTGATGCAGGGAATGCTCAGCTCCACGGCCTTGCGGCGCAGGCGGACGGAATCGCGCTTGGGGTCACGGCCCTTGGCGCTGGTGGAGAACACGTAGTCCACCAGACCGCTCTGCAGCAGGTCCACGATGTTGGGCGACTCGCCGGACATATTGCGCACCTCGTTGCAGGGCACCATGTGCTTGTTGAGCCATGCGCAGGTGCCGGAGGTGCCGTACAGCTTGTAGCCCATGCTCTTGAGCTTCCATGCAATGTCCACGAACTCCGGCTTGTCGCTGTCCTTCACGGTGAAGATGCAGCAGCTTGCAGGGCCGGGGGTCTTGAAGGTGTAGCCCGCGCCGATGAGGCCCTTGAGCAGGGCGTCGTGGTAGTTGGGGGCAATGCCCAGCACTTCGCCGGTAGACTTCATCTCGGGGCCGAACTGGGTGTCCACACCGTGCAGCTTTTCAAAGCTGAACACAGGCACCTTGACGGCCACATAGGGTGCGTTGGGGTGCAGGCCGGTGCCGTAACCCATATCTGCCAGCTTCTCGCCCAGACAGCAGCGCACTGCCAGATCCACCATGGGCACGCCGGTGACCTTGGAGATATACGGCACAGTACGGGAGGAACGGGGGTTCACCTCAATGACGTACACCTTGCCGTTGGAAACTGCGTACTGCACATTCACCAGACCGGTGACATGCAGCTCGCGGGCAAAGCGGCCGGTGTAGTCCACCATGGTATCGATCTCGGCCTGAGTCAGGTGCTGTGCCGGGTAGACGCAGATGGAGTCGCCGGAGTGCACGCCGGTGCGCTCCACCTGCTCCATGATGCCGGGGATCAGGAAGTTCTCGCCGTCGCAGATGGCGTCCACTTCGCACTCGGTGCCCAGAATGTACTTATCCAGCAGCACAGGGTGATCCATGTCCACATGCTCGGTGATGACGCCCATGTACTCAATGACGTCTGCCTTGGTGTAAGCCACGATCATGTTCTGACCGCCCAGCACATAGGAGGGGCGCATCAGCACCGGCAGGCCGATCTCATCGGCAGCGGCCAGCGCCTCGTCCAGATTGAACACGGTGCGGCCCGGTGCGCGGGATCTTGCAGCGCTCCAGCAGCTCGTCGAAGCGCTCACGGTCCTCGGCTTCATCGATGGCATCTGCCGGGGTGCCCAGAATGGGCAGGCCGATCTCGTCCATGTGCTTTGCCAGCTTGATGGCGGTCTGGCCGCCGAACTGCACCACGCAGGCGTCCGGCTTTTCAGTGGCGATGATGTTGTCCACGCTCTCCGGGTTCAGCGGGTCAAAGTACAGACGGTCGCCGGTGTCAAAGTCGGTGGAGACGGTCTCGGGGTTGTTATTGACCAGAATGGCTTCGCAGCCGTGCTTCTTCAGGGTCCACACGCAGTGCACCGAGCAGTAGTCGAACTCGATGCCCTGACCGATGCGGATGGGGCCGGAGCCAAAGACCAGCACCTTCTTTTTCCTGGGCTCGCCCTTGGCGGATGCTTCGGCTTCCTTCTCGGCAATGAACTCAGCGGCTTCGTTGTCGCCGTCGTAGGTGGAGTAGAAGTAGGGGGTGTTGGCCGAGAACTCGGCAGCGCAGGTATCCACCATCTTGAAACCGGCGCGGTAGTTCTCCACAGGCAGGGTGTCCACCTGTGCCAGACGCTTGATGGTCTTATCCTGGAAGCCGTACTTCTTGGCAGTCTTATACTGCTCTTCGGTCAGCACGCCGTTGCACTTGGCAAGACCGTTTTCCAGATCTGCCAGATGCTGCATCTTGTCCAGGAACCACCAGTCGATCTTGGTGATCTTATAAATGGTCTCGTGGTCGATGCCGCGCTTGAGGGCCTCGTACACGCAGAACACGCGCTCGGCGTCCTGAACATGCATGTGAGCCACGATCTCGTCATCGGTCAGCTCCTCAAAGGGCTTGTGGGTCAGGGTGTCCATGCCCAGCTCGATGGAGGAAACTGCCTTCATCATGGCAGCCTCGAAGCTGTTGCCAATGCTCATCACCTCGCCGGTGGCCATCATCTGGGTGCCCAGAGACTTGTCGGCGTAGACGAATTTATCAAAGGGCCACTTCGGGTACTTGACCACGATGTAGTCCAGCGCAGGCTCAAAGCAGGCGCAGGTCTTGCCGGTGACGTCGTTGGTGATCTCGTCCAGCGTGTAGCCGATGGCGATCTTGGTGGCCACCTTGGCAATGGGATAGCCGGTAGCCTTGGAAGCCAGTGCGGAAGAGCGGGACACACGGGGGTTGACCTCGATGACCGCGTAGTCAAAGCTGTCGGGCTTCAGAGCAAACTGGCAGTTGCAGCCGCCCTCAATGCCCAGCTCGGTGATGATGTCCAGCGCAGCGGTACGCAGCATCTGGTACTCGTGGTCGGTCAGGGTCTGGGAAGGAGCCACGACCACCGAGTCACCGGTGTGGATGCCCACGGGGTCGAGGTTTTCCATGTTACACACGGTGATCACGTTGCCCTTGTGGTCGCGCATGACCTCGTACTCGATCTCTTTCCAGCCCGCAATGCACTTTTCCACCAGGATCTGATGGATGGGGGAAAGACGCAGGCCGTTGGTGCCGATCTCGATGAGCTTTTCGCGGGTCTCGCAGATGCCGCCACCGGTGCCGCCCATGGTAAAGGCCGGGCGCACAATGACCGGGTAGCCGATGCGGTCGGCGCAGGCCAGAGCGTCCTGCAGGGTCTCCACCACCTCAGAGGGGATGATGGGCTGGTGCAGCTTTTCCATCGTCTCCTTGAACAGCTCGCGGTCCTCGGCACGGTCGATGGTCTCGGGCTTGCAGGCCAGCAGACGGATGCCGGTGCGGTCCAGATAGCCGGAGCGGGCCAGCTCCATGGACAGGTTCAGGCCCATCTGGCCGCCGAGGTTCGGCAGAACGGAGTCCGGCTTTTCGATGTCCAGAATGCGCTCCACGACTTCCAGCGTCATGGGCTCGATATACACATGGTCGGCCACATCCGGGTCGGTCATGATGGTTGCGGGGTTGGAGTTCAGCAGAACGGTCTCGATGCCCTCTGCCTTCAGGGCGCGGCAGGCCTGCGTGCCGGAGTAGTCGAACTCCGCAGCCTGACCAATGATGATGGGGCCGGAGCCAATGACCAGCACCTTCTTGATTCTAGGGTCCTTCGGCATTTCAGCGTGCCTCCTTTTTTGCTGCTTTGACGTTGTTCAGGAAGCGGTCGAACAGAAACTCGGTATCCTTGGGGCCGCCGTTTGCTTCCGGGTGGAACTGCACGGTAAAGCAGTTCCACTTCTTGTACTTGATGCCCTCACAGGTGCCGTCGTTGGCGTTCACCTGTGCCACCTCGCCCATCTCGGCGGGCAGCTCGTCGCCCACCACAGCGTAGCCGTGGTTCTGGCTGGTGATGAAGGTGCGGCCGGACTCAAAGTCTGTCACGGGCTGGTTGGCACCGCGGTGGCCGTACTTCAGCTTCATGGTCTTGGCACCGGCTGCCAGCGCGGACAGCTGGTGGCCCAGACAGATGCCGAAGGTGGGGATGTTCAGTGCAAAGATCTGCTTGAGGTTCTCGATGACCTCCACCGGCTCGGCGGGGTCGCCGGGGCCGTTGGACAGCATGATGCCGTCCGGGTTCAGAGCTTTGATCTGGTCTGCCGTTGCAAAGGCGGGCATGACGGTCACCTTGCAGCCGCGCTTGACAAGGCAGCGCACGATGTTCCGCTTGCAGCCGTAGTGCATCAGCACGATATGGGTCTCGCCCTGCGGGTTGAACACCTCGGGCTTTTCACAGGTAACATTCTTCACCGCATCGGTGACGGCGTAGGCGCGGATCTGGGCCAGCAGGGCCTCGGTCTCGGCCTTGTTGGCCGGATCGGCGGGGTCAAAGGTGGTCAGGATGGCGCCGTTCATCACACCGCTCTCGCGGATGATGCGGGTCAGGTGGCGGGTGTCGATGCCCTCAATGCCGATGGTGTTGTTCTTTTTCAAAAAGCTGTCCAGCGTCTCCTCACAGCGCCAGTTGGAGGGGGTGGTGCAGGCCTCGCGCACGATGTAGCCCTTTGCCCAGATGCGGTCGGACTCCATGTCGTCCTTATTCATGCCGTAGTTGCCGATAAGGGGGTAGGTCTGGGTGATGATCTGGCCGTAGTAGCTGGGGTCGGTCAGAGTCTCCTGAAAGCCCACCATGCCGGTGGCAAAAACCACCTCGCCCACGGTGACGCCCTCGGCACCCACCGACTGGCCGGCAAAGACCATGCCATTTGCCAAAAGAAGATATGCGTTCATAGTTTTCCTCGTTTCAACACATTACAGGGTCTGCTTTGCTTCCTGCTTCATCTTGCGGCTGCCCAGATGCACCAGCGGCAGCTTGCCCTCCTTGCAGATGGGGCACTCTTCCGGTGCGTAGTTGGGCAGATCCAGCTTGAGGGCGCTTGCCACGATGGGAATGGGAGACGGAGCCTCGGGCTTGGTGCGGTCCACCACGCAGGTAATGCCCACGCAGATGCCGCCGTTCTCCTCAATGACCCGCTTGGTCTCCAGAGAGGAGATGCCGGTGGTGACCACGTCCTCAGCAATGAGGCACTTCTCACCCGGGTGGATGGCGAAGCGCTTCAGGGTCATCACATTGTCCACGCGCTCGGTAAAGATGGCGCGCTTGCCGGTCTGGCGGGCCAGCTCGTAGGCATAGACGATGCCGCCCATGGCAGGTCCCACGATCACATCCACGTCCATTTCCTTGACCTTATCTGCCACGCTCTTCATGACCTCGGCGCAGCGGTCGGGGTACTGCTGCAGATAAGCCATCTGGCAGTATGCGCTGGAATGGCGGCCGGAGGACAGCAGGAAGTGACCTTCCAGGAACGCATCACAGCTCTTCAGGATCTCAAGTGCTTCACTCATTGTACTTCTCCCTCTCTTTTATAAAAATGTCTTTTGAACGGTATTGTACCACGCTTTTGCGTGATTTGCAAATTTATGCAGCAACTTTGTTTTTATGCGTATAAATCAGGATTTTTGCTGGTATGTCAATTGGATTATTCAGCATTCCGGGCACATCCGCGGATCTCGTCCAGTGTTTTCACGCCGTTCTTGTCCATCCATGCGGCCATCTCGTCCGCAATGGTCTCCATGGCGCGAGGATTGGCAAAGTTTGCGGCACCCACCTGCACCGCAGCAGCACCGGCCATGATGAACTCCAGTGCGTCACGGCCCGTGGCGATGCCGCCCAGACCCACCACCGGGATGTTCACAGCGCCCACGGCCTGCCAGACCATGCGCAGAGCGATGGGGCGCACCGCCGGGCCGGACAAGCCCGCAAAGATGTTGTTGAACACCGGGCGGCGCTTTTCTAGATCGATGGCGCAGGCCTGGAAGGTGTTGGTCAGGCTGATGGCATCCGCACCGGCGGCTTCCACAGCCCTGCACATCTCGGGAATGTTCTCGGCCTGCGGGCTCAGCTTGACCATCAGGGGCTTTTTGCAGGCAGCGCGCACCATGCGCACCACCTCACCGGCAGCCTCGGCCTTGACGCCGTAGGCCATGCCGCCCACCTTGACGTTGGGGCAGGAGATGTTCAGCTCCACGATGTCCACTGCGCTGTCGCTCAGCATCGCGGCACCTTCCACATACTCTTCCTCACTGTGGCCGCCAAGGTTGGCAATGGCCACCGTGCCGTACTTCTGCTTCAGTTCCAGCATCTCGGGCAGCTCCACGTCGATGAAGTGCTGCACGCCGGGGTTCTGCAGGCCGATGCTGTTGATGAGGCCGGAGGGGGTCTCCCACAGGCGCTCGCCCTTGTTGCCGTACTGGCCGTGCAGGGTCAGACCCTTGCCGGAGATGCCGCCGATCTTGGCAAAGTCTGCCAGCTCTTCGTACTCCACGCCGTAGCCCACGGTGCCGGATGCACCGATGACCGGGCTGTTCATCACAAAACCCAGCAGGTTGGTTTTCAGGTCAGCCATCAGAAGAACACCTCCGTTGCATCAAATACCGGGCCGTTCTTGCACACGCTCTTGCCCTCGCCGCTCTTGGTCTCGCAGGTGCAGCCAAGGCAGGCACCGATGCCGCAGGCCATCTTCTTTTCCATGCTCACAAAGCAGGGGGTGCCCTTTTCGGCACACAGGCGGGCGGCGTTCTTCATCATGACCGTGGGGCCGCACACCAGCACCACATCGTAGTCGGCGGGGTCGTACAGCTGGGTGACAAAGCCGTGGAAGCCCACCGCGCCGGTGTCGGTGGACACCTTGACGAGGTTTGCGATCTCGCGGTACTCCTCCATGCAGTAGGGGGCATCCCGGAAGCCGAAGAACACATCCGGCTTCACGCCTGCTGCTGCCAGTTCGCGGGTGAGCTGGAACATGGGCGCAGTGCCGATGCCGCCGCCCACCACAGCGATCTTTTTGTACTTGCTCAGGATGTCCGGCACGTCAAAGCCGTTGCCCATCGGGCCGGTGAGCTGGAAGGTATCCTTCATTTTGAGCTGCGCGATCTTTTCCGTGCCCTCGCCCACCACCTGATACAGAAACTCGATGGTGCTGCTGTCCGGGTTCCAGCGGTGCACGCTGATGGGCCGGGACAGGAAGGGAGCTTCGTCTGCGCCCCATGCACGCAGGGTAAAGAACTGGCCTGCGTGGGGTGCGTGGTCGCGGTCCGGCCAGACCACCGTCAGCAGACGGATGTCCGGGGCAATGACCTCATTGCGCAGGACAGTGGCTTCACAGCAGGCTGCACGCATGAGCAATGGCCTCCTTCATATTCACACATTCGTTGTAAGCGGCTTCGTCAAAGGCAGTGCCCGGCTGCTTCTTATAGGCCAGCAGGATGCCGCGGCTGGAGTTGACCACGCCGCCGTTGCCCTTGGTAAGATACTGGGCAATGTCCTCGGCCTTGCCGCCCTGTGCGCCGTAGCCGGGGATCAGGAAGAAGCTGTCCTGGTACTTTGCACGGATCTCGGTGGCCTCCTCGATGTGGGTGCCGCCGATGACCAGACCGATGGAGGAGTAGCCGTGCTCGCCCATGTAGTCCTTGCCCAGAGCGTTCAGCTTGTCGCCCACCAGATCGTAGACGTGACGGCCATCGGCCAGCTTCTCATACTCAAAGTCCTTGGCACCGCCGTTGGAGGTGCGGCAGAGCACGAACATGCCCTTGCCCTGCTTTTCGGCGTAGGGCAGGTAGGGGCTGATGGAGTCCAGACCCATATAGGGTGCCAGCGTAACGAAATCGCTCTCGAAATCGCCGGTAAAGTGACCCATGGCGTACATCTCGGCGGTCTTGGCAATATCGCCGCGCTTGATGTCGGCGATCACCGGCACACCTGCCTCGCGCACCGCCTTCAGGGTGTCGGCGTAGGCTTTCATGCCCTCAAGACCCAGCGACTCGTAGTAAGCGATCTGCACCTTGTAGCAGCCTGCCACGGCCTTGGTGGCGTCAATGAGCTTCTTGTTGAAGCGCACGATGTTTTCGCCGCGGGACAGGGTGCTGTCCACAAAATCGGCGGGCAGGTAGCTGAAGTCGGTGTCCAGACCCACGCACACCGGGCCGCGGGCTTCCACAGCTTCGTACAGTTTGTCCATGTTCGTCATTTGGGTGTTCCTCCTGTTTGCTTTCTTTTTATATTAGGTAGCTCCCTCTCAGTCAACGCCTTGCGGCGTTGCCAGCTCCCCCGAAAAGGGGAGCTTTTCCTCTGCTGCCTGATACGTCATCCTCCCAACTGTGGGACTGCTTTTCCGGCAGATGGCATAAAGCTCGCCCTTCGGGAGAGCTGGCGCGCAAGCGCCTGAGAGGGTTTCGTTCTTCTTACTCCTCTGCCTGATAGGTCAGCTTGCCGCCCTTGATGGTGGCGCACACCTTGCCGTACAGCTCAGCGCCGTCGAACGGGGTGTTGTGAGATTTGGAGTGCAGCTTGTCCTTGTCCACGGTGTAGGGGGTATCCAGATCCACCAGCACCATGTCGGCATCGTAGCCCGGCTCCAGCTGGCCCTTGGCAAGGCCCAGAATTTCTGCCGGGCGGGTGCTCATCAGGTGCACCAGCACTTCCAGCGGCAGGCCTTCCTGCTTGCAGAGCTTGGTGTAGCAGACGCCGAAAGCGGTCTCGCTGCCCACCATACCGGCCATGCCCTTGAGCTTGTCCTCTTCGGAGTGGGGCGCGTGGTCGGTTGCAATGGCATCCACGATGCCGGTGCGGATGCCGTCCACCAGCGCCTGCACATCGTCGGCGGTGCGGATGGGCGGGTTCACACGGTAATCGCAGGTATCATTGGTGAACCACAGGTGGTGCGGGGTCACCTCGCAGGTGACGGGTGCCCCCCGCAGCTTTGCCATCTGGATGGCATCCAGCGCACCGCGGGTGGACACGTGGCACATGTGCAGCTTGGTCTGGTAGTATTCGCTCAGCCAGCAGTTGCGCACCGTCTCGATGTCCTCAGCCAGACGGTAGTCCCACGGGCTGATCTCCATATCCTCGGCGTGGCTCATCACGGTGATATCCTTCTGGGTGCAGATGGCGAAAGCCTTTGCCATGGTGGCATTGTCCTGCACGCCGTGGCCGTCCTCGGTGATGAACTTCACACCGGCAGGCAGGGTCTTGAGGTGGTCGATGCTCACACCGTCAAAGTTCTCAGTGATGGAGACGGTCTGGTTCACATCGCACAGGCCTACTTCGGCAGCCTTCTGCTCCACCATGAACGCCTGTGCCGCAGAAGAGCAGACCGGCTTTGTGTTGGGCATCAGGTTCACGAAGGTGTAGCCGCCGGCGGCTGCGGCGCGGCTGCCGGTCTCGATGTCCTCCTTGTACTCAAAGCCCGGGGTGCGCCAGTGGCAGTGCAGGTCCACAAAGGCGGGCAGCACGGTCAGCCCTCCGGCATCAATGACCGTTTCGTTCTCCCCGGCCAGTGCCTCCAGCTCCTGACCCACAGCAGCGATCCTGCCGTCTTTTACAAAAATCTCAAGCGGTCTTCCTTCGGTGTTCACAGCATTTACAAGCAGCATCGCAGTTCCCTCCTGATTTGCGTTTGTCTGGTTCGGCTTTCCGGCTTACGGGCAAAAAAAAACTTTTCCCCGCAAAGGGAAAAGCTCATTCTACAAAAAAAGGAAACAACGAACCCACGGCAAAACCGGATGCGAACTGCTTGTTCAGTTTGGTACACATCGCGCTTTTCTGCATGGTGCTGTCTCCTTTTATAAGTCTGGAATCTTTTCATAATATTTTAGCATAGAAGCGCGAAATGTGTCAATGCTTCCGCATATATTTTGTTGCAAAAAGGTTTGCCGCTTCCCTCCCGGAATTTTAGCTACTCTACCCAAAAGCAGTTTTTCCCTGCCAGATTCAAGGTTAGTCGCATCAATTCCTAGCATATTGCTGTACATTCCCGTCCGGGTGTGCTATTATAATATGGTCAAAAGAGTCAGAGGCTGTTTTCATGGCAGAGGCGTGATTTTTTCAGAGCAGCTTCATCGGAATCAGGAAAGAGAGGGTTTTCCCATGGGTTTGTTGGAGGACGCGCGGAACATCCAGCGCAAGGACCCCGCTGCACGCAACGTGCTGGAGGTCATTTTGCTGTATCCGGGCTTTCACATTCTGGTGTATCACCGCATTGCGCACTGGCTGTACCGGCATAAGCGCTTTTTCCTTGCCCGCTGGGTCAGCCAGCACGGACGCCGCCGCACCGGCATCGAGATCCACCCCGGTGCCACCATCGGCAGATGCCTGTTCATCGATCACGGCATGGGCATCGTGTTCGGTGAGACCTGTGAGATCGGGGACAACTGCACCATCTACCACGGCGTCACTCTGGGCGGCACCGGCAAGGACACCGGCAAGCGCCACCCCACTCTGGGCAACAACGTGCTGATCGGTGCAGGCACCAAGGTCCTTGGCCCGGTGTATATCGGGGACAACTCCCGCATCGGCGCAGGCAGCGTGGTGCTGCGCAATCTGCCCGCCAACTGCACCGCCGTGGGCGTGCCCGCCGAGGTGGTGCGCATCAACAACAAGGCCGTGAACCCGGCGGACGATCTGGATCAGCAGGATCTGCCGGATATCGTAGCCCAGCGCCTGACCGATCTGGACCGCCGCCTCGGCGCACTGGAAAACGCCGCGCAGGGCGACACCCCGCCCACGGCAGCGCAGATTGCCGCACGACAGAAGTCATAACGATTCAGAATGCCCTCCGCTTGCGCTCTGGGCATTATTCAAGGAATTTATATTTTTTAGATGCAAGTCGGAAAATCCTGCGGGATTTTCCGACTTGCTTTTTCACTGGAGCGGGCGCAATGAAGAAGCGGCCTGTTTCCCGGCTGTGCGGCTGTTTCCGCAGGAAACAAGCACAGACAGATCAAGTTTCCCTCTTGGACCCTTTCCGTGAAAATGCAACAGCGGACAGCCCGCAGGCTGTCCGCTGTTGCTCTATTATAAGATATTTTTCCGCTGAAGATGCCCAGAGCGCAAGCGGAGGGCATTTTCAATAAGCCCTTTTTCCGCAGCCTTCCCCGGCGCAGAGGGCTTTCACCTTCTGCACCGCAGCGGCCACCAGATCGCTGATGGGCTGCTCCGGCACACCCACGATATAGTTTTCGCAGTGGTTCACCGGGATGAGCACCCGCGTCGCATGGCTCTGGCACACGGCCGTGGCCATGGCGGGCGTGATCTCGCCCAGCAGTGCATCCGCAATAACGATGCCGATGGGCCCCACGATGATATCCGCGCTGCGGCAGTTCACCGCCACTGCATTCTCGCCGGTGGCGGCACGCGGGGCACCGGCCTTGCGCATGGCGTTTGCCGCCAGACTGTTGGTGCCCACCGCAGTGAGCCGGATCTCCGGGCACTGCGTGCTCAGGGCCGCCACCAGCTGTTTGCCAAGGCCCCCGCCCTGCCCATCGATGACGAGCACATTCATCGGCTGCATCAGAAGTCGATTTCCTCAAGGCGCAGCAGCGCGATGATATAGATCTTTACGGCTTCCAGCAGCTTGTCAATGGGTGCAGCTTCGTTTGCACCGTGCATCGGGCCGCCGAACTCCGGCAGCGGCAGGTCCACATGCTCGGGGCCGAAGCTGACAGCATAGGGGAAGTGGCGGGCATAGGTGCCGCCGCCCATGGTGAAGGGCTTGGCGTTCTCGCCGGTCACTTCGTTGTAGGTGTTGATGCAGGCCAGAATGGCGGGGCTGTCGGCTTCGATATAGAAAGGCTCGGCAGCGGTCACATCGCGCAGCTCAGCGCCGTCGCCCAGTGCGGCACGGATCTGCTCGGTCATCTTTTTGCCGTTGGTGCAGGTGGGGAAGCGGCTGTCCATGGTCTGGAAAATGCGGCCATCTTCCATGTAGATGCGGCCGCCGATCACGGTCAGCGGGCCAAAGGGGCCGTCGGCGCAGTTGATGCCCAGACCCTCACCGGCAGTAGAAGCGTGCAGCTTGCGCACGGCCTCCAGATAGGTGCGCTCGGTCTCATTGCACAGGCCGTTGTCCAGCAGGTAGTTCACCACCAGACCAATGGCGTTCACGGTACCCTGCGGCATGGCTGCGTGGCCGGACTTGCCCCAGCCGCGGATGCGCACGCCGTCGCCTTCCGGTTCCAGCGTGATGTTGGGGGCATTCTTCAGCTTGGAGATGTCGGTCTTGACCAGTGCACTTGCACGGTCGGGCACGGCGTTGTTTGCCACGCCGCCCTCGATCTCCACGATGACGCCGTTGCACACCGGGCTGACGATCTTGGCACCGAACAGGCCCTTCTCGCCGTTACACACCGGGAACTCGGCATCCGGGGTGAAGCAGAAGGCCGGGGCCGGGTAGTTTTTGAGGTAGTAGTCCACATCCTGCATGTGGGTCTCCTCGTTGGTGCCTGCCAGTGCGCGGATGGGGTAGCGCAGCTCATAGCCCTGCTCCTTGAGGAACTTCAGGGCATACAGGGTAGCCACCATGGGGCCCTTATCGTCGGCAACGCCGCGGCCCAGCAGCCAGCCGTCCTGAATGCGCATGGTGAAGGGGTCGGCCGTCCAGCCGTTGCCCACGGGCACCACGTCCACATGGCAGATGGTCGCCAGATACTTTTCAGGGTCCTTGCCGGCCAGCTCTGCATAGCCGATGTAGTTCTCGCAGTTGCGGGTGGCAAGGCCCATGCCTGCAGCCAGCTCCAGCGTCTTGTCCAGTGCGGCGCGGGGGCCTGCGCCATAGGGTGCGCCCTCCTCGGGGGTCCCCTCCACGCTGTTGACTGCCACCAGTGCGGCGATATCCTTCAGCAGTTGTTCCTTGTTTTGCGCAATATATGCGTCGATTTTCTGATTCAGTGCCTGATCCATGATCTTATCGTTCCTTTCTGTCCGGCAGCTTTGCGCCGCCGGTTCCAAAACACTTTTTTATTTTAGCATACTCGGCGGCAAAATGCCATTGTCAATTGTTGTTCTTTGCCGGGACACAGTCTTTTTTTCTCAGCCCACTGAGAACAGGGTGCTCAGCGCACCCAGCAGGCCCGCGCTGGCCAGACCCATGATGATGCCCGCCAGCAACACGCCGCCCATGCAGGCCTTGACCACGTCCTTGAACTTCATATCCAGGATCGAGCCCGCCAGCGTCCCGGTCCACGCGCCGGTGCCCGGCAGCGGGATACCCACGAACAGCAGCAGCGCCACCTCAAGGCCGCGGCCCGCCTTGGCTTCCAGTGCGCGGCCGCCTTTTTCGCCTTTGACGATGCAGAACTTGCAGATGGGCCCGATGAGGGGCTTATGGTAGCCCCAGATCAGGAATTTGCGTGCAAACAGATAGATGAACGGCACCGGGATCATGTTGCCCACCACGCACACCAGATAGGTGGGCAGGATGGGCAGGCCCATGCCAAGCCCGATGGGGATGGCACCGCGCAGTTCAATGAGCGGCACCATGGAAACGAAAAATACCAGCAGATAGCTTTTGAGCATAGAGTCTCCTTTTCCCTGCTCTTTCCGGGAGAGCAGGCGTTTTTTACAGGTTACAGGTCAATGTCCAGCTCCACCGGGCAGTGGTCCGAGCCGAAGATCTCGTTGTGGATCTCTGCCGCCCGGATCCTGTCGGCGATGCGGCTGGATACGATAAAGTAGTCGATGCGCCAGCCCGCGTTCTTTTCCCGGGCATGGAAGCGGTAGCTCCACCAGCTGTACTTCACCTCGTCCGGGTGCAGCACACGGAAGCTGTCGGCAAAGCCGGCATCCAGCAGCTCGGTCATTTTTCCGCGTTCCTGATCGGTGAAGCCTGCGCTCATGCGGTTGGTCTTTGCATTTTTGATGTCGATCTCCGTATGGGCCACATTCAGGTCCCCGCACAGGATCACCGGCTTTTTCGCATCCAGCGCCAGCAGGTAGGCGCGGAAGGCGTTCTCCCATTCCATGCGGTAGTCCAGACGCTTCAGCCCGTCCTGACTGTTGGGGGTGTAGCAGTTCACCAGCCAGAACGCCGGGTATTCCAGCGTCAGCACCCGGCCCTCGTGGTCGTGCTCCTCGATGCCGATGCCGGTGGTCACGGCCAGCGGCTGCTCACGACACCAGCAGGCCGTGCCGGAGTAGCCCTTTTTCTCTGCGGAATAGGTGTACTCCGTGTAGCCCTCCGGGGCAAAATCTGCCTGTCCCGGCTGCATCTTGGTCTCCTGCACCGAAAAGATATCGGCATCCAGCTGCGCAAAGCTCTCGGCAAAGCCGTGGGTCAGGCAGGCGCGCAGACCGTTGACATTCCAGCTGATCAGTTTCATGCTGTACTCCTTTATGTTATGCGTGATATTTGTTCTTCCATACACCGCTGCGGAAGCGGATGACAAAGCAGGTGACACGGCACATCCAGTCGATGACCATGGCGATCCATACGCCCACAGCACCCCAGCCCATCCGCACGCAGAGCAGATAGCTGAAGCCAAGCCGCCACACGGCCATGCTCAGAATGGACACGAGCATGGTGAATTTCACATCATTGGCGGCGCGCAGTGCGTTGGGCAGCACAAAGGACAGGGTCCACAGCAGGATGGCAAAGCCCGCGTGGATGCGCACCAGCGTCTCGGAAAGCACCATCGTCTCACCGGACAGCGCATAGATGCCGATGAGCTTATGCAAAAACAGCAGGATGGCACCGTTGGAAAGGCCCATTGCAATGTAGGACCACAGGGAGAGCTTGCGGGTGTAGTAGACTGCCTGCTCGCTGTCTCCCGCGCCCACACAGCGCCCCACCACCGTGATCATGGCAAGGCTGAGGGCCTTGCCGGGGATGACGCCCATGCCGTCCAGATTGTTTGCCACCGCGTTGGCCGCGATCTGCACCGTACCGAAGGTGGAGATCATGCTCACCACCAGAATGCGTCCGGCCTCGAACAGGCTGTTCTCGAATGCAGAGGGGATGCCGATGCCCAGAATGCGCCGGGTCATCCTTGCGTCCAGACGGGTGGTCTTGGGCACCGTGAGGGCGTTGCCCTTCTGGTAGCATCTGCGCAGGATGAGGAACGCCGCCACCACGCGGGACACCACGCTGGGCCATGCAACGCCGTCCACTCCCATTTTCAGGCCGAAGATGCACACTGCATTGCCCACGATATTGATGACATTCATCAAAAAGCTGATCTGCATGGAGATCTTGGAGTTGCCCATGCTGCGGAACAGTGCCGCGCCGCCGTTATACAGTGCCAGAAACGGATAGCTGATGGCGATGATGCGCAGGTACAGCACGCTGGCGTCCAGCACATCGGCATCAATGGCACCGTAAAACAGCCGGATCATGGGCCGGGCCAGAACAAAGCAGAATGCGCCCACCAGCAGCCCGAACAGACCGCTGAGCAGGATCAGCTGGCCGGAGCTCTCGTTGGCACTCTTCTGCTCCCGTGCGCCCAGAAACTGGCTCACCACCACCGCGCCACCGGTGGCCAGCGCCGCAAACAGCACGATGATAAGGTTGTTGATCATGTCCACAAGGCTGACGCCCGAAATAGCCGCCTCGCCGCAGCGGGACACCATCATGGTATCGGCCATGCCGACGGTCACTTCCAGCAGCTGCTCCACCAGCAGCGGGCCGGTCAGCAGCAGCAGTTCCTTTTGTGTGAACAGCGGCCTCCGCCCTCCGAAGAGCGGCTTTTTTGTTCCGCTCACCGTCTGATTTTCCATTGATATGCTCCTTTCCCCCGTGCCGGGCCTCTTTTCCCCTGCACGCCGTCTGCCGCACACAGGGCAGACTCCCCATTGAATGTATCCATCATAACACACAGGCCGACGCTTGTAAAGAACTGTCGTATCCTGTGTATTTTTTGCGCGGCATCCGGGGTGTTTCTGCTGCCTTTTGGGCTTGTTCGTCAGTTTGCCGGGAACTTTTCGTCAAATTTGTGCGTTCCTCCAAAAATGAGTTTTTTCGGACGTCTTTTGGTGAAAAATCAAAAAAAGGGCTTGTATTTTTATTTAAAAAGTGGTATGTTGTATCCAACAAAGCTGCAGTGTTGGATACATGAACTTCTCAGAGCGGTTTTTCGCTCATTATCGCGCTTTGTTCCTTATTTTTGCTATTTTCTTCATTTACCTTCTTATCATTTACCCTGCCTGCCCCGCAAGGGGCAAGAAAAGCGATGACTCAACCTGCACGAGTCACCGCTTTTTCTTTTTGTCTGTGCTATCGCAGGCCTAGCCATTTAAATGCCCTCCGTTTCACTCTGGGCATTTTCAGCAGAAAATTATTTTTATATTTGCAAATCAGGAATGACTGCGGTCATTCCTGATTTGCTTTTTCACGGGAAGGGGCCGTGGCGAGCAGCTGCATCTGCTGGCGCTCGCTCCCCTGCGGGGAGCTGTCGCGCAGCGACTGAGGGGCCTTGAAATCGGCGCAACACAAAAAATCCTTTAGCGGAGCGACTTGGATTTTTTGTATGGAGCCCAACAGCTTTGGGGTCTGAAAGGGGCGTGCAGCCCCTTTCTCGTTGCGGGGTGGGTGGAGTCCAGAGGCAGGGAGGGGGGACTCGAAACACCCCTCCCTGCCTCTGGCCCAGCGGAGCGTCACCGACGGAGAAGAATTTTATAAAAGCCCTTAAGCCTGTCCCACGCGACCGCTCTCTGCACAAGAATCAACTTTTTCCGTGAAAAAGCAACTCCGGAAGATCCGCAGATCTTCCGGAGTTGCAAATACTAAAAATAATTTTTCCGCTGATGATGGCGCAGCGCACGCGGAGCCATTTTAAATCGTCAGCCCTTCACAAGTTCCGCAAATGCGTTCCGCACATCGCCGGAGAAATACAGCGTTCCCAGTGCGCACACCGGGCCTTCGCCGCCCAGCTCCACCGCCCGGGCCACGCCTGCTTCGATGGAGTCGGCCGCTTCTGCCCTGCAGCCATAGGCCCGGATGTGTTCTGCCAGCACCTCGGCAGGCATTGCCCGGGGCGTGTGTGCCGTCACCGTGACGAACCGCACGGCCAGCGGAGCCAGCAGGCTCAGCATCTGGTCCACATCCTTGTCTGCCATGATGCTGACCAGAAAAACAAACTTCTGCCCCGGGAAACGGTCTTTCAGGCTCTGCACCGTGGCCTGCATTCCATGGGCATTGTGGCTGCCGTCCAGCAGGAAGGCGGGCGCGTGCCGCAGCAGCTCGAACCGGCCCGGCCAGCTGACCGTTTCCAGACCTGTGCGGATGGCGCTTTCCGGAATGTCCCAGCCATGGGCGCGCATCACCCGCAGAGCCGTGACCGCCAGCGCCGCATTCCGGGGCTGGTAGCTGCCGATCAGGGGCAGGTGCACATCGGTCAGGCCGTCAAAGTCGAACTCCACGGCGTCAAGGCTGCCGCCCTCGTATTTCAGCCTGCTGAAATCCACCTCGGTCAGCTCGGCGTGCTTTTCCGCTGCCACGCGGCGAATCACGGCGTCCGCTTCCGGCACACCGCCATAGCTCACCACCGGACAACCTTCCTTGATGATCCCCGCCTTGGCGGCAGCGATGTCCCCAAGGGTGGGGCCAAGCTCCTTCACATGATCCATGCCCAGTGCCGTGATGACTGCGCATTCCGGGGCATCAATGACATTGGTGGAATCCAGCGTGCCGCCAAGGCCCACCTCCAGCACCACGATCTCACATTTCTGCTGGGCAAAATAGAGCATTCCCAGCGCCGTGATGATCTCAAACTCGGTGGGTACATCCTCCATGGTGTCGGCGGCAGGCTTTACCTGCTCCACCAGTCTCACCAGCTCTTCATCCGGGATCTGCACCCCGTTGACCTGGATGCGCTCGTTGAAGCGGTTAATGAAGGGCGAGGTGTACAGACCCACCCGATAGCCTGCGGCCTGCAGGCAGGACGCCATCATGGCGGCGGTGCTGCCCTTGCCGTTGGTGCCTGCAACATGCACGAATCTGAGCTGTTTGTGCGGGTCGCCCAGTGCGGCCAGCAGGGTGCGGGTACGTGTCAGGCCGGGCTTGTGGCCGGCCCACTGGACGGCGTGGATGTATTCCATTGCCTGTTCGTAGTTCATTGTAATGCCTCTTTTCGAGATCACTATTTTAGACGAATTTTTATTTTGCAGATACGGAAAGCCTTTATTTCTTCACCATCTTCATCAGGGCACGGTTTTCCAGCAGGATGCGCAGCAGCACGGTGTTCACTGCAGCCAGGATCAGTGCATTGGGGATGCGCACGGCCAGCGTTGCCCACGGGTAGCCGTAGAAGATGCGCAGTGCCAGCGAGGTGATGACCATGGAACCCACAAAGTGTCCCAGCAGTACACTGATCTGCAGCCGCAGGCCGGTGCGCAGCCCGGGCAGCTTCTGCCATGCAAGCCCCGCCACCAGACCAATGGCACCTGCGCCCAGCGTGATGAGCGGGTTGATGGCGTAGCCTGCCAGCACGCCGCCGATCATATCGGCCACAGCGCCCACGGCAAAGCCTGCTCCCGGGCCGAACAGCAGCGCTGCCAGCAGCACCGGCAGGCTGCCCAGATTGAACCGCACAAAGCCGGTGGAGATGCTCAGCACCCGGCTGAACACGATGCTCATTGCCACCAGCAGGGCCAGCATGGTGAGCGTACGGACGGAATTTTTCGAGTTGTTCATATCAACTGTCCTCCTTGCAAAAGGAATACCGGGTGGGCGGTCTGCACAAACAAAAACGCCCTCCCTGTGACAAACCGCACAAAGGAGGGCGTGAATCCAACAACTTTCACTTCCGGGCGGGACGCAAGCCGTCTCGCCTGCACCCAAGTCCATGCAGCAGCGGGATGCAGACCATGCACCGCGGGTACACCTTCGTCCACAGCACAACTCCCCGTTGATGCGGCACTTAACGCACATGGTCTTACTCTGTTGATGGCTTTATTATAGTCTTTTTTCTGCGGCCTTGCAACCATATCAACGGATAACTTTGCTAAAACGCAGCACCAATTTTTAGCAGTTGTGCATAGCATCTGCCGGGTTTTGGCCTGTATCCTCTTTTCATTTGCCGCATAACGTGGTAAGATGAGTTTAACCTTAAATATGGAGTTCTCTCCCGGAAAGGAATGTTTCCCGATGAAATTCAACGAAATGACCTATACCCGCCCGGACATTGATGCCCTGCTGGCCCGGTGCAGGGAGCTGGCCGCAAAGGCCGCTGCCGCACCGGACGGCGATGCCCTTGTCCGGCTCTACTATGAGCAGAGCGAAGCCTTTGCAGAGTACAACACCGCCGCGAACCTTGCCAACATCCACTACACCTGCGACACCCGCGACGCTTACTGGAAGGCCGAGCAGGACTTCTTTGATGCCAACGGCCCCGCCGTGACCAACGCCAGCGTGGAGATCAGCCGGGCATTTCTGGCAAATCCCCATGTGGACGCCCTGACCGAAAAATTCGGCACCACCTGCGTGGCCGGCATGAAGAACGCCGTCCTCAGCATGGACGACCGCACCGTGGAGCTGCAGCAGCAGTTCAATGCTCTGGTGAGCCGCTACCAGCAGATCTACGGCGGTGCACTGGTGGAGCTGGACGGCAAACAGCTCACCATCCCCCAGCTGGGCCCCTACAAGGAAGATCTGAACCCCGCTGTGCGCCGTGCCACCTACGAAGCCGAGGCCGGTTACTTTGACGCCCACCGTGCCGAGCTGGACGAGCTGTACGGTCAGATCGTCCAGAACCTGAATGCACAGGCCCGGGTGATGGGCTATCACGACTACAGCGAGCTCTCCTACGTCCGCATGAACCGCATCGGCTACGGCCCGGAGGAGATCCGGAAATTCCGCGATCAGGTCGCAAACGATGTGGTGCCTCAGCTGCAGAAGGTGATGGCCCTGCGCGCAAAGCGCACCGGCATCGCCCATCCCGCCTTTACCGACCTGCCCATTCTGTTCCGGGACGGCAACCCCAAGCCCATCCCCGGCTACAAGGCCCGCATGGATGCCGCCCGCACCATGTACCACGAGCTGAGCCCCGAGACCGCCGAGTTCATCGACTTTATGCAGGACAACGAGCTGTTCGATGTGGAGAGCCGCCCCGGCAAGATGTCCGGCGGCTATATGACCAGTCTGCCCAGCTACAAGGCCCCCTTCATCTTTGCCAACTGGAACGATACCTCCGGCGATGTGGACGTGCTGACCCACGAATGCGGCCACGCCTTTGAGGGCTATGTAGCCGAGCGTGACCCCGCCATCCCCGCCGATCTGGAATGCCCCGGCATGGAGAGTGCAGAGATCCACTCCATGGCCATGGAGTTTCTCACTGCGCCGTGGCATCATCTGCTGTTTGGCAAGGATACCGACAAATACGCCCTGCTGCACGCCGAGGACAGCTTCGTGTTCCTTGCCTACGGCTGTGAGGTGGACGAGTTCCAGCACATCATGTACCAGAATCCGGACCTGACCCCCGACGAACGCAATGCCGAGTGGCTCAAGCTGGAAAAGAAATACCGCCCGTGGATCGATTTTGACAATCTGCCCTTCTATGGCCGGGGCGCAGGCTGGCAGCGCCAGCTGCACATTTATGAGTGCCCCTTCTATTATATCGACTACTGCCTGTCCACCATGGCCGCGCTGCAGTTCTTCCTGCTGAGCCTGACCGACCACAAGGATGCATGGGCGCGCTATCTGCGCCTTGTGCGCCGCGCCGGTACGGCCAGCTACACCGAGCTTCTGGAGACTGCCGGGCTGAAAGTTCCCTTTGAGGAGGGCAGCATCAAGGGCATTGCCCAGCAGATGACCGACTGGCTGGAAAATCATCAGGTGTAAGAAGCCGTTTTCATCCGCACTGCACACCATCTGAACGGTCGTTTTGATGCATCTGAAGGGCGATTCATGCCGTTTTGCTGTCAGAGGCCGTAAAATCTGGTATGCTCTGGACAGAGAAAAAGCATTTCTGTGAAGCGAAAGGAGATTCTTATGAAACTGACCGGACTGTTCAAGCGCGGTGCCGCCTGCCTGTGCACCGCCGCCATCCTGATGGGCGGCGTCTCCGCTTTTGCCCTGACCCCCGCCCTTCCGGACGAGCCTGCTCCGGCAGAGCTTTCTGTGACCAATGCGGTGTCGGAGGCACAGCTGCGCTCTACCCTGTCCAAGCTCACTGTCACCTATGACAGCGAGGCCGAGGGCTGGCAGATCGATTCTCCCTACGAGGAGGCCAGCATGGAAAAGGCCTCCTGCGGTCTGTACCCCTACCTGTTCGTTACCAACGATGATCCCACCGTTTATCTCAGTCTGGGCATGACCTACTTCGGCGATAAAAAGCTGGACATGAAATCTGTTCGGGTAGAGACCGAGGATAACTACTACGACTTCACCTGTGGTGAAGAGTTCATCGGCGGCTATGACAACGACCTCAAGGCATGGTTCGCCTATGAGCTGTTCGACATGGACGACGAGACCGGCTGGCTGAACGAGTGGCTTGCCGCCAAGAGCGTCACCGCCACCTTTACCGGCAGGGACGGCTCCACCAAGACCTACACCCTGACCAAGGACAACCTGCAGGCCATCCGGGACGTCCTGAATGTCTACGACACCCTGCTCGGTTCCGATGTTTCCACTGCGCGTGTCGTGCTGCGCAGCCTTGTAAAGTAAAGCTCTTCTGTTTACGCAAAAGCCCCCGGAACGGTGATCCGTTCCGGGGGCTTTCTATTGCCTTATTCAGTTCAGGCAGAGCTTCTTACAGGTTGAAGTAGCGCTTTGCGTTGTCGAAGCAGATGCCCTTGACGATCTTCTCCAGAGACTTCTCGTCGTTGGGATACTCGCCATCCTCGACCCACTGGCCGATGATGTTGCACAGGATGCGGCGGAAGTAGTCATGACGGGTGTAGCTCAGGAAGCTGCGGCTGTCGGTCAGCATGCCAACGAAGTTGCCCAGCAGGCCCAGGCTTGCCAGACGGGTCATCTGCTCTTCCATGCCGATCTTGTGGTCGTTGAACCACCATGCGGAGCCGTGCTGATCTTGCCCGGCACCTCGCTGTTCTGGAAGCAGCCCAGAATGGTGCCGATCTGTGCGTCGTCGGCGGGGTTCAGGCTGTAGATGATGGTCTTGGGGCACTCGTCGGTGTCGTTCAGGGCGCTCAGCAGGCTTGCGATCTCGCCGCCGCAGGTAGCGGTGTTGATCATGTCATAGCCGGTGTCGGGTCCCAGCAGAGCGTTCATCTTGCGGTTCACACCACGCAGGCAGTTGTAGTGGATCTGCATGGCAATGCCCAGACGGTGATACTGCTTGCCCAGATGGATCAGGATGTAGGTCTGGTACTTCTCAGCTTCTTCGGTGGTGCAGGTCTCGCCCTTCATCACCTTCTGGTAAATGGCGTTGACCTCTTCCTTAGCAGCCTCACGGTAGGGGATGTAATCCAGGCCGTGGTCCGAAGCGCGGCAGCCCATCTCGGCAAAGAACTCGATGCGCTTGGTCAGGGCATCGGTCACGCAGTCGATGCAGGCCAGCTTCTCCTTGCCCACAACAGCGGCCAGCTTGCCCATGTACTCTGCAAAGCCGGGCTTGTTGATGTTGATGGCCTTATCGGGACGGAAGGAAGGAGCCACGGTGAACTTGATGGTGGGATCTTCCTTGATCTTCTTGTGCCAGTACAGATCATCGATGGGGTCATCGGTGGTGCCGATGAAGGCAACGTTGGACTGCTCGATCAGGCCGCGGACGGTCAGCTTGGGGTCATGCTGCAGCTTGTCGTTGCACAGGTTCCAGACTTCCTCAGCGGTATCGCCGTTCAGCACGCCCTCGTAGCCAAAGAACACATGCAGCTCCAGATTGGTCCAGTGGTACATCGGGTTGCCGATGGCCATGGGCAGAGCCTCTGCAAACTTCTGGAAGCGCTCGCGGTCAGGCTTATCACCGGTGATGTACTCTTCGGGCACACCATTGGAACGCATCACGCGCCACTTATAATGATCGCCGAAGTAGCTGCCGTCCGGGTTGCGGCCGCCCAGCCACACCTGAGCGATGTTCTCAAAGCGGCGGTTCTCGTAGATCTCACGGGGAGGGATGTGGCAGTGGTAGTCGCAGATAGGCATATCCGCAGCGTAGTCGTGGTACAGATGCTGCGCAGTGGCAGACTGGAGCATGAAGTCCTTATCCATAAATGCTTTCATGGGTCGATAACTCCTTTTCTCTGATCGATGTTTGTTAGAAAATAGTCAAACGTTGTGTACAACGGGACACCCGCCTGCACGGGCAAACTCGTCTTACTTTTAGTATAGCGGAAAATTCGCATGTATACAACTGAAAAAGTGACAAATTTTCTAGCACACAATTGTGCTTTTCGCTGGAAATGCCCCAAAATGGCACCTTTGGGCTAAAAATATTGCACAAAGCCCTTGACTTATTTGTATACAACAGCATAAAATAGGGTAAGGAACAGAGGGCAGATAAAGAGGCTCTCTGATAAGCAAAGCAAGTTTATAAAGGAGATCAACAAGATGGAAACTTTGAACTACAAGGTTCTGGAAGGCACCGGCTACAACGGCTACATCCTGAAGGATGCACCCGTCAAGGTCATGCAGTTTGGCGAGGGCAACTTCCTGCGTGCTTTCGTGGATTACTTCTATGACATCGCAAACGAGAAGGCCGGCTACAACGGCAAGGTCAAGCTGGTGCAGCCCATCAGCAACTTCCCCCAGATGGCAGACTGGATCAACGAGCAGGAGGGCCTGTACACCCTGTACCTGCGCGGCAGCGAGAAGGGCCAGAAGGTCGATGCAAAGCGCGTGATCTCCTGCGTGTCCGACTGTGTGTGCCCCTACATCGACGGCAAGTGGGACGAAGTGCTGGAACTGGCACGTTCTGCCGATCTGGAGACCATCGTTTCCAACACCACTGAGGCCGGCATCGCCTACACGCAGGGCGACAGCCAGTTCGATCAGGTTCCTCCCAACAGCTTCCCCGCAAAGCTGACCCGCGTGCTGTTCGAGCGCTACAAGGCATTCAACGGTGCTGCTGACAAGGGTCTGGTCATCCTGTCCTGCGAGCTGATCGACAACAACGGCAAAGAGCTGAAGAAGTGCTGCAACAACTACGCAAAGGACTGGAATCTGGAGCCTGCTTTCATCGACTGGATGAACAACGCAAACACCTTCTGCTCCACTCTGGTGGACCGCATCGTTCCGGGCCGCATCCGCGATCCCAAGGAACTGGCTGCCATGGAAGAGGCCAACGGCTACCACGATGCCGCTCTGGACGTGGGCGAAGTGTTCGGCGTGTGGGTCATCGAGGGTCCCGCAGAGCTGGAGGACAAGCTGCCGTTCAAGAAGGCCGGCGTCAACGTCATGGTCGTGCCCGATGTTACCCCCTACAAGAAGCGCAAGGTCCGCATCCTGAACGGTGCCCACACCGGCTTCGTTCTGGGCGCATATCTGGCCGGCTTCGACATTGTGCGTGACTGCATGCACAACGACACCATCCGCGGCTTCATGAACAAGATGCTGCACGAGGAGATCATCCCCACCCTGCCGCTGGACAAGAAGGATCTGGAAGAGTTTGCCTCCGCTGTTGAGGACCGCTTCAACAACCCCTTCGTCAACCATGAGCTGATGAGCATTTCCCTGAACTCCACCTCCAAGTGGAAGGCCCGCAACATGCCTTCCTTCCTGGCTTACATCGAGGAGCAGAAGCAGCTGCCCAAGTGCCTGACCATGTCTCTGGCAGCCTACATTGCCTTCTATTCCAACGACATTCAGGAGCGTACCGCGGACGGCCTGATCTGCAAGCGCCCCGCCGGCAACACCTACAAGATCCAGGATGACGCATGGGCTCTGGACTTCTACTATGCACACAAGGACGACACCGCTGCCCAGCTGGTGCACGCTGTGCTGACCAACACCCAGATGTGGGATCAGGATCTGACCAAGATCGAGGGTCTGGAGGCCGCTGTTCTGGCAGACCTCGAGAAGATCCGCACCGAGGGTGCTGAGGCTGCCTACAAGAGCTGCCTGTAAGCCTGATCGTTTAAAAGAAACATTGCTTTGAGGTGTGAACCCTCTCAGTCCGCTTCGCGTCCAGCTCCCCCGAGGGGGGAGCTTTTGCGGAAACGTAAAGTTTTCATCGCAAAGACCTCGCCCTTCGGGAGAGGTGGCATCGCATGGCGATGACAGAGAGGGTTCATTCCCTTTTGTGCTTTTAATTGTCAACAAGGAGAACAACTATGCCGCAGGCAATTCATATCAGCCCCATCGACAACGTGGTCGTTGCTCTGCACCCCATTGCCAAGGGCACGCTGGTGGAAGTGGACGGTCTTTCCGTGACTGCTCTGGAGGACATTCCGCAGGGCCACAAGATGGCGGTCAAGCCCATCAAGAACGGCGAGAACGTCATCAAGTACGGCTTCCCCATCGGCCACGCCACCGCCGACGCCGCTCCCGGCAGCTGGATGCACACCCATAACGTGCACACCAACCTGTCCGGCGAGGTGGAGTACAGCTACAACCCCGCCCCGGATCTGGCTCCCCTGCCCAAGGTCGAGCCGGAGACCTTTATGGGCTTCCGCCGCAAGGATGGCCGCGCTGCCATCCGCAATGAGATCTGGATCATCCCCACCGTGGGCTGCGTCAACGACATCGCCAAGAAGATCGTTGCCGACAATCAGGATCTGGTCACCGGCTCCATCGAGGGCCTGTACACCTTCACCCATCCCTTCGGCTGCAGCCAGACCGGCCACGACCATGCACAGACCCGCAAACTGCTGGCTGCGCTGGTGCGCCACCCCAATGCTGCCGCCGTTCTGGTGCTGCATCTGGGCTGCGAGAACCTGCAGCACGATCAGTTCGTGGAAGAGCTGGGCGAGTACGACCACGACCGTGTGAAGTTCCTCACCTGTCAGGAGGTGGACGACGAGTTCACCGCTGCCCGCGATATCCTCAAGGAGCTGGCCGCTTATGCCGGTCAGTTCAAGCGTGAGCCCATCCCCGTGTCCGATCTGGTGGTGGGCATGAAGTGCGGCGGCTCGGACGGCCTGTCCGGCATCACCGCCAACCCCACCATCGGCCGCTTCTCCGACATGATGGGCCAGCGCGGCGGTTCCACCGTGCTGACCGAGGTGCCTGAGATGTTCGGTGCTGAGGGCTTCCTGATGGATCGCTGCATCAACCATGACGTCTTTGTCAAGGCCGAGCACATGATCAACGGCTTCAAGGATTACTTCATCAGCCACAACGAGGTGGTCTACGATAACCCCTCTCCGGGCAACAAGCAGGGCGGCATCACCACGCTGGAGGACAAGAGCTGCGGCTGCGTGCAGAAGGGCGGCACCGCCCCCATCATGGATGTCATCGGCTACGGTGATCCTGTTGTCACCAAGGGCCTGAACATGCTGTACGGCCCCGGCAACGATCTGGTCTCCGCCACCGCCATGACCGCCGCAGGCGCACACCTGATCCTGTTCTCCACCGGCCGCGGCACTCCGTTCTCGGCCCCGGCTCCCACCCTGAAGATCTCCACCAACACTCCGCTGGCCCAGAAGAAATCCGGCTGGATCGACTTCAACACCGGCGTGATCGCCGATGGCGAAAAGACCATCGACGAGGCTGCAAAGGACCTGCTGGATCTGGTCATCCGCGTTGCAAGCGGCGAGCAGACCAAGGCCGAGAAGCACGGCTTCCGCGAGATCTCCATCTTCAAGGACGGCGTCGTTCTGTAATCGTTTCGAGGCTGCTGTATGGCACTTTGGCTGTACGGCAGCCTCTTTGTGCATGAAAACGGAAGGGATGTGTTTTTATGGCTATGGCCACCCGTATGATGATCTATGCGTTCCTGCTTTATGGCGGCATTTTTGCCGCTATCGTGGCCGTTATTGCAAGGGTCATAAAATATCTCATCCGCTATGGCATTGATTATTATTTTGAAAAGCTAAAAGAACATCAGAAGGACTGAACCCTCTCCGACATCGCCTTGAGATAAAGCGCAAAAAGCTCCCCCTTGGGGAAGCTGGCTGTGAGCTTGCGAACAGACTGAGAGGGTTAAAACAGGAGGTATATTTTATGAATCAGATCACCACCCGTTACGTCACCGAAAACGGTGCCTGCTACGAGCAGTATGTCATCACCGATGCCGAGGCAAAGACCGAGCTGGTCATCACCCCGGAGCGCGGCGGCATGATCACCGGCTTCTCGCTGAACGGCGAGGAGTACATCTGGACCCGCCACCCCAATTTTGCCGAGTGCAACCGTCCCCGCTTCGGCGTGCCGGTGCTGTTCCCCAACTGCGGCCTGCCCGATAACGGCGTGCATATCTTCGACGGTAAGGCATACCCCATGGAGAACCACGGCTTTGCCGACCTGTGCGCATGGGATGTGGAGAGCGTCGGCCCGGACGGCGTGACCCTGATTCTGGAGTCCACCCCGCTGACCAAGTTCCTCTATCCCTTCGATTTCACCGTGCTGATGAACTATAACCTTGAGGGCAATACTGCCGCCATCAACATGACCGTGATCAACGAGGGCGACACCAACATGCCCTTCAGCTTTGGCTTCCACCCCTACTTCAAGGCTTCCAAGCTGGAAAATGTGGACTTTGACATCCATTGTGCCACCTGCTCCGAGAGCGCCAAGGGCGAGCAGCCCGCTGCCCCGGAAAAGATCACCCTCACCCGCAAGGAAGGCGCCGACAACAGCGTGCGCCTGCTGACCGGCGTACAGTTCCCCATGACCCTCACCGACAGCGGTAACGGCCACAAGGTGACTGTGGATGCAGACGACAGCTTCGACCACGCCGTGCTGTGGCAGCAGGATGCCGAGAGCTTTGTGTGCATGGAGCCCTGGAACGGCTGGGCCAACAGCGTCAACGAGGAAGGCCGGCACGAGGTGCTGGAGCCGGACGAGGCCATGACCGCCGATTGGAGCATCACCATCGAGAAGGTCTAAGCTTCATATCATATAACAAAAAGGACACACCTGTCACGGTGTGTCCTTTTTGTTATAGTTCAGTTCTTTGCCGGAATCACAAAGCTCTTATTTTCCGCCGGGTCCCAGTAGAGCAATTCCACCCTGCCGCCCTGTGCCAGCAGTTTTTCCTTCGGCTCCTGCTTTTGCCAGCAGCGTTCCAGCAGCTTTTCCATGTCGGCATCGGCAGACACCTTCTCCGGGCAGAGGGTACTGCCCTGCCACTTGCCGTCTGTGTACAGGCTCAGCACACCGGCATTGCCCGCCAGAATCGCGGCAACGTCCTTCTTCATGCGGTCGTAGTCATACTCCACCGTCTTGTACTGCCCATGCCACAGGCCGAAGAAGAGCGAGAACTCGCCGCCCAGTTCAATGAGCAGATTCTCTTCGTTGTGCGGATTCTTGACCACAAAGGCCACATCTTCGTTTTCCATGTAGTCGAAGTCCGGCTCCTCATTCGTGTGCACGGTCACATGCTGGCTGCTCAGCGCCGCAAGCAGGTCCTCCTGCACGGCACTGGTATCCGGGATCTCATCATAATTGATATTTGCGTTCATGGGTAGATGCTCCTTTTCTCTGTGCTATTTGTGCTGTTATTTTTCACCAGACCGCACAGGCCTACTTATTTTCCTTCATATTGCCGGATCATTTTTATACGCTGTGTAACAGAATACATAAAACGGTTCACTCTATTTCACATTAGATCAATGCTTTTTGACTCTAACCATCGAACACACGACCTCGACACGATCCTGATTGTCCAAACTCAATTCAAGGTCATGGTCGATGATGGGCAGCTTGAACCGGACAGACTTCAGCCACTGTCCGTTAGGCTGGCGTTCCGGGTAGATCTGCACCTCGTCGATCAAAATCTCCACCAGTCTGCGGCGTTCCGCCTCGGTCATGGTGGCATAGAGCTTGTCGAAGCAAATCAGGATCTTATAGATGTTGTCGCCTGTGATTTTATCGGCTTCAATGGTCTGCTTCTTTGCCCGGGCATCCATCAGTCCATTTTCCGCCTCTTCGATTTTATCGTACATCTTATAAAGGCGGTCGTCAAGGTCAGATTTCCGGGCGATAAAGTGCCGGTCGTCCGGGTCAAGGCTGTCGATCTCCTCCATAAGCCGGGATTTTGTGGAGTAGTGCTGCCGTAGCTGCTTCTCATAGGCGGCGATTTCCTGCTCAATGGCAGTGGTATCCACCTTCATGTTGATCTTTTCCTGCATCATAGCGGCAAAGCGGGGATTGCTGACCAGCTTGGACACCACTTCAGCAACTGCCGCATCCAGCACTTCCTCCTGAATCTGCTTGCGGTAGTCGCACTTGTAGCCCCGCTGCATATTGCGGTGCTTTCAGCCGTAATAATAGAAATCCTTGTACTTTGTCCCGTCCGGTCGCTTCTTGATGGACTTATTGCCATACATTCCCGCACCGCAGACCGGGCATTTCAGGATGTTGGACAGCAAATGCACCCGGTCTGTTTTGGGACGAGCTACCAACTCATACTTCTGTGCATTGGCTTTCATCTTGACTTGTGCAGTCTGCCATACTTCTTCCGACACCAGACCTTCATGCAGACCATGCCCATCCGCGCATCCTTCTGCCGCAGAACAGGTGCTTGCCGGAGCCTCTCGCAGCCCCTTTTCCGCATCAGCCGGAACCAAGGTGTAACACACTAGACTTTGCAAGCAAAGTCGTGTGCCAAAGGGCGCTGCTCTCGCCTGGCGACCCGCGCCCCTTTGGATTCTCCGTTCACATTGTCCTACGGACGATGTGATTTTATTGTTGTAGCGATTCGCTTCATCCCGGTTTCGTCCCGGTTTGCAGAATGCCCTTGCAATCCGAAAGGAGCCGTGCTATAATGCCGCTGTAATTGAATTAGAAATCTTCAGGGCAGGGTGCGATTCCCTACCGGTGGTACAGCCCACGAGCCGTAAGGCATGATTCGGTGAAACTCCGAAGCCGACAGTACAGTCTGGATGAAAGAAGATACCAAGCGCAGAGCCCGCACGGTTCGGCGCTTGTGGAGGCTGCTCTGGGATGCGTTTGCATTCTGGAGCTTTCTTTTTTGCACAAGGGTCCCTTGTGTCTTTTCGGCTTGCCCTGAACGTTTTTGTTCAGGGCTTTTTCTTTTGGAGGCGACACGATGAACGACAAAGAGTATATGCGTCTGGCTTTGCAGCTTGCAAAAAAGGGTTGCGGATGGACGTCTCCCAACCCGATGGTGGGTGCCGTGGTCGTAAAAGAGGGCAGGATCATCGGACAGGGCTGGCACCAGAGATACGGTCAGGCTCATGCGGAGCGCAATGCGCTGGCATCCTGCACCGAAGATCCGCAGGGAGCGACCCTGTATGTGACATTGGAGCCGTGCTGCCATTACGGAAAGCAGCCGCCCTGCGTGGATGCGATTCTGGACGCGGGCATTCACCGGGTGGTCGTGGGTTCTGCTGACCCGAATCCGCTGGTGGCTGGAAAAGGAATTGCAATCCTGCGCGCACACGGCATAGATGTGACCGAAAATGTTCTGCAAGAGGAATGCGATGCGCTGAACAAGGTGTTCTTCCACTATATCACCACAAAACGCCCCTTCGTTTCCATGAAATACGCCATGACGATGGACGGAAAAATCGCCACATACACAGGCGCTTCCAAATGGATCACCGGGGAAATTGCCCGGAATCATGTTCAACGGCAGCGACACCGATTCCGCGGCATTATGGTGGGAGTCGGAACCATCCTAGCAGATGACCCGCTGCTGACCTGCCGGATAGAGGGTGGCCGTGATCCCGTCCGGATCATCTGTGATACACATTTGCGGACACCGCTGCAATCACAGGTGGTCATGACCGCCAAACAGGTTCCGACCATTCTTGCGACCTGCTGCGGCGACCCGGAGAAGCAGGCGGCATATCAACAGGCCGGGTGCCGGGTCCTTTGTCTGGAAGCGCATTGCGGTCATGTGAATCTTCTGCAACTGATGGAACAGCTGGGGCAGGAGCAGATCGACAGCATTCTGCTGGAAGGCGGCGGAACCTTGAACTGGTTTGCACTGGAAAGCGGCATCGTGCAGCAGATACAGGCTTACATCGCCCCGAAGCTGTTCGGAGGTAGGGATGCCAAAGCACCCATTGAGGGTGCAGGTGTCCCGCTTCCGGATGCTGCATTTCGCCTGAAGAACAGCCGATTGGAACAGCTTGGCGAAGATTTCCTGATCGAAAGTGAGGTGGAGTACCCGTGTTTACCGGAATCGTGGAAGAAGTCGGAACAATAAAATCCATCAATCGGGGACAGCATTCCGCCGTACTGACTGTTCGTGCAAAAACGGTTCTGGAAGGAACCAGGATCGGCGACAGCATCGCCGTCAACGGCATCTGTCTGACCGTCAGGCAGCTCTTCCCGGATAGCTTTGCTGCGGATGTCATGCACGAGACCTTGAACCGCTCTGCGCTTGCACAGCTCACCGTTGGAAGTGCTGTCAATCTGGAACGTGCCATGCCGGCCAACGGACGTTTTGGCGGACACATCGTAGCAGGCCATGTGGATGGCGTCGGACGCATTGCTAATATCCGAAAAGACGATACGGCTATCTGGTACACCATTCATGCAGATTCTGCGATCCTTCGCTATGTCGTTGAAAAAGGCTCTATCACAATAGACGGTATCAGCCTGACCGTGGCTGCGGTGGAACCTACGGGCTTTTCCGTGTCCACGATACCGCACACCGTCCGTCAGACGAACCTGAATCAACGGCACAAAGGGGATTTTGTCAATTTGGAAACCGATGTTGTTGGAAAATATATCGAAAGGCTGCTTCCATCAGAAACACCGAAGCAAAACACGCTCACAAAAGAAATGCTGCTGCGCTGCGGCTTTTAAGGAGAGTTTACGATGAACTTCAATACCATTCCCGAAGCTTTGCAAGACCTGAAGCAAGGAAAAATCATTCTGGTAACGGATGACCCCGACCGTGAAAACGAGGGGGATTTCATCTGTGCTGCCGAATTTGCCACCACCGAAAACGTCAACTTTATGGCGACCCACGGCAAAGGTCTGATCTGTATGCCGATGTCCGAGGCTTTCGTCCAGAAGCTGCAATTTCCGCAGATGGTGCAGTATAACACCGACAACCATGAAACGGCATTTACGGTGTCCATCGACCACGTTTCTACTTCTACGGGCATTTCTGCCGCAGAGCGTTCCATTACGGCGATGGCTTGTGTGGACGATCACGCAAAAGCAGAAGATTTCCGCAGACCGGGCCATATGTTCCCCCTTCTGGCAAAAAAGAACGGTGTGTTGGAGCGCAACGGTCACACGGAAGCAACCGTTGACCTGTGCCGTCTGGCAGGGCTGAAAGAATGCGGCCTGTGCTGCGAGATCATGCGGGAGGATGGCACGATGATGCGCACCGCTGAACTGGCAAAGCTGGCAGAGCGTTTCCAGATCAAATTCATCACCATCCGTGATTTACAGGAGTACCGCAAGTGTCACGATAAACTGGTCGATCAGGTGACGGCAGTGAACCTGCCCACCAAGTATGGCACCTTCAGAGCTTATGGTTTTGTGAGCCGCCTGAACGGAGAGCATCACATTGCACTGGTAAAAGGTGACATTGGCGATGGAAAGGATATTCTGTGCCGCGTCCACTCGGAATGCCTGACAGGAGATACATTTGGTTCTCTGCGTTGTGACTGCGGCCAGCAGCTGGCCGCTGCCATGACGCAGATCGAAAAAGAAGGCCGGGGTATCCTGCTCTATATGCGGCAGGAAGGCCGGGGCATCGGTCTGATCAACAAACTGCGTGCCTATGAACTTCAGGAGCAGGGCATGGATACGCTGGAAGCCAATCTCGCTCTGGGGTTCCATGGAGATGAACGGGAGTATTATCTCGGCGCACAGATTCTCCGGGAACTTGGCGTAAAAAGCCTGCGCCTGCTTACCAATAACCCGGACAAAGTATATCAGCTCTCCGAGTTTGGGCTGGAGATCTCCGAGCGCGTACCCATTCAGATGACGGCGACCCCGTATGACCTGTTTTACCTGAAAACGAAGCAGGCACGGATGGGGCATCTTCTGGAATATTAACAACGAAAGAGGTATTTAAAAATGAAAACATTTGAAGGCAAGCTGGTTTCTCAGAATATCAAGGTCGGTATCGTAGCTGCCCGCTTCAACGAATTTATCACGTCCAAACTTCTGAGCGGAGCAATGGATGGTCTGCTCCGGCACGATGTGCAGGACGCTGATATTCATGTTGCATGGGTTCCGGGTGCTTTTGAGATCCCACTGGTTGCCTCTAAAATGGCAAAAAGCGGAAAGTATGATGCTGTGATCTGCCTTGGTGCCGTGATTCGCGGTTCTACCAGCCATTACGACTATGTGTGCAATGAGGTTTCCAAAGGCATTGCCACGGTCTCGCTGGAAAGCGGGGTTCCCGTCCTCTTTGGTGTTCTGACCACCGAAAACATCGAACAGGCCATCGAGCGGGCAGGCACCAAAGCAGGTAATAAAGGCTATGACTGTGCAGTCAGTGCCATCGAGATGGTAAACCTGCTCCGGGAAATGGATACCGCCGCAGAGTAAAATACACGCAGGAGTTTGCCATGATCGTTATAAAGACCCGACAGCCTGACCCGGAATTAGAGCAGAAGATCCGGATGCTTCTGGAACGAGAGCACATCGAGGCAGAGCAAATATCCATTGATTCATGGGAGAAGTTGGTTCTTCCGGGGCTTACACTGGACGGAATGACCCACGAAGTGTCGTGCAACGGCAGAAAAGTCTCCCTTACACGACTGGAGTTCGATTTGCTGCTGATGCTTGCCTCCCACGAAGGACAAATCTTCTCAAAAGAAGAGCTTTTCCGTGCTGTGTGGGGACAAAACTGTGACGACACCTTAAAGGTCGTGGCAAATACCGTTTCCAATCTGCGAAAGAAGCTGGCCGGCTGCGGTAGCTTTATCCGCACTACCCACGGCGGCTATGCTTTTGTAAGCCAAAAGGAGAACGACCCGGCATGACCAGGATCTTATTTATTTGTCTCGGAAATATCTGCCGAAGCCCGATGGCGGAGTATGTGATGAAAGACCTTACGTCCAAGGCAGGACTATCCGAGCAATTTGAAATCGCATCAGCCGCCACCAGTGCATGGGAAATCGGAAATCCGGTCTATCCTCCTGCACGGCAGAAGCTGGCAGAACATGGCATCGACTGCAACGGCAAGACCGCCCGGCAGATGACCCGGCTGGATTATGCACGGTATGATCATCTGATTGGCATGGACGAAAGCAATCTGTGCGACATCCTGCGGCTTGTCGGCGGAGACCCACAGCATAAAGTCTCGCTGCTGATGGCGCATACGGATCATCCCCGTGAAGTGGCAGACCCATGGTTCACGGGAGATTTTGAAACCACATGGCAGGATATACTGGAAGGATGCACGGCATTGCTTGAGGAACTGCGATCATAACAGATTATCATAAAAACGGACGGATGTCTGCCAGTTGACAGACATCCGTCTATTTTTTATTTCAAATCATCTTAAAATACTTCAGTGCCTCCCGGATGGCTTTTTCCTTCTCCGGCGGGCACTTGAGCTGCTTGGGGTTCTCAGCCTTAGGCTTGTTGTAGTTCTGCCGCTCCTTGATGCCGCACTTGCGCTTGACCTGTGCAATATAGAGGTCGCTCACGTTCAGACCGGTGTGCTCCTTGACGTACTCCCGGATCTCTTCATAGGTAGCCTTGGTCTCTGCAGCAGTCACATCCAGTTCATCCATCTTCAGATTCACCGTGATCTTCTGGTGGATATCCAGTTTGGACAATGCGCATACCGTTTCGATATGCTCACTGTGGGGGAACATATCCACCGGTGTGCTGCTCTCCACTTTGTATCCCTTCCGGGTCAGCAGCTCAAGATCCCGGGCCAGCGTGACCGGGTTGCAGCTGACGTACACCACACGTTTCGGGGCCATGCGGGCCACGCTTTCGATAAACTGCGGCGTAGAGCCCTCCCGCGGCGGGTCCATAAAGATCACGTCTGCCCGCTCGCCTGCGGCGGCAGCCTCGCCGATCCACTGGGTGGCATCGGCGGCAAAGAAGCGGGCGTTCTTCACACCGTTGTGCTTTGCATTGCCAATGGCGTCGTGCACGGCGTCGCGGTTCAGTTCCACACCCACCACCTGCTTTGCGTGGTCGGCGGCGGTCAGGCCGATGGTTCCGATGCCGCAGTAGGCATCCAGCACTACCTCTTTTCCGGTCAGCTTTGCGGCGTCCACCGCAAGGCCGTACAGCACTTCGGTCTGGGCGTGGTTGATCTGGTAAAAGCTGCGTGGGCTGATGGCATAGGTCTTGCCGCAGAGGGTATCCAGAATGAAGCCCTTGCCGTACAGCACCTTTTCCGCTTCACCCAGCACTACGCTGGTCCTGCGGCTGTTCACATTCTGCACGATAGTGGTGATGGTCACGCCCTGCCTTCCGGCTTCGGTCAGCAGTGCTTTGACAAAGTTTTTGGCTCCCGGCAGCACCGGCTGGGCCGTTACCAGCACCACCATCACCTGCCCGGTCATGACGCCCCGCCGCAGCAGACAGTGACGCAGAAGGCCGGTGCCCTTATCCTCATTGAAAGGCTGGTAATGGCAGGCGCCCGCCGCTGCGCGCACAGCCAGCATGGTCTTGTCCAGCACTTCGTCCTGCAAAAGGCAGCTTTCCACCGGCAGCACCTTATGGCTGTTTGCCGCGTAAATGCCGGAAGTAAGTTTTCCACCCCAGCCGGTGGTAAAGGTGGATATCACCTTGTTCCGATAGTGGTACGGCGTTTCCATGCCCCGGATGTGCTCCACCGGGCCGAATCTGCCCAGCAGCTTTTTCACGGTCTCTTCTTTCTGCTTCAGCTGTGCGGCGTAGTCCATACCCAGCATCGGGCAGCCGCCGCAGTTCTTGGCACGCAGTTTGCAATCCATCTTCCGCTCTCCTTTTTACCCATAAGGGTCATACAGATCATATTCTTCCGCTTCCAGATGCTTTTCCTCCAGCACCTTCATGGCCTGTTCCAGCTCGCTCTGGCCGCAGCCGCTCTCACTCACCAGCGCGTGCACCGCCGCCGCAAGGTCGCCGCCAAAGAGGGTGTCCAGCCGTTCGCGCATGCTCCACACATGATAGGCGCGCCGGGTGATGGCCGGGGTATAGGTGTTGTGGTTGCCGTCCTTGCCGCTTTTCACCCAGCCTTTCTCCTCCAGCCGGTAAAGAAAGTTGAGCACGGTCGCCGGGGCCCAGCCCTTTGCGCGCAGCTTTTCGTCGATGTCCCGCCGGGTCGCGGGCGCACGGCAGGCCCACACCGCCAGCATCACCTGCTCCTCTGCCGCCGAAAGCGGCTTTACACTGTCCGGGATGCCATACATCCTGCTGTTCTCCCTCCTTTCCGCATCTTTTTTGCTTTTACATTTGTCTTTGTTTCTTCATTATACCTGTTTTCCCGTAAAAGTGCAAGAGCCGGAAATGCCGATGGAATCAGGCTTTTCCGGCTATATTTTACACTTGTCTTTGTTTTTGTCTTTCTGCTAAGGACATTTGTGTGCTTTGTGCCTGCGCAGGGGCTTTTGCGCCGTATCTTTGTGCAAAGATGCTCTTGTTTTCGCCCCTGCAAAACCGGTATACTACGGCTACAGCAATCAACAGAACGCACCGCAGAAAACCGCGGTGCTGTGCGATACAGGAAAGGGAGAGTTCATTATGGCACGAGTTTACAACTTCAGCGCAGGCCCCAGCATGCTGCCCGAGAAGGTGCTCAAGCAGGCACAGGCAGAGCTGCTCGAGTACGGCGACAGCGGTCAGAGCGTGATGGAGATGAGCCACCGCAGCAAGTGGTTCGATGCCATCATCAAGGACACCGAGGCCACCCTGCGCCGGGTAATGAACATTCCCGACAACTACAAGGTCGGTTTCTTTCAGGGCGGTGCCACCCAGCAGTTTGCCATGGTCCCGCTGAATTTCATGACCACCGGCAAGGCAGATTACCTTGTCACCGGCAACTTCTCGAACCTTGCCGCCAAGGAAGCCGCCAAGTTCGGCGAGGTGAACATCGTTGCTTCCAGCAAGGACAAAAACTTCACCTACATCCCGGACGTGAACGCCATCAACTATGATAAGGATGCCAGCTACATCCACATCTGCCAGAACAACACCATTTTCGGCACCCAGTTCGTGGAGGTGCCGCAGGTGGAGGGTGTGCCTCTGGTGGCAGACATGAGCTCCATGATCCTCTCCAAGCCGGTGGACGTGACCAAGTACGGCTGCATCTACTTCGGCGTGCAGAAGAATGTGGCCCCCGCCGGTATGGCCATTGCCATCGTCCGCGATGACCTGCTGGGCCATGCCGCCGACAATGTGCCCACCATGATGAACTACACCACCCTGCTGGGCAAGGACAGCATGTACAACACGCCCCCCTGCTGGTGCATCTATATGACCGGTCTGGTGCTCAAGTATCTGGAAAACGACATCGGCGGTCTTGCCAACATGCAGAAGATCAACGAAGCCAAGGCCAAGGTGCTGTACGACTATCTGGATGGTCAGAACTTCTTCACGAATCCTGTGGAGCACCGCTACCGCAGCACCATGAATGTCACCTTCACCAGCCCCAATGCAGATCTGGACAAGAAGTTCTGCGCCGAAGCTGCAGAAGCAGGCTTCGTGAACCTGAAGGGTCACCGTCTGGTAGGCGGCATGCGCGCTTCCATCTACAACGCCATGCCTGCCGAGGGCGTGGATAAGCTGGTGGACTTCATGGAGAAGTTCCGCAAGGAAAACGCATAAAACCCTCTCAGCCTCACTTCGTTCGGCAGCTCCCCCGAGGGGGGAGCTTTTTATCAGAAGGACAACTTGATCGAACCCGCTTTCTAAGCTCGCCCTTTGGGAGAGCTGGCACGGTGCAAGCCGTGACTGAGAGGGTTCTCGTATAATAGAAGGGAAAACTGGACTATGTACACCATCAAAACTTTGAACGCCATCAGCCCGGTGGGTCTGGCAAAGCTGAACAACAAGCAGTTTGACGTAGCTGTGGACACCGATGCCCCGGACGGCATCCTCGTCCGCAGCGCCGACATGCTGAATACCGCCTTCAACGACAATCTTCTGGCCATCGCCCGCGCCGGTGCCGGCGTGAACAACATCCCGCTGGAGCGCTGCAGCGAGCAGGGCATCGTGGTGTTCAACACCCCCGGTGCCAACGCCAACGCTGTGGCCGAGCTGGTGATCGGTATGCTGATCGCCGGCAGCCGCAATGTGGCTGCTGCTGCCCAGTGGTGTCAGGGCCTGACCGGCGACCCCGCCATGGCAAAGACCGTGGAAAAGGGCAAGAAGCAGTTCGTGGGCAACGAGATCAAGGGCAAGACGCTGGGTGTCATCGGTCTGGGTGCCATCGGCTCCCGCGTGGCCAACTGCGCCATTGAGCTTGGCATGGAGGTCTACGGCTACGACCCCTACATCTCCATTGACGCCGCCTGGAACCTGAGCAGTCAGGTACACCACTGCGTGAACCTGAACGACATGCTGCCCCTGTGCGACTACATCACCATCCATGTGCCCTACCTGCCCACCACCAAGGACACCATCAACACCCAGACCCTTGCCCTGTGCAAGGACGGCGTGAAGATCCTGAACTACGCCCGCGGCGAGCTGGTCAACACCGAAGCCCTGCTGGAAGCCATGGAGACCGGCAAGGTGTCCGGCTACATGACCGACTTCCCGTCTGAGGCCATTCTGGGCAAGCCCGGCATCGTGTGCACCCCGCATCTGGGCGCTTCCACTCCGGAAGCCGAGGACAACTGCGCTGTCATGGCTGCAAAGGAGCTGAGCGACTACCTGAAGAACGGCAACATCATCCACTCGGTGAACATGCCGGAGGTCAACCAGCCCCGCGCAGGCGGCAAGCGCATCTGCATCATCCACAAAAACGAGCCCGGCATGATCAGCCAGATCACCGCCCTGACCACCGAAGCCGGCCTGAACATCGAAAACATGGTGAACAAGAGCAAGAAGAACATGGCCTACACCATGCTGGATGCTACCGGTGCTGTGGACAAGAAGCTGGCCGAAAAGCTGGCTGCCATCCCCGCTGTGATCCGGGTGCGCATCCTGTAAAGCAAAACGATTTTTATTTTAGCAGCCCGGAAAAATCTGCGGATTTTTCCGGGCTGCTTTTTCACAGAGAAGGGCCGTAGCGGCAAGCCGCATTTCCAAACCAGGATTTTTACAAACTGGAAATTCTTTCTCGTCTCATCTGCCGGTTAGTTTCCATTTACAAACTGTAGTTTGTCTCAAAAAACACGTTATAGATAGTTTTTTCTAACTACACATCGTAAAAAGTTTACATGTATTAACATTCAAGAAAAAGCTTGAAAATGGTAAATTCTGTGCTACAATAGGCTCGACAGAATGGAAATGTCCACCCTGTTCTCCGGCTTTTGGGCCGGTATATTCATCTTACAGGTCCTGCGGTGCAGGGCCTCTGACAGGAAATAGAAAAGGTAGGGAAGTTACTATGGATATCAAGAAGATCGCACTGTTCGCCGCCGGTACGCTGTTCGGTTCTGCCGGTTTCAAGCTGCTGTCCAGCAAGGACGCCAAGAAGGTCTACACCCAGACCACCGCTGCCGTGCTGCGCATGAAGGACTCCACCATGGAGACCGTCAGCAAGGTGCAGGAGCAGGCCGGTGACATTCTGGCCGATGCAAAGGCCATCAACGAGGCTCGTGCTGTTGAAGCCGAGGCTGCTGTGATCGAGGATGCCGCCGAGGAGACCACCGAAGAGACCGCTGAGTAATTTTCGGTTCGTAAAGCACTGAAAGCCCCAACGTGGCTTTCGAGCCGCCTTCGGGCGGCTCTTTTTTGTGAGAGTGGGGCCGCAGGCGTGCAGGGTATAGCAGCCTGACGCTGCGGCAAAAAGATAGAGAAGGATATTTGATATAAAGATAGAGAAGGATATTTGATATATGAAATGTACCATTCTGCATGAAGGCAAGGGCCGGATGCGCGTGCATGTGGAAAAAGTCCGCATGACCCTGCACCGTGCCGATGTGCTGGAAGCATATCTGAACCACCATGATGCCATCGTCCATGCCGCCGTTTACGAGCGCACCGGCGATGTGGTCATTACCTATACCGGCAGACGTTCCGCTGCCATCGCTGTTCTGGCGGGCTACAAGTTCGATGTGGCCGAGTATGACGCTCTGGTCACCTCCACCGACAGCCGCAGACTGAACCGGGAATATCAGGATAAAATGTTCGATCTGGTGGCAGGACGCTGCCTGCGCAAGCTGTTCCTGCCCGCACCCCTTGACGCTGCCTACACCGTCTTCCGCTCCATCCACTTTCTCTGGAAGGGTGTGCGCTGCGTGCTGAGCCGCAGGCTGGAAGTGGAGGTGCTGGACGCTTTGTCCATCGGCGTCTCGCTGCTGCGCGGCGACTTTGGCACCGCCGGTTCTGTCATGTTCCTGCTGAATCTGGGCTCTCTGCTGGAAGAGTGGACCCGCAAGAAGAGTCTGGACGATCTGGCCCGCAGCATGGCCCTGAACGTGGACAAGGTGTGGGTGCGCAGTCAGGGCACCGAAGTGCTGGTGCCTCTGACCAAAGTACGCTCCGGCGATGAGGTGGTCGTGCGCAGCGGCAACATGATCCCGCTGGACGGCACCGTGCTGGAAGGCGAAGCCATGGTGAATCAGGCTGCCCTGACCGGCGAAGCCATGCCGGTGCGCAAGGCAGAGGGGTCCACCCTCTATGCCGGCACCGTTGTGGAGGAGGGCGAGTGCGTCTTTATCGCCAAGGCTGAGGGCGGTTCCAACCGCTACGACAAGATCGTGGCCATGATCGAGGAATCTGAAAAGCTCAAGTCCAGCACCGAGAACCGCGCGCTGGTGCTGGCCGACAAGCTGGTGCCATGGTGTCTGGGCGCAACGGTGGTCACCTATCTGCTCACCCGCAACGCCACCCGCGCCATCTCCTGCCTGATGGTGGATTTCTCCTGCGCGCTCAAGCTCTCCATGCCGCTGGCCGTGCTTTCTGCCATGCGTGAGTGCGGCAGCTACCACATCACCGTCAAGGGCGGCAAGTATCTGGAAGCCCTGTCCAAGGCAGACACCATCGTGTTCGACAAGACCGGCACCCTCACCCGTGCCACCCCGCAGGTAGTGGAGGTCGTACCCTTCTCCGGCTGTAACGAGCGCGAAGTTCTGCAGCTGGCCGCCTGTCTGGAAGAGCACTTCCCCCATTCCATGGCCAACGCCGTGGTGCGTGCCGCCAAAGAGCGCGGCATTTCCCATGAGGAGATGCACTCCGAGGTGGAGTACATCGTGGCCCACGGCATTGCAAGCCGCGTAGGCGGCGAACGGGTGGTCATCGGCAGCCACCACTTCGTCTTTGAGGATGAAAAGTGCACCATCCCCGCAGCCGAGCAGCAGAAGTTCGATGCCCTCAAGCCCGCGTATTCGCACCTGTACATGGCAGCCAGCGGCCAGCTGGTGGGCGTCATCTGCATCTCCGACCCGCTGCGCCCGGAAGCCGCCGCTGTGCTGAACGGCCTGCGTGCGCTGGGCATCCGGAACACCGTCATGATGACCGGCGACAGCGAACGCACCGCTGCCGCCATTGCAAAGCAGGTGGGCGTGGACCGCTTCTTTGCCGAGGTGCTGCCCGAGGACAAGGCAAACTTCGTCCAGCAGGCCAAGGCCGAGGGCCACACCGTGGTGATGATCGGTGACGGCATCAACGACTCGCCTGCCCTGTCCGCTGCCGATATCGGCATCGCCATCAACTCCGGCGCTGCCATCGCCCGCGAGATCGCCGATGTGACCATCAAGGCCGACAGTCTGGAGGAGCTGGTGGCGCTCAAGGCCATCGCCAACTCCCTGCAGAAGCGCGTGCACGCAAACTACCGCTTCGTGCTCACCTTCAACTCCGCCCTCATCGCGCTGGGTGCTCTGGGCATCCTGCAGCCGGCCTCCTCTGCCATGCTGCATAACCTGTCCACCATTGGCATCAGCCTGAAGAGCATGACAAACCTCCTGCCGGAGAACAGGGCCCCGCAGCTGAAAGCCTGAACCATTGCATAAAAATAACGCCGTGTCTGAACATTCGACACGGCGTTATTTTTTGCATTTCAATCTGTCTTTCCAAACTGCATTTTGCCTAAAAATCGGCGTTTTCTTTACCACAAAACGCCAATTTTTTGTTTTTCACTTTACAAATGCACTGCGCCGTGTTATTCTGAGTATACCTAGATTACCAGAATTGTTACTGCAAAGGCAAGATCAGTATCTAATGACGTTTGTTCATTATGGTACTGGTCTTTTTTCTTTTGGTGAAATGAGGGGGACAGCATGGCGGCGCAGACATACATCATTTCCAAGCTAATCAATAACAATATCGTTTTTTCTGCCGATGCCTCTGGCGATGAGGTCATTCTGTTCGGCAAAGCCATCGGATTTGGCAAAAAGCGCGGCGATGCCATCCCGGCTAATCAAGTGCTTCGGGTATTTCGGTCTGCCAGCGGCCAAGAGCGCAAGTTTCTGACCAACCTCGTGGAAGATATCGACTCTGTTTACATCGACCTTGCCAGCGAGATCACAGCCCTGTTCGAAAAAGAGTTGCAGACCAAACTAAACGATATCATGCTTATCAGCCTTTCCGACCACATCAGCAATGCGGTTTTTAATAAAAAAGAGGGACTGGATGTGCCACTGGACATTCTGCCGCAAATCGTGGGCATCTATCCGGTGGAATACGCCATTGCACGGCGGGGGCTGGATCTGATCGAAGAGCGCACCGGTGTGCGCCTGAGCCCGGACGAAGCCGGTTATATCATGCTGCACTACATCAACTGTCAGGGCAAGGGCTACCGCGGTGACGGCAAGTACCGCCTGCTGTTTCAGGAAAAAATGGTGCAGAACGTGGAGGATTACTACCACGTCACCCTGAACCGCAGCAGCCTGTATTACCACCGCTTTCTGACCCACCTGAACTTTCTGGCCGCACGCATCCACGACGACGAACTGTCCGACAGCCCCGATTCGCTGGTGTACGACCTGCTGATCGAAAAATATCCCGACCTGCAGGGCTGCATCCAGCGCTGCGACGATACCATCCACACAAATTTTTCGGTCGCCATCAACAGTGAAGAAAAAGGCTACCTCGCCCTGCACATCGCCAATATGCTGCGGGCCATTCATAAGGAGCATTCCGTATGAGCATTCAGATTGAAAAAGACCAGTGCACCGGCTGCGGCAACTGTCTGGCCTACTGCCTCCGCGGGCTGCTTCAGCTTTCTGCTGCAGCCGACTGTAATGCCCGTGGCGTGCGCTATGCACAGCTCACCGATGCGGCCCGGTGCGTGGGCTGCGGCCTGTGTGAGCAGGCCTGCACCGCTGCCGCCATGCATCTGCCGGGCCACCAGAACGGTTATGCCTTGCTGGACAAACAGCATATCCCGCCGCACAGCGGCTGCTATCTGGGCAGCCTTGCCAAAGCGCTGGCCGATGCCATCTGCGAGCTTGGCGTGCAGGCCCGGGTGGTGCTGTTCAAAAAGAAAGCTGCCGACGTGAACCTGCTTGTGGAATCCCACGATTACACCACCGAGGATTTTTACGCCGATGGCCTGGCCTACAAAAAAGCGCATCCGGAAAAGCTGGTGGTTATTATCTGCAGCAGCTCCAAGGTGCACTCCACCGCCCTGAACGAGAGCCGCTTCAAGGCCCTGACGGATGAGAGTATCACCTTCATCAATACCCTGAACTGGTTTGAGAGCGACCCGACCATTACCACCTTAACCGGCGGCGAGAGCCACATTGCCGAGTATATGTCGCAACACAGTGCCGCTTCCTTTGTGGCCCGCAGCAGTGTGCGGAATACCACCGAGCTCATGCAGCTGCGGCAGTATGTCCGCCGAGGGCTGCAAAACCAGATGGAGGGCAAGCCTTTTTCCCTGATCGAAATGACCTTTCCCTGTTTTTACCGCCTTTCGGGCAGGCCCCAGACCCTGATGCCTTACGAGGCGCTGACTCCCGTCAACCAATGGTTTGACCGCAATGTCAAGCCGCTTTATCCGGAAGGTGTTCTGAAGGAGGTGAACGACTGACCCCCATACCCGCCGGAAACAGCAGTCATTGCGGATGATTTTTACTTGATATCCAGAATTGTTACTTTCAGTAGGCAAGATCAGTATCGGCAAGTCGAATGTTCTATGCATGAAAAGGAGGAACTTTTATGAATGAACTTGCTGAACGGTGTATCGAACTTGTTGGCGGTGCAGAAAACATCCAGTCCGTTTCGCACTGTGCCACCCGTCTGCGTTTTACACTGAACGATATCAACAAACTGAAACAGGATGAGCTTTCCAAGGTGCCCGGTGTCATCAAGGTGATGCAGGTAGGCACCCAGACCCAGATCATCATTGGTTCTGATGCGCCGGACGTCTACAACATCGTCTCCAAGCTGGTGGACGAGCGCAAGGCCAGCGGTGCCGTGACCGGCGACGACCACCCGGAAGACCTGGCTGCCGCCCCCGCCAAGAGCGCCAAGAAGCCTGGCATCGTGGGCCGCTTCTTTGATGCCTGCAGCCAGATGTTCACCCCGCTGGTGCCCGCCTTTACCGCCGCCGGCATGATCAAGGCCGTGTTGGCCGTGCTGGTTGCCCTGAGCATCGTCTCCAAAAAAAGCACCGAGTACCAGATCATCAACTATGTTTCGGATACCATCTTCTACTTTCTGCCTGTTTATCTGGGTGTGACCTCGGCTACCTACTTTGGCTGCAACAAGTTCATTGCCGCCGCCATTGCCGCCATGTTCGTGCACCCCACCTACACGGCCTTTGTTGCTGCCGGTGAGTCCGTCACTTTCTTTGGCATCCCGCTGGTGCTGTACAACTATTCTTCCACCGTGTTCCCCACCCTGCTGACCGTGTGGTTCATGTCCTATGTGGAAAAATTTTCCCGTAAAATTTCGCCCAAGGCCGTCAAAGCCATTCTGGAGCCCATGCTCACCCTTCTCATCACCTTCCCGGTGGGCCTGTTCCTGCTGGGCCCCATCGGAGCAGAGCTGGGTGAAGTGTTGATGCGTTTAGTGGAAGTTCTGGACACCACGGCCGCATGGCTCGTTCCCACCCTGATCGGTGCCACCACGCCGTTTCTGGTGTTCGTGGGTATGCACCGCTCCGTGGGTACGCTGGAGACCATGCAGATTGCCCAGACCGGTTCCAGCGCTCTGTTCGGACCCGGTATGCTGGCCAGCAACATTGCACAGGGTGCCGCCACCATCGTCACTGCGCTCAAGAGCAAAGATGCCAAGACCAAGTCTCTGGCCATGTCTGCCGGTATCACCGCTGTGTGCGGCATTACCGAGCCCGCCCTGTACGGCTTTACTGCCCGCAATAAAAAGGCTCTGGCCGCCACCTGTATCGGCGGTGCCGTGGGCGGCTTCTACGGCGGCATCACCCACGTGGTGCGCTACGCCAAGGGTGCTCCGGGCCTGCCCACCCTGCCTGTGTTCATCGGTCTGGATAACCCCTATAACTTTATGAATGCCTGCATCGTTGCAGCTCTGGGCTTTGTCGTCTCCTTCGTCATCTCCTGGATCATCATGAAACCGGACGACCTGAAGTAACTTCTGCTTTTTCTCCGTTTATTCACCATAAAATGAACGGCCTGACACTTTCTTTTCAGGAGGTCAGGCCGTTCATTTTGTTTTTATCTGCTTATTCCAGCCCGATCTGCTGTGCGTACTCTTCCAGCAGCTCCCGCTCCAGGAACGGCGTCTTGACGCCCTCGCGGTCACGGTAGGTCTCATGGCCCTTGCCGATGACGGCGATCAGGTCGCCCTCCTGCGCGTGATCCACTGCGTAGTGCAGCGCATCCAGACGGTCGGGGATCTCCACGAACTTTGCGTCCGGGTTGCCCTTGTTCATACCCATGCGGATATCGGCAAGGATGTCCTCCACCTTTTCAAAGCGGTTGTTGTCCTCGGTGAGGATGGAGAAATCGGCCATTTTGGCGCAGATCTCGCCCATGCCGTAGCGGCGCAGCTTGGAGCGGTTGCCGCCGCAGCCGAACACCACCACCAGACGGTGGGGCTTGTAGGCCCGCAGAGTGGTGAGCAGGCTTTCTGTGGACACCTCGTTGTGGGCGTAATCCAGCAGGATGGTGAACTTTTTGCTGATGGGCACCAGCTCCACCCGGCCCTTGACCACGCATTTGCCAAGGCCGTCGTGGATCGCCTGATCCGGCAGCCCCAGCACCTTGCCCACCGCCAGAGCTGCCAGCGCGTTGTACACGCTGAACTCACCGGGCATATTCACCTTGACGTCCATTTCGTCCTTGCCGGTCACATGGAATTTAACGCCCAGAAAATCATGGGTGCGCAGCAGCTCATAACCGGTCTCGCGGTAGTCGGCCTTTTCATCACGGCCATAGGTGACCAGTTTGCAGGTATGGCCTTCCAGCAGGGCTTCGGTGTTCTCATCGTCAATGTTCACCACGCCCACGTCGCAGCGCTTGAACAGCTGGCCCTTCCAGCTGCGGTACTCCTCAAAGGTCTTGTGCTCACCGGGGCCGATGTGATCCGGCGAAAGGTTGGTGAACACGCCCACATCGTAGTGCACGCCCGCCACGCGGTCCATCATCAGGCCCTGACTGGACACCTCCATCAGCGCAGTATCACAGCCTGCATCCAGAAACTCCCGAAAGGTCTTCTGCAGCTCGTAGCTTTCGGGGGTGGTGTTGGCCGTCTCCTTGTGGCAGCCCATGTAGTAGATGCCATTGGTGCCGATCATGCCCACCTTGCGGCCCGCTGCTTCCAGCACGCTCTTGATCATGTGGGTGGTGGTGGTCTTGCCCTTGGTGCCGGTAACGCCGATCATGGTCATCTGGCGGGACGGGTTGCCGAAAAGATTGGCGCTCATCAGCGCCATGGCATAGCGGCTGCTCTCCACCTTGACCACGGTCACATCCGGCAGGGCGGAAAGGTCGATGTCGTGCTGGATGACCAGCGCGCTGACTCCCTTTGCGGCACAGTCGGCGGCGAACTCGTGGCTGTCGCGCTGGGTGCCCACGATGCACACGAATGCAAGCCCCGGGGCTGCCTTGCGGCTGTCATAGATGATATCCGAAATTTCCGTATTCAGGCTGCCCTGCACCAGAGTAAAGGGCACACCTTCCAGTAACTGTTCCAGTTTCATTGCTGCTCACTCCTCAAACGGTCGTATTCTCACATGGGGTCCTGGGTCTCGTTGGCGGTCATGCGGGCGGGGTCGGTCAGCGGCGTTTCCTCCGCTGCAGCCGTATCGCCCGCAGGCTGGGCTGCGGCATCCTCTGCGCCGTCTGCCGTGGTATCATCGGCAGACGGTTCCTCGGTCTGGGCCGGTTCCTCCGGTTCCGGCACCACATAGCCGGAAGGCAGGGTCGGCTCTCCCTGTGCAAAATAAATTTTGCGGGTGCTGCCTGCGCTCACATGGCTGAAATCCAGCCTGCCGGTGTCGGTAGGGGCACAGCCCTTTCCGTCGGCATTGGTCAGCACATAGCGTGCGCGGTCCAGCTTATAATCCAGATCGTTCAGGGTGCCAAGCAGCACGCTGACCCGATCCTGATACAAAAATGCCACCTGATCGGTGTCCGCAAATTCCATGCGGGTCACATCATCCAGCAGTTCATATTCCTCCAGCTTTGCCTGCAGCGCCGTCAGGGTCTCCATCTTTTTGTCCGCTTCCTCCGGGCTGCTGGCTGCTGCGCTGTCCGACGCTGCCGTGCTGTCGGCGGCATCCTCTGCCGCAAAGCTCAGCTGCTCGCCGGGGGCAGTCGTTTTCGCCTCACCGCCGTACAGGGTCTTGAGTTCCTCCGGCTGGGCCGACCCGCTGGCCAGGATTTCTTTGAACTGATCCGAGAGGGTCAGCCACCCGCTTTGGGTCTGCATGGCGTAGGCAGGCACCGCTTCCGTCACCTGCACCACCACCGTGTTGGGATAATCCCGCACCACCCTGATGGATTCCAGCAGAGGGAATTGGCGTTCCAGCGCCGCCTCCTTTTCGCCGGGGTCAAAGCTGAAGATATTTTCCTCCGGCGCTACACCCAGCGCCTGAATGATCTCGCTGCTGGAATAGCCGCCCGCCTCCTGCACCACAGTGCCGTCCTCCGTCTGCACCTGAATGGTGCCGATCTTGAACAGCATGGTCATGGTCAGGTAAACACCGGCGGCGATCACGGCCAGCAGAGTCACAAAGGCCATCAGACGCCGCATCATCCGCCGCCGTTTCAGCGCGGCGCGGGTCAGGCGGCGTTTCTTGCGTTTTTCCCGCCGCACCGGGTCCCGGACCTGCTGTTGCTGCGCCGGGCGCAGGCGCTGATTTTTGTAGCGCTGGCGGGCGGCTCTGTCTGACGTCTGCCCAGTCTGCTGGCTCTGGGGCCTGCGCTGCTGGGGCCTGCGGGCCGTGCCGGAGCTGTTCCGGCCTGCAGACGCAGGGCGGGAACGCGGTGCGCTGCGGTTCTGGCCCTGACTGCGGGTGCGCGGGGCACTGCTCTGGGCTGTGCGGCGCGGCTGGGTGGGAAACTCGATGCTGTTGTCCGTCCGGGTCCGCCGGACGGTGCCGTTGGACGTCCGGTCCGGCGCAAAGCTCAGCGGCTCACCATTAAAGCCATAGCGGCTGTCGGTGCTGCCGGAGGTCTCCTTTTTTTGTGAAGGTGCCTGAGGACGCTGCAGATCCTTCCGCAGGTCGTAGATATTGCCGTTGTTTCCACCGGATCGCTGCATGGCGTGCACCTCCTTTCCGTTTTTTCCTCGTCAGTGCTTCTGCACCAGTTTCATCAGGGCAGCGGCAATACGGTCCAGACTGTCGTCTACCGACAGGCTGCGCGCATTTCTACCCATCTCGTCCAGCTTACCGGGCTGTGCCAGCAGATCAGCGACGGTGCCCACCAGCTTTTCGCCCGTCAGGTCTTTTTCCTCAATGACCACGGCGGCACCGGCCTTCTGCAGCTCCATCGCGTTGAAATACTGATGGTTCTCTGCCACATTGGGGCTGGGGATGAGCACCGCAGCGCGGCCCACGGCCTCCAGCTCGGCCAGCGTCAGCGCACCGGCACGGCTGATGACAAGGTCTGCCGCTGCCAGCAGCTCCGGCATGTTGTTGATGTATTCCTTCACCACAAGGCTGCTGCCCTCGGCAAAGTTCTTTTCCTTTTCCAGATCCTTGAACAGCTGTACGCCGTACTGACCGGTGGCATGCAGATGCAGCACCGGCTTGTGCTCCTGCTGCTCCCATGCGCACAGGTCGGCCACCACCTCATTGACGCGGCGTGCGCCCAGACTGCCGCCGAAGGAAAGCACCACGGTGCGGTCGCCTGCGCCAAGCTCGGCACGGATGGCATCCCGCTCCTTTGCCTTTGTGAACACCTCCGGGCGCACCGGGTTGCCCACCACGATGGTCTTATCGGGTGCTCCCAGCTTTTCCACAGCGGCGGGCACAGCGGCGAACACGATGTCCACATCCGGTGCCAGCAGCTTATTGGTCACGCCCGGAAAGGCGTTCTGTTCATGGATGGCGGTATGGATGCCCATTTTTGCAGCACAGCGCACCACCGGGCCGGACACATAGCCGCCGCAGCCGATCACGAGATCGGGCCGGACTTCCCTCATGATCTTCTTTGCCTTGGGGCCGGAAAGGGCCAGATTCCACAGGGTGACGATGTTGCGCCTGATGTTGTTCAGCGACAGTCTGCGCTGGAAACCGGTGATCTCGATGTGGTGGAACGGATAGCCCGCCTGCCCCACCAGACGGTACTCCATGCCCTCCCTGCGGCCGGCAAAGTGGATCTCGGCAGAAGGATCTGCCTTTTTGATGGCACCTGCAATGGCAAGTGCCGGGTTGATATGGCCGGCAGTGCCGCCGGCAGCGATAAGAACTCGCATACTGATCTCCTCCTATATGTGTCCGGCCTTTGCCCGGAGCCTCTCATTTCCCGTTCTGTGCACGGCGGGCATCCTCCAGATTGATGGTCCTGCTGGCCCGTTCGGCCTCCTGCGCCGCACGTTCTGCCTCCCGCCGGGCGTGGTCTGCAGCCCGCTGCTGGGCCGCTCGTTCTCCGTTGCGTCCAATGTTCACCATCACGCCCATTTCTGCCAGCAGCAGGATCAGGCTGGTGCCGCCGGACGAAAAGAAGGGCAGGCTGATGCCGGTGTTCGGGATGGTATTGGTGACAACGGCGATGTTGCAGAACACCTGCCATGCAATCTGTGCCATAATGCCGATGCCCACCATGGTGCAGAACTGATTCTCGGCCTTGTAGGCGATCAGCAGGCCCTGCACGATGAACAGGATAAACAGCACGATGATGAGCGTGGCCCCGATGAAGCCCAGCTCCTCGCATACCACGCTGAAGATAAAGTCGTTGGTGCTCTCCGGCAGCCAGAGCTGCTTTTCCACGCTGTTGCCAAGGCCAAGGCCCTTCAGGCCGCCGGAGCCAATGGCGTACAGGCTCTGTTTGGTCTGGGGGTTCAGTTTTTCCAGATCGTCCGACCATGTTTTCAGGCGTTTTTGCAGGTACTCAATCGAGTTCACATGGGTCAGCAGTGTTTCCAGCAGCAGCGCCGCAGTGCCTGCTCCTGCCCATGTAATGATGCCGCCGCTGCCGCTCATCATCAGGATGGTGCCCACGATGGCGGTGGTCAGCAGGATGCCGGACATGTGCGGTTCCATGATCAGCAGCACCAGCACCGGTACCAGCGGCAGCACCGGCAGGATCATCTGCCGCACGATGCGGATGAACAGCCAGTCCTTCAGCCGGACCTTTTCTTTCAGGGACGGACGGAACCGCCCGATCTGCGGTGCACTGGACGCCAGATGCGCCGTGAGCAGGATCATCTCAAACTTAGCCACCTCAGAGGTCTGCAGGGTCAGTCCTCCCAGACGGATCCAGCGGCGGCAGCCGTTCAGCGGCGGAAAGGCCAGCGTAGCTGCCAGCATGAGCAGCACAATCCAGTAACACGGCTTGCACGCCCAGCGCAGAAAGCGGTGATCCACATAGCTCATGGCTGCCATGCATCCGATGCCAATGGCCATGCAGAGGATCTGCTGCTTGATGTAGTGCAGGCTGTCGCCCATGCGCAGGTAGCCGGTGGTGTAGCTTGCGCTGTACAGCATCACAAGGCCAAACGCCATAATGACCGCCAGCGTTGCCATCCAGTTGATCACCAGCCGGCTCCACGGTCCCGGGTCCCGCTGCAGCGGCGGGGCCCATGTCGTCTCTTTTTGTCTGTATTGTCTGCGGGCGGCTTCCATTGCCCTTCCCCCTCGTTTTTTCAGAATAAAGCGCTCAGGCCCAGCGTGCCAGACGCACGGCCAGCGCCAGCCCGCACACGCTCAGGGCGCACAGGCTGTAAAAAACATTCACCGCGCTCAGGCCGCGCTTTTCCAGCCAGCGATGCAGCGGCGCAGCCGCGAACAGCGGCCTGCCCCGGCGGCGGTAAAACAGGATCTGCAGCGCCACCATGCCGCCTTCCAGCCAGAAGGGCAGCGCCAGCGGGACGCTGAGCTCTGCATAGCCGATGCACAGCGGGATACAGCCGATGGCTCCCGCCGCAAACAGACACCCGCATTTGCCGGGGTGCAGCTTTGCCGGCGGGAAATCCCACAGCAGAAAGGCCATCAGTGCTCCGGCCAGCGCTGCCGGGAACACCGCCAGCGGGAACCATCCCAGCTGCGTTTCCAGCATCATCAGGCCCAGCATGGCCACAAAGGCCGTGCCGCACACCGTGCCGTCCGCGCCGTCGGCCACGCGGGCCGCTTCGGCCAGCGCCACCAGCAGTGCGCCCCACAGCAGCGGCGCCGGAGCAAACCGGATATAGCCTGCTCCCGGCAGGACGAGCCCGGCAGGCAGGCAGCCGCTCAGGGCAAGCAGTCCCAGTACCAGAGCCGCAGCAGCCGCTTCCAGCGCAAGGCGCGGTGCACGGCGCATGCCCAGCGCCGAACGGCTGCGGATGCACGCAAGATCATCTGCCACGCCCACAGCACCAAAGGCAAACGTGCCCAGCAGCGCAATGAGCAGCCGGGACATCATCTGCCGGTCGCTGCCAAGCAGGGAGGGCTGCGCGGCACATGCCGCCAGCCATCCAGCACCCACTGCAGCCAGCGTGCCCACCATCAGGCACAGCCCGCCGATTGTGGGCACAGGCTCTTCCGGTTCCTTCCGGTCGGTCTCCTGTTCCGGCTGCGCGCCGCGCATCGTGCGCTGCAGCTCCCGCAGCAGCGGCACCATCAGATTGCCGAGCGCCGCCGTCAGTGCAAAACCCAGTACCGACGCGGCGATCAAGGCGAAACGAATCATTTTTCAGTCTCCAAATTCATGCCGAAATGTTATTCTTCGGCATCTTTCTGCTCTGCGTAGAAAATTTCCAGCACTTTTTCCAGAGCCATGCCGTGGCTGGCCTTCACCAGCAGTGCATCGCCAGGCTCCATGCGGTCCAGCAGAGCGTCCGCGGCTTCGCGGTAGCTGTTTGCATGCAGGGTCTTGACCCCCTTGGCCGCAGCCACCACAGCTGTGCGCTTTGCATTTTCGCCGTAGGTCACAAGGCAGTACAGATCGCTCTCTGCGGCCAGACGGCCCAGCTCCTCATGGGCTTCGCGGGAAAGCTCGCCCAGCTCCAGCATATCGCCCAGCAGGGCAAAGCGGCGCTTGCAGGGAAACTCCCTGAACATGGCAAGGGCAGCCTTCATGCTGTCGGGGTTTGCATTGTAGCAGTCCTCAATGACAGTAACGCCCTTGCTGTGCACCACCTTCTGGCGGCGGCCGGTCTGCTCAAAATTGGAAAGGCCCTTGATGACGCCGTGCGGGTCGCAGCCCAGACGGGTGGCGGCGCAGTAAGCAGCCAGTGCATTGGCAACATTGTGCCTGCCCATGGCCGGGATCCGCACCACAAAGGTGCCCTCTTCCTGATCTTCCAGCACAAAGCTCATGCCGTCAGTCTCCTGCCGGATGGACAGCGCACACACGTCCGCATTCTCGTCCGTCAGGCTGAACCATACCGGGCGCACATGTTCCGGCAGCTTTGCCTTGCGCAGGAAGGGATCGTCATAGTTCAGCACCAGCGGTGCGCCCTCGGGCAGGCCGGCGCAGATCTCCAGCTTTGCCTTGCAGATGTTCTCCTGACTGCCCAGATTCCCGATGTGGGACACGCCGATACAGGTGATGATGCCCACATCCGGACGGGCGGCACGGGCCAGACGGTCGATCTCGCCCGCATGGCTCATGCCCATTTCAATGACCGCATACTCGGTGCTGCTGCCAATGCGCATCAGGGTGCGGGGCATGCCCAGCTCGTTGTTCTGGTTGCCCTCGGTCTTGATGGTCTCGCCAAAACCGGCAAGGGCCGCATAGGTCATCTGCTTGGTGGTGGTCTTGCCCACACTGCCGGTCACACCCACCATCTTGGGGTGATACTGGCTGCGGTAGTTGGCGCCCATCACCATCATCGCGTGGTAGCTGTCCGGGCAGAGGATGGCCTTCTCTGCAGGAACGCCCTCCACCGGGTGGTTCACCACCACGTAAACAGCACCGTTTTCCAGTGCCTTTGCCGCAAAGTCGTGGCCGTCAAATTTTTCGCCCGGGAAGGCCACAAAGATGCAGCCGGGCCGCACCTCGCGGCTGTCGGTGGTCACAGACTCCACCTGTACCTCTTCCGGGATGGAACCCGCGGGCACCAGCCCTGCCAGAAGCTTGCTTGCAGAAATTTTTTCCATTGGTTCTTTCCCCTCTCTTTTATCTTGTAAAACCCTCCCCCGAAAGGGGAGCTCTTTTGCATCTTACGATAAAGTGCAGTTCTTCAGAAGATTCACTTTACCGTACCCACTCATAAAGCCCGCCCTTCGGGAGAGCTGGCGCGCAAGCGCCTGAGAGGGTTCTTGTTACCCACAGGTAATGGTCACGATGGTGCCGCGCTGCACGCTGGAGCCGGGCTCCTCGCTCTGCGCCTGCACCGTGCCGCCTGTATTCCCCTCTACCACGCAGTTCAGTCCGGCAGCGGACAGCATCTGGCGGGCAAAGTCCGCGCTCTTGCCGGTCACATCCGGCACCTCGGTATGGCTGCCCTCGTAGGTATCGGTATACAGATACACGGTGGTGCCATAGGCCACCTTTGCACCTGCATGGGGATACTGGTAGGTAACAGCTGCTGCCGCCTGACTGGCTGTGCTTTCGGCCAGCTGATGCTTGAGGCCCTTGATGTTCAGCTGCACCTGTGCGCTGCTCCACTCGGTGCCCACCAGATTCGGCACCGTGACCACCGTCTGGCTGCGATCCTCGCCGTCGGCGGCAATGCCAAGGTACGGCGCGATCTCGCTGATGATGTTGCCCACAACGGGAGCCGCCAGCAGGGACGAATAGTCCGTTCTGGCGTTGTTGGGGTCATCCAGCATCACATAGACGATGATCTCCGGGTCGTCGGCGGGCAGCACGGCGGCAAAGGATGCCACCTTCTTGTAGTCGCCATCAGCGCGGCGGTCCATGTTCAGCTGTTCGGAAGTGCCGGACTTGCCGCCGATGCGGTAGCCGGACACATAGGCGTACTTGCCGCCGCCGGTACCGGCACCCACCTCATATTCCATGATCTGGCGGATCACGTTGCTGGTGCTCTCGCTGACCACCTGACGGCGGACATTGGCGCCGATCTCCTCAATGACGTTGCCGTTGGCATCGGTGATCTTATCCACGACATGGGGCGTGACCAGATAGCCGCCGTTGACCGCTGCTGCCACCGCCGTGCACATCTGCAGCGGGGTGATCGCCATGGCCTGACCAAAGGCCGAGGATGCCAGCTGCACTTCGCCCAGCTGGCTGCCCTTGTAGTACTGCATAAAACCGGTCTCGCTGGGCAGGTCCACGCCCGTGCGGTCGGTGAAGCCAAAGGCGTCAAAGTAATTGTAGAACGTCTGAGATCCAATCCTCTGGCCCAGCTGGATGTAATAGATATTGCAGCTCTGGCGCAGGGCATCGGCCAGATTGATGGTACCGTGGGCCTTGTGGCCTGCACAGTGGTAGGTCTCCTTGGCCACGCCGTAGGCACCGGCGCAGGTAAAGGTGGTGTTGATATTCGCCAGACCGGAATCCACGCCCATGGCCGAGGTGATCACCTTGAACACGCTTCCGGGGTAATACAGCTCGGTGATGGTCTTGTTCTTCCACTGGATATCCCGGAAGTAGCCGGAATAGTCCGCTTCCTCGTCCAGAATGCGGTTGCCATTTGCGTCCTTGAGCTCGTTGCCGTTTTCATCCTTTTTGTAGATGCCGTACAGCTCCGGCTCAGCGTGCACCAGCTCGTTGAGATAATCCAGATTGGCACTGTAATCCAGCGGATCGTTGGGGTCAAAGTCCGGCTTGGAGGCCATTGCCAGAATGGCACCGGTCTTGACATTCATCACGATAGCCGCGCCGCGGTTCTCCACCGTGTTGGCTGCAATAGCTTCGTTCAGATACCGCTCCACGATCTCCTGCACGTTCACATCCAGCGAAAGCACCAGATTGCTGCCGTCCTTGGCGGCAAAGGTGGTGGCATTCTCGTCCGCAATGGCATTGTTGTAGGCATTGCGCTTGGTGATGGTGCGGCCGTCCACACCGGCCAATGTGGACTGATAGGATTTTTCCAGTCCGTAGGTGCCGATGCCGTCGGCATCCGTAAAGCCCAGCACCGCCGCCGCAAATGCCCCGTAGGGATAATTGCGCTGAAAGCTCTTCTCGCTGCCCACCGAGATATTTCCCTTGCGGGATGTGCCATTGGCACGCTTGTGCGCCTTATTGAACTGCGAAACATACGATTCAATGGACAGCTTGACGGCGTTGTTCACCTTGGTGGCCAGCACCTGATATCTGGTGTCGGTTTTGGAAAGTGCATCGTAGATCTTCTGGTACTGGGTCTGGTACGCCTCCGACGAGGTATCCACCGCGTCCAGACTCTCACCGTCGCCGGAGAGCAGGCGCAGGGTCAGCTCCCGGCTCACCTCGGCGCACATGGCGGGGTCCAGTGTGCGCACCTCGTTGTCCTCTTCGCCGGTGGAGGTGTACAGGATCTTGCTGTTGTCCGGGTCGGCCCAGATGGTCCACACCACACTGGTGGAAGCCAGCGTGATGCCGGAGGTATCATAGATCTCGCCGCGGGTCGCCTTGATGGTGGTATCCAGCAGCTGCTGCTTTGCCGCCAGCTGACGGTAGGTCTCGCCGTTCCGGATCTGGATGTTATACAGGCTGTAGGTCACACGGATGGCCGCAAGCCCCATGATCGCAAGGGCCAGACCGCCGCAGAGCAGGCTGGTCTTGAGGTTCATGCGGGCACCGGCACCGGTATCCGGCCATGGCCCTTTTATTTTTTGGGTGATCTTTCGGAAAAATTTTGGCATGGTATGCTCCTGCGGCAAAAGGCAGTTTCTGCTTTCCGCCGCACTTTTATTGGATTTGAAGTTTTTTTGCAAAGGGGGCATAAAACCGAAAAAGCGTGCGCCGCCGCACGCTTTCCCGTACCTGATTCACCTTATGGTGCCAAGAATGTTCACTGCTCCGTTATAGATAAAGTCGGTCCACTGCCGCACCGCGGACTGGGTACGCTCCAGCGTATCGCTCTCGCCCAGACGGATGTAGGTGATCTGGCTCTGGTCGATCTTCATCAGGCCCAGACGCCCGGCGGTTTCCTCCACGCTGGTGATATTGGTCTTGCTGTTCAGGGTGCTGTTGTAATAAGTATACTGGCTCTGCTCGCTCACCAGCTGTGCCTTTGCATCCTGGATCTGATCGTTCAGCTCCACCAGCTGGGATTCGCTCCACAGCAGGCTGATGGCAAAGCCCACCAGCAGCGCAGCTGCTACCAGATGCATGGCATTGTGCACCGCTGCCTGCAGCGGCGTAAGACGGCGCTTGCCGCCCTTTGCAACACGCAGGTTCGCCTTGCGCTGTGTCTGCGGGGCTTTTCTGCGCCGCACTGCGTTATAATCATATGCTGCCTGACCCATGGCTTGCTCTCCTCCTCACAAAACAGGTATTCTGTTCAGCATTTTTCCAAAACTCTCAGGTGGGCAGAACGGCTGCGCCGGTTCTCCTCCAGTTCCTGACTGTTTGCCTCAATGGGCTTGCGGGTGACAAGCTTTGCTTTTGCCTTGCCCCCGCACACGCACACCGGAAACTCCGGCGGGCAGGTACAGGCTGTGGACCAGCGGCGGAATTTGTTCTTCACCAGTCTGTCCTCCAGCGAGTGGAAGGTGATCACACACAGCCGGCCGCCCGGCGCAAGGTGATCAAAAATGGTATCCAGCCCTTCTTCCAGCGCATCCAGTTCATGGTTCACTGCAATGCGCAGCGCCTGAAAGGTGCGGCGGGAAGGGTTCTTGTTCTTGCGGCGTTCTGCCGGCGGCATGGCGCTGGCCACGATGTCTGCCAGCTGCAGGGTCGTTTCAATGGGAGCGTTTTCTCTTGCTTCCACGATCCTGCCTGCGATCTGCCATGCAAATGGCTCCTCGCCGTAATCCCGCAGGATGCGTGCCAGCTCTTCGCGGCTCTCGGTGTTCACAAGGTCTGCCGCCGTCTCGCCCTGCTGGCTCATCCGCATGTCCAGCGGTGCATCTGCCCGGTAGGAAAATCCCCGGGCTGCATCGTCCAGCTGATGGCTGGAAACGCCAAGATCCAGCAGTGCGCCGTTGATCTTGTCGATGCCAAGGCTTTCCAGAGCTTGTCCCGCATAGCGGAAGTTGATCTGCACCACCGTAGCGGGCAGGCCCGCCAGACGGGAACGTGCGGTCTGCACGGCATCCGGGTCCTGATCCAGCGAGATCAGGCGTCCGCCCTTTGCCGCATCCAATCGCAGGGCGATCTGGCGGGAATGTCCCGCGCCGCCCGCCGTTCCGTCAAGATAAGTGCCGGCCGGGTCGATGGCAAGACCCTCCAGACACTCGTTCAGCAGGACCGGGATATGCTCAAACGAGGCCGGGTCAAAGGCTGCTTGTGTTTCAAGTTCCATCGGTACGGCCTCCTTTCTTCGTTCATGGCTTTGTGCATCAGAGGGCTGTGCGCGCAGTGCACGCTTTCACCCGATGACACAACTTTATTGTAGCAAATCAAGCCCTTGAATGCAAGGGTTTCCGTTTTCGTTTTTCCTGCAAAATGTAACAAAAAAAGCCCCTGCCAGCCGTCATTTTTGCCTGCAGGGGCTTTGTTATTCCGGGGATGTGTAATTTGTGTGTGAGCTTGTGGGTGCAGAGCCTCTCTGCCCGGCTGTCCGGCGCTTTTGCTGCGGTGTCATATCATGCAGCCGCAGTTTATCCGTTTTTCTTGGCATTCTGGCGCAGATTTGCCCGCACATTTTTCACCTGTGCCGCATTTTCCACCATGGTCTCCTCGGTGTTGCGGAGCATATTGTCGCAGTAGTCCGTCACGGTCTGGCGCAGGGTGCGCACCTCATTCTGGGCTGCGGTGGTCATCTCCGCGGCACGCTGCTGCGCCGCCTTTACGATTTCCGCCTCGCTGGTCAGGATGCGGGCTCTTTCCTCCGCCTTTTTCACGATGACCTGTGCCTGCGCGTTGGCCGTTTCCACGATCTGAGCGCGGTCATTCACGATCTGCTGGGCCTGCCGCAGCTCACCGGGCAGGTTTGCGCGGATCTCGTCCAGCAGATCACGGATCTGCTCCACGTCCACGATCTTCTTGCCGCCGGACAGAGGGACATTTGCGCCTTCCTCCAGTGCATCCTCAATGGTATCCAAAAGTTCGTTCACATTCATAGTGCTTCTCCCTTCTGCTCATCACCGGCCGGCTGCATAGGCTTTGTGTACTTCCACAGCAGCACTCTGCCGTACTTGTACTGCTTGCGCAGGGTCAGGCCGCCTGCCTCGGCCGGCAGCACGATGCCCGTCTCGCTCTCGCACAGCACGATGCCGCCGGGTGCGGTGCATTTGTCCACCGCCGGCAGGATCTTTTCCAGCGTACCATTGCGGAAGGGCGGGTCCAGCAGTACGATGTCGAACTGCTCCCGGCAGGCGGAAAGATACCGCGCAGCCTCGCCGATATTGACGCGGCTGCGGTCGAACACGCCGCAGGCCTTGCAGTTGCGCATGATGATATTCACTGCCTCGCGGTTCTCGTCCAGAAACACGCAGCGCGCCGCGCCGCGGCTCAGTGCTTCAATGCCAAGCTGGCCGCTGCCCGCATACAGGTCCAGCACCCGTGCGCCGGGCAGGTCGAACTGGACGATGCTGAACATCGCCTCTTTTACCTGCGAAAGGGTGGGCCGGGTCACATCTGTTCCCGGCAGGGCCTCCAGACTGCGGCCCCGGGCTTCTCCTGCGATCACGCGCATGTTCTCTCTCCTCCTCCTTGCAGCCGGAAGATACAGCTGCAAACACATTTTTGTATCACTTTATTATCACCCAACTGCATATTCTTGTCAAGAGCCGCGCGTTGCGCCGCCTGTCGGTTTGTGCTACAATAAAACCGGCAGCGCCGGGCTTTTGCGGCGCATTCTGGACACCAAAAGGAGAGTATCTGCATGAAAGTTCTGCTCATCAACGGCAGCCCCCACGAAAAGGGCTGCACCTATACCGCCCTTTCTCTCATCGCAAAGGAACTGAACGACGCCGGTGTGGACACCGAGATCCTGCATGTCGGCGGCAAGCCCGTAGGCGGCTGCATCGGCTGCGGCGGCTGTGCCGCAGGCAATGGCTGCGTGTTCGGCGGCGTGGTCAACGAAGCCATCGAGAAGGCCAAGACCGCTGACGGCTTTGTGTTCGGCAGCCCGGTGCACTATGCATCCGCTACCGGCAACATGACCAGCTTCATGGACCGCCTTGCCTACGCAGGCGGCAGATATCTGGCCTACAAGCCTGCCGCCATCTGCTGCTCGGCACGCCGCGCCGGTACCACCACCACGCTGGACCAGCTGGTGAAGTACCCGCAGTTCTTCCACATGCCGCTGGTGAACGGCTCCTACTGGGCCATGGTGCATGGCTCCAACGCCGAGCAGGTCCTGCAGGACGCCGAGGGCTGTGCCGTGATGCAGGAGCTGGGCCGCAACATGGCCTGGCTGCTGCACTGCATCCAAGCCGGAAAAGCCGCCGGTATTGAGCACCCGCAGAACCCCAAGCGGCCCATGACCAACTTTATCCGGTAAGAAAACGTTTTTCCGCAGTTTACACATCGGGAAGTTCCGCAGAGCTTCCCGGTGTGCTTTTTTATGCAGAAAAGACAGCAGGGCCTGCACGGAACGCAGTTTTTGTTTGCACTCTTCTGCTTTTCGTGCCAAAAACAGCAAAAAACCTTTTCCAAGCGCCTTCCGTATCTTTTTTCGTTCATATCTTTATGTTACTATAAGATGTAAAGTGATTTTATCAGATGGAGCGCTGCTATGGAACACTACGATTGGAATGAAGGCTGGCTGTTCACGCCCCGGTTCGACCCGGCACTGGTGCGGCCGGAATGCGAGCTGGAACTGGAGCCGGTGCGCATCCCCCATACCGTGCGGGTGCTGCCCTACAACTATTGCAGTGAAAATGAATACCAGTGTCTGTGCGGCTACCGGCGGGAATTTTTTGCGCCCAGAGAGTGGGAGGGCCGCACCGTGCTGCTCACCTTCGGTGCCATTGCCCACGATGCTACCGTGTTCTGCAACGGGCGGCGGCTGTTCCACCACGGCTGCGGCTACACCGCCTTTACGGTGGACCTGACCGGCGCACTGCACTTCGGCCAGAAAAACGTGGTGGCCGTGCGCTGCGACAGCCGCGAGGACTACCTGAACATTCCTCCCTTCGGCGGGCAGATCGATTATCTGACCTACGGCGGCATCTACCGTGCTGTCAGTCTGGACATCAAGGAGCCCGCTTACCTGCGGGATGTGTTCATTGAGGCAAAGGCCGAAGGCGATTTCCGCATCTATACCTCCACCGTGGGCGAGACCGTGGGCTGCACCCTGCAGGCCGAGATCCGCAGCCCCTCCGGCAGCCGCGCCGCCTACAGCGGCGAGCTTTCACTGCCCATCACCGGCGTGCTGAACGGCGTGCATCCGTGGAGCGTCGAGCATCCCACCCTGTACACCCTCACGGTGCAGCTGATCCGTCCCGGCTCTGCCGGTCTGCCGGACCGCGTGCTGGACGAAAAGACGGTGCGGTTCGGCTTCCGCACCGTGCAGTTCGTGGCAGGCGGGCTGTATCTGAACGGCCAGCGGGTGGAGCTGCGCGGCCTGAACCGCCACCAGAGCTTTGCCTATCAGGGCTATGCCATGCCGGACAGCATCCAGCGGCTGGACGCTCAGATCCTGAAAAAAGATCTGGGCTGCAACGCAGTGCGTACCAGCCACTACCCCCAGAGCCCTGCATTTCTGGACGCCTGCGATGAGCTTGGCCTGCTGGTGTTTACCGAAATGCCCGGCTGGCGGTACATCGGCGATGAGAGCTGGAAGGCGCAGGCCCTGCAGAACTGCCGCGAAATGGTGTGCCAGTGCCGCAACCACCCCAGCATTTTTCTGTGGGGTGCCCGGGTGAACGGCAGCGGCGACGACGAAGCTTTCTATAAGCGCACCAATGAGGCCATCCACCGGCTGGACCCCACCCGCCCCACGGCAGGTGCACGGAACCACCGCAAAAGCCAGCTTCTGGAGGATGTGTACGCCTACAACGACTACTCCTGCCGGGGCCGCGGTGCCGCCTGTGAAGCCCGCGCCGCAGTGACCCCCGACACCCGCAAGGGCTACCTGATCAGCGAATTCGGCGGGCAGCAGATGCCTACCAAATCCTTTGACGACGAGACCCATCGGCTGGTGCAGGCGCTGCGCACCGCCGCCGTGCTGAACGATTCCATCGCGCAGCAGGGCGTGGCCGGCAGCTTTGGCTGGTGCATGGCCGATTACAACACCCACCGGGAATTTGGCAGCGGCGACCGCATCTGCTACCACGGCATGCTGGACATGTTCCGCAACCCAAAGCTTTCCGCAGCCGTGTACGCCAGCCAGAAGACGCCGCGTTCCCCTTCGGACATCGTGCTGGAGGTCTCTTCCGGCATGGCGCTGGGCGATCTGCCCGGCGGCGCGCCTACGGCCTGCTGGGTGTTCACCAATGCCGAAAGCGTGCGGCTGTACCGCGGCAACGATTACATTGCCGCGTTCTCGCCCGACCGGCACGGCCGCTTTGCCGCCATGCCGCACCCGCCCATTGAGATCAACGATTTTGTAGGCTCTCTGCTGGAAAAGTACGAGGGCATGGACTCGCCTTCCGCTCAGGCCGTTGCGGCCATCCTGAATGATATGCGCCGATGCGCCATGGAGCTTTCGCCGCTTTCCAAGGCGCGGATGCTCTCGCTGCGGCTGAGCTGGAACGAAGTGGCCCGCATGTACTGCAAATACATCGGCATTCTGGGCAGCCCCAGCCCCGTGTACCGCTTTGAGGCGGTCTGGCACGGCCGGGTCGTGGGCACAGTGGTGCGGGAGCCGGTGCAGAGCGTCCGGCTGGAATGCACCGTGCACAATCCCATCCTGACCGACGGTCCCACATGGGACTGCGCGGCTGTCAGCCTGCGTGCCATCGACCAGAACGGCAACCTGCTGCCCTACTGCGGCGAGGCTGTCCAGCTGCGTGTGGACGGCCCGCTGAAGATCGATCGGTCCCAGCGTGGTGCCGCTGCGCGGCGGCATGGCAGGCACCTACCTTGCCACCACCGGCGAGGCGGGCCGCGCCGTGCTGCACTGCCGCATGGAGGGTGCGCTGGACACCGACGCCGTCCTGACCATCCGCAGCCGGGAGAACGGTTAATCTCCGTCCCTTCATGATAGATTTGCACTCTGTTCAAAATTTCATCATGGTTGGCTGGTATCCTAAGAAATGTAAAATAACAGCGGGCACATCCCGCTTTCCGCTTTGATTCCAAAACAAAAGGATGCAGGACTTATGAAAGAAAAATTCCGTCAGTTTATGATCGGCCGCTACGGCACCGATGGCCTGAACCAGTTTCTGAGCATGGCCTCCATCGTGCTGCTGCTGCTCTCGCTGCTCACCCGCTTCAGCCTGTTCACCTGGCTGGGTCTGGCGCTGCTGATCCTGTGCTACTACCGTTCCCTCAGCCGCAATATTTCCAAGCGCACCGAGGAAAATTACCAGTACTACACCCTGAAGGACCGCATCGACCGCAAGTTCCACTCCCTGAAAGATCAGTGGGCCAACCGTAAGATCTACCACTACTACCGCTGCCCCAAGTGCCGCCAGAAGCTGCGCGTGCCCCGGGGCCGGGGCCGTATCCAGATTTCCTGCCCCCGCTGCGGCACCCAGTTCATCAAAAAGAGTTGACCGGACATGTTTGGTTATGTTGTTCCCAATCAGGCTGCGCTTTCGGACGAGGCGCAGAAGCGCTACCGCACCGCCTACTGCGGGCTGTGCCGCCGCATCGATGCACTGCATGGCCTGCGGGGTCGCTTTACCCTGAGCTATGATCTCACCTTTCTGAATCTGCTGCTGTGCAGCCTGTACGAGGGCGAGACCGAAGCTTCTTCCGGCCACGACCGGTGCCCCATCCACCCCTTGGGCGGTGTGGAATGGCGGGCGGCCTCCCCCACCGATTACTGTGCAGATCTGAGCGTAGCTTTGCACTACTACAACGCCGAGGATAAATGGAAGGACGACCGCAGCCTGCTGGGCCTCGGATACGAAAAGCTGCTTACCGGCTGCAAACAGGACGCCGAGAGCCGCTGGCCCCGTCAGTGCAGCGCCATCCGCACCTGCCTTGACCGGCTGGCCGGATACGAAGCTGCCGGTAGCGAGGATCTGGACGCAGTGTCCGGCTGCTTTGGCGCGCTGATGGCTGAGTTGTTCGATTACAGGCAGGATCACTGGTCGCCGGAGCTGCGCAGCATCGGCTTCCATCTGGGCAAATTCATCTACCTGCTGGATGCCTACGACGATCTGAAGCGCGATCAGCGCAAAGGTGCCTACAATCCGCTGAAAAGCCTGAGCACCCAGCCCGGCTATGAAGAGGAAATGAAGGAGATCTTTGAGCTGCTGCTGGCGCAATGCGCCCACAGCTTTGAGCGTCTGCCCTGTGTAGAGGATGCAGACCTGCTGCGCAACATCCTGTATTCCGGCGTATGGCTCAAATACAACTGCAAGACCGCAAAGGATGCCCGCAAACGGCAGTCTTGAGCGGTTTTGCTTGATTTTTGCACGGCAATACGGTAGACTATAAACGTTATGCCGCAATGGCGGCTGCATGAAATGAGACGTGAGGAAGTATATCCATGAGAGATCCCTATGAGGTGCTGGGCGTTTCGCGCGGCGCAAGCGATGACGAGATCAAAAAAGCATACCGCGCCAAATGCAAGCGCTGGCACCCGGACCTGAACCCCAACGACCCCACCGCCGAAGAGCACTTCAAAGAGGTGCAGGCGGCTTATGACGCCATCACCAAAGGCGAGACCGGCCCTCAGGGCGGCAATCCCTACGGCAGCTACCAGCAGGGCTACGGCCAGCAGAGCTATCAGCAGCAGGGCTACCAGAACGGTTACGGCGGTTTTGGCGGCTTTGATGGTTTTGACGGCTTCGACCCGTTCGGCTTCGGGTTCGGCTTCGGCGGGCAGCAGCAGGGCTACGGCCAGCAGGGCGCCAGCTACTCCGGCTCCGACAGCCCGGAAATGCAGGCCGCCCGCAACTTTGTGGTCAATGGCCGCTACGCGGAGGCCCGCCGGGTGCTGGACGGCATGACCGGACGCAATGCACGGTGGTATTATCTTTCCTCCCTTGCCAATCAGGGTCTGGGCAACCGCATCGATGCGCTGCAGGATGCCCGCCGCGCCGTGCAGCTGGACCCCAATAACACCGAATATCAGATGCACCTGCGCCGGATGCAGAACCCCGGCCAGACCTACCGCACCACCCAGACCACCTACGCACGCCCCGGCGGCCTGATGCAGTGGTGCTGGAGCATGATCCTGCTGAACCTGTTGTGCAACTGCTGCTGCGGCGGCTGGGCCTTCCGGTTCCGCATGTGATCCATTTTTTCCGCAGGATACAGCAAGGCCCCGCACCTAAAAGGTGCGGGGCCTTGTTTTTGTTACAGCATTACTTTACGATGATATTGCGGCTGATCTTGCTGCAGTTGTAATTGCCGCCGATCTCTGCCGTCTGCGTATAGGTGCCCGGCTTGGTGGGCAGCTCGCTGGTGCTCTCGGTGAACCAGCCCTGTTTCTTATAGGTATAGCGGATCTTGTCGGTGGGCACCACCTGACCATCCACCTCCAGCACGGCTGCTTCGTTGAAGGCTTCCAGCTCTTCGGCGGTCATTGCCTGTTCTGCCTGCTGGGCCCAGTACATGCGCACACCGTCGCGCTTGGGCTTGATGCGGAACATGGCAAAGCCTGCCGTGTTCATATCGCTGCTTTCCAGCGCCAGCGCACCCGCCACATAGTTGCCGGAATCCACCGGCTGCTCGTCCAGATAAATGCGGCTGAATGCCCCCTCCGGCAGATACTTGCGGATCAGGTTCAGTGCAAGACGCAGGCCGTTGGACACCTGATCGATGGTGGGCACATAGAAGTGCAGCACATCCATCACCGAGACGACCTCATCGGCCACCCGCAGCAGCACGCCGACGTCGTTGCCGTCGATCAGCTGCTTGAGGTAATTGTACACATTGAACTCTTCCACCTGATCTGGCGTCTTGGACATCACCCGCGGCAGGGGGATCATTTTGAGCAGGGTGCGGATCTTATCTGAGAGCATCAGCGTCACATAGCCGTTTGCCTCGCCGCCAATACCCACAACGACACCGATATACTGGGTATCGGCAGGGGTGGTCTGCACTTCCAGTTTATAATCCGAACCATAGACAAGGTTGCCCGTAGCCTTGATCCGGATGGACACTATTCCGTTTTCCTGTTCCACTGCTGCGGTCTGCTGCGGCAGTGCGGCGGCAGCGAACACCGGTGTTGCTGCTGCGCTGAGCATGAATGCCGCTGCCAGCACAAAGGATATCAATCGTTTGGCCTTCATCGTATAAGACCTCCTGTCTTTCAAAGGATCACGCAGCCGTACCCACCGGCACGCTGCATCGGGAACCGGCATGATGCCATGCCCTGTTGTACTCCGATTTTACCGCAAAACGCTGTTTCGGTCAATAACTGGATTCAAGTGATTCAAATATTTTATATTTTCGCACAAAAGAGGGCCTGCCTTCGCAGCAGGCCCTCCCGGCTTGTCATTCATCGATAAAGTATTCCGGATGGATGCTGCGTGCCTGCGCCACCGACTGCTTGTACCGGCTCAGGTGGCTTTCCAGTGCTTCACTCACATCGTCCGGGCTGCCGTGCAGCAGCGCTTCCAGGATCGCTGTATGGGTGGCGCACACCGACTTGTTCTCCTCGGTCTGCAGGCTGAACTTGCGGATGCGCTCCACATGCTGCAGACTGGCAAGCATGTAGTCATAGTGCGCCGCCATCCCGATCAGCTCAAAGGATCTGCGGTGGAACGCATTGTCCAGCTCCAGCAGCCGGGTGGGGCGGTCAGGCTGGGTCAGATCTGCTTCCAGCACGCGGTAGTCCTCGATGTTCCTGCGGTATTCCGCTTCCTGCTGGGGCGTCACATGGCCGCGCAGCCGGTTCAGGATCTCCTTTTCCAGCGTAAAGCGGGCAAACTGCTCCATTTCCATCAGCCGCAGATTGATGGGTGCCACATGGGTCCCGCTCTGGGGCTTGATGTCCACCATGCGGGCCAGATTGAGCATCAGCAGTGCCTCCCGCATGGGGGTGCGGCTGATGCCAAGCTCCTCTGCCAGTTCACGGTCATTCAGTGGGTCGCCGGGCTTGAGTTCCATGGTGATGATCCGGCTGCGGAGGGTCTGGTAGGCCATTTCACGCGCACTCAGTGATGCCATACGGTCTCTCTCCCTTCAGGGTGAAGAATTGATATACTAGTATTGAAGTTGTAAGACCATATTACCCAACCTGCTGGCGGCTGTCAAGTGTAACGGCAACTAAAAATCGCCCATTTTTTTCTCTGTTTTGTCCATTTGTCCGCGCCCGTGCGCAAGAAAAGCCCCCGGCCGGGGGCTTTTGGTCATTTTCCTGCAGGGCGGTACACCACCGGCACCCACACGAAGGCCACGGCCAGACCGCACACCACATCTATGATGGAGTGCTGTTTGGTGAACACCGTGGAAGCGCAGATCAGCGCCGCCCACACCCATGCCAGCACCTTCAGGGCCGGGCGGTCCTTTGCCAGACGGCTGTTGGTGAAGGCCAGCGCCATGCAGGCCGAGCTCTGGCAGTGGATGGACGGGCACACGTTCACCGATGCATCCGCCTTCCAGATCAGATTCAGGATGCTCATGGCAATGTTGCTGCGCTCTACATCTTCTGCCGTGGGGCGCAGTTCCAAGCCATTCGGCAGCAGCATATAGAGGATCAGGCAGAAGGTCATGCCCGAGAACATGGTCAGGCAGAGCTTATCATAGCTTTGAGTGTCGCACCACCACAGCAGCGCCGTCACCCCGGCCAGCAGCAGAAACCAGCTGCAATACGGAAAGATGAACCACTCGTTGAAGGGGATCCGGTCGTCGATCCTGCTGTGGATGATGTATTTGGGATCTGTGATGGTAAGGTCCAGCCAGAAGAACCAGATGAGGTACACCACCCAGTACAGCTGAAACCACAAATGCGGGCGGCACTGGGCCCGCAGCTGCTTGCGATTCATGGTATTTCTCCTATAATTTCAATGTGTTGACGTATGATTATACCACATCCCGCCATCTTGCGCAAACTCCTGCGGTGCGATAAAATAGACAGAGAGCTTTTTCCTGTGAAAATTGTACCGATTATAAAAGGAGCCTTTATGTTGCAAAGCTTTCCTTCTGTCCGCCTTGTTGCGCTGGATCTGGACGGCACTCTGCTGAGCCGGAACAACGAAGTCACCCCTGCCACCCGCGAAGCCATCGCCCGCGCTGTGGCGCACGGCGTGGCCGTGGTGCCTGCCACCGGCCGTCCGCTGGCCAGCCTGCCGCCTGTGGTGGCAAAGCTGCCCGGCATCCGGTATGCCATCACCTCCAACGGTGCGGCCGTGTGGGATCTGGGTGACGACCCCATGGGTGCTGTATACAGCCGCTACTCCAATGCCGCCCAGCGCCATACCAGTGAGCCCACCTGCCTGCTGCACCGTCTGATGCCGACGGAGACTGCGCGGGAGGTCTTTGCCCTGTTCCAGCAGTACGATGGTGAACTGAGCGTGTTCTGCAATGGTCTTGCCATCAAAACGCCGGAGGGCATCGCAAAGCTTGCCTCCCGCACCACCCACTTTCTCTCCTCCGAGGCCCGGCAGGACCTGACCGACGGCCGCTTTACCGTCATCCCCGGCATCGAGAGCTGGATGTCCCGCCACGCCCACGAGATCGAGAAGCTGTGCATGTTCTTTGACAGCATCGAAAAGACCGCCGCCGCTCTGCCGGGATTTCAGGCCACCCCGGGCGTGGAGGTGGTGCAGGGCTCGCCGGACAACATTGAAGTGACCGCTGCCGGTGTGGACAAGGGCAGCGCCCTGCTGGCTCTGGCCGACCGGCTGGGCATCCCCCACGAGAATACTCTGGCGGTGGGCGACAGCGAGAACGACCGCGCCATGCTGGAAAAGGCGGGCATTGCCGCCGTGATGGCAAACGGCATGCCCCAGATCAAGGCGCTGGGCGACCTTGTGAGCGAGGCCGACTGCGATCACGACGGCGTTGCAGAGCTGTTCCGGAAGCTCGGCATCTGAGTAAACAGGGGCAAACCGGGGCAAAACGGCCCTGCTTTTCAGGTCATTCGTCATTTTTGTGCAATGTATACAAGCTATTATGCAAAACATTGTGCTTGTTGAGCATTACCAAACTTGTTTCCGTCGTTTATACTAATATTACAAGCGCACGATGGGTGCACCATGCCCAAACGGCAGCCCACGCGCACCGAGAAAGTCAAATTCAAAAAGGAGAAATGCATTTATGAATCCCATCGTAGAAAAGGTCTATCAGATCGGCATTATCCCTGTTATCGCTTTCAACAGCGTTGATGAAGCCCTGCCCCTGTGCAAGGCTCTGGCTGACGGCGGTCTGCCCGCAGCTGAGGTCACCTTCCGCACCGCATGTGCTGAGGATTGCATCCGCAAGATCCACGAGGAGATGCCCGAGATGCTGTTGGGCGCAGGCACTGTCCTGACCACCGAGCAGGCTGACCGTGCAATGGCAGCAGGCGCATCCTTCATCGTTGCTCCCGGCTTTGACCCCGAGGTCTGCAAGCACGTCATCGACAAGGGCGGTATCATGATGCCCGGCACCTGCTCTGCAGGCGAGATGCAGCAGGCTATGAACATGGGCTGCGAGGCCCTGAAGTTCTTCCCCGCTGAGGCAAACGGCGGTGTCGGCATGCTGAAGAACATCGGCGCAGCCCTGAAGAGCGCACGCTGGATGTGCACCGGCGGCGTCAACGCAAAGAACGTCAACGACTATCTGGGCTACGACCAGATCTTTGCTGTCGGCGGCACCTGGATGTGCAAGAGCGACGTGATCAAGGCTCACGACTGGGCTAAGATCACCGCTCAGAGCAAGGAAGCGGTTGACACCATGCTGGGCCTGAAGCTGATGCACGTCGGCATCAACACCGAGAACGAGGAAGAGGCCATGAAGATGGCAAACCTCATCGGCAGCCTGCTGAACATGAAGGTCGCTCCCGGCAATTCCAGCATCTATGTGGGCAACAAGGAGTTTGAGATCATGAAGAAGCCCGGCCGCGGCACCAATGGCCACATCGCCATCGGCTGCAACAACGTCGACCGTGCCATCTACCACCTGTCTCAGCGCGGCGTGAAGTTCGATCTGGACAGCAAGAACGTGAAGAACGGCAAGACCATCGCCTGCTACTTTGCAGACGAGATCGGCGGCTTCGCATTCCATCTGGTCCAGGCCTGAGCTCCGGCTCCCCTATCCGTGAAAACCCTGCTGCGCCGGGGATGCCCCGCAGCAGAAGGTCATAAACACCTGTAAATAAAAGGAGAATATCCAATGAAAGTTGTTACTTTTGGCGAACTGATGGTCCGTCTGCAGCCCTTCAACTACGAGCGTTTCGTTCAGGCTAACAGCCTGGAGTTCAGCTTCGGCGGCGGCGAGGCTAACGTTGCTGTTTCTCTGGCCAACTACGGTCTGGACGCAGCCTTCGTCACCAAGCTCCCCGCACACGCAATCGGTCAGGCCGCTGTCAACAGCCTGCGCCGCTATGGCGTTGACACCAGCATGATCACCCGCGGCGGCGATCGCGTTGGCATCTACTACAACGAGAAGGGTGCTTCTCAGCGTGGTTCCGTCTGCATCTACGACCGTGCCAACAGCGCCATCCAGCTGGCTCAGCCCTCCGACTTTGATTGGGATAAGATCTTCGAGGGCGTGGACTGGTTCCACTTCACCGGCATCACCCCGGCTCTGGGCGAGAATGTCGTCGAGATCTGCCGCGAGGCCTGCAAGGCTGCTAAGGCACACGGCGTGAAGATCAGCTGCGACCTGAACTACCGCGGCAAGCTGTGGACCCGTGAGCAGGCCCGCGCTGCCATGACCGACCTGTGCCAGTATGTTGACGTCTGCATCTCCAACGAGGAGGACGCAAAGGACGTGTTCGGCATCGAGGCCGAGGCTACCGATATCTACGGCGGCAAGCTGAATGCTGAGGGCTACAAGAGCGTTGCCAAGCAGCTGGCTGACAAGTTCCACTTCGAGAAGGTCGCTATCACCCTGCGTGAGAGCCACAGCGCCTTCGACAACGGCTGGAGCGCTATGCTGTACGACGTTGCTTCCAATGAGTACTGCTTCTCCAAGAAGTACGACCTGCACATCATCGACCGCGTTGGCGGCGGTGACTCCTTCGGCGGCGGCCTGATCTACAGCCTGCTGACCGGCAAGACCACTCAGGAAGCTGTTGAGTTCGCTGTTGCTGCTTCTGCTCTGAAGCACTCCATCGAGGGCGACTACAACATGATGACCGTGTCCGAGGTCGAGAAGCTGGCTGGTGGCGACGGTTCCGGCCGTATCCAGCGCTAATTGCAGGAAGGAGTCCACAATGGATATCCGCTACTCCTGCAACCAGAAGGATTTCAAGCGCTATACCACTGAGGAAATGCGGGACGAAATGCTCATCACCGGCCTGTACAAGGCCGATGAGGTCGTTGCTGTGTACAGCCATGTGGACCGTATGGTCACGCTGGGCTGCATGCCGGTGCACGAGACCGTGTCCATCGACAAGGGCATCGATGTGTGGGCAAACTTCGGCACCCACTACTTTCTGGAGCGCCGCGAGATCGGCATGTTCAACATCGGCAAGGATTCCACCGGCATCGTGGTGGCCGACGGCGTGAAGTACGAGCTGGGCTACAAGGACTGCCTGTACATCACCAAGGGCACCAAGGAAGTCACCTTTGCTTCCGCCGACCCGGAGCATCCCGCCAAGTTCTACATGGTGTCCGCTCCCGCACATTGCTCTTACGAGACCCGCCTGATCAAGATGGCTGATGCAAATCACCGTCCTCTGGGCAGCGTCGAGACCTGCAACAAGCGCACCATCAACCAGTTCATCCACCCGGATGTGCTGAAGACCTGCCAGCTGAGCATGGGTATGACCGAACTGGACGCCGGTTCCAACTGGAACACGATGCCCAGCCACACCCACGAGCGGCGCATGGAGATTTATACCTACTTTGAACTGCCCGAGGGGCAGGTGGTGTTCCACATGTGTGGCGAGCCTACCCAGACCCGCCACATCGTGATGCACAACGAGGATGCTGTCATCAGCCCCTCCTGGAGCATCCACAGCGGCGTAGGCACCTCGAACTATACGTTTATCTGGGCAATGGGCGGCGAGAACATGGAGTTTGACGACATGGACAACATCGCTACCACTGACCTGCGCTAAAAAGCACCATTCAAAAGCCCCGTACCGGGTAACCGGTACGGGGCTTTTTGCTAAAAATTTAACTTGAACCCTCTCCGTCATTGCTGCGCGATGCCACCTCTCCCGAAGGGCGAGGTTTTTATCCATCTTTCCTCAACGTATCTAAAAGCTCCCCCTTCGGGGGAGCTGGCTGCGAAGCAGACTGAGAGGGTTATTTAACTTGAGAAGGAGAAAATCATGGATCTTTCCGCGTTCAACCTGCAGGGCAAGGTTGCTCTGATCACCGGCGGTGCCCACGGCATCGGCTTCTCCATCGCCGAGGGCATGGCCCAGTGCGGTGCAACCGTCTGCTTCAACTGCTCCTCCGAGGCAAGTCTGGAGAAAGGTCTTGCCGCCTACAAGGCTGCCGGCATCGACGCCCACGGCTATGTTGCCGATGTGTCCGACGAGGACGCTGTGAACGCCATGGTGGCAAAGATCAAGGCCGAGGTGGGCCCTGTGGACATTCTGGTGAACAACGCCGGTCTGATGAAGCGGGTGCCCATGATCGAGATGAGCCACGCCGACTTCATGCGGGTCATCGACGTGCATGTAGGCGGTGCCTTCAACTGCGCCAAGGCCGTTCTGCCGGACATGATGGAAAAGCGCGAGGGCAAGATCATCAACATCTGCTCCATGATGAGCGAGCTGGGCCGCGAGACCGTCTCTGCCTACGCCGCCGCCAAGGGTGCACTGAAGATGCTCACCAAGAACATCGCTTCCGAGTACGGCGAGTACAACATCCAGTGCAACGGCATGGGCCCCGGCTACATCGCCACTGCCCAGACCGCACCCCTGCGGGAGGTGCAGCCGGACGGCAGCCGCCACCCCTTCGACCAGTTCATCACCGCCAAGACCCCCGCAGGCCGCTGGGGTGAGCCGGACGACATGGTGGGTCCCTGCGTGTTCCTTGCAAGCCACGCTTCCGACTTTGTGAACGGCCAGATCCTGTACGCCGACGGCGGCATTCTGGCTTACATCGGCCGCCAGCCCAAGTAAGACCATTTGGTGCTGCGCTTTCCTTAATCTTCCGACCAGACAGCTCTGTGCAGGCCAAAGTCTGCATGGGGCTGTTTTTTACGAAGCGGCAAGCGGCCTTTCCTGCAAAACTTTGCTTCATGTGAACTCACGTTAAAATGTTCCAATTTCATGTCAAATTGGTAACAGTTCCTGTTTCATCGTTGAAAATGCACACAAGCGTCTTGATTTTTTGTCGAAATTCCCGTATAATCGTCTTCATCATCCATCACACCCTGTTGGTTGATCTGAATACGAAGAAATTTCAAAGGAGTATATTTCACATGAAACTCAAGAACATTGCGATCGTTGCTGCCGCTGCAGCACTGGCTGTTGGCATGACCGCCTGCGGTTCTTCTGCATCCTCCACCGCCGCTTCCTCTTCTGTGGCTTCTTCTGCTGCCGCTTCTTCCGAGGCTGCAAGCTCTGAGGCTGCTTCCAGCGAAGCAGCTGAGCCCACCACCGCTGAGTACACTGTGTACAACACCACCGGTTCTGCCGTCACCGAGCTGTACCTGTACGATGCAGGCAGCGACGAGAAGGGCGACAATCTGGCCGGTGAGAACGGTCTGGCTGACGGCGAGAACATCGTCATCACCCGCGACGTGGAAGCTGACAAGCAGTCCGACGTGACCTACATTCTGGAGTTCACCACCGAGGACGGCCAGACCCAGAGCTTTGAGACCCTGCACTACGAGGTCGCTCCCATCTCCCTGCTGAGTGTGGATGCCGCTGCAGGTGCTACCCCCATCGCTTTTACTGCACCGGAAAAGTAAGAACTGTTTCATCCTTGCAAAACGGGAAAGTCTGCGGGCTTTCCCGTTTTATTTTTTGCCAAAAGCGGGCTGAGGCTGTCATTTTCCCTTGCAATCACGCCAAAAATCCGCTATCATAGAAGCAAATATGCTCCCTCGCGGCATAAAGGGAGTAAAGGAGTGGATTTTCTTATGGCAGAAAAAGAAGTGAAGGGCATCAAAAAGTTTTTTGAAGAGTTCAAGGCCTTTGCCATGCGCGGCAATGTGCTGGACATGGCAGTCGGCGTTGTCATCGGCGGTGCTTTTACCGCCATCGTCAACTCACTGGTAAACGACATCATCAATCCCGCCATCGGCCTGTTTTTCAACGCCGATTTCTCGGACGTCGGCATCCATGTGGGCGATGTGATGATCGGCATCGGTTCCTTTATCAATGCCGTCATCAACTTCCTCATCGTAGCATTCGTGCTGTTCGTGGTCATCAAGTTCGTCAACTCCCTGCACAAGAAGCCTGCTGAGCCGGAAGCTCCCGCAGAGCCCACCACCAAGGTGTGCCCCTACTGCCAGAGCGAGATCTCCATCAAGGCGGTGCGCTGCCCCCACTGCACCAGCAAGCTGGAGGGCTTCCCGGAGATCAACAATTAAATTTTGAATGGCCTCCGCTTTGCTCTGGCCATATTCAGCGGAATCATTTTCTAAATTACAAATCGGGAAAGTCTGCGGACTTTCCCGATTTGTTTTTTCACCGGCGGAGCCGCAAAGGCAAACAGCATAATCAACGCAAAACCTCCCTGCCCGGCCGCAGTCGCTGCGGTTCCAGAGCAGGGAGGTTTTACTTTATCCGGGAAAAATGTGGAAAATCAGTCTGGTGAAGCTTTACTTGACCTTGGTCAGGTCGGCCAGCTTGTGGAAGATCTCGGTGTTGTCGAACACGCCGCCGAACTTCTCCGCACCCACGCCGTTGGCGTAGACGTTCACCATGGCACCGGTGTGAGCGTAGGTGGTGTGGTCCATGCCGGATTTATGGTTGATGGTGTGGCAGATGGCCATGCTGAAGGGGATGTAGGTGCCGTACAGCTCGTAGTCCTGCTGAGACATTTCCTTCTGGCTGGCAGAGCCGACCTTCAGGGTGCGCTCGTAGGCGGTGCGCAGGTTCTGCACCTCGTAGTCGGTCAGCAGCAGCTTGCCGGCGTTGGCGGCATCCGGGTCGGTGGGCAGGGTCAGACCGAAGTTTGCCTTCACATCCTGCATGGCAGCTTCAAAGGGGGTCTTGTTAGCGATGTAGTTCTGCACATAGGTGGAATCAAACTTTGCGTAAGACATCTTCTGGTGAGCCAGATTGGTCAGGAAGGTGTCGTAGTTGGTGGTCTTGTAGCCGATGGCCATGCCGCCGGTCTCGTGGTCAGCGGTGACAAGGATCAGGGTCTCGTTGGGGTGCTTGTTCTGGAACTCCACAGCTGCCTGCACGGCGTTGCTCATTTCCAGCACATCGTGGATGGAAGCAGCGGCATCGTTGGCGTGGCAGGCCCAGTCGATCTTGCCGGACTCGGTCATCAGGAAGAAACCCTTGGGGTTATCCAGCAGCTCGATGCCCTTCTTGACGTAATCGGTCAGCTGCCACTCGCCTGCAGCGGCGTCCATGGCGTAGTTCATGGCCTTGCCGTCTGCCAGATTCTCGGCAATGATCAGGGTCTTGCCTGCGCCTGCGGTCAGGGCGGCAGCGCCTGCCTGCGTGGTGACCACATTGTATCCGGCCTGAACAGCCACCTCGTGGTTGTTGGGGCCGGTGCCGTCGCCGTTCACCTTCTGGAACTCGCCGCCGGCAAAGTATTCAAAGCCGGAGTTTGCCAGCTCCACGCCGATCTGGTAGTAGTTCTTGCGGGTCTTCTGATGAGCGTAGAAGGCGGCGGGAGTGGCGTGGTCGATGTTGACCGAGGAGATGACGCCCACCTTGTAGCCCTTCTGGGCGTGCAGCTTTTCGGCAATGGTCTCATAGGGCACATCGCGGGTCCAGGGGCACATGTTGATGACGCCGCTCTCCGTCTTGTGGCCGGTAGCAATGGAGGTTGCGGTGGAAGCGGAGTCCGGGCAGAAGGAGGTGCTGTCGTAGGTGGTCACGCTGCCCACGGTGGGAAAGCCGGTGAAGCTCAGGTCGGCCTCGGTCACAGCGCCGTTGTTGTCCACGGTGCCCTTGTAGAAGCGGGCAGACTGGATCTGGGCGGTGCCCATGCCGTCACCGATGAACAGGAAGATGTACTTGGGTTTCTTGAACAGGTCCAGCAGGCCGTTCTCCTCATCCTCGGCAGCAGCGGCGTCCGGCTGGGCTGCACTTGCAGCCACGGGTGCTGCGGCCATCATGCCGGCAGCGGAAGCGGCTGCACCAAACTTCAGAAAACTGCGGCGGGAGATCTTATTTTCTTTCATAACGTGATCCTCTCTTTTTATCCAATCAAATGCGGCGGGCCTGCCTCAGGCACCGTTTTTTGTCTTTCGGGAACGTCTTTATTGTAGCGCACCGCCGCCTGCGGAAAAACCATGCCGCCGCAAAGCTTTGGTAAAACCGGTGCGTGCGCTGCACCTTCAACGTAAAAACCCGGAAAATGATGTAAAATCCTGTGCAGGCGGCGCTCTTTTTCCACAAACCTCACCGGAAGGGTTGAAAATCGGACGCATTTCATTGTACAATAAAAGAGTAAGTGCTTTTTTACCTTTATATAAATTGAGAGGATTTTATATGGCAGAGATCAAAGTTCTGGCACTGGATCTGGATGGCACCCTGACCAACAGCCAAAAGGAAGTCACGCCCCGCACCCGGGCTGCACTGGATGCCGCCATTGCAAAGGGCGTTACCATCGTGCTGGCATCCGGCCGTCCCACCGCGGGCGTGCTGCCGCTGGCAAAGGAACTGGGGCTGGATAAAAAGGGCGGCTGCATCCTTTCTTACAACGGCGGCAAGATCATCGACTGCCGCAGCGGCGAGACTTTGTACCAGAAACAGCTGGATGCCCAGTACGTACCCGAGCTGTGCGCCTTTGCCGCCGCACAGAACGTGACCATTATCACCTATAATAAAGAGGGCGTTGTCACCGAGCACCCGGACGACAAGTGGGCACTGCGCGAATGCTTTACCTGCAAGCTGCCCATGACCGGCGTGGACGATCTGGCAAAGTATGTGGATTACCCCATCTGCAAAATGCTCATCACACTGGACCCTGCCCGCCGGGACGAAGTGTGGGCCGCAGGCAGGCAGCAGTTCGATGGCCGCATCGACCTGTACCCCTCCAGCCCCTTCTTCATTGAAGCCGTACCGCTGGGCGTGGCCAAGGACGGCAGCCTTGCCGCCCTTTTGGAGCGCATGGGCCTGACCCGCGAAAACCTGATGGCCTGCGGCGACGGCCTGAATGACCGCTCCATGATCGCCTACGCCGGTGTGGGCGTGGCGATGCAGAACGCCGAGGGCCCGGTAAAGGACTGCGCCGATTATGTGACCGCTACCGACAACGATCACGACGGCGTGGCTGAGGCCGTGGAGAAGTTTATTTTAAAGTAACGAGAGGAACACAAAACAATGCCGCGCAATCTGGTTTTATTTGATTTGGAATGGAACATCGGCTACCAGCCGTATACCTTTAATTACCACGGCGTGCAGCAGACCTTCCGGGGCGAGATCGTAGAGATCGGCGCCGTAAAGATCGACGAGGACGCCAACGTGCTGGATACCTTTTCCATCCATCTGCGCCCCCGCATCTTCCGCAAGCTGCAGCACCACATCGCGAAAGTCACCGGCCTGACGCAGGCCGATCTGGACAAGGGTGAGCCCATCGTGCAGGGCCTGCGCCGCTTTATGCAGTGGTGCGGCCCGGACGCCGAGTTTGCTGAGTGGGGCATGGACGATGTGCCCGTGCTCAAGCAGAACCTTTACCTGTGCAATATTGACGAGTCCAGGCCCACCGTCTGGTACGACCTGCAGCAGGTGTTCCTGCGGGAGCACCCCCGCAAGGAGGGCGAGGGCATGACGCTGGAAAGCGTGGTCACCCGTATGGGTATCCCCATGGAGCGGCAGTTCCACGATGCACTTTCCGATACGCTGTACACCGCCGATGTCTGCCGTCTGCTGGACCTGCGGGCGGGCCTTGCGGCCTACCCCACCGAGGACGAAGCCCTGCGGGCCAGCCTGTGCCCGGCCCCCGGCGACTACCGGGATTTTGAGGTGTTCCACGGCTACGTGGAGCAGTACACCTGGCGCACCGACCCCAAAATTTACACCATGAACTGCCCGGAGTGCGGTGCACCGCTCAAGCCGGACGATGTGTGGCTGAAAAAGGGCAGCAACAGCTGGTACACCCTGAGCCAGTGCCCCCGGTGCGCCGGCAGCGGCAGCGCTGCAGGCAAAGGCGTATTCCAGCGGTACAAGCTTGCCCGCCGCGACGGCCTGCACTGGAGCTACGCCCGCTGTCTCCAGATGCCGGATGACGCCTCCCTTGACCGCTGGGAGAAGCAGCGCACCGCCCAGCTGGAGCGGATGAAGGCCCGCGCAGAAAAGCAGGCTGCGGAGTAAAAGCGGCACCGGCTGCACTCGCCAAACCACCAGCGTGAGAAGCCTTCGCACTTCCCATTAAGGCTGTCTGGTCGATTTTATAGCAATTCAACTTTTTAATGCAGCAGCAGTGAATTGCATATTGCAAAGATGCCGTTTGAATGCTGCACTCATTTCTTGACTTGCGATAAAATTTGCGATAAACGATTTTGGGAAGGAATATAATCATGTCGAAAGATGAATATTTGATCACAGATCCACCCCTTAAAGCGCTGACTGTTTTTGCGCTGCCGATGATCCTTGGCAGCTTTTTTCAACAAGTATACAATATGGCCGATTCCATAATCGTTGGTCAATTTGTTGGCTCCTCGGCACTTGCGGCTGTTGGTGCTTGTGCTGCACTGACCAATGTTTTTATTTGTGTGGCGCTTGGTGCTGGTGTGGGCGCAGGTGTGCTTGTAAGCCGCTATTTTGGTGCAAAAAATTATGGTAAAATGAAAACCATTGTGTCAACGTCCCTGATCAGCTTTTTGATCTTAAGCGTTGTCCTTGGTGTCTTTGGCTTTTGCTTTTCCCATTTCATGATGAACGGATTACAGACCCCTGCCGATATATTGGAAGAAGCAGTATTGTATCTGCGTGTCTACTTTGTGGGTTTCCCGTTTCTATTCATGTACAACATTCTTTCCACCATGTTCACTTCCATCGGTGAATCCAAAATTCCGTTGGGACTGCTGATATTCTCATCTATCCTGAATATTTTTATGGATCTCTGGATGGTGGCCGGTCTTGGTCTGGGGGTGTTTGGTGCAGCCCTTGCGACCTTGATCGCACAAGGAATTTCTGCCGTGTTTTCGTTTTTGATCTTTCTGTCTCGGATGCGGCAATACAAGAGCTCCTTTCGCAGGTTCGACCGGCAGGAGCTGTATTCCACGCTTCGCATTGCGGTACCATCGGTTTTGCAGCAGTCCACAGTGTCTATCGGTATGATGATCGTGCAGGCAGTGGTAAATCCCTTCGGCACACAGGCACTTGCCGGGTATGCGGCAACGATGCGGGTAGAAAATGTTTTTTCGCTGATCTTCGTATCCATCGGCAATGCAGTTTCGCCGTTTGTATCCCAGAATCTTGGCGCAAAGAAACTTGAGCGTATCAAAAAAGGTTATCATGCTGCACTGGTGTTGGATCTATGCTTTGCGGTTCTTGCTTTCGTGGTCATCGAAACACTGCACACACAGATTTCCGCGTTGTTCTTGGGAAAAGACGGAACCGCGTTGGCCTATCAGGTGTCCGGTGATTATATGAGATGGCTTGGTTACTTTTTCATCTTCATGGGCATCAAGATGGCAACGGATGGCGTTCTTCGCGGACTTGGAATCATGCGGCCGTTTCTTATTGCAAATATGGTAAACCTTGCAATCCGCTTGTCTGTTGCCTTGATTTGTGCACCGCGTTTTGGCATTGCTTTTGTTTGGCTTGCAGTCCCGGCAGGTTGGCTTGCAAACTTCCTTATTTCCTATGCGGCGCTCAGAAGATCGTGGCCAGAGGATAAAGCAGCGGTATCTCAATGATTTCATGCAGTGGAGAGGTGCTTTGTTCTGACGGGTTTCCCTTACAGAGAATGTGACGCGAAAAATTCGCCGGTGTTCCGTGTGATGATAAAAATAGACCCCGGCAGGAGATTGCCTTAAGTGCAGCCTACACGCCAGACATGGCTTTGCGCAGCTTGCCGGAGCAGCCGGTGTCGTTTCTCACCTGTTTTGCAGGAAATCACCTCTCTGTTTCGTAGTATCCCAAGGAAGCTGTGTGCAGGGCAAAAAAAGTCGTTTTCTGTTCACGGCTCTGTCATACAATGTGGATATACTACGGATAGACGGCCCGCGCTTTGGGAAAGGGCGCAGGCAGAAGGGATGGAATACGCACGATGAACGTTTGGCTGCGTCAGCTTGGAACGCTGGGATTCTGGGAAGCATTACTGGACAGTTTTGGCGGCCTTGGCCCCATTGCCCCCATCGTGCTGGCCATGGTGGAGTCTTTTTTTCCGCCGCTGCCGCTGGTCGCCATTGTGGCGCTGAATGTGGCAGCCCACGGCGGCCTGCTGGGCTTTCTGTACAGCTGGGCCGGTGTGGCACTGGGCGGCTGCATCATGTTCCTGCTCTGGCGGCGGGTAGTCAAGCGCTTCTTCTGGAAGTTCGCCTCCCGCTCGCCCAAACTGGAAAAAGCTCAGCAATGGGTGAACCGCTTTGACACCTCGTCGCTGTTCATGCTCACGCTTCTGCCCTTCACACCAAGCTCCTTTATGCATCTGGCCTTTGGCATCTCGGACTTTGACGAAAAGCGGTATCTCATCACCATGCTGCTGGGCAAAGGCGTCATGGTGGCTCTGATCGCGCTGTTCGGGCAGTCGCTTGTCAGTTCCCTGAAGAACCCGGTGTATCTGGTGCTGGCCATTCTTTTATGGGCAGGCATGTACTGGGTGAGCAAAAAGTTCTGCAAAAAGCACAATCTGGAATAATAATTTAGAATGCCCTCCGCTTCGCTCTGGGCATATTTAGCGGAACAATATTTTTATAATAGGGCAACAGCAGACAGCCTGCGGGCTGTCTGCTGTTGCATTTTCACAGTAATGGCCCAAAAAGGAAACTCCATCTGTTGCGCTTATTTTCTTCGGAAATGACCGCGCAACCGGAAAATATGCCGCTTGCAACTACGGCCCCTTCCGTGAAAAAGCAAACCAGCCAAGCCCGCAGGCTTGGCTGGTTTGCAATATAAAAAAACACTTCATTTAAAATCATTCACTTCCCCTTGACATTCACTTTGTCTGCCGTATAATATGTATGTTATCAAACAGTTTTATTCAAAACTGTCCAGCTTCAAACAAATCAAAGGAACCGATCATTATGTGTGACGAAATCAAAATCGAGTGCTGCAAACGCACGGACCCGCCCTGGGAAAGCCCGCAGGTCATCCCGGCACAGATCCGCCGGGTGGACAACCTGATCTTCCGCAAGATCAACCAGTTTGCCCGCGAAAACGGCGTGGAGCAGGCCACCCCCATGCACGGGTGGATCATTGAGTATCTTTACCGCCACCGGGACGCAGCCGTATTTCAGCGGGACATCGAGCGGGAGTTCTCCATCACCCGCTCCACCGTGACCAACATCCTGCAATTGATGGAGCGCAAGGGGTATATCGAGCGGCGCAGTGTTCCGCAGGACGCCCGGCTCAAGCAGCTGGTGCTCACCGAAGAGGGCATCCGCTTCCACGAGAACACGATTCGTTCCTTCCATCAGACCGACGATTATGTGGCAGGGTTGCTGACGGAGGAAGAGAACACCGAGCTGCTGCGGCTGCTGAACAAGCTGCGGGATGCACTGCAGTGAACCCTCTCAGGCTCGCTTTGCTCGCCAGCTCCCCCGAAGGGGGAGCTATGTGCACCATAATACAAAGGGTGATGCGTCCAATTCAAAGCAGGTCGTATTGTTCAGAGCAAGAAAAGCTCCCCCCTTTGGGGGAGCTGGCAAAGCCGACAGGCTTTGACTGAGAGGGTTTGTCAACTTGCCTAAAATCGGCTTGCTAAATTAGTAATTATGAACATTTTTTGAAACGTCTTGACAATTAAAATGTTTTGTATAAAATTGTTCTGTACCAAACAAATAAAAGCAACAGGAGGTAACTCAGATGATCAAAAAGTTAGTGTCGCATCTGGGCGAGTATAAACGCGCCGCAGTCCTGACACCGCTCTTTGCCGCTCTGGAAGCCGTGATGGATGTGCTTTTGCCCACCATCATGGCCTTCATCATCGATCAGGGCATTGAAAAGGGCGATATGAACGCCATTCTCAAGTACGGCCTGCTCACCTTTCTGGTGGCTGTGGTCGCGCTGGCGCTGGGCGTTCTGGCCGGCAAATACGCCGCCGAGGCATCCACCGGCTTTGCCGGCAACCTGCGCGATGCCATGTATGAGAACATCCAGCATTATTCGTTCTCCAACATCGACAAGTTCTCCACCGCGGGTCTTGTCACCCGCATGACCACCGATGTGACCAACGTGCAGAACGCCTTCCAGATGATCGAGCGCATGTGCGTGCGCGCCCCGGTGCATCTGGTGTTCGCCATGTTCATGGCCGTGATGATCGGCGGCCCGCTGTCGCTGATCTTCGTGGTGGCTGTGGTCTTTCTGGTGGCGGTGCTGGCAGGCATCATGGTGCCCACCTTCCACATCTTTGATCGGGTGTTCAAAAACTACGATGCCCTGAATGCGTCCGTGCAGGAGAACGTCTCCGCCATCCGCGTGGTGAAGAGCTTCGTGCGCGAGGGCTTTGAGAACGAAAAGTACACCAAAGCCTGCCAGAGCCTGTATGACCAGTTCGTCAACGCCGAAAGCCGCCTGAGCTTCAACAACCCCGCCATGCTGGTCGCTGTCTACGGCTGCAACCTTGCTCTGAGCTGGCTGGGCGCAAAATATGTGCTGCACGGTGCCATTACCACCGGCCAGCTGAACGCTCTGTTCGGCTACATCATGAACATCCTCATGGCCCTGATGATGCTCAGCATGGCCTTTGTCATGATCTCCATGTCTGCCGCTTCCGCCAAGCGTATCGTGGAAGTGCTGGACGAGACCACCGACCTGCCCCCCGCAAAGCAGCCGGTGCAGCAGGTGGCCGACGGCAGCATCCAGTTCGAGCATGTCACCTTCAAGTATAAGCACGGCAGTGGTCAGCCGGTGCTGAACGACATCAGCTTTACCATCCGGCCCGGCGAGACGCTGGGCATCATCGGCGGCACCGGCAGCGCAAAATCCAGTCTGGTGCAGCTGATCCCCGCCTGTACGATGCCGAGAGCGGCACCGTGCGCGTGGGCGGCGTGGATGTGCGGGACTACAATCTCGATGTGCTGCGCCGCGAGGTGTCCATGGTGCTGCAGAAGAACGTGCTGTTCAGCGGCACCATTCTGGACAATCTGCGCTGGGGCGACGAGAACGCCAGCGAGGAAGAGTGCATCCGTGTGGCAAAGCTTGCCTGCGCGGATGAGTTCATCGAGCGCTTCCCGGACAAATACAATACATGGATCGAGCAGGGCGGTTCCAACGTGTCCGGCGGCCAGAAGCAGCGCCTGACCATCGCCCGCGCCCTGCTGCGCAAGCCCAAGGTGCTGATTCTGGACGACTCCACCAGCGCCGTGGATACCGCTACCGATGCCAAGATCCGCAAGGCGTTCCGCGAAGAAATTCCCGGCACCACCAAGATCATCATTGCGCAGCGCATTTCCTCGGTGCAGGACGCCGACCGCATCCTTGTGCTGGACAACGGCCGCATCGATGGTCTGGGCACCCATGAGGAGCTTTTGAAGACCAACGCCATCTATCAGGAAGTCTACAGCAGTCAGACACAGGGCGGCGGCGACTTTGACAAACAGGGAGGTGAACAGTAATGGCTCAGGCAAAAGAAGTTCGCGGCCCCGGCCCCCGCATGGGCGGCCCGCGCCCCAAGGTGGAAAACCCGGGCAAGCTGCTGAAGCGCATCATGGATGAGGTATTCCGGCACTATCTGCCCCACTGCATCCTTGTGCTTGTCTGCATCGTGGTCAGTGCACTGGCAAACGTACAGGCCAGTCTGTTCTTAAAGACCCTGATGGACGATTACATCGTACCCATGACCCAGCAGCAGGACCCGGATTTTGCCCCGCTGGCTGCGGCTCTGCTGCGGGTAGGCATCATCTACGTCATTGGCATTCTGGCAGCGTGGGGCAACGCCCGCATCATGGTCAACGTGACGCAGGGCACCCTGCGCAACCTGCGCACCCAGCTGTTCACCCACATGGAGAGCCTGCCCATCAAATATTTTGACCAGCATCCCCATGGCGACATCATGTCCGTGTACACCAACGACGTGGATACCCTGCGCCAGATGCTCAGTCAGAGCATCCCGCAGCTGGTGTCCAGCGCCATTACCATTGTTTCGGTGTTCTTCAGCATGTGCATGCTCAGCTGGCAGCTGACGATCGTCACCATGCTGATGGTGGCGCTGATGATATTCTGCTCCAAAAAGATCACCCAGCAGTCCGGCAAATACTTCATCCAGCAGCAGCGGGATCTGGGCAAATTGAACGGCTACATCGAAGAAATGATGGAAGGCCAGAAGGTCGTCAAGGTGTTCACCCACGAGCAGAAGGCGCTGGACGGTTTCCGCCAGCTGAACGACCAGCTGAAGGACAGCGCCAACAAAGCCAACAGCTTTGCCAACATCATGATGCCGGTCAACGCCCAGCTGGGCAACATCAGCTATGCCGTCTGCGCGCTGGCAGGCGCAGCCATGGCCGTGAGCGGCATGGGCGGCACGACCCTTGGCACGGTGGTGGCTTTCCTGAGCCTGAACAAGGGCTTCAACATGCCCATCAGTCAGGTGTCCATGCAGGCCAACAGCGTCATCATGGCACTGGCCGGTGCTGAGCGCATCTTCAAGATGATGGATGAACCCAGCGAGACCGACGAAGGCTATGTGACCCTTGTCAACGCAAAGTACGACCGCAACGACCAGCTGGTGGAGACGGACGAGCGCACCGGCCTGTGGGCATGGAAGCACCCCCACCACGATGGCACCACTACCTACCACAAGCTGGCGGGCGACATCACCTTTACGGACGTGGACTTCGGCTATGTGCCGGAGAAGACCGTCCTGCACGGCATCAACCTCTATGGCCGCCCCGGCCAGAAGATCGCCTTTGTCGGCTCCACCGGTGCGGGCAAGACCACAATCACCAACCTCATCAACCGGTTCTACGACATTCAGGAGGGCAAGATCCGCTACGACGGCATCAACATCCACAAGATCAAAAAGGCCGACCTGCGCCGTTCGCTGGGCATCGTGCTGCAGGACACCCACCTGTTCACCGGCACGGTGATGGAGAACATCCGCTACGGCCGGCTGGAGGCTACCGATGAAGAGTGCATCGCCGCCGCCCGCCTTGCCAACGCCGACAGCTTCATCAAGCGCCTGCCGGAGGGCTACAATACCATGCTTACCGGCGATGGTGCCAACCTCTCGCAGGGGCAGCGCCAGCTGCTGGCCATCGCCCGCGCCGCCGTGGCAGACCCCCCGGTGCTGATCCTGGACGAGGCCACCTCCTCCATCGATACCCGCACCGAAGCGCTGGTGCAGCGCGGCATGGACGGCCTGATGTACGGCCGCACCAGCTTCGTCATTGCACACCGCCTGTCCACCGTCCGCAATGCAGACTGCATCGTGGTGCTGGAGCAGGGCCGCATCATCGAGCGCGGCAGCCACGACGAGCTGATCGCCAAAAAGGGCAAGTATTACCAGCTCTACACCGGCAATCTGGCCGAAAACTAAGCTTTTTCTGCCTCCTCAATGAAAAAGCGGCAGCGTGCATCAAATTGCGCGCTGCCGCTTTTTGTGTTATACTGGCTCTGCGGCCCTTCTCCGATCCCCCTGTCGCGGAAAGGAGGTGGTAAACATGCCTAGCTTTATCGCGTTTTTTCAGACTGTCGCAGCAGAGGTAGTAGCCTACTATTTATGCAAGTGGCTTGACAGCCTGTTCTTCAAGGGCAGCAAGCACTAATGAAAAGAAGCACCCCGGTACTGGTTCTACCGGGGTGCTTCGATTTTTTTACGTGGTAAACACGTTCGGCTTTATCGCGTAGCCTACCCTTATTATACGCACTTTCATGCAAAAGTCAAGAGGTTTCCGATCTGTTTTTCTACCATGTTACGTCGTAATTTTTTGTGCTTTACAAGGCTTTGCCGTTGGTTTATACTGAAAGCTGAATGATTCTATCGTATTGAGGGGTTTTGCACTGTGGTTTCGGAAAGCAAGTTGACACTGGATATTCTGCCTTTAACAGCAGACACGGCCCGGCTGGTGCGGGTGTACGGCACTGCACCCTGCGTGGTGCTGCCTGCCGTCCTGCCTGCGCCGGAGGGCGGCAGTTTTGCCATCACCGAGCTGGGCGGCTACTGCTTCTCGGAAAAGCCCCGCAGCCTGCCTGCGGCAGACAAGACCTGCCGCTATACGGTGGAGCCGGACGGCACGGCACGGCTAACCTGGGCATTCGGTCAGGCGGTGGGCGGAACCTGCCGCCGGTATGACTTCGACTTTGACGCCCCGGCAGCGGACGAAGAAGCACTGCACCCGGTGTGCGGCAATTTTCTGGAAGAGGTCACCCTGCCGGACAGTTCGCAGGTGATCGGCAGCTGCGCCTTTTACAACTGCCGCAGCCTGCGCCTGCTCACGGTGGGCAGCGGCAGCCTGACCGTAGGCAGCGATGTGTTTTTGAACTGCTTCGCGCTGGAGACCATCCGGGTGCAGGCCGCGCCCGGGGACTCCACCGGTCTGTTTGCCCTCGTGAACAACATCACCGAGGCCGTGCGGGCAGAGTTCCGGCCTGCCGGTGCGGCCGCGCCGCTGGCGGCGCTGTGGTATCCCGCCTACTGGGAGGACATCGAGGAGACCCCCGCCCACATCCTGCTGCATACCTTTTCCGGGCAGGGATACCATTACAGGCAGTGTTTTCTCAATAATATATTCCTTCCGGCAGAATATGACAGCATCTTCCCGCAGGGTCACGATGCCGACGATGCCAATGTGATGGCAATGCTCTGCTTTGACCGCCTGCGGTATCCGTGGCAGCTGACCGAAGCCGCCGCCGGGCATTACCGGGCGTTTCTGGCGGCAAACACCGACCGGGTGCTGGCCCGCCTTTTAAAGGCGCAGGACCTTGACGGCATCCGCGCCCTGCTGGCGCTGGATGTGCTGGACAAAGCCGGTTTTGCGTCCGCCGCCGCCCTTGCCGCCAAGGCAGAGAACGCCGCTGCCGCCGCCCTGCTGGCAGATGCAGAGCACAAAAAATATGCCCCTCAGCCCAAAAAGCAGCGGTACGATTTTGATTTTTAAGCAGTAAAAACCTCCTTCCGTCGTACTTCGTGCGCCAGCTCCCTCTAAGAGGGCTGGCATCGCGCAGCGATGACCGGGGGGAGTTTGCTGCGAGGCTGAGAGGGTTCTAAGTGAGGTGACACCTTTGCCCCAAACCATCCAAAAAGAAAAATTTTTCGACCCCCGCAAGCCCTTCCAGTCCCAGCGGCCCGAGACCCACGAGGAATGGCAGGCGCGCATGGGCGGCGAGGTTCTGGCGGTGGTGCGCAGCGGGCTGTATCTGGACTTTCGCTTTCTGGATATGGCACTCAGCGCCCTGTCCCCCGCCCCGGACGAGCGCTGCCGGGTGCTGGCTACGGACGGTCAGGCCCTGTTTTATCAGCCCAGCCACCTGCTGCGGCTCTATCAGGACAACCCCAAATATCTCAACCGGTTGTATCTTCACACCATATTCCACTGCGTATTTCGCCATCTCTGGCTGAAAGGCCGCCGGGAGCCGCAGCTGTGGAACCTTGCCTGTGATATCGCGGTGGAGAATGTCATCGACAACCTGAACCGCACCAGCGTCAAGCGGCCGCTGACCTATGTGCGGCAGAACGCCTATCAGCAGATCACTGCAGAGGAAACCGTGGTGGCAGCCGCGCCGGTGTACCGGTGGCTCACCCGGCAGACCCCCGGCGTGCTGCGGCAGCTGGAGCGGGAGTTCGTGACCGACGACCACCGCCTGTGGCCCAAGGACGCTCCCGACCAGCCCCAGCAGATGCCCACTCCCCTGCCCCAGAAAACGTGGCAGAAGATCGGGGAGCGGATGCAGACAGAGCTGGACCTGCGGGACAAGGAAGCGGGCGACGGGGCCGATGCTCTGAAGCAGCAGGTAAAGGCCGCCAACCGCAGCCGCCGCAGCTACAGAGACTTCCTTCGCCGGTTCTGCGTGCTGCGGGAGGAAGTCAAGCTGGACCCGGACGAGTTCGATCTGAACTTCTACACCTACGGCCTTTCGGTGTACGGCAACCTGCCCCTCATCGAGCCGCTGGAAAGCCGGGAGAGCAAAAAGATCGAGGAGCTGGCCCTTGTCATCGACACCAGCTACTCCACCTCCGGCGAGCTGGTGCGGGCATTCCTTGCCGAGACCTACACCCTGCTGAAAGGGCGGGAAAACTTTTTCCACCGCATGAACCTGCACCTTATTCAGGCGGACAACGCCATCCGGCAGGATATCCTCATCCACAACGAGGACGAACTGATCCACGCCATGAACCATTTTGAGCTGCGGGGCGGCGGCGGAACGGACTTCCGCCCGGCATTCGAGTACGTGAACCAGCTCTGCGCCGAAAAGAAGTTTGCAAACCTGCGGGGGCTCTTATACTTCACCGACGGCATGGGCACCTACCCCGCCAGGCGCCCGGCCTACGACACCGCCTTTCTGTTTTTGGGGGAGCGGTTCGACGATGCCAATGTGCCGCCGTGGGCCATGAAGGTGGTTCTGGACGAAGAAGAATTTACCGGTGCAGCAGCCCGCCCGGCCAGTGCTCTTGCAGACGCGCTGGCTGAAGAGGACGACCTGTACCGTGACCTGAACAACTCCTGATAAAGAGGGAAACATCTGTTATGAACATCAAACGTGCCAAAGAAGAGATCGAACACACCGTAAAAGCCTACCTTGCCAAGGATGCCTTGGGCGAATACGCCATCCCGGCCATCCGGCAGCGCCCCATCCTGCTCATGGGGCCTCCGGGCATTGGCAAGACGCAGGTGATGGAGCAGGTAGCGCGGGAGTGCGGGGTGGCGCTGGTGGCCTACACCATCACTCACCACACCCGCCAGAGCGCTGTGGGCCTGCCCTTCATCCGCCAGCGCAACTACGGCGGAAAGGACGTCTCAGTGACCGAATACACCATGAGTGAGATCATCGCCAGCATCTACGCCAAAATGGAGGCCACCGGCCTTGCGGAGGGCATCCTGTTCATCGACGAGATCAACTGCGTGTCCGAAACGCTGGCCCCCACCATGCTGCAGTTTTTGCAGTGCAAGACCTTCGGCAATCAGGCTGTGCCTGCGGGCTGGGTCATTGTGGCGGCAGGCAACCCGCCGGAGTACAACAAGTCCGTCCGGGATTTTGACATCGTGACGCTGGACCGTGTGCGCCGCATGGACATTGAGCCGGACCTGCCGGTGTGGAAGGACTATGCCCGCGCGGCCCACATCCACAGCGCCATCCTGAGCTATCTGGAGCTGCACCCCCAGAACTTCTACCAGATCAACGCAGACGTGGACGGCACCCAGTTCGTCACCGCCCGCGGCTGGGAGGACCTGTCCAATCTGCTGGACACCTACGAAGCGCTGGGCCTGCAGGCAGACGAGGAGCTGATCCGGGAATACATCCAGCACCCGAAGATCGCCGAGGATTTCTCGGCGTACCTCGACCTCTACTATAAGTACCGCGATGACTACGGCGTAGAGGAGATCCTTGCCGGGCAGACGAAGCCCGCCGTGTTCGCACGGCTGCTGCAGGCCCCCTTTGACGAGCGGCTCAGCCTTGTCAGCCTGCTGCTGGCCGGGCTGGGCACCCGGTTCACCGCATCCCGACAGGCGGACGCTGTGGCCGACAGCTGCTACGCCCTTCTGCGGGAGAATCAAAAAAGCCCTTGCCACCCTGCCGGAGGATATCCCGGACGGCTCCGCGGAGCTGTTCCACCAGCAGATCGTGGACTACGATGCCGAGACCCAGCAAAAGCGCGCGGCGGGGCTGCTCTCCAAAGACAGCCTGACCACCCGTCTGCAGGTTCTGGCCGTACTGCGCCAGTGGGAGGGCGAACTGCGCCGCGCCAGCGCCGCCGGGACACAGGAAGCCTTCGACCTGCTGCGCGGGCAGTTCCAGTCTCTGGCCGATGCGCGCGAAAAGGCCCAGCAGGCCGCCAGCGCCGCGCTGGAAGCCGCCTTTGACTTTATGGAGCAGGCCTTTGCCGAAAGTCAGGAGATGGTGGTGTTCGTCACCGAGCTTACCGTGGACCCTGCGTCCCACGCTTTCCTCACTGAGAACGGCTGTGAGCGCTACTTCCAGTACAACAAGGATCTGCTGCTGGACCACCGCAAAGCTGCCCTGCAGCAGGAGCTGGCGGCAGAGCAGCGCCGCCACGGCGGGGTGTGAGCCATGCTGGAAAATCTTCTGTTCAGCCTGAACAGCACCCTGCCGCTGTTCTTTATCATGCTGCTGGGCTATGTGCTGCACCGCACCGGCTTTCTGAGCGACGCATTCGTGGCAGGGGCCAACAAATTCGTTTTTTACGCTGCACTGCCGGTGCAGCTCTTCCGCGACCTTGGCAAAAACGATGTCCGCACCACCTTTGACGGCCGGTACGTCCTGTTCTGCTTTGTGGTCACACTGGTGAGCATCCTTGTGATCTGGGCGCTGGCAAAGGTATTTTTAAAGGGCACCGGCCTTGTGGGTGAGTTCGTACAGGCGTGCTACCGCTCCTCTGCTGCCATTCTGGGCTCGGCCTTTCTGCAGAGCATCTACGGCGATGCCAGCATGTCCAGCCTGATGATCTTAGGCAGCGTGCCGCTTTACAACATTATGGCCGTGGTCATCCTGACGCTGGAAAGCCCGGCCGCCGCCCAGACCGGCAGCATGTCCGCAAAGCTGAAAAAAAGCGCCAAAGGCGTCCTGACCAACCCCATCCTGCTGGGCATTGCAGCAGGCTTTGTATGGAGCATGCTGCACATTTCCATGCCTGCCATGCTGGATAAGACCCTCTCCAATGTGGCCGGGCTGACCAGCCCTCTGGCCCTGCTTGCCATCGGTGCGGGCTTCAAGGGCCGCAAGGCGCTGGGCTATCTCAAGCCCACCACCATCGCCACCGTGGTCAAATTGATGATCCTGCCCGCACTGTTCCTGCCGCTGGCGGTGCACCTTGGCTTTACAGACGAAAAGCTGGTGGCACTGCTGGTGATGCTGGGCAGCATCACCACCCCGGCGTGCTACGTCATGGCAAAGCAGATGGGGCACGAAGGCGTCCTTACCGGCAGCGTGTGCGTCACCACCACCTTGTTCAGTGCCTTCAGCCTGACCTTCTGGCTGTTCGTGCTGCGGAGCCTCGGGTATATTTTATAACCTCTTTTGCATAGCAAAACAGCGGACAGCCTGCAGGCTGTCCGCTGTTTGCTTTTCAGAAGCTATTGGGAAAGCAGGGTGCACCGAAGGGATGCAGCTTCTGCCTTTTATTCGGTCATTTCCAGTTCAGCGATCCATTCCCGCACGCGGTCGGGACGGTTGGTCACGATGGCATCCGGCTGCAGCGGCCAGAGGTCTTTTACCGTCTTTTCCTCGTCCACCGTCCAGTATGCCGTCTTGATGCCCAGATCATGCAGCTTCTGCACCATGCTGGGCTGCTGATAGGCGGTGTGGTACTCGCAGCTCACCCAGTCCGGCTTGAAATCCAGCGTCTGGACATACTTCACCGGGTCCCGCTGATCCAGCAGGTGCTGGATCACTTCTATCAGGCTCTCGTTCGGAAACTCCACCTGCAGCATACTGACCTGACTGCCTATCTGGCGCAGCATCCAGCTGCAGTTTTCATCGTTCACATTTTCCACCGAGAACATGGGCAGCTGTGGAAAATCGTCCTCTTCCAGACTGTTCTGCAAACCAAGGATCTCCCACATGGCGGTGGGCAGAGCCATGGTCTCCATGGCACCGTAGACCAGCACGCCCACCTTCAGCTCCGGCATCAGCTGCTTTGCCTGCCGCAGCAGGTCGTGGTTGAACGAGATCACCACCAGCCGATCGGTGATATCCGCCGCACGGATCTCTTCGATCACCCGGGGCACAAAGTCCGGGTCGTTATCAATGGTGGCCTTCAATTCCAGCTGGACAACAGTGCCTTCCATTTCCCTGCACAGCGCCAGTGCCTCCTGCAGGGTGGCGATCCGCTCATCCTTGTAGCTCACATCCTTCCAGCTGCCAAAGTCCAGCGCCTTCAACTCCTCCATGGTCATGTCGTAGATTTGGCCCCGCATATCGGTGTGCCAGTCAATGAGAAAATCGTGGTGGATGACCAGCTTTTTGTCTCCGGTCTGCTGTACGTCCATCTCCACGCCGTCCGCGCCGATCTCCATCGCCTTGCGGAATGCTGTAAGGGTATTTTCCGGTGCAAGGTAGGACGCACCACGGTGTGCAATGATCTCAGGCATCATTCTTTTCTGATTCCTCTCTCGTTTGTTTTTGTATTTTATGCAAGGTCAGAGCCGTTTGAAGCAATGACCTTTTTGTACCAGTAAAAGCTGTCCTTGCGGCTGCGGGCCAGAGTGCCCCTGCCGTCGTTGTCCTTATCCACATAGATAAAACCGTAGCGCTTTTTCATTTCGCCGGTAGAGGCGCTCACCAGATCGATGGGCCCCCATGTGGTGTAGCCCATCAGCGGCAGGCCATCCTCGTTGATGGCCTTTTCCATCTGTTCAATGTGGGCTCGCAGATAATCGATCCGGTAGCTGTCGTGGATGGAGCCATCCGGCTCCACCGTATCCACCGCACCCAGACCATTCTCCACAATGAACATGGGCTTCTCATACCGGTCGTAGATGGTGTTCAACGTCACGCGCAGGCCCACCGGGTCGATGGCCCAGCCCCACTCGCTGGCCTTGAGGTAGGGGTTCTTTACAGCTTCCAGCACCGCATTGCCGTCGGCCTTTTCTTCTGACAGGATCTCCTTGTCCGTGGTGATGCAGCGGCTGGAATAGTAGCTGAAGGAAACAAAGTCCACCGTGCCCTCCCGCAGGGTCTTTTCGTCCTCCGGCTCGGTCTGCAGCACGATGCCTGCCCGCTCCATCCGTTTTTCGGCCCACACCGGGTAGGCCCCACGGGCCTGCACATCGGTAAAGAAGTAGTTGTCGCGGTCCGCTTCCTGTGCGGCGCGGATATCCTCCGGTGCACAGGTGCGCGGGTAATACTGGCCCGCTGCCAGCATACAGCCCACCATGGCACCGGGCATCTTTTCGTGGGCCAGCTTCACGGCCTTTGCGCTGGCCACCAGCTCATGATGTGCCGCCTGATACTGCACCTGCTTTACGTTTTCGCCCGGATGGAACACCAGCCCTGCGCCGGTGAAGGGCAGATGCAGCAGCATGTTGATCTCGTTGAAGGTCAGCCAGTATTTCACCTTGCCCCTGTACCGGTCGAACAGCACCTCACAGTAGTGCACATAGGCATCCACCATGCGGCGGTCCTTCCAGCCGCCGTATTTTCTGATGAGGGCAATGGGCGTATCAAAGTGGCAGATGGTAACAAGCGGCTCGATCCCATATTTATGGCATTCATCGAACACGGCATCGTAGAAGGCAAGGCCCTCTTCGCTCGGCTGGGCATCATCGCCGTTTGGCAGGATGCGGGTCCATGCGATGGACAGCCGGAAACACCGGAAGCCCATCTCGGCAAAGAGGGCGATATCCTCTTTGTAGTGGTGATACAGGTCAATGGCCTCGTGGCTGGGGTAATAGTGCCTGTCGTCGCATTCCAGCATTTCCAGCCGGCCCAGCGCCACCGGAAAACGGTCAGCGCCAAACGGGGTCACATCCACGGTGGCAAGGCCCTTGCCGCCCGCCTGCCATGCGCCTTCGCACTGATTGGCAGCGGTGGCACCGCCCCACAGAAAATCTTTCGGGAAACTGCCCATACGTAAAACCTCCCTGTTTTCTATCTTTCCGGCACCGGACAGGCCGGGGCCTTACTTTATCTAGTATAAAATACCGCACAATCCGCTCTGTGTCTATGCCCGCATTTTACAAAAAATTGCTTCATTGTTGTGAAAGTACGACTTTTATCGTCAAATCGCCGAATTTCACTTTTATTTTTCGTACATTTTTCACGAGAAAAATGCAAAAACAGCCCTATTTTCCTTTCATTCTGTTTCTTTCAAACTGTCCGCAGACATGGTACAATAATCAGGTAAGATACACCGCCGCTTTTTCGGCATTGGAAAATGGAGTGTTTGATTATGACTGAGTTCAAGCCCATTAAAGAAGGCAAGGTCCGTGAGATCTATGATAACGGTGACAGCCTCATCATGGTTGCTACCGACCGCATTTCCGCGTTTGATGTCATCCTGAAAAACAAGGTCACCAAAAAGGGCACTGTTCTGACCCAGATGAGCAAGTTCTGGTTCGATTACACCCGCGATCTGCTGCCCAACCACATGCTGAGCGTGGACGTGAAGGATATGCCGGAGTTCTTCCAGCAGCCCCAGTTCGATGGCAACAGCATGATGTGCCGTAAGCTGACCATGCTGCCCATCGAGTGCATCGTGCGCGGCTACATCACCGGCAGCGGCTGGGCCAGCTACCAGAAGACCGGCAAGGTGTGCGGCATCCAGCTGCCCGAGGGCCTGAAGGAATCCGACAAGCTGCCCGAGCCTATCTACACTCCCTCCACCAAGGCCGAGATCGGCGACCACGACGAGAACATCTCCTACGAAAAGAGCATCGAGGTGCTGGAAAAGCAGTTCCCCGGCCACGGCGAGGAGTATGCCACCAAGCTGCGCGACTACACCATCGCCCTGTACAAGAAGTGCGCTGAGTATGCGCTCTCCCGCGGCATCATCATTGCCGACACCAAGTTTGAGTTTGGTCTGGATGAGAACGGCAACGTAGTGCTGGGCGACGAGATGCTCACCCCGGATTCCTCCCGCTTCTGGCCGCTGGAAGGCTACGAGCCGGGCCACAGCCAGCCTTCCTTCGACAAGCAGTTCGTTCGCGACTGGCTCAAGGCCAACCCCGACAGCAACTACGATCTGCCGCAGGATGTCATTGACAAGACCATTGCCAAGTATCTGGAGGCTTACGAGCTGCTCACCGGCAAAAAGCTGTAAATTTTACGATAAAACGAATCCCGGCAGATGCTTGACAGCTCTGCCGGGATTCGCTATAATGTCTATAGAAAGGGCACTGCGACAAGCGGTTAGCCCCAGTTCAAGGTTTACAGTTTTTGAGAACCGTCACCGTGCCGGGTGGCGGTTCTTACTTTTTCACGCGAATGGTGAATGTCAATCCAAACAAGTGGAATGTCAAAGTAATTGGCATGTACTCACCTCCTTTCGGAAGTGAGGGCCGAACCGCCTGCCGTTGTTTGCAGTGCCCCGCCGCCTTTCAGCAGCAGAGATAGCATAACATAGTTTTCGGCTGATTTCAACAAAAAAATGCTTCCGTGCGTCGCACGGAAGCATTTTTTTGTTTCACTCACTCAGCTCCGCGCTTTCCTCGGAAAAAGCTTCGGACTCTGCCGTTTCTTCGTTTTCTTCGTCCAGCAGGTACTGTATCTCCGTCTGCTTTGCCATCTGGTCAGCCGTCCAGTCCAGCTGCGCAATGCCCACCAGCTTCAGCGTGTACCGCTCCACCTGCTGCAGTGTTCCCGTGCCAAGGCTCTCTTCCGGGTCGTTGTCCGGCGACCATGCAAAGATCAGCGTATCGGGTTGCGGGCGGCACTGCTGCACCGCATCCGTCATGCTGCGGCAGGCCTGTGCAAACTGCTCTGCACTGCCGTAGCTGCCGGACAGCTCCACATCGAGGGTCACATAGCCGCTGCCGCCATCTATGTCCTCCAGCGTTTTCACCGCTCCGGTATAAAGATACACGTTCCCGCTGATGTCCTTTACCGGGGCATCCGGGTCAGATTTCCGGATCTGCGCATAGGCATCGGCGGTGTACTGCTGGCTGAGCTTCATGCTTGCCTGATCCCGCTCCGGGCCGAGTTCATCCCACACCACCGGCAGAAGGGACAGGCCAAAGCACCCGCCCATGAGCACAAGGCAGATCAGCACCGACCAGAAATCGTATTTCCAGCGGCCCGGCCGGGCGGCAAAAAAGAGCACCTCGCCGCCCAGCATCACAAGGCCTGCTGCCGGGACGATCCGGAACACCGGCTGTGTGGGAAAGCCCGGCACAAAATAGGTGAGCAGAAAGAAGATGCCCGCTGCGATCAGGCATACACCCAGGGTAAAGCTGCCCACCCGGCGCAGCGGCGGCTGTTTCCCGGGCATTTCCGGGGCAGCAGAGCCGGTCTCATTCTTCTCGTCCATCCTCGTCCTCCGTCTCGTCCTCCGGGGTCACAGGCTTGCCCAGCAGGGCCGAGAGCTTGGGCATTGCAAAGCCCTTTTTCTCCGGCCCGGCCGGTGTTTCCTGCGCGGCATACTCGGTAAAATCGGCGTCCGCGGCCTTCTGCTTCGGCTTTCTGCCCTTGGGGCCGCGCACCAGCCACACACCGCAGATGATCAGGGCCACGCACACAACGATCTCCGGCAGCTGATCCATCATCAGATAAAGTGCGCGGAAGAAGGGGCTGCTCTGGCCCCAGCGCCACACGATATCCCCCAGCGTGTTCATAAGGATGTTCTGGTAGGCCACCAGTGCGCCCAGCACGATCAGGCCCCAGCCCAGCAGTTTGTGGCTGTCCATCATGAACTCCTGCATCCGCTGGTCCTTCCAGTTGATATGCACCAGATAATCGTCCTCCGGGGCGGTGCCTGCGCCGATCTGCGCCCGGAGATTGAAGGTGTCAAAAAAGCTGTACATCCACACGATGACACAGCCGATGGTCAGCACTTGCAGCGTAGATACGCCAATTACAACGAACAGGCAGAACATCGTGATCAGCGAAAGGCCGCGCTTCATATAGCCCTGATACATCTGGCCTGCGCCCGGGCAGAAGGCAAAGATAAAGGTCAAAATCCCGTTTTTCATCATGATCGATTCCCTCATTTCGTTTGATCGGTAAGCGGCAGATCTCTGTTGTTCTCTGCCGCCGGGCTGTGGGCCCCGAACAGCAGATCATTGACCGCCTTTGAAAAAGACGCCTGCGGCTTCGGCTCTTCGTCCTCCACCGGTCGGCCCAGTGTTTTCGGCTCGGCAGGCCGACGGCCATCCTCCACCGGTCGGCCCAGCTGCGCAGGTTCTTCGGTCTGGCTCTGGCTGGCTTCCTGTGTCCAGCTGCGCAGCTCCTGCCGGAAGTCCAGCAGCTGCTCCACGGTGCCGGAGCGCCACATGGTGAACGCCAGCACTGCTGCCACACCGGCCACTGCAGCGCGGCCCCATGTGTTCTGCATCAGCCGCACCCAGACGGCGGCCATCACAGCCTTGTGCGCGGAGTGCGGCGGCGTTTCCAGTGCATCTGCCGTCAGCAGGGCCGTGTAACGGTCCATGCATTTATCGCAGTAGGCAAGGTGCTCGGCTGTTTCCAGCCGCCCCAGCTCATCCAGCCCGCCTGCCTTCAGGGCCTGTAAGCCTTCGTCGGTCAGGCAGCCGTTTTTGTCAAACAGTTCCATGTACACACTCCCCTCCGCAGCGCTCACGCTGTAATATCTGCTGTGCCAGCATCTTTTTGGCCCGGTAGATCTGCGCCTCCACCGTCTTGGGCGGGCGGCCGCACAGCTGTGCCGCCTCGGCCATGGTGTGCTGTTCCAGCAGCACCAGACGGCAGGGCGTTCTGTAGGGCTCCCGCAGGTCCAGGATCATGGCGGTGAGCTCTTCTTCGCCCAGAGCATCCAGCACCTGCTGTTCCGGCTGGGTGCCGGGCGGCGCACCTTCCAGCGCCAGCACATCGTCGCCGGGGGTGTTCACCCGGCGCACCCATGCGCTGCGCAGATAGTCTTTTGCCTTGTTGGAAGCAATGCGCGCCAGCCACTGTTTTTCAAACCCGGGCGGGCAGCGGTCAATGGCCCGCCATGCCGCCAGAAAGGTCTCCTGCGTCAGGTCCTGCGCATCGCCGGCATCCGGCACCAGCTGGTGGCAGACCGTATACACGAGCGACTGGTATTTTTGCACCATCGCGCTGAATTCCAAGGTCGTCAACGATCCACCCACCTCCTTTCGGTTTCGTCCCGGTCCGACGAAGTGCAGCCCCTGCATTGCCCTTCTGCACATTCATACGAAACAGCCGTTCAAAATCCTGCAAAAAATTTTATTTTTATGATACAATAGAAATAGTATAGCACAAAAGGAGGCATTCGGCCATGGCTGTCAGTACCCGTCAGGCACTTTTGCAGGCACTTTCCGCTGCCGGGGGCAGCTACGTTTCCGGCCAGCAGCTGGCCGAGACCCTCGGCGTGAGCCGCGCTGCCGTGCACAAAGCCGCTGCGGCCCTCACGGCCCAAGGGTACGCGCTGGAAGCTGCGCCCCGCCGGGGCTACCGGCTGGCTGGCGGTGACCCGTTCTGCACCGAAGCCATCGGGGACTACCCTGCACCCATCTATTTATATGACACGCTGGAAAGCTCCAACCGCACGGCAAAGCTGCTGGCGCTGGATGGTGCACCCCATGGCACGCTGGTGCTCACCGCCCACCAGAGCGCCGGACGCGGCAGGCTGGGCCGGAGATTTGAAAGCCCGGCAGGCAAGGGCGTTTACTGCTCTGTGCTGCTGCGCCCGGAAATGCCCGCCGCCAATGCCCAGACCGCTACCATCAGCGCAGCGGTGGCGGTCTGCCGTGCCGTGAAAAAGCTCTGCGGGCTGGAGCTTGCCATCAAGTGGGTCAACGACCTGTACTATCAGGGCAGAAAGGTCTGCGGCATCCTGACCGAAGCGGGGACCGACCTGGAGAGCGGACAGCTGGAATGGCTGGTGGTGGGCATCGGACTGAACCTTACCTCCACCGCCGCCGACTGGCCGGAGGAGCTGGCCCGCAGGGCCGGGAGCCTGTACCCCGGCGGGCCTGCCCCGGTGAGCCGGGCCGCACTGGCCGGGGCCATTGCCCGGGAGCTGCTGGCCCTCTGCCCCGGCTTTGACTGTCTGGATGAGTACCGCGCCCGGTGCTTTGTGCCCGGCCACTGGGTGACGGTGTGTGCCGAGACCGAAACCTACGCCGCAAAGGCCCTTGCCATCGACGAGGAAGGGCGGCTGGTCATCCAGCGGGAGAACGGCCGACAGGAGGCTCTGCGCTGCGGCGAGGTGACCACACGGCCTGCACGGACCGAATAAGACGCAAAAAAGCACCCTTTCCTGCCCGGAAAGAGTGCTTTTTATGTTCTGCACTTATGTATCCAGATCCACGGCTTCCAGCACCGTGATGTCCTCTTTTTCAAAGGCGGTGCGGATCATCCCGGCAAGGCCGGGCATTTCGGCCTTGTTCTCGATGCACAGGGTGATGATGCCGTTCAGGCTGGAGGCTTCCACGCCCATGGAGCCGCCATCCGGCGGAACCCAGACGTTGAAGTCTTTGGTGTACTTCTGAAGCTCCGGCGTGGCCGGCAGCAGCGGATTGCCCAGATAGCTGAGCCAGAAATCCGCCGAGACACCGCTGATGTACTCGCCCATCTGGAACACCCTCTGCTTGATGCGCAGGGGCGCTTTCTGCCGGTCCACCTTGTACACCCAGCTCATCTGCTCGGCCATGCGCTGCAGCTTGACTTCGGGCTGCAGGCTGCGGCGCACAAAGGCGTCCATGCCCGGCACGATGTCCGCAAGGCGGGTATCATCGTTCAGCTTCACGCTGCTCTGGAAGGAGCACACGCAGTTGTAAAGGGCATCCGGCACGCCCGCTTCCCTGCGGGTATCTGCCGAGTAGGAATACTGGATCTCGTCCTTGCCCAGATAGCTGCGCAGTGCAAGGCTCAGCAGACCTGCCAGCGCCGTAAAGGGCTTGACGCCGTTCTCCACTGCCCGGTCCACAAGGCTCTGCTTGGTCAGCCGCACCCGGGTGCGGCGCATCCTGCCCTCGTAGGTCTGCACCACATCCCTCTGCATCGTGTTCTCGGTGGCTGCGGGGGATGGATATTTTTCCATCATGGCCTCGATGTCATAGGCCGGGCTGCACAGGATGGGCGTGTTTGCAAACGCCGTGCCATAGCGCAGGTTGCAGTACTGTTCCAGAATGCGGGTGAGGAAGGGCGACACCCCGTGGCCGTCCATGAGGAAATGATACCAGTCAAAATAGACGATGTCCCCCTCACAGCTCACGCTGAAAAGATAGCCGTTCGTTTCCTCCGGGATATCGCGCTGTGCACTGCCCTGATACACAAGGCAGGGGTTCGGGTTCGGCTCCAGAAAAAAGCTCCGCTTTTCCTGCACCAGCTGTACCTGATAGTACGGTGCGGCCGAAAGTGCCGTATCCAGTGCACGCTGCAAAAGAGCGGGTTCCACCGCGTCCTGCAGCGCAAACTGGTACCGGCACAGGATCTTCTCCCGACGGAAGAAATACATCGTTCCCTGAAAGATGTACTCCGTCGAGCGCCGTGACTCATTCATGAACTGTTACCCCGCGTTTGCCGCCAGATAATCCACCAGATCCCCTATGGTCACAAAGTTGCGCAGCTCCTTTTCGGGGATGCGCAGGCCGAAGGTCTCCTCCAGGTCTGCCACAATGGTCAGGATCTCCATTGAGGACAGATCCAGATCGTCCATCAGGACGCTGTTCTCATTCACATCTTCGGGAGAGACCTCGGCAACATCCTCCAGGATGGCCAGGATCTGGGAAATGATCTCTGCTCGTTCCATAGAAATTTTCTTCCTTTCCGTGACGGATAATAGGCACAATCTCCTGTACCTTTCCATAATAATACCCTGATTCTCTCCTGTGCGCAAGGGTTCCGGCAACAAAGCCTTGTTTTTTGTCGGAACTCCTGTCATCAGTCTTCCGGTCTGCCGGCCCATTTATGCATCCGGGCATTCTACCGCATCCGTATCACTGGCGCAGCAGTTTTCCCATGGCGTTACGGGGCAGCGGCTGCGCGCTGAGCTCCGGCACCATGCGCTTGTACAGCGGCAGGCCGCGGTTGACCCCGGTGACGAACTCCTTCACAGTCTCCTGCTTTGCAGGGTCACAGTAGATGAGGGCACAGATCTTCTTGTCCTTTTCCTTCACGATGCACTCCCGAATGTCCGCACAGGGCACCAGCAGCTTTTCCAGCTCCTCGGGGCTCACGTTCTCGCCGCTGTCCAGAATGATCACGTTCTTCTTGCGGCCGGTCAGGTACATGTAGCCGTCCTCTTCCACCCGGGCAATATCGCCGGTGTGGAACCAGCCCTCGGCATCGATGACTTCCGCAGTGCCTTCCGGGTCCTTGTAGTAGCCCAGCATGATGGGGCCGCCCCGCATGCACAGTTCGCCGTCGTCCAGCTTGTATTCACAGCTGAGATCCACATGGCCCACGCTGGTCAGGTACTTTGCCTCCTGCGAGGAGTTCCATGCACCATCGCCGCAGGTCTCGGTCAGGCCGTACATCTGGGCCACAAAGAAGCCCTTCTCCATCATATCACTCAGCATCTTGGGGTCGAACATGGCAGCACCGCAGGTCAGCATGCACAAGCCGTTCAGGCGGTCGCGGCGGCCCCTCATCACATCGCTGTAGATACTCTTCAGCAGCACCGGCACCACCGCCATCACCTCGCTGTGCATGGCACCCAGATCACGGTAGAAATACTTCAGGTTGTTGCACAGGTTGATGGAGTGGCCGGTGATGCTCCACGAAACAAGGCTGGTCATGGCGGAGATGTGGAACATGGGCAGGGCGGACAGGGACGAGAACTCGTCGGTGTTCCAGCCCGTGTACTTCTTCACATCGTCAAAGGGGTCCAGAAAAGCCGGCATGGCGCTGAACAGGTTCTTCTGGCTCAGCATGACGCCCTTGCTGCGGTCGGTGGTGCCGGAGGTGAACATGATAAAGGCCAGAGCCGAGAGGTCCTCCACCTCGGTCACGTCCTCGGCAGGCTCATAGGCTGCAAAGACATCCATGGGCTTCAGGATGCTGCCGTAGGTCTCGGTGAGGGCAGGCTCCCGCTCCGCGAACTCGCCATCCTGCAGGATACACACCGGCTCGGTGAGGCCCAGCTCGTAGGAGATGGCATCCCAGTCCTTGCCAAGGTTCAGCGGTACAGCCACGCCGCCTGCGATCACGGTGCCGTACATGCAGATGACATACTGGTAGCTGTTGCGGGCCAGGATCGCCACTCGCTTGCCGCGCACGTCGCCATACTCTGCACGCAGGAACGCCACGAACCGGCGCAGATCCTGGGCATACTGTGCGTAGTGCACCTCGGCAACGCCCTGCTTTTCTTCATCATACCAGCGCAGAGCCACACGGTCTGCAATGTTGGTTTCCATATTGCAAAGGGACTGATACAGCGATGTAATCATTTTTTTCCTCCATTTTTATCATCCGATCCGGTGCACCGGTGTAAGCCCACACAGATCCTGCCAGACATTTCCAACTGTGCCCAGTATACAATAAGACCCGTGTCAATGCAAGAGTTTTGCAACATTTAATTTCCAATATTGACAATAAAGTCTTGCACATCATACCATTTCCAGATGTAAATTCTGCCTTTCGTTGCGAAGCCGCCCGGCCTGTGCTATGCTCTTATTGCAGGCGGCATGTGTCCCCCGCCTGCCGGGCTGCCATGGAAATCAATTTTCCGCATGAAGGCTTCCCCCGGTCGGGGGAAGCTGTCACCGCAGGTGACTGATGAGGGCGCAGGACAGCAGCATTTTACCCTGAATACCCCTCATCCGTCTGCTCACTGCGTTCACAGCCACCTTCCCCCCAAGGGGTGAAGGCTTTAGCTCTGGGCTAGGCTGTAAAAATTGATTTCCGTGCCGGACCGCAATTCAAAATTGACAGTCTGTGCAAAAAGCATTATACTGGGTTCATATCCATACAAATTTTTATCTTTTTCATTCAAAATCTACGCATTGTGCGGCGTCCGGCTCTGAGGGAATGTCCCGCGCAAGGAAGGAACCTCCATGGAAGGAACCAAACCCCGCACCGTCAGCTCCATCGGCATGTTCGACATGCTCAAGGGTGCCGGTATGCTGATCATCGTTTTTGCGCATACCGCCGAGCTTTATCCCATGCAGGCGGTCAGCGGCCTGTCCCTGACCGCGTTTTTCCCGTTCATCTATCGCGAAGCGCTGATGGCCGCTTTCTTTATCGCCAGCGGCTACGGCTTCCGCAAGCGCTCCATCGGCAAATGCATCCACCAGCAGCTGAAAAGTCTGCTCAAGCCTTACCTCTATACTGCGCTGTTCACCTGCGTGCTGCACTTTATCATCCACTATAAAACGTTCCAGTACCTGCCCGGCACCATTGGCGAGTCGGTCAAGGTCACCGGCGGTTTTCTTCTGGGCCTGCCCCACACGGCAGAGTATTTCGGGCAGGAATTTTTCTCCTGCGGGCCCATGTGGTATCTGCTGGCCCTCATGGTGGGCTGGATCCTGCTGGATGTGATCCTGAACATCTTCCCGGAACAGTACGTTCCCTGGGCTGTGGCCGGGTGTGCGCTGCTGGGCTGGGGCGTCAGCCTTGTGTGGGAGCCGCCCTTCTGCCTGATCCAGGGCGCGGTGATCGTCCCCTATCTCTATATCGGCTTCCTTGCCAAAAAGAAGCATCTGCTGGACGAGCCCCTGCCGCCCAAAGTCTTTGCCGGGCTGCTGGGGGCCTCAGCACTCATTGCCGTAGGCGCTCTTGCCACCCGCACCACCGACTGCATCTCGCTGGCCGAGTGGTCGCTGGGCCCCCTGAGCATTTTTCTGGACGGTGCTGCCGGTCTTTTATTCATCCGGCTGTTCATGCGGCTCAGCCATTTCCACGGCCGCATCGTGCGCTTTCTGGAGGCGGTGGGCCGACGCTCGCTCCACATCTTCTGCATACATACCGTGGAGATCATCGCCATCCCGTGGTATCTGATGGTAGCCAGATTTTCGGACCGGCCGGTGCTGGGCATGTGGCTGCAATATGCCATCGCTCTGGGCTCCATCTGGCTGGTGTGTGAGCTGCTGCGTGCACGCCGTGCACTCATCATCCGGTTTTTCCCTGCACGGCGCAAGAGCCCTGCCGTGCACTATACCGCCCGGCATTAAGGTGTTTTTCCGGCTGCTGCGGTGCAGCCTATCATAAATGTAAGAGGAGAATCCCGTTATGAACAACGATGCCCCCGAGACCCTTGCTGCGGCCCGCAGCCGCGCTGCCGACCTTGAGCAGCAGCTCAAGCTCTCTGACGAAGGCGTATCCCGGCTGGCACAGCGGTGTCTGGAGCTGGAACAGCAGGTGCTGAACTATCAGGCCGCACTGGCAAGGCACGGCAGCGACAACGAGCCTGCCGCCCTCACCCTGCCGCAGCTGTTCTACGATTCCGGCTCCGGCTATTCCCCGCGGGAATGCCTGACCGTTGCCGAGGACGCCTACGACGAGCTGACCCACGAGGTCTCTGCGGTGTTCACCCTGCCCACGGATGCCCGTGCGCTGCGGCTGGACCCCGGTGAGCTGGCCTGCTGCGTGACTGACCTGAGCATCTCGGACGAGCGGCTGGAATGCCGCGCCATGAACGGCATCCAGCTGCAGGAAGACTGCCTGCTGTTTCTGGATGTGGACCCCAACCTGACCGTGCAGAGCACAGTGCCCTTTGCGGCCGGGATGAAGTTTGCCGTGACCTATCATTACTATCCGCTGGGCCGCTTCCAGCACGAACAGCCCGGCAAGGCCCTGCTGCAGGCCCTGAGCGCCATCAAGCTGCGGGCCGAAGCGGAGCAGAACGATCTCCGCAGGCAGCTGCAGGCCGCCCTTGCCGAGAATACCCGGCTGAACAATCAACTGACCGAGCTGCAGAACAGCCGCGCCGCCTACGAAAACTCGCTGGAAAACCTGTACGAAAGCAGCAGCTGGCGGCTCACCGCCCCGCTGCGTGCGCTGCACCGGCTGTTCCGTCATTGATACGATTTGCAGAGGAGTGTCATTATGTACACAAGTTACAGCACCCTGCAGCGTAAACAGCTGACGAAGCAGGTGTATACCGATACCCAGAGCACCTATCTGCTGGTGTATGCGCCCGGCCGCCATCAGGCGCTGGAGCACGCACTGGAAAACCAGCTGCACCGCAAGTTCCGGCTGGTGACGGAGCTGGCCCCCGCCCTGACCGACTCGGTGGAGGGCGTGCTGCTGGTCAGCGAAGATCTGGAGTGCACCTCCACCGCCCTGACCTATTTTGCCGGTGCCCTGCGCACCGGTGCAGACCTTGTGGTGTGCGACGCCGCCTTTGGCTTTGACGGTTCCACCGCCCTGTACCTGAGCACCCAGCACATCCCCTGCAGCCGCTGTGCCATGGTATCGCGGAAGCTTCTGGACCGCATCCGCGCCGCTGCCCGCGGCAGGGACAGCGTGACCGAGCTGCTGCGCCTTGCCACCTCCATGGCAGAAAACTGCCGCCGCATCCCGGAGTCCCTGCTGCATTTCCGGCGGGAGCTGTGTGCCGATGATGTGTTCTCTGCCTCCGGAAAGCGTGCCCTGATCCTGAGCCATGAGCTCACCATGACCGGTGCCCCCATCGTGCTGGTGAGCGCCGTGCCGGTGCTGCGCAGCATGGGCTTCGAGGTCGTGGTTCTGGGTCCTGCGGACGATGGCTCTCTGCCGCTGTTTCTGGATGCCGGCGCTGCCGTTGTCACCCGCAGCGACTGCGTGATGAGCTCCTCCCTGTGGGGGCTTGCCACCAGTGCGGATTTTGTGCTGGCCAATACTGTGGTGGAGGCCGCCGCCGTGAGCACCCTGAACGGCTCCTTTGTGCCGGTGCTATGGTGGCTGCACGATGCCTTTGCAGGCTATCCGTTCATTGCGCACAGGATCCCCAAAACGCTGGACTCCAATGTGCATGTGTGTGCCGTAGGCTCCCACGCTACTGCCGCCATGCATTCGGTGCGGCCGGATTTTAACATCGAACAGCTGATCTACGGCCTGCCGGACTACGCGCAGGAGAGCTTCCCGGTCTATGATATCAGCTACGCGGGCGGACGCCCTCTGTTCGTGACCGTGGGCTCCTTTGAGCCCCGCAAGGGTCAGGATATCTTCTGCAATGCCATCCGTCTGCTCAAGCCCGAAGTGCGCCAGAAAGCCGCTTTCCTGTTCGTGGGCAAGGCCGCAGACAAGAGCCTGAAGAGTGCCGTGGATGCACTGGTGGAGGATTACCCGGACACCGTGTTCTACCGCAAGCGGCTGGAACGCCCGGAGATCAAGTCCCTGATGGATCAGTGCACCTGTGTGGTGTGCGCCTCCCGCGACGACCCCATGCCCACCTTCGTCACCGAGGGCCTGATCTTCGGCAAGCCCTCCATCGTGTCGGAGCACACCGGCACTGCCGGGCTGATCACCGAGGGCGTGGACGGCTTTGTGTACCGGGACGACGACCCCGACCAGCTGGCAAAGGTGCTGGAACACGCCATCCTGCACCCCGATCAGCTGGCCGCCATGAAGGCCGACTGCCGGAAAATGTACGAGAAATATTACTCCAACGAAGCTTACGTTGCCACTCTGACGCGGCTGGTGAACGAACTGACCACCTGAGTGTCCGCTGTTTTTGTGCAGCATGAAAAAAAGAGGAAGATCCGGCGGGATCTTCCTCTTTTTTCGCAGAAGGAGCAGGGCAGAAGCGGATTCAGTCCATCCTGCCCACCGTGTGCAGACAGGCATACAGCGCGCCCACCTGATTGGCTTCACTGCTGAAATGGCAGGGCACGATCTCGGTGCGCGGCAGACCGATCATGTAGGGCGAATCTCCCCGGGAAGCGAACAGCCCGGCATATACCCGGCGCAGACTGTCCAGCAGCAGCGGCTGTTTGCTGATGCCGCCGCCAATGGCCACCTTTTCCACATCCAGCAGGACGGTCAGATTGTAGATCTGCACCGCCACCGCTTTGCAGAACCTTTCCAGCACTTCCAGCGCTTCCGGCTCTCCGGCATTGGCGGCATCAAAAAACTGTCTGCCATTCATGGGCGCATCGGCGGGCAGGCCCCTGCGGGCGCGGTACCACTGCAGCAGATTGGTGGTGCTGCACTGACAGGCCATGGTTTTTCCGGTGTTCTCCCACTCGTCAGCGTTGGTGTTCACAAAGCTGTATTCCCCGGCGGTAAAATGGATGCCCCGCACCAGCTGGCCGTTGGCGATGATGCCGCCGCCCACACCGGTGCCGATGATAAACACCGCCGCGTTGCAGCAGCCCTGCAGCGCACCGGCCTGCAGCTCTGCAAGGGCAGCGGCCTTGCCGTCATTTTCCAGCGTGACCGGACAGCCGCATCTTTCACGCACCAGCTGCCCTACCTGCGTACCGGTGTTATACAGAAGTGCCCCGCCATTGGAGACAAAGCCGGTGCGGGTGTCCACAAAGCCGGGCAGGGCCATGGCGATGCCGCTTACTTCATCCCGGTGCGGCGAATACAGAGCGTATAATGTGTCAAGAAAATGCTCCTGCGTATCCTGCGGCGTAGGCACAGACCCGGCATCGGTGCGGTTCAATCCTTCGTCCATCACCGAATACTTGATCTCAGTGCCGCCCACATCAAAAACCATGACCTTCATTGTGCCTGCCTCCGCTCATGTTATTTCTGGTTTTATTATGGCAAATTGCGTTTGGAATGTAAAGAGAAAAGCGGCAAAAACAGCCCGGAAAGATCCGCAGATCTTTCCGGGCTGTAAATTTAAAATACCAATTCCGCTAAAGATGCCCAGAATGAAACGGAGGGCATTTTAGAACGTATTACAGTTTGCTCAGCTGCGGGCCCTGTGCGGTGTCCTTGACCGCCCAGCCCAGCTCGGTCAGCTGTGCGCGGATGGCGTCGGCGGTGGCCCAGTCCTTAGCCTTCTTGGCGGCGGCACGCTTCTCAACCAGCTCAGTCACCTCGGCGGGCACCTCGTCCTTTTTGCGATTGTACAGCAGGCCCAGCACGCCGGTGATCTCGTCAAAGGCGGCGGCAGCGGTCTGCAGGGCGTCCTTGGAAGAAACAGCCGACAGTGTATTGATCTCCTTGACCAGATCGAACACGGCAGCCAGTGCATCCGGGGTGTTCAGGTCATCGTCCATGGCGGTGCAGAACTTGGTGCGGGCCTCGGCAGCCTTTTCCTTCAGGGTCTCGTCGGTGCCAAAGGTGTCCTTGGTCAGGGCAAAATCCAGATTCTCGCGGCAGGTGTACAGGCGCTCCAGGCTGTTCTTGCAGCTTTCAATGAGGTCCACGGTGTAGTTCAGGGGCATCCGGTAGCCTGCGGTCAGCATGAAATAGCGGATGGGTTCGTAGCCGTAGACGTCCGCCACGTCCCGCACGGTGAAGAAGTTGTGCAGGCTCTTGGACATCTTCTGATTGTCCACGTTGATGAAGCCGTTGTGCATCCAGTAGCGGGCGAACTCGCAGCCGTTGGCGCACTCGCTCTGGGCGATCTCGTTCTCGTGGTGAGGGAAGATCAGATCCTGACCGCCGCAGTGCAGGTCGATGGTCTTGCCCAGATGGGTGCGGCTCATGGCACTGCACTCGATGTGCCAGCCCGGACGGCCCATGCCGTAGGGGCTTTCCCATGCAGGCTCACCGGGCTTTGCGGCCTTCCACACAGCAAAGTCGGCGGGGTCCTCCTTCAGGTCGTCGTCCATACGGCTGCGCAGCTCACGGTTGCCGCTTTCCAGATCATCCAGCTTCAGGTGGCTCAGCTTGCCGTAGCCGGGGTCGCTCTTCACCCGGAAATACACGTCGCCGTTCTTGGCAACGTAGGCGTGGCCGGAATCGATCAGATCCTTCACAATGTCCAGGATCTGCTGGATATGCTCGGTGGCCCGGGGCTGGACGGTGGGCTTTTTGCAGTTCAGACCGGCGGCATCCTTGAGGTACTCGGCCTCAAAGCGCTGGGCGACCTCCTTCATGGAGGTGCCCTCCTCCTGACCCTTCTTGATGAGCTTATCGTCGATGTCGGTGATGTTGGAAACATAGATCACCTTGTTGCCGCGGTACTCAAGGTAGCGGCGCAGGGTGTCGAACACGATCAGTGGGCGTGCGTTGCCGATGTGGATATAGTTATAAACGGTAGGGCCGCAGACATAGATGCGGTATTCACCGGGCACCTGCGGAACAAATTCTTCCTTCTGGCGGGTCAGGGTGTTGAAGATCTGCATGGTCAATTCTCCTTTTTGTGGCAGACAGAAGCCGCAAAATAAAACGCCCCCGGAGCGGTGCACAAAGCACAGCTCCGAAGGCGGTTTTTCATCAAAATCGCGGTTCCACTTCTGTTTGTCGCTCAAAGCCGGTAACGGCGGCGCACCGCACGGCGATACTTCCCGTAGGGGTTCCCGCCGTGTGCTGTCCGGGCGCACTTTGCGCGGCGGTCTGCAAACAGGCTTCCAGCCAGTGGCCCGTTCTCTCTGCGCAGACGGTATGCGGCGCTACTCTGCCCGGATAAACGCATTTATCCTTTTACCTCTTTATTATAGCGGTGCCGCACAGGGAAGTCAAGGTGGAACAAAAACGATTCAGAATGCCCGCCGCTAACGGGTTGCGGCACCCAGCGTCCGCATCGTGCCTTGGGCGGCACGCGCGTCTTGCTGGCCGCTGCCCCAACAACTCCTCCCTGTTTCCGCCACTGGCGGCGGTCGTCGTCGTTGCTTTGGGCATAATTTAAGGAAAATCATTTTAGTATTTGTAAATCTGGAAAATCTGCGGATTTTCCAGATTTACTTTTTCACGGGAGGAGCTGTAAAGGCAAACAGCATCGCAAGATTTCACCGCAGCGCCGCGCTTCCGAAGGAAGCGGCGCTGCAAATACAGCTTACCACTGCGACTCTTCCCGTGAAAAGGGAACCCCGGAGCGTCTGCGGACGCTCCGGGGTTCCGAAATCATAAAATCTTCTTTCCGCTGAAATAGCGCAGAGCGAAGCGGAGCGCAATTAAAATCGTCTTGCCTTACCCGGGATACCGGCTCACTTCCAGCAGTTCTTCTGCACGCTTCACCTGCTCCGCTGTGGGCGGCACGGCGTCCGGCAGCGGATAAGGGATGCCCAGCTTCTGCCACTTGAACAGGCCCAGTGTGTGGTAGGGCAGCACCTCCACCCGCTGCACCGTTTTCAGGCTGCGGATAAAGTCTGCGGTCCTGCGCAGGCCCTCCTCGTCGTCGGTCAGGCCGGGCACCAGCACATGCCGGATCCACAGCGGCACCCCGAGGTCCGAGATGTGCCGCGCCATCGCAAGGATGTTGGCATTGTCTTTGCCGGTGAGCTGCCGGTGGCGTTCCGGGTCGATCTCCTTCAGGTCGAGGATGACCAGACTGGTGGACTTCATCAGCCGGTCGAAACCGGCCAGATAATCCGGGTCATCGGGCCGGAAGGGCTGCCCGGCGGTATCCAGAGCCGTGTGCACGCCTTTGGAGCGGGCCAGCTCGAAAAATGCCGTCAGGAACTCCATCTGGCGCAGCGGCTCGCCGCCGCTGACCGTGATGCCGCCCTTCTTGCCCCAGTAGTTGCGGTAGCGGTAGACCCGCTGGAACAGCTTTTCCACCGTCCATTCCTCGCCGCCCTCCGCAGCCCATGTTTCCGGGTTGTGGCAGTATTTGCACCGCAGGGCACACCCCTGCAAAAACACCACAAAGCGCACGCCGGGGCCGTCCACAGAGCCGAAGGATTCCAGCGAGTGGACATAGCCGATGGGGTTACAGGGCTGCATGGCAGGTGCGGGAGATAACGTCCATCTGCTGCTCGCGGGTCAGGTCGATGAACTTGACAGCGTAGCCGGAGACACGGATGGTAAAGTTGGCGTACTCCTCCTTCTCGGGGTGCTCCATGGCGTCCAGCAGCTTCTCCTTGCCAAAGACGTTCACGTTCAGGTGGTGTGCACCCTGATCGAAGTAGCCGTCCATGACCTGTACCAGATTCTCCACCCGCTCGCCTTCGCTGTGGCCCAGAGCGTCCGGGTTGATGGTCTGGGTGTTGGAGATACCGTCCAGTGCCCAGTGGTAGGGCAGCTTTGCCACCGAGTTCAGAGAAGCCAGCAGGCCGTTCTGCTCTGCGCCGTAGCTGGGGTTTGCACCGGGAGCAAACGGAGTGAATGCGGCACGGCCATCGGGCAGAGCGCCGGTGTACTTGCCGTACACCACGTTGGAGGTGATGGTCAGGATGGAGGTGGTAGCCTCGGAGTTGCGGTAGGTGTGGCGCTTCTTGATCATTTCAAGGAAGGTGCGCAGCAGCCACACGCCGATCTCGTCGGCACGGTCGTCGTCGTTGCCGTACTTGGGGAAGTCGCCGTCCACTTCAAAGCCGGTGGCAAGGCCGCTCTCGTCACGCACCACCTTGACCTTGGCGTACTTGATGGCGCTCAGGGAGTCGATAACGTGGGAGAAGCCTGCAATGCCGGTGGCAAAGGTGCGGCGCACATCGGTGTCGATAAGGGCCATCTCGGCTTCTTCGTAGTAGTATTTGTCGTGCATATACTGGATCAGGTTCAGCACATTGACGTACAGGCCAGCCAGCCAGTCCAGCATCTGGACATACTTGGGCAGCACCTCGTCGTAGTTCAGGTACTCGCTGGTGATGGGGGCATAGTTGGGGCCGCACTGCTCGTGGCTCTTCTCGTCCACACCGCCGTTGATGGCGTACAGCAGGCACTTGGCAAGGTTGGCGCGGGCACCGAAGAACTGCATCTCCTTGCCGGTCTGGGTGGCAGACACGCAGCAGCAGATGGAGTAATCGTCGCCCCAGACGGGCTTCATCACGTCATCGTTCTCGTACTGGACAGAGCTGGTATCGATGGACACCTTGGCGGCATATTTTTTGAAGCTCTCCGGCAGAGCGGAGGAGTACAGAACGGTCAGGTTCGGCTCCGGTGCAGGGCCCATGTTTTCCAGCGTGTGCAGGAAGCGGTAGCAGTTCTTGGTGACCATGCTGCGGCCATCCATGCCGATGCCGCCCACTTCCAGCGTTGCCCACACGGGGTCGCCGGAGAACAGCTGGTTGTAGCTGGGGATACGGGCAAACTTGACCATGCGGAACTTCATGACCATGTGGTCGATCAGCTCCTGTGCCTGAGTCTCGGTCAGGGTGCCGTTGTCCAGATCACGCTGGATGTAGATATCCAGGAAGGTGGAGATGCGGCCCACGCTCATGGCGGCGCCGTTCTGGGTCTTGATGGCGGCCAGATAGCCGAAGTACAGCCACTGGCAGGCTTCCTTGGCGTTCTTTGCGGGCTGAGAGATATCGTAGCCGTAGGCCTCGGCCATCTTCTTCATGCCCTTCAGGGCGCTGATCTGGCGTGCAATCTCCTCGCGCAGGCGGATGACGTCATCGGTCATGGTGCCGTCGCCGCAGTTGGCGAAGTCCTCTTGCTTGAACTTGATCAGTGCATCGATGCCGTACAGCGCCACGCGGCGGTAATCGCCCACGATGCGGCCACGGCCATAGGTATCCGGCAGGCCGGTGATGATATGGGTGTGGCGGGCTGCCTTCATTTCAGGAGTGTAGGCGTCAAACACAGCCTGATTGTGGGTGCGGGTGTAGTCGGTAAAGATCTTGTGCAGCTCTTCGCTGGGCTGGTAGCCGTAAGTGGTGCAGGCCTGCTCTGCCATCTTGATGCCGCCGTAGGGCATGAAGGCGCGCTTGAGGGGCTTGTCGGTCTGCAGACCCACGATCTGCTCCAGATCCTTCAGGCTTTCATCGATATAGCCGGGGCCGTAAGCAGTCAGGCTGCTGACCACCTCAGTCTCCATATCCAGCACGCCGCCCTTGGCGCGCTCGGCCTTCTGCAGCTTCTGCAGGGCACCCCAAAGCTTATCGGTCGCCTCGGTGGGGCCGGCCAGAAAGCTTTCGTCGCCGTCATACGGGGTGTAGTTCTTCTGGATGAAGTCGCGCACATTGACTTCTTCTTTCCAGATGCGGCCCTCAAAGCCTTCCCACTGTTCAAAATTGATCATTGGAACCTCCTTGCTCCATTACGCAGTTAGCGTTTTCTAACTAATGAGCCTTTGAAAAGCCGCTCTGTATGGCGGCTTTCTGGGGGCAAAACGGTCTTGAACTGCCAGCTGCGGCAGCCCCGACTACAAGGTGTAGACAAAAATGAAAACCTGCCCACAAAATCTTGCGTTATTATAATAGCAAGAACCACTTTAAAATGCAATAGAAAACAAGTGGGTTTTCTGCCAAAGCAAGGGGCTTTCTTTGGGCAGAATGTAGAAAAAGCGCCGAAATCCCGGCGGCGCACCCCTTTTGCGAAAAAAATCGCAAAATAAGGGTTGACAAGACTAACCGGCTATGGTATTCTGTTCTCGCAACGAGGTTAGGCAAATCTAACCGATATGCCGGACTACGTTGCACCAGAAAAGCGGGAGCCTCTGCAAGGGCTTCTGCGAAAACGCCAAGTTTGTCGCGGCGGGGCCGCTCCATCTTGCTTACGCAAGACCGCTTTGTGGCTTAAAAGCCCCACTGGGGCTTTCATTGCTGCGCAAACGCCAATTCCTCCATTCCATTCTCTTTTTTCAGGTGAGCCGTGGTTTTTGTTTGCTCCCATGGCTCGATGCGCGGCATTCGGTGTGATTGGTACCGCACAGAGTGCAAAAGAAAAACAAAAACGGGACATGCAGCTTGACCACCTGCGTGCCCCGATTTTTGTTTTTATAAGGAAAACGCCCCTCTCAGCCGCCTGCGGCGGCAGCTCTCCCGAAGGGCGAGCTTCATGCGCAAGTACGGAAAGATGCTACTTTTGGTTTGAAGAAAGACGTTTAAGCCAGATGCCCAGATGCAAAGAAGCTCCCCCTTTCGGGGGAGCTGGCATCGCCGAGCGATGACTGAGAGGGTTTACTTCACGATCTCCGCCAGCTGACGGTACACTTCTTCCGCGCCGCCCTTGGGCGTTTTGATCTTCACGAACTGGCTGTTCACGATGGCGGTGCCGTCGGAGTAGACCGTGACCAGCAGGCGGTTGTTTTCATCCGCATCGTAATAGCTCACAGTGACGGAGTCCACCGGGTATTCGTGGCTGTAGGAGGAATACTGCTGGTTGAACCGCTTGACGCAGGTAAGGCCGGAGAGCACGTTTGCGATCTGCTGATAGGCCGGATCGTCGGCAGAGAGCAGCTGAACGTCCATCTCTGCGGAGCGGGCAAAGTTCTGAATGTGCTCCACCCGGACACTGGCCTGTGTGCTGGCCTTGATCCCGGATGCAAGATCGATCCGGGCAGAGGGAAGGATGAGCACCAGCGCCAGCAGGATGAGCAAAACGATGCCGAACCGGGACAGAATGCCTTTTTCTTTCATAAGAGTCATACCTCCTTTGGCAGCTCCGCTCCCATTTGGCCCAGATGCCGCTGGGCGATGAAAAAGCCCACGGCGCTGGCGGCGAACACCACATAATAGCTGGCGATGCGGTAGAGCATCATCACGCTCATCACCTCGCCCCGTTCCAGAAAGCTGCCGAACACCAGCAGGAATGCCGTCTCGATGGAGCCCATACCGGCCACATTGGGCAGGGCGTTGGACAAAAACAGCATCAGGCTGGTGAGCAGCTGCACCTGCCAGAACCCCAGCGGGGAAAGCCCCATGAACCGGATGCACAGGTAGGGCAGGCAGAACAGCCCGAACAGCTTGACCGCCTGCAATGCCAGAATTTCAGCGCAGCGGGGCTTATCCGCCAGCAGGCGGCGGCTCTCCTCGCCCAGAACATCCAGCTGCTGCTGCCAGTCGGCGCGGCGCTGCTGCCATTTTTCCGTTTGGGGCAGCAGACGCATCAGCCAGCGGGCAAGGTCCTGCACCAGCGGCGATACGCACACCAGCACCAGCACCACAATGATGGCCGCCACTACAGCGTATGCCATGGGCAGATAATTCATCACACCGGTGGTGTTGGCGGCAAGCCACCTGTGCTGCAACAGCAGCATCACCGTGGCATACAGCAGCACGGTGGTTTTGTGGAACACGTACTGCAGGGTCATCAGGCCCACACCCGGGCCCACCGGCAGGCCGCAGCGGTGGAGATACCAGGTCTGCACCGGCACGGCGCCTGCGCCCAGTGTGACCACATTGCCAAAGATGCCGCACCACGCGGTATCGATGCCCTGCCGGAGCCTGAAACCCGGAATGCGGCTGCGCACGATGACCCACGCCACGCACCCTTCCAGCAGCGGATAGCTTAGGCCGATGGCCAGCACCACCAGCACCTGCCATGCGGACAGCTGCGAAAGTGCTGCGGTGATCTCGGCCCAGTGGTCCTTGAACAGCAGCACGATGATGCCGGTGAGTGCGGCGAGCACCAGCAGCGAAAATGTCGTCTTTTTGCGGGAAGGTGCGGCAGAGGTGGGTTGGCTCATAAAGAGAACAGGCTCCTTTCAGAAGGAATGATCTGGTAAAAGTATAGCACTGTGCAGCCGTCTCTTTGTGAACGGAACTGGAATTTTCTTGTGCAATTTCAGCGGAATGATAAAAAACGTTCTGCCCAGCCTGCGTCAGAGGGCCGGCCCGCAAAGGATCTGCAGCCGACAAAAAAGCATCCGCAGCGGCACTGCCCGTGACTCCTTCTCGCAAACCCCGCACATGCGGGGAAAAGAGCATGTATGACTACGGCAACAACACAGCCCAGGGATCACCCCCGCATGTGCGGGGAAAAGTAGCTGGTGACGGTGCTATGTCTGGCTCTTATGGGATCACCCCCGCATGTGCGGGGAAAAGTCCAGAAGAGTCAGGCGGTAGGCCTGGTCAACGGGATCACCCCCGCATGTGCGAGGAAAAGGAAGCAAGAGGATACCCAAAGGATCAAGTATGGGGATCACCCCCGCGTATGCGGGGAAAAGTCGCTCTCGCTGGTGAACGCGGTCTTGAGCTGGGGATCACCCCCGCATGTGCGGGGAAAAGTCAGGGGCTGAACATTTTCCATACAAAAAGGTCATCCGGTCCTTCACCTGCGGCAGTGCCTGCAGGTCCGGCCGGATCATGCCCGGCATCTCGTCCATCTCAGTTTCCTCCGCGCATGACGGTCATCAGCCCAAGGCCGTAGGCCTTGCCGCGTCCCATGCCCTGACACAGCAGTGCCCGGAACTGCTCTGGGTCGGTCACCTGCAAAACACCCTCGTAGGTCACTGCCAGCAGGGTCACAGGCCGGGTGCCATGCTTGGCAAAGTGCTGCCACTGCACCCGGGTCACGGTAAATTCCTCTTCCCGCAAAGCAAAGCCATGCTTTGCGGCGCGGTCCAGCAGCCACTGCTTCTGATACTTTGTCGAGCAGTGCGCCGCCACAGTCCCCCGCTCTGCGGGTGCCTTGGGGTCTTTGCAGCATTTGGTGGGGTTTGCGGTCAGCCGGAACTGCCAGCTGCTGCCCGGCTCCACCCGCTGCAAAAGCGGGTCGTAGCTGCGGGTCTCCGCAGCCGCTCCGGTGCCGAACTGCTCCACCACGCCGGACAGCTCCGGCACATCCTCGCTGAGCAGCAGCAGATACAGCCGCTCTCCCAGACGATCCAGCCGCCACAGCCTGCGGCGGCGCTCCCCCGTAAAGGCGCTTTCCACTGCGCCGTGCAATTTCTGCGGTGCCGCCAGTGCAGCCATGGTGCTGCGGCGGGTGGGATCGAGCTCTACCCGTGATAAATACATTCTCTCGCCCCCTTTACAATTCCCGGAACGGGTCATGCTCCGTCTTTTCCGGGCTGTCCGGCATGGTCTGCCAGAGCTCCCGCGCCGAGCGGTAGCCGTACTGCCGATGGCGCAGGTCAAAGCTGACCGGCACATCCCGCTGCACAGCCGTGCCCGGCTCCAGCGGGTCGGCGTCCATCATCAGCCGCCAATGCCGTCCCGGACACAGAGGCGGTTCTGTCTGCAGTGCTTCCTGCAAAGAACATTGCCGCAGTCCCAGACAAAGCGGCAGGGTGGGCGGGCAGGACCGGCGGCCCAGATACAGCGGAAAGGCCGGGTGCAGCAGCGCCTGCTGCAGCTGCTGCAAAAGGGCGGTGTCTTCGCTTTCGATCCCAGCCAGAAACACGGCATCCTGCAGATAGTAGCGATAGGTCACATAAGAGGTCTTTTGGTCCTGCGTCTTTGCGGTGTGGTAGTCCACCAGCAGCTGTCCTTCCCGCTCCACGCGGACGCCGAACCGCAGCTGTGCCAGCCGGGCCAGCGCTTCACTCTCGTCCCGCCGCAGCCCCAGAGCCGCCGCCAGAAGGCCGATGACACCGCTTTTGGTGGGTTCCCGATTGGTTTTGCGGGTCTCAAATTTGGAGTCCGCACCCCACGCCTGCAAAGGTGCTGCCAGCCGAAGCAACAGCGTTGCCATTACCCCACCTCATTTCCGGCAAGCGCATCCCGGACAGCCTTTTCCAGCGCGTCCAGCATGGCCTTTGCCGTCTGTGCCGGAGCCAGTGCCTCCAGACCGCTGCCCACGGTAAAGCTCTGGGCCGGGGCCTCGGCAAAGCTGCTGTACATCTGCTGCGCGTACTGTGCCAGCGCTGCCTTGGAAGGTTCGGCATAGCCCTGCATACTGCGGGGCACGGCACGCTCGAATGCGCCGCACAGGTTCACCGGCTGATCTTCCCGGATGGTCACATAGACTGCATCCGGCAGGGTGCGGTTTGCAAAGCTGTTCTGTTTGCCGGTGGGCATGGAGAACAAAAACGCCTCGCCAAAGGCCCGCACCGTTTCCGCTGCCTGCTCTGCGCCCAGCTGCCCGGCCAGCTCCATCACGTTCACCGTGGCATAGCGGTACAGGGTGGAGGAGTTGTACTCCACCGTGCCCAGATGGCCTGCACCGGCATTGTCCTCTGCTTGACAATCGTCCACTGCGGTAAAGTAATCGTACTCGTTCTGCACGGCATGGGTGGAGATGCTGTGGGCCACCTGCGCAGCGGCATCATAATTCAGGGAAGGGTCATCTGCCACCATGCGGCCAAACAGTGCCATATCCATTGAAGGGGCTGCTTTCAGGGCCTTCTGGTATTCTTTTTTGTCGGTGCTGCCCGCCACAGCCAGCTCTGCCAATGCCTTTGCCTGCGCAGTGCTCATAAAGAACAGGGCTTTGGTGCCTTTATCATCGCTCTTGATGCCCGCATTCTCCAGCGCTTTCTTTGCCAGCTTGTCCGCATCCGCATCCGGAGCCAGCGCAAGGATCTGCTCCTTCACCATATCGGCAACCTTTTTGGTGCGCTTGCCCACATCCAGCCGGGCGTTCTCCGCAAAGTCAGCGCGCATGGCGTGCTTCCACGCCTGCGAGGATACCCGGGCACGGGTCACACCGCCGTACACGGCTGTTTTGGGGCTGCCCGTGTCGTCCCGGTTGATGCAGCTGGGCGGTACGGTCTGCAAAATGTGGAAATCAACATACAGGCGCTTGTTCATGGTCAATTCTCCTTTTCGTTCTCTTCCGGTGCAGGCTTCGAGTCGCGGTACAGATCCTGTCCCCACCGCAGACGGACGTTGGCGGGAATCTGCGCATACCGCGGGTCGGTGCATTGCAATTCATACAGGTCTGCCGCAAGCTGCGGATAGTCCAGCGGGATGCCGCCATCCTTTGCGGCGCTCAGCAGCTGGATCATCCCCCGCAGATGGTGGCTGATCTCGGTCATCTCTTCTGCGGTGGCCAGCGCATTGAACCGCCGCAGCACGCTGGCCTCGGTCCAGTCCTGTCCGGCAGGGGTGTTCCGCTCTGCCAGCTGGCGCACCGCCCGGCCCAGCGTATTGCCCGGGCGGTTCATGGGCTGGTCGTTTCCCTGCTGATGCACGGCGTACAGGGTCAGGGCAAGGTAGACCGCCCACTCTGCGTGGGAAGGGCCGCTGCGGCCCTGAAAGCTTTCCGGCATTCCCCGCAGAAAACTCCCCCACAGCTCCGGCAGATCGCCGGGTGCGTGTCCAACGCCCCGCCGCAGCTTTGCCAGCTCAGCCCGCCGCTGGTTGTCCGGCAGGGCCCAAAGCCAGTGCAGCCGCTGTGCCGTATAGATTCTGACGTCCTGTGTTTTCATCCAATTCCCCCTTTATGATTCTGTTTTGGGATAGATCTCCCAAAGCTTTGCGCGAAAAATGTTATAGGCCCTTGGCGAGGTATACAGGATGGTGCGCTCCGTTTTTTTGCCCTTGTCCACCACAATGCGGTGCCCTTTCAGGGCGGCATTTCCGGCCTCCATCACCATCTGTTCCCCCAGCTTTTTCGCGATGCTGTGCGCCTGCGCCTGCCAGCGCTGAACGGTCTTGTCCGGGTCGTCCTTTTCCAGGTCGATTGCCTGCAGCCACTGGCGGAAGGGCTGGTCCACTGCAAAGTAGACCTGTGCACGGACAGAGCCGCCGACATTTTCATTTTTGTTCCCGGCTGCAATGGCGATATCCTGCGCCAGATACCCCACACACTGTGCTGCTTTTTCGCAGTTATTGATCTCTCTTACGATGCGCTCCTGCCATTTGCAGCTCAGTTCGTCCAACAGCCCTGCCTGAAAGGTCAGGCTGTCGCTGAAGATATCTTCGATGTGGTTCTGGGTGGCGTAAAGCACTCCAACGATGCGGAAATGGACCTTCCGCCGGGAGTCCAGGATTCCCAGCCGCTGTTCTTGTAGCTTCTCAGTCCAGCGTACCACGCCGGGGCGGTGGCCACTGTCCTGACAAAACACCGCCGGAAACTCCCGCCAGAACTGCCGGGCCGGGTCATGGCGGCAGGGCACAAACACCGCCGGCTCGTTCTTTTTGGCAGCGTTGCGCCAGACGGTCATCTGCTCCGCAAAAGCATTTTCTTTGGAGAAGAAATCGCCTCCCAATGCAAAGTAGCCATCCACCATTCCCTCTGTCCTGTGCAGCAGAAGCCGTCGGGATTGCAGGGTCAGCAGCTGTGCCGGGTCGTCCGGGCAGGGGATTTTCGTGCGCTCTGCGCTCCTTGGGGTCTCCAGTTCCCAGCACGGGCGGTTTTCACTCCAGTATTCCCGGCCATCCTTCAGCAGGGTAAGATTCAGCATCAATGTTTCGTACAGGTTGTTCCCCAGCGCCTGAATATAGCCAAGACTCCCCAGCCAGCCAACACTTATAGATGGCAGATTCTTTTCTTTCGGCTTCAAAGACGTATCATCAAAGCCGTTCACGGACAGCAGCCACCGGGCGGCTTGCGGGTAGCTCAGCCGCTCCTTGCTCTGCCCTGCATACAACGGAAAGAGTCGGAGTTTATTTTTGCTCTCTATCATTTCGCCGTTGAGCATCGCCGCGCTGCAGGCTGTCCCGATTTCAGCCCCCGGCACCTGCCAGAAGGGATGTGTCGGGTGGAACAGCCAGAAGCGGTCTTTCCACTGTTCCAGATAGTCCCGCAGCGGCTGCTCCGGGAAATGCTCCAGCTGCCACAGGTCTCCCCAGCGAGCCAGAGCATCATCCTCTTCTTCAAACGGTTCTGGCTCATCTTCCACATTCACGCGGGAAAACACGGTAAACAGCACCGCCAGCAGCAGCCGCAGCATGGCGGCATCCTGCGTGGGCATTTCGCCTGCCAGATCCACATAATCCTGCGCATGGAGCAGTGCATCCGTCAAAGAAACTTCCTGCACCGTATTGTCTGGCCGACGGACCCGGACCCACGGCTCCGTCAACAGGTTAAATTCGATCTCCTTCATCCGTTTCCTCCTTTTGGTAGGTCAGGCCGTTTTCACGGTCATAACAAAGCTCCATGCCCGCAAGATGGGCGGTCAGGTTTTCGTCCAGCAGCAACACCAGCTCTCCGTGCAGCAGCGGAGACAGCTGCCACGCCGCAAGGCCGCTGCGGTTATCCGCTTCCAGTTCCCGGATGACCTCGTCCACCTTCCACGCTTTGCCGAACACCGCCGGGAGCCGCAGCTTCTGCCGGGCGATCTGCAAAGCGTCTTCGGGCTGCGGCGGCTGGTCGGATGCGACCGCTCTGCCGTTTTCCTGCCACGGCAGGAAGTGGATGCTTCCGTCTGCCCGGCGCTGCATCACCAGCACCTCCACCGATGGGTCGCCGTCCCGCACTGCCGCCCGGGCAGCTGCATCAGAATGTGCACTCACATTCTGCATCCAGCCATCCAAGGTATTGAGTTGTTTGAATCTTTTGTGCACTTTGGGCTGCGGCACAAGATACACCTGCGCCCGCTCTTTGCGCTGGGCCTGCGCAAACTCATAGGCTTTGCACATACCCTCACTCCGTTCCGTTTCAGGCAGGGCATCGGCCTGTTCCCAGCCGTAGACTTTCTGCACCAGCGGAGAGATATCCTCCGGCAGGCAGATGCTCTTCGGAAGGCATTCCCGGGTGCGCCAGAGCAGCCACTGACCGTACACTGCCTCGCTGCCCCTGTCAAATTCCTCTGTGCCCGTGTCCAGCACAGCACAGACCGCTGTTTGCAGCGGCTGCGGACGAGACCGTTTTGGGTGCCGCTGCAGACGGCCGATGCGCTGTAAGAGCAGATCCATCGGGCAAAGCTCTGTAACCATTACATCGAAATCCACATCCAACGACTGCTCTAATACCTGCGTGCCTACCACGATCAGCCCATCACGCTCTGCAGCGGTGGAGCGCTTACCGATGCGCCGCATCAGCTCCTGTTCCCGCGCGGCGCGGTCTGGCATCAGGAACTGTGCATGGAACACCTGCACTTCCTTTTCGGGCAGCACCTGACGCAGCCGCTGCGCCACCTCCTGCGCTTTGCGCACCGTATTGACGATGACGCCTGCGCAGCCGCCAGCCTGCATTTTCTGGAACAGGAAATCGGGCAGTTCTTCCGTTGTCAGGCGCACCGTCTGCACATTCCGGGCGGCCGTATCCAGCGGGATGGTCTTTTGCTGCACCTGTGCACCGTCCGTCCATGTCAGCAGCGGATAGCCGCAGCTGGTTTTCCACGGCGCATCCGGGCCGGGGCGGCGCTTTTGCTGGTAAGCCTCGATCAGCTCTGCACGCCGCCGGGCGGGCAGAGTGGCCGACAGCAAGATCACCGGCACCCGATACCAGCCCAGCCATTCCAGCGCACGGTCCAGATAGCGGTTCATGTACGCATCATAAGCGTGACATTCGTCCACGATCACCACCTTGCCCGCAAGGCCCAGATGCCGCAGCATCACATGCTTCTGGCACAGAGCCGCCATCAACAGCTGGTCTACCGTGCCGATGACGAAGTTTGCCAGCAGCGCCTGCTTGCTGCCCCGGAACCACTGATGCACCTGCACCCGCTGCTCTTCCGCTTCCGGGTCGTCCCAGTCGTCCTCCACCCGCACCGGCCGTTGCTGCAGGCGGATATATTCTTCGTTCAGTTCCGCCATGCCGTGCGCAAGCCGGATCGATCTGGGCAGGTCATCAGGCTGGTTTTCTGCCCATTGCAGCAGACGTGGAAAGATGCCATTCGCCGTTGCCTGCGTGGGCAGACCAAAGAAGATGCCGCCCGCTCCAAAGCGTGCCGCCAGAATTTCCGCTGCCGCCAGCGCCGCCTCGGTCTTGCCCACGCCCATCTGTGCTTCCAGGATCAAAATGCCCGGTACATCCATGGTGTTGGCGGCTTCCATGGCCGCCTGCTGCACCGCATTTGGAGCAAAGCCAAATCGCTTTGCAAATTCCTCCGGCTCTGCAATGGTGGTCTGCGCCGCCCAGGGTGAAGCAGTCTCCTGTTTATCCCATTCGCGCCACGCCCGATCCGCACGTTCCGGATAAACCTCCTCACTGCCCGGCTCTTCCACAGGGATCAGCGGGAAATAATCCGTGTTGCTGGCGATCCAGTCCGCCATGATCAAAAGCCCCGTCAGCAAAATCTCTTCGGGCTGGTTGAGCACCGGCAGCGCGTCCACCCCGGAATAGCCGCTGTCCTGCAGTGCCGCCTGAAGCAATTCGTTCCAAAAGCCCTCCCAGATGCCCTTTTGCTCTTCCGGGTAGTAGTTGACTTCCCAGCATGTAAACTGTTTGTCAACTTCTGTACCGTCCTGCGGCTTGCCATGATGAGCACCCGCGACCGAAGCGATCCCGTCAGGGCACCCCAGTTTTCTCAAAATTGCTTCACTCGCCCGGGCATGGGGCGTTTCGCACCGGTTCAGTTTCTGGCAGCTCAGCGGTGTCAGGCGTTCCAGCCGTTGTTTCGCCTCGGGCAAGCACTGCATGATCGTGCTCTGGAAGATTAAAATCGCCTTACCCAGATCGTGCCCCCAGCCCAAAAAGCGGGCCAGCTGCACCAATTCTTCCTCTTCCAATCCGGATGCCTTTTTTACGCTGTCGGGCAGCCATTTCCGCACCAGAAGCTCCATGATCTCTGCCGTATCCCGCAGGTGCATCCAGAGCGGCAGCCACAGATTGCTATTTCCCGGATCCGTTTTGCCGGCCAGAAGCCGTGATCGATCCAGCATCCGTCTCATTTTTGCTCCTTTCCCGATGGGTCGTGTATCCCATGTAGTAAGCATAGCAGACGACATGTCCCATAATCCGTACTTTCATGGCTTTATCTCCGGAAATGAAAAACAGCCCGTCCGTTCCATTCTCATCCGGTCGGCATTTTCATCCTGCCATACTCTGATTTCCGTTTCAAAGATACGCCTCTGCCTTTCTGCTGTCAACGGCACCGCTCAAATTCATCAAAGTTCCGAAAAAGAGCTTTCTTCTTTGTGCAAAAAACCGCCCCGGCTTCCTGCTTCGGAAACCGGGGCGGTTCATTTGCTTTATTTGTGCTTTTTCAAGCGCTCACGCAATTACTTGCGGGGGTTCTTGATCGCAGCCTGAGCGGCAGCCAGACGTGCGATAGGCACACGGAAGGGAGAGCAGCTGACGTAGTCCAGACCGACATTGTGGCAGAACTCCACGCTCGTGGGGTCGCCGCCGTGCTCGCCGCAGATGCCCAGACCCAGATCGGGACGGGTCTCGCGGCCGTCGTGGGCAGCCATCTTGACCAGCTTGCCAACGCCGATCTGATCCAGATGCTGGAACGGATCGCTCTCGTAGATCTTGTTCTCGTAGTATGCGCCCAAGAACTTGGCGGCATCATCACGGCTGAAGCCGAAGGTCATCTGGGTCAGGTCGTTGGTGCCGAAGCTGAAGAACTCAGCTTCCTTGGCGATCTCGCCGGCAGTCAGGGCTGCACGGGGGATCTCGATCATGGTACCGACCTGATACTTCATGTCAACGCCAGCAGCAGCGATCAGCTCATCTGCGACCTTGACAACAACGTCCTTGACGAACTTCAGCTCCTTGACCTCGCCGACCAGCGGGATCATGATGTGCGGGGTGATCACATGACCGGTCTCAGCAGAGACGTTCAGAGCAGCCTTGATCACAGCACGAGTCTGCATAGCAGCGATCTCGGGGTAGGTAACAGCCAGACGGCAGCCACGGTGACCCATCATGGGGTTGAACTCGTGCAGAGAAGTAACCACGTTCTTCAGGTCATCGAAGGTCATGCCCATATCGGCAGCCAGCTCCTTGATGTCCTCGTCCTTGGTGGGCAGGAACTCGTGCAGAGGCGGGTCCAGATAACGAATGGTCATCGGGCGCTCACCCATGATGCGGTACATCGCCTCGAAGTCACCCTGCTGGAACGGCTCGACCTTGGCCAGAGCAGCTTCGCGCTCTTCCACGGTACGTGCGCAGATCATCTCACGGACAGCCTTGATGCGATCCTCTGCGAAGAACATGTGCTCGGTACGGCACAGGCCGATGCCCTCAGCACCCAGATCCACTGCCTGCTGTGCGTCGCGCGGGTTGTCGGCGTTGGTCATGACCAGCAGCTGACGAGCAGCGTCTGCCCAGCCCATGAAGCGGTTGAAGTTCTTATTGCCGGTAGCGGCCACGGTAGCGACCTGCTCGCCGTAGATGTTACCGGTAGAACCATCGATGGAGATCCAATCGCCCTCGACGAACTTGTGACCATTGATCTCGAAGGTCTTTGCTTCCTCGTCGATCTTGACCTCGTTATCGTTGCCGCAGCCGGAAACACAGCAGGTGCCCATACCACGGGCAACAACGGCTGCGTGGCTGGTCATGCCGCCGCGGACGGTCAGGATGCCCTGAGAGACCTGCATGCCCACGATATCCTCGGGGCTGGTCTCCAGACGCACCAGAACGACCTTCTTCATCTTGCCGGACTTGACCATCTCCTCTGCTTCCTCAGCAGTAAAGACGATCTGGCCGCAGGCAGAACCGGGAGAAGCTGCCAGACCCTTGCCGACGACCTCGGCGGCCTTCAGGGCAGCGGCGTCGAACTGGGGATGCAGCAGGGTATCCAGCTGCTTGGGCTCCACGCGCAGGACAGCTTCCTGCTCGGTGATCATGCCCTCGTCCACCAGATCACATGCGATCTGCAGAGCAGCCTGAGCGGTACGCTTGCCGTTACGGGTCTGCAGCATGTACAGGTGGCCGTCCTCAATGGTGAACTCCATATCCTGCATATCGCGGAAGTAGTTCTCCAGACGGGTTGCGATCTCAACGAACTGATCGTACACCTCAGGCATCTGATCCTTCAGGTGGCTGATGGGAGAAGGAGTGCGCACGCCTGCGACGACGTCCTCGCCCTGTGCATTGATCAGGTACTCGCCCATCAGCTTCTTAGCGCCGGTGGCGGGGTCACGGGTGAATGCAACGCCGGTGCCGGAACGGTCGCCGGAGTTGCCAAAGGCCATCTGCTGCACGTTGACAGCGGTGCCCCACTCGTAGGGGATCTCGTTCATCTTACGATAGACATTTGCACGGGGGTTATCCCAGCTGCGGAAGACGGCCTTGACAGCCTCGATCAGCTGATCACGGGGATCCTGCGGGAAGGGACGGCCTTCGTTCTCTTCGTAGATCTTCTTGAAGACGCCGACCAGTTCCTTCAGGTCGTCAGCAGTCAGGTCCACGTCGTTCTTGACGCCCTTGGCTTCCTTCATCTTGTCGATCTCGACCTCGAACAGGCTCTTCGGGACCATCATAACGACGTCTGCGAACATCTGCACAAAGCGGCGGTAGCAGTCGTATGCAAAACGGGCGTTGCCGGTCTTCTTGGCCAGACCTTCAACAGCCTCGTCGTTCAGGCCCAGGTTCAGGATGGTGTCCATCATGCCGGGCATGGACTGACGTGCGCCGGAACGGACGGAGACCAGCAGGGGGTTCTGGTTATCGCCGAACTTCTTGCCGGTGATTTCTTCCAGACCCTTGAGGTGCTCAAAGATATCAGCAGTGATCTCGTCATTGATCTGACGGCCGTCTGCATAATACTGGGTGCAGGCGTCGGTGGTGATGGTGAAACCCTGCGGCACCGGCATACCGGCTGCGGTCATTTCTGCCAGACCAGCACCCTTGCCGCCCAGAGTATTCTTCATGGTGACTTTGTCGCCGCCGAAAGCATCATTGCCTTCGCTGAAGTAGTACAGATACTTTTTGCTCATGCGTTGTTTACCTCCCATTCGTGACTGCAGCACAGCCGCACCGCAGTCTCATCGTTTGCCTTGTCTTAAAAACTCGACCGATGAACATTGTTTGTGAATGCTAAACTATTATACCAGAAAATCCATTCCTTTCCACCATGCAAAATCCCGAATTTGTCTGTTATTTTTTATGCAAATCCCTTGAAATTTGCCAAGTTTTAAGGTAGTATAGAATGGGAGAAAGTTCGAGAGGTTTTTTGTTTGTTGACGCGGATTCTCCGTCTGTTGGATACAACTTTCTATCCCTGAAATTTCAAACTTTCTTTTTTGTCGGCACATATCTCCTGTTGTATCCATCTTTGGATATGGATGCAACATTTCTCCGGGCAGAAAAAGCTGGTCTGCCCGCCGGGAGAGCACCGTGCCGGAAGGGAGATCTATCGTATGGAAAATTCTGTTTCTTCTGCTGCACTGAACGCAGCGCGTGAGCAGCTGGATGCCGCCGAAGCCGCCCGTGAGGTCATTCTGCTGCAGCATATCGCAAACGGCGTGGTCATCGACAGCCGCACCGTTCAGATCGCACCGGACGTGGTCATTGCCCCGGGTGCCGTCATTCTGGCCGGTACCATCCTGCGCGGCAGGACGGTCATCGGTGCGGGCTGCATCATCGGCCCCAACACCCTCATCGAGGACAGCATCGTAGATGAGGGCAGCACCGTCAACGCCAGTCAGGTGTACAGCAGCCACATCGGCCCCCACAACAATATCGGTCCCTTCACCCATGTGCGGGTGAACACCGTCACCGACTACGGCGTGCATCTGGGTGCATACGTGGAGACCAAGAACTCCAACTTCGCCCGGGGCAACACGGTGAGCCACCTGACCTACATCGGCGACAGCGACGTGGGCAAGTACTGCAACTTCGGCTGCGGCACCGTCACCTGTAACTACGACGGCAAGGATAAGTTCCGCACCCAGATCGGCGATTACTGCTTTATCGGCTGCAACACCAACCTTGTGGCCCCGGTCAAGGTGGGCGACGGTGCTTACACCGCCGCCGGCAGCACCATCACCAAGGATGTGCCCGCACAGGCACTGGGCATCGCCCGGGAGCGCCAGACCAATCTGGAGGGCTGGGCAGAACCCAAGATGGAAGCCTACATTGCCAAAAAGCAGAAGCTGGAAAACGAGCAGAGCAAGTAACGCTCTGCCCTCACGCTGAAGCTGTAACAAACCCTTTTGCCCTCCGGCCGCACGGCCCGGGGGCATTTTTTATAGAAATCAGTTTTCCGAATGAAGGCTTCCCCCGGTCGGGGGAAGCTGTCACCGCAGGTGACTGATGAGGGCGCAGGCAAGCAACAGCTTACGGATAATTATCCCTCATCCGGCGCTATGCGCCACCTGTTCCCTCTTTTGTCGCTGCGCGACATTTTCCCCCGGCGCGGGGGAAATCTGTCCCCAAGGGGTGAAGGCTTTTGCACCGGGTCAAGCTGTAATTTTGTTTTCCGTGTTTTTGCTTATAATGTATATCTTTTTGCGCGCGCGTATGTTATACTTAGATGTTGTATCACACTATTATCAGGAAAAGGTATTATCATATCATGAATGAAACCGATATCTGGCTCATTGCAGGGCTGGGCAACCCCGAAGCAAAATATGACGGCACCCGCCACAACACCGGTTTTGCCGCGCTGGACGCGCTGGCCGACAAGTGGAACATCTCTGTTGGCAAGACCAAATTTCAGGGCCTGTGGGGACAGGGCGAGGTGGACGGCCACAAGGTGGTGCTGCTGAAGCCCCTGACCTACATGAACCTCTCCGGCGATTCCATCGCCCCCATGGCGGGCTTTTTCAAGATCCCTGCTGACCATGTGCTGGTGCTGTGCGATGATATCACGCAGGCGCCCGGCAAGCTGCGCATCCGCCCCTCCGGTTCTGCCGGCGGGCACAACGGCCTGAAGAGCATCATCGCCCGGCTGGGCGGGGAAAACTTCCCCCGCATCCGCATCGGCATCGGCGCAAAGCCCCACCCGGACTACGACCTTGCCGCATGGGTGCTGGGCAAGTTCCCGCCGGAGGACGCCAAAGCCATCGCAGACCGCTACCCCGACCTTGAGGCCGCCGCAAAGCTCATCATGGACGGCAAGCTGAGTCTGGCCCAGAGCAAATATAACGGGTAAGAACCCCATTTAAAACGCCCTCCGCTTGCGCTCTGGGCATTTTCAGCGGAATTTTATTTTTATTATTTGTGTTTGTCGCGGCCTGCGGGCCGCTCCAAACACATTTTCACCGAGTGGGGCAGCACTGGCAAGCTGCATTTATGTTCTTTGATGCATTTTGAGGTCACGCTCCCTCTCGTGAAAAAGCAGCAGAGAAAAGCCCGCAGGCTTTTCTCTGCTGCAAATAAAAAATAATCATTCCTCTGCCATTGCCAAAGCGCAACAGCGACGACCGCCGCCAGTGGCGGAAACAGGGAGGAGTTGTTGGGGCAGCGGCCAGCAAGATGCGAGCGCCGCTCAAGGCGTGAAGCAGATGCTGGGTGCCGCAACCCGTCTGCGGCGGCAATTTCAAATCGTCATCCCAGCAGGAAAGGAGGTTTTTCCATGTACGAAGCCTTGCTCAAGGCCACACCGGAATACCAGAAGATCGCCGCCAGCTTTGCAAAGCCCGGCCCTGCCGCGCTGTTCGGCCTGCCGCCCGCAGGCCGTGCCCTGCTGTACGCCGCGCTGCAAAAAGACCTTGGCCGGGTGCTCTGCATCGTGACCCCCGGCGAGGCCGAGGCCACCCACTTTGCGGACGACCTCAAGGCGTTGGGCCTTTCTGCCGCCGTGTTCCCGCCCCGGGACTTTATGCTGCGCCCGGTGGAGGGCGCGGGCCGCGAATACGAGTACCGCCGCCTTTCGGTGCTGGGTTCCCTTGCAGGCGGGCGGCTGAACGCGGTCTGCGTGCCCGCCGAAGCCCTTTTACAGTACACCGTGCCCCGGGATGAATTTTTAAAGAACACTCTTACCCTCAAACCCGGCATGGTGTACAACCGCGAGGGTCTTGTGGCCCGGCTGTTCGCCGCCGGGTATGTGCGGCGCAGTCAGGTAGACGGCCCGGGACAGTTCAGCGTGCGCGGCGATATCGTGGATATCTATGCGCCGGATATGCGCCAGCCCGCCCGCGTGGAATACTGGGACGATGAGATCGATTCCATTTCCTCCTTTGACCTGCTCACTCAGCGGCGGGACAGCGCACTGGACAAAATTTATCTTTCCCCTGCCCGCGAGGTGCTGTTCGGCGACACAGCCGAGACCGCCGAGGCCCTGCGTGCCGCCATCAAAAAGGCGCGCGGCCGGCACCGCACCGCACTGGAAAAGGCCACGGAAGCCGACCTTGCTCAGCTGGACTCCGGCCTGATGCCGGAAGCCATGGATAAATACTACGGCCTGCGCTATCCGGACCCGGCCACCCTGCTGGATCATCTGGACGCACCACTGTTCATTCTGGACGAGGTGGGCGGCATCCGGGACGCCCAGAAAGCCACCGAGTTCCGCCGCAGCGAGGAGCTGACCGGCCTGCTGGAGGAGGGCGTGCTCTGCCCCGGGCTGGATGTGCTCTACCAGACCATGGACGACCTTGCCGCTTCCGCCCAGAAGCAGAGCACCCTGCTGTGCGAGAACTTCCTGCGCGGCATGAACGAGTTCAAACTGAAAGATCTCATCAACGCCGAAGCCTTTGCCGCTCCCAACTGGAACGGCGACCTTGCCTCCCTGCGGGAGGATCTGGACCCCCTTATTGCGCAGGGCTATGCCGTCACCCTGTTCTCCGGTACTCCCAAGGGTGCCGCCGCCCTCACCCGCGACCTTGCCGACAAGGGCTACTCCGTGAGCATGAGCCGGGATGTGCGGCCCACAAAAGGCATCGTGCAGGTGCTGCCGGGCCACCTGACCGCCGGGTGCACCTTTCCCTTTGCCCATGCGGCGGTGCTGTCCAGCCGCAGGCACGGTCTGGAGGAAGAGACCGCCGCCGAGACCAAAAAGCGCAAAAAGAACAAGAATGCCCTTTCCAGCCTTTCGGACATCAAGCCCGGGGACTATGTGGTGCACCAGAGCCACGGCATCGGCATGTATGCGGGCATCCAGCGGTTGGAAGTGCAGGGCGCCACGAAAGATTACCTCAAAGTGCAGTATTCCGGCTCGGACGTGCTGTACGTACCGGTGACCCAGCTGGACCTGCTGAGCCGCTACACCGCCCCCGGCGACGAGGAAAAGGTAAAGCTGGCAAAGCTGGGCGGCGCCGAGTGGCAGCGCACCCGCGCCAAGGTGAAAAAAGCCACCGAGGAGATGGCGCAGGAGCTCATTGAGCTCTACGCCCGCCGCCGTCAGGCCACGGGTTACGCTTTCCCGCCGGACGGCGACTGGCAGCGGGACTTTGAGACCCGCTTTGACTACGACGAGACCGACGACCAGCTGAACGCCACCGCCGAGATCAAGCAGGACATGGAAAAGGGTTATCCCATGGACCGCCTGCTGTGCGGCGACGTGGGCGTGGGCAAGACCGAAGTGGCCCTGCGCGCCGCCTTCAAGTGCGTGATGGGCGGCAAGCAGTGCGCCATCCTTGCCCCCACCACCCTGCTGGCATGGCAGCACTACAACACCATTCTTTCCCGCATGGAAGCCTTCCCGGTGAAGGTGGAGATGATGTCCCGCTTCCGCACCGCAAAACAGCAGAAGGAGACCCTCCGGGGCCTGCAGTCGGGCAGTGTGGATATCGTGGTGGGCACCCACCGGCTGCTGTCCAAGGACGTGAAGTTCCATGACCTCGGCCTTGTCATCATCGATGAGGAGCAGCGCTTCGGCGTCAAGCACAAGGAAAAGCTCAAGGAGAACTTCATCGGGGTGGACATGCTCACCCTGTCGGCCACTCCCATTCCCCGTACCCTGAACATGGCCATGAGCGGCATCCGGGACCTTTCCACCATCGAACAGCCGCCCATCGAGCGGCAGCCCGTGGAGACCTTTGTGCTGGAATACAACGACGTCATCCTTGCCGAGGCCATGAAGAAGGAGCTTGCCCGGGGCGGGCAGGTGTACTACCTGCACAACCGGGTGGACAACATCGAAGCCTGCGCCGCCCATGTGAGCAAGCTGGTGCCCGGCGCACGCATCGGCATTGCCCACGGCAAGATGACCGAGGAAAAGCTGAACCCCGTATGGCAGCATCTGCTGAACGGTGAGATCGATATTCTGGTGTGCACCACCCTCATTGAGACCGGCATCGATGTGCGCAACTGCAACACCCTCATCATCGAGGACGCCGACCGCATGGGCCTTGCCCAGCTGTACCAGATCAGAGGCCGGGTGGGCCGCTCCGGCCGCAAAGCCTATGCCTACTTCACCTTCCGGCGGGACAAGACCCTGACCGACATCGCCCAGAAGCGGCTCTCCGCTATCCGGGAGTTCACGGCCTTCGGTTCCGGCTTCCGCATCGCCATGCGGATCTGCAAATTCGCGGTGCAGGCAGTCTTCTGGGCCACAGCCAGCACGGCCACATGGAGGCCGTGGGCTACGACCTCTACGTGAAGATGCTGGGGCAGGCCATCGCCCGGGCCAAGGGCGAACCTGTCCGGCGAGACAAGAGCGAATGCCTTGTGGACCTGCGGGTGGATGCCTTCATCCCGGAGAAATATATCGCAGACGGCCCGGGCCGCATTGAAGCTTATAAGCGCATTGCCGCCATCCAGACGGCAGAGGACGCCGCCGATGTGCTGGACGAGCTCATCGACCGCTACGGCGACCCGCCGCCCTCGGTGAGCGATCTGGTGAATGTGTCGCTGGTGCGCGTGCAGGCCAGCGCTGTGGGCGTGACCGAAGTGACCCAGAAAAAGGACACCCTCACCCTGCAGCTGGAAAGTCTGGATCTGCCCATGATCCGGGGCCTGCTGGTAGCCTTCAACGGCCGCGTCACCGCCGGTGCAGGCAACCGGCCCTACCTCTCGGTCACGCTTCAGCCCGACGAAAAGCCGCTGGAGCTGCTGCAGAGCATCCTCAAGGCGATGGCGGAGATCCTGAATGGCGGAGAAAAAGCAAAAACGTCTAAATAACGAACCCTCTCAGGCGCTGACGCGCCAGCTCCCCCGAAGGGGGAGCTTCAAAGGAATTTGAAAAGCAATTTCTGAGAACCGCACCCGCTTTCCCCTCCACAGTGAAAAAGCTCCCCCCTTCGGGGGAGCTGGCATCGCGCAGCGATGACTGAGAGGGTCTCTTTCAATTCTAAAAACAGGAGCAACAACCATGAAAAAGAAACTTCTTGCACTGGTCTGCGCGCTGGCACTCACCTTCAGCTTTGCAGGCTGCACCATTTCCACCCCGGATACCGTGGGCAGCATCGGTGATTTTGAGATCACCTCCGGCATGTATCTGCTGGCCCAGTACGGAGCCTATCAGCAGGCGGCACAGCTGGCCGGCAGCGATCAGGATGCCTCGGATGTAAAAGCCTTTCTGAAGGAGACGATCACCACTGACTCTGACAGCGGCGAGACCGCCGTGGTCAGCGACTACGTGGCCCAGCAGACCCAGCAGACGCTGGAAACACTGGCTGCTGTGGATGCCCGCTTCAAGGCACTGGGCGGTGAGCTGACCGACGAGCAGATCGCCACTGCCGACCGTTATGCCCAGCAGATGATGGACCAGTACGGCGACACCTACACCGCCAACGGCATCGGTCTGGAGACCATCAAGGCCTATGAGCGCCTGCAGGTGGAGCACACCGCTCTGCTGGATATGGTCTACGGCCCGGACGGCGAGACTCCGGTGGCGGACGACGAGCTGACCAGCCATCTGGACGACAGCATGTACGAGATCTGCTACATCAGCATCCCGCTGTACAACACCAGCACCTATGCCTTTGCGAACGATGACCAGAAGGCCGAGATGCTCAAGCTGGCCCAGACTGCTGCCGACAGCGTCAACGCTGCAGGCGGCGAGACGGTCTCGGATCAGGTGAGTGCCCTGCATGAGGCCGCACAGAATGCCCTGCCGGACATCTACGCTGTGCTGGACAGCGAAACTTCCGACGACAGCGCCAGCGTCCAGACCGAGCTGCTGACCGAAAGCGATGTTGCTTCGTCCTTTACGCAGGACGGTGCTGCCGATGCTCTGCGCAGCCTTTCCTACGGCGAAGCCGCTGCCGTGCAGATCAACGGCTACACCCTGCTCCTGCTGGTGCGTGTGGACCCGCTGAGCGTATCCTCTCTGGATGATCTGCGGGAGCAGGTCCTGAGCGATATGAAGGGCAGCGAGCTGGACGATGCACTGGCTTCCAGCGGCGCAGAGCTGGCCCACAGCCTGAACAGCTCCGCCATGAACAAGCTGCCCGCCAAAAAGATCGTGAACAGCAGCACCAACAGCTGAAAGCCTCTATGAAAAAAGAGCCGCCTGTGGTTTTCCACCGTTTGCAAAAGCATCGTGGAAAGCCGCAGGCGGTTTTTATTGTTTAGCGTGCTCGCCCTCTCCGTCATCGCTGGGCGAGACCGTTTTTCTTTCACCGCGTCACTTTCGCGAACTCTGCGGCAAGGGCAGCATTCACCGAGCGGACGGCGTTCGCGTCCGGCTTGATCTCGGCCCGGTCATAGGTGAACAGCCCATTCACCTCATCCTCCACATCCGTCAGCTGGGTATACACCAGCGCCGAGAGTCCTTTTTTCAGCTGGGGCAGCACTGTGCCCAACTGCAGCTTTTTGCAGCGGGCCGTCAGGTCTGCGCGGCTCTTTGCTGTACCATAGCCGTAGGTTTTGCACGGTGCTTCGTGCCCCGGCATAGGCCATGCAATGCCGCCGTATTCACTCAGTGCCACAGTGCGCTTTCCGGGCTTTACATGCAGCGGATAGAAATAGTTGTGGATGGAGCACACATCTCCGCCGCCCTGATCATACCAGCCGCTGGCCTCGTCCACAAGGCGGGTATCGTCCAGCGTGCGGATGGCCTGCACTGCCCCGGCCGCGTCAAACTGGCCCCAGCCTTCGTTGAAAGGCACCCAGCAGCCGACACAGGGATGGCCGGAAAGCGCCTGTACCGTGGCTTCCAGCTCCCGGCGGTATTCTTCCCGGCTGCTTTCCTTTCCACGGCTCAGCAGGCCCCAGAGGGGTTTTGCATCGGGCAGGCAGCGCAGCAGCGGCTGCAGCACATTGGTCAGGTAGGTGACGAACCACAGCTTGTAGGCGCTGCCGCCGTTCACCATGTCCTGCCAGACCACAAGGCCCAGCCTGTCGCAGTGGTAATACCAGCGCTCCGGCTCGATTTTTGCGTGCTTGCGCAGCAGGTTGAAGCCCAGCGCTTTCACCTCGCTCAGCTCCCGCTCCACCGCCGCATCCGAAGGCGGGGTGTACAGGCCCTGCGGCCAGTAGCCCTGATCCAGCAGGCCGTTGAGCAGGATGGGCTTTCCGTTCAGGCAGAAGCGCAGCACACCCCGCGCATCCGGCTCACAGCTCCACTTGCGCAGGGCAAAGTAGCTGTGCACGGTGTCGAACTGTTCCTCCTCTCCCTGCGTGGTTCCCACGGTCAGGTCATACAAAAACGGGGTATCCGGGCTCCACGGAAAGAAATGTTCCTCCGGGATGTTCAGCGTCACCTCGCCGTCCCGGTCCGCTTCGTCGCTGCCCCAGTCCTCGGCAATGGTCACGCCCCCGGCCCGCACCACGGCCCACAGGTTCACCGCACCGCCGGGCATGGAAGTATGGGCTTTCACGGTCACGGTGCGGGCATCGTAGTCCGGCGTGACCGTGAGCGACTGGATGTAGTTTTCCGGCACACGCTCCAGCCAGACCGTCTGCCAGATGCCGCTCTGGGCCGGGTAGAACATGCCGCCGGGCTTCAGGGTCTGCTTGCCCCGGGCCTGCGTGCCGCTGTCCGTGGGGTCCTGCACGGCCACCCACAGGCTGTTGCGGCCCGTATCGTTGAGCTGGGCGGTGACATCCAGTGTGAAGGGCCAGTAGCCGCCCCGATGGCCGCCCACCAGATGGCCGTTCACCTGCACCGCACAGGCATAGTCCACCGCGCCGAAGTGCAGCAGCACCCGACCTCCTTCTCCCGGAGGGGGAGCAAAGGTGCAGTGGTAGTGCAGCCACTGGCCGGGCTGCAGGGTGCGGCCCACGCCGGAGGCCTTTGTTTCCGGCGAGTAGGGCACCAGAATGCTGCCGTCCCACGCAGCGGGGTATTCAGCTGTCTGGGTAATGGCGTACTTCCACAGGCCGTTCAGGTTCTCATAGCTGTCCCGGCGCATGGCCGGGCGAGGATATTCCGGGAGTGGGTGCATGGTTTCACCGCCTTTGATTTGTTGGTTTCATTCTAGCACAAGGCAGATGGCTTGTATAGACTGAGCAGCAACGATTTGGAATTGCCGCCGCGTTCGCTTTGGCTATAATAGCGGAAAAATTATTTTTATATTTGCAAATCAGGAAAATCTGCGGATTTTCCTGATTTGCTTTTTCACGGGGAGGGGTCGTGGCAGTAAACGGCATATTGCTGCTGTCAACCTGCGGCTGCCGCGCCGCAGATAATGCAAGCATTAAACGCAAACCCGCTCCCACGCGATTACGCTCTGCACCGAAAACATTTTCCACATACAAAAAGGCTGCTGCACCAAATGGCGCAGCAGCCCTTGCTTTCGCAATGATAAAACAGAAAACCAGAAGTCAGAGCTTACTCTTCGTCCTCGTCCTCATCCTCGTCATCTTCGTCATCATCGTCCTTTTTCGGCTTATAGAAGATGCCGCTCAGGAAGATGCTGATGAAGTACAGCAGCACCATGGGGCCGGCCACCATGCACTGAGACACGATATCCGGCGGGGTGACAACAGCTGCAATGAAGAAGATGATCACGATGGCAACGCCGCGCACCTGCTTGAGCAGCTGTGGGTTGATAATGCCCATCTTGGACAGGATGATGGTGATCAGAGGCATCTCAAACACGCAGCCAAAAATGATGAACATGGTCAGACAGAGGTTGACATAGCTCTCGATACTGGTGGTGGTCTGGATGTACTCTGCACCCTCGATGCCGGTGCTGAGGAAACGCAGCATGAAGGGCATCATGAGCTTGTAGGCGAACAGCACGCCCACGCAGAACAGGATAAGGCCCAGCAGCATGACCAGCTTGAAGAAGGTGCTCTCGCTCCGTTTCAGGCCCGGCTTTGCAAATGCATAGATGTGGTAGAACGCCACCGGCACAGTGACCACCACGCCTGCCAGAATGGAGACGCGGAAATACTGCATCAGCTTTTCCTGCGGGGCAATGGAAACAAACTCGTAATAGTCGCGGCCCATGGCAGTGAGCAGATCGATCAGACGGTCGGCGTATGCCAGCGAGACCACAACACCCACCACGAACACCACCGCGCAGATGATCAGCCTGTTCCGCAGTTCTTTCAGATGGCCGGTCAGCGTCATGCTGCCGTCCTCTGCCATGACTTCGGCTTTTTTCTTTTTGCGCTTAACGTTCGTAGCCACAATTACTCCTCGTCTTCGTCCTTCTTGGAAACCTGCTTCTCGGTCTTCTCCTCGGAATTATCGGAGCTTTCCTCGTCCTCCATGCCCTTCTTGAAGCCGTTGATGGTCTTGCCAAACATCTTGCCCAGCTTCGGCAGGTTCTTGGGTCCAAAGATCAGCAGAGCGACGACCAGGATGATCAGCAGTTCGTTAGTACCAATACGCATAATAAAAATCTCCTTTTTACTTTGCCGCGCCGCGTGGCGGGCTTATTGCATGTATCAGGCAACCGCGGGCGCGGATGCATCCAGTAAGTAATCAGTCCTTCGGCAGAACATCATTCTGACGAGGGTCTTCCTCCACCGGCTCGGCCGCAGGAGCAGCCTCGGCAGCTTCCTGTGCGGGAGCCGCTTCTGCTGCAGGCTCGGCCTTTTCAACCGGGGCAGTGGGTTCTTCGGCCTTTTCGGCAGGTGCAGCGGTCTCCTCAGCGGGAGCGTTCTCCTCGGCCTTGGCGGCAGGTGCAGCGTCCTCTTCCAGTTCTTCCACCGGCTCCTCAGTCAGCTCGGTCACTTCCTCAGCAGCTTCTGCCTTGGCAGCTTCCTCCTTGCTGGTCTTGCCGATACCGGTAAAGCTCTTGGTCACGTCCTTGACGCTGTTGTCGATATCCTTCTTGATATCGGTCAGCGGAGCAACGGCTTCCTTCAGGGGAGCCTGGATCTCATTCAGCGGCTCCACAACGTTCTTCTGGATCTCCTCAGAAGCAGCGCCGGTGTACTTTTTCAGTTCACGCAGCATCTTGCCGATCTTCTTTGCGTAGACGGGCAGCTGATCCGGGCCGATGAACACGAACGCCACGATCACGATGACGACAAGTTCCCAAAAACCAATTTTCATACTAACTCGTTTCCTTTCCTGTGCGGCGGGACGTTTTCCGGAGCCGACGCATCCGCTTTGCAGTGGGTGCCGCGAACCATTCTTTGCCCTGTTCTTCGTCCGCTTCCGTGGGAGTTCGGCGCTCTTTGCGCCTGTGTTGCCCTACTTATACCGAAAAGTGGTGAACTCATTCTGAACAATATATGAACTTTTCATGAACGAGTAAGTGAACAGGGTATTTTTATAAACTTATGATATTTTATAGTCAGTTTATTACAAAGCGGATAGGATACAACAGTGCAGTCTTTTGCAAAAAAGAGGACACCGCACAAAACGGTGTCCTCTGAAGTGTCCTTTGCGGGGATCAGTGGCCGCAGCTCTCGCAGTGATCGCAGTCCTCTTCCAGCTTACCCACGATGGGTTCCGGATCGATGCCCTGACGGCGGTAGTAGTCGGACAGAGCAGCCTTGACGGCCTGCTCGGCCAGAACAGAGCAGTGCACCTTGATGGGAGGCAGACCTTCCAGAGCTTCCACAACGGCCTTGTTGGTCAGCTTGAGGGCCTCGTCGATGGTCTTGCCCTTGATGAGGTCGGTGGCCATGCTGCTGGTGGCGATGGCGGCACCGCAGCCGAAGGTGAGGAACTTGACATCCACGATCACGTTGTTCTCGATCTTCAGGTACATGCGCATGATGTCGCCGCACTTGGGGTTGCCCACTTCGCCCACGCCGTTTGCGTCGGGGATCTCACCCACGTTGTGCGGATTTGCAAAATGCTCCATGACCTTTGCGCTATACATGCTTGCCATAATTACTGTTCTCCCTTCAGGCTGAACTGGCGGGCCGTGTTCTGGCCCTGCAGCCACATACAACTCATAGCACGGCGGCGGGGAATGACCTCCTCCAGCACGTCGCACAGATATTTTGCTTCTTCCATAGTGTTCTGCGGGCCAAAGGTGAACCGCATGGAGCCGTGGCCGATCTCCTCAGGCACGCCGATGCTCAGCAGGACGTGGCTGGGGTCCAGACTGTCGGAGTTGCAGGCAGAGCCGGTGGAGGCGCAGATGCCGTGCATATCCAGATCCAGCAGGATGGTCTCGCCCTCCAGACCCGGGAAGCTGATGTTCACATTGTTGGGCAGACGGGGGCTGCGGCCGCCGTTCAGGCGGGCTTCCGGGATGTTCTTGAGGACGCGGTCGATGACATAATCGCGCAGCTCGCTCTCGTGGGCCATGCGCTCATCCAGATGCGCCGTGGCGATCTCCAGTGCCTTGCCCATGGCAGCAATGCCGGCCACGTTCTCGGTACCTGCACGGTGGCGGGCCTCCTGACTGCCGCCATCGATCAGGTTCTGGGGCCATACGCCCTTACGGCAGTACAGTGCACCCATGCCCTTGGGGCCATTGAACTTGTGGGCGCTCATGGACAGCATATCCACGCCCAGTTCCTTCACATCCACGGGGATGGCACCCACAGCCTGCACTGCGTCGGTGTGCATCCAGACACCGTGCTTGTGAGCGACCTCGGCGATCTCCTTGATGGGCTGGATGGTGCCGATCTCGTTGTTGGCCATCATGATGCTGACCAGCGCGGTATCGGGACGGATGGCAGCTTCCACGTCCTCGGGACGGATGTAGCCCTCGGCAGTGGGCTTGATATAGGTCACTTCAAAGCCCATGCGCTCCAGTGCAGCCATGCTGTGCATGATGGCATGATGCTCAAAAGCGCTGGTGATGAGGTGCTTTTTGTTCTGGCGTGCCTTGGTGAAGGCAGTGCCCTTTACGGCCCAGTTGTCGGCCTCGGAGCCGCAGCTGGTAAAGAAGAGCTCAGCCGGACTTGCATTGATGGCCTTTGCCACCTGCGCACGGCCGGTGTCCACGAATTCCTTGGCCTCATAGCCCACACTGTAATGGCTGCTGGGGTTGCCGCAGGCACCGCTCAGGGCTTTGACCATCATTTCCAGTGCCTCGGGAGCACAGGGAGTGGTGGCAGCATTATCCAGATAAACCACTTTTTCCATGTTTTCCATAGGAATGATCCTTTCTTATTGAACGCGTCTGCAGGAGCCTTGAATGCCCTGTGCAGATGCGGAATCCTTTCAACGGATAAGTTATACCATATCATTCCCTAGTATGTCAATATGAATACTGGATTTTCGTGATTCAGTCACCTTTTTTGCCCTTTCCGGTCAGTTTTCCCAGTAACACCTTCCACTTGGGGTAGCCCCAGCGCTTATCTTCGGCAAAATCGTCTGCCAGCTTCCACGGAAAAACGCCGCCGTCGAAGTACAGATTTCCCTGTTCGTCCACGCGGTCCAGCTTTTTGGGCAGATACGCCTCATCGTAGTAGCTCTTGCGGCGGTCGGGCAGCACCCAGTGCAGGGTGCCGTCCTCGTCCATGCCGGACGCCCATACGCCGAACACGAAGGTAGCCGCTTCGCCGTAGCAGTGTTGCTCGAACCGGATAGCACCATCATAGTAGAACTTGATGACCTCCAGCGTACCGGATTCCTTTTTGCCGTCCCGGCCAAGGGTGGGGCGGTAATCCTGCTGATAGCGGCAGCCGCAGTGGCTGCCGGCAAAGTCTTTTGCATGGAACGACATGGCGTGGTTTCCTTTCTTTCTGGTAGGATCGTTTGCTTTTTATATAAAGTACACGGCGGCTTTTCGCGGGACGATCTGGAATAGCGGAACGTCTGCGGGCGTTCCGCTATCCCGTTTTCACGGGTAGGGCGTGGAGGAAAACGGCAGCAAGCCCTCTCAGTCAAAGCCTGACGGCTTTGCCAGCTCCCCCGAAGGGGGAGCTTTTTGCCTTCTTCCGGTCAGCGCGTATTAAGCTCCCCCTTTCGGGGGAGCTGGCGAGCACAGCGAGACTGAGAGGGTTTTAAAAATGTCCCTCAAAATCTCCCTCGATCTCGTAGGGCCAGCTCAGGATGCCGCCCAGATCCCGCAGATTGGTGTAGCCCAGTGATTCCAGCTTCTGCACGGCATCGGCGCTGCGGCGGCCGGTGCGGCAGTAGATGAGCCACAGGGCATCCTTATCCGGCAGCACCTCGGCGGCACGGCTCAGCACCTGACTCAGCGGCAGTAGCTTTGCCCCCGGAATGTGGCCCACAGCAAATTCGTCCGGCTCCCGGACGTCCACGGCGGTTGCCTCATGTGCATCCAGCAGACGGATGGCGTCGGCAGCAGTGATCTTCTCAGTCATACTCTCACTCCTTATGTTATCCTCTTATCCATCCTATGATAGCAGACCTTTTTTGTTTGCACAAGAGGATACCTTTGCAAAATCCGAGCAACGTGCTATACTATAGGAAGCAATAAGGAGAGGATCGCCATGAAATTTTCGACCAAAAGCCGTTACGCCCTGCGCCTGATGGCCGAGCTGGCGCGCTATGCGCCGGGCACCACCGTCAGCCTGAAGGAGATCAGTGAGCGGCAGAACCTGAGCCTGAAATATTTGGAGCAGATCGTCACACCGCTGGCCCGGGCAGGCCTTGTCAAGAGCGAGCGCGGCAGTCAGGGCGGCTACCGCCTGACCAAAGCCCCTGCCGCCTACACCGCCGGTGAGATCCTGCGCGCCATCGAGGGCAGTGTGGCCCCCATTCCCTGCCTTGGCAGCGAGACCAACGAGTGCCCCATGTGGGAGCAGTGCTTCACCCTGCCGTTCTGGACCGGCCTTGACGAGGTCATCAACCAATATATCGACAGTGTAACGCTGGAGCAGCTTGCCCGTCAGCTGCCCACCGCAGACAAAAAAGAGGGCTGCTGCAGCTGCGGCACGAAAAATGCCTGAATCTTGAAAGAAATGCTTGACATTCGCCTTTGCATCGGCTATAATAACTAAGCATTCAGCGAATGCCTATAGGGGTATAGCTCAGCTGGTAGAGCAGCGGTCTCCAAAACCGCGTGCCGTGAGTTCGAAACTTACTACCCCTGCCATAACCGCACAGGTTCTTCGGAGCCTGTGCGGTTTGTTTTTGTACGCCTGCGGCAGGGCCGAACCATTTAGAATGGCCTCCGCATTCGCTCTGGCCATTTTCAGCGGAAATATCATTTTTATGTTCGTGTTCCGGAACACTTTTTCACGGGAAGGGGCTGGAGAGGAAACCAGCATGTTTTTAGCTTTTTTGCAATTTTTTGAAATTCACGCTTGACAAGCAGGCGGTTTTTCGATATAATAAAGCACGTTCCGGCGGTAAGCACCGCACGAAACTTGAGCGATCATGGCCCGGTAGCTCAGTTGGTTAGAGCACCAGCCTGTCACGCTGGGGGTCGTCGGTTCGAGCCCGATCCGGGTCGCCATTTGCTGCTATAGCTCAGTTGGTAGAGCGCATCCTTGGTAAGGATGAGGTCTCCAGTTCGAATCTGGATAGCAGCTCCATGCGCAGACACCTCGAAGTCTTAGGATTTCGGGGTGTTTTTTGTTTACGGTCCTTTGTTGCATCCATCTGGTTGTCTACTCTGCCCAAAAGCAGCGGAAACTTTCTTCCGCTGCCGTCAATTGATGTCACCGTCCAGTTGTTATACAATTAACATAATGCATTTGGCGGCAGTCTGGCCGCATAGAGAGTATTGGAACTTTTGGAGGTAACTACTATGGCTCGTTTTACCCTGCCCCGTGATCTTTACCACGGCAAGGGCGCTTTGGAAGCCCTGAAGACTTTTACCGGCAAAAAGGCCATCGTCTGCGTGGGCGGCGGCTCCATGAAGCGGTTCGGCTTTCTGGATCGTGCGGTCTCCTACCTGAAGGAAGCGGGCATGGAAGTAGAACTGTTTGAAGGCATTGAACCCGATCCCTCGGTGGAGACTGTCATGCGCGGTGCTGAGGCCATGCTGAAATTTGAGCCGGACTGGATCATCGCCATGGGCGGCGGCTCTCCCATCGATGCCGCCAAGGCCATGTGGATCAAGTACGAGTATCCCGAGATCACCTTTGAAGAGATGTGCAAGGTGTTCGGCATCCCGCCGCTGCGCCGCAAGGCCCACTTCTGCGCCATTTCCTCCACTTCCGGCACCGCTACTGAGGTGACGGCTTTCTCCATCATCACCGATTACCAGAAGGGCATCAAGTACCCCATCGCGGACTTTGAGATCACGCCCGACGTGGCCATCGTAGACCCGGATCTGGCCGAGACCATGCCCAAAAAGCTGGTGGCCCACACCGGCATGGACGCCATGACCCACGCCATCGAGGCCTATGTTTCCACCGCACACTGCGACTACACCGACCCGCTGGCCATCTTTGCCATCCGCATGATCCAGGGCGATCTGGTGGACAGCTACAACGGCGACATGTCCAAGCGTGACTCCATGCACAACGCCCAGTGTCTGGCCGGCATGGCCTTCTCCAACGCACTGCTGGGCATCGTGCACTCCATGGCCCACAAGACCGGCGCCGCCTTTGCGGACTACGGCGCACACATCATCCATGGTGCCGCTAACGCCATGTATCTGCCCAAGGTCATCGCGTTCAACGCCAAGGACCCCGAAGCCAAAAAGCGCTACGGCGTCATTGCAGACGAGATGAAGCTGGGCGGCGCCAACGATGACGAGAAGGTAACGCTGCTCATCGAGTACCTGCGCGGCATGAACGACGCGCTGAACATCCCCCACTGCATCCAGCACTACGGCCCGGACTCCTACCCCGCCGAGCAGGGCTTTGTGCCGGAGGACGTGTTCCTGCAGCGCCTGCCCGAGATTGCAAAGAACGCCATTGCCGATGCCTGCACCGGCTCCAACCCCCGCCAGCCCAGTCAGGAAGAGATGGAAAAGCTGCTCAAGTGCTGCTACTATGACACCGAGGTGGATTTCTGAGCCTGACCGCCTAACTGCATAAGCCTCCCATTCCGGCTGCCGGTCTCGCGCTTCTGCGAGCCGACAGCCGGTTTTTGTTTTGTCCGGCCTGCTTTTATACAACAAAAACGCCCCGAAGCGTTTCCGCTTCGAGGCGTCTGAGCTGGAGCTGCTATCCAGATTCGAACTGGAGACCTCATCCTTACCAAGGATGCGCTCTACCAACTGAGCTATAGCAGCACAATCACAGCTCAATTATAATACCACAGCTTTTGCCGTTTTGCAAGTGTTTTTTGCAAAATAGTTTGCATCTTTTGCAAAAAGTCGGTTTTTACGCAAAAACCGCCCGGCCGTTTTCCACGGCCGGGCGGTTTGCATGTTCAAAACTCGATCCGTATCACTCGATCAGGCCGTTCAGCAGGGACAGGCACTTGCGGCTGTGCAGCTTGCGGATGGCCTTTGCCTCGATCTGACGCACGCGCTCACGGGTAACGCCAAAGTCACGGCCCACCTCTTCCAGCGTGCGGGGGCGGCCATCGTCCAGACCAAAACGCAGGCGAATGACCTTTTCCTCACGGGGAGTCAGGCTCTTGAGCGCCAGATTGATCTGCTGTGCCACCATGGCGCGGTCTGCGGCTTTGCCGGGGGCTTCGGCGTTTTCGTCTGCGACGAAATCGCCCAGAGAGGAATCCTCTTCCTCACCCACGGGGCTTTCCAGACTTGCCGGCTCCTGTGCCATGCGCTGGATCTCACGCACGCGCTCCACGCTCATATCCATGGCCTTTGCCAGCTCTTCCGGGGTCGGCTCGTGGCCGTTCTGGTACACCAGCTGGTTGGTGGCCTGACGCATCCGGTTGATGGTCTCCACCATGTGCACCGGGATACGGATGGTACGGGCCTGATCCGCAATGGCGCGGGTGATGGCCTGACGGATCCACCAGGTCGCATAGGTGGAGAAGCGGAATCCACGGTCGCAGTCAAACTTCTCCGCAGCCTTGATCAGGCCGATGTTGCCCTCCTGGATCAGATCCAGAAATGCCAGATTGTGGCCCACATGCTTCTTGGCAATGGACACCACCAGACGCAGGTTCGCCTCGCTCAGGCTGCGGCGGGCGTTCAGGCCGTCGCGGCGGGTCTTGAGCAGCTCTGCGCGCTTTTCGTCGGTCAGGGGGCCGTTCTCCACGGCCTCCATGGCTTCCTCTTCTGCGGCCTTTTCCTCGGCATCCTCGGTGGGCTTCTCGTTGCCTTCCTCGTCCAGGTCCTCGGTATAGCTGCGGCTGTTCTCGTCCTCTTCAAAGGAGAAGCGGGCGCTGTTCTTCTTGATGTACTCCGGCCCGCCGTACTTCTGACGGTCGGCCTGCAGGATATGCGCTGCCTCGGCACCGGCATGGATGCGGCGGCTCAGCTCCACCTCCTGCTCGGCGCTCAGCAGCGGGATCCTGACCGATCTGCTTGAGGTAGTTCTTCACGGGGTCGTCCAGCAGCTCGTCCATGGCAGCCTTCAGGTCTGCGGGGTTCTCCTCGCTCTGCTCGTCCTCGTCCTCTGTGATGCCCAGATCATCGTTGTTGTTCTCGGCGCTCTCCACCTCCGCCATGATGCTGTCCACATCCAGCATCGGCTCCGTGTCCTCTTCCAGCACCTTGATCCCGCGTTCTTCCAGAAGGGTATAGAGCGTTTCCTCATCCATTCTGCACTGCGCAGCCAGCGCCTTGGCCTCCTTGGCCGAAATGGTGCCTTCGCCTTTCGTCAACAGTTCCTTTAAAGTCATGCCCATTTTGCTCTCTCCTTCTTGCTCCGGGGAAAATCCTGTAATAACGTGTTCCTGCGCATCAGATCACAAGTCCTCCGTTCACACCGAACACCTGTCCGGTGATGTAGCCGGCATCCTCGCCCGCCAGAAACACCAGCAGCCTTGCCACCTCATCTGCGCTGCCAAGACGGCCCACCGGGGTCTCCTCGGCCAGCGCCGCCTTATCCTCGGCGGTGAACGCTGCCATCATATCGGTATCGATGACCCCGGGCGCAACACAGTTCACTGTGATGCCACTGGGGCCTTCTTCTTTGGCCAAAGCCTTGGTCAGGCCGATCAGGCCCGCCTTTGCTGCGGAGTAGTGCACTTCGCAGCTGCCGCCGGTCTGGCCCCACATGCTGCTCACCGTCAGGATGCGTCCGGCCTTGCGGCGGATCATGCCCGGCAGCGCCAGCTGACACAGGTGGAATGCACCGGTCAGGTTCACATCCAGCATGTGCTGCCACTCCTCCGGGGTGATGTCGGTGAACAGCTTCTGCTGGGCAATGCCCGCATTGCTCACCAGTACATCCACATGGCCCAGCGCCTGCTCTGCGGTGCGGAACGCAAGCTCGCAGCTGGCGCGGGACGCCACATCGCACTGCACGGCAGTAATGCCGGGCAGCTGCTTTTCCAGTGCCGCAGCGGCTTCGGCGTTGCTGTGGTACAGCACCGCCACGCGGAAACCGGCCTCATAAAACGCCCGGGCCGCAGCCGCACCGATGCCCCGGTCGCCGCCGGAGATCAGAACGCCCCGGCCATTGCCCGCAGACGGACGCGCCGCAGCTGCCTCTTCGGCTGCCGGTTTCTCCGGCTCCTGCGGCGGTTCTGGCGTCTCCGGCTCCGGGACCGGCTGCGGCGCAGGTTTTTCCAGCACCATCACCCGGGTGGGTTCGTCCACTGCAGCTGCTGCCGGTGCCGCCTTCGGCTTTGGCGCTGCGGGCGGTTCCTGCGCAGCCTGTTCCGGCTGCGGCTCCTCGCCCGACAGATTGAACGTCAGTTCAAATTCATCTTCGTACAAGAGTATGGTCCTCCTGTCGTGTTCTCTGCACAGCAGCTGTGCGCCGTGCAGGAGATGTTCCGCCGCCCATCGCCCCCGGTCAACGTCCATTTCTTTTCCGGTCAAAGTCCGGCGCTTGGCGTGACAGGCAGGTGCGCAAGATGGGTTTCGACAAAACACCATTAAATAATATAGCACAATTTGCCGAAAAAAGAAAGTGGAAGCCGCCTGCTTTTTCACGCAGCTTCCACTTTTTTACGGTTTTTTCATATTCTGCCCCGGCTGTACCGGCGGTTTCCACTTCGGCTTTGCCGCAAGCCGTGCCCGCAGGTCTTTGAAAAACGCCTGTAAAAGCGCCTGTGCCTCCTCGGCACGCAGACCGCTTTCCACCACCGGATGGTGGTTGAAGGGCATGGCGAACAGGTCGGTCACGCTGCCGCAGCAGCCCGCCTTGGCGTCTGCCGCACCGTATACCACCCGTCGCACCCGGCTGTTGAGGATCGCTCCGGCGCACATGGGGCAAGGCTCCAGCGTAACGAACAGTTCACACTCCCACAGCCGCCAGCCGCCCAGCTTTTTGCACGCCGCATCGATGGCCAGCAGCTCTGCATGGTGCAGCGCGTTTTTTTCGGTCTCGCGGGTGTTGTGGGCCGCAGCGACCACCTCGCCCCTGCGGGCCACTACCGCCCCCACCGGCACCTCGCCCAGCGCCGCCGCCTTGCGGGCTTCTTCCAGCGCAAGGCCCATCAATTCAAAATCGGTCATAGGCTCCTCTTTATCCTGCTGCAAAAACCAGCAGATTATTCAATGTATGCAAAAGCATCCCCGGCCATACGCTTCCGGTGCGGCTGCGGATGGTGCCCAGCACAAGGCCGCACACCAGCGCATAGGCCATGCCTGCCGGGCCCCTATGCTGCACGGCGAACAGCACTGCCTGCAAAGCCACAGCCTGTCTCTCGCCCAGCGGCCGGGCCAGCTGCTGGATGGCGCCGCGGAACACCAGTTCTTCCACGATGGGCGCAGCGGCACAGCGGTGCACAAAGGCCCACATCCGGGCGGCTTCCTCCGGCACCTGCGGCAGGACCGCCGTCAGAGCCTTGCCCGCCAGCAGGTAAGCCAGCGCACAGCCGAATGCGGCCAGCAGGGCCCTTGTTTTTTCATTCCGTTCCATGGCCCTGCCCTCCCTGCCGCATCAGTCAGCGTCTATCTTATCACATCCATTGGCCGCCGCGCAAGTATTTTGCGCTGTGACGAAGCAATTTTGGCCAGAGTGTACTGGAAAACGATTGACTTTTCCCTGCCGGTTCTGGTATAATGTTTTCCGACCTTTTATCAAAAATCGTCGACTAACATGATTTAAGCTCTCACTCACCGGAGATCCGGAGGTATTTTTTATGATCCGCATTCTTACCGATTCTGCGTCCGACATCCTGCCTGCCGAGGCAGAGCAGCTGGGCGTGACCGTGATTCCTCTGAACGTGACGCTGGAGGACGGCATCGTCCTGCGGGACGGCATCGACATGACCCCCAGCGCCTACTATGACCATCTGGCTTCCTGCCGCAAGCTGCCCACCACCAGCCAGCCCAGCCCGGAACTGTTCGAGAAGTTCTATCTGGAAGCCGCTGCTGCCGGGGACGAAGTGCTGGGCATCTTCCTGTCCCACGAGCTGTCCGGCACATGGCAGTGCGCAAAGCTGGCTGCAGACCTTGCCAATGTGGACAACGTGCTGTTTGTGGACAGTGCCAACGTGTGTCTGGGCGAAGCGCTGCTGGTGCGCCTGGCCGTACAGCTGCGAGACGCAGGCAAGACGCTGGTGCAGATCGCCACCGATCTGGAGCATGCCAAGGAGCATCTGCATCTGGTTGCTGCCATCGACGATCTGAAGTATCTGCGCAAGGGCGGCCGTCTGCCTGCCGCCGTGGCCGTCGCAGGCGGGATGCTGGGCATCAAGCCCCTCATCACCATCAAGGAGGGCAAGGTAGCCATGGCCGGCAAGGCCCGCGGCCTGCCCGGTGCCTATGTGGCCCTGTTCAAGAAGATCGACGAACTGGGCGGCATCAGTCCGGATTTTGCCACGGTTGCAGGCTACTCTGCCAGCCTGCGCGAAGTGCAGCCCATCCAGAACTACTTCCGGGATACTCTGGATCTGCCCGAACCGCTGGTGCGGCAGATCGGCTGCGTCATTGGCACCCACGCAGGCCCCGGCGCGTTCGGTCTGGCATTCTTCGACAAAGGGTTGGTGCTGGAATAAGCGGCCACCGAAAAAAGATCATCCGACCAAAGTCGGGCAGCCTGCGGGCTGCCCGGCTTGTTTTTTTGTTGGGGGCCACAAACTCCCTCCGTCAAAACCTGACGGTTTTGCCAGCTTCCTCGGAGAGGGAGCCTCTGGCGCGCCCGGCGCTCACAGCACTGCGTCCGAGATGAGCTTGCCCAGCAGCAGCACCAGCACCACCAGCATCATGGGGCGGATGAAGCGTGCACCTTTTTTCAGGGCGAAATGGGAGCCCAGCAGGTTGCCCAGAATGTTGCTGACGGCACAGGGGATGCCGATGTGGAACACCACCAGACCGTTCATCAGATAGGTGAACAGACTGGCGTAGTTGCTGGCAAGATTCAGCACCTTGCCGTTGCCGTTGGCGGTGCGCAGGTCAAAGCCCATCAGGGTGGTAAAGGCAATGATGGCAAAGGTGCCGGTGCCCGGGCCCACGATGCCATCGTACAGGCCGATGCCCAAGCCGATGCCCAGCGCCAGCAGGATCTTTTTCAGGTTCAGGGTGCCGTCGTCCCGGTTCCGGTCCGGCAGGTCGCGCTGCCACAAAATGACCACCGCCGCCACCGGCAGGATGAGGAACATCATGGTGCGCAGCAGCTCATCGCTGAGCAGCAGCACGATATGCGCCCCCAGTGCACTGCCCGCAAAGCTGCCAATGGCTGCAAGGATGCCCACCTTCAGGTTCATGGCACCGTTTTTGAAAAAGTTGGCTGTGGCAAAGGTGGTACCGCAGGCGGCGCTGAATTTATTGGTAGCATAGGTGTAGTGGGGCGGCAGTCCGGCAAACAGATAGGCCGGCAGGCTGATAAGGCCGCCGCCTCCGGCTGCCGAATCCACAAAGCCTGCAAAGCCCGTCATCAGGATGAGAAACGCCATCATCCATGGCGAGAGCGTGATACCCATTGTTATAATTCCCTCTATTTTTCCAGTTTTTTGCACGTGCATTTCAGGACAGGGACAGCCGTCCCTCACAGGCCAGCACCTGATCCAGGATCATGCGCGAGACGCGGGCACCGTACACCATGGCGGGATGTTCATTGTACTCGATGATATCGTGAAAGTCCTTGTTCATCAGCACGATGACATACTCGCCGTAGGGGGTATGGACGATGCCGCCATCGTTGCGGCAGGCGTTCATGCTGCCGCTCTTGCTGGCCACCCAGATGAGCTCCGGCGCGCCGGTCTCCTCGCAGTCCAGATAATACTGGGGAAAATCGTGGGTCAGCATGGTGTTGTAGTGCTGCTGGCGCAGGATGGCAAGCATCTCGGCACTGGCTTCCCGGCTGACCAGCTCCCCTTTTGCAATGCGGGCGAACAGCGCCGCATAGTCCCGGGGCGTGGTGGTGCCAAGCTGGCGGTAGCGGTCAAAGTGCAACGGATTGTGCAGCACCGTGTGGGCAAAGCCCAGCTCCCGGATGCAGGCGTTGATGGTGTCCAGCCCCAGATAGTCGATGAGCATGTTGGTGGCGATGTTGTCCGAACAAATGATCATCATGGTAGCGGTATCTTTTACTCTGAGGCGTGCGCCCACACCCAGCGCCCGCAGCATGCCGCTGCCGTCCACAAACTGGCTCTGCTCGTAGGCAAGCTCGTCCGTAAGGCTGGCCCTGCCCCGCTGCACCTGCAAATACAGCGCCGCCAGAAGGAACGCCTTGATGGTGGATGCGGTCTCAAATTCCTCGTCCGCGCCCACCTCCACGGTATGGCCCTGCAGATCGTCCACGAACACGCTCATTCTGCCCTGATAGCAGTACAGCTCCGCAGCAATGCGCTTTTCCAGCGTCATATTTTTATCCATATCGGCATATTCTCCGTTGTTATTACAGGTTTTCCTCAAAAAAGCGCATGGCATTGCGGAAATAGACCCCCTCCACCTCGTCTTCGGTGAAGCCCTCTTTGCGCAGGGCATCCGCCAGCAGCGGCAGGAAGGCAGCATTTTCCAGCTGGTGGGGGCCATCGATGCCGTCAAAATCGCTGCCAAGGGCGATCATCTGGGCACCGCCCACCTGTTTGTAGTGGGCCGCATGCTTCGCAATGAGCGCCGCCGTGCTGCGGCAGCGTTCCGGGTGGGTGGGGTCAGCGTCCAGAAAGGGCGCATAGTAGTTCAGGCCCGCAATGCCGCCGCGCTCTGCCAGCGCACGGATCATCTCATCGGTCAGGTTGCGGGTGTGGGGTGCCAGTGCACGGCAGTTGGAGTGGCTGGCCGCAAAAGGCCGGGTACCGTGCTCCACGATATCCCAGAAGCCCTTGTCCGAAAGATGGCTCACGTCCACGATCATGTGCATCCGCTCCATCTCGGCCAGAAATGCAAAGCCCGTTCCGGTCAGACCCTTTTCGGTCTGGGGCACCAGCACGCCGCCGGGGTTCCGCTGCGGGCTTGCCAGCTCGTTTTCGTGGTTCCATGTCAGGGTCATCATGCGCGCGCCCAGCTCATACATCCGGCGCAGCACCCCCACGCTGCCCTTGCAGCAGGCGCCTTCCTCGATGGTGAGCATCCCGCTGATCTTTCCCGCCGCAGCATTCCGGCGGATGTCTGCCGCCGTGTACACCGGGGCAATGGCGTCCGGGTATGCCGCCATGATCCGCTTGAACCAGTCGATCTCCTCCAGTGCCGTCACCAGCGGGTCCGCGCCGGGGGCGGGGTCGTCCAGATTGACGAAGGCTGCAAAGCATTGCAGCAGATAGTCGCCTTTCTGTAATTTTTCAAGGTCGATATGCAGATCGTTCTGCGCAAAACTCTTGGGCTGTCCCGCCTTTTCGGCGCGGCGCAGCTCGCTGAGGGTGTCACAGTGCAGATCCCAGACTTTCATGACAGTCTCTCCTTATTCTTCCTGCAGCAGCTGCAGCAGCTCTTCCGGCTTCATGGACAGGATCGCTCCGTCTGCCGAGCCGGTGACCGTCTCGGCAAGGTCCTGCTTTGCCTGCTGCAGCTCCACGATCTTTTCTTCAATGGTGTCCTGCGCAATGAGCTTGTACACCTGCACCGGATTGCGCTGGCCGATGCGGTAGGCGCGGTCGGTGGCCTGATTCTGCGCGGCCACGTTCCACCACGGGTCGTAGTGGATGACGATATCTGCCGCCGTCAGGTTCAGGCCGGTGCCGCCCGCCCGCAGCGAGATGAGGAACACATCCGCTTCGCCGCTGTTGAACCGGCGCACAAGCTCCGCACGCACCGGCTTTGGGGTGGAGCCCTGCAGGGTAAAGTGGCTCACGCCTGCTTCGTCCAGCCGTTTTGCCAGCAGTTCCAGCATGGAGGTGAACTGGCTGAACAGCAGGATGCGGTGTCCGCCCTCCACAGCAGCCGTCACCAGCTCCATGCAGGCGTCCAGCTTGGCGCTGCCGCCGTCCCAGTTGTCCGCCACAAGGCGGGGGTCGCAGCAGATCTCCCGCAGGCGCATAAGCACCGCGAACACCGCCATTTTATCCTCGGGCTTGGCGGCGCGCAGCTTTTCCCGCGCGTCCACCACAGCGGCAAGGTAGAGCTTGCGCTGCTGCTCGTCCAGCTCGATGCGGTGGAGATTCTCGGTCTTGGGCGGCAGCTCTTTGAGCACCTCGGACTTCATGCGCCGCAGGATGAACGGCCCGGTCAGCTGGTTCAGCCGCCGCAGGGCTTCCTTGTCCTCCTCCTGCACGATGGGCTTTTCAAACCGGGCGCAGAAGGCCTTGTAGGGCGGCAGATACCCCGGCATCAGGAAGGAGAAGATGCTCCACAATTCGCCCAAGCGGTTTTCCACCGGGGTGCCGGTAAGGGCGAACCGCACTTTGCTGTTCACCCCGCACACCGCCTTGTATTTCTGGGTGGTGTGGTTCTTGATGGCCTGTGCTTCGTCCAGAATGCAGGCATAGAACGCCTGTTCCGCATACCGTTCTTCGTCCCGGCGCAGCAGGTCGTAGCTGGTCACCACAAGGTCGGCGTTTTGCCACTGCTTTGCCAGCTCGGCACGGTGGGCGGCGTCGCCGTCCACCGCCACACAGACGAGCTGCGGGGTGAACTTTTTGCATTCCTCCTGCCAGTTGAGCACCAGCGACGCCGGGCAGACGATGAGGCTGGGCAGGGTCTGCCCGCTTTCCTTCATGGCCAGCAGGTAGCTGAGCACCTGCACCGTTTTGCCAAGGCCCATATCATCGGCCAGAATGCCGCCCATACCGTAGCCGTCCAGCGTGCGCAGCCAGCGGTAGCCGTCCCTCTGGTACTTGCGCAGCACATTGTGCAGGCTTTCCGGCGGGGTATACTCGCTGTCCTTCACGGCGTGGAAGCTGCGGCTGATGCGGCGGAAGGCATCGTCGCGGTTGAAGCGCAGGCCGTTCTGTCCCGAGAGCGCCCAGTCCAGACTGGGTGCCCGGTAAAGCGGCAGTTCGGCATGGCCGTTCCGGAGCCTGACGCCGGAAAGCTCCAGTGTATCGTTCAGCTCATCCAGCCCTTCCAGACTGTCGTCCAGCCGCAGCAGGCTCCCGTCCCGCAGGCGGTGGTAGCGCTTTTTCTGGTGCAGGGAGCGCAGCAGCTCTTTCAGCTCGGCCACCGGGAACTCGCCGGTGTCCACTTCCAGATCCAGCACGCTGCCGTGCACCGAAACGCCCACCGTAATGCGCGGCGGCGCGGCCTGCAGGCTGCGGAATGCATCACTCAGGTAGACTTCGCCCTCTGCCAGCAGGGCCGGGATGCCTTCTTCCAGCAGACGGCAGATCTCTTCCTCGTCGGCGGTGCCGTACACTTCCTCATTGCCGCCGACGCCGGGCTGCAGATAGGAAGCCAGCAGTCGCTTTGCACGGCTCTCGGCACGCACATCCCGCAAGAGGCCCGCCGGGGCCGGGGAAAACGGCGTGATCTTATCCTCTCCGTACAGAAATTCCGCGTGGGCCTCAATGCGGAAGCTGTCCGGCGCATCCAGATAGAACTGCACCACCGGCTCCAGCGGGATCTGGTTCAGCAGCAGGCGTTCCGGATCCACGATGTTCAGCCTGCTGCCCAGCTCCGGCAGCACATAGCTGCAAAAGGCGGTGGCATCTGCGTTTGTAAAAAACAGGCTCTTGCCGCCCAGCGCCTGCAGCGCGGGCAGGATGCGGGTGCAGCCGGGCCGCTGCAGCCGCCAGAGGGTGTCCTCGCTGAACAGATAATCATAATCCAGCCCCTGCACAGCGGAAAGTGCAGGTTCGCCTTCCACCTGCACGCCGCCGCGGCTGCGTGCAACAGTCAGGGTGACTGCGGGCAGACCCTCCCGCAGCTCGTAGCCGCCCAGAAAGCCGGTGTGTGCGTACATCTGAACAAGGGCGTCAAAGTTTTCTCCGGTCAGGATCATGCCGCCTGCCGGGCCCTGCTCGGCCCCGCCATACACCCGCACTGCAGCCTTATCCAGACTCTGCCTTGCGCTCACCTGACGGCGCAGCAGCTGCAAAAGGGCGCGGGACTCCTCATCAAAGGCATCCCACCGGTGCACAAAGGCCAGCGCCTTTCCGTAACTGACGCTGCGGCCGTGTTCGATGTTCTCCAAAAGATCCGGGATGCTCTTGACCACATACTGCCGCCCGCCGTCCGAAATGCGCAGCCGCAGCCACGGCTGCGCGCCGGGCAGCAGGGTCAGCTCCGGTTCCAGCCGGACAAAACCGGTGCGCTGGGGCACCTCGCCGCCGCCAAGGTCCTCCAGCGCGGCTTCCTTATAGGTATCCAGCAGCCTGCGGGCTTCGTGGTCCGACACCGGCGCTTCCCCGTGCCACTTTTTGCCAAACAGCATCTCCAGACCGGAAGCGTAGCTGTCGCGGCGGGCTGGCTCTGTTCCCAGCCCGGCAGTGCCCCGCACCACGCCCGGAATGGCATCCGGCTTTGCAGCGGAGGCGGGCGCATTCTTTTCCGCATCGTCCAGCAGCAATGCGCCGATATGCTTGCAGTAGGTGCCCTCGCCGTTCTGGTTATACGGGCAGCTGCAGGACGCACTGACAAAGCTGCCGTTCTCCCGCAGCCATGCCTGCGTATAGTAATAGCTGCCGCCGCTGCCCTGTACCATGGCCGAAATATGCCGCACGCCATCGGCGTTCACGGTGCAGGTGCTCTGCTGGATGCGCTTGCGGTATTTCTTGGCCCGCTCAAAAATGTTATCGCCCAAAAGCGTGCGGATCTCGTCTGCATCCATGGCTGTTTCCTCCCGGTCTCAGAAGCTGGTAATAAACCTTTTTATCTTATAAGAATACCGCACCCCGCTCCCGGATGCAAGGGGAAGTTGCGGCTCCTTTTGGGTACAAAAAATCCCGCTCCTTTTAAAGAAGCGGGATCATTTTCCGGTTTTGCGGTCACTCGGCAGGCTTGGTCAGCTCGGAGTCGGTCTCAAGGGCGCGCTCGCGGATCTTTTCCAGCGTCTGCTCGCTCAGGATATGCTCTGCCTTACAGGCGTCCTCGGCGGCGGTCTTTTCGTCCACGCCCAGCTGCATAAAGAAGTGGGTCAGCAGACGGTGACGGCCATAGATACGCTCTGCGATCTCGCGGCCCGGTGCCAGCAGGGTCAGGTTGCCCTCGCCGTCCACCGCGATATAGCCGTTCTCGCGCAGCTTTTTCATGGCAATGCTGACGCTTGCCTTGGTAAAGCCCAGCTCATTGACAACGTCAATGGAACGCACACGGCCCATCCGCTGGGTGAGCATAAGGATCGTTTCGAGATAATCTTCTGCGGATTGGTGGATCTGCATGGTATGTTTGCCTCCTGTCTGTGCCGGGATGCAAAGCACCACGGTTTCATATAGTACAAGATATCACACTTTTGACCGATGTGCAAGCAATTCGCGGAAGTTTGTTAAAACAAACCAATTTTCTTCTGCATAAATCTGCTGTTTTGAACACATCTTAGCCGGTTTGGTTTTGGCTTGTTTGCATAAAAAGCAGTTCGATGCGGACAACGGGAGCAGACGGAGAGGGCGAGCCCGTTTATCTTTTATCTACTCTCCAGATATGCCGCCGGGCCGGACTGGTACAGATCGCCGCCGTGGGCGTCCAGAATCACCGTCAGCGGCATGTCCTTCACAGTCAGGCGGCGCACCGCTTCACAGCCAAGATCCGGCCATGCGATGACTTCCAGCGTCTGGACGCTCTTTGCCATCAGGGCACCGGCACCGCCCAGAGCGGCCAGATACACCGCGCCGTTGCGCACCACAGCAGCCTTTACGGCATCGTCCCGCTTGCCCTTGCCGATCATGATCTTGTTGCCAAGGTCCAGCAGGCGCGGGCTCATGGCGTCCATGCGTCCGCTGGTGGTGGGCCCTGCCGAGCCGATCACCCTCACCCGGCCGCTCCGGCGTGGGGCCTACGTAGTAGATGGCGCTGCCTTCAAGTTCAAAGGGCAGCGTTTCCCCCTTATCCAGTGCTTCGGTCATGCGCTTGTGAGCCTGATCCCGGGCGGTGTACACCACGCCGGAAAGCAGCACCGTATCGCCCGCACGCAACGGGGCAAGATCCTGCACGGTGCAGGGGGTGGTCAGTCTGTATTCCATAGCTCTCCCCTCCTTACAGCTCCGCGCTGGCGCGGCGGGTCACATGGCAGGAAACGTTCACTGCCGCAGGCAGGCCTGCCACATGGGTAGGCATCTGCTCGATGGCAAGGCCCAGACAGGTGGTTTTGCCGCCAAAACCCTGCGGGCCGATGCCCAGCTCATTGATGGCGGCCAGCAGCTCCTGTTCCAGCTGTGCGTAATAGGGGTCGGGGTTCGGGACATCCAGCGGGCGCAGCAGGGCCTTCTTTGCCAGATACGCCACCTTGTCAAAGCTGCCGCCCACGCCGATGCCCAGCACGATGGGCGGGCAGGGATTGGAGCCTGCCTGCTTCACCGTGTCCAGCACGAACTTCTTGAAGCCCTCTACGCCATCGGCGGGCTTGAGCATCTGGATGCGGCTCATGTTCTCGCTGCCAAAGCCCTTGGGTGCCACCGTGATGCGGCAGCCCTCGCCGTCCACCAGATGCACCGTGATGGCCGCCGGGGTGTTGTCGCCGGTGTTGCCCCGGCGCAGCGGATCGGCTACGATGCTCTTGCGCAGATAGCCGTCGGTGTAGCCCCGGCGCACGCCCTCATGGATGGCAGCTTCAAAGCTGCCGTCGATGTGCACATCGGTGCCCAGCTCCACGAACACGCAGGCCATGCCGGTGTCCTGACAGATGGGCAGGTCTTGCTCTTTGGCGGCGGAAAGGTTCGACCACAAAAGGTCGAGGGTATTCTTCGCCAGCGGCCACGGCTCTTCCTGCCGGGCCTTGTCCAGCGCTGCCTGCACGTCCTGCGGCAGGCGGGTGTTGGCTTCGATGCACAGCCGTGCAACGGTATCCGTGATCTCCTGTGCGGAAATGGTTCTCATAACCCTGTCCTCCGCTTACAGACGGGCCACGCCGGTCTCACGGGCAGCCTTTGCCACGGCGTTTGCCACAGCCTCGGCCACGCGGGGATCGAACGCGCCGGGGATGATGTTCTCCTCGCTGCGGTCGGCATCGGTGATGAGGTCGGCGATGGCGTAGGCAGCGGCCAGCTTCATCTCATTGTTGATGTCCCGGGCGCGGACGCTGAGCGCGCCCTTGAACAGGCCGGGGAAGCACAGCACGTTGTTGACCTGATTGGGGAAGTCGCTGCGGCCGGTAGCCATCACCCGCACGCCGCCGGCCTTGGCCTCGTCCGGCATGATCTCCGGGGTGGGGTTGGCCATGGCAAAGACGATGGCGTCCTTGTTCATGGTCTTGCACAGCTCGGTGGTCAGGATGCCGGGCTTGGACACGCCGATGAACACATCGGCACCTTCCAGTGCCTCCTTCAGGCCGCCCTTGATCTGGCGGGGGTTGGTCACCTCGCCCAGCCAGTTCTTGTGGGCCTCGGCGCTGTTGCAGCCCTTGTACAGGGTGCCGAACTGATCCACTGCAATAATGTCCTTTGCGCCTGCGGTCATGAGCATCTTGATGATGGCAGTACCGGCAGCACCGGGGCCGTTCAGCACGATGTGCACATCCTCCATCTTCTTGCCCACCACACGCAGAGCGTTGATGAGGGCAGCAGTGACCACGATCGCGGTGCCGTGCTGGTCATCGTGGAACACCGGGATGTCCAGCTCCCGCTCCAAGGTCTCCTCGATCTCAAAGCACTCGGGGCTCTTGATGTCCTCCAGATTGATGCCGCCAAAGGTGGGCGCAATGGCCTTGCAGGCAGCAATGACGCTGGCAGCGTCGTGGGCGTCGATGCAGATGGGGAAGGCATCCACGCCGCCGAACTCCTTGAACAGCACCACCTTGCCCTCCATGACCGGCAGACCGGCCTCCGGGCCGATATCGCCCAAGCCCAGCACGGCGGTGCCGTTGGAAACGACCGCCACCATGTTGCCCTTGAAGGTGTACTTATACACGTCCTCGGGGTTTTCCTTGATCTTGCGGCAGGGCTCTGCCACGCCGGGAGTGTAGGCGGTGGACAGGTCGTCGCGGGTAGCGACCTCCACCTTGCTCACGATGCCCACCTTGCCTTTGTGGGTCTCGTGCATTTCCAGAGCAGCTTTATTGTAATCCATTGCGTTGTCCTCCAATATCTTACCGTCCTCGCCCTCTCCGTCTTTGCTTCGCAAATCCACCTCTCCCAAAGGGAGAGGCTTTGGCAGTCCATGCAAAGTTTGCGGTTTTGCCAAGGGCTCCCCCTTTGGGGGAGCTGGCGCGAAAGCGCCTGAGAGGGCGCATTCTCACTTATTTTTATTGTAACAGAACCGCCTGCCCATTTCCACCGCTTTTGCCCATTTTTGCGCCCACAGGCAGGCAAAAGTGATACAAACCCGCCGCAGGATTTGTGGAAATTTTGCAAAAAACTTTTCTTTTGCCGTCAGAACGTATATAATGGATGGGAGTCTATCCCGGTTTTACGGCCCGAGCATCCTGCGGGCCGATTTTTATGGAGGTATTTCTTTTGAAAAACAACACCAAAAAACTCCTGTGCATCCTGCTGGCCCTTGCCGCAGTGGTGTGCATCATCGTTGCCTGCTTCACGCTGAGCAGACGCAAGCAGACCGACAGTGCATCTTCCGGCAGTGCATCTTCCACTGTTGCGTCTGTCTCACAGTTTGGTTCTGTGGCCGACTTCGACTACGAGACCTTTGATTACAGCGATGGTCTGGACGAAAACGGCTATTGGAACGGCATCAAAGCGCTGGACTATGTGACCCTGCCGGAGAACTTCGGCTCCATCGCCCTGAAGGAGAGCGACCTGACCCCCACCGAAGATGAGCTGCAGCAGCAGATGGACAGCCTGCTGAACCAGTACACCACCTCCCAGCCCGTTACCGGCCGTGCCGCCCAGAGCGGGGATGTTGCCAACATCGATTACACCGGCACCGTGGACGGTGTGGCCTTTACCGGCGGCACTGCCACCGGCTACGACCTGACGCTGGGCAGCGGTTCCTTCATCGATGGCTTTGAGGACCAGATCATCGGCCACAATGTGGGCGATACCTTTGATGTGACCGTCACCTTCCCGGACGGCTACGGCGATTCTACCGACGCCGAGGGCAACACGATCACCCTCAGCGGCAAGGAAGCCGTGTTCAGCGTGACCCTGAACTCTCTTTCCGAGAACGTAATCCCCGAACTGACCGATGAATGGGTGGAGTCCAACTTTGGCGTCAGCGACGATTTGCACACCGCCGACCAGCTGCGCAACTACTTTAGCGATGCACTGTATGCCAACAACTACGACAATGCCATCGTGGACTACCTGATGGCCAATTCCACCTTCAAGGAGCTGCCTACCGAGATCACCAGCTACTACATCCGCATGTTCCTGAACCACTACAACCAGTACGCCACCGCCTACAGCATGGATCTGAACGCCTTTGCCCAGACGCAGGGCTACACCAGTGCGGATGCCATGCTGGCCGCTTCGGATGCCTATTTTGAGCATCTGGCAAAGCAGGATCTGATCTTTCAGGCCGTGGCCGAAGCCAAGAGCCTTGCTCCCACGCAGGAAGAACTGGACGACGCCAACAGCACCTATGCCGACACCTACGGTGAGAACCGTGCGCACCTGAACGCTCTGCAGGCCTGTGTGCTGGCCTGGCTGGAAGAGAATTCCACTGTAGCGTAAAAACACAGGAACCATTTAGAATGCCCTCCGCTTTGCTCTGGGCATATTCAGAGGAAAATTTATCTTTCATTTGCAGCTCCGAAAAGCCTGCGGGCTTTTCGGAGCTGCTTTTTCACAGGAAGGACCGGAGCTTTCAGATGCTGTTTTTCTTTGCGGCCCCTTCTGGGAAAAAAGCAATACCGGACAGACCGCAGTCTGTCCGGTATTGCTCTAATAAAAAATAGTATTTCCGCTATTTATGCCCAGAGCGAAGCGGCGGGCATTTTTAAATCGTCAAGCTGTCTCTTTCTTTCCGCCGTTCAGCTTCCAGAGCAGCCATGCATAGAAGTAATTCATCAGCAGGATGGCGATGCACCACAGCACCGATGCCTGCACGCTCTGGTCATACACCTTCATAAAGGGATACGGCCCATCCACCACGCGCTGGATGTTCAGCCACAAAATGATGCCGCCATACAGCACCGTGGGCAGCAGCGCCCACTTGACCGTACTGCGGGGCAGGCGCGGTGTGCGCTCCAGCAGCACAAAGGAGAAGATGGCCGCCAGCGGATTGAGCAGGTGATGGTACAGCATGGAGCTGGTGCACAGCATGATGTACCAGCCGTTTCCGTCCTCATACATGGGGCCCAGCACGAACACCACCGTGAGAAAGGTCAGGGTCAGGCAGCAGGTGGCGATATACTTGAGGGTGTGCAGCCAGCGCGGCAGCTCCCTGCCGGTAAAGATGTACACCAGCTGGCTCACCGCCACCATAGCGCAGATGCAGGCCGAAAGGATGTTGGAATCCTCCGTGTAGAAAATGAACATCTGCTCTTTGCCCCAATCCCAGCTCATGGGCAGGGCAATGGGCTCCGCCCAGACGATGAACAGGTTCAGCACGATGGAGAGCAGACGGCGCGCCGTATCAGCAAATTTTTTCATGATATTTTCCTGATAGCAAAACCCTCTCCGTCAGTGCGGACGCATTGACTGAGAGGGTTCTTTTTATTTTGCGGTGTTGATGAAGCTGCGGTTGTCCCACAGGTATTTGATGCCGGAAATGGCCGTCACGGCAGCCACCAGCCAGCACAGCACCACCGAGGCTCCCACAACCATGACCGTGGCATCCCAGGACACATTCGCCGCAATCGCCATGCCGAAGAAGTAGAAGATGATGCTCAGCATCTGCAGCACGGTCTTCACCTTGCCCCACATGTTGGCGGCGATCACCTTGCCGTCCTTGGCGCCGGCAGCCACCATGCGCAGGCCGGACACGGCAAATTCGCGGGCCAGAATGATGCACAGCACCACCGGGCTGCACACGCCGTCCCGCATCATGTAGATGAAGGCCACGGTGGTCAGCAGCTTGTCAGCCAGCGGGTCGGCAAACTTGCCGAAGTCGGTCACCATGTTCCACTTGCGGGCCAGATGGCCGTCCAGAAAATCGGTAAAGCTGGCGGCAGCAAAGACGATGCCTGCGATCAGGTAATACGTCGGCTGGAAGGAGCCATCCGCGATGCCGCTCAGACCGGTCAGGGACGCAAAGATCATGAACACGGGCACCAGCAGGATGCGGGTCAGGGTAAGTTTATTGGGCAGATTCATACAGATTCCTCCAATTTGTTATTTTGCAACAGTACCATACAGATCGTAAAGGTCGCTGTCGTCCACCAGAACATCGTAGAACTGGCCGGGATACAGCGGCTCCTCGCTGGAAACGCAAACATTGCCGTCCACCTCAGGGGCGTCGCCGGTGGTGCGGCACAGATACAGGCCGCTCTCCTCGTCGATGCCGTCACAAAGCACATGCACGGTCTGGCCCACCTTTTCGGCCTGCTTCTGGGCCATGATGCCGGTCTGGATCTGCATCACCAGTTCGGCGCGCCTGTCCTTGGTCTCCTGATCGATCTGACCGTCCATCTTGGCAGCAACGGTGTTCTCCTCGGCCGAGTAGGCAAAGCAGCCCAGACGGTCGAACTTTACTTCCTTGACGAAATTGCACAGATCCTCGAACTGCTCCTCCGTCTCCCCGGGGAAGCCTGCGATCAGGGTGGTGCGCAGGGTGATGCTGGGGATCTCGCGGCGCAGCTTGCCGATCACCTCCAGCAGCTCGGCGCGGTTGGAACGGCGGTTCATATTCTTGAGGATGGTGTCGTTGCAGTGCTGGATGGGCAGGTCAAGGTAGGGCACCACCTTCTCATTGCGCTTCATGGCGGCAATGAACTCGTCCGTGATGCGCTCCGGGTAAGCGTACATAATGCGGATCCACTCGAGGCCCGGCACCTTGTTCAGCTTATCCAGCAGCTCGCAGATGCTGCCGGGCTTGCCCCAGTCCTCGCCGTAGGCGGTGGGGTCCTGCGCGACCACGATCAGCTCTTTTACGCCCTCACCGGCCAGCCAGCGGGCCTCGGCCACGCAGTCGGCCATATCGCGGCTGTGCAGCGGGCCGCGGATGCCGGGGATGGCGCAGTAGTGGCAGCGGTTGTTGCAGCCCTCTGCAATTTTTAAGTACGCATAGTGGGCGGGCGTACCGATGACACGCTTGCCGCCCAGCGGGAAGTCCTTTTTGGCACCGTAGCTTTCCAGATGATCCTCACCATGGAACAGGCGGTCCACGATGGTGTCGATGGCCTTGTTGGAGGCACAGCCCACCACCGCGTCCACCTCGGGGATTTCTTCCTCGATCTGGCTGCGGTAGCGCTCGGCAAGACAGCCGGTGACGATGACCTTCAGCTCCGGGTTCTGCTGCTTGTAGGAGCAGGCTTCCAGAATGTTTTCAATGGCTTCGGTCTTGGCGCTCTCGATAAAGCCGCAGGTGTTCACAAGGATCACATCTGCTTCGGCCAGATCTGCCACGGTCTCGTGGCCGGCAGACAGCAGGATGTGCACCATCACATCCAGATCGACCTGATTTTTGGGGCAGCCAAGGGAGATACATGCAATTTTCATAGGGGGTGATACTCTCTTTCTCTTTTGAGGGGTGCTTTTTATTCTTCTTCCGCTCTTTTTATCGCTTCTTTTATGACCGAATACGCAAAGCCCCGGCGCATGAGGGCGGCAGTCACAAGGTCGCGGCGGCCATCGGCCAGCTTTTTCATGTAGCGGCTGCGCACCAGAGCGGCGGCTGCTTCCAGCTCCGGGCTTTCGCCGTCCTCATCCGGGGCATAGACGCTTTCCAGTGCCTGCTCGATCTGCGTACCGGAAAGGCCCTTCTGCCGCAGGTTCTGGGCCGCCGCACGGCGGCTCTTGCGGGCAGCCAGCAGGCTGTGGGCACGGGCCTCGGCATAGCGGTCATCGTTTACGTAATCCCGCTCCACCATTTCTGCCACGGCTGCAGCCGCAGCCTGCTCCGTAAAGCCATAGCACAGCCGCTCATACAGCTGGGCTGAGGACATCTCCCGTGAGGCCAGCGCATCCAGTGCGCGGGCGCGGGCCTTGGCCGGGTCGGCACACTTTTCTTCTTCCGGCTTCGGGCGGCGGCGTTTATAAAAGGACATTTAGTCCTCCACCATGATATCCAGTTCGCTCTCGCTGCTGCGGGCAGGAGCCTTGACCACCGGCTCCTTGGCATCTGCAGCCTTGGCGGGTTCCTCAGTCTTGGCCGCAGCGCCCTTGCCTGCCGGGCGGCGGGAAGCGTACAGCTTGTCGGCATTGGCGCGGATCTGGCCCTCGATGTCGTTTGCGATCTCGGGATTGTCCTTCAGGAACTGCTTTGCGTTGTCGCGGCCCTGACCCAGACGGATATCGCCATAGTTGAACCATGCGCCGCTCTTCTGCACGATGCCCAGCTTCACGCCCACATCGATGAGCTCGCTCATCTTGGAGATGCCCTCGCCGAACATGATATCGAACTCTGCCTCACGGAACGGAGGGGCCACCTTGTTCTTGACGATCTTGGCGCGGGTGTGGTTGCCGATGAACTGGCCGGAGGAGTCCTTCAGGCCCTCCACGCGACGGATGTCGATGCGCACCGAGGCGTAATATTTCAGGGCGCGGCCGCCGGTGGTGACCTCCGGGTTGCCGTACATCACGCCCACCTTCTCGCGCAGCTGGTTGATGAAGACGCAGACCGTGTTGGTCTTGCCGATGACCGAAGTCAGCTTGCGCATGGCCTGACTCATCAGGCGGGCCTGCAGGCCCACATGGCTGTCGCCCATTTCGCCCTCGATCTCAGCCCTCGGCACCATGGCGGCAACCGAGTCCACCACGATGGCATCGATGGCACCAGAGCGCACCAGTGCTTCGCAGATCTCCATGGCCTGCTCACCGGTATCCGGCTGGCTGACCAGGAGATTATTGATGTCCACGCCCAGCGCTTCGGCATAGGTGGGGTCCAGTGCGTGCTCCACGTCAATGAAGGCCACTTCGCCGCCCTGCTTCTGGGCTTCGGCCAGAATGTGCAGAGCCAGCGTGGTCTTACCACTGGATTCCGGGCCGTACACCTCAATGATGCGGCCGCGGGGCACACCGCCCACGCCCAGAGCCAGATCCAGACCCAGACTGCCAGTGGAAATAGCATCCACCTGCATGGAGGCGTTGTCGCCCAGCTTCATCACGGCACCCTTGCCGAACTGCTTTTCGATCTGGGCCAGCGCAGTGGCCAGTGCGTCCTTTTTTGCCTCCGGCTCGGTCTTTTTGGTGGCCGGGACAACGGTGTTGTTGTTCTGATTTTTCGCCATAGCGTGCTGCTCCTTTTCTTCCTGCTGCCCGCTGTGCGCGGGCTGTCCGTATACCTTCCAGTATAGTATACCACAAAATCAAAATATTACAACAAGAAGTTGTTTGCTTTTTTCGTTTGATCAGCCGGGTCTGCGGGCGATCATGCACCGGTCGTTGCCGCCAAAATCCTTGCGGCACGCAATGTCTGTCCAGCCATTTTCTGCCAGCAGTGCCGTCACCGCTTCCCTCTGCTGCCAGCCGATCTCCAGCACCAATGCTCCGCCGGGCCGCAGCAGCTTCTGGTAATGCTGTGCAAGGGCACGGTAAAACACAAGGCCGTCCTCCCCCGCTTCCAGCGCCATGGCCGGTTCCTGTGCCACCTCGGGCTGCAGGTGCCGCATCTCCTCGGCGGTGAGGTAGGGCGGGTTGGATACGATGAGGTCAAGCTCCCCTTCCGGTGCACTTTTCCAGTAGGTGAACAGATCCCCCTGCACCGGCTCCACCGCATAGGCCGGCTTTGCCTTTGCGCGCAGGGCATTCAGTGCCGGGCCCCAGTCAAAGGCCGGTGCAGCCTCCTGCTCAAAGGCAGCAGGCTCCAGCAAGTCCTCCGTCTGCCCGCCCTGCCCTTTCAGGGCACAGCGGCAGTTCTTTTCCAGATAAACAAAGGCTTCCGGGCTTTTTTCCACGCAGGTCACCTGCGCCGCCGGGCAGAAGCGTTTGACGCCCAGCCCCAGACAACCGGTCCCCGCGCAGAGATCCAGCACCCGGGGCGTGGCAATGCCCGTCAGGGTATTGGCAGCCGCTTCCGCTACCACCTCGGTGTCTGCACGGGGGCAGAGCACGCCGGGGCCAACGGCAAGGTCAAAATCCAGAAAGCTCCAGATCCCGCACAGGTATTGCAGCGGTTCCCGCTGCTCACGGCGCGTGCAGAGGTTTTCCAGCTTTTCCGCTTCCTCCGTGGTCAGCGCCCGGTCAGAAAGGCGGGCATCCCGTCCGGACGCCGCACGGAACAGCTCCCGTGCATCGTAATCCGCATCCGGACAGCCTGCGGCGGCAAGCCGCGCCTCCACCCTGCGCACCGCTTCCCGCGGAGACAGACCTGCACTTACCATTTGCCATCCTCCGGGTCCTCGGGCAGCACAGGGGTCACGGCGGCAATGGCCACCTCGATCATGCTGTCGTCCGGTTCAAACACGGTCAGGTGCTGCACCCAGATGCCGGGCTGGCGGATGATACGGGTAGCAATGTTGTCCGACCGGCCGCACCATTTGAGCAGCTCGTAGCTGATGCCCATGACCACCGGCAGCAGCAGCAGCTTGAACAGTACCCGCAGGCCGATGCTGCCCCAGGGCAGAACGCTGTACAAAAACACGCTGACGATGACCACCAGAATGAGGAAACTGGTGCCGCAGCGGGGATGGAAGCGGGTGTATTTGCGCACATTCTCCACGGTCAGCTCATCACCGGCCTCATAGCAGGCAATGGTCTTGTGCTCGGCACCGTGGTACTCAAACACCCGGTGGATTTCCTTCATCTTGGAGATGGCCACCATATAGGTGAGGAAGATGCCAACTTTCAGCACCGCTTCCAGCACCACCTTGGCCCAGCGGCCCAATGTTACAAAGTGGTTCACACCGCCCACGATGAGGGTGGGCAGCACCGTAAAGAGCAAGATCGCCAGCAGGCCGCCCACCACAGCGGCGCAGGCCAGCAGGGCATCCTCAGCCTTCTGGCCGAAATGCTCTCCCACCCATTTTTCAAAGGCGGTCTCCTCTTCCTCGGGGTCGTAGTCGTCCCCCATGCTCACCTGAGCGGAGTACATCATGTAGCGGTAGCCCACGATCAGGCTTTCGATCATGGAGATCGCACCGCGCACCAGCGGGATCTTGGTCCAGATGCCATGGTTCTTCACGGGGTCGAATTTGGTCTCAATGGTGCCGTCCGGCTTGCGCACCGCGCAGCAGATGAGCTTTGGGCCGCGCATCATAATGCCTTCCATCAGTGCCTGACCGCCCACACTGGTTTTGAAACGTTCCTTTTTTGGTTGATTCATTGGGTTCTCCTATCGGATCATATTTTTCCCGGTCATTTTACCACATAATTGTGACAAAATCTGTATCTGCAAAGCACAAAAAGCCGCCGGTGTGCAATGTTCATGCAGGCTTTATACCTTATGGTACAGCGGCAGGCCCAGTGTGACCACCGTACCCCGGCCCAGCGTGCTCTTGATGTCCATGGTGCCGTCCAGCGCCGTCATGATGGAATCCACCAGCGCAAGGCCGATGCCGCTGCCCCGCACCGAGTTGCTGCCCTTGTAGAACTTGGTTTTGACGTTTTCCAGATCTTCCGGCGGGATGCCGCGGCCCTGATCGATGATCTCCACAAAGGCCTTGTACTCCCCTGCCCACAGCTTAACCGTGATGCGACCGCCGGGCGCTGAATACTTGATGGCATTGTCCATGATGTTGATGAACACCTGCCGCAGACGATCCGGGTCTGCATAGACCGGGATCATTTCCTCCGGCTCTGTGTAGCTGAGGATGAGTCCCTCCCGCTGGATCCGTGCCTCACAGAAGAGCACTGCGTCGGTCAGCTCTGCCACAAGATCCAGCGGGCGGCAGTCCATGCGGATGCGGCCGTTCTGCAGGCGGCTGAAGTCCAGCAGCTCTTCCACCATGTTGTACAGGCGTCCGGTCTCGTTGTTGATGATCTCAAGGCCCTTGCGGTAGTTTTCATCCGCCGGGTCATCCAGTGTGCGCAGGGTCTCCACCCAGCCCCGGATGGAGGTGAGCGGGGTACGCAGCTCGTGGGACACCGAACTGATGAATTCATTCTTCATCTTCTCGGTCTCTTCCAGACCTTCCGCCATCTGGTTGATGGTACCGCGCAGGCGGTCCACCTCGTCCCGCTCGTCGCCGGTGACCGGCAGGCGCACGTCCAGCTCACCCCGGGCGATGCTGGCTGCGGTGCGCTCCACCTGACCCAGCGGCACCACGATGCTGCGGATGAAGTACAGGCCGGACATCACGGTGAAGGCAAGGATCACCGCCGCGATCACAACACTTACCGCGATGGCGTTCTTGATCTGCGCTCCCACAAGGGTCAGGCTGGTGACAAGACGCATCGCCGCCACATCTTCGGCGGCATAGGGCACCAGATAGCAGGCCGCCATCACCAGCTCGCCGGACTGGGTGCGGTAGACTGCCACGCCAAGACCATCGGAAGCCTCCTGCGCCTGCTCAAAGTCGGTTCCGGTCACAATGCCGTCCGCGCTCGTGCCGCTGGAAGACGCAATGACCCCGCCATAGCTGTCCAGCAGCATGAATTCATATTTATCCTTGTCGGCAAACTGCTCCACCATGCGGCGCAGCGCCATGCTGCGGATCGATGCGGTGCTCTGCACGGTGTCGCCGGTGTACATTTTCAGCTGGCCAGATACCGAGGAGAATCGCCGGTACATGGTCTGCTGAACGCTGTTATAATAGCTGCGTGTGTAGTTGTACAGGAACATGGTTTCGGCCAGCAGCACCAGCAGCACAGTGATGAGCAGGCTGCCGCACAGCCATCGACGGGTGATCCCGCTTCGCATGGCGTTCTCCTCCTTTCAAACGATTTAGAATTGTCTCCGCTTCGCTCTGGACGAGTTGTGGCACCCAGCGGCTACTACGGCCCTTGAGCGGGCCTTGCATCCTGCTGGCCACGGCCCCAACAGCTCCTCCCTGCATTCCCTCTTTTGTCGCTATGCGACATCTTCCCCCGGCCGGGGGAAGTCTTTGGCCGCAGGCCGCAGTCGTCGCCGTTGCAATATCAGCGGAAATATTATTTTTATATTTGTAAATTAGAAAAATCTGCGGATTTTTCTAATTTACTTTTTCACGGAAGAGGTCGTAACTGGAAAATGGATTTTATTTGCGGGACGACAGGTAGTTTCTCTGAGGACCGTCCGCTGGGGTGGGACCCTGTTGCCGCAGGCAATAGGGCGGGCGATGGAATGGCCTGCAACAGCAACGACCGCCGCCAGTGGCGGAAACAGGAAGTTGCTGTTGGGACAGCGGCCAGCAGGATGCGAGTGCTGCTCAAAGCACGAAGCATCCGCTGGGTGCCGCAACCCGTACTCGTGTCCGAAGAGAAATCTACCTGTTGGCCCGCCCTCGCGGTTATTCCTCCCAACGATAACCGTATCCCCACACAGTGAGGATATGGGCGGGCTTGCTGGGTTCGTCCTCCACCTTCATACGCAGGCGGCGGATGTTCACATCCACGATCTTCACGTCACCAAAGTAATTTTCGCCCCACACGCCCTTCAGGATCTTCTCGCGCACCAGCGCGATGCCGGGATTGCGGAAAAACAGCTCCATGATCTGGAATTCCACCTGTGTCAGCTCGATGGGCTGGCCTGCCTTGAGCAGCACACGACGGTTCTCGTCCAGCACAAATTCGCCGCTGGTGAGCATTCCCAGCGGGCTGGACTTTTCCTTTTCGTCCCCGCCTGCCGTGCGGCTGACGCGGCGGCAGAGCGCTTCCACCCGGGCCAGCAGCTCGCTGACGCTGAAGGGCTTGGTCATATAGTCGTCTGCGCCGATGGACAGGCCGCGGATCTTATCTTGTTCCTGTCCCTTGGCACTGAGGATGATGATGCCGATCTTCTGGTCGGTGCGGCGGATGGTCTCGCACAGCGAGAAGCCGTTCATGCCCGGCAGCATCACATCCAGGATGGCCGCATCGCAGCCCGGTTTCTGCTCCAGCAGAGGCAGAGCCGCCTCGGCGCTCTCGGCTTCCACCGCCTCCATGCCTGCAAGACGCAGGTTCAGCGCGATCATTTCGCGGATATTGGCTTCATCTTCTACCACAAGCACTCGTACCATGAACCGTTCCTCCGTTCCTTAATTGAGCAGATGCAGCGCCTTGGACAGGCGGTAGTTCTTATCACTGATCTCCACATCCGGGGCAAGCTTTGCCTGCATCTGGCGGGACGCCACGATGCCAAGGCGGGTCCAGCCCTTCAGGCTGGATGTGGTGCGCACCAGACGCAGGGTCATTACCAGCTCATCCTCATCCACCGTGCGCAGCTCCACGGCGCCGTCGTATTGTTCGCTGTCGGTAAGCTTCAGGTTGCCCTCCCACTCCATGGGCAGTTCGATATAACAGTTGGTCTCCTCGTCCAGCAGGCCGAAGCTTTTTTCCGGGTTCGGGCTGGTATAATCCATCCAGACGATAAAGTCCATGCGGCGGCTCTGGCTCATATTCAAAAGGCCGGCCTCATCGGGCTGGGTGGGGATCTCCACGATGCCGTCGCCGTCCAGATCCTGACTGACCAGACTGGGCACATTGCGCAGGGATGCGGTGTAAAGCTTTTCGGTGCTGATCTGGTCGGCGGGCACCATCTGCTGCGTGTCCTCGTCAAAGTACAGCAGCACCGACGCCAGATTGTTGCCGGAAATGCCGGTCCATCCATCCAAAACCAGATAGTGCCTGCCGTCCGCGCCCACGCCTGCCGCCACCGAGGCGCAGCCCGAGAAGCGGTCGGCAGAAAGGCCCATGACTGCTACCTGCTGGAAGGAGCCCTCCTTATCTACAGTCAGCAGCTCGATCTGCACGCCGCCGTCCTCCAGCGTGGACATCAGGATCAGATCCTGACTGCCCCCGCCGGTGATATCCTCTACCAGATACTGCTGATACTGCTGTTCCAGAATGGTGGAAAGCTCTCCGTCTGTGTAGGAATACACCGCCAGATAGTGGTCGCCCTGTGCGGCCACATAGCCCACCACCAGCTGGCTGGCATCGCCCGGCTGCAGCTGCGCAAGGCCCACAGAATCCACCGTGTCGGCAAGGCCCTCCGCGTTCTGGCGCACCTGCCACATTCCATCGCTGCCCTTTTGCAGGATCGCGACGCAGACATTGGAGCTCTGGGCCGTGGTATAAAGCACCGCCGCATCCTGCTGGCCGTCACCGTCCAGATCATGGATGAGGAACGGCGAAAGCAGGTCGCCCTGCATGGGATACTTGAGCTGTGCGCTCTCCCCCAGCCAATCGTTCAGCGCCGTCTGCACATCGCCGTAATCACCCGAGAGCTTGGGTGCACGCAGAAGCTCTTCCACCTGCACCTGTTCGCCCGGCATACTGCAGCCTGCAAGGCACAGGCACAGCAGGGTGCACAGCAGCCACCGGCAAAACCGTTTGGAATGTTTCAACTGCCGCACCTCCTCTGTGTGGAAAATCCGTTCCGGTCAAACGGCAAAATTATGCTATTGTCAGTATACCACGGGGCGGGCGCAATGCCAACACCTGAAAACACGAAAGAGAAGGATTTAAAATGTGCCCTGTGTGGGAAGCGTTCTTTGAAGTGCCGCTATAAATGGAGCTAAACAAAAAAGTCCTTTCCCAGAAATGGGAAAGGACTTTAAAAACGGCTGTAAACAGTCAGAGCAGATTAGACGAGCTCCAGAACTGCCATCTCAGCAGCGTCGCCGCGGCGAGCGCCGATCTTGATGATGCGGGTGTAGCCGCCGTTGCGGTCAGCGTACTTGGGGCTGATCTCATCAAACAGCTTCTTTGCAACATCTTCCTTGGTGATGTAGGCATAAACCTGACGCTTGGTGTGCAGGTCGCTTGCCTTGCCAAGGCTGATCATCTTCTCGGCCATGGAACGAACGTCCTTAGCGCGAGTGACAGTGGTCTCAATCTTGCCATTCTCTAACAGGTAGGTAACCATAGCGCGCATCATAGCGTTGCGGCTGTCGCTGGTTCTACCGAGCTTTCTGGTACCGGGCATCCCGTTTCACTCCTTAATTATTTTTAGTTGTCATCATCCGTGTTCAGCTTGAAGCCCAGAGAGTCCAGCTTTGCCATGACTTCTTCCAGGCTCTTGCGGCCGAGGTTACGAACCTTCATCATTTCGTCCTCGCTCTTGCTGACCAGATCTTCCACCGTGTTGATACCGGCACGCTTCAGGCAGTTGAAGGAACGCACGCTCAGATCCAGCTCTTCAATGGTCATCTCCAGAGCCTTTTCCTTGTCGTCGTTGGTCTTTTCCACCATGATCTCGGTGCCAGCGGCCTCATCGGACAGGTTGACGAACAGGTTCAGGTGCTCGGTCAGCACGCGGGCAGCCAGAGAAACGGCTTCCTGCGCATTGATCGTGCCATCGGTCCAAACCTCGATGGTCAGCTTGTCGTAATCGATCGCCTGGCCAACACGGGTGCTCTCGACGTTATAATTCACCTTGAGCACGGGGGTGTAAATGCTGTCAACGGGAAGAGTGTTGATATCGTTCTTCTCGATGATAGCCTGTTTGTTGCGCTCTGCGGGCACATAGCCGCGGCCCTTATCGAAGGTCAGCTCCATGACGAGCTTGCCGCCCTCGCCCAGGGTTGCGATGTGCCACTCAGGGTTCAGAATTTCGATGTCATCGCCCTGCTTGATGTTGTCAGCGGTGACCTCACAGGGGCCGACTGCCTCAACACGCACTGTCTTCGGACCATCGGTGTACAGCTTTGCAGCGATACCCTTCAGGTTCAGGACAATTTCGGTAACGTCTTCCTTGACGCCCTCAATGGTGGAGAACTCGTGAACCACGCCATCAATCTTGACGCTGGTCACGGCGACACCGGGCAGAGAGGAAAGAAGCACACGACGCAGGCTATTGCCCAGTGTGATGCCAAAGCCACGCTCCAGCGGTTCTGCCACGAATTTACCGTAGCGGCCGTCCGGGGACAGGCTTGCCGTTTCGATTTTGGGACGTTCAATCTCCATCATATCTATGCCCTCCTTGTCAAACCGGCGCTGCCGCCGGCCCATTATTAAATTCTTTCAAAGAAAAGAATGCGAAAGACAGCCATCCAGTCGGAAGGCCGATCCTTCTTAATGGATTACTTGGAGTACAGCTCGACGATGAGGTGCTCTGCAACTTCGTAGTCGATGTCGCTGCGCTCGGGCAGCTTTGCAACGACGCCCTTCAGGGAACCGGTCTCACGGTTCAGCCATGCGGGCAGAGCAACAACGGGAGCCTCGGGGCCGGTCAGCTTTGCAAACTTTGCAGAGCTGCGGCTGGACTCGCGCACTTCGATCACGTCGCCGGCCTTCACCTGGTAAGAGGGGATGTTGACCTTCTTGCCGTTGACGGTGAAGTGAGCGTGAGACACCAGCTGGCGGGCATCGCGGCGGGTCTGAGCAAAGCCCAGACGGAACACGACGTTGTCCAGACGGCACTCCATGATCTGCAGCAGGTTCTCACCGGTCTTGCCGGGGCGAGCCTCTGCACGCAGGTAAGCGTTGTGGAACTGCTTCTCCAGAACGCCGTAGATAAACTTGACCTTCTGCTTCTCCTTCAGCTGAGATGCGTACTCAGACTGCTTCTTGCGCATATTGCCATTGGAGTTGCGGGTGGTATTCTTCTTTGCATAGCCCATGACCGCAGGAGAAATGCCCAGGGCCTTGCAACGCTTTGCGATAGGCTGCGTATTCTTTGCCATAATTCAATTTCCTCCTTCGATCAGACACGACGGCGCTTCGGGGGACGGCAGCCATTGTGGGGGATGGGAGTCACGTCCTTGATCAGGGTGACTTCCAGGCCGGTAGCCTGCAGCGCACGAATAGCGGACTCACGGCCAGCGCCGGGGCCCTTGACGTAGACCTCAACGGTCTTCATGCCATGCTCGATAGCAACCTTAGCTGCGGTCTCAGCAGCAGACTGGGCTGCAAACGGAGTGCTCTTGCGGCTGCCGCGGAAGTTCAGGGAGCCGGAGGAGCACCAGGACACTGCATTACCCTGCAGGTCGGTGATGGTAACAACAGTATTGTTGAAGGTAGACTGGATATGAGCCTGACCAGCAGCAATGTTCTTGCGCTCTTTGCGCTTCATGCGGACATTAGCGCCCTTCTTGGCATTATTTGCACTTGCCATTTCTCAAATCCTCCTTACTTCTTCTTGTTAGCGACAGTGCGCTTGGGACCCTTGCAGGTACGTGCATTGGTCTTGGTACGCTGGCCGCGGCAGGGCAGATTCTTGCGATGGCGGGTGCCACGGAAGGACTGGATCTCAACCAGGCGCTTGATGTCCAGAGCAACGTTGCGGCGCAGGTCGCCTTCAACGATGATGTTAGCCTGATCGATGTAGTCACGGATCTTAGCCTCTTCTTCCAGAGTCAGGTCCTTGACGCGGGTATCGGGGTTGATGCCAGTTGCTTCCAGGATCTTGTTAGCAGTGGTCTGGCCGATACCATAAACGTAGGTGAGACCCACCTGAACGCGCTTCTCGCGGGGCAGGTCAACGCCGGCAATACGTGCCATAGTAGTTTCCTCCAAAAATCATCCCATGTCAGTGTCGGGGTCTGCGCCGGGACTCTACGCACTTGACCCCCAGGCGCCCGAATTAGCCCTGGCGCTGCTTATGCTTGGGGTTCTGGCAGATGACCATCACGCGGCCTTTGCGGCGGATGACCTTGCACTTTTCGCAGATGGGTTTCACGGAAGGCTTGACCTTCATGATGTTGAACCTCCTTTTGGTTGATACCCTGGTGCTTATTTGGAGCGCCAGGTGATGCGGCCCTTAGAAAGATCATAGGGCGACATTTCCACGGTTACCTTGTCCCCGGGCAGGATACGGATGAAATTGGTCCGCAGCTTGCCGGAGATGTGCGCTAAGAGGATATGGCCGCTGGGAGTGAGCTTCCCGGTGTTCTTATCCTCGCTCAACATTTCCACCTTAAAGATGGCGTTGGGCATGGCTTCACGCACAATGCCTTCGATCTCGATAACGTCTTCCTTAGACAAGCTATTTGCCTCCTCATTGGATCTGCTCAGTTTGTCGTTGAACCTGGGCCAGCGCCCTCGCTCCAAAGCCCTGAAAGCACCGCGTCCTTCGTGCCTGCGCCCGATTTTCAGCAGTTTGCCGCTTCAGTGTTCCTTTGCTCCGGTGCCGGTCCACAGACGGACAGGCGGCGATGATCGCCACATACTTCATCTTTCGCGGCACAAAATCCGCAAAACGGGCAGAAAATCCCTGTCCGCCGAGGAAGTATCTGGCTTCCACAGCCATTTATAGATTATACACCTTTTGTTGTCAATTTGCAAGAGCTTTTTTCCGTATTTCCGATAAAAAATTCTTTCGATTCAAAAGCAGCTCTCCCCCGCTCCCGCCTTCGGTTTTCTCCACCGCGGAGATGAAACTTTTTCACGAAAAGTTGTCGTAATTGCACAAATTGCAGGAGTGGAGAGGGAAAAAGGCACATCGCACAAGGGCAGCAGCCTCGCCCTCTCCGTCTTTGCTGCGCAAATCCACCTCTCCCAAAGGGAGAGGCCTTGGCAAAGAGATGAAGTCTGCGTGGACTGCCAAGGGCTCCCACTTTGAGGAAAGACTTTCCCCGCGCCGGGGGAAGATGCCGCGTAAGCGACAAAAGGGGGAATCTGGCAAATCCAAAGGATTTGACTGAGAGGGCGAGCCAGCTAAAGTAACCAACAAGCCCCCTCCGCAGCGCCGCACTTTCGCAGAAAGTGGCGCCGCAAATACCGTTTTCCACTACGACCCTACTCGTGAAAATGGGCTATCGGAACGCTCGCAGGCGTTCCGATAGCCCGAAATTTAAAATAATTCTTCCGCTGAATATGCCCAGAGCAACGCGGAGGGCATTCAAAATCGTCCTGCTGGCAAAAGGAGCCACCACACATCATCTGTGCAGCGGCTCCTTTTTTATGATTGCTTACTTCAGGCTGAACTTTTCCGGGTCAAAGTCCGGGTCATCCCAGAAGCGGGTCATGATCTCGGTGTGATCCTTCAGGATCGCATTGGAGTGCTCAAAGTGCGCAGCCAGACCACCATCCTTGGTCTTGACGGTCCAGCCGTCCTTGGACTGGGTGATCTTGCAGTCGTACTGGCAGATCATGGGCTCGATGGCAATGGTCATGCCGGGCACAAGACGCGGGCCGCGGCCCTGATGGCCGTAGTTGGGCACTTCCGGGTCCTCGTGCAGTTCACGGCCGGTGCCGTGGCCCACGAACTCCCGGACGACCGAGAATCCGGCGTCCTCGCAGTAGCTCTGCACGGCATAGCCGATGTCGCCGATGCGGTTGCCGGCCACAGCCTGCTCGATGCCCTTATACAGAGCAGCCTTGGTCACGTCCAGCAGACGCTGTGCTTCCAGATCGACCTTGCCTACCGCATAGGTGCAGGCATTGTCGCCGTTGAAGCCGTCGATCTTTGCACCGGTGTCGATGCTGACGATGTCACCGGGGCGGATGACGATGTCATGCGAAGGGATACCGTGGATAACGGTATCGTTCAGGCTGATGCAGGCCGTGCCCGGAAAGCCATACAGACCCTTGAAATTGGGGATGCCGCCGTGCTTCACGATGAAGTCGTAGATCAGCTTATCCAATTCCCATGTGGTCATACCTGCTTCGATATGCTCACCGCCGTACTTCAGGGCAGCTGCGCTCAGGGCATTTGCCTTGCGCATGCCGTCCAGCTCTTTCGCATTTTTGATCTGAATCACAATTATGCCTCCAAAGCCTTCATGACTTCAGCCGTGGTCTCCTCGATGGAGGGGCAGAACTTGATCTCTGCCAGCTTGCCGCGGGTACGGTAGAACTCCACCAGCGGCTCGGTCTGCTCATGATATGCTTTCAGGCGATCCAGCACGGTGGCAGGCTGGTCGTCCTTGCGGATGACGGTCTTGCCGCCGCACAGGTCGCACACACCCTCGACCTTGCTCTTCTTGTTGACGATGTGGTAGCTTGCGCCGCACTTCTCGCAGACGCGGCGGCCGCTCATGCGGTCAACGATCACATTGTCCTCGACCTGCAGCTCCAGCACCTTGTCGATGCGGATGCCCATGGTCTCGATGGCCTCAGCCTGAGCGATGGTGCGGGGCACACCGTCCAGAATGAAGCCATTTGCGCAGTCCGGCTGAGCCAGACGCTCTTTCAGGATGCCGATGATGACCTCATCGGGCACCAGTGCACCGGCGTCCATGAAGCTCTTGGCCTTCAGGCCCATTTCGGTGCCATCCTTGACAGCAGCGCGCAGGATGTTGCCGGTGCTGATGGAGGGGATGTTCAGCTTGGCGCAGATGATCTCGGCCTGCGTGCCCTTACCGGCACCAGGTGCGCCCAACAGGATCAGGTTCATAGGATCATTCCTTTCCTTTGTTAGAGGATGTAAACTCCAAAAAAAGCAAAAAAGCACTGAAAAATTCGAGCGTACTCTCCTTTCCAGTGCTTTCTCACATCTTAATTATTGTGGATCAACCAAGGAAGCCCTTGTGGTTGCGCATCGTCATGAAGCTGTCGAGGCTGCGGGTGGTATCAAGTGCCACACCAACCACGATCAGCAGGCTGGTACCGCCCAGCTGGATGCTCATACCGGTCAGGTTGCCCAGAATGATCGGCAGCACAGCCACCGCAGCCAGGAAGATGGCACCGATGAGGGTGATCTTGTTCAGGGTGCGGGTGATGAAATCGCTGGTCGGCTTGCCGGGACGGAAGCCGGGGATCGAGCCGTTGTTGCGGCGCAGATTGTTGGCGATCTCAACGGGGTTGTACTGGATGGCCACATAGAAGTAGTTGAATGCCAGGATCAGCAGCAGGTAGATCACAACATACAGCCAGGAGGTGTAGTTGAAGGTGTGGAAGAATGCATACCACACCGGGTGTGCCTGCTGGTCGATCTGCAGGAAGCTGCCGATGGTGCCCGGGATGGACACCAGAGCCGAAGCAAAGATGATGGGCATGACGCCGCTCATGTTCAGCTTCAGGGGCAGATAGCTGTTCTGACCGCCCATCTGCTTGCGGCCTACCACGCGCTTTGCGTACTGAATGGTGATGCGGCGCTCTGCGTTGGTCATGACGACCACGAAGACCACAGCCACCAGTGCCAGCACGATCAGCAGCGGCAGGAAGAAGTAGTACTGGGGCTTGCCGGACGCTGCCTGGGTCAGCAGACCCTTGACAGAGGTGTACAGCGAAGACCAGTTGGAGACGATCGAAGCAAAGATGATGAGCGAGACACCGTTGCCGATGCCCTTGTCATCGATCTGCTCACCGCACCATGTGATCAGCTGTGCGCCGGCCACAAAGGTTGCGATGATGACGATGGCGGCAAAGATGCCGGCACCGCCGGAAACGTACTTCAGTGCGCCCATATTGCGGATCACGAAGTAGTAGCCGATGCTCATGATCAGAGCGACCACGGCACCTGCATACCGGTTGATCTGCTGCAGCTTCTGCTGGCCGTCGGCTTCCTTTGCCATGTTTTCCAGCGCGGGGATCGCCACGGTGAGCAGCTGCACAATAATGGAGGCGTTGATATAGGGTGTCACACCTAACGCGAAGAGCGTGCAACGAGCCAGTGCACCGCCGCTCATCATGTTCAGATAAGAGAGCATGTCGCCGTTTGCGAACATCTGCGTCAGCGCAGAGCCGGAAACGAACGGAACGGGGATGGCACAGCCCAGACGGTACACCACGAGGATCGCCAGCGTGAACAGGAGACGATTTTTAAGCTCGGGGATCTTCCATGCGTTACGGAATGTTTGGAACACCTTACATCACCTCAGCCTTTCCGCCTGCCTTCTCGATTTTCTCTTTGGCAGAAGCGGAATAGGCTGCGGCCTTCACGGTCAGAGCCTTGGTCAGCTCGCCGTTGCCCAGAACCTTAACGCCGTCCAGAGTCTTCTTGACCAGACCCTTTGCCTTCAGAGCCTCGGTATCGACGACATCGCCGGCATTGAAAGCAGCTTCCAGATCAGCCACGTTGACGATGGCGTACTGGGTAGCAAAGATGTTGTTAAAGCCAACCTTGGGCAGGCGGCGTGCCAGAGGCATCTGGCCGCCCTCGAAACCAGCGTGCTTCACGCCGGAACGGGCCTTCTGGCCCTTGCTGCCGAAGCCGGCAGTCTTGCCATTGCCGGAGCCAATGCCGCGGCCCTTGCGGGTCACAGCCTTGTTTGCGCCGGGAATCGCGTGCAATTCATGAAGTTTCATTATGCGTATACCCCCTGCTATTAGGCTTCGGTGACGCTGAGCATAAAGCCGATCTTTGCGATCTTGCCCTGCGTAGCGGCATTGTCAGGCTGAACGGTAACGTCGCCCGGCTTCTTCAGGCCCAGAGCCTCAGCGGTAGCGATCTGCTTAGCGCCGCGGCCAATCAGGCTCTTCTTCAGCTCGATCTTGAGCATCTTATCTGCCATGGTTTGTTACCTCCTTAACCCAGAATTTCTTTCACGGTCTTGCCGCGCTTCTCAGCGACAGACTCAGCGCTGACCAGGCCGCACAGACCTGCGAAGGTAGCAGAAACAACGTTGATGGGGTTGTTGGAACGCATAGACTTCGCACGGATGTCCTTGATGCCAGCTGCCTCAATGACGGCACGCACAGGGCCGCCGGCGATCATACCGGTACCGGGTGCAGCCGGCTTGAGCAGAACGGCGCCTGCGCCGTACTTGCCGACGATCTCGTGGGGGATGGTGGTGCCCTTCAGGGCAACCTTGTGCATGTTCTTCTTAGCAGCAGCTTCGCCCTTGCGGATTGCCTCAGGCACTTCGCCGGACTTGCCGATGCCGTAACCGATGTTGCCCTTGCCGTCGCCCACGACAACCAGAGCGGCAAACTTCATGATGCGGCCGCCCTTGACAGTCTTGGAAACGCGGTTGATGGAGACAACCTTGGTGATCATGCCGTCGTCTTCACGGTTTCTCATAGCCATAATGTGTTTCCTCCTCTCATTACAGCTTCAGGCCGCCCTCACGGGCGCCATCAGCCAGGGCCTTAACACGGCCATGATAAACGTAGCCACCACGGTCGAACACGACCTCGGTGATGCCCTTTTCCAGAGCCTTTGCTGCGATCTTCTTGCCGATCTCAGCAGCGGCCTCGACGTTGCCGCCGTTGCCGTTGAAGTCCTTGTCCATAGTAGAAGCCGACACCAGAGTCACGCCCTGCTCATCATCGATGATCTGAGCGTAAATGTGCTTGGCGGAGCGGAAAACATCCAGGCGAGGACGTGCTGCGGTGCCGCTGATCTTGTTACGAACGCGGCGATGACGACGAAGACGAGCTTCGTTCTTGTCGATCTGCTTAACCATTGTCTTTCACTCCTTACCTTATTTCTTGCCCTTGCCGGCCTTGCCTTCTTTGTGCTTGACAACCTCGCCCTCGTAGCGGATGCCCTTGCCCTTGTAAGGCTCGGGCGGCTTCTTGGCGCGGATCTCGGCAGCATACTGGCCGACCTTCTGCTTGTCAATACCGGTAACGGTGAAGTGGTTGGGATCCTGCCACACGATGGTGCAGTCCTCAGTATCAGGAATGTTCACCTGATGAGAGAAGCCCAGGTTCATGACCAGGTTGGAGCCCTGCTTCTGGCAGCGCAGGCCGACGCCCACGATCTCCAGCTTCTTCTCGTAGCCGTTCACAACACCGTTCACCATGTTGGCGATGTTGGTACGGGTCAGGCCGTGCAGGCTGCGGGCCTGGGGTTCGTCATTGGGGCGGGTAACCAGAACTTCATTGCCCTCGACCTTGACGGTCATCAGGGGATGATAGTTGGAATTCAGGCTGCCCTTGGGGCCCTTGACGGCAACCTGGTGTGCTGCCTCATCGACAGTAACAGTGACGCCGGCAGGAATGACGATGGGTTTTCTTCCAATTCTCGACATTGTCTTTTACCCCTTTCTTACCACACGTAGGCCAGGACTTCGCCGCCGACGTGCTCAGCGCGTGCAGCCTTATCAGTCATGATGCCCTTAGAGGTGGAAATGATTGCGGTGCCCAGGCCCTTCATGACCTTGGGCATATCCTCGCAGTTGGTGTAGATGCGCAGGCCGGGCTTGGACACGCGGCGCAGACCAGCGATAACGGGCTCGCCGTTAGCCTGATACTTCAGGGTGACAACGATGGTGCCCTGAACGGTGTCGTTCTTGACCTGCATGCCCTTGATGTAGCCCTCGTCAACCAGAATCTGGCAGATAGCCTTCTTCATGTTGGAAGCGGGGATCTCCACAGAAGGGTGTTTGGCAGTGCTAGCGTTGCGGATGCGAGTCAGCAGGTCCGCGATAGGATCAGTAATCTGCATTTGCCACTAACCTCCTTAGATTAGCTCTCGTTTGTTTTATAATGATACCGCCCCGAAACATCGTTGCCCCGGGGCGGATATCCGACAAATTATCCGGCCCTCTGGCTTGATTACCAGGAAGCCTTCTTCACGCCCGGGATCTCGCCCTTGTAGGCCAGCTCACGGAAGCACACACGGCACACGCCGTACTTGCGCAGCACGGAGTGGGGACGGCCGCAGATGCGGCAGCGGGTGTATGCACGGGTAGAGAACTTAGCAGGACGAGACTGCTTCAGCTTCATAGACAGTTTAGCCATTGTAGAAATCTCCTCCCTTAGTTGTTCTCTGCGAACGGAGCGCCCAGAGCCTTCAGCAGCTCCTTGCCCTCTTCGTCAGTCTTGGCAGTGGTGACAAAGCAGACATCCATGCCGCGGACTGCATCGACCTTCTCGAAGTCGATCTCGGGGAAGATGATCTGCTCCTTGATGCCGCATGCAAAGTTGCCGCGGCCATCAAAACCGTTGCCGTTGATGCCGCGGAAGTCGCGGACACGGGGCAGTGCGATGTTGAAGAAGCGATCGACGAACTCATACATACGCTCACCGCGCAGGGTGACCTTGCAGCCGATGGGAGTGCCCTGGCGCAGCTTGAAGTTAGCAACGCTCTTCTTGGCACGGCAGACGACTGCCTTCTGGCCAGTGATCTGGCCCAGATCCTTCATGACAGCTTCCAGGATCTTCTCGTTGTCCTTGGCTTCGCCGCAGGCAACGTTGATGACGACCTTGTCCAGCTTGGGGATCTGCATAACGCTCTTGTAACCGAACTTGGAGTTCAGAGCAGGAGCAATTTCATTGACATACTGTTCTTTCAAACGAGCCATTGTTCCTTACTCCTTTCTTACAGCTCAGCGCCGCACTTCTTGCAGACGCGAACCATCTTGCCGTCCTTCTCGACGTGGCCCACACGCACGGCCTTGCCGCACTTGGGGCAGATGGGCATGACCTTGGATGCGTACATAGCACCCTCAGCCTTGACGATGCCGCCCTGCTCGCCCTGACGACGAGGCTTGACGTGCTTGGTAACCATGTTCTGGCCCTCAACGATGACCTTGTTCTCAGAGGGGCTGACCTGCAGGACCTTACCAGTGTGGCCCTTGTCCTTGCCGCTGATGATCATAACGTTGTCGCCGGTTTTAACATGAAGATTATTCATTTTTAAAACCTCCTTACAGCGATTCCGGAGCCAGGCTCAGGATCTTGGTGTAGCCGGCATCACGCAGCTCACGAGCAACGGGTCCAAAGATACGGGTACCCTTGGGGCTCTTGTCGGCCATGACGATAACGGCGGCGTTCTCATCGAAACGGATGTAGGAACCGTCGTCGCGGCGGACGCCATGCTTGCTGCGCACGATGACAGCCTTGACGACGTCGCCCTTCTTAACGGAGCCGCCGGGGGCTGCCTTCTTGACAGAGCAGACCACGACGTCACCAATGTTTGCGTATCTCTTGCGGGTGCCGCCCAGCACGCGGAAGCACATCAGCTCCTTGGCACCGGTGTTGTCGGCAACTTTGAGATAAGTTTGCATCTGAACCATATCAGATATCTCCTTTCAAACTGTTCAAAGCAGCGGGCAAATTACTTTGCCTTCTCAACGATACGGACCAGGCGCCAGCGCACATCCTTGGACAGGGGGCGGCACTCCATGATCTCAACACGGTCACCGATGCCGCACTCGTTCTGCTCATCACGAGCCTTGAACTTGGCGGTACGCTTCAGGATCTTCTTGTACAGGGGGTGCTGCACGCTATCCTTAACGGCAACCACGATGGTCTTATCCATCTTGTCGGACACGACGACGCCGACGCGGGTCTTTCTCAGATTACGTTCTTCCATCGTTTAACCTCCTTACTGCTTCTCAGCCAGAACGGTCATCACGCGGGCGATGTCCTTCTTGACTGCTTCGATGCGGCCGGGGTTCTCCAGCTGGTTGATGGCATGCTGGAAGCGCAGGTTAAACAGCTCGGCCTTCAGGTCTGCCAGCTTGCTGGTCAGCTCTGCGGTCTGCATTTCGCGGAGTTCATTAGCCTTCATTGGTGCCATCCTCCTTCACGGAGTCCTCACGGACAACAAATTTGCACTTGATGGGCAGCTTGTGCATAGCCAGGCGCAGAGCCTCGCGAGCAGTTGCCTCATCGACATCTGCCAGCTCGAACAGAACGCGGCCGGGCTTCACAACTGCGACCCAGTATTCGGGAGAGCCTTTACCGGAACCCATGCGGGTCTCAGCGGGCTTTTCAGTCACGGGCTTATCGGGGAAGATCTTGATCCACACCTTGCCGCCACGCTTGATGTAACGAGTCATGGCAACACGAGCAGCCTCAATCTGGGTGGAAGAGATCCATGCCGGCTCCAGAGCAACAAGGCCGTACTGGCCCTGGCACACCACGTTGCCGCGGGTAGCCTTGCCGGTCATGCGGCCGCGCTGGACGCGGCGGTACTTAACACGCTTAGGCAGTAACATTACTTGTTGCCTCCTTCCTTCTTCTGAGCGGTCTTAGCGCTCTTCAGGACTTCGCCCTTGTAGACCCACACCTTGACGCCGATGCGGCCGTAGGTGGTAGCAGCCTCTGCAAAGCCGTAGTCAATGTCAGCACGCAGGGTCTGCAGGGGGATGGTGCCCTCGTGATAGCTCTCGGTACGAGCGATATCAGCGCCGCCCAGACGGCCGGAGCACATTGCCTTGATGCCCTTTGCGGGAACGGTTGCGCGATCGCGGGGGCTCATGGCATTGCGCATGCACTGCTTCATGGCACGGCGGAAGGTCACGCGGTTCTCCAGCTGACGAGCGATATCCTCAGCAACCAGCTGAGCGTTGGTAGCAGCGCTCTTGACCTCGATGACGTTGACGATGACAGTCTTGCCATACTCTTTGGTCAGCTTGTTCTGCAGAGCAACGCGCTCTTCGCCGCCCTTGCCGATGACCATGCCGGGCTTAGCGCAGTAGATGTTGACAGTTACGCGAGGAGCGGAAGTGGACGGGTCCACAGTACGCTCGATCTCGATCTTGGGCACACCAGCATCCTTCAGCTGAGCCTTCAGCTCAGTGCGGATCTTGTGGTCCTCGACGAGGTTATCGCTGAAATCCTTCTTGGAGGCAAACCAGCGGCTGTCCCAGTCTTTAATAACGCCGACACGAATGCCGTGCGGATTTACTTTCTGGCCCATTGTTTTCCCTCCTTACTCTTTCTCTTTCAGAACAACGGTCATGTGGCTGGTGCGCTTCAGGATGCGGTAGCCGCGGCCCTGTGCACGAGGCATCATGCGCTTCAGCGTCGGGCCGGGGCAGACGTAGCACTCGGCGACGTAGAGGTTGTTCTTGTCCATATTGAAGTTGTTTTCCGCATTAGCGGCTGCAGACTTCACCAGCTTCAGAAGGGGCTCACAAGCTGCCTTCGGGGTGTACTGCAGGATTGCCAGCGCTTCGTCCAGGGGCTTGTTACGGATCAGGTCCATAACGATAGACACCTTACGAGGACTAATGCGGGCATAACGAAGAATTGCCCGAGCTTCCATGTTGTGTTCCTCCCTCTATTACTTAGAATTACCAGTGTGGCCCTTGAAGGTACGGGTGGGAACGAACTCACCCAGCTTGTGGCCAACCATGTCCTCAGTCACATACACAGGCACATGCTTGCGGCCGTCGTGGACGGCAAAGGTGTGACCAACGAATTCGGGGAAGATCGTGGAGGCGCGGCTCCAGGTCTTGATGACCTGCTTCTTGCCGGAAGCGTTCATCGCTTCAACGTGCTTCATAAGAGCAGCCTGGACGAAAGGTCCTTTTTTAATGCTTCTACCCATTGTCTTAAACTCCTCTCTTACTTACCTGCACGCTTCACGATCAGCTTATCGGAGCGCTTATGATGCTTGCGAGTCTTGAGACCCAGAGCGGGCTTGCCCCAGGGAGTCATAGGACCGGAGTGACCAACAGGTGCGCGGCCCTCGCCACCACCGTGGGGATGGTCGCAGGGGTTCATGACGGTACCACGGCTGCCGGGACGGACGCCCATGTGGCGCTTGCGGCCAGCCTTGCCCAGGTTGACGTTCTCGTGGTCGATGTTGGAAACCTGACCGATGACTGCGGTGCAGTTCAGGGGCACGTTGCGCATCTCACCGGAGGGCAGACGAACCAGAGCGTAGCCGTTCTCCTTAGCCATCAGCTGAGCCATGTTGCCAGCGGAACGAACCAGCTGAGCGCCGCGGCCGGGATACAGCTCGATGTTGTGGATGATGGTACCGACGGGGATGTTCTCGAAGGGCAGGCAGTTGCCGGGCTTGATGTCGGCAGACTTGCTGCTGATGACCACATCGCCCACCTTCAGGCCATCAGGAGCAATGATGTAGCTCTTGACGCCATCGGTGTACTCGACCAGAGCGATGAATGCGCTGCGGTTCGGATCATACTCGAGAGTCTTGACGGTAGCGGGCATATCGGTCTTCTGACGCTTGAAGTCGATGACACGATACTTGGTGCGGTTGCCGCCGCCCTGATGACGGACGGTGATGCGACCGGTGTTGTTGCGGCCGCTGTGCTTCTTCATGGGCTCCAGCAGGCTGCGCTCGGGAGCGACCTTAGACAGGACGCTGTAATCCGTGACGGTCATGCCGCGGCGGCCCGGAGTAGTGGGGCCATACTTCTTGATAGCCATAGTGCTATTCTCCTTTGTTTATCTTATGAATTATTATCGGGGTCATATCCCCATAGAGGAACCCTCGGCGGGTTCGGCTTAGACCATGCTGTTGAAGAACTCGATTTCCTTGGAGTCCTTGGTCAGGGTCACGATAGCCTTCTTGGATGCAGCGGTGTAACCGGCGTGCATGCCCTGGCGGCGGAAACGACCGCGCACAGAGATGGTGTTGACCTTTGCGACCTTAGCGCCCGGGAACAGGACCTCAACGGCCTGAGCGATCTCGACCTTGGTAGCATCGGTAGCGACCTTGAAGGTGTACTTCTTGTCAGCGATGCCAGCCATGGAGTTCTCGGTAATGACCGGCTTCAGGATGATATCATGTGCGGTTTTCATTAGCCAAGCACCTCCTCGAGCTTCTTAGCTGCGTCGACGCTGATGATCAGCTTGTCGGCGTTCAGCACATCGTAGGTGTTCACGCTGCCTGCGAAGGTGGTCTTCACACCGGCAATGTTGCCAGCGCTCTTGACGAACTTTGCATCGACAGTCTCATTGACCAGCAGGTTCTTCTTGCCGGCGCCAACAGCGTTCAGCATTGCAACCACGGTCTTGGTCTTGTACTCATCGCAAGCGAACTTGTCAACAACGACCATGTTGCCATTGGCAGCCTTGTCGGACAACACGCTCAGCAGAGCCAGGCGCTTGACCTTGTTGTTGATGTGGTAGTTGTAGCTGCGGGGCTTGGGGCCCAGAGCGACGCCGCCGTGAGTCCACTGCGGTGCACGGATGGAACCCTGACGAGCGTGGCCGGTGCCCTTCTGACGCCAGGGCTTCTTGCCGCCGCCGGAAACTTCCATGCGGATCTTGGTGTTCTGGGTGCCCTGACGCTGGTTGGCCAGGAAGTTCACCACAGCAATGTGGACAGCCTTCTCGTTCGGGGTGATACCGAACACGGCGTCGGAAAGCTCGATCTCGCTAACATGCTGACCGTTCATATCGACTACGTTAAACTTTGCCATTGTAGCTTTCCTCCTTACGCCTTCACGCTGTTGGCCAGAGTGATGATGGTGCCCTTGGAACCGGGGACCGCACCCTTGACAGCGATCAGATTGTTCTCGGTGTCAACCTTGACAACAGTCAAGTTCTGCACGGTGACGCGCACAAAGCCCATGTGGCCGGGCAGGCGCTTGCCGGGGAACACGCGAGCAGGGGTAGAAGTGGAACCGTTGGAACCTGCATGACGAGCAACAGGACCGGTGCCGTGGCTCTCACGCAGACGGTGCTGACCGTAGCGCTTGATAACGCCCTGGTAGCCCTTGCCCTTGGAAACGCCCACAACGTCCACCTTGTCGCCCTCTGCGAAGACATCAGCCTTCAGCACGTCGCCAACGTTCATTGCGGAAACATCTTCCAGACGGAACTCGCGCAGGGTCTTCTTGGGGGCAACGTTTGCCTTCTTGAAGTGGCCTGCAGCTGCCTTGTTGACCTTCTTGGCGGAAACCTCGCCGAAGCCCAGCTGAACAGCCTGGTAGCCATCGCTCTCGACGGTCTTCTTCTGCACGACGGTGCAGGGACCAGCCTCGATGACGGTGACGGGAACGACCTTGCCGTTCGCGTCGAACAGCTGAGTCATACCGACTTTCTTGCCGATAATGCCTTTAACCATTTTCTTTTCCTCCTGTAAAGGTTATTGGTTGGCAGCGCACGTCACTGCCAACATGACCCCTCGGGAAACGAGGGCATCGAATTTGATCGAGTGTCTTTTACAGCTTGATCTCGATGTCCACGCCAGCGGGGAGCTGGAGGCTCATCAGAGCCTCGACCGTCTTGTTGGACGGCTTCAGAATGTCGATCAGACGCTTATGAGTGCGGCTCTCGAACTGCTCGCGGCTATCCTTGTACTTGTGGGTAGCACGCAGAACGGTAACGATCTCACGATCGGTGGGCAGGGGGATGGGGCCGGACACGCGTGCACCGGTGTGCTTTGCGGTCTCCACGATCTTCTCTGCTGCGGCATCGATCAGCTGAGCATCATAGCTCTGCAGACGGATTCTGATTTTCTCTTTGACTGCCATTGCTTACGCCTCCTGAAAAAATTGATTTTGCCCTAGGCGAGCCGATAAATTGCTCTACACAGTTCCGGGTGTTCCTCGATTTGGCACTATAAAAACCGGTGAACCGCATGGCAGTTCCCCCGGAAACATATTAGCAAATCAAATCCGAACATTGGTTCCGCCCGTTTCGCAGAGGAGTAACTTCTCTGCCGAGGGAACGTATTCCATCGCTGTCAGTAATTCTTTCGCCCGGTTCTAAGATCGGACATACTCCGCGGAAATAACCCATCGCAGCTATCGCCGGATGACAACCTCCCGCATCTACGCATATCGCTGGCCTGCACGACTTGTATCGCACAAGCCCTTTGCAGCCGAGAATTATTCTATCACACCTTCGTGCATTTGGCAAGTGTTTTTTAGAAAAAAGAACGAATTTTCTTTTTTATTTTCTCCGTTTTGTCAAAGAGCGCATTTTCTGTGCAAGATGCACAATCCGCAGGCTTTTCTGCCGGTGGAAAACTCTGCCGTGCCCGCTGCGCAGTGCTTAGTATGGACCGTTCTGCCGCTTTTATACCTATATAATAAAAAGCAGGGCCGGAGCTCTACCGTCCTCGCCCTCTCAGTCAAAGCCTGTCGGCTTTGCCAGCTCCCCCCGCAAGCGTCCTCGCCCTCTCAGGCGCTAACGCGCCAGCTCTCCCAAAGGGAGAGCCTCTGGCGAAACCGGTCACTTGGCACTTGAGCCGGAAACTTTACCGCCATGCCAAGGCCTCTCCCTTTGGGAGAGGTGGCAGTGAGCGAAGCGAACTGACGGAGAGGGCGAGGTTGCTTCCCTGCCACGCGACCGTTTCCGAAGGAAACAAGCGTCGGCAAGCTGCCGCTTCCCTCTACGACCCCTTCCCGTGAAAAAGCAAACCGGCAAAGCCCGCAGGCTTTGCCGGTTTGCAAACATTAAAAATAATTTTTCCTCTAATATTGTCAGAGCGAAGCGGAGACAATTTCAAATCGTCATTTCTTCTTCAGCTGTTCCGCCAACCCATCCCGGGGCGTGATGTAGACCGTGGTGTACACCTCATACAGCACCATGCCGGGCTTGGCACCGCTGGCTTTCCAGATGTTCTTCACCTCAGTGGTGTCCACCGCCACCTTGGCGCCGGTGCCTGCCTTGTAGGTGCTGGAGTAGACGACTGCCAGCTCCGCAGCTTCCTGCTTGGTGGTGTCCGGGATCTCCTCGCCCCGGCTCATGACCACAACGTGGCTGCCGGGGGCTTTCTGCACATGGAACCACAGGTCTTTGCCCCGGGCGGTGTGGAGGGTGAGCTTGTCGTTCTGGGCGTTGTTGCGGCCCACCAGTATCTCAAAGCCATCGGTGGAAGTGAACCGCAGGAAATCTGCAGGCTTCTGGCGCTTATCCCGCTGCTTGTAGTATTTCAGGTAGCCCTGACTCTTCAGCTCTGCCCGGATCTCGTTGAGGGCCGCTTCACCGGAAGCGGACTCCACCTCGTAGAGCACCGTTTCCAGATAGGCGATCTCCTTTTCACCCTCGGCCAGCAGGTCCACCAGCATCCGGGCGGCGGTCTGCTTCTTTTTATAGTTCTTGAAGAAGTTCTGGGCGTTCTGGCTGGGGGTGAAGCGCAGGTCCAGCGGGATGGTCACCTCTTTGCCCTCGTCGTACCAGTTGGGCACCGTGATGCTCTTCATGCCCTTCTGGGCCAGATAGAGGTTGGCGGAAAGCAGCTCGCCGTACAGCCGCAGCTTTTCGCTCTTGCCGCTGGCGGCCAGTTCTTCCTGACGTGCCGCCTGCTTGCGGACGGCACGCTCGTACATATTGTGCACCGCCTTGTGCAGCTCCTTGCTTTTGGTGCGCAGGCGTTCCGCGCGGTCCTTCTCGGCGTAGTAGCCCTCCAGCATGGCGTTGAAGGAGGGCCACTCCTTTATTATATATTTTTCGCCGTACTGCTGCGGGCGGAAGAAGGTATACTCGATGGGCTTGCCGCTGGGGTCGGTGACGCTGCAGGGACAGCCGCCGTTCTCATGGATCTCCTTCAGTTCATCGATGGAGGCCATCAGGCGGCGCTTCTGCTCCCCGGTCAGCTCGTTGGCGATCAAGTGCTCCCCGTCGAAGGCGCGCCATGCGGCTTCCCGGCAGACCACCGGGCCCACGCCAGCCACGGTCTTGTTCAGGGCATCTGCTACCGGAAGATCCTGTTCACAGGCGGCCGACACGATGGACGCCGCGCTCACCAGCAGAAAATCCGGACGGGCGGGCTTGGGGGGCGTAGTATAGGGCAGGCCCGGCAGCAGCTGGCGCACATCGCTGTCCTCAAAATCCACCCGCTTGAGTGCATCGATGATTTTACCGTTCTGCACCAGCACCAGATTGGAGTAGCGGCCCATCAGCTCGGCACACAGGGTGTTGCGCACAAGGTCGCCCATTTCGTTGGTGCACTGAAAATCAAAGTAGACGATGCGGTCTCCCGGCTCCATGTGCACATCCAGCAGCCTGCCGCCGGTCAGGTGCTTGCGCATCAGCATGCAGAAGGAGGGCGGCGTCTCCGGGTTTTCAAAGCTTTCTTCGGTCAGGCACACCCGGGCGGAACCGCTGCGGGCCGAAAGCAGCAGCGCATAGGTATCCGTGCGGGTGCGCAGGGTGAGCACCAGCTCATCGCGGGTGGGTTCAAATAGTTTTGCGATCTTGGCGTCGGTCAGCGTTGCTTTGAGCTCTGCTGCCGTAAGGGCCAGTGTCGCGGCATCCAATGCCATAGTGTTTACCTCGTTTAACGATTTTAAATGGCCGCCGCGTTCGCTTTGGCCATAATCAGCGGAATTTTTATTTGTATTTGTAATTCGGCAAAGCCTGCGGGCTTTGCCGAATTACTCTTTCACAGAAGGGGCCGCAGCGGCAATCTTCATCTCAGCCGGAAAATCGCTGCAAGAAAAAGCAGCGGCTTTCCCTCACAAATACGTATACGGGTCCCGGTTTTCGGTGCTCACCAGCACGTCCAGCTCCGGCAGGGCGGCACGCAGCTTTGCCGCCACAACGGCGGTCACCGGGAATTCGGTGGCGTAGTGGCCCGCAGCAATGAGCGAAAGCCCCAGCCGCTTTGCGTCGATGGCATGGTGATGGTTGGCTTCGCCGGTCAGCAGGCAGTCGGCCCCCATGGCGAGGGCATCGGCAAACAGGCTCCCGCCTGCGCCGCTGATGACCGCCAGCCGCTTCACCGGCCGGCCGGCATCCGCAAACTTCACCTGCACCACCGGGCCGACGGCGGGTGCGTTGCAGCGCACGGCAAGCTCCTGCTGCGCCTTGCGGGCAAGCTCCGGGACCGTGATCTTCTCAATGGCACCCACGCGGCCGCAGCCCTCGGCAAAGGTTTCCATGTCCTTCATGCCGAAAATGCCCGCAAGCACCTCGTTCACGCCGCCCTCTGCAGCGTCCAGATTGGTGTGCATACAGACGGCAGAAATGCCCGCCCGCACCAGCTGGAACGGCACATCCTGCGGGCCCAGCCTTTTGAGCGGGTCAAAAATGACCGGGTGGTGGGACACAATCATCTCACACTGCTTTGCGGCGGCTTCCTCCACCACCTCAGGGGTGATGTCCAGCGCCGTCAGCACCCGGTGCACCGCGCCGCCGCAGTCCACCAGCAGGCCGGGATTGTCCCAGCTTTCGGCCAGTTCCAGCGGCGCGATGGCCTGCATTGCTTCGTATACCTGATTAACTGTTATCATATCTTCACCATCCTCGCCCTCTCCGTCATTGCTTACGCAATGCCACCTCTCCCATGGTGAGAGACCTTGGCATTCCATGCAGCGTTCATCATTTTGCCAAAGGCTCTCCCTTTGGGAGAGCTGGACGCGAAGCGGCCTGAGAGGGCAAGCCAGCTAATAAACGATCGATTTCCTGCGCCAGTGCGCTGCCATCCGGTACGCCAAGGCGCATCCGGGGCAGCTTTGCCTTCTGCCAGTCGGCATAGCCTTTTCCCTCGGGCCAGACGCCTGTGCCGCCGAACAGGCACTCGGCAAAGGTGGGCGCATACACCTCGCCGGTGTACTCTGCCGCCATCACCGCATACCAGCGGCCCGCCGCCTGCACCGGGCGGTCTGCCACAAAACGGAAGCCGTGCTCCCACAGCCAGCGGCGCAGCGCGTCGTGGCGGGTGGCCGGGATCATGATCATCCGCGGCCCGCGTGCAGTGAACACCCACGGTGCCTTCTCCAAAATCTCCCATGTGGTCTGAGCGGAAACGCCCGCCAGCACGATGCTGCCCACCTCATTCTCCGTAAGCACAGAAAGACCGTCGCCAAGCCGAAGCTCAGCGCGGTCTTTACAGCCTGCATGTTCCAGCGTCTGCTCTGCCTTTGCCAGCGGGCCGGGCCGCAGGTCGGCACCGATCACCTTCGGGTACCGGCCCGAAGCTGCCAGCACCGCTGTCAGCTTGCCGTGGTCGCAGCCAATGTCCGCCACCGGCTCTCCCGGCCGCACAAGCTCTGCGGCGGCAGCCAGACGCGCATCCAGTGTGGGCAGCAATTTATGCCTTCTTTGCTGCCAGATGCTCGTTCAGCTTCTCGATCAGCTCATCGCAGTCCACGCCGTGGACAGCACAGGCCTCCTCGATGCTCTCGCCGCGGGATGCGGGGCAGCCCAGACAGTGCATGCCGATCTCCATGAAGTAGGGAGCGGTGGTCTGGTCCATATCCAGGATATCGCCAATGATGGTATCGCGGGTCACCTGCTTTGCGTCCTTGTGTTCTTCCTTTTTGAGCATATTGAAAATATCAAACATGATGTTTTTCCTTTCTGTTTGGGGGCATTGACAGCAAACCCTGCTGTTCCTCTATAATATACCCCAAACCGGGGCAGTTTTGCAAGAGCCTTACGGAAAATCCGCCCGCCTCCGAAGGCTTTTGCAGTCAACCCTCTCAGGCTCACTCCGTTCGTCAGATTCCCCCTTTTGTCGCTGCACGACATCTTCCCCCGGCCGGGGGAAGTCTTTCCTCTCAGGGGGAGCTGGCACGCCGTCAGGCGTGACTGAGAGGATTCGCTCACTCTCCTGCCTGATAGTCCTTTTCCAGCGAGAAGCCGCGCCCGCTCACTTCCGTTACATGGCTCACGATCATAAAGCAGGTGGGGTCGATGGCATGGGCCAGCTTTTCCAGCTTCGGCAGCTGGCGGTTGCTCACGACGCTCAGCAGCACCTGCTCCGGCTCGTGGCTGTAGCCTCCCTCGCCATGCAGCACGGTCACACCCCGGTCCAGCTGGGTGAAGATCGCTTCCCGGATGTCATCGGCGTGCTGGCTGATGATCTTCACCTCGGTGCGGGTGGTGCCGAAGAGAAGCACCTTGTCCAGCACCACCGTATACACGATCACCATCACGATGCCGTACAGACACTGCTGCAGCGGGCTGAACGCCGCCTGCAGGCAGAGGATGAGCATATCGAACACCATCATACTGGCCGACACCGGGATGTGGAAATATTTGTTCAGCACCAGCGGAGGGATGTCCATGCCGCCGGTGGATGCGCCTGCCCGGATGGTGATGCCCAGCGAAATGCCTACGCCAAAGCCTGCAAAGATGGTGTTGAGCACCAGATCATCGGTGAGCACAAAGTCCGCGAACACCCGCTCCCACAGGGCCAGAAACAGGGGGCTCAGAAGGGTGCTGGCAACGGTGGTGACCGCAAAGCGCCGCCCCAGCAGCACCCAGCCCACCGCAAGCATGGTCATGTTGATGACGAACAGCACACCGGACACCGGCAGTCCCAATGCACGGTTGATACCCAGTGCGATGCCGGTAGCACCGCCGGTGATCAGGCCTGACGGCACAAGAAACAGCACCACCGTGAGCGCATACAGTGCATTGCCCACGATGATGGACAGCGAATTGAATGCGATCTGCTGCTCATATGAAAGCTTTATCATCTTTTGTCCCTCATTCTTGAATTTCTTTCTTCTATGATAACGAAAAATTCCGCATTTATCAAGCGTTTCGCCCATAAATGCGGAATATTCCCGGAATAAATTACATTTTGTTGTTTACTGCGCAGAGGTTTCCTGCACCGGCTCCTCGTCCTCCAGCAGACGCAGACCGGCAGTATCCGTTACCGGCAGCGAGAATACGATCGCGCCCGCCTTGGGCCCGGCACCGTCCATGATGGCCTTCATGATGCGGTTCTTTTCCGGTGTGCGGGCCACGATGAGCACCAGCTCTTTTTCGTTCACCAGCTCCACACCAAGGAACTGGGCTGCGCCCTCCATGCCGGTGCCCTTGGCATGGATCACCGTGCCACCGCCGGCACCTGCGGCGCGGGCGGCATCCATAATGGCACCGGTGTGGCCCTGATTGGCGATCACCAGCAGCAGTTCGTAACGGGTATCCTTCAAGGTGCTCTCCTCCTTCAATGTCAGCGGCTGGTGCTGGGTGAGGAACATCAGCGCCCTTCTGCCGCCGATGCTGCTCAGCGGCACCGTGAATGCAATGCCGGTGCCCGGCACGTCGATGCGCATTTTGCGGCGCAGGTCTGTCCGGACGGCCTTCCATGTATCCTCTGTCGCCACCGCCAGCAGCACCGCCTTCTCGGTCTTTTCCAGACCCAGCGTGGCCAGAGTCTCCCGCACCGCTGTGCCGCTGCCCACCGTGCGCAGGTTCACATCCACGCCGCGCTGCTCATACAGCTGCAAAAAGGCATCGGTGGAGCGGCGGTCGGTGATGGTCACCATCAAAAACAACGAACTCATGCCGCGCCCTCCTTACAGTTCAATGATATCATCGTCCGCCAGACCGGCAAAGGCAAAGGCCTGTGCGGCGGCATGCTGCGCCTGCCGTGCCTTGCGGGTCTTGAGCTGTGCCACAAGGCCCATCAGCTGCACCGTGATGAGCGGCGTCATGGCGACCATTGCCACCACGCCAAAGGCATCGGTGACGATATTGCCGCCCACGGCCACGCAGGCGCCCTGTGCCAGCGGCAGCAGGAAGGTGGCCGTCATGGGGCCGGATGCCACGCCGCCCGCGTCAAACGCAATGGCGGTGAACAGCTTTGACACCACAAAGGAGATGCCGATGGCAAACACATAGCCCGGCACGAGGAACCACAGGATGGAAATGCCGGTGAGCACCCGCACCATGGCAAGGCCCACCGAAATGGACACGCCTGCCGAAAGGGCTGTGCCCATGGCCTGCGCCGAGATGGCACCGTCGGTCACCTCTTCCACCTGCCTGTTCAGCACATAGACGGCCGGCTCGGCCTTGACGATGAAGTAACCGATGAGCATTCCGATGGGAATGATGATCCAGCGGAAGCTCTGCCCGGCCAGCACCTGACCCAGATAATTACCGGCAGGCATAAAGCCGACGTTTGCACCGGTGAGGAACAGCACCAGACCCACATAGGTGTAGGCAAGGCCCACCGCAATGCGGCCCAGAGAGCGGCCATCCATGTGCAGGGCCACAAATTGAAAAATGCCGAACATCACGATGATAGGCAGCAGAGAACCGGCGATCTCCTTTAAATAAGTAGGCAGACTGACATGGAACAGCTGCCACAGCTCCACCGAGTCGCTCACCTCCGGCAGCACCGGCGGGATATAGGTGCTGTCCGAGGCGCGGAATACGATGCCCAGAATGAGCACAGCCAGAATGGGGCCAATGGAGCACATGGCCACCAAGCCAAAGCTGTCATCCGCCGCGTGGCGGTCGCCGCGGATAGCTGACACACCCACACCCAGTGCCATGATGAAGGGCACCGTCATGGGGCCGGTGGTCACGCCGCCGGAATCAAAGGCCACCGCAAGGAACTCCCGGGGCACAAAGACCGCCAGAAGAAAGATGATGCTGTAAAACAGCACCAGCAGCCGGGGCAGCGAGATGCCGATGAGCATTCGCAGGAAGGCAAACACCAGAAACAGGCCCACGCCTGCCGCCACCGACAGGATAAGGGTCGTGTTGGGGATCGCGGGTACCTGATTTGCCAGCACCTGCAGGTCCGGCTCCGAGATGGTGATGAGAAAGCCCAGCAGGAAGCCGATGCCCAAAATCACCGGCAGCTTCCGGCTTTTGGTGATCACCGCGCCCACTCGCTCGCCCATGGGGGTCATGCTCATCTCTGCGCCCAGTGTGAAGAACATGATGCCCAGCACGATCATGGCTGCGCCCAGCAGAAAGCACAGCAGGATACTGGGTGACACCGGTGCAATGGTAAAGCAGAGCACCAGCACGATGGCTGCAATGGGCAGCACTGCCTGCAGCGCTTCCAATAGTTTTTCCCGCAGTTTCGGGAGGGATGCTTTCAGGATAGCGTCCACCGCCTTTCGCTGTTCTTTGTTTCCAGTTTGTACAAATCGGAAACAAGTATATGAATAGTATACAAGGCAAAAGCCGCCCCGTCAACAAACGGAGCGGCAAAGATCGGCAAAGACGCAGAAGCTTTACAGTTTCTTCCAACTTTGTCTTTATTTCGTCAAATCTCCTGCTTTGCCAGCACGTCCGAGGTGGGGGTCTGGAACACCGGGATATCGGCATAGGGATCAGCTGCTTCTTCTGCGGGCAGGCTCTTCATGTAGGCGTCCATGGATTCGGCCACCTTCTTGGCCACAGCCACCGCCTCCACCACGGTGCGGGCACCCATCACGGCGTCGCCGCCGGCAAACACGCCCTCGCGGGTGGTGCTGCCGTCCTCGCTGACGGTGAGCAGGCCCTTCTGGTTGGTCTCGATGCCGGTGGTGGTCTTGACGAGGTTGCTCTCAGAGCCCTGACTTACCGAGACGATGACGCCGGTGTGGGGGTAGAAGGTCTCGCTGCCCTCCACCTGCGTAAATTTACCGTCCTCGCCCTTGACGGTATCGCGGCAGATCAGGCCGTTCTCCCGGATCTCCACCGGTGCCTTGCAGAAGCGGAAGCCCACGCCCTCCAGCTTTGCATAGCTCACCTCGTACTCGGAGGCGCTGATGCAGCTCTCGTCACGGCGGGCATAGCAGGTGACGTGGCGGGCACCGTTGCGGATGGCGGTGCGGGCGCAGTCCATGGCAGAGTTGCCCACGCCGATCACAGCAATATCATCACCCAGACGGAACGCCTTGGAGTTTGCCAGATAGTCGATGCCAAAGGCTACATTGCCCAGCGTCTCGCCCTTGATATGCATGGCGTTTGCCTTCCACAGACCGGCACCGATGAACACGCTCTTGTAGCCGTCGCGGAACAGGTCATCGATGGTGATGGTCTTGCCGATGGTGGTGTTGGGCCGCACTTTGATGCCCTTCAGCTCCAGATGGCGGTACTGGAAATCGTCCAGCACGCTGTCCGGCAGGCGGTAGTTGGGAATGCCGTAGCGCATGACGCCGCCGATCTTATCGCGGGCATCAAAGATGGTCACATCGTAGCCCCAGCGTGCCAGCAGCACCGCAATGGTCAGGCCCGCCGGGCCAGAGCCAACGACTGCCGCCTTCATGCCGTTTTTGGGGGCAGGGCCGGCGGTCATTTTGTTGGCGTAGGTCGTGGAAATGTAATCTTCAATAATGGAGAAGTGCACCGGGTCGTGGCTGGGCATCCGGTTGCGCACACAGTGGCCTTCGCACTGGTTCTCGTGGTTGCACACCAGCGCACAAACGGTGGTCAGCGGGTTATTTTCAAACAGCATCCTGCCGGCTTCGTCCATCTGGTTTGCCTTGAGCAGACGGATGACCTCCGGGATATTGGTGTGGATGGGGCAGCCCTGCTGGCACAGCGGCTTTTTGCAGCCCAGGCAGCGGTTGGCTTCGTCCAGAACGTGAAGTGCCATGAAGTTTCCTCCTTATTGCGTGCGGTTTTCTGATTCCATTCTCATTTGTTGTATCCAACATTGCACTGCTCTAATCATACACCACAAACCGTCCGGACACAAGTGTTTCTGCATAAGTTTTTTTCGATTATTTTTTGTCAATTCGTCAAAAAGATAATTTTTTGACGATATACTCCCCCCATCGGACCGGGCACCCGGCGGCACAGTGCGCCAAAATCGCTGGCTGCTGCCTGTGCCGCCGCCATGCGGGCGCAGTCTGCATTTTCTTTTTCCAGCTTTGCCAGCGAATGGCTCACCGGCAGGGCCGTATTTTTGAGCATCGGCAGAGCTTCCCGCCGGGCCCCCAGCAGGTGCAGATACGGCGGCAGCGCGGGCGCTGTCTCCACCTCATAGCCCAGTGCGGCGTCCATGGCAAGACGGCGCATCCGGGCCCGGGGGTAACGCACCGTGGTCAGCGCGTCCAGCAGCTGGGGCAGGCCGGTACAGCTGCGCACGGCGTTTTCCAGCCGGTGGTCCAGCCCCTCGGAAACGCCCCGCACTGCGGCAAAAGGTTCCGGCCGGGCACAGGCCGCCCGCAGCAGAGTCAGCTGACACCGGCCCGCTGCGGTGTAGTCGGTATACGTTCCGTCAATTTCCGCTTTTTTATACAGTTCCAGTGCTTTTTCCGGCACATAAGGAGCCAGCGCATCCGCTCCCTGCTCTGCCCAGAGGGCGCGCAGCGCGCTGGCGCTGGCAAACTGTGCGTGGCCGCTTTCGGCAAGGGCCTGCCCGTGGCCCGCCCCCACGCGGGGCAGCGGCACCGGGGTCATGGGTGCTTCCTGTTCCAGAATGGCCTTGCAGTATTCCACTGCCAGATTGTTGTTGGGCTTATCCAGCAGTGCGGCCAGCGCCGTGCCCGGACAAAGCGCTTCCACCGCTGCCTGCCGCGCGGCGGCAAAGCTTCGGGCACCGGCGGCCAGCTGCTGTTTCAACTCGGTGCGGTAGGCTGTGCTGCACAGCACCCGGGCCGCTTCCATCAGCAGGGCCGCGTCCGGCGTCTCTGCCCCGAACACCAGCGCATCACACCCGGCGGCTGCAAGGATGCGCACCCCCGCCCGGGCAAAAGCCTCTGCCCCCGCACAGGCACAGGGTGCAGGCAGGGCAAATATCAAATCTGCCCCGCATTGCAGTGCGGCCTGCACCCGCACCGCTTCCGGCAGCAGCGGCAGGCTCCCGCGCTGGGTCAGTCCGCAGCTCATGGCCACCGCCACATGCTCTGCGCCCAGCGCTTTTGCCTGCGCCAGCTGCCATGCATGGCCGTTGTGAAAGGGGTCGTATTCCGCGATGATGCCTGCAAACTTCATAGAGTTCTCCTTAAAAGGGCCGCTGTGTCCCGAAAAGATTGTTAAATTTATATCGCATTCACAGAAAAAAGCCTAGCCTTTCTGCAATAATAGGCAGGATATACAAAAACCTTGTACACAAGTTTTATCGCTTTGCCCGGGTTGCGGCTTGAAAAGCTGCCCACCCTATTATATAATAAACACAGGAATCTGTAAAATTCTGTCCTCACACGTGGGCAGAGCAAAAACATACAGGAGGCAACACAGATGAAAGTTCTGGTTATTAACTGCGGCTCTTCTTCCCTGAAGTATCAGCTGATCGATATGGACGGCGAGAAGGTGCTTTGCAAGGGCCTTTGCGAGCGCATTGGCATGGAAAGCAGCATGATCACCCACGAGGCCAACGGCCACAAGGCCACCACGCCCGCCATCTTCCCCACCCACACCGAGGCATTTGCCGAGGTCGTGAAGAAGATGACCACCGGCGAAGGCAAGTGCATCAACGACGTCAGCGAGATCGATGCCATCGGTCACCGTGTCGTGCACGGCGGCGAGAAGTTCAAGGAGAGCTGCCTGATCACCGACGAGGTCATCGAGACCATCCGCGAGCTGAGCCCTCTGGCTCCCCTGCACAACCCCGCCGGCATTCTGGGCATCGAGGCCGCACGCAAGGTGTTCGGCAACATCCCCATGGTGGCTGTGTTCGATACCGCTTTCCACAGCACCATGCCTCCGAAGGCTTATATGTACGCCATTCCGTATGAGTACTACGAGAAGTACGGCGTGCGTCGCTACGGCTTCCACGGCACCAGCCACAAGTACGTTGCCCACAAGGCTGCCGAGTATCTGGAAGAGCCCATTGAGCGCCTGAAGCTGATCACCTGCCATCTGGGCAACGGTTCCTCCATTGCCGCTGTGGACCAGGGCAAGGTCGTGGACACCTCCATGGGCATGACCCCGCTGGCCGGCCTGATGATGGGCACCCGCTGCGGCGACCTGGACCCCTCTGTGGTCAACTACCTGAAGTACACCCTGAACATCACCGGCCACGAGCTGGACGAGATCCTGAACAAGAAGTCCGGCCTGCTGGGCATCTCCGGTGTTTCCAGCGACAAGCGTGACGTGGAAGAGGCAGCTGCTGCCGGCAACAAGCGCGCACAGCTGGCTTCCGACATGCTGAACTACCAGATCAAGAAGACCGTTGGCGCTTACATCGCTGCAATGGGCGGCGTGGATGCCATCGTCTTCACCGGCGGCATCGGCGAGCACGACGCAATTGCCCGTGCAAAGGTCTGCCACCACATGGATTGGCTGGGCATCCGCATCGATACCGAGAAGAACAAGCACCCCGTGGGCGATGTGTGCGAGATCACTGCCTGGGGCGCAAAGGTGCGCACTCTGGTCATTGCTACCGACGAGGAGCTGATGATCGCCCGCGACACCAAGGAAGTCCTCGAGAAGTAATCGTTTCCCAAAGGGCTTTGCAGGGGCTGCCGCACGGAATGTGCGGCAGCCCCTTTTGCGTAGAACGATTGGAATGGCCTCCGCTGCGCTCTGGCCATTTTCAGCGGAAAGATTATTTTTAATTTGTGGTTCAGAAACACCTGCGGGTGTTTCTGAACCACTTTTTCACGAGAAAGATCCCAACCGTAAACGACTTCTCGGTGGGAAAATTTCCCGTTTTCCTTTACGGCCCCTTCTGTGAAAATGCGTTTGGAGCGGCCCGCGTTTGCGCAGCAATGAAAGCCCCAGTGGGGCTTTTAAGCGGCAGAGTGGTCTGCGCTAGCAGATGGAGGGGCTTTGCCCCGACAAGCTCCGCAGGCCGCAACAAACGCAAAGTATAAACAAATCTTCCTTTATTTATGGCCAGAGCGCAAGCGGAGGCCATTTCCAATCGTCTGCGTCCAAAAGCTGCCGCTGCGAAAAGACTGTGCAGCATTCCACTTTTCTGACTTCCGGCAGTTATTTTACCCAAATCAGCCCTGTCGGATTGTGCTATCTATACAAATAACAAGGCGAATGGTTGTTTTTTGGTTGACAAATTTCAAAAAGAACGGTACAATAGAAAAGTCCTCAATTGGAGGACGTCTATTCATTCAAGCCCCTGGTAAGCTTACTGATCAGCGCGATGGTCCCAAAACCAAAGGTATGGTTACAATCCTTCCGTGGGCAAGAACTAACTAAAGAGGAGATACTACTATGTTTGAAGACAAGACTCTGGTCTGCAAGGACTGCGGTAAGGAATTTGTTTGGACTGCTGGTGAGCAGGAGTTCTACGCATCTCGCGGCTTCGAGAATCAGCCCCAGCGCTGCAAGCCCTGCCGTGACGCCCGCAAGAACGGCGGCGCACGCAGCAACAGCGGTGAGCGTCAGATGTTCGACGCTGTCTGCGCAGCTTGCGGCAAGGCTTGCAAGGTTCCCTTCCAGCCCCGTGAGGACCGTCCGGTCTACTGCTCTGACTGCTTCGCTCGCATGAAGCAGAACTAAGCGCTGATTTTTATTTAAATCGGTAACAAAAGGCCCGCTGTCGAAAGGCAGCGGGCCTTTTTGTATTCAGAGCTTCTTCAGTCTGCTTACGCAGCCATGACGGAAGGAGTCTTTCACACCAGCGGCGCAATGAACTTGAGCAGGATGCCCGCCAGATGCAGCAGCTTTTTGCCCTGCCAGATGCTTTCTTTCGTCCGCTCCACCCTGCGGCACCGGGTGAGCGTATCCTGAAAATCTGCTTCCATGTTGGCAATGCAGTCGGTGCCGCGCATCCAGACCGCGTTTTCAAAGTGATGGTACAGGCTGCGGTAGTCCAGATTGATGGTGCCTGCCACGGCTTCCACACCGTCCGCAATGACTACCTTGGCATGGGTAAAGCCGGGCGTCCACTCGCTGATCTTCACGCCCGAGGAGAGCAGTGCCTTGTAGTGGGTCTTTGCCAGTGCATAAGCGAACCACTTATCCGGTTTGCCGGGCAGGATCAGGTGCACATCCACACCGCGCTCTGCCGCAAAGCGCAGGGCTGTTTCCAGCTCGCCGTCCAGGATCAGATACGGCGTGATGATGTGCACATACTTCCGGGCGCGGTTGAGCATATCCATGTACACCATTTCGCCCACCCGCTCACCGTCCAGCGGGCAGTCCCCGTAGGGCACCACAAAGCCCTTGGCGTTTGCTGCCGCCGGGATGGGATCGGACAGGAACTGCTCAAACTCCGGCTGGCGCAGGATGCTCCACATCTGCAGGAACAGCGCCGTCATGGAGCGCACGCCTTCGCCTTCCAGCATCAGGGCCGAGTCCTTCCAGCGGCCATACTTTTCGATGTGGTTGATGTACTCATCTGCCAGATTCACGCCGCCGGTAAAGCCCACCCGGCCATCGATGACCAGAATTTTGCGGTGGTCGCGGTAGTTGTAGTGGGTGGAGACGAAGGGCGTGACCGGCGAGAACACCTTGCACTGGATGCCCAGCGCTTCCAGCCGGCTGGGGTAATCCCGCGGCAGGGTGGAGAACTCGCAGGTGCCGTCATACATCACACGCACATCCACCCCCTGCGCCGCCTTGCGGGCCAGCACTTCCAGAATGCGGCCCCACATCAGGCCTTCATCCACGATGAAATATTCCAGAAAGATGTACTTTTTTGCCGTTTCCAGCTGGCGCAGCATTTCATCGAACATGGCTTCGCCGCCGTTGAAGTAGGTGGCCGTCGTGTCGGCATAGACCGGAAAGCCGCCGCCCTTGCCCCGCAGATACCGTGCCAGCGGCACCGCCTCGGGTGCCTGCTCCTGCAAAAGCTCCACGGTCTGCTCATTCTGCGGCAGCTGGGCGCGGGTCCAGCCCTCCAGATCCAGCAGGCGGCGCTTCAGGGCATTGTGGCCCACATCACTTTTGGTGTACCAGAACAGCGGCACGCCCAGCACCGGCATCAGCGCCGTGACCACCAGCCATGTGATGCGCACGCTGTTGTCCATGTCCTGATTGAGCAGATAGACCATCATTGCCGCTGTTACCAGCAGGGTGCCGCCAAAATAATGCGGCAGCAGCCCGCCGAACCACTGCAGCAGGCTGAACAGCGCGAACGCCTGTAAAAGCAGCAGCACCAGCACCAGACCAAAACGGCTGAAAATAGCGTGTACCACGCCCTTCTGTCCCCGTTTGAGCAGGCGGATGCCGCCATCCTCAAACACCCGGACCTTGTCCTTCATATTTTGCTGAAATTGTTTTTTCTGCATGGCATTTTCCCTTATCTCGCACATTTGCAGCTCCGGGGCTGTAAAAATGTGCCGGTTTGTGTTATGATGTACAGGAACAAGCCCGCCCGGCGCTGTGTCCCGGACAGGCAGCTTTGCACCTATTATAATCCATTCCTGCCCTTTTTTCCACCCAAAGCGGCAGGATGATGCAGGAGGGACCCCTATGAATAATCTGATTATTGGCATTGCAGGCGGCTCCGGCAGCGGCAAGACCACCCTTGCTCTGCGGCTGAAGGAGCGTTTTGGCGAGGATGAAGTGCGCCTGATCTCCCATGACAGCTACTATAAGCGCCACGATGAGCTGCCCTTTGAGGAGCGCTGCAAGCTGAACTACGACCATCCGGACGCTTTTGACAACGCTTTGCTGATCTACCATCTGCAGGAGCTGAAGGCAGGCCGCGCCATCGACTGCCCGGTGTACGACTACTCCAACCACAACCGCAGCGACAAGGTGCAGCACATCGAACCCGCACCGGTGCTGATCGTGGAAGGCATCCTGCCCTTTGTGGAGCCGGAGCTGTGTGCCCTGTTCGACTACAAGATCTATGTGGACACCGACGCCGACGAGCGCATCCTGCGCCGTCTGGTGCGGGATGTGAAGGAGCGGGGCCGCAGTCTGGACAGCGTCATCGATCAGTACCTGACCACCGTCAAGCCCATGCACGAGGCCTTTGTGGAGCCCAGCAAGCGCAACGCAGACATCATTGTGCCCAACGGCGGTGAGAACACCGCTGCGGTGGAGATGCTGGCCCATCACATCCGCAACCTGATCGAGAAGGCAAATCGGCTGTGAGACGATTGGGAATGCGCTCCGCGTTCGCTTTGCGCATATTCAGCGGAAGAGTTATTTAAATTTTGGGGGTTCAGGAAAGTCTGCGGACTTTCCCGAACCCCTTTTTTCACGAGAGGGGTCGTGGAGGAAAACGGCATGGGCCGCGTCTGCTTCCTTCGGGAAGCGGCGGCGCGCATTTAAAATCATCCCATGCAAAACAAAAGGCACTCACAGCCGGATCGCTGCGGGTGCCTTTTTGTATACAGGGTTCAGTGGATAGAGGTGCGCACCAGAGCGCGCTTGAGGCGTGCCTGAGCCAGCTCATAGTCCCGCTGGTCGAGGTTCTTCTGCGCAACCATCTCCTCCGCGCGCTTTTTGGAAGCCTCAGCGCGGGCCTGATCGATCTCCTCGGCCCACTCCCATGTGGTTGCGACCAGACGCACTTCGCCGTCCAGCACGCTCAGGAGGCCGCCCATACAGGCGGCGCGGCGGCGCTGGCCGTCCGCGTCCACGATATGCGCTTCGCCCATGCCCAGCGCGGTGCAGTAATCCCCGTGTCGGGCAAGGATGGCGATATCGCCGTCGATGGCGCGGCAGACGATGCGCTCGGCCTGCCCGTCAAAGGCGCAGCCGTCCGGCGTGACCACCGTCAGATGAAAGGTCGTCATGGTTTACCCTTTCTTCGCTTTTGCGAACACGTCATCGATGGTGCCCGCGAACAGGAATGCACTCTCAGGCAGCTCGTCGCACTCGCCGTTCAGGATCATCTTGAAGCCGCGCAGGGTCTCCTTGAGCGGCACATACTGGCCAGGCATACCGGTGAACTGCTCTGCCACGTGGAAGCTCTGGCTCAGGAAGCGCTGCACCTTGCGGGCGCGGCTGACCGTGCGCTTGTCTTCCTCGCTCAGCTCGTCCATGCCCATGATGGCAATGATATCCTGCAGCTCCTTGTAGCGCTGCAGCACCTTCTGGACGGCGCGGGCGATCTCGTAGTGCTCCTGACCCACGACCTCCGGACTGAGGATGCGGCTGGTGGAATCCAGCGGGTCCACAGCGGGGTAGATGCCCTGCGAAGCAATGTCACGGCTCAGGACCGTGGTGGCATCCAGATGGGTAAAGGTGGTGGCAGGGGCCGGGTCGGTCAGGTCGTCGGCGGGCACGTAGACGGCCTGCACCGAGGTGATGGAGCCCTTGCGGGTAGAGGTGATGCGCTCCTGCAGAGCGCCCATCTCGGTGGCCAGCGTGGGCTGGTAGCCGACGGCAGAGGGCATACGGCCCAGCAGTGCGGACACCTCAGAGCCTGCCTGGGTGAAGCGGAAGATGTTATCGATGAAGAGCAGCACATCCTGATTCTTCACATCGCGGAAATACTCCGCCATGGTCAGGCCGGACAGTGCCACGCGCATACGGGCTCCGGGAGGTTCGTTCATCTGGCCGTAGACCAGCGCAGTCTTGTTGATAACGCCGCTCTCGGTCATTTCACCGTACAGGTCGTTGCCCTCACGGGTGCGCTCGCCAACGCCGGTGAACACCGAGTAGCCGTTGTGCTCGGTGGCGATGTTATAGATCAGCTCCTGGATCAGGACCGTCTTGCCGACGCCTGCACCGCCGAACAGACCGATCTTGCCGCCCTTTGCGTAGGGGCAGATCAGGTCAACGACCTTGATGCCGGTCTCGAGGATCTCGGTGGTGGACTGCTGCTCCTCGTAGCTGGGAGCAGGGCGGTGGATGGGCCAGTAGGCCTCCGGGGCCGGGGCGGGCTTGTTGTCCACGGGCTCACCCAGCAGGTTGAACACGCGGCCCAGACACTGGTCGCCCACGGGCACTTTGATGGGTTCGCCGGTATCCACGGCTTCGGTGCCGCGCACCAGACCATCGGTGCTGTTCATTGCAATGCAGCGCACCACGTTATCGCCGGTGTGCTGTGCCACCTCGACTACCAGCTTTTCGCCGTGGTTGTCGATCTCGATGGCGTTGAGCAGCTCCGGCAGCTGGCCATCCTCAAACTGGATGTCCAGCACCGGGCCGATGACCTGGAGCACCTTGCCGATATGTTTTTCGGACATAGGCTACAACTCCTTCTTGATAGGTTGTTAAATCTCCGCGCCGGCCACGATCTCGGTGATCTCCTGCGTGATGGCGGCCTGACGGGCACGGTTATAATACAGGTTCAGATGATCGATCATCTCACCGGCGTTCTTGGTGGCGGCATCCATGGCGGTGCGGCGGGCGGCAAGCTCACTTGCCACGCTCTCGCACACGGCGCCGTAGACGATGCCGGCCACATACTCCGGGATGATCGCGCTGAATACTTCCTCGCTGCTGGGCTTGTACAGGATCTGGCTGCGGCGGGCTTCTGCCTTCTGCTGCTCGGTGGGTTCGATGGACAGCGGCAGCACCTCCATGGTGGCTGCGGTCTGGGTCATCATGGAATCGAACCGGGTGTAGCAGATCTTCACCGCATCGTACTCGCCCTTGCGGTAGCCCTCGGTGATCTGGCGGGACAGCTGGAAGCACTCGCCCACCGAGACATCTGCCGCCAGCAACACCTCCTGCGTGAACAGGGGCACTTCGTGATGGACGAAATACTCTGCCGAGCGCTTGCCGATGGGCAGCACCAGCACCTCACCCTCTTCGGCTGCAGCCTGCTTGAGCACGTTGGAATTGTATCCACCGGCAAGGCCGCGGTCGCCTGCAATGACGATGAGCAGCGTGCGCTTCACTTCGTCACGGCGCAGGTAGGGGTTGCGGGCACGGGGGTCTGCCGCAGCGATCTTGGTCAGGGTCTCATGCAGCGTTTCAAAGTAGGGGCGGCTGTGCTCCACCCGTTCCTTGGCGCGGCGCATTTTGGAGGAAGCCACCAGTTCCATTGCCTTGGTGATCTGCATGGTGCTCTCTACGCTTTTGATGCGCAGCTTGATGTCCTTCATGGAACCAGCCATGCGTTACGCCTCCTTCCTTAGTGTGCCTTGACGAAGCTGTCGGTATAGGCCGCAAGCACCTTTTTCAGCTGCTCCTCGGTATCCTTATCCAGATTGCCGGTGGTACGGATGGTCTCCATGACGGCGGCACCGGCGGCATCGTTGTCCAGATGCTCGTACAGGCCCTTCTCATACTCGGCCACATCCGGCACCTTGACCTTCACGAGGTAATCGTGGATGGTCGCATACAGGACAGCCACCTGTTTTTCCACAGGCACGGGAGCGGAGCGGTTCTGCTTGAGCACTTCCACGATGCGCTCGCCCTGTGCCAGACGGGCCTTGGTGTCGGCGTCCAGATCGGAGCCGAACTGTGCAAAGCTCTGCAGCTCGCGGTACTGGGAGTAGATCAGCTTCAGGGTGCCGGCCACCTTCTTCATGGCCTTGATCTGGGCGTTGCCGCCCACGCGGGACACCGAGATGCCGGGGTTGACTGCCGGCATGACGCCGGAGTGGAACAGCTCCGTCTCCAGGAAGATCTGACCATCGGTGATGGAAATGACATTCGTGGGGATGTAGGCGGAAACATCGCCCGCCTGCGTCTCGATGATGGGCAGAGCCGTCAGGCTGCCGCCGCCCAGCTCATTGGAGAGCTTGGCCGCGCGCTCCAGCAGACGGGAGTGCAGATAGAACACATCGCCGGGGTAAGCCTCACGTCCCGGGGGACGGCGAATCAGCAGCGACAGTGCACGGTAGGCCACGGCGTGCTTGGACAGGTCGTCGTAGATGATGAGGACGTGCTTGCCCTGATGCATGAAATATTCGCCCATGGCACAGCCGGAGTAGGGTGCGATATACTGCAGGGGCGAAAGCTCGGATGCCGTTGCGGACACCACGATGGTGTAGCCCATGGCACCGGCTTCGGTCAGGCTCTGCACCAGATTTGCCACGGTAGAGCGCTTCTGGCCGATGGCAACGTAAATGCAGATGACGTCCTTGCCCTTCTGGTTGATGATGGTATCGGAGGCGATGGTGGTCTTGCCGGTCTGGCGGTCGCCGATGATCAGCTCGCGCTGACCGCGGCCAATGGGGATCATGGAGTCGATGGCCTTGATGCCGGTCTGCAGCGGCTCCTTGACCGGCTGACGGTCGATGATGCCGGGAGCGCGGCTTTCAATGGCGCGGAACTCGGCGGTCTCGATGGGGCCTGCGCCGTCGATGGGCTGGCCCAGCGCGTTGACCACGCGGCCGATCATGGCTTCGCCCACCGGCACGGACACCACCTTGCCGGTGCGCTTGACAGTGCTGCCTTCCTTGATGCCGACGTCGGAGCCCAGCAGAACGATGGAGACGGTATTCTCCTCCAGATTCTGGGCCATGCCGTATTCGCCGTTATCAAACTGAAGCAGCTCACCTGCCATGCACTTTTCCAGACCACTGGCGCGGGCGATGCCGTCGCCCACCATAATGACCGTGCCGGTCTCGCTCTGCTCGATGGCGTTTTCGTAATGCTTGATCTGCGCACGGATGATCTTGGAGATCTCTTCAGGTTTCAGTTGCATCTTTGTTTGTTCACCACTCAATTCTTAAAAATCTTTCGGGTGGAAATTCGATCACAGTGTCACGGAAGCAATATCCCTGCGCAGGGCGGACAGACGGTTGTGCACCGTGCCGTCCAGCTCGGTGCCTTCGATATCCAGCCGGATGCCGCCCAGCACTGCCGGATCGACCTTTGTTTTCAGGTCGATGGTCTTGCCGGTGAGCTTTTCCAGCTTTTCGTGCAGGCTCTTTGCCTGCTGCTCCGTCATTGCCACTGCAGTGGTCGCCGTTGCTTCCAGAATGCCGTGCGCCTGATTGTAGCGCACACGGTAAGCCCGTGCGCAGCCGGACAGCTCCCGCAGGGTGCCCTTCTCGCACAGGATCTTCAAAAAGTTCAGCACATAGAGGTGGACCTGATCCCGCAGCGCTTCATCCAGCAGGCCGCAGCGCTCCTTTTTGGGGATGCTGGGGGTGCTGAGCAGATGCAGATAGTCCGGGTTCGCCTTAAAAAGCGCCACGGCTTCGTCCAGCTCACCCAGAATGCGGGCCTCCAGTCCTTCCTCCGCCGCCAGATCGTACAGGCTTCCGCCGTACATCCTTGCAGTCTCGGTCATGATGCTTCACCCACATTTTTGATAAATTCGTCGATCAGATCCTTGTGGTCCTTCTCGCTGATCTCACGCTCCACCACCTTGGAGGCGATCTCCATGGCGATGCCGCCGATCTCGTCCTTGACCTCGTTCACGGCCTTCTTGCGCTCCTGCGCAATGTCGGCTTCGGCCTTCTGCTTGAGGGCAGCAGCCTGTGCGCGGGCCTCGCCCACGATCTCTTCGCCGCGGGCGGTGGCCGTCTTCTGCGCATTGGCAACGATCTCGTTGGCCTCGGCGCGGGCATTCTGCAGGTTCTGCTCGTACTCTGCCTTCATGGCTTCGGCTTCGGTGCGCAGCTTGGTGGCATCAGCGATCTGGCTGTCTGCCTTCGCCTTGCGCTCTGCGATCACGTTTTTGACCGGATTCAGCAGGAACTTTTTGAAGATGAACAGCTGGATCATCAGGTTGCAGATCTGGGCCAGAAAGGTCCAGCCGTCCAGCGTGATCAACGCCTGGTACAGTTCCATAAGCGTCTCCTTTCGTTATTTTGTAAAAGGTTCCGCTTATGCCAGGAACTTCATGAACATACCGGGTGCCAGGAAGATCAGCAGCAGGCCGGTGACGAAGCCGTAAATACCGGTGGTCTCGGAAAGTGCAACGCCCAGGATCAGGGTGCTGGTAACGTCGCTCTTGCACTCGGGCTGACGGCCCACAGCTTCACAGGCAGCAGCTGCTGCGTTGCCTTCGCCGATACCGGGGCCGATACCTGCGATCAGTGCGCAGCCTGCGCCGATGCCGCAGCCTGCCAGAGCGATACCACGAGCGAGGTACTGAAAGTCAGTCATAAGATTTGTCCTCCAAAAAATTTTTTTGTTTTGGGAGATGCCGTTGTGAGGGCTTAGTCCTCACCGGCAGCACGCTTGATGAAAATTGCGGTCAGGGTACAGAAGATGAACGCCTGAATGCAGCCGCCGAACCAATCGAAATACAGGCCCGTAAAGGCCGGGATGCCGATCTGGAACAGCTGGATCTGACTCAAGGCACCGGGCAGCCAGCCGAAAATGACGTGGCTCAGGCTTGCCAGCGCCCAGTACAGCAGTGTGGAGATGACCGTACCGGACAAGATGTTGCCAAAGTGACGGAACGCCATACTGACGGGGGTGGAAACCTCCGACAGCACATTGATGGGTGCCATGATGAAGATGGGGTCCAAAAGACCTTTCAGGTAGGAAAGGATGCCGTTGGTCTTGATCTTGTAGTACATGATCAGCACGAACACCACGATGGCCCATGCCGCCTCGGTGTTCAGGTCGGCTGTGGGGCTCCACAGGCCGATGACACTGATGAGGTTGCAGCCGATGCTCAGAGCGAAGATCGCGCCGATGAGCGGGATATACTGATCAAAGTGATAGCCCATGTTGTCGTGCACGAACTGGTCCAGCCGTTCTACGATGAACTCAGCTGCGGCCTGCCGCTTTGAGACATTTTCCAGCTTGAGATTTCTGCCCAGCCAGATGGCAAGACCCGAAAGCAGCGCCATGACGATCCAGGTACTGACGAGGGTCTGGGAGATCTTGAAATCACCCAGCAGGGGAATGTCCGTATGGATGGTATACAGGATCTTTGCGCCGTTCAGTTCCATTTGTTACGTTTCACCCCCTTCGTCACGGGGTCCGGCTTCCGGCTCCGGTGCGGGTTCGGGGTCGTCCTCCACAGAGACGTCCACCGAAGGTCCGGCCGGTGCAAGAGGCTTGTACTTTCCGGTTATTTGCAGGTAGTAGATCGTAACGCGCGGGAAAAGCAGGGGCAGAACACTGGCAAAGGGCTGGAAGCAGGGTGCCCCGATGGACACGATGATCCACACCGCCTGCAGAAGCATCCGGACATTGTAGGAAGCCTGCAATGTCGCTTTGCGCCGTTTCTCATCCTGCTCGTCGATGACCTTCTGGCACACGATGCAGATGCCCGCAAAGTTGCCGATGGCCACCGCCGCGCCGATGAGACTGCCCAGAACAACAGTGTAATCAAATTTCACCCAGCCAACCAGGTGCAGAGCTGCAAAGATCACCCACATGACGGCGGTACAGATGGCCGTGCCGCAGGCGATGCGGGTCAGCTCCTTTTTGGATTCCGGCTGCAGTTTCATAAAGGGAAACCTCCTGTTAAGTTTACTGATGCGAATTGAACCCCACCCGCTTTGGTTTTTCCTTTTTGGTGCGGTCCATGTGTTCCTTGGCAAAATACCAGAAGTTCTGTGCCCCGGCAGCAAGGCCCAGCAGGATCGCCGGAAGGAACACCCATTCCGGCCAGCTCCAGCTGTTCACCGCCCACCATGCACCGCCCAGACACATGACCAGAGGCAGCAGCATATTCAGGCCCAGCTGGGTCAGCCAGACAAGATCCTCCAGCGCCTTATACCAGCCCTTCAATCTGCAATTCCTCCCTGTGTGGTCTTCCTGTGCAAAAGCCAGATTCTGGATTTTATGCCACAGATTTGCAATCAGCAAAAAATCTTATAACGATAGTATAATTCAAACCGGCCGTTTTTTCAATCAATTTTCCACTGTTTTCTAGTAAAATTTCATAGTTTGTTCACACTAATGCCGTAACTGTACGCCCTGTATTGAGTTTGTGCGTCTGCGGGCACATCAATACCAAAAGTTTGATGGTTCTGTTGTGCAGAATGCAAAAAAGCGGGCGAACCCTCTCAGGCTCTGACGCGCCAGCTCTCCCGAAGGGCGAGCTTTTATGCATCTTTCGGGCAGCACAAATAAAGCTCCCCCTTTCGGGGGAGCTGCTGAGCGAAACGAAGCTGAGAGGGTCACACAAAAAAGCCGCCCGGCTCTTTGGGAACCGGGCGGCAGCTGTTATGCAGTTTTCAGAACATTACCAGAGGTTTGCCGTCTCGTTGTACAGGCCCTCGTAGCTCTTGGCGGAGACATCCCAGCTGAAATCGCACTCCATGCAGTGATGCACGAGGTTCTTCCAGTTCTCCTTGTCATAGTAAGCATTCTGTGCGTTGCAGCAGGCCACATACAGCTCGTGGGCATTGTAGCCCGCAAAGGTGAAGCCGTTGCCCTCGCCCATGGTGCTGTCGTGGATGGAGTCGCGCAGGCCGCCCGTCTCGCGGACGATGGGAGGCGTACCGTAGCGGCAGGCCACCATCTGTGCCAGACCGCAGGGCTCGCTCTTGGAAGGCATGATAAAGGCATCTGCGCCTGCGTAGATCTCCTGCGACAGGGCCGGCTCAAAGCCGATGTAGGTGCCCACGCGGCCCGGGTGGCGTGCGCACAGGTCGGAGAAGAAGTTCTCATACTGGCTCTCGCCGCTGCCCAGAATGACCAGCTCGATGCCGCGGTCCACCAGACCATCGGCGATGCTCTGCACCAGATCAAAGCCCTTCATGCCGACCATGCGGCTGACCATGGCAAAGACGGGGCTGCCGTCCTTGTTCAGGCCGAACTTATCCTGCAGGGCTTCCTTGCACTTTGCCTTGCCCTCTTCAAAGTTGGTGATGTCGTAGTTGAAGGGGATGTTCTTATCCGTAGCGGGATCGTTGGAATCGGTATCGATGCCGTTCAGAATGCCGCACAGCTTGTACTGCTTCTCCCGCAGCAGGGCGTCCAGACCATAGCTGAACCACGGGTCGAGGATCTCCATAGCATAGGTGGGGCTGACGGTGGTGATCTTATCGGCAGTCTCGAAGGCGCCCTTCATAAAGTTTGCGCAGCCATCGTACTCCACGATGTGCTGATCCCGGCGGCCGATGCCGCAGGTGTCCTCCAGAATGTCGGTGCCGTACTTGCCCTGATAAGCGATGTTGTGGATGGTGAAAATGGTCTTGATGCGGTTGAACTTATCCAGATGACGGTAGTACAGGTTCAGGTACACCGGCACCAGTGCGGTCTGCCAGTCGTTGCAGTTGATGATATCGGGGGTGAAATCGATGTAGAACAGGGTCTCTAAAACGGCGCGGGAGAAGAAGGCGAAACGCTCGCCGTCATCGTAGAAGCCGTACAGGCCGCGGCGCTTGAAGTAATACTCATTGTCCAGGAAGTAGTAGGTCACGCCGTTCCGCTCGGTCTTGAACAGGCCGCAGTACTGGCTGCGCCAGCCCACGGGGACGGAATAATTGGTCACGTACTCCAGCGTATCGCGGAACTTCAAATCGCCGTACAGGGGCATGATGACGCGGGCGTCCACGCCGTCCTTGACCAGAGCCTTGGGCAGTGCGCCCGCAACGTCGGCCAGACCACCGGATTTTGCAAAGGGTGCAGCTTCCGAAGCAGCATACAGGATTCTCATAGGATCGCTCCTTTCATATGTTTGGGTCATTTCGTGCTCCCCGCCGCATTTTTCAGCGGCACGAACCATTTTGCAAAAGAGCAGGCGGGGGCACACAGGTGCCCCCGCCCCTCTCAAGAGGGGCTACCGGGGAGGAAGCCGCCCCTATGGATAATGCAACAGATCAGACGGTGTGGTTCTTCTGCACGTACACCGGGAAGCTCTCGGTGCCGGACAGCTTCTTGCCGGCAGTGATCTTCACGTTCTTATCGGTAACAACGCAGTCCAGCTCGGCATTGACTTCCACCACCGTATCCTGCATCAGCACGCAGTTCTTGACGACGGCACCCTTCTTGACCTTGACGCCGCGGAACAGCACGCAGTTCTCCACTGTGCCTTCGATCACACAGCCGTCGGCCAGAATGGAGTCGGTCACCTTGCAGCCCGGCACATAGCGGGTGGGGTTGTCGTCGCGGATCTTGGTGTAGACCGGGCTCGTCTTGGGGAACAGCTTTTCCAGATTCTCGTCATCGGTCAGCTTGAGGTTCTCGTCGAAGTAGCTCTTCATGTCACAGACATGTGCCACATAGCCGGTGTACTCCAGAGCGTGGATGTTCAGGATGTTGACATTGTGGGCCAGAATATCGCGCTCGAAGTAGATCAGGCCGCGGGAGGTCGCATCCCGGACCAGCTTGAGCAGGGTCTCGCGCTCCAGAACATAGATGTTCAGGTCAAGGTTCTGCACGCCGGGGCGGTAATCGTTGAACAGCAGCTCGGTCACACGGCCGTCGGCATCAACGGTCAGGGTGTAGTTGTCATTCTTGCGGCCCTCGGGGATCTCGGTCTTCTGGTAAGCGACGGTCACATCGGCACCGCTTGCCTGATGGGCGGCCAGCAGGGCGTTGAAGTCGTAGTTCAGGGCAACATTGGCGTCGCTCATGACCACGTACTTTTCCTTCTGGTTCTCCAGGAAGTTCATGATGGAGCCCAGAGCTTCCACACGGCCGGAATAGATGCGCACGCCCTTCTCGGCGAAAGGAGGCACGATGTTCAGGCCGCCGTGACGGCGGGCCATATCCCACTCACGGCCGGTGCCCAGATGATCCATCAGGGAGTGGTAGTTCTTGCGCACCACGATGGAAACATTGGAGATACCGCAGTTTGCCATGCTGGACAGAACAAAGTCCACCATACGGTAGCGGCCCGCGAAGGGGATCGAAGCCATTGCGCGCTCGGTCACCAGCTCGGGGACGGTATTATCATAACTGTTGGGGAAAATAATACCCAACGCATTGGTGTTCTGGCTCAGCATACTTCCATACCCTCCTTGACGGATTCAAAGACTTTGGCGCCTTCCTTGACGGTTGCGCCTGCGCCGACGGTCAGGCCGGTGCCCACATGGGCAATGGGGCCATCGCCGCCCACACGTGCACCTGCGCCGACCACAACATCCTCCGCCAGGATGCAGCGCTTGACAACAGCACCAGCCTTGACCACAACGCCGTCCATCAGGACTGCGTCCTCAACGGTAGCGCCCTCTTCCACAACAACGCCTGCGCTCAGCACAGAGTGATGCACATTGCCGTAGATCTTGCAGCCCTCGGTGACGAGGGAATCCTGCACCACAGCGCGGGGACCGATCTTCTGCGGAGGCAGGACCGGGTTGCGGCTGTAGATCTTCCACTTCTCGTCAAAGATATCGATGCCGGAGTTTTCGGGGTCCAGGACCTCCATATTGGCTTCCCACAGGCTGTCGATGGTGCCCACGTCACGCCAGTAGCCGGCAAAGCGGTAAGCATACATCTTGCGGCCGTCCCGCAGCAGGGCCGGGATGATGTTCATGCCAAAGTCGTTCTTGGAGTTGGGGTCTGCCTCATCCTCTTCCAGATACTTCTTCAGAACATCCCAGTTGAAGATGTAGATGCCCATGGAAGCCAGATTGGACTTGGGTACCGGGGGCTTCTCCTGGAACTCGGTGATGCGGTCGTTCTCGTCAGCCACCATCAGGCCGAAGCGGGAGGCTTCCTTCCAGTCCACTTCCATAACAGCCACAGAGAACTCTGCGCCCTTCTCCTTGTGGAAGCGCAGGAAGTCGGCATAGTCCTGCTTGCAGATCTGATCGCCGGACAGGATGATCACATACTCGGGATCATAGCTGTCAATGAAGCCGATGTTCTGGTAGATGGCGTTTGCAGTGCCCTTGTACCAGTCGGTGCCCTTTGCCTGCTCGTAGGGCGGCAGGGTGTGCACGCCGCCGTGCAGACGGTCCAGATCCCAGGGCTGGCCATTGCCGATGTACTCGTTCAGCTTCTGGGGCTGATACTGGGTCGCGATGCCAACGGTGTCGATGTTGGAGTTCACGCAGTTGGACAGCGGGAAGTCCACGATGCGGTACTTGCCGCCGAAGGACACTGCAGGTTTTGCCGTTTTCTGTGTCAGCGCGTACAAGCGCGAGCCACGTCCACCGGCAAGGATCATTGCCACAATTTCTTTTGCCATAGCTTTATTCTCCCCTTTAACATTAACATTTCCGTAATTCGGAAATGATCGTCAACGTGTGCGGTATGGGTCGGCCGAAGTGCCGGGTCATTCCTTGGGCTCCTTCGGTTTGCGGGTGCGCTTTGCGGGTGCTTTTTCCGCTGCAGGCTCAGCCTCTGCCTTCGGCTTGCGGCCGCGCTTTTTGGGTGCCTCTGCGGCAGCCTCCGGCTCAGTCTTGGCCTTGCGGGCGGTCTTTTTCACCGGCTTTTCCTCTGCAGCGGCAGCTTCTGCCTTGGGCTTGCGGCCGCGTTTTTTGGGTGCTTCTGCAGTGGTCTCCGGCTCAGCCTTGGCCTTGCGGGTGGTCTTTTTCACGGTCTTTTCCGGTTCAGCAGCGGTCTTTGCCTTTTTGGCTGCGGTCTTTTTTCCCGCCTTACCGGTCTTGTCCTCTGCAGCCTTGCGGGTGCGCTTGGCGGGCACCTCAAAGTACAGCGTGCTCATGGGCGGCAGGGTGATCGTGATGCTCTGTTCAAACCCGTGCAGCGGCTTTTTGTGGGTGCGCACGGCCTTGTTGTGGACTGCGCCGGAACCGCCGAACTCTGCATCGTCGCTGTTCAGGATCTCCTTGTAGGAGCCTGCCACCGGTGCGCCCAGAGCGTAGCCCTCACGCAGGACGGGGTTGAAGTTGCAGACCACCAGGATCTGCTTGCCGGAAGTGTCTTTGCGCAGGAAGGCGATCACGCTCTGCTGCGAGTCGTCCGGCACGATCCACTGGAAGCCCTCCCAGCTGTAGTCCACCTGCCAGAAGGCGGGGTGCTCCTTGTAGAAGGCATTCAGGGTCCTGACATAGGTCTGCAGTTCGTTGTGCTTATCGTAGCCCAGCAGCATCCAGTCCAGCGGCTTTGTCTCGTTCCACTCGGCGAACTGGCCGAACTCCTGTCCCATGAACAGCAGCTTCTTGCCCGGGTGGGCCATCATGTAGCCGAAGAAGGTACGCAGGTTTGCAAACTTGGCGTCGTACTCGCCGGGCATCTTGTTGATCAGGCTGCCCTTGCCGTGCACCACCTCATCGTGGCTGATGGGCAGCACAAAGTTCTCGCTGAAGGCGTAGAAGAAGCTGAAGGTGACCTTGTTGTGGTTGCCGGAACGGAAGAGCGGGTCGGTCTTCATGTAGCTGAGCATATCGTTCATCCAGCCCATGTTCCACTTGAAGTTGAAGCCAAGGCCGCCGTCCGAAGCAGGCTTTGTGACCATGGGCCATGCGGTGGACTCTTCTGCGATCATGTACTTGTGCGGATGACGGCCCAGCACGGTGTCGTTCAGCTTGCGCAGGAAGGCAACGGCCTCCAGATTTTCCTTGCCGCCGTCCTTGTTGGGCTCCCACTCGCCCTGCTTGCGGTTATAGTCCAGATACAGCATGGATGCCACGGCATCCACCCGCAGGCCGTCGATGTGATACTGCTCCAGCCAGTACAGTGCGCTGGAGATCAGGAAGCTCTGCACCTCGCTGCGGCCGAAGTCGAACACCATGGTGCCCCACTCCTTATGTTCGCCGCGCTTCGGGTTCGGGTCCTCGTAGCAGGCCTCGCCGTCAAAATTGTACAGGCCGAACTGGTCCTTCGGGAAGTGAGCAGGCACCCAGTCCATGATCACGCCGATGCCGGCGGCGTGCAGCTTGTCCACAAAGGCCATAAAGTCCTTGGGGGTGCCGTAGCGGCTGGTGGGTGCAAAATAGCCTGTGACCTGATAGCCCCAGCTGCCATCAAAGGGGTATTCCATGACCGGCAGCAGCTCCACATGGGTATAGCCCATATCGGTGATATACGGGATCAGCTCGTCTGCCAGCTCGGAATAGTTATAGGGCTTGCCGCCCTCCTTCATCTTCCAGCTGCCGGCGTGCATCTCGTAGATGTTCATGGGGCCGTTGATCACGTCCGCCTTTTTCTGTGCTGCCTGCCATGCGTCATCGTGCCACACAAAGCCGGTGATATCGTAGACTTTGCTGCCGTTGGACGGGCGGGTCTCGGCGTGGAATGCATAGGGATCGGCCTTATAGACCAGATCCCCTGCACGGGTGGTCACGCAATATTTGTAAACATCATATTCCTTCATGCCCGGAATGAACAATTCCCATACGGAATCGCCATCCACCTTGCGCATCGGGTGGCTGCCCGGCTTCCAGCTGTTGAAGTCGCCCACCACGCTGATCGCCACAGCATGGGGTGCCCACACGCGGAACACCACGCCCGATTCACCGGCGCGCGTTTCCATGTGTGCGCCGAAGTAGCGGTATGCTTCACAGTTATTGCCCTGTTTAAACAGATACACCGGAAGGTCCGATGCATTGCTCTGGATCTTTTCCTCGGTCGGTTTCATAGACTGCTCCTCCCCGTACAGATGCGCCGGAAAGCGCACCTGTAGCTTTTTACTCTTTTATATTAAAGAATTTCGGACTGTTTTTCAAGGGGATTTCATCAAAATTTACCATAATCTTTTCGGTGATATTTCTCCCTTATATACACACCCTCTAAATTTTTGCAAATTTTATGGTGAATCCTACCAATCCGCAAACAAAAAGAGCCTCTGCGCACCCTCCCCCAAGGGGAGGATGCACAGAAGCTCTCTGTTTCTGTTAAAAATTTTCGGTTCCGGGCTTTTTCAGGTTTCTCAGCCCACAACGTAGACGTTGACTTGAATGGCACCGTTGATCACGCTCTCGGCGTAGGTCTCATAGAACAGGTCTACCAAAATCTCGCCCTTCTGCACTGCAATGCCGGTGTCGGTGGCCACTGCGTAGCCATACACGAACTTGCCGTCGGTGGAAGTGATATACAGCTTGGTGCCGTAGGGGATCACATCCGGGTCCACGGCCACCGTGCCATAGCCAAGGCCGAGGCCGGAGGAACCCTTGCCGGTTCTGGAGTAGTAGCCGGTAGCCTTGCCGGTGAGCACCTTGCTGTAGGAAGCCGGTGCATTGGTGGTGCCGTCCGGGCCGGTCAGCGGGGAGACCGGTGCACCCGCGCCATAGGTCTTAATGACATGGTTGGTAGGCTCCACGGTAGTGGTGGAATCCACCACGATGCTGTTCTCCAGTTCGCCGTCCACATAGCGGTCGCGGGTGGTGATGGTCTGCTGGCCTTCCGCACCATGGCGCACCGTGGTGGCGCGGCCGGTGTTGCGGAAATACAGGCTGGTGTAGACGTACTCGGTATCATAGGGGATGGCCTGCGTCTCCACACGGTCGGTGTAGTCCACGCGGTGCACCGTGATGGTGGAGCCTGCGCTCACCAGCTGGTCCAGAGCAGGCTCGGTGTAGTCGTCACCCTCCAGAGTGATACCTGCGCGCTTCAGAGCGTCGGCGACGGTGCCGAACACCATCTTGACGGGGTACTCCTGACCGTCGGCGGTGATGCTGACGGAGAATGCGCGCTCGATGTTCAGGGCGGCAAGGTTGCCGCTGTAGGCCGTGTAATAGACCCGATCACCTTCTTCGGACTGGATGCCGGAGAGGTTCATGACCTGTGCAGGGTCGGTCTCGGAGGTGAGGATCACCTGCCGGGCACCATTGGAGTCTGTGACGTAGGTCAGCCGCAGATTCGCAGCGGTCACACTGAGTGTAGCCACAAGGCACACGACCATGACACAGAACGCCAGCACACGGGAAGAGACAGCCTGCTTGCAGGCGGTCAGAGCTTTCTTTACTTTTACGGAAGCGATACGAGACAACTCCTCTCTTTTCAAAGTTGGGTGCGGCCGCAGACACGGTGTTCCATGCCCCGGCCGCCCGGACTGCAGGGCGGGCAGAAGCACTCTGGCCCCACAATCAAATACGATGCCCTCTTTATGATAAGACCGAGCATCGTATGCAATTTGGACTCCGCTGCGGAAGGTGTCATTTCCCTCCCGGCCCGAGCCGCATCTGCCCGCGCCGCACCATGTGTGAGATGGTTTTCACTTCATCCAGATAAATTTTAGACGCTGCAACGTTTGTTGGCTCCGTTGAGCGGGTCTTATTTTACCAGCCCGGAGGCCGTTTGTCAAATCAGGGGGCCGCTTTTCGTTAGTTTTTTGACGATATTTTTTGTGCAATTTATACATTGTTTTCTCCAAATTATTGTTATTTCGGTTATTTCCTTCCGATTTTCCTTTTGTTTTGTGGGATGTTTTGTTCATGAATTTTTAACATTTATTTTGGATTTTTCGCACCGGAAACTGCACTTTTGGGCCGTTCCGGCAGCACGGCAAGCGGCCCTGAATCGCTGGTTTTGCACAGCGGCATTTCCTTCCGCTGCCCCGCCTTTGCCCCACCGGAATCTGTGCGAATTTCCCCCGAAAAATGCCTTCCGGCAAAATGCCGAAGCACAGAAACTTGTGGAAACAAAGTACACTCTCGCCGCCGCTGTCCGGCCGCGATACAATCAAACAAAAAACAGAAAGGAAGGTTTTCAAGTGAAGATCCAGATCATTCAAAAGCAGTGCGGCGGCACCGAGTTCCTTGCCCAGCCGCACCGGCTGCATCTCGGTGCGCAGAACGCCGCCGGGGTGGACGAACTGCTGTTCCAGCTGCCGGATGCATGGGCCGGGTGCACTCTTGCGCTGTATCTGCGCCGCAGCGACGGCACCCTGCTGGCACCGGTGGCGCTGGACACCCAGCACCGTGTCACGGTGGACCGCCGCCTGACCGGCAGCACCGGCGGGCAGTGGATGCTGGCCGCCATGGGTGAAAACGGCTACACCGCCTACACCCGGCCCGGCAGCTATGACTGCTACGCCATTCTGCCCATCGATGATGACGCAGAGGAGCTGCCGCCCTCGCTGTACGAGCAGTTCGTGGCCCGCGTGCTGGAAAGCTCCAGCAGCGCCTCCACAGCGGCACAGCGTGCCGCAGCCAGTGCAGCTTCCACCGCGGCCAACGCAGCGCAGGCCCAGACCGCCGCACAGCGCACCAGCACCGACAGCGCCAATGCATCCCAGTGCGCTGCCCGTGCAGAGGCCGCTGCCGCCCGCGCCGAAGAGCTTGTGCCCACGGACGGGCAGGTGGTCAGCGTCAACGGCAAAAGCGGCATCGTAAAGCTCACCGCGCAGGAGGTAGGCGCACTGCCCTGCCCTGCGCAGCCGGTGTCCGGCCAGCTGCTGCGGGTGCTGAGCGTAGACCCCAACACCGGAGCGGTGCTCACCGACACCGCCGCCATGCCGGACCTGTCCCCCTATCTGCGCAGCAGCACCGTACCCACCGCATCGGTTCCCGGAGCGGTGCGGGTGGACCCGGCCTGCGGCATCAACGTGCGCAGTGACGGCACCCTGACCACGGCCCCCGCTGACCGCAGCCAGCTGGACAGCATGGACAGCACCGTTCTGCCGCTGACCCCCGCCCTGCTGCCCTACGGCGTGAAAAAGGCCCTGACCGCTGCCGCCTCTGCCGGGGAATGGACGGCGGACGAGAAGGCCGCTGCCCTACGCACCCTCGGTGCCGATCTTTCCTCCTATTATACAAAGGAAGATATCGACACGCTGCTCTCGGCCCCCAGCTCCGGCGCGTATCCCGTGGGCAGCATCTACCAGAGCACCGACCCCACCAGCCCCGCCGCACTGTTCGGCGGCAGCTGGGAAGAGATCGCGTCCGAGCGAGTGCTGATGGGTGCGTCCAGCACCCACGCAGCAGGCAGCACTGTTAAGGCCGGTCTGCCGAACCTCAAGGGCTCATTCTCTGGTGTGGCGAGCACAGCATACCCAAATTTATCTAACAGTGGCGCTCTTTCTATGAACACAAACAATGGCGGTTTGGCTGGTTACGAAGGCGGTTCATACGGCAGTAATTGCACCGTATCTTTTGACGCATCCAAGTCCAATGCCATCTACGGACGCAGCAGCACCGTGCAGCCCGCCGCCTACTATGTGCACATCTGGCACCGCGTGGCCTGAGAAAGGAGGTTTTGAACCATGAAGATCATTGATGAGACCGGCGCGGTCGTGGAAAACCCGGACCTGACCCTTGGGTATCTGACCGACGACACCCAGCCGCTGGAGCACCCGGCACAGGAGGCTGTGGCTGAGGTGGCCCACTACGAGACAGTGGCCGAATACCCCGGCGGCGGCAAGGACGTGCAGCGGGTGGTGGATGTGCCGGGCGTACCGGCAAGGCCCGCGTGGACCGAGCAGCTGCCCATTAAAAGGTACATCCGTTATACCGCCGAAGAGCTGGCCGCGCAGGAAGAAGCGCGCAAAAAGCAGGAAGCAAAGGACAAGCTGCCGGAGACGGTGGCCGACCTGATGCAGCAGCTGACCGACCTGCAGCTTGCCCTGTGTGAACTGTACGAAAGGAGTGATGCCTGATGGCAAAGATCTATGCGGCCCTGATCCGCAAGGGGCTCAAAACGCCGGACGATGTCCCCGCCCGGCTGCGGGACGCGGTGGCAGCCCTGCTGCAGGGGGATGCCCATGCTTAACGCCTATTCCCGTCGGAAGGACGGCAATGCCCTGCTGAGCCGCAGCTTCCGGGTGCGGGAATTTGCCTGCAGGGACGGCTCTGACCCGCTGTTCGTGGACAGTGCGCTGGTACAGCTGCTGCAGAGCATCCGGGATCACTTCGGTGCGCCGGTGGTCATTACCAGCGGCTACCGCACCGCCGCCCACAACAGGGCCGTGGGCGGTGCCCCCTACAGCCAGCACTGCTACGGCAGAGCCGCCGACATCCGGGTGGCCGGTGTTCCGGTGGAGCAGCTTGCCGCCTACGCGGAGACTCTGCTGCCCGGCACCGGCGGCATTGGCCGCTACCCGGTAAAGGCGGGCCGGGCAGCGGGCTGGGTGCATGTGGACGTGCGCCCCGTCAAGAGCCGATGGACAGGCTGAGGGGGTGAGACCAGTGGAAAGCATCCTGTCCGCCGTGATCGCCGGTGCCGTGACCCTGATCGGTGTGCTGATCGCCAACAGCCGCAGTCAGGCCGTGACCGACACCAAGCTGGAAGAACTGACCCGCGAGGTGCGCGAGCATAACAATTTTGCCCGCCGCGTACCCATCTTAGAAGAACAGATGAAGGTGGCCAACCACCGCATCGCAGACCTTGAACACAACGAGAAAGTGAGGAACTGACATGAACATCCATAAGATCTCCGCCGCAACCATCGCCCGCACCGCCTGCCTGCTGCTGGCCCTGACCAATCAGCTGCTGAGCGCCTGCGGCAAGCCCGTGCTGCCCATCGAGAGCCAGACCGTGGAGCAGCTGGTCACCGCCGGCATCACCACCGTGGCCGCGCTGGTGAGCTGGTGGAACAACAACAGTTTCACCGCCGCCGCCATTCAGGCAGACGCCGAATACGCCCGCTTGAAGCAGAAAGGCGAGTAAAACAGCACCCGAACGGTGCAAAAGTAGCACTTTTTAAATTGAAAGTATTACTTTTTTAGTCATCTTTCACAGCAGCCCCGGGAGGTGCGCAGCGGCCCTTCCCGGGGCTTTTTTGCTGTCCGTTTGAGCGATTCACGCAGGTTCGAGGGCGATTCACGCAGGTTTTGATGATTTTCGCGCCCAAATCATGTATAATCCAGACAGAAGCGAAAGGGAGGAATTTCTATGGTAATTCCATGCATCTGCAACACAAACGTCACATAAACGCACACGTCTGCAACAAGTCGCACCAAACGTGCAACAAGCCCTTGGAATTAGTACCAAATCTGCGGGATGCTGATTTATACAGAACGCAGAATTTCAACGTTACGGGATAGTTTTTCTTGACGAAAATTTCCGAAAATGCTATAACGTAAGTAGTTGGGGGAAACAGTTTCAGCAGTCCGATTTATCGGACTATCATACACATGGCGACAGGAAAGGAGACCTGGGATCATGACGAATAAAAAATTTAAAGTTGCTGCAATGTCTATGGCACTGACCGCATGTGTTGCGGCCCAGCCCCTGATCGCGAATGCGGCAGATGATGTGAACGCCGTCTCGAATGAGCCAACCGACAGCGCGCCTCAATCGACAGAGGGAAGCTCTGTTTCTGCACCCGTTGCTGCTGCATCTGAGGGCAGCTCCAACACCGAGGTAAAGGCTGAGGAGAAGCAGGACATGCTGGCCCCGGACGAGCATCTGAGCGAATACAGCAAACCCAAGACGGATACCGATGGCAACTCCAGCTCCAAGGCCGACATTACCAAGGACGCGCCCGAACAGGAGCGGGAGCCTGAGATCGACGGCACCGGCGACAACGACGGCACCGGCGACAACGGCAACACCGACAACACCGACAACACCGGCAACACCGACAACACCGGCAACACCGACAACACCGACAACACCGGCAACACCGACAACACCGGCAACACCGGCAACACCGACAACACCGGCAACACCGACAACACCGGCAACACCGACAACACCGGCAACACCGACAACACCGACAACACCGGCAACACCGACAACACCGGCAACACCGATAGCGGCACCGGCAGCGAAATAAAAGAGCAAATCAAGATCGGTGATTCCACCCTGACCGAGAAACCGGGGGAAAGCACCACCGTCGTGACCCCCAACCCCGGCGCAGAGTCGAAACCGGACACCACCAAGCCCCCTAAGGTAACGACGAACCCGGACGGTTCTGTTGATATTGAGACACCGACCCTGACCCCCGGCACCGAGACTACCACGACCACCGCCAGCGGCGAGGTGAAGGCAGAATCTCACACCGGGGAAGAAATCTCGGGAGATCAGATCGATCTGAACACGGAGCTGGGCGAGAAAAAGCCCGACTGGAGCACTGGGACGGGCACTGAGTTCAACGGCTACAAGGTGGACAAAGTGGAACCTTCTGATGATGGCAACTCCAAGACCCTCACCCTGACCAAAACCGAGCACCTTGAGGGCAAGATGGGCTCCGACGAGCTGGAAAAGTTCACCAATTCCACCAAGATCGACCACGGCGACGGCACCTACGATCTGGTGCGCACCGAGACCTACACCGATAAAGACGGCCAGCAGCGCACCCGCACCACCACCCTGCATGTGAAGAAAAACGAGGTGACCGTGGACACCACCATCACCCTCATCGTGGCCCTTGAGAAGGGCAAGCATGACGTTGGTTCGGAGGACATTTCCCATGTGAAGCTGCCCGATAGCATTGAGGTGACCGATGAAACCGGCAAACCGAAAACCACCATCAGTGCTGCGGAACTCGAACGACTGATGGACAGCACCACCCCCACCACTAAGGGCACCAAGAAGACTTACACTGTTAAAAACGGTGATCGTGAGTATACCATTGAGGTGGATGAGGGAGCCGCTAAAGAACTTACCAACGCCCAGATCTTTGAAAAACTGGAAAAAATGGACAGCGGCAAGTACCAGTATGATAAAACCACCGATACGATCTACTACATCGGCAACGGTGATGAACACGCCGAACTGACCAAAGAGCAGAATGACACCCTCCGCAAGACTTTGTCTTACACCGTCACGGTCACGGAGACGAAGAAATCGGAAGAAGAAATGGTTTCGGGTAAGAACGAAGCCGAAATCACTGTAAAGACCGACGCCCTCAACAATGCGGTGATCGACGCTCTGAAAGAGCTGGGACTTAATGACGATCAGGCAGGGGAAGCGCTGAGGAACGGCAAGTTCAACGAAACCGATCACACCTTCACCTACACTCTCGACGGTAAGACCTATACCCTGAACTACACCGACCCCACTACCTCTGAGGATCCCTCTAAAGTCACCGATCTGCCCGATACCCCGGACGCGACCGACCGCAAGACGCACACCGTTACCGGCACGGCTCAGATCACTACCGGTACGGTCTCGTGGACGGATAGCGGTTCCGGAGGCGATTCGTATTCTGTAAGTTCCGGCGATACGTGGACAGAGCCGGAAGGGGCTACGAAGGTCAAGACCGAGCAAGACGGCAACAAGACCATAACGACCTATCGGGTCACTTCTGCGGATGGCAAGACCGTCACCACCTATGTGGTCACCGAGGAAGACGTTCCGCTCAGCGATGCTGAGAAGAACGAGCTTGCAGAGCGGCTTGCCTGGGAGCAGCTGGAACAGAAAACCAGCAAGACCCGCGCAGAGTTGGAAGCAGACGGCTATCAGATCTCCAGTCCGGTCTTCACCGGCAGCACCAGAAAGATCAGCTGGACTGCTACCCAAAAGCAGACAACGACCAGCAAAACCGAGGAGTCTGTCAGCGACATTATCTATGTTGACGGCAACAAGAAGTGGACCATTAACGAAGCGGCTGGTACGATCACCGTTGACGGAAAGCCTTATACGATCACGCATAAGAACGCGGATGGTTCGTACACCTGTGACGTCATTGATGCGAACAATCAAAAGACCACCTATACCTTTACCGAAAAGGACAGCACCGCTTCCTTGACCGGCTCTCAGGTCAAAGCACTGCTGGTCGATAAGCTGGCAAGCGACTTCCCGGGCATCACCACAGAGGACATCCAGCTGAGCGCCGACGGCAAGACCGCATCCTATACAAATACAAAGAACGGCAAGACCGTTACGATCGATTACAGCAGGCTGAGCAAAGAGTTGGACGTGATGACGGAAGAGCATCACACCTCCAGCACAGTCGTGACCATCAAAAAGGACGAAAACTACGACAAGAACTTCCGGAACGCCTGCGAAAAACTGCTTGAGGACATCAAGACCGAGATTCTCCCGAAGCTTGACAAGGATAAGGGCGACGAACTCTGGATCGGCAACACCCAGATCACCGCATCTACCACACTGAACGAAGACCTCATAAACTATTTTAAAAAGGCGGTTTCTTTTAAGGACATGAGCAAGGACGAGCTCATCAAAGCTCTGCAGGCTCAGGCCGCCGAAGCCCATAAAACCGATGTCAAGGTCAACGAAGGCAAAACCGATAAGTATGGCCGTTCCTATGAGGAAACGCTCAGGAACTACTACTCCGGCGCGGATAAAAAGGGCACTTATTACGTCAAGCCGGACGGTTCTGTTCAGAAACTCAAATATGACTATTGGACAGAAAAATACTATTACTGGGATTCTTCTTCCGGTAAGTACGTTTACCCTGATGCCAAAGACATCGTCACCTACAACCACCCCGACTATATCAAGCATCTTGACCTTGCTTCCGACTCTCAGCTTGAGCTTCTGCCCGATGAGCAGAACAATGTTGAAACCACCGATTGTGTGCTGATCGGCAAAGGCCTGAAGCTGGAATGGAACTATAAGGCCGATGACCTTGTCAAAGACAAAAACAACACAAACACAACGGTTAGTCTGGAGGACGAAATCACTTTCGACCCCGAGGATGGCAAAAAGGGCAGCGGCCATTACGAGTACAACCGCGGCAGCAATTACAAGAATACCCTCCCGACCAAGAGTGCTTACTACAAACTGACCGGCACCGTTGTATATGATGCTGTGAAGGGCAGTGACGGTAACGTTACAAAATATTGGAACCGAGAAGATGCCAAACTTGCTTATTGCGCTGAAACCGGGCGTGCATACAACACCGTCAGCGAGGAAGATTTTGCCAAGTATGTGGTGAAAGTTGGCGACAAATTTCAGGTGTATACCAAGAGCTCCCAGTTGGAAGCTTACGGCTATATGACCCGTGACGCCAACACCTGCGTCAATCAGACCTACGAGCGCCAGTATGACAGCTTCGGGTACGGCGGCGGTTATGACCTGATGATCTCCAAGCTCATTCAGGTACGCGATGGCATGGTCGTTGGGCAGACCTCGTCTGACATCCAGACCATCACCGCTCCGTGGAGAATCCTCAGCCGTGATCAGAAGGCCGACCAGTGGCTGCAGCTGCTCAAAAAGACCACCGAGACCACCACGACCAACGAAAATCCCAACTTCGACAGCGGCAGTAGCAGCACCACGAACGGCGATTACTCCTACACCTACACGCAGGATCACACCGATACGCTGGGCAGCCCGGTCACGGGCACCGGCGAGGATACCTACTACAGCTACCGTGATCTGCTCATCCGCACCTTCACCGGTAACGGCACCGGCCACAAGGACAGCGGCAGCTTCCGCTACACCTACCGCACCGAGAAGGATGCCAAGCTGTCTGCCTACGCCAAGATGACCGATGTGGAAAAGAAAGCCCACATCACCTACGACAGCACCACCGTGGAAAGCCGGGATGTCCTGATCCCCGGCACCGAGATCGTGCACATTGATCCCGACGGCGACGACGACGACGGCGGCGACGAGATCATTGAGGAAAAGGATCACGACTCGCCCGTACTGCCCGGCACCCCTGAGCTGCCGCCCGTGCAGGACGCAAAGCCGGACGCCCCCGTTCTGCCTGCTGACCCCGCTCTGCCCGCTGTGCAGGACGCACATGCCCTGCCGCAGACCGGCGTGAACTGGCTGGCCGCCATCGGTCTGGCCCTCAGCGGCATGACCCTGATGATCACTGGCGCGTTCGCCAGCCTGCTCGGCAAAAACGCAAAGCACTGAGCCGCGCTTCCCCCCTTTCACAAACCTGTGTCTCCCTGCTTTGCACCGCCGGACAGACTGAGCCGGATCGCTCTGGCTGATATGTCCCAATCTCCTATTCCGCATACAGCCTTCCGGCTGTAAACCCTCACAGACAAAGCGCCCCCGCTCCAAAACCGGAGTGGGGGCGCTTTGTTGTATGCTCCGTTCTGTGGAACGCAGACAGCAAAAAACGGCCCTGCCGAAGCAGAGCCGTAAAAATGCATCTGAAATATAATCAGCGCTTGGAGAACTGGGGTGCACGACGTGCAGCCTTCAGACCGTACTTCTTACGTTCCTTCATACGAGGATCGCGGGTCAGGAAGCCAGCCTTCTTCAGGACAGGACGGTTCTCCTCGTTCTGCTGCAGCAGAGCGCGGCTCAGGCCGTGACGGATAGCGCCAGCCTGACCGGAAACACCGCCGCCGGAAACGCGGACGACGACGTCGTACTTGCCCTCCAGGCCCAGCAGGACCAGCGGAGAACGGACGATCAGCTTCAGGGTCTCCAGACCAAAGTAGTTGTCGATATCACGATCGTTGATGGTGATCTTGCCAGTGCCGGTGTAAACGCGAACGCGGGCAACGGAATCCTTACGACGACCAGTGCCGTAGAAATAAGGTTTGGTTTCGTACATGTTCGATTGCCTCCTTCTTAGAACTCGATCTTCTCGGGCTTCTGAGCTGCGTGAGCGTGCTCGGCACCCTGGTAGCAGTGCAGGCGGGTCAGAGCCTTAGCACCGATGGTGTTGGAAGGGATCATGCCCTTGACAGCGTAGGTCATGGCCAGATCGCTGTGCTCAGCCATCAGCTTGCTGTACTGGACCTTCTTCAGGCCGCCGATGTACTTGCTGTGGGTGATGTGGAACTTCTGCTCGGCCTTCTTGCCGGTCAGAACAGCCTGATCGCAGTTGATGACAACAACGAAATCGCCGCAGTCCACGTTGGGGGTGTAATCGACCTTCTGCTTGCCGCGCAGCAGAACAGCGGCCTCAGCAGCGACGTGGCCCAGGCTCTTGCCGGCAGCGTCGAGCAGGTACCACTTGCGCTCGACTTCAGCGGGCTTTACGAGAGTAGTGCTCATATCTATTTCCTCCTGATAAGCTTTTTGTAACGTTTCAGGCGCCTTTGTGGGGCGCGAGTGTCAGTATACATCATAAAAAGGCACCTGTCAACAGCATTTTTTGATTTTTTCGCTGTAATTTTTTCAATCTCTCGAATGCTCTCGTTTTCTCTTGAATGCTCTCGTTTTCTAAAAACGCATTTTCTGTAAAATTTTCTGCCCGCCGCCGCACATTTTCTGCCTCTGCCCGCTACAATTTTGCCCCTTGGTGTGGTATACTATAAAGGATATGGCAGCTTTTGCTGTGCACACGGATAAGGAGAGCTTTCTACATGTCAAACGAGATCGACCGCAATGCTTCTGCCCAGCGCCGCACCTCCAAACTGCTGGCCGCCATGGGCATCTTTGTTGCCCTTGGCATCGTCGCTTACATTATATTAACGCTGCTGGTCAACCGCAGTGTGCCCGCAAACCCGGACACCCACTATACCGGCTCCAACGGCGTTTCCGTTTACTACGACAGTTCCATCTGGAAGGTATGCCGGATGACCGAGGACAGCACCCTTGGCACCGTGCTGGAACTTGCCACGGCAGACAGCGCCGACGGCGAGGACTACCAAGCCGTGCTGCTGCAGCGCGGCACCGCCGACAGCTACGCGGACTTTATCAATGCGTCCGAGAAAGACCTCAAGCAGGCCTATGGCGTTATCAAGCCCCGCAAGGTGAACCTGACCGTGGACGGTGCCGAGGTGGAGGCCGTGCGCTGCGACATTCAGGCGTATTATGCGGTTCTGGCCACCATTACCTACCCCAGCGGTGACGTGGTGTATGTTTCCGGCCTGACCAAACTGGCCTCCATCAACGACATTGTGAATCTTGTGGAAAGTGTGACCCTGTCATGAGCAGTTCCCGTGCGATGCAGCGTCTGTGCGGCCTGATGCGCAAGGCTGTGCAGGACTATGAAATGATCGCCCCCGGCGACAAGGTGATGGTGGGCGTTTCCGGCGGCAAGGACAGCGTAGCGCTGACCATTGGCCTTGCGGAGCTGCGCAAGTATATCGGCTTTGATTTTACGGTGCAGGCTGTCACGCTGGACCCGCAGTTTGGCGGCAAGCCCATGGATTACACCGTATTGCAGGAGCTGTTTGCCCGGTACGACATCCCCTATGAGATCCGCCGCACCGAGATCGGCCCCGTGGTGTTCGACTACCGCAAGGAGAAGAACCCCTGCGCCCTGTGCGCTAAGCTGCGGCGCGGTGCACTGCACACGGCGGCGCAGGAACTGGGCTGCAACAAGGTGGCGCTGGGCCACCATCTGGACGATGCCGTGGAGACCTTTTACATGAATCTCTGGCGGGAGGGCCGCATCGGCTGTTTCTCGCCGGTCACTTATCTTTCGCGCCGGGACCTGACCCTCATCCGGCCCATGCTGCTGGCCACCGAGCAGGAGGTCATTTCCGCAGTGCACGCCGAGGGGCTGCCCATCGTCAAGAGCGTCTGCCCTGCCGACGGCGTGACCGTGCGCGAACAGACCAAGGAGTTCGTCAAGGAGCGCTGCCGCACCGACCACGCCTTCCGGCAAAAGACCCTGCACGCCCTGCAGGAGAGCGGCATCGACGGCTGGCGTCCCGTCCACAGCGGACGCGGCAGCTTTGCAATTACAAACGAGGAAGAATGAATCATGCAGACTCAACCTTTTGAAAAACACGTCTGGGCCGAGATCGACCTGGACGCCCTGCGTCATAACTTCCGGGCCGTCAAGGCCCGGGCCGGTGCCCTGCCGCTGTGCGCGGTGGTCAAGGCCGACAGCTACGGCCACGGTGCCGTGCAGTGTGCCCGCATCTTTGCCGAGGAGGGCGCGGTCTGTCTGGCCGTCAGCTGCCTGACCGAGGCCATGCAGCTGCGTCAGGACGGGCAGACGCTGCCCATCCTCATTTTGGGCCATGTGCAGCCGGAGTACGCCCAGACCCTCATCCACGAGGATATCACCGTGGCATGCTACTCCACCGAGCAGGCGCAGAACCTTTCCGCTGCTGCGGTAAAGGCAGGCGGCAGGGTAAAGATCACCTCAAGGCCGATACCGGCATGGGCCGCATCGGCTTTGCCCTGCGCACCGATTTTGACGCCGCCATCCGCGAAATGCTGGCGGTCTGTGCGCTGCCGGGGCTGGAAATGACCGGCATGTTCCAGCACTTCTCGGTGGCCGACGACACCGCCGAAGAAAACATTGCCTATACCGCGGAGCAGCACGCGCTGTTCGTCAGAGCGTTCCATGCGCTCAAGGCGGCAGGCCATGAGCCGCAGACCGTTCATTGCGACAACTCTGCAGGCGTGATGCTGCACCCGGACTGGCCCGAGGGATTGGCCCGGGAGCGCTGCATGGCGCGGCCCGGCATCATCCTCTACGGCTACGACCCCAGCGACGAGGTGCGCTTCGGGCAGTTCCGGCCGGTGATGACCCTCAAGACCGTGGTGAGCATGGTCAAGGAAATGCAGCCCGGCCAGAGCGCCAGCTATGGCCGCCGCTTCACCGCCGAAAAGCCCACGCTGGTGGCCACCCTGTGCACCGGCTACGCTGACGGTTATCCCCGCCAGCTGAGCTGCGGCAAGGGCATCGTGGAGATCCACGGCAAGGCCTGCCCGGTGCTGGGCCGCGTGTGCATGGACCAGATGATGGTGGATGTGACCGGCATCCCGGACATCCGCGAGGGCGATGAGGCCATCCTGTGGGGCGGCAGCGTCAGTGATACGGCCGAAACCATCGCCCGCAAGACCGACACCATTTCCTACGAGGTGCTGTGCGGTGTGTCCCGCCGCGTGCCCCGCGTTTACCTTGAGCACGGAAAGATCGTGGATGTCGAGGACTGGATCCTGAAAGCATGACCGGCACCACAGGCCGCTCTATCATAGCTTCTCAACTTTTTCGGAGGAACTGAATGGCAAGAGATAATATCCGCAACTTCTGCATCATCGCACACATCGACCACGGTAAATCCACCCTGTCGGACCGTATTCTGGAGCTGACCAAGAGCGTGGACGAGCGCACCATGGAAGACCAGATTCTGGACAACATGGACATCGAGCGCGAGCGCGGCATCACCATCAAGGCCCGTGCCGTCACCATGAACTATACCGCCAAGGACGGCAAGACCTACGAGTTCAACCTTATCGATACCCCGGGCCATGTGGACTTTGCCTATGAGGTCAGCCGCAGTCTGGCCGCCTGTGAGGGTGCCATCCTTGTGGTGGACGCCACGCAGGGCGTGGAGGCCCAGACGCTGGCCAACACCTACATGGCACTGGAGCATGATCTGGAGCTGGTGCCCATCCTGAACAAGATCGATCTGCCCAGTGCCCACCCGGACGAGGTGGCGCAGGAGGTGGAGGACGTGATCGGCCTGCCCTGTCTGGACGCGCCCCGTGTTTCTGCCAAGACCGGTCTGAATGTGGATCAGGTGCTGGAGCGTGTCGTTACCGACATTCCCGCCCCCACCGGCGACCCGGATGCTCCACTGAAGGCCCTGATCTTTGACAGCATCTACGACAGCTACAAGGGCGTTATCGTCTATATCCGTGTGTTTGAAGGCACGGTCAAGCCCGGCGATACCATCCGCATGATGGCCACCGGTGCCGAGTTCACGCTGGTGGAAGTAGGCCACATGGGTGCCACCAACCTGACCCCCTGCACACAGCTGCAGGCCGGCGAGGTGGGCTACCTGACCGCCAGCATCAAGACCGTGCAGGACACCCGCGTGGGTGACACCGTCACGCTGGCCGACCGCCCCACTCCGGAGGCGCTGCCCGGCTACCGTCAGGTCAAGCCCATGGTGTTCTGCGGCATCTACCCCGCCGACGGTGCCAAGTACCCCGACCTGAAGGACGCGCTGGAAAAGCTGCAGCTGAATGACGCCTCCCTCACCTTTGAGCTGGAGACCAGTGCGGCGCTGGGCTTTGGCTTCCGCTGCGGTTTCCTTGGCCTGCTGCATATGGAGATCATCACCGAGCGTCTGGAACGGGAGTTTGATCTGGACATCATCACCACCACCCCCAGCGTGCGCTACCGCCTGACCCTCACCGACGGCACCGTGGAGATGATCGACAATCCTTCCAGCTATCCGGACCCCTCCAACATCGTCAAGCAGGAAGAGCCTTTTGTGGACGTGCATCTGTACACCCCCAACGATTATGTGGGCGGCCTGATGGATCTGTGCCAGAACAAGCGCGGCGTGCTGATCGACATGAAGTATCTGGACGATGTGCGGGTGGACCTGCACTATGCTCTGCCGCTGGGCGAGATCGTGTACGACTTCTTCGATGCCATCAAGAGCCGCAGCCGGGGCTACGCCAGCTACGACTATGAGTTCAAGGAGTACCGTGAGAGCGATCTGGTCAAGCTGGACTTCCTGCTCAATGGCGACCCTGTGGACGCGCTGTCCATGATCGTGTTCCGCGATAACGCTTACGCCAAGGGCCGCCGCATCTGCGAGAAGCTGCGGGACAATATCCCCCGCAACCTGTTCGAGATCCCGGTGCAGGCCGCCATCGGCGGCAAGATCATTGCCCGCGAGACGGTCAAGGCCATGCGCAAGGACGTGCTGGCCAAGTGCTACGGCGGCGACATCTCCCGCAAAAAGAAGCTGCTGGAAAAGCAGAAGGAAGGCAAAAAGAAGATGCGTCAGCTGGGCAGCGTTTCCCTGCCCAGTGAGGCCTTCACCGCTGTGCTCAAGCTGGACAGCGATGACGATTGATCCTATAAAAGCAAAGGCCCGCGTTCCGGTCATGCAACTGCGCATACCGGGACGCGGGCTTGTTTCATCTGTTTTTACTGCAGTGCAAAGGTTTCCTCTGCAGCTCTCATTTTCTATCCTTTACGACATTTTTCAAACCAGCAGTTCAGACAACAAAAAACGCCTCAGAATTTCTTCTGAAGCGTTTTTGTTCAAGTCGGCGACTACCTATTTTCACGCGCCGTTTCCAGCGAACTATCTTCGGCACAAGTGAGCTTAACTTCTGTGTTCGGAATGGGAACAGGTGGAACCTCACCGTCATTGACACCGACCGATCTGACTGGCCTAGTATACCATAACTGGTCTACTTTGTCCAGTGTTTCTTAGAAGGACGTGCCTTCAAAACTGAATAATCACTGCTTACATTTTTTCGTTGACTCTTGAGAGTCTCAAGCGAATTGTGGTCAAGCCCTCGACCTATTAGTACACGCTTGCTGAATGGATCGCTCCACTTACACATCGTGCCTATCAACCTTGTAGTCTTCAAGGGGTCTTACTTGTTTGAAACAATGGGATATCTTATCTTTGGGTCGGCTTCACGCTTAGATGCTTTCAGCGTTTATCCGATCCGTACATAGTTGCCCAGCTATGCTCTTGGCAGAACAACTGGTGCGCCAGAGGTACGTCCGCTCCGGTCCTCTCGTACTAGGAACAGCTCCCATCAAATATCCTGCGCCCACGACAGATAGGGACCGAACTGTCTCACGACGTTCTGAACCCAGCTCGCGTACCGCTTTAATTGGCGAACAGCCAAACCCTTGGGACCGAATACAGCCCCAGGATGCGATGAGCCGACATCGAGGTGCCAAACCTCCCCGTCGATGTGGACTCTTGGGGAGATTAGCCTGTTATCCCCAGGGTAACTTTTATCCGTTGAGCGATGGCATTTCCACTCACATACCACCGGATCACTAACTCCAACTTTCGTTACTGCTCGACCCGTCAGTCTCGCAGTTAGGCTCGCTTCTGCGTTTGCACTCTTTTGCTTGATTTCCGTTCAAGCTGAGCGAACCTTTGAACGCCTCCGTTACTCTTTAGGAGGCGACCGCCCCAGTCAAACTGCCCACCTAACAATGTCCCCCGCCTTGATTCAAAGGCGCAGGTTAGAATTCCAATATCGCAAGGATGGTATCCCAACGGCCACTCCACAAGCGCCAAAGCACCTGCTTCCCAGTGTCCCATCTATCCTGTGCATGCAACATCGAAACCCAATATTAGGCTACAGTAAAGCTCCATGGGGTCTTTCCGTCTTGTCGCGGGTAACCGGCATCTTCACCGGTACTACAATTTCGCCGGGCGGGCTGTTGAGACAGTGCCCAAATCATTACGCCTTTCATGCGGGTCAGAACTTACCTGACAAGGAATTTCGCTACCTTAGGACCGTTATAGTTACGGCCGCCGTTCACTGGGGCTTCGATTCAATGCTTGCACATCTCCTCTTAACCTTCCAGCACCGGGCAGGCGTCAGCTCGTATACGTCATCTTTCGATTTAGCACAAACCTGTGTTTTTGGTAAACAGTTGCTTGGGCCGATTCTCTGCGGCTGCATTGCTGCAGCACCCCTTCTCCCGAAGTTACGGGGTCAATTTGCCGAGTTCCTTAACAACCCTTCTCCCGTTGGCCTTAGAATCTTCTTCCTACCTACCTGTGTCGGTTTGCGGTACGGGCACCGCAGAAATACACACAGCTTTTCTCGCCATCTTCCATCCCGGACTTCGGTACTAATTTCCCTCGATCGCTACCGGAACCAACACCCGGCTCCGAGACTTCATATGTGTCCCTGTGTTTAACTCTTTTGGTGGTGACGGAATCTCTACCGTCTGTGCATCGGCTACGCCGTTAGGCCTCACCTTAGCTCCCGACTGACCTGGAGCGGACGAACCTTCCTCCAGAAACCTGAGGCTTTCGGCCATGCAGATTCTCACTGCATTCGCGCTACTCATTCCGGCATTCTCACTTCTATACACTCCACAGCCGCTTACGCTACTGTTTCACCGCGTATACAACGCTCCCCTACCCAATACATTGCTGTATTGCCTAAGCTTCGGTGTCAGGTTTAGCCCCGTTAAATTCTCCGCGCAAAGACGCTCGACCAGTGAGCTATTACGCACTCTTTGAATGAGTGGCTGCTTCTGAGCCAACATCCTGGTTGTCTGCGTATCTTCACATCGTTTTCCACTTAACCTGACTTTGGGACCTTAGCTGTAGATCTGGGCTGTTTCCCTTTTGACAATGACATTTATCTGACACTGTCTGACTCCCAAGCATCAATACTCTGGCATTCTGAGTTTGATAAGCTTCGCTAACCTCTCGGCCGCTAGGCTATTCAGTGCTTTACCTCCAGGTATCTAACTTGAGGCTAGTCCTAAAACTATTTCGGGGAGAACCAGCTATCTCCGGGTTCGATTGGAATTTCTCCGCTACCCACAGTTCATCCGCCGCCTTTTCAACGGAGGTCGGTTCGGTCCTCCATGGAATTTTACTTCCACTTCAACCTGACCATGGGTAGGTCACCCGGTTTCGGGCCCATTGTATGCAACTTAACGCCCTTTTCAAACTCGCTTTCGCTTCGGCTCCAGACCTTAAGTCCTTAACCTTGCTGCATACAATCGCTCGCCGGACCGTTCTACAAAAAGTACCCTATCACGCATTGACGCGCTCTAGGTGCTTGTAGGCACAGGGTTTCAGGTTCTCTTTCACTCCCCTCCCGGGGTGCTTTTCACCTTTCCTTCACAGTACTATACGCTATCGGTCACTGGGTAGTATTTAGGGTTGGAGGGTGGTCCCCCCGTATTCCGACCAGGTTTCACGTGTCTGGCCGTACTCTGGAATTCGCTCGGCTCTTGTCGTTTTCACCTACGTGGTTCTCACACTCTCTGACCGGCCTTCCCATGCCGTTCGGTTAACAACTTAAGTCCTAAATGCGCTCCGTACCCCGAAAGTATTTCTACTCTCGGTTTGCCCTCTTCCGCGTTCGCTCGCCACTACTTACGGAATCTCGTTTGATGTCTCTTCCTCGCCCTACTTAGATGTTTCAGTTCAGGCGGTTCCCTCGATATACCTATTTTAAAGTTCAGTATAACGTACCTGAGTATGAACCCAGGTGAGTTTCCTCATTCAGAAATCTCCGGATCAATGCTTATTTGCAGCTCCCCGAAGCTTATCGCAGCTTATCACGTCTTTCATCGGCTCCCAGTGCCAAGGCATTCGCCCTGCGCCCTTGTTCGCTTGACCTTTCAAACGTTCTCTTGGAACATTTGGTATCCTCTTGATTCTCTCTTGCCAACGAAGATTATTGTTACCCTTCCTTTTGAAATTGTAATATTTCTTAAAAAGAACTTACTATAATCTTTGTTTCGCAGTTATTATTCAGTTTTCAAGGTACGTCTTTGAAGGTTCTTTCGAGCTTTCGCTCTTCAGGGCCCTCAAAATCGAACAATATCTACTCTACTCGTTTAAACCTGTCCAAGGACTGTCCATCTTTTGATGTCCTGTCCTTGCCTGACTCCTTAGAAAGGAGGTGATCCAGCCGCAGGTTCTCCTACGGCTACCTTGTTACGACTTCACCCCAATCACCAGTTTTACCTTCGGCGGCGTCCTCCTTGCGGTTAGACTACCGACTTCGGGTCCCCCCGGCTCTCATGGTGTGACGGGCGGTGTGTACAAGGCCCGGGAACGTATTCACCGTGGCATGCTGATCCACGATTACTAGCAATTCCGACTTCGTGCAGGCGAGTTGCAGCCTGCAGTCCGAACTGGGACGTTGTTTCTGAGTTTTGCTCCACCTCGCGGTCTTGCTTCTCTTTGTTTAACGCCATTGTAGTACGTGTGTAGCCCAAGTCATAAAGGGCATGATGATTTGACGTCATCCCCACCTTCCTCCGTTTTGTCAACGGCAGTCTGGCCAGAGTCCTCTTGCGTAGTAACTGACCATAAGGGTTGCGCTCGTTGCGGGACTTAACCCAACATCTCACGACACGAGCTGACGACAACCATGCACCACCTGTCTCCTTGCTCCGAAGAGAATACATATTTCTATGTCTGTCAAGGGATGTCAAGACTTGGTAAGGTTCTTCGCGTTGCGTCGAATTAAACCACATACTCCACTGCTTGTGCGGGCCCCCGTCAATTCCTTTGAGTTTCAACCTTGCGGTCGTACTCCCCAGGTGGATTACTTATTGTGTTAACTGCGGCACTGAAGGGGTCAATCCTCCAACACCTAGTAATCATCGTTTACGGTGTGGACTACCAGGGTATCTAATCCTGTTTGCTACCCACACTTTCGAGCCTCAGCGTCAGTTGGTGCCCAGTAGGCCGCCTTCGCCACTGGTGTTCCTCCCGATATCTACGCATTCCACCGCTACACCGGGAATTCCGCCTACCTCTGCACTACTCAAGAAAAACAGTTTTGAAAGCAGTTTATGGGTTGAGCCCATAGATTTCACTTCCAACTTGTCTTCCCGCCTGCGCTCCCTTTACACCCAGTAATTCCGGACAACGCTTGTGACCTACGTTTTACCGCGGCTGCTGGCACGTAGTTAGCCGTCACTTCCTTGTTGGGTACCGTCATTATCTTCCCCAACAACAGGAGTTTACAATCCGAAGACCTTCTTCCTCCACGCGGCGTCGCTGCATCAGGGTTTCCCCCATTGTGCAATATTCCCCACTGCTGCCTCCCGTAGGAGTCTGGGCCGTGTCTCAGTCCCAATGTGGCCGTTCAACCTCTCAGTCCGGCTACCGATCGTCGCCTTGGTGGGCCGTTACCTCACCAACTAGCTAATCGGACGCGAGGCCATCTCAAAGCGGATTGCTCCTTTTCCCTCTGCTCGATGCCGAGCCGTGGGCTTATGCGGTATTAGCAGTCGTTTCCAACTGTTGTCCCCCTCTTTGAGGCAGGTTCCTCACGCGTTACTCACCCGTTCGCCACTCGCTCGAGAAAGCAAGCTCTCTCTCGCTCGTTCGACTTGCATGTGTTAGGCGCGCCGCCAGCGTTCGTCCTGAGCCAGGATCAAACTCTTTATAAATGATATTTATCACTTAAAAAGTGTTAAATCTTGTTCGCTCAGCACGCAATCGCTTGCGTCCTGTGTGAATTACTTTTGGAATTGTTTTAAGTGTTTTTCCAAACACATAAAGGTTCCTTACAAGTTTTTCGATATTGTTCAATTTTCAAGGTCCTGTGCGCCTCAGCCTTGCGGCTGACGACCTGTTTATTGTACCACCGAAGTGGTTTTTTGTCAAGCCTTATTTTTTAGAAGCTTTTGAACTTTCTGAACTTGGATGTCTTGAAGTTACTCGGAACAAACCGGTCTTTCCTGACGTCTATTGGTTCTTTTCAAGGGCTTTCTGCTGAGGCTTCGGAAGTCATTCTTTTGCCTCAGCGCTTGGCGCTCAAGTATAATACCACACCCCCGCCTCCTTGTCAACACTTTTTGACAGATTTTTTTCATTCTTTTTTGCGTTCACCCCAAAACAGCAGCAAACCGCAGGAAAAACTGCACCGCAGCTCAGTGTCCCTCTTTATTTATATAATGTATTATAAGGCTTTCTCCGTATAATATTTTGCGATATTACACCATGGAAACGGGTGTGCGTTGTCAAGAGGTCTTGGCTCAGATTTTATCCTGAAAATTATCCATGAATTTTGGCTAAAACTCCAAAACGCAAAATGTAGTGGTATTTTTCTTGACTTGCCACTAGATAGTGATAGAATAGAGCTACATTCAGTTTGTTGGATATCGTGCGCGCAGACGGGTATCTCTTATTGTAAGAGGTACCCGTTCACACTGTGCTTTTATTTACAAGGAGGAGAGCCGATGAAGATCATCAAACGCAACGGTGCAGAGGTCCCCTTTGATATCACCAAGATCATTACCGCTGTTACCAAGGCCAGCGATTCGGTCGGCGGCCAGAGCCGTCTGACCAAGGATCAGATCACCCAGATCGCGGCAGATGTAACCGACCAATGCCAGGCACTGAACCGTGCCGTCAGCGTGGAAGAGGTTCAGGATATGGTGGAGAACCAGCTCATGGACATCAAAGCCCACGACATCGCCCGTCACTATATCACCTACCGCTATATCCAGAGCCTGAAGCGTCAGACCAACACCACCGATGAGCGCATTCTGAGCCTGATCGAGTGCCAGAACGAAGAGGTCAAGCAGGAGAACGCCAATAAGAACCCCACCGTGAACAGCGTGCAGCGCGACTATATGGCCGGTGAGATCTCCAAAGATTTGACCGCCCGTCTGCTGCTGGACCCGGAGATCGTCAAGGCCCATCAGGAGGGTCTGATCCACTTCCACGATTCCGACTACTTTGCCCAGCACATGCACAACTGCGATCTGGTGAATCTGGAGGACATGCTGCAGAACGGCACCGTCATTTCCGGCACCTATATCGAAAAGCCTCACAGCTTCTCCACCGCCTGCAACATCGCCACCCAGATCATTGCACAGGTGGCATCCAACCAGTACGGCGGCCAGAGCATCAGCCTGACCCACCTCGCCCCCTTTGTGGATGTCTCCCGCAAGAAGATCGCCGCTGAGGTAGAAGTGGAAATGGCTGGTCTGGACGTTTCTGCCGAGCGCAAGAAGGAGATCGTGGAGCGCCGCCTGCGCAGCGAGATCAACCGCGGTGTGCAGACCATCCAGTATCAGGTGGTCACGCTGATGACCACCAATGGTCAGGCCCCCTTTATCACCGTGTTCATGTATCTGGGTGAGGCGCGCAATCCGCAGGAGAAGGCAGACCTTGCCATCATCATCGAGGAGACCATCCGCCAGCGCTATCAGGGCGTGAAGAACGAGGCCGGTGTGTGGATCACCCCCGCTTTCCCCAAGCTGATCTATGTGCTGGAAGAGGACAACATCCGCCCCGGCACTCCTTATTACTACCTGACCGAGCTGGCCGCAAAGTGCACCGCAAAACGCATGGTGCCCGACTATATCTCCGAGAAGAAGATGCTGGAGCTCAAGGTGGACAAAAACGGCGAAGGCCACTGCTACACCTGCATGGGCTGCCGCAGCTTCCTGACCCCCTATGTGGACCCCGAGACCGGCAAGCCCAAGTACTACGGCCGGTTCAATCAGGGTGTTGTCACCATCAATCTGGTGGACGTGGCACTCTCCTCCAAGGGCAACTTTGAAAAGTTCTGGAAGATCTTCGACGAGCGTCTGGCCCTGTGCCACCGCGCACTGCAGGCACGGCACAAGCGGCTGCTGGGCACCCCCAGCGATGCCGCACCCATCCTGTGGCAGTACGGCGCACTGGCCCGACTGAAGAAGGGCGAAAAGATCGACAAGCTGCTGTTCGGCGGCTACTCCACCATCAGTCTGGGCTATGCCGGTCTGTATGAGTGCGTGAAGTATATGACCGGCAAGAGCCACACCGATGCCGGTGCAAAGCCCTTTGCTCTGAGCGTGATGCAGCACATGAACGACAAGTGCAACGCATGGAAAAAGGCCGAGAACATCGACTACTCCCTCTATGGCACCCCGCTGGAATCCACCACCTACAAGTTCGCCAAGTGCCTGCAGAAGCGCTTTGGCATCGTGCCCGGCATTACCGACAAGAACTATATCACCAACAGCTACCATGTGCATGTGTCGGAACAGATCGACGCCTTCACCAAGCTGAAGTTCGAGAGCGACTTCCAGCGCCTGTCTCCGGGCGGTGCCATCAGCTATGTGGAAGTACCCAACATGCAGGACAATCTGGAAGCCGTCATAAGTGTGCTGCAGTTCATCTATGACAACATCATGTATGCGGAGCTGAACACCAAATCCGATTACTGTCAGGTCTGCGGCTATGACGGCGAGATCAAGATCGTGGAGGATGACGGCAAGCTGGTGTGGGAGTGCCCCAAGTGCGGCAACCGCGACCAGAACAAGCTGAACGTTGCCCGCCGCACCTGCGGCTATATCGGCACCCAGTTCTGGAATCAGGGCCGCACGCAGGAGATCAAGGACCGCGTGCTGCATCTGTAATTACAATTTTGATGCCCTCCGCTTCGCTCTGGGCATAACAGCGGAAAATTTTTTCTATTTCACGTTTGGAGCGGCCTGCGGGCCGCTCCAAACGTATTTTCACCGGAAGGGCTGCAGCGGCAGGCTTCCATTTCTTTGTAAAGTACAGGAATCATATTATGAACTACGCAACCATCAAATACTATGACATTGCCAACGGCCCGGGGGTGCGCACCAGCGTGTTCGTGTCCGGCTGCCGCCACCACTGCCCCGGCTGCTTCAATGCCGTGGCGTGGGACTTTGACTATGGCCAGCCCTTCGACAAACCCACCCGCAACGAGGTGTTTGCATCCTGCCAGCCGGACTATATCGCGGGCCTTTCCCTGCTGGGCGGCGAACCCATGGAGCCGGAAAATCAGCGGGAGCTGCTGCCCTTCGTGCGCAACTTCAAGGCCTTGTACCCCAACAAAACGGTGTGGTGCTATTCCGGCTACACCTGGGAGCAGCTGACCGGCAAAGAGCCAAGTCTTGCCCGGTGCGAAGCCACCGACGAGCTGCTGAGCCTGCTGGATGTGCTGGTGGACGGCGAATTTGTTGAAGCCAAGCACGATATCTCCCTGCGGTTCCGGGGCAGCAGCAACCAGCGTCTGCTGGATGTGAAAAAGACCCTTGCCGCCGGGGAGCCCGTGTGGTGGGAGGACGAAAAGGTATTCGCCACCCATACCATGGAAAAATGATCAAAACAAAAAGAGCGTCCTGTTTTCCACAAGTTCGGCTTCAAGTGTGGAAAAGCAGGGCGCTCTTATTTTATGTTTTATTCCCGGCTGCCCACGGCATCTTCGATGATGCGCAGGAAGGCATTGCCGTAGCGGGCGGCTTTCTTCTCGCCCACACCGCTGATATTCAGCAGTTCGTCGGTGCTCAGCGGCTTTCTCTCCACCATCTCCCGCAGGGTGGCATCGCTGAACACCATAAAGGCCGGGATATTTTGTTTTCCAGCCAGCCGCTTGCGCTGAGCATAGAGGGCATTCAGCAGCTTCTGGTCGAACTCACTCAGCTCTCCAGCGGTCGTTCTGGCACGACGCGGCTTCTCGCTCAGCCGTCTTGCATTGTCTGCCGCACGGCGGCGGGAATACTCCACCTGCAGCTGAGCTTCCTGCTCTGCAGCCAGACAGCAGGAGCAGTTGCCGCACTTTTTGGGTGCCGCTTCGCCGAAATAGTGCAGCAGAAAGCCACGCAGGCAGTCCTGCGTGGTGGAATAGAAGGTCATATACTTGAGCCGCTCTTCCGCCTTGCGGGCAGCTTCGGCCTTTACATCGGCGGGCAGGCCGTTGTCTGCCTCCATCTCCTTTTCAATAAAGAACCGGATGGTGCGCACATCGGTGCCGGAATAGAGCAGCGTGCACCGGGCGGGCTGTCCATCGCGGCCTGCACGCCCGGCCTCCTGATAATAGCTTTCCAGATCCTTGGGCATATTATAGTGGATCACAAACCGCACGTTGGGCTTGTCGATGCCCATGCCGAAGGCATTGGTCGCCACCATGACCTGCACCCGGTCGTAGAGGAAATCGTCCTGATTCTGCCGCCGGGTATCCGCGTCCAGCTTGGCGTGGTAGGCCGCAGCCCGGATGCCCCTGCTCTGCAGAAGGCGGGCGGTCTCATCCACCTGCCGGGTGGTGCTGCAGTAGACGATGCCCGCGTTGCTGCCCTCTTTCAGCACAAGATCCAGCAGCTCCTTCGGCTTCTGGCTGGGCAGGGCCCGCCGGGTCTCAAAATAGAGGTTCGGACGGTCAAAGCTGGTGGTCACCTCATAGGGTTTCTGCAAGGCCAGCTGTTCCCGGATGTCGTCCCGCACATGGGCGGTAGCCGTGGCCGTGAACGCACCCACCACCGGACGGCTGGGCAGGCTGTCCACAAAGGCCTTGATGCGCAGGTAGCTGGGCCGGAAGTCCTGTCCCCACTGGCTGATGCAATGGGCCTCGTCCACCGTCACCATACTGATGGTCCTTTCCTGCGCAAACCGCTGGAAGCCGGGCATTTCCAGCCGCTCCGGTGCCACATAGATGATCTTGTACCAGCCCTCCCGGGCGCGGCGGAGCATGAGGGCCTTCTGGTTGTCGGTGAGGCTGTTGTTCAGAAACGCCGCCGCCACACCGGCCTGTACCAGCGCCCCCACCTGGTCCTTCATCAGGCTGACCAGCGGCGACACCACGATGGTGATGCCGGGCAGAAGCAGGGCCGGCACCTGATAGCAGATGGATTTGCCCGCACCGGTGGGCATCACCGCCAGCACATCCTGCCCGGCAAGCAGGCGGCTGACGATCTCCTCCTGCCCGGGGCGGAAGCTGTCGTAGCCAAAAACTTTTTTCAGGATGCTGTGCGGGTTTTCCATGGGTCCCTCCGTTGTATCTGATGGGCAGTTCTCTGCGCCGTGTCCTCAAAGCCCTATCAGTATACCATAAAAGCCGGGATTTTGCGCGGGCACAGAGCCTGTTTTTCAGCAAAAAGCACGAAATGTCAAAAGTAATTTTTTTGCAAATGATAGCTTTTCAGGCGCGAAAATGATATAATAGGAGCACATAACTCCATGTCCGGCGGTTTTTTTGTGCGCCGACTGTTGATAGAAAAAGGAGCAATCATCTTATGCATCAGAAACTCATCACCTTTGCCGTTCCGTGCTACAACTCGGCGGCATATATGCGCCATTGCATCGAGACCCTGCTTTCTGCCGGAGAGCAGGCCGAGATCATCCTTGTGGACGACGGTTCCGTGAAGGACGATACCCCCGCCATCTGCGACGAGTACGCCGCCAAATATCCCACCATCGTCAAGGCCATCCATCAGGAGAACGGCGGCCACGGTGAGGGCGTCAATCAGGGCATCCGCAACGCCACCGGCCTGTACTATAAGGTAGTGGATAGCGACGACTGGCTGGACACCGACGCCCTGAAAAAGGTTCTGGCCCGCCTGACCACTCTGGTGGCCCGCGGCACCGCGCCGGACATGATGATCTGCAACTACGTGTACGAGCATGTGGAGGACAACACCACCCTGACCGTGCGCTACACCAATGTGTTCCCGCAGAACCGCCTGTTCAACTGGACCCATGTGGGCCACTTCCGCCCGGACCAGAACATCCTGATGCACTCGGTGATGTACCGCACCGAGGTGCTGCGCAAGTGCGGCATGGTGCTGCCCAAGCACACCTTCTATGTGGACAACATCTTTGTCTACCAGCCCCTGCCCTACGTCAAAAGCATGTACTACATGGATCTGGATCTGTACCGCTACTTCATCGGCCGTGCCGACCAGAGCGTGAACGAGAGCATCATGGTCAAGCGGGTGGATCAGCAGCTGCGGGTCACCAAGCATATGATCGACTGTCAGGATCTGGACGAACTGAAGGATCAGAGACGTCTGCATGCCTACATGGTGCACTATCTGTCCGTGATGATGGCCGTGAGCGACATCTTCCTGCTGCTGGACGGCAGCGACGAGGCAAAGGCCAAGCGCACCGGGCTGTGGCAGTACCTCAAGGATCACGTGAGCACCGGCGTTTACCGCGCCGTGCGCTACAATCTGGGCGGTCTGACCGACCTGAAGTTCCCCGGCGGCGACAAGCTCACGCTGGGCGTCTACCGCCAGCTGCGCAAGATCTTCAAATTCAACTGATCGATCCGATCCAAGGCTGTCGTGCACAATGCATGACAGCCTTTTCTTTTTCTCTACTTTTCCGCGTAAAAGGTTATTTTTTGTCGAAATAGCACGGAATCATTGACGAACGCTGTTCTTTTTTGTATACTGAGCATAGCGCCACTGGAACAATTTTCCTATTGTGTCACAGATTGGCTATCACAGGAAAAGGAAAAGGATAAAGGAGAACAGAATACTATGAAAAGTACCGGAATTGTCCGCGGCATCGATGCGCTGGGCCGCATCGTTCTGCCCAAGGAGCTGCGCACCAGTATGCATCTGGACACCGACACCAAGCTCGAGATCTTTGTGGATGGTGATTCCATCGTGCTCAAAAAGCACCGTCCCGCCGGAAGCTGCGATTTCTGCGGCGAGGTGGACGAAGCCTCGGTGCAGTTTGCAGGCTACTGCATCTGCCCGGCCTGCCGCCGCAAGATCAGCGCACTGTAAAAAACGCAAAAAGGAGGCTCTGCCATGAGCCAGATGATCGATTTCACCGTCCCGTCCACCGTGCCGGGGCGGTCTCTGCACGCCTTCCGCTGCGTGCCGGACGGCGAGGTGAAAGCCATTCTGCAGCTGTCCCACGGCATGGTGGAGTACATCGACCGGTATAAGCCGCTGGCAGAATATCTTGCCGGGCGGGGCATTCTGGTCACCGGCCACGACCATCTGGGTCATGGCGGCTCCATCCGCACCAGGGACGATTACGGCTATTTTGCCGAGCCGGACGGCAACCGCGCGGTGCTGGCCGACCTGCACGCCATGACGGTGCGCACCAAAGAGCTTTACCCGGGAGTGCCCTATTTTTTGCTGGGCCACAGCATGGGTTCCTTTTATGCCCGGCAGTATTTGTGCGAATACGGCCATGAGCTGGATGGAGCCATCATCATGGGCACCGGCTTCCAGCCCAAAGCGCTGGTGCAGTTTGCCAAGACCCTCTGCCGGGTGCTGGCGGTCTTTCATGGCTGGCACTACCGCAGCAATTTTGTGGCGCACACCTCGTTTCTGGGCTACAACAAGGGGCTGGAGGGCCGCACCACCCACGACTGGCTCAACCGCGACCCCGCCGAGGTGGACAAATATCTGGCCGACGAGCGCTGCACCTTTACCTTCACGCTGAACGCCTACTACAGCATGTTCAGCGGCATCCTGCGCCTGCACGACCCGGCCTTCCTTGCAAAAATGCCCAAAGACCTGCCGCTGCTCTTCCTTGCCGGTGACGCCGACCCGGTGGGCGAACAGGGCAAGGGCGTGCGCCGCGCCATCCAGAGCCTGAAAGACGCCGGAGTGCAGAACATTGAATGCAAGCTGTACCCCGGTGCCCGGCACGAGCTGCTGGTGGAAACGAACAAGCAGGAAGTGTTTGCCGACATTGCCGACTGGCTGGACCGGCAGCTGACCTGAACCGCATCCCGAAACCGCTGCACAGCATTTTGTGCGGCGGTTTCTTTTTTTCGCCGGTTTCCGGGCGCGCCGCGCTTTTTCACAAATGTTTCACATTTTGTTCTTTCGGTGGTTCTGCAACAGTACCGTCTCAGCACTGTTTCATTACCGTTTCAAAAGTGTTTCAAACCGCTCCGTTCAAATTCCCACATTCTACCATTTTTCTGTCTTTTTGTGCTATTTGTCAGGATTATACCTGTAATTTTTAGATATTCCGTCTAATTTTCAGTGTTTTTCAAGCACTCTCCCTCTTGTTGACAGGCTTTCAAAAGTGTGATATACCCAAATCACAAGCATAAACTCCGGGATCGGCCAATGGGGGGCCGGTACGGTTTATGTCCCTTTTATAACATGTGAAGATCTGGAAGGAGAGAGTGATCATGACCAACAAAAAATTCAAGCTTGCGGCAATGTCTCTGGCTTTGACCGCCTGTGTTGCGGCAAGCCCTCTGGCAGCAAATGCAGAATCTGCGGACGCTGAGGTAAACAAACCTGCTTCTACAGCTGCGACTTCCACTGACGAAACCAAGCAGAATCCTACTGACGAGACCAAGCAGAATCCTACTGACGAAACCAAGCAGAATCCTACTGACGAAACCAAGCAGAATCCTACTGACGAAATCAAGCAGAATCCTACTGACGAAATCAAGCAGAATCCTACTGACGAAACCAAGCAGAATCCTACTGACGAAACCAAGCAGAATCCTACTGACGAAACCAAGCAGAATCCTACTGACGAAATCAAGCAGAATCCTACTGACGAAATCAAGCAGAATCCTACTGACGAAACCAAGCAGAATCCTACTGACGAAATCAAGCAGAATCCTACTGACGAAATCAAGCAGAATCCTACTGACGAAACCAAGCAGAATCCTACTGACGAAACCAAGCAGAATCCTACTGACGAAACCAAGCAGAATCCTACTGACGAAACCAAGCAGAATCCTACTGACGAAACCAAGCAGAATCCTACTGACGAAACCAAGCAGAATCCTACTGACGAAACCAAGCAGAATCCTACTGACGAGTCCAAGCAGAATCCTACTGACGAGTCCAAGCAGAATCCTGCTGACGAGTCCAAGCCGCAAGCTGCCGTTGAGAACAACGACCTTGCAGTAGCTCCGGCCCCGGTACTGATGCTGGCAAAAGCTCCGGCTGCGCCCGCCACTCCGGCGGAGGACAACACTGTTGCCACCATTACCGGTCAGGACGGCAAAACCACTGGGTACACAAGCTTTGACGAAGCTGTCAGCAAAGCGAATGACGGCGACACCATTGAAGTGGTCAAAGATGCCACTTCCACCGGCATTGATCTCCGGGACAAAAAACTGACGATCAAAGGCAAAACGGTCACAACAGCAACTGACAGCGGTACCGAGGAAAAAACCACCGTCAAGCCCAAGCTGAAGTTCATAGCGAAAGAAGGCCAGTCCCAGATCGTTGGCATCACGCTCTGGGGTTCCAATCTCACCTTCCAGAATATGGATGTTGACATGACGGGGGCCAGCTCCACGACCTATAACAAGTGGAACGCCGTCTGCATGTCCCACGATGCCGCCCTGACGCTGGACAACACCAAGTTTTCCATGGATGGCACAGGTCTGGCCACAGAGGCACACGGCATCTACATGGCTGGTCGCGGCCGCAACGAGCTCAATGTGAACAACCACTCCACCCTGACCATCAACAACTGCTTCAATGCCATTGCATGGGACGGCGTTGGCGGCGGCAACGAAGGCAGCACCTACTTCATCAACATCACCGATGGCTCCACCTTCACCGCCGATGGCAACAATGGCGGCATCATTGGCAGGGAAGCTCTGGATGTTCTGGTGGACAACAGCACCCTGACCGTCACCAACTGCGCCAACCGCGGCGATTGGGAGGGCCGCAGCGGCTTCAATGGTGCCGATGTCAAGATCGTGAACGGCTCTACCGCCAACATCAGCGGCAACCACGGCGGCTACGGCATCCACGCCAATAATCTGCTTGTAGAAAATTCCACCCTCACGGCCAACGACAACGGCTATGGCGGCATCCGCATCACCGGCAAGGGCGAGTTCACCAATTCCACTGTCACTGTTACCGGCACAGAAGAAAAAGGCAATGCTTCCGTTGAGATCACATGGGGTGTCAATGACACCGAGACAGGACTTTTGAACGGTTCGCTGAGCGTCCGGAACAGCACCCTGAACATCTCGGATAACAATGCCACCGGTATTGCATGCCTAACCTATGGCGGTTTCCACCGCAGCCTGACCATCGACGACGCTTCCCGTGTCACCATCCAGAACAACAACGCCACGCCCAGAAACGGCTTCAACGCCAAGGGTGCTGTTGGCGGCGGCCTGCGCATTGAAGCGGGCTGCTCTGCCGTTCTGGGCCGCAGCACCGTCATCAACAATAACAGTGCTGACAAGGCAGGCGCCGACATCTTTACTGAGAAGGGCGGCAAGCTGACCTTCTCCGTAGGCAATGCAGGCATCGGTGATATCCTGCAGGACTGCGGCGACGGCATCGACGGCTGGTACATTGACGCCGAGGGCCAGCGCTGGAATTTCCATGGCGACCCGAGCGTTGCTCAGGATCTTCTGGACAGCAATGTAGCTCTTGATTCTATGGGCGACGGCACCTACACCCTCACCGTCACGGGCGAGCCGCTGGCACTGAAAGCCGCTCATGCGGAACTGCCTGCCCCTACTCCCGAACCGGACGGGTCCGACACTCCCACCCCGGACCCCGACCCGAAGCCGGAACCGAAGCCGGAACCGAAGCCCGGCCCGGATACCTCCGTCACCCCGGAAGACCCGCAGCTGACTCCTGTACAGGACGCACGGACCGATACGCCGGACTCCTCTGTTCTGCCCGCCAACCACACGAATCCCGCTGTGCAGGACGCTCACGCCCTGCCGCAGACCGGCACCAGCCTGTTTGCTGCGCTGGCAATGGCTCTCAGCGGCTTTGCACTGACGATTGCCGGTGCATGGGCAAGCCTGCTGGGCAAGAACAGCAGACACTGAGCCTTCGGCTCCCTGTAATACCGCTATCCGCTTCATCCGTATCGCACATTTATAAAAGGCGAAAGGCCCCGGGACGTTATGTCCCGGGGCCTTTCGTTTGCACATTTTACCGTTTCAGCCAGCCATCCACAGCCGACACCAGCGCCTTGCCGCGGCGGCCCAGCAGGCGGGGCAGCAGGATGCGGGCCATGGCCCACACGCCTGCAAAGTTGTACAGGATAACAGCCGCCGTGATCAGGCCGGTCCACAGGCCGTAGAGCGGCGTCTCAGCCAGCAGCACAAAGGCTTCTGCCACCAGTGCGGCCGCATTCACCAGCACGCGGCCCGGATGCACCTGCATCCCGATCATCCTGTGGGCATCGATGGCGCGCAGGGTGAACACCAGCGCAAGGCCAAGGAAGGAGGCATAGGTCGCGCCTACCGGGCCCCACCACTTGATGAAGAAGTAGTTCATGATGCAGTTGCTCACAGCACCCGCCATCATGGTGATCATGCTGCGGGTGGATTTTTTATTCACCACGTACACGCTGTTCATGAACTGGTTGAAGCAGCTGCAGGTGGACGCCATGACAAGGAAGGGCACAAAGTGCCATGCATAGTAGTAGTTGGACTTCATCACGTGCATCACCGGACGGCACAGCCAGATGATGCCGGCGGCACAGCAGAACAGCACGCTGGAATAGGTGCGGAAGATCTGGGTAAAGAACTTTGCGCGCCCCTCCTCCTCGGTCACAGCGGAAAGCTGCCATGCATCGTAGAAGATCAGGCCCAGCGTGGTCAGGATGGTGGGCAGGAAGTAGCCGGTGGAAAGCAGGCCGCTCCATGCGTCGCCGCTGTGGCCGTCCAGACCGCTGCACATTTCGCGCACAAAGAACAGGTCGGATGCGTTGATGATCCAGAAGCTGATCTGTGCCGGGATCATGGGCAGCGAGAAGCGCAGCATCTGCTTCCAGAGGTTTTTGTTGACGCCCTTCAGCTCCACATAGTTCCACAGCTTTCCGGTAACGGAGAGGAACAGCACACTGACAAGGTCGCCGCTGATGATGGCCAGCAGGTAGCCGTTGGCGCCCCACTTGAAGCCCACCAGATACAGCACGTAGAAGGCCATGGTGGCCACGGTGCACAGCACGCCGTCCACGGCCACCAGCTTGTTCCACTGGCGGCTGCGCACGAACTGGGTGCACAGGGTGCGCAGGCAGCTCATGAGCACATAGATGTAAATGAGCAGGCCGTACTGTGCCATATCGGGCAGAAACTGCGCAATGGGCCAGCACAGCACCAGAAGGCCAAAGCCGCCCAGAATGGTCAGCAGGCCGTTGGTGAACACCTGTTTTTCGCTGTTGCCCTTGTCCAGACCAAAGCGGATGATGGCGTTGGACATGCCCATGGACACGAACGGGATGAGCAGGTTCGCGTACTGGCTCAGGATCTTGGAAAGGCCCAGATCGGAAATTTCCGCCATTGCATAGGTCAGGAACGGCTGCACGATCAGGGTGAGCAGCTTTGACGAAAAGCTGGAAATGGCAAAGATCAATGTGTTGCCGGCAAGCTTTGAATATTTATCGCCGGACTTTTTTTCGTTTTCCAAGGGTACTTCCCTCCTGTTTTACAATTCGGATGCGGGCCGGTCTGTGACCGCCCGCATCCGCTTTCCCACTATTTGATTACTTTAAAAGCGCCCGCCGGGCTTTCCAGTCCGGCAGCAGCTTTGCCACCTCAGCCCAGAAGGCCGGGCTGTGGTTGGGCTGCAAAAAGTGGCAGTACTCATGCACTACCACATAGATCTGCGCCGCCGGGGGCATATGATACAGCTGCAAAGCAAAGGTGATCTGCCGCTTTGCCATAAAGCACACGCCCCACCGGCTGGTCATGCTGCGCACCTTGATGACGGGCTTGTGCCCGCCCAGCACTTCGGCAAAGGCCGGGTAGACCTTATCGCTCATGGCCGTAAAGTACGCCAGCGCGGTCTCCCTGTCCGGCAGTGGCTGTGCGTCCCGGGCGGCACGCCGCCGGGCACGTTCCCGGGCCTCCTGCACCCATTGGGTGCGCTCGGCCACAAAGCGGTCCGCAGCTTCCGCGCTCGTGCGCAGCGGCACGCTCACCGCCACGGTGCCGTCCTCCCGCACACGGATGTTCAGGTTCTTCACCTTTTTGCGGGTCAGCTCGTACCGGATGCCGCCTGCCGTGCGCAGCTGCGGCCCCGGCTGTTTTTCTGCCATGGGTCAGGACGCCTTTTTGACCCGGCGCAGCATTTCCAGCGGCAGCTGGGCCAGCACCACGGCAGCAAAGATCAGCACGCAGCCAAAGACTTCCCGGGCAGAAAGGTTCTGGTGCAGCAGCATCCAGCCGCCCAGCGCACTGAACACGCTTTCCAGACACATGATCAGGCTGGCAATGGCGGGGTTCAGGTCCCGCTGGCCCAGGATCTGCAGGGTGTAGGCCACGCCGCTGGACATGATGCCGCAGTAGAGGATCGGCAGCGCGTTCTCCGCGAACTGCGCTGCGGAAGGTGCCTCGAACAGCAGAGCCGCAGCGGTGCTTTCCACCGACACCACCAGAAATTCGGCAAGGCTCAGCCGCACGCCGTCCACCTGCGGGGAAAAGTGGTCCACCGCAATGATCTGAAAGCTGAACAGCACCGCACAGCTCAGCAGGAGCCAATCGCTGGATTCGATGCTGCCAAAGCCGTTTTTCATGCACAGCAGATACAGGCCCAGCACAGCCACCACCATGCTGACCCACAGCTGCGCATTGCCCTTCCGGCCCAGAAACAGGCCGAACACCGGCACCAGCACCACATACATGGCGGTCAGGAAGCCAGCCTTTGCCGTGGACGGATTGATGGTAATGCCAATCTGCTGTGCAGCGGATGCGGCAAACAGAAGGGTGCCGCACACAAAGCCTGCCGCCAGCAGCTTTTTCTTTTCGGCGGCGGTCTTTGGCTTTGCATCCATGCCGTTTTTGCGGCGGATGGCGTCAAATACCAGCACCGTGGGGATCAGCACCAGCACAGCCAGCCAGCTGCGCCCCGCCAGAAAGCTGTAGGCACCCATCCCGGAGCCTGCGCTCTGGGCTACAAAGGCCGTGCCCCAGATAAGGGAGCACAGCAGCAGGAGCAGAGAGTTCTTAGTCTGTGTATTCATCAGCCGACGCCCTCCACCTTCATCAGGCCGTACAGGTAGTAGCGGCTGGAATCATAGGAGATGGTCACACGGTACTGTGCCGCCGGGTCCAGCCCGGAAACGGTGCAGCGGTAGTTGGTGCCGTCCGTATGGATATAATAGGTGCTGTCCGGCACATACTCTGCGCCGCCATCCACCTTTTTCCACAGTGCCACCTTGAATTTCTGGGTGCCCTCAGCGGTGCCGCAGGCCATGATATTCAGGCTGCCGGTGGGCGCAGTGAAATAGTCGGTGCTGCGGCTCCAGATGCCGTTGAACACGGCGTACAGGCAGCCGTCTGCCGTGGCCGCGGCAAACTTGGCAGAGGAGTCTGCGATCCCCTGAATGATCAGCGGGTCGGCGGTCGCATCTGCCCAGCGGGTGGTGTCCTCCTCCTGCACCTCGTCCGAGGTGCCCGTCGCCTTGTGCACGATACCCTTCAGGACATCCTTGCAGCCGATCAGCCCCACTGCCAGCAGGACCGCCAGCAGCAGCGCAATAATCCTTTTTTTCATCTTCATACGTTTCCTCACGAAGCAACGCGCTTCTCTTTGCTATTCATCCTTCTGCCCATTTTTCGGGCAGATACAATTATAGTATACCGCATTTCGCCGCACTGCACAAGACAGACGGCTTTGTTTTGTGCGGTTTGCCGCCCGATTTTACCCTTCTTTGCCGGTCAGCGCCCGCAGCGCAGCGCATTCGGCAGCGGCCTGCTCCGGTGCGCCCGCACCGAACAGACTGCCATACCGGTACAGCGCCCAGCCGCCCGCGTTCTGACCGCGCAGGTCCTGCACCTGCCGGGCCAGCACATCGCCGGTGCTCCAGCCGCTCACGCTGTCCGGGTTCGCGCCGCCGTCGCCCACGCCGATGCGGTACGCGCCCAAGCCAAAATAGAGCGCCACGCCCTCTGCGCGCGGGTACGCCAGCCACGCGGGCACGATGTTCTCAAAGGCAAAGCGGGTGCTGCCGCTCTGCAGCGTGTAGCCATAGCCCCAGTAGACCTGCGGACAGAGGTAGTCCACCACCTGCTCTTCGCCGCCTGCGGCCAGCCACGCGGTCACAGCGCTGTACTGGCTGTTGAGATCGTTGTCAATATTCCCCTGTGGACTGATGCCGAACCGCAAAGTCGGGTCTGCGGCTTTTACCGTGTCGTGCACCGCCTTTACCAGTGCGGTCACGTTCTGCTGCCGCCACGCGGCAAGGTCCACCGCACCGCTGGCCGCAAACTGCACCGCGTCGATGCTTTCCTCGGTGGTGGGGTAAAAGTAATCGTCAAAGTGGATGCCATCCACCGCATAGTTCTGCAAAAGCTCCGCCACGCCCTGCACCACATAATCCGCAGCGGCAGGCTCTGCCGGGTTCAGGTACAGCCCGTCGCCCACCGCACACACCCACTCCGGATGGGTGTTGGCAAGGTTATTCTCCGCAAGGCTGGGCGGCATGGCGGCAGAGGACCGCAGTCGGTAGGGGTTCAGCCACGCTTCCACCGAGAGTCCCCGCCCGTGGGCCTCCTGCAGGAGGATGTCCAGCGGGTCAAAACCGGGGTCTGCCCCCTGCACCCCGGTGCACAGGTGGCTCCATGGGAACAGGCTGCTGCGGTACAGCGCGTCCCCGAAGGGCCGCACCTGCGCCAGCACCGTGTTCAGCCCAAGGCCCGCACAATCGTCCAGCATTTGTGCGCACCCGGCGCGGAAGGTGTCTGCCGTGGAAAAATCCAGCAGCGCCCATTCCAGATAGCTGATCCACACAGCCCGCCACTCGCCCGCAGGCAGGGCCGGGTTGTTAACGTTTTGTTGTTGTTTTCCTGTTTTATCCTGTTCGGAAAGCTCTTTGCGGCGCAGCCACAGCCCCGCGCCCACGCAGGCGGCGGCACCGGCCCCCAGCAAAAAGCTGCGCCGGCCAAAACGGTGCGTCTCCACTTCCGTTTTTTTCGACCTGCGCCGCTGGGTCACAGGGTTTCCTCCTGCGTCTTATACAGGGTCAGAGCCGCCCAGCCCCGGGCACAGGCCAGCAGCACGAACATGATGTTCGTCCAGAAGGCAAGGCCGCTCATGCCCGCATAGCGGGTCAGCAGCCAGAACAAAAGCCGCAGCGCCTCCGAAATGCATACCAGCTGCAGCGGGCGCTGGATAGGCTTTCCATGGCTGTACTCAATGGCAAGGAGGCCGGGCCACACCAGCGCCGAGCACAGGTCGCCCGCCCAGCCGCCTGCCGCCAGCTTGCTGAGCATCAGCAGCACGAACACCAGCGTGTAATTGCGCTTATCCTTGGCCGGTGCCCCCTTCTGCGCCGCCAGAAATAGTACTGCGATGCCGGTGATGCAGAACACGATCAGTTCCAGCCCCGAAAAATCCATGCCGCTCAGCACGGCAAAGCCGCCCAGCATGGACACTGCCGCTGCCGCCAGCAGGAAAAAGTACCAGGTCTTGCGTGTGAATTTGAGCTTCATTGCGTTCCTCCCGCCCGCAGCAGAGTGCAGGCTCCTGACAAAATTTTCAAAGAATTAAAAATATTATAGCACAAATGGATGCGGGTTGTGTTACAATAAGAAAAACTCTTTGGGAGGATCTTCATGAACACTGCTGTTTCCATCGTCCTGCTTGCCGCCGTGCTGGGCGTGATCGTTTTTCTGCTCTCCCGGCGCGAGAACGGCCGCCGCAGCCAGTATGGGCCATCCGGTCTGTCGGAGTTCCGCACCGACCTGCCCCTTGACGAATGCTTTGACCGTCTGGACGAGCATCCGGACACGGACGAGTTTTTGTATGAGTGCCGCCGGGAAAAGGACGGCGGGTTCCTTTTGCACCTGACATTGCACCAGCCCACCCAGCAGCCGCTGGATACCCTGTACTCCCTGCGGCTGGACCCGGGCCGTCAGACTGTGGTGACCCTGATCTTCATCCGCGAGGCCTTTGGCTACAAGGAGCCGCTGTTCCCGCAGGAGATGCTGGACAAATTCATGCAGCAAAAGCTGGCAGCCCACCGCACAAAATAAACTTTTGCGGCAAAACGCTTTTCATTTTGCGCTGAATTTGGTATACTGATATATGCCGCAGCGCAGAATATGCGGGCTAGTAGCTCAGTTGGTCAGAGCTGGCGGCTCATAACCGCTTGGTCCCGGGTTCAAGTCCTGGCTGGCCCATAGAAAAAAGCACGAGATTTTGCTCTCGTGCTTTTCTTTTTGCATGAATAGGCGCTTTACTTGTACAATTCTTTGCTCATCTGTTTGCGAATCTCTTTGCGCCGCTTGTCATAGACCTGCGTGTAAATTGCAAGGGTCGTACTGGGCTGTGCGTGTCCGGCTTCTGCGGCCACCGTTGCCACACCGATATTGGGATTGGACAGCAGGATGCTCACGAAGGCGTGCCGGAACATATGCGGATGGATTTTCTCGATTAGGGGTACATATCACAGAGCACATGATACGCTGGCCGTTTTTGTTTGCCCCCATTGCGGCAGATCCTGCTTTCTGCCGCAAATTGCATCAGATCCCGCCGTTTGCTCAATGAGTATTTCCCGCCGTCCCGTTATACTGGGAGGGAAATGGAATTAAACGATGGAGGAACAGACCATGAAATACGGTGTCATCGATGTGGGTGGCGGCCTGCGGGGCATTTACGGCGCTGGCGTGCTGGACCGCTGCCTGGAGGAGGACCTCCGCTTCATCTCTGCATCGGCGTTTCGGCGGGCAGCGCCAATATGACGTCCTATCTGGCAGGCCAGCATGGGCGGAACAAGCCCTTTTACGATGAATACTCCTTCCGCAGGGAGTACATGAGCGTGCACAACCTCATCCGCAAGCATTCCTATCTCGATCTGGGCTATGTCTACGGCACCCTCAGCAATGCAGGCGGCGAGAATCCGCTGGATTACGCGGCGCTTGCCCGCAGCCCGGCAGAGCTCTGCGTGGTGGCCGCTAATGCACAGAACGGCGAGGCGCAGTATTTCACCAAGGCAGACCTCCACCCGGACGACTACCGCATCCTCATGGCGTCCTGCTGCATCCCGGTCATCGACCAGCCCTGCGTCATCGACGGCGTGCCTTGTTTTGATGGCGGCTTGGCCGACCCCGTCCCGCTGGAATGGGCCTTTGCCCACGGCTGCGACCGGGTGGCTCTCATCCTGACCAAGCCCATCGGGCTGGTGAGTAGTGATGCCCGGGACAAGCATCTGGCACACCTGCTGCAGTCGCATTACCCCGCTGCAGCCGAGGGGCTGCGCCGCCGGGTATGGCGGTACAACACGGCTGTCCAGCGGGCGCGGGAGCTGGAGCGACAGGGCCTTGTCTGCATCATCGCCCCGGACAGCACCGAGGGAATGTCCACCCTGACCAAGAACCGCGCCGGCCTTGAAAAAATGTACGCCAAAGGCAAACAGGACGCCGAAGCGCTGGTGCGGTGGATGCAAAACGCCAAACAAGATGAATCGGTGGGCACCTAGAGATGAAACCCGTTCACTTCCCTTGACAATATCCGCCCCAGAAATTATATCCGCCCCGGACATTATAATATGATATGTACATACAGACAAAGGAGCCTGGAGCGGTATCGCTCTGGGCTTTTTTGCATTTTGTTGTTCTGCTGCGGACAGATAGAGGGGGTCCGCAGCAGAGGATAGGAAACATCAGTCGGCCCGCCGCAGCGGAAACGTGTCCGCCGGGCAGGGCAAAAATGGAAAAGGGGCGTTTCAGTAGGAATGTCAAAAAGTGTCGGATGCAGTTCATGACAAACAAAAGGCATCTGCAGCGGTTTCGGTCAACGAAACAGCGCCGCAGATGCCTTTCTCATTTTGTTCTTATCTGCACCACTTGGCAAACTCTTCGTCGGTGCACTTGACATAGTGGCTGCCGCTCACAAGGTGATCGGTGCCCTTGTTGTAATCGATGCCGGAAGATGCATAGTCATAGGTCTCAGCCACGCGGCGTTTTTCCACCACCGGGTTCGGCAGCGGGATGGCCGACAGCAGGCTGCGGGTGTAGGGATGGATGGGGTTCTCGAAGATCTCTTCGGTGGTACCCGTCTCCAGCAGGTGGCCCAGATGCAGCACGCCGATGCGGTCCGAAATGTACTTGACCATGGAAAGGTCATGCGCAATGAACAGGTAGGCCGTGCCGGTCTCCTGCTGGATATCCTTCATCAGGTTGACCACCTGCGCCTGAATGGACACGTCCAGCGCCGAGATACACTCATCTGCGATGATAAGCTTGGGGTTCATGATGAGGGCGCGGGCAATGCCCACGCGCTGGCGCTGGCCGCCAGAGAACTGGTGGGGATAGCGCTCAGCATGTTCAGGCGCAAGGCCCACCTTGGCCAGAATTTTCTCCACCTTTTCGCGGCGCTCTTCGTGGGTCTTGTACATGTGGTGGATGTCCAGACCCTCGCCGATGATATCCTCCACCTTTTTGCGGGGGTTCAGGGACGCCATGGGGTCCTGAAAGATCATCTGCATCTGGGTGCGCAGGGTGTTGTTCTGGCTGTGGTTCAGCCTGCCGCTGATATCCTGCCCCTCAAAGGTGATCTTGCCGGCAGTGGGGTCATACAGGCGGATGACGCTGCGGCCGATGGTGGACTTGCCGGAACCGGACTCGCCCACCAGACCATAGGTCTCGCCGGGATAGATCTCAAAGCTGACATTGTCCACAGCCTTGACGGTATAGCTCTTGCTCACGCGGAAATACTGCTTCAGGCCTTCCACCTTCAGCAGCGGAGCAGCATTCTGTCCTGCCATTTATTCCGCCTCCTTGATCTTTTCTGCCTCGGCACGCATGCGGGCAATGCGCTGAGCAAGCTCAGGCGGCATGTCCACCTTGGGTGCGCGGGGGTCCAGCAGCCATGTAGCTGCATAGTGGGTGTCGCTGATCTTGAACATGGGCGGGTCCACTTCGTCGTCGATGTTCAGGGCAAAATGGTTGCGCGGCGCAAAGGCATCGCCCTGCTTCTCATGCAGCAGGTTCGGCGGCGAACCCGGAATGGTGTACAGACGGTCGTCTGCGGTGTCCAGATCGGGCATGGCGGAAAGCAGGCCCCATGTATAGGGGTGGCGCGGCTCGTAGAAGATCTCGTCGATGGTGCCGGTCTCCACGATCTTGCCTGCGTACATCACGTCCACATAATCGGCCACCTTTGCCACAACGCCCAGATCATGGGTGATGTAAATGACCGAGATGCCGCGCTCACGCTGGATGCTGCGAATCAGCTCCAGAATTTTGGCCTGAATGGTCACATCCAGTGCCGTGGTGGGCTCGTCGCAGATCAGCAGGTCGGGGTCGCAGGCCAGTGCAATGGCAATGACCACGCGCTGGCGCATACCGCCGGACAGCTGGTGCGGGTAGCTCTTCATGCGCTTTTCGGCATCGGTGATGCCCACCTCTTCCAGCAGCTGCACAGCCTTTTTGTAGGCGGCATCCTTGGGCATCTTGTAGTGCCACAGCATGCCCTCCATGATCTGCTTGCCGATGGGCATGGTGGGGTCAAGGCTGGTCATGGGGTCCTGGAACACCATGGCGATGCGCTTGCCGTTGATGTGGCGGCGGATCCACTTTTTGTCCTTCTGCAGCAGGTCCACCGTCTCGGGGCTGCCGTCGGCGTGATGGTAGCTGAACTGGATGGAGCCGCTGTTCACAATGGCGTTCTGTGCCAGAATGCCCATGGCGGCCTTCATGGTAACGGACTTGCCGGAGCCGGATTCGCCCACCAGCGCCACTGTTTCGCCCTTGTACAGGTCGATGTTCACGCCGCGGATGGCGTGCACCGGGCCTGCGGTGGTCTTAAAGGTGATATCAAGGTCTCGCACCGACAAGACCTGTTCTTTTTTCTTTTCAGGCATGGGGTGTTCCTCCTTACATACTCTTCATCTTGGGGTCCAGAGCCTCGCGCAGGCCGTCGGCCACGAGGTTGAAGCTCATCATCAGCAGACTCATGACCACCATCGGCGGGATGATCTGATAAGGATGGGTGGTGAAGCTGTTATACAGCTCGCTGATCAGAGAACCCAGCGAGCACTGCGGCACCGGGATGCCCAGACCCACAAAGGACAGGAATGCCTCGGTGAAAATTGCGGTGGGGATGCTGAACATGACCTGCGTGATGATGGGTCCGATGATGTTGGGCAGCACTTCCTTGAAGATGATGAAGAAGCTGCCTGCGCCCAGCGTGCGGGAAGCCAGCACGAACTCCTGATCCTTCAGCTTGAGCATCTCAGCGCGGGCAATGCGGCTCATGCCCACCCACTCGGTGAGCATCAGGGCAAAGATAATGGTGATCATGCCGGGCTTGAGCACCAGCAGAAGCAGCGTGACGATCACCAGACGGGGGATGCCGTTGGCAACTTCCAGAAAACGCTGCATCATCATATCCACCTTGCCGCCAAAGTAGCCGGAGATCAGGCCGTAGCTCATGCCGATGACCATATCGATGATGGCGGCAGCAACCGCGATGATCAGGGACACGCGGGCACCCTCCCAGGTACGGGTCCAGATATCGCGGCCATAGGTGTCGCTGCCGAACCAGTAGTAGACATCCTCCTTGCCCTTTTCCACATAGGCATTGACCGTCTTGGAACCGGTGGTGGTGCTCATTTTCTCGTCACCGTTGAAGATGCCGAAGTTTTCCAGCACCTGCACGCGGGGCGCAAAGTTTTTCTGGCTCAGCTCCTGACCGGAGTAGGTATACTCGTTCATGCCGGGGCCAAATGCCGCCAGCAGCACGATAAAGACCACGAGGATCAGGCCGAGCACCGCGCTCTTTTTGCGGAAGAAGCGCACCCGCACATCCTTCCAGAAGCTCTGTGCGGCAAAGTTCGAGTCCATTGCGATCTCTGCGTCGTTATGCTTGAGCGCAAAGTCCTTCTCGTTGAAGGTATGCTCGGAATACATGGTATCCACCGCGCTGACGATGGCATCAGCCGTGGCTTCACCGCCCAGGTGAATCGCTTTTTCTGCCATATCAGTTGTCCCCCTTTGCCAAGCGGATACGCGGGTCGATGATGCCGTACAGCAGGTCAACGACCAGCATGATGCCAATGTACATGGCGCTGTAGATGAAGCTCAGGCTGATGACCACATTGTAGTCGTTGGACTGGATGGCCGTCACCAGCAGGCTGCCCACACCGGGAATGGCGAAGATCTTCTCCACCACCAGCGAGCCGGTCATCAGGTCCACGATCAGCGGGGCCAGCACGGTGATAATGGGATCAGCGCATTGCGCAGCGCGTGGCGGAAGATCAGCGCCGGGCCGGAAATGCCCTTGCTCTCGGCCAGCAGCATATAATCGGAGTCCAGAACCTCGATCATTTCACTGCGGGTAAAGCGGGCAATGGAAGCCATGGTGAACATGGACAGCGAGATGCTGGGCAGCACACTGGAGCCGAACACATCCTTTGCGGAGAACAGCATGGGGAACCACTTGAGCTTGAAACCAAAGGTATAGCTCAGGGCCAGTGCGATCACGTAAGACGGCACCGACACGCCGATGACCGAGATGATGGTGGCCAGAGTGTCGAAGATGGTGTCCCGCTTGAGGGCTGCAATGATGCCGAGCACAAGGCCCACGATGGCACCCAGTGTAACAGCCATGCCGCCCACACGGATGGAAATGGGCAGACGGGACTGGATCAGCTGGGAGATGGGCGTGTTCTTGGAGATATTGTAGCTGACGCCGAAGTCACCGCGCAGCATGTTGGTCACATAGCGGAAGAACTGTACATAGATGGGCTGATCCAGACCGTACTTTGCGTACAGGGATGCGCGCATTTCCGGCGTCAGCTTTTCATCGTTGAAGGGCGAACCGGGCATCAGCTGCATGAGGATGAACAACACCAGCAGGATGGCCAGCAGCGTAAACAACGAAGTGATGATACGCTTGAGCGTGTATTTTTTCACGTTGGGTAGACCCCCTTAAAGTTTCTTCTCCGCCCTGCACGGGGCAGAACGGCTCCCGCCTGCCGCGGTCAGCCGTGCACCGCACGCGGACAGTGCAAAAGCCAAAAAGTCGCACAGCGGCATTTTCGCTGCCACTGTGCGGCATTTCAGTTCTCGATCAGGATCAGACGCTCTTCTTTGCGTCCTTGAAGACGCGGTTCAGAGCAACCGGGTGGAAGTCCACGCCGGTCACGGCAGAAGAGATCATCTCGGCGTTGCACTGACCATACAGCGGGAAGATGGCGGCCTGCTCCAGCACGATGGACTCGGCGTCATACATAGCCTCCCAGCGGCCCTCGGGATCGGTGCACAGATCACCGGTGGTGCACTCTGCGATGATGGCATCGTAGTCAGCGTCGCTCCACAGACCGTAGTTGTTGGAGTTGCCGGTGACCCACATGCCCAGATAGGTCATAGGATCGGCGTAGTCGGGGCCCCAGCGGGTCAGGCCGATCTCAAAGTTGCCGTCCTGCATATCCTGCACGCGCTGCTTCTTGGGCTCTACCTTCAGCTCCAGAGTGAAGCCGGGCAGGGTGGTCTGCAGCTGCTCCTGAACGACCTGAGCGACCTTCTGAGGAGCATCGTCGGCATCGACGACCATGGTGAAGGAGAAGGAATCCTTGCCCAGCTCAGCCTTGGCCTGCTCGTAGTACTCTGCAGCCTTGTCGGGATCGTATGCGCAGAACTCTGCAAACTTGGTCTGGTCGGCGCTGAAATCGCTGCCGTCCGGGCCGGTGGCGAACTGTGCGGGCACTGCGGTGTAGGCGGGAGAAGAGCCGTCCTTCAGCACGTCATTGGTGATGGAATCACGATCCAGTGCAAAGGTGATGGCACGGCGCAGGTTCAGGTTTGCCAGCTCCGGCACAGCGTCCATGTTGGGGCTGATGTACCACAGGTAGCCGGCGCCCACACTGGTGAACTCGGGGTCGTCCTTGACCTGCTCGACCTGCTCGCCGTTCAGCAGGGTGATATCCAGATCGCCGTTCTGATAGCTCATCAGAGCCTGCTGGCTGTCCTTGATGACCTGATAGTTCAGGCCGTCCAGAGCAATGCGGTCGGCATCGTAGTAGTCGGCGTTCTTCACCAGCTCAAAAGCGGTGGCGGCCGGCTGATAGCTGGTCATCACGAATGCACCGTTGGACAGCACGGTGTCTGCGCTGGTGCCGTAGGTATCGCCGCAGCTCTCAAAGAACTTCTGGTTCATGGGGTAGAAGGTGGGGAAGTACATCAGGCTCAGGAAGTAGCTGACCGGAACGTTCAGCTCCACCTTCAGGGTCTTGTCATCCACAGCGGTGATGCCCAGATCGGTGACAGGCTTGCTGCCTGCAATGATCTCGGCGGCGTTGACCACCTGACCGATATCGCTCAGCATGTAGGCATACTCGGATGCGTTTGCGGGGTCAACAGCACGCTGCCAGCCAAACACGAAGTCGGCTGCGGTAACGGCATCGCCATTGGACCACTTTGCATCCTTCAGGTGGAAGGTGTAGGTCTTGCCGTCCTCGCTCAGCTCATAGCTCTCTGCCAGAGCCTCCACGGCTGCACCGTTCGCATCCATCTGCATCAGACCGTCGGTGTAGTTGGCGATGACCTCAAAGGAGGTGCCGTCGGTAGCCAGCTGGGGGTCCAGAGACTGGACTTCGGTCTCCAGCATGACGTTCAGCACACCGCCCTCAGCAGAGGCGGCTGCACCAGAAGCAGCGGTGGAGCCGGAAGCAGCGGTGCTGGAAGAGCCGCCGCAGGCAGTCAGAGCCAGTGCAGCAGCCGATACGCCTGCAGCAGCCAGGAAGCTGCGGCGAGAAATACGACGATCGAATTTCATATTTTTTCCCTCTCTCTCATGCCTCATTGCTTTATTGTGGTAAAGCAGTAAGTTCTAAAAAATGCACAAAGGTTTTTATACTCCTCCTCCGGAGCCTTGCACACCTTTGTGCGATACCCGCATTATACGCTGTTCCGCCTAAAAAAGAAAGGCTTCCGGCTGTTTTTCTGTGCTTTGACCAATGGTCAGTGAAAAATATGTTTTTATTTTTGTGCAGATTTGAAGATGTTGTGTATTCCTGGAAAATACAGTTTCGTGAAAACATGAGTTTTTTGTGTTTTTCGGGAAAACAAATGAAGAACTTTCATCTGTTTATTCGTGTTTTCCGTGCACAAGACAGCCTTCTGCGGGTTTTCCTGTCCGCATACAGAGCACAAAAAATCCCTGCCGGGGCCCATGGTTCCGGCAGGGAAAGCAGCTTTTATTCTTTACTCAAACAGCGCCACCACATAGGTCTCGCCGCCGTACTGGATGAACACGGCGCCCATCCGGCTGCAGCCTGCCGCGCAGCGGCTCAGGCTCCGGGCAGCCTGACCGGCAGCCGGTGCATACAGGTAGCCGGTAAAGGCCCGGCTCTGGTTATCCAGCACAAGACCGATGGTCACGCTGATGGGGATATTGACCCAGATATTGGAGGATATGCTGGAATGATCGATAAATTCATTCAGGTTCGTATCCGTCATGTTGCCGGAGTCCGCTGTCAGCTCCACCTTGCGGGCAAGCTGCCCGGACTGGGTGCCCAGCTGTCCGGGTTCTTCCACCAGCCATTCTGCCAGACGGCTGGCCGCAGCTTCCAGGTCTGTGCTGTAGGCAAGACCGGTGTCGATCTCCTTCATCAGGGCCGCAGCCTGCTCCGTATCCTCGTGCACCGTACCGGCCAGCACGCTGCTGCACCCGGCCAGCACAGCCAGCGCCAGTGCCGCCGCCATAAGTGCCGTCAGGATCATCCTTGTGTGTTTCATGCGGTGGTCTCCCCTTTCGAGCTGTTTTTCTCCATGATACCCTTTTTGCAGCCGGATCGCAAGTGCTTTCCGCAGCAAAAAGGGCCGCTGCACCCAATCGTACAGCGGCCCTCTGATCCCAAATCTTTATTTTGCGTATTCCACAGCGCGGCTCTCGCGGATGACGTTGACCTTGATCTGGCCGGGGTAATCCAGCGTATCCTCGATCTTCTTGGCAATGGAGCGTGCCAGCAGGATCACCTGATCGTCGCTGATGACGTCAGGCTTTACCATGATGCGCACTTCGCGGCCTGCCTGCACGGCAAATGCCTGCTCCACACCCTCAAAGCTGGAAGAGATCTCCTCCAGATTTTCCAGACGCTTGACGTAGCTTTCCACATTCTCGCGGCGGGCACCCGGGCGTGCAGCGCTGATGGCGTCGGCAGCCTGAATGATGAAGGCCAGCGGGGTCTTGGGCTCCACGTCGCCGTGGTGGGCCTCAATGGCATGGATGATCTGGGTATTTTCCTTGTACTTGCGGCAGATATCCACACCGATCTGCACATGGCTGCCCTCGATCTCGTGATCCAGTGCCTTGCCGATATCATGCAGCAGACCGGCACGGCGTGCCATGGTCACGTTCACACCCATTTCGCCTGCCAGCAGACCGGCCACCCATGCCACCTCCATGCTGTGGGTCAGGGCGTTCTGTCCAAAGCTGGTGCGGTACTTCAGCCGGCCGATCAGCTTGATGAGGTCGGGGTGCAGGCCATGGATGCCCAGCTCCATCACGGCACGCTCGCCCTCGCGCTTCATCTGCAGCTCCAGATCGTGGCGGCACTTTTCCACCGTCTCCTCGATGCGGGCGGGGTGGATGCGGCCATCGCCGATCAGGCGTTCCAGCGTCATGCGGGCGACCTCGCGGCGGGTCTGGTCGAAGGAGGACAGGGTGATGGCCTCCGGGGTATCGTCGATGATCAGGTCCACACCGGTAGCCGTTTCCAGCGCACGGATGTTGCGGCCCTCGCGGCCGATGATGCGGCCCTTCATTTCGTCGCTGGGCAGCGGCACCACGCTGACGGTGGTCTCGCTGCAGTGGTCGGCAGCGCAGCGGCTGACGGCCTGACCGATCAGATTGCGTGCAATGTTGTCGCAGTTCTCCTTCAGGTCGGTCTCATAGGCGGCAACGCGCACTGCCTTTTCGTGGGTCAGCTCCTCGTCCACCTTGTGCAGCAGCACTTCGCGGGCATCCTCCTGGCTCAGACCGGCCAGCGTTTCCAGCCGCTCCATCTCCTTGGCACGCAGGGCGTCGATCTCCGCCAGACGCTCTTCGGCCTCAGCGGAACGCTTTTTCAGCTCTTCTTCCTTGCGTTCCAGCGCCTCGGTCTTGCGGTCGAGGGCGGTCTCCTTCTGGTCGATGCGGTTCTCCTGACGGCTGATCTCCGCACGGCGCTGTTTGATCTCCTTGTCGGCTTCTGCCTTCTGGGCATCCACCTCGGCCTTCAGCTTGAAGGCCTCGTCCTTTGCTTCCAGAACCGCTTCCTTGCGCTTCTGTTCTGCGGTCTTGATCGCTTCGTTCACCAGACGGGTGGCCTCGGCTTCCGCGCTGCCGATCTGGGCTTCGGCGGTCTTTTTACGGTTGTTGTAACCAATAAAATAGCCTGCACCGATGCCCGCAGCAAGCGCGACGATCAAGATCACGATCCAGATGATCGTGGACATCGCATTTCACTCTCCTTTGTTAAAATTCAAAATTCTGAATCATAAGCAGGAGACGCTGTAGGGCAGGTGTAGGCTGCAAACATTTTTTATAAGTGAGCTTTCAATGCAAAAAGTGGCAACAAGACCACACGCACGGCAAATGCCGCACGGACAGGCTGCAAGCTTTTCTATCTACGGTTCTATCTTATATAAAAACAGGCAGGCTCTGCCTGTAAGGGACACGAGTCACGGGAACGACCTGCACACAGCGTCTTTTATTCCATACTACTATTTATATTACGAAACAATTGTGCGATTGTCAAGGGAGAAAGGCGTCCTGCAGGATCATTTTATGCAAAAAACAGGGCGGCATCCGCTGCGGAGCACCGTCCCTGTTCTATTTTATTCCAGATACATCCTGCGCAGCCGCATCAGGCGCGCCGGGGTCAGGCCGTATTCGGCTTCCAGATAATTTTCTGCGCTGCCGTATTTTGCGCGGATGGTGTGCAGCACAAAGGGGGCTGCTTCCGGGCTGACGCCCGCCGCACTGCGGTGGAAGTTCTCGCGGCGCGGGTCTCTGGCGATCTCATCGGCGTGGGCTGCCAGGCGTGCTTCGATCTCCGCCTTGCGGCAGAGGTTCGTGCGCTCATAGTCCGCGCAGATGGTCTCATCCGACGCGCCCAGTGCCAGCAGGATGAGCATGGCCGCCACGCCGGTGCGGTCCTTTCCTGCCGAGCAGTGGAACAGGATGGGGGTCTCGCCCGCTTCCAGTGCGCGGAACAGCTCCTTGAAGGCCTTATTGCCAAACAGCATCCGCTCGTACATGGTCTCCACAAAAAAGCTGCCGTCCGGGTTCTCCTTGCGGCCCTTCATCAGGGCGGCGATGTCATCCGGCGCAAGGAGATCTCGCGGCCATCCTCGGCGCACAGGCCGCAGATCTGCACCAGCCGTGCGCCGTCCGGCACATAGTCCGGCTCTCTGCGGGCCTCTTCCGTGCTGCGCAGATCAAGGATCAGGCGCAGGCCCAGCGCATCCAGCTTCGCGCGGTCGGCCTCCCCGGTGAGCTTGCAGGTAGGGATGCCGCGCCAGATCTGGCCCCACTTCACATGCTTGCCCTCGTCGGCTTCATAGCCGCCCAGCTCCCGGAAGTTGGTGCCGCCGGCAAAGTCCAGCTGGGTGCCGGGCACCGGGTGAGCCGGTGCAGCCTTTGCCGCAGCGCTGGACAGCACCGGGAAGTTGTAGAACGGCTTTGCGGGCCGTCCGCGGCGGGGCGGCAGGCTGGCCGAACCACCCAGCATCTCCATCAGGTAGCCGCGCAGCAGGTCGATGTAGGCAGAGGAATGATCCCGCCGCTGCACCAGAGAGACGCACAGCGGGGGCAGGTCTTCCAGCAGCACATCCCGCACGCGGTCCAGCTCCCGCCGGGCACCCGGCTCGTAGCGGGTCAGACAGGTGCACAGCTGCTCCTGCACAAGGTAATAGGCCTGATAGAAGCTGGGGCCGATCTCCGCATTCGGCGCAAAGCCCGCCCGGGCGCAGGCCGACCACAGCGGGCTGAACAGATCCTGCCGCAGGCTGGGCAGCAGCACCCGCTGACCGCGCAGCTCTGTCAGCGGGATGCTCTCCTTATCCCAGAACGCGTGCCCCCGGGGCACCAGCAGGCAGGCGGGGTCTGCCCGCAGGGTGGTGCGGGCCAGCACCGGCGCAGCGCAGCCCAGATCGATGACCAGACCCGCGTCCAGCTCCCCCTGCTCCACATCGTCCGCCACCGCATCGTTGTCCATCATGCGGAAGCGCATCTCCACATGGGGGTACTGCTGGCGGAACTTGTCCAGCTGGGTCTCCAGCCCGGGCAGGTAGTCCGGCACCAGCGATACGCTGATGCCGATGCGCACCGGCTGTGCCGACTGGATCTCGGCCCGCAGGGATGCCTGCATCTGCTGGAACTGCTCCACCACCGGCGCGGCATGGCGCTGCAGGCTCATGCCGCGGTCGGTAAGGGTGAGCTTGTGGTGGGCGCTGAGGAACAGCGGCCCGCACAGCTCGGCTTCCAGCGCAGAGATGCTCTGCCGCAGTGCTTGCCGTGACAAAAACAGCCGCTGTGCCGCGCGGCTGTAATTCATTTCATCGCACAATACCAGAAAGTAGTGCAGCTGGCGGATATCCATGGTTTCCTCCCTGAGAAAAGTATCGTATAAAGAATACCGCCTTTTTACGCGATTGTAAAGCCGTTGGCAGCAAAAAACTGCCGCACGGCATTGCACCGTGCGGCAGTCAGAGCGCGGAACGATCAGATCAGGCTCAGTGCTTCCTCGTCTGCCACAAGGATGCAGTCCGGATGCAGCTGCAGGATGCTGCCGGGGCAGGCAGGGGTCACAGGGCCGGTCACGGCGTCCTTGACGGCCTGTGCCTTGGCTTTACCGTTGGCTACCACCAGCACCTTGCGTGCCTGCATGATGGTCTTGATGCCCATGGTGTATGCCTGTTTGGGGACAAGGGCCTCGTTGCCGTCAAAGAAGCGCTTGTTGGCTTCGATGGTAGTGGGCGCAAGGTCGACGCAGTGGGTCTCCAGCTCAAAGGCTTCGCCCGGCTCATTGAAGCCGATATGACCATTGGGGCCGATGCCCAGCAGCTGCAGGTCGATGCCGCCCAGCTTGTGGATGATACCGTTGTAACGGGCACACTCGGCGGCGGTGTCCAGATTGGTGCCGTCCGGCAGGTTGGTCTTGGCCGGGTCGATATTCACCTTGCTGAACAGGTTCTCGTTCATGAAATACCAGTAGCTCTGGGGGTGCTCCTTGGGCAGGCCGCGGTACTCATCCAGATTGACAGTAGTGACCTCGGAGAAATCCAAATCGCCTTTGTTGTACCAGTCCACCAGCTGTGCATACGCGCCCACGGGGGTGCCGCCGGTCGCCAGACCCAGCACGCAGTTGGGCTTCATAATGACCTGTGCCGAAATGATATTGGCTGCCTTGCGGGACATATCCGCATAATCTTTTGCACGAATAATCTTCATCACAAACGACCTCACTTATCATCTTTTTTTCCGCTCTGCACGGACTGCGCAGAGCACTTCTGCATTTAGTTTATCACATTTCGCAGACAAGCGCCAGTCATCCCGGCCATCTTTTCGGCGTGTTTGCACAAAAAGATGCAAAGTTCCACCCTTCGGGCCGGCATTTCCGGTCACGAACGCGCAAAAACGCCGCCGGGCGTTTCCACACCGGCGGCGCTGCATGTTGAAAGATCAGTTCCCGCTGCACAGGCCGCAGGCGGCACAGGCGGCGGGGGTGGCGGCACAGCCGCCAAGGGCGGTCTCGCGCAGCTCGGCAGGCAGGCGCTTGCCCACGGCGTACATGGCGTCCAGCATCTGGTCGAAGGGGATCAGCTGGCGGATGCCGCTCAGGGACAGTTCCGCTGCAATGAGGGCGTTGGCCACACCGGCAGCGTTGCGGTTCTGGCAGGGGTACTCCACCAGCCCGCCTACGGGGTCGCACACAAGGCCCAGCATGTTCATCAGCACGGTGGAAGCCGCGTCCAGACACTGCTGCGGGTCGCCGCCCATCAGCTCCACGGCGGCAGAAGCAGCCATGGCGGACGCAATGCCCACCTCGGCCTGACAGCCGCCCACGGCACCGGCCACGGTAGCGTTGCGCATGGCAAGATAGCCCACGGCACCGGCGTTGAACAGGGCATCCACGATGCGCTGGTCGGAGATGCGGTAGCACTCCTGCAGCGCCAGCATCATGCCCGGCACCACGCCTGCAGAGCCTGCGGTGGGTGCAGCCACGATCAGGCCCATGGAAGCGTTCACTTCCAGCACGGCCATGGCGTAGGTCATGGCCTTCTGCAGCACGTCGCCGCAGATGTTTTTCTTCTTATTATAATGTGTTTCCAGCTTTTTGGCCTCGCCGCCAATGAGCCCGCCCATGGATTTGATGGGCTTTTTCAGCGGCTGGGTGGCAGAAGCGCGCATGATCTCCCATGCCTTTGCCATGCGGTGATCCACAGCATCCCGGGGCACTTCGCCCAGAATGCATTCCCGCTGGCGCATCACTTCCGAAATGGGCAGTTGGTTTTCCTCGCACAGGTCCAGCAGCTCCTTGGCGGACTTGAAATCCATGTTCATCGCTCGTCCCTCCTTACGGCTGCACGACCATTACATCGTTGATGTTCGGGTTTGCCAGCAACAGCTGATCCACACCCTCGGGCAGGCGCTCATCCGACTCCACGATGGTATAAGCCGTATGTCCCTTTCCCTCGCGGAACAGGCGCATGAATGCGATATTCACGCCGCGGTCGCTGAGAATCTTTGAGATATGCGCCACCACGCCGGGCTTGTCCTTCTGCACCACGATGAGGGCATTGTACTCGCCGGTAAAGTCCACCTCCACGCCGTTGATCCGCACGATGCGCACCTTGCCGCCGCCCAGCGATTCACCGCGCACGGTCATTACCTGACCGGCCGCATTCTCCATGCGGATATCCACCGTGTTGGGGTGGATGTCGGTCTCCACCTCATTGGGGGTGAAGCTGTAGCTAAGGCCGCGGTCGGTGGCAATGGCAAAGGAATCCCGGATGCGGGTATCATCGGCCGAAAAGCCCATGATGCCGCCCAGCAGGGCGCGGTCGGTGCCGTGGCCGTGGTAGGTCTTGGCAAAGGAACCGTAGAGGGTAAAGTCCGCCCGCTTCAGCGGCGGGGCGATCATCTTCTGGGCCAGAAAGGCGATGATCTCCGCACCTGCGGTGTGGGAGCTGGAGGGGCCGATCATGTTCGGGCCCAGAACATCAAAAACACTGATAAATGCCATGGGGTGTCACTCCTGTCAGGTCAAAAACCGCGCGCCGCGCATCAGACGCTTGCGCTGCTCTTGTTGATGAACTTCTGGTAGATGGTCTCCACGATGACACCGATGGCGTTGTCGCCGGAGACGTTGCAGGCAGTGCCGAAGGAATCCTGCGTGATGTACAGAGCCACCATGATGGCGCAGATGGGGCCATTGGGGTCGCCGGCCTCAGCGCCAAAGATCATGTACAGGAAGGGCAGAGCGGTCATGATGGAGCCGCCGGGAGCACCGGGAGAAGCCACCATGGCAACACCCAGCGTCATGATGAAGGGCACCACGGTAGCAAGGCTGATGGGCAGCTGGTTCATCAGGCAGACGGCAGTTGCGCAGGCGGTAATGGTGATCATGGAGCCTGCCATGTGGATGTTTGCGCACAGCGGCACCACGAAGTTGCGGATCTGCTCGCTCACGCCGTCAGCCGCAGCGCACTGCAGGTTGACCGGGATGGTGGCTGCAGAGGACTGAGTGCCCAGAGCGGTGGTGTAGCCGGGGATCTGGTTGCGGATCATCTTGAAGGGGCTCTTGTGGCTCACAGCGCCTGCAACGCAGAACTGCAGGAAGATGCAGACCAGATGCATGATGATGACCACCAGGAACACCTTCCACAGGATGCCCAGAATGGCGTAGGTCTTGCCGGACTTAGTCATGTCGATGAAGGTACCGCAGACGTACAGGGGCAGCAGCGGGATGATGACGCTGTGCAGCACCTGATCAATGATGCCGGAGAAGTCCTTCATGCTATTATAAAGTGTATCACCGATGGTCTTGCCGCGCAAGGTGGACATGCACAGGCCCAGCACGAAGGCCAGCACCACGGCAGACAGGGTGTCCAGCAGCGGAGGGATGGAGATGGAGATGTAGCTGGCCAGAGAGTTGTCAGCTGTGGCGGCGATCTGTTCCAGAGCGCCTTCGCTCATGAAGCTGGGGAACAGGCTTGCGGACACCAGATAGGATGCCGAGCCTGCGATCAGGGTGGAGCCGTAGGCCAGAGCCACCGTGATGAGCAGCAGCTTGCCTGCGCCGCTCTTCAGGTCGGCAATGCCCATGGTGACGTAGGCCACGATCATCAGCGGGATGATGAACTTCAGGAACGAGCTGAAGATGCTGGATGCCGTGACGACGACCCGGCAGAACCACACCGGGAAGAACTGGCCGATGATGATGCCCAGCACGATGGCGATGAGCAGCTTCGGCAGCAGTCCGAGCTTGAATTTTTTCTTTTCCATAAGAATAAAATCCTCCTTTTCCTATCCTGACCTTTGTGCGGCACCTGACAGCGCTCTCTCCACCGCAGCCCGCACGGCCAGCCTTTCACGAAACGTCAAATTTTCACTTGACGTGTTGACACATTTAGTTTAACATAGACATATGCATGATTCAAATTCATAAAAATAAAGTTATAGTTTAAAAATCTTAATAGCAAAGGAGCTTTGCCATGGAAGTGCGCCAGCTGAACACCCTGATCCGTGCCGCCCAGTTCCAGAGCTTTTCCAAGGCAGCGGAAAGTCTGGGCTATTCCCAGTCTGCCGTTACCGTGCAGATCAAGGCGCTGGAAGAAGAGCTGGGCGTGCGCCTGTTCGACCGCATGGGCAAGCGGGTGATTCTGACCGCACAGGGCCAGTGCTTTCTGGAATACGCCAACAGCATTCTGGACACCATCCACAACGCCCGCCGCGCCCTGAGCGAGGACGCCGAGCTGGAGGGCTGCCTGCACATCGGCACACTGGAATCCCTCTGCTTTTTCCGTCTGCCCGGCCTGATGCATCAGTTCCGGGTGGAACACCCCAAGGTCAGCCTGCGGGTCACTACCGGCTCCCCGGAAGAGCTCATTGAAAAAATGGAGCGTGGTCAGGTGGACCTGATCTGCATTCTGGACGAGCCCCGCTACTCCAACAGCTGGCACAAATGCAACGAGATCCCGGAGGAGGTGGTGTTCGTGGCTTCCCCGGACATCGATCTGGGCCACCCCGGGCCCTACCGGGTGGCAGAGCTTCTGGACAAGCCTTTTTTCCTCACCGAACGCAACGCCAACTACCGCCGCACCTTTGACCGGTTTCTGGCTTCCCGCCAGATCGAGCTGACCCCCAGCCTTGAGATCAGCGATACCTCCTTTATCATCAAGATGCTGGAGCGCTCCTCCGGCATTTCCCTGCTGCCGCGCTTCGCTGTGGCCGAGCCTGCGTCCAGAGGAGATCTGCGCATTCTGGAGGTGTCGGACTTCCGGCTGACCATGTACCGCCAGATGTTCTACCACAAGGATAAATGCTGCACCCGGGAAATGGACGCCTTTATCCAGCTGGCCTCCGGGCCGGACCTACCTCTTTTATAATACAGAAAGCCTTTATAAAACAGAAAGCAGCAGACCCCCGGGCGGTGAACCGCCCGGGGGTCTGTTGTGCTGAGGAGATTTCAGGAATTTGCAAAGCATTGCGCAGACTGTGTGCAGGCACAGCCCCGCAGATGAGGATGATCAGGCAAAGAAGGAGATGACCAGTGCCACCAGGAAGCCGACGACGCCCACCAGAGTTTCCATGATGGTCCAGGTCTTGAGGGTGGTTTTTTCATCCATGCCCACCAGGCTCTTCACCAGCCAGAAGCCGGAGTCGTTGAAGTGAGAGCACACGGTGGAGCCGCCGGCGATGGCAGCGGTGACACAGGCCAGGTACAGCGGACTCAGCTCGCTGAGGCCGGGCATGGCGGAGATGATGCCGGCTGCCATGGTCATAGCCACGGTAGCGGAACCCACCGAGATACGCACCAGAGCAGCCACGATGAAGGCCACCAGCACCAGCGGCAGGCTGGCGTTTGCCACGGCGTTGCCGATGACATCGCCCAGACCGGAGTTCTGCAGCATATAGCGCAGCACGCCGCCGCAGGCAGTGACCAGCAGGATCATACCGGTGGGCTCCAGAGACTTGGTCATGATCTTTTCCAGCTGGGCATTGTTATAGCCGTGACGGGTGCCCAGCAGATACATGGCAGCGATGGTAGCCAGCAGCAGCGCCATGAAGGGCTCGCCGAGGAAGGCCAGAACGGGCTGGATGCCTGCCAGTGCGGGCACTACCTTTGCCACGGAGTTTGCGATGATGAGCAGCAGCGGGATCATGATGATGCCCACGATGGTGCCAAACTTGGGCAGCTTGCTCTCGTCAATATCTGCCTGCTGTGCAACGTGCTCAGGCACCGCGATCATATACTTCTTGCCGCAGATGGAGCCCCAGATGGGACCGGCAGCGATCATGGCGAAGATGCCGCAGAAGATGCCGATGAGGATGACCCAGCCAAGGTCAACGCCCAGCATGGTAGCCACCAGAACGGGGCCCGGCGTGGGCGGGATGTAGGCGTGGCCGACCGCCAGACCGGCCAGCAGGGGGATAACATAGTACAGGACCGAGCGCTTGGTGCGCTTTGCCAGAGAGAAGGCCAGCGGGATCAGGATGATCAGACCGGCGTCAAAGAACACCGGCATGGCCACCACCAGACCCGTGATGCCCAGCGCCCATGCGGCTTTCTCGTCGCCGAACTTGCGCACCATGGTCACGGCCAGCGTCTGTGCGCCGCCGGATTCTTCCAGAATGGCACCGAACATGGAGCCAAGGCCCACCAGAAGGGCGATACCCTTTAAGGTGTTGCCGATGCCTTCGTTGACCGAGCCGATGATGTCAGACAGGGGCATACCGGCCATCAGGCCGATACCCACCGCACCGATCAGGATGGAGATCATGGCGTGGACTTTGAACTTGATGATAAGGATGAGCAAAAGGATCAGGCCCGCCACTGCGGCGAACACGAGCCGTGCGGCGTCCGGGGTTGCAACAGCTGTCATAAACATATCCTCCATTTTTGATGTTATGTTTGCTTTGGGTCTTATTTCAGCGCCGTCCCCGCAGACGGACGCCGGATTCCGATGGATTTTTATAGACGAAGCAATATCCGCTTTTTTATTTTTGGCGTAACTTTCACCAGACCGTTCAGCAAAGCATCGCTGAGCAGTTGATTTTTGAGTTTGTGTCCAACCTCCGCAGGAGCGTCTCTTACTCCATGTAGGCGCCCTTCATGGGGCTGACGGCGTGCTGAGAGTAGAGCTTCAGCAGACCCTTGGTGTATTTGGGAGCCTTGGGCTTCCAGTTGGCACGGCGCTGGGCAAGGATAGCCTCCATCTCTTCGGGGGTCTTTTCCTCACCGTTCACGCCCACGATGGCAAGCTGACGGTTCGGCACATCGATGCGGATGAGGTCGCCCTCTTCCACCAGAGCGATGGGGCCGCCCACTGCAGCCTCCGGGCTGACATGGCCGATGACCGGGCCGCGGCTTGCGCCGGAGAAGCGGCCGTCGGTGATGAGGGCTACGCTGGAAGCCAGCTTGGGGTCGGCGCAGATGGCCTCACCGGTGTAGAACATCTCGGGCATGCCGCTGCCGCGGGGACCTTCGTAACGGATGAAGATGGCGTCACCGGGCTGGACCTGCTTGTTCAGAACAGCGCTGATGCACTCTTCCTCGCTGTCAAAGGGCTTTGCGCGCAGGGTGGCGTGGAACATGTTCTTGGGGCAGGCAGTGTGCTTGATGACACTGCCCTCGGGAGCCAGATTGCCCTTCAGGATAGCAATGCTGCCGTCGGTGCCCTTGGCGTTGTCAAAGCTGTGGATGATGTCCTCGCGGGTGACCTTGATGCCCAGACCCTTGGTCTTTTCCTGCAGGATCTCGTCGCAGTGCTCGTAGAAGCCGTTCTTCTTCAGCTCCTCCAGATTTTCGCCCAGCGTCTTGCCGGTGACGGTCATCACGTCCAGATGCAGCATGGACTTGATCTCTTCCATCACGCGGGGCACGCCGCCTGCATAGTAGAAGTACTGTGCGGGCCAGTCGCCGGAGGGACGGATGTTCAGCAGATAGTGTGCGCCACGGTGCATCCGGTCAAAGGTGTCGGCGTCGATCTCAAAGCCGAACTCGTGGGCAATAGCGGGCAGGTGCATGGTGGCATTGGTGGAGCCGGAGATGGCGGCGTGCACCATGATGGCGTTTTCAAAGCTCTTCATGGTGACGATGTCCTTGGCCTTGATGCCCTCGGCCACCAGCTTCATCACCTGAACGCCGGCGTCATAGGCGGCCTGCTTCAGCTCCGGGGCGGTGGCAGGCATCAGGGCGGTGCCGGGCAGCATCAGACCCAGTGCCTCGGCCATGATCTGCATGGTGGAGGCGGTGCCCATGAAGGAGCAGGCACCGCAGCTGGGGCAGGCGTTGTGCTTGTAGTAGTCCAGCTGTTCGTTGGGGATGACGCCGGTCTTTTCCCATGCGTCGAACTTGCCGATCTGTTCCAGCGTCAGCAGGTCGTTGATGGCGCAGGCGGGGTCGTTGACCACGTACTTCTTGGGCAGGGTGTGGGCCTCCATCACGCCGCCAGTGACCACGATGGCGCTCATATCCTTCAGGCGGCCAATGCTCATCAGCATGGCGGGCATGGACTTATCGCAGCTGGCGATGAACACGCCGCCGTCGTACACGGTGGCGTTGGCCTGAGCCTCCACCAGATTCACGATGGCGTCACGGTGGGGCAGCGAGTAGTTGATGCCGTCGTGGCCCTGTGCGATGCCGTCGCACATATCGGTTGCAAAATAGCGTGCAGCCTTGCCGCCGTGGGTGTTGACTGCCTGTACAGCCTCCTTCACGAACTGATCCAGATGGGCGCTGCCGGGGTGGCTGTCGCCAAAGGTGCTCTCCACCATGATCTGGGGCTTGGAAAGGTCGTCCACCTTCCAGCCCATGCCGATCTTCAGCGGATCGTTTTCCGGTGCCAGTTTACGCACTGCCTGAGAACGCAGTTCCATGATCATACCTCCAAAATACTCTTTTTCTGCTTTGCAAATCGTCCTTTTGACTGTCGGACATCTTACATGTTCATTTTAATCGACTCCCGCCTCGTTTGCAAGTTGTCGCAGTCAGAACCCACTTTATGACAATAACAAGCCCAGTTTTTCGTGCATACTGCTCTGAAATCTTGGATACATCATACAATCCAGCCCATTTTCCAACTTTTCTGTGTCATTCGTCTTGGAAAGTCATCAGACAACTTCAGACATAAAAAGTCCCCGCACAGACCTTGCGCTGTGCGGGGACGTAAAATGCAGCGGCGTCAGGTTTCCCATTCGCCGTCGTAAAGCTTTCGGATGCAGTTGCGGTTGAAGTTCAGGTGCATCACCATGGCGGACCGGGCGCCAATGGGGTCATGCCGGGCAATGGCTTCGGTGATCATGCGGTGGGTCAGGATGGTCTCCTCCGTCAGCTTTTTGTGGGTGACATTCACGAACATCATGACCGCCGTATCGATAATGGGGATCAGCTGCTCCACCACCATGTTCTTGCTGCTCTCTGCGATGCAGGTATGGAATGCGATGTCGTCCTCAATGTACAGATCGCCGCTGTGGATCTTGTTCTCCACCCGGTCGCACAGGCGCTGGATGCGCTCGATGTCCTCGTCGGAAGCGTTCAGCGCTGCCATCTCGGCCATGCCCGGTTCCAGCAGCAGGCGCACATTCACCAGATCCAGCGCCAGCGCGTTCTTGTCCTGCACGCTGCGCAGGTTCAGCGGGTCCGAAAGGCCCTTGGCGGTCGTGACCACATAGGTGCCGGAGCCCCGCCGCACCTCCACGATGCCCTTGCTGGACAGCAGCTTCACCGCTTCGCGCACGGTGCTGCGGCCCACGCCGAACTTTTCGCCCAGTTCAAATTCATTGGGCAGCTTGGTGCCCGGCTCCAGCGGCGTGTCCAGAATATAATGGTAGATCTCATCCTCCACCTGCTCGGCCAGAAGCTTGTTTTTCAGATGAGAAAATTCGCTCATGGGTGCTCCCTCCCCTTTTTTGAGCTTATTATAAGGCAGCCGTGCAGGCAAAAGCAAGGGCCGTCCGCTTTTTCGTTCCCTGCGTAACAGACCCGGCAGGCAGAAACACCACTGCCCCCGCCCGCCGGGGGATAGGAGAAGTCCGGCAGACGAGGGCAGCAGTGCTGTATCAGGATAGAGAGATCGCTTAGTTTTTGCCCTTGGGCAGCAGACCGGCGCGTTCCAGAGCCGGACGCAGGGCAAGGTACAGGATCACCACGCACACGGTGGAAGCCACACTGTTCACAAAGGTGATGCCGCCTGCAATTTTGGTCAGCGCCTGTGCCACGGTGTATTCCTGACCAAAGATGTACACATTGCGGAAGTAGCCAAGGAAGGGGTCGGTCAGCACGTTCAGGAACAGGCCGGAACCGGCAGAGACGATCACCTTTGCCAGATAGCCGGAGCTGTGCCTGTCCAGCTCGCGCAGCTTGAAGACCTTGTGCGCCACAGCACCGCAGGTGATGCCGATGATGAACTTCAGCACAAAGGTGGTGACGGCGTAGCCCGGGTCACCGGCCAGGATATCGGCCAGCGCCAGACCAATGGCACCGGCCAGACCGCCGGATACACCGTCCAGCAGCAGAGCGGTCAGGGCGGTGAAGGTGTTGCCCAGATGGAACGACGAACCGCCGTAGAACGGCACACGGAAGAACAGATAGGCCACAAGGCTCAAAGCGGCCATGACGCCGGTGAGGGCCAGCTCCTCGGTGGTGAAGGTGCGCTTGTACAGCACACTGCCAATGACGATGGCGATGACAACGACTGCCAGCAGCAGCCACATTGCAGTAGTAGACATGATTTACTTTCCCTCCAATTTTCCAAAATACCAGCCCAAACCCATGCGAACTTGTCAGGGCGAGGCCCTTCCATCTTGCCTGCGGCAAGACCGTTCGCCGCTTCAAAGCCCCACTGGGGCTTTGATTGCTTCGCAACCGCTTACCTACAATCCTACTTGACATTTGGGTGTCCAGCGGGTATGCTCCTATTATACGCAGAACTGACACCATGAAAATACCCAGAACAAAGTTTTTTTATGGTATCAGTTTGGCGCAATACCCAAACAGGAGGGATGCTTTATGGTCCATCTGACCACAGCGCTGGACCCATCTTCCAGCGTGCCGCTGTACGAGCAGCTGTACCACAGCCTTGCCGGAGAGATGCGCAGCGGTACGCTTTCGGCAGGCGTCCGGATGCCCGGCAAGCGGCGTCTGGCGGCAGAGCTGTCCGTCTCGGTGAACACGGTGGATGCCGCCTATCAGATGCTGGCGGCGGAAGGATATCTGGAGTCCCGGGAGCGCAGCGGCTTTTATGTACAGGAGTATCTGGCCCTGCCCTCCCGCCCGGCCGGTCTGCCCCAGCCGCCGGCGCCGCCTGTGCCGCCCCCCGCGCCGCCGGTGCGATACGACCTTTCCACCCGGGGCGTGGACCCGGGGCTGTTCCCCTTCCGCACATGGGCGCGGCTGCAGAAGGAGCTGCTGTACTCTTCGCCGGAGCTGCTCACCCACGGCGATGCGCAGGGCGACCCGGCCCTGCGGCGGGCACTGGCCGAATATCTTTCCGAATACCGGGGCGTGCAGTGCGGGCCGCACCAGATCGTGGTGGGAGCCGGTCTGGAATACCTGCTGAGCCTGCTGGCCCCGCTGCTGCCGGGCATGGCCGCAGTGGAAACGCCGGGCTACCCCCGCGCAAAACAGGTGCTGGAAAACAGCGGCGTGCACTGCTGCTGCCTGCCGGTGGACGGCGATGGTCTCTCGGTGGAGGCGCTGAACCGGTCGGATGCGGCGGTGTGCTACGTCACGCCCAGCCACCAGTTCCCCACCGGCGTCACCATGCCGGCGGGACGCAGAGCCGAGCTTCTGCACTGGGCAGCCCGCCGGCCGGGCGGGCGGTACATCATAGAGGACGACTACGACTCCGAGTTCCGTTTTGACACCCGTCCCCTGCCCAGTTTACAGGGCATGGCGGGTGCAGACGGCCCGGTGGTGTACCTCTCCACCTGCTCCCGCAGTCTGGCTCCCAGCATCCGCATTGCCTATATGGTGCTTCCGGAACACCTTCTGCCCGCATGGAGAGAGAAGTACCGGCTCTATTCCGGCACCGTGAGCCGCTTTGAGCAGCAGACGCTGGCCCGGTTCATCACAGAAGGCTATTTTACCCGGCATCTGGCCCGGGAGCGGGTGGCCTACAAGGCCCGGCGGGACGCACTGGCTGCAGCGCTGACGGCAGCCTTCGGGCCGGAGGAGCTGACCCTTGCGGGCCTGCACACCGGTCTGCATCTGCTGGCAAAGCTCAGGGACCCGCCGCCGGACGACGCCCTGCGCCGCGCCGCCGAAGTCGAAGGCGTACAGCTGGGCCTGCTGAGCGATTATGACCTGACCGGCGAAGCCCCCTCGGCGGCGGGCACGCTGGTGCTGGGCTACGGCTCCTTGAAGGACGAGGCCTGTGCCTCGGTGGGCGAAACGTTGAAAAAGGTCTGCACGGCGGCGCGGGAAGCGTCCGTGACCGTGTAGGTGCCGCTGGCGGCATCCCACCGGCCGGGCAGAGCCTGCGCTTCCACGGCGGCACCGTTGTTGGCCAGAAATTCCAGCGTGCGGCCCAGCGCGTCGTAGTCCAGCGCGGTCAGGTCGGTGAGCAGCAAAGAGCTGACGCCCCGCAGCGCGTCCGGCAGGGTGGTGGGCAGCAGCTCTGCATTCTGCCGGAAAAAGGCGTCCCACGCGGCTGCACGGGCCGCCGCAGTGCGCTGGGGCGAGAGCGCAGTGTCCGCCTGCAACTGGCACAGAAACACATGGGCATCCCCGGCCGAAATGCCCTGTACCGCCCGGCTGCGGCCATAGCGGGCAAGCTCGTTTTCGGTCAACGCGCCGGAAAAGCCGATCCGGACCGGGCCGTAGCGGCTGGCAATGCGCTCCAGCACATCGGGAGAGAAGGCCAGATACCGGGTATCCTCCGGCAGAGCAAGCACCTGCATCAGTGCTTCCCGGCAGCGGGCCGGGCCTGCCGCGGCATAGCACTGCGCAAGGGCCGCCTGCTCATCGGCAAAGGGCACTGTGAGCACAGCGGGCACGCCGAGCAGATGCACGCAGTTCTGGCTGGCGTTCAGGTAGGCCAGCACAAAGCCTGGCTGTTCGCCGGAGACGCACAACAGCACCGTGAGCTGATCGGTCGTCCGGGGCAGCTGAACGGGCACGCCGCTCTCGCTGCGGGCCGCCTGCCGCAGCTGGGCACGCAGCTGCTGGCGGGACAGCAGCACCGTGCCGCCCACCAGCGGGACCAGAACCAGCAGCGACGCCAGCAGCGATGTCCAGAAAGGTCTCCAACCTCCACTGCGCATGGTACATACCGCCTTTCGGTTTTTGCATAAAGCTTTGGCCCATAGGCAAGACTTTATGCAGAAAAGGAGGCGTTTGCAGATGAAACACAACAAAGAGACCGCACCATCCACAGAAAAAGAGCGGGAGGACTTCTGGCTGGAGATCGGCCCGGCCAGTGCCTATTACGGCACAGATTCCTATGAAACAGCCAGAGAAAACGGCGATGCCAGCCCGGACGGGAAGCGTCTTGGCTTTGACGGCGCAGAGCCGGGCACCGGCCCCCGTGGAGCTGCGCCGGATAGCCCCGCACTGGAACCTTGGGATGATCTGCCGCCCATCGACCGGCCCTGAAAAGTCACACCAAAATAAAATTCATCTGTCTGCATAACAGATGAAAAAGCAGCATATGATATACAAAATGTCTTGCGCACAAGGACAGAATATGGTATAGTCTTTCTATCGCGCACAGCTGTGCGCCGGAAGAACTGAAAAAGACGTGTACGGCAGGCAGTGTCCGTGCACTCTGGAGAAGCCCGCGTTTCAGAGCGGCGGGTGCCGAAGGTGTAAGGCCGCAGGGAAAGGCGGCTGTATCTCTCAGGCAAAAGGACAGAGCCATCGTCTTTGCGCAATGGGGCGCAGCCGGGATTGCGGCGCGCCCCGGCTGCGGAAAATGAGAGCGTTCCGAATTTTGCGGACAGAGCCTTTGGCGGGTTCTGTCCGCTTTTGTTTTGTGTATAGGGGGAAAAGAGAGAATGGTCGAGATGATCACACAGGTGAACAACGCCGTCAACGGTGTGGTGTGGGGGCCCTTTGGTCTGGCGCTGCTGTTCTGCACCGGCTTCTGGATGAGCGCCCGCACAGGCTTTTTCCAGTTCCGCAAAATGGGCTACTGGCTCCGGCACACCATCGGCGCGATCTTCACCAACAAGGACATCACCGCGCACACCAGCAAGGAGGACATGGCCATCAGCCAGTTCCAGAGCATGTGCACGGCACTGGCGGGCACCATCGGCACCGGCAACATCGTAGGTGTGGCAACGGCCATCGTCTCCGGCGGCCCGGGTGCCATCTTCTGGATGTGGGTCATGGCATTGCTTGGCATGATGACCAGCTTTTCCGAGAATGTGCTGGGCGTCTACTACCGCCGCAAAAACGAAAAGGGCGAGTGGTCGGGCGGTGCCATGTACTACCTCACCGACGGTCTGGGCGCGAAAAAGGGCTGCCGACAGATCGGCAGAGTGCTGGCGGTGCTGTTTGCCTGCTTCTGCATCCTTGCATCCTTCGGCATCGGCAACATGAGCCAGATCAATTCCATTGCCGGCAACATGAACGCCGCCTTCGGCGTGCCGACCCTCGTCACCGGCCTGTGCCTGATGGCGGTCACAGCCCTCATTGTCATTGGCGGACTGAAGCGGGTGGCCGCTGTCACCGAGAAGCTGGTGCCGCTGATGGCACTGTTCTACATTGCAGGCGCACTTGTGATCGTGGTGCTCCACGCAGGCAATATCCCGGCAGCATTTGCCGCCATCTTCAAGGGTGCCTTCAACCTGAACGCCGCAGGCGGCGGTGCCCTGGGCTACGGCATCAGCCAGACCATCACATGGGGCTTCAAGCGCGGTGCCTTCTCCAACGAAGCCGGTCTCGGCTCTGCCGTCATGGTCAACTCGGCCTCCAACGTCAAGGAGCCGGTGCATCAGGGCATGTGGGGCGTGTTTGAGGTGTTTGCGGATACCATCGTGGTCTGCACGCTCACCGCGCTGGTCATTCTGACCACCGGCGTTGTGGATCTGCAGAGCGGTGCGGTGCTGGTCGGCGTGCAGGACAACGCGCTGGTGGGTCAGGCGTTCACCGCAGCCTTTGGCAGCTTCGGCCCCAAGTTCATTGCCATCTCCATCCTGCTGTTCGCCTACTCCACCACGCTGGGCTGGAGCCACTACGGCACCAAGGCTGTGGAGTACCTGTTCGGCGCCGCCGGGAGCCGCATCTACAAGGTGGTGTTCGTGTGCATGACTGTGGTGGGCGCTACCATGAAGCTGGGTCTTGCGTGGGATCTTTCCGACACTTTCAACGGTCTGATGATGATCCCGAACCTCATCGGCGTGCTGGTGCTGTCCGGCACTGTGGTGGACATCACCCGCAACTACTTCGACCGCAGGGTGAAGGGCAAGGACATCGAGCCCATGTGGTCGGCCTTCCCGGAATACCAGAAACAGGAAGAAGCGGAAGCCGCTGCAGAGGAAGCAGAGCTGGAAAAGGCCGCGAACAAATAAAAAAAGAGACGCAGGGGCCGTCCACAAATCGTGGACGGCCCCTGCGTTTTATCATCATTCTTTTTCCAGCAGCAGGAACCGGAACGAGATCTCAGTCTCCAGCTCCGGCAGGGCGGCAAGACGTTCTGCACCGCCGCGGGGCGTTTTCCAGTAGTAAGGCGTCATGGCGAACAGGGCTTCCAGCTGGTCCTGCGGCACCGTGATGCGGCCCGACACCTTCCGCTCTCCAATGGCCCGGAAGCCTGCGTAGGCGATCTGCTGCACCGGGTTTTTATACGGTTTTTCGTAAAGCACCGCTTTCATCTGATAGAGGTGCTCCGCACCGGGCACCACGTAGATTGATCCGCCCGCCCGGGCGCAGCACCCGCAGGAACTCCTCCTGCGCAAAGGGCGAAAAGCAGTTCAGCAGCAGGTCGGCCCAGCCGGTGCGCACCGGCTGGCTGAAGCTGGACGCCACCGCATACTGTGCCGTGGGCAGAGCCTTTGCGGCCAGACGCACCGCAGGCTTTGCGATATCAAAGCCCGCCAGCTGCACCCGGCTGCCCTTTTCGGCAAAAGCCTGTGCGATGCAGCGGTCGTACCAGCCCTCACCGCAGCCCGCATCCAGCAGATGCAGCGGCGCATCCGGCGCGGCAGGCAGGCCGTATTCCAGACACAGCTCTCCCAGCGCCCTGCCGAAGATGCCGTAGTATCCGGCATTCAGAAACGCGCGGCGGGCCGCTACCATCTCTTTGCTGTCGCCGGGGGCCTTGGTGCGCATGCTCTGCACCGGCAGCAGGTGCCAGTAGCCCTCCTTTGCACGGTCGAAGCAGTGGCCCTTTGTGCATTTCAGGGTGCTGTCGCCGGTCAGTTTTTCCCCGCACAGCGGGCACTGCCATGGGGCAAACGGTTCATTTTTGCTCATACTTCGTCGCTGTGATCCTCAATGGGGGCAGTTGCGCCGCCGTGGGCATTCATATATTCCTCAAAGTTGGTGAACTTCTGCTGCGGCGGGCGGCGGCTGATGAGCACCAGACCCGGGTCTTCGTCCCGTACAGCGGCACGGCTGCGGCGGCCGGACTCCGTTTTGGGTGCGCGGGCCGCTGCGGGCTGGGCGCTGCGGGGGCCGTTCTGACGGCTGCGGGGACCGTTGTTTGCGCTGCGGCCCTGCTCCGCGTTCTGGTTCTGAGCGACAGGCTGACCGTTCTGGCGTGCCGGGCGTTCATTGCGGCGGCCGCGCGGGCCCTGACTGCCGCCGGACTGCTGTACAGGCTGCGCGGCGGTGCGGATGGCCGGGGCGGCAGGTGCAGCCGGGGCCTTCTTGGCCGGGCGCAGCGGCGTGGCCTCCGGCGCACTGACAAAGTGCGGGTCAAACTTGGGCTGTGCATTGCTGCCGCGGGCAGGAGCATTCTGTTCCCGGCGCGGGCGGCTGCCAGTATTGGAACGGCGGTCGCTGCTGCGTCCGCCGGAAGTGCGCTTGGTATCATCCATGAGTGGTTCCTCTTTTTCGATTTTTACAGGCTTCGCCTGCACTTTGGGTGCGGGTGCGGCCTTTTTTTCAGGCTTTGCTTCGCTCTTTGCAGGCTTTGCCTGTTTTGCGGCCTGCTTTTCTGCCGGTTCGGCGGCAGCGGCCTTGGGCTTTTTGCCGCGCACGGGCGGCTCCGGGCGCACCGGCGCGGGCACGCCGTCCCACGGGTGGCCGCTCACCACAGGATCTTGCGGCGGTTCAGCTTTTCGATGCCCGCCAGATACTCCTGCTCCTCGGGTGCGCAGAAGCTGACCGCCGTACCGTCGGCACCGGCACGGGCCGTGCGGCCGATGCGGTGCACATAGGTCTCCGGCACCTCGGGCAGGTCGTAGTTGAACACGTGGGACAGCTCGCTGATATCGATGCCGCGGGCGGCGATATCGGTGGCCACCAGCACCTTGGTCTTGCCGGCCTTGAAGTTTTCCAGTGCGGTGACGCGGGCGGTCTGGCTCTTGTTGCCATGGATCGCCGCAGCCGGGATGCCCTGCTTGGTGAGGTCTTTTGCGATCTTATCCGCGCCGTGCTTGGTGCGGCTGAACACCAGCGCATTCACCACCGGGGGCTGCAGGTTCTTGATGAGCCAGGGCAGCAGGAATTTCTTGTTGCCCTTTTCCACATGATACAGGCTCTGCTGGATACGGTCCACGGTGCTGGACACCGGGTCCACCTTGACAAAGGCGGGCTTGCGCAGGATGCCGGCCGCCAGATGCTCGATCTCGGTGGGCATGGTGGCGCTGAACATCAGGTTCTGGCGCTCCCCGGGCAGCTTTGCGATCACCTTTTTCACGTCGTGCACAAAGCCCATATCCAGCATCCGGTCGGCTTCGTCCAGCACAAAGATCTCAAGGTCCGACAGGTCGATGAAGCCCTGCCCGATCAGGTCGTTGAGCCGTCCCGGGCAGGCAATGAGGATGTCTACCCCCTTTTTGAGCGCTTCCACCTGCGGTGCCTGCCCTACGCCGCCAAAAATGACGGTGCTGCGCAGCTTGAGATACTTGCCGTAGGCGTCAAAGCTCTCGCCGATCTGCAGGGCAAGCTCACGGGTGGGGGTCAGGACCAGGGCGCGGATGGCCCCCTTTCTGCGGGGCGCATTGGCCGTGAGCCGGTCCAGCATGGGCAGCGCAAAAGCAGCCGTCTTGCCGGTACCGGTCTGGGCACAGCCCATCAGATACCCGGCCGGACAGCACCGGCGGGATCGCCGCCGCCTGAATGGGCGACGGGGTCTCATAGCCTGCTTCCTGCACAGCGCGCAGGAGCGGGGCGGACAGATTCAATTCTTTAAAAGTCATGGTTCTCCTAATTATTTCTCATGTGATTCGTTCGGCACACAAACCCTCTCCGGCTCGCGTTCGCTCGCCAGCTCCCCCAAAGGGGGAGCTTTTACAAGAAGGATCACTTTTGTGCACATCCCGAAGAGCCCCCCTGAGAGGAAAGACTTCCCCCGGCCGGGGGAAGATGTCGCGCAGCGACAAAAGGGGGAATCTGGCAAAACCGTCAGGTTTTGACTGAGAGGCTTATTCCGTAATTTTCCGGCACTCCACGTAGTACCGCTTTTCCTCGGCGTGGCCCATGCTGAAGGTCTTGCGGGGCAGCACGCCGCCCATCACAACGCCCTTGAACAGGTCGCTCTTGGCAAACGGCGGCATCAGAAAGGCCACAGCACCCTTTTTGCACAGGGCGCGGACGGCAGGCTCGTCGTGGACGTAATCCACCCGTGCCTCCGTGTGGCGTTCCATATAGTCCGCAATAAAATCGTCGATGGTGCCCACGGTCAGCGGCTCGGTGGGGTTCTCGAAGCTGAGCACGTTGGACATGTGCGGCCCTGCCAGCGTGAAGGGCTGCTGCTTGCTGCCGCCGAAGCAGCAGCCGACCATATTGGAGTCGCTCCACGTGATCAGGCTCAGCAGCACCGTGGCGCAGTCCACATTGAACAGCACCCGGTGGATGGGCTCGATCTCGATGGCGGGCGAGTGCACATTGCACACCTCGGCCAGACACCAGCGGGCGGGATGCACCGCGGCCTGCTCCGGCGTCAGGGTCTTTTTCAGCTCCTCCCAGCAGGCTTTTGCGGTGGCCAGCGAATGGTTGCCGTCGCCCACGGCCAGCGTCAGCGGGTCGCGGCGGGTGGCATCCGGATACTTTTTGTCAAACTCTTCCTGACTGCCCAGCACGGCCAGTGCATCCTCGATCTGCGCGATGAGGGCAGGGTCTTCCACGGCCCAGCCCGCAATGTGGCCGCCGTTCAGCATCAATTCGCCCTCGTATACCTTGGGCAGCTCCTGTTTGTGCGCCGCCACCGGCTCGATGAGGGTGCAGCCCGGGTCATCGGCCAGCATCATGATGTGAGGCGTTTCCAGACTGGCACCGGTGCGCACCTTCATGCGGGGCGGGATGCGGCTTTCCACGGTGCTCTCGCTGGGGCGCACCGTGCATTTCTCGCCCCGGCGGTAGCTGTAGGCTTCCAGATCCACCATGCCCACAAGGCCCTGCCGCACCTTGCCGCTCTGCTCGGTGCGCTCTACGTAGATAAAGCCGTCCACCGCGCGGGTGAGCACATTCTGTGCGTAATCGTCCATGGCGGCGTGGATCTTTTCAATGCGGGCGTCCGCATCGCCGTCCTCCAGATAGACCTCCGGCAGGATCAGATTCAGGGTGCTGGGACTGCCCGCTGCTGCGGCCTCGGCCTTCTGCCAGTAATCCCGGTCACTGGTGAACTGGTCGCAGGCGATGCAGCCCCACTTTTCCAGCGGGATCTGTGCCGAAGGCAGAAGGATATGGGCCGGTGCAAAGCAGGATTTGGTATTCATAGCAGATTCCTCCCTCTTATAAAACCAGAGACGTTACTGGAAAATGTCGGCGCTGTGCAGCACCAGATGCTGCACGCCCTGTCCGGCGGCAGACTGCTCCAGTGCGGTGCGGCTGTCGGCGTCCACCGCCTTGTCTGCCGTCACCAGCAGGTTGTCCATGCCCAGCGTCACAGCGGGCACATCCAGCGACACGCTGTTGGTGTTGCACTGATCCAGCGTGTAGCTGAACCACAGGGTCATGCTGCCCGCAAAGCGGCTCTGCAGGGCGGCGATATCCGCCTTGAGCTGATCCGCGCGGGAAACGCCGCTGGTCTCGCCGTAGTCCTGTTTGCGGCTGAGCTTCGGGAACTGGACATTGGTCAGGACTACCTGCTCAAAGCCCATGCCCTGCACCTCGGCCACAAGGTCGCCTACATATTCCACTGCCGCAGCGGAGTAGGGGTTCAGCCATGCATTGCCGTCCTTCTGGGCGTCCAGCCACAGGCCGTCGCCGTAGTGGATAGCCATGCTGCGGTCAGTGCGGGAGGAGATGGGGTCCTTGAAGGCTGCAAGCTGGGCCACAGGGATCACGCCCTCTTCCCGGAAGATAGCCGCGATGCGGGCCGGGTCCACGGTGGTACCGGCAATGCTCTGGGCGGCAGCCGGCACCTGCGAAGCGTAGCAGATGCTGCCGTCCGGTGTTTTCAGGGTCACAAGGCCGTAGTCTGCCCCCTGTGCCTTGAGCTGCTGTGCCGCCGCACGGATGGATGCGTCATCGGCAAGGGCGCTCACGTCCACCGCAGCCCAGCTGCCGCCGGTGACGGCCCTGCCGTCCAGTCCCTTGGGCTGTTCCGGCTCCGGCTGGGACGAGGCCGCTTCCTCTGCCGCCGCAGATGCAGCTGCTTCGGAGGAAGCCGCTGCGCGGGATGCAGATTCCGCTTCCAGATCCCGGTTCTTCACCACGGTGTACCAGGTGTGCGTGGCCCAGTCCAGCACATGGGGTGCCGCCAGCCATGCCGCGCCCAGCACCACCAGCACCAGCACCAGGATGCCGACGCCGCGCTTGATGCGGGCGCCCCGGCTGTAGAAGCTGCGGTGGTAGCGCTTGACCTTCTGCCGTTTATACTTTGCCATTGTCGATCCTCCTCCCTGCAAAAATCACAGGATCACAGAATGTCCGGTAAAACCATAGATCGCCAGTGCCAGCACACCGATGTACACCAGCGTGATGGGCAGGCCGCGGAAGGCTTCCGGGATGGCCTTGCTGCGCAGGCGGTGGCGGGCTTCCGTTACCAGCAGCACTGCCAGCACATAGCCAAGGCCGCTGCCCAGACCAAACCCGAGGGACTGGCCCAGCGTAAAGCTCTGGGTGCGCTCCACCAGCACGGTGCCCAGCACACAGCTGTTCAGGCCCGCCAGCGGAACGATGCGCAGCAGCGCACTGCGGTGCGGCAGGCCCTTTGCCAGCCACAGCACCGCGTGTTCCAGCAGGCACACCACGGCGATGCTGGCAATATAGACCAGCGGGCGCAGCTGGACACGGTTTGCCAGCGGCGCGATCCGGCTGCCGGCATACCATGCAAAGGGCGTTACCATGATCTGGGTGATGCACAGCTGCATACCGAACAGCCAGCTGCTGGTGCGGTCATCGCCCACCAGCTGCACCAGACGGGACACGCCCAGCGCACGGGTAAAGACGGCGTTCTGTGCGAACACCGCCAGCAGTGCATAGTTGAAGAACACTGCACTGGTCGTAACAACATCTTTCATCCTTCGCGGTCCGCCTCCTTCTGGGAATGCACATCCACAAGGTTGCCCGCCTCTTTGGTGAGATATGCCCTGCGCTTTGCGGCCAGCGCACGCCATACCGCGCAAAGCACGCCCAGCACGATAAAGCCGCCCGCCGGCATCCCGGCCATGGGCAGCACCGGGCGGCTGACTGCCACGCCGAACACGGTGCCTGCGGCCAGCCATTCACGGATGCAGCCCAGCAGCACCAGCAGCAAAGCATAGCCCACGGTGATGCGCAGGCCCTTGGAAACGGCCTTGCGCACCGTCTCCTGTACGCGGCCGAAACGGTAGGTCAGCAGCGGCTCCACCGTGAGCATGGGCAGATAGATGCCAAGGCTCAGCAGGCCGGTGCCGAACAGCATGTTCAGGATGGGGTACACCGCCAGATACACCACAGCAGTGCTGAAGCCGTACACCAGTGCACGGGGCAGCAGCTTTTTCTGCAGCGTTTCCGGGGCAGGGTCCTCGTCGTACAGGGGCACAAGGCGGCTCAGCAGGCAGGCCAGCACGCGGGAGGGCACCAGCAGCAGCGCCACCGCCGCCGCCAGCATCACCGCATTCTGGCCGCTGGTGGCAAGCACCACCAGCGGGGCCAGACCCATGCCCTGCATGACCACCGGGTTATTCAGGAACACCCGGTCATGGTGGGCAAATTTGCCGGGGTCTTTTACGATCAGTTCAGCTTTTGCGCGTCTCATTGTGCTGCCCCCTTTCCGGCATCTGCCTGCAGATGGGTCAGGTGATACAGCTTTGCCTCGGTGCGGTCGATCCATGCCGAAACACTGTTGACCACCAGCAGCGCAAAGCATACACCGGTCTCATACACGCCGTAGTAGCGGAAGCCCATGCTCACAACACCCACCAGCACACCGTACAGGATGCGGCCCATGCGGTGGTGCACGCAGGTATAGGGTTCGTTGAGCAGGAACACTGCGCTGAACAGGATCGCGCCGGTGAGCAGCTCGTCCCGCACGCACCGCAGGCGGGGCAGCACATTTGCCAGCACGGCGCTGTCGGCCAGACCCGCCTGCCGCGGGAAGAGGAAGGCGATCAGGGCACAGGTGAGCAGAAAGCTGACCGAGGCAGACATGTGGGCATCCTTCTGGGTCCACAGGAACAGGCCGCAGGCCAGGATCACCAGCGCCGCGCCGGTGCCCATGGGGGCGGCATACTCGCCCAGACTCAGCACCAGCGAACGGATGTTCAGCATACCGCCGCTGCGCAGGGTGTCCTCAATGGTGCTGGACACCGGCACCATGGAAGCGTCCCACAGGGGGATGCTGGTGTAGGGCTGGGGGTAGCGGAACACCTGCTCCGGCCATGACACCGCCGCCACCACATAGCCCACAGCGGCGGGGTTGAAGGGGTAGCTGCCGTAGCCGCCGAAGATCTCCTTGCCGATGAGCACACCGGCAAGCACTGCGATGATCAGAACATAGATATCCACCGTTACCGGCATCAGCAGGGCGATGACGAGCGCAAAGCTCTCGTTGGAAAAGTCACCGGCCTGATACACGCGGCGGCGCAGCAGCGAAACGAGACGGTCGCACAGATTTCCGGTGAGCACCGCGATGCCGCACAGCAGCAGCGGGCGCACACCGTACAGGAAGCAGGCCATCCACAGCACCGGCACCGCCATAAAGCAGATATGCTTATAGTAGCGGCCGGTCTTCTGGAGCTGCGCTTCCTGTTCCCGGATCAAAGATTCATCCATAAATGGTTTTCCTTTCAAGGGTCAAAGGCTGGCGAGGTGCTGCACCGCTGCAGCAGGGTCTGCTGCACCGAACACCGCACTGCCCGCCACCAGAATATCGGCACCCGCTTCCACGCACTGGGGCGCGGTGGTGCTGTCCACACCGCCGTCCACTTCCAGCAGGTAGTGTGCGCCGCGTGCCGCGCGCTCCGCCTTGAGCCAGCGCAGCTTGTCCAGCGCCGAGGGCATGAACTTCTGCCCGCCGAAGCCGGGCTCCACGCTCATCACCAGCACAAGGTCCAGCTGGTCAAGATAGGGTGCCAGCGCCTGCGGGTCGGTGCCGGGCTTGATGGTCAGGCCCACCTTGCAGCCCAGCGCCCTGACCGCATCGATGGTGGCCTGAATATCGTCCTCGCACTCAAGGTGGAAGTTGTACAGGGTGGCACCGGCCTTGATGAAGGCTTCCGCATACTGCAGCGGGTGGCTGATCATCAGGTGCACATCATAAAAAGCATCCGGCAGGTTTTTGTGCAGGCTCTTGAGCACCGGCACACCAAAGCTGATGTTGGGCACAAAGTGGCCGTCCATCACATCGTAATGCAGCATCTGTGCACCGGCGTCCAGCACCATGCGGCAGTCTGCACCCAGTTTGCCAAAATCAGCAGAAAGAATCGAAGGACTTACGATCGCCATATTCTATCTTTACGCTCCGTTATTTTATAGTTTATTATTCCCCATTGTCCCACTGTTGTGCCGGTTCACGGCCTCTGAAACAGCATGGACATGGTTATCTTTTAGTTTACATGAAAACGCCCAAAAAATCAAACCCGCCAACGGCTTTTTCACCGAAATGACGTATTTGGAAAGATCTGTCCATTTGCGGCATTTCTTTTATCAGCCAAACCATCCAGAATGGCCTCCGCTTCGCTCTGGCCATAGTCAGCGGAAATTTGATTTTCATTTCGCGTTTGTCGCGCTCTGCTGAGCGCGACAAACGCATTTTCACGAAAAAGGTCGGTACGGAAACCTGCATTTTCCAGCCTTGCTGCGCGGATCGCTCCCGCAGGATGCCAGCGGCAGCAGATGCCTTTTATCCTGACGGCCCTTCCTGTGAAAACGCAATTCAGAAAAGCCCGCAGGCTTTTCTGAATTGCAAATATAAAAATTTTCTTCCTTACTTTATAGCCAAAGCGAACGCGGCGGCTATTTTTAATCGTTGACACAACAAACAGCCAGACCGCCCCGCTCCATGGGACAGTCTGGCTGGAAGTTCATTCTACGGGCTTCATGCTGGCGGGGTCTTCCACAACGGGCTCTCCGCCGGCCTCATCCGGCAGGCGCTTCATGCCGCCGGGGTTCGGCGCCACGGTGGGCAGGGTGAACACGAACCGGCACCACTCGCCCTGCTGGCTCTCCACCCGATCTGCCCGCCGGAAAGGTTCACCAGCACCTTGCAGATGTTCAGGCCCAGACCCGCGCCCCGGGCGTGCAGGCCGCGGGAGCGGTCCTCCTTATAGAACCGCTGGAACACGTAGGGCAGCGCCTCCGGGCTGATGCCCTGACCGGAGTTCCAGATGGAGATCTCGGCTTCCGGGCCCAGCTTTTCCACCCTGAAGCGGATGGTGCCCCCTGCCGGGGTGAACTTGATGGCGTTGTCCAGCAGGTTATACACCACCTGATGGATCAGGTCGGGGTCGGCGTAGACCAGCACCTTTTCGTCCATGGTCAGGCCGTCGATGTCGATCATGCCGTCGTTGATGCGCTGCTCTGCCGACAGCGCCACGCCGGTGATGGTCTCCCAGATGTTGAACATCCGGGCGTTCACCTGATATTCGCCGCTTTCCAGCTTGGAGAGATCCAGCATGTTCTGGATGAGCCGTGCCAGACGGCCCGTTTCCTCGCTGACCAGCTGCAGGTAGTGGTTCTGCATATCCGGCGGGATGGTGCCGTCCAGAATGCCGTCCACAAAGCCCTTGATGGTGGTCATGGGGGTGCGCAGCTCGTGGGCGATGTTGCCCATGAACTGGCCCCGGGAGTTGTCGTTCATCTGGATGTTGTCCGCCATGCGGTTGAAGGTGCGGGCAAGGTCTGCCACCTCGCCTTCGCCCTCCACGCCTTCCACGCGGACCGAAAGGTCTCCGCCGCCAAAGCGCTGGGCGGCGTCCGTCACCTTCTGCAGCGGGTCGGTGAGCTGGCGCATCAGGATCTTGGTCAGGATGCTGGCGCACAGCAGCATCACGCAGGCCGACAGCAGGAAGTTGGACCAGAACTGCTGCTTGAACTGGGTCAGCTGCTCGCCGGAAGAGCACAGGAACAGGTAGCCGCTGGGCTGGCCGTGCTCATTGCGCATTTCGCTGACCGTGATGTAGCTTTTCCCGTCCAGCATACCGTCCAGCGTGCCGAACACATGGTAGTAGTCCGCATCGGCAGTGTCGATCTTCTCCATCATTTCTTCCGGCACGGTCAGGCTTTCCAGCTTGTCCGGGCTGGAGGCGATCATCACCCGGCCGTCGTTGTCGGTAAAGAACAGATAGGCCTCTGCGCTCTCGCCGATGATCTCCAGTTTGGTGCTCAGTGCGTCCAGCTCATCGCCTTCCGGCAGCTCCGCCTGCTGGACCAGATACTGGGCCGTGCGCTGGGTGACGCCCACCACCTGATCCAGTGTTTCGTAGCGGTCCTTGGCGAAGTAGTTCTTGAACAGCACCCACTCCGAAGCTCCCATCAGCACGATGCCCAGCACCATCAGGGTGGACACCAGCGAGAAGAACGCCACCGAGATACTTTTGCGCATTACTGACGCACCTCGAACTTATAGCCAACGCCCCATACGGTCTTCAGCTCCCATTTGTCGGAAGCACCGGCCAGCTTCTCGCGCAGGCGCTTGACATGCACATCAATGGTGCGGCTGTCGCCGTAATACTCAAAGCCCCACACCTCGTCCAGCAGCTGGTCGCGGGTGTAGACGCGGTTCGGATGGGAGGCCAGACAGTTCAGCAGTTCCAGCTCCTTGGGGGGAGCCTCCACCACCTTGCCCTTGACCCGCAGCTCATAGCTGTTCATGTCCAGACGCAGGTTGTCGAATTCGATCACGCCCTCGGTGCTCTCGGCAGCGGCAGTGGTGGTCTGGCAGCGGCGCAGCACCGCCTTGATGCGGGCCACCACTTCCTTGGCGTCAAAGGGCTTCACCATGTAATCGTCTGCGCCCAGCTCCAAGCCCAGCACCTTATCAAAGGTCTCGCCCTTGGCCGTGAGCATCATCACCGGGGTGTTGCCCGCCTTGCGGATGCGGCGGCAGACCTCCAGCCCGTCCATCTTGGGCATCATCACATCCAGCAGCACCATATCGGGCTTGACCTGATTGAACTTTTCCAGACCTTCTTCGCCATCGTTTGCCACCGTGACCTGATAGCCCTCCTTAGTCAGGTACAGCCGCAGCAGCTCGCAGATATTGGTATCGTCGTCCACAACGAGGATCTTTTCGTTGGCCATAATGATTTCCTCCCATTTTATCGGATGCCCGCCGGGGCGGACAGAGCAGCAAAGTATTCCACTTCTTATTATACGGAAGAGTTATGACAAAATAAAGAAGGATTTGTATGATTTTTTCACGATTCCGGCCCGGCCTTACTCGATCATCAGCCGGATGATCTCCTCATTGGTTTCCTTCATGCCGTCCTTGCCCAGACGTCCGATGCCCTTGATGGTGGTCTCGATGTCCTTCATCACGATGCCGTCGCCGCCCTTGAACTCCTGATGGCACTTGTACATGTTGTAGCCCAGCAGCGCCGCGTCCACCGAGGATGCGATCTTTGCCGCGCAGGAGGCCTTTGCGCCGTCGCACACGATGCCGGACACGATGGCCAGCGCATTGACCACCGTGTGGATGGCGGCCTGATAGCCGTCGCCGCACAGATATACGATGCCCGCGCCAGCGCCCGCACCGGCGCTGACTGCGCCGCAGTAGGCGGACAGGGTGCCGATGCCGGTCTTTTCGTGGATGGCCACCAGATTGGAAATGATGAGGGCACGGTAAAGCTTTTCCTTGCCGCTGTGCAGCTCCTTGGCGTATTCAATAAGCGGCACCGAGCAGGTGATGCCCTGATTGCCGCTGCCGGAGTTGATGATGACCGGCAGCTCGCAGCCGTTCATGCGGGCGTCCGAACCGGCGGCTGCCTTGGCCTTGGCCCGGATGGACACATCATTGCCGTAAGTAGAAAGCAGCACCTGGCCGATGTTCGCGCCATAGTCGCCCAGAAGGCCCTCCTCTGCAATGGCGTTGTTGTAGCGGATCTGGCGTTCCAGCAGATCTGCCACATCCTGCAGGTCGGCGGTCTCGGCAAAGTCCCAGATGTCCTTCATGTTCAGCAGGCTGCGGTCAGCCCGGCTGTCCCGCCGGGCCTCCTCGTTCAGCAGCGGCTTTTCGTAGAGCACCCGGCCATTCTTTTCGATCAGGCAGATGTTGGTGTGAAAATCTGCAATGCGCACCTTTGCGTAGGAATCTCCGCTGCGCTCGGTAACGATGATATCGAACACATGCCCCTGCTCGATGTGCTGGATGGAAATGGGCACCGTCTGCAGATAGTCCCGGATGGCAGCCTTCTTGTCCTCGCTGACCTCCGAGATTACTTCCAGCTCCTTTTCTGCCGAGCCGGCGATGATGCCCGCTGCCACAGCGGCTTCCATGCCTTTCAGGTGGCCGGTGTTGGGCACGATGACGCTCTTCACGTTTTTGATGATGCTGCCACTCACCTGCAGCTGCACGCTCTCGGGCAGTGCGCCCAGCACCTCGCGTGCCCGGGCCGCAGCATAAGCCAGTGCAATGGGCTCTGTGCAGCCCATTGCCGGGATGAGCTCTTCTTTTAATATTTCTACATACGCCTGATAGCGCGGATCACTGCGTTCCATGACGGTTCCCTGCCTTTCCTGTCGATTCAATATTTACCAACAGGAGTAGTATACTATAAAACCCGCGCAATGTAAAACAAATTCTTTCCCGCCCGCAGGACCGGCTATTGCAAAGCGCAGACCGCAGAAGTAGAATAGGAGCATCCAAACCGATAAATCCATGGAGGGTCTTCCAATGATCGAAAAAGAAGTACAGGAGCTGCTGTCCTTCATTGACGGCAATCCCACCGCATACCACACCACTGCATCCGTCCGGAACATTCTGCTGAAGGAAGGCTTTTCCGAGCTGCTGGAGAGCCGCCGGTGGCAGCTGGAACCCGGCAGGAGCTATTTCGTCTGCCGCAACGGCTCCAGCATCCTTGCGTTCCGCATGGGAGAGCAGCTGGAAAACTACAGCTTCAACGTGGCTGCTGCCCACACGGATTCCCCCTGCTTCCGCATCAAGGAAAACGCCGAGATCCACATGAGCCGGAAGTACACCAAGCTGAACACCGAGGGCTACGGCGGCATGATCTGCTCCACATGGATGGACAGGCCGCTGTCGGTGGCAGGCCGCGTGCTGATAAAGGAGAACAATGCCATCACTTCCCGCCTGCTCACGCTGGACCGCGACCTGCTGATGATCCCCAGCGTAGCCATCCACATGGATCGCGACGTCAACGACAGGGCTTCCTACAACAAGCAGGTGGATATGCTGCCTTTGCTGGGCGGTGCCGCCGAGGAAGGCGTGCTGAAAAAGCTGATCGCCGCCGAGCTGCAGGTGGCAGAAGAGCAGATCCTTGGCAGCGACCTGTTCCTCTGCATCCGTGAAAAGGCCGCCGTCTGGGGCTGCAATGAGGAGTTCATCTCCTCCGGCCGTCTGGACGACCAGCAGTGTGTGTTCGGCATCCTGAAAGGTTTTCTGAACGCACACAGCACCCAGTCCATCAACGTTGCCGCCTTCTTCGACAACGAAGAAGTGGGTTCCGGCACCAAGCAGGGCGCAGCTTCCACCTTCCTGTACGATGTACTGCACCGCATCGCGCAGAACGTCTGCCCCGGCGATGAGGACTTCCACCGTGCGGTGGCGTCCAGCTTCATGTTCAGCGCCGACAACGCCCACGCCGTGCACCCCAACCACCCGGAATACACCGATGTGAACAACTGCACCTACATGAACGAGGGCGTTGTGGTCAAGGTCCACGCCGGCCAGAAGTACACCAGCGACGGCATGAGCATGGCCGTGGCAAAAGAGCTTGCCGCCCGCGCCGGTGTCCCGCTGCAGTATTTTGCCAACCGTTCCGATAAAGTCGGCGGCAGCACTCTGGGCAACCTTGCCATGGCGCAGGTATCCATGAACTGCGTGGACATCGGCCTGCCGCAGCTGGCCATGCACTCCTGCTACGAGACCGCCGGTGCCCGGGACACCGTTTCTCTCATCCGGCTGATGGAGGAATTCTACGCCAGCCACTTTGAAGAGACCGCATCCGGCACCCTTACCATCAGCAAGTAAGGCCCGTACAACCTGAATTATAAGGACCGCTCTTGGAAAAGCAGCACTGCTCTTCCGCGGGCGGCTTTTCGTTTCCGCTTAAGTGAGTATTGAGAAAAAACGTCCATTGTGCTACAATTATTCTGTTATAATATCGCTTTTTACCGCAGCGTAAAATCTTTTTCGCAAGGAGTATAATAAAATGAAATTAGGTATCGTCGGCCTGCCGAATGTCGGCAAGTCCACTCTGTTCAATGCCATCACCTCCACCAAAAACGCAGAAGCCGCAAACTATCCCTTCTGCACCATCGAGCCGAACAGCGGCATCGTAGCCGTGCCGGACAAGCGTCTGGACAAGCTGGCCGAGATTTGGCAGACCAATAAAAAGACCCCTGCCATCGTGGAGTTCGTGGATATCGCGGGCCTTGTGAAGGGTGCCAGCCAGGGTGCGGGTCTGGGCAACAAGTTCCTGGGCCACATCCGCGAGTGCGACGCCATTGTGCATGTGGTGCGCTGCTTTGACGATGACAACATCATCCATGTGGTGGAGGATGTTTCCAAGGCCGAGGCCGTGGACCCCATTGCTGACATCGATGCCATCGACTACGAGCTGATCCTGTCCGACCTTGAGGTGGTGCAGAACCGCGCAGGCCGCATGGCAAAGGCTGCCAAGAGCGGCAACAACAAGGGCGCTGCCGCCGAAGCCGCATGGCTGCAGCAGCTGGCCGATCACCTGAGCGCAGGCAAGCCTGCCCGCAGCTTCGATTTTGACGAGGGCGATGCCGAGCAGCAGACCGTGCTGCACGAGATGGGTCTGCTGAGCGCTAAGCCGGTGCTGTACGCCTGCAACGTGGGCGAGGACGACCTGATGGAGGGCATCGAAAACAACAAGTATGTCCCGCTGGTGGCCGCACGCGCCAAGGAAGAGGGCGCACGCTACATTCCCATCTGCGCCAAGACCGAGGAGGATATCGCCGACTACTCTCCCGAGGAAAAGAAGGCTTTTCTGGCTGAAATGGGCATTGAAGCCAGTGGTCTGGACAACCTCATCACCGCCAGCTACGACCTGCTGGGCCTGATCTCCTTCCTGACCGACGGCAAGAAGGAGTGCCGCGCATGGACCATCCGCAAGGGCACCAAGGCACCGCAGGCTGCCGGCAAGATCCACAGCGATTTCGAGCGCGGCTTCATCCGCGCCAGCGTCATTGGCTACAGCGATCTGGAAGCCAACAACTTCGATTACGCTGCCGTCAAGGCCAAGGGTCTGCAGCGCACCGAGGGCAAGGAGTACGTTGTCAACGATGGCGATGTGATCGAGTTCCTGTTCAACGTTTGATTTTCGGCAAAGATGCCGCTTTCGGTTTCGCCCCTTCCCGTGAAAAAGTAAGCTCCAAAAGCCCGCAGGCTTTTGGAACTTACAAAATCAAAAATAACTTTCCGCTATATATGGCCAGAGCGCACGCGTCGGCCATTTAAAATCGTAAATGAGGTTTCCTATGATTTTCGGTATTATGGGCGCAATGCCCGATGAAGTCGATCAGCTGTGTGCAAAGCTGGAGAATGTCACCGTGGAGCCCTACGGCGGCGTGGATTACCACAAGGGCACGCTGGCCGGCAAACAGGTGGTGGTGTGCTGTGCCGGCATGGGCAAGGCCAATGCCGCCGCCACCACGCAGGTGCTCATCACAAAATTCGGCGCCGAGAAGATCATCTTCTCCGGCATCGCAGGCAATATGACCTCGAAGATCGGCATTGGCGATGTGGTTATCGGCAAGACCGTGCTGTACCATGACGCCCAGCTGGATATGATCTGCCAGAATCCGCCGTTCCTCAAGGAATACACCGGCGACCCGGAGCTGATCGCCGCCGCCGAAAAGGCCTGCGCCGATGCAGGCGTGAAGGCTCTGGTGGGCAAGATCGCCACCGGCGACCTGTTTGTGGGCGACAGCGAGACCAAGGCTGCCATTGAAGCCAAATGCGCCCCTGACTGCGTGGAGATGGAAGGTGCCGCTGTGAGCCAGATCGCCGCCAAGAACGGTGTGCCCTGCGTCATCCTGCGCGCCATGAGCGACAACGCCGATGAGGACGGCCACGAGGTGCTGGTGGTGAAAAAGTTCAGCATTGCGGAATATGTAGCCACCGCCACCAGGATCGTGGCCGCGATGGTGGAAGCACTGTAAAAAAGAACCCTCTCAGTCAATGCTTCGCATTGCCAGCTCCCCCGAAAGGGGGAGCTTTTGACATTCCGGAAACGTTTTCCGTTTTGCCAATGGCTCGCCTTTCGGGAGAGCTGGCGAACAAAGTGAGCCTGAGAGGGTTTTCTTTTACAAAAACTGTTCCAGCTTTACCCGGCTGTCCTCCTGAAACTCCTGCAGCCTTTGGGCAAGGCGCTTTGCGCCGGGCGCGGCATTGGGGTAATCCTTCTGGGCCTTTACGCAGTCCACCACCCCCATGCCGCTGCCCTGCGTGAGCATTTCGGCCAGATTGCGGGTGGATTTGTCCGTCAGGGTCTTGATGCCGATGCCCATTTTTGTGTTCAGCTTTGCCATGGCGCTCTGCCCCTGCGCGGTGCCGCCGCAGGCCTCGATGGCGGTGTGTGCTTCCTGATTGAGCTGGTGGTACACATTGCGCTGGCGCAGCAGCTCGGCCTTGAACTGCACATCATCGGTCATCGGCACGATCTGTTCCAACGTATTCTTGCCCATCTCCGTGTTCTGCACCACGGCTTCCAGCAGGTTCAGGTTGTCGTTCTTCTGGTTTTCCATACAAAAAATCCCCCTTCTGGCCTTAGTCTGCGCCAAAAGGGGGATTTTATACACTGGTTTTATTCTGCACGCATCTGATCGCCGCCGGCGTTCTGTGCCTCCCGCAGGCGTGCGTCGCACAGCTCGTACAGCGCCTGCCAGTTCTTTGCAGAGACATCCTCCAGCCCGGCTGCGCCGCAGCTCAGGGTAAAGGGCACCCGGCGCATCATGCCGGTGGTGGTGATGCATTCCCGGGGCATCTGCCGATACAGGTTCCGCATCTCCTCTGCCAGCTGTTTGCCGTCGGTGTCCAGACAGCCCACCGCAAAGATGCTGCCGGTCAGGCGGCAGACCACGCGGACCGCAGGGGTATCAAAGCTCTTTTTCCACTGGTTGCCCACAAAGCAGTGCAGCTGATCCATCACAGGCTGGCCGTAGGTGTCCCGCAGCTTCTGGCCGTTGTCGATGCTCACCAGCGCCACAGCCGCCTTGCGGCCCTGCGCTGCACACTGTTCCAGCTTTTGGGCAAACACCGTTTCCAGATAGCGGCGGTTGTACACGCCGGTAAGGAAATCGTGGCTCATATCCTCGCGGCACAGCTCCCGCTCCCGGGGCGTCATGCGCTCTTCCGGCAGCACATTGCCTGCCAGCGGTGCACTCATTTCCAGCTCCCAGCATTTGCCGTCCGCTTCCACCCTGCGGTGCAGCACACAGTCCACACGGCCATTGCGCAGCTCGTAGTCCACCCGCAGGCCATCGTCCTGCCAGCCGTCACAACGCGGCGCTTCGGTCAGGGTCACTGCCTCAAATACGGCCTGCGCTGAGCGCGCAAGTTCCCGCAGATCCTGCTCGGTACATTCTTTCTTCATGTAATTTTCCCCATCATCTGCGCACGCGGCGCTCCCGTATCCCGCGTGCAGTCACCTGTTCCCCATACGTTCAGGAACCATCTGCCGCATTATGCATCCCGCGCCCGCCGCCCTGTTTCCGGGAATCCCGGGAACGCATCAGGCAAAGAAAAATGGCATAATGCCGCTTTAGCAACATTATACCATTCAGCTTCTGATTTTACCAGCAAAACGCACAATTTTCTGCCGGAGTTTTTACATTTTCGTCAAATTGCTAAGCGCCCGCCGCTCTGTGCCTTCTGTTTATACGCGGCAGTACACACTGCACTCGTCGTGGATGGTCTTGGCCAGTGCCTTGGCGGCAAAGCCGTCTGCGGCGCGCCATGCCCAGTTTCCGCCCAGCTTGCCGGGCGTGTTCAGGTGTGCTTCCGCGCCCAGACCCAGCCAGTCGTACATGGGGATGATGGCCCGGTCGGCCACCGACCCCAGCGCTGCGCGCAGCAGAGCAATGCGGACATCATCGGTCCGGATGGCCGCCAGCTCCTTTGCGGTGGGCTTTACGCCGGTCAGGTGCAGGTAAGCGGCAGCGGCAGCCTTTTCCTTTTCCGATGCGCCGTTCTCCCACCAGTCGGTCAGGGTGGTGTTATCGTGGGTGCCGGGATATACCACGCTGTTCTTGACGTAGTTGTGGGGCAGATACTCGCTGTCCCCACCGCTGAAGGCGAACTGCAGCACCTTCATGCCCGGGAAGGTGCTGTCGGCCAGCAGCTTTCGCACGCTGGGAAACAGTTCGCCCAAGTCCTCGGCAATGATGGGCAGCTTGCCAAGGGCAGCTTCCAGCGCGTCGAACAGCTCCATGCCGGGGCCGTTCTCCCATTTGCCGGTGCGGGCGGTGGTGCTGTCCGCCGGGATGGCCCAGTAGGTATCGAAGCCGCGGAAGTGGTCGATGCGCAGCAGGTCGTAGATGCCCAGTGCGTGGCGCACCCGGCGCACCCACCACGCGTAGCCGGTCTTTTTGTGGTATTCCCAGTTGTACAGCGGGTTGCCCCACAGCTGACCGTCGGCAGAGAAGTAATCCGGCGGGCAGCCCGCCACACGGGCAAAGCCGCCGTCGGCATCCAGCTCAAACAGCGCGCCGCCCACCCATGCATCCACCGAGTCGGCAGAGACGTAGATGGGGATGTCGCCCAGGATCTGCACGTCCTTTTTGTTGGCGTAGGCCTTCACCGCCTGCCACTGGGCCGCAAACTTGTACTGCACGAACTTCCAGAAACCGATCTCTTCCTCGTTTTCGGCGGCAAAGGCGGCAAGGGCCTTCCTGTCGCGCAGACGGTAGGGCTTGTCCCACTCCACCCAGTTCTTCATGCCGTTGGCTGCCTTCAGGGCCATGTACAGGGCGTAGTCGTCCAGCCACTCCTCGTTGGCAAGGGTAAAGGCATAATAATCGTCCGGGAAGTAATATGCACAGCCATGCAGCCCTGCGCACTGCTTGCGCCATGCGGCGTAGGCGGTGCGCAAAACCTTAAAGCGGCTCACGTACAGGGTGCCGTAGTCCACCTCTTTGGGGTTCGTGCCCCATTTTTCGGCCTTGAGCTGGGCGGCGGTGAGCAGCCCCTCTTCCTTCAGGGTGTCAAGGTCGATGAAATAGGGGTTGCCCGCAAAGGCCGAGCAGCTCTGATAGGGGCTGTCGCCGTATCCGGTGGGGCTGAGCGGCAGGATCTGCCAGATCTTCTGGCCCGCTTGTGCCAGAAAATCCACGAACTCGAAGGCTTCCTTGCCAAAACAGCCGATACCGTAAGGGCCGGGCAGGCTGGACACCGGCATCAGGATTCCACTTTCACGCATGCTATTACCTTCCTCATTTTTAACATTTTATGGGAATGTCGTTGTTTCTTATCATAACATATCCGCAGACTATTTTCCACAGGCAAAAAACGTGGTATACTTATTTTTACGGGATAACCGTCCTTGCCCTCTCCGTCACGGCTTGCGCGGGAGCGCCTGAGAGGGCGAGGACGCTAAAGGTTGCAGCGGCTGTTTCCCTTTACGACCCCACCCGTGAAAATGGGATTCAGGAAAGTCCGCAGACTTTCCTGAATCCCGAAATAAAAATAATTTTCCGCTGAATATGGCCAGAGCCTGCGGCGGCCATTTTAAATCGTCAAACTGCACCCTGAACAGGAGGTACCCGCGCCATGCAGCGCACAGAAAAATACTTTGAACCGGACGCCTTCCGCACCCAGTGCGAGAGCGTCATCCTTGCCGCAGAGCCGGATGAAAAGACCGGCGGCGGGCGCATTGCGCTGGACGGCACAGTGTTTTACCCGGAGGGCGGCGGTCAGCCTGCCGACCGGGGCACCCTGACCCTGCCGGACGGCACCACGCTGAATGTGACCGATGTGCACGAGCGCGACGGCATCCTCTGGCACAGCGTGGACGCCCTGCCGGAAAACGCTGTTCCCGGCACCGCTGTTTCCGGCTGCATCGACTGGGAATGGCGCTTTGACAAAATGCAGCAGCACACCGGCGAGCACATTCTCTCCGGCATCCTGCACCAGATGTTCGGGGCCGAGAACGTGGGCTTCCACATCGGTTCCGAGGCTGTGCGCATGGACACCAGCGTGCCCATTTCTGCCGAGGGACTGCGGGCAGCCGAGCTTGCCGCTAACCGCATCGTGTGGCAGGATGTGCCGGTGCTGGTCAGCTACCCCACCCGGGAGGAGCTTGCCGCCCTTGTCTACCGCTCCAAAAAGGAGATCGAAGGGCAGGTGCGCATCGTGACCATCCCGGATGCAGACGTCTGCGCCTGCTGCGGCACCCACACCCGCACCACCGGTCAGGTGGGACAGATCAAAATTCTGGCATCCGAGAACTACAAGGGCGGCGTGCGGCTGAGCGTGGTGTGCGGAGCCCGTGCGCTGGAAGCGGCACAGGCCATGCGTGCCCGTCAGGCCGACATCGGGGCGCTGCTCTCCGCCAAGGCCGACCAGACCGCTGTGGCGGTGCATCGCGTCTACGATGAGTATACTGCGCTCAAGTTTACACACTTTGGCGTATGTTCTCAGCTGTTCGATGCGCTTGCCCAGCTGGCAGGCCCCGGTGAGGACGCCATCCGCACAGTGCCCGGCCTTGATCCGGACGGCCTGCACCGGCTGGCGGTGCGCCTGACCGAAGCCACCACCGGTCTCTGCGCCGCCCTGACCCCCACCGAAAAGGGCACCGGCTACTGCATCGCACAGGCAGACGGCGACGTGCGCGCCCTGACCAAAGCCCTGAACGCCGCCCTGAACGGACGCGGCGGCGGCAAGCCCGGCATCTGTCAGGGCAGCTGCGCCGCTGCACCGGAACAGGTGGAGGAATTTTTGCGGGAGCAGGAATAACCCTCTCAGTCAAACCCTTACGGGTTTGCCAGCTCCCCCGAGGTGGGGGGGGGGGCTTCTATTGCAAAATCGAATAGCTTTCCCTCTTATGGTCAAAAAGCTCCCCCTTTCGGGGGAGCTGCCGAGCGAATGCGAGGCTGAGAGGGTTCACAACATCAAGGAGAACAACAAACTATGAGAATGCGTTTCAAACCCTATGCCCACGACGAGCTGATGGCAGCCGACTTCCATGTGCATGAGCCGCTGATCTGGGGCGGCAAGTGGCACGGTCAGTACGCCCGCCCGGAGCAGCCCTTTGTGCTGGAACTGGGCTGCGGCAAGGGCGGCTTCATCTCCCAGCTGGCCTGCGCCCACCCGGAAAACAACTATCTGGGCATCGATATCACCGATAAGGTGCTCATCCTCGCCAAGCGCAAGATCGAAGCCGCCTATCAGGCTGCGGGCCGCCCCATCGACAACGTGAAGATCATGAGCACCGACATCGAGCGCATCAAGGGGGTCATTACCGCCGAGGATACGGTCAGCCGCATCTACATCAACTTCTGCAACCCGTGGAGCAAAAACGGCTCTTCCCACAAGCACCGCCTCACCTACCCGCGCCAGCTCATCAACTACCGCGAGTTCCTCAAGGACGGCGGCGAGATCTACTTCAAGACCGACGACGATGATCTGTTCCGCGACAGTCTGGAATACTTCCCCGCTTCCGGCTACGACATCGAGTGGATGACCTACGACCTCCACGAGAACGAGCCGGAGTGGAACATCCGCACCGAGCACGAGGGCATGTTCACCGAAATGGGCATCAAGATCAAGGCCCTGATCGCCCGCAAGAACCCGGACCCCGCCAGCGTGACCTGGATCGAGCCCAAGATCCTCAAGCGTCAGGCCCGCGAAGCCGCCGAGGCCGAAGCCCGGGCTGCACAGGAAGGCGAAGGCAATGAATGACCCCTGCGAGATCTGCCTGAACAATGTGCAGGACGAGTACGGCAGCTGGTACTGTGCGCAGGGCGGCTGTCTGGACGAGGACGAGATGGCCCGCTATCTTTCCCGCAGCACAGCGGCCTGCCCGTTCTTTGAGCCGGGCGATGAATACAAAATCGTACAAAAGCAGAACTGACCTGCGCAGCAGCATGATTCTCACGGGAGGTGTTTTATGCTCAACTTTCTCACGACCACCACAGTGTGCGGCTTTTCGCTGTACCATGTGCTGGCCTTCTTCCTCATTTATTCCTGCACCGGCTGGTGTCTCGAGGTCATCTTTGCCGCCGCCACCACCGGTCAGCTGGTGAACCGCGGCTTTCTCAACGGCCCGGTGTGCCCCATTTACGGCTTCGGCATGATCATCGTGCTGTTCGCCCTGACCCCTCTGCAGGACAGCGTCCTGCTGCTGTACATCGGCGGCGTCATCCTGCCCAGTGCGCTGGAGCTGGTGGGCGGCTGGGCACTGTATAAGCTCTATCACACCCGCTGGTGGGACTACAGCGACTTTCCCTTCAACATCGGCGGCTATATCTGCCTGCAATTCAGCCTGCTGTGGGGCGTGGGCACGCTGGTGGTCATGCGCATCGTCCACCCGGTCGTCGCCGGCCTTGTGGACATGGTCCCGCCCTTTATTGGCCTTGTCGTCATGTGTGTGCTCTATGCGGTCTACGCGGCAGACGTGGTCGTTACGGCCTTTGCCGCCTCCGGTCTGGCCCAGACACTGGACGCCATGGAACAGCTGGCCGACAGCATCCATGCCGTCAGCGACGCCATGACCCAGCTGCTGGGCACCACCGCCCTGAACGCCGACCAGAAGCTGGACGAGCAGCGCCTGCAGCTCAAGCTTGCTGCCGCCGAGGCCCGCGAGGCCGCACCGGAAAAGCGTGCCCTGCGTGAAACGCTGGCCGCCGTCCGCGCCAAGACCGATGAGGCCCGCGAGGCCGCAAAGCATGCTTCCGAGATCGCCAAGCTCAACACCGCCGAAGCCGCCAAAGCCGCACAGCTGGCCGCCAAGGGCACGGTGGAGCGCGCTGCCGAGCTGCTGCGTCTGGAACAGCTGGCCGAGGAGCTGCAGGCCCGCAGCGACGAAATGCAGGCCCAGCTGCTGCGCACCCCCCGCATCGTGGGCCCGCGCCGCATGCTGCGCGCCTTCCCCGGCCTGAAGCACGGCGTGAAAAAGACCACCCTCAAGGCCCTGCGCCTTGGTCTTGCCCGCCGGGAAAGTTCCAAAGAAGAACCGAAGAAAGCCGGCTCCGACACCCGCAGGGACGCCTGAGACTGCTGCCCAAAAGACCGCTGCATCCCGTGCAGCGGTCTTTTTATGCCCTGTCTTCCGGACCCGACCGGCGTTCCGTTCTTTTTGTTATAAAGTTTTAAATATCTATTTCCAAAGGTTTAAAATCGTGTTATACTGTCTTACAGAATGACATATTTTGTCGAAAACGTCTAACAGCGAGGGATTTACAATGTCCGAAGAACTAAAGTTGAATGAAAATGTCAGCGCACCGCAGCCCGATGCGCTTGCACGGATCGCTCGCAAAGACGACTTCCTGCAGCAGCTGCAGGAGTTTCTGGCGCAGCACAAGGGCGAGAACTGGTGTGTTGCCGCCATCGATTTCGAGCATTTCAAACTGTATACCGAGCTGTACGGTGCTCCGCAGGCGCGCAACCTGATGCTGTCCCTTGCCGCCCTTCTGCTGGAGCACAGCAAGGTGACCGGTTCTCCGGTGGGCTACTTTGGCAGTGACGATTTTGTGCTCTGCCTGCCGGACGACAAGGAGCAGCAGCTGGCCATCATCAGCCAGCTGCAGACCTGCGTGAACAGCCACAGGCAGGACGTTACCTCCTTCCTGTCTTTTGGTGTGTGCCCTGTGGCCGAGCATCCGGACGCCGACGTACAGACCTTGTGCAGCTATGCACAGATTGCGTCGGTAGACCCCTGCCCGGCCGTGGGCGGTGTGCACCGCTTTACGCCGACCATGCTCAGCCGGATCAAGGAGCAGCGCCAGCTGCTGAGCGAGCTGGAACACGGCCTGAAAAATCACGAGTTCTGCTTCTTTCTGCAGCCCAAGTGCAACAGCATGACCCGCGCCATCGTGGGCATGGAAGCACTGGTGCGCTGGAACCACCCCACCCGCGGCTGCGTGCCCCCGTCTGAGTTCATGCCCCTGCTGGAAAGCACCGGCCTTGTGACCCAGCTGGACCAGTACATCTGGGAATCCGTCTGCAAGACCCTGCACAAGTGGCAGGAGAGCGGCAGCAATCTTGTGCCGGTATCCGTGAACGTTTCCGTGGTGGATATCGTCAATCTGGATGTGCCGCAGATCTTCTCCGACCTTGTGGAAAAGTATCAGCTGGAGCCCAAGCTCCTGCTGGCCGAGATCACCGAGACCATGCTGGCCGAAAATACTTCTCTGGTGGAAAACGCCATTCAGGGCCTGCACCGCAAGGGCTTCTCTGTGATGATGGACGACTTCGGCAGCGGCTATTCTTCGCTGAACATGCTCAAGGACACTAACGTGGACGCCATCAAGCTGGACATGAAGCTCATCGATATGAACCAGCAGAACCGCAGCAAGGGCGTGCAGATCGTGGAATCGGTGGTGGATATGGCCCACCGCCTGAACCTGCCCATCATCGCCGAGGGCGTGGAAACGCCGGAGCAGGTCTCCATGCTGCAGGCCGCCGACTGCCTGTATACGCAGGGCTATTATTTCTACAAGCCCATGCCGGTGGAGAACGCCGAGGCCCTGCTGGCCCAGCCCAACAGCGAGGATTACTGGGATATGCGCCGCGACCTGCTGCGCCGTGACCGCCGGGTCCCCGTCTCCGACAGTGAGCAGACCGCACTGGCGCTGCAGGCCTACCAGATCTTTGCAGACAATGTGCTGGAGCTTTCCCTGCTGAACCTTTCCACCGGCGAATACCGGGTCATCAAGCGGGATCCGCGCCTGCCCGGTATCGGTTCGGACGCCGAGGAGGGTTTTACCGCTTACTGTGAGCGCATGGTGACGAACAAGGTGATTCACCCGGACGACGCGGAGATGTTCACCGACCAGACCGATCTGGAGGCCCTGCGCTCCGCTGTTTTCAGCACCCAGCAGCCAGAGGCCTACCGCTTCCGCAAAAACGTGTCCGGCCAGTTCGTGTGGATCACCATGGAATTCCTGCCCTGCCGCAACTGCTGCGCCCAGAACCCCTGGGCCACCGTGGTGGTGCGTGAGGATGCACAGGCCGACCAGCTCAGCGAGGAGCTGGACTTCTCCTACAGCCACGACACCCTGACCGGCCTGCTGAACCGCAGCCTCTTTGAGACCGATCTGCGGACGCTGCAGTCCAGCGAATACGACTCCATGGTGTGCACCTACATCGACGTGGTGGGCCTGCACGAGATCAACAATCATCTGGGCCACCGCAGCGGTGACTCCATGCTCTGCTTCATTGCCAATGCGGCCCGCAAGTTCTTTGCTTCCAGCCGCATCTACCGCATCGGCGGTGACGAATTTGTGATCCTCACCCCGAACCAGCCCCCCTACAGTGTGTGGGTGGCTGTGGACAGAATGCGTGCTTTCCTGCGCGAGAAGGAGTACGAGATCTCGGTGGGCATCCAGAACACCAATGACCTGCACCGGCTGGACGACGCCATAAATCAGGCTGAAACTGCCATGCGGCAGGACAAGCAGGCCTATTACGCCCGCAACGGTCAGGAGCGCCAGCTGCGCGGCCTGAATGAGAAGCTGGAGCAGACCCTGACCGAAAAGCGGGATGCCGAGCACTTCCTGCGGGTCCTTGCCCCCAAGTTCAAGAGCGTGTTCGTTGTGGACCTGAAGACCGACCGTATGCGCGGTGTGATCATCCCGGACTATTTCCAGAAAATTCTGGACACCTCCGGCGGCTCTTTCCTCGCCGTTCTGCAGCAGTACCGTGATACTCAGGTGCAGCCCGCCTACCGCGAGAGTCTGGCAGACCTGCTGGACTACAACTATATCCGCAGCAAGGTCCTGACCGGCGACATCGTGGAGCACACCTATAAAAAGACCGACGGCACCACCTTCCGCGTCAAGGTGACGCCCTACTCCAGGAGCGGCTCTCATATCGATGAAACGCTCTGGATCTTCTCGGATGAAGGGGCATCCCTTACCCCCCCCCCCCAGACGAAAATAAGTGATTAAACGTTAAAAAAATCGGAAACGACTGCGGTCGTTTCCGATTTTTGTTTTTACAGAAAAGTTGTGCAGGGCAGCAGCATTTGCCAATTTCGACCCCCTCCCCGTGAAAAAGAACTCCAGAAAAATCCGCGTTTGTGCAGCAATGAAAGCCCCAGTGGGGCTTTCAAGCGGCAGAACGGTCTTGCTTTTAGCAAGATGGCGGGGCCTCGCCCCGACACGTTCCGCAGATTTTTCTGGAGTTCAAAATAAAAATAATAATTCCACTGATTATGGCCAGAGCGCACGCGGAGGCCATTCTAAATGGTCAAGATGGTCAGGCCCACAGATTTTCCGGGTACTGGCCCTCTGCCGTTTTGCGGGCGATGGCCTCCACCACCAGCGGCTTGTCCTCGCGATAGGTGACGCCGTACCATTTATCGGTGCTGCGCAGCACCTGGATCTTCGCCTTACCCTCTTCGATGAGTTCTGTGACGACCAGCGGCAGGAAATACTCGCACTTGAGCGGGTTTTTGGGCAGATTCTCGGTCAGCCAGCCTGCAAAGCGCTGCTCGGCCTCATCCAGAAAGCTTTTGCCGAAGCCCCACAGGTTCATGCTCACCGGGGTATCGCCGGGCAGGTCGGTCCAGCTCTCGCCGCCGTCCTCGGTAAAGTGCACGCCGTTCTCGTACGTTTCAATGCGGGTGCGCTCGGTCACGCTGTGCAGAGTTCCGTCAGGTTCGGTCACACACACGCCGCGGGCCACGCTGCCGTTCTCGGAGACGGTGTTCCGGAGCAGGTAGCTTACCATGCAGTAGTCGTAATAGCTGCCGTCCTCGTGGGTGGACAGGTAATCATACATCACCCGGAAGGCCTCCGGGCCGTAATAATCATCGGCATTGATGACCGCAAACGGGCCGTCGATGAGGTCCTTTGCAGCCAGAACGGCGTGGCAGGTGCCCCAGGGCTTGACACGGCCCTCCGGGACGGCAAAGCCTGCGGGCAGCTCGTCCAGCTGCTGGAAGGCGTACTTCACCTGCATTGCCTTGGACACCCGCTCGCCGATGGCTGCTTTGAAGGCGTCCTCGATCTCATGCTTGATGACAAAGATCACCGTCTCAAAGCCTGCGCGGCGGGCATCGTAAAGGGAATAGTCCACGATGACCTGACCATTGGGGCCCACCGGGTCGATCTGCTTCATACCGCCGTAACGGCTGCCCATGCCAGCCGCCATGACCACCAGTACCGGTTTTTTCATATAAGGTTCCTCCCGTATCTGAGCCGCAGCCGCGGCAGAATATTCATGGCTCCATTATACTCCATTTTGGACAGAAAAACAATTTGAAATGGCTCCGTCTCAGGGAAATCAATTTTTGCAGCTTGATCCGGATCAAAAGCGCCGTGCCAGCTCTCGGGTGACTGACCCTCTCAGTCATCTCGCTTTGCTCGATGCCAGCTCCCCCAAAGGGGGAGCTTTTTGCCATCTTCCGGTCAGCACAGATAAAGCTCCCCCTGAGAGGAAAGACTTCCCCCGGTCGGGACAGATTCTCCCCGCGCCGGGGAGAAATGTCACTGCAGGTGACAAAGAGAGGAACAGATGTCGCGCAGCGACAAAAGGGGGAATCTGGCAAAACCGTCAGGTTTTGCCAGAGAGGGTTCCGCCAATCGCGGCTATCCGTTTGGGCCTCTGTGTGAAAATGAGTTTGTCGCGGCCCGCAGGCCGCGACAAACTCAAAAATATAAAATTCATTCCGCCGATAATGGCAGAGCGAAGCGGAGCCATTTTTCAATCGTCTCCTCGTTACGCAAGCTAAAATTTCCAAAATATGCAATTTATGCTTGCAAAGTATTGTTTTTACGATGTAAATATTGTATACTGGTATCATTCACCGCAGGTTTTGCCTGTCAAAATGCGTCTCAAAGAGAAAGCATTGCTTTCCAATTCAACCAAGAAAGAGGTATTTTATTATGAATGAAGCCGTTACCAAGCGCTTTCTGCTGTATTTCCGCCTGATGCTGCTGGCGTGGATCCTGATCGCCAACGCCATCATCCATGTGACCGGCATGGAGTACAGCTGGCTGATCTTCCTGAGCAATATCATGATGTTCACGCTGGAAGGCGATGTGAAGGATCGCTTCGTCACCGTTGAGCTGGGTGGTCTTGTGGGCCTGATCCTCACCGTGATCGCCCTGCTTTCCATCACGGCCCTGACCCCGGTGCTGGGCGGCTTCTTCGGCTTCCTCATTCCGCTGGCCGTGGTGCTGTTCATCCTCATCATCCTGCACCCCTACGCACCCAAGGTGCTGAACAATGTGGGCTTTGCCTACCTGACCGTGGCCTGCATCGACACCACCGCTCTGGCCACCCACCTGCCCCAGTTCTTCATCACCTTCATCGTGGGTTCGGTCCTCTTCAATGGCGTGTGCGTGCTGCTGATGAAGCCCGCCAAGACTCTGGCCATCAAGAGCGTCCAGAAGGAAAACGCGTAACTCCCTTTACGGAGTATATACATAAGCGAAGGCCCCGTTCCGATCGGAACAGGGCCTTCCCGTTTATGTGTTGTTATTTGCCAAAAATTGCACACTGTCGATTTTTGTGCTATACTGGTCACGCTGCCCTTCCCATTCTGGCATCAGAAGGGGGTGAGGACCGATGAACTCAATTTTAGTCAACTTTCTCGTGGCTGTCGCAGCGCAGGTAACGGCAAACTATCTGTGCACGTGGCTTGATAGTCACCACAAGGGCAAGTAAGCACAAGAACCCCCTTGGAGCGGCAACTCCGAGGGGGTTCACTTTTGTGTGAGACCGATGCAATCCTCAATCTCTATCAACTTTCTCTACCCTTATTATATGCATCCTTGCAAAAAAGTCAAGGCAGCGGTATTTTTTATTTTTTCAGTTTGCGGCATCCATACGGATCCTTACATTCGTTGTTTCCATGCAAAAAAGCGCCGCTCTCCCCTGCCGGGAAAGCGGCGCTTTGTGTTTTGCAGTGTCTGCTTACAGGCTGCGGTTGCGGATCTCGGCAGTCACCTTTGCGATGAATGCATCCAGCTCCATCGTGGTGGTCTCGCCCTTGCGGTCACGCACCGAGATGTTGCCTGCCTCGGCTTCCTTGGCACCCAGAACCAGCATATAGGGCACACGGTCCACCTGCTGTGCCTCGCGGATCTTGTAGCCGATCTTCTGGTTGTCGTCGTCCAGCACAACACGGACACCGGCTTCCACCAGCTTTTCGGTCACACCCTCGGCGTAGTCCAGCGTCTTTTCGGAGACGGGCAGCACCTTGACCTGCGTGGGAGCCAGCCAGGTGGGGAACTTGCCCTTGGTCTCTTCGATCAGGTAAGCCATGAAGCGGTCCAGAGAACCCAGGATGGCGCGGTGCAGCACCACAGGGGTCTTTTCGGTGCCGTCCTTGTCCACGTAGGTCAGGTGGAACTTGGCGGGCAGGCAGAAGTCCAGCTGGCAGGTGGACAGGGTGTACTCGGCACCCACGGCGGGCTTGACGTTCACGTCCAGCTTCGGGCCGTAGAAGGCAGCCTCGCCGATCTCCTCGGTGAAGTGGATGCCCAGCTCGGTCAGCACTTCGCGCAGGGCCTGCTCTGCATGGTTCCACATGGCATCATCGTCGTGGTACTTCTTCTTATCGGCAGGATCACGCAGGCTCAGCACGCAGCGGTAATCGGTAATGTTGAAGTCCTTGTACACCTCAAAGATCAGGTCGCACACGTTTGCGACCTCGCTCTTGATCTGCTCCGGGGTGCAGAACAGGTGAGCATCGTTCTGGCAGAAGTGACGGCCGCGCTCGATGCCCTTCAGGGTGCCGGAGGACTCGTAACGGAAATCGTGGGCGATCTCACCGATGCGCATGGGCAGGTCACGGTAAGAATGGGGACGGTTTGCGTAGATCATCATGTGATGGGGGCAGTTCATCGGGCGCAGAACATAGCTCTCGCCCTCCATCTCCATGGCGGGGAACATGTTCTCGCGGTAGTGATCCCAGTGACCGGAGGTCTTATACAGGTTCACAGTGCCGATGCAGGGAGTCATAACGTGCAGGTAGCCGCGTGCACGCTCCTTCTCCTTGATATAGTTCTCCAGCTCCTGCCAGACAGTGTAGCCTGCGGGCAGGAACATGGGCAGGCCGCGGCCCACCAGATCGTCGGTCATGAACAGGCCCATTTCCTTGCCGATCTTGCGGTGATCGCGCTCACGGGCCTCCTGCTGCTCCTTCTCCCATGCATCCAGCTCTTCCTGATTGCGGAAGGCCACGCCATTGATGCGGGTGAGCATCTTGTTTTCCTTGTCGTTCTTCCAGTATGCGCCGGACTGCTGGGTGATCTTGAAGGCCTTCAGCGCCTTGGTGTAGGTCAGGTGGGGTCCGATGCACATATCCACGTACTCGCCCTGCTGGAAGAAGCTGAACTCGGTCTCCTCGGCCAGATCTGCCATGTGCTCGATCTTGTAGTTCTCCTTGCGCTCTTCCATCAGCTTCACGGCCTCGGCGCGGGGCAGGATGAAGGGCTTGATGGGCAGGTTCTCCTTGACGATCTTGCGCATCTCTTTCTCGATGTTTGCCAGATCCTCGTCGCTGAGCTTCTGGTCGCCCAGATCGACATCATAGTAGAAGCCGTTCTCGGTGGCAGGGCCGAAGGCAAAGTCAGCCTGCGGATACAGGCGCTTGATGGCCTGCGCCATGATGTGGGCTGCGGTGTGGCGGATGACGTGCAGTTCCTGGTCCTGCGGGCACTCGTCCACATGGCCGTCCTTATAGATGATCTTCATAATGTTTGCTCCTTTGACAGATAAAGTAAAACAAAAAAGCGCTTCATCCCGCACACTTACTCACGGGATGAAGCGCCTGAAAAAGTCAGAAACGTTCCACGGTTCCACCCGAATTGCACGCCTCTGCGTGCCACTCGCTGTGCTGTAACGGGCGCACCCGGCAGAGGTTCTCCTCTGCGCTCTGCGGTGGTAGAGCTCCGGCACATGGCAGGCTGCTTGCAGCACCCTTGCGGGGCAGCCCTCTCTGGGTCATGGAGAAACAGGAACTCAGTTTGTCCGCATCATCGCTTTTACAGGATGAAACTACGCTGATTGTAGCACGTCCCGCGGAAAAAATCAAGAGACGCAGCCATGAAATTTTTTCTTCATTTTTCTTCCTTCGGCTGCAGGAATTCCGAAAAAAGCTTGCTGGTGCGGAACCCCTGACTGGAATACAGGCTGTGATAGCCGGAGAACATATAGCTCAGGCCGCAGGCCAGCGCCATCAGCTCAAACCCGGCCCCGCTGAACAGCTCAGCCGCCAGTACAATGGAAGCCACCAGCGTATTGGTCGCCCCGCAGAACACGCACACCAGACCCACTGCAGCAGAAAAGCCCGCCGGGAGCCCCAGCAGCGGCCCCACCACGCAGCCAAACGTTGCGCCGATGTAAAAGCTCGGCACCACTTCGCCGCCCTTGAAGCCCACACTCAGGGTCAGCACCGTAAGCACCATTTTGCACACAAAGTCCCACGGCAGAGCCTGCTCCAGCTCAACGGCATCCATAATGACATCCATGCCGGCACCGTTATAGCGGCCCACCCCCATCAGGTAGGACAGCGCCACCACAGCCGCACCGCCTGCAGCGGCCCGCACCCACGGATTCGGCAGCAGTCTGGGGATCTCATGCTCAAAAAAGTGCAGCATCTGGCAGAAAATCACCGCCACCACCGCACAGCACATGGCCAGCACGGCGGTGCGCACCACCGTCCGGGCATCCAGCGGCGGCGCTTCCATCACAAACCGTGTGGGCGCAATGCCGGCCTTCAGCGAGATGCCATATGCAATAAGCGCCGCCAGAAAGCCCGGCACGAAGGCAACGGTCAGCATCAGGCCCACATCCACCACCATCATCGCAAACAGGGTCGCGGTCAGCGGCGTACCGAACAGCGCCGAAAAAAATGCCGCCATGCCGCACACGGTAGCCGTGCGGCAGTCATGATTGTTGAAGTGCAGCACCCGGCCGATATTCCAGCCGATGCTGCCGCCCATCTGCAGCGCTGCGCCCTCGCGGCCGGCCGAGCCGCCGCACAGATGGGTGAGCACCGTACCCAGAAAGATGGCCGGGACCAGCCACGGCGTCACCGAGCTGCCGTCCTGCACGGCCCGCAGCACATCGTTGGTGCCCTTGCCGACACAGCCCGTCGCCTTATATAAAGCCGTGATGGCGATGCCTGCCGCAGGCAGAAGCCATAGCAGCCAGACCTGCTCTGCGCGCTGCTCGGTCACCCATTCCACTGCCAGATGGAACAGCGTTCCGATGCCGCCGCACAGCACGCCGGTGCACACAGCCAGAAGCGTCCACCGGAACAGTGCCAGCAGCGAGATCCGGATCGCTTCCTTATAATGCAGGAACCATTCCTTTATTTTCCACATGTTTCTTCCCCGCACCTCTCTTAATTTCGATCTGATTTTGTCTATATGCGCCAAAACATAACATGTTTTTCTATCAATGTCAACCAAAGAACGGCAAAGAGTCTTATACAACTTTCACATGCCCGGTAAAACAAATGCCAAAGGCCCTGCTTCTTTGTGCGCAGAAGCAGGGCCTTTGATCTGGTTGCCGTTTAAGATTTCGGATCAGAAAAAGGAAAAAGGAGAACAAAGGGAGTTTGTCGGGGCGAGGCCCCTCCATCTGCTTTCGCAGACCGTTTGGTCACCCGAAAGCCCCACTGGGGCTTTCGCTGCTGACACAAACGCGATCATCACGCTGCAGCGCAGGGGCCGGTGTCGTGCCGGTGCGCCTGCACCGCAGCGGGACAGCTGTTAGAATCCGGGAGCTTTACTCCACATCCTGCAGGGCGGCAAAGTCCTCTTCGCCGGTGCGGATCTTGACCACGCGGGTCACGTTATACACAAAGATCTTGCCATCGCCGATGTGGCCGGTGTACAGAGCCTTCTTGGCAGCCTCCACCACAGCGTCCACGCTGATGCGGGAGACGATGACCTCCACCTTGATCTTGGGCAGCAGGGTGGTATCCACGGGGACGCCGCGGTATTTCTCGCTGGTGCCCTTCTGGATGCCGCAGCCCATCACCTGCGTGACCGTCATGCCGGTGACGCCCAGATCGTTGAGGGCGGTCTTGAGCTGGTCGAACTTGGAGAGCTTTGCAATGATGGACACCTTGTGCATACCGGTGTCGTACACGCCATCGTGGATCACGGGAGAAGCTTCCCGCACCACAGGGACTGCAGCGCTGATCTGCTTGTCGGTGGCCTTGGTCACATCGTCCTCGCCGAGGTCGGTGTTCTCGTTGGGCACCATGACAGCAGAGTTTGCATCGGAGATGGAGAAGCCGGCGTAGGCAGATGCCAGACCATGCTCGTGGATGTCCAGACCGTCGATCTCCACCTCTGCGGGAACGCGCAGGCCGATGAACTTATCGATGAGCTTGAAGATGACGAACATCACCACCACAACGTAGATGTCAACGGTCACGAGGCCCAGCAGCTGGGTGCCCAGCTGTGCCAGACCGCCGCCGTAGAACAGACCGGCGTGCTCGGTGTTGGCACCGGTAGAGAACAGGCCCACCGCAATGGTGCCCCACACGCCGTTTGCAAAGTGGACGGAAACTGCACCAACAGGGTCATCCACCTTGGCGATGTTATCGAAGAACTCAACGCTCAGAACAACGAGCAAGCCGGCCACAAAGCCGATGAAGAATGCGCCGAAGGGAGAAACGGTATCGCAGCCTGCAGTGATCGCCACCAGACCGGCCAGAGAACCGTTCAGGGTCATGGAGACATCGGGCTTGCCGTAACGCAGCCAGGTGAAGATCATGGTCACACAGGTGGCAACGGCTGCGGCAAGGTTGGTGTTGAAGCAGACCAGACCGGTCATGGTCATGGCCTCGTCGGTGGCAAGGCTCAGAGAAGAACCGCCGTTGAAGCCGAACCAGCAGAACCACAGGATGAACACGCCCAGAGCACCGGCGGTCAGGTTGTGGCCGGGAATGGCGTGAGGCTTGCCGTCCTTGTCGTACTTGCCAATGCGGGGACCCAGCATCCATGCGCCCAGCAGAGCGATGACGCCGCCCACGTTGTGGACTGCTGCAGAGCCTGCAAAGTCATGGAAGCCCATGCTCTGCAGCCAGCCGCCGCCCCACATCCAGTGGCCGCAGATGGGGTAGACCACCAGCGAGATCGCAGCAGAGTAAACGCAGTAAGCCTTGAAGTTGGTGCGCTCGGCCATGGAGCCGGAGACGATGGTGGCAGCCGTTGCGCAGAACACGGTCTGGAACACGATGTAGACCCACAGCGGGATATCCAGACCCAGATGGCTGTAATCGCCCTGAATGAACGGGTCGAAGCCGCCGATCAGTGCGCCGGTGCCGCCGAACATCAGGCCAAAGCCGATGATCCAGTAGCACGGGGTGCCGATGCAGAAGTCCATCATATTCTTCATCAGAATATTACCGGTGTTCTTGGCACGGGTGAAACCGGCTTCGCACAAGGCGAAGCCCGCCTGCATGAAGTAGACAAGGAACGCTGCAACCAGCGTCCAACAGGTGTTGACGGAGCTGAACATAACTTTTCATACCTCCCACGAATGTGATGCCGCAAGGCCACCAGAACCTTTTGGCGTGTGCGGTGTTCCCCGTGCCGATCGCACGTAGGAACGCTTCATTTGCACTCAGGAGACCCTCTATTTTCCCCCGAGCGGCAATATCCCCGAAAACACAAAAGGCGCTGGCGGAATCAATTCCGTCAGCGCCTTTGCTTTCGATGGCAAGAGTATAGTCCCTTTGTGCAAAAGTGTCAAGGGCTCATGTCAAGGTTTTACGTTTTTCACAACGCGAAGAAAGGGAATGCGGCAAAAGTTTGGCAAAACTCTGTTTTCAGCCGCACCCTAGTCATTCTTTTCCGCTTCTGTGTCGTTTTCTGCTTTTTTGTGACCGGAGCGGTGTCCGCCCTGCATTTCCCAGTGCAGCATCAGGCTCATCATGGCGCGCAGCGCAAAGGTGGCGGCCAGCGGCACCACCGACTCCAGATTCTGCAAAAGGAAGGTCTTGGCGATCTCCGCCGACATCAGAAACTCCAGCGCCGTGGTCAGGCCGCTGCTCATCTCGTGGTGGAAATCATGATGATCGTTGAAGAATATCGTCCGGATATAGTGGTAGGTCGCCTTGGCCAGACTGGTAATGATGATGAACAGTCCGATCACTTCGGCCAGACCCGCGATCATGGGCACCGCCGTCACCAGAAATCCTTCCAGAACTTCCGTGACAACGGTGTTCAGATGATAAAGCCATCCCATAGCGGCATCCCCTTACAGCAGGGTCTTGACGTATGCTGCCAGCTCCTCATCCTTGCAGGAGGCAAAGAACAGCTCGCTGAACTTTGCACCGGCCACAGCGCCCTTCAGCAGATCCTGATCGATGCTCTTCAGGCACTCGATCAGCGGCTTGAAGGTGGCGGCACGCACGCCGTCCAGGATCTTCTTGTTGCGCTGCTCAGGCTCCACGCGCTCCTTGGGGTAGCCCTGACCGTGGCCGAAGCCGAACAGCTTCTCGAAGCAGTACTCGAGGTTCAGTTCACCGCCCCAGCCGAAGCCCTTGGCAAACGGCATGGCAACGGCGTTGCCGTCGTTGACGTGGGCAAAGGTGTAGGCGTCCACGGGGTCCTCCACATGGCCGCAGATGACGCCGGGGAAGCTGTTCAGGGCCAGCATGGCACCCTCGCCGGTGCCGCAGCCGGTGATAACGTAGTCGGCAGCGCCGCTGTTCAGCAGGATGGCGGCCAGAATGCCGCACTGCACATAGGTCAGCTGTGCGGCGTCATCGGCGGCGTACATGCCGTAGTTGACCACCTCGTGGCCCATGGGCTCCACTACCTTTTTCAGGGCAGCTTCAATGATGCCATTCTTGGCGGCCTGACTGTTCTCGTTGATGAGTGCGATCTTCATAGTAGTTTCCTCTCCTTTTATGATCTTCTCCTGCAGGTGCAGGTGTTATACAAAGTCCTCCCGCATGGGAGTGAAGAAGTCCAGCAGGATGCCGGCTTCCAGACAGACGCAGCCGTGCATCACGCCGTCCTGCTTGAGCAGGGTGTCGCCGGGGCCTACCTCGCGGGTCTCGTCCCCGATGGTAAAGCGGAAGCGGCCCGACACCACATAGGTGATCTGGGTGTGGGGGTGGCAGTGCATGGCACCCACGCCGCCGGTCTCAAAGGTGTTTTCCACGCACATGGCGTCCCTGCCGTAGGCCAGAACGCGGCGCTGTACCCCGGGACCGCAGGGTTCCGGGGCAATATCGGCGTGGGGCACCCATGGCATGTCCTGATGGTTTTTCTCCATTATAGCATATCATCCTTTCCCGTACAAATGCAAAAAGGGACTGTCACACGCGCTGTGCAACAGTCCCCGTTTTTTCAGATCTGTGGGATCTCCTCAGAGCTTACTGGGGCTGCTTGCCGATGTAGGCCAGAATGCCGCCATCGACGTACAGGATCAGGCCATTGACAAAGTCAGAAGCCTCGGAAGCCAGGAAGACAGCGGGTCCGCCCAGTCCTCTGCCTCGCCCCAGCGGCCTGCGGGGGTCTTGGCAACGATGAACTGGTCGAAGGGATGACGGCTGCCGTCGGGCTGGATCTCGCGCAGAGGTGCGGTCTGCGGGGTAGCGATGTAGCCGGGTCCGATGCCGTTGCACTGGATGTTGTAGGCGCCGTACTCAGAAGCGATGTTCTTGGTGAGCATCTTCAGGCCGCCCTTGGCAGCAGCGTAGGCGGAGACGGTCTCACGGCCCAGCTCGCTCATCATGGAGCAGATGTTGATGATCTTGCCGCCGCCCTGTGCGATCATGTCGGGGATGATGGCCTTTGCCACGATGAAGGGAGCGTTCAGGTCAACATCGATGACCTGACGGAACTGAGCAGCGCTCATTTCGGTCATGGGGATGCGCTTGATGATGCCGGCGTTGTTGACCAGAATGTTGATGTGGCCCACTTCCTCGGTGATCTTTGCCACCATGGCGTTGACGGCGTCCTCATCGGTAACGTCGCAGACATAGCCGTGAGCCTTGATGCCTGCTTCTGTGTAAGCAGCGATGCCCTTATCCACCAGCTCCTGCTTGATGTCGTTGAACACGATGGTTGCACCGTTGGCTGCCATTGCCTTTGCAATCGCCATGCCGATGCCATAAGATGCGCCGGTGATCAGCGCGACCTTGCCGGTCAGATCAAAAGATTTGGGAGTGCACTGTGCCATAATAGAGTCCTCCAATCAAATTGTTCCTTTGCGGGGAAACCCCGTTCTTGCCTTGCAGGATGCCCAAAGCTGAACTCTCGGTTTTAGCATCCTTCTTGTATACAGGGTAACATTCTTTTTGGGCTCTGTCAAGGCATTTTCTTCTGCATCTTTGCTGTATTTTTATTTTTCCGGGAAAATTTTTCGTGAAAAGTCGTGCAAAGCCGCAAAATCCCGGTTTTATCTTGTATACACGGTTTCAGTCATTAGCGGTGCGCACAATTTCGTCGGAAAAATTTGGGCTTGTTGACAAAGTTGCAGACTTATCTCTGTTTCTTCTTGACATAAGTATGACTTTCCTGTATCCTCAAAATCAAGAATAATTCTCATAAAGAAAAAGGAGTCCTGCTATGAAAAAACACGCAATCATCTTTGCTTCTCTGGCTCTGAGCTGTCTGGTGCTGTCCGCACCTTTGTCTGCCGGGGCCGTCTCTTCCAGCCAGACCGAAGCATCCTCGCTTTACATCATTACAGTACAGCCGGAACTGCCTGTGACCGAGCGTTCCGAGCTGGAACTGACCGCACTGGAGATGACCCAGACATGGCAGAATCCCAATCCCCGCCGCCAACTGGCACTAAAGTCTGTCTCCCGTGCCGGGTGTTCCGTTTACCGGTGGAGCAGTTCCGCCCCGGTCGTCGCTTCGGTGGATGCCAGCGGCCTTGTCACGGCACTGGCCCCCGGCAAGGCAGTCATCAGTGCATACACCACGCAGGGAGAAACGCTGACCTGCACCGTAACGGTCACTTCCGAAATTGGCAAAGTCACGCTGGATGCAGACGTTCTTTTGCTGCACAGCATCGGCAGCCAGCAGGACCTGATCCCCACTGTGGCTGTACAGGAACCTTCCGCTGTGGCACTGCAATGGACAAGCTCTGACCCTTCTGTAGCTGTTGTGGACGCCGACGGCACCGTCACTGCCGTGGCTGACGGAAAAGCCATAGTCACGGTCCGTACCCCGGAGGGCCGCAGCGCAGGCTGTGCCGTATACGTTGGGCAGGCCGCCGCGGATTATGAAAAGCGGGACCGCCAGCTCACCAAGGCCGCGCTGGGCGGCATGGGTATTTTGGGTGCGCTGTTCCTGCTGCTGGGCATCGCGCTTTAATATCAGATGCAAAAGACCGGACTGCAAACCCACAGTCCGGTCTCCTTATATCATCCCATCTTCTTTTTCTGCTGCCGTGCCACAATGGGCATCAGCAGGGAGGCGGGCAGCAGCTTCTGCGCCGTGGTGCACGCCCGCATAAAGGCCGAAGGCACGATGATGGTCCTGCGGTGCATCATGCCGTGCATGGCTTCCTGTACGCAGAACTCCGGCGTAATGCCCCGGAGGGCAAACACCACCCCTGCCCGGTCGTTGAACTCGGTATCCACCGGCCCCGGGCAGAGCGCACACACATAGACCGGGCTGTGCAGCTCCTGCAGCTCCCGGGCAACACCCCGGGTCAGGCTGACCACATAAGCCTTGCTGGCATAGTAGCCCGCCATATAGGGCCCGCCGGGCAGCAGCCCCGCCGAGGATGCCACGTTCAGGATGGTGCCGCCGCCTGCCGCGTGCATCCTGCGCACCGCAAAGCGGAACAGCCGCGCCATGGCTTCCACATTCACCCGGATCATTTCCTCTTCCCGGGCGTCGTCGGTCTCCAGATAGCTGCCGCACACGCCAAAGCCCGCGTTGTTGATAAAGATATCAATGGTCTCCCCCTCCAGCTCCTTGAAAAGGCGCTGGCAGTCCTCTTCCCGGGCAAGGTCTGCGGGCAGGATGCGGCAGGGCGTGCCCAGTTTTGCGGCCAGCGCTTCCAGCCGGTCGGTGCGGCGGGCGGTCAGGATGAGCCGACAGCCCAGCTTTGCATAGCGGCGTGCAAACTCCTGCCCGATGCCGGAGCTTGCGCCGGTGATCCATACGGTCTTTGACATATTGATTCTCCTTCTGAACCCTCTCAGTCAATGCCTTTCGGCCTTGCCAGCTTCCCCGAATGAGAAGCTTTTGTACGGCAGGCCTTCTCGGTTTGAAAATGTAAAAGAAAAGAGTGTCCGAAACGGCTGCGGTGTTTCGGACGCTCTCATAGATTTTATTTCAGCAGGTTGTCGTTCTCGAAGTAATCGATGCGCATGGACTTGCGCACCTCGGCCAGCGTGGCGGCGGCAGTCTTTTCCGCGTAGGCGCTGCCCTCTTTCAGGATCTCCACCACCTCGGGCAGGCGCTGCTCCCACTCCTTGCGGCGGGTGCGGATGGGCTCCAGCTCGGCCTGCATGACGCTGTTCAGGAACTTTTTCACCTTCACGTCGCCCAGACCTCCGCGCTGGTAGTGCGCCTTCACCTCGTCGAGGTTCTGGTATTCCGGCCAGAACTCTGCAAAGTGCTCCGGACGGCAGAAGGCGTCCAGATAAATGAACACCGGGTTGCCCTCCACCTTGCCGGGGTCCTGCACCCGCAGGTGGTTGGGGTCGGTGTACATGGACATGACCTTCTTTTTGATGTCCTCCGGTTCCTCGGACAGGTAGATGCAGTTGCCGAGGCTCTTGCTCATCTTGGCCTTGCCGTCGGTGCCGGGCAGGCGCAGGCAGGCGGCGTTCTGGGGCAGCACGATCTCCGGCTCGGTCAGGGTATCACCGTAAACGGCGTTGAATTTGCGCACGATCTCGCAGCACTGCTCGATCATGGGCTTCTGGTCCTCACCGGCGGGCACGGTGGTGGCGTGGAAGGCGGTGATGTCCGCAGCCTGACTGATGGGGTAGCAGAAGAAGCCCACCGGGATGCTGGTCTCAAAGTTGCGCATATGGATCTCGCTCTTGACGGTGGGGTTGCGCTGCAGGCGGCTCACGGTGACGAGGTTCATATAGTAGAAGCTCAGCTCCGTCAATTCCGGCACCATGGACTGGATGAAAATATGGGTCTTGGCGGGGTCGATGCCGCAGGCCAGATAATCCAGCGCCACCTGCAGGATGTTCTGGCGCACCTTTTCCGGGTTGTCGGCGTTGTCGGTCAGGGCCTGTGCATCGGCGATCATAACGTAGATCTCATCGTACTCGCCGGAGTTCTGCAGGCGCACCCGCTCCTTCAGGGAACCGACATAGTGGCCCACATGCAGGCGGCCGGTGGGACGGTCGCCGGTCAGAATGATCTTTTTCATGATGTTCTCCTTTTTTAAAGGGCAAACTCCCCCAGTCACGGCTTACGCCGTGCCAGCCCCCTCGGAGATGGGGCCTTTGGCGGTGCGGCAAAGTTTCCGGTTTTGCCAAAGCCTCCCTCAATGAGAAAGACTTCCCCCGGCCGGGGGAAGATGTCACGCAAGTGACAAAAAGGGGAGCAGTGGCATTGCCGCAGGCAATGACGGAAGGAGTTTCCTCTTGTTTCGCTTATTATTTTAAGTATATCCCGCCCCGCCTGCCCTGTCAACAAAAGCAGCCGCAGAAAAAAGAAAAAAGCGATGGAAAACTTCCATCGCTTTGCTGGCGCCTCTTGCCTGACTCGAACAGGCGACACCCTGATTAACAGTCAGGTGCTCTAACCGACTGAGCTAAAGAGGCATCTATATAAAACGGCACATGACCGTTTTACTACTATAAAATGGTGACCCGTACCGGAATCGAACCGATGTTAAAGGCGTGAGAGGCCTCTGTCTTAACCGCTTGACCAACGGGCCATACGTCCATTTTGCATCGGGCGTTCACTCCCGACTCGACTATTTTAGCATAGCGCAGCCGCTTTGTCAACACAAAATTTCATTTTTTTAAAAAATCGCCCGCACCCGGGCCGCGCCGGTGTGGAAAAGGCCCAGCGCCAGCCCCAGATATACGCCGATCACCGTATCGTTCTGGTCAAATTCCATCTGCTGACGCTGCGGCAGACCGGCCAGTGTGCCCCTGTATACGCACCGCAGCTCTTCCAGCCGGGTGTAGTCGTTGGGGTGCATCAGGGTGCTGTGCTTGGGCAGCTCCATGGCACCGCTCTTTTCCAGCACCTCGCTGACGAACTGGGAGCAGAAATAGTGCCGGCGGCGCTTCCAGCGGATATGCATCCCGCAGAGCGCAAGGCCGATGACGTTGAACCGGTAAAGGCTGCCGTGGGCCATCATGTGCTCGGCACGGCGGCGGGCACGGATGTAGGCTTCATCGCTCACATCCAGCGCATACAGCGCGCAGGGCACGTTCTCCCGCAGGCGGAACACGCCCCGATTCAGGTATTCCCTGCTGGGCCCCGCCGGGAACATGGTATAGCCGTTTTTGCGGGTAGAGCTGTACAGGCAGCTCAGGTCTTCGTCAAAAGCCAGCGAAGCGTGGGTATAATTTGCACCGGTAACGGTGTAAACAAGGTTTGAAAGCAGGGTACCCGACCGGGTGAGCAGGATGTAGATGGTCTTCATGATCTTTTTCCTTTTTATATGCAGCACACAGAAAAAGCGGGGCTGTCCTTTTGTCAGATACAGTATACCACAGGCAAAGTTTCTTTGCCATAAAAATCGTCAAAATCTCGTAAATTTTGCACAAATCGGGCTATGGATCCTGTTCCGCTCTTCCCTGCCGCGCCGTTTTGCGGGAAGGGCCGTTTTTGTGCGCGGTTTTTTATGCATCCTGCCATGCATCCCGGCTCGTCAAAATTTTATCAAAAAATTGTTTTCCCGCCGTTCCACCTTATTTTTTCAGGCCTCGCCCCCTGCTTTTGTTTCCTGAAATTGTTTCAGGCAGTTAAATTTCTTAATGAAATTTGTTTCTTTTCTGCAAATAGTACGGTTTATTTATTGATTTTGCAAGGCTTTTATGTATAATGGTAAACAGGAGAATTTGCATTTACAAACTGCAAGCCTTCTGCGCAGCGCCCGGCCCGCCGGGAAACGCTGTGCCCTATACAGGACGTATGGATCAAACGAAAGTAGAGGTATAGCGAATATGGCAAAGTTGGATCTTACCAAGTATGGCATTACCGGCACGACTGAGATCGTGTACAACCCCTCCTACGAGCAGCTGTTCGAGGAAGAGACCAAGCCCGGTCTGGAAGGCTACGAAAAGGGCCAGGTCAGCGAGCTGGGTGCTGTGAACGTTATGACCGGCATCTACACCGGCCGTTCTCCCAAGGACAAGTTCATCGTTATGGACGAGAACTCCAAGGACACCGTGTGGTGGACTTCTGACGAGTACAAGAACGACAACCACCCCGCTTCTCAGGAAGCATGGGCTGCTGTGAAGGCTATTGCTCAGAAGGAGCTGTCCAACAAGCGCCTGTACGTGGTGGATGCATTCTGCGGTGCCAACAAGGATACCCGCATGGCCATCCGCTTTGTCATGGAAGTTGCATGGCAGGCACACTTCGTCACCAACATGTTCATCAAGCCCACCGCTGAGGAGCTGGAGAACTTTGAGCCCGATTTCGTTGTCTACAACGCATCCAAGGCCAAGGTTGAGAACTACAAGGAGCTGGGCCTGAACTCTGAGACTGCTGTTGTGTTCAACATCACCAGCAAGGAGCAGGTCATCGTGAACACCTGGTACGGCGGCGAGATGAAGAAGGGCATGTTCTCCATGATGAACTACTTCCTGCCGCTGAAGGGCATGGCTTCCATGCACTGCTCTGCCAACACCGACCTGAACGGCGAGAACACCGCTATCTTCTTCGGTCTGTCCGGCACCGGCAAGACCACCCTGTCCACCGATTCCAAGCGTCTGCTGATCGGCGATGACGAGCACGGCTGGGACGACAACGGCGTGTTCAACTTCGAGGGCGGCTGCTACGCAAAGGTCATCAACCTGGATAAGGACTCCGAGCCCGATATCTACAACGCCATCAAGCGCAACGCTCTGCTGGAGAACGTCACTCTGGATGCTGAGGGCCACATCGATTTCGCTGATAAGAGCGTTACCGAGAACACCCGTGTGTCCTACCCCATCAACCACATCAAGAACATCGTCCGTCCCATTTCTTCTGCACCCGCTGCAAAGAATGTCATCTTCCTGTCTGCTGACGCATTCGGCGTTCTGCCCCCGGTCTCCATCCTGAGCCCCGAGCAGACCCAGTACTACTTCCTGTCCGGCTTCACTGCAAAGCTGGCAGGCACCGAGCGCGGCATCACCGAGCCCACCCCCACCTTCTCTGCATGCTTCGGCCAGGCCTTCCTGGAGCTGCACCCCACCAAGTATGCTGAGGAGCTGGTCAAGAAGATGCAGAAGAGCGGCGCCAAGGCTTATCTGGTCAACACCGGCTGGAACGGCACCGGCAAGCGCATCTCCATCAAGGATACCCGCGGCATCATCGACGCTATCCTGAACGGCGACATCAACAATGTGCCCACCAAGAAGATCCCCTACTTCGACTTCGAGGTTCCCACCGTGCTGAACGGCGTGGACACCGGCATTCTGGATCCTCGCGACACCTACGCTGACGCTTCCCAGTGGGAAGAGAAGGCCAAGGATCTGGCAAGCCGCTTCATCAAGAACTTCAAGAAGTACGAGGGCAACGAGCACGGCAAGGCTCTGGTCTCTGCCGGCCCCCAGCTGTAAGCTGATCTCTGCCTGATACTTATATGTAAGCAGTAAAAAGGACGTGTTCCCGCAAGGGAGCACGTCCTTTTTGTTTTGTAAACCAGAAGGTAAACGTTCCGTCGGTTGTGTTTTCCACATTTCTGTGTTATCCTGTGGAAAAGGATGTGAGCAGAATGGATGCAAAAGAATTTGGTGCATTCCTTGCACAAGTGCGCCGGGAGCGGAACATGACGCAGGACGAACTGGCTCAGCAGCTTCACGTTACGGATAAAGCCGTCAGCCGCTGGGAACGCGGCATCGGGCTGCCAGACATCAACACGCTGGAGCCGCTGGCCGATGTGCTGGGCCTGACCCTCGCTGACCTGATGCACTGTCATGACTCCCGTCAAAAAGATAACACTCCTCCCGTTCCTCTGGAAGATTTTTTCACCATGCTGCGCCGCCAGCACACTGTAGACTGGCATTCTGTGCGTACTGCTCTTCTTGCATTAAGCATTGCACTTGCCCTGTGGGGAATTTTTGCCTGTCCAGGCAGATTAGCTGTGCACTGGCGGACTCTCAGCGATGGTTCGCTTCAGGCCGACGGCTGGATGTCCTCCCTGGTCATTTTTCCATTGTTTGCCGGATTTGAATTTCTATCTCTTGAGCTCTGGAACAATTTTGAGCAAACCGGTTACTACCGGCGCTGGGGTGAGGTGAATCTTTTTATCATTCATGCCATGTCTTTCGGCACGCCGCTTACCCGTCTGATGCGGCTCGTGCTGGATCTTCTGTTCTTTTTCTGTTTTGGATTTCTGCTTCCATGCTGCGAAGCATGGCTGATCCTTTTGAATTAAATGCAGTTTTCCTCTGCGACCTCATCCGTGAAAAGCAAACCGGCAAAGCCCGCAGGCTTTGCCGGTTTGCACTATCTAAAAATATTTTTCCGATATTGATGCCCAGAGCACAGCGGCGGGCATTCCCAATCGTTTTTACTTGGCAGCGTCGAACTCTGCCTCGATCTCTGCCGAGGGTGCCGGGGTAACAAGGCTCACCACAACACAGACCATCAGAGACACCAGGAAGGCAGGCAGCAGCTCGTAGATGCCAAACACGCCGCCCAGCGGGCTGATGATGTACTTCCATACAAAGACCATCAGGCCGCCGGAGAGCATACCGGCCAGAGCGCCCTGCCAGTTGCAGCGCTTCCAGAACAGGGAGCACAGCACCACCGCGCCAAAGGAGCCGCCGAAGCCGGCCCATGCAAAGCTGACGATGCCGAACACGCTGGAGTTGGGGTCGCGGGCCAGCACCACGCCCACCACACTGATGCAGATGATGGTCAGGCGGGCAGCGAACAGGCTCTGCTTCTCGGTCAGCTTCATGTGGCCGAACTCCTGCAGGATGTTCTGGGATACGCTGGAGGCCGCTGCCAACATCTGGCTGTCGGCAGTGGACATGGTAGCGGCAAGGATGCCGGCAAGGATCAGACCTGCCAGAATGGCTGCCAGCACGCCGTGCTGAGCGATCAGGCTGGCCACCCGCACGATCAGGGTCTCGCTGGAAGAACCGCTCAGGAACTCCAGTGCGCCCGCCTTGGTCATGCCCAAGCCCACCATGCCGATGACGATGGAAGCGGTCATGGCAATGACCACCCACACGCTTGCAATGCGGCGGCTGAGCACCAGCTTCTTTTCGTCCTCAATGGCCATGAAGCGCAGCAGGATGTGGGGCATGCCGAAGTAGCCCAGACCCCATGCCAGCGTGGACGCGATGTCCAGCAGACTGTAGGAGGTGGCGGTGTTGTCTGCCGCATTGTGGCTTGCAGCCATAGTCAGGTAGCCGGGCAGGCTGCGGGCGTTGTCCAGAACCACATCCCAGCCGCCTGCCACATTGACGCCATACACCAGCACCGCGATCAGCGCCATGCTCATGACGATGGACTGGATCAGGTCGGTGGTAGACACAGCGCGGAAGCCGCCCATGATGGTGTAACCCACGATGACCACGGCGGACAGGACCATGGCCGCCATGTAATCCACGCCAAACAGGCTGTTGAACAGCTTGCCGCAGGCGGCAAAGCCGGAAGCGGTGTACGGGATGAAGAACACGATGATGATGACCGCGCCCAGCGCGTTGAGCAGGTTGCGCTGGTCATGGAACCGCAGGGAAAGGAACTGCGGCACCGTGATGGCATCCAGATTGGCCGAGTAGCGGCGCAGGCGGCGGGCCACGATGAGCCAGTTGAGCCATGTGCCCACAGCAAGGCCGATGGCCGTCCAGCCCGGCGACGCGATGCCGGTGAGATATGCAAGGCCCGGCATACCCATCAGCAGCCAGCTGGACATATCGCTGGCTTCGGCGCTCATAGCCGTGACCAGCGGGCCCATCGTACGGCCGCCGAGGTAGAAATCGCTGCTGTCCTCGTTGGACTTGCTGTAGACAAAGCCAACCAGCAGCATTCCCACCAGATAGATCACAATGGTGGCAATGATGCAGATATTGATCATTTGATTACCCCTCTCTTTCTTCCCCTCAACGGGAACATATCTTAAATATTACCACAAAAACCTGCATTCCTGCAAGCTTTTCGGGCAATTCAAGGGCACAAACTGCTGTTTTTCCGGTTTTTGAACAGAAAAAGCAGCATTTCTGATGCAAAATCCATCAGAAACACTGCCGGCTTGGGCTTACTCTGTCGGTTGTTCTGGGGCTTCATGGCAGGGATTTGGGTATTCAATGAATATTACCTTTTGAAAAAAGAAGCAAGTGCATCATATCTTTGATAAAATCCCTACCAAAGCTGATACACTTGCTTGCTTTCTATTTTAGTCTACAATGTGTCCAGATTATTCATTTACCGCATCCACATTGCCATTTGCAGCAATGAGCTTTTTATAATAGTAGAAGCTGTCCTTGCGGTAGCGCTTATAGGTGCCGCGGCCCTCGTCGTCCAGATCGACGTACACAAAGCCGTAACGCTTGGACATCTGGCGGGTGGACTCGGAGATCAGGTCAATGCAGCCCCACCAGGTGTAGCCGATCAGGTCTACGCCGTCAATGTTGATGGCATCGCTCATGGCCTTGACGTGTTCCTTGAGGTATTCGATGCGGTAGGGGTCGTGCACCTTGCCGTCCTCGGTCAGGGTATCGCGGGCACCCAGACCGTTCTCCACGATGAACAGCGGTTTGCGGAAGCGGTCGTACAGCTCCACCAGAGAGATACGCAGGCCGATGGGGTCGGTCTGCCAGCCCCACTCGCTGGAGGTCAGGTAAGGGTTCTTCACACCGTTGACCGTGTTGCCGGGGGACATCTCCAGACCGTCGGTCTGGGCCGCCATACAGCTGGTCATGTAGTAGCTGAAGCTCACAAAGTCCACAGTTCCCTCTTTCAGGATCTTGGCGTCCTCGGGCTGCGTCTTAATGTGCAGGCCCTTGCGCTCGATCTCCTTGAGCAGGTAGCGGGGGTACTCGCCGAACACCTGAATGTCTACGTAGCGGTAGATACCGCGCATCCGCTGCTGGGTGGCGAGGTTGTCCTCCGGCTTGCAGGTGTAGGCATAGAAGCACAGGCGGGTCATCATGCAGCCGATCATGGCCCCTGGGCACAGCTCATGGCCCAGCTTGACGGCCAGAGCGCTGGCCACCATCTGGTGATGCATGGCCTGATACACGATCTGGTCAAAGTTCTGGCCCGGGAAGCGGTCCGGATCAGCGCGCCGCTGGTAACGGAGTGGCGCAGCATGGCGTCCACTTCGTTGAAGGTGAGCCAGTATTTGACGTACTTGCCAAAGCGCTCAAAGCAGACGCGGGCGTACTTGATAAAGAGGTCGATCACCTCGCGGGATGCCCAGCCGTTGAAGTCGGTCACAAGGGCCAGCGGCGGGTCATAGTGGCTCAGGGTGACCAGCGGCTCAATGCCGTGGGCCTTGCACTCCTTGAACACATCCTCGTAGAAGGCAATGCCCTCTTCGTTGGGCTTTTCGTCCCGGGGGTCGGTGAAGATGCGGCTCCAGCAGATGGAGGTACGGAACACCTTGTAGCCCATCTCGGCCATCAGGGCGATATCCTCTTTATAATGGTGATAGAAGTCGGTGCCATGGCGCTTGGGGTAGTTGTCCTCGGGGCCGGCCTTGAGGGCAGCTTCCAGATCAGCAGTGCTGTAGGCAAACTGCTTGGTATAGTCCGCCACACCTACGTTGCGGTAAGGCAGGCAGTCCTGAACGGTCATGCCCTTGCCGCCCTCGTTCCAGGCACCCTCACACTGGTTAGCGGCTTCTGCGCCGCCCCAGAGAAAGCCTTCCGGGAAAGTATAACGTGCGTTTTCCATAGCTTTTATCCTTTCTTGATCACGGTCAGCAGTTTGTCACCATGGCGGATACTGCCGCTCTCGGCTGCTGCAAACACATCCAGATAATCATCGCTGTTGGTAACAATGATCGGGGTGGTGGTCTTGTAGCCCTCGGCGCGCACCGCAGCCACATCCACCTCGGCCAGCAGGTCACCAGCCTTCACCTTGTCGCCCTCCTTGACCTTGATGGCAAAGTGCTTGCCCTTAAGGTTTACGGTGTCGATGCCAATGTGGATCAACAGTTCCACGCCGCCATCAGACACAAGGCACACTGCGTGGCCGCCGGTTCCGGTGCCGACGGTGCCATTGAAGGGTGCGTAGAACTTGCCGTCAGTGGGCTCCACAGCCACGCCCTTGCCCAGAGTACCGGCAGCGAACACATTGTCGGGCACCTCACTCAAGGGCAGCAGAGTGCCGTCCGCAGGAGCTGCGGCGGTCTCCGTGATGGACTCCCCTGCGGGGACTTCTGCATGGACAGGTGCGACCGCCTCGGGTGCGTCGCCACCCTCATCAATGCCCATGACCATGACCAGACCGAAGCCCAGAGCAGCGGCAATTGCCATGCCGATGCAGACGAAAGCGAAGCCGTCGCCCACGAAAACGGGCAGAGACAGGATGCAGGAGTTGACGTATGCGGTAGCATGGCCGCCGCCCACAGCGACGAAAGCACCAGCCACACCGCCAGCGATGATATCAGCAATCAGAGCCTTCTTGTACTTGAGCAGGACGCCGTAGATACCAGGCTCGGTGATGCCGATGAAGGAGGAGATGAAGGCAGACATTGCAACGGACTTGTTTTCTTCTTTCTTTGCCTTGACCCAGACGCCCAGGCAGGTGCCGACGATGGCCAGAGTACCCATCGTGTTCACAGGCAGGATGTAGTCATAGCCGTACTGGGTAATGTTCTGCAGGCAGACTGCACCCAGAGACAGATGCATACCGGTAAAGACCAGCAGAGAACGGGTAGCGCCGATGACGGCACCGGCCAGCAGCGGAGAAACGGCGAACATGCCAGTGAACAGCCATGCGATGCCTTTGCTGATGTAGTTTGCGATGGGGCCGGTGACGCCCAGAGCGATGGGGCACATGACCAATGCGGTGAACATGGGCACAAAGACCAGCTTGAGCATCTGTGGAATGATCTTATCGAAGAACTGGTACACGTATTTCAGCACCAGCACGGTCAGGATGATGGGAATGCTGCTGGATGCGTACTTGACAAAGGGGATGGGCAGGCCGAACAGGCTCATCGGGGAAGCGCCCTCGGCCAGACCGGCGGTCATGGTGGGGTACAGCATAAAGCCTGCGCACATCAGAGCCAGCGCCGTGTCCGTCTTGAACCGCTTTGCTGCCGACCATGCAATGAAGAACGGCAGGAAGTAGAACACACAGTCGGCGGCAATTGTCATCATCTTGATGAGGGTGGATGCCGAATCAAAGCCCAGATAGCTGGTCATGATGGTGATGATACCCTTGAGGATGCCGGTACCGGCCATGGCGGGGATCACCGGCAGGATGATAGCCGAAATGGTCTCAAAGATGCCGCCGATGCGCATCTTCTTTTTCTTCTCGGCGGTGGCATCGTCCATGATAAAGCCCACTTTGTTGATGATGGCATTGTAGACAGTGCCCACCTCGTTGCCGATGATGATCTGTAACTGATCGGTGGCGAACTGCACGCCCAGTACACCGTCCAGCTTCTTGATGCGCTCTTCATCCACCACACTGCGGTCTTTCAGGTAGAAGCGCAGACGGGTGACACAGTGGAACATCTCTTTGATATTGTTTTTTCCGCCGACTTCCTTTACGATCCGTTCGGCAAGTTTATCTGCATTCATAACAGTTTCTCCTTACATTTTTCCTGTATGCTGCGGCGCACACGCTCTATATGGATGGTCAGGTACATCTGCTCGGTGCCGGAAACGGCGGTGTGGTACTGCTTTTCCAGATAGCTCACGATCCTCTGCACGCAGGCAAAAGACTGTTCGTATTTCTGGCGCACCATCTCGTAGAGCTGCATGTCCGATTCATCCGAGGTCAGCGAGGTTCCCGCAACGATACGCTGCGCAAAAAATTTGATGTGAGTGACCATACGGAAGTAATCCAACGAATCAGGGTCGAATTCCAGATGAAAATAGTTACGGATAACGCTGCTGACTTCCTGCACGATCTGGGTGATCTGCACGGTCTCATTCATCTGCATGCCCATGCTTGCATTCACAAAATGCAAAGCAATAAAGGCCGCTTCATCCTCCGGCAGATCGACCTTGAACCGCTCGTCCAGATATTTGACTGCATCCTGCCCGGCCCGGAACTCGTCCGGGTAGAGCATCCGCGTTTCCAGCAGCAGACGGTTTCGGATCAGCATATTACTGTGCCACCGCTGAATGGTAAAATAGATGTGGTCGGCCAGCGACAGATACAGGTTATCTGCCAACCCCTTGCCCAGCTGCATCTTTGCCATGGCAATCACCTTTTCGGCTGCTTCGATGTACTCCGCCGGGATGGCCTTTGCCAGCTCTTCGAACCGGCCGGAAAGCTCCGGCACGCTGTTCGTGAAGAGCCGCTCCACCTTAGCGGGGTCCAGCACGTCGCCGCGCTTTTTGCCAAAGGCGATTCCGCAGCCCATGGCAATGACATCTTCGCCGCGTTCATTGACCGCAATGACGATATTGTTGTTCAGAACCTTTGCAATTTTCAACGGTGTTTCCTCCGCCTGCTGCAAGGCAGCGTTCTTACGATTTATCGCATTTTTGCGCAAAAAAGGACAAAAAAATACAGCCAATCCCAAAATAGCAAAACCTGTGCCAAAGTTCACACACGTTCCGTACTTTTGGTATTGCCTGCTTCCAGTAACAATCCGCATCAAGACGGCTGATTCAATTGTCCGTAGCTACGCTTACAAGATATCACAACTTTTGAAAAAGTCAACATCATTTCGACGTTTTCATTCATTTGCACATAGTCAGCGCATATTTTTTGTGCAATTAAGTAAAAAGTTAGTTGCCACATGATCTTCTGCCAATTTGATTTCAGAAAGTAGTGAACGCTATTGCCGTTCTATCGTATGCAACTAACGACAATATCTCCGGCACTTCATATCATGTCAAGTAGGCTGGCACCGTCCGGCCCTCTCTCTTTTTGCCAAAGTTTCCCTCGATTTTTCGGGGTTGCATAACGAAAAAGAGCGTCAAATCTTACGATTTAACGCTCTTTTATGAGTGTACCTCCAGGGACTCGAACCCTGGGCCCACTGATTAAGAGAGCAAGCCGCCGGTTCGTCTCAATTTCTGGAAGTTTCGAGTCATCGTTTATGAGACTACTCCGGCTGTACGCTTCGGGAAAGTTGTTTCAAACCTGTAAACCAGAGAAAAATAAAGAAGTCCTGGTGTGCAGAAAATCCTCTTTCGAGAATCTTGCTTCTGAACGTAGTGTTCTCCGAGTATGAACCATTCGATTCAGGTCAACGGCATCTTTGGTGTTTTCAAGAACAACTCCAAGTTCAAATGTTTCCTTATGGGTCAGAGAAGCCCCTCTCCGGCTTCCTCCAGCTTATGGGCAAATAGCTCCTCCACGCCCAGCTGCTTGGCGAGCGCCTGAACTTCCTTGTATCGTTTCGACGCCTCTTCGTTGTCTCCGCCATGCTTGCAGGCTTCGATGAGATACAACAGGGCCTGCAGCTCGTACAGGCGGCTGTCGCCGCGCTGCGAGTTGTGGCGGCGGCGCTCCAGCAGGGTCTCGAAGGCCTCTTTCTCGGGGACATGGTCTCCCAGCGCGCCATAAGCAAGGCCGATGTTGCTATAAGCGCCGGTGCTGCATCTCTCGGAGATATCGAGGGCCTGCCGGCTCCAGCGCAGCTGCCGTGCGGCCTCCTGCCGGAGATGCTCCGGCTCGTTTTTGCCCCGCACACCGGCGCAGTAGGCCAGATTGATGTAGGTGCGGAAGGTGTCCGAGCTGTGGAACGTGAACCGCTCTTCACGCAGCCTTGCGGCGTACTCATAGCAGGTACGCTGGCGGTCGTCATAGTCACGTTTATCCGTCCGGCCTGCCCACACGCTGTCCTCGCCAAAGGCAAGCGCGTCGGCATGGCAGGTCAGCTCCAGCAGGGCCTCCCGGTCCTCGGGGCTCAGCCCCCGCAGCAGGAGCTCTCCAGCATCGCCGTATGCCCGGCCAAGCGTCTCATAAATTGAGGCTGCGGCACTGGGGTTTTGCTCCAAAGGGCCCAGCTCATTCAGGCATTCCATCGCTTTTATGGCGGCGTCGAACTCCTCCGGCGGCTGCTTCCGGTCCCGGAAGATGAGTGCCCGGTTCTCATACAGCTGCGGCAGCGTCCAGTGCAGGGCGGGCTGCGCCTTTTCCGCGATGATCATGGCGTTGTTCCACTTCGCAGCCTTCTTGAAATCGGCAAGTCGGAAGTACAGGCTCGCGGCGCGGTAGGCCCAGAGCTTCTTCTGCGGGGTGTCGAGCCGGGCGTCCGGGTCGGACTTTCCCAGCACAGCGGAGTAAATATCGGCGGTGCTGCGTCGGTCGGCGGGCGTCTCCTGAAACTCCCACAGTCCGTCCAGAAAATGGGCGTCATCCTCTCCGTCAGCCCCCGGCTCCCGCAGGCTGCACAGCTTGCGGATGAGGGTGTGGGGGACAAGGTACTCGTCTTTCTCGCTGCCCGTGCTGTTCAGGTAGCGCAGATTCACCAGCGCGTGGAAATCCCTGTCGTCCGGCCGCAGGCCGCAGGCGTTGAGGAACAGCTCCCGCGAGATCCCGCTCTCCCCGATGAACATGGCGCGGTGCAGCAGGGTCCGCATCGGCGGGGTCAGCTTCGCCAGCCCGAACAGGGTGGTCAGGTTCTGCAGCACGGTGCCGCTGCGGCTCTCGCCGTCCTTTTCGCTGGGGATGAGCATTTCCAGACTGTTGTCCCGGATGGTTTGGCCCTTGCTCAGGTCCTCGGCGATCTGCCCGGCCGGGATGTGGGTGAACTGCATCAGGGCGGCCACCATGGTGACGGTCATGGTGTGGCGCTCCACCAGCCGGAGGATATCTCGGAGGGTGTCGTCGTCCGAGTCCGGCAGCCCCCGGGAGCCGTCCCGCAGGATGTCCAGCAGCACCTCCTCTTTCAGCGGCTTGACCTCACAGAAGCACCCGCCCGCCGCATGTTCCAGATTCTGCCGCGTGGTCAGCAGCAGGCGGCAGGGCAGGGCGCACAGCTGCTGGTAGAGCTGCTGCTCCAGACTGCCGCTGGCGCCGGTCAGCTCGGCCCAGGACGAGGCCTCATCACGGTCAAAGTTGTCGATGATCAGCAGGTCCAGCTCCGACAGGTTCTCGCACAGCAGCTTTTGCACGTCCCCAATCAGGTCGGGCCCGCCGCGCTCCACCGGCATGGCATGGGCGAAGGTGTCGGTGTACAGCGCCTCCAGCGTGCCGGGAAAGCGGACGAAGTACGTCCGGCTCAGCGGGTGGCGCTGCTGCCATCCGTGGGCGGCGGCGAGGGCCAGTTTGGTCTTGCCCATGCCCGCAAAGCCCCACCGCACATGGGGGTTCCGCTTTTCGTTTTCCAGTTCGTTCAGCAGGTTCTTTACGTCCTCGTCGCGGCCCTTCACCTCGCCATTGCTCAGCGCGCCTGCATTCTGGGCAAGGCTCCATACCGGCGGCGTCAGGCGGCGGCGCCACTCATCCATCTGCCGCGCCATCTCTTCCAGCGTGATGCGTTCTTCGGGGGCTTCCTTTGCGGCAGCGGTCAGCAGCGCGTTCACCTGAGCCAGCAGGGAACCTTCCAGCCCGGAAGGTCTTGCTTGGCTTGCGGTCAGCGTCACATCCCTTTCCAGGAAGCTCAGGTCCCGCTCCAGCCGCAGATTGTTCGCCGCTGTAGGGTCCAGCAGGGCATAGAACAGCCGCCCCACCGCGTAAACGTCGGACGCCGGGGTCGGTGTCCCGCCGTTTTGCAGTTCCGGTGCACGGAAGCCCGGTGTGCTGAACACCTCGCTCTCCGGCCCGGTCTCTTCGTCCCAGCCGCTGCCGAAGTCCAGCAGGGACACGGCCAAGATCGTGCCGTCGGACAGGCTGCCGTCCACAAAGAGATTGCCTGCGCTGATGTCGCCATGGATGCAGCCGCTGCCATCCTCATCGCTGTGGATGCGTTTCAGGTTCGCCAGCAGGGCGCAGAACAGATCCACCGTCTTTGCGAACTGCGGCACAGAATTTCTGCAGCCCGGCCGTCTGTTGCCGAAAGGATGATCCGAACTGCAGGGCTGGGCGGCTTCTTCCAACAGATCTTTCAGCCAGAAGCCCTGCCGTTCGGTAAGGCACTCCATTTCCAGAATGCAGCTGTACGGCGGCGTGCAGGGGTCTTTTCCCGGCAGCTGGATCGACCGTACCGAAAGCTTTCGGTCCACCGGCACCGTGAGCCGGGTGCGCTGGCGGCTCTGCTGCCCGACGCGGATCTCGCGATTGGCCCGCTCGTCAAAAAGCGTCTGCATCTTTTCAATTCTTTTTTTACGCTCCGGATCATTCTCCGGCAAGGCTGCGGCTTCCTCCGGCAGAACAGCCCCGCCCACCCGGACATAACCCTGCCGTGGGAAATGCTCCTTGAGGATGACCGGATACATCTGCCCTTCTTCCTGCGCCTGATAGAGCAGCGCAAAGCCGCCCGACGTGATGTACTTTTGGATCGTGAACCGTCCGTTCTCTGTGCACAGCACTGTTCCATCGGGCAGCGGCTCACGGCGCGTCTCTTGCTGGTCCCACATGAAAAGCCCTCCTCCGTTTGGATATTCTGGCTTTATTATAGCGTATCCTCCAAAATATTCCAAGGCGGTGCCGCGCCCTTTCTGCCCTGCGCCAAATATTTATTCCCGTAGAAGCTGCCGGGCCGCTCTGCTATGCTTTGAAGCAGAAAGCCGCACTTCCGGCGGCTTTTTTCCGGACATGAGAAAGGAGAACTCTATGAACGCAAGTATCGAAGCAAAAAAGGCTGAGGCCGTTGAGCGCATGAAGCTGTGGGGCATCTACCCGCCCATTATCAAGTGCTTTGAGCAGGAGGGCATCGTTTCCGAGAGCGCTCCTCCGCTGGGCACCTGCAGCCAGCTCGAAGGAGAGCAGCTTGAGCGCGTCAGAAAATTCGAGGAAAAATATAACGCGGTCGTTTATCATGTGATCCACAGCTTTACGAATATCGGTGAGCTCGAGAGCTATCTGTTCGTCAGCGACCGCCCGGATGAGTGGGAAACGGACCGTAAGGACCTCAAGTCCGGGCAGCCACTCGCGTGGGTCTACAACTACGATGAACCCGACTGGCCGGAGCTTGGGTATATCGGTGTTTCGCTGACGACGGCTGCGGGCCTCCGCAGAACCTGGTAAGGAGGGATATTTCTATGTATCACGCTGATCTGCACACTCACACCATCCATTCCGACGGCGAGTATACGCCCGCGCATCTGGGCTTGATGGCTCTTCAAAGCGGCATCCGGTATCTGGCGTATACCGACCACAACTACAGTTATTCCCCCGCCGAGCTGAGCGACCTTCGCCTGCAGTTCCCCATGCTGCGCATTCTGCGCGGCTGCGAGTTCAGCTGCTTTTATCGCACCGCCGACCAGCGCCGCGTGGAGATCCACATCGTGGGCCTGAACTTTGACCCCGACTGCCCGGAGCTTCAGGCTGTGCTTCGCCGCAACCAGCCCGACCGCCGCAGCTACGTTACCAAGATCCTGAACAAGCTCGACGCGCTGGGCGTCGGCATCGGCACCTACGAAGACCTCATGGCCTTCTGCAACGGCCCACAGCATCTTGGCCGAATGCACATTGCCCGCAGCCTTGTGGCCCACGGCTATGTCAAGACGGTGGATGAAGCGTTCGACATATACATCGGCAGCTTCGGCCAGCGTCTGGCCTATGTCGAGTCGGAGCTGGACTATGCACCCATCGAGAACGTTCTCTCTGCCCTGCAGAAGGCACAGGGCATCGCCATTCTGGCGCACCTGTTCTTCTACCCGCTGGACGATGCCGAACAGCACCGCCTGCTGCGCACCTTCAAAGCGCTGGCAGGCCCCTGCAGCGGCATGGAGGTCTACTATGGCCGCTACACCGACGAGCAGCGCTGTCATCTGGCCGCACTGGCGGCGCAGTACGACCTGCTGCCCTCGGCGGGTTCCGACTTCCACGGCCCCGGCGACGGCAACGCCACCCATGACGGCGGGCTGGGCCATCACTTCCCCGCTTCGGTCTACGAAGCGCTGGAAGCCCGTCAGCGCGAGGTCTACGGCGTCGTTCATGACTAAGCGTTAAACACAACATATCAAAAGGCCCGGGAGCTGTTTCAAAACAGCTCCCGGCCTTTTCTGTATCCTGCTTTATTTTTTATCGTTTCAGCCGTCGGCACCAGTCCTCTGCCGTTGCCAGCATCTCATCCATCGAAATGCGCTGCTCCGGGTCCGGTGCTGTCGCCCGTAGCAGCAGGCGGTTCACCTCTGCTCGCATCTCCCGCGGGAGACCGCTCGGGACGCTCTCGCCCTCGGTCAGGGTCTGTATCTCTCCCAGAAAGTCCAGCGGACGGCCCAGCCGGATATTCTGGGCGGCGATAGGATACAGCATGCTCAGCAGCAGCCATCCTGCCAGAAGGACATCCGTCTTTTCGTCTGCGGGCCCCGGGAACGGATCCGGGACATAGAATCCCGGCCCTGGACCGCAGGGAGCCGCGCTCTCCCCTGTCTTCCGGGCAGAGCTGACATCCACAAAGGACACTCCACGGATGCTCCCCCCCGCAAGGTTCCCTTTCACGAAAACATCCCCGATGTCCAGCTTTCCCATGACCCATCCCGCATCGTGCAGCTGGCGCAGGGCAAGCAGGATGTCCCGGAAGACCCGCATGGTGACAGCGGCCGCCGGTACCGCACAGCTCCTTCCGGAGCCGGGGCTTCCCTCCTGCCTGCGCAGATTCCCGAAGGGATGCTCCGGGCTGCGGGGCCAGGTACACTCCTGCATCAGCGCCCGCAGCGGGAAGCCCGGCTCTGCGGTCATGCCGTCCATTTCCAGAAAGACACCGAGCGGTCTCTGCCATTCCGTGCCGTCCGGCAGGCGGAGCGTGCCGACATACAGGGGCTTTTTTTCCGGTATGACGCACCGGACACTGCAGCAAAGCTTCCAATTTATCTGCTGTTCCCGCTCTGCCTGATGGCGCAGCCAGATATAGAACCGGCCCCGCCTCACCTCCTCTGTGGAGTACTGCTCCCAGCCATTCAGCACAGGCGCACTGTCATGCCGCACCCAATGGCCCGGGAAGAACTCCTTCATCACGATGACCCGGCCGGTATTCCGGTCGAATGCTTCGTAGAACAGGGCGTTCCTGTTTTCTGCAAGGGGTGACCGGATCACGATCTCCTTATTATTCAGGAAGATCACGGTCGTTCCGTCCGGCAGCGGCTCACGTTGGGCTTCTTTTGATCCTATCATCTCTCAAACCTCCTGTGTTCGGGCCATCCGGTCCCGGGGGCCTGCGGGCCTCTGCACAGATCAGAGCGAAAAACGGCTCTCTGCCAAAGTTTTTCCCTGAGATTTGTGCGGTCTGACGAATGGACTTTCCATTCCAGGTCGTTTATAATGGAACTCCGGACCCGGCACTTCTGCGTCTATTTTACTTTCCGGGAAGCCTTTCTTCCATGGAATAAATTTTTTGCGCCGGGGCCGCACACTCTCTGAACCGAAGGAAGGAAGTGGTCTCATGACCGGAAGCTCTACATTTTCAGAACTGCTGGCGCGGGAAACAAAGGACTGGATCGACGAAGAAATCAGCAAGGGCAACGAAGCCTGGAACGCACGGCGGCCCATCGACGGCCTTTCCAACATCCATTGGGACCTGGTCATCCATGCTGCATCACAGCTCAATGAGCATCTGACCTACTCCGGCCAGAACATGACGCCGGGCATCTTCCTGTGCCGCTGCATCCAGACGCACTACCCGGAGCTTCTCCGCAAAAACGACGGCACCACGGCACAGACCAGCGATCTTGTCCACTGCGCGCCGAAAGACCTGAAGCCCTGGTCGGAAGACATCATCCGGACCGCCGCCGCGAATCTGAAGCTCCTGTGCCGGGAAGAACTTGGCTGCGACGCCCCCGGCACTGCCTGGAGGTCCGTCCTCAAACGGTCCATCTCTTACCGCCGCATGGGCAACCGCCAGGAGGCCTACCATGTCGCGTTCCTGCTGAAAATGACGCTGGAAGAGATGCAGCGCTATTTTCTCCTCACCCGTCAGGAAGGTTTCAGTCTGCGCGACCCGCTGGATATCGTCTGCTATACCTTCAAGCTGTTCGACAAGGGTCAGGACCATGCAGATTCTTTCCACTGGCATGACGTGACTGACCTTCTGCAGAGCTATCTGGATGAGTGCAAAAAGGCCGACGCTGATACAGGCAAAACCACGCCGCCCTCCTCCGGGGACAAAAACAAGGGCGGCACCCTTCTTCTGGGCAGCGATATCCGAAAGCTTTGTGACAATATGCACCGCACCCAGGACCCCACTGTCGATATCCCCGCGCTCCGGCGGGACCTGCTGGCATATCTTGTCGCCCACCGCCGGGACCTTGTGGAGATGAAGATTGACCGGGTCCCCCTGCCTCAGGGCCAGAGCTGCCTTGCGCTCCGCATGGGCTACCCTTATTCCCACACTGTCCAGAGGGAGCTGAGCATCCTGGTCGGTTATCTGCTGGTGCTGTACGGCTGCTGGAACGCGGTCGTTCAGGCTGCGGTCCCGGAGCGGCAGGACGAACTGATGCTCCCCTGCGAAAAGGGTGCCGCGCCAAAGCTGCTCTCCGCAGAGGATTTTGTGGATGTCCTGAGCAAGGCATCCATGGACCACCTGGAACCACTGAAGGAAGCGTTCCAGAACAAACTGGACACAGACTCTTTTCAGGCATCCTCTCCCGACAGGCTCACGCCGCAGGACACCGCCCTCCTGATGGGCCGGTGGCTGCTGCGCGCCACTCTGTGGGATGTGGAGGAAGCCAAGTCGGCGCTGCAGCTCCTGAACGATTTTCTGCTCTGCGCAAAAGAGCTCGCCCCCTCCTTTGCTCCCGCCCCGGCCTATCCGGAAAGTGCCCGGAGGACCAGCGCTGCGGTCTGGAACATCGCCGGTCGTCTCCACTGCCGGAATGCGCTTTCCGCCCATATCACCGCCGGACCGGACACAGCCACAGACGCATCCGGCTGGGCCGAATATCTCCATAAACTGGGGCAGGAACTGATCAAAGTTTCCTCCGATCCCAAAAATTTCCGCGACCGCACGGCCTGCGGCATCCTGGACCCGAGCCAGCGCAGCGCCCTCCAGTCCGTGTTCACTTCCCCTTCCAGCTACGCTCCCTATCGGGCGATCTATTCGGCGGACCGCGAAGATATCAGCTACAAACGCGTTCAGGACCATCTGGAAATGAGCCTGCCGAACCTCTGTTCCAAGATCTCGCGTACACTGGAGCGGTATTATCCGAATGCCGAGGATCATACTTCCAGAAAGAGACCGACCGATGAGCAGAAGCTCGACGGCTGGCAGGAGAACATTGCTCTGGGCAGCAACCTGCTTTCCCGCGATGATATCCTGCAGCTGTTCTTTTTCCTCATCCTTGCCATCTATGACTGCTCTGCGGCAGACCGCGGCAAGGCTCCCGCAGAGTTCACTGCGGAGCATGTCTGGCTCGATGCCATGCGCGATAACGCCGAGGACAAGCTGGGCGGCCCGGGCCGCACCACCGGCAGCTTTCTGGAAGACGCCCTGTCCGCCAGCGTTTATGTGGAGCTTGAGTGCCTTCTGGAAGAGCCGAAGGCCGGTAAGGTCACGTCGGACCAGACCGCTATCTTCTGCCGCCTCTACAATTTCCTGCTGGACAGTCTGTCCGATGCCAGTGGGACCAACTGGCACCACATCTACTGCCCCGCCTATACCGACCGGTTCTATGTGCTGGCCGGTGCGCTGGCCACGGCGGTGCCGCAGTCCCGCCGGACACTGGGCCTTATGATGGGCGTTCACCGCCAGAAAAGGCTGAAACCCGCCGACAAGAAAAAAGGTTCGGCCAAAGGCTCCCGCGCCGCCCCGAAAAGCTGAAAACTTATTCCTTAGATTCCCTTCTTTTCCCTGTGTTACACTCAAATCGCCGCAGGATCGGGCCAAAATTCTGGCTCTGCGGCGGTCGAAGGTCACACAAAAAGGAAGGGAGTTTTTTATGTATTTTTTTCTGCATGTCCTGCCGGAGGTCGTCTCCGCGGTGTTTTCGTTTCTCGTGGAGTGGTTTTTGTTCCAGGAACAGCCCGCGCTGTACGGCGGGACACTGTCTCCCCTCGTGACTGCATGGCTCTATATGGCCATGATGCTGGCCGTGTGGCTTCTCCCGATTTTCTATGACGCCTGTCGGCGCAAGGGCGGTATGATAAGCACCGCGCTGAACCTGCTGCCCGCCGAGATCATCTTTGGAGGTGAGTTTCTCTACCGCCTTCCCCTCGTCGGGGTCGCCGTGCTTCTTTTGTGCGGTGTCGTTCTGTGGCTGCTGTGGTATGAGTGCTACCGCCGCAATATGGACGCTTGGGATGCGGGCAAACGCGGCGTCGAATACGATATGCTTCGCCGCAGGAACCGCCGGGCCGCCGTGCGGATCTTCGTGCTCATCACCTCGCTTCTGCTGCTGATCCCCAGCCTGTACGGCATCCATGTGCTCCGCGCCGATCAGGCCCGGACCGTGACAGCCTTTTACGAGACCTATTATGAGACCGATTCGTCCTTCCTCGTTGATCTGGAAGCCAGCGGTCTGCTCGGCAGTCTCTGAACTGCCCCGCGCAAAGAAGGGCTCCTTCCCGGATGGAAGGGGTCCTTTTTTCTATATGGGCTGTCTGGACAGCAAAAACCGCTGCGGCACTTCCCTTGGATGCCGCAGCGGCTGTCGAACTTTATATTTATTATTTCAAGGAGGAAAAGTCATGTATGAAAACCAAAGCAATTGAAGGGAATTTTATCATCTATTATGGAAACGGTTTCTATCTATGAAAAGGAGGGCAGGCAAAATATGTACAAACGAGTTCAATTCATCACACGGCTGAACCTTCAAGGGGGACCGTGGCTGGGACTGCCTATTCGGTTCGATGCGATCATGCGCGTCATACGGCAATGCGCCTCCTTTCTTTGCATTTTCTCCCCTCGGGGAGTATGGCTGTATTATACATTTTCTTTTGCGGCCTGTCAGACGGAATAAATTTTCAGCGTTTAAATGTTATTTTTATGCAGTGGCGATTTTGTGCTGCAGAATTGCGATGTAGCATTTTCTCCCTGTACGCAAAAGCACCTTGAACCCAGAACAACATTTGTTCTATCGGGTTCAGGGTGCTTATTTTTTGCGTCATTTATCGTATTTGTATATTTTTCATCACAATAAACTTTTGGCATCATTAAAATTTATTCCCGTAGTCGGCCGCAGCCATCTATGCTTGTATAGAGTAGGAATCATTTTCGAAGCGTTTCCGACCGCAGCGTTCCGGGAAAATCTCAAAATCTTCCATCTTTCAGAAAGAGGTGAATTTCATGACAAGACTTCGCCGGGTGTCCCCGAGCCAGACCACCAAAGACAGCATCATCGTTCCACACAACACCAAAGGTCAGCCCGTTGACCCCAATACATGGGAGCCCCTTGTGAAGGGGCAGATCGATGTCGGCCATAACTACCAGTTCGAAGAACGGGTCATGCGCAAAGCAGCCGAACGAGTCAACATGTCTCAGGCAGACTACAGCAAGATGATGAATGACCCCAAGCTGTACCGTCTGGAAACCCGCCGCAACAACCGCTCTCACAAATTTGAATGTCCCAATTACTCCGAGCAGGTCCATGCAGCTTTTAAAACCATCCGGCAGTTCTACAACAAGCAGCGCTCTGCCCAGCGGGAAGCGGTAGTGGAAGCCCGTCTCAAGGCAAAGTACGGCAACAAGCCGCATTACAAGAGCACCGTGCAGCATACCGACGGCAAACACGCCATCATCGGTTACTCCACCGGTCATCCCGCGCACCGCAGCGCCCAAGGTTCCCGCAGCCTGTCCGACATCGCGGCTTCTCACAAAAGTGCAGCTGCCGCCCACAGCAAAAGCTCGGGCAGTTCTCTTTCTCTCGGTTCCATTGCCGCATCCCATCAGGCGGGTTGCAGCGGTCACGCCGTCGGCGGCAGCAAGTCCGGCGGCCACAGCAGCGGTGTTGGACATTGCAGCAAGTCTGGCGGTCACGGACGCTAATCACATTTTTCAAGGAGCTTTTATGGAAAATTTACGTGTACTCTCCGGCAGCGTTGCCGTGCTGAACGACATTCCTGCCCGCTATCTGCACCCGAGCGATTCTCCTGCGCAGTCTCGTGATTATCTGCTCCCGGGTTACTTCCATGACCAGTATATCTCCCTGCACCTGCCGGAAAACTCCCTCACCACCGGTACGCTCTTTCTGGGGCAACCCCGCTGCGGCAAGACCAACACCATCTTCCTGCTGGCAGATCAGGTGCTGAACCATATGGGCCCGGATGATCTGGCCGTTTTCTTCGACATCAAGGGCGACTACCAGCGTGCCTTCTATGAAGAGGGAGATCTGGTGCTGGATTCTCTCAGCAGCCGTTACGTCTGGAACATCTTCGACGAGCTTCTCCCTTATAAAAACAACAGCCTTCTGCTGAAGATGCGCGTTCGCGAACTGTGCAGCTATCTCTACGAGGAAAGCGCACGCGACGCGGGCCAGAACCGCTTTTTTGTGGACGGTGCGCAGGCCGTTACCGAATGCCTGCTTTTGTGCCTGCTGCAGTCTGACACGGCTGACAGCGAGCTGAACAACGCCAATTTTCTGCGTCTGATCGGCGGTGCTGCCCCTTCCGATGATACCACCGACCAAGCGCTTGACCACACCTATGAGGAATTTCTGAAAGTTCTGAATTCCGACCCGGATTTTTACAGCGCGCGCATGTATCTTCCGGCCGACCCGGATGCCCGCCGCGAAGGCTACGGTGTTCTGAGCGAGATCTCCCGCATGGTCCAGCGTGTCTTTGTGGGTTCGTTTGCGCTGGCAGCGCATCCCGAACGTTCCATCTCTGCCGAGTCGGTGGCACATCGTCCCGGCCCCACAGTGCTGTTCCTGAACTACCACCCCGACTACTCCCGCAGCCAGACCTACGCTTTTCGTTTTTTCGTGGACAGCCTTATCGCCAATCGCGGCCGCTTCCATCACGGCCGCGGCCGCACCTACTTCTTTCTTGACGAACTTGCACGCCTGCCCAAGCTGCTGTATCTGGAACCTGCCATGACCCTGATGCGTCAGGCCAACTGCTGCATCGTGGCCGGCCTACAGACCGTCAGCCAGCTTTACAGCGTTTACGGCGATCGGGAAGCACAGACCATTCTGGGCGCTTTCCAAAATCTGTTCGTTTTCAACTGTGATGAACCGAGCCAGACCTTTTTGCAGGGCAGAACGCGCAGCGCTCTGGTACAGCAGCGCTTTGTGCGCGCCGACGGCCGCATCGACTACACCGCGCCTGCGCCCCGCCGCTGCATCGAGTCTTGGGATTTTACCGGCCTGCAGCAGGGCGAATGCTTTGTTCAGCTGGCCGATTCTTCTCAGCCCTTCCGCTGCCGCTTCACCAAAAACTGCATCGGTTAGACCTTCAACAGGAGGAAGTTTATGGGTATTTTTGCAGATATGCTCCTCGCTGCCGGGTTGCGCCGGCATGATCAGCATGTCAATCACATTTCCAACAGCTTGTTCGGTTCCCTGCCGGAAAAGGGCCGCTGCATCCTCTGCGGCGGTGTGGACAGCGGCGAATTTTCCAATGCAAAACAGATCAAGCTTCACGCCTTTTCTTCCCGGCTGCAGCGTGCCGCCCGTAAGAGCCTCCCTACGCTGTGCCTTTACTCCGGCACTCTGCCGTCAGAGGGGCCGGACGCCGCCGTTCGGCAGCTGCGCGAGCAGTATCCCGACAAGGTCGTGCGGCTGGGGCAGGATATCTCCTACCTGCCTTTTGACCGCAATGTGGATGTTGAGGATGCCATGCGCATCCTTTCGGGCCCGGTGCACATTTATGTGCAGAAAGCGCAGGCATCTCCCGGTGAGATCCTTTCCTTCCTGCGGACCATGCTCCAGCTTCTGCACGAGCACTGGCCCCCGGAGATGTTCACCTTTTCCAATCTGGACATCATGATGCAGAGCTTTGGCAAAAATGCCGCCGAATTCCTGAGCACTCTGCCGCCCGACGCTGTTCAGCAGGCAGAGCATTCCCTGAATCTCAGCTGGAGCACCGGCGTTGACGGCTTCTGGAAAGCATTCCGCAGCCAGTGCGCCGTTCTGGGACCGCCCGGCGTGCGCCGCCGTTCTCTTTACTCCTGTCTGGCCGACGGCAAACTCTGCGTTCTGTGCTCTCCCCCTGCCGGGCAGGAGATGCTCACCGCCGCTCTGCTGGGCGAGATGGAAGTTTTTCAGAAGTGCCGCCGCGACTTCTGCCTGATCGATTACGACGTTTCCTGCAAAACGCTGGAATCCTCTTCCCTTTTACAAACTGCGCCGGGGCAGATGCTTTTCATCGGCAGCACCTTCCAGGGTCTGGGTCTTGCAAACTGCATCATCCTTCACCCCACACTGTGCTGCCTTGGTGTCAGTGCTCTGGACGCCAACGATATCTTCAAGATGTTCATCACCAACGGTATCGTACATCATGTCACCGTCGGCTTGGGGCACCATGCGGCCTTTACGTTTGCCGGAGTGCAGGAGCCGCCCATTCCTCCCGACCGGCTTCTGACCGCAAATATCCACGACGGCAGCGCACTTATATTATCCGAAAAAGGTTCAAAATTTATTTCCCTATTATTTTTTGAAGCGTAGTTGTTTAATAGCATCACAACAAATCCATGGGAGTTTTCATCAAATCATGAAAAAGTGTGTCAAATGCCATCGCACCTTTCCCGATACCGCAGCGATGTGCCCAGACTGCGCGTTATTCCTGATCGAGGATGTCACGCACGATCTTGGGCAGGAACACCCCGCACCTGCCCGCCGCCGGGTGGTTTATCCAGAGCCTTCCCCGGCACCCCCTGAAGCAGCGGCTCCGTCCACAGGCGGTCTCCACTTCACAGCCAGCGAAGAGCGCACGGCTCCCGCCCCGGCACCCCCTGAAGCAGCACCCAGCCGCAGTGTCCCGCTGCGTCGGATGCTCCACCGTGCCGCTCCCCTTCTGGTGCGGCTGGTGCCCGTGGTGCTTCTTTTGATCATCCTTCTGTTCATCCTCGTCAACTGGGCAGCGATCCGTGCTTTTTTGCAGTGCATCTTCATCGGCGCGCTGCTGGGTGCGTTCATCATCCCGCTTCTCCCCGCCTTTTTTCACGGACATGTGATGCTCTCTCCCGGTGCCTACACCGCCGGTGCTGTTCTGGGCGCTGTTACTGCCTTTGCCATTCAGTATAACATTTTGGATGTCAGGGGCGCGGTCAGCCGCTCAATGAACGGTGGCCTGCTGGATATCCTTGGTCCTTCTGCCATCGTGCTTCTGGGCATCTGGATCATCCTGCACAGCGTTCGCCGCTGACCCACACTTTTACAGATTGGAGGTCTACTCATGATGAATCTGCTCGAACTTTCCAAAGCGACCGGCCTGCCGCCGGAAGACCTTCGCGGGATCCTGCACGACCGCTACCACCGTGTCGTTCTTCATGAACTGGCACCGGTCAACACCGAAGCCGAGACCGAACTGCTTGCCGAATATGCCATTCGTTCCCCTCCCCATCCGGCAAAAAAGCAGCACCCCCGTAAGCCCAGCCCCGGCCCTGACCGTGAGCGCCAGCGGACCGAGACCCTTCAGTTTCTGCGCCGCGTTTCAAATCACGATGTGTTCATCGACACCTGTAGCCTGCTTCACACCGGTTTCTTTCCCTTTTACGCGCTCTATCGTAAAGCGGTCTCCCGCCCCCTCTGCGTTCCTTATGTGGTGAAGCTTGAGCTCGAGAAAAAGCTTCATGACCCCCGGCTCCATACACAGGCCAGCCGTGTGCTGGAACTCATCCACCGCGACAACAACATCATCCTTCTTGGCGGTGACGAGGACCTGCGCCGCAGCGACTGCGGTAGGAAGCGTGTCCATGCAGACCCGGTCTTTGTAGAGAAGCTTCTCTACCTGCGCAATAACGGTCATTCTCTCCTGCTGATCACGCAGGACAAGGCCATGACCGCAGACATTCTCGAGATCAACAATCTGCGATCACGTCATTCCAAGGCAGTCGTACTGGTCAAGAAGCTGACCCCGGATGGTTTTCTTGCCGACTCTCAATAACCGATCAGGAGGAAACCATATGAGTACTACCCTTCGTACCCTTTGCGAGGAATATCATCTCTCCACCCCGGATGGCACCAGCGCTTTGCAGAGCAGCGGCATTCTGGTGCTTTCGCCAGACGCTGAACTTCCTGCTTTTAAAGAAGGTTCTTATCGCAAGATCCTTTCTTCTGCAGCTTCGCCGGGTCCGCGTACAAGCCCCAAGCCGTCCAAACCCTCCTCGACGCCGCCGCGGCCGTCTCCTTTTTTGCCGGCCAAGACACCCCTGGGCGCAGCACCCCGGGCCGCCCCTGTGGATCACGAACAGCGTCAGCGCGCGATCCTGAGCCGCGACCTCATTATCATTACCTATATGTCACTCCGCAAACCGCAGACTGCCAGCATTCTCTATCAGGTGCTTGAGTTGAAGGTCACACAGCGCACTCGCACCCAGCTCGTGCTGTGCAAGGCCGCAGCCGACGCTCTGGAAAAGGATGCGCAGCAGTTCCCGGTCCTCGAAACGGTCGCTTCTCATGTTCAGCAGCTGAAGCAGCATCATGCGCTCCACCTGCTGAACGGCTCGCTTGCCTGTGAGAACCAGCTGCTGTCTGCCTTTATCAAAAAGCAGGATCTCAGCACCTCCATTCTTGTCCTTGGTACGAACCGCAGCCTGCATATGTTCATTGAACACCGCAATCAGGTAAACCAGACAAACCCCGGTTATCGCATTATTTACGAGCGTGATATCGACAACAAATCGCACTTGGCCAACCCCGCCAAACAGCGTCCGGCCTTTCCCGACCCGGAAGGCAAGACCAAAGCGCCCTATCCCGAAAGCTCTGCTCTGGCAGCTGACCGCATCCCCCGTGAAGGCGGTACCGCCTACATCCTAAAAGGCCGTGAGGATACCGGTTCCTATGAGCCAGTCCAGCTTGGCAAGCGTCTCGGTCTCGGCGGCGAAGCGCTGGTGTATCAGCTGCCGGACGGCAAATGCGCGAAGATCTTCAAAAGTAAAAACAACTCGGTCATGAAAAAAGAGAAGATACGCATCATGGTACGCAAGCTCGGTGCCATGCGTGCCGTAGACGCCGCTTTGATGAGCCGTCTCGCGTGGCCGGAAAAGATGCTGTACAACGAGCAACGCGAGTGGATCGGCTATATCATGCCGGCCTTCTCCAACACACATCCCTTTGCCGATTATAGCTATGATACCTTCCCGGCGCTGATCCCAAACGTCAGCAAGGCCGATCAGATCCGCATGAGCGTGGCTCTGACGGAGCTAGTGGATTTTCTCCACTACAACAACATTGTCCTCTGCGACATCAATACCAGCAACATCCTGTTTGACAACGATCAGAATGCGTATCTCATCGACCTTGATTCGGCTCAAGTTGCTTTCGAGGAGAAGGTCTTTCCCACCAATGTCGGCCTGCCCGACTACCTCTCGCCCGAGCATATCCGTAGCTGTACGTTCGATTTTATCAAAAAGAAATGTGATGACGTGTGGATTCTGCAAAACCTTATCTTCAAGATCCTCACCCCCTGTGGTCACCCTTACAGCTCTTCTATTTACTGTGAGGATGACCGCGAGTATGTCGAAAAAGGCATCTACCCATTTCAGTTCGACAAGCACCCTGCCGAAGAAAAAATTCGCGGAGGTCCATGGTATAACGTCATTTCCCACCTGCCTTATTACTTGAAGGAAGGCTTCTGGGAAAGCTTCCACGGCGAAGGCAAATGGTTTCACGAGAAAGAGCGTCGGCCCGTCAGCTATTGGCTGAACATTCTGGTTCGTTACCAGGAAGATCTGCCCGCTCTTACTGCTTATGACGCAGAAAGCGGCAAATACCTGCCTTCCCGTGCCAAAAAGGCACCGCCGCCCAAAGCAAAAGTGATCTCGAAGGAAAGCAGCAGCCTTGCAGATTTCAACGAGCTTCTCAAGAAACTGCCGCTTGAGGCAAAAAAGAACAAAAGCTGGGACAGCATGGTCTGATTCCCTATCGCAGGTTTTCAAAAACAGCATTTTGCCGTTTTTTGATTAAAAAATATCATTTATACGGAGGATTTTAATCTTATGGCGATCAAGAATATTCTGGGAAACCCCAACGTCCGCAATTATATCGCTGCCACCAAACAGCCGGTGAACGTGATGAACACCAATAAACGCGGTTCCGCCTCCATCGTGATCGACACATCTGGATCCATGAACCCCTACCGGGATCTGCTCAAGCGCCTTATCTGTGAATTTTATGACGATGTTCTGAAGGATTCCATTGCCAGCAACATTCTTGAACTCTCAATCATTACATTCAACAGCGATGTCTTCATTCTCCAGCCGATGTCTGAAGTCAAAGCGCAGGAGAAGAAAGGCAAAGATATCGACCTTCACTGCGAAGGTTTGACTTTGACCGGCTGTGCCCTGCAGGTCGCGCTGCTCCAAATGGAGCAGCGCATCGACCAGTTCCGCCATGCTTCTCCGGTTATTAAATACACCGCGCCCATCCTGTTCCTTCTCTCGGACGGCAAGCCCGAGTACACCCCCGAACTTCGTGATCAGGAAGAAGCCGCTATGGCTTGGAGCAAGAAATACATCAAAGAGCAGGTTGCCGCCAACAAGCTCGTAGTCATTGCAGTAGAGATCGGCCGCAACTGCAACCACGCATTGATGCAGGAGCTTACCGGTCTGCGGGATGACCGCCATGTTCTGCGTGCCGATAACGCCAAATCTCTTGTAGACTTTTTTAAGTTCTCCAGTTCTATGTTGGTAAGCTGCTCTAAGTTCAAAAATGCATGTGAGGAGCTCAACGAAACCGATCTTCGCGACTATAAAAATTTTGCAGAACAGTAAGGAGGAAGCACATGTTCACCTACTATAAAACCTGCGACTTCCGCAAGACCGGCCTGCATCACACCCTGCAGCACCGCCCCTGTGAAGATCACACTGCCATGCGCATCGGCCCCGGCGGCTGCACTGCCATCACCCTTGCCGACGGAGCAGGCTCCTATTCCAAGGCTGACACCGGCGCGCAGATCACCAGCGCTGCCGCAGCCAGCTATCTGGCTGTCCACTTCGACGCCCTCTGGAAGATGGCTCCCGAGGATGCAGCACAGCACATCCTTCACGCTGTCCTGCACGAGCTGGCCGCAGAAGCCGCAGCCAGCGGCATCGACCTCAAAGAATACTCCTCCACCCTTCTGGCCGCAGCCGCTGTGCCCGATGGCCGTTACGGCCGTTACCTGTTATTCCATGTTGGTGACGGCGCTCTTATCGGTCTGAACAGCTCCGGCACCTGCCGTGTTCTCTCCCGCTATGAACACGACGGCCCTTCCAACCTCACAACTTTCGTAACGGTGCCCGACACGCCTTACTTTCTCCAGCAGGGTCATCTGAGCGAAAGCGGACTTTGTGGCTTCGCGCTTATGAGTGATGGTGCCGAAGAACATCTTGTAAATGAACTGGGCTGCGACCCCCACGTCCAGCTGATGCTGCAGCTGTTCTGCTTTCTGCACAAAGGCGCCATGCAGGAAGATCTGGAAGGGCTCTGCCATCTGATGCAGAGCAGCGGTGCCGGAGACGACCTTTCCTTCCATCTGCTCGCCGACACGCGTTTCGTCGGCCGTATGTTCTCGGCCGTTCCTCCCGCATTCCGGTGCGACGTGCTGGAGCTTCCCGCCGTGGGCCGTCAGGTCAAGTGCCTTTCCAAGGTGCTCAGCGCCGTGGCACTCCACCCGGAAGGAATCACCTTGCGGCAGCTGAGCCGTGCGCTCTATCTTCACAGTCCCCGTGCTGCCAAGCGCAAAGCGCAGCGCCTTGTGGATGCCGGCCTGCTTACCCGCAGCGACGGCGTGCTCCGCATCGCAGAATGACACAACATATTTTACAGAAAGGGCCGTTCACTATGATCATCATTGCTGTCTTCGTGATTTTCTTCGCCATTTGCGCCATGGCCTCCGGCAGTTCTTCCCACTCTTCTTCCGGTCAGAAGCCCTCTGCACCGCTTAAGAGCACCTCCAAGCCCGCTGCTCCCACCCACATCAACCGCGCCGCCCGCACTCCCATCACCAAACAGAACTTTCGCCAGAATCTGAAAACCCTGACCGACCGCGAGGACCTTCATCTCCAGACGACTGCTGAAGTCAAGCAATACATCGCTGCCGCAAAAAATTATAACACCGTGTCCCGTAAGGCCTTCCATCGTGCGCCTTCTTCCCCGCAAATCAGTATCGACATGACTTGGGCGGACGACCTGAGTGACCTGCTTCAGCAGACCGACATGCTCTACTCCAACGTCATGCTCACCTGCAACAAAAAACTGAGCTCTGACCGTTTTCAATATTATAACAATCTTTATTTCCGCAGCTTTACAGCTGCTGACCTTTGCCACGCCAAAGGGAAAGAGATAGAAGCCTGCCTGAACCGTGAGATCGACCCGCTGTTCAAACGCCTGAACGATCGCAAAGACCCGGCGCATCTGCAGAAGAGCGATTATGAACAGCTTTGTTCCATTGCGAAGAACATGCGCAGCATCAAGAGCTTTCTTTTTGACCGCCGTAACCAGCTGAACCGGCAGACGGCAGTCATTCGGCACAAAATTGGCACCGATTGTGGACGAGGGGGCCAAGCGTGGGAAGCGAGCATCTTGGCTTCGAAAGGAGCACGCTAAAATGCAGATGTCCCGCCTGCGTTACGACCGACTGAGCTATGATACCAGCGGCCTGCTGGGGCCGCCGGGCCGCTGGCTGCTCTGGTTTCATGGCTGTTGCCGCAGCTGTCCAGGCTGCATTGCCGCGGACTGGAACAATGCCGACGCCGAGTATGAACTCAGCTTTCAGACCCTTACTCGTCTGCTGGATGCCCACCCGGATGCCGAGGGCATTACCATCAGCGGTGGAGAGCCGTTTGGTCAGAGCGCCTTTCTGGCTGACCTGACCGAACATCTCCACCGCCACGGCCTTGGCATCATCGTCTACACCGGCTTCACCCTTAGCGAACTCAGGGCTATGAAAGAACCCGCCGTCGAACGGGTGCTGGCCGTCACCGACACCCTCATCGACGGCCCTTACCGGGCCGAGCTGGACGACGGCAAAGCTTTTCGCGGTTCAGCTAATCAGGTCATCCACCACTTAACACCCCGCTACCGCGCCTATTTTTCTGTCCCTGCAGAACGCCGCACCACCATCCAGAAAAACGGCGGCGTCTACAGCCTCACCGGTATCCCCACTGAACGCGCCAAAGAAGAGTGGCTCAGCCTTCACCGCAAATTTTCAAAAGGAGAGATGATCCCATGATCCTTCATTCCACGCGCCCGGCCGTTTTTGTGCTTGCCATGGACGACTGCGAGGTGCAGGCAAGCAGCGGCGGACTGCCCAATTTCTGTTCTGTTCTCTGGAAAAACAGCGATGGCCCCGAAGCCCTCGCGCAGGACCGCCCTCTTTTTCAGCGCTGCTGCTGGCAGCTCGACCTGTACGAGGAAGACCCTTCCAATCTTCTTGTGCAGGCCTATGATGGCGGCTGCGCGATGCCCCCGCTGTGCATCGAAGTGCGCGGCAAACAGGAGAGCACTGAAGCGGTCTTCTGCTTTCCAGACGGTTCTCACTCTGAAGTTTATCCGATCGCCTGCCCTTCTTCTCTGCGCATTACGAGCGACCGTGAAGGCGTCCTTCAGGTCGAGTTTCTTTCCATCGTGGACGCCCCCGCACAGCCGGACACAGAGCCTGCGCCGCTGACAACACCGGATACGGGCGTGCCTGATCCTCCCGGTCAGGAAAGTCCTCCTCTGCCGGAAAAAGCTCTGGTTCAGGCACAGCAGGAACAACTGACCCGCCAGCAGGCAGAATTGGCCCGCCTAACCGCCGAGCTGGCCGCTTTGAAGCAGGAAAGCGGTCAGCTTGCGCAGGAGATCCAGCTCAAGCAGTCCGACATCGCAGCAGCCCGCAGTCTGCTGGCTGACCGCGCCGCTGCAGCCCGTTCTCTGCAAAAGGAGCTGGAAACGGTTCTGGACGCCAGTGGTCTGGATCAGGACACTCTGCGCTGTTACACCGGCAAGGACGGCGTCAACGCCCTGCTGCAGGAGTCGGAATCTCTGACCGCCCGCATACAGGCCGCCTTGAAAACGCTCATCCAGCAGCGCACTCAGGAGGCCGCAGACCGCTTTCAGTCTGTGACTTAAAGGGGGTGTTTCAATGGCATCCCCTCAACAGGAGATCCAGCAGCTGCGCCGCCAGATCGCAGATGCCAACCGCACCATTCAGGAGAACGAGTCCCGCAATCAGGCCGCCTTGTGCCGAACCATCACCGAGCTTCAAAAGCAGTACGAAAAAGCACGGAACGACCAGCAACAGGACTACGCTGCACGGCTGCGCCGCATCGAGGAAAGCTTCAGCAATGTCTATATCCGCGAAGCCGAGCGTTCCCGTCAGCAGTACCAAGCCCTTCGTGAAAAAGCAGAGGCCTATGAACAGCAGCTCTCGGAACAGATCCGCGCCCTGCAGAACGAGCAGGACCGCCTGATCGCCGAAGCCGACGCCCGGAACTTTGCACTTCGGCAGAAGGCGCAGAAAGCACTGACTGGTCTGGAGCGGCAGATCGCGGATGCATGCGCACTGCCAGTGGACGTCTTTTTCCCGCATTGCATACAGCATTACATCGAAGCCGGCGAGGAAGCCAAGGCCCTGCTGCAAGCCAGGCTCTACACTCTGGCTCTCTCCAAGGCCGACTGTGCCCGGCTCTTTGTTACCCGCCTGACAAGCGAAACGCAGGCCCGTCAGAATGAGCTGGAAGCGCTCTTTCTCCTTTACCGGCAGAGCTACGAGGTTATTTTGCAGCATCTCCATTCTGAGGAGACACGCTGCTTATCCGACCCGGACGGCAGCGTTCTTCTGCAGCTCAGTGAGCAGGACACCAGCTATTGGTCCGATCAGCTCTACACCGAACTGTCCACCACGTTGGATGGCCACCGTGCCGTGCTGGATGCAGGCATCAACGGCTGGCTCAAAAGATGCGCAGGTCAACCGGTATCGCCTACGCTTCTGCTTGATCAAGAGATCCAGAAGCTGAACGCTCTGCCCGACAAGCTCGGTTTATGCATCTCCTACGCGCTCTCTGCCTGTGACAGCTATAACCATACCGCCGATCTGTTCGAGTCTGCAGTCGGCCTGCTGAAAAGTCAGGGTTTTGCTTCCGAGACAGTCACTTACGGTGCCTGCCGTCCCGGCAACAACATCTCCGAAGGATATGCTCACTACCAAAAAGCTTCCCTTTTTCGCGCGCAGTGCCATACGCCCGGCGGTGCGCCCGACTACCGGGAAGAACGCATGCTCACCATGACCAAGCGCTACCCCGGCACTACAGAACATGACACCGTTTTCCTTTACGCCATCCCGCTTCGGCAGGCGGCCACCGTGCGTGCAGCGTTTCTGCTGCAGCTTGAGACCCGTTTTCTCCCGCAGGAGCGCGCCGCACAGATGGCAAAGAGGCTTTCCAACCTTACCGGCCAGCCGGTCACAGCCGCCCAGCGGGCTGACCCGCTGCCGCTGCAGCCGGATCGCCCCATGACACTGCAGACCGCCGAACAGCTCACTGCCACGGTCAACGATGATCAGGCCGTCAATAAATACAGTTCCGACATCATCTGATTTATAAAAGAGGAGTTTCTTATGAGTGCAGACAGCTTTATCCCTCTCGCCATTGCCGGTGCCTTCTTCTTCGCCGCCCCCATCGTTATTGCCGGTCTCGCCGTTGCCGGTGCTGCAGCTGCCGTTTCGGTCGTTGCACAGACTGCAGCTGACGCCAGCCGCAAGGCCGCCGCTGAACAGGCCAGCCGCCAGCGCGAACAGCAGGCCCGTCTCGCCCGCCAAAGCGCCGAAGACCAGCAGGCCATCCGCGCGCTTCAAAGCCGCTATACGGCTCTGCAGAGCCGTCAGCGTGCCGCTGCCGACGCGCTCAGCCAAAACATCGCGCAGGCCGCGCAGAAGGCCGCCCGTGAACTACACGCTTCCGGCAAGGCCACCGCCGAAAATGCCGCCAGCCTGCAGCGTACTGCTCAGGCAAAAGCCGAGGCGCTTTCCCATAAATGGAGCACCCAGAATGACGCCCTGCTGGCCCAGTACAGTGCCGACCTGCACGCATCGTTTCAGGAGACCCGCACGCAGCTGGAAGCCCGCAAGGCAGACCTGAGCCGCCTGCACAGCACCCTTGCAGGTGATGACGCCCAGACCCGCCGTCTTGCGCAGGAGCAGCTGGACACAGCCCGCATCGCCATCCAGAGCTTTGAAGTTGAGTTTGGCCGCTCCCCTGCTGCAGAGGACTACCACCGCGCTGTGGAGTACTTCAATGGCGGTCTGTATGAAAACGCCCACAGTTTGGCTTCTGCAGTGGCTTTAGACGTTTACACCCAGCTTGAAAAAGCACTGGTCCAGCAGGCGAAAGATGACTTCCTGCGCACTGCCATCCACACCATGGTGCGGACTGGTCAGGCGCGCATCCATGCGCTTGAGAACTGCACCGTGCCGTATCAAGGTGTCGAATACAACGAAGACCTCACTCGCTTTGTGCCGGATGTTTTCGCCGCACTGAAAACCTGTCTGCAGCAGCAGGAACATGCGTTGGAAAGCGCCAGCTCTGCAGAGCTGGCCAAAGCCCGCGCCGATGTCAGTGAGCTGCTGCAGGATGTCGATTGTGCCACACGCACGGCTGCACGGCAGATGATCTATGCCTACAGCGAAAACGATTCCGGCGAACTCGTACAAAGTGCCATGTTCCAGCAGGGCTACACCTGTACCGGCTATGCCTATAAGCATCGTCTGGAAGGCCAACCCCTGCATATCAACTTCGAGAAAGCGCTCACCGGTGAAAAGGTAACTGTGGAACTTATCCCTGACGACCATGGTGTGGCCCTGAACGTACACAATTTCGGCCGTCAGGCAGGCACCCCCATGAGTGCTCATGCACAGGACACCCTGCGTAATAATCTGGTTGCGGCGCTGAACCAGAGCGGTGCACTTCGTGTGCCTTGCCGCGCAAGCTGTTCTAACAGCGGCGTTTCTTCCTCCGCTGCTCAGGCTGCAGACCTGCATGCCGTCAGCCAGTGAAGCCTTTGGAAAGGAGTGAAACTTGTCTATGAGCCGTTTCAGTGATGCTCTTCATCGCGGCAGCGGCAGCAATGTTATCCTGCTGCAGTGCAGTGATGTCCGCGACATCATCATCCCCCGCGACCTCTGTCCCCGCGAATTCTATGTTGCATTGACGGATTTCCTGCGTCAGGCAGGTTTTGACAATGTGGTCTATTTCGACCCCGGCCTTGCTCTTGGCAAATATGTCTATGACGACCAGTCTGCCCGTTACAGCATCCCCGGCAACGAGACCGCTCCGGCCGCTGCGCCGGCAGCACCCGCCGAAGGAATGCCCCGCTTTGGCCGCCCCCGCAAGCCTGCTCCTTCTGGTAAGACCCCGGCACCGGCTCCGGCCAGCACACCGGAAAGCCCCGAAAAAAAGCTTATCTACCAGCAGAAGAATCTGACCCCAGAGACCCTCTATGCCGAATGCGACAGCTTTATGCGCAATACCACGTATCGCACTGCGGTGGTCTTTACCGATCTCCACGCCTTCATGGCAAGTGATCCTTCCGTCTCGCGTTATAGTTCTCTGCAGCATGACAAATGGAGGGGGGACAACCTGCTGATCTTTTTGCAGAAACAGCCCATGAGCTGTGAATTTGCGGGGCTTTTAAAGACCCGCAGCTGGTTCGACTTTTTCTTCGAAAGCTGCGGCGAGAACCGCTTTGTGCCAAAAGCCAACGCAGTTTTTTCCATCCGCTCCTTTGGCATTGATGAAACCATCCATCTGCTGCGTCGTCGCCAGCTGCTGAACGGTTTAACATTCCCCGATGGCGTCCGCGCCGCCGCCGACAAGCTGCTCTATGCCCAGCGCCAAACAGCCTCTGACCACGAGAGTGGTTCCGCTCTTACGCTGCGTGCGCTGGACAGCCGCATCTGTCAGCAGCTGGACCGGCCCGGTGCTTCCCGCATCTTCGACGATGCTTTTCTGAGCATGCTCCTTGGTCAGGATCTTCGCAAGCTTGCGTTTGACCCATGGTATGTCCTCGAGCACCGCGCCGGATGGGAGAGCGTCACCGCTGAGCTGCACCGCATTCTGAAACCCGTCGAAGCTTCTCCGGCATCGTCTGAACCCCACGGCCTGATGACCGAGCGTTTCGAAGGATCCGGCTCCACAGTCTGGCCCACCTGTCCGCATCTGCCCGGTATCTTCCTCGCCGGAAATCCCGGGACCGGTAAAACAACTTCTGTCCATCTTATCGGCCGCATCGCCCATGATGCGGGCCTTCTTCCCATTGGTCACGTTGTCACGGCCAAGGCCAGCGACCTCATCAGCGATGTGATCGGCGGCACGGCCATCAAAGTAGACCAGATGGTCGAAAAAGCCGAAGGCGGCATTCTGCACATCGACGAAGCCTACACCCTTTGCCGTAACCACAGCAGCAACAGCGGCAGCGGCAATATCTTCAATCAGGAAGCAATCGACGCCATTGTTAATTTTATGACCGACGACACCCGCCATGTCCTGTTTATTTTCTCTGGTTATTCTTCTTCCAAAGGAGAAAGCACAGACGGCATTCAGGGTCTCTTCCAGATGAATCCCGGCCTGAAGAGCCGCATTACCGAGCAGAATGTTCTCACCATTCCGGACTATTCGCCGGATGTCCTGCACAAGATTTTTAATTCTGCTCTGGCAAAAACTGGTTACTCCCTTGATCCCGCCATGCCCGATTCTTCCATTCAGACATTGATGGAGAACATATATCAGTCCCGCGACCAGCACTTCGGCAACGCAAGATTTGTGGAGAAAGAACTCATCGAAGGGCAGCTCCTCCCTTCTGCCGTAAAGCGCGGCAGCCACACCATTCAGCGCGAAGATTTCGGCAAATGGGCCAGCCGATTGGAAACCATTACCATGGACTCTGTCCGCAAAGAGTTCGGGCACTTTCCCGGGCTGGACGAAACCGGCCTGCCCATTCTGGACCGTTATCTGAATTACCGCAAACGTCTTCGTGCTGAAGGGACCAATGACGGCCGGATAGAGCACATCGTTCTGGTGGGGAACCCCGGCACCGGCAAGACCCAGCTGGCCAAATTGCTCTGCCGCGCTCTGTACACGGCTAATCTCCTCAGCCGCAGTGATCCCATCGAGGTCACGAACACCTCCTCCATTCGCCCCGACCAGCTGCAGGAGGCCGCCGAGCAGGCCGTCCGGCAGAACACTCTTCTGTTCATCGACGAAGCCCACCGGTGCAGCGCGCAGAGCATTGCTGCCCTGCTCAATCCCATGACCGAAGATCATCGGCTCACCTGCGTGTTTGCCGTCCAGCGCAGTCAAGAGGAAAACTTTTGGAAAATGGATTCCAGCCTGAAAGAGCGTTGTATCGTCCATTATCTGCCGGATTATACCACCGACCAGATGATGGCTATTTTCAAGAGCAAGGCAGACGCAGCCAGTTATGTCTGCAAAAGCAACACCGAAGCTGCATTGCGTATCCTCTTCAAGAACTGGTACGATACCAGAGAGTCCACACCGGACTTTTCCAACGCCCGCGCAGTGGTGCGGCTTTGTACCGAAATGGAAAACGCTTATTATGGCCGCTGTTGTGAAGAGCAGTTCACCCAAGAAAGTGTCCATTGGCTCGAGCCGCAAGATATCCCGGAAGCTTACTCCCAGCTGATTGCCTCCCAGAGCCATCAAATCACCTTTGAGGAAGCCATGCAGGAATTCGACAACTTGTACGGCATGAGCGAGATCCGCAACTGGATCAAAGCTATTTATCGCTCCGTCCAATATAAAAAAGAACGCAATCCGGACTTTTCCTTCTTACTAGAACATCCTGTTTTTGTGGGTGCACCCGGAACTGGCAAAACATCTGCTGCCAAGATTTTAGGTAAGGCATTTTACGCCCTAGGGCTTGTCCCCAGCTCCCGTTTCTGCAGCTATAAGGCCAACAATCTCATCGCCGGCTTTATAGGGCAGACTGCGCTCAAAACAAAGGATGCATTGGCCCGCGGGCGCGGCGGCGTCATCTTCATCGACGAAGCCTACGCCCTTGCCTATGATGCTAACAGCCCCGGCGATTCTTACAAAAAAGAGGCCGTAGAGTACTTGCTGACATTTGCTGAGGAAAGCCGCAAGGATACAGTGATGATTCTGGCCGGGTATGATGCTGACATGAACCGGTTCATGGAAAGCAACGTCGGCCTGCACGACCGCTTCACGAAGGTGCATTTCCGCAGTTTCAGCGATGAAGAATGTGCACAGATCCTCCTGCTGCAACTGAAACAGAAAAACATTCCCCTCGCAGAGAGCTGTCTGGACGCAGCTCGGGAGCTTCTCGCCGGTATCACTAAGATTCCGCAATTCTCCAATGCCCGGACGACCCGCAACATCGCTGAGGAGGTGTGCCGTGCGCATATCGCCCGGATCCAGACCGCCAGTGCCGACGAGCCCGACGTTATCATTCCGGAAGACATTTATTCCGGTGTCTCCACATGGCATAAAACACTTTGAATATTGTCTTTTTTCATTTTTAGTATGGCAACGCTCAAGCATATCGCCTCTAAAAACTCGGACTACACCGCCATCGAAGCGTACCTCGTTTACCAGCACGATGCGTTCACTGGAAAGCAACTTCTGGATGAACAAGGCAGACCGAAGCTGCGAGAATCGTACATCCTCGATACCCTTGAGTGCGGCGATTTCTCATTTGCAATGGCCTGTCTGCTGGCAAACCGCAAGTATTGCAAGAACACCCAGCATGGTGATATCAAAAGCCACCAGTATATCATCAGCTTTGACCCACGCGATGCAGCCGACAACGGCTTGACCATGGAAAAGGCACAGGCACTTGGCCTGAAATTCTGCGAAGAAAACTTCCCCGGTCATCCCGCCATCGTCTGCACCCACCCGGATGGGCACAACCATTCGGGAAACATCCATGTCCACATCGTGATCGGCAGCGTCCGAATGCGCGAGGTGGAACGCAAGCCCTATATGCAGAAGCCCCGCGACTGGCGCGAGGGTATGAAGCACTCCAGCACAGCCCAGACCATGCGGCACTTGCGTGTCGAGGTCATGGAGCTGTGCGAGGGTGCCGGACTGTACCAGATTGACCTGCTCAACGGCTCGAAGGAGCGTGTCAGCGAGGCCGAATATTGGGCGCGCAGGCGTGGCCAGTTGAAACTTGACCGTGAAAACGCAGCCCTTACCGCAGCCGGACAGCAGACAACACAAACGAAGTTTGAAACCTCAAAGAAAACCTTGCGGAGACAGATCTCGGATGTGCTGGACACCGCAATGAGCTTTGAAGATTTTTCGGCGAAGCTCATGCAGCAGTACGGCATCACGGTCAAGGAAAGCCGTGGACAGCTTAGCTATCTGCCTGCTGGCAGAACAAAGTTCATCCGGGCAAGACATCTCGGTGACAAGTTCGATAAGGCAGCAGTGCTTGCCACGTTGCAGGCAAACACCGAGCGCAAACCCAAGGCGCAGTTCAAGCAGGATACCATCGGGAAACTGATCGACATCCAGTCGAGGATGACCGATGGCAAAGGCACCGGCTATAAGCGTTGGCTCACGAAACACAATCTCAAAGTTATGGCACAGACCGTAAATCTTCTGCAGGAAAAGGGCTTGACCGACGAGGACGCTCTAAACCAGCGCATCGCTGAACTGGAAACCAAGTATCACGACGCACTGGCGGTGGTGAAAGACCTTGAAGGTCGCATGAAAGCCAACAATGAGCTGCGCTATCAGGTCGCAGCCTACGCCAGCACTAAGAGCGTCGCACAGCAGCTAAAGACCGCCAAACGACCCGCAGCCTTTGAGGAGCAGCACCGTGCAGAGCTGACAGCATACCGGGTGGCAGCAGCCTATTTCAAGGCAAGCAACATCACCAAGCTGCCCAGCCCGAAAGAGTTGGAAGCCGAGTATGCGCAGCTGGCATCCGAAAAGGCAAAGTTCTACGAGCAGTACAAGGAAGCTAAGGAAGAACTGCTCAAACTGAAAACCGCAAAGCAGAATGTTGCGTCCTTTTTCCGGGAGGAAAAACCGGCGCAGCAGGAGAGATAAAGGAGTGTGCGTATGATCAATCTGAAAATCGACCCGGAGTTCCAGTCCCAGATTCCCCCTCTGACCGATGATGAATTCAAGCAGCTTGAAGAAAATATCCTCAAAGAGGGCAAGCTGCTCTCTCCTTTGATCGTGTGGAACAACACCCTTGTTGATGGACACAACCGTTATGCGATTCTTCAGAAGCACCCCGAAATCTGCTTTTCTACCATGCCGCTCCGCTTTGCAAATCGTGAGGAAGCACTCGCCTGGATTTGCAAGAATCAGCTGGGGCGGCGCAATCTTTCCCCCGAACAAAAGCGTTACCTGCTGGGGAAGCAGTACGAATCTGAAAAGAAAGCCGAGAAAATCTTTCACGGCAATCAGTACACTTTAGCAAAGAAAAGTGGTGGGTCTCACGATGATACCCACCACTCCGGCAAGAAAACCTGCGACCGGATTGCAGAGGAAAACGGTGTCAGCCGTGCCTCCGTTCTTCGTGCCAGCCACTATACACGAGGCATCGACATCGCAGATAATCTCTCTCCCGGCATCAAGCAGAAAGTCTTTTCCGGTGAGGTGAAGTTCACCAACGATGAAATGTCCAAACTTGTGCAGAGCAGTCCCGACAAGCGGCAGGACGTGTTCGCCGAGATCATGCACCCGGAGATCACGAAAGCGATGGAAGCTGCTGACGCAGAACCCAACGCCGACACTCCGGTTCCGATGCCCACAGCCGACCCGGAACAGTTCAAGACTTATCAAGTCCCGGACGAGTTCATGCGGGTCTACAAAACCTTGAGCACAGCCACTGAAATGATGAAGAACACATGGAAGCGAGTGCTCAAGAACAATCAGAGCTATCTCTCCGACCCGGAAAAGCAGAAAGTTCTCCGTTTTGCGATGCAGCGTCCTGCCCTCTATCTGAATGAGCTGGAAGCCTGCATGGAACAGATTCTCGCTGAAACCCTTGAAGAAACTGAAAAGACCGCATAACGACAGGCACTTGTAAGCCATCAATGAGCCACCAGCCGCAAGTGCAGGGTGGAAAACTTCCGCGCCCTTGCGCCTGATAAAAATTGGAACTTTGATTTTCTCGCCCGACTTTGCCACGGTGGGACGATCAAAGGAGCGTGCGTTTGAACAAAAAGAAAAAGTCCACAAACACTTCCCCCTACCCCGATGAAGTCATTGACCGTCTAGCACGGGCGTTCTACCCGGCCATCCTTGCCTGCTGGAACAGCGAGGAAGGCCAGCGGGAGTTTGCCGCATGGCAGGCGGAACAGGCTCATCACACTACCAGCAAAGAGAAACAGAGCGTTCCCGACGGGGAACGCCCTGTTGTACATATCGCTATCGTATGTGGTCTTTGGCAGGGTGCGTCCGCAGGGCGCACCCTGTTTTTTGTTTTGCCCTTAATCTTCTAACCCATGGCTCCCGGCCACATTCTTCAAATATTCTTCCGGATCGCCATTCAGAATCAAATCAGCATAGCCAAGCGGGTCATTGTAGATGAGGTAGTCCAGTTCCGTCCTCTGCGCCATGGTCACGTCCAATTCATCCTCGACCCCAGTGCAGTCAATGGAGATCATTCTCCCATCCCGGAGCAGCAGCTCCACGCAGCCGGTGTCCATGTTGAATTTGCAGGTTCTTTCATCGTACTTCATACTCGTGTCCTTTCTACCTTACGGCACTCTTACCGTGGTCTGTCGCGCTTTTTTTGTGATAAGGTCTAGGACGTTTTTCGATGGAAGCAAGGGATTCGTTCTGTTTTCCGAAGAATACAAAAAATCCGAACCCTTCTCCTATTGGAAAAAAGTTCGGATTTTGTTGATGTGGTGCACCTCCAGGGACTCGAACCCTGGGCCCACTGATTAAGAGTCAGTTGCTCTACCAACTGAGCTAGAGGTGCATATTATCAGAATGCGGTTTCTTCATTCTGATAACTCAAGTCGGCGACTACCTATTTTCACGCGCCGTTTCCAGCGAACTATCTTCGGCACAAGTGAGCTTAACTTCTGTGTTCGGAATGGGAACAGGTGGAACCTCACCGTCATTGACACCGACCGATCTGACTGGCCTAGTATACCATAACTGGTCTACTTTGTCCAGTGTTTCTTAGAAGGACGTGCCTTCAAAACTGAATAATCACTGCTTACATTTTTTCGTTGACTCTTGAGAGTCTCAAGCGAATTGTGGTCAAGCCCTCGACCTATTAGTACACGCTTGCTGAATGGATCGCTCCACTTACACATCGTGCCTATCAACCTTGTAGTCTTCAAGGGGTCTTACTTGTTTGAAACAATGGGATATCTTATCTTTGGGTCGGCTTCACGCTTAGATGCTTTCAGCGTTTATCCGATCCGTACATAGTTGCCCAGCTATGCTCTTGGCAGAACAACTGGTGCGCCAGGTACGTCCGCTCCGGTCCTCTCGTACTAGGAACAGCTCCCATCAAATATCCTGCGCCCACGACAGATAGGGACCGAACTGTCTCACGACGTTCTGAACCCAGCTCGCGTACCGCTTTAATTGGCGAACAGCCAAACCCTTGGGACCGAATACAGCCCCAGGATGCGATGAGCCGACATCGAGGTGCCAAACCTCCCCGTCGATGTGGACTCTTGGGGGAGATCAGCCTGTTATCCCCAGGGTAACTTTTATCCGTTGAGCGATGGCATTTCCACTCACATACCACCGGATCACTAACTCCAACTTTCGTTACTGCTCGACCCGTCAGTCTCGCAGTTAGGCTCGCTTCTGCGTTTGCACTCTTTTGCTTGATTTCCGTTCAAGCTGAGCGAACCTTTGAACGCCTCCGTTACTCTTTAGGAGGCGACCGCCCCAGTCAAACTGCCCACCTAACAATGTCCCCCGCCTTGATTCAAAGGCGCAGGTTAGAATTCCAATATCGCAAGGATGGTATCCCAACGGCCTCTCCACAAGCGCCAAAGCACCTGCTTCCCAGAGTCCCATCTATCCTGTGCATGCAACATCGAAACCCAATATTAGGCTACAGTAAAGCTCCATGGGGTCTTTCCGTCTTGTCGCGGGTAACCGGCATCTTCACCGGTACTACAATTTCGCCGGGCGGGCTGTTGAGACAGTGCCCAAATCATTACGCCTTTCATGCGGGTCAGAACTTACCTGACAAGGAATTTCGCTACCTTAGGACCGTTATAGTTACGGCCGCCGTTCACTGGGGCTTCGATTCAATGCTTGCACATCTCCTCTTAACCTTCCAGCACCGGGCAGGCGTCAGCTCGTATACGTCATCTTTCGATTTAGCACAAACCTGTGTTTTTGGTAAACAGTTGCTTGGGCCGATTCTCTGCGGCTGCATTGCTGCAGCACCCCTTCTCCCGAAGTTACGGGGTCAATTTGCCGAGTTCCTTAACAACCCTTCTCCCGTTGGCCTTAGAATCTTCTTCCTACCTACCTGTGTCGGTTTGCGGTACGGGCACCGCAGAAATACACACAGCTTTTCTCGCCATCTTCCATCTCGGACTTCGGTACTAACTTCCCTCGATCGCTACCGGAACCAACACCCGGCTCCGAGACTTCATATGTGTCCCTGTGTTTAACTCTTTTGGTGGTGACGGAATCTCTACCGTCTGTGCATCGGCTACGCCGTTAGGCCTCACCTTAGCTCCCGACTGACCTGGAGCGGACGAACCTTCCTCCAGAAACCTGAGGCTTTCGGCCATGCAGATTCTCACTGCATTCGCGCTACTCATTCCGGCATTCTCACTTCTATACACTCCACAGCCGCTTACGCTACTGTTTCACCGCGTATACAACGCTCCCCTACCCAATACATTGCTGTATTGCCTAAGCTTCGGTGTCAGGTTTAGCCCCGTTAAATTCTCCGCGCAAAGACGCTCGACCAGTGAGCTATTACGCACTCTTTGAATGAGTGGCTGCTTCTGAGCCAACATCCTGGTTGTCTGCGTATCTTCACATCGTTTTCCACTTAACCTGACTTTGGGACCTTAGCTGTAGATCTGGGCTGTTTCCCTTTTGACAATGACATTTATCTGACACTGTCTGACTCCCAAGCATCAATACTCTGGCATTCTGAGTTTGATAAGCTTCGCTAACCTCTCGGCCGCTAGGCTATTCAGTGCTTTACCTCCAGGTATCTAACTTGAGGCTAGTCCTAAAACTATTTCGGGGAGAACCAGCTATCTCCGGGTTCGATTGGAATTTCTCCGCTACCCACAGTTCATCCGCCGCCTTTTCAACGGAGGTCGGTTCGGTCCTCCATGGAATTTTACTTCCACTTCAACCTGACCATGGGTAGGTCACCCGGTTTCGGGCCCATTATATGCAACTTAACGCCCTTTTCAAACTCGCTTTCGCTTCGGCTCCAGACCTTAAGTCCTTAACCTTGCTGCATACAATCGCTCGCCGGACCGTTCTACAAAAAGTACCCTATCACGCATTGACGCGCTCTAGGTGCTTGTAGGCACAGGGTTTCAGGTTCTCTTTCACTCCCCTCCCGGGGTGCTTTTCACCTTTCCTTCACAGTACTATACGCTATCGGTCACTGGGTAGTATTTAGGGTTGGAGGGTGGTCCCCCCGTATTCCGACCAGGTTTCACGTGTCTGGCCGTACTCTGGAATTCGCTCGGCTCTTGTCGTTTTCACCTACGTGGTTCTCACACTCTCTGACCGGCCTTCCCATGCCGTTCGGTTAACAACTTAAGTCCTAAATGCGCTCCGTACCCCGAAAGTATTTCTACTCTCGGTTTGCCCTCTTCCGCGTTCGCTCGCCACTACTTACGGAATCTCGTTTGATGTCTCTTCCTCGCCCTACTTAGATGTTTCAGTTCAGGCGGTTCCCTCGATATACCTATTTTAAAGTTCAGTATAACGTACCTGAGTATGAACCCAGGTGAGTTTCCTCATTCAGAAATCTCCGGATCAATGCTTATTTGCAGCTCCCCGAAGCTTATCGCAGCTTATCACGTCTTTCATCGGCTCCCAGTGCCAAGGCATTCGCCCTGCGCCCTTGTTCGCTTGACCTTTCAAACGTTCTCTTGGAACATTTGGTATCCTCTTGATTCTCTCTTGCCAACGAAGATTATTGTTACCCTTCCTTTTGAAATTGTAATATTTCTTAAAAAGAACTTACTATAATCTTTGTTTCGCAGTTATTATTCAGTTTTCAAGGTACGTCTTTGAAGGTTCTTTCGAGCTTTCGCTCTTCAGGGCCCTCAAAATCGAACAATATCTACTCTACTCGTTTAAACCTGTCCAAGGACTGTCCATCTTTTGATGTCCTGTCCTTGCCTGACTCCTTAGAAAGGAGGTGATCCAGCCGCAGGTTCTCCTACGGCTACCTTGTTACGACTTCACCCCAATCACCAGTTTTACCTTCGGCGGCGTCCTCCTTGCGGTTAGACTACCGACTTCGGGTCCCCCCGGCTCTCATGGTGTGACGGGCGGTGTGTACAAGGCCCGGGAACGTATTCACCGTGGCATGCTGATCACGATTACTAGCAATTCCGACTTCGTGCAGGCGAGTTGCAGCCTGCAGTCCGAACTGGGACGTTGTTTCTGAGTTTTGCTCCACCTCGCGGTCTTGCTTCTCTTTGTTTAACGCCATTGTAGTACGTGTGTAGCCCAAGTCATAAAGGGCATGATGATTTGACGTCATCCCCACCTTCCTCCGTTTTGTCAACGGCAGTCTGGCCAGAGTCCTCTTGCGTAGTAACTGACCATAAGGGTTGCGCTCGTTGCGGGACTTAACCCAACATCTCACGACACGAGCTGACGACAACCATGCACCACCTGTCTCCTTGCTCCGAAGAGAAAACATATTTCTATGCCTGTCAAGGGATGTCAAGACTTGGTAAGGTTCTTCGCGTTGCGTCGAATTAAACCACATACTCCACTGCTTGTGCGGGCCCCCGTCAATTCCTTTGAGTTTCAACCTTGCGGTCGTACTCCCCAGGTGGATTACTTATTGTGTTAACTGCGGCACTGAAGGGGTCAATCCTCCAACACCTAGTAATCATCGTTTACGGTGTGGACTACCAGGGTATCTAATCCTGTTTGCTACCCACACTTTCGAGCCTCAGCGTCAGTTGGTGCCCAGTAGGCCGCCTTCGCCACTGGTGTTCCTCCCGATATCTACGCATTCCACCGCTACACCGGGAATTCCGCCTACCTCTGCACTACTCAAGAAAAACAGTTTTGAAAGCAGTTTATGGGTTGAGCCCATAGATTTCACTTCCAACTTGTCTTCCCGCCTGCGCTCCCTTTACACCCAGTAATTCCGGACAACGCTTGTGACCTACGTTTTACCGCGGCTGCTGGCACGTAGTTAGCCGTCACTTCCTTGTTGGGTACCGTCATTATCTTCCCCAACAACAGGAGTTTACAATCCGAAGACCTTCTTCCTCCACGCGGCGTCGCTGCATCAGGGTTTCCCCCATTGTGCAATATTCCCCACTGCTGCCTCCCGTAGGAGTCTGGGCCGTGTCTCAGTCCCAATGTGGCCGTTCAACCTCTCAGTCCGGCTACCGATCGTCGCCTTGGTGGGCCGTTACCTCACCAACTAGCTAATCGGACGCGAGGCCATCTCAAAGCGGATTGCTCCTTTTCCCTCTGCTCGATGCCGAGCCGTGGGCTTATGCGGTATTAGCAGTCGTTTCCAACTGTTGTCCCCCTCTTTGAGGCAGATTCCTCACGCGTTACTCACCCGTTCGCCACTCGCTCGAGAAAGCAAGCTCTCTCTCGCTCGTTCGACTTGCATGTGTTAGGCGCGCCGCCAGCGTTCGTCCTGAGCCAGGATCAAACTCTTTATAAATGATATTTATCACTTAAAAGTGTTAAATCTTGTTCGCTCAGCACGCAATCGCTTGCGTCCTGTGTGAATTACTTTTGGAATTGTTTTAAGTGTTTTTCCAAACACATAAAGGTTCCTTACAAGTTTTTCGATATTGTTCAATTTTCAAGGTCCTGTAGCGCCTCAGCCTTGCGGCTGACGACCTGCTTATTGTACCACCGAAGTGGTTTTTTGTCAAGCCTTATTTTTTAGAAGCTTTTGAACTTTCTGAACTTGGGCACTCAAGAAGTTTCTCAGAACAAACTGGAACTTTTTCAGCGTCTATTGGTTCTTTTCAAGGGCTTCCTGCTGTGGCTCCGGAAGTCATTCTTTTGCCTCAGCGCTTGGCGCTCAAGTATAATACCACACCCCCGCCTCCTTGTCAACACTTTTTGACAGATTTTTTCCAATTTCTTTGCGATTTCTTTTGGAGGAGAGAAAGTCCCTCAATCGGAACGCCCCTTCTCTGTCATCGCTGCACACACTTGCGTATCGGCGGCGGGTGCGCTATTATATATTATAATACATTATATTGTGCCGTGGAGGAGGGCTTTGTTTATGATACTCACCGTTAACATCGGCAACACCCATATCACTGTGGGCGGCTATGAACAGGACACGCTCCGATTCTGTGGGCGGCTGCATTCTGATATGGATGCAACGGTGGATGAATACGCCATTCGTCTGGTGAATCTTCTCTCACTGCATGGTGCCACCCCCGACCAGATCGAGGGCGGCATTCTGGGCAGCGTTGTCCCGGTGCTGAGCGGGCGGGTGCTTTCGGCGCTGCATATCCTGTGCAAAGCCCGCATCCTGACAGTAGGGCCGGGCCTGAAAAGCGGCATCAAACTGCGGCTGGACAATCCCGCCCAGCTGGGTGCCGAACTTTTGTGCGGTGCCGTTGCCGCGCTGTCAGAGTGTTCCGGGCCGCTGGTAGTAATCTCTGCCGATACTGCCATTTCCATGATGGCTGTCAATGCAAAGCAGGAGCTTGTGGGTGGAGTGATCCTGCCCGGGCCGCAGCTTTCACTGAGCGCACTGGTAAAGAACACCGCCCAGCTGCCGCAGATCGACCTTGCCGCAAAGGCTCCTGCGTCCATTCTGGGCAAGAGCACCTCTTCCTGCCTGCAGAACGGCTTTGTGCTGGGCACCGCCAGCCTGCTGGATGGTCTGGCTGAGCGTTTCTGTGCTGAGCTTGGCCCGCAGACCGCCTTCTACGCCACCGGCAGCCTGCCCGCCGCCATCCGGGAAGCCTGCCGCACCCCCATTCTATACCGGGAGACCCTTATCACAGACGGATTGTACCGCATCTGGATAAAAAACAAAAAGGGATAGCTCCATTTCGCCCGGATGAACGGCAGGCCTCTTGTTAGACATTCCTACGGGTTAGGAACCGCGGGCTAAGCAACCGCCCGCTGGGCTGATTGCTTGCCCTGCTACGCAGGGCCTGACGGGTTGCGTTTGCTGATTTTTCTGCAGCTCCTTGGCAGGGCTTTGAAAAACCAGAACGCGGCCCCAACAACTCCTCCCTGTTTCAGCCGCTGGCTGCGGTCGTCGTCGTTGCTGTTCGAATCCTCCCGGCGCACTGTAAATCGCAGCCTGTTGTTAGACATTCCTACGGGTTGGGAACCGCGGGCTAAGCAAAGCCGCACTGTGGCTTTGCTTGCCCTGCTGCGCAGGGCCTGACGGGTTGCGTTTGCTGATTTTTCTGCAGCTCCTTGGCAGGGCTTTGAAAAACCAGAACGCGGCCCCAACAACTCCTCCCTGTTTCAGCCGCTGGCTGCGGTCGTCGTCGTTGCTGTTCGAATCCTCCCGGCGCACTGTAAATCGCAGCCTGTTGTTAGACATTCCTACGGGTTGGGAACCGCGGGCTAAGCAAAGCCGCACTGTGGCTTTGCTTGCGGCACTGCGCGCCGCCGCCCTGTTCGAATCCTCTCCGGCGCACCAAAAAAGAAAAACCAGAACACGGATGTGTTCTGGTTTTTCTTGGTGCGACCGGGAGGATTCGAACCTCTGGCCTTCCGGGTCGGAGCCGAACGCTCTATCCAGCTGAGCTACGATCGCATACATTGACCTGTCGGTGTAATGTAGTATAGCACAGCCGCACAAAAAAATCAAACCTGAAATGTCGAAGCCATCTTGCAAAAGATGCACCGGTCCATATAATAGAGATGTGCCCCGGTGTGCGCGGGCACGGTTTTGTTTAGGATAAAGGAAAAAAAGAGAGTATGAGTTCGAATACCAAAACGCTGACCGAAGGGCCTCTGGCAAAGCAGATCCTTCTGGTCAGCCTGCCGCTGGCATTCTCCAACCTGCTGCAGGTGCTGTTCAACATGTCGGACGTGGCCGTGGTAGGCCGGTTTGCAGGTTCTACAGCGCTGGGTGCCGTGGGTTCCACCAGCATCCTTGTCAGCTTGTTCACCGGCTTCCTAATCGGCCTGAGCGGCGGCATCAACGTGCTGGTGGCCCGTTTTTACGGCGCACGCCATGCCGGCGATGTGGAAAAGACGGTGCACTCAGCAGCCATCGTCAGCCTGATCGCGGGTGTGGTGCTGCTGTTCGTGGGCCTGCTGGGCTCCCCCTTCATGCTGCGGCTGCTGAACACCAAAGAGGACCTGCTTCCCGGTGCCATTCTGTATCTGCGGGTGTACTTTCTGGGCATGCCTGCTCTGGCCCTGTACAACTTTGGCAACGCCGTGTTCAGTGCCATCGGCGATACCAAAAAGCCGCTGATTTACCTTTCCATTGCAGGCGCGCTGAACATCCTGCTGAACCTGTTTTTCGTCATCGTGTGCCAGCTGAGCGTGGTGGGCGTGGCGCTGGCCAGTGCCATCTCCCAGTGTGTTTCGGCCGGGCTCATCCTGCGCGCCCTGACCCGGGTGCAGGACTGCTACGTGCTGGACACCCACAAGCTGCACCTTGACCCTGACCTGACCCGGAGCATTCTGGGGCTTGGCCTGCCTGCTGGGTTCCAGAACGCCATCTTTGCCATTGCGAACCTGTTCATTCAGGCAGGCGTCAATTCCTTCGACTCCCTCATGGTCAAGGGCAACAGCGCCGCCGCCAATGCGGACGCCATGATCTACGACTGCATGGCCGCGTTCTACATGGCCTGTGCAAGCTTTATGAGCCAGAACTACGGTGCCGGCAAGCCGGACCGCGTGAAAAAAAGCTTCTTCATCAGTCTGGCTTACTCCTTTGGTGTCGGCCTGATCCTGGGCGGGAGCCTGTTCTTCTTCGGACGCAGCTTCCTTGCCCTGTTCACCACCGAGAGCGCCGTCATTGACGCAGGCATGAAGCGTGTGCGCGTGATGGGCCTTGCCTACTGCATCTCCGCCTTTATGGACTGCACCATTGCCGCGTCCCGCGGACTGGGCAAGACGATCGTGCCTACCATCATCGTAGTGATGGGCTCCTGCGTGTTCCGGGTCATCTGGGTCTACACCATCTTTGCCCATTTCCACACCATTCCCTCGCTGTATGCGCTGTACCCCTGCAGCTGGGCGCTGACCGCCGCCGCAGAGATCGTGTACTACGCGCACTGCTACCGGGAAGCCATGAAGATCTTCCATCACCCCAAAGCGGAGCAGCTTCCAGATGCTCTGTAACACAAGAATCGGCAGCCTGCGGGCTGCCGGTTCTTGTTGTTTTATGAGGATCTTTACTGATAATCATGGTTGAGGAACATGGCCTTGATGACCACCACCTCGTCGTACTCCTCCTGTTCCACCTGCACATCTGCGTTCAGGGATTTCAGGCGGCTTTCCACAGCAGCAAGGGCTTCCGGCACCGTGACGGCGCGGCCCTCTTCAATGGCATCGCTCATCTGCTTGAGCACGATGGGATGGGCATACCGGCTGGGCACCGGGAACGCACCGCTGGGGTAGTGCTTCACGTACTCTGCCATGGCAGCTTCGGCCTTCTCGGCCCGCTTCATGATAGCGCTGTGGTTGTTGTGGGCGGTGGGCAGCATGTTGTAGCTGGAGAACAGGAAGATGGCTGCAAAGCCGAACAGCGCAAAGTAGATGCCATAGCCGCCGGTATGGGTGGTGACGGCATACAGGCCATAGGCTGCAGAGACGATGCCCATGATAAAGATGGCCAGCGCCACATAGCGGTACACTGGCTTGCTCTGCAGCTGGGCACGCTTGCGGCGCTCGGCTGCGCTGAGCTCATCGGAGAGGGCAGGCTTTGCTTCCAGATATTCCTTTGCCCTGCGCAGCACCGTGATGCTGTGGCGGGCTTCGTCGGTCAGTTCGCTTTCCGGCAGCTTGCGGGAGGCCTTTTCGGCTTCCTTCTTCTGCAGCATCTGCTCACCGGCTGCGCTGAGCAGATGGATCTGCGGCTGCTCTTTGGCCAGCACCTCCAGCAGCTTGTCCACGTCGCGCTCATCCTTGAAGTTGCACTGCTTCTGCTTGCCGCCGTCGTACTCCACCACAAGGTAGGCCATGGAGGCAAACATGCCCTTGCCGGTAAAGCCGCCGGAGCTCATAGCCACCCGCTTGAACACGCGGCTGATGCTGCCGTAGGGCAGATAATAGCGGCGGTCGATGTAAAAGCTGTTGAGGTACAGCGCCTTTTTGCCAACGCCGCAGGGGCCGATCTTTTTGCAGGACTTTTTGTCCTCCACCAGCTCCTGTTGATCAAGCTTTGCCATACCCAGCTGTGCAGGTTTGAAGATCATGGAAGTTCCCTTCTTTACTGTTAGTTTCCGGTCCGGCCGCAGATGCTGCAGCCATTCCAAATAAGATCACCGGTTCTATTTTCGCACCGCAGCCCTTAAAATGCAACCCCTCCGGCTGCTAAGATTTGCACAAAAGGTTTGTCTGTTATGTCAAAACACCCCCGTCACTGCAGGCACAGCGGCGGGGGTGTTAGAATTTAAGGCTTATGCGATGCGGCAGACGTCCTTATGCCTTCTGGGAAGCGGTGTGCTTCTTGGTGGCATGGATGAAGAGTGCCAGCATTGCGATTGCAAAGATGATGCCGATGGGGTATGCAACGGCGGTGTTGTAAGCGACCAGCTTGCCGTCTGCATAAGTATTGATCATCTTGCCCAGGCACTCAGGTGCCAGCACGAAGTAGGTGCAGGACACAGCGCTCATGAAGGTAGCGGGCACAGCGGTGATCCAGTAGTTCTTCTTTTCCTTGAACAGGTACATGGATGCAGCCCACAGAACGATCATAGCCAGCGTCTGGTTGGTCCAGCTGAAGTAGCGCCAGATCACAGTGTAGTTGATGAAGCCCAGTGCGTTGCCGATGCCCAGGAAAGCACCAACGCCCAGAACGGGGACACAGAGCTTCAGGCGGTTTGCGTAGCTGTCCTGATCGATCTTGAGCCAGTCGGCCAGAGTCAGACGAGCGGAACGGAACGCGGTATCACCAGAGGTGATGGGGCAGATGACAACGCCGATCATTGCCAGAGCAATGCCAACGCCGCCCATGGTCTTTGCACACACATCGTAGATGGCAGCAGACTGACCAGCAGCCAGAGCCTCGGCCAGACCAGCCATCTTACCGTCGGTGATGGTGTACAGTGCGCAGCCGGCAGCGGCCCAGATCAGAGCGATGACGCCCTCGCAGACCATTGCGCCGTAGAACACGAAGTGGCCCTGCTTCTCACTCTTCATGCAGCGAGCCATCAAAGGCGACTGGGTGGAGTGGAAGCCGGAGATAGCGCCGCAGGCAACGGTGATGAACATGAAGCTCCAGATGGGAGTGCCCGACGGATGCATGTTGTTGAAGTTTGCCCAGATCTCGGGGATGGTGTAGGCGGGGTTGGTAAAGATGCCGAAGATAACGCCCACAGCCATGATGATCAGGCAGATGCCGAACACGGGGTAGATCTTACCGATGATGGCATCGATGGAGATAAAGGTGGCGATGAAGTAATACACCAGAATGATGATCAGCCAGAACAGGGTGGTGGTCAGCAGACCGGACATGCCGCTGTTCTTGCACAGGGTAACGATCAGGCCGGCGGGGCCCACTGCGAACACGGTACCGACCATGATCAGCAGCACAACAGAGAACACACGCATGATGTTCTGCATGACAGGTCCAAGGTATCTGCCGGTGACCTCAGCGATGGATGCGCCATCGTTGCGCTCGCTCATCATACCGGAGAAGTAGTCATGCACACCACCTGCAAAGATGGTGCCGAAGGTGATCCACAGGAACACCACGGGACCCCACAGAGCACCCTGCAGTGCACCAAAGATGGGGCCCAGACCTGCAATGTTCAGCAGCTGGACGAGGAACAGCTTCCACTGGGGCATCACAACGTAGTCAACGCCGTCGTTGATGCGCACAGCAGGAGTTTCGCGGTCGTCCGGTCCGAACGTGTTGTCAACGATCTTGCCATAGACAAAGTAGCCGATGATCAAGAGCGCCAGACAGAGTAAGAAACTAATCATACCAGAAACCTCCTTTTTGATTCAAACCGCAGCCAGCATTTTGCGTGCCCAGCCGCGGCTCTGACCAATCTCTGGCTTCATGTTAACACTTTTTTCATAAAGCAGTTAATATTTTTCTGGTATGGTTCCCATATCAAAAAGTATATAGCAAGATGCTTCCGCGGAATACCTGCAAAGAATTTTTATCGCATTTACGGCAAATTTTCTTAACTCCCCGGCAAAGACCTTTTCCCGGAACCGGTCAAAGCCGCTGCTGCCAAACTTTCCGGCCTGTTTTTGTGCAAGTTGCTCAATCGTTTTCGATTTTTTCCGCAAATCGTGATTTTTCTGCCTGAATCGCCGTAAAATACAAGGCACCCTCCGCCGAGCCGTTTCAGCTGAGGGTGCCTTATTCAGCAGATCATTTGTATATATGTTTGTATATATCGCGTCATGCCTTCTGGGCTGCCTTCTTCGTTGCGTGGAGGAAGACCGCCAGCATTGCAATGGCAAAGATGACACCGATGGGGTATGCCACTGCGGTGTTGTAAATGGTGGCGCCCTCTGCGGTCTTGCTGTTCAGCAGGCTGCCCAGGCATTCGGGAGCCAGAATGAAGTAGGTGGAAGAGACCGCGCTCATGAAGGTGGCAGGCACAGCGGTGATCCAGTAGTTCTTCTTTTCCTTAAAGAGGTACATGGATGCAGCCCACAGAACGATCATGGCCAGCGTCTGGTTGGTCCAGCTGAAGTAGCGCCAGATCACAGTGTAGTTGATGAAGCCCAGTGCGTTGCCGATGCCCAGGAAAGCGCCCACGCCCAGAACCGGGATGCAGAGCTTCAGGCGGTTTGCGTAGCTGTCCTGATCGATCTTGAACCAGTCGGCCAGAGTCAGACGTGCGGAGCGGAATGCGGTATCGCCGGAGGTGATGGGGCACACCACAACGCCGACCATTGCCAGCGCGATGCCCACACCGCCCATGGTCTTGGAGCAGACATCATAAATGGCCTTGGACTGGCCCATGGCCAGCGCCTGTGCCAGACCGGTGTTCAATCCGCCGGTAACTTCGTACAGACTGCAGCCTGCAGCGGCCCAGATCAGAGCGATGACGCCCTCGCAGACCATTGCGCCGTAGAACACGAAGTGGCCCTGCTTCTCACTCTTCATGCAGCGGGCCATCAGAGGCGACTGGGTGGAGTGGAAGCCGGAGATCGCACCGCAGGCCACCGTGATGAACATGAAGCTCCAGATGGGGGTGCCCGACGGATGCATGCTGCCGAAGTGATCCCAGATCTCCGGGATGGTGTAGGCAGGGTTGGTGAAGATGCCGAAGATGACGCCGATGGCCATGATGATCAGGCAGATGCCGAAGATGGGGTAGATCTTGCCGATGACCGCGTCGATGGAGATAAAGGTCGCGATAAAGTAGTACACCAGAATGATGATGAGCCAGAACAGCAGCGAGGTGAGCACGCCGGAAGCACCGCTCTGGCTGCACAGCTCCACGATCAGGCCGGCGGGGCCCACCGCGAACACGGTGCCCACCATGATGAGCAGCACCACCGAGAACACGCGCATGACGTTCTGCATCACAGGGCCTAAGTATTTGCCGGTGATCTCAGCGATGGAAGCGCCGTCGTTGCGCTCACTCATCATGCCGGAGAAGTAGTCGTGCACACCGCCTGCAAAGATGGTGCCGAAGGTGATCCACAAAAAGACCACCGGGCCCCACAATGCGCCCTGCATGGCACCAAAAATGGGGCCAAGACCGGCGATGTTCAGCAGCTGAACGAGGAACAGCTTCCACTGGGGCATCACAACGTAGTCCACACCGTCATTGATGCGCACAGCAGGCGTTTCACGGTCGTCCGGGCCGAAGGTGTTGTCCACGATCTTACCATAGACAAAGTAGCCCACGATCAGGATCGCCAGACAGAGTAAGAAACTGATCATACCAGAAACCTCCTTTTTCTTTGTGCCGGAAGGATGGAAACATTTTCCACATTTTCCATCCATCCCGGCCAGCTTTCTGGGTCTATGTTAACATATTTTTCATAAAAGTGATAATATGCTTCTGGTATAGGGGCATATCAAAGGCCATATACCAGCAAAGATTTTTAGCTGATGCTTCGTTTCTTTTTCGTGCGGTTCATCAACAAAAAGACAGCCGCAGCGCATAAAGCGCCGCGGCTGTCGGCCAAATTCCTTTGCTTTCCGGTTTTTCTGCATTCTGATGTTTTACCAATTCTTAACCGGTTTCGGCGGTCATTTCACGGTCAGCGCCGCCTGCTTGTGCAGCAGCTGCACAAAGGTCTGCTCCTCCGGGCGCAGGGTCCCCCTGTCCGGATAGACCAGAACATCCTTCATGCGCTGGCGCTGGGCCGGACACTTCCTGAGCACCAGATGGTATTGTTCCAGCGCCCGCTTTGGCATGGGCGACGCCCACATATAGGCATTGGGCAGGTTCTGCAGGATGGAGAACTGGCTGCACCGCTCGTACACATGGATGCGGCGGTTCGGGTTCGTATGCCAGCGCAGGCCGCTGTCCTCGCCGCCGGGCAGCTGGAAATCACCGTGCAGGACTTCCATATAGCTGTTCAGCTGGGTGATATCGGTCACCTCGCACTTTGCCAGCGGGCCTTCGCGGTTGGTCAGCAGCCGGTATTCAAACTCCATCACCGGCTCCCGGTGCAGGCCGTGACGGTCGCAGTAGCGGCGGTAATAATCCTCATCCTCCTCCGCGTAGCGCAGCAGGGCCAGATGATAGCCCCGCCGCAGCACATGATCCAGTGCTTCCATGGAGCCGGATTCCCGGATATGCACCCGCAGCTGCTGGCTTTCTGCCATCTGCTGCAAAAAATCCACCGTCGCGTAGGAAGCGTAGGTGGCGTGGGGCAGCACCACCCGCAGCTCCGCACAGCTGCTCTGTCGGCTGCGGGCGTCCAGATCCAGCCGGTCCACCTCGTCCAGCACCCGCTCTGCCTGCCGGATAAAATGCCGTCCCTGTTCGGTGGGGATCATGCCGGTGGACGAGCGCTCAAAGATGCGGATGCCGTATTCCTCTTCCAGATTCTTGAGCGCCTTGCTCACATTGGGCTGGGCCGCATACAGCTGCTTTGCCGCCGCGCTCACCGAGCCCCACTTGCGGATGGCCACCAGATAACGCAGTTCCGTAATATTCATGTGACTGCCCCCTGTTCCAAAAATCATTCCTATTTTATCAAGCCGGGCGGCCGGCTGTCAAGCCAAATGCGGTTGACGCGCCCCGCGCAGAGCTTTATAATAAAAATGCTGTATTTACAAAAAGGAGTTTAGCTGCTATGGAGACTACCTACCGCGTTCTGCGCATTGACGAACAGCTGTACGGCTGTGAGGAGCTGCCCGCCGGTCAGCCGGTGCTGTGCGATGTCACGCTGGCCGATCCCGCCGGGGAGCGGCGCACCCTGCCCTACCCGGACAAAGAGCTCACCCGCCTTGGCATCGACGAGGGCAGCACGGTCGTCCTGACCGCAGACGGAACGCTGAAAAAGGCATAAACACAGGAGGAACACATGAAAAAGATCAAAACCTCTGCCCTGATCGGTCTGGGCGCACTGGGCATCCTGTTCGGCCGCAAAATGCCCGGCGTGCAGATCATTGCCGACGAGGACCGCATTGCCCGCTACTCTGCCGAACCGGTCGTCTGTAACGGCGAAGAATGCAAGTTCTCTTACGTCACCCCCGCCGAGGGCAGGCCGGTAGACCTGCTTCTGGTGGCCGTCAAGGCCACGGTGCTGGAGCAGGCCATTCAGGACATTGCAAAGTTCGTAGGGCCGGACACCGTCATCCTCAGCGTGCTGAACGGCATCACCAGCGAGGAGCACATTGACGCAGCCTATCCCGGCCACACCCTGTGGAGCGTTGCCATCGGCATGGACGCCACCCGCACCGGGCGCACGCTGGTGTTCAATCAGGCGGGCAAGATCCAGTTCGGTGAGCGCAGCGGCGAAATGACCGACCGCGTGCAGGCCGTGGCCGACTATCTGGACGAGTGCGGCATTGCCAACGAGCCCTGTGGGGATATCCTTTACAAGCAGTGGAACAAGCTGATGGTGAATGACGGCCTGAATCAGGCCGCAGCCGCCTTTGACCAGCCCTACGGCGGCCTGCGCCAGCCCGGCGAGGCACAGGACATGATGCGCGCGGCCATGCAGGAGGTCATCCGGCTGGCGAACCTTGAGGGCGTGCCCCTGCCGCCGGACAACGATGTGAGGTTCATCGACGCCATGATGCCCACCTTCAACCCCGAAGGCATGCCCAGCATGCGGCAGGATGTGCTGGCAAAGCGCCCCACCGAGGTGGAGGAGTTTGCCGGTGTGGTGCGCCAGCGGGCCAAGAAGTACGGGATGCCTACCCCTGCCAACGACTTTTTCTACACCCGCATCCGCGAGATCGAAGCGGGCTACTGCAAGTAAGGAGGACTTTATGGACCTGAATCACGCTCTGCGTTTTCTTGGCTTTCCGGAAGATGAGATCCCCGCTCTTCTGGAAGAGGCCAACGCCTATGACCCCGCCCTTCTGGAGCGGGCTTTTGCAGACGAAGCCATGGAGTGTCTCCCATCCGGCTGCGCAAAAAAGCTGCTCGGCACCGGTCTGAGCGCCAGCTTTGTATTCCACCTTGCCATGCGGAACGTGTTCCTTTTGGTCCATTGTTCCCCTCTGGAAACATTCCGCACCGTTCTGGGCAGCGACTGGGGCGATATTCTCAACGAAAACCACGAGCGACATGCTTTTGGTGACGAGCGCGTTTACGACTTTCTGGACCGGCTGACCACTGACCATCTGACAAGTGACATCACGGACCTCTGCGATACGATCCGGGACGAACTGCGCACCGACGAAGAGTCCGAGTAAGGAGCTGCCATGCACAAGCTGTATTTTACCCGCCACGGCGAGACCGTGTGGAACGTTGAAAACAAGATCTGCGGCATGACCGACAGCCCCCTCACCGAGCGGGGCCGCCAGCAGGCCCAGGAGCTGGGCGAAGCCGTCAAGGCCAGCGGGGTGCACATCGATGAGATCCTGTACTCTCCCCTGTCCCGCGCCGCCGACACCGCCATGGCCATTGCCGAGGCCACCGGCCTGCCCGCCCGGTGTGAGCCGCGCCTGCGGGAGCAGTGCTTCGGCAAATACGAGGGCACGCCCCGCAACGGCGCAAAATTTCACCTCTCCAAGACTTATTTTGCTGACCGCTACGACGGCGGCGAGAGTATGTTGCAGCTGGCGCAGCGCATCTACAACCTGCTGGACGAGCTGAAGGCTGACACCGGCAAGACCTATCTGCTGGTGGCCCACAACGGCATCGCCCGGGTAGTGCAGTCCTATTTCTACGACATGACCAACGAGGAATACGCAGCCGCGGGCATCAAAAACTGCGAACTGGTGGAATATCATTTTGAATAAAGTTTCTTCAAAATCTTGCACGGGCTCGCCCTCTCCGTCACGCCTTGCGGCGTGCCACCTCTCCCAAAGTGAGAGGCTTTGGCATTACGGTCAACTTTCTGGTTCTGCCAAGGGCTCTCCCTTTGGGAGAGCTGTCGAACAAATGTGAGACTGAGAGGGCGAGCCCGTTAACAAAAAAGAATCTGCAACTGTCAGCCTGAACTTCGGGCATCACAATTGCAGATTCTTTCTTTTTATGTCTTATCCTTTATACAGCCCAAACAGCTTGAGCAGCTTCTGCCAGAAGGTCAGGGTCACAGCCGCCGGTTCCGGCTGGGCTGCCGGGGCCGGGGCTGTGATGGCAGTGGTCTGCAGCGCAAACTGCACCGCGCTCACCTCGGTGTTCTCTGCCGAGGTGAAGCTCTGCACCTCCCCGCCGCCGGAAAGACTGTTCAGCAGGCTGTCCAGCTGGGCACCCATGTCGATGCCGGAAACGCTGCTGCGCAGCTCGCCGGTGCCGCCGGTCAGCTGAGACGCCCCCTCAGCCAGCTGCGCAACGCCCGCTTTCAGCTGGGCTACGCCGTCGGTGTAGGCGTTCAGGCCGTTGTCCAGCTGGACATACTGGGACGCCAGCTGGTTCACGCCGTCGGTGAGCACCGAGAGATTGCCCAGCATCCCGGTCAGCACACCGGCCAGCTGACGCACACCGGCGTCAAACTCGCCGTAGCTGCCGTTCAGGGTGCTGCTGCCCTCGTGCAGCTGGGCGATGCCGCCGTTCACCGTGTCCAGATAGGTCTGCATGGCGTCGATGTTGGCGGTGGAGCCCTGCAAAAGCAGGATCACATCCTTGAGCTGGGGCATCATCCACACCATGCCCTGCAGCTGCTGGATGGCCTTGGCGTTGCCCTCCTTCACCACATCCAGATCAAGGCCGTTTTCTTTGAGGATGGCCTTGTAGGCTTCAAAGCTCACCTGCTGCTCCAGCTGTGCCGCGCCCTCATCCAGCCGGGCAATGCCGTCCCGGATCTGGGTGGAGGCATCCAGCAGGGTGTTCAGCTCGTCGGTGGAGGCCGAGATGCCGTTCAGCGCGGTCTGCATCTGGGTAAGGGCCCCACGCACCCGGGCTGAGCCGCCGGTCAGAGCGGCAGAATTGCCGTTCAGGGTGTCGATGCCCGCCTGCACCTGCGCAATGCCGTCTGCCAGCGCGTTGGCACCATCGTCCAGCTGCACGGAACCGCTCTGCAGCTGTTCCAGCATCCCGGTCAGGTCCATATCCCCGAGGTCGAGGTTCAGGTTCAGCCGCACGCCGTTCAGGGAAACGGCGTCCATGGCAAAATCCGTCACATCGGCGGTGACGGTCACGTCGCTGTCCGCGCCCGGCAGCAGGATGTAGGAGAGCTGCTTTTTGCTGCCCACGTTCGCCACCGTAGCGCCCGGCGCGCTGATGTTCCGGGCAAGGCCGGTGTCCAGACTCATGGTCACCTGCAGCGCGTAGTCGTCAAAAAAGCTGCCGGTGCAGTCCGGGTTGCGGCTCACCTGCAGCCGGATGGAAAGCGCACCGCTTTTGCCGCCCAGCTCGTCGGGGCTGATCTCTGCCCCGTCCAGCGTATAGGTCAGCTTTACCACCCACGGCAGGGCCGTGGCGGCGTCCATGGTGCCCTCATAATAGAGTTTGCCGTCCTCCGTCACATGCACCGTGACCGTATCACCGCTCTGCTCCACGGCATCGCTCGTGGTCATGTTGCGCACGGCAGTGTAGCTGCCGTGGTCCGCAACGGTGTCCCCCGCCTGCACGGAAAAGCTGTTCACGGCGTACACGCCGGTCACAGCACCGGAGGCCGTAAGGTTTGCATAAATGACCTCTTCCTTGGCAGCGGAGGCTGCTGCAAAAGCCGGCAGACTGCTGCCCGCCAGCAGGCAGCCTGCCAGCGCCAGCGCCGACACCCGGCGCACAAATCGATGTTTCATCTCGGTCAAGCCTCCTTCGGCTGTTTTTTCTTTTTTATAATGAGCGGGTCGGCCAGATACAAAAAGCCCGGCAGTGCCGAAAGCACGATGGCCAGCGACACCAGACTGCCCACGCCCAGAAAATTGCCCAGCTGGCCCAGCAGCTGGTTTGTGGAAATGGCTCCCATCAAAAAGCCCACCACCGCCATGGCGCTGCCGGTGGTGCTGACCGAGGTGGTCACGGCGGACACCGTGGCCGCAACGGCTTCTTTGCGGCCCAGCGTCTCCCGGAACTCCTGATAGCGGTCGGAGAAGAGGATGGCGTAATCCACCGTAGCGCCCAGCTGCACCGAGCTGATGATGAGGTAGGCAATGTAGAACACATACTGGCCCCGGAAGTACGGGATGGCCAGATTGATCCAGATGGCGGTCTCGATGCTGAGCACCAGAATGATGGGCAAAAGCAGCTGGCGCTTCATGAGGAGCAGGATCAGGAACACCGCGCCGATGGCCAGCAGGTTCACCTTGACCATGTCGGCCGTGATGGTGTCCATCAGGTCATAGGTGCTCACGCCCTGACCGGCCAGATAATAATTGTCCGGGTAATATTGCTGCACCGTGGCGCGCACCCGCTCCACCAGCGCAAAGGCCCCATCGCCCTCGGTGTCGGCGTCCACGGTCAGCACCATGCGGGTGTAGCCGCCGGAGACCAGCAGCCCCAGCGTATCCCCGGGCACAAACTCCGGCGGGATGGACGCGCCTGCGTTGTCCACATAGGAAAGGATGCCGGTCACCTCCGGGATGTCGTGCAGTGCATCCGAAAGCTTTTGCTGCGTGGCGGTGTCGCCCTCCGGCACCAGTACAACGTAGGTGTCGCTGCGGCCAAAGGTCTCCTCGATGGCGGCGGTGTCCGCACCCAGACGGGTGTTCTCGCCAAACATGTGGGCGGCACCGTAGTAATACTGGTTCGAGTTGGAGGCCAGATAGCTGGGCACCATCAGGACGACCAGCACCAGTGCCATGGGCAGCATGATGCGGGCCACAAAGCGGCCGAACTTGTCAAAGCTGGGCAGCAGGGGCCTGTGGTGGGTCTTATCCATCCACTGATACGCTGCCAGCGTGAGCGCGGGCATAAAGGTGAACACGGTGACAAGGCTCAGCACCACGCCCTTTGCCAGCGAAAGGCCCAGGTCCGGGCCGATCTGGAACTGCATGAGCACCAGTGCCAGAAAGCCGATGACGGTGGTCAGGCCGCTGGACAGGATGGAGCCGGTGGATCTGCACAGGGCGTCCACCATGCACTCCTCCGGGCTGGCGCCGGGGGTTTCGGCCCGGCACTCCGCAAAGCGGTGGATCAGGAACACCGAGTAGTCCAGCGACACCGCCAGCTGCAGGATGCTGCCCGCCGCATTGGTGACAAAGGAGATGGTGCCGAAGATGAGGTTCGTGCCGTTGTTGAGCAGGATGGCCGCCCCCAGACCCGTCAGCACCAGCAGCGGCTCCGCCCAGGAATCGGTGGTCAGGATCAGGATGAACAGCACATACACCACCGCGATGGCGGCGATCTTTGCCACCTCGGTCACGGTGGAGTTGGTGGCAACGGCAGTGGAGACCGCCGCGCCCTCCAGCGCGTTGCCCTCCCCGATCAGCTCCCGCACGGCAGCCACGGCTTCCAGACGCTTCTCGTCCTCCACCGTCACGGTGAACAGGGCGCAGCCATCCTTATAATAGCTCTCCACCGTGGCGGTGTCCTGCATCTGCAAAGGCACCGTCACATCCAGACTGTCGTCCAGCCATGCAACGGAGGACACTCCATCGATGGCGGCAAGCTTTTCCTTGTACTCCAGCGCCTGGGGCACCGTCACATCCCGCACCATGACCCGCATGTTGGGGATGCCGCCGGTGAAAGCACCGTTCATCACCTCGATGGCGGTGGTGGAGGGGGATTCCGGCGGCAGATAGTCGTTGATATCATAATCCACCTGCACCCGGCTTGTGGCAGCCATGCTCAGCACAGCCGCCAGTGCAAACACCGCCAGCACCAGCCTGCGGCGGCGCACGATGGCGGTATAAAAACGTTTCATCAAAACAGGAGTTCTCCTTTCCGGATCCATAAAAAAACTTTTATCATTCTAACAGGTTTGATAAACGTTGGGAAGAGACAGTTTATGAATTTTGGCCCCGAATGCCGATTTTTTTGATTTTTCTGCCTTGACAACAAAAATAAATTCTGATATGCTCTTTTTTGGTTCATCGGAGGACCGTTTTCAACGTAATTTGAAACGGGCCGGATAAGATGCCGTGCAGACAGCGCCCCGCCGGAGGTTTCGTTGCCGTAGTGACGAAGCAGATCGAGGCAGGGCGTGCACTCGCGGACATTTATCCGGCCCGTTTTTGCACCTTGTGCAGAAAGGAGGACGCCATGTCCAAGCAGCGGATCCAGCTTTCCGATCACTTTACCTATTCCCGCCTTTTGCGGTTCGTGCTGCCCTGTATCGGCACCATGCTGTTCACCTCCATCTACGGCATCGTGGACGGCCTGTGTGTCTCCAACTTTGTGGGCAAAACGGCCTTTGCGGCGGTCAACCTCATCATGCCGCTGCCCATGCTGCTGGGCACCATCGGCTTTATGCTGGGCACCGGCGGCAGCGCCATCGTGGGCATCACGCTGGGCGAGGGCGACCAGAAAAAGGCCGACCGCTATTTCACCCTGTTCCTGCTGGCGGCTCTGGTCTCGGTCAGTGTGCTGGCGGTGCTGGGCATTGTGTTCCTGCGGCCCATTGCCGTGCTGCTGGGCGCAAAGGGGGAGCTTTTGGACTACGCGGTGCGCTATGGACGCATCCTGATGGTGTCCCTGCCCACCTTTGCGCTGCAGAATATGTTCCAGAGCTTTTTTGTCACCGCCGAAAAGCCGCACCTCGGCTTCTGGTTCACCGTGGGCGCAGGCTGCACCAACATGGTGCTGGATGTGCTGATGGTAGGCGTCTGGGGCTGGGGCGTGGAGGGCGCTGCCATTGCCACCTTTATCAGCCAGCTGGTGGGCGGCGTGCTGCCGGTGTTCTACTTCATCGACCGCAGCAACACCAGCCGCCTGCACCTGTGCCAGACGAAAGTTTATGGCGGCGTGCTGCGGGACGCCTGCATCAACGGCTCTTCCGAGCTGATGACCAACCTTTCCATGTCGCTGGTCAATATCCTGTATAACTTCCAGCTGCTGCGTCTGGCCGGTGAGAACGGCGTGGCCGCCTACGGCGTCATCATGTACGCGGCCTTCCTGTTCGTGGCGGTGTTCGTGGGCTATGCCGTGGGCAGTGCGCCCATCGTCAGCTTCCACTACGGTGCCCGCAACCATGCCGAGGTGCACAACCTCTACCGCAAGAGCCTGCGGCTCATCGCCGTGGTGGCTGTGACCCTGACGCTGGCTTCCATGTTCATCATCCCCTGTGTAGCGCGCGTTTTCGTGGGCTACGACGCGGAGCTTCTGGCCCTGACCAGCCGGGCCTTCCGGCTGTATGCGCTGAGCTTCCTCATCATGGGCTTCAACGTGTATGCGTCCTCCTTCTTCACGGCGCTGGGCGACGGCGTGACCAGCGCACTGATCTCCTTTTTGCGCACGCTGGCGTTTCAGGTGATCGCCATTCTCCTGCTGCCGATGCTGCTGGGCATCGACGGCATCTGGCTGGCCGTCACCGCCGCCGAGCTGGCGGCTCTGGCCGTGAGCGCCGCCATGCTCCTCACCAAGGACAAGGTGTTCCATTACCGAAAGGTGTAAGCAGTTCATCTATATTCTTTCCATTAAACGTAACCGCAGAAATTCGACAAATAAACGAATTTCTGCGGTTATTTTTGTCTATCATCTCCATTGAAGCCCGCATAAGACCATATTATACTTAATCAAGATAATGTTTTTGGGCTTTGTTCGCAAGGAGGTTTTATATGAAACGCAGAAAATTTCTGGTCTCGTTACTGCTGGCACTGCTTATGCTTCCGTTACACGTATTCGCTGAAGAGCCCACCTATGCATTTACCGATGCGGAAGTTCTTGCACGTGGACAGCTGTATTATTCTTCTCTAAACCAGTTTTTCAGCAATGTTGCAAATGATAACGGCAATGCCGCCGAAGTTACCTTGACCGGTGCCATTGGTTTTTGTGACACAGATTACTGGGTTCAAAGCGAGTTTGATGCAAGAGTTGCTCAGGGTACTACATATGGTCCTTGTCTTTATATCGAGTATGTTGTGACCGACCAGAACGGCCACAGTAAAACCGGCTATTCCTATGATTTGCTACCCGTTGGCGGACATTTCAATGAAGGTCTTGCCAAACTCAACTATACAGCTGCTGTTAAAAACTTTTCGGGTGGTTCCGGCATCAGCATTTTAGGAAACGGCTTTATCAAAGACTCTCTCAATTACAAAGTCCGCATTGACCTTTCTGATTATGCCGCCAAAGGGTACTCCACTACTAAAACACAGGTCAACGCTGCCCGTGCGGCAAAAGTGGCTTCTATTGTGGAAACACCTGAGCGCTACTACGCCAACCTTGAAAAACTTTTAATGACATTTGATTCCAATACTCAGACAAACGAAGTTATCGTTTGCGTAAAGGGCATCTATACAGATGATGAACTTGCTTCTATCAGCTATACTGATGACAGTAAGATTCAGTACTGGCTGGACTACACTACCGTAAATCTCAACTTGAAACAGGTTCGTGTTAAGAAAGCCTACTCTGTACTTGGCTCTATTACTGTTATCGGCAATGCAAGTGAATATAATAAAATGGCTTTGATTGCAAACGGCAGAGATCCTTCTTACACCGAGATTGCACCCGGTATGTATCGCAATGCGGATGGCTGGACAGTTTTCCGTGTCAATCTGAGCGATTATACCGCCAAAGGCTATGTTTACTGAACTTTAATTTCTTCTAAAAATCCCCTGCTTTCTGCGAAACGGCGAAAAGCAGGGGATTTTTTTGGTGATTCTGGCTCTGCCGCTGCAGGGCAAATCGTGTTAGAATGGACACAGCTTTTTATTCACTGTTTTACGAGGGATCATTATGACATTGTTTTTGACCAGCAGCCCCAGCGGCTGCCCCTTTGAGCCGGGGCCGGATATTCCGGTGCTGGACACCCGCAACCACTTTGTGGCAAACCTGCGGGCCGTCTGGCCGGACCACGCCGTGCTGGGCCTTGCCATTGCGGCAGACCCCGCAGCCTATGAGCAGAACGACGAGATGTGCCGGGTGTTTGCCCAGAGCTTTGCGAATGCCCACCTGCCCCTGACGGCGCTCATTCCCTGCGACGCCCGCAACGCCGAGGAGATCGGTTCTCTTCTGTCCCAGAGCGGCTTTGTGATGCTGTGCGGCGGGCATGTGCCCACCCAGAACCACTTTTTTGCTCAGCTGGGCCTGCCGGGGCTTTTCCACGGCTACCACGGCATCGTGATGGGCGTGAGTGCCGGCAGCATGAACGCCGCCCACATCGTGTACGCCGCACCCGAGGAACCGGGCGAAGCCGCCGACCCCCATTACTCCCGCTGGATGAACGGCCTTGGCCTGACCGAGACCCGCATCCTGCCCCACTACCAGTTCATCCGGGATCATGTGCTGGACGGACAGAAGGTGGAGGATATCGCCCTTGCCGACAGCAAAAAGCGGCATTTTCTCGCTTTGCCGGACGGCTCGTATATCCTGTGCGCCGACGGCAGCGAGGCGCTGTACGGCAAAGGCTGGTACTTTGCGGACGGGATGATGGAAGAGATCAACGAAGATGAAGATGTGCTGCCGCTGAGATAATGGACAGATTCTCCCACAGGAAAGGCCCCCTATTACTACGTAATAGGGGGCCTTTCCTGTGGATAAAAAAATCAAGAGTGGAACACCTTTTTCAAGATATGCCACTCTCTACAAAAGCTTTTGCTTTTCAATTGTAGAAGGTATTTTATCAGAAGTTTAGGTGTTTGTCAATAGGTTTTTTATAACTTTTTCCTGAAATTTATAAACGCCTACGATTTTTGTATTTGTCCTAAAATATTCTTTATGCCGTACAGCTCTTCCTTCCAAAAATTCCTGGAGCTCCTCATAACGCTTTTTTCTGGAATTGACCGGCATCAGACAGTCGTATACATACAACAGCGTAATAAAGCTGTTTGTAAATTTGCAGTTCATATTGTTGACGCGCGATGTTTTAGAGATTTCCGGCATAGCTCCAATAAAGTTTGAAATTTCGCTGTTCACCTGCTTTGTTGCATCGATTCTCTCTGTCATCTTATTCAGCAGGCAGTTGCTGTGTGCCGATGCATTGCGGACATCCCGTACGGTGTTCATCAATGTTCTATTCACGATTTTTACGTTATATCGTTTCTCGCAGAAATAGCAGAAATACAGCAGGTCTCCAAATGAAATCAGCTCCACAAACACCCAGATGGGGAAATACGGGTAATACTTTGCAATCAGGTCCTTGCAGTACTCTCCAGCCTTATGCCTGCGTATCCCTTCCAGCACTCTCATCCCGCCTTCTTCTGCAAGAAAGCGGCGGACGATATCATATCCATCTTCCTGCGGGTCCTTTGTTGCAAGGTCCACAAGCCGAACTTTGATTGCATGTTCAATGTCCAGACACATTTCCAGCACCAAATGCCGCAAGTGCATATCCAGTCGAGACAACTCCTGCAAATATGCAAAATCCAGATTCTGGTACATTCCCTTCCGCTTGCCTTCTGCGCATTTTTCGTAGTTTGCGCGGTAGGCTGCAAGCTTCATGTAATAATTATTATTCTCCAGAAAATCCATTGCTTCTTTTTCAGAAGTCTCCCGGAATGTGATGCCTTTTTCTTTCATGTGCTCAATCAGCTCTTTGGTCGAAAGCATTGGCTTCATTCTGCATTTTCCTCCTCTCTATCCTTTTCAATCCGAATAAACGGTGCAATAGCATTCGCATCGCCGTGGCGGACGATGGAGTAGGTGATGTCGCAGTAGGGCTGGATGGCGGTGCTCTTTTCCACGGTGGAGATGAGCAGCACCTGCAGCTGCAGGCGGCGGAACAGCTCCATCATGGGGCGGATGCGGTCGCTGGTCATCTTGCTGAAGGCTTCGTCCAGCAGCACAAGGCGGATGCTGTTCTCGCTCTTCTCATAAATTTGCAGCAGGCTGGCGCAGATGGCCACATAGAAGGGGGCCTGATTCTCGCCGCCGGAGGAGTCGCGGCTGACCCGGGACAGGTACGCCTGCTGGCCGGTGACGCGGTTGGTCACCTTGATGTCGTAGTCCAGATAGGTGCGGTAGTCCACATAGTCCGAGAGGGTGGCGCCGCCGGTGCGGCCCTCCTGCCGGGCGCGGGTGTTCTCGTCCACGTCCGCCATGATCTTTTCCATCAGCTCGTCCACCTGACGCTCGTAGGCCGGGTCGGCGGTGGCGGCAAGGTTGTCCAGCGAGTCGCCCTCGGTCATCTGCTGGTTGCCCTTGTCCACGATGACCTGATAGAAGGCCGCCAGCTGCGGGTCGCGGCTGGGCTCCAGCTCAAAGCGGTAGACCTCCTCGCCGTAGGTCAGCTGTTCCATCACCTTGTTCAGCTCCCGGAACTGCCGCCGGGCGTTGAAGATATCGTCCTTCATGCGGAACAGGATATCCTTGCGGAAGCGGTCCTTGCAGTCCCGCTGGGCCTGTTCCAGACGGGCGGCGTAGCGTTCCAGATCGATGCGCACAAGGCTCTCGTGCTGGGCGCGGTACTGGTCCAGCCCTGCAAGGCCCAGCGGATAATCGCACACATAGTGCTCGTTGTAGGCCTTCTGGGCCGGTTCCAGCGTGCCGGTCAGATAGACGGCCAGCGCATCGTCCAGCTTGGCCTGCGCCTTTTCCGCAGCCTGTGCGGCGGCGCGGGGCTTATCTGCCGGGGCCAGCGCCAGCATCCGGGTGCGGGCCAGCGGCTCCACCAGCGGATGCGCCGCAAAGAAGCTCCGGGCGGCATCGGCGCTCTGCTGTGCCGTTTCCCCTGCCTTTTTCTGCTCCGCTTCGCAGGAGGCGATCTGCTTTTCGCACACGCGGATGTCGCCGCCCGCCTGCTCCACGGCGGCGCGGGCAGTCTCCCACGCGGCTTCGCGGGCTTCTTCCTCCTTGTAAAGCTGCTGCAGCAGCGGGTTCTCGCGGCACTCGGTGAGCTTTGCTTCCTGCTCGGCCACAGCATTCTGTGCAGCAGTCAGGGCGGCACGGGCGTCCCACAAAGCAGCCAGCTCATCCAGCGCCGTGCCCCGCAGCAGGGTCTGGTACTGGTTATAGGCGGCTTTCAGGTTCTGTTCTGTCTGGGCGGCAGCACGGGCGCTTTCTCCCAGAGCTTCCAGCTCGGCCGCCAGTGCCCCGGCGCGGGCGCGGCGGGCGTCCAGACCGATATACCGCTGGGGGGTGCGCAGCCGTTCCAGCCGGAAGGGGTGGTGGCGCAGAAGGTCGCGGGTGGCGCTGTCGGGATGCTGTTCCAGCGTATCGGGGGTGTCGCAGCAGACGATGCGGCCCAGAATGGTCTGGGCATACTGTGCAGCCAGCGGGTTTTCGCTGCTCACCTGCGCGGCAAGGCTGTCCGGGCCGTATTTGTCGGCGCGGCGGTTGGCCTTGCGGATGCCCGGGGTGTCCAGCAGGCTGATAGGCCCCACCTTGTCCTTCAGGGCCACAAAGGCGCTCTTGGCGGCTTCGTAGTGAGCGGGCGGCACAAGGATATCAAAGCGGCGGTCCCCAAGGCAGGCTTCCACGCAGTCCTGCCAGCTCTCGTCCTCCACGTTCAGCAGCTCGCAGAAAATTTTCGCGTCCGGCTGCATGCCCCGGCTCTTCAGTTCGGTGTTGACCGCATCCCGCACCCGGGTGGCGGCATCGTCGTGGGGGTAGACCCACTTGCCGCCGGACACGGCGTCCAGCTCCGCACGCTTGCCGGTCTGCTCCCGGTGCAGGGCGGCGGTGTTCTGGCGGGCGGCAAAATAGGCTTCTTCCAGCGGCTTTTCCTGCGCGGAGAGCCACGCCGTCAGCTGCGGCAGCTCCTCGGCGGTGAGCGTTTCGGCCCGGATGCCGGATGCAAAGCCGCTGCGGCGCAGCACAGCCAGCAGGCTCTGGGTGCGGGTAAGGGCGCTCTCTGCCTTTTCGGCTTTGCGTGCAGCGGCGTCCAGCGCCGTTTTGCGGCGGGAAAGCTCCTCGGTCAGGGCGTCCAGTGCCCGGCCCTCGCCGCTGGCGCTGGCGGCACCGTGGGCGGAAAGATAGGCCCGGCGTGCTTCCGCTTCGGCATTTTTGGCGTCCGCATAGCGGGCGTTCAGCTGTTCCAGCTGGCGGCGTCCCGCATCCAGATGCTCCTGCCAGACCGTCTGTTCGCTGCCGTCGGCAGCGGCGCGGGCCAGCAGCGCCGCGCCCCGGTTCACAAGGGTCTGGGTCTGCTTTTCGGCAGCTTCGCGGCCAAAATTCACGATCTCTTCCAGCGCGTTGGCGCGGGTCTGGGCCTCGGCCAGCACGGCGTGCAGATTTTCCAGCTCCAGCCGGTCGCCCTGCAGCGCGTCCAGATCCAGCTCCGGCTGGGGCAGGATGTACTGGTACAAAAACTCCCGGAAGTTGGGGATCTCGTCCATGCTGGTGCCCATCTGGAACACCTCGTTGAACTTTTTGCCCAGCGGGCTGGACGCCCGCCCGATGCCCAGCGCCCGGCAGATGCGGTCCCGCGCTTCGCTGGGGCTGCGGGTGTAGGAAAGGCGGCCTGTTTCAGGCTTGAAGTCCTCCTTGGCGCTGGGTGCGCCGGTGCGCGGGTCGATGAAGGGCAGCTGTTCCAGCGTGATGCCGTCCTCGGAGAGGTACCAGGTCTGGTCGCCGGGGTGCAGCTCCTGCATGGGGCCTTCGGACTCCACCCGCACCGCGATGACGAAGGGGGTACGCTTGACGCTGTCCCAGAACTCGGCCCCGATATAGGCCACGGTGTGCCCCGGGCGGCGGTAGGCGTTCTCGCCGCGCTGCTTGGCGTGGACAGAGCCCTGCAGGGTGCGTCCGCTCTTTTTATTGCCCAGTGCATTGAAATTGCGGTTGGTGGTCAGGCAGTAGCGGATGGCGTCCAGAATGGTGGTCTTGCCCACGGCGTTGACGCCGATCATATAGGTCAGGCGGGCGCAGTCAAAGGTGACGTTTTCAAAATTGTGCCAGTTGATGAGTTTCAGCCGCTTGAGTTCGATCATTCTTCACCCTCCCCTGCTTCGTCTGCACGTTCGTATAAGCCAAGCTCTGTGCGGGTGCGGCCGCTCTCGGCGGCGGCGTCCGCAAGGTCGGCGTCCGGCAGGGCCAGCAGCACAGTGGGAAATACTTCAATGCGGCTGTCCAGCCCGGAAAGCCGCCCCACAGGCCGCGCCAGATTGTACCGGCGCAGGGTGCGCATCAGGTTTTCCAGCGTTTTCTGGTCCAGACGGCGGGGCAGGTTCATCTTCTGCAGCTCGGTCTGCACCTCTTCCACCGTCACCAGCACCTCGTCTGCATTGACGGCAAGGCTCTCGCGCTTTTGCAGGTACAAAAGCCGCAGCACCAGCAGCAGGATGCTCTCGTATTTCAGCAGCCGTGCCTGACTGCCCTCGTGGCCGTTGACCAGCGCCGCCGCCTGCAGGGGTGCCGGGTACAGCAGCACCGAATAGCCCAGCGGCGCGAACACGGCACGGACTTCATCCAGATGGTCCTGCACATAGAGATATTTTGCCCGCTGATCCTCCACGCTGCCCAGCAGAAAGCAGTGGTTCAGCAGGTAGTTTGCGGTTTCTTCCAGCATGTTAATGGTTGCCATTTTCTTCCTCCCTGCGGCGGGTGAGGACAAAGTCCTCAAAGCGGAAGCCGCCGCGCTCCACCCAATTGCCGGTGAGCTGAATGTCATAATCCCGGTGCGGCGACTGCGAGTAGGTGTGCAGGCCGATGATGCGGGCAAAATCGCCCGGGTACTCCTCTGCCAGCGCCGATGCGTTCACCTGCGGGCGGGCGGCAAGGGCCTGCCGGGCCAGCAGGGCCACGTTCTCCTCGGTGACGGCAAGGCGGGCGTAGTCCAGCAGCAGCTGCTGTTCTCTGCGCAGCTGTTCCGGGTCAAAGGCTTCGGTACGCACGGGGGCCAGCGGCTCGGCGGTGCGCTGGGCGGCGGGCGGGTAGAGGAATTTTTCCCCGAACACTGCCGCCGGGTACAGGTGCAGTCGCTTTGCCACCGGGCCGTCGTCCGGCTCAAACAGCTGCTCCGGGGTGCGGATGTCCTCGGCGTAGCGGCGCAGCAGGGCGGTGACGCTGCCCTGCGACGAGCGGTCGCTCAGCAGCAGGAACTGTGCCCGCTGCACGGCCCGCTTGCGGTAGCGGATGTGGCTGGCATCGATCTGGCGCATGAGCAGACTCATCTCTTCCAGCGCGTCCCGCTGCTTCTGCAGCAGGGCCTTTACCCGGGGCGCAGCCTCGTTCGGGGCGCAGCGCTCCACCCGGGCGTAGTCCAGCGCCAGCCGGGGCAGCTGGTTTTCCTCGCAGTCGTCCAGCTCTTCTTCCAGATAGGCGCGGTAGTTGAACAGGTTGTCGCTGGTCTTGAAGCGGTGGTAGGCCGCCGCCACCACCTTTTCCTCGTACTGGTCGAACAGTTCCAGCACCTCCTGCGGGGTGCGGTTGCGGGTGAGACGGTCGATGTAGTGGCCGATGGAGGCGTTGAGCGCCCGGAGAGAGCGGTTCAGGGCGTCAAGGTCGGAATCCACCTCCCGCAGAACGTTCTCGTAGGGGCTTTTTTCCTGCCCGATGCCGCCCAGCAGCTGCCACGCCTTGTACAGCTTGCCGGTGTAGGTGACTACGCGGGGGTTCAGGACTCTCTTCCAGCGCTTCCAGCAGCGGGGCCACCTCCGGCACAAAGGCAAGGGACGCTTCGCCCTCGTAGCTGCCGGGGGTCTCTTCCAGCCAGCCGGTGCGGCGCAGCCGCAGCAAAAAGCCCACCGCCAGCGTGTGAGGGTCGCGGGTGGGCTGCTCGTCCTCATCGCCTGCACCGTCCGCGTCCAGCGCAAGGGGCTTTGCCAGCGCGGCAAAGTAATCTTCGGCACGGCTCACCGCCTCGGCCCGGGAGATGCTGTAGTCCGCCGTATGGCGGCATTCCTCCCAGAGCAGAAGCAGCAGCTCGGCATAAAACGCCCGGTTCGGCCCCGCCAGCGGGCGGAACAGCCGCGGGGACACCAGTTCAAACAGCTGCATGGAAACGTCCTTTCTGTCTTGGTTCGATACCTTTTTATTGTACCACAGCAGGCGGGGTTTGTCACAAAAAGGCGAAAAAAAGCCCCGGAGGGCGGGTGCTCTCCGGGGCGGGATGTGATTCAATTACTGTGCAGATCAACCTTCCACTCTAAAGCCGATAGCAACATAGGTCTTGCCGTTGATGGTCTTTGCGCCAACGCCCAGCGCGGTAAACTTGGCTTTCTGACCAACATTCGCTCTCTTCATCTGAGCAAAGCTCCAAAAGGTATCAATGTTCTTCGGCGTGATCGTTTCTGCCTGAGCCGCCTCATAGGAGGACATCACATATTTGCCGGTGTTCTGGACATCGTAACAAATCATTACCCAATTCTGGGTCTTTTCAGTCGGTTCTTCTTTCGTCCAAAGTTCATCCTTGGTCAGAGTTTCTTTGTTGGCCATTTTTTCAATATACTCGACAGCCAACTTCTTAATGGCGGCATCGTTTTCGAAGTTCTCACCAAACTTCTCATTCAGTTTTGTCATATAGGCCTGCTCGACCTTGCCTTCAAACTTCGCGGTGGCTGCATCGTTGCCGGTACCGCCGCACGCGGTGAGCATTGCCAGAACCATCACGCCGGCCAGAAGAACAGCCACAAGACGTTTCATCTTTTTCATGTTAGATTCCTCCATAATAAAATAAACTACAGGCCTTTTCCGCGTCCCAAACGCCCGGACGGCCTATGTTTATTTTACAACACACCCCCCCGTGTCAATGTGCAGACTGCCTATATTTTTCAGTTATTTTCGGGCAGATAAGTCCGTTCCTTGGACGCAGAAAGCCCCGGAGGGCGGCCTTGCAGCCACGCTCCGGGGGAAAAAGGTGAGGAGTTTTAGTTTTGGGGGTATGCAAGGTTCTTGAGCTGGATTGCCACGGCCAAATAGGTGCCCTTCTCATTGCTCTGAACAACAACGGCAACCTTGGTCCAGCAGCCATTCGCATTTACATCGACATTCGTACCGGGATATGTGCTACCAATGTGGTTGGTAATCTTCTCGATCAGGTCCTGCAAGCGCTCACCGTACCGGTATTCCGTCATTACCGTGATTGTAATGTTCTCTTCTGGGTCGGGTCTAATACCCTTCACCTTAACGTCGCTCTTGAATCTGCCAGTTTTAAGTTGCGCATTCAGATCCGTCAGCAGCATATTGCGAAGCTCCGGATCATTGGTTTTAGCGGTTTCGCTGCACTGAGGACTGCTCGTGAGCGCCGTCAGCATTGCCGCCTCTTTCTGTTCATCTGTGGAGCCGCCGCCACCGCCGCTGCAGGCGGTGAACAGGAGCATGGTCAGCGCACCTGCCAGAAGCAGGGCAACGATCTTGGAAAGCTTCTTCATAGGGTATCCCTCCAGTCTGATGATTTTGTGGATATGTTTCGCAGTTCAGAAGGCAGTTCCCCTTTCGGGGTGCTCCTCTTGCCTTGATTATATCCAACTGGAGTCGGAATTGTCAATGGGGAAGTTTCCCAAAAACAGGAAGGCTTCTTCGTGAAAAAGGCACGAAAACAGGTGCTATTTGTTGCGGTATTGTAATTGTTATACCGGACTTCGCAAAGAATCTTTGCCGTCTGACATTTCCTGCCAGACGCCGGAGAGGTCACCCTGTTTTTGCGGCAGAGACCGCCCGCTTAAATTTGGACGGATGTTGTGGGCTGGGCGCTGCCGCCGCGGCTCCCCAGACGGTACTTGAAATCCCCGTAGCCAAAGTGCGCCAGACGCCGGAGCGTCCCGTCCGCGCACAGCTGCCAGATGTCCGGCAGGGGCATCCCGTTGAAGGTGTTGTTCTTGCAGGTGGAATAGATAGCCATATCGCCGAAGATGAGCCGCTGCCCCTCGGTGAGGGGGGCGGCAAAGCTGTAATCGCCGATCACATCTCCGGCAAGGCAGGTGGGCCCGCCCAGACGGACGGTGCAGGGCTTCTCCCCCGGTTCGCCCGCGTCCAGCAGCGGCGGGCGGTAGGGCATCTCGATGACGTCCGGCGTGTGGCAGGCGGCAGACAGATCCAGAATGGCAAGGCTGGTGTCACCGTTTTGCAAAGTGTCCAGCACCGTGGTGACGAGATAGCCCGCGTTCAGCGCCCATGCCTCGCCCGGTTCCAGATACACCTGAACGCCGTATTTTGCCTGCATCCCGGTGATGCATTTTTCCAGCAGGGACAGGTCGTAATCCGGGCGGGTGATGTGGTGCCCGCCGCCGAAATTGAGCCATTTCATGCGGGGCAGAAGGTCGCCGAAGGCGGCTTCCACCGCCGGGAGCGTCTCGGCCAGCGCATCGGCGTTCTGCTCGCACAGGGTGTGGAAGTGCAGGCCGTCCAGCAGGGCGGGCAGCTCCGGATGCTGCTGCAGGGCGGCGTCCCACTGGGCGCGGGTGGTGCCAAGGCGGCTGCCCGGGGCGCAGGGGTCGTAGATCTCATGGCCGTCCTGCGTGGAGCGCTGCGGATTGATGCGCAGGCCCACGCTTTTGCCCGCCGCCTTTGCCGCCGGGCCGAACTTTGCCAGCTGGCTGGGCGAGTTGAACACGATGTGGTCGGCGTACTGCAGCAGCTCCGGGAACTCGTCCGCCCGGTAGGCCGCGCAGAACACATGGTTCTCCTTTTCCGGCAGTTCTTCCCGGCCAAGGCGGCTCTCGTACAGGCCGCTGGCTTCGGTGCCTGCCAGATAGGGCGCCAGCACCGGGTAGAGATCAAAGTTGGAAAAGGCTTTCTGCGCCAGCAGGATGCGGCAGCCGGTGCGCTGCTGCACCCCCAGCAGAATTTCGCCGTTGCAGCGCAGCTGTGCTTCGTCCAGCAGATAGCAGGGCGTGGGCAGAGAGGCCAGTGCTTTGTCTGTCAGGTTTGCAAGGCCCGCAAAGGGCGGGCGGCTGTCGTGCACCTGCATCAGTCCACCAGCGCCGGGTTGTGGCTCTCGGAGCGGGGCAGGCCGTACTTGTCCAGAGCGTCCAGATACGGGTCCGGATCAAACTCTTCCACGGTGTGCACGCCCTTGGTGGTCCACTTGCCGGTAAGCAGCATCAGTGCGCCGCACATGGCAGGCACGCCGGTGGTGTAGCTGATGGCCTGACTGCCCACCTCCTTGTAGCACTCCTGATGGTCACAGACGTTGTAGATGTAGTAGGTCTTTTCCTTGCCGTCCTTTTTGCCGGTGAAGATGCAGCCGATGTTGGTCTTGCCCTTGGTGCGGGGGCCGAGGCTGGCGGGGTCCGGCAGGAGCGCTTTCAGGAACTGGATGGGCACGATCTCCTGACCATTGAAGTTGACCGGGGTGGTGGACAGCATGCCCACATCCTCCAGACAGCGCATGTGGTCGAGGTAGCTCTGGCCGAAGGTCATGAAGAAGCGGATGCGCTTTGCCTCCGGGATGTTCTTGGCAAGGGACTCGATCTCCTCATGGTGCAGCAGGTACATATCCTTGTCGCCCACCTGATCGAAGTTGTACTCCCGCTTGATGCTCATGGCCGGGATCTCCACCCAGTGGCCGTTCTCCCAGTAGCTGCCGGGAGCAGACACCTCGCGCAGGTTGATCTCGGGGTTGAAGTTGGTGGCAAAGGCATAGCCGTGGTCGCCGCCGTTGCAGTCCAGAATGTCGATGGTGTCGATGGTATCGAACTCGTGCTTCTTGGCGTAGGCGCAGTAAGCCTGGGTCACGCCCGGGTCAAAGCCGCTGCCCAGCAGGGCGGTCAGGCCGGCTTCCTCGAACTTCTTGGCGTAGGCCCACTGCCAGCTGTAATCAAAGTAGGCAGAGAAACCGGCTTCCTTGCAGCGCTTCTCGTAGATGGCGCGCCACTGGGGGTCGTCGGTGTTCTCCGGCTCGTAGTTGGCGGTATCCATGTAGTTGACGCCGCAGGCAAGGCAAGCGTCCATGATGGTCAGGTCCTGATAAGGCAGGGCGATGTTCATTACGAGGTCGGGCTGATACGCCTTGATGAGGGCAATGACCTCTTCCACCTTGTCGGCGTCCACCTGTGCGGTGGTGATCTTGGTGGCGGTCTTGGGAGCCAGCTCTGCAGCCAGCTTGTCGCACTTGGACTTGGTACGGCTGGCGATGCAGATCTCGGTGAACACCTCGGGCACCTGACAGCACTTGTGGATGGCAACGGAGGCCACGCCGCCGCAGCCGATGATCAGAACTTTGCTCATTGTGATATCTCCTTTACTGGTTTGGACCCTCTCCGTCATCGCTGCGCGATGCCAGCTCCCCCGAAAGGGGGGAGCTTTTACTTTTTGAGGGAGAAGTATTCTTCTATTGAACGATATTTTTTATCGGGATCGCTTTGAATCTGAAAGGTTCTTACTCCACTTCTTCCAGCATCTGTTCCAGAAATGCCGGCAGGTAAAATGCACCCACATGCAGCTTGGTGGTGTAGTAGCGGGTGCGCATGTTCAGGGCCTTCCATGCCGCCGCATCCAGATCATCGATGGGATGATACTTCTTGCTTGCAAAGCCGAACAGCCAGTAGCCCGCAGCAAAGGTGGGGATGTGGGCCTGATACACCCGGCTGATGGGGAAGGTGCTGGCAATGCGCTTGTGGCTGCGCTGCATGGCGCTGGCGTCCTCGGCGTAGAAGGGGCTGCCCTGCTGGTTGACCATGATGCCATCCTCTTTCAGGGCGTTGAAGCAGCTGCCGTAGAACTCGCGGGTGAACAGACCCTCGGAGGGGCCGAAGGGGTCGGAGGAGTCCACGATGATGAGGTCGTACTCCTCCTCGCAGCGGCGGATGTACTTGAGGGCGTTCTCAAAGTAGATGTGCACCCGGCGGTCATCCATGCGGCAGGCATTGCCGGGCAGGTAGGCGCGGCAGGCTTCCACCACCTGCGGGTCCATCTCCACAAGGTCGATGCGCTCCACCCGGTCGTAGCGGGTCAGCTCCCGCACCACGCCGCCGTCGCCGGCACCGATGACAAGGATATCCTTGGCCTCCCGGTGCACCGCCATGGGCACGTGCACGATCATTTCATCGTAGATGAACTCGTCCCGCTCGGTCAGCATCACGTTGCCGTCCAGCGTGAGCACCCGGCCAAACTCCGGGGTCTCAAAGATGTCGATGCGCTGGTAATCGCTCTGCCGGGAATAGAGCTGTTTGTTCACCCGGATGCTGTGCTTTACGTCCGGGGTGTGAAACTCCGAAAACCAAAATTCCATCTGCGTTCCCTCCTTATGCCAGAACGTTCAGCCGCTCGATGTCCGGGTCCTCGGGACCAGTCATGCTGCAGCCCTTGGCCTTGGCGTACTCGATGTAGTTCAGGATCTCCTTTGTGATGCGCTCGCCGGGGGCCAGAATGGGGATGCCCGGCGGGTAACACATGACGAACTCGCTGCACACCATGCCCTCGGTCTCCCGGAGGGGCAGGCTCTTTTTGGGGGCGTAGAAAGCCTCCTGCGGGCTGGCGGCCACAACGGGGTCGATGTATTCCTGACTCAGCAGGCCGGAGCCATCGGTCTGGTAGCGGCGCTTGATCTCGGCCAGTGCGCTGACCAGACGCTCCACCTCCTGCGGGCGGTCGCCGATGGAAAGATAGGCAAGGATGTTGCCGATATCGCCGAACTCGATCTGGATGTCGTACTCGTCCCGCAGGATGTCGTAGACCTCGATGCCCGCAAGGCCGATGTCCAGCGTGTGGACGCTGAGCTTGGTGGTGTCAAAGTCAAAGACGGAGTTGCCGTTGCACAGCTCCTTGCCAAAGGCGTAGTAGCCGCCCACGGCGTTGATCTCCTCCCGGGCATACTCGGCCATGTCTGCCACCTGGTGGAACACCTGCCGGCCCCGCAAAGCAAGGTTGCGGCGGGAAATATCCAGACTGGACATGAGCAGGTAGCTGCCGGAGGTGGTCTGGGTCAGGTTGATGATCTGGCGCACATAGCCCGGGTGCACGTTGGGGCCGATGAGCAGCAGGCTGGACTGGGTCAGGCTGCCGCCGCTCTTGTGCATGGAAACGGAAGCCATATCCGCGCCCGCCGCCATGGCAGACACCGGCAGGCCGCCGCCGAAGTAGAAGTGGGTGCCGTGGGCTTCGTCCGCAAGGCAGAGCATCCCGGCGTCGTGGGCCATCTTGACGATGGCACGCAGGTCAGAGCAGATGCCGTAGTAGGTGGGGTTGTTCACCAGCACGGCCACCGCATTGGGATGCTCCCGGATGGCCTTTTCCACCTGTTCCCGCTTCATGCCCAGCGAAATGCCAAGGCGCTTGTCCACCTCGGGGTTCACGTACACCGGTACCGCGCCGCACAGCACCAGCGCGTTCAGCACGCTGCGGTGCACGTTGCGGGGCAGGATGATCTCATCGCCCCGCTTGCAGGCGGTGAGCACCATGCTCTGCACGCTGCTGGTGGTACCGCCCACCATGAGGAACGCGTGGGCAGCGCCAAAGGCGTCTGCGGCCAGCTCCTCTGCTTCCCGGATGACCGATACCGGGTGGCAGAGATTATCCAGCGGCTTCATGCTGTTCACGTCCACGCCCACGCACTGCTGGCCCAGAAAGGCCGTCAGCTCCGGGTTGCCGCGGCCCCGCTTGTGTCCGGGCACATCAAAGGGCACCACCCGCATCTTCCGGAACCGCTCCAGCGCCTCGTAAATGGGGGCGCGGTTCTGGTTGAGCTTTTGTTTTTTGTTCATCCATTCCACCTCTTTTTTACGACCCGGCACACAAAAAAACACGGGCCGGCTGAACAGCACAAAGACCGTTCTGCTGACCCGTGAAGGCAGTTCCCAATGTTCCCCTGCCCAAAGCGCGCCAAATTTCCCGGCGCATTGCGCGGGAAACAGAAGCAGGCTATTGCGGCAGGACATCGAGATGAAGTTTTGTCAGAGTCTATATAGCACTTACTACTTTTACTACTCTTATTGACCGTTTCACAAGTCAGCGCAGCGGGCGCTGTTCGGTTTGTAAGAAACCAACTTATAAAATTTGAGCTTTGAACTCAATCAATAATGGCAGCTTGCGCCGCCGGTCGGCAGTGAACCCGGCTGTCCGTATGGCCTTGACTCCCTGACGGAGTGGTTCGAGTGTAATGCTCCTGGAAAGACCCTGATAGCTCTTCATCTCTCCAAAATCGTGTTGATTTTAGCATACCCGGGGGCCTGTGTCAACAAAATTTTATCAACTGCCCTCGATTTTACAAAATTACGCCCAAAAACTTTGCCTGTTTACACATTTTTAACATTTTTGCGTGGTAAAATGAGGTCGTAAAAAGGAAAAGGATGTGGAACACATGCAACACTGTCCCGCCCGCGCGGCACAGCGGCTGGCGGCGGCAGTTCTGGCGCTGTGCCTTGTGCTGGCTCTGGCCATTCCCCATGCCCATGCAGCTGCCCTGCAGGAGACACACGGTATCCGGATGCTGGAGTTCAGCACCAGCCACATCCTCTCCATCGGCAACCAGACCTCCGGCAAATGCAGCTGGTACGCACTGCGCTACGCCCGCACCATTCTGGACGGAAAAACCTGCTCCGGCAGCGGCATGTGGTCGAACGGGGCGGTCTGGTCGGCAGGCGGGTACTATGGTTACTCCGGCAGCCTGTCCGAGTGCCTGCAGAAGCTCTACACCGAGCTTTCCGCCGGGCGTCCGGTGATCGTACATCTGAAAAACACTGCGGTGAGCGGCGTAAAACGGCACACGAACCGCACTTCTACTTATGAATACCACCTGACCGGCTCCGGCTGGAACGAGGTGAACTACCCCCATATCGCCACCAGCGCTGCGTATGGCCACTGGGTCTGCGTGGTGGGCATCCGTGCGGATGCAGACCCTGCAGACCTGAAGGAAAGCGATTTCTACGCGCTGGACCCGGCACGCGTCTCGGCAAACGGCACACTGGCTGTGACCCGGCTGCTGGACGACACCATCTGGACTGACAATTCTCCGCTGAAAACAGCAGGCTGACAAAATTAGAAAAGCAAAAAAGCTGGCGCTTCTGCGTCAGCTTTTTTGTTTGTGCAGGCCCTCTCGGTCTCGCTTTCTTTTCCGAACCCTCTCAGTCTCGCTTTGCTCGACAGGCTTTGACTGAGAGGGTCTCGCATCAATATCCTCTTACCGAGAAGCCGCGCTCCCACGGGTCGGGCGGCAGATCCTTCTGGCGGATGCCGGTGATCCGGATGTAATCGCTTTTCTGGATCATGGCGAACAGCCGCATGAATTGATCCGGGTCGCCCTGCACTTCCAGCGTCACGCTGCCATCATCCTCGTTCTCCACCCAGCCGGTCAGCTCCAGTGTCTGGGCCGCATAGCGGGCACGGTAGCGGAAGCCCACCCCCTGCACCTGCCCTTCGATGGAATAGCGGCGGCGCACCGTTCCCTGCGGCAGAGCAGGCGGCGTGCGGTCTTTTTGCTTGAGAAAATCAAACATTTTTACAGCTCCTGATACGCGGTCATGAGGGCCGGGATGAACTGCTTTTTGCGGCTCACCACACCGGGCAGCGTAAAGCTGCCGTCCTCGGCGGGCTGGGTCTCAAAGCCGTCGGCCAGCACCTCGGAGGCATAGCGGCCATCGCTGATGACCACGCTTTCTTCCTTGGGCACGTCGGTGAGCAGCATGTAGATATCCTCCACGTTCTGCTTGTTGCGGGCCTCTTCCAGATAGGGCTGCAGCAGTGCTTCGGCGGCCTGCAGGTTTTTGCGGGTCATGTAGCTGCCCTGTGCCACGCCAAAGCGGATATCACCGCACATGAACACCTTGAAGTCCTGCAGGAACACCTCCTCGGCGGTCTTGCCGTCCAGCTTTTCGCCGGCTTCGAACATCTCATTGGCAAACTCGTTGATGTCCACCCCGGCGATCTTTGCCAGACGGTTGGCGGCACCCACATCCATGGGGGTGCAGGTGGGGCTGCGGAACACCAGCGTGTCCGACAGGATAGCCGCCAGCAGCAGACCGGCGGTCTTTTGGGGATCTCCACCCCGCTCTCGTCGTACATCTGGGTGACGATGGTGGCGGTGCAGCCCACCGGCTGGTTGCGGAAGTACACCGGGCCGCTGGTCTCCAGACTGCCGATGCGGTGGTGGTCGATGATCTCCAGGATCTCGGCCTGATCGAAGCCCTCCACCGCCTGCGTTGCCTCGTTGTGGTCCACCAGAATGATGCGGCGCTTGCGCAGATTGATGATGTTGCGGCGGCTGACCATGCCGCAGTATTTGCCATCCTCATCCAGAATGGGGAAATAGCGGTGGCGCACCTTGGCCATCACGCGGGTAACATCGGCCACCGGCGTGACGAGGGTGAACTTCATGATGTCGCTGCGGGTCATATAGTAGGAGATGGGCGCACACTGGCTGATGAGCTTGCCGGCGGCATAGGTATCCACCGGGGTGGTCATGATGGCAACGCCGGTCTCCTCGGCAATGCGCTGGATGGTGCGGCCCACCTTGGCGTTGTTGCACAGGATGAGCAGGGAGGCTTCCTTCTCGATGGCGCACAGCTGGCTCTCGTAGCGGTTGGTCAGGATGACGATATCGCCCTTTTCCATGCTGTTTTCCAGCATTTCCGGGGTGGCGGTGCCAATGCGGATGTGCCCGGTGGTGCACACCGCGTCCTCGCTGCCCACCGCCATGGTGGCCCCCAGTGTTTCCAGAATGTTCTTGTAGCTGGTGCGGCTCTTGGCAAGGATGCCGGTATCGAACAGGTCCATGTTGGCGGTGGCGATGTCCTTCACCGTGATCAGACCTTCCAGCTCGTTGTCCGCTGCCGTCACCGGCAGGGTGTCGATCTTGCGGTCGCGCATCATCTCCCACGCCTTGCGCAGGCTGGTGGAGCCGGGGATGCCGGGCATTTCGCGGTAGTCCACATCCCGGATCTTGGGGTTGACGTCCGTGCACATGCGCGGGGGCCTGACCCCGAATTTTTTGAGCACGAACTCGGTCTCCTGATTCATTTTGCCTGCACGGCGGGGTTCGCAGACCAGATCACTGGTCTTGTTTTTCAGCTCTGCATAGGCGATGGCCGAGCAGATGGAGTCGGTGTCCGGATTGCGATGTCCGATGACAACGACTTTATGGGCTGTTTTGGGCATATTGTTCCCCCTTTGGGTCCTGGTTTACCTTCTATGTTGATCTCATTTACCATGGTGCACTCCCCGCTCCTGCACAGCGCGGTGCACCTCAGATTTATTTTAGCACAATTGCCTGCACGGGTAAAGCGGAACAAACGCTGGTGCATGGAACTCCATTTTCCGCATGAAGGCTTCCCCCGGTCGGGGGAAGCTGTCACCGCAGGTGACTGATGAGGGCGCAGGACAGCAGCATTTCACCCTAAGTACCCCTCATCCGGCGCTACGCGCCACCTGCTCCCCCTTTTGTCGCTATGCGACATTTTCCCCCGGTGCGGGGGAAATCTGTCCCCAAGGGGTGAAGGCTTTAGCTCCAGATCAAGCTTCCAAAATTGATTTCCGTGTTTTGTTGTATCCATCTCTTGTAATTCTGCGCGTTCTGCTGTATGATATAGGTCATGTATCCAAGCGCATCTTGTCACCGTTACGGAGGAACCTATGACAGCAACCAAAACGCCCGCGTTCCATAAGCCGCCGCTGTTCACCCGGCAGCAGCTCATTGCCCTGCTGCTGCCGCTGATCGCAGAGCAGGCGCTCAGCGTGACCATCGGTCTGGCGGACACCCTGATGGTGTCCTCGGTGGGAGAAGCCGCCGTGTCGGGCGTGAGCCTTGTGGACAGCTTCAACACCCTGATGATCCAGATCATGAGCGCGCTGGCCACCGGCGGCGCGGTGGTCACCAGCCAGTACATCGGCCGGCAGGAACCCCGTGACGCCCGGAACGCCGCCGCGCAGATCCTGTTCATCCTGTCCAGCTTCAGCCTGCTGGTGGCCGCCGTTGTGGTGGTGGGCCGCCATGCCATCCTGCAGGGCATCTTTGGCTCCATCGACGCGGACGTGATGCACTATGCCGAGACCTACTTCCTGCTCTCGGCCCTGAGCTACCCCTTCATCGGCCTGTACAACGCCGGTGCGGCCCTGTTCCGGGCGCAGGGCAACAGCAAGATCAGCATGCTGTCCAGTCTGGTGATGAACGTGGTGAACATCGGCGGCAACGCCGTGCTGATCTACGGCTTCAAAATGGGCGTCATGGGCGCAGCGCTGGCAAGCCTTGTGTCCCGCGCCATTGCCTGCTTTGCCGTGCTGTACCTGCTGCAGAAGCCCGACTGCCCGCTGCGTGTGGACGGCCTGCGTGCACTGGCCCCCAAAGCACGGCTCATCCGGCAGATCCTGCGGGTGGGCATCCCGGCCGGCATCGAGAACGGCATGTTCCAGATCGGCAAGCTGTCCGTTTCCAGCCTGACCTCCACCCTTGGCACCGCCGCCATTGCAGCCAACGCCGTGGCAAACACCACCACCACCTTTTTGAACATCCCGGCCAACGCCGTGGGCATGGCCGCACTGACCGTGGTGGGCCAGTGCCTTGGCGCAGGCGAAAAGGATCAGGCCGTGTATTACTCCCGCCGCCTGATGCTGTTTGCCTACTGCGGCGCATGGGTCATGAACCTTTCGGCCTTCCTGTTTGCCAACAAATTTGCACTGGGCCTGTTCAACCTCTCGCCCGAGGCCTACGCCATGGCGCTGGAAGTGATGGTGTGGTTCAACATCGTTTCGCTGTTCATCTGGCCTTCCAGCTTTACCATGCCCAACATCCTGCGTGCGGCAGGCGACGCCCGCTTTACCATGACCGTGAGCATCGTGTCCATGTGGGCCTTCCGGGTGGGCTTCTGCTACCTGTGTGTGCTGGCCTTCCACGGCGGCCTGCTGGCCATCTGGATGGGCATGTATCTGGACTGGGCGTTCCGCTCCCTGTGCTTCTTTGTGCGCTTCGTGCGCGGCAAGTGGCTGGAACAGAATGTGATCTGAGGACCCGGTGATCGGGATGCCTTCTGCTTTGGGTATAGGCTTTTTATCTGAAACTGTACAAAGGGACTGCTGCACATGATTTCGTGCGGCAGTCCCTTTTATATTCCCGTAACCAAAGCTGCGCTGCGGATTCACCCCAATTTTTACGCAATACGCACAAATAATTCATTTGTTTTTCAGTAATGTTGTCCGCTTTCCTTCTTGTTTTTGTCACATTCCCGGCGTATAATTTCTCAATGCTAAGAGATTTTGCTTCTGCAAAAAGGAGGCTTTTTCAATGAAGCACAGTTGGTTTTCGCGCCATCCCATCTGTTTCATGGCGCTTTATCTGTTGTTTTATCTTTCCGCATTCAATTTTCTGGAGACGCGGATCTCCATGCCCCATCTGGTGCTGGTGCACTGCCGGCTGGACGACCTGATCCCCTTCTGCAAATATGCCGTCATTCCCTATTTTGCATGGTTCGTGTGGATCCCGTTCACACTGTTCTATCTGCTGTGGCGTGCCCCGCGGGAGGACTTCTGGCGGCTGTGCCTGCCGCTGTTTGCCGGCATGACCATCGCACTGGCCTGCTATGTCATCCTTCCCACCGGCCTTGCCCTGCGGCCCTATTACGTGCCGGGCAACGACTTTTTTGCCCGCACCGTGCGGACGCTGTACCGCACCGATACCCCCACCAACGTGTGCCCGTCCATCCATGTGTTCAACTCGGTGACACTGCTGCTGGCGTACTACCGCTGCCGTATTTTTGAGCAGCCGCGCCGCCGCTGGATGCGTCCGGCCGCTGCTGTGCTGTGCACTTCCATCGTGTGCTCCACCGTGCTGCTCAAGCAGCACAGCTGCATCGATGTGGCGCTGGGCGCCTTGCTGGCACTGGCACTGGATGCCCTGTTCACCCGCTCCGAGGAGCGCAGCGAAGTGCCGCAGATGCGGTGGAATTGATACGCAAAAAGAGAGCGCTGTCCAACGACGGCGCTCTCTTTTTGCTTTAAAACAGCCCTTCCGGCAGGCAGACATCCTGCTTTGGCACCTTTGCCCAGGAAAACTCCCCGATCAGGCTTTCCGGCGTGCGGGGCGCAGGCTCCGGCTGCAGGCCGTAGGCGTAGGCAAGCTTGCCCACGATCTCCTGCGCGGTGTATTTTGTGCGCAGATTTTCCAGACTCTGGTCGCCGTCCCGCTTGGACAGCCGCCGCCCATCCGGGGCCAGCAGCAGCGGGCAGTGGGCAAACCCCGGTGCCTGCAGGCCCAGCAGGCGGTACAGGTACAGCTGCCGTGCCGTGGAGGACAGCAGGTCTGACCCGCGCACCACTTCGGTGACGCCCATGCGGGCATCGTCCACCACCACGGCCAACTGATAGGCGAACACACCGTCTGCCCGGCGCAGGTAGAAATCGCCGCAGTCCCGCAGCAGGTTCTCGGTGTGCGGGCCCATGCAGCCATCTACGAATGTGATCTCTTCATCCGGCACCATCAGGCGGTAGGCCGGGGCTTTCTTTTTGCGTTTTTCTGCAATTTCGGCGGCGGTCAGGCCCCGGCAGGTGCCGGGGTAAATGACATTGCCGTCTGAGGTATGGGGCGCACTGGCCGCGTGCAGCTGGGCGCGGGAGCAAAAGCACGGGTACACCAGACCCCTGTCCTCCAGCTTCCGGAAGCTGGAGGCGTAACCTCCGCGCACTCGCTCTGGTAATAGGGGCCGTTCGGCCCGCCGGTGCTGCCGCCCTCGTCCCAGACAAGGCCCAGCCAGTCGAGGTCCTGCTCCAGCAGGTCGGCGTAGAGCCGCGGGCAGCGCTCGGCGTCCAGTAGCTCAATGCGCAGCACGATGCGTCCACCCCGGCTTCTGGCGCTGAGCCACGCCAGCAGGCTGCAGGCCAGATTGCCCAGATGCAGCCGACCGCTGGGGCTGGGGGCAAAGCGGCCGGTTGGCGGTACAGGCTCTGTTTTTTGCGTAAAAACTGCTTGTTCTTGCATGTGTATCCTTTCAGCCGCCGGACGATTTAAAATTGCCGACGCGTTCGCTTTGGCAATATCAGCGGAAATATTATTATATTCGCGTTTGTCGCGCTCTGCGGAGCGCTCCAAACGCATTTTCACGGGAAGGGTCGTAACGGTAAACGGCATATGCTGACGCTGGCTCCCTGCGGGAGCATTCGCGTCAGCATGAAAACATGCTGTTGCCCTTACGTTTCGTCGCGCAGCGACTTAAAACCGGCGGAACACAAAAAATCCTTTCGCTCTGTGCGGGAAGCCGCTTTTTCCCTATTATAGTTGCCCGTCCGCCAAAGGTCAACAGACCACCCTGTCCAGCCGCTGCTCCACCGCCTGCCGGACCTGCGGCGCACGGATGCCGAAAACGATCTGTACATTGCAGCCGTTTTGCACCACCCCGCTGCAGGGCAGCGCCCTCAGCGCCTGCTCCCGGACAAAGGCCGCATCCTGCACCGTGACCCGCAGGCGGGTAAAGCAGTTGTCCACCGTGCAGATGTTCTCCCGCCCGCCGAGGGCTGCGATGAGCTTTTCCACCCCGGCATCGTCCAGCGGTGCCGCTTCCGGCCGGACAGGCTCCTCCGGGCGTCGGCCCGGCGTGGGCAGGTCCAGCGCTTTGATGAGCGCCGTGAAGACCACAAAGTACACCGCGATCTGGACAAGGCCCAGCAGGTAGAGCACCGGATAATGGGTGCGGGCTACACCGGCAGAGAGGTTCATTGCCAGCGAACCCAGAAGGTTGGAGGTAAAGGCGGTCACATGGCACAGGTGCAGCAGCACGATGAACGCGCCGGAAATGGCCGCATGGGCCAGCCACAGCACCGGTGCCGAGAAGCAGAACAGAAAATCCATCGGCTCGGTGACCGAGGCCAGTGACGCCGTGAAGGCCAGCGGCAGCAGCTGAGCCGCCGTTTTGCGGCGGCTGCCGCGCCGGGCACAGAAGATGAATGCCGCCGCAATGCCAAAGTAGCCGAACGTCTTGGTAAAGCCGGTGTACATCCACACGATGCCATCGGAGAAGGGCAGGTTCAGATTGTACTCGGTCATCATGACCACATAGGCACCGGTATAGGTGACGCTGCCCACCGTGAGCTGACCACCCAGCTGCGAGAACTGGAAGGGCATATACACCAGATGGTGCAGGCCCGTGGGGATGAGCAGCCGCTCCAGAAAGCCGTACAGGAACAGGCCGATATTGCCGGACGCCGCAAGGAAGCCGGTAAGGGCAGCAATGGCCTTTTGCACCGGAGGCCAGACAAAACAGGCCCCAAAGCCCAGCACCGCCGCCAGCGCTGCCATGCAGGTAAAGGACCACCGCTCCCCGGAAAACACGCCGCCCAGGACCCCCTGTGGGCTTTTTTACAGGTGCGGTCATACACATGGGCCGTCAGCAGGCCCAGCAGCACGCCGCCGAATACGCCGGTATCCACGGTCTGGATGCCCAGCACGCTGGTCTGGCCTGCACCGTACAGGCCGGTCAGGCCGTCCGGCTGCGCCAGCAGGCCCAGCTCGGCAAGGGTGACATTGCCGGCGGTGAGATAGATGAAGTAGCTCATCAGCGCAATGAACGCCGCCTGATGCTTTTCCTGCTTTGCCAGCGACGCCGCAAGCCCGGTGCAGAACAGCACACTGAGGTTGGAGATGACCGCCGACAGGCATTTGTAAAGGATCCTGCCCATCAGCCGCACCGGCCCCCACTGCAGCAGCGGCAGCGCCCCGGACAGCGCGGTGCTGGTGAGCAGGGCCCCTGCTGCCAGCAGCAGGCCCGCCGCCGAAAGATAGGTCAGCGGGGCCAGCATCGCGCGGGAGAACCGCTCCAGTGCGGCCGTGAACCGGTGTTTCATGGCGTTTCCTTCCTTTCCGGCCGCCGATGCGGCAAAGTCCTATCTGTAGTCAACCGATTTTTGCGGAAAATGTCAAGAATGCAAAGCTCCTAAAAATGCCGCCGTTCTTTGTGCAGGGTGCCGATTCCCCGCTTGAAATTCGTTCTGCCCCGTCCGATTGACAACCGCTGCCGCAGAACGTATACTTAGGGTGTATCGTTTTGAGGTGCTGCGGCTTCTGCGCCAAGGCACTGCTCATGGAGGACACTGCTATGAAATCAAGATATACCCGCATCCTCTCTGTTCTGCTGTGCGCCGCACTGGCCTGCAGCATTCTGGTCGGCTGCAGCACTGCTGCCAGCAGCTCCGAAGCGCCCAGCTCTGCCAGCAGTTCTGCAAGCTCCGCTGCTTCCAGCGAAGTGCTGCCCGATTCCACCACCCGGGCCGACACCTCCGGGCTGAACCCCGGTGATTTTGACGAGAACTCCATCTTCTCCATCACCGGCACCTCTGCCGCCTTCGAGCCCTGCCTCGGCTGGGGCCCGGGCGTATCCGGCTGCTCGCTGAAATCGGTGATCGCAGCGGCATCCCTGCTGCAGTGGGCGGAAGACGCCCGTCTTGCCTCCCGCACGCCGGATGCTGTGCAGGAAGCCTTCTACAACTGGTACGACACCCTGGACGCCGACGAGCAGGAGAGCTTTGCCGAGGCCTGGACGATGATCGAGCCGGACGCGCTGAGTCTGCTGAGCGACAAGGAGAGCATGACCGGCCGCATCGAGGACGCCGGCCTTGACCCGGACGCTTTGCCCGGCTGCACCCTGAAGAACTGGCAGGCCCTGCAGACCGTGCTGGACGACTGCGTGCCCGCAGTGGGCCAGTGAAACCCAACATAAAAAGAAGCTGACCGGACTGGTCAGCTTCTTTTTGTTTTTGCGAAAAGGCCGGGGCCGCCTGCGGCATCAAACCTTCTTCAGCACATACTGGCGGGTGCCCATGCCGATCTTTTCGGCCTGATCCAGCGTGGCCTTCCACTCGATGTTGGGGTTGGAATCTTTGAAGTTGTCATGGTGGCAGTTCCAGCCGGGCTTTGCAAGGTTCTGGCCCAGCTGGCTGTTCGGCAGCGGCTGTGCATTCAGGCAGGCGTCCGCGCAGGCCTGATCCAGCGCCACCGGGTCAAAGGACGCAAAGATGCCGATATCCGGCAGGATGGGAGCATCGTTCTCGCAGTGGCAGTCGCAGTTGGGGCTGATGTCCTGCACCAGAGAAATATGGAAGCAGGGACGACCGGCGCACACGGCAGCCGCATACTCGGCCATCTTGCGGTCCAGCATCTCATTGGCGCTGTCGCACTGGGAATAGATGGCGTCAAAGTTGCAGGCACCGATGCAGCGGCCGCAGCCCTTGCACTTGGTCTGGTCAATGACGGCCTTGTTGTTTGCATCGTAGGTGATGGCATCGGAGCCGCACTCCTTGGCGCAGCGGTGGCAGCCGCGGCACAGGCTCTGCTGCACCTCCGGGTGTCCGGCGGCGTGCTGTATCATCTTGCCCGCGCGGGAGCCGCAGCCCATGCCGATGTTCTTGAGAGTACCGCCGAAGCCGGTGGATTCGTGGCCCTTGAAATGGGTCAGGCTGATAAAGATATCCGCATCCATGATGGCGCGGCCGATCTTTGCCGTCTTGCAGTATTCGCCGTTCGGCACCGGCACCTCTGCCTCATCGGTGCCGCGCAGGCCGTCCGCAATGATGACCTGACAGCCGGTGGTCATGGGCCAGAAGCCGTTCAGCTGGGCACAGGTGAGGTGCTCCAGTGCGTTCTTGCGGCTGCCCGGATACAGGGTGTTGCAGTCGGTCAGAAACGGCAGACCGCCCTGCTCCTTGCACAGATCGGCCACCACCTTGGCATAGTTGGGGCGCAGGAATGCCAGATTGCCCAGCTCACCGAAATGCATCTTGATGGCAACGAATTTGCCATCCATATCAATGTCCTTGATGCCGGCAGCAATGCACACGCGGCGCAGCTTGTCCAGCAGGCTGGTGCCCACGGGACAGCGGAAATCTGTATAATAGACCTTGGATGCTTCCATAGCAATTCCCTCCATTTTGCTTTGTACGGCACGCTGCCGCATACTCTCTTGCTTTTCAGTATAACACAAAGTTTTTCAAAGAAAAAGAGCGGGATAAAGGCGGCGGGCACCCCTCTGTGTCCCACGATCAGAATGGCCTCCGCTGATCGCTCTGGCCATATTTAGCGGAACTATTATTTCATAAGGAATGAAAGCCGGAAATCTGCGGATTTCCGGCTTTCAATTTTCACGGGAAAGAGTCGTAGCGGGCAGCGGCATCTTGCAAAAGGCATGAAACCTTAAACACGCGACTACGCTCTGTGCGGGAAGCATTCCAAATCAGAAGATGGCCGTCACAGCCGCCACTGCCAGCACGATGATGCCCAGCACGATGCGGTAGACGCCAAAGAATTTGAAATCGTGGCGCTTCACATAGTCCATCAGGAAGCGGATGGCGGCAAGGCTGACGCCAAAGGCCACCACACAGCCCACTGCCAGCACGGCCACCTCGGTGCCGGTCATCACGGAGCCGCTGACGGCGAACTTGACCACCTTGAGCAGGGATGCGCCCGCCATGACCGGGATGGCCAGATAGAAGGTGAACTCTGCCACGCAGGCGCGGGACAGGCCCAGCAGCAGGCCGCCCACGATGGTGGCACCGGAGCGGGAGGTGCCCGGGATAATGGCCAGACACTGCCACAGGCCGATGATGAGGGCATCGCGGTAGGTGATCTGTTCCAACTTTGTCACATGGGGCGTGATGCGGCGGTTCTCCACCACGAAGAACAGGATGCCGTACAGGATCAGCATGGCCGCAACGGTGATGTAATTGTAAAAGTGATCTTCCATCCAGTTGTCCAGCGGGCTGATGACAAGCACCGGCAGGGTGGCGGCCACCACCTTGAACCACAGGCTCCAGACGCTGGGCTTGGAAATGACGCGGCCCCGCTTCATGCCAAAGGGCCACAGCTTGCCCCAGAACAGCACCACCACCGCCATGATGGCACCCAGCTGGATGACCACCCGGAACATGGACATGAACTCTTCACTTGCATTGAATTTGATGACCTGCTCCAGCAGGATCATATGACCGGTGGACGAGATGGGGAGCCATTCGGTAATGCCCTCCACAATGCCCATCAGGATCGCTTTGATGATCTCAAAAAACGTAAGAAACCCCTCCTTGTGCCAAAGCACAGCGCTTATTTTGTACCAGTATACCATACTATGCCTTTCTGCGCACGCCGAATGCGAAAATTTTACCGGAAGGCTCTCTGCCGCTCTGCGGGCTGTAACTGCGCCCCAAAATGTGATATACTGATGCAAAGACCCTTTGTCTCCGGTTTTATCCGCAGATCCGAGCAGAAAGCAAACACTGCTCGTATTTTTATCAGGTTATTTTACAATGAGGTGAACTGCATGAACATTCTGGTGATCGGCTGCGATCAGGTGGGCGCTTCTCTGGTCCGTGATCTGGAGCACATCGGACACGATATCTCCCTGATCGAAAAAGACCCCGAGCAGCTCAAACGGCTGGATGCTTTCGACGACTACCGCTTCCGCGGCACGGCACTGGTGGGCGACCCTACCGACCCGGATACCCTGCGGCAGGGCGGCATCGACAACTGCGACGCCGTGGCCGCTGTGAGCGAGGACGACTCGGTGAACCTGATGGCGGCACAGATCGCAAAAAGCATCTTCCGCCGGGAAAAGGTCATCTGCCGCGTGTCCGACCCGCATCTGCAGGTGCTGTATCACAAGGCCTACGAGATCGACACCATCTGCCCCACCGTGCTCACCGAGCAATCGGTGTTCCGCGCACTGGCAAAGTAAAAGCGAGGGAAGCATATGAAAGTTTGTATTGCAGGCGGCGGCAAGGTGGGCATGTATCTGGCCCAGAGCCTGCTGGCCCACCACCACAAAGTGACCATCATCGAGCCGCAGGAGATGCTCTGCCGCACGCTGGCGGATTCGCTGGATATCCCGGTGATCTGCGGCGATGCCATCAGCTTTGACACCATGCGCACGGCCGATGTGGCCAGCTGCGACGCCTTTGTGGCCGTGACCGGTGCGGACGAGAACAACCTTGTTGCCTGCCAGATCGCAAAGCGGGAATTTGGCGTGAACCGCACCGTGGCCCGGGCCTCCAACCCCAAGAACCGGGAGCTGCTGCACACGCTGGGCGTGGATACCGTGGTGTGCGGCACCGACAACCTGAGCCACATCCTCGAGCGCGAGATCGAGACCGACACCATCCGTCAGCTGCTCTCACTGGGCGGCGGCACGGCCAGCCTGAACGAGATCCTGCTGCCGGAGAACTTCCAGTTTGCAGGGCAGGCGGTCAAGGACATCCCCATGCCGGGCGACGTCATTCTGGTGTGCATCACCCGCGATGCGGAGTTCATCATCCCCCACGGCAACACCACCCTGCTGCCATGGGACCGCATCCTCTGCCTGACGCAGGATGACACCCTGCACCTGCTGATGGACGCATGGGGCCTTTCCGGCAAATGACCGAGGGGGATCTGCTGCGCACCGCGCTGATCATCCCGCCCAAGGGCCGGGCCGTTGTGTGCAGCTGGGCCAGTGTGCCCGGTGTGTTCTGCGCGCCCTTCGTGTTCTGGCAGAGCCGCTTTGCCGGATGCATCTTCTGCGCCCTGTGGGCGGGCCTGGTCTTCGCTGTGTGGGCACGGGCCTGCAGCTTTGCAGCACTGCTCACGGCACAGGATCTGGCTGTGCAGGCAGGCATCGCCTTTGCCGTCACGCGGCAGCTGCCCCGCCGGGCTGTGACCGGCGTGTGGGCCCTGCGCACGCCGCTTCTGTGGCTGGCGGGGTGCAGCGTGCTGGTGGTGCGCGGCCCGGGCGTACAGCTGTTCCTGCCGGGCGTGGACGCCCTGCAGGCGCAGGCTCTTGCCGCTGTGCTGATGGAGGACACGCCATGACCGAACGCGGCTTTCACCCGTTTGCGGTGCTGCACTTTCTGCGCAAGACCATCCTGCTCTATCTGCTGCCGCTTTTGCAGGTGCTGTTTGCCCGCAACTGGGCGGCACTGCGCACGGCTCTGGTGCAGGGCGCGGTGCTGCTGGCGGTGATCGCTGCCGTGAGCGCTGCCGTGCTCCATACAAGCCGCTGGCAGGTGGATGAGCACGGGACCCTGCGGGTGTGCTGGCGGCTGGGCGTGCGGCTGGACCGCTGCCTGAAGGCCGGGCAGCTGGCGGCGCTCACCATCGAGCGGCCCCTGCTCTACCGGCTGGCCGGTGCAAGCCGGGTGGTGCTGTACCCTGCCGGGCAAAAGCGCACCCTGACCCTGCTTTTGAACGCACAGGACGCACAGCTTCTGGCCGACTGCATGATGCCGCGCCGGGACGCCGTGGCCCACACCCCGCGCGGCGGCGAAAAGCTGGCCTTTGCGGTGCTGGGTGCAAACGGTCTTTCCACCCTTGCCCTTCTGGCGCTGGCCATCAGGCAGAGCAGGCCCTATGTGCCGGACGCACAGACGGCGGCCTTTGCCCACCTGAACCAGCTGGCAGCGTGGGCGGCACGCTGGCTGCCCATGGGCACGGCATGGCTGCTGGTGCTGGGCGGCGTGCTGTTCTGCGCAAGCCTTGCGCGCAGCGCGGCCCATGCAGCCCACTACACCGTGTGGCGCACCGAGAGCCATCTTGGCAGCCGGGGCGGCTTTGTGCACCGGTACGAGATGCGCCTTGCGCTGGAGCACCTGAGCTATGCAGACCTGCGCCGCTCGCCTGCCACCCGGGCGCTGGGCTGCTGCCCGGTGTTCGTCACGGCCGGCAGCTGCCGGCCCGAGATCCCGCTTCTGGTCTGGCGGGAGGGCAGTCCCTTTCTGCAGGAGCTGCTGCCCGGCTTTGCCCTGCCGCCCAAAGCGCCGGTGGACACAGCAGGCCGCAGCATCCCGGCGTATTTTCTGCCTGCCGGCATCCCCTGCGGGCTGTGTCTGCTGCTGACGGCGGTATCCCGCTACACCCTGCCTGCCCTCACGGTGCCGCTGCTGGTGGTCACCGCCGTGTTTGCGGCCCTGCTTGCAGGTGCGGCTGTCGGCTACCGCAGGGAGGGCATCTGGCTGCAGGACGGGCATCTGACCCTGCGCCGGCAGCGCGGCTTTCACCTGCACGAGATCTGCGCGCTGTGCCCTGCACCGGCCCTGACGGCCCTGCGCTCCCCCTGGGCGGCGGCGGTGGGGCGCACCGATTCTTACCCTCACCTTTCCGGGCGGGGTGAAGTGCAAGGTGCGCAGCGTGAAATGCAGTGAATTGCCATTTTTGCTTTTCTGAAACTGTAAGGAGTCTTTTTCTGTGATAAAAACTGTATTATTCGATCTGGACGGCACCCTTCTGAACACCATCGACGACCTTGCCGATGCGGGAAACTGGGTGTGTGAACAGCACGGCTGGCCCACCTTTACGGTGGAACAGTTCAAGCACATGGTGGGCAACGGCATCCCGAAGCTGGTGGAGCGCTTCTCGCCGGAGAACGCCCGCACGCCGGAGCAGCTGGCGGCCACGCTGGCCGAGTTCACCGCCCGGTACGACGCCCACAAGGAGGACAAGACGGCCCCCTATCCCGGCATCCCGGAGCTGCTGGACGAGCTGCGGGCACAGGGTGTTCAGTGCGCAGTGTTCTCCAACAAGGCCGACCCGCTCTGCGGCAAGATCATTGCCCACTATTTCGGCACCGGCCGCTTTGATGCTGTGCGCGGCAGCAGGCCCGGCGTGCCCACCAAACCGAACCCCGCCGGGCTCTATGCGCTGATGGACGAGATCGGTGCAGACCGCTCTGCCACCCTGTTCGTGGGCGACAGTGATGTGGACATCCTCACCGGACACAATGCCGGGCTGCCCGCCATGGGCGCGCTGTGGGGCTTCCGGGGCCGCGCAGAACTGACCGCTGCCGGTGCGGATGCACTGGCGGCAGTGCCGGAGGATATTTTTACCTATATCCAGAAGAGTTGACGATTTAAAATTGTCTCCGCTTCGCTCTGACAATATCAGCGGAAAAATCATTTTTGATATTGCAAATCCGGAATGACTGCGGTCATTCCGGATTTGCTTTTTCACGGGGAGGGGTCGTGGCGGGAAGCGGCATCTGCTGCTGTCGGCCTGCGGCCGTCGCGCAGCGACTTCTGATTGGCGGAACCCCAAAAAGCGGTTAAGAGATCTTCACGCCGAACAGGCGGGAATCTCCAGCTTTTTGGGGTGGAGCCTGCTGCTTTAGGATTATCAGCCTCCCCCACTCGAATACGCTCTGCACAGGAAACAATGCGCAAAAAGGCGAGCCGCCCATTGGACGGCTCGCCTTTTGTGTTCTTCGGGGTAACTTTATCAGCCCAGAGTGACTTCCTGGATCTTGGAGGAAGCGAACTCGAAGGGCCAGACGGTCTTCCACTCCTGATCCTGCACCTGTGCGATAGCAACAGAAGCGTAGGTGTTGTCACGGTAGTGCTTTGCGCCGCCGATCTCGTACTCGGGAGCGAACTCAATCTTGGAGTAGGGCAGAACGATCTTGCGGCCGCCCTCGAATGCACCGTCGATGGACAGCTCTGCCAGAGCGTCGCGGACGGCAGCACCGTCGGTGGAGCCGGCCTTCTCGATGGCGGTCTTGAACAGCCACACAACGGTGTAGGACTCAGCAGAGTGACCGTTCATGTTGACATTGTAGACCTTCTTGAAGTCCTCGTTGATCTCCACGCCGTTGGTCAGGTCGGGGTTGAACTCGACAACAGAAGCCACGCCGTTTGCGGATGCGCCCAGGTTGGGGATGAAGGAAGGATCGGTGAAGCCGTTTGCCTTGGCAACGATCATCTTGGGCTTGTAGTTCTGCTCCTTCAGGGTCTGGACGAACAGAGTAGCGTCGCCGATGTAGGAGTCGCACAGGATGGCATCGGGATCAGCCTGCTTCAGGGCCAGGACCTGAGAGGACAGGTCGGTAGCGTTGGAGCTGTAGTCCACTTCGGCCACAACATCCAGACCGTAATCGGGTGCGAACAGGTTGACGCAGCGGATCAGCTCCTGACCGATGGCAGCCTTATCGGTGAAGATGGCGACCTTCTTGATCTCGTTGCCAGTCTGCTCCTTGGAGTCCTGCAGATACTTCAGCATATCTTCCACGTAGACGGAGTTCAGCGGGCACAGACGGAAGAAGTAATCGTAGTCCTTGTGGTCCTCGTCGGTCAGGCGGTCCAGCGTGGAGATAGCGGTGATCATGGGGATGCCGTACTGCTGGCAGACCTGAGCCACGACCTCGGTAACAACGGACATATGGCAGCCCATAATGACGTTGACGCCTTCCTGAGTGATCAGGCGCTCTGCCTCAGACTTACCGGTGGCTGCGTCGCCTGCGTGGTCGCCGCGGACAACTTCCAGCATCTGACCGTTCACGCCGCCTGCCTTGTTGATCTCGTCCACTGCAAAATCGATGCCGCGCAGGATGTTCTCGCCGATGGCTGCGTTGCCGCCGGACATTGCGTAGATGGTGCCGATCTTGATGGTGTCGCCGGAGGGAGCAGCTGCGGTGCTGCCGGATGCTTCGGGAGCAGTGCTGGTGGAAGCGGAAGAGCCGCCGCAGGCGGTCAGAGCAGCTGCGCTGCCCAGAACAGCGGATGCCTTCAGGAAGCTTCTACGAGAGATCTTTTTCATAATTGTCCTCCAATTCTGTTTGTAAAAACAGCTTGTTAATCCGAGATGCCCCGCCGCACCGTGTGAAGTAGTGCCCGCCGGACATCCAGTTTCCAAAATCAGATGCCGAGGTACGCCTTCTTGACGTGCTCGTTTGCCGAAAGCTCGGCGGCGGTTCCTTCCAGTGCCACGCGGCCATTCTCAATAACATAGCCGCGGTCAGCCGCTGCAAGGGCTTTGGTAATGTCCTGCTCCACCAGCAGCACCGAGATACCGTCATTCTTCACCATGGTCTTGGCCACTTCCAGAATGTCGTCCACGATGTTGGGAGCAAGGCCCAGACTGGGCTCGTCCAAAATCAGCAGCTTGGGCATGCCGATCAGCGCACGGGCCACGGCCACCATCTGCTGCTCGCCGCCGGACAGGGTGCCGGCAGCCTGCTTTGCGCGCTCGCGCAGTTTGGGGAACCAGTTGTAGCACTTTTCCAGATTTTCTGCAAAATGCGCCTTGGTCTCCTTATTGAATGCGCCCAGCTCCAGATTTTCCAGCACGGTCATCTCGGTAAAGAGCTGACGGCCTTCCGGCACCTGCACGATGCCGCTGTCCAGAATGACGCGGGAGCTCTTGCCGGAGAGGTCCTCCCCGTTGAACTCCACCTTGCCGGAGCTGGCCTTGACCATGCCTGTGATGGTGCGCACCATGGTAGTCTTACCGGCACCGTTGGAGCCAAGGATGGCAACGATCTCGCCATCCTTCACCTCAAAGCCGATGTCCCACAGGATGTTCACAGAGCCGTAACCGGCGTTCAGACCTTCAACTTTAAGCACTTGCGCCCTCCTTTTTGGTGCCCAGATACACTTCCATGACGTAGGGATCGTTCATGACCTGCTCGGGCGTGCCCTCAGCGATCTTTTCGCCGTGGTGAAGGACGATGACCTTCTCGCACAGGCTCACGACCGCCTTCATGATGTGCTCGATGAGCAGGATGGTGACGCCGGACTCGTTGATCTTGCGGATCAGCTGGATGGCCTCTTCGGTCTCAGCCGGGTTCAAGCCTGCCATGTTCTCATCCAGAAACAGCACTTCGGGCTTGGTGGCAAGGGCGCGGGCCATTTCCAGACGCTTCTGGTCCGGCGTGCCCATGTCCTTGGAGATCACATGGCGCTTTTCGTACAGGCCGGTAAAGTGCAGCACCTCCATGGCGCGCTCCCTGGCCTCTTTCTCGCTCTTTGCACCGGCGTGGCCGAAGTAGGCGGCGGCGGTGACGTTATCCAGAACGCTCAGGTTCTTCAGAGGTTTCATGATCTGGAAGGTGCGGGCGATCTTCATGTTGGTGTACTCGTACGCCTTTTTGTTGGTGATGTCCTCACCGTTGTAGAAGATCTTGCCTTCGGTGGGCGGGTAGTAGCCGCAGATCATGTTGAAGGTGGTGGATTTACCCGCACCGTTGGGGCCGATCATGCCGGTGATGGAACCCTTCTCCACCGAGAAGGAGACATCGTGCACGGCGGTCAGACCCTTGAACCGCTTGGTCAGGCCCTGGACTTCAATAATAGGCTTTTCTGCCATGATTACTTCCCTCCCTTGTCTGCCATCAGCTCATACTCTTCCAGCACGTCCAGAGACGGCTTTTTGAGGATCTTTTCATCGATGAAGGTCTTGACCTTCGAGTTCATGTACCAGCCCAGAATACCGGACGGGCGGAAACGGATGACCACGATCAGCACGACGGCATACATCAGCATGTTGATGCCGGGCAGAACGGCGGCAAAGTTTGCACGCAGCAGCTCGCTCAGCGGGATCATGATGAGGCCGCCGATCAGCGGGCCTTCGATGTAGGCGGCACCGCCCACGACTGCGGGCAGCACGATCTCGGTGGATTTGGACTGGATCATGACGTCCGGGTCGATGTAGCGGATATAGCTGACGTAGAAGAAGCCGACCAGACCGGCAATGATGGCCGAAATGACGACCGCGATCACCTTGTACTTGGTGGGGTTGATGCCGATGGCGGCGGCTGCGTCCTCATCCTCGCGGATGGTGCGCAGCGCAAAGCCCAGCTTGGAGCGGCCGATCTTCTTCATGATGAGGTAAACGCCCACCATCATGATGAAGCCGATGTAGTAGTACGGCACCTTGCTGGTAAAGCGGAACTGCGCAAAGGAGTCCTTGCCGAAGGGCAGGCCCACGCCGGATGCGCGGCCGAAGAACTCCGAGTTGATGATGAACTGACGGATGGACTCGGCAAACGCGATGGACACCAGCGTGAAGTAGGGGCCGCGCAGGATCAGGCTGGGGAAGAAGATGACACCGGCCACCACGCCCACAACGAGCATATCCAGCACAGCGGCCGCCCAGGGGTTCATGCCGGTCTTTGTGACCACCAGACAGCACACATAGGCACCCAGACCCATGTAAGCGGCCAGACCCAGCGAGTTCTGGCCGGTGATGCCGCCCAGAATGTTCCACGCCATGGACAGGGTGGACATATAGAAGGTGAGAACGAAAATGTTGATGATGTAGGGTTTATCCACGACCAGCGGGATCGCTGCGAAGATGGCGACGATGACAGCAAGGACGATCGCCAGATTGCGGTGATAGGTTTTGACTGCTTTTCTGGTATCCATCTTATCGCCTCCTCAGAATCATGACCTGACGCACGACCAGAATGATGATGAAGGTGACGAACACGATCATATCACTGTAGGACGGGCTGATGAACAATGCACTCATCTGCTCCAGCAGGCCCAGGAAAATACCGGCGAAGAATGCACCGGGGATGGAGCCCAGACCGCCCACGACCACGACGATCAGTGCGCGGAAGCCGAAGCTTGCGCCTGCGGTGGGATAGATGGTGTAGAACTGGGTGAGCAGAGAACCGGCGATACCGGCCAGAGCAACGCCCAGACCATAGGTCAGGATGTAAATTTTCTTGACGTTGATGCCCACGACCTCGGCACCGATGGGGTTCTGGGATACGGCGCGGATCTGCTTGCCGGTGGTGGAATACTTGAGGAAGGCAAACAACGCAATGGCGACCACGATCAGGATCAGGAAGCTGATCAGACGGGGCAGCGCGATCGTGACCGGGCCCAGCGGAATGTAGGTCTGGGCATAAGGGGTAATGATCTTATAATAGGTGGAACCGAAGATGACCAGAGCGCCGTTGGTGAGCAGCAGGCCCAGACCGACGGTGAGGAACAAAAGGTTCGTAAAGCTCTTGGTCTTGAGCGAAGGGGTGATCAGAGTGGACTGGATCAGCGCGCCCAGCCCGAACATGAGCACTGCAACGATGGGAAGCGCTACATAGGGGTCCACCCCAAAGTAGGTATACAGAACATAGGTGATGTACATGCCCACCATCAACATTTCGCCGTGGCAGAAGTTGACGATGTTCATAACACCGAAAATGATGTTCTGGCCCATACCCATCAGGGAGTAGAAACCGCCCAGCAGGATCCCGTTTACCAGTGCTTGCAAAAAGACTTCCATTGACATCCTCCCGTTCTAAGCATCAGGCGATGGGAACAGATGATGCAGAAACTGCACGCTGCATCCGCCACCGGCCTGTACTCATGATTGAAAACCGCCCTTGTGGACTCCATTTCCTCCCTTCTGCTCGTACAATTGGTATATCATCTGTATTGTAACGTAAGTGCAGCCTGTATACAAGATATTATTTCCACCAAACTTTGTCATAAATTTATATGGAAAGTGCTAAAATATTCCAGAGTTTTTGGTGTGCAAGTCAATTTTCGTAGTTAAAAATGGAGGATTGATGTCTCATTGACATAATTTTGTTACCATTTCAGGCCGGAAATTTACGGAAAAATGCAGAAAAACCCGGCAGAAGAGCACCTGAACGTGTTCCCCTGCCGGGCTTTTTATCCATAAACTGGCATGTGGTATTCAAGATGAAGGCGCACCGCTCAGCTGCAATTCCCGTATGGGTCAAATTAAAAATCCCCTGAGCGAATGCAGCGGCAGCTACCACATTAGACATTCCTACAGGATGGGACCTGCAACAACGACGACCGCGGCCAGTGGCCGATGCAGGGAGGAGTTGTTGGGGCAGCGGCCAGCAAGACGCACGTGCCGCCCAAGGCACGCGCGGATGCTGGGAGCCGCAACCCGGGGCACTAAGCAACAACCCCACCGGGGCTTTGGTTGCGGTGCTGCGCACCGCCGCCCTGTTCGATTCCCGTATGGGTCAAATTAAAAACGCCCTTGCGCAATGCGCAAAGGCGTTTTTATGACCCGTACGGGAATCGAACCCATGTTACAGCCGTGAAAGGGCCGTGTCTTAACCGCTTGACCAACGGGCCTTAGAAATACAGAGCTTCGCTAAAACCTCCGACATCCATCGCCCACTACTGCGGACGACCGTCCCCCTAACCTTAGCGAAACTCTGTAAAAGTGGTAGCGGTAACTGGATTTGAACCGGTGACACTTCGGGTATGAACCGAATGCTCTAGCCAACTGAGCTATACCGCCACATATTGTTTGTGCACTTGAACAGTGCTCTATTATTATATCCATAGATGGGCCTTTTGTCAACACATATTTTCAAAAAAATTTGCGTTTTTTCAATCTCTCGATTTTATTCACGCAGCTTCGTTGAAACATTGCATTTCCCGTCATTTTTGCAGGGTTTTTGCGGCAAAAAACGAACCCTCTCAGTCATCGCTGCGCGATGCCAGATTCCCCCTTTTGTCGCTGCGCGACATCTTCCCCCGGCCGGGGGAAGTCTTTCCTCTCAGGGGGAGCTTTTAGCGCGATGGCAGGCTTTGCGCTTCAGCCTGAAACTTTGCCGCCATGACGAAGAGGGCAAGCCCGCTTCCCACGCAAAAAAGCACCGCTTCCCTCACGGAAAACGGTGCTTTTTTCAACCTTTTTCTGTCCGGATGTGGAAAACCCGGTGCAGTTTTAGTTCTTCTTGTGGGTGGGGACCATGACCTTCAGGCCGCCCATATACGGCTGCAGCACTTCGGGGATGGTCACGGTGCCGTCGGCCTGCAGGTGGTTCTCCAGGAAGGCGATCAGCATACGCGGAGGTGCCACGCAGGTGTTGTTCAGGGTGTGGGCCAGATAGGTCTTGCCGTCCTTGCCCTTCACGCGGATGTGCAGGCGGCGTGCCTGTGCATCGCCCAGGTTGGAGCAGGAGCAGACCTCGAAGTACTTCTGCTGGCGGGGGCTCCAAGCCTCGATATCGCAGCTCTTCACCTTCAGGTCGGCCAGGTCGCCGGAGCAGCAGTTCAACTGACGCACCGGGATCTCCATGCTGCGGAACAGTTCCACAGAGTTCTTCCACAGCTTCTCGTACCAGTCAGCGCTCTCGTCGGGGCGGCAGACCACGATCATTTCCTGCTTCTCGAACTGATGGATGCGGTAGATGCCGCGCTCCTCGATGCCGTGAGCGCCCTTCTCCTTGCGGAAGCAGGGGCTGTAGGAGGTCAGGGTCAGGGGCAGAGTGGCCTCGTCCAGAGTCTGGTCGATGAAGCGGCCGATCATGGTGTGCTCGCTGGTACCGATCAGGTACAGGTCCTCACCCTCGATCTTGTACATCATGGCATCCATTTCCGGGAAGGACATAACGCCCTGCACCACGTTGCCGTGCATCATGAAGGGAGGGATCACGTAGGTGAAGCCCTTATTGATCATAAAGTCGCGGGCATAGGCCAGCACGGCCTCGTGCAGGCGGGCGATGTTGCCCAGCAGATAGTAGAAGCCGTTGCCGGCTACGCGGCCTGCGGCGTCCATATCGATGCCGTCGAAGCTCTCCATGATCTCGGTGTGGTACGGGATGGGGAAATCGGGGACCACAGGCTCGCCAAAGCGCTGTGCTTCCACGTTGTAGGTATCATCCGGGCCGATGGGCACGCTGGGATCGATCATCTGCGGGATGGTGTACATGATCTCCTGAATGCGTGCGGACAGGGTCTCTTCTTCCTTTTCCAGCTCAGCCATCTTGTCGGCGTCGGCCTTGACGGCGGCATTGTTGGCATCGATCTGAGCCTGCAGCTCAGCCTTCTGTGCCTCATCGGTGCACTTCTTCAGCTGGCCGAACAGGGGGCCGTTGGCCTTGCTCAGCTTGTTGCGGGCAGCCTTGAGGGCTTCCACTTCCTTCAGGCATGCGCGGTACTTGGCATCCTTCTCGATGACCTCGTCCACCAGCGGGAGCTTTGCATCCTGAAACTTCTTCTTGATGTTTTCCTTGACAGCGTCCGGGTTTTCACGGACAAATTTGATATCAAGCATGATTGACTCTCCTTGCTCTATTTCGGTTCGCGCAGAGGATCCCCTCCCCTGCGCCGTTCAAAGGCGGTCGCCCGCCTTGGATCGCTTTATTCTTCGTTCTGGTACTGTCCCAGCAGGTTGGCAAAGGCCCGCAGCTGCTCGTCTGAATAGAAATGCACGGTCAGCCTGCCCTTGCCGTCGTGGTAGGCCACGTTCACCTCGCTGCCCAGCACCTGCTTGAGGCTTTCTTCCACCTCCACCGGCAGGGTGCCGCGCGGCTGGGGTTCTCTGGGTTCCTTTGCGGGCTTTGCCAGCTTTTTGCACAGTGCCTCGGCCTGACGCACGTTCAGCTGGTTGTCCGCGATGATCTGCGCCGCCTGCTCCTGCAGCTCCGGCGTGGGCAGGCTCAGGATCACCTTTGCGTGGCCGATATTGATAAAGCCGCTTTTCAGCAGTTCCAGCACGTTTTCCGGCAGGTTCAGCAGGCGCAGGCTGTTGGCCAGTGCGCTGCGGCTCTTGCCCAGCTTCTGTGCCGCCTGCTCCTGTGTCAGGCCGCAGCGGGTCATCAGCTCCCGGATGCCGGCGGCTTCTTCCACCGGGTCCAGATCCTCGCGCTGCAGGTTTTCCACCAGAGCCAGCTCCATGGCCTGCTCGTCGCTGACCTCCTTGATGACCACCGGCACATCGTTCAGCCCTGCCATGCGGCAGGCACGCCAGCGGCGCTCACCCGCCACGATGCTGTAGCCGCCCCGCGGACGCGGACGCACCGCGATGGGCTGCAGCAGACCGTGCTCTGCAATGCTTGCGGCCAGCTCGCCCAGCGTTTCCTCGTCAAAGGTCTTGCGCGGCTGTTCCGGGTCCGGTTCGATCTCACGCAGGGGCAAGGTATCTACCTTTGCGCCGGACTCAAAAACCGGGGCGGCATCTTCAAACAGACTGTCCAGCCCGCGGCCAAGCCCTCCTTTTCCTCTTGCCATTCATGTTCCCCCTGAGGTTTAATCTTCCAGAGCATTTTTCGTCTGCTCTGCGACGGGTGCACTTTTGCTGCGGGCCTTTTTGGGCTCGTGCGGGCGGTTGTTCTTGACAAATTCGATTGCCAGATCCATGTACGCTTCGCTGCCCTTGCCCTTGGGTTCATAGAAATTGATGGGCTGGCCGTAGCTGGGTGCCTCCGAAATGCGGATGGAGCGCGGGATGGTGGTCTTGTACACCTTGGAGCCGAAATACTTCTGCACCTGCTCCACCACCTGCACGGTCAGGTTATACCGCAGCGAGAACATGGTGAACACCACGCCCTCGATATCCAGATACGGATTGTACTTTTTGCGGATAGTCTTTAAGGTGCTGATCAGCTCCGAAAGGCCCTCCAGCGCGTAATACTCACACTGCACCGGAATGAGAACGCTGTCGCAGGCACTCAGGCCGTTCAGGGTGAGCAGGTCCAGACTGGGCGGACAATCGATAAAGATAAAGTCATAGTCTTTCTGCACCTCGGCCAGCGCCTTGCGCAGGCGGCTCTCACGAGCGGGCAGGTCGATCATTTCCAGACTGGCACCGGCCAGACGGGTGTTGGAGCCGATGACATCGGTGCGGTACTCGGTCTTACGGATGGCCTCGGAGGCCCGCGCCTCACCGATCAGGATCTCGTAGGTCCCCTTTTCCACGCTGCGCTTCGGGATGCCGTAGCCGGTGGTGGTATTGCCCTGCGGATCAAGGTCTACGATGAGCACCCGCTTGCCCAGCGCCGCAACGCAGGACGACAGGTTGACGGCGGTGGTGGTTTTGCCAACGCCGCCCTTCTGGTTCGCAATTGCTACAATTTTTGCCACGCACAATTCTTCCTTCCGGGAAAATTTAATTGTTCCATGTGGAACATTCGCAGTCATGCCTGCCGGTTTCCCGTCCATACAGGCACCTTAACACCTAGTATAGCACATCCAAATCGGTTTTTGAACCATCTGAAGCGTTTTTCGGCTGGATTTTTAACTTTTAGGGACGGAAAAGCGGAAATGCGGACACTTTGGGGAGAGAACTCCCCCAGTCTGCTGCGCAGACAGCCCCCTCTGGGATGGGGCCCTTGACATGGCGGCAAAGCTACCGGGTAAATTGCAAAGTTTCCGGCATGCAGAGGCTCCCTCTCCGAGGGAGCTGGCAAAACCGTCAGGTTTTGACTGAGGGAGTTCGTCCCCTGTTCCACATGGAACAATTTTACCGTTCGGCAGCTGCGGTGGGAATGCGCACCGTATACTCGATATACCCGTCCTTCTCTTCCCGATGGGCGGTAGCGGGCACGCCGTTGTCGGTCATCAAGCGGATGGCATGGTCGATGGTGTTCACAAAAATGCGCACGTCCTTGACCATGGAAATACGGTGCCTGCCTTTTGCAGGGGTATTGAGCAGCTGTTCAATGTAGAGGTCGGTCTGCCGGGCGTTCATGCGGCGCTTGGCAATGTTGATCAAGGCTTCGCTGCGGCGGCTCTCCGGCAGACGCAGCACCGCCCGGGCATGGCGCTCGGTGAGGTTGTTGTCCAGCACGAACTGCCGCTGGTCGGCGTTCAGCTGCAAGAGCCGCAGCTTGTTGGCAAGGGTGGGCTGCGCCATGCCCAGACGTTTGGCGGCCTCGGCCTGGGTGCAGTCCCACAGCACCATCACATCCTTCATACCCTGTGCCTGTTCAAAGGGGTTCAGGTCGGCCCGCTGGATGTTTTCCAGCAGGCCCAGCGCCGCGGTCTGCTCGTCGCCGTAGTTGCAGAGGATGGCCGGGATGGTGGTCATCTTTGCCAGCCTGCAGGCACGGAGCCGCCGCTCCCCTGCCACCAGCTCATAGCCGCCATCCGACAGCTTCCGCACCGTGACCGGCTGCAGCAGGCCGTTCTCCCGGATGCTCTGCGCCAGTGCCGCAAGCTCCTGCTCGCTGAATTCCCGCCGTGCCTGAAATGGCGACGGCCGGATCTGGTCGATGGGCAGGAAATAAATCTTGCCCGCCTGCTTTTTGCGTTCAAACATGAATATACTCCCCCTTCGCAGTTTTGCCGGGTCTGTTTTCCACATTTTCCCGGGAAAGCGTGAAAAATCTCAGGCTTCAGCCACAGTGTACCACACAAAGAAAGACCCTGCCAGACAAATCGTTCGGCAGGGTCTTTCAGAATATGTTCATTGCTGCGTTATTTCAGCGGACTTTTTGCGATTTTACCGCCGTTTCTGGGGTAAGCTGTCGGAGTCTGCGAAATCTTTTTGCACAGGATCAGGGTGCGGGTATCACCGCCCGGCAGATGCAGGGTGCGGGTCTCCCTGTACTCACCGCCCAGCTTTTTGATGGCACCGCGCGCTGCGGTCAGCTCTTCCTCACCGGAGGAGCCCTTCATGGCAAGGAAGTTCCCCCCTACCTTTACCAGCGGCAGGCAGTATTCGGCCAGCATGGGCAGGGCGGCCACAGCCCGGGCAGATGCCAGATCGAACTGCTCCCGCCACGCCTTGCGGGCGGCTTCCTCGGCGCGCTCCTTGGCAAACTCCACGCCGACAAGGCCCAGCTGGGCGCAGGCGTACTTCAAAAACTCCACCCGCTTTCCGGTGGGCTCCATCAGGGTCAGCTGCAGCTCCGGCTTGAAAATTTTGGTCACGATGCCCGGGAAGCCTGCGCCTGCGCCCACATCCACCATGCGGCCCGCCACTTCCGGCTGGCTGGCAAAAAGCAGACTGTCGAGGAAATGCTTATCCTCGATCCCCTCGGGGTCGGTGATGGCGGTCAGGTTGACCTTCTGGTTGTAGTCCACCAGAATTTCGGCAAAGGCATCCAGCTGGTCCAGCTGGGTGCCGGTGAGGGTGATGTTCCATGTGGAACATTTTGCTTCCAGACGCTGTTTGTCGATCATGGGTATTGTCCTTTCTTTCATTCACCGGTCAGCTGGACGAAAATCGGCTCGTGGTGGACGGCGGGCAGGAAGGTTTCCAGCACATCTGCCGTGCGCAGCTTGAGCGAAGAGGTGTTGATGCAGGGGTGGCAGCCAAGGTACTCCCCTTTCTTCACATCCTCATCCATCAGCAGCTGCACCTTGTTTTCGGTGTCGTTGGCAAGCCCCATGATGGAGGAGGAGCCGGGCGTACAGTCCAGATACTGCTCCATATCCTCGGGCGAGGCAAAGCTCAGGCGGGCAATGCCCAGCTGGTGGGAGAGCTCTTTGGTTTTGAAGGGCTTATCCCCGGGCATCATGAGCAGATAAAAGTTCGTCTTCTGCCGGTTGCACAGGAACAGGTTCTTGCAGACGGTGGCATTCAGACAGGCATCGATCACATGGCAGTCCTCCATGGTATCGGCCTTCATCCAGCCGTGGTCGGTGCGCCAGAATTGGATGCCCAGCTTGTCCAGCAGGTCATAGGTGCGGATCTCTTTTTCCAGCCGCCCAGTGCAGTCGGCGGGACGGCCCTCGTAAAGCTTCAGTTCTTCCATTGGTTGCAGCTTCTTTCTATGGGTACGATTTTAAATTGCATTTATAGAGAAACCCTCTCAGGCCGCTTCGCGTCCAGCTCCCCCGAAGGGGGAGCTTTTTGCATCTGGGGGAACGCTTATAAAGCTCCCCCCTTTGGGGGAGCTGGCAAAGCCGAAAGGCTTTGCCTGAGAGGGTTCAGCAAAGTCATTTCCTCGCTGCCAGCGCAATGCTCAGCTGCGCCACATCGGAGGGCGATACGCCCGGGATGCGGCCCGCCTGACCGAGGTTCTTCGGCCGGATGCGGGCCAGCTTTTCGCGGGCTTCCAGCGTCAGGCCGGCCAGATCCGCATATTCAAAGTCGTCCGGGATCAGGGTCTTTTCATGCCGGGCCACGTCCCGGATCATCCGGTCCTGCCGGGCAATGTAGCCTGCATACTTGATCTCGGTCTCCAACCGCTCGGCCAGCATGGGGGTGATCTGCTCGCCCCAGCCGATGACACCGGCCAGCAGCGGATAGCTGATCTCCGGGCGGCGCAGCAGCTCTTCCGCAATGCCGCCTTCGGCAGCAGGAGCAAGCCCGGCCGCTTCCATGGCGGTGCGCAGGTCGGCGGTGCGCAGATGCGTCTCGTGCAGGCGGCGGCGCTCCGCTTCCAGAATGCTCTGGGTGTGCTGGTACTTGGCCCAGCGGTCATCCTGCACAAGGCCGTATTCCCTGCCGATGGGGGTCAGCCGCTGGTCAGCGTTGTCCTGACGCAGGGTCAGGCGGTACTCGCTGCGGCTGGTCATCATGCGGTAGGGGTCCATGACCCCTTTGGTGACCAGATCATCCACCAGCGTGCCCAGATAGCTGGTGTGGCGCGGCAGGATGAGCTGCTCTTTGCCCAGCGCATTGCGGGCGGCGTTCAGTCCGGCCAGCAGGCCCTGCGCAGCGGCTTCCTCGTAGCCGGAGGTGCCGTTGAACTGGCCCGCACCGTACAGGCCCCGCACCACCTTGCTTTCCAGCGTGGCTTCCAGACTGGTGGGGTCCACGCAGTCGTACTCGATGGCGTAGGCCGGGCGCATGATCTCGATGTTCTCAAACCCTTTGATGCTGCGGTAGAAGGCGTTCTGCACATCCTCCGGCAGGCTGCTGGAGGCTCCCTGCAGATACATCTCCTCGGTGTTCTCCCCGCAGGGCTCCACAAAAATGGGGTGACGATCCTTGCCCGCAAAGCGCACCACCTTGTCCTCGATGGAGGGGCAGTAGCGCGGGCCAACGCCCTCGATCATGCCGCCGTAGAGCGGGCTGCGCTGGATGTTATCCAGAATGATCCTGTGGGTCTCGGGGTTGGTATAGGCGATCCAGCACTCCACCTTGTTGTGCATGGGGGCGTCGGTCAGGAAGCTGAAGGGCTGCAGCTCGCTGTCCGGGTCGCCGGGCTGGCATTCCAGCTGGCTGAAATCGATGCTGCGGCGGTGCACCCGGGCAGGGGTGCCGGTCTTGAACCGGCGCAGCGGCAGACCGGCGGCCTTCAGGCTGTCGGTCAGGGCGTTGGCGGCGTGCATCCCGTCCGGGCCGGAGGCATACCATGCATCACCCACAAAAATTTTGCCGCCCAGATTCGTGCCGGTGGCAATGACCACGCACTTGGCGCTGTATTCGCCGTTCAGCTGGGTCACGACGCCCTTCACATGGCCGTTCTCGGTCTCAATGCCCACGACCTCTGCCTGATGGATGGCAAGGCCGGGCGTCAGCTCAAGGGCGTGCTTCATATATTCGTGGTAGCGCTTGCGGTCGGTCTGCACACGCAGGGCGTGGACAGCCGGGCCCTTGCCCCGGTTGAGCATCCGGCTCTGCAGATAGGTGGCATCCGCAGCAAGGCCCATCACGCCGCCCAGTGCATCCAATTCACGTACCAGCGTGCCTTTTGCCGTGCCGCCAATGCTGGGGTTGCAGGGCATGTTGCCAATGGCATCCAGACTCATGGTAAACACGGCGGTTTTTGCACCCAATGTCGCGGCGGCGTGGGCGGCTTCGATGCCGGCGTGACCGGCACCGATGACGATGACGTCATAATCTCCTAAGTGGTTCATATACTTTCGGGTTTCCTCTAATAAATGATTTGAAATGCCCTCCGTTTTACTCTGGGCATTTTCAGCGGAAGAATTATTTTAAATTTCGGGTTACAGGAAAGTCTGCGGACTTTCCTGTAACCCATTTTCACGGGTGGGGTCGTAACGGGAAACGGCAGCAGCAGCGCTCGCTCCCCCGGGGGAGCTGTCGCGCAGCGACTGAGGGGCTTTGAATCGGCGGAGCCGGAAAAAACGGTTAAAAGATCTTCACGCCGAACAGGCGTGAATCTTCAGTTTTTTCCGGTGCAGCCCTCCTCTTTGGGGTTAAAAGGGGCGAGCAGCCCCTTTTTCGTGGCTCCAGCGCGTCGAAATCGCTGGCACTTTTCTGGTTCTCTTTTGGTGTCAAAAGAGAACATACCCGGCGGCGATGCATTTTGCAAAAGGCATCAAACTTTAAACACGCGACTACGCTCTGCGCAGGAAGCTCTTCGTCACTTTCCCACGCAGAAGCGTTCAAACACCTGTTCGATCACGGCTTCCGAGGCGTTCTCGCCGGTCAGGTCGCACAGGGCGGCCAGTGCATCGTCCACACAGACAGACACCGCGTCCAGCCCAAAGCCGCCTGCGGCAGCATCCAGTGCACCGGCCACGGCATCCCGCGCACGCAGTGCGGCGGAAAGCTGACGCTGGCCGGACAGGCTGGCGGCATGGGCATCGATCTGGCTGGTGCCCAGCAGCCGGGCCACCGCAGCGGAGATCACCTTGCGGCTCCCCTCCTCCTGACAGCACACCGGCAGCACCATGGCAAAGAAAGGTGCGATCAACTCCGGGTCGAATCGCGTCGGTTTATCCTCTTTGTTGATAAGTGCAATGGCCGGACGGCCCTCACAGCGCTGTGCAAGCTCCAGATCTTCCCTTGTGGGCGGCTCGGAGCCATCGAACACGGCAAGGATCAGGCCCGCTTCCTCCAGCTTCTTCCAGCTGCGGCGGATGCCCTCCGCTTCAATGGCGTCCTCCGTCTCCCGCAGGCCGGCGGTATCGAACAGGTTCAGCCGGACATCCCCCAGCTGCACCGCCTGCTCCACCACGTCGCGGGTGGTGCCAGCCACCGGCGTCACAATGGCCCGGTCGAACCCGGCCAGCAGGTTGAGCAGCGTGGACTTGCCTGCGTTGGGCCGGCCCACGATGGCGCAGTCCACGCCCTCGCGCAGGATGGTGTCTGCCTGATAGTTCCGGATCAGGCCGTCCAGTTCTTCCTTTACCCCGCTCAGCACCCGGTGCAGGTGGTCATCGTCCAGCTCCGGCACATCCTCCTCGGGAAAATCCACCCATGCGGCAAGGTGTGCCTGAATGGCGGTAAGCTCCTGCTTTTGGGCGTCGATCTTTTTGGCCAGCGCACCGCCCAGCGCCGCATTGGCCAGTGCGGCCCCCTGCCGCCCGTCTGCCGAGATCAGGTCCATGACCGCCTCGGCCTGGGTCAGACCCAGCTTGCCGTTCAGGAAGGCGCGGCGGGTGTACTCGCCGGGCGCGGCAGGCTGCGCACCGGCGGCAAGGCAGGCTTCCACCAGACGGCGGGCCACCGCATTTCCGCCATGACAGGAAAGCTCCACCACATCCTCGCCGGTATAGCTGTGGGGCGCACGGAAAAACAGGGCCACCCCCTCGTCAAAGGTCTCGTTCCCTTCCCGGAAGGCCCCGTACATGGCCGTATAACCTTTGGCCTGTTCCACTTTTTTTGCGGCGTTGGCCGGGCAGAACACCCGGGCCGCCACCTGATAACTCTCCGCACCGGAGAGCCGCACCACGGCAATGCCGCCTGCGCCCGGTGCTGTTGCAATTGCTGCAATGGTCGCTTCCTGCATGGTTTTTTCTGGCTTCCTTTCCGCGCCCGGTCTGGCCGCTTGCTCCCATCTGCCCACAGCAGCGAGACCAATACAGTTTCATTGTACCACGAAACGCGGCGGAATGGTACTGTTTTTTCAACCAATTCCCGGGAAACGGTTGAAAATCCGCCCGTTTCTCACACAAAAAAGGGACTTTCCGTCCCAACACGGAAAGCCCCTTTTTACAGGAAACTGATTTTTAGAACTTGGCGATATCTGCCGTGGTGATGGCCTTGCCGGGCAGCGTGCGTGCATCGGCATTCTCATTCAGGGCCAGCTTGCCCTCGCGCAGCAGCTGCACAGCCTTCTGGTGATCGGCGGCCTTCCAGTTGTTGCCCACGATCTTCCAGTTGTTGTTCACGTGCGGCTCGATGGTGCCGCCCTTCACGGTGCGGATGTACTCGCCCAGCAGCTCGCGGATGCCGCCCACGTCGCCGCGCACATCGATCTCCAGCAGCTTGGGCAGATCCTCACCGGGCAGGAAGATGTCCGCAGCCGTCAGCAGCTGGGTGGTGGCGCGGTAGTTGTTCACTGCCACAACAAAGGTGTCGGTGTCCTTCACGGCCTTGCCGTTCGGCCACTTGAGGTTCTTGATGCGGTGGCCCGGCTCCTTGGAGACGTCCAGCTCATAGTTGACGCCCTCAAAAGCATCGTACAGGTAGTAGCGCACCGAGGGGTCAAAAGCGATGGTCACTTCATCCGGCTTCCATGTCTTGAAGAAGGCTGCGGACCACTCCATAAAGCGGCGCAGCTGCTCGCCGGTCATCTGCAGCTTGTACAGGGTGTTCTGGTAGGTGTAGATGCTGGCCATATCGCACTTGCGGATGGTGCCTGCGCGCATCTGGGAGGTCATGGAGGTCAGGGCCGTTGCGGAGACCTGCGCACCGGTGTAGTACATCTGCACTTCGTTGATGAAGTCCAGCAGCGCGGTGTCCTGCACCATGGCCTGCGGCAGGCAGTCGATCTCGTTTTCGGGGGCCAGATCGCCGCCCTTCAGCTCGCCGATGGGGGTGACAGCGTCTTCCTTGGCGCGGGTGTCGTAAGGAGCCAGCAGAGCGGTCAGCTCCGGATCGGGCTCGTACTCCTTGATCTGCAGGTTTTCAGAGGTGCGGTTCACGACCTTCCACTTGCCGTCCAGCTGGCGCTCCAGATAGACGTGGATCTCGGACAGGGTGGCACCGGCGTTCTTGTTCTCCACCACCAGCACGTTGTTGATCATCATGTTGGGGATGCTCCTATGGCCGTGGCCGCCCACGATGACGTCGAACTCAGGGCAGGCATTTGCCAGATCGGTGACGCCGGAGCCATAGACACCGTACTCGTTCTCGGTATCCATGTGCATGACGCCGATCAGAACATCCACCTGATCCTTGATCTTATCGATGATCCTGCGGCTCTCGTCCACAGGGTTGGTGACTGTCCAGCCCTCCAGATTCTTGGCATCCCAGCGGTTGATGTTGGGGGTGACCATGCCAATGACGCCGATTTTCACGGTGCCCTTCTTGATGATGGTGTAGCCGTCGGCCAGCGGGGTGCCGTCCGGTGCGTAAACGTTGCCGGTGAGCACCTTGGCCTTCTGCTGTCCCATGACCTTTTTCAGCACATCCATGCCGTAGTTGTACTCATGGTTGCCGGTGGTCCAGATATCATAGCCGATGGCATTCATGGCAGCGATCATGGGATGCAGGTCATCCTTCAGGAACAGCTCTGCGGAGTTGGCCTGAATGGTATCGCCTGCATCCACCACCAGCGTGTTCCGGGTGCGGCACTGCTTGATGGCGGTCGCCTGCTGGGCCACACTGCCGGAAGCATCTGCCTTGTTGGCGGCGTAATCCCAGGGATCGAACTTGCCGTGGGTGTCGCTGGTGGCAAGGATCTGCAGATCCATGCTCCACAGGGACTTGATGTCACAGGCGGCTGCAGAGGGTGCCATGCAGCTGGCGGCTGCGATGGTCGCGGATGCCCCTGCACCACGCAGGAAGCTGCGGCGGGAGATCTTGTTCTGAGCCATAGTTGATTACCTCTCTTCTCATCATTCTGTCTGTTCTTCACGAACAGAACGCTCTTGACTACAGTATAAATCCTTGACCAATTGTTTTACAATTGCCATTTGAGAGAAAGATTTCGGCAAAAAACAGGCAGTTCCTCCAAATTTTGAGAAGAATGACTTTTGACAGGCTCCGTATACCGCAGCTGCCGCCCGGCCTGAAACCAGCTTGGCGTCAGTTTTGGGTAAAATCCTTTTTTGCGTGAAAAAAGGTCTCCGGAAAATCCGCAGATCTTCCGGAGACCCTGATTTCAAAAATAATTCCGCAAAATTACAGCTCGATCTTGCCAAAGCTGAAATCGGCAAAATCATCCACCCGCTCGGTGCGCTTGGGTGCCACCGGTGCGGCATTCTCGGCATCACGGGGTGCATAGGTGCGCTCCGGCACACCGGAGGGACGGGGGCCGCGGGGTGCACCGCTGCGGCTGCCGCGGTAGCCGCCACGGCTGCCATTGCGGTCGCCGTGGTCGGAACGGTTTCCGCCGCGATAACCGCCGCTGCGCGGACCGCCGGGACGACGGCCATTGCCGCGTCCGCCGCGGGGACGGCGCTCCCCGTAGGTGTTCTCGGTCTGTGCATCGGGTGCGGTGGAGTAGATGACCACACGGCGGTCACGGCCTTCGCCCTTGCTCTCGCTGCGCACGCCCTCCATCTTGCTGATGGCAGAGTGGATGATGCGGCGCTCGTAGGGGTTCATGGGCTCCATGGCAAAGCTGCGGCCGGTCTTGCGCACCTTGGCACCAATGCGCTGTGCCAGTGCGGTCAGGTCGCTCTCGCGCTTGTCGCGGTAGCCGGCAACGTCCAGACCCAGCTTGATGTAATCGCCCTCCAGACGGTTTGCCACAAGGCTTGCCAGATAGGACAGGCTCTCCATGGTCTCGCCGCGGCGGCCGATGAGGGCACCCAGCTTTTCACCGTCCAGACGGATGATGGTGGCCTCGCCCTTCTGCACGGCGCTGAAGGAGACGTTCTCCACGCCCATCAGGGCAATGACCTCACGCAGGTAGTCCACAGCGGCCTTGACCTTGGCGTTTTCTTCAATGTTGATGGGCTCCTCGGTCTCCTCTTCCTCGGCGGCAGGCTGCTGCACTGCGGCAGCTTCCACAGCGGGCGCTGCAGGCTCCTCGGCCTTGGCTTCCGGCTCTGCCGGTGCAGCGGGTGCTTCCACTGCAGGAGCAGGCGCGGCCTTCTCCTGAACAGGAGCCTTCTTTTCCTCAACGGCGGGTGCTGCCGGAGCGTCCGGCTCCTCCACGCTCACACACACCTTGGCGGGGGTGAGCTTCAGGCCCAGAAAACCAGTCTTCTGGGGCATTTCCAGCACTTCGCAGCTGACATTCAGATCATCGGCCTGCACGCCCAGCAGGGCACAGGCTTTTGCGCGGGCTTCATCGACCGTTTTGCCGGTCGCTTCCTGCTTACGGATCATAACCGTTCTCCTCCTTCTTATTCTTTATCCTGCTTGTTCAGCTCGCTCAGCGGCACGGTGCGCTCGTCCTTGTAGCGCTCCTCGTCCAGCTTGCGGGCATACTCCAGCCGGCGCTTGTTCATCTCGCTGGCGGAAAGGTTCTTTTCCGTGGTCTTGCCGGTCTTGGGATCGGTGACCTTAACGGTAGTGTTCTTCACACCGCGTTTTTCCTGCTTTTTCTTTTCTGCGATCTGCGCTTCGATCTCCTTGCGCATCTTATCGGGGTCGTACACCTTGCGCATGACCTGGGTCTGCGCGGTCATCACGATGTTGGAAATGACGTAGTACAGAGAGAATGCCAGAGGATAGGTGAAGCAGAAGAACAGGTACATCAGCGGCATCATATACATGGTCACCTTCATGCTGCCCTGCATCTGCTGGCCGCTGGCCTTCATGCTGATATGGGTGGACAGGAGCATGGTGATGACCGACAGCAGCGGCAGCACGATGTCCAGCGACAGGCCCAGCTTGGGCACGCGGGTCAGGTCGATGCCGAGGAAGGTCATATGACGGCTGAACTCGGTGACAGTCGCGATCTGCTCCGGGGTAAAGCAGGCAGCCAGACTGCCGTTGCCTGCCACCAGCTGAGAAATAATGGTGGTATCGCGGGTGATGGCGGTAAAGGCGACACCGGAGGCAGTCAGGGCCTCACCGGCAGCGGTCAGGGCAGCAGCGCTGATGTGGAAGATGCGCTCCAGCGGATTGTACACGACGCCGATAACGCCGAACATGACCAGGAAGTTCAGCAGCATGGGCACACAGCCTGCGGTGGGGTTATAGCCGTAGTTCTGCTGCAGCTTGAGCATTTCTTCCTGCTGCTTTTCGGGCTTGTCCTTGTACTTGTTCTGGATCTCCATCATCATGGGCTGGAAGGCCGACATTTTAGCCATGCTCTTCTGCTGGCTCAGCTGCAGAGGGATCTTGACGATGTTGATGAGCAGCGTGAAGATGATGATGTCCCAGCCGTAGCTCGGGAGCAGCTTGTAGATCCACTCCATGACATAGCCGAGAGGACCGCTCAGGATGTAAAAGAAGTTCATACCTTTGTCCATTCTGCCCCGTCTGTGGCACGGGACTTGTTATTTTTTATCGTAGGACACGCTGCCCACAGTGCACCGCGTCACAAGAAGCTGATTCAGATGCCGTAGAAACTCCCCCAGTCTCGCATTCGCTCGACAGCCCCCTCTGAGATGGGGCCTTTGTCATGGCGATAAAGTTTTCCTTCTCGCCAGAGGCTCCCTCCATGAGGGAGCTGGCACGGCGCAAGCCGTGACTGAGGGAGTTTTCTTCAATGACAGATAAACTTTATCCCCTATGCCGCTTTTCAAACAGCTTTGCGGGCTGCAGGCGGCGGGCAGGGTTCTGCCAGCGGCCCGGCTCCGGCACCGGGTCGTAGCCCCATTTGCCGAGAGGATTGCACCGGGCGATGCGCCATGCCCCCAGCAGGATGCCTTTGATGCACCCATGGGTCATGATGGCCTGCATGGTGTAGTTGCTGCAGCTGGGCGTAAAGCGGCAGCTGCGGCCGATCCACGGGCTCAGGGTGTACTGATACACCCGGATCAGCCCGCACAGCGCCTTTCTGCAGGCGTTTTGCAGCCCTGTCATGCGGTGGGCTCCGCCTTTTCCGCCTTTGCCCTGCGTGCCGGGGGCACTGTGGCGGGCGGCGGTGCATCCGGACGTTTGGCCTTATCGGGCAGACCGGCCTGTGCGAACAGCTTTGCCACTACGCTGCTCAGCTGCCAGCTCTTCAGCCGCGGGGTCATGCCCCGGGCCACAAAGACCAGATCATAGCCGCCGATGTTGTAATCCAGATGTTCGTCGATGGCCGCCTTCATTACGCGGCGGGCCCGGTTGCGCTGCACGGCGTGACCGATCTTTTTGGTGGCGGTCAGGCCCACGCGGGTCTTTTTGCCGCGGGTCTTCAGCACGTACATCACAAGGGCCGGGTTCACGTAGGACTTGCCGCGGGCATACACTCTGCCAAACTCGCTGTTGCGGCGGATGGGACGATAGCGCATGATTCCGCGCCTCCTTTCCGTGACTGGGAACGCACCCGGAAGGTGCATTCTTCAGCCAGTATATCAAAAATTTTTCTACTTTGAAAGCCCATGCGGGCAATTTTACAAAAATTCTTTCAAGAATCCGGCAGTTTTCCGTTTCTCAAAAAAAAATAAGACCGCCAATCCAGTATCAGCGGTCTTTTGTGCGCATATTCATTTCTGCGCCGGATCCCGTCATAAAGGCAGAGATCAGACAGTCAGGCTCTTGCGGCCCTTTGCACGGCGAGCATTGATGACCTTGCGGCCGTTCTTGGTGCTCATGCGGGTCAGAAAGCCATGAACTTCCTTGCGCTGACGCTTCTTGGGCTGAAAAGTTCTCTTCATGGTTGTATCCTCCGTAAAAACTTATCCCCGGTATGGGGTCTGATGCGGTCCCAGATTGGGGACAGGCTTGCAATTCAACAGTATATCGCATAGTATGGCGTTCTGTCAAGCATTTTTTTCGCTTTTCCGCAAACTTTTTGCGGATTTTTCTGTGAAAAGATTTTCAACTTTTTCACCATTTTGCCGTGGAAAACTCTATTGCCACAAGATATTGTGGCCCGGTTTTGCCCCGGACACAACGGCCCCGCAGGGGCTTTTCTTATGTATTATAAATTACATTATAGAAATATGGACGCACAGCCATTTTTGTGGTATACTAACCTGGTATCAGCAGCATTGTTGAAAACTTTAACGGAGTGGATGTTTTATGGATTCTTTCAAGGACGTTTTAGAGGCCGCGCAGGCGTACTGCAAAACGCAGATGGCCGAGCCGACCTATAATCTCTATATCGACGGGTTGGAGCCCATCAGCTTTGAGGACTCCAGCCACATCACCCTTTCGGTGCGCAACGACTTCATCTGCAAGATCGTGACGGACCGTTATCTTGGCCTGCTCAAGGAGGCCTTCAAGACCGTGCTGGGCTTTGACGTGGATATCACGCTGGTGGTGCCCAGCACCCCGCCCCACGAGGTGGTGCTGGCCCAGCAGTACGAGGCAAACCCCGCCTCCCCGCAGGGCAACTACGAGTTCACCTTCGAGAACTTCATCAAAGGCCCCTCCAACCAGTTTGCGTTTGCTGCTGCGCAGGCGGTGGCGGCCAATCCCTCCGGTGCCTACAACCCGCTGTTCATCTACGGCGGCTCCGGTCTGGGCAAGACCCATCTGCTCACCGCCATCCAGACCGAGATCAAGCGCACCCACCCCGACTTCGTCATCATGTATGTTACCTGCGAGCAGTTCACCAATGAGCTGATCGCCGCCATCCGCGCCGGCAGCACCGAGGACTTCCGCATGAAGTACCGCGTGGCAGACCTGCTGCTGGTGGACGATATCCAGTTCATCGCCGGCAAGGAGTCCACTCAGGAGGAATTTTTCCACACCTTCAACTCCCTGCACGATGCACACAAGCAGATCGTCATTGCCTCCGACCGCCCGGCCAAGGAGATCAAAAGTCTGGAAGAACGTCTGCGCACCCGCTTTGAGTGGGGCCTGACCGCCGACGTGCAGCCGCCGGATTTTGAGACCCGGGTGGCCATCGTCAAGCGCAAGGCAGAGCTTCTGCATCTGGACCTGCCCGAGGATGTGGCCGAGTTCATCGCCAACCACCTGAAAAACAACATCCGCCAGCTGGAAGGCGCCGTGAAAAAGCTGAACGCCTACTACATGCTGGAGGGCATCCAGCCGGTCATCAGCGTGGCCCAGAATGCCATCAAGGACATTCTCAACGAGACCCAGCCGGTGCCGGTCACCATCGAGAAGATCATCGGCGAGGTGTCCCGCACCTTCAACGTCTCCCCTGCCGACATCCGCGGCACCAAGCGCAACGCCAACGTTGCCTCTGCCCGCCGCGTGGCCATCTACATCCTGCGGGAGGTCACCGGCATGAGCATGGAGGAGATCGGCCGCGAGTTCTCCGGCCGTGATCATTCCACCATCGTCTACTCCCTCAAGACCATGGAGCGGGACATGAAGAACGACCAGCACCTGCGGGAGACCGTCAGCGACATCATCAAAAACGTGAAGGCCTGACCGGGGAAAACGGGGTAAAAGTCATACTCATTTTGACCTCTAACCCCAAAATATGGGGAAGAACCGGAAGAAAATGGGGAAAAATGGCCCATATCTTGTGGTAAAAACGCAAACCTTTCCACACTTTCCACAGAGTTTTCAACATTCAACCTGTGTTCTCCACATGGGCTGTGGAAAGAAGGGCTCCTTCTCACCTTTCCACGATTCATTCACAACACATTCACAATGCCGTGGAAACCCAAACCCCCGCATTCCGACAGGACTTTTCCAAGTTTTCCACAAGTTCCCCACACCCTACTACGGTTACTACAACAAGTTCAATAAGATAGACCGATCCGGAGACTGCATTCCAACCCAAAACAGCATCCGGACCCGGAAAACAAAGGAGAGAATTCAGTTTGAACATCGTATGTGACAAAGTTCTGCTGAGCGCAGCCATCGATGGTGTGTCCAAAGCCGTCACCATGCGTTCAGCGATCCCCGTTCTGGAAGGCATTCTGCTCAAAGCTGAGGGCTTCCAGCTCAACCTGACCGGCTACGATCTGGAAATGGGCATCGTGACCACCATCGAAGCCAATGTGAAGGAAGCCGGCGAGGTGGTGCTGAATGCAAAGCTGCTCAGCAGCATGATCAGCCGGATGCCTGCCGGTCAGGTAGCCATCACCTCTGCCGAAAACGGCAAGACCACCATCCAGAGCGGCGTCGTCCAGTTTGAGATCCAGTCCATGCCGGCCAGTGATTTCCCCGAGCTGCCCAACACCGGAGCCGAGGAGACCCTGACCATCAAGACCGGCGTTCTGAAAGATATGATCGATCGTACGTTATATGCGGTCAGTCAGGACGAGAAAAAGCCCGCCCATACCGGTGAGCTGTTCGAGATCCTGCCCGACAAGCTGACCGTGGTGGCACTGGACGGCTACCGTCTGGCCATCGTGGAGCGCCCGGTCACGGCAGTGAAGGACATCCGCATCATCGTGCCCAGCAAGACCATGACCGAGGTCTCCCACCTGCTGCCCAACGATGACGAGGAGCTGGTGCATATCAGCGCCAACCGCCGCTATGTGGTCTTTATGGCGGGCGGCTACACCATCATGAGCCGCCTGATCGAGGGCGAGTTCCTCAACTACCGCAACGTGATCCCCGCCGACAGCCGCACCCGCGTGACCATCGACACCAAGGAGTTCGTCGAGACCATCGAGCGCGCTTCGCTGATTATTACAGAGCGTTTAAAAAATCCCCTCCGCATCTCCTTTACAGAGGGTAAAGTCGTCGTCCGCTGCCAGACCAACCTTGGCCGCGTGGTGGATGAATTCAACGCCGACTGCGAGGGCGACGAGGTGGAGATCGGCTTCAACAACCGCTATCTGCTGGACGCGCTGCGCAACGCCCGCACCGACAAGGTCCGCATGGAGATCAGCGGCCCTCTGAGCCCGGTAAAGGTGCTGCCTGCCGAGGGCAGCGATTTCCTGTATCTGGTGCTGCCGGTGCGCTTCAAGAACGATTAAGAGGGATAATTTATGCAGAAAATTCTCATCCATACGGAGTTTATCAAGCTGGATGCCCTGCTGAAATATGCAGGCCTGTGCGAGACCGGCGGCGAAGCCAAGGAGCTGGTGCAGGGCGGTGCCGTGAAGGTGAACGGCGAGGTGTGCACCATGCGCGGCAAAAAGTGCCGTGCCGGTGACGTGGTGGAGCTGGACGGCCAGACCGTGGAAGTCGGGCAGGGGCAGTAATGCGTCTGCTGTCACTGGAAGTTGCGAACTACCGCAATATTGCGGCGGCGCAGCTGGAGCCGGGCCGGGAGCTGACCGTGATCTGCGGCAACAATGGTCAGGGCAAGACCAACCTGCTGGAGGCCATCTGGCTGCTGACCGGCGGCAAGAGCTTCCGGGGCGGCAAGGATGCCGAACTTGTGCGCCGCGGGGAAACATTCGCGGTGCTGGAAGCCGTCACCCAGCGCACCCGGCAGGAGGATCAGGAACCGGACGACCCGGCCAGAGTGCGCATCACGGTGGGCACGCCGGACGCGCAGCGGCCCGGACGGTATGCATCGGTGAACGGTGCACCGCCCAAACGGGCGGCAGGCCTTGCGGGCAGCTTTCCGGCTGTGGTGTTCGACCCCGGGCACCTGAGCCTTGTCAAAGGGGCGCCGGAAGGACGGCGGCGGTTTCTGGACGCGGCGCTGTGTCAGCTGTACCCCGGCTACCTTGCCACCTACCGCCGCTATGTGCGGGCATTGCAGCAGAAAAACGCGCTTCTGCGTCATTCTGCAGGCGGCACAGAGCGCCCGTGGGCAGAAAAATGTGCCCTGCTGGAAGTGCTGAACGTGGAGCTTGCAGCGCAGGGCGAGGCCATCCAGAAGCGGCGGCGGGAGTATCTGGCCCTGCTTGGCCCGCTGGCCTGCGCCAACTATGCCGAGCTTTCCCACGGGGCAGAGCGCATGGCGGTGCACTATGCCGCCCAGTTTGAGCCGGGCGGGTTGGCCGCACTTTTGAAGCAGCGCCAGAACGAAGAGCTGCGCGCCGGGCAGAGCCTGTGCGGCATCCACCGCGAGGACGTTGAGCTGCTGCTGGACGACCAGCCCGCAAAGGTGTTTGCAAGTCAGGGACAGCAGCGCAGTGTGGTGCTGAGCCTGAAAATGGCCGAAGCGGCTGCCGCTGCCCGGATCACCGGAGAGCACCCGGTGCTCCTGCTGGACGATGTGCTCAGCGAGCTGGACGAGGGCCGCAAGCAGTATCTGCTGACCCGCATGAAGGAAAAGCAGACCTTCGTCACCAGCTGCGATGATACCGCGTTCCTGAAAACGGACGGCGAGGTGTACCGCATGAACGGCGGTGTGCTGAGCCGGGCCTGACCGGGATAAATGCTGCAAAAGTCCATACAAAGCCCGTGCATAAACAGCGTTTTATGCATGAGCTGCCGGAATGAGGAAAATACTGTATGTATATTCATCTGGGGCGCGACTACGTACTGAATGACCGGGATATCATCGGCATCTTCAACTTGGAGACCACCACCATCACCCCCCGGGGCCGGGAGTTTCTGAACTATGCCCAGAAGAACGGCGCGGTGGTAAGCCTTTCGGACGAGCTGCCCCAGAGTTATGTGCTGGCAGACGGCGCGGTGGTGGATACGGTCTATCTTTCCGAGCTGTCCCCTGCTGCCATGCGCCGCAGAGCCGAAAAGATGGTGGAGTAAGATTTGAGGAAAACGGGCAGAAAACCCACAGAAAAAGAGGGATGGGAAAGCCCAGGAAATGCCCGGAAAGCCGCACCGTGCCAGCCGGAACGCCCTCTGCGGCCGGGGAGTAAAAACACAACAAAACTGCGAGAAAAAAGTACACCCTGGTGTACCGGTTCCCGCTTTGCTATCATTTGAAAAAACAAACGCAAAAACGAACAAAAGGGAGAAAGGAAATGGCAGAAGAAATCATTACCAGCACAAATGCCGAAACCGCTACCGACCATGAGTATAATGCCAGCGAGATCCAGGTCCTGAAGGGTCTGGAAGCGGTGCGCAAGCGCCCGGGCATGTATATCGGCTCCACCGGCGAGCGGGGCCTGCATCATCTGGTCTACGAGATCGTGGACAACGCCATCGATGAAGCGCTGGCCGGCTACTGCGACCACATCGAGGTGAAGATCCTCAAGGACAACATCATTCAGGTCACGGATAACGGCCGCGGCATTCCTGTGGACATTCAGGCGGATACCGGCCTGCCCGCCGTCACCGTCGTTTACACCATCCTGCACGCCGGCGGCAAGTTCGGCGGCGAGAACTCCGGCTATAAGGTGGCCGGCGGCCTGCACGGCGTGGGTGCTTCGGTGGTCAACGCCTGCTCCGAGTGGCTCACCGTCGATGTGCGCCGCGACGGCAAGGAGTACGAGCAGACCTTCCGCCGCGGCGACCCGGACGGCCCGCTCAAGTGCATCGGCACCGTAGCCGACGGCGTTACCGGCACCCGGGTCACCTTCAAGCCGGACCCGGAGATGTTCAAGGACACCACCGTGTACGACTTCGACACGCTGGAAAAGCGCCTGCGGGAGGAGAGCTTCCTGAACGCCGGTGTCAAGATCACCCTGACCGACGAGCGCGAGATGTATACCCCCGTGCTGGAGGACGGCAAGGAGGGTGACCCCTGCTACCGCACCGAGGTCATGTGCTACGAGGGCGGCATCAAGAGCTTTGTCACCTATCTGGGCGAGAAGCGTAAGCTGGACGTGCTGCACCCCAATGTCATCTACCTCAAGGGCCAGACCGACCGGGGCATGGCAGAGATCGCACTGCAGTACAATTCCAGCTACAATGAGCTGCTGCTGAGCTTTGCCAACAACGTCAACACCCCGGACGGCGGCACCCACGAGGAGGGCTTCAAGAACAGCCTGACCCGCGTGTTCAACGATTACGGCCGCAGCCACGGCCTGCTGAAGGACAAGGACGAGAACCTGTCCGGCGCAGACGTCCGCGAGGGCCTGATCTGCGTGATCTCGGTCAAGCTGCAGGAGGCAGAGTTTGAGGGCCAGACCAAGGCAAAGCTGGGCAATACCGAGATCCGCACTCTGGTTTCCAACATGGTCTACTCCAAGCTGATGGAGTTCTTTGAGGAGAACCCCGGCGTGGCAAAGGCCATCTTTGAAAAGGCCACTCAGGCTGCCCGTGCCCGCGCCGCTGCCAAAAAGGCCCGCGAACTGGTGCGCCGCAAGAGCGCGCTGGAGACCAGCCGGATGCCCGGCAAGCTGGCAGACTGCCGCGAAAAAGACCCCAGCCGCACCGAAATCTTCATCGTCGAGGGCGACTCTGCAGGCGGTTCCGCCAAGATGGGCCGCGACTCGGCCATTCAGGCCATCCTGCCGCTGTGGGGCAAGATGCTGAACGTGGAAAAGGCCCGCGCCGACAAGATCTACGGCAACGACAAGCTGATGCCGGTGGTGCTGGCGCTGGGCTGCGGCATTGGGGACGAGTTCGATATCTCCAAGCTGCGCTACGATAAAGTGTTCATTATGGCCGATGCCGATGTGGATGGCTCCCACATCTGCACCCTGATGCTCACCTTCTTCTTCCGCTATATGCGCCCACTCATTGAGCAGGGCCATGTGTATGTGGCCCAGCCGCCTCTGTTCAAGGTGCAGAAGGGCAACACCATCAAGTACGCCTACAACGATGCCGAAATGGCCGTGCTTTCGCAGGAGATGCCGGGTGCCAAGGTGAACCGCTATAAGGGCCTTGGTGAGATGAACCCTGAACAGCTGTGGGAGACCACCATGAACCCGGATAACCGCGTGATCGTGCAGATCACCATTGACGACGCCGAGAAGGCCGACGAAGCCTTTACCATCCTGATGGGCGATCAGGTGGAGCCCCGCCGCCGCTTTATCGAGACCAACGCCCAGTACGCAAAGCTGGACGTGTAAGCGTGCTCGCCCTCTCCGTCTTTGCTTCGCAAATCCACCTCTCCCAAAGGGAGAGGCCTTGGCAAAGAGATGACGTTTGCGTGGACTGCCAAGGGCTCCCACTTTGGGGGAGCTGGCGCGTAAGCGCCTGAGAGGGCGAGGCTGTTTTCCGAGAAAAAATCCCTTTCCTGTACAAAAGAGAGGGTCAAACCCTACGGAGGAAACAATGGAAGAAGATTATGTGATGATACCGGGCAGCGGAACCAAAAAGATCATCCGCGATGTGAAAAAGGAGATCGAGACCGCATTTCTGGACTACTCCATGTCGGTCATCGTGTCCCGCGCTCTGCCCGACGTGCGCGACGGCCTGAAACCCGTCCACCGCCGCATTCTGTACACCATGCACGAGCGCGGCAACGACCCCAGCCATCCCTACCGCAAATCCGCCGACACCGTTGGTGCGGTGCTGGGCTCTTACCATCCCCACGGCGACGCATCGGTCTACGATGCCATGGTCCGTCTGGCACAGGACTTCTCTCTGCGCTATCCGCTGGTGGATGGTCAGGGTAACTTTGGTTCTGTGGATGGCGACCCCCCGGCTGCCTACCGTTACACCGAGGCCCGCATGAGCCGCATGGCGGTGGAGATGCTGACCGATATCGAGAAGGACACCATCGACTGGGACCCCAACTTTGACGAGACCAAGAAGGAGCCCAGCGTGCTGCCCTGCCGCTTCCCCAACCTGCTGGTCAACGGCAGTCAGGGCATCGCGGTCGGCATGGCCACCAACATCCCGCCCCACAACCTGAGTGAGGTCATTGATGGCTGCATCGCCTATATCGACGACCCGGACATCGACCTGCCCGGCCTGATGGAATACATCAAGGGCCCGGACTTCCCCACTGCCGGCATCATCATGGGCCGCAGCGGCATTCGTGCCGCCTACGCCACCGGCCGGGGCAAGATCACCCTGCGGGGCCGCGCCACCATCGAGGAGACCAAGAACGGCCGCACCCAGATCATCATTACCGAGATCCCGTATATGGTCAACAAGGCCCGCCTCATTGAGAACATGGCCGATCTTGTCAAGGAGAAACGCATTGAGGGCATCACCGGCCTGAACGATGAGACCAACCGCAAGGGTATGCGCATCGTGGTGGACATCCGCAAGGACGCCAACGCACAGGTCATCCTGAACCAGCTGTACCAGTACACCCAGCTGCAGGATACCGTGGGCGTCATCATGCTGGCCATCGACCACAAGGTGCCCAAGGTGCTCACCCTGAAGCAGATGCTTCAGAAATACGTGGAATTTCAGGACGAGGTGGTGCGCCGCCGCACCCAGTATGACCTGAAAAAGGCCAAGGAGCGCGCCCACATTCTGGAAGGCCTGAAGAAGGCCACCGACATCGTGGACGAGCTGATCGCCACCATCCGCGCCTGCAAGGGCGGCATGGCAGAGGCCAAGGCTGCCATCATGGAGCAGTTCGGCTTTGACGACCCGCAGGCAGATGCCATCGTCAAGCTGCAGCTGGGCCGTCTGGCAGGCCTTGAGATTTTGAAGATCGAGGAAGAGCTTGCCAGCCTGCAGGCCAAGATCGAGAACTGGGAAGCCATTCTGGCGGATGACGCCCGTGTGCTTGCCATCGTCAAGGACGAGCTGCTGGAAATGAAGAAGCGCTTCGGCGACGAGCGCCGCACCGAGATCCAGTCCGTGACCGGTGAGGTGGATATCGAGGACCTGATCGCTGAGGAACAGTGCGTCTACACCCTGACCGAGGCCGGCTATATCAAGCGCCAGCTCAAGGCCACCTATCAGGCACAGCGCCGCGGCGGACGCGGCATCTCCGGCATGACCCGCAAGGAAGAGGACATCGTGCAGGAGATGTTCGTAGGCTCCACCCACGATTATGTGCTCTTTGTCACCGACCGGGGCCGTCTGTTCCGCATCAAGGGCTACACCATTGCCGAGGGCAGCCGCACCAGCAAGGGCAGCAACATCGTCAACCTGCTGCAGCTGGCCGAGGGCGAAAAGGTCACCAACATGATCTGCCAGTCGAAGGAAGCCGACACTGAGGGCGGCTTTGTGACCATGGTCACGAAGCAGGGCCTTATCAAGCGCACCCCGCTGGAGCAGTATGCCAACATCCGCAAGTCCGGCCTGATCGGCATTGCCCTGAACGAGGGCGATGCACTGGCATGGACCCGCCTGACCACCGGCCACGATATGCTCATCGTTGCCACCCGCAACGGTCAGGCCATCCGCTTCAACGAAGAGGATGCACGTCCCATGGGCCGCAGCGGCCACGGCGTGCGCGCCATCCGTCTGGCCGAAGGCGATGAAGTTGTGGGCGTGTGCATCTGCCGCGAGGGCGGCACGGTGCTCACCGTCACCGAGAACGGCAAGGGCCGCCGGTCGGACATCGACACCTACCGCATCACCGCACGCGGCGGCAAGGGCATCCGCAACTACGATGCCGCCAAGGATAAGGTGGCTGCGGTCAAGATCGTGGACGATGTGGACGATGTGCTGCTGAGCAGTCAGGAGGGTATCATCATCCGTCTGCACGCCAACGAGATCCCGCTGCAGAGCCGCTACGGCTCCGGCGTGCGGGTAATGCGTCTGGGCGAGAACGACAAGGTGATGGTGCTGGCCCGCACCGACCATGACGACGAGGCACAGACCGAGCAGATCGACACCTCCGACGCCGATGCCGAGCCCACCGCAGAGCAGCTGGCCGCCATGGAGGCCGCCGATGCAGCTTCTGCCGCCGAGACCCCGGAAGCGGACGATAAGAGCGAAGAATAACGAATAGAGGGCCAGCAGATAGCTTTCTCCGCGAACAGCGACGGGTTGCGGTACCCAGCAGCCGCATCGCATTCGCTTGCGTCTCGCTGACCGCGGCCCCAACGGCAACTCCCTGTTTCCGCCATTGGCGGCGGTCGTTGCAGTTGCAGAACCCACGGTTCCGCCCCATCGAGCAAAGCTCGCCGGGGCCCCACTTCCCGGTCATTCGCTGGAGAAACTATCTGCTGGCTTCCCGGACTGAAAATCCCCGCAGATGCCTTTGTGCTGTCTGCGGGGATTTTTTGCACTTTTCAGCGGCGGAAAAACAATGTATAATAGAAGCAGCATGTGTCGGAAAAACACGAATGTGAGAAGAGGAACAGAAACATGACAGAACAAAAGCGTCCGGAGATCAGCATCATCGTGCCGGTGTACAAGGTGGAAAAATATCTGAACGAGTGCATCGACTCCATCCTTGCCCAGACCTTCACGGATTTTGAGCTGATTCTGGTAGACGACGGCTCCCCGGATAACTGCCCTGCCCTGTGTGATACGGCAGCAGAAAAGGACAGCCGTATCCGGGTCATCCACCAGCAGAACAAGGGCCTGAGCGGGGCCAGAAATGCGGGCATTGAGATCGCACGCGGAAACTGGCTTTCGTTTATCGATTCGGATGACAGCATTGACAGAACATTCTGCGAAAAGCTTTATCATGCGGTAAAAAAATACGGAACAAAAATGGCTGTTTCCAATATTCTGTACCTTGAAGCGGATGGCTCGGTGAGCGTGTACAAGGATCTCCCTCTTCGGGATGAAGTCCTGACCCGGGAAGAATATGCCCATCGAATTCGCTCAACGCCGCTGGTTCATGCGACAACAAAACTGTACAGCCGGGATATTTTTGAAACGTTTCGTTTCCCTGTCGGAAAACTCTATGAGGATGCCTGCATCCTTCCTGACCTTCTGGAAAAAATTACGGAAACGGTGTGTGTGGCAGAACCTCTCTACCATTACCGCATCAATCCGGCAAGTATTATGCACAGAAAAGTGACCCTGAAAAATCTGGAAGAAGTAGACGTAAACTATGGGATGCTTTGCTGTGCACTGAAATACGGCAAAAAGGATGCGGCATACCTGCAGTATGCGATCATGAAAAGCTATTTCAAAAAGTTCCTGAAAAAACTTTCCCCGGAAGACCGGAATGACCCGAAGGTACAGCAGACCATCGATCTGATCCGCAAGGCGGAAACGGAGGTCAGGCAGGCCGGGGCGGATACCCTGCGCAATAAGCTGGAAGCGGCCGTGTGGTTCTGGAACAAAACCGTTTATTATCACCTGAAAGGCTGGGCCTGATCAGAAGTCGTGAAGGAGAGAATGTTGTGAGTGAAAAGAGAGCGGAGAGCCGCCCGGAGATCAGCGTCATCGTGCCGGTGTACAAGGTGGAACGATATCTGAACGAGTGCATCGACTCCATCCTTGCCCAGACCTTCACGGATTTTGAGCTGATCTTAGTGGACGACGGCTCCCCGGACGGCTGCCCTGCCCTGTGCGATGCGGCGGCAGCAAAGGACAGCCGCATCCGGGTCATTCACCAGCAGAACAAGGGTCTGAGCGGTGCCAGAAATGCGGGCATTGAGATCGCACGCGGAAACTGGCTTTCGTTTATCGATTCGGACGACAGCGTTGACAAAACATTCTGCGAAAAGCTTTACCATGCGGCAAAACAGGCTGGTGCAAAGCTGGTGGTCAGCGATATTCTGTACTTTGATGCGGATGGCTCTCTGAGCGGTTATCAGGAGCGTGCGCTCCGGACGGAGACCCTTTCACGGGAGGAGGCAGTGCACCGCATCCGGCTTACGCCGCTGGTCCATGCAACAACGAAGCTGTACAGCCGGGAACTGTTTGCGGAGCTTCGTTTTCCGATCGGGCAGAATTATGAGGATGCCCTTACGATCCCGGCAGTGCTGGAACAGGTAACGGATGTTGTGTGTGTGGGAGAGCCGCTCTATCACTATCGCTTCAATCCGAATGGCATCGTGCGCGGAAAAATCGGCCTGAAAAATTTGCAGGAGGTATACGCGAACTACGCTTTGTTCCAGTGTGCGCTTAAATATGGCAGGAAGGATACGGTGTATCTGCAGTACACCATCATGAAGGCTTTTTTCCGGAAGGTGGAAAGAAATCTGTCTCCGGAGGACAGAAAAAGTGTACAGATGAAGCAGGCGGAAGCCTGCCTGAAAAAGGCAGAGGCCGAGGTAAAGCAGGCAGGGGCATTTACGGTGCAGAACTGGCTGGAAGCAGAGCTGCGGGCAGTCAATGCTCCGCTGTATAACCGCTGCAAATATAAGATCCGGCAGACAAAACCGAAAAAATGCAGGTAAGGAGAAACCGTTGTGAGTGAGCAGAAGGTCAGAAACCGTCCCGAGATCAGCGTGATCGTGCCGGTGTACCGGGTGGAAAAATACCTGAATGACTGCATCGATTCCATCCTTGCCCAGACCTTTGCGGATTTTGAGCTGATTCTGGTGGACGACGGCTCCCCGGACGGCTGCCCTGCTTTGTGCGATGCCGCAGCGGCAAGGGACAGCCGCATCCGGGTCATCCACCAGAAAAACCGCGGCCTGAGCGGCGCCCGCAATGCCGGGCTGGACGCGGCAGAGGGCGAATGGATCGCCTTTGTGGATTCGGACGATATGCTGCTGCCGCAGGCGCTGGAAAAGGCCCACAGCACAGCGGAAAAGACCGGTGCGGACGTGGTACTGTACGGCTTTGCGTTCACAGACGAAAACGGCAAGGTCTATGATGGATGGGATACGACCCAGTACGATGAGGTCATCCCGCAGCAGGAGATCTACAACCGGCTGGTCATCGGCATGTATCAGTCCATGTGCAATAAGCTTTTCCGGCGGGAACTGTTCGACGGCCTGCGCCTGCCGGAGGGCAAAAAATTTGAGGACACCTACACCGCACCCCGGATCTATGAGCGGGTGCAGAAGATGGCCAGCATCCCGGAGTCGCTGTACCAGTACCGGCAGGTGCCGGAGAGCATCATGCACAGCAGTTATTCGGTAAAAACGCTGGACCGGGTGGAAGCCTGCTACCAGATGTTTCTGGGCATGTACCGGCATAACGCAGAGACCCTGTGCGAAGCCTACCGCACCGTACTGACCGCCCTTGTGGATATCTGGTGGCACCTGACCCCGGAGGAGCGCAGAAGCCCCCGGATGAAAGAGTGCATGGGATACGAACGGGACGCACGGCATAAGCTGTGGCAGGCCCGGGCCATCACCCTGCGGGGGATCTCGGATACGATCCGGTACACAAAATCGCCCACAAAGTATCTGGAACTGCGCAGAGAACGGCAGGCAAAACTGCAGAACCTGAAATGATGAGGAAGTTACCGTGAAAGAACAGCACCCGACCCGGCCCGAAAGCAGGAAAACCATCAGCATCATCGTGCCGGTATATAAGACAGAGCGTTTTCTGAACGCCTGCATCGCTTCCATCCTTGCCCAGACCTTCACGGATTTTGAGCTGATTTTGGTGGACGATGGCTCTCCGGACAACTGCCCTGCCCTGTGCGATGCCGCAGCGGCAAAGGACAGCCGCATCCGGGTCATCCACCAGAAAAACCGTGGCCTGAGCGGGGCACGCAATGCCGGGCTGGACGCGGCAGAGGGCGAGTGGATCGCCTTTGTGGATTCAGACGACACCATCACGCCGGACTTCTGCGCAAAGCTTTACCATGCGGCGCAGGAGGCCGGTGCACAGATGGCCGTGTGCAATTACCGGCAGGTGGACGAAGCCCTGACCCCCATCCGGGAGCAGTATCTGCATGTGCGGCGGGAGGTGCTGACCTCGGAGCAGGCGTTGGAGCACAGCACCCTTCTGCCCTACATGGTGGTGTGGAACAAGCTGTACCACCGCAGCATCTTTGCGCAGCTGCGCTTTGCAGAGGGCAAGCTGAACGAGGACACCCTGCTGATCGCCTACGCCTACGAAAAAGCAGAAAAGATCGCCAACATCCCGGATGCGATGTACCTCTACCGCAAGGTGGCGGGAAGCATCGTGAACAGCAAAGTCACCCTGCGCAATCTCGACCGGGTGGAGGCAAACTATGCGGTGTTCGAGTGCGCCCGCCGCCATGGCGTCACCGGCTCGCTGTGTGAGCTGTACTGGGTGCTGCTGCACTCGCTCATCGATGTGGGCTCCCACCTGACGGCGCAGGAGCGGAAAACGCCCCGGATGCAGCAGGCCCGGGAATATGAGCGCCGCGCCCGCCGGGCACTGCGGCAGGAGCATGCCGTCACCCCGCAGGCGCTGGGCAGTACCCTGTGCTTTATCCTTTCGCAGGACCGGTATTTTGAGACCCGCTGGAAAAACAGGACCTGAAGGCGATTGTTTCTAAAAACGGTTTCCACGGTTTGTCTGGACTTCCGGCGCGGGATATGCTACAATAACAGAACGATCACAAATACCCGTGGGGGAGTAGCAAGCGCCGGTTGCAGAAGGCGCAGCAAGTCAACACAATGGCCGGTGGTTTCGGTCTGGCTTGCTTTAATTTGCGAGACTCATGTGTTTTTGGCGCGCAGAATGCCGCCCGTGCACATGGAGTCGATGAAGAAAATTGACCCGGCTTCGGACGTGCAGGTGCGCCCGAAGCCGGGTTTTGTATTGCCCGATATTCTGGTCAGATTCAGGAGGCAGACAATATGGAATGGAGCTTTGTATTTTTTCTCAACAGCGCACTGCTGGGCGTGGGCCTTGCAATGGATGCGTTTTCGGTGTCGATGGCAAACGGCCTGCACGACCCCCGCATGAGCAGGGGAACCATGTGCAGAATTGCGGGCACCTTTGCCCTTTTTCAGGCGGTCATGCCCATGACCGGCTGGGTGTGCGTGCACACCATCGTGGAGATGTTCTCTTCCTTTGAAACATTCATCCCGTGGATCGCGCTGGCACTGCTGGGCTACATCGGCGGCAAGATGCTTGTGGATGGCATCCGGGGCGAGGAAGCCGAAGAGGCTGCAGAGCTCAGCGCCGGTGCACTGCTCATGCAGGGCGTCGCCACCAGCATCGATGCCCTTTCGGTGGGCTTTACCATTTCGGAGTACGGCTGGCTGATGGCTCTGGCGGCATCGCTCATCATTGCGGTGGTCACCTTCTTCATCTGCATGGCGGGCCTGCGCATCGGCAAAAAGTTCGGCACGAAGCTTTCCGGCAAGGCGTCCATTCTGGGCGGCATGATCCTCATTGGCATTGGTCTGGAGATCTTTATTTCCGGGGTGTTCTGAATATAAAAAGCCCGGAGCGTCTGCGGATGCTCCGGGCTTTTTGCTTGTGTTTTAACTCCCTCAGTCGCGGCGCACGCCGCGACAACTCCCTCGGGGAGGGAGCTAACCCTCTCAGTCTGCTCCCGATGGTCGCAGCCAGCTCCCCCGAAGGGGGAGCTTTTTTTGCGGTAACGGAAACGTATCGGATGAATGCAAAAAGTTTCCGGCAGTGCTATAAGCTCCCCCCCTTCGGGGGAGCTGGCACGCCGTAAGGCGTGACTGAGAGGGTTCAACCATTGTTCCACATAGAACAATTACTTTTCCGGCTCAAAGTAGTCGGCGTATTCCTCGGTCAGCTTGGAGCCCAGCCGCCGGATGCCGCCGTAAAGGTGCTTTTCCACCAGCGGCTCAAAGGCGGCAAGGTCGCACCGCTCAATGGCATCCAGCAGGCTCCGGTGATCTGCGATCACTTCCGCAAGCCCGCCGCTGGTGATGGTGTCCAGCATCCGGAAGCGGCTGTAGTCGGCGTGGGCGTTCTGCAGGGTGCTCCACAGATACATCTTGTCCATGGCGGCAAACCATGTCCCGTGCAGGGTGCGGTCGGCCTCGTACAGCCGGTTGTAATCGGGCTTTTCCGTGGCGGCAAGGGCCGCGTAGGCCTCCACCCGTCTGCGGATGAGCGCCCGCTGTTCGGGGGTGCACTGGGGCGCAAAATCCCGCAGGATGCGGGCCTCCACGGCGGTGCGCTCGTAGATCAGCTCGTCCACGATGCGGCGGTTCAGCCGGGTGACGGTGGTGCCCTTATAGGGCACGATCTTCACCAGCCCGTTTTCCTGCAGTTTCTGCAAAACCACCCGGATCATGCTGCGGGGGGCCGCAAAGCGGCTGCACAGCGGGTTTTCGCTCAGCAGGGAGCCGGGGCGGATGGTCAGATCGATGATCTCTCGCTCCAGCACGGCGTAAATTTCAGCATCGGTTCTATATTGTTCCATACCTCTCACCTAATGAACATGATGTATTTGCGTAAGGCGATGCATCATTCTAAAAACTCTTTCCACGGTGCGGCGTCCGGCAGGGGCAGGCTGAACTGCAGGGGCTTGCCAGTGTCCGGATGCCGGAACTGCAGGCCGCAGCTCTGCAGAGCGATGTCTCCCTTTACCCGGCTGCCATACTTGCCGTCGCCGGAGAGCGGATGCTTCCGGGCGGCAAACTGTACCCGGATCTGATGGGTGCGGCCGGTGTGCAGAGTGATGCCCACAAGGCTCGTGTTCCCTGCTGTTTTCAGGATGCGGTATTCCAGAACGGCTTCCCGCACGCCCTTGCGGGGGCGGCTGACCGGGAACACCCGGCCCCGGCGGCTGTCCTTGAACAGCCAGTCCCGCAGGGTGCCTTCGGCGGGCAGTGCTTCGTCCGGCCCGCCTGCAATGACGGCACGGTACTGCTTGATGAACTGCGGCTCTTCTGCCCTGCCCTCGGCCCGGCCGTCCTGCACAGCGTAGGCGTTCTGGCTCTGGGTGATCTGACGGCTGAGTGCGGCCGCAGCCCCGGGCGTGCGGGCAAACACCATCAGGCCGGAAACGCCGGTGTCCAGCCGGTGCACCACCCCCACAAAGGCGTCCGGGGCGTTCCACCGCTGCCGCAGCGCTGCGGGAACACCCTCCTCGCTGGAAAGGCCCGCAGGCTTGTCCAGCACTACGATGAAGGCATCCTCGTACAGGATGTTCACAGCTTGCCCTCAGCGATCAGCGCCTTGAGTTTCAGGATGCCGGCAATGGTCTTGCCGTCCCGGATCTCGCCGCTCATGACCATTTCATAGGCTTTATCCAGCGGCACGCGGTCCGGCGTCAGGAACTCGTCCGCATCCAGATGCATCTGGGTCTTGTGCAGGCCGGTGGCGACCCATGTATAGATGACCTCGGTATCGTAGCCCACGGTGGGGTAGAACTGGCCCAGAGAGATGTAATGGTCGGCGGTCAGACCGCACTCCTCGCCCAGCTCCCGTTTGGCGGCTTCAAAGGGGTCCTCGCCCTTTTCCAGCTTGCCGGCGGGCAGCTCCCACAGCTCCTGCTGCATGGCGTAGCGGAACTGGCGCACCATGCAGATGGTGCCGTCCTCAAAATAAGGCAGGATGCACGCACCGCCGTGGTGATGCACCACCTCACGGGTGGCGGTCTTGCCGTTTTCCAGCAGAGCAGTGTCCTTGGTCAGGGTGATGACCCGGCCCTCAAAGAGGACCTCGCTGGTAAGTGTCTTTTCGTAATGTGTGATCTTTTCCATTGTATTTACCCTCTCTGCCCGGCACAGCGCCGGTTTTCTGCTCTCAGTTTACGGCAAAGTGCGGTTTGTTGTCAATAAAGAGATGATAAATACAAGAGGATGGGACGATTTGAAATGCGCGCCGCGTTTGCTTTGCGCATAATCAGCGGAAAGAATATTTATAATTTCGCAATTCTGGAAAATCTGCGGATTTTCCAGAATTGCCTTTTCACGGGAGGGGTCGTAACGGAAAGCAGCATTTGCAGCGCCGCTTTCTGCGAAAGCGCGGCGCTGCGGGAAACGAACCCTCTCAGGCTCACTGCGTTCGCCAGCTCCCCCGAAAGGGGGAGCTTTTTGTATCTTCCGGTCAGCACAAATAAAGCTCCCCCTGAGAGGAAAGACTTCCCCCGCGCCGGGGGAAGATGTCGCGCAGCGACAAAAGGGGGAATCTGGCGCGTTAGCGCCTGAGAGGGCTGGGACGCTTGACTGAGAGGGTTCCCTCCCCCTTTTTGCGAAAAAAATCACAGGATCTGGCAAAGCAGGCAGGCTAAAACCAAAAATCCGCACCAACGCTTGCTTTACCGTACTAAAGACGTACAAAACAGCTAAAAAATTTTCTTTATTTTTGGTGCGTTTGTTGGGCTGTTTGCGTTTACTTTGCGGGCAGAATTTGTTATTATAGTATACAAGCAATAGTGCCTTTATGGGGTTCTCCGGTCCCATGTGGGGCATATTGCCCCGCGCAAAAGGTACCAAATTCTGAATAATGGAGGAAGAAAAATGCCTAGAGCAAAGCAAACTATGGATGGCAATACCGCTGCCGCCCATGTAGCGTATGCCTACACGGACGTGGCTGCCATCTACCCCATTACCCCGTCTTCTCCGATGGCTGACTCTGTGGACCAGTGGTCCGCAGCCGGCCAGAAGAACATCTTCGGCAATCAGGTCAAGGTTGTCGAGATGGAATCTGAGGCAGGCGCCGCAGGCGCTGTGCACGGCTCTCTGGGTGCAGGTGCTGTTACCACCACCTTCACCGCTTCTCAGGGCCTGCTGCTGATGATCCCCAACATGTACAAGATCGCTGCTGAGCAGCTGCCCTGCGTGTTCGATGTTTCTGCACGTACCGTTGCTACCCAGTCCCTGAACATCTTCGGTGATCACAGCGACGTCATGGCATGCCGCCAGACCGGCTTTGCAATGCTGGTCGAGAGCAGCGTGCAGGAAGTCATGGATCTGTCCCCTGTCGCACATCTGTGCGCCATCGAGGGCAAGGTTCCCTTCCTGAACTTCTTCGATGGCTTCCGTACTTCTCATGAGTACCAGAAGATCGAGAAGTGGGATTACGCCGATCTGAAGGAAATGTGCAACATGGAGGCTGTGGAGGAGTTCCGTAAGAAGGCTCTGAACCCCGAGCACCCCAAGATGCGCGGCTCCCACGAGAACGGCGACGTGTTCTTCCAGCATCGTGAGGCATGCAACAGCGTCTACAACGCTCTGCCTGCTGTTGTTGAGAAGTACATGGCCAAGATCAACGCAAAGCTGGGCACCAACTACGATCTGTTCAACTACTACGGCGCACCCGATGCTGACCGTGTGATCGTGGCTATGGGCTCCATCTGCGACGTTGCTGATGAGGTCATCGACTACCTGAACGCACGCGGCGAGAAGGTCGGTATCATCAAGGTTCGTCTGTATCGTCCCTGGGTCTCTGCTTCCCTGCTGAAGGTCCTGCCCAAGACCGCCAAGAAGGTGGCTGTGCTGGACCGCACCAAGGAGCCCGGCTCTCTGGGCGAGCCCCTGTATCTGGATGTTGCCGCTACCCTGCGTGAGGCTGGCCTGAACGATGTCGTTCTGACCGGCGGCCGTTACGGTCTGGGCAGCAAGGATACCCCGCCGTCCTCCATCTTTGCTCTGTTCAAGGAGCTGGAGAAGGATCAGCCCAAGGAGCGCTTCACTCTGGGCATCACCGATGACGTCACCTTCCTGTCTCTGCCGGAAGTCAAGCCCGCTCCCATCACCGCAGCTGCTGGCACCAAGGAGTGCAAGTTCTGGGGTCTGGGCGGCGACGGTACTGTCGGTGCTAACAAGAACTCCGTCAAGATCATCGGCGACCATACCGACAAGTATGTTCAGGCATACTTCCAGTATGACTCCAAGAAGACCGGCGGCGTGACCATCAGCCATCTGCGTTTCGGCGACAAGCCCATCCGCAGCCCCTACTACATCAACCAGGCTGACTTCGTGGCCTGCCACAACCCCGCTTACATCCACATGGGCATGAAGATGGTCCAGGATGTCAAGCCCGGCGGCGTGTTCATGATCAACTGCCAGTGGTCCGATGAGGAGCTGGGCCAGCACCTGAACGCCGAGGCAAAGAAGTATATCGCTGACAACAACATCCAGCTGTATACCATCAATGCTATCGATAAGGCTATCGAGATCGGCATGGGCAAGCGCACCAACACCATCCTGCAGTCTGCATTCTTCAAGCTGGCTGACGTCATGCCCATCGAGGATGCCGTCAACTTCATGAAGCAGGCAGCTCAGAAGAGCTACGGCAAGAAGGGCCAGGACGTCGTTGAGATGAACTGGAAGGCTATCGATGCAGGCGTTGACGCCATCCACAAGGTGGACGTGCCCGCATCCTGGTCCAACCCCGAGGCTCATCCCGCACCCAAGGCTCTCACCGGCCGTCCGGAGCTGGTCAAGCAGATCCGCGATGTCATGGAGCCCATTGCCCGTATGGACGGCGACAGCCTGCCTGTCTCTTCCTTCGTGGCAAATGCAAACGGCGAGTGGGAGCAGGGCGCTTCTGCATACGAGAAGCGCGGCACCGCTGTCAACGTCCCCGAGTGGGATGCTGCAAAGTGCGTTGGCTGTAACCAGTGTGCATTCGTCTGCTCTCATGCTACCATCCGTCCCTTCCAGCTGACCGCCGACGAGCTGGCAGCTGCTCCTGCACAGACCAAGAGCCGCGACAACAAGCCCGCAAACGAGTACAAGTTTGTCATGGCTGTGTCTCCTCTGGACTGCATGGGCTGCGGCGAGTGCGTCACCGTCTGCCCCACCAAGGCTATCACCATGGTGCCGCAGGACAGCCAGGCCGATCAGCAGGCAGTGTTCGACTACTGCGTGGCCAACATCTCCAAGAAGCCTTCCAAGTTTGCTGACGATACCGTCATCGGTTCTCAGTTCAACCAGCCGCTGCTGGAGTTCTCTGGCTCCTGCGCAGGCTGTGCCGAGACTTCTTACGCTCGCCTGATTACTCAGTTGTTCGGCGAGAAGATGTACATCTCCAACGCTACCGGCTGCTCCTCCATCTGGGGCGGCACCGCTTCCATCTCTCCGTACACCGTCAACAAGGACAGCGGCCATGGTCCTGCATGGTGCAACTCCCTGTTCGAGGATAACGCAGAGCATGGTCTGGGCCTGTACATCGGCCAGAAGACCGTCCGCGAGAACCTGATCAAGGAGATCGCTGAGGTTGCTGGTTCCGACAAGGCTTCTGCTGAGCTGAAGGCTGCCTTTGAGAAGTTCCTGGAGACCAAGAACAACACCAAGGCCAACGACGAGCCCGCAAAGGCCCTGATCGCTGAGCTGGAGAAGGCTGCTGCTGCCGGCTGCGAGAAGTCTGCAGAGATCCTGAAGAGCAAGCAGTTCATCGCCAAGAAGTCCGTCTGGATCTTCGGTGGTGACGGCTGGGCATACGACATCGGCTTCGGTGGTCTGGACCACGTTCTGGCTTCCGGCGAGGATGTCAACGTGATGGTCTTCGATACTGAGATGTACTCCAACACCGGTGGACAGGCATCCAAGGCTTCCAACATTGGTGAAGTCTGCCAGTTCGCTGCTGCTGGTAAGGAGATCAGCAAGAAGAGCCTGTCCGAGATCGCTATGACCTACGGTTACATCTATGTTGCTCAGATCGCACTGGGTGCTAACCCGGCTCAGGCTGTCAAGGCCATCGCTGAGGCTGAGGCTTACCCCGGCCCGTCTCTGATCATCGGCTACGCTCCCTGCGAGCTGCACGGTGTCAAGGGCGGCATGACCAACTGCCAGAACGAGATGAAGAAGGCAGTTGAGGCCGGTTACTGGAACCTGTTCACCTTCAACCCGGCAAACAAGGCTCAGGGCAAGAATCCGTTCACCCTGACCTCCAAGGCTGTGGATAACGAGAAGTATCAGGCACTGCTGTCTAACGAGACCCGTTACAGCCGCCTGACTCGTGCATTCCCCGACCGTGCTAAGGAGCTGTTCGCACGCAACCAGCAGGTTGCTAACGACCGCTACGAGCACCTGACCCGTCTGGTCGACCTGTACAAGTAAGCATTCTTCTGCGCTTTGGATGCAGATATTTGTGGCACCTTAGCCCCACAATGCAAGAGGGCGGCTGCCCCGTACCGGCGGTTACTGCGCAATGCAGCGGTACGAAGCGGAGAAACGCATCCATCCAAGCAGGTGATGTGCTGAAGTACAGCATCCGCCACACGCGTTCTGACTGATTTCACTTCCCGGGCGGTGCTTTGTTCCGTGCGAAGCACCGCAGCGGGATATGAGATACCAAAGCGCCCGCGAGGGTCCTTGAAAGCACACCCCGCGTGTGTCAGGAGTATAAGGTCTGCGTTGCAGATACCTTGCTCCGCCTGCTGCATAAGACCTGCTTTTGCAGGGATCTTGCCGCAGTAAAAACGAGCTTCGTTTTAGCGCCCCGCTCACCGCAAGGTGACCGGGGCGTATTTTTTGTATAAACTCTTTCCGTAAAAATACGAAGCCCGGAACATCTGCGGATGGTCCGGGCTTTGCGTTTTTGGTGAATAAAAATTATTTATTCGATACAAATTCAATTCTGACATTCATCCCCATACCAGCCGCAAGGCGCTGCAGGGTGCGCAGAGAAGGGTTTGCGTTTCCCCGTTCCAACTTGCTGATATCGGCCTGTGCAATGCCGGTGCGCTCTGAAAGCTGTTTCTGGGTCAGACCGCTTTCCTTCCGGGCATCGATCATGGCCTGTGCAATGGCAAGCTCCGGCTGAAGAGCATCCCATTCGGCCTTAAAAGAAGGCCGTTGTAATTGTTCATTCAAATAATTCCGAAAATCACTCATGAGGAACTCTCCTTCCGATGAAAATAGTCCGCGCGGTATTTTTGCGCCAGTGCAATTTCCTCCGGCGGTGTTTTCTGCGTCTTTTTGACAAAGCTATTTGTCAGGATGATCTGATGCCCGACCACAAAGAAATATAAAATGCGCGTAATATTGCTGCTTTGCTTGGCACGCAATTCAAAAATGCCGTCTCCCAATGATTTGGAATAAGGTTCCCGCAGTTGTGTGCCATTGGCTTCCAATAGGGAGATCGTGCCCAAAAGCTTTGCCAGCATTTTGTCGTCCAGCGTATCCAGAAAATCACGAACCGGGCAGCTGCCGTCTGCCTTATAATAAAAATTCACTTCAAAAGCAGACATTTTCGGCATCCTTTCCGTTTGGTGGTATCCTATGATTATAATATAGGATAAAACAAATATTGTCAAGAAGATTTTCTATCACAAAATCTTCCAAAAGATACCATTTCCTTTTTACAGTTTCTTCATAGCTTCTTAACGAATTGAATTGTGAAAGCTGTTATACTTTTGCCATGGGAAGCGGGGCCGCAACCGTTTCCCGTGTAACATGATTCCTCCTCACACCAAGGCAATATCCAAACAAAACACCCTTTTTCGTGCGCCGCAACACGGAAGAGGGTGTTTTGTTTTGGCAAAAAACGATCTTCCGATGCCGCCGCAGTGCGTTGGCATTTTCAGCGGTAATTTTTATCCTTGCAGTTCGGCAAAGGCTGCGGGCTTTGCCGAACTGCCTTTTCACGCGAAAGAAAAATAAGATCGGTGTTTTTATAAAATAAAATTCCTGTAAATCCATGGTTTAGGGTTGACCCCGTTTTTTGGCGGCGCTATAATAAAAATGAATATGAAAACTTGGAGGTGAACGCAGGAAAATGGACCCGGATCATAGTCGAAGTAGAACCACCGGCGCGGTGGATCAGAAAACAAAAACAACTGCGTTTCCCCCAACCGTTCGCCTCCTTCGCTGAGTCCTGCGGAAAAGCACCGCTTCAACGGTGTGTCTTTCCGCAAAACAGAGCAGAGGAAGGCGCGGCTTTGTGTGCGCAGAATGCGGCGTTTGCGGCATTCCGGCAGGCAAGGCGGCGCGTTTTTTGTTTCCCGATCTGCTGCGTCCTCCGGATACAGGAGCTGCTCCTGTGCCGTAAAAACTGAGGAGGAACGCCCAATGGATATGGAAGAAAAGAAGCTGACGGTTGATGCTGCGGAGCAGGCGCTGCCGGTGCAGGAGCTGCCTGCCGATATCCCTGCCGAAGTCCGTCAGAAGCTGGCCGAGGACCTGAACGATGAAGCTACCGAGGACCTCAAGCAGGACATGCGTGAGGCCGAGAAAGAGGAAGCCAACGACGAAGAGGTCAAGGCCAACCCCGAAATGCTGACCAAGAGCCGCCTGCTCAAGCTGCTCATCAAAAAGCAGTATGTCAAGCTGCGCGAAGTGACCGAGGAAGAGCAGCCTGCCGACCTTGCCGAGCTGCTGGAAGAGCTGGACGAGAACAACCGCCTTGTGGTGTTCCGTCTGCTGAAAAAGGAAGTGGCCACCGAAGCATTTGCCTATATGTCCGACGAGGCCCGCGATGATCTGGTAAACGCCTTTTCGGACGTGGAGCTGGTGAGCGCCATCGAGGAAATGAGTCTGGACGATGCCGCCGACCTGCTGGAGGATATGCCGGCAGGCGTGGTGAAGCGGGTGCTGGAGAAATCCTCCAAGCAGACCCGTGAGAGCCTGAACAAGCTGCTGAACTACCCCGAAAGCTCTGCCGGCAGTCTGATGACCCCGGAGTATGTCCGCCTGCGGGAGGATATGACCGTGGAGCAGGCCTTTGATGCCATCCGCAAACAGGGCGAAAACGCAGAGACCGTGTACACCTGCTACGTGGTGGAGCGCAACCGCCTGAAGGGCGTTGTCTCTGCCCGCAGCCTGCTGCTTTCGGACAGGAACATTCCCGTTTCTGAGATCATGGACGACAACGTGGTGGCAGTGAAGGTCACGGACGATCAGGAATATGTGGCCCGTGAGATGCAGCGCTACGACTTTACCGCAATGCCCGTTCTGGACAACGAGGGCATGTTCGTGGGCATCATCACCATCGACGATGCAATCGACGTCCTGACCGACGAGAGCACCGAGGACATGCAGAAGATGGCCGCCATTTTGCCGGACGACGATGCCACCACCTATTTTGGCACCAGCGTCTGGACCCACGCAAAGCAGCGCATCCCATGGCTGCTGATCCTGATGCTTTCCGCCACCTTTACCGGCATGGTCACCACTCACTATGAGGAAGCCTTTACCGCGCTGCCCCTGCTGGTCTCCTTTATGCCCATGCTGATGGATACCGCCGGCAACTGCGGCAACCAGATCAGCACCCTGATGGTGCGCGGTCTGGCTCTGGGCGAGGTAGAGCCCAGCGACTTTGTGCGGGTGCTGGGCAAGGAACTGCGGGTGTCGGCCATCGTGGGCGCGGTGCTGGGCATCGTGAACGGCCTGCGCATCTACCTGATGTACACCTTCCTCTTCCCCGGCCAGTACGGCAACGTGATGGGCTATGCCATCGTGGTCAGCGTGTCGCTGTTCTTCAGCGTCATTCTGGCAAAGCTGGTGGGCGGTATGCTGCCGCTGGCTGCAAAGAAGCTGGGTGCAGACCCGGCCATCATGGCTACCCCCTTCATCACCACCATCGTGGACGCCTGCAGCCTGATCCTGTATTTCCAGATCGCACAGCTGGTATTCCACAATATGATGTAACCTGTCAGGTACTGCCCCTCGGACAAGCAAATGCGCTTGCCCGGGGGACTTTTTGCATCCCCGGCGCTCCCGGTCTGCCCGGCAGCATCCTAGCCCTCTCAGGCCGCTTCGCGTCCAGCTCTCCCAAAGGGAGAGCCTCTGAGCTGTCGCCGCAGGCGACTGAGAGGGTTCAGCCGGGATAAAAACAGTGTGGAAAACTGCAATTTTCCCCGCCTTTTCCACACGGAAAAACGGCGGCGGCCCGGTGTTGAAAACTTGGGGCCAGCCATTCCAGATTGGAGAAAAATAAATCGCCGCTCAGGAACGGTTTGTAGAATGCAAAGAAAATCCTTCGACTTTCTTTTTTATAAAAGGTAGAATGCCTGCATTTTCATCCAAAACTTTCCAGAAAGCGGCTGCCTGAATTACGGTGCGTATAGGGCTGATTCCTTTTTATTGTTGAAAACCCAGTGGAAAAAGTGGAAAACATCACGGAAAACCCGACCTTTTCTTCACAAAAGCAGTTGAAAACCCGGTGGAAAAAGTGAAAAGTTCATTCCAGACCGGAAATTACATACAATTTTCGGTTGTGCTTTGGCATCCGGAGAGCGGCAGGAAAGCTGTATTTCCGGGCTTTGGGGGCAGAGGTTTTCAACAGTGTTGAATGCCCCGGCCAATCATGGTACAATAACAGCAGTAAGCTGCGGCAAAACATTTCCGAATTGAGGGAGGCACCCTATGAACAATTGGCTGAACCGGCTGGAGCGCAGATATGGGCGTTTCGGCATCCCGAACCTGACCAACATTCTGGTGGGCGGGCAGATCCTTGTACTGGCTATCGAGCTGTTTGTGAACCAAACCATCAGCGTCTGGCTGTCCCTCAGCAGATATCTTCTGTTGAGCGGCCAGATCTGGCGCATCATCACCTTTGTATTCATCCCCTCTTATGGCGGCAGCATCCTCAGCGCAGTGCTGGGCATCTACTTTACCTGGTTCATCGGTACGGCGCTGGAACGGGAGTGGGGCGATTTCCGCTATACGGTCTATCTGTTGTCCGGCATGCTGGGCACCGTGCTGGCCTGCCTGCTCACCGGTGTCAGCGGCAGCACCTACTGCCTGTCCCTTTCGCTGCTGCTGGCCTTTGCCATGCTGTACCCGGAGGTACAGGTGCTGCTGTTCTTTGTGATCCCTATCCGGGTGAAGTATTTTGGCTTTTTTGCGGCGATCCTGTGGGTGCTGAGCTTTTTGGGCGCACCGCTGCCCCAGAAGCTGAGCCTGCTGCTCAGCATGGCGAATGTCTGGCTGTTCTTTGGCCCCATGGGCTACCGCGCCATCCGTGCATGGGTCCGCCGCGAGCAGTGGAAGCGGAAAAACAGAAGGTAAGGAGAAAAACCATGATGCTGGACCGCATGGAAGGCAACGCAGAACTGAAAAGCAGCGTGCAGCTGATGCTGGCAGCCCGCCGCCTGACCCACAGCGTGCTGCTGGTGGGCGAAGAGGGCCTTGGGGCCGGTTTTGCGGCCCGCTGCATCGCGGCCGATTATCTTTACCCTGCCGGCGGAGCGCCCGCTGAGGCCCTTCTGCGGGGCGAATGCTGCCGTGCGGTGGCGAAGGCCGGCAAGCGCGACAGCGGTCAGGTGGAGACCGGCATCGTGCGCGAGGCGATCTCGGTCACCGGCATGGGCGCGGGCGGCCGGTATCTGGTGGGTCAGGTCACGGCCATGCGCAGCGAGATCTTCAACACCAGCCTTTCAGCTGAGGGCCGCGCGGTGCTGCTCTACCACGTGGAAAAGATGAACGAGGAATCCGCCAACGCACTGCTGAAGGTGATGGAAGAGCCGCCGGAGGGGGTGCTGTTCCTGCTCACAGCCGATTCGCTGGCAGGCGTGCTGCCCACCATCCGCAGCCGCTGCATCAGTTTTGCCGTGGCGCCGGTCCCGCCGGAGCAGTGCGCCCGCTATTGCGCCGCGCAGGGGGTGGACAAAAAGACCGCCGCGCTGTACAGTGAGCTGTTCGATGGGCACATCGGCACGGTGCTTGCAGCGGCGCAGGACGAAGCCCGCACGGCGCAGGTGGAAAAGGCGCTGCAGCTGGCAAAGACCGCAGCCGACCGTGACAGCTATGCCGCCGCCGTGCTGCTGGCTCCGTATGAGAAGGACAAAGCCGGTGCCGCCGCCCTGCTGACGGACTTCCGTGCGGTGGCGGCAGCGGGCCTGCGGCAAAGCCCCCACGCACCGGTGCAGGGCGATGCCGCCCGGCGTGCCCTGCGGCTGGCAGATGCCGCCATCCAGCGTCTGGGCGCACAGGTGAACCCCAAGATCGTGCTCAGCGTGTTTGCGGCAAAGTTCAGAGCGTTGTAATTTTAAAAAAGATAGAAAAATTCCCGGCAGATCAAATGCATCTGCCGGGAATTTGGTTTATTTGGCTTTAGGAATAGGAGTGTCGCTTGGGCTGGCGTAACTGAAAGTGACACTGTTTTTGTAGGTGACAGTAATGCCGCCAATATGTGTGGTGGGAACGTCAAAATAGGAACCCAAATCGACCCAGAGAGGAATGGTGGAGTTTCCGGTAGAAATGGTTCGCTTAGTAGTGGCTTTATACTTGTTTGTACTGCTGTCTAAAGTATAATTGGCAAGGCTGCTACAGGAGGTTTTGCTGGTAAGAGAAGAATTGGTAAAAGTAAATTTGAAGTCAGAAGCATTAAGAGTGAAAGGGTTTGAAACGTTCTGGAACGAAACAGCGGTATAGAGATAGTAGTGCTGTGTACTGTTGGTTCCAGGCTCACGCTGTGAATTTGAGCGGCAGCCTTCAAAAGAGCCCAGACCAATCATATAACCGGTATCAGCAGCAATATAGCTTTCCGAGCTAACAGAAGGGAGGGCGGAAACGCTCAGAAGAGCGTCAGCTCTGTTCCCACAGCCTGCCAGCATGCCGCCTGCGGCAGCCGCCGCCATGGCAGTACCGGCGGCCTTTAAAAAGGTGCGGCGGGTGATGAGCTCAGACATAACGAAACCTCTCCTTTTCACGCAGGAAATCATAAAATACAAAAGCGGATAAAAACAAAGACTCCCCCCAGCGCTTGCGGTACACCGGAGGGAATCTCTGTTTGGGGTATTGCTTTGGTGTGAGGAGGAATCATGTGTAGAGACGCGGTTGCGGCCCCGCGTGCTCTACAATTGATAGTATACCCCATTTCCCTCAAAAAGTCATTGCTATTTTGTGAAAAAATCGAAAAAATAAAGCTTTTTTTTCGTAAAGAGATCAAAAGCGAAAATTGCGCAGGAACGAAAGCTTTTTCGGATGGCCTCCAAAATGCCGATACAGGATTTCCCCCGCACCGGTCAGAGTTTCGCTGCGGCAGGGGTCCCGGACAGCCTGCTGAAGGGCTGCCCGATGCAAACGCTCTTTTTCAGCATAACACAGCAGGCGCAAAAGGTCAATCCATTTTGCACTGTGCTGCGTGCACTCTGCCGTGCTCCACGTAGTGGGCGGCGTTGTGCAGGTTGGCCTCGACCTGTGCGGGGCTCACCTGCTTGATGACCTTTGCGGGCACGCCCACGGCCACCGAGCCGTCCGGGATGACCATGCCCTCCGGCACCAGCGCACCCGCGCCGATGATGCAGTTTTTGCCCACGACGCAGTGGTTGAGCAGGGTGGCGTGCATTCCGATCAGGCTGCCATCCCCTACCGTGCACCCGTGCACCAGCGCACTGTGGCCCACAGTGACATTCCTGCCCAGCGTCACGGCCCCGCCTACATCGCAGTGCAGCACGGCGTTGTCCTGCACATTGGAGTTCTCGCCGATGATAAGCTGGCCGTCGTCGCCGCGCAGCACTGCACCGTACCACACCGTGGAACCGGCTTTGAGGATCACATCGCCCTGCACGGTGGCGTTGGGCGCAACGAACGCAGCCCCCTCGTTACGGGGAACTTTTCCACAAAAGGACAGAAACATTGTTAAAAACCGCCTTTCTCTCTTTCTCTTTTGGCTGGTTTATGGTATTCTTTAAAGTAGTATAGCAAGCCAGAGCCTTTCCGGCAAGTGGGAGCTGTTTCAAAACAAAAATTTTTGCCGTGCGTCGGCAAGCAGATACAAGGGGGCACGCTCATGTTCAAAAACACCATCTTCCGCCGCATGACGGCGCTGGTGCTCACGCTGGCACTGGCCGCTGCTGCTGCACTGCCGGGCCTTGCGGTATATCCCATGCCCATCCAGACCGCCAGCGAGACCGAGGCGGTGTACCTGTTCAACGCCGACACCGGCAAGACCATCCTGAACCAGAACGCCGGCCAGCAGCAGTATGTTGCCAGCCTGACCAAGCTCATGACGGCCCTGCTGCTGCTGGAAAGCGGCAAGGATCTGAACGGTGAAGTGACCGTGCCCACCGCGCTGACCCAGGAGTTCCGGGATATCCAGAACGCCAACGGCACCACCATAGGCCTGCGCATCGGCGAGACGGTGCGCCGCATCGACCTGCTGAACGCCATGCTCATCGTCAGCGCCAACGACGCCGCCAGCGTCATTGCCTACGATGTGGGCGGCAGCGTGCTGGATTTCGTCAAGCAGATGAACGCCCGTGCCCAGGAGCTGGGCTGCACCGGCACGAACTTTACCTGTGCCCACGGCCTGTTTGACTACGGCAACGTGTCCACCGCGCAGGATCTGGCAAAGATCGCCGCCGCCTGTGCGGCAAACCAGACCTTTGCACAGGTGGCGGGCATCGCCAGCTATGTGCTGCCGGCCACTAACCTCCGCAAGGCTGAGCGCACCATCAGCAGCTCCAACAGCCTGATGAACAGCGAGAGCGCCAACTACCGGGAGTATGTCCGGTGGGTCAAGGGCGGCTTTACCACGCTGGCAGGCCGCTGCATCGTTGCCTTTGCGGAAAAGAACGGCCACACCTACGGGCTGGTGATCCTTGGCTGCGATACGCCGGACCACCTCTTTGCCGAGTGCGATGATCTGTTCGACTGGGCCTTTGAGAGCTTTGCAGATCGTCCGCTGGTGGATACCCAGACCGAGATCACCACCGTGGCGCTGACCAAGTGCCGCACCGAACCGGCGGTGGCGCTGTATGCCGCTGCGCCGGTCAGCGGCTACGGCCACGCGGACGATATCGTTACCTACTCCTTCGACCTGCCGGAGAGCATTGCGGCCACCGTCAAGAGCGGCAGTGTGGTGGGTACAGCCACCGTGTATCTGGACGGCGATGAAGTAGGCACGGTGGATCTTGTGACCCACCGGGAGTACGTCTCCGACTTCCGCACCGACATGAAGGCCACGGCGCTTCTGCTGTGTGCACTGGTGCTCATCCTGTTTGCAATGATGGTGCTCACGCTTGCGGCCGGCGGCGGTTCGCTGAGCCTCAAAAAGGGAAGGCGCCGCAGATAAAGTGCATGGGCTTGACAATTTTGGAAAATAAGCTATACTGAAAATACAAAGGCGCTGGCCCACAAACGGCTAGCTCCTTACCATACTAGTCAAAAAGAAAAATGACCGGTCGTGTTGGGGAACAAGAGGCGGTCATTTTTTCTTTTTGTCATCACTGTGAGAAACAGTCCATGTAATTTCAAACGTAACGTAGATCGCCCCGCCAAGAAGCGTGAGCAGAAGCACGACCTGTTCAAACGTCATGGTGCATCCCCCCTTCCTGCCCTTGGGCAAAACCGGGGATGCGAAAGATCCAAAGAAAAAATCGCCTTGCCCGGCGCGCCTAGGTGCCGGTAAGGAACAGCCGCCTGCGTTTTGGGACACAGCGCCTTCGTGCCGCAGATGCGGCAATTACAGAATACCACAGCAAACTGCAAAAAACAATAAAGAACAGCGAAAAAGCGGCGCTCAGTGCCTTGCAACAGGCTCTGAGCGCCGCTTCTTTTGCGCTTATTGGTTGAGGAACTTGATAAAGTGGTAAGATTCCACGATCTGGAAATACTTGATGATGCGCGGGTACAGGGGTTCGGCTTTTTCGCCGAACTGCTGCTTCATGCAGTCAGCAAGCTGTGCAACGGTCTTCCGGCCATCGATCAGCGGCCACAGGTAGCTGCCGGTCTCGTCCAGATGCACCTGTGTGGTGCGCGGTTTATGGAACACTTTTTGCGCGATCGTATTGAACACACCGGTGTTCTCCACCTCAAGGGTGATAAGGCCGGTGGCTTCATCTGTGTGCCAGCGCAGGGTCTCCGCCCGCTGCGGGATAAGATCCAGATAATTGATGGACTGCTTTTTCTTATTCATCAGTTCTTCTTTTTCTTCATGGAGAAGGCCAGCAGGCATGCGATCATCACGATCATCAGGACCACGCCGCCAATGTTGCCCAGATCAATGCTCAGGGCAGTGCTGATGCCGAACACGGCAAACACAGCCAGCAGGATGCCCACAAGGCCCTCGCCTGCGATCATACCGGCACAGAACAGGGTGCCGCGGGTGGTCTGCTCTTCCTTGAGCTTCGCGTCAACATTCTTGCGGCTGTCCATGAACCAGCGCACAACACCGCCGATCATGATGGAGGTGTTCAGGTAGATGGGCAGGTACAGGCCGATGGCAAAGGGCATTACGGGGATGCGCAGGACCTCCAGAGCAATGGCAAGGAACACACCGGTGAACACCAGGTTCCAGGGCAGGTTGCCGCCCATGATGCCCTCGACGATCATCTTCATCAGGGTAGCCTGCGGTGCGGGGACCTCGGCACCGCCGTAGCCCCATGCGCTGTCCAGCAGGTACAGCACACCGCCGATGGCCAGACCGGCGGCAATAACGCCGATCAGCTCACCGATCTGCTGCTTGACCGGGGTCGCACCCAGCAGGTAGCCGGTCTTCAGGTCCTGAGAGGTATCCGCAGCAATGGCAGCGCAGATGCAGATGACAGAGGCGATGGCCATGGAGCCGATCATGCCCTCGATGCCAACGTTGCCGGTGGCCTTCAGGATCATGGTAGCGATCAGCAGGGTGGCAATGGTCATGCCGGAGACCGGGTTGTTGGAGCTGCCGATCATGCCGACCATACGTGCAGAGACGGTGGAGAAGAAGAAGCCGAAGATGACGATCAGCAGAGCACCCAGCGGGCTGACGGGGATGGCCGGAGCCAGCCAGATGATGAGGATGATGAGCAGGATGCCGCCCAGAATAAAGGGCATGGGCATGTCCTTATCGGTGCGGGAGGTGCCGGAAGCGCTGCCGCCCTTCATGCTCTTCATGGCGTCGCGGAAGGTGGATACGATCAGAGGCAGGCTCTTGATCAGAGAAATGATACCGCCGGTAGCAATGGCGCCTGCGCCGATATACTTGACGTAGTTGGACCAGATAGCGTCTGCACCGCCTGCTGCATACAGATCAGCAATGGTGGTGCCGGCTGCTGCCGGGTACAGGGAAATGTTTGCGCCGAACAGGCAGATCAGCGGGATAATGACCATCCAGCCTACCAGAGAACCGGTAAACATATAGGAAGCGGTCTTGGGGCCGACGATATAGCCCACGCCCAGCAGAGCGGGGTATACTTCCATGCCCAGAGCACCCTTGAAGGAGCTGAAGGCCATGGCAATGTCGGAGGGGATCATCTTCAGGCCATCGACGATGAACTTGAAGATGGCTGCCAGACCCATGCCGGAGAACACGGTGGAGGCGTTTGCACCGCCCTCTTCACCGGCCAGCAGAACGTCTGCACAGGCGGTGCCTTCCGGGTACAGCAGGGTGGCGTGTTCCTTGACGATCAGGGCGTTGCGCAGGGGCACCATGAACAGAACACCCAGAATGCCGCCGCACAGGGCGATCAGGGTGATCTCCAGGATGCTGGGCTTGTCGCACAGGCCCTCTTTTGCCCACAGGAACAGTGCGGGCATGGTGAAGATGGCACCGGCGGCCAGGCTCTCGCCTGCGGAACCGATGGTCTGCACCATGTTGCTCTCCAGAATGGAGTTCTTCTTGAGCAGGACGCGGATCACGCCCATAGAAATGACTGCTGCCGGGATGGAGGCAGAAACAGTCATGCCGACGCGCAGGCCCAGATAGGCATTTGCAGCGCCGAAGACCACAGACAGGATGATGCCCATGATCACAGAGGTCGCCGTCATTTCTGCGGTGATCTTTTCCGCAGGAATATACGGCTTGAAGGATTCTTGATCTTTCATGCTTGCACTCCTTGCGACAGCACAAGCGCCTTGCTTTTGGGGGCAGGGCGCTTGTGCTGTCCGTTTTCCGATTTCCTAAACACGCGCATCCCATCCAAAAGGACGCGCTGGCACGTACTCTATTATACTAAAGTATGACTGAATTGGCAACTGGAAATGTACACAAGAAATTTACAAAAAATTCGTTTATTCAAGCATTTTGCGGGAAATTCGGGCAAAAACGTGCAAAAAGATTCCATATGATTCCAAAATTGTACGCACACGGAGAACAGCTTTGCAGGAAAAGAATGCCTTTTAACAGCGCGCGCGCCTGTCCAGAGGAATGGCGGAAAAGTTTTCCTTTTCCCTGCTTTCGGCGGGCCTTGGACAAAGCTGAAAAAAGCCCCGGGTCTTTCCTCGACTGGACCAGCCGACGAAAATTCCCGGGACACTCATATATTATAAAGAGCGCTTTTACACGGCCCCATAGATGCCGTGCACCGACACTTCGCCGGTGAACACATGCACTTCGCCGCTGTCGGTGCGCACCACCAGACGGCCCTCTTCGTCCACATCGACGGCTTCACCGGCCCCCTGCCTGCCGTCCGGCAGGTCAAAGGTGACCCGGCGGCCCAGATTGACGCAGGCGGCCTTGTATTCCTCCCGGAAAGGGGCAAAGCCGTCCCGGGCAAACTGGTACAGATTGCGGTCAAAACCAAAGTCGGTCAGGCCCTCGGCCAGCCATGCGGGGTCGGTGGAAAGATCACCTTTGCCCCCTGCAGTTCCAGCGAGGTGCCGTTGGGCAGGTCGGCGGCGTCAAAGTAGCTCTGGGGCTGGGCAAGATTGATGCCGATGCCGCACAGGATGCCCCGGCCCTGCTGCTGGTAGCCGTAGCTCACGCTCTCGCACAGGATGCCCACGATCTTTTTGCCGTTCAGCAGCAGATCGTTGGGCCACTTGATCTGGCAGTCCACGCCGTAGCGCAGCCTGAGCTGGGTGCGCACGGCCAGACTGGCCAGCAGCGGCAGGGTGGCAGGCTGGGCCAGCGGTTCCCGGATGGCTACCGTATAATACAGGGCCTTGCCCTCGGCGTTCACCCAGCTGCGGCCCAGACGGCCCCGGCCTGCGGTCTGGTTCTCGGTATACACCGCGCCCACCGGGCCAAACTCCTCAAAATGCTCCTTCACGTAAGCGTTGGTGCTGCCGCATTCCGGCAGATAGCGCACCTCATTGATGCTCATTGTTTGGGTACCTCTTTGTGTTCATAGGCGGTCACTTTGCCTTCGTCCAGCGTCAGGATGCCGTAGGTGTCCGGCCCGGTGTAGCACCGGCCGCAGGAGCCGGGGTTGAACAGGAACACCCCGCTGCGGGTCTCTGCATGGGGGATGTGGGTGTGGCCGAACAGCGCCACCTCGGCACCCCGGGCAGATGCAGCGTCTGCCAGCGTATCCAGATCGTATTTTACACCGTACATATGACCGTGGGTGTAAAAAATCACCACGCCGTCAAAGGCGGCAAGGCCGTCGGTGGGTTCCAGTGCGCCGTAATCGCAGTTGCCGGCCACCGAGTAGGCCCGCAGCTTGGGATACAGCGTCAGGGCCAGTTCCAGATCCCGCAGGCCGTCACCCAGAAAGATCAGGGCATCGATGTTTTTACTCTCTTTCATCAGCACACGCTCAATGGCGGTGCGTCCGCCGTGGCTGTCGCTCAAAACCAGAAGCTTTGTCACAAAAAGGGTCCTCCTCTGTTTACCAGTTACGTATCATTCCGCTGCCTGCTGGCCCTGTTGCAATACCAGCAGCTGCTTGTACACTTCGCTCTTGGAATAGGGCGTGCCCTGCGCCGCCGCCTTGGCCGCTGCGGTGGGGCCAAAGCCCTGTCCGGTCAGTTCCAGCGCCCGCTGCGCTGCCTGCTCCAGCGTCAGCTCCTGCTCCGGGTCGGCGGTCTCCGGCGCACCGGCCATCACCAGCACGTATTCCCCCCGGGGCTCGTTGGCTTTGTAGTGCTCCACCGCCTCGCCGAGGGTGGTCTTCCAGATATCCTCATGGAGCTTGGTCAGCTCCCGGCACAGGGTGATGCTGCGGTCGGCACCGAATGCGCTGGTCAGATCGTCCAGCGTGGTGCGCAGCTTGTGGGGGGCTTCGTAGAAGATGGTGGTGCGCTTTTCCTGCAAAAGCTCAGCCAGACGCTCTTTTTTCTGCTTGCGGTTCACGGGCAGAAAGCCCTCGAACACCCAGCGGGAGGTGTCCTGCCCGGACACGGCCAGCGCGGTGACGCAGGCAGAGGCCGCCGGTACCGGCACCACTTTGATGCCCCGGGCCAGCGCATCCCGCACGATCACCTCGCCCGGGTCGGAGACGCAGGGCATGCCCGCATCACTGCACAGCGCGCAGCTCTCGCCCGCCTCGATGCGGCGCAGGATGCCCTCGCCCTTCTGCAGGGCGTGCTCATAGTAGCTGACCATGGGCTTTTTCAGGCCCAGAAAGTTCAGCAGCTTCATGGTCACACGGGTGTCCTCGGCGGCAATGAAGTCGGCCGCGCCAAAGGTGGCGGCCACCCGGGGCGGCATATCGTCCAGGTTGCCGATGGGCGTTGCCACGATATAAAGAGTTCCTGCCATAGTTACCTCCTGAAGATGATCCTCTCAGCCTGATTCGCAGCCCGTCATCTGCCATATAACGCCGCACCGGCGCTGATCAACACATCCGGCTCCACCCGCAGGCCGGTTTTGCGGTTCTTCTGCGCTTCCACAAGGAAGAGCCATGGCACGCCGTCTGCCCTGTTCTTTACAAAGGCCAGCCGCTTGGGTTCCAGCCGGTGGGCCCGCAGCACCGCCAGCACCTCCGCCAGCCGTTCCGGCCGGTGGCAGAGGGAAAAGCGTCCGCCGTCCTTCAGCAGACGAAAGGCGCACCCGCACACATCGTCCAGTGTGCAGGTGTTCTCGTGCCGGGCAAGGGCGTGGGCTGCGTTCTGGCTCTGGGGCCCATCCGTGAAGTAGGGCGGATTGCACGCACACACGTCAAAACTGCCCTCGCCCTGCCGGAAGGTGCGCAGGTCGGCACAGATCGGCGTGAGATGCCCGATGCCCTGCTCTTCCACCGCAGCAGAAAGCAGGGCGCTGCCCTCCGGCTGCAGCTCCAGCCCGATGCAGGGGCCCCGGTGGCCCCGGTCGTGCCATTCCAGTGCCACGATGCCGCAGCCGGAGCACAGGTCTGCGGCCTTCTGGGCACGCTTCGGCTCACAAAAACGGGCCAGCAGCAGCGCGTCCGAGCCGAAACGATGCTCCGGCGAGCAATATACCATAGTTCTATTATACAAGACTTCGGTAGAATGTTCCATAGATAAGTGCGCCTGACCCTCTCAAAAAAATAGGTGGAATTGCCCGTGGAATTTGTGCGAATTACTGCAAAACAAAAAGCAGCAGACCTGCTTTGGACAGGCCTGCTGCTCTTGAAGCGTTTTTGTGCCGCTGCTAAAATTATTCAGCAGTGATAGCACCGGTGGGGCAAGCGCCCTCGCAAGCGCCGCAGTCGATGCAAGCGTCTGCGTTCACAGATGCAACACCGTCAACGGTGATAGCGCCAACCGGGCAAGCGCCCTCGCAAGCGCCGCAGCCAACACATGCGTCAGAAACCTTGTGTGCCATAATAAACTCTCCTTTTTATCTCCGTGCCCGAAGTATCGTATGAAGAGTCATGTATGGCACGGCTGTGCATGTCTCTCCGGAAATCATATCCTTGACTGCATTCTAACAAAGCAGGTGAGAAAAGGCAAGACTAACCGTGGCCCAAAAAACACAAAAGTTTGTTTTTTGTTGGGTTGCACAAAAGCACAGGCTAACTTATGGACAAATTTGCAGGAGTTTTTTGGCAAAAATCACGAAGAATAGTTAGTTTTGCCAGACTAACCCCTCAGAGCCTCCGGCGCGGCTCTCACTCCTTTTCGGCAGGGCGCTTTCTGGCACAGCAGCCGCCGGCGCAGCGCTTTTCCCCCTCGTCGGAGCAGGCCACCACCGGTGCCGGGTTGCGCACGCCGGAGTAATCGTCGTCCGGGTCCGGGCGGCGGGGCGCACGCTTGCCGCCGCTGACATACTCACACACGCCTACCTTGTAGTACCGGGGCGAAAGGCTCTCGGTGCCGCAGCGCACCCGCAGGTAGCCGGATACCGGGTTCACTTCCAGCACAGTGCCAAGGCCGTCCGGCGTGCGCACGGTGCTGCCCACCATGGGCATGATGCTGTTCAGGTACTCGTAGGCGCTTTCCTCGTAGGCAAGGCAGCACATCAGGCGGCCGCAGGCACCACTGATCTTGGTGGGGTTCAGCGAAAGGCCCTGCTCCTTTGCCATCTTGATGGACACGGGCTGGAAGTCCTTGAGGAAGCGGCTGCAGCAGAAGGGCTGGCCGCAGATGCCCAGACCGCCGATCATCTTGCTCTCGTCCCGCACGCCGATCTGGCGCAGCTCGATGCGGGTGTGGAAGATGCCGGCCAGATCCTTGACCAGCTCGCGGAAGTCCACCCGGCCGTCCGCGGTAAAGTAGAACATGATCTTGGAGCGGTCCAGCGTGTATTCCGCTTCCACCAGCTTCATTTCCAGGCCGTGGCGGGCGATGCACTCCTGACAGGTGTGGTAGGCGCGCTTCTCGTCCTCACGGTTCTGGCGCATCCGGCGGATGTCCACGCTGTCGGCCATGCGGGTGATGGGCTTGAGGGCCTTGGGCACCGCTGCATCGGTCATCTCCCTCACTCCCTGCACCACCTCGCCGCACTCGATGCCGCGGGCAGTTTCCACAATGACGTATTCGCCGGTTTTGATGTCGGCCCCGGCGGGGTCGAAATAATAGCTTTTGCCGTTCTCTTTGAAACGGACGGAAATGACTTTTTTCATAGCGTTCCTCGTTTTTATCGGTCGAATCTATAGGATAAGGCCCGAAAAAGGGCCTGCTGATCCATTCTGCATCTTAGTATAACATATTCAAATGCACATTTCCACGCAAAAAACAAAAAGCTGCTGCCGTGCGCCCTGCAGAAAATTTCTGTGGGGTGCAACAATCTGCCCGGCTGAGGCGTATCAATCGGGGGAGACAGACCGAATTTGGTCGCATCCGCTGCCGGAAAATGGAAAAACGGAACGGTAATTGTTAAAATCCTGCGAAAGAATCTAAAGAATCACAAAAGAATCCTTCCCTGCCCTTGCAAGGCGGGGGCTTGCGTGTATAATAAAAATGTTGAAGTGTGGCCTTTCTGGAAAGAAAGCGGCTGCCCTGCTTTGCGGCACGGCAGAGAAATGGTAGGAAAAAATGGAAAAATTCAGTGTTAAAAAACCATTTACGGTGCTGGTGGCAGTCGTTATGGTTCTGATCCTGGGCTTTGTGGCAGTCACAAAGATGGATACGAACCTTCTGCCCAACGTCAGTACGCCGTATCTGATGGTGGTCACCGTGTATCCCGGCGCAAGCCCGGAGCGTGTGGAGAGTGAGGTCTCCGATGTTCTGGAAAATGCGCTCACCGTGCCGGGCGTGTCCGATATCACCGCAACATCGGCAGAAAACTACAGCCTGCTGCTGATGAAATTTGTGGACGATACCGACATGAACAGTGCGATGGTCAAGGTGTCCAACAAGCTGGATCAGGCCAAAAGCGACCTGCCGAGCACCTGCCTGACCCCCTCTGTCATTGAGTACAGCCTGAACATGAACGCCTTTATGACGGTGGCTGTCAGCCGCGAAGGCGCGGACCAGTACGAGCTTTCGGAGTTCATCCAGAAAACGCTGGTGCCGGAGCTCCAGCGCAGGGGCGGCGTTTCCAGCGTTTCCTCCAGCGGTCTGGTGGATAAGATGGTTCAGGTGCAGCTGAATCAGGATAAGATCAACGATATCAATGCAAAGCTGCTGGAGCTCATCGACACCCAGCTGGCGGCGGCCCGTGGGCAGCTGGATGCTGCCGAGGCGCAGATCACCGCAGGCCGTAAAGAGTACGAAAAGCAGCTGAAAAACTTTGGCAATACGGTGTCCAACTCGGTCATGAGCCAGATGAGCACCGAGGTGGGTGCCGCAGTGGAAACGGTGCGTGCGCAGGCGCAGGCCCTGCTGGAAAGCGTCAATGACCTGATCGCTGTGGTCAAGGAGCCCGAGATCCAGCAGGCCCTTATCGAGGTGCGCGACGGCCTGCAGAAGGTGCTGGACAAGTTCAACGAGACCGGTATGCGGGACATCGATTCCCTCATCGATATCGTGGCAGAGCTGCGCACCATCACGGATAAGCTCACCGGCGCACTGCAGAAGCTGCAGGAGCGCATGAACACCGAGACCGGCACCGAGGGCAGCACGGCGGAAGATCTTGCCAATGAGATGCAGCTGCAGGAAAGCCTGAATGTGGTCTACAACGCGCTGGAAAGCACCATCAAGGCCATGGACAATGTGCCGCAGCTGATGAGCGAGTTCTCCGGTGCGCTGGGCAGCTTCTCTCAGCAGCAGCTCAATGCCTATATGCAGTTCACCGAAGCGCGTGAAATGCTGAACGAGTACGAAAAGCAGCTGGAGGCCGCCAAGGAAGAGTACGAGACGGCCAAGACCAATGCGCTGGCACAGGCCGATGTGGCAAAGCAGCTGGACATCGATACACTGGCCCAGCTCATCTACGCGCAGAACTTCTCCATGCCGGCCGGTTATGTGCCGGACAAGGACGGCGAGTCCTGGCTGCTGAAGGTGGGCGAAGAGTACGACAGCGTGGAGGACATCAGCGGTGCTCTGCTGCTGCATGTGGAGGGCTACGGTGACGTGCGCCTTTCCGATGTGGCGGATGTGGAGGTCATCGACAACTCTGCGGACAGCTACACCCGCCTGAACGGCGAAAAGGCATCCATCCTCAAGATCTATAAAAATGCGACCTCCAGTGCGGGCGAGGTCTCCGACAACTGCCTGACCGCCTTTGAACAGATGGAGAGCCGGTACGACGGCCTGCACATGGTGGTGCTGTCCAATCAGGGCAACTACATCACCATCGTCATCCAGAGCATCCTCACCAGCATGGTGGTGGGTGCCGCGCTGGCCATCATCGTGCTGGCCATCTTCCTCAAGGACGTCAAGCCCACCCTTGTGGTCGGCATCAGCATCCCGCTGTCCGTGCTGTTTGCGGTGGTGCTCATGTACTTCACGGGTCTGGACCTGAATGTGATGACTCTGGCCGGCCTGTCCCTTGGCATTGGTATGCTGGTGGACAACTCGGTGGTCGTCATTGAGAACATCTACCGCCTGCGCAGCCGCGGCGTGCCTGCGGCCCGCGCTGCCGTGCAGGGCACAAGGCAGGTGGGCATGTCGGTGGTGGCCTCCACCCTCACCTCGGTGTGCGTGTTCCTGCCGGTGGTGTTCTCGGCCAGCCTCGTGCGCAGCCTGATGATGCCCATGTCTCTGTGCATCGGCTACTGCCTGATGGCTTCCCTCATCGTGGCGCTCACGGTGGTCCCGGCGGCAGCCTCCACCGTGCTGAAAAAGGCCGAGCCCAAGCGCCTTGTCTGGTTTGAAAAGGTGCAGGAAAAGTACGCCCATAGTCTGGAATGGTGCCTGCAGCACCGTGCCCTGCCCCTGATCGCGGCGGTGGCGCTGCTGGTGTTCAGCGGATGGCAGGTGCTGAACATGGGCGTGGAGCTGCTGCCCAGCATCACCAGCAACGAGGCGCAGATCACCCTGTCCACCGCCGACGGCCTGACCAAGGAGGAATCCTATGCCATTGCGGGTCAGGTGGCAGAGGCGGCCCTGAATGTGGAAAACGTGGAAGAGGTGGGCATCACCACCGACACCAGCATGGCGGGTCTGGACATCAGCCAGCTGGGCCTGCCCACCGCCATCACCGATATCCTGAATGCCGCCAATGCCTACGGCAGATACAAGATCAATGTCATGATGAACGAGAGCCTTTCCTCCCGTGAGGTGGAAAAGACCCGGCAGGCCATGGAGGATGCAGTGTCCCAGATCGAGAACTGCACCGCCGAGGTCAAGCTGTACGGCATGACCGATGATCTGACCAGCCAGCTGGCGACCGGCCTGTCGGTCAAGGTCTATGGCGCGGATGCCGAGACCCTGACCGCCGTCTCCGAAAAGGTGGTGGAGATGGTGAACGACACCGAGGGCTTTGCCAACGCGGACAACGGCCTTGGCAGCGGCGATGCCACCATCATCCTGAAGGTGGACCGCGACAAGGTGCGTGCCTACGGCCTGACCGTGGCGCAGGTGTACCAGCAGATCGCAGCCAAGCTGACCACCACCGCCACCGCCCAGACCCCCGTCACGGTGAACGGCACCACCATGGATGTGCAGATCACCAACAATCTGGACCCCGTCACCAAGGAAAATATGATGGAGCTCACCTTTGAGACCACCGAAATGTCGGCAGATGGCACTGTGACCACGGGCACCTGCACCCTGAACGACATTGCCAGCTGGTCCACCGGCACTGCGCCGGATGCCATCACCAGCGAGAACCAGACCGAGTATGTCACCGTGACGGCAGATACGCTGAAGGGCTACAACACCATGGTGCAGTCCCGCGTGCTGCAGAAGAAGCTGGATGAGTACGCAGCCAGCGGCGAAATGCCGGAGGGCTGCAGCATCACGCTGGGCGGCGAGACCGAGAGCACCGATTATATGGTGAACGAAATGGTGCAGTGGATGGCTCTGGCCCTGCCCTTTGTGTACCTTGTCATGGTGGCACAGTTCCAGAGCCTGCTGTCCCCCTTCATCGTGCTGTTCACAGTGCCGCTGGCCTTTACCGGCGGCCTGCTGGGCCTGCTGATCACCGGTCAGCAGCTGACCATGATCTCCCTGATGGGCTTCATCGTGCTGATGGGCACCGTTGTCAACAACGGCATCGTGTTCGTGGACTATGCAAACCAGCTGCGTCTGGGCGGCATGGAGCGCCGCGCCGCGCTGGTGGCCACCGGCAGGACCCGTATGCGCCCCATCCTCATGACCACCCTGACCACCGTGCTGGCCATGCTACAGCTGGTGTTCAGCGGCGATATGGCAAGCCAGCTCATGAGCGGCATGGCCATCGTCATCATCTGCGGCCTGAGCTATGCCACCCTGATGACCCTGTATATCGTGCCGGTGCTGTATGACGTGATGTTCAGGAAGCCGCCGCTCAATGTGGATGTCGGCAGCGACGATGATCTGGACGATATCCCGGACGATGCGGCAGAGTTCATTGCGGCGCAGAAGTCTGCGGGCACGGCACAGCCGGAAGCCTGACGACAGCATGACGATTTAGAATGCGCGCCGCTTTGTTTTGGACGAGTTGTGGCACCCAGCGGCTGCTACGGCCCTTGCGTGGGCCTTGCATCATCAGCGGAAGAATTATTTATAATAGAGCAATGCCGGGCGGTCTGCGGACCGCCCGGCATTGCGTTTTCACGGGAAAGGCCGTAACGGCAAACGGCATTTGCCGACGCTGGCTCCCTGCGGGAGCATTCGCGTCAGCATGAAAACATGCTGCTGCCCTTACGTTTCGTCGCGTAAGCGACTGTAAATCGGCGTAACACAAAAAATCCTTTAGCGGAGCGACTTGGATTTTTTGTATGGAGCCCATCTTCTTTGGGATTATTAAGGGCGAGCAGCCCTTAATTCGTGCCTCCCGCGCCTCGAAAGTAGCGGGTGCTTTTCTGGTTCTCTTTTGGCACGCAAAAGAGAACATATCCGGCGGCAATGTTTTTTGCAAAAGGCGTAACACTCAATCCACGCGAAAACGCTCTGCGAGAGAAGCACATCTTTCTGGCTGCATGCCCCGCCAACTGAATAATTTCAACAAAAAATAGCCTGAAAAATTGGATTCAAATTCTAAAATTCGTTCCCCACAAAGATGTAAAACTGTGATATAATCATAAATAAGCTAGAATACAGTGGAAGTCTGTCTGACTGTATCTCCAAGTAAAATCTGAGGAGGCGAATGCCCAATGGCACAGATCCGCTCTAAGCCCTTCGGTGTGACCAGACAGGGCGCAAATGTTACAGAGTACATCCTTTCCAACCCCGGCGGCTTGACCGTGAGCGTCCTGGATTACGGATGCATCATTAAAAACATCATCGTTCCGGCCAAAAACGGCCCTGTGGATGTCGTTCTGGGCCATGACACCATGGCAGATTATGAGGATGACTTCACGTCCTCCGGCAGCACCTGCTGCGGTGCATTCGTAGGCCGCTATGCCAACCGCATCGAGAACGCGGTGTTCAGCGTGGGCGGCAAGACTTACCAGCTGGAAGCAAACAACGGCCCCAACCACCTGCACGGCTGCTTCTCCCGTAAGCTGTACCGGGTGAAGGCCTTTGGCGACACCCTGCTGATGGAGGCCGAGAGCCCGGACGGTGAGGACGGTTTCCCGGGAAACCTGAAGCTGGCGGTGCGCTACACCCTTACGGAGGACAATACCTTCCGCATGGATTACCGGGTGTCCTCCGATGCGGACACCATCGTGAACCTGACCAACCACAGCTACTTCAACCTGAACGGTGAGGGGGATGTTCTGGGCCAGAAGCTGCGCATCTATGCCTCCAACTATCTGGAGGGCAACAACCAGACCTGCCCCACCGGTGCCATCCTGCCGGTGGCGGATACGCCCATGGACTTTACCGAGGGTAAGCTCATCGGCCGGGACATCGACACCGGCTTTGCCCAGACCACTATGGTGGGCGGAGGTTACGACCACTGCTTTGTCATCGACCGCGCCCGGGGTTCCAGCCAGAGCATCTGTGCATGGGCCACCAGCGAAAAGACCGGCATCAGCATGAAGCTGTACACCACCCAGCCGGGCATCCAGCTATACACCGGCAACTTCCTGCAGGAATGTCCTACCCCCGGCAAGGGCGGCGTGCCCATGCAGAAGTACGGCGGCTTTGCATTGGAGACCCAGCACTATCCCTGCAGCCCTTCGCACCCGGAGTTCCCCACCACTGTGCTGCGGGCGGGCAAGGTGTTCCGTGCCACCACCACCCTGCGGTTCTTCACCGGCAAGCAGTGCGGGAAACTTTAAAAATGATGCACCACACAAAAACGTCTGCTCCGGCAGGCGTTTTTTGCGTGGCAGGAGGAGAACTCTCCCAGTCGCCTACGGCGACAACCCTCTCAGTCTGCTCCCGATGGCACGGCGTAAGCCGTGACTGAGAGGGTTTTCCATCCCCATTTCTATGTTTTGCACAAACCGTGCCTTTTATCCATGACAGAATGCCAAAAAACGCTTTTGAATCAAAAACTCTAAAACAAATAAGCAACAAAAATGCATCCAAATAGAAAACACATCCCTTGATTCTGCACCGCAAAAGAGGTATTCTTTAGGCAGAGCCGGAAACCCCGGCGTCAACTGTAATGTGAATGAGTGAGAGAGGTACTGGACTATGGCAATTTTGGTTTCCGGCGGTGCCGGTTATATCGGCAGCCACACCTGCATCGAGCTTCTGAACGCCGGCTACGACGTGGTCGTGGCAGATAACTACTACAACGCTTCCCCGGTGGTGCTGGACCGCGTCAAGCAGATCACCGGCAAGGACTTCCGCTTTTACAACGCAGATATGACCCGGCACGAGGACGTGGAGAAGATCTTCTCTGAATGCCCGGACATCACCGCAGTCATCCAGTTTGCTGCCTACAAGGCTGTGGGCGAGAGCGTGTCCAAGCCCATCGAATACTACTATAACAATCTCAACTGCACCCTGGTCATTCTGGACGTGATGCGGAAGCACAACTGCCACAACTTCGTGTTCAGCTCCTCCGCCACCGTTTACGGCGACCCCGCCAGTGTGCCCATCACCGAGGACTTCCCCGTGGGTGCCACCACCAACCCCTACGGCACCACCAAGGCCTTCACCGAGCGCATCCTGACCGACGTCTGCAAGGCTGACCCCAGCCTGAACGTGGCCCTGCTGCGCTACTTCAACCCCATTGGCGCCCATAAGTCCGGCCTCATCGGCGAGGACCCCAACGGCATCCCCAACAACCTGATGCCCTACATCGCCAAGGTGGCTGTGGGCAAGCTGGAAAAGGTGCATGTCTTTGGCAACGATTATCCCACCCCGGACGGCACCGGCGTGCGCGATTACATCCATGTGGTGGATCTGGCCCGCGGCCATGTCTGCGCCATCCGGAAGCTGGAAACGAACTGCGGCCTGTTCATCTGCAATCTGGGCACCGGCAAGGGCTACAGCGTGCTGGACGTGATCCATGCCTTCTCCAAGGCCTGCGGCAAGGAGATCCCCTATGTGATCGACCCGCGCCGTCCCGGCGACATTGCCGAGTGCTATGCGGACCCCTCCAAGGCCAAGCGTGAGCTGGGCTGGGTGGCTCAGTACGGCATTGAGGAGATGTGCGCTGACAGCTGGAACTGGCAGAAGAACAACCCCGATGGCTACCACACCGTGAAGTAAACGCATAAACCTCCAAAGCCGTGCATTCTCTGAAAAAGAGGGTGCACGGCTTTTTTGTGTGAACTCCCTCAGCCAAAACCGCAAACTTTGCGCTTTAGCCGGAAACTGTACCGTTATGCCAAAGGCCCCATCCCAGAGGGGGCTGTCTGCGCAGCAGACTGGGGGAGTTAAACCTTCCCCATTTTATCTATTGACAACCGCGCAAAGTTAGCCTATATTACTATTGTTAACGCAAACTAACACGCTTTGACAGTGGATAAAATGAGAAGGTCGATCTTATGACATTAAAAGAATTGCAGATCGGAAAAAGCGCTGTTGTGGATACCGTCGGCGGCAGCGGCGCACTGCGCCAGCATTTTCTGGATATGGGCCTGATCCCGGGGGCGGAGGTCACGCTGGTCAAGCTGGCTCCTATGGGCGACCCCATGGAGCTGCGCATCCATGGCTACGAGCTGACCCTCCGGCTGGACGATGCCGCGCAGATCGGCATCACCCCCACCGAAAAGGCCCCGGCAATATCGGCGGCTCCGGCAGATGACAAAATGGTGGATCACCCCGGCCTTGGCGAGGGCGGCAAATACCACATCAAAAAGGGGGAGAATCCCCTGCCCGAGGGCAGGACCCTCACCTTTGCGCTGGCGGGCAACCAGAACTGCGGCAAGACCACCCTGTTCAACCAGCTCACCGGCTCCAACCAGCATGTGGGCAACTTCCCGGGCGTGACGGTGGACCGCAAGAGCGGTGCCATCAAGGGCCACCCGGAGACCGAAGTCACCGACCTGCCGGGCATCTACTCCATGTCCCCCTATTCCAGCGAGGAGATCGTCACCCGGCAGTTCATCATCGGTGAAAAGCCCACCGGCATCATCAACATCGTGGATGCCACCAACATCGAGCGCAACCTCTACCTGACGATGCAGCTCATGGAGCTGGACACTCCCATGGTGCTGGCGCTGAACATGATGGACGAGGTGCGCGGCAACGGCGGCACGGTGCGCATCAACAAGATGGAGGCCATGCTGGGCATCCCGGTCATCCCCATCTCTGCCGCCAAGAATGAGGGCGTGGATGAGCTGGTAGACCACGCCCTTCATGTGGCAAAGTATCAGGAGCGGCCCGGCCGCATGGATTTCTGCAGTGAGGACGACCACGGCGGCGCGGTGCACCGCTGCATCCACGGCATCATCCACCTGATCGAGGACCACGCTAAGGCGGCGGGCATTCCGGTGCGGTTTGCCGCCACCAAGCTGGTGGAGGGCGACCAGCGCATCGAGGAAGCCCTGAAGCTGGATCAGAACGAAAAAGAGATGATCGAGCATATCATCGTGCAGATGGAGCAGGAGCGCGGGCTGGACCGCGCCGCCGCCATTGCGGATATGCGGTTCTCCTTTATTCAGGAGCTGGTGGCCAAGACGGTGGTCAAGCCCCACGAAAGCAAAGAGCAGCTGCGCTCTAACCGCATCGACAAATTCCTCACCGGCAAGTACACCGCCATCCCGGCCTTTATCGCCATCATGGGTCTGGTGTTCTTCCTCACCTTCAACGTCATCGGCCTGTTCTTCCAGAACCTGATGGAAACGGGCATCGACGCGTTGACCGGCATCGTGGACACGGCGCTTACCAACTGGAACGTCAATGCGGCGGTGCACTCCCTGCTCATCGACGGCGTCTTTACCGGCGTGGGCAGCGTGCTGAGCTTTCTGCCCATCATCGTGGTGCTGTTCTTCTTCCTCTCCATGCTGGAGGATACCGGTTACATGGCCCGCGTGGCCTTTGTGATGGATAAGCTGCTGCGCCGCATCGGCCTTTCGGGCCGCAGCATCGTGCCCATGCTCATCGGCTTTGGCTGCACGGTGCCCGGCGTCATGGCAAGCCGCACCCTGCCCTCGGAGCGGGACCGCAAAATGACCATCCTGCTCACCCCGTTCATGAGCTGCTCGGCAAAGCTGCCCATCTACAGCCTGTTTGCAGCGGCGTTCTTCCCGCAGTATGCGGGCCTTGTGATGGTGCTGCTGTACTTTACCGGCATCGCGGTGGGCGTGTTGGCGGCACTGCTGCTCAAGAGCACCGTGTTCAAGGGTGAGGCCGTGCCCTTTGTCATGGAACTGCCCAACTACCGCCTGCCCGGCCTGAAAAACGTGGCACAGCTGCTGTGGGAAAAGGCCCGGGACTTCTTGCAGAAGGCCTTCACGGTGATCTTTGCGGCCACCATCGTCATCTGGTTTTTGCAGAACTTTGACCTGCAGCTGCGGCTGACCGCCGACCCGCAGGCCAGCATCCTTGCCCGCATTGCGGGCGACATCGCCCCGCTGTTCGGACCTTTGGGCTTTGCGGACTGGCGCATCTCCACCGCCCTCATCACCGGCTTTATGGCAAAGGAGAGCGTGGTGTCCTCGCTGCTCATCCTCTTTGGCTCCGAAGCGGTGCTGTCGGCGGCCCTCACCCCGGCGCAGGCGGCTCCCCTGCTGGTGTTCTGCCTGCTGTACACCCCCTGCATCGCGGCGGTGGCCTCGGTCAAGCGGGAGCTGGGCAACAAGTGGGCGGTCATCATGGTGGTGAACCAGTGCGCCGTGGCATGGCTGTGCGCTTTGCTGGTGCGTCTGGCGGCTGTGGCGCTGTTCTGAGAAAAACGATTGGAATGCGCTCTGCGCATATTCAGCGGAAAAATTACTTATAATAGAGCAATGCCGGGCGGTCTGCGGACCGCCCGGCATTGCGTTTTCACGGGTGGGGTCGTGGAGGAAAACAGCATCTGCCGCGCTGGTTTCCTGCGGAAACAGCCGCGCGGCGCGGGGGAAAAGTGCTGCTGATTTTCAGCTGGCTGAACCCTCTCCGTCATCGCTGCGCGATGCCACCTCCCCCGAAGGGGGGGGAGGTTTTGCTCTACTTACCGCCAGATACCCAAAAGCTCCCCCTGAGAGGAAAGACTTCCCCCGCTCCGGGACAGATTCGCCCCGGCCGGGGAGAAATGTCACCACAGGTGACAAAGAGGGGAGCAGGTGGCGCGTGGCGCCGGATGAGGGCGCAGGGCGTTTGCCCGAGAGTACCCCCAGCGGAGCGTCTTTCCCCTTGACATCTCCCCTCTTCTGCACTATAATACTTCAAAAATGAATCATTCAAAGATGAAAGGATAGACCTGCTGTGAACCCGAATATCGAATTTTCCATCAAGACCGCGCAGGCGTACAATGCTGTCTGCAAACCGCTGTGTCAGGAGCTTGGCCTGTCGCAGACGGCGCTGGATATCCTGCTGTTCCTCGCCAACAACCCGGACTATAAAACGGCCCGGGACATCGTGGAGGTGCGGCATATCAAAGCGAACCTCGTCTCCATGAATGTGGACAAGCTGGTGCAGGAGGGCTATCTGGAACGCTATGCCGTGGCCAGCGACCGCCGCAAAACAAAGCTGCTCTGCACCGGCAAGGCAGACCCGATCATCCGCCGGGGCCGTGCCGTGCAGAACGCTTTTTTCAAGCGCCTGCTGGACCATGTGGAGCCGGCCGATCAGGAGGTCTTTTTTCGGACCATGGAGCTGATCGGGAAAAATCTGGACGAGATCCTGAAGGAGAACGGATAAAATGAGCGTGTTGTTTACGGTGCTTGTCACCTTTTTTGCCGGCATGGGAGCCGGCCTTGGCACCGGCTTTGCCGGTATGAGCGCGGCGGCGGTCATCAGCCCCATGCTCATTACCTTCCTGCACATGGACCCCTATATGGCGGTGGGCATTGCCCTGTCGTCGGATGTGCTGGCCAGCGCCGTTTCGGCCTATACCTACCACAAAAACAAGAATCTGGATCTCAAAAACGGCCTGATCATGATGGCCAGCGTGCTGGTGTTCACGGTGGTGGGCAGCTGGGTGGCCAGCAGAGTGCCCTCTGCCACCATGGGCGGCTTCTCGGTGTTCATGACCTTCCTGCTGGGCGTCAAGTTTATTGTGCGCCCGGTAATGACCACCAAGGAAGCCATGCAGGGCGTCAGCGCAAAAAAGCGTGCGGTCCAGTCGGTGGTGTGCGGAATGCTCATCGGCTTCATCTGCGGCTTTATCGGCGCGGGCGGCGGCATGATGATGCTGCTCATCCTCACCAGCGTGCTGGGCTACGAGCTGAAGACCGCCGTGGGCACCAGCGTGTTCATCATGACCTTTACGGCCCTGACCGGTGCGGTCTCCCACTTCATGATCGGCGGCACGCCCGACTGGCTGGTGTGGATCCTGTGCGTGGTGTTCACTCTGCTGTGGGCACGCATTGCAGCGGTGTTTGCCAATAAGGCTGAACCCAAGACCCTGAACCGCGCCACCGGTGTCGTGCTGGTGGTGCTGGGCGTGGTCATCATGGGCTTCAACCTGCTGACCTGAAAAACTCCTCCAGTCGCCTACGGCGACAGTCCCCTCAAAGAGGGAGCCTTTCGCGTCGGAAAAGCTTCCGACTCAAGTGCAAAACTTTTGGTTTCGCCAGAGCCTCCCTCATTGAGGGAGGTGGCAAACCCGCAGGGTTTGACGGAAGGAGTTCGTCCTGACCAGCAAATGCTGTTTTCCTCCACGACCTTTCCCGTGAAAACACAATGCCGGACGGTCCGCAGACCGCCCGGCATTGCTCTATTATAAATGATTTTTCCACTGAATATGCGCAGAGCGAAGCGGCGCGCATTCCAGATCGTCAGCGCTTACTGGTTCTCTGCCTTGTCCTCGATGGTGGAGTGCTCGATCACCCAGTCGGCAGCCTTGCGGATGCCCTCGTTGCGGCGCATGGCAGGGATGTTGGAGTTGGCCTTGACCTCGTCCAGCGTCTTTTTGGAGCGCTCTGCACGTTCGGCCAGAGTCTTTTCGATCTCTTCCTCGGTGGGCAGCAGGTTCTCCTGCTGTGCGATCTGCAGCAGAGCCATGTGCACGCGGGAGGTCTTTTCGGCAGAAGAACGGACCTTGGCGGTAAAGCTCTCGCGGGTCTCGTGGATCTGGCTCAGGTAGCGGTCCAGACTCAGGCGCTGCATCTGCAGCTGCTGCTGGATCTGCTCCATCTGCTGCTGGTAAGTGGTCTCCACCAGCACGCTGGGCAGTTCGCCCTCGGAAGCATCGGCCAGCTGGGTCAGGACTCTGATCCTTGGCGCGGTTCAGCGCGGCGGCATGCTTGCCGTCGTGCAGCTGCTGGCCGATCTGCGCACGCAGCTGGTCCATGGTGTCCAGATTGGCCACCTTCTTGGCAAAATCGCTGTTCAGGGCCGGGATCTGGCGCACGCAGACGTCGATCAGCTTGACCTTGAACACCACCGGCTTGCCGGCCAGATCCTTTGCGTGGTAGCGGTTGGGGAAGGTGACAAAGATCTCAAACTCTTCGCCTGCCTTGTGGCCCAGAATGCCCTCCTCAAAGCCGGGGATCATGCGGCCGCTGCCCAGCTGAACGGCCTGATTCTGTGCGGTGCCGCCCTGGAAGGGCTTGCCCTCCAGCAGGCCCTCGTAATCGATATGTACGATGTTGCCCTTCACGGCAGGGCCCTTGTGAGGCACCAGCTCTGCGGCAGCCGCGCGGTGACGCTCCAGCACATTGTCGATCTCCTTGTCGGACACCTCAGGGGTAACGCACTCGGACACAAAACCGTTGGTCTTGGTCAGATTCAGCTCAGGCTGCAGAGCAACCGTGGCAGTGGCCACAAAGCCCTCGTCTTTTTTCACGCTTACCAGATCGTATACGGGATCGGCAACAGCCACAAAGCCGTGCTCTGCCATCGCAGCATCGTACAGTGCGGGCACGTCCTTGTCCATCAGATCGTTGATGGCGTCGTACCAGAAGGTGTGTTCGCCGCGATCAGCCTCGATCTGTGCACGGTCAGCTTCGCCCTTTTTGAAGCCCCGGATCGTATAAGAGGCGCGGGTGCGCTCATAAACGGCATTGGATGCAGCTTCCAGCTCTTCCGGGCTGGCGCTGAAGGTCATTTTGCAGACACTCTTTTCAGGAGTTTCCACGCTTACCAGTTTCATAGGATCTACCCTCCGTGGTGTCTCGCTGCAGAGAAAACCCGGCGGCCCGGCGCCTGATCGACGCCCGCCGCAAAGTTCCTGTACCCCTGCACGGACACAGATTAAAACATATAGTAAGGTTATTATAACACAAGAATGACAAAAGCGATACAAGAAAAATCATAAAAAATGCTGGTTTTGCGCTTTGAACGGCTTTTTGCCGGAAAAAGTGCGCAGACCCTGCGGGCGCAAAGCGTCTGCCGCAGGATGCCCACATAAGAGGAACAGAACAAAAATATCGGAACGGAGCCCAGCTGTGCAGGCGGCAGGCAGAAAGCGCGGCGATGGACGCAAAAGGAAGCCTGTGAAAAATGCCGTGCACACGCGTGAAAAACGAGTACGGTCAAAAAGAATAAAAATAATTGCAAAAAGGTGTTGACAAAACCATGGCCGAGTGATAAAATACATCTTGTTCCGGACGGAACGTATGCGTTGGTAGCTCAGCTGGATAGAGTGACTGACTACGAATCAGTAGGCCGGGGGTTCGAGTCCCTTCCATCGCACCAAACAATGAAAATCCGAACCTTTTCTCGATAGGAGAAGGGTTCGGATTTTTTGTTTTCTTCGGAAAGCAGAATGAAGGCTCTATCCAGCTGAGCTACGATCGCACATACTGATGCTGTCAGTATAAAACGGTATAGCACAGCCGCGCTAAAAATGCAAACGGAAATGTTCGCCCTGTTTTTCCGTTCTTCCTTTTGCTATAATAAGGACAGATATCGGGACAAGGAGGGAGCCTTTTCATGGAACTATTCACCCCGCAGCAGATCAAAAATCTGAACGAGTTGGAACTGCTGGTCTACCAGTACATCATCGAGCATCCGAACACGGTGCCCTTCATGCGCATCCGGGAGTTGGCAGCGGAAGCGCACGTTTCCACCACCACAGTGCTGCACTTCTGCAAAAAGGTGGGCTGTGACGGTTATGCGCAATTCAAATGGAAGCTGAAGGAGCAGGCCGGTTCCGCGCAGGGATCCCGTCTGCCGGACACGCTGGGCGAGTTGCAGAACTTTCTGTGGAAAGTCGGCACGCCGGAATACGATGCAGCGCTGGACGAAGCCGCCGGTATGATCGCACGGGCAGAGCGGGTGTTTCTGGTGGGCATCGGCAATTCCGGCAGCATAGCCGAGTATGGTGCACGGTATCTGTCCAATCTGGGCAAATTCGCGCTGGGCGTGACCGACCCGTTCTATCCCATCACCGTCACGCCCAACACCACCATCGCAGCCGTCATTCTTTCGGTATCCGGCGAAACGAAGCAGGTGCTGCATCTGGCCCGGCAGCTGAAGGAGAAAAACGCCGGACTGATCGCCATTACCTGTTCCGACCAGAGTTCTGCGGCAAAGCTTTCCGACATCACCCTGCCGTACTACAGTTCCGTGCACCGCGTGACCACCGAAAGCTACGACCTGACCAGTCAGATGCCTGCACTTTACCTGCTGGAAGCACTGGCCCGCCGGGTGTACAACCGCCTGCTGGAGTGACCGCAGAAACGCTCCGTCAATTTGTACAGATGTTTGTATCCATGTGCAGAAAAAACAAGCTGTTTTTTCTGCACATTTTTGTTTTTTGGCGCATCAAATCAGCTGACAATGCGGTTTTTCCTCTGTATAATGAGGACACAAGGCAAACCCGTGATCTGATGAAAAGGAGAGAACATCATGGCAAACAAAATCCGCGATTACACAAAGCTTGCCGCCGACATCTGTGCCGCCGTCGGCAAGGACAATATCCTCAGCGCGACCCACTGTGCCACCCGCCTGCGTCTGGTGCTGAGGGAAACACCCTCGGACGAAGTGACCAAACAGATCTCCGAGATGCCCGCCGTCATCAAGGTGATGGAAAGCGGCGGCCAGTATCAGGTGGTCATCGGCACCCATGCCAAGGACGTGTACGAAGCACTGGCCCAGCTGCTGGATCTGGACAACAGCACCGCTGCCGCGCCGGAAGTCAAGCAGGGCCTCGGCAGCCGCATCATCGCCACCATGTCCGCCGTGTTCGCACCCTTTGTGTACATTCTGGCCGCAGCCGGTCTGGTGCAAGGCGCACTGATCATCATTACCCACTTCTTCCCCGCTTTTGCGGCCACCGGTACGTATTCCGTGCTCAGCTTCATCAGCTGGACGCCCTTCACCTTCCTGCCGGTCATGATCGCCGTCACTGCTTCCAAGCACTTCAAGTGTAACACCTTCATTGCCATGTGGTGCTGCATGGCGCTGGTCAACCCGGACTGGGCTTCCATCGCTGCCCGCATCGCAGACGGTGAGGTCATCAAGTTCCTGGCCTTCCCCATGAGCCAGACCACCTACACCTCCACCGTGCTGCCGCCGCTGTTCCTGGTGCTGGTGCTCAGCTGGCTGGAGCACTGGCTGGACGAGCATCTGCCCGACATCATCAAGGCGCTGGCTGTGCCCTTTATCTGCACCATTGTTATGGTTCCCCTGACTATTCTGGTCATCGGCCCGGTGTCCAATGTGCTGGCAAACGCCATTGCTGCTGCCTACAACTTCCTTGCCAACAACGTTCCCGCACTGGCCGCCATTCTGGTGGGCGGCATCTGGCAGGTGTTCGTCATCTTCGGCGTGCACTGGGGCGTCACTCCCATGTGCCTTGCCAACTTTGCCAACTACGGCTGCGATTCCTTTCAGGCATTCCAGACCTGCGCCGTCATCGCACAGGCTGCTGCCTGCTTCGGCGTGTTCCTCAAGACCAAAAAGGCCGACATCAAGAACGTTTCCCTGTCCGCTGGCCTGACCGGCATCTTCGGCATCACCGAGCCCGCCATCTACGGCGTGACCCTACGCCTGAAGAAGCCCTTCGTCTGCGGCTGCATCGGCGGTGCCATCGGTGCGCTGATCATCAGCTTCTTCAACACCAAGTACTATGTATACGCTGGTCTGCCCGGCCTGTTGACCACCGTCAACGCCATGAGCGACGCCAATCCCTCTTCCTTTACCGGCATGATGATCGGCGTGCTGGCCACCATTATCATCACCATTGTTCTGGTGCAGGTGGTGGGCTGCGACGAAAAAGAATCCCAGAAAAACTGATATACATTTGACCAAGGAGAAAGAATATGCTTCCTGAAAACTTTTTGTGGGGCGGTGCCGTTGCTGCCCATCAGCTGGAAGGCGGCTGGAACGCCGATGGCCGCGGCCCGTCCGTCAGCGACGTGATGACCGGCGGTGCCAACGGTGTGGCCCGCCGCATCACCGATGGCATTGTGCCCGGCGAATTTTACCCCAACCACGAGGGCATCGACTTCTACCACACCTACAAGGAAGATGTGAAGCTGTTTGCCGAACTGGGCTTCAAGTGTTTCCGCACCTCCATCTCGTGGAGCCGCATCTTCCCCCGCGGGGACGAGCAGCAGCCCAACGAGGCCGGTCTGCAGTTCTACGACGATCTGTTTGACGAACTGCTCAAGTACGGCATCCAGCCGGTGATCACCCTGAGCCATTTTGAGATGCCCTACGCCCTTGCCAAGGAGTACGGCGGCTGGTACAACCGCAAGTGCATCGACTTCTTCGTGCACTACGCCGTCACTGTGATGGAGCGCTACAAACACAAGGTCAGGTACTGGATGACCTTCAACGAGATCAACAACCAGAGCAACACCACCAACGACATCTTTGGCTGGACCAACTCCGGCGTGCGGTTCTCCCAGTTCGAGAACAAGAAGAAGGCCCTGTATCAGGTGGTACACCACGAACTGGTGGCCTCGGCCCTCGTGGTCAAAAAGGGCCATGCCATCAACCCGGACTTCCAGATCGGTTGCATGTGCTCCTTTGTGCCGTACTATCCCTACTCCTGCAACCCGGACGACGTGATGCTGGCGCTGGAATCCATGCACGAGCGCTACTACTTTGCGGATGTGCACTGCCGCGGTCACTACCCCGCCTACGCTAAGAAGGAATGGGAGCGCGAGGGCACTGCCCCGGTGATGGAGCCGGGCGACGAGGCCATTCTGGCCGAGGGTGCTGTGGACTATCTGGGCTTCAGCTACTACATGAGCAACGCGGTGCGTTCGGACGTGGCCGTGGAGAGCGACGGCATCAGCGGCGGCAATGCCCACACCGTGCCGAACCCCTACGTCAAGGCCAGCGACTGGGGCTGGCAGATCGACCCGGTGGGCCTGCGCTACGCACTGGCCACCCTGTACGAGCGGTACGAGAAGCCGCTGTTTATCGTGGAGAACGGCTTCGGCGCCATCGACAAACTCCAGCCCGACCACACCTGTGACGACAGCTACCGCATCGACTACCTGCGCGCCCACATCGAGGAGATGAAAAAGGCCGTGGAGTTGGACGGCGTGGACCTGCTGGGCTACACCCCGTGGGGCTGCATCGACGTGGTGTCCTTTACCACCGGCGAACTACGCAAGCGGTACGGCTTTATCTACGTGGACCGCAACGACGACGGCTCCGGCACCGGGAACCGCTATAAGAAAAAGAGTTTTGACTGGTACAAGCAGGTCATTGCCACCAACGGTGAGGACCTGGGCTGAGATATTTTCCGCAAAAAACACGACGCCCCGCCGGGTGCCGTGTTTTTTTTGCGCCATTTTGCCGTTTCCATCTTGCAAAAGTAGCGTAGTGCCTTATAAAAGAGGCTGTGCCCCGGTGTGCGCGGGCACGGTTTAGGGATATATAGGATAAAGGGAAAAAGAGTATGAGTTCTCAAACGAATACGCTGACGGAAGGCCCTCTGGCCAAGCAGATCTTTCTGGTCAGTCTGCCGCTGGCACTTTCCAACCTGCTGGTGGCGCGTTTTTACGGTGCGCGCCACCCCAAGGACGTGGAAAAGACCGTCCACTCGGCGGCCATTATCAGCGCCGTTGCCGGTGTGGTGCTGTTGCTCATCGGCCTGCTGGGCTCCCCTGCCATGCTGCGGCTGCTGCATGGCGGTGGTCCGTGCAGGAGAAGCAGCGGGCAAAATTCATCTGACCGTCACAGCAGATGATAGCGTTCAGAAGCGGCTGACGATTCTGATTCGGGAAGCAGAGGGCGGAATCTCAAAAAGTCGGTGAAGGCTCAAAATAAAAACAGGGTGCGTCCCTGAATAGGACGCACCCTGCCAAAGACCACAGACAATAGCGATATGTACAATAGGGCGTTCCCCGTCGGGAACACTCTGTTTCTCTCTATAAGTTGGAGGAATTGCGTCAAATTGACACAATTCCTCCTCGTCCGTTCTAAGCAGGGTTTGGGGCAGGCACGCCCCAACAAGATCACTTCGGAAATGCGGACGCATTGCAGAAGTGAAGTCCCGGATGGACAAAAAATTTTCAAGAATTGAAAATTTGTGGCCACGGGACGGTTCTTGCCCTCTACCGCTGCGCTCAAAACCATTTCTGGGTAATTGTTTCCGAATGGTTAAGACGCAAAAATAAGTAGAGGGTTCCGCTGCTCGTGTATGTTGATCGCCGTTTGCTCCGAACGAAGTTCCTACCCCTGTTTTGCAGCGGCGTTGACAAAAAGTCGGTATCACGTCCGGTCGGCTCATGAAATTTTCAATGTGCAGCTCCCGTAAAAGAAAAATACCGCCCACGCAGCGCAGCGATGATTTTGTCGGGTGAATCGGCGGCAAAATGAATCGGGTGTGTTGCGGGGCGGTAGCTTCTTTCGTGGATTTTTCCTCACTGAAGTGGTGGGGCTCACGGTGATAACCAACCACTTTTGCAGAAGATTTGCAATCAATCTACAAGTTCAGTGGGATTTGTGATAGAGAATATCATGGTTCGTAGGGTACGTCAAGATGATTCCGAAGAAATTATTTATGAATGGAGACAATAGTAAGACTTCTATTATGAATATGATACACTTTACATCATGAAAGAATTTAAGCTGCACAAAGATGATTCAAGCGGATGTGCAATGTGCACAATAAGTTTTCTACAGCAAAATACAGATGTGGTCATTTAGCTCTTTTACCAGACAACTTTTTTTATAAAATAAAAAAATTTGTTGACTTGAAATTGCTTGAAATGTTATCTTGTTGGTAACAAAAGCACGGTGAAGTGCTTGCTACCACACGAAAAGGCAAAACAAAAAAGGAGAGTAAAATGATGAAAAAGCGTATTGCGGCGTTGGTCACCGCCGGTGTCCTTGCTTTGTCGATGCTTACCGGCTGCGGAAGCAAACAGGAGAGCTGGAAAGTTACCTGCCCGTGGGCACCGTCTGGTGTAGCAGCGATGGTCAGCCAAAAGGCTGCTGCCAAGTCCCCTGATTATTCTGATAATAAAATCACACTGGTTGCTGAAGCCGTCAAGGGCGATGCTGCTACTGTCAACACTTGGGTGTCCAGTACTAAGGCAAATGATAAGGAACTGGTCTTCGCCGGTGAGGGTCTGTTCGCCATTACCGAGACTCTGGATCCGGCCAAGCTGCAGTTCAGCTACGACGATTTTGAGTTCGTGGAGAACTTGTACTCCTCCGTCTTCGTCCTGTCCGCTGATTCTTCACTGAACCTCAAGAATCTGGACGATCTGGAGGCCTATGTCAAGGCAGGCAACCCCGTATCCGTGGCCGTTAACGGCGCTACCGGCTCCGAGGCTTTCCTGGCAGCGGCTCTGTTCGGCTCTATGGGTGCCGGCGACCAGCTGAAACTGACTCCGTACCAGTCCGCTGCGGAGGCTGCACAGGCTGTAGCTAAGGGTGAAACGAACTTCGCGGTCTCTCACCAGTCTCAGATTCTTGAGACCTACCAGCAGAGCGGCGTTGATGTGGTTTGCGCATTCGATGACAAGGCTATCGAAAACGGCCCCTTCGCAGGCGTTGAGGGCGTTGGCTCCAAGGGCTACCCCTACTTCCGCAACCGCTGCTTCGTCATGGCTCGCAAAGGTACTGACGCCGCAAAGGTTGCCGAGCTGAAAGAGCTGTATGATAAGATCCTCGCCGATGATGAGATGGTCGAGTGGCTGAACGACACCATGCTGCTGGAAGTCGATACCATGACCGAGGACGATGTGAAGGCTCACATTGAGAACGTCAAGAGCATCGTCGAGCAGTATAAGGACATCGTGGCAGGCTGATAAAAAGCCCTCATAGCGACAAAAAGCTGAAGCAGGGGGAACGGGGACATCCCCTTCTCCCTGCTTTTATGTTTCCAAAAGGAGTTGAAACAAGTGAAAAATCTGATAGAACGTGCCGAAGCAAAACTGGATGAATGGGGCGCAAAGCTCGAACAGAAGAACATCGAGTACCCGGTAGACCTGATTTGCGGCATTCTGTTTCTGGTCATTGGCATCGTGCTGCTGCTCATCATGCCGCAGCAGGTGCAGATCTCGGAAAAAGACGTTGTGAATGGCCGCGCTTTCCCGACGATGCTGATTTGGCTCATGCTGGCCATGAGCGCCCTTCTGGTGGGCCGCGAGGCATACAACATGGTGATGCACCGCCCGACCAAAACTAAAACGCTGAATCTTTTGGTGGAAACAAAAGCACTCGTCATCGTCCTCATTCTGGTGGTCACTTATCTGCTGGCAGAGGTCACGGATCTGTTTGTTGTGGGCGCTGTATTCTGCGCACTGGCATTTCTGGTCTTTTTCCGCTGCAAGAAACCCCTTTACTATGCCATCACAGTTTCAATGGCTGTGCTGATCTGGGTCGTGTTCCACTTTGTGCTGAATGTTAGTTTCTGAGGAGGCAGAATATGGGTTTGTTTGACTTTATCGGCCCGGCCTCCGGGCTGCTTTTCACCCTCGAAAATATCATCTGGATAAACCTCGGCGTCTTTATTGGCTGCGTGTTCGCGGCCATCCCGGGATTAAGTGTTATCCTCTGCATCATCCTATTCCTGCCTGTCACTTATACCATGCGTGCGATTCCCGGCATGATGTTCCTGTTGGGCATTTACTGCGCAGGTGGCTATGGTGGATCGGTATCGGCTATCCTTATCAACACGCCGGGTACGCCCCACGCGGCGGCTACTATGCTGGACGGCTATCCGCTGTCCAAAATGGGCCGCACTAAGGCGGCGTTGAAAATTGCACTTTATGCATCTACCTTTGGCGGTATCTTCTCTGCGCTGGTGCTGCTCTTCCTCGGCCCTCAGGTCGCAAAAATTTCGGCACAGCTCGGCACGGCGGAGTACTTTATGGTCTGCCTGTTCGGCATGACGATTATTGCAGGCGTTTCTGGTAAGAGCCTTGTCAAGGGCATCATCGCCGCCTGCCTTGGTTTGCTTATTTCCTGTGTGGGCGCAGACCCCATGACCAGCTATGACCGCTTTACATTTGGTATTCCCCGTCTGTATCTGGGTCTTGACCTTGCCGTTACCCTCATCGGTTTGTTCGCACTGGTGGAAATCATTGGCAAGGCAGAGCTGAAGCGGAATGAGTTGAACCTTCACGCCGGAAAAATCGGCAATGATGACGGCAAAATCACAAAAGATGAATACAAGCGGATGTTCCGACCAGTGCTGATGGGTTCTATCATCGGTTCCTGTGTTGGTATCGTACCTGGCACGGGTGCGTCGGAGGCCTCGTGGTTCTCCTACAACACTGCGAAGAACCTGTCCAAGCATCCCGAGGAATTCGGCCACGGTTCTGTGGAGGGCGTTGCGGCTGCTGAGTCTGCCAACAATGCCGTCTGTGGCGCGACCCTGATTCCCTTGCTGACGCTGGGCATCCCCGGCGACGGCTGCGTGGCCATCATGTTGTCGGCCCTGATGATAAATGGCCTGAACCCTGGTCTCTCGCTGTTCACCACCGACGGCGCTATCATGTATGCCATCATGCTGGGCCTTATCCTCGTGAACATCTTCATGTTCCTGCAGGGCAAATACCTGACTAGCCTGTTTGCAAAGGTCGTCTCCATCCCTCAGCAGATCTTGACTCCCATCATCGTGATTTTCTGTTTCGCCGGTGCTTACTCGGTGAACAGCAGCTATTTTGATTTGAGCGTTGCGCTGGTGTTCGGCGTGATGGCGTGGTTCATGCGCAAGCTGGAGCTGCCCGCTGTCCCTGTGCTGCTGGGCATGGTGCTGGGCAATATGACCGAGACGAACTTCCGCCGCGCCCTGCTCATCTCGGATGGAAGTCCCAAAATCTTCTTCAGCAGTGTGTATTGCTGGATTTTTATCGCGCTAATCGTGGTGGTTATCATCGGCATCCTGCGCGGCAAGATGAAGGAAACGAAGAACGCGAAAGTGGAACAGTAAAAGGAGGTAAAGACCGTGGCATATAACATTATTTTCTACTTCAGTGACCAGCAGCGCTGGGATACCTGCGGCTGCTTCGGCCAGCCGCTCAACGTCACACCCAATCTGGACAAGCTGGCAGAGGAGGGCGTAAAATTTGACAATGCTTTCTCTCCCCAGCCGGTGTGCGGCCCTTGCCGCGCCCTATTCCAGACCGGAAAATACCCCACTGAGACAGGCTGTTTCCGCAATAACCTGATGCTGCCCTCGAATATCAAGACTCTGGGCGAGTATATGGAAAAAGATGCCGGCTACGAAACTGCCTATGTCGGCAAGTGGCATCTGGCCTCGGATGGCGAGCTGGAAAAGAAGCCGACCATTGACCATACCATTACAGCCGTTCCGTTGGAGTTGCGCGGCGGCTACACCGGCTACTGGCGTGCAGCCGATGTGCTGGAATTTACCTCCCACGGCTACGACGGCTATGTGTTCGACGAGAACAACAACCGCATCGATTTTAAGGGCTACCGTGCTGACTGCATCAACCAGTTCGCGCTGGACTACCTCGACCAGTACACCGGCGAAAAGCCCTTCTTCATGACCGTATCCCAAATTGAGCCGCACCATCAGAATGACCACAACCACTACGAAGGCCCCAACGGCTCGAAGCAGCGATTTGCGGATTTTGTCCTCCCCGAAGACTTGAAGGCTCTGGGCGGCAATGCAGCAGAAGAGTATCCGGATTATCTGGGACAGTGCGCAAGCCTCGACGAGAACCTCGGCAAGCTGGTGGAAAAACTGAAAGAAAAGGGTCTGTATGAGAATACTGTTATCCTTTACGCTTCCGACCATGGCTCTCATTTCAAGACCCGCAACCGCGACGCCCATCTGAACGGATACGATGACTATAAGCGCTCGTGCCACGACGGCTGCCTGCATGTGCCGCTGGTCATCTGCGGCGGCCCGTTCAAGGGCGGCAAGGAAGTCACCGAGCTGGTCAGCACCGAGAGCATCCCCAAGACTCTGTTGGCTTTGGCAGGCGTGGATGTCGGCGACAAGATGATCGGCGAAAATCTGCTTGACGTTGTGGAAAAGAAAAATCATAATAGAGCAAATGAGGTCTACGCCCAAATCTCGGAGAGCCGCTGCGGCCGCTGCATCCGCACGGCAGATTATATGTACTCTGTCTATGCCCCCGGTGTCAATGGCGGCGAGGCTGCGGCATCTGATGTGTATGCGGACGACTTCCTCTATGATATGCAGAAAGACCCGTGGCAGCTGAACAATGTTGTCGCAGATCCTGCATACGCCGACGTCAAAGCGGAGCTTCGTGAGCGCTTGCTGAACTGGATACAGCACGCAGAAGGCACCCGCCCCACCATCACCGACTGAAAAGGAGCGTTTGCCCATGCTCTCGGCTGCTGAGAAAAAATCTGCTCAGGTATATCGTTGGCTTCTGGCTTATATTGACGAAAACAAATTTTCCGGGAACCAGCGTTTGCCTTCGGAAAATGCGCTCTGCCGGAAGCTGGGTGTCAGCCGAGAAACGATACGAGTGGCCATCGACCAGTTGGTAGCAGAAGGACTCGTGTACAAGCTCAAGGGAAGTGGGACTTATTTCCACCGGGAAAAAGTAATGACGCGGGATTTGAACACAGATGATGCCCTTTATAAAATCGGCCTTGTCCTGCAGGGACAGGATACAAGTGCCAATTCGGGATTAATCGAAGGGGTTCGCAGTGTTCTGACGCAGGAGCAGGTTGACCTCCATGTATTTCTGACCGATAACAAATTCTGCAACGAACGCCGCTGTCTGGAGACTGTGGTACATCAGAATTTTCACGGTTTCATCGTGGATGGTGTCAAATCGAGCATCCTCAGCCCAAATCTTGACTGCTACAAGGAGCTTTACCGACGTAAGATCCCGGTGATATTCTACAACAACTTCTATCGGAACTTGCGTTGCCCCCGCGTAACGATCAATGACATCGAATGTGCCCATCAGCTGATAGGACGCCTGATGGATGCCGGACACAGCCACATTGCAGGCATCTTCGTGTACGACAACTACCAGAGCGTAGAAAAGTTTCAAGGCATGGCGGAAGCGATGCGAAATCGTGGTTTGGAACTGAACGATGATTACATCAAGTGGTGTATTTCGGACGAAGCCCACAACGAAAGCTATGTCCGTTCCATTGAAAGATTTCTGAAGAGCATCCCTAAATGCACCGCTATCGTCTGCTGCAACTACATCATCTATCGACTGGTCATGAAAACCCTGCAGAAAATGGGGAAGACTGTACCCGAAGATTATTCGCTGGTCTGTTTTGATTATTCCGAAGAAACTTATCGGCAGGAGGATGTTACCTGCTCCGTGGAGCAAGGCTTCGAGATGGGACGTCAGCTTGCGCTGCGGCTTATGGAGATGATTTCCACCGGCGAATGCGATGACCGGAACTACACTTATGTCATGAAGCCCATCCTCTACGATGGCCATTCCATCCGGAAGATCAAAAAGGTAAAATAAAGATTCTCCCGGAGGCAGTACTGCTCTCCGGGAGAATCTCTTTATCGGTTTTGTTGTGCCAGAAAATGTGCAGCAGTATGCAGGCGCGGAAGCACATAGGCAAAGAACTGCTTATACGCTGCGCAAAAGCGGTTGCTTCCAGAGGCATCCCAATCTCGCTTGCATCCGCCCCGGCAGAGCAGCTGATAAGCACATTCTGCGCATTCCGCCGGGCGTTTGCGGCCCTGTGCCAGAAATGTCTGGCTTGTGGGAGAATCAAGCGCATCTTCAACGGTACAGTGGCTCAGATTTCCCAGCTTCCACTCATCCAGAACATAAAAGTCACAGGGATAAAGGCTTCCGTCACCTTCTACGGTAAGATAATGTCCACAGGAACCGGAGGAAGCGCAGGAGGTAGGCGGCATTCCCAGCAGGATACGCAGATAGTCCTCAAAATTGCGAACGCTGATATAATTGCCTCGTTGCAGCTGCTGATACCAAGTATCAAAGACGCCGCACAGAAAACGACCATAAAGTTCCGGCGTTAAAGAATATGCCTGCCCTCCAATCGTATCAAGTGGGTCAAGACATGGGATGAATTGCAGATTGTGCTGTCCCAACTCGCAGAGGCTTTTGAAGGCTCGCTGCGGCTTTCTGGCCAGCTGTCCGGTCACAACACAGAGCAGATTCGTTTCGACCCTGTAGGCATCCAGCAGCGCAAGCGCATGAGTTACTTTATCCCATGTGCCCTGCCCAGCTGCGTCCAGCCGATAGAGATCATGGTTCTCCTGTGTGCCGTCCAGAGAGAGGCCTACGAGGAAAGAGTTGGCTTTGAAAAAGGAAGCCCACTCTTCATCCAGACAAATGCCATTGGTCTGGATGCTGTGGAACACAGAGATATTGCGCTGCATGGAACGCTCCGTTTCCAGAAAGAACCGGAAGAAATCCAACCCGGCAAGAGTCGGTTCGCCGCCCTGAAACAGAAAATGGACGCTGCCGCCTTCCTCTGTGGCTGCAAAAGCCTTTTCAACCAGTTCTCCTGCCATTTCATGGGAAAGCAGTCCCATATTTTTGCAGGCTCGGCTGTTGGAAACATCGTCATAAAAGCAGTACCGGCAACGCAGATTGCACAGGCTGGACGCTGGCTTGACGAGAAATGTATTATGTTTCATAGAGATTCCCTCCGTGCTTCGCAGTTCTTAAAACAAGGATACCGGAAAATACGGGCTTTCGCAAGCAGTAACAGTTAAAAGCTGTTTGAAATAGTAAGAAAACGAATATAGTTGTCCGAAAATCAAAAAAAGGAGAAGAAAACTTGTATGGATGAAAATAAAACATACGGTACACGGTCAGCACGGCTTTGGAAGCTGTTTTTGAGTACGCTGTACATTAGCAGCTTTACCTTCGGCGGCGGCTTTGTCATCGTGACCTTTATGAAGAAAAAATTTGTAGATGAGCTGCACTGGATCGATGAACAGGAAATGCTGGATATGACAGCGTTGGCGCAGTCCTCTCCGGGCGCAATCGCGGTCAATGCTGCAATTCTGGTAGGCTGGCAGGTAGAAGGCTTGATTGGAATGATCGTGGCAGTGTTGGGCACCATCATCCCACCTATGGTCATTCTTTCAGTCATTTCTGTGTTCTACAATGCTTTTGCCACCAATCGCTATATCGCGTTGTTACTCAAGGGAATGCAGGCTGGTGTGGTGGCGGTCATTCTGGATGTTGTATTCGACCTCGGCGGCAAGGTGCTGAAGACCCGCTCATGGGTGTATATTGCCCTGATGGTCGCAGCGTTTGTCGCAAATACGGTGTTTGATGTCAATGTGGTGGTGGTCATCCTTGCCGCTGCAGTATTCGGCGTGGTGCTGGCTCTGGTCCAGTGGAAAAAAGGTGGTGCAAAATGATCTACTTACAGCTTTTTCTCAGCTTTTTGCAGGTGGGTATGTTCAGCGTAGGCGGCGGCTATGCGGCCATGCCCCTGATCCAGAGCCAAGTGGTGGAACAACATGGCTGGCTGACGATGCAGGAGTTTACTGACCTCATCACGATTGCAGAAATGACCCCTGGTCCCATTGCGGTCAACTCGGCAACTTTTGTTGGTTTGCGTATCGCGCAGGTACCCGGAGCCATCATTGCAACACTAGGTTGCATTACACCGGCGCTGTTCTTTGTTTCACTTCTATCCTACATCTATCGTAAATACAAGGATATTTCTCTGCTGCAAAGTGTTCTGGCCTGCCTGCGTCCGGTCATTGTAGCGCTTATCTTTGGTGCAGGTCTTTCTATACTGTCTATGGTGGTGTTCGGAGAGAGTGCAAAGACGCTCGCCAACGTAGACTGGATCGGCATCGGCAGTTTTGCATCGGCATTTTTTGTCCTACGGAAGCTCAAGTGGAATCCCATCCTGACCATGTGCCTGTGCGGCGTGGCCGGGCTTGGACTTCACATTTTGCTCGGAATATAATCTTAAGACAATTTGTCTGTTGGAATCATGAAAATAAATCATTGGGCTTGCAATCAGGGCAAAACTGTGGTATATACATTATACGAAACATTGCTTTGATGAACGTATTACCGTTCAATGACGTATAAAATGGAGGTGCCCGCCATGACCGCCGTGATCTATGCTCGCTATTCCTCGGACAACCAGCGCGAAGAATCCATCGAAGGCCAGATCCGGGAATGCACGGCTTATGCCGAGAAAAATGGCATCACCATCGTCAAGCACTATATTGACCGTGCTATCTCCGCCAAGACGGACAACCGCCCGGAGTTCCAGCAGATGATTAAGGACAGCGACAAGAAGCTGTTTGACATTGTGCTGGTCTGGAAGCTGGACCGTTTTGCTCGGAACCGCTACGACAGTGCCCGGTACAAGACCCAACTGAAGAAGAATGGCGTCAAGCTCATGTCTGCCACCGAGATCATCTCCGAGGGGCCGGAAGGCATCATTCTGGAATCGGTGCTGGAAGGTTATGCGGAATACTACTCCGCCGACCTTGCCGAGAAGGTCGTGCGTGGACAGACTGAGAACATCCTGAAAGGCCGCTGCAACGGTGGTCGTGGAACCTTTGGCTACACGCTGGATCCCGAGCGGAAGTTCCATATTGATCCTCTCACCTCGCCTTTTGTGCTGGAATCATTCAAGAAGTACAATGAAGGCTCCACCATGAAGGAGATCCGGGACTGGCTGAACGAAAACGGCATCAAGAACCCGGTGGGCGGTGCGTTCACTTATAACAGTGTCGAACATATGCTCAAAAACCGGCGGTACATCGGAGAACTGAAATTCCGGGATGTGGTCGTGCCGAATGCTATCCCGCCCATCATTCCACTGGAACTGTTTGAGGATGTGCAGGAGAAGATCGCAAAAAACAAGAAAGCCCCTGCCCGTAGAAAGGCAGAGGACGATTATCTGCTCACCACCAAGCTGTTCTGCGGCTACTGTGGGGCGTTGATGTTTGGCGAGAGCGGCACAAGCCGGACGGGTGAAGTTCACCGCTACTATAAATGTGCTACTGCCAAAAAGCACAAGGGCTGCAAGAAAAAGACCGTCCGCAAACAGTGGCTGGAAGATTTGGTAGTCAACCAGACCATGCAGCTTGTGAAAGACGATGCCGCTATGGAATCCATTATCGCCAAGGTCATGGAGCTGCAAGACCGAGAGAACACCAACCTTCCTCTCTATGAGAAACAGCTCCGGGATGCAGAATCGGGTATCCAGAATATGCTCAACGCAATTCAAGCCGGAATCCTCACCAGTTCCACCAAGGAACGGTTGGAACAGCTCGAAGAAACCAAGCGTGAGCTTGAAGCCCGCATTGCGGAAGAAAAGCTGGCAAAGCCAAAAATCAAAGAGGAATTTATCCGTTTCTGGCTGATGCGCTTCCGTAAACTGGACATGAGCCTGAAAGACCAGAGGCAAGCGTTGGTGGATACGTTCATCAATTCGATTTATCTGTACGATGATAAGGTTTTGATAACCTTTAACTATAAAGAAGGTACACAGACCATCACGTTTGAGGAAGCGGCCCAAGCCGCATCAAAGGAAAATGGTTCGGATTTGGATTGCTTTACTGCACCAGAAAATGCCGTGAAATCGAAAGATTTCATGGCTTTTTTGTTTTTCTGACAGGGGCTGCACACTTTTGCACATCTCCTGCACACTTTACAAAAAAGCCATGAACTCTTTGCATCGCTTGCACAGCGTGTATTTCGCTGCACAAAAAAGAATCTTTTACGCGAAGAGTACCCGCGTCAGCTCGCGGCGCTCCTCTGCGTCCATCTGCCGGATGGCTTCAAGGATCATTTTACCCGTGATTTTTGTTGCCACCGGCGTTTTGTTTTCCGGGGGTTCCTGCGGCTTTGCACCGGCCACATCCTGCGTGTAGAAGTCGGCTTCGATCTTCTCGGTCAACTCCAACCGGGGTTTGTCCTGCGTGTGGGCGTAGGTGTCCATCAGGACGGTGGCAGTTGCGTGGCCAGTGTTGCCCTGCACCGATTTGAAGTCACCGCCAGATTGCAGCAACTGGTAGGTGGCACTGGAATGGCGCAGACCGTGGAACACGATCTTCTCAAACTCCGGGTGCTCTGCCCGCCACATACGATACCACTTGGTCAGAACGTCCGGGGCAATGGGTAAGCCATCTGGTAAGCGGAACAGCTGACCGCAGTTGCTGTACTTTTCCGGGGCGCTCTGCTCGTCCTGCTTCATCTTTTCCAGCCATGCCAGAAGCTCCTCTTTCAAGGGCTTGGTCATGTACAGGATGCGGTTGGACTTTTTGGTCTTAGTCCGCTTAAGGATCAGCGAGGACTTACTCCCCTCCCGTCTGTCCGGGAAGGTGTGGTAGATCTGGGTGGGGTCGATCTTGGACAAGGCGACCTTGTCGGCACGCTGCAGGGCTTTGTTCACCGAGATGGTTCCCCGTCCGTCTGCTGCATCAAAGTCGAGGTCTCCCGGCTGCAAGCCGAGGATCTCGCCCTCACGGAGCGAGAGGATCATGCTCATGTGCACCGCCAGATGCAGGGCGGGGTTCTCGATGGTCTGCAGCGCCGCCAACATGGTGCGCTCATCCCAGATGGTGCGTTCTTCGGTGTTGATCTTGGGGGCTTCACGGGGAGTAGGCGATTTGTGGATCAGATCCCAGTCAACGGCATACGAAAAGGCGGTCTTCAGGAGCGTGTGGACTTCGTGAATGGACGTGCTGGATAACAGCCGCTTCTTCTGATTTTCCGTCAGCTCCTGCTTCTCGCCGTGAACGTACTGGCCGCAAGGGGTCTGGCTCAGGGTGGCGTAGAACTGTTCGATGTCGTAGGTGCGGAGATCTTGCACCTTCCGCTTTCCGATATACGGCGCGATGAGGTTCTGCACCATCGCCACAGATTGGGTGTAGGTCTTGGGAGACCACTTGTGTTTGCTGGACTGAATGGGGATCCACTTGTACAGCATCTCCTCCACCGTCATGGTGTCGGGCACGAGGAAGGTGCCGTCCAGCAGTTCCTTCTCCACCGTGATCTTGCGCTCCTGCGCTTCGGCCTTGGTCTTGAAGGTTTCCCAGCCCTTGCAGGGCTTGCCAGCATGATCTTTGTAGTTGTATCGGACGGAATACGTGTTGCCACGTTTCATAATAGATGCCATAGATGTTCCCTCCCTCAGACCGCAGCAAACCAATCGTCAAAGCTCTGCTTGCTTACCCGGATGCTGGTACCGAGGCGAATCACCTTGAAGTCTTTCGTGGTGTTGCACAGATTGTACGCAGCACGGTTGGAGATTGCCAACAGTTGGGCAATCTCCTCCACCCGGTAAACGAGCGGGGCGTGTCGGACGGTTTTTCTGGTCTGGTCAGAAGGTTCTACGGCAGGGGTTTCGGACAATTTCATTGTAGGGGATTCGGGCACGATTTTCAAGTCCTCACGGGTCAGTTTAGCGGAATTTTTGCGGACATTCGTCATAGGCATGTCTCCTTTGCACTTCTCCAGACCCGGCGCAGCTCCGGTTGAGCTGCACCCTTGTGGGTCGGTAAATATGTAAGGGCCTGCCGCTCCTGACCCGAAGCAGCAGCCCAAAAAAGTGCGAGAACTTGAATTTACGCGCCCTACGCGCCCCAAACCACACAAAAGTACCTTTCTGTGTTGATTTTATGGGGCGCATGGCTGGGATGCACGCGCCCTCTTGGGGCGCATCCTGGTTTCTCTCCCGCTCCGAAGGGCGTGTTGCCGCCCTGTATCCGCCCGAAAGGGCGGACACGCGCCCGGAGAAAGCAACGATAACAAGTAGAAACTTCCGATTTGGGGCGCGTAGGGCGGGAGATTTTCGCTTTTCGTGTGTTTTATGCCGCAGCAAAGGCGGGGTGGACGCATACGCCCCGGAAGCCGCGATACTTTCCCTCGATGTGCTTGGAAAAGGTCAGGCCATACTTCCCTGCATTTTTCAGCAGGAACTGGCTGAACTTCTTTTGCGGAACGGGTGATTCCAGATTATCCTCGCACCACTTGGTGTAGGCGCGGTAGAGATAGGTGGAGCGTTCCTCGGTGTCGGGCTTGAAGCGGACATACGCCGTTGCCTGCATGAACTGGGTCAGGTTGTCGCTGTCCGCCATGGCTGCTTCGAGGTTCTGGATGGAGCGCTCGCTGATGGTAAACTGATAGCGGTTCGCCAGCAGACGGTGTAACCCCTCCAGCATCCACAGCAGGATGCCGGGACGCTCCTCGGACAACTCTTCGATGAGGAAGGGATTATCCACCCGGGCAGGGTCACGGTCTTTCACCGTGATGAGGATCTGTCTGCGCCAGAAGCCGTCGCTGTCATCATGAGCGGCCACAAGGTTGCCATTGCCGAAGCAGATGAAACGAACGTACAGCAGACCTTGGACAGCCTGCTTGTTCTTCCGCTCGATGCACAAACGATCCTCGGCGGTGACGATGGACTTGATGTTCCGCGTTTCAGGCAAAGCCACCATGTTCAAATCGTCATCGACCATGACCAGCTTGTACTCCAGATTTGCACTGGCAAAGCGGTTCGTTTCGATGCGGAGGATGGATTCGGAGTGAGAGGCTTCCCCGAACAGCTTCTTCAGCAGCAAGCCGATGCGGGACTTCCCCTCGCCGCCCTTGCCGGTCATGACCAGCATCTTCTGCGCCTTGGTAGACGGGATCAGGAGATAGCCAAGATATTCCTGCAAGGTCAGAATGTCCTCCGGGATCAGCAGACCGTCCAGAAATTCCAGCCACTTGGTCGGTGCGGGGGCATCGGGCTGGTATTCCACGGGGAGCCGGTTCAGGCAGAGTTCCTTTTCCGGCACAAATCCCCGTTCGTCCAGAAAGTAGGTTCCGTTCTGGAGATGGATGCGGTCAAGCTGGGGTTTCCATTCAGGGGTATAGGTTTCGATACGGAGTGCGTCCAGAACCTGCTTCTCCTTCTTGGCAAGGTTGTCGGGCACAAAGTCACGGAGGTCGCTGTGGACTTCGTAGAGCAGTGCGTCCTCGTCTACCTCGCCGTTCTGGTCGAACAGCTTCTGTTTCAGGCACATCATGGGGTGTTTCTCTAAAAAGTACTGGCAGTAAGCGGTTTCACGCACTTTGCCCTTACTGTCTACCCAAGGGCATTCGCATTCTTCCTCTTCTTCCAGTTCGTCCTCATCACGCCAATCGTCGTTCCTCTTTTTCCAGTCGCTCATGCAATCCCTCCCAATACTTCCGTAGCTCGTTTTCGGTCTGCGGGTCCGGGAGCACCGAACAGTCCAGATAATATTCAACGATGTCAAGGTTCTTTATCGCTTCAAGGAAGCAGGGGTGAAGTTCTTCTGTGGGTGACTGCGGTTCGTATCGGACCCGCCAACGCTGCAGACAGCGGTAATAGTCCAGCAGCTGCTGCCGGACGGTGGGCGGTCTGCGGGGAGCAAGCCGCACCTTGCCGTCGGCAAGTGCCATGCCGAAATCGTTCTTCAACTTTTCCACAGCCTTATAGGGAGAAAGTTGAAAAAGTCTGCCGACAAAATCGATCACATCTCCATCTGCCTGACAGGCGAAACAGTGGAAACGGCTGTCCACCTTCATGCTGGGGTGTTTATCCCCATGGAAGGGACAGCACATCATGCCATTCCGGTTTACGGCGAAGCCGTAAAGCTCCGCTGCCTGCCGGGTCGAGATGGCGTTCTTTACGTCCGAAAAGACAGAGGTGCTACCCTCCGTCCCAATGGGTGGGGTACAGGCGAAAGGACGAAGCCCGGTGAGGGGCGTGGGTGAGGTTGGGTTTATTCACACATCGATCCGTCAGAGTGTTGTTCATTTGACCTCCTGCTGCGGTACGGCGTGGCTGCGCTCTTCCTTGCGGAAGAAGGCTTCCACGTTCTGTTGTGCGGTGCGGAGTTCACGCAGTTCGATCTGCGCTTTCTTGTAGCGGGTGTAGAAACCGTTTTTCTCCGAGGAAAGGGTCTGGTATTCGGCATCCAGCTTTTTGAGGTCCGGCAGCGTCCTGAGCCCGTTGGCCTTGAAATAGGCGCAAGCGGCCTCGTACACAGCAAACTCTGCACGGTGCTGCTCCTTGAACTTGGCGGGGTTCCGCACAGTCTGGAGCTTCTGTGCAAGAGGTTTGTACTGCCGATAGACCACAAGATGCCCGCGCAGCTCCTTGAGGGAGACCATGCGGGCATCCAGGTCTTTGACCACCGCCAGTGCATCGTCGTGCTGGGTTTGCAGTTCGGCAATGCGCTGGTCTAGGGCATCTTCGCTGAGCAGCTTTTTCTCCTGCAGGAGACACAAGGTCTGCGACCAGCGTTTGAGGTTGAACTTTTTCGCCCAACGCTCATAGCCGATGCCCTTGCCCGCAGCAACGTTCGCCTGAATGTCAACCAGTTTCCTGATTTTATCCGGCTTCTGTTCGTAGGCGGGCTGGATGATAGCGGCAAGCTGGATGTTCTGGGAGAGGGCGGTCAGCACCTGCTCTTTTTCCAGCTTCTTGCTCAGTTTCTTGGCGGTGATGAACTTTGTCCGGCCGGGCGGGCAGTAGCTCAACCGGCCTCGGCTCTCCTTCACGGCGATGCCGTGTTCCTGCATGAGCAATGCAGAAAATTCCTCGAAGGTGGTGGTCTTGTTCAGCACAGCGTAGATCTGCTTTCGCAGCTTGTCCAGTTCGGTCTGATAGACGGTCTGGGTGGGCTGCTGCCCTTCGGCGGCAAGTTTGGCGTTGGCATGGTCGAGGCGGCGTTGTCCGCGCCGCTGCGCCCAATACTCGCGCTCCGAAACATGGTCGCCTTGAGCTTCCAGCAAATTGATCTGGTTCAGATCGGCTTGCTCGCACATTTCCATGACAGCGACACGGAGGTGCCGGAGCATGGCAGAGGTGCAGCGGTGCTTCTTGCCCGCTTCCCAGTCGCACGGCTTGTCCATGAAGGGCTGCCGTTCCACGGTGCGGACGCGCAAGCTGCCGATGACGATGTGGACGTGGATGTTCCCGGCACTGTTGTGCCCATCCGGGTGGGTGCAGACGATGGCGGGATGACCGGGGAAGTTGTCCTTGCAGAACTGCAAGCCAAGGGCTTGCGCCCGCTCCATGGTCAGACCGTTCTCTACTGCGTCCTTCGGGTCGAAGCTGATGATATAATGGTGGGTCTTCACGTCCTCCCGCCTGCCGTTCTTGCCGTACTTGCGGTTGGCAATCAGGCAGGCCATAGCAAACGAAGATTCGCCGCACTCAAGGGTGTCGAGCAGGTACGAATCCCGCAGCTTGGGTCTGCCCTTCTCGTCCAGAATGGGCAGACCGGTGTACTCGTTGTGCTGAAAGGTGAGATAGCTTTCGGCGGCGGCATAGTTAGAGTTTTTCGAGGTCAAATGCTTGATGGTTGCCATACAGTTCACCAACCGTTTCTTCGGCTTTCAGCCGAAAGTTCGTGAGTGCGGACAGTTCCTCCAGAATCTGCGCCCGGAGCTGTTCGGTGTCTTTGCCGCCGGAGTTAAAGTGCCGTGCAAGCTGGTTGAGGTTGCTTCCCACCTTGCTGCACTGAGCAGACAAGGCGGCAAGCGCCGCCAGTGCATCCTCGCCGCCCTGCGCCACCACAACGGTGTGCTTGACGTTCACGCCGTACAGGACGCGGCGGACGAGTTCGGATTGGGTGAGGTGGAGTTCTTTGCAGGCGTATGCGATCCGCAGTTTTTCTTCTGCGGTCACTCGGACTTTGATGATGTGTGTCTTTCGTTTTCGCGGCGTGTCATTGCGGTTCTTCTTTGCGTGTACGTTCGGACTTTTCATTTCAGCCATATTCGACCTCCTGTGAAAATGATAAATGCCCGCTCCGGGATGGAGAGGGCTATGTAAAGCGACACGCCGCTTTTGCGCTGAAACCAGCGCAACGCTGGAGCAGGGTTTGGGGAAGGCACTCCCCAACAAGTGGCAGACCATGTGACAGAACATTTTCAAGCATTGAAAATTTGTGGCCACAGGTCGATACTTGCTTTCGCCCTTTCCGTGCAACACTGAAAATTTCAGAAGTCGAACCGCAATGCACATTGAAAATTTTGCAGAGCAAAACGTGTGAAAAGGCAAAGCCCCTGCTCATGATCACCGTTCACACCGAACGCAGTTCCTGCCCCTGTTTTGCAGCGGCGTTGTCCGGCTCGCCCACAGAAAGTGTGAGGTCATGGCGCAGTATCTCGTTCAGACGGCTTATGTAAGATTCAAGGTACAGTATGAAGAAAGCCGGACGCAGTGCGGACACTACAACCTGCTTCTTTCAAGCACAAGAATAACACTTTGCGGTTGTGCAGTCAACAACCAAAAACAAATTTTGGAAGATTGAACAACTACATAAGATTTTATTTGTGAAAAAGAAAAATACCGCCCATGCAGCGCAGCGATGATTTTGTCGGGTGAATCGGCGGCAAAATAGATCGGGTGTGTTGCGGGGCGGTAAAAATCTTCATGGAGAATAAATCCTCGCCGCTCTGTACTTTTCTACAAATTTGGTGGGATTTGCGATAAAGGGTATCATGGATTGCGGTGAGCGTCAAGATGGTTTTGCAAGTTTTATTGCAGTAAAACAGTGATAGTAGGACTTATATTCTGGGAAATTTGATGGAAACCGGTGCTTGTATGCACGGTTTTATCGCAGCAGTGTCGAGGAGAGCGCGAACAGTGTCGAAAGCGCGGGATTTAATTACCAAAAAGACTGTCACAATGAAATAAAAACTGTGCAGGGTGTATACTGCAAGCACAAGGAGGGATGCATATGAGAACTGTAATCCTAGCGTCACACGGACATTTGGCATCCGGCATGAAGAACACGGTGGAGATGATCCTGGGAGAACAGGAGGCGCTCAAGGCGTTCGATGCCTACACAACGCCGGAGTGCAATGTCCATGACACACTGGAGGCGATGCTCCGTCAGGCAGACGGAGAATGCGTCATCGTTACGGATGTGCTGGGTGGCAGCGTGAATAAGGAAGCTGTCGTCTTTGCGGCACAGCCTGGTGTGCGCGTGATCACCGGAATGAATTTGACGCTGGTCGCAACTCTGCTGACCGAGGAGGAGCTGCCGCTGGATGAACTGGTCAGAACCGGCATCGCAGAGGCACAGGCTTCCATTCAGCAGCCGGAGTTCGTCAGTAAAGAAGAAGATTTCTGATAAGGAGGAAAAAATTTATGATCCAACTACTGCGCGTTGACCATCGTCTGCTGCATGGTCAGGTGGTTTTCAGCTGGTGTGGCCAGCTGAACCCCAACTGCATCCTGATCGCAAACGATGCGGCCGCTACCGATGATGTGCGCAAGGCTGCGCTGCGTCTGGGCAAGCCCAACAATGCCAAACTCGTCATCAAGACGGTGGATGATTCCATCGCCGCCATCAATGAAGGCAAGACGGACAAGTACAGCCTGATGATCGTGACCGGCAATGTCAAGGATGCGGTGCGTCTGGCGCGGGAGACCACCCAGATCAAGAGCATCAATCTGGGCGGCACAAAGTCTGCGCCGGACCGCCACGCACTGTCCCATACGGTCTATGTATCGGACGAAGAGGAAAAGCTGCTGCACGAGGCCGCTGCGGAGGGCATTGAGGTGTTCATCCAGGCAGTGCCCAGTGATGCCAAGAAAATATTGACCTGATCCATCAAGAACAGGAGGAAAACAACATGCTTGTAAAGACATTATTGATCGCACTGGTTTCCTTTATCGGTTTTCTGGAATGCGGCGTCGGCAACTCCATGATCCAGCGCCCCATCGTGATGGGCCCGCTGGTCGGTCTGGTGCTGGGCGATGTGAACGCGGGTCTGGCCGTGGGTGCTACGCTGGAGCTGGCCTTCATGGGCAACGTGACCATCGGCGCAGCGCTGCCGCCGGAGATTACCGCAGGCGGCATTCTGGGTACGGCGCTGGCCATTGTTTCCGGAAATGGCACAGAGGCTGCCCTTGCACTGGCACTGCCCATTGCAACGGTGGCTCTGCTGATCAAGAACACCTTCTATCTGACCGCCCGCAGCTGGTTTTTGCATAAGTCTGATAAATATGCGGCTGAAGGCAACGCCGCCGGCGTGAATGCCATGCACATGATCAGCTTCCTTTCCTACGATATCGTCATGTCTCTGGTCATCGCCATCTGCTTCTACTGCGGCAGCGACGCGGTGCAGAGCTTCCTGGCCATCATCCCCGCATTCATCATCCGCGGCATTTCCGTGGCCGCCGGCATCCTGCCTGCACTGGGCTTTGCTATGCTGGGCAAGATCCTCATCAGCCCCAAGGTTGCTCCGTATTTCCTGCTGGGCTTCCTGCTGGCTGCATACCTCAATGTTCCCGTGCTGGGCATTGCACTGCTGGGCGTGATCATTGTGGCTCTGATGCTGGTCAACGACCAGAACAAGCCGAATAATACTGCTGTGGTTGACGGAGGTGCTGACGATGACTTCTAATAACGAGAAAAAGCTGCTCACCAAGAGCGATATCAACAGGGTTTTCTGGAGATCCTTTACGGTCAATGCATCCTTTAACTACGAGCGTCAGATGAGTCAGGGTGCGCAGTATGCGCTGTCCCCGATTCTACAGAAGCTGTATCCGGACAAGAAGGAGCTGGGCGAGGCACTGCAGCGTCACGCCGAGTTCTTCAACACCACGCCCATGCTCTGCCCCTTTATCTTCGGCATTACAGCGGCCATGGAGGAGGAGAACGCCACACAGGAGGACTTTGACCCCAACACCATCAACTCGGTCAAGGCTGGTCTGATGGGCCCTCTGGCCGGTATCGGCGACTCGGTATTCTGGGGCACCCTGCGTCCTCTGGCCGGCGGCATCGCCTGCTCGCTGGCACTTACGGGCAACCTGTTTGCGCCGTTCCTGTTCCTGCTGCTGTTCAACATCCCCAACGTGCTGGTGCGCTACTTCGGCTGCCACTGGGGCTACAACTCCGGCATGAAGGCACTGAACCGCTTTGAGGAGCTGGGCCTGACCGAAAAGATCTTTACCGCAGCGGCCATTATCGGTCTGCTGGTCATCGGCGGCATGTCGGCCTCCATGGTCAGCATCAACCCGGTCGTTGCCATTGGCAGCGGCGACAACGCCATCAAGCTGATCGATGTCATCAACGGCATCATGCCCAAGGTGCTCTCGCTGCTTACCACATTGGGCGTCTACAGGCTGCTCAAGAAGGGCACGAAGCCCAACACGATCCTGCTTGGCATCATCGTAGTCAGTGTGCTGCTCACTGCCATCGGTATTTTCTGAGCAGAACTTTTCAAGACGGCGATTTTATAGTAAAATGGAAAGCGGATGGGAGCGTGGGCTGACATCCGCTTTCCCACTTATCAGGAGGCTGCAATGAACTGTACCGAAGAATTTATTGCGAAAATGAAGCAGAAGGATATCGTCATCAACTTTGTGCAGGCATGGCGCAATGATACGCTGGAGGAAAGCTATGCCCGTCTGGATAAGCCTACGCGCCTGCACGCTTATTCGGTAAGCAAGAGCGTTACCTCCATCGGTGTGGGGCTTGCCGTGCAGGAGGGGCTGCTGCGACTGGACGACCGGGTGCTCAGGTTCTATCCGGAGTATGACCCCGCAGAGCTTGCACCGAACCTGCGCCGCATGACCGTGCGAGACCTGCTGATGATGGGCTGCGGCTCCAAGGATAAAATGTTCTTCTGGAATGATGCGCAGCGGCTGCAGTGCAGGGACTGGCAGGATTATTTTCTGCGCAATGCGTTCCCCTACGAGCCGGGCACCCGGTTCGAGTACAACAATTTCAACAGCTATATGTGCAGCTGCATCGTGGAGCGCGCTGCGGGCTGCACCCTAAAGGACTACATGACGCCCCGCTTTTTTGATAAGCTGGGCATCGGCAACCCGGACTGGCTCACCTGCCCCATGGGACATTCTGCCGGAGCGAACGGCCTGTTTTTGAGCATTGACGAGATGTCCCGCATCGGGCAGTTCCTGCTGCACGACGGTTGCTGGAACGGCGAGCAGCTTCTGGACCCCGCATATTTGCATGAGGCAGAAAAAAACCAGTACCCGGTCAATGCCCCCAAGCACGGCTACGGCTATTTCTTCTGGACGAACCCGGACGACGAATCCTACCGCGCAGACGGTATGTATGGTCAGTACATCGTGGTGGTGCCCAAGAGCAAAGCGGTGGTCACGGTGCAGGCGCTGGACAGTAAAAAATTCTTCGACGATGTGTGGTCGGAGCTGGTAGTCCCCTTTCTGAACAAGGGCTGAGCGTAAAAAACAACAGGAGCAAAGGTGACAATGGCAAATCTGCAGAAGCTGAATCCGACCCAGCAGGAGCTGTACAACTATCTGGAACAGCAGACCGGACAGGTGAACTTTGAGGTGCTGCAACCGTTTACCACGCAGGAAATGGGTGCGGTGCTGCACATCAGCCGCAACACGGTGAGCCAGTACCTGAACGAGTTTTTCAAAGAGGGCTGGATGGTCAAGATCAATACCCGGCCGGTCTATTATTTCCTGCGGGAGACGCTGAGCCGGAAATTCAACGTTCAGACGCTGGATGCTGAATATGAGGATCTGCGGTTTCTGCAGCAGGATCTGAACCATGGCCGCCGTGCGGACAGCTGCTTTGCGGGAGTTATCGGCTATCACCTCAGCCTGAAATCCGCCGTGGAAAAATGCCGTGTGGCGGTGGAGTATCCGCCCACCGGCCTGCCGCTGGTGCTGGCGGGCGAAAAAGGCACCGGCAAGCGTCTGCTGGCCGGCAAGACCTGGGAGTATGCAAAGGAAAAGCAGGTCGTGCCGGCAGAGAGCCGTTTTGCCGAGCTGGACTGCGCCATGTGGGGCGCAGCAGAGCCGGGCGGCACCGGCTTTGCCGCTTCGTTCAAACGCAGGCTGGAGGCTGGCACCGGCAGCGATTTTTTGTACCTGCACGGCTTTGACCAGCTGGAGAGCAGTGTGCAGGCCGAGGCGGTGCGCTTTTTAACGGCAGTGCTGCCGGAGCTGGGCGCGAAGTATCCGCGCCTGATCTTCGGTGTGCAGACGGTGCCGCCCTCGCTCAAGAACAGTGTGCCGGTGCAGGCAGAGCTTCTGCCGCTGCGCAGCCGGTCGCTGCTGGAGAAAAAACGGCTCATCTATCGTTTTCTGATGCAGGAGGAGCAGCGCATCGGCCGCAGGGTGCAGGTGACGGGTCAGGCATACCAGATGCTGATGCAGTATCCGTATGAGCGGAACGTGGGTCAGCTGGAGCAGGTCATCCGTACCAGCTGCACCAATGCATACTCCCGCAGCCGGGACGGCGACATCTGCATCGGTCTGCCGGTGCTGCCGGATGCCGTGTTTGAGAGCTGCCTGCTGCTGCCGGAGGCCGGTGCGCAGAACCGTACGCTGACACTGGACGACCTGCGGGAGGACTGCGGCTTTGAAAGGGAGCATCGTCTGCTGGAGGAGATCCGGGAGCAGGGGCGGCTGTATTTACAGGGCAGTCTGGAATGTGCCGGATTCTGCACCCGCATGGTGCACCGGCTGGAGGAGTACAACAACTACATCCTGTTCCAGAACAAGATCGCAGATGAGCGCATCAAGGGCATCGAACAGGGGATGCTGCGCATCTCGGAGCGCATCCATGAGCTGTACGGCGTCGGCTTCCCCAACAGCTTTATCCTGATGCTGGCGCGGTGGGTGTATTTCGGCAATGTGTTCGATGATGCCTTGCCGGAGGACAGCGCCGAGATGCAGCAGCTGGTGGCAGACCTGACCGAGGCTGTCCGGCGGGATGCGCCCTACAGTTTTGCGGTGGCAAGTGATCTGCTGCTGATGGTGCAGAACACCACCGATGTGCATTTCTCGTCCATCGGCATCCTGATGATCAGCGCCTTTGTGGAGGTGCTGCACCGCCCCGGCAACAAGCTGCCAGTGCAGGCATTCATCATCTGCCACGGTTACGCTACGGCCAGCAGCATTGCAGATGTGTGCAACAAGATGCTGCATAAGTATCTGTTCAACGCCATCGATATGCCCTATGATGTGCCGGTCAGCGAGATCGTCAGTCAGGTCAAAAAGATCCTTTATTTCAACGAGAACCGCGATGTGCTGATCCTGGTAGACCTCGGCTCACTGGAAAACATCACCGAGCTTCTGGACGACCTGCCGAATGTCAACCTCGGGATCATCAACAATGTTTCCACAGCGATGGCACTTTCGGTGGGCAGCCATATTCTGGACGGGATGCCGCTGGCAGAGGTTCTGGAAAATGCCAAAAATGCTTCGCAGATCCGCTATAAGATCCTGGAAAAAGCCCGCAAAGAGGATGTGATCCTGTTTGTGAGCGAGAGCGGCAGCAACGTCGCTGCAAAGGTGAGCGAGCTGTTCATGCACAGCCTGAATCATCTGAACACGAAGGTAAACGCGCGCTTTTTGTGCTACGATGTGCAGACCTATGAGCAGCTGCGTCAGAATGGCCACTGGGACACCTGCAACGTGTTGTTTGCAGCGTCCACCATGGAGCTTGGCCCGGCGGATTTCCCGGTGGTGGCCGTGGAGGACATCATCACCCAGCGCGGACTGGATAAGATCAAGAGCGGTCTCAGCGGCTATCTGACCGAGGAAGAGTTCGAGCACTTCAAGCAGAATCTGGTCAACCAGTTCTCGCTGGAGAATGTGGTGGAATCGCTCACCATTCTGAATGCTTCCCGGGTGCTCTCTCTGGTGGCAGATATGCTGGAGGAGATGCAGCGGGCGCTTGGCTCCCATTTCCAGCCCAAGACGGTGGTGGGTCTGAACCTGCACATCAGCTGCCTGATCGAGCGGCTGGTGAAAAAAGAGGAGATCAAGAGCTACCGTGAGCTGGAACGCTTCTGTGAAGAGCACCGGGACTTTGTGGCACTGGCGCGGCGCTGCTTTGCCAACATTGCCGAGCAGTACCGCATCAACCTGCCGGACAGTGAGATCGGCTATATTTACGATTATATTTCCCACGATTACAGCGATGAAAGTCCTTGGAAAAATGAGTTTTGAACCAATAGGAGGAAATTCAAATGGATTACAATAAAGCTGCTCTGGAAATGCACGAGACCCACAAGGGCAAGGTGGGCATCGTGAGCAAGGTGGAGGTCGCTACCCGCGATGACCTGTCCACCGCCTACACCCCCGGTGTGGCCGAGCCCTGCCGCAAGATCAAGGAAAACCCCGAGGACGTGTATAAGTACACCTTCAAGGGCAACATGGTAGCCGTTGTCTCCAACGGCACTGCCGTGCTGGGTCTGGGCGATATCGGCCCGGAAGCCGGTCTGCCGGTCATGGAGGGCAAGGCCGTGCTGTTCAAGGAGTTCGGTGGTGTGGACGCCTTCCCCATCTGCATCGACGCCCACGACGCTGCCAGCGTCATCGCCGCCTGCAAGGCCATTGCGCCCACCTTTGGCGGCATCAATCTGGAGGATATCAAGAGCCCGGAGTGCTTTGAGATCGAGGAGACCTTGGAGCGGGAGCTGGACATCCCGGTGTTCCACGATGACCAGCACGGCACCGCTATCGTTGTCACCGCTGCCCTCATCAACGCCCTGCGTGTGGTGGGCAAGAAGATGGAGGATGTGCACATCGTGCTGAACGGTCCCGGTGCTGCCGGTACTGCCATCATCAAGATGCTCATGACCGCAGGCGCAAAGGACATCATTGCAGTGGATCAGTTCGGCACCCTGTACAAGGGCTGCAACAGCGCCGAGGCCCACAAGAACTGGCTGGGCGAGGTGACCAATCCCCGTCAGGTCAAGGGCGGCCTGAAGGAAGCACTGGAAGGTGCCGACGTGTTCATCGGTGTGTCCCGCCCCGGCATCCTGACCACCGAGCTGTGCAAGACCATGAACAAGGACGCCATCGTCTTTGCCATGGCCAATCCCACCCCGGAGATCATGCCGGACGAGGCGAAGGCCGGCGGCGTGCGGGTGATGGCCACCGGGCGCAGCGACTTCCCCAATCAGGTGAACAACGTGTTGTGCTTCCCCGGCCTGTTCAAGGGCGCGCTCAGCGTCCGCGCACGGGATATCAACAATGAGATGAAGCTGGCTGCTGCCTACGCCATTGCAGACCTCATCACCGATGCCGACCGCAGCGAGGAGAACATCATCCCCGGCGCGTTCGACCCCCGCGTGGCCGAGGCTGTGGCAAATGCCGTGGCAAAGGCTGCCCGCGAGACCGGCGTGGCGAAGAGCTAACAAACAAGATAAGGAGCCGGACGACACAACGGATATTTTTAATAATGCTTTCGCAGGAAAGAACGATCATGGACGACCTTAAAATCGTATTTAGTGATGTAGATGGAACGCTGCTTGATTCTCGTCAGGAGATCACGCCAAGGACGCTTCGGGCCTTGAAGCTCCTGCAAAAAAAGGAGATCCCATTCGTTATTATCTCGGCGCGCAGTCCTTCTGGCATCGAACCCATTGTGAGGAAATACGGCCTGCGGTGTAGTATTGTTTCCTATAGTGGAAGCCTGATACTGAACGAGGAGCGACAGATCATCTATCACCGCGGGATGAGCCGAGCAGAAGCAGCAAAAATCCTTGACTTTACGGCGCAGCAGCACTTTGATATGGCATGGGGTGCATACTCGTTTGACCAGTGGGTCACACCGGACCGTACGGATCCGCGCATTGAACGGGAAGAGCGAATCGTTAAGGCGACCGCCCAGCAGGGCGTGATCGCGGATATGATCGCCGATGAAGTGCATAAGCTGTTGTTCATCTGTGCTCCCGCTTGGACAGACACCATAGAAGCCACATTGAAGGCTCAGTTTCCGCAATACGAAATTGTCAAATCATCGAATGCTCTGCTGGAAATCATGCCCGGAGGAACGACCAAGGGAGAAGCCGTGAAAAGGATCTGCGCCCTGCGGGATATCTCCCCGAAGGATGCTGTTGCCTTTGGGGATAACTACAATGATGTGGAAATGCTGGAGCTTGTTGGTCACGGCTATCTGATGAGCAATGCACCGGAGCTGCTGAAGAAGCATCTGCCCAGGCATACTACCGATCGTGACCATGATGGTATAGCTGAGGCGCTTGCAGCGCATGGGATATGCTAATAATACAGTTGGCATCATGTAGACGACCAGCTTTTCATGGTCAGGGGCAACTCCATTACAGAGGCCGGAACCGCTGGGTATGAGCCGTATTCTGAGGTGATGGCCTCGCTGATTGCACAGGTGCTGGGTCTGCCGGACTACAACGCTTGGGAAATCGTCAAGCGCACCAATGCCTGCCTGATGGAAGCCCCCTATTGGCTGCGATTCAGCGAGGATGAAACCTTTGAGGACACCACGTGCGGCCGAGCCAGAAGGATCATGAATGAAAATCAGAAAACCAGCTGATGTTAAAAAGCCAAATCTCACCGTACATCCTGTACTGCTTGAGGTTTGGCTTTTTTCTTAAGCAATGCAGACGTATATACATCTGCGCACTTATTGGGAAACCTCAAACCCTGTAATTATCATGCTTCCGTGATGGCTGCGCGCTTCTACGGCGCACCAAAAAGCGTTTTGTAAAAACGCGCAGCCTGCATCGGTACGGTGCAGATCTGAAAGGGTTTGGGATTTCCCAACAAGCATTTTGAAATTGGATTTTAAAAAATCCGATTCAAAAATCGCAAGTTGGTACCAACTTGCACTGCTTGCTGCGAATGCGAACGCCTTTCGAATTGCAAAATGATTTTTCAGTTGCTATACTGGGCTTACCAAAATTTTGTCAGGAGGCTGCTACAGTGACTGCACAGATAATGCAAATCGGGAACAGACCTTGCCGCATTTACGGCGAAGCCCATGCAGAATACCTACTGCTCCAAATGACCGGTGAACATGAGCTGCAAAGCATGGAAAGCGAGGTTACCGCTATTGCACAGAGTGCGCACCACTTTCTGTTTGCGGCTATTCCGGTGGAAAGCTGGAACGATGCACTTTCTCCGTGGATGGAATCAGAAACGTTCCGTTTGCAAGTTCATCTCCCCTCTCAGCACCATCTGTGCATACTCCAAGGGCTTATTATACAGCAGCCAGTCCAGCTCTGCCCGCTGTGCCGGGGTGTTGCCGTACTCATCCTCGACGGCGATGCAGTCGATGGCAAGGGTGGTGCCATCCTCGAACCGGGCTTCCACCCGGTTGCTGTCCGTGTTGTAGCGGCAGGGAAGTAGTTTGTTCATGGTGAACCTCATTTCTATATCAAACGGTGTCTGTTCGGATGTCCTAAACCCTGCCATAGAACCGATGTGTCATGTAAGATTGTTGTTTGGATAAAACTGGGAATTTTTGTGCTGCTGATGCCTCAAAAATCCAGCAGGAAAGTCGCTCATTTTGAGACCATCTTGTCGGGCTGATTTTAGCTCTGCACACTTTTGCACATTTTCTGCACATCGCAAGGATGGATAACAGGTGCAAAGGCGTGCAAGCAATGCAAAGGATGCAACAGAATAACAACGGCAAAATAACGGTGATTCGATTAAAATGACGTTTTAACGTCAAATGATGAAATGGACAAAATGTGCCATTCGGTTCCTACGAATCAGTAGGCCGGGGGTTCGAGTCCCTTCCATCGCACCAGAAAATGCCGTGAAATCGAAAGATTTCATGGCTTTTTTGTTTTGTAAGCCATGGCTGCACGGTTTCTGCACGGTTTTTGCACGGTCGGTGTTATCCATGTCCGATTATGTAGGGCGCTGTATTGCTTTGCAATCAGTGCCCTTTTTTGCATCAGGTGAGCAGGGCCAGGCGGAGCTTTGCCTTCATTTCCGGGTCGGCATCCTTGAGCAATTCCAAAAGAGCCGTCATGGAGATGGTGGGTTCGCCTGCGGCGGGTACAGCCTGCGGGCTGGAGGTGTCGGGCTTGGCATAGAAGCCGCTTTCAAACTTCTTGCCCAGCTCCATACGGGAGGACTGCTGGATATGGGCGTAGGTGTTCACTAGCATATCCGCACTGGCGTGACCGGTGGTCCCCTGCACCGCCTTGATGTCGCCGCCGGAGATCATCAACTGATAGGTGGCACTGGAATGCCGCAGACCGTGGAACACGATGCGCGGGAACTCCGGGTGTGTATCCTGCCATTTCAGGAACTTTTTGCGGATGAGCACCGGCTCCACCGCCAGACCGTTGGGGAGCCGCAGCAGCATCCCGCTGTTGCGGTACCGCTCCGGGTCGAGGGCTTCTTCCCGCTTCAGCCGTTCCAGCCACTGCTTCAGTTCCTCCCGCAGGGCGGCAGTCATAAAGATGGTGCGGCAGGAGGCTTCGGTCTTGGTGTCCTTCAGGATAAGAGAGGTCTTGCTGCCCTCCAGCTTGTCCGGGAAGATGCGGAGGATGCAGCCCTTGTCCACCTGTGCCAGCGTGTCCTTCTGCACCCGCTGCATGGAACGGTTGACGGTGAAGGTGCTCATGCCGTTGGCGGCATCAAAGTCGATGTCCTCCGGGGTCAGACCTGCCACCTCCCCTTCCCGCAGCGCACCCACCAGCGTCAGGTGCACCGCCAGATGCAGGATGGGGTCCTCCATGCTGTCCAGTGCCGCCCGCATCTCCTCCACCTCCCAGATGCTGCGCTCTTGGGTGGTCTTTTTGGGCGCCTCCACCGGGACGGGGCTTTTGATGAGGATGCCCCACTCTACCGCCAGCAGAAAGGAATTGTGCAGAAGCTGGTGGACCTCATGGAGGGTAGTGCCGGAGAGGGTGCGCTTCTGCTGCTTGGGCGAGAGGTCTCGCCGCTTGCCGCCCACATATTGTCCGCAGGGGGTCTTGCTCAGGGTGTCGTACAGGGCTTCGATGTGATAGTGACGCAGCTTCTGCATCTGCATCTCCCCGATATAAGGGATGATGAGGTTCTGGATGAGGGCCAGATTGGACTGGTAGGTCTTGGGTGCCCACTTGTGCTTGCTGCACTGCTTGGGCAGCCAGTCCATCAGGAACTCTGTTACCGTCACCGTGGACGGAATCAGGAAATTGCCGGTCGTCAGCTCATGCTCGATCTGCTTCTGGCGTTTCACCGCCTCCTCTTTGGTGGGAAAGCTCTCCCATTTGTCGCAGCTCTTGCCGTGCTCGTCCTGATAGGTGTAGCGGACACTGTAAGAACTGCCGCGTTTCGTGATATATGCCATAGATTTGCCTCCTTATCAAGCTGCCCGGTAAAGCCACGCATCGAAGCTGTCTTTCGGGATGCGGATGCTTCCGCCTGCCCGCAGGACACGGAACTCGGTGGTGCTGTTGCACAGGTTGTAGGCGGCACGCTGGCTGATAGCCAGCATCTGCGCGACCTCCTTCACCGTGTACACCAGCTTCGGGGCTTTAGGGCTGTTGGTCGGAGACTTGACGGCATTGGTTCGAGTGACCACCTCCATTGTAGCCGGATCAGAGTCCGACTGCAAGGACTTTTTCGTATAATCCGAAGATTTCACATTCTCGTACATTTTATTACACATAGGCGTTGCTCCTTACTTATCGTGGCGCACCACAGGTTCCTGCGTGCGGTTTTCGTAGAATCGAATGACCTCCGGCGGGATGCTGTCCAGCGTTTTCAGGGCGGCTTCATAGTCCTGCCGCAGCTTGGCATCCTCCAGACGCTTCAAGACGCTCCCTTCCTTCGCTTTGTCCAGCGAGGCAGAGAGCGTCTTGTTTTTCTTTTTCAGTTGTCTGTTCTCGGCGGCGGTCTCCGTAAAGGCGACATTGTACTTCCGCAACTGGTCCTTCATCCGTGCCACATTGGGGATATAGCTGTCCAGCACCTTGCTGATCTCCGCCGCTCGGCTCTTGCCGTTGAAGGGATTGATATCCACCAGCAGGGCATCCAACTGCTCCTTCTGCTTGGTCAACTGGGTCATCTCCTTGAAGATGCGGGGCGGGATGTGTTCCCGCCCGGTCTGGCTGGCGCTTTCACCCCGTTCCAGCTCCGGGTACTGCTTGACCATGTGCTGCCAGAACTCATCCTGCCACCTCACAAGATTCTTGCGGTTGCCAATGATCTCCTTGGCGCTCAGCCGTCCGTCAGCAGTCAGGGGCACGAAGCAGAGGTGCAGGTGGGGCGTTTTCTCATCCATGTGGACAACGGCAGAGAGAAAGGTATCCGGGTGCTGTCTGCCCTCCAAAAATTTCAGGGCGTACGCAAAGTACGCCTTGACTTCGCTGTGCGTCTTGCCTTTGAAAAACTCCGGGCTGGCGGTGACGAGTGCTTCCACCACTCGCACGCTGTCCTTGCGGACACGGCAGTGGGCGGCGGCTATCATGCGGTCGGCTTCTTCCCGGTACCTGCCCTGCGGCTGCACCAGATGGAGGTTGTAGCGGCTCCGGTCCGTGTCGATGTCCGGGTTGCTGGCGTACTGCTCCTTGGTGCGCTCGTTGTGGGCTTCGATGGGGCTGATGGCAGGCCCCTTGTACTTTTTGAATCGTAAAATGCCGTATTGGGCTTTCATAGATCACGCTCCTTTTTTGGTGTACAAAAAATCTGTACGGACTTCAAATAACCCGTACGGTCTGTACGACGTACAGAAATGCAAAATATAAACGATAACACGCTTTAATTTTTTGCAATCTGCCGTACAGGTGCGTACAAGTACAGACTGTACAGGTTGTACGAACTTCTTCCGTGAAAAAATGCACTTTTTACGGGCAGGGGTGGACAAGCGGCTCGATGCCTACAAAACCCCGCACCCTGCGGCCACCGGGCAGGTAGATGTTGTTGGTGGCTTCAAGGTTATAGCGGCGGTCATTCTGGCGCAGTTCCGCGCTGAAACGGATCGCCGATACGCTGTGGTAGGCGTTGTCCTCGCACCACTGCTTATAAATGTCGTAGAACTCCTTGGAGCTGATGGAGTAGTCCGCCTTGAAGCGGAAATAGCCCTCGGACTCCATGAAGTCGATGACATTGTTGCTGCTGCGCTTGATGGTGTCCACGTTGGCAGCGGCTCGTTCGCTGACCGTGAAACGGAAGTTGTTCTGTACCAGCCGGTGCAGCCCTTCCAGACACCACAGCAGGATGCCCTCCAACTCGGCACACATCTTTTCGACAAGGAAAGGGTCGTCTGTGCGGTCGGCAGGCTTGTCCTTAGTGGTCAGGATAAGCTGGCGGCGAAAGAAACCGTCCGAATGGTCATACAGCGAGGTCAGCGCACCGTTGCCGAAGCAGAGGAACCGGGCGTAAATATCCCGCTGGTAGCTCTGGACACCCTTGCGCTCCAAGTCCAGCTTGGCTTCGGCGGTCACGATGGTCTTGATATAGTTGGTCTTGGGCAGGGCGTTCATATCCATATCATCGTCAATCATCAGCAGGCGGCGTTCCAGATCGGCGCGGGCAAAACGGTTATTCTCCACTTTCTGGACGCTGCCATTGCTGGCGGCATCTCCCATGAGCCGTTTGAGCACCAGCCCGATGCGGGACTTGCCCTCGCCGCCCTTGCCGACAATGAGCATCATCTTCTGGCCTTTGGTGCTGGGAATGAGGCAGTAGCCCAGATATTCCTGTAAGGTGGGGATGTCAGCATCGTCCAGCAGCTCGTGCAGAAAGGTCAGCCAGCGGTCAGGGCTGGCGGCTTTGGGGTCATATCTCACAGGCAAGCGGTTCTGGCAGAACAGGCGGCTCTCCTGAAAAGAGCCGTCCGGCAGATGGTACACGCCGTTCTGGAGGTGGATGCAGTCCTGCTCGATGGGGAACGGGTCGGAAAAGGCCAGCAGCTTGATGGTCTCCAGAATGTTGGTGACCTTTTTGGACAGGCCGGAGGTGACATATTCCTCGACGTTCTCCAAGATGCGCTGCTTGATCTCGCTTTCGTCCTCCACCGGGCCGTCCAGCGTGTACAGCGTACCGTTGACGCATTTCAGCGGCCACTGTTCCAGAAAGGCACGGCCAAACTGGACTTCATCGATCTTCTTGCCGTTGTACCAGTCCGGCCATAAGGGGTTGCGGGAAATGTTTTTCTTCATAGGGTGGTTCTCCTTTAGAAAAGTGAAGTGGTGGGTCTCACGGTGAGACCCACCACTTCGGGTGAATAAACTATTAGGCGCACTTTGCCAGAGCAAGGCGGTCGGTGCGCTCTTCCAGCATCAGCAGGTACGACCCGGACAGCAGCCGTGCAGCGGCATCGGCCTTCTGTTGGGACGTCCCAAATGCAACGCAGTCCGTCAGGTGCTCGATGGTCTCGGTCATGTGGAGGGCTTCCACGAACCGCTCGTCCAGCGGTTCTTCCGGGCTGGCGGGCTTGTAACGCTCTCGCCAGTCGTGCAGCAGGTCGAGATAATCGGTCAGCACCCGCAGGCAGTAGGCGATGTCTGCCCACTGCTCGTCCGTCAGGCCACGCTTGGGCGGCGGCAGGGCGATGGCATTGGCGGGTGGCTTGTCCGGGTCAAGCCCGAAGTCACTTGCGAGCTTCTCGGCGGCTTGCCGGGGGTTCAGGTCAAACAGCTTGGCGGTGAGGTCGATGGCATCGCCGTTGGCTCCGCAGCCAAAGCAGTAATAATAGGTGTCGTTCAGCTTCATGCTGGGGTCGCTGTCAGAATGGAACGGACAGCACACCATGCCATGGCGGTCGGGCTCCATGCCGTACATCTCTCCCACTTGCCGAACGGTGATGGCGGACTTGATCTTTTGATATAAACTCAAAATTTCTCCTTTGGTCAAAGGCTCTGGCACGGATCAATTTGATCCCTGCCACGTTCAAAGCCGGTCTCCCTTGCTGCCTCCCGACAGGAAATCTTTTTGGACTCTGTGTCGGCCCCATGCAGGGCGCTCGCTCCCCCGATGGGAGGTCTTGGCGGTCTGGGCAGTTCGGACGGTCATTCTGTTGTCAAGGTTCTGGTATGAAAGATATTTCAGAGGGCTTTCGCGGGAAGCCCTTAATATGTTCGCTGCTGGGGAGTTAATATGTTTTCTTTCTGTCTATAGGATAGCACTGCAATGGCCGCTGTGCCGTATATCCATAATGTCGGAAAACAGGTGCAGAAACTGCAAAATTCCACGCTTATGGACAGGAACCGCTGGAAGTGGTATACTGTGCAAAAAACATCGGAGGTGCGACCATGAACATCAAGCTGACACTGGGAGAACGGCTCAAAGACCTGCGTGTGGAGCGGAATCTGAAGCTGGAAACGCTGGCAGAGCAGACGGGTCTGTCCAAATCGGCACTGTCGAAATATGAGAGCGACGATGTGACCGACCTCAGCATTTATGCGGTGACAACGCTGGCTGAGTTTTATGGTGTGACCACCGACTACCTGCTGGGTGTGACGGAAAACAAAAAACGCCCAGATGCAGTCCTTTCGGACTTGCATCTGAGCGACGGCGCAGTGGACGTATTAAGGAATGGAAAATTCAATCATCGACTGCTGAGTGAGTTGATCGTGCATGAGAATTTCCAGCGGTTCATGACCGATCTGGAAATCTATGTGGATGGATATGTCAGCGCAAACATTCAAAACCTCAATGCCGGTTTGGAAGCGACCCGGCAAATGCTGAAAAAGAAGTATGCAGCAGATGAAAACGATCTATACATGAGCACCTTGAAGCTGGGGCAGATCAATGAAGATGAGTACTTTGGTCGGGTCTTGTATGACGAGTTGGTGGCTATCCTGAAGAACATCAAGACGGAACACCGCAAGGACAAGACCACTTCGGATGGTGCAATGGTCGATAACTTGATAAAGGAACTGGAGGATGCACAGAAACTTGAAGGGTCTGAGGATGAAAAGAAGATCCGAACGGCATTGAAGGCAATCGGCATCAACTACGATAAGCTGACAGAGGATGAAAGAAAGCTGATAAAGAAGATCCTTTATAAAACGGCAATGCTAAAACCGGGGACACTTGCAGGCAACCGGGGCAAGCACAGACGCTGATCATTTGCCCTGCGGCTTATAGGAAAAACGCTGCTGCGGCAGGACGGGAGAACGTACACCATTGGTTCCTCTGCAAGCCTGCGCTGGGTGGGCAAAGACCGTCAACTGCCACGCCCATCCGCGCATCCTTCTGCCACAGAACAGGTGCTTGCCGGAACCTCTCGCAGCCCCTTTTCCGCGTCAGCCGGAACCAAGGTGTAACACACTAGACTTTGCGGGCAAAGTCGTGTGCCAAAGGGGTGCTGCGGCCCCTTTGGAAACCCAAGAGAAACGCCTATCAACTGCACTGCTCGTCCTCGGCCAGTGCGCTGATCCGCTTGCCCATGGCCTTGACCAGCGGAACGACGAGCGCATTCCCCATAGTGAAATAGCGCAGTCGTTCCGGCATCCCGGCTGTCCAATCATCCGGGAAGCCGTTGAGTCGTTCGCATTCGATGGGCGTTAGCGTACGCAGACGTTGGGTCCGTGGGTCTGCGACTACATGGGTGCTGCGGGAAACGGAGCCTTCGCTGGTGAGCATCGTGCGGGCAGGAAGGTCGGGACGATCGGGAAAGGCCATGGAACCTTCCGAAAAGAAATAAGTAGAACCGTTCCTGCGGTGGTGGGTCTCCTGCTTTGCGCCCTTGAGATACCGCCAGTGGTCGATGTCGGCAGCAGAGAGGAAATATCGCTCTGCAAGTGGGGTGGTCTCCAACACGGAGCGGAGCGGCTTATATGGGAATTGAAGAGGGATACTCTCGACGGAATAGAAGCGGCCGTTGACCATAAGCCCGGAGGCATAGAAGTGGCAGGATTGTGCGGCAGACAGATCCTTCAGATCGAGGTAGCGAAACTCATCGAGCCATCCCTCGCTGTATTTCCGTTCAAAGCCATACAAGGGAAAGATGGGGGCAAAGAAGCCGTCCTGCAGGAGCAACTGATGGGCACCCTTCAGACCCTCCACACAGATGAGCTCCGCCGCTTTTCGGAACAGGGCGGTATCGTTTCGGAAGGCAAAGAGAAAGGTGCGCCGCCTGCGCTGTGCTTCGCCATAGTCGGCGGCATTTATCACCCGCCATTCAACGGCATAGCCTGCTTCATAGAAGCACCGCAGGATGATGGAAAAATCACGCCCTTTTTGCCATGCCGGAGATTTGATGAGCCGGTCTACGTTTTCCAAAAGGACATAGCGAGGCTTGTGTGCCCGTAGGATAGCGTTGATCTCCCACCAAAGAACGCCCTTCTTCCCTTCTATCCCTCGTGCGCCCTTTTTGGCGATGGAGTAATCCTGACAGGGAAAGCCACCGACCAAAAGGTCGTGTGGAGGAATGTTTCCTTTGGCGGTCACGATGTCCTGACAAACGTGTTCTGTGCGATGCCCGAAATGCCGTTCGTAGCACTCGAAAGCAAATTGGGAACGCATGGATGGTTCCCACTGATTCGCCCGGACAGTCTGAAAGCAGGAGGAAGCCTGCTCCAGCCCAAGGCGAAAGCCGCCGACCCCGGCGAAAAGCTCAACAACACGGATATTCTCCATGATAGGGCACCTCTTGATTGTGGCGAAAAAGCATAAAAACCAAGGCTGACTAAGCAGCCTTGGTTTTTTGTTATAAGATATCCAGTAATTGCTTGCCCATTTGGGTGATGAGCGGAACGACAAGGGCATTGCCCATGATGAAGTAACGCTGACGCTTCGGCATCCCAGTGTCGGTCCAGCCCGTCGGGAAACCGTTCATGCGTTCGCACTCCTCCGGCAGCAGGATGCGTAACTTCCCTGTTTTAGGGTCGATGATCGCATGGGAGCTGCGGTTCTTGGTGCCCTCACTGGTGAGCATCGTACGACCGGGACGGTCGAGAGGGTCTGGGAACGCAATGGGACCTTCGGAAAAGGTGTAGGAGTAGCCGGTCTTGGAAGTGCGCTCGATGGTCTTGGCACCCTTCATGTACTTCCACTTTTCCAGATCCTCATCCTCGATGAAGAAGCTTTTGTCGATATCGCCGTTGACAACGATATCGCCGAGCAGCATCGGTTCCTTACCGTTCGGGACGGCTTCCAGAGAGAAGATCTTACCGTTGCACAGCACACCGCTGTTGTAGAAAGCGGCTCTGAAACGGTTCGTTACGTCAACGGTGTCGGTATATTCATTGAAATCGACGGTGGTCACTTTCTTAGGGTCTGCGACCTCAGAATGCACCGGGAATGCATGGGCAAAGAAGCCCTCCTGCATCAGCCAGACACGACCGTCCTTTGTGTCCGCAGAGAAACACGAGGTCATACGCTCATATTGCTTGGTGGTGTTTTTGAATGCAAAGATGAAGGTGCGCCGTCTGCGCTGGACGCAGCCATAGTCTGCGGCATTGATCACACGCCATTCGATGCCATAGCCTTCTTCCTGTAGGCATTTCAGGATGATGCCGAAATCACGGCCACGCTGGGATGCAGGAGACTTCAGCAGACGATCTACGTTTTCCAGCAGGACATAGTTCGGATGATTCTTCTGGATGATTTGATAGATAGACCACCAGAGGACGCCTTTTTTGCCTTCGATGCCTTTGGCACCTGTGCTGGCAACGGAATAGTCCTGACATGGAAAACCGCCCACCAGAAGGTCGTGCGGCGGCACTTGATCGATAACAGTGGCGATGTCTGCGTTCACACAGTGGGAATCTTCGCCAAAGTTCTTGCTGTAGCACTTATAAGCCCATTGACCAGCTTGGCCGGGTTCCCATTGGTTTGCCCAAATCGTTTTGAATCTTTCGGAACAACGCTCTAATCCAACGCGGAAACCGCCAACGCCGGCAAATAGCTCGACAACACGGATATCGCTATTTGCTGACACTTTCATAACACCTCATTTTGTGATATACTTAGTAATAAGTATACAATTTTTCGTTAAAAAGATCAAGACTTTTTTGAAAGTTTTTATAGAAAGCCTTTCTTTTATATCGGTGGGCTTTCTATGGCTCGATATGATTATAGCAAAAATAGATAAAAAGATCAAGCTATTTTTTTGAGGAGGTCAAGAGGTGTGATGGAGCAGCGGAAGTACAAGACCAAGCAGGAAGTTCTCATTCGCGGACAGGAAGCGGTGGGTAAAACGCTGGGCGAGATCGACAAGACCGGGCGTATCGCCACAGGTAAAGGTGCAATCGGCACGGTGGTAGAAGAAAGCTGGTTCGGGTACAAGCCCAATAGCAAACCCGCCCCGGACTTTGAAGAAGCTGGCGTGGAGCTGAAAGTGACTCCCTATCGCCGGACACCTCGTGGCATTCAGGCCAAGGAGCGGTTGGTCTGCGATATGCTGAACTATGAAGAAGAATATGGCAAGACCTTCGCAACCAGTGCTTTCTGGACAAAGTGCGCCTGTATGCTCCTGATGTCCTATGAACACAAGGATGGTGTTCCAAAAGTCGATTTCACCATCGACAAGGCGGTGCTGTTCCAGTTTCCGGACGAAGATTTAGAGGTCATCCGTAATGACTGGAAGATCTTGATGGACAAGATCAAGGCAGGACAGGCACACCTGATCAGTGAGGGCGATACCATGTATCTGGCAGCGTGTCCGAAAGGCCGCAACTCGCAGGATACCCGGTCGCAGCCATTCAGCCCTATCCCGGCCATGAAGCGGGCGTACTCGCTGAAGTCCAGCTATATGACGCAGATCCTGCGGCGGTACATCTTCGGGGACGAACCCTGCGAGAAGATCATCAAAGACCCGGCAGCGTTAAGAACGACCAGCTTTGAGGACTGGTTCAGCGCAAAAGTCCGGCCTTATGTGGGAATGAGCAGGACGGAACTTAAGGCACGGCTGGGCGTAGAAACGAATGCCAAGAACCTCAACGAGCTTTTAGTGGCAGCGATGCTTGGCGTGAAAGGGCATCTGTCGAACACAGAGGAATTCCAAAAGGCAGGCATCCAACTCAAGACCATCGCCATTGAACCGAATGGCAGTATAAAAGAGAGTATGTCCTTCCCTGTGATGAACTTCTGTGCAATGATGAACGAAACGTGGGAAGAGTCTGCGCTCTATGACCTTCTTGCACCGACCAAATTCCTGTTCATCATCTTCCAAAAGTCGAGGGACGGCGAGTGCTACTTCCAGAGGGTGAAATTCTGGAATATCCCGGCAGAGGATCTGGAAGAGGTGCATCATGTGTGGCAGCGTACGGTCGATACCCTGCGGGAGGGCGTTCACATCTGGAAAGATGCCAGCGGGCGGAATCGCAATAACTTGCCCAAGGCATCGGAAAGCCGTGTGGCTCACGTTCGCCCCCATGGAAAGGACAGCATGGACACGGCTCCCCTGCCCACTGGTGGTTCTATGACGAAGCAGTGCTTCTGGTTAAACAATTCGTATGTTGAAAAAATTACAAAGGAAGTGTAATAATGAGCGTTATTAAATCTTTTTCGGTCGGAGAGGGAGATATGTTTTACATAGAGCATAACAGTGATAACTTCACAGTTATTGATTGTTGTTATGATGAGGATGACAGTCGAGATAAATATTTTGAGGAAATTAAAAGTAAGTCTAAAAAAGTAGGAATCAAACGATTTATTTCAACTCATCCCGATGAGGATCACATAAAAGGACTTCCAGAGTTTTGCGATACAGTAGGCATAGCTAATTTCTATTGTGTAAAAAATGAAGCAACAAAACCGGAGGAAACGGAGAACTTTAAAAAATATTGTGAGCTAAGAGATAATTCTAAGAAGGCGTTCTATTTATATAAAGGCTGTTCTAGAAAATGGATGAACCAAACTGACGAAGTGCGAGGGAGTGCAGGACTTTTTTGCTTGTGGCCGGAAATTTCGAATGAGAATTTTAAGGAGGCACTACAAAAGGCAAAAGATGGAATTGCATACAATAATTTATCTCCAATAATTAAATATTCGGTTGAGAATAATATCACGGCTTTGTGGATGGGAGATATGGAACATGATTTCTTAGAAAAAATTAAAGATGAAGTTCAATGGCCGAAGGTGGATTTGCTTTTTGCTCCACATCATGGGCGGGCATCTGGAAAAGTGTCAAGCGATGTCTTGAAAAAATTGAATCCATTTATTGTTGTGATTGGAGAGGCACCGTCTCAGCATTTGGACTATTATAAAGGGTATAATACAATTACACAAAATAGTGCAGGCGATATTATTTTTAAATGCGAAGGAGAAAAAGTTCACGTCTACTGTAGCAAGTATTCCTATGATGTGGGCTTCCTTAAAGATGAAAATAAAATTGATGCTGATATTGGACATTACTTGGGAACATTTTGCCCGAAGGAGAACAAATGATGGAAATTAAAGTGCCTATCTATAACATTCTTAATTTTTTGTTAACAGGACTAGTATTTGTTGGTTGTGGATTATTAATGTATCCTGACTACGCAGGAAATTTTATTTTGAGTGAATACTATGATAAAATCACGGCAATGTCAGAAACATTATTGTTGCTTTGCATTGTCGCTATTGCGTATGAAATTGGATTTGTCCTAAATCGAGCGGGCTCTGTTTTTATTGAGCCAGTATTTAAAAAACTGAAAATTATTCCGTTTAACGATGATTATAAGCTGTATAATGATATGTCAAAAGAATATCCTATTATGAAAGTTCTATCACGAGAATATGCACTCTCCAGAACGAGTAGCTTATTGTTTGCATTGTTGTTTATAAGTTCACTTTTTTCAGGAAAAAAGATATATATGATGATTTTTGCCCTGTGTACAGTAATGTTTGTTTTATCATGCCGTAAGCATGCTACCAAAATTGTCACATTGATGGAGGCACAAAAAGGATGATTATTTCAAATGCGAATATAAATGATAAGAGATAGAGGATAATGAAACATCCAAAATCATATGATACGACCCCGGAAACATCCAAACGGATGTCTCGTGTCCACCTGAAGCAAGGCAAGGCGGAAGTCCTTTTGGCAAAGCGTCTGTGGCATCAGGGGTTTCGATATAGGCTGAACGATAAGCGGCTCCCCGGCTCTCCCGACATTGCCGTCCTGAGATATAATATCGCTATCTTCGTGGATGGTGAGTTTTGGCATGGACAGAACTGGGAAGAACGCAAGCCGAAGCTGAAACGTAACCGGGAGTACTGGATAGCCAAAATCGAGGAGAATATTGCGCGAGATATCCGGGATGACAAGGCTCTGCGGGCGCAGGATTGGTATGTTATCCACTTCTGGGAGAAGGAAGTGTTGAAAGATACGGATGGATGCATCAGTTCGATTCGGGAACTGGTTGAAAGCCGAAGGGAAGAATGGCTGGACTTGTGAATCAATGGTTGTTTGGCATAAAGTGACTAATTGGAAATCCTAAAAAAGTGGATTGTTCTTCAGGAGAAAGTTTTGAAAAGTGTACAGTGGCTGCAACAGGTGAATCCAATAATAAGTAAGCACCCACATATATTTGTTCATCTTCTTGAGGAGATTCGGTGAGTTGGTATAAGTCGGCTTGTTCGGAAACCGTTAATTTGCGTGACCGTTTGATAGCCTGATAATGATTGATGGTTGTGACAGAGGGCAGAGAGAAAGTGTCATTTTTTCGCACCCAGTCAGTAAGTTCTATAACTGCTGAGAGAATGTCTTCTCTCGTAGAATTGCTACAATCATATGCATGAAGCATTTCAAGAATGAGAGTGTTGAGAGACTGCGAGTATTCTTCAGAGAAAGGGATTCCCTTAAGTGTGTCGAGCATGATGTCGTAGTCAATATTATCACACCACACCATGAGGTTACGATTTAATTGGACATAATAAGAAGATGGATTTTCATTGCCGGAAGAATCCTCTGTCGTAAAAGTTATAGGAGCTTGATTGAAGTCATAAACGTCATAGAAATTATCGGTTCCCTCAATGGGAAGTGTGCATAAAAGAAGATTTAGATTGGCAACATGGCAGGGTCTAAAAATAGAGTCAGAAGGAACTAATTTGACTGATTTTTTGTCTAGAAGTGCGATTTTTAAGATGTTAAGACAATTTTGCCCGGCTTCATCGATAAGCGAGGGGTCTAAATCCTTTTTCACATGGAGAAGGTTTAGAGTGTCCTGCATACCGACCAAGAAGTCAAGTTGTTTTTGGATGGAAGAAACGTCAATGAAACCGGAACTGTTGGAAGATGCGCCACTAAAATTTAGTACGCCACCATTTATTTCGTATTGCTGAGCGTTTAGTACAGCAATAATGAATCGAGCATCTCGGATGCGTTCGGAAAGTGAACCCGACAGAGAAAAATGAAAATCAGGTTTGGCTTGAGTGCCAACTTGTAGAGCTTGATGAATATCCGCACCAAAATTTATGGTTGACAAATTTTTCGTGCGGGAAACAGTATAGTGGTCGTAGAATACTACTGACTTTACACTGATTGGGGCATTTACTGTATAGTTCACAGTCTCGACATTTTTTAGATGAGCAATGGGCAAGGTCACATCGTGTGGCTGCTTAACATAAAGATATGTTTCGTGGTCGAAAAAATAGTCGAAGGGAAATTGATAATTTCGTGATGTAGTAGAATAGCCCATAGTAAGTTCTATATTGGAAAATTGTGCAGGATCAGATGTGCACAACGACTCTAAAGTAACAGGGGTGCTGTTAATGGACGCACGCTGCATATTCATATGATGCGTGAAGTTGAGGAAAACATCTGCGATGTCGTTTTTCTTTTTGGGAAATGTTTTCAGTTCAATGCTCTTATACTTATAAGGATCTCCGTCATATGCCTTTAGATGTTTCTTTAGGTCGTATGGAAGCAAGTCTGCATAATATATAGCTGCCTTATCGCCAGAATCGTTGATATAAATAACAAAAAATATGGTTCCGCCTATAGCAAGATAGTTCTTCAAGTCGGCGTATTGGATAGAGTATTTAATGCTCTTCTTTTTCAAATTTGGTTTACAGTGCCCTTTGACCTGGACAGGGACTTTTAGAATTAAATCGGCCTTAGCGTGGACGTGACCAGCTTTTCGGTATACTTCAACATCGCCATCCCAAGAGGGTTCCTTATCATTGGAATTGATATGGGCGACTAAATGGTCAGTCTTGCCTAAGGCAATTTGAAGATAGCTAAGGCCAAGCATTTCAGAATTCATGTTGAACCTCCTGTGTAGCGGTTACAAAGTGAGTAAGGAATCGATGTGTCTTGATTATACACCCGAAAGCACAGAAAGATCAACTGATAATAAAAATTCTTGAGAATCAGAAAATGAATCGAAAGAAAACGCAAGATGCTTGCCCACGAGGTTTTCTGGATAGATAGACGGGCATTGTCGGTAAGATTTGCGCTGAGTCTTACACTAAAGGAGCATTTTACGCTGACATTTCAGGATTTACGCTGAAAATACGCTGACTTGGCATGGTTTACGCTGAATTTACGCTGAAAACGCTCAATCGCGCGAACAAAGCGCGAATAAATCCGGCTGACCGCGAATAAACCGCGAACAAAGATTGCACGGGCGTGCATTCTTCATGCGTGGGAAGGTGCGACGTGAAAGTTGAAACTTGTAAAAATAAACTGTAATACGATTGAATTTCGGAAAAGTGGGATTGCACGCTGGAATGCACGCGTGCAATGTTGCCTGAATAAAAGTCAGCGATAAAAATGCGCGCCGCGCGATTAGCGGTTTTACCGCGCGTTTTCTGTGGCTCAATCTTCCAGCCTGCCGTGGTCACATCCCAGCGACAGGTAGTGCTCCATCTCCCCTCTCAGCACCATCTGTGCATACTCCAAGGGCTTGTTGTAGAGCAGCCAGTCTAGCTCCGCCCGCTGTGCCGATGTGTTGCCGTACTCGTCCTCCACGGCGATGCAGTCAATGGCAAGGGTGGTGCCATCCTCGAACCGGGCTTCCACCCGGTTGGTGTCCATGTTGTAGTGACAGGAAAGCAATTTTGTCATAATAGTATCCTCCAAGACTTGATTTATGGTGTGCGGTCACTCGAACCAATGCCGTCAAGTCTTTGTCGGATGAAGTAGATTTTAGTTTGTCTGGGAGTAAGTGCACGGTTTCTGCACGGTTTTTGCACGGTTTCAAAACGTGCAAAGGGTGCAAATCGTTGCAAAATCGGACAAAGGGTGCAGAAACTCCAAGCTCAAAACTTGCGATGTATCGCAGAGAAATGACGGTAAAACGTAACTTCCAAAAATTGAGGGAATCGCCCGGCGTGCGCTACGAATCAGTAGGCCGGGGGTTCGAGTCCCTTCCATCGCACCAAGAAAAACCAGTACACATTGTGTGCTGGTTTTTCTTTTTTGTTTGCGTGATGGAAGGGGCTCGAACAGGGCGGCGGCGCATAGCGCCGCAAGCAATCAGCCCAGTGCAACAACGACGACCGCAGCCTGCGGCTGAAACAGGGAGGAGTTGTTGGGGCCGCGTTCTGATTTTTCAAAGCCCTGCCAAGGGGCTGCGGAAAAATCAGCTAACGCAACCCGTTGCTGTTGCTTAGCCCGCGGGTTCCAACGCGTAGGAATGTCTACCGTGGAAGCTGTAAATCGAAAGATTTCATGGCTTTTTTGTTTTGTAAGCCATGGCTGCACGGTTTCTGCACGGTTTCTGCACGGTCGGTGTTTTCCATGTCCGATGATGTAGGGCGCTGTATTGCATTGCAATCAGTGCCCTTTTTTGCATCAGGTGAGCAGTGCCAGGCGGAGCTTTGCCTTCATTTCCGGGTCGGCATCCTTGAGCAATTCCAAGAGAGCCGTCATGGAGATGGTGGGTTCGCCTTCTGCGGCCCCTTTGGAAACCCATCAAAATAGAAAAGCCGGATGCCATCTTAAAGTAGATGACACCCGGCTTTTTATAGGTTACCGCATTTGTGCACAGAATTCTTCAAAGGTATTGGTTTTAAGCAATTCAAGGGTGCGGGATGTGGAGTTGAACAATTCCACGATCCTGTCGAAGGCGGGTTTAAAGAACTTCATCTCAGCTTCAGTAATGCCGATCATCAGAACGAAATGCACCGTTTTCTTTTTCCACTGAATTGGCATATCATTATGGATAACACAGATGAAGGAACGGTCGGCGTACTGATTGATGGCGTGAGGCACAGCCAGTACATCGGTGAAGGCGGTACTGGAAAACGATTCGCGCTGCAGAACGTCCTGTACAAATTCCTCTTTCGCATAGCCATGTTTGACACACTGTTCTCCCATGAAACGAATGTAGGCTGCGGCATCGGACAGACTCACGTTGCGGAAATACAGTTCTTTGTGCAGCAGGCTCTGCAAAAACTGGTGGGCACGGGCAAGTTCCCGCTCGGTGCTGATGGAGCTTAGCTGGGCGCGGATACCTTCACAGTTGGCTTTGGTCAGGATCGGGCTGATCTGCACCACATGCGGATGCTGTATGCCCAGCGGCAGGGTTGTCAGCACAAGGTCGCATTCCGGCTGACGGTTGAGGTACCGGTTCAGGGGCAGAACTTCCTTTACGATGATCTGGTTGGCAAAAGCAACATTGATCTCGTGGATCAGCTGCCGTGCCAGCATATGGTAGGACTCCACAATCACTACACAGGTGGCGTGTTCCCGGCTCTGCTTGTTGTTCTCCAGATAGGAACCAATGTGAAACGCAATGAATGCGATCTCGTCCTCGCTCACTTCGATATGGTAGATCTGCGCAAAGCGGTGTGCAAAGTAGACCGCCATATCGTAGACAGGGGCATAGTCTTTCTTAAACTGCAGCGCAATGGGATTGGGGTAGCTGATATGGAAGGCACATCGCTGCTGCGCATAATACATGTGCAGGGAGAACTGCAGGATATAGTCGTTGTCAAATTCCGGGGTGCAGTACCGCTGGGACATCATGGAAAGGATGGAAGCCACATTATGGATGAACTCCGGGCTGATGACACACTGGATATCCACGGTTTCGTGCTCCACCGAAAGGGCAATCAGCATCAGAATCTGTTTATAATCCCGCTCCGGGATGCGGATGCTGTATTTTTGCTCGAAATTTGCCGAGATCATGTCGGCCAGATTCACGATGTCTTCCCGATCCTGAGAGGATGCCAGCAGCTCGTCTACCGAGATGGGCGGTTCTTTGTCGTCCAGCTCATTGCCGATGTTCAGCCGGATGAGGATGACCAGAATATGAATCAGCAGATTATTCAGCGCAAAATCGTTCAGAAACAGTTTGGACTCCTGACAGGTCGTGAACAGCTCCTGCATAATGCCATCGATATCCTGAGAGGGAAACAGCTGTTCCAATGCATCTTTAGAATTAAAAAAGCCGTAGGTGTTGCGCACGGCAAGGCTGCCGATCATTTTGCGACGGTTCTGCTCGCTGCCACGCAGATAGAACTGGTATTTCTGAGATTCGATGCGCAGGTCGTATTCTTTGGCGATCTCTTTTACCTGTGGGATGACGGTATTCAGAATGGTGCTGGAACTGACATACAGGGCTTCCGCTTCGTCAAAAGCGTTGACACCCTCCTTACTGGTCAATAGATCAGAGAGCACCTTCCAGACGCGGGATTCTGCTTCGTTGGGCAAGGTGTCCAGACTGGCGGTATGGCTTTCCAGACGGTAGCCCTCCCGGGAGGAAGTAATAACGGCCTTGCCCTCCTCGTTGATGGCTTTGATGTAGTTGCGCACCGTCCGTTCACTGGTACCAAGCATATTGGCAAGTGCTGCAGAGGAAATGCTCTGCGATGCGTCGGATAAGATCTTCAGCAGCTGCGTGCGCTTATCGGTTTTCATGCAGAGACACTCCTTCTATAAAAATACAGGTGAAAGACAGAATAAAAATTCATATTATATAGTATAGCAAATGGAAGAAGAAAACAAAACCATACTTTTTTCCGCCTTGTTGGAAAGATGAGGAATTTGCCGGAATCGGGGAAAAACTTTGTTTTGATTTCACAAACGGGCCTGATATACTGGGCACAACGAAACCCGGAAGCTGTTCCGGAGAAAAGAATTGTTTCATTGGATATGGAAAGGAGCAATTGTTATGACCCGTATCTTACTTGCCTGCGGCATCGGCGCTTCCACCGGCTTTATGGCCGCCAACATGCGCAAGGCTGCAAAGGCTCAGGGTTTGGATGTTTCCATCCACGCTGTGAGCAAATCTCAGGTGCCTGAGTACGCCGACAAGATCGACGTGCTGCTGCTTGGTCCCCACTTTTCAGCCGAGGTTCCCAAGTACAAGGAGATGCTGAAGGACCACAATGTGAAGGTGACTTCCATTGATCCGGACGACTATGCTGCATTGGATGGCGAAGCCATTCTGGAGTCGGCCCTCGAGTTTTATGAAGAAGGTTGAAATGGGAGGAAAAAACTATGATGGAGAAGATTCAGGCATGGATCGAGAAACATCTCGTTCCGGTCATTAACAAGATCACGTCGAACTTCTGGTTCGGCATCGTGGCAGATGCAATCCTGTACATTGTTCCCTTCTCGATGGTCAGTGCCATCCCGTCCCTGTGGGCCATCCTCCGCCGCTTTGTTCCGGTGCTGCCGGACATCAGCCCGCTGAGCACCTTCTCGTTTGGTCTGATTGGTCTGTTCGTGGTATTCGTGATCCCCTACAACTGCCTGCAGAAGATCGAAAAGAAAGACCGCTCCATGATCGCAGGCTTTACCGGCATCGGTGCCTACATGATGTGCATGAACTTTCAAACGGTGGACGGCGGCTCGCTGGTTTCCATGAACAAGTTCGGCGCAGGCGGTATGTTCACTGCTATGGTGGTCGGTCTGATGGTGGCTGTCATCTACAAGCTGCTGGCCAAGTATTCCTTCTTTGGTGAGGACAGTGTGATCCCCGACTTTGTTAAGAACTGGTTCGACAACATCGCGGCCATCCTCATCAGCCTGACCGTTGCCTATCTGTTCACCTATGTTGCAAAGATCGATGTGTTTGCCATGGTGCAGGTCCTCATGAAGCCGGTTACCAGCTTTGCACAGAGCGCACCTGGCGTCATTATAATCGTGTTCCTGCAGAATGTGTTCTACTTCTTCGGTGTCTCCGGCTGGGTGTTTACCCCTGTTACCCGCAGCATTACGCAGGCTGCTATTGCTGAGAATGCAGAACTGGTAGCTGCCGGCCTTGCGCCCAAGAATATCTACGCTTACGGTTTCAGCCGTTATCACCACATCGGTGGTCAGGGCGCTACCCTTCCGCTGGCGCTGTTCATGCTGCGTGCAAAATCCAAGAAGTTCCGTCTGCTGGGCAAGGCTACGCTGGTGCCCTCCATCTTCAACATCAACGAGCCTTTGCAGTACGGTGCAGTCGTCGGCAACCCCTTTATGCTGATCCCCACCGTGCTCATCGCCATCATCCTGCCCGGCTTCTCCTACCTGTGGTTCACCATGGGCTGGGGCACCATCAACTATGTCAACTTCGATATGAACTTTGCCCCCAACGCCGTGTCTGCCTTCTTCATGTCCGGCGGCGACTGGCGCAACGTTCTGCTGGTTTGCATCAACTTCGTGCTGGCTGCACTGATCTGGTACCCGTTCTTTAAGGCTGCGGACAAGGCAGAATGCAAGAAGGAAGCCGAGCGCGAAGCCGCCAAGGCTGCCAAGAAGGCTGCCAAGGCTGCGGCAAAGGCATAATTGTTTCGAGTAAGATAAGAGGAAAATGAGGGAGAGGCAACATCCTATGGAAGAAAACGAAAAGCGCGATATCAATATGGTGGCGATGGAAGTCATCATGAACGCAGGCGATGGCCGCGACAAGATCGACGAAGCACTGGCCGCTATGGCCGAGGGCAAGCTGGACGAGGTGGACAAGCTGCTGGAAGAGGCAGAAGCTCTGATCGTCAAAGCCCATAACGCCCAGACCGAGGTCATTCAGAGTCAGGTCAGCGGTGAGAGCATGGAGTACTCCCTGCTGTTCGTCCATGCGCAGGATACGGTCATGACCATCACCACCGAGCTGCGCATGACCCAGAAACTGCTGCCCATCGTCAAGATGCTGCTGAACAAGAAAGGAGACTGAACCATGGCAAAGGCATTCCCGGAAGGATTCCTCTGGGGCGGCTCCACCGCCGCCAACCAGATCGAAGGCGCATGGAACGAGGGCGGCCGAGGTCCGGCTACTTCAGACTTCGCCCGTCTGATCACCAAACAGATCCGTGATACCGAGGGCACCTTTGATGTGCATGTGCCCCACAATGCAGCCTCCAAGGAAATGGTGGAGGACATGAAGGCTCACCCGGAAAATTGGGAGCTGCCCAAGCGCCGCGGCATCGACTTCTACCACACCTATAAGGACGACATTAAATTGTTCGCCGAGATGGGCTTCAAGGTGTTCCGCATGAGCATCAGTTGGAGCCGCATCTTCCCCAACGGTGATGATGCCATCCCCAACGAAGAGGGTCTGAAGTTCTACGATGCAGTGTTCGACGAGCTGCACAAGTACGGCATTGAGCCGCTGGTCACCCTGTCCCATTTTGATACTCCGCTGCATCTGGCCGAGGAGTACGGCGGCTTCCGCAGCCGCCATACCGTAGAAGCCTTTGAAAAGTATGCCGAGACGGTCATCCGCCGCTACAAGGGCAAAGTCAAGTATTGGCTCACCTTCAACGAGATCAACAATGTGTTGTCCAACCCCTTTACCAGCAGCGGCGTCATCTTTGACGGTGCACCGGAACCCAGCAGCTGCAACCCCTATCTGGGCCACTGGCAGGAGAAGTTCCAGGCTGTGCACAACCAGTTCGTGGCAAGCGCACTGGCCACCAAAAAACTGCACGAGATCGACCCGGATGCCAAGATGGGCAACATGCTCTGCCGTCTGGAGAACTACGCCGAGTCCCCGAAGCCCGAGGATCAGCTGCAGGTCATGTTCGAGGATCACTTCAACTGGTTCTTCACCGATGTGCAGGCCACCGGTGAGTATCCCTACTATATGCAGCGCTTCTTTGATGAGAACAACATCCACATCGAGATGGGCAAGGATGATATGAAGATCCTCAAAGAGGGTGCGGTGGACTTCATTACCATCAGCTACTACATGACCTACATCATGCGCTATAAGGGCAGCCCGGTGCCGCAGCCCACCGGCCGTCTGGTGTCCGATATCAAGAACCCCTACCTGCCCAAGTCCGATTGGGGCTGGACCATCGACCCCATCGGCTTCCGTATCACCCTGAACCGCATTTATGACCGCTACCACAAGCCCATCTTCATCTCCGAGAATGGTCTGGGAGCCGTGGATCACTTTGATGAAAAGGGTCAGATCCAGGACGACTACCGCATCGACTACATGCGCGCCCATGTGGAGCAGCTGCGGGAGGCAATCGCAGATGGCGTGGACGTGTTCGGCTACGCATGGTGGGGCCCCATCGACCTGATCTCTTCCGGCACTTCCGAGATGACCAAGCGCTACGGCATGATCTATGTGGATCAGGATGACTACGGCAAAGGCACCGGCAAGCGCCTGCGCAAGAAGTCCTTCTACTACTATAAAAAGCTCATTGCTTCCAACGGCGCGGATCTGGAAAATGATGTGACGATCCCCGAAGAATAACCTGCATAACCGGAGATCCCCATTCTGCAAAGGAGCAGAGCTGACCAACCACAGCTCTGCTCCTTTTTTGCGGTGGTACGGCTGCTATGCGAAACGGAGGAAACTGTATGATCGAAAAAGAAGAGCTGGATCGGTTTATAGCGTCCTGCAAGGATGAACAGGCAGAACTGCTCATGACGCTGGGCCGCATCCCGGCCCCCAGCCACCACGAGGAAAAGCGCGCTGCGTTCTGCAAAAAGTGGTTCGAGCACGAGGGCTGCAACGAGGTGTGGATCGATGAAGCCAAAAACGTGATCTGCAAGTTCAACTGTGACCGGTACGATGAGATCACCGTGATGATGGCTCACATGGACGTAGTGTTCAATGACACGGAAGAACTGCCTATGCGCCGTGACGGCGACATCCTGCGGGCACCCGGCATCGGCGATGACACTGCCAATCTGGTGAACCTGATGCTGGCCACCCGCTTTCTGGTGCAGCACAAAGACCGGTTGCACACCGGTCTGATGATCGTGGCCAACAGCTGCGAAGAAGGCCTTGGCAATCTGAAGGGCTGCAAGGAGCTCTTCAATAACTACGGCGACCGTATCAGGAGGTTTTATTCCTTCGACGGTTATATGTCCCAGTGCACCAGCATCGCCGTAGGCTCCCACCGCTACCGGATGCAGGTGCAGTGCCCCGGCGGGCACTCCTATCTGGACTTCGGCAAAGACAACGCGATTCAGATCGCTGCCGAGATCATTCACGAGCTGTACCGGATCACCCCGCCGCAGCAGGAATACACCACCTACAATGTGGGCCGCATTGAGGGCGGCAGCACAGTCAATTCCATTGCACAGGAAGTTACCCTGCTGTACGAGTACCGCTCTGCCAGTGAAGCGTGCCTGCAGGTCATGAAGGGAGAACTGAACCGGGTGGTGAATGAATTCCGCGCCAAGGGCAAAAAGATCAATCTGGAAGTGCTGGGCGTTCGTCCGGGCTGCGGCGATGGAGACAAGACCGAGCTGAAAAAGTGGACATCAGAAAACGCCGCCTGCATCCGGCAGTATTATGAGGGCGAACTGGATCTTGGTCCCTATTCCACCGATGCCAACATTCCTCTCTCGCGCAATGTTCTGGCCAATACCATTGGCACCGTAAAAGGTGCCGGTGCCCACACCCGTGCCGAGTGGGTAGACCTGAAAAGTCTCCCGGCAGGACTTGGCATCGTATTGAGCCTGATGAACCGATATCTGGATTAAAAAGCAAAATGCCCGCCCACTGTGGCTTTTCCACAGCTGGGTGGGCATCATTTATGCGCGCCGCGCGATTAGCGATTTTGCCGTGCGTTTTCTAAGATTCAATCCTCCAGCCTGCCGTGGTCGCAGCGGGCAGAGTTAGACTACCTTATTTACAATGACCCGCTGGGCTATGCCGATTTGATCCTGAATGGCGACCCGGAGAAATATTTGAAGAATGTGGCTGGAAGCCATGGGTCAGAGATCTGAATGAATGCTGGACATTACCGCTTTTTTTGAGCTGGTGATGCCCGGCATTTTTTAGTGTTGGCTGATCGATTTTAATGGAATCTTTATACTTCTACAATTTTCTTTACGGCTCTTTTATCTGTTCCATGCTAATCTTTATGCACACGGATAGGTAAAGGAGCTTTTATGATTCAATATCCTCGTTACAGGCAGCACCGTTTTTCTTCTTTTCAGGTCATTATTGCAGGTTTTGCGGCAGTTGATCTGGTGGGCGCATTGCTTCTGATGCTCCCGATCGCTGCACAGCAGCGGTGCATCACACCGTTCCATGAGGCACTGTTTACCTCTACCTCCGCCCTTTGTGTGACCGGCCTTGTGGTTCAGGATACCGGCAGTTACTGGTCGGCATTCGGGCAGAGCGTGATTCTTCTTCTGATCCAGATCGGAGGATTGGGTGTCATTACGGTGGGCGCTGCCTTTGCACTGCTTTCCGGGCGAAAGATCTCCCTCAAGCAGCGCAGCACGATGCAGGAAGCTACGGCTGCCCCGCAGATGGGCGGCATCGTGCGGCTGACAGGCTTTATTCTGCGGATCACCGCCCTGTTTGAATTGGCCGGTGCTGCACTGCTGCTGCCGACATTTTGCGCCGATTATGGTTTGCGCGGGATCTGGTATGCACTGTTTCATTCCATTTCGGCGTTCTGCAATGCCGGGTTTGACCTGCTGGGAACAGAGGGGGCAAAATTTGTTTCGCTGACACAGTATGCAGGAAACCCATTGCTTACCACAGTGATCGCGGCCCTGATCGTCTTTGGCGGCCTTGGCTTTCTGACATGGGAGGACATTTGTACATATCGCCTTAATTTTCACCGTTACCGGATGCAGAGCAAGGTGATCCTTGTCACAACGGCATTTCTTCTGGTACTGCCGACGCTGTACTTTTACTGCTTCGAGTTCACGGCAGGCTCTGCCCGGCAGCGCATTTTATTGTCGATGTTCCAATCCGTTACCCCTCGTACTGCCGGTTTTAACACCGCCGATCTTGCTGCGATGGGCAGCACTTCACAGGCATTGATGGTGGTTCTGATGCTGTTGGGCGGTTCGCCCGGCTCCACGGCAGGCGGCATGAAAACCACAACATTTGCCGTTCTGCTGGCCAATATGTGGGCGACCTTCCGCCGCAGAGAAGATGCCGAATTTTTCGGGCGGCGCATAGATGGTTCCGCGGTCAAGAATGCTGCCACCATCGCAGGGATGTATTTGACGCTGTTCTTTCTCGGAGCCTTTGTCATTGCTGCGGCAGAGCAGCTGCCGATGTCGGTCTGTCTGTATGAGACTGCTTCGGCTGTGGCAACGGTGGGTCTGACATTGGGCATCACGCCGCAGTTGGGCATCCTTTCGCAGGGGGTGCTGATCGCACTGATGTTTTTGGGACGTGTTGGCGGATTGACGTTGATCTATGCGGCATTTGGCAGCAGCCCTGCCCACTCTCGTCTGCCGCAGGAGAAGATCGCAATCGGATAAAGGAGGTAACTATGAAATCGATTCTTTTGATTGGGCTTGGCCGTTTTGGCCGCCATATTGCGCAGGAACTGAATGAGCTGGGTCATCAGGTCATGGCGATCGACAACAACGAAGACCGTGTGAACGCCGTGCTTTCCTATGTGACGAATGCACAGATCGGTGACAGCACCAGCGAATACTTTCTGCGCTCCCTTGGTGTCGGCAATTTTGATGTGTGCATCGTAACCATCGGCGGTAATTTTCAAAACTCGCTGGAAACCACTTCACTGCTCAAGGAGCTGGGCGCAAAGCTTGTAGTCTCGCGTGCAGAGCGGGATGTACAAGCCAAGTTCCTGCTGCGCAACGGTGCGGATGAAGTGGTCTACCCGGAAAAGCAGCTGGCAAAGTGGGCAGCGATCCGATACAGCTCTGAACACATTCTGGATTACATCGAGCTGCAGGACGACCACGCCATCATGGAAGTGACCATTCCGCCGGAATGGATGGATCGCACGATCGGTGAGATCAATATCCGAAAAAAGTATAACATCAACATTCTTGCACTGAAAAAAGACGGAAAGCTCGATATGAGCATCACGCCGGATACGCAGCTGTGCCGGGACGAAAGTATGCTGGTTTTGGGAAAATACGCATCGATCCAAAAGTGTTTCCGGCTCTGAAAAGATAGGACGGATCATATGGATGTCGTTTTGTTATTGATGGTTCTTGGAGTCATGTCGAGTGGTTTTTGGGCAGCAGATGCACTGGATCACATACGACGGGAGATCCTTCAACAGGAAGGAAAAAGACGCGGCTGGTGGTCGTGACCATCAAATTGTGCTATACTGTGGGCAAGGCAGGTGATCTTTATGAATCAGAACGACCCACCCACTGAACATATTCTGGCGTGTCTGTCGTCCTCTCCCTCCAATGCAAAGATCGTGCGGACGGCAGCAACGATGGCAAAGGCGTTTGGCGGGACCTTTACAGCTCTGTATGTCCGGACTCCGGATTCGGATCAGATGGGAAAAGAAGATCGTCGGCGCTTGCAGCAGCACATTCGTATGGCAGAACAGGCAGGTGCCGACATTTCTACGATTTACGGGGATGACATTCCGCAGCAGATCGCAGAGTTTGCCCGGATCTCCGGCATTACAAAAATCGTGCTGGGGCGCTCCAGCGTACATCGCCGCCATTTTTGGAGCGGGCCGTCCCTGACCGAAAAATTGACGCTGACTGCACCCAATCTGGATATTTATATCATCCCGGATGCTTCTGCAGAGAACGGCTACGGTTCGGGACGGAAGCTGTTCACCCGTCCGCTTCTGCCGTCTGTCCGTGATCTGCTGATCACCGCAGGCATCCTGAGCGGCATCACGCTCATCGGCTTCTTTTTCCTGCAGCTGGACTTTGCGCGTTATAACATTATCATGCTCTATATGCTGGGGGTGCTGTTCACCGCATGGTTTACCAGCGGCTACACCTGTGGTGTGCTGGGCTCTGTTGCCAGTGTTGCGCTGTACAATTTTTTCCTGACGGAACCGCGCCTGACATTCCATGCGTATGATCCCGGTTATCAGGTCACATTTGCCCTGATGCTGACCTCTGCGATCATTACCTGTGCGTTGACGACACGGTTGAAAGACCATGCAAAAATGTCTGCGCAGGCAGCGTTCCGGACAAAAATACTGTTTGACACAAATCAGCTTTTACAGAGAGCAAAAAGCGAGGAAGAGATCCTCTCTCAGACAGCTTCCCAGCTGATGAAGCTGCTGAACCGGAGCCTGATCGTCTACCCGGAACAAAACGGAGGTCTTGGGGCAGAACAGATTTTTTCGGTTGACGGGGAAACGGCGCAAAACATCTTTTCTGCACCGGAAGAACGGGATGCGGCAAACTGGACGTTTGCCAACAAAAAGCGTTCCGGTGCAGGCACGGATAGCTACCCGGACGCAAAGGGGCTTTATCTTGCACTTCGGACCGGAGGCGGCGTGTTTGGAGTGATTGGGATCGATCTGTCCGAAAAACCGCTGGATGCCTTTGAAAACAGCGTGCTGCTCTCCATTCTGGGCGAAGGTGCGCTGGCCATCGAAAACCGCAGAAACGCACTGGAAAAAGAGCAGGCAACCGTGCAGGCAAAAAATGAAGAGCTGCGGGCAAACCTGCTGCGCACGATCTCCCATGACCTGCGCACCCCGCTGACCTCCATTTCCGGCAATGCCAGCAATCTGCTTTCCAACGGAGAAACGCTGGATACAGAGACCCGGAACAAGATCTGCACCGATATTTTTGACGATGCACAATGGCTGATCGGTCTGGTGGAAAATCTGCTTTCCATCACCCGCATTGAAGATGGACGGATGAATCTGCAGATCTCACCGCAGCTGATGGACGAAATGATCGAAGAAGCACTGCATCATGTCAACCGGAAAAGCTGCGAACACACCATCACAACACAGTATGGGGACGAGATCCTCCTGGTCAATGTGGATGCACGGCTGATCATGCAGGTCGTTGTCAATCTGGTGGATAACGCCATCAAATACACCCCTGTGGGCTCGGTCATTCAGATCTCGGCTTACCGGAAAGACCATCAGGTTGTAGTGGAGGTGGCAGATAACGGTCCCGGCATTCCGGATCGCGCAAAAGCACAGGTGTTCGAGATGTTTTATACCGGGCAGAGCCGCATTGCAGACAGCCACCGCAGCCTTGGACTGGGCCTGCCCCTCTGCCGTGCGATCCTGACGGCTCACGGCGGAACATTGACCCTGCGTGACAACATTCCCAATGGCAGTGTCTTTTCCTTTGCATTGCCGCAAAGTGAGGTGAACATTCATGAATAAGCCGTCCATTCTGGTCGTAGAGGATGATGTTCCTGTACGGTGTCTGATCACAACGACCCTGAAGACCCACGGCTATAAATATCTGACTGCTTCCAATGGGGAAACGGCAATCATGATGGCCACCAGCCACAATCCGGACATCATGCTGCTGGATCTTGGGCTGCCCGATATAGACGGCATCGAGGTCATCCGCAGCGTCCGCACATGGTCGAACCTGCCCATCATCGTCCTGAGTGCCCGGAGCGAGGATTCTGATAAGATCGAAGCACTGGACAACGGCGCAGACGATTATCTGACAAAGCCGTTTTCCGTGGACGAGCTGCTGGCAAGACTGCGTGTAACGCAGCGCCGATTGAATCTGCTGGCTTCTGACGGCATCAACAGCCCGGTTTTTGTCAATGGCCCTTTGAAGATCGACTTCTCGGCCGGCTGCGTCTGGTTGAGCGAGAATGAATTGCATCTGACCCCCATCGAGTACAAACTGCTGTGTGTGCTGGCGCATAATGTGGGCAAAGTGCTGACGCATACCTCCCTCACGCAGAAAGTATGGGGCAGTACGCAGGAAAATGACATTGCCTCCTTGCGTGTTTATATGGCATCCCTGCGCAAAAAACTGGAACGATGCCCGGATGCGCCGCATCTGATCCAGACCCATGTTGGCGTAGGATACCGGATGCTGCGCGTGGAAAATGATGCAGCCATCCCCGAAGAATAACCTGCATAAAAGGTTCCGGTGCCCACACCCGTGCCGAATGGATGAACCGGTATCTGGATCAAACGCAAAATGCCCGCCCACTGTGGGTTTTCCACGGTGGGCGGGCATGATGTTTTTCCGGGAGAGTGAGGCTCAGCGCTGCAGGACTTTTTTCCCGGTCAGCGGGTCGGGGATGCCCAGCAGGGCCAGAATGATCGCCATGCGGATGTAAACGCCGTTGTGCACCTGATCAAAGTAGGCGGCGCGGGGGTCGTTGTCCACATCCTTTTTGATCTCGTCGATGCGGGGCAGCGGATGCAGCACCGGCATATCCTGCGGTGCCTTCTGCAGCAGCGCTTCGTCCAGCTGGTAGCAGCCTTTCAGGCGCAGGTATTCTTCCTCGTTGAAAAAGCGCTCCTGCTGGATACGAGTCATGTACAGCACATCCAGATGTGGCAGCTCGGCTTCAAGGTCAGCCGTTTCCTTATAGATCTGATGGGTCGGCTCCAGCGATTCATTCTTCACATACTGCGGCAGGCGCAGATCTTCCGGCGAGATGAATACGAACCGGTTGCCCTCAAACTGGCTCAGCGCAGCGGTCAGGGAGTGGACCGTGCGCCCGAATTTGAGGTCGCCGCAGAAACCGATGGTCAGATGGTCCAGCCGCCCCTTGCGCTGGCGGATAGTCATCAGGTCGATCATGGTCTGGCTGGGATGCGCGTGCCCACCGTCGCCTGCATTGATCACCGGCACACGTGCAGAAAGGGATGCCCGCAGCGGTGCGCCCTCTTTGGGGTGGCGCATGGCGATCACATCGGCGTAGTTGCTCACCACGCGGGCGGTGTCCTCCACCGTCTCGCCCTTGCTGGCACTGGACAGCTGGGCCCCTGCAAAGCCCAGTGTCTTGCCGCCCAGCCGCAGCATGGCCGATTCAAACGAAAGGCGGGTGCGGGTGGAAGGCTCATAGAACAGGGTGGCCAGAATGCGCCCATCGCACAGGTGGGCATAGGGTGCCGGGTCGGCCTCCATCCGGTCGGCAAGATCCAGAAGGGCCAGCTGCTCTTCCAGAGAAAAGCTGTTGGGCTCAATAAAGTGTCTCACAGCCATGCTCCTTTCAGCACGAACTTCTCGCGCTCGGCACCGGTGGAAACGAACTGGATCTCATGGCCCAGCTGCTTTTCCAGAAATTCCACGTAAGCCTTGGCCTCTTTGGGCAGCTCATCCCAGCTCCTGCAGCCGGAGATGTCCTTCTGCCAGCCGGGCAGCATGGTGACGACGGGCTCCACCCGGTCCAGATCGGACAGCGGGTCGAAGCTGGGGACTTGCACGCCATCCAATGTGTAACCGGTGATCACCGGGATCTCCTTCATGCTGCTGAGCACATCCAGCTTGGTGAGGGCGATCTTGTCCGCGCCCTGACAGGCCAGACCGTAGCGGCTGGCCACGCAGTCAAAGGGGCCTACCCGGCGGGGACGGCCGGTGGCGGCACCGTATTCGCCGCCTGCTTTGCGCAGCTGCTCGTTCCAGCTTTCGCTCATGGCATTCTCGGCGGCAAAGGGGCCTGCACCCACACAGGTGGAGTAGGCCTTCAGCACACCTACCACGTGGTCCAGCTTGCAATTGGGGATGCCTGCACCCAGCGGCGCATAGGCGGCCAGCGTGTTGGAGCTGGAAGTGAAGGGGAAGATGCCGTAATCGATATCCCGCATGGCACCCAGCTGCGCTTCCAGCACGATGCGCTTGCCGCTGTCGTGGGCCTGCTGCAGGAATGCGCCTGCATCACAGATATAGGGAGAGAACTGTCCCGCCTGCATCCGGCACCATTCCAACAGGGCGTCATAGCTCATGGGCTCCTGATGATAACAGCCTGCCAGCTCCAGATTCTTGGATTCCAGGATCATGTGCAGGCGGTCCTGCACCCGCTTTTCGTTCAGGTGCAGCAGATCCCCCAGACGCAGGGTCTTTTTGCGGTACTTGTCGCTGTAGGCGTAGGCGATGCCGCGCCGGGTGGAGCCGAAAGCGGTGCCCTTTCTGGCAAGGCGGTCTTCTTCCAGCCCGTCCTGTACCTTGTGCCACGGCATGGAAATGGTGGCCTTATCCGAGAGCTTGAGGTTTTCGGGGCCGACCCGGATGCCGCGCTGCTCGATGGCGTCCATCTCCCCGGCCAGATGGTCCAGATCGATCACCATGCCTGCGCCCAGCACACAAGTCACGTCCGGGTGCAGGATGCCGGAGGGCAGCAGGTTCAGGATGAACTTGCCCTGCTCCGTGACGACTGTGTGGCCGGCGTTGTTGCCGCCCTGATAGCGGGCCACCACATCGGCGTTTTCGGCTAACAGGTCGATGACGCGGCCCTTGCCCTCATCGCCCCAATTGATACCAGTAACTGCGGTAAGCATAACTCTTTATTTACCTTCTTTTTCGTTGTTTACGATGGCCTGCACCTTGGTGGGCAGACCATAGATGTTGATGAAGCCGGTGGCATCGCTCTGCTTGTAGTCGCCGCCGGCGGCAAAGGTGGCGATGTCTTCCCGGTAGAGGGAGTAGGGCGACCAGACCCCTGCATTGATGAGGTTGCCCTTGTACAGTTCCAGACGCACCTTGCCGGTAACATGCTCCTGAGTGGAGGTGACGAAGGCGCTCAGGGCCTTGCGCAGGGGGCTGAACCACTGGCCGTCGTAGACCAGCTCACCAAAGGTGATGGCCAGCTCACGCTTCTTGTGGGCGGTGAGCTTGTCCAGCGTCAGGGTCTCCAGCACCTCGTGGGCCTTGTACAGGATGGTGCCGCCGGGGGTCTCGTAGACGCCGCGGCTCTTCATGCCCACCAGACGGTTTTCCACCACGTCATACAGGCCGATGCCGTTGCGTCCGCCGATCTCGTTGAGCTTTGCGATGATGGCAGCGGGCTTCAGCTTCTCGCCGTTCAGGGCCACCGGTACGCCCTGTTCAAATTCCAGCTCCACAAACTCGGACTTGTCCGGGGCGGTCTTGGGGCTGACGCCCAGCTCAAGGAAGCCGGGCTTTTCGTACTGGGGCTCATTGCCCGGGTCTTCCAGATCAAGGCCCTCGTGGCTCAGGTGCCACAGGTTCTTGTCCTTGGAGTAATTGGTCTCGCGGCTGATCTTCAGCGGGATGTGGTGGGCCTCGGCGTAGTCGATCTCTTCATCGCGGCTCTGGATGTCCCACTCGCGCCACGGGGTGATGATCTTCAGGTCGGGTGCAAAGTGCATGATGGCCAGCTCAAAGCGCACCTGATCGTTGCCCTTGCCGGTGCTGCCGTGGCAGACCGCATCCGCACCCTCGGCGCGGGCGATCTCCACCACCCGCTTTGCCAGAATGGGGCGGGCAAAGCTGGTGCCCAGCAGATAGCCCTCGTAATCGGCCCCGGCCTGCATGGTGGGGATGACGTAATCCTCCACAAATTCGTCGGTCAGGTCTTCGATGTACAGCTTGGATGCGCCGCTTGCCTTGGCGCGCTCCTCCAAGCCTTCCAGCTCACCCTTCTGGCCCACATTGCCGCACACGGCAATGACCTCGCAGTTGTTGTAGTGCTCTTTCAGCCACGGGATGATAATGGAAGTATCCAGACCGCCGGAGTAGGCCAGCACGACCTTTTTGATCTCAGACATAGGAACTGCCTCCCTTCACAAAACTACTTGATATACATTCGATTCCCTCTTGCAACGTTCGATTGCAGTGCTTATTATACGAGCAGACAGAGGATGTGTAAAAAGTATCCTGCACATGGCGGCAATATGATTTTTACATAAAAAGAGGGGGCGGCTGCAACAGATACGATGCAGCTGCCCCCCTGCGCAGAATGCGCTCAGGCGTAAAACAAAAAATTCAGAGAGATCATCTGTGGTGCGGCACGGCGCTCTCCCTTAATTCCTGCTGCTGTTCCTGCAGCTCCTGCCGGAGGGCGTGGTCGATCTCCCGGGTCTCCTGCCGGATCTCGGCAAGGTCTTTTTCGATCACCGGGTTCTCTTCCAGATCCTCACGAATGAACATCAGCGCAAAGCTGACCAGCAGCAGCCCGCAGGAGATCCAGATGGCCCTGCCGCCAAGCCAGACGCAGCTCTTGCTGCCAATGCCGGAGCCCAGAGCAAACAGCAGAATGATGCCAAAATAGCGCAGCATCCGGTCTTTGGCCTTGGGTTCGCGGGTGCGGCTCCAGACACACAGGGCCTCCACGCCGCTGCGCAGGTCGCCGATGCACATGGTGCTGGCAAAGGCGTAGCCGTTCACCTTGCGGAACGCCTGCACCTGCATGGCGCAGGAAAAGGAGACGATGGCGTTGGCCAGCAGGTTCTGCTCCTGCGGCAGAAAGCCCACAAGGAACAGCAGCAGCACCTCGCCCAGCACCACCAGCTGCCGCCAGTGGAGCCGCTGCATGTTCCGGAAGTGCTCCTGCATCTTTTCGGCGGTCAGTACGCCCAGCGCAAAGGCGCACAGGGGCACCAGATAATGCAGCACCCGCTCCCAGTTTCCGTCCATCAGGTTGGAACTGAGCAGCACGATGTTGCCGGTCTGCGCGTTGGCAAATACCTTGCCGCGGAACAGGTAGGTGTAGGCGTCCTGCAGGCCGCCGGACAGGGACAGGAATACGGCTGTAAGAAAAGATTCGGACATTTGTCCGCGATGTTTTGATTTCATGCTTGCACCTTCTTTTTTTGCTCTCCCATTTTTTTGCTCTCCCATTATAGTACATTTTTGCGGCCCGGCTGATATCAGTTTTACATGGCCGACATGTTTTGGATGCAAGCTGTGCCGGAAAACGGCGGGGAAACGCCGTTACAGCTTCCCTGCTTCCAGCAGCTTCTTTACCTCGAACAGATCCCTGCACTCGGCGGTGTACAGGCTGCGCATTTCGTCATCGGCGGGGGCAAGGTCCGGCACCATCACGGTGACAAAGCCGCCCCGGGCACCGGCCCGCACGCCGTTGTAGCTGTCCTCCAGCACCAGCGTTTCAGCCGGGACGGTGCCCAGCGCCTTGGCCGCTGTGAGGAAGATCTCCGGGTCGGGCTTGGACGTGGAGAACTGCTCGCCGGAAATAAGGGCCTTGAAGTGATCGGTCATGTGCCAGTTGTTGAGGTGCCGCAGAATGGACGCCATCCGGCTGGAGGAAGCCACCACCATGGGGATGTGCTGCGCTTCCAGATAGGCGATCAACTCATCCAGCCCCGGCTTTTTGGGCGGCGGTGCCTGAAACGCCGTCTCTGCCTGCTGGTGCAGCGCCTCTATGATGGCGTCGGTATCGCAGTCCGGGCCGAAGAAGCGGCGCAGCACCGCCCGCATGGAGTCGCCTGCCGTGCCCCGGACGGCGTCGTCCAGCCCTTCCTTATAAGAAAGGCCCAGTGTGGCCAGCGCGGGCCGCCACAGGGTGGCCCAGATGCGCTCGGTGTCGAACATCAGACCGTCCATATCAAAAATAACACCTTTTATCATTGTGCAAAAAGCTCCTTTCTGAGCCTGTAAGATCCGGCTTATGCCCTCATTGTATCATATTTTGGGCAGATTGCACATAGAAAAGCAGGCAATTCCGCGCAACTTAACAGGGGGAAAGATGAAAGATTTTTCGTTTCCTTGTAAAACGATTTCATAATACTATAATAGAAAACAACATTCGGTGTTTGCGGGCGCATTTTCACGCGCTGCGCCCGAGATCAGGAAAGAGGGAAAATAAATCATGTTGGATATCAAGATCACCCGTACCACTGCTCCGAAGGCAAAGCCTGACGAGAGCAATCTGGGTTTTGGCAAGAAGTTTACCGACCATATGTTCGTGATGGATTACACCGAGGGCGAAGGCTGGCACGATGCCCGCATCGTTCCCTATGGCCCCTTTGAGCTGGACCCGGCTACTGTCGTGTTCCACTACGCTCAGGAGATCTTTGAGGGCATGAAGGCATACCGCACGGCCGACGATACCGTCCAGCTGTTCCGCCCGGACTGCAACGCAAAGCGTTTCCAGGACTCTGCCGACCGTCTGTGCATCCCCAAGATCCCTGTGGAAGACTACATTCAGGCCGTTGAGACGCTGGTGGATGTGGACCGTGACTGGGTGCCCCATTCCGACGGTGCTTCCCTGTACATCCGTCCCTTCATCTTTGCCAATGATGTGGGTCTGGGCGTGCACGCTTCCAAGCACTACATCTTCTGCATCATCTGCGCTCCCTCGGGTGCTTACTATGCCGAGGGCATCAACCCCGTGCGCATCTACGTGGAAGACGAGTACATCCGTGCCGCTCCCGGCCTGACCGGCTTCACCAAGTGCGGCGGCAACTACGCTGCTTCCATCAAGGCCGGCGAGCTGGCCGAGGAGCAGGGCTACGCACAGGTGCTGTGGCTGGACGGCGTGGAAAAGAAGTACGTCGAGGAAGTCGGCAGCATGAACATCATGTTCAAGATCGACGGCAAGGTGTACACCGCTGCTACCGTCGGCACCGTTCTGCCCGGCGTCACCCGCCGCAGCTGCATCGAGCTGCTGAAGGACTGGGGCTATGAGGTGGTAGAAGGCAAGATCGCCATTGCCGACATCATGGCTGCTGCCCGCGAAGGCAAGCTGGAAGAGGTGTTCGGCACCGGCACCGCCGCTGTCGTCTCCCCCGTCAAGGAGCTGGTCTGGAAGGGCGAGCACGCCTACATCGGCGACGGCAAGATCGGCCCTGTCACCCAGAAGCTGTACGACACCATGACCGGTATGCAGTGGGGCAAGCTCCCCGACACCAAGGGCTGGATCGTGCCGGTGGAGAAAAAGAACTGATCCCGATTCTCCGGAGAGAACCTTTTATTCAGAATAGCAGCAAACGCCGCCAGGCCTCCGCTCGGCGGCGTTTGCCGTATATTGCCCCCTCTCAGTCGGCGCCTGACAGCTCTCCCGAAGGGCGAGCTTTTACGCATCTGGCGGCCAAGCAGAAAAAAGCTCCCCCCTCGGGGAGCTGGCGAACGAAGTGAGCCTGAGAGGGTTCTTCATCGGAAAAACTCCAAAATTTCCCGGCGCAATTGCTTTCTGTGCCCTGCAGTGCTAAACTGAAAACAGAACAGCGGCCTGCATTGCGGCAGGCCATGTGCAGGAAAGATTGAGAGGAATGGACCCATGGTTAAAAAATGGAGCGTGAGCTACCCTGCCGTCAATGGCACCGAGCAGCGCAGAGTTTATGTCTATCTGCCCACGATGTATGAAGCCGAGCCGGACCGCAGGTATCCGGTGCTGTATATGTTCGATGGCCAGAACGTCTTTTTTGACGAGGACGCCACCTTTGGCAAGAGCTGGGGCGTGGCCGATTATCTGGACTACACCGACACCCCGCTGATCGTGGCGGCGGTGGAGTGCAATGCCGGGGCCAACAACGAGCGGCTGGTGGAGTATTCGCCCTACCGGTTCGACGACCCGCAGTTCGGCCACTTTGACGGCAAGGGGCAGGCCACCATGAGCTGGTATATCCACCGGTTCAAGCCCTTCATCGACCACAATTTCCGCACCCTGCCCGACCGGGAGCACACCTTCATTGGCGGCAGCAGCATGGGCGGCCTGATGAGCCTGTACGCCCTGCTGCAGTACAATGACGTCTTCAGCCGTGCGGCGGCGCTGTCGCCGTCCATCTGGGTCTCGCCGGAAAAGCTCTCCGGCCTTGTGGGCCGGGCAAATCTGGCCCCCGGCACCGTGCTGTACATGGACTACGGCTCCCGCGAGATGGGCAACCACGAGGGCATGCGCCGCGGCTTTGCCGAGATGTGCAGCAAGGTACTGACCCGGGGCATCCACCTCACCAGCCGCATCGTGCCCGGCGGCACCCACAGCGAAGCCAGCTGGGAAAAGCAGCTGCCCTTTATGTTCCACACCCTGATGTATGAGGTGGAGGAGTAAAACCTTCTCAGGCATCGCCTGACGGCGCTGCCAGCTCTCCCGAAGGGCGAGCTTCTATGCATCTGGCGGTAAGGCAGAAAAAGCTCCCCTTTCGGGGGGCTGGCGAACAAAGTGAGCCTGAGAGGGTCCATATCAAAGGAGGAAACACCATGGAAATGCAGTATTTCAAGGATTACAGTCCGGCGCTGGGCCGTGACATGGAGTGCAAGATCTACGGCCACGCAGGCCGCCCGATGCTGTACATCCCCTGTCAGGATGGCCGCTTCTTCGATTTCGAGAACTTCCACATGAACGATACCCTTGCCCCGTGGATCGAGTCCGGGCAGATCATGGTCCTCTCCATCGACACCATGGACAAGGAGACCTGGTCCGACACGCAGGGCGACCCCTATTGGCGCATCCGCCGCTATGAGCAGTGGCTGCGCTATATCGTGGAGGAGGCTGTGCCCAAGATCCAGTATCTGGCCAAGGAGCGCAACGGCTGGGACGACCTGCCCGGCGTCATTGCCTTTGGCTGCAGTCTGGGCGCCACCCATGCGGTCAACCTGTACCTGCGCCGCCCGGATGTGTTCTGCGGCTGTCTGGCCCTCAGCGGCATTTACACGGCCCACTACGGCTTCGGCAATTATATGGACGAGCTGGTGTACATGAACTCGCCCGTGGACTACATGAAGAACTTCCCGGAGGATCACCCCTACATGCAGCTGTACCGCAGCCAGAAGGCGGTCATCTGCTGCGGTCAGGGCGACTGGGAGCGGCCGGACACCACATGGTTCCTCAAGCGCATCTTCGAGGCCAAGAACATCCCCATCTGGGTGGACCTGTGGGGCCACGATGTCAACCACGACTGGAACTGGTGGTATAAGCAGACTGCATATTACATGCCGTATATTCTGGGGCAGCAGTAAAACAATCCCTCTCAGGCGCTGACGCGCCAGCTCTCCCGAAGGGCGAGCTTTGATGCGTTTGACGGTTTGCAGCAAATAAGCTCCCCCTTCGGGGGAGCTGGCAACGCTGTAAGCGTTGACTGAGAGGGTTTTCTTATAGAGGAAAGAGGAATCGTAAAACCATGCAGAATTTCATTTTTATTTCGCCCAACTTCCCCACCAACTACTGGCAGTTCTGCCATGAACTGAAAAACAATGGCATGAACGTGCTGGGCATCGGCGACCAGCCCTACGATGAGCTGAAGCCGGAGCTGAAGGACAGCCTGAACGAGTACTACAAGGTGGGCAGTCTGGAAAACTACGACGAGGTCTACCGCGCCGTGGCCTTCTTTGCCTTCAAGTATGGCCGCATCGACTGGCTGGAGTCCAACAACGAATACTGGCTGGAGCGGGACGCAGCCCTGCGCACCGATTTCCACATCACCACCGGCTTCCAGACCGACGATATGCCCCGCATCAAGTACAAGAGCAAGATGAAGGAGTATTACAAGAAGGCCGGCATTGCCACCGCACGCTACCACATGGTGGACGATTACGAGGGCTGCCGGAAGTTCATCGACGAGGTGGGCTACCCGGTGGTGGTAAAGCCGGATAACGGCGTGGGCGCATCCGATACCCACAAGCTGTCCAGCGACGAGGACCTGAAAAAGTTTCTCGTGCAGAAGACGGCCCATCACCCGGATGTGGAGTACATCATGGAGGAGTTCGTCCGGGCCGAGGTGAACAGCTACGATGCCATCATCGATGCCAACGGCAACCCCATCTTTGAGGCCGGCAACGTGAGCCCCATGTCCATCATGGATATCGTCAACGACAACGACAACTCCATCTATTACATCATCAAGGACCTGCCCGAGGACACCCGCGCCGCAGGCCGCGCCGCCGTCAAGAGCTTTGGCGTCCGGAGCCGCTTCATCCACTTTGAGTTCTTCCGCATGACCGAGGATCAGGCCAGCATGGGCCAAAAGGGCCAGATCGTGGCACTGGAAGTCAACATGCGCCCCTGCGGCGGCTTCACCCCGGATATGATCAACTTTGCCCGCTCCACCAACGTCTACAAGATCTGGGCGGACATGATCGCCTTTGGCGGCACCGATATGCCGGTGGGCGAGCACTTCTACTGCCCGTTTGCAGGCCGCCGCGACGGCAAGCACTTTGTGTACAGCCACGAGCAGATCATGCAGAAGTACCAGCAGAACATGCGTATGGTGGACCGCATCCCGGACGCGCTGAGCGGCGCCATGGGCAACCAGATGTACGTTGCCACCTTCTCCACCCGCGAGGGCATGGAGCAGTTCTACTCCGATGTGCTGGCCGTCACCGACGAAAACAACGCCGCCGTGCAGAAGGAGCTGAGCAGCATTCTGGCTCTGGGCGAGCCGGAGACTGCCCCGGCCCAAAAGGTCGAGAGCAAGCCCGCCGCCAAGCCTGCCCGCACCGCAAAGAAAAAGTAAAACAAATGCACTGACTGCATCAATCCTCAGCCCCGGAACGGCATCTGCCGCCCCGGGGCTTTTCGTTGTCCCTTTTGGCAAAGTGTGGTATACTGTTGCCAGAGATTTTATTGGGAACGAGGTACATCTATGAAAATTCCTGCAAACGGCTTTACCCATGCCGGCAAGTTCCACGCCGACGATGTGTTTGCCACTGCGCTGCTGCAGATCCTGCGCCCGGATATCAAGATCACCCGCGGCTTTGTGGTGCCGGACGGCTTTGACGGCATCGTGTACGATGTGGGCTATGGCATGTTCGACCATCATCAGGAGCCCCGGGAGTACCGCGCAAACGGTGTGCCCTACGCAGCTTTCGGTCTGCTGTGGCGGGTGCTGGGCCCCGGCCTTGTGGGCGAGCGGCAGGCCCGGCTCATCGACGAGAACTTTATCCAGCCGCTGGACCTCAACGACAACACCGGCGAGCAGAACAGCCTGTGCGATGCCATCGGCTTTTTTAACCCGGTGTGGGACTCCAAGGAGGATCAGGACGCCTGCTTTTTCAAGGCCGTGGCCGTGGCAAAGCAGATTCTGGAAAACCAGATCGCCAGCGCCAACGCCGTGAACCGCGCCGACGAAAAGGTGCAGCAGGCCTATCAGAACTCCCGGGACGGCATCGTGGTGCTGCCCTGCTACCTGCCGTGGAAAAACGGCCTGTACAAAACGGATGCGCTGTTCGTGGTCTATCCCAGCCAGCGCGGCGGCTGGAGCGCCCAGTGCGTCACCGACCACAAAACCAAGCGCCCCAAGCTCCCCTTCCCCCAGAGCTGGGCCGGCCAGCCGCAGGAGGTCATTGAACAGAAGAGCGGCATCCCGGGCATCAGCTTCTGCCACGCCAGCCGCTTCCTCATCACGGCCAAGGATAAGGAGACCGCCCTTGCGGCCTGCCGTCAGGTGTTAAAGAACAATGGCCGCATCTGAGCATCCGGCCCGGCCCAAGCCCGCCTTCGTGTACATGGTGCGGTGTACCGGCGGCCAGCTGTACACCGGCTGGACCAACGCCCCCGCCGCCCGCCTGCAGGCCCACAAAAGCGGCAGAGGGGCCCGCTACACCCGGGCCAGAGGTGCAGCGGCCTTTGCCTATGTGGAGCGCTGTGCGGATAAGCGCAGCGCCCTGCGGCGGGAAGCTGCGCTCAAAAAGCTGCCCAAGGCGCAAAAAGAGCTGCTGTGCCGCGCATGGAGTGCGGCGGGCGGGCCATTTTCCGGCGCATAAAGCCAAAACGAAACCCGGGACTCTTTCAGGGCCAGACGGCTCACGAAAGGGTCCCGGGCTTTTTGTTTTTGCGGTGTGGATTCTTTCCGTGTGCTGTAGTCCGCACATGCCCCGGGCAGGATGCAGAACGCAACGAATATATACCGCGTAAATGCATAAAGCGTGAATATATTCTGCAAATAACGCATAAAGATACAAATTGAACCAAAACGGAAGTCAAATCCGTGTAAGGTTTGGCGGTTTTCGGCATTGACGAAAAAGCCGCGCGGCGTATAATAAAAGCATCAACCGAAACGCAACGGAAGAGGATGCGAAGGGAAAGTACGCATCAGAAAACAAAAGTGTATTTTTAAAAGGAGCAATCATCATGAAAAAGGAAAACATCAAAAAAGTCGTTCTGGCATACTCCGGCGGTCTGGATACCTCCATCATCATTCCCTGGCTGAAGGAAAACTACAACAACTGCGAGGTCGTCGCCGTCTCCGGTGACGTGGGTCAGGGCACCGAGCTGGACGGTCTGGAAGAAAAGGCCAAGGCGACCGGCGCTTCCAAGCTGTACGTGCTGGACCTGAAGAAGGACTTTGTGGAGAACTACATCTTCCCCACCCTGAAGTTCGGCGCAAAGTACGAGGACTACCTGCTGGGCACCAGCTTTGCACGTCCCTGCATTGCCAAGGCTCTGGCTGATATCGCCATCAAGGAAGGCGCAGACGCCATCTGCCACGGCTGCACCGGCAAGGGCAACGATCAGGTGCGTTTTGAGCTGACTCTCAAGGCCCTGTGCCCCGATATGGCCATCATTGCTCCGTGGCGTGAGTGGGACATCAAGAGCCGTGACGAGGAGATCGACTACGCCGAGGCTCACCACATCCCCCTGAAGATCAACCGCGAGACCAACTACTCCAAGGATAAGAACCTGTGGCACCTGAGCCACGAGGGTCTGGATCTGGAGAGCCCCGCCAACGAGCCCCAGTACAACAAGCCCGGTTTCCTGGAGCTGGGCGTCAGCCCCGAGCAGGCACCCGATGTTCCCACCTATGTGACCATCCACTTTGAAAAGGGCATCCCCACCGCTGTGGACGGCAAGGAGATGGGCGCTGTGGAGCTGGTGGAGCACCTGAACAAGCTGGGCGGCGAGAACGGCATCGGCCTGCTGGATATCGTGGAGAACCGTCTGGTGGGCATGAAGAGCCGCGGCGTCTATGAGACCCCCGGCGGTGCCATCCTGTACAAGGCTATCAATGTTCTGGAGACCATCACTCTGGATAAGGAGAGCTCTCACTTCAAGGCTCAGCTGGCCCAGAAGTATGCCGATATCGTCTACAACGGCCAGTGGTTCACCCCGCTGCGCGAGGCTCTGGACGCCTTTGCCGACAGTCTGGAAAAGACCGTCACCGGCGATGTGAAGCTCAAGCTCTACAAGGGCAACATGATCAACGCCGGCGTCACCTCTCCGTACACCCTGTACGACGAGCAGACCGCTTCCTTCGGCGAGGACGAGGACTACAATCAGGCCGATGCCACCGGCTTCATCAACCTGTTCGGCCTGTCCATCAAGGAGCACGCAAAGCTGTCCAAGGACTGGCCGGAGATCAAGTAATCAGTTGTAACATCTTCCCTTTCGTGTGTTTTCACACTTTCACACGGAAGTTTCATCCAACCGGCATCGTTGCCGGCGGCACCGCCGCAGGAGCGTTTTCCCCTGCGGCGGCTTTGCCGTTTTTAGAAGAAATTGACGAACCCTCTCAGTCAAACCCTGACGGGTTTGACTGAGAGGGTTTGGACATAAAGTAAAGGATAAAACTATGGCAGAACAACTCTGGAAGGGCCGTTTTTCCAAGGCCGTGGATTCCCGCGTGAACGACTTCAACTCCTCCATCCGGTTCGACCAGCGCATGATCGCGCAGGATATGCGCGGCAGCGGCGTCCATGCCGCCATGCTGGCAAAGCAGGGCATCATCTCCGAAAAGGACTGTGAGGACATCCTCAACGGTCTGGCATCCATCGCCGACGATCTGGCAGCCGGCAGGCTGGAGATCGACCCCAATGCCGAGGATGTGCACACCTTTGTGGAGCAGACCCTCACCGCCCGCATCGGGGATGCCGGCAAGCGGCTGCACACCGGCCGCAGCCGCAACGATCAGGTGGCGCTGGATATCCGCCTGACCCTGCGGGACTACAGCCACACCCTGCAGGCCTACATCGTGGAGCTCATCAAGGTCATCTGCAAAAAGGCCGGTGAGAACACCACCGCCGTCATGCCCGGCTACACCCATCTGCAGCGTGCCCAGCCCATCACCTTTGGCCACGCTCTGATGGCCTACGCCTCCATGCTGCTGCGGATCTGCAGCGCTTCGAGGACGCCACCGCCCGCATGGACAGCCAGTGCCCGCTGGGCTCCGGCGCGCTGGCCGGTACCACCTACCCGCTGGACCGCCAGTTCACCGCCGAAAAGCTGGGCTTTGCGGCTCCCTGCGCCAACAGTCTGGACGGCGTGTCCGACCGCGATTTCTGCATCGAGCTGGCCAATGCCATCTCCATCTGCATGATGCACCTGTCCCGTCTTTCCGAGGAGATCATCCTGTGGTGCAGCTGGGAGTTCAAGTTCATTGAGCTGGACGACGCCTTTACCACCGGCTCCTCCATCATGCCCCAGAAGAAGAACCCTGACGTCACCGAGCTGATCCGCGGCAAGACCGGCCGCGTCTACGGCGACCTGAACACCCTGCTGGTGATGATGAAGGGCATTCCTCTGGCCTACAACAAGGATATGCAGGAGGACAAGGAAGCCATCTTTGACGCGGTGGATACCCTTGAGCTGTGCCTCAAGACCGTGACCCCCATGCTGGACACTATGAAGACCCTGCCGGCCAACATGCGCCGCGCCGCCGCCAAGGGCTTCATCAACGCCACCGACTGCGCCGACTACCTCACCAAGAAGGGAATGCCCTTCCGGGATGCCTACAAGCTCACCGGCTGCATGGTGTCGGACTGCATCGCAAAGGACAAGACTCTGGAAGAGCTGACCCTTGACGAGTTCAAGAGCTACAGCGATCTGTTTGAGAACGACATTTACGAGGCCATCGATCTGGTCAAATGCTGTGAGGGCCGCACCAGCTACGGCGGCCCCAGCGAAGCCAGCGTGAAGAACCAGATCGAGCTGGCCGCTGCACAGCTGAATGCCTGGGAGGCGAATAACGCATGAGCGTGAAAGTTTTTATTGATGGCTCCTCCGGCACCACCGGCCTGCGCATTGCCGACCGGCTGGCTGCACGCCCGGAGATCGAGCTGCTGTCCATTTCCGCCGAGGGCCGCAAGGATGTGAACGAGCGTGCGAAGGTCATCAACTCCGCCGACCTCGCCTTCCTCTGCCTGCCGGATGCGGCATCCAAAGAGGTCATGCCCCTGCTGCGCCCGGACGTGAAGGTGCTGGACACCTCCACCGCCTTCCGCACCGATGCCGCATGGGACTACGGCTTCCCGGAGCTGGCGGGCCAGAAGGAAAAAATCAAAAACTCCTGCCGCGTGGCAGTGCCCGGCTGCTATGCCAGCGGCTTTATCAGCATTGCCCGCCCGCTGGTGGAGCTGGGCCTTGTCCCGGCAGAGTATCCCTTCAGCTGCACCGGCATCTCCGGCTACTCCGGCGGCGGCAAAAAGATGATCGCCGAGTACGAGAGCCCCGACCGCCCGGCACACAGCAAACTGGATGCACCCAAGAGCTACGGTCTGGGCCTTGCCCATAAGCATCTGCCCGAGATGCAGAAGATCAGCGGCCTTGCCCACACCCCCATGTTCGTGCCGGTGGTGTGTGACTACTACTGCGGCATGCAGGTGCTGGTGCCGCTGGACCTGACGCTGGCGGGCACCACCGCCGAACAGGTGGCTGCAGGCATTGCCGGGTACTATAAGGACGCCGCCACTGTCAAGGTGCACGGGCTGAACGAGACTCTGCCGGAGAACGGCCTGTACTCGAACGCCATGGCCGGTACCGACCGCATGGAGCTGTATCTGACCGTGAACGCCGCCGGCGACCAGATGATGCTGGTGTCTGTGTTCGATAATCTGGGCAAGGGCTCCTCCGGTGCCGCCGTCCAGTGCATGAACCTGATGCTGGGGCTGGAAGAGACCGAAGGATTGGAATAAAAAACTCCCTTCGTCTGCTCACGGTGTTCGCATCCACCTCCCTCGAAGAGGGAGGCTTTTGCAGTTGACGGTTACGCAAAGGCTCCCTCCATGAGGGAGCTGGCACGGCGAATGCCGTGACTGAGGGAGTATTTCTTTGTGGGAAAGGAAGATCATTATGCAGTATCAAGAAGTTGCGGGCGGCATCTGCGCGCCCAAGGGCTTTGCAGCGGCTGGCGTGCACTGCGGCATCCGCGCAAACCATGCAGAAAAATACGATCTGGCACTCATCAAGGCGGACGTGCGCTGCGCCGCCGCCGGTGTGTACACCACCAACAAGGTCTGCGGCGCACCCATCAAGGTGGACCGTGCCCACCTGAAGGACGGCTATGCACAGGCGATCCTTGTGAACAGCGGCAACGCCAACACCTGCGCCGCCAACGGCGTGGCTCTGGCCGAAGAATGCTGCGAGCTGGTGGGCAGAGAGCTGGGCATCGACCCGCAGGACGTTCTGCCCGCTTCCACCGGTGTCATCGGTCAGCCCATGGTCATCGACCCCTTTGCCCGGGGCATTCCCGCCGCCGCCGCAAGGCTGGCTGCGGACGAGCAGGGCAGCGCTGATGCCGCCACCGCCATCATGACCACCGACACCCACAAGAAGGAATACGCCATCCAGTTCGAGCTGGGCGGCAAGGTGTGCACCGTGGGTGCCATCGGCAAGGGCAGCGGCATGATCGCCCCCAATATGGCCACGATGCTGGCATTCTACACCACCGATGCGGCGGTCTCCCCCATCCTGCTGGAAAAGGCTCTCAAGACCGTGGTGCCCGGCACCTACAATCAGATGAGCGTGGATCTGGACACCTCCACCAACGATACCCTCATCGTCATGGCTTCCGGCCTTGCCGGCAACCCCGAGATCACAGAGGAAAACGCCGACTACGATGCATTTGTGGCTGCGCTGACCGCCATTGCCGAGCACATGTGCGCCGAGCACGCCGGTGACGGCGAGGGTGCCACCCACCTCATCACCTGCGAAGTGACCCACGCCCCCGACCTGAAGACCGCCCGTGCCGTCAGCCGCAGCGTGGTGTGCTCCAACCTGTTCAAGGCCGCAGTGTTCGGCCGCGATGCCAACTGGGGACGCATCCTCTGCGCCATCGGCTACACCCCCGGCGATTTCTCCATTGATAAGGTCTGCGTGTGGCTTTCCAGCAAGGCGGGCGAGGTGTATGTGTGCGAGAACGCCGCCTACCACCCCTACAGCGAGGAGGAGGCCGCCAAGGTGCTGGCCGAGCATGATATCCTGGTCAAGGTGGACATGGGCACCGGCGATGCATCCGCCAAGGCATGGGGCTGCGATCTGACCTACGATTACGTCAAGATCAACGGCGATTATAGAACTTAATGGAACTCCCCCAGTCGCCTGCGGCGACAGCCCCCTCACGGAGGGAGCCTGAAAGCCTCCCTCCTTGAGAAAGACTCCCCCGGCCGGGGGAGGTGGCACGAAAGTGCCAGAAGGGGAATGGGTGGCATCGCGCAAGCGATGACGGAAGGAGTTCGTCTGGTGGAAAACGAATGCCGGAGCAAGCGTGCTGGCGGCAAGGAGAGCATATGAAAAACGAAGAAATGGCGCGCCTTTTCTCTGAGGCGACACCCTACATCCAGAAGTATCACGGAAAGACCATGGTCGTGAAATACGGCGGCAATGCCATGATCAACGAAGAACTGAAAAATGCCGTCATGAACGATCTGGTCACCCTCACCCTGCTGGGTGTGCGCGTCGTGCTGGTGCACGGCGGCGGCCCGGCCATCAATGAGATGCTGAAAAAGGTGGGTGTGGAAAGCCATTTCGCAAACGGTCTGCGGGTGACCGACGACGCCACCATGGAGATCGTGCAGCAGGTGCTGGCCGGTAAGGTGAACAAGGATCTGGTGGCAAAGCTGCGCGGCCGCGGCGTGGGCCTGTGCGGCATGGACGGCCAGATGCTGCGCTGCACCGAGCTGGACCCCCAGCTGGGCCATGTGGGCGAGATCGTGCATGTGGACGCCACCCTGATCGGCAGCCTGCTGGATGGCGGCTACATCCCGGTCATTGCCACGGTGGGCATGGATGATCTGGGTCAGGCCTACAACGTGAACGCGGACACTGCCGCTGCGCAGATCGCCATTGCGCTCAAGGCTGAGAAGCTGGTGTCCATGACCGATATCGCGGGCCTGCTGCGGGATAAGGACGACGAAAGCACCCTCATCCCCGAGGTGGAGGTGTCCGAGATCGAGGGCTACAAGTCCGCCGGTGTCATTGCGGGCGGCATCATCGCCAAGATCGGCGGCATGGCCGACGCCATCTATCAGGGCGTGCACGAGGCGGTCATCATCGATGGCCGGGTGCCCCACTCCATCCTGCTGGAGCTGTTCTCCAACCGCGGCTCCGGCACCCGCTTCTACCGCCGCAGCCACCGCGAATAAGCATTGCGCAGGTGCCGCGCAGGCGGTATAATAAGAAAAATGACCCTCTCAAGCCTTTGCCAGCATTTTCTGGCGCGTCAGCGCCTGAGAGGGTTTTTATCGTCAGTAGGAGGTACACCTATGGATTCTGAAAAGGTCATCAAGCGGGACGGCGAATACGTCCTGCACACCTATAACCGCAACCCCATCGTGCTGGAAAAAGGCCACGGCCTGCGTGCCATCGGGCCCGAAGGCCAGCAGTATCTGGATTTTACCAGCGGCATCGGTGTCAACAGTCTGGGCTACTGTGATCTGGACTGGGCCGAAGCCGTTTCCGAGCAGGCCCATAAGCTGCAGCACTCCTCCAACCTCTACTACACGGCCCCCTGCGGCAAGCTGGCCAAAAAGCTGTGCAAGCGCACCGGCATGAGCAAGGTTTTCTTCGGCAACTCCGGTGCCGAGGCCAACGAGGGTGCCATCAAGGCCGCCCGTAAGTACAGCGTGGACCACTACAGCAAGGACCGCACCACGGTCATCACGCTGGTAAACAGCTTCCACGGCCGCACCATCGCCACCCTGACCGCCACCGGTCAGGAGGTGTTCCACAACTACTTCGGCCCCTTCAACGAGGGCTTCCTGTATGCTCCGGCAGGCGATATGGAAGCGCTGCAGGAGCTGGTGGACCGCAACACCTGCGCCGTGATGCTGGAACTCATTCAGGGCGAGGGCGGCGTGATGGCGCTGGACCCGGACTATGTGCAGGCCGTGCGCAAGCTCTGTGACGAAAAAGACCTTGTGCTCATCGTGGACGAGGTGCAGACCGGCGTGGGCCGCACCGGCACCTTCCTGTGCTGCGAGCACTACAACCTCAAGCCGGACGTGGTCACGCTGGCCAAGGGTCTGGGCGGCGGCCTGCCCATCGGCGCAGTGCTGATGAACGAAAAGGTGGCCGCAGGCATGGGCCCCGGCACCCACGGCTCCACCTTCGGCGGCAACCCGGTGGTCTGCGCCGGTGCCAATGTGGTGGTGGACCGCATGGACCAGAGCTTCCTTGCCAATGTCAACGAGCGCGCCGTCCAGCTGCGTGCAGGCATCGCAAAGCTGCCCCATGTCAAGAGCATTTCCGGCATCGGCCTGATGGTGGGCATCGAGTTCTACGACCTCAAGGCCGCCGATGTGCTGGCCGCCTGCCGCGAAGCGGGCCTGCTGGTGCTGACGGCCAAGACCCGCCTGCGCCTGCTGCCGCCGCTGACCCTCAGCGAGCACGATGTGGACATGGCGCTGGAGATCCTGGGCGATGTGCTGAGCAAAATGGAGCCGACGGCTCCAAAGGAGCAGGCATGAAAAATCTGCTGAAAATGAGCGACCTCTCCCCTGCCGAGCTGACCCACATTCTGGATGTGGCCGACCAGCTCAAGGCACAGCAGAAGCTGGGCGGCACGGCCCCGCTGCTGGCGGGCAAAACGGTGGCTCTGATCTTCTCCAAGGCGTCCACCCGCACCCGCACCAGCTTTGAGGTGGGTGTGTACCAGCTGGGCGGTCTGGGCAACTACATGAACACCACCGAGCTGCAGGCCGGGCGCGGCGAGCCCCTCAAGGACACCGCCCGGGTGCTGGGCCGCTACTACGACTGCGTGGTGTGGCGCACCTACCGCCAGAGCGATCTGGAAGAGTTTGCCGAGCTGGCCGGTGTGCCGGTGATCAACGGCCTGACGGATTACGCCCATCCCTGTCAGGTGCTGGCCGACCTGATGACCATTCGGGAGCGCAGGGGCAGCCTTGCGGGCCGGAAGCTCTGCTTTGTCGGCGACGGCAGCAGCATGGCAAACAGCCTCATCGTGGGCGGACTGCTGGCCGGGATGCAGGTCACCTGCGTCTGCCCGCAGAGCTACCGCCCGGCGGCGGATGTGCTGATGTTCGCCCACAAGTACGGCAGCGCCTTCCACCTGACCGCAGACCCTGCCGAGGGCGTTCAGGACGCCGATGTGGTGGCAACGGCTGTATGGAACACCGCCCAGCCCGGCACGCCGGAAAGTGAGCAGCGCCTGCGGGATTTCGTGGGCTACCAGCTCACAAGCAAGCTGCTGGAAAGCGCCAAGCCCGACGTCATGGTGCTGCACTGCCTGCCCGCCCACCGGGGCGAGGAGATCTCCTCGGCGGTGTTCGAGCAGCACGCACCGGAGATCTTCGATGAAGCCGAGAACCGCCTGCATGTGCAGAAAGCCGTGCTGGCCATTCTGCTGGCGGGGAAATAAAATTGCATAAAGCGCAAGAGCCTCTGCCATTGGCAGGGGCTTTTTGTATCCCAGTCTTTGCACATCCTGTCTGAAAATACTGTAAAATTCTTATGCCCTTTGCCGATTGACGAAAACCGATCCGGTTTGCTATACTGAGCGTGGTCAATCAAGTAAGGTTTGTTACTCTCCGGAGGCTTTCCCTTATCCATTGCAGATAGGGGTGAACTTTCGGTTTTTTTCTTTCTATGGGGGTTGTGGGAAGATGAAGGTCATTAAAAACATCAATAACAACATCTCCCTTTGTCTGGACAGCCGCAACAACGAGGTTGTAGCCTTCGGGAAAGGCATTGGTTTCACAAAGCCACCCTACGATGTACCACTTTCCAAAATCGACCGCACCTTTTACGATGTGGACGAGGAACAGTTGGCCGTGCTCAACCGCATCCCGGAAAATGTGCTGGAAGCCGCCGCCGAGATCGTAGACCTTGCCAACGAGAAGATGGACAACCAGTTCCGCGAAAATGTGGTGTTCACGCTGGCAGATCACATTGATTTTTCCGTCCAGCGCTACCGCAAAAACATCAACATCAAGCTGCCGCTCTTTTACGAGGTGCGCCAGCTTTATCCCAAAGAATCCGAGATTGGAAAACAGGCATTGAACATCCTGAAAAAGCGGCTGGATATCGCCCTTCCCCGGGAGGAAGCCGCCGCCATCGCCCTACATTTTGTCAACTACAAGGCACAGGCGGAAACCACACCGGACATCGACTATGGTTCCATCATTGAGCAGGCTACGGGTATTATTGAACAGGAACTGCAGGTGACGGTGGATCGTGACAGTTTCAACTACTACCGGTTCGTCACCCACATGCACTACATGATGAAGCGCACGTTGGATGATGCCATGATCGACACCCAGAACCGGGATATTTTTGAATCCATGAAAAAAGAGTATCCCTCCATTTATTCCTGCTCGGGCAAGGTAGCCGCCCTGATCGAACAACAGCTGAAAAAATCTCTTTCCGAAGAGGAGATCCTATATCTGATCCTACACATCAATCGTTTGTGTGCTCGTGAGGATTGTGACCGATAAAGGCATACCGCCTTTGGAGGGCTTTACCCCAGAGTACCGCAGAAGATGCACCGTGTCTGTCCATCTGGTCAGCCGGTACACGCTTTGCGGTGCGCTGGGGTTTTTATTTGGAAACAGAACCGACCGGGAGCGCGCCCCGAACGGGTTTGTGATAAATCTTTCAGCAAAAACACTTGGAAAACTGTTTTTCAAAAACAGGAGGAGAACAAAATGGCAAACAAATATGATACGATGGTCAGCAGCATTGTTGGCCTGGTTGGCGGAAAAGAAAACATCCGCTCTTTTGCACATTGTGTCACGCGGCTGCGCTTTAATGTAAAAGATAAAGGAATGGTGAACGTGCCGGAGATCGAAAAGCTGCCCGGTGCGGTAGGCGTACAGTGGGCCGGAAACCAGCTGCAGGTGATCATTGGGCAGGATGTTGGAACCGTTTATGACCGTATTCGTAAGGAAGCAGAGCTGGAAGAACAGGAGTCCGTCTCTGAAAATCTTGATGCGCCGAAAGCAAAGAAAACATTTGGCACCTATGTGAACGCTTTTTTTGATGCGATATCCGGCTGTATCATCCCGCTGATCCCGATGCTGATGGGTGCAGGCATGATCAAGATCATTATCATGCTTCTGAACATGGCCGGCTGGCTGGCGTCGGACAATTCCACCTATATTGTGCTGAATTTTGCGGCGGACGCAGCATTCTATTTCCTGCCGATCTTTGTAGGAGGCATGGCCGCCAAAAAGTTCAAGGCAACGCCGGTACTGGGCATGTTCCTTGGCGCAATTCTGGTACACCCCACTTTTATCAGCAGCGTATCGGAGGGCACTTCTCTCACGATTTTTGGGCTACCAATCTATGCCGCCAGCTATAAGAGCGATTTTATTGGCACGATCCTGGCCGTGTTCGTTATGAGCTATGTGGAACGGTTCTTCCGCAAATGGATACCCGACTTTATTAAAACGATCGCAGTGCCCGCTTGCACCCTGCTGGTTATGATCCCGCTTACATTCTGCGCCTTTGCACCACTGGGCAAAATCATCGGCAACTGGCTGGCAAATGGTATGATCTGGCTTTATGGCGTGACGGGCTTCTTTGGGATTGCACTGCTGGCCGTTTTGCGTCCGTTCCTTGTCATGACCGGTATGCACACTGCGTTTACCCCGTATGTGCTCAATGCTATGGCAACTGTTGGCTATGAACCGTTCTATTCTCCTGCTTGTACTGTTGCAAACCTGAATCAGGGCATCTCCTGTCTGGCGGTAGCCATCAAGAGCAAGCGCAGCGATGTGAAGTCACTGGCTGCCAGCAGCGGATTTACAGCAGTCATTGGCGGTATCACCGAGCCTGCCATGTATGGTATCAACCTGCGGTATAAAACCCCTATGATCGCAGCTTGCATCGGCAGCTTTGTGGGTGCCGCCTACTTGGGTCTGACCCATGTTTACATGCATTCGTTTACAGGTGCCGGCGGTATTTTCAGCATTGTAATGTACATTTCGGAAGATCCGTGGAGTATCATCAACGCAATCATCGGCCTTGTGATCGGTGCAGTAGTTACTTTTGTGGCCACGCTGTTTCTGTATAAGGATCCTGTGGAGGAAAAGATGTAACAATGGGCTTTCAATCAGACTTTTTATGGGGCGGTGCCACAGCAGCCAATCAGTTTGAGGGCGGCTGGAACGAAGATGGCAAAGGCCCCAGCACTGCGGACATGCTGACAAAAGGCAGCGCTGCACAACCACGGCAGATCACGCCCGTCTTGCAGCCGGAGCAGTTTTACCCAAGTCATAAAGCCAGCGACTTTTATCATCACTATAAGGAAGATATTGCCTTGATGGGAAAAATGGGATTTAAAGTATACCGGATGTCCGTCAACTGGAGCAGAATTTTTCCTCATGGAGATGATACACAGCCCAATGAAGCAGGGCTTGCATTTTATGACGCGGTATTTGACGCATTGCGCACAGCAGGTATTGAGCCGCTGGTCACGATCAGCCATTATGAACTCCCCTTTGCACTGACGCAGCACTATAATGGCTGGGCAGACCGCCGAATGATCGAACTCTATCTGCGCTACTGTACGGTACTGTTTGAACACTATAAGGGCAAAGTACATTATTGGATCACATTCAATGAAATCAACTGCGGAATGCTGTCTGTTGGAAATTACAATTCGTTGGGAATTTTGAACGCAGGTGCCTGTTCGATTTTGCAGCAGACCGATGATCCGCAGCAGCGTTTTCAGGCGTTGCATTATCAGCTTGTAGCCAGCGCAAAGGCCGTACAGTTAGCGCATCGTATCGATCCGGAAAATAAAGTCGGTGGAATGCTGGCCTACCTCAGTTCTTATGCACTCACCTGCGCACCAGAAGATGAACTGAAATGTCAGCAAACAATGCAGCATCAGAATTTTTACTGCGGGGATGTTATGGTGCGTGGCTCTTATCCCGCCTTTGCAAAGAGGATCTGGCACCGGAATGGTGTAAAGATCGAGCAGAGCGCAGCAGATATCGATGCCCTGCAAAACGGAACAGTGGATTTTTGCGGATTCAGTTACTATATGTCCAACTGCATCACCACAACTGCACAGAAAGAAGTTACAAACGGAAATCTTGTGCTGGGTGTAAAGAACCCCTATCTGAACGCCAGTGACTGGGGCTGGCAGATCGATCCGATAGGACTGCGCTATACATTGAACGTATTGTATGACCGCTACCAGAAACCTTTGTTTATTGCTGAAAACGGCCTGGGAGCTTTTGATACGCTGGAAGCGGATGGCTCCATCCACGACCCCTACCGCATCGATTATCTGCGTGCCCACATTGAACAGATGAAGAAAGCCGTGGAAGAAGACGACGTAGACCTGATGGGCTATACTCCCTGGGGCTGCATCGACCTTGTGTCCGCTTCCACCGGCGAGATGGCAAAGCGCTACGGCTTTGTATATGTAGACGCAGACGATTCCGGCAACGGCACCTTTAAACGTTATAAAAAAGACAGTTTTTATTGGTATAAAAAGGTAATTGAAACGAACGGCGAAGAACTGTAACCTGCTCTGAACCCAAAATAACGCCTGCCATTTTCAGTTGGCAGGCGTTATTTTTATGCAGACATCAAACCTTTGCTGCACCGCGGTCGAGAATTTTATCGAACCGGGCAAAGAAGGTGATGGTGGTGATGGTGGCGGCCAGAATGTCGCTGACCGGCTCGGCCAGAAACACGCCGAACACCGGGTTCGGCAGCAGGTGCGGCAGGATGAAGATGAGCGGGATCAGCAGGATGATCTTGCGCAGGCAGGCCAGCAGCAGGCTTACCTTGGCCTGCCCCAGCGCCATAAAGCTCTGCTGGCAGGCGATCTGGAAGCCCATGGCAAAAATGCCCGCCATGTAAATGCGCATGGCCCAGGTGGTGTAGGAGATCAGCGCACTGTCCGAGGTGAAGATACCGGCCACCGCGCCGGGTACCAGCATCATCAGAAGCCAGAATACGCAGGTGTATACGCCGCACAGGGTCAGCTGAAAGCGGAAAGCTTCCTTGACGCGGGGCTTTTTGTCTGCGCCGAAGTTGAAGCTTATGACAGGCTGACCGCCCTGACAGATGCCCTGAATGGGCAGGGTGCACAGCTGGGATGCACTGGTGATGACGGTCATGGCACCCACGGCCACATCGCCGCCGTACCGCGCCAGACTGGAGCTGAAACTGATAGACAGCAGGCTCTCGGTGGAGAGCATCACAAAGGTGGAGATGCCCAGCGCCATCACCGGCAGGATGACATTGCGCTCCGGGCGCAGATAGTCCCTGCGCAGGCGCAGGAGGGTCTTTTCGCCGGTGAGGAAGCGCAGGATCCACACCGCGCCCACAGCCTGACTGAGCACCGTGGCAATGGCCGCGCCCCGCACGCCAAGCCCGAACCCGAAGATGAGGATGGGGTCAAGGATAATGTTGATGACCGCACCGATCACGGTGGTGAGCATACTGGTTTTGGCAAAGCCCTGCGTGGTAATGAAGGGGTTCATGCCCAGCACCAGCAGCACGAACACCGAGCCCAGAAGGTAGATACGGCTGTAGCTCAGGGCATACGGCAGGGTGGCATCGCTGGCACCAAACAGCCGAAGCAGCATCGGCGCCCCGGCATAGAAGCTGATGGTCAGCACCACCGAAAAGAGCAGCAGCATGGTAAAGCTGTTGGAGATGATCTTTTCTGCCTGTTCCCTGTCGCCCTGCCCCAGAGCAATGGCGGTGCGGGGCGCACCGCCTGCGCCCACCAGCATGGCGAATGCATTCAGCAGCATCAGGATGGGAGTGAACAGGCCCACGCCGGTCAGCGCTGCCGCACCGATGCCCGCGATATGGCCGATGTAAATTCGGTCCACGATGTTGTACAACAGGTTCACGACCTGCGCTACCACCGCAGGGATCATGAGCTGCAGCATCAGGCTGCGGACGTTCCCACTGCCCATGTCCTGTTTTGACTGTGCCATGGATGTGATTCTCCTTTTTACTTCAAATTTGAACTATATCATCTATATCTCCTCTATTATACTCAAAACCCGCAAAAATACCAGTCCCTTTTCGCAAATTTTTCCATGTTCCGCTCAAAAGTGCAAAAAGCTCCGGGTCTGCCGCACAGCAGACCCGGAGCTTGGAACGCGAAAAAGTGTTGACGCCAACAGGCTTTTTTGCTATACTATATAAGGTTTATCGTGGAGATGTATCGAAGTGGTCGTAACGAGAACGACTCGAAATCTAACTGGCTTTTTGGAAGTGGGTTTCCGGTTTTGCTAGGTTTCATGCGGGTTTTCCGACTTCGAGAGTGAACGATTTTCGGTCGTTCTCTCCTGAAATTCTCTCCAAAGTTTTCCCGGAATGCACGGTGCATTCTAAGAATTTAATATCTGGAGCATTACTCAAGTGGTCGTAAGAGGTCGCACTCGAAATGCGATAGGCCGGGAGACCGGTGCCAGGGTTCGACTCCCTGATGCTCCGCCAAATCGAATGGACAGATGAATTTTATTCGTCTGTCCATTCTTTTTTGCCGGAACATCGCCCGTCCACCCTGTCTTTGGGGCATATGGCATCATGCTGATGCATTGCCATAGCCCAGCCCCTCCATCATAGCCTGTGCAGACGAGAGCTTGGAAGCGTAATCGAGGTGGGCGTAGATTAAAAGCACAAACTGCTATAAACTACTTCATTCCCCTTCTTTTTCGCTGTTTACGATAGCCTGCACCTTGGTGGGCAGACCATAGATGCTGATGAAACCGGTGGCATCGCTCTGCTTGTAGTCGCCGCCGGCGGCAAAGGTGGCGATGTCCTCACGATACAGAGAGTACGGCGACCAGACCCCTGCATTGATGAGGTTGTGTAAAAAGTGTTCTGCATATAGCAGCAATATGAAAGCAGTATTTCACAGCGGGGCATTATGAATCTATAATAGGTAGTTGGAAATAAACAGAAAGAGGGTCTTTTTGATGGCAACGATATTTCCAAGAGAAGAAAAGGCAGAGGCACTGTTCGGGGAGATCCTGAAAAATCCAGAAGCCTGCCACCGCCTGATGGATACCTTCAACGACTCGCTGGACATGGCAGACGTACTGGATGCGCCGACCGTGAGTGCACAGCAGTTTGCCGCGGCGCTGTTCAATGCCTACGAGAACAAGGATCTGTCTGCCTTTCTGATGGCGATCTGCCAGCACAGTATGTTTGACCTGCTACGGAACGCTGCCCTGATCCCGTTCAAATTCAACGCCGATGGTCAGCCGAACCCGGTGATCCTGACGGATGATGCCGGCGTTCTTTTGCCGAACAACAAATTTGCCGTGAGCAGCAAAGTATACGACCGGTTCATCCGGGTGTTCCAGAAGCAGGAAAAGGTAAAAATGTACCTTGCCAGCGGCTACTGCAAGTATCACAGCTACGACGAAGGCTCGATGGATGTGGTGGAGTACCACTACAACCAGCATTTGGGGCTGCTGCTGATCTACGAACTGCCGGACACCGTGAAGCAGAAGGTAACGGAAGCGGAGGCCTACTCCACCGTCTGGGATATCCAGATGAAGCTGCAGCACGCACTGCCCCGTTCCGTGGTCTACTATGGACAGGATACGCTCAAGGACGGCGGAACCCGCTATGATGAACTTGGCGTTTTTCTGCCGCTGGAACACTTTGCCGACCGGCTGGAACGCCATGTGGAAACTGCTACCAAGATCGTTTACGGCGAGTAAACGCCCTGTAAACGAACTCCCTTTATAAGTGCATCACAGCAAAACAAAACGCAGCGAACCGTTAAAAGATTCGCTGCGTTTTGCCTTATAAGGGAGAATGGAAATGCTGCACATCAGGTGCAATAACGGAAAGTCTTGTCAGTGACAATACGGGCGAAGATCAGCCCTAACGGCAGTGCCACGATGATGAGAATGGCATCTGCAAACCATGTGGCGGAGTCCATCAGAGACAGGATGCCCAGATTATAGATGGCACGGTAGAAATACAGTCCCGGTACCATGATAACGATGGACGGCACGGTGACGGAGATGCGGGGATAACCGGCGGCGCTCTTCAGGCAGGAGGCCAGCAATCCGGACAGCAGTGCGCCCAGAAACGCTGCAACAGCGGGCGGAAAGCCCGCAAGGCTCACCAGCTCCAGCCGGAACGTGTTCGTTACCGCACCGATAAGGGCAGCGCAGACTGCCAGGTTCCGGGGACTGTTGAACATGAGCGAAAAGCCGAACACACCGCCAAAACTTGCCAGCAGCCGGAACACGATCTCTTCCGGGAGTGTCAGGCTCAGGGCAGGGAACTGCACCGGCTGCAAATGCAGCAGCAGTGCCATGATCCAAGCCGTCATGGTTGCCACCAGAATGATGAGGACGGCGTAGGCCAGACGTTCCAGCCCGGAGCGCATATCCAGCTTGGCAAGGTCGATGCCGCTGGTAATGAACGGAAAGCCCGGAATGATGAAGAGCATGGAGCAGATATACCCCGCCTCGTGCTGCGCCGATACGGCAAACAGCACCTCTGCCAGCTTCAGCAGGATGGCATATACGAGGCTTGCTGAACAGACCGACGCCGTAATGCCCAGAAACAGGGTGAAATGGTGTTTTGTCAGCTTGCACCGTACAAAGTTGCCGATGCCTGCACCGCAGAAGGCACACAGCATTTCCACAATGCCGCCGCCCAGCAGAAAGGTGAAGCAGCTGCAGGCCAGTGCAGCTGCAAAGCCCAGTGCGATGGGCGAATACAAGCCGTGGATGCGCTCGATCTCATCGAGGTGGCTGTGCAGTTCTTCGCCGGTCATAAATTTTCCTTCCCGGTCGAAGTCGTTGACGAAATGCTCCAGTCGGTTCAGTCGGGAGGTATTCACGCCCGTATTTGTCAGACAGAGTGACTGGGTATAACACTGGTCACCGTCAAAGCAGGTGAACTCAATGGACAACAGGCCGATGTCCGCTGTTGTTGTGACTCCCAGCTCCCGCGAAAGGGTGTTCATGGAGCTTCGGACACGCCATGCGCCGGTGCCGCATTCCAGCAGCATCAGCCCGGTGCGTCCAATGACGGAGGCTTTTTCCACAAGCCCCGCCTCGGTAATGGGGACGCCCTTGCTGGCCGACGCATAGTCGTGCCAGTAGACTTCCATGTGATTTTTGATGATCTCACTTTGCCGTTGTCCCATACCGGAAAGCCTCCTTTGTGATATGGGAATATTGCAGCTGTTTCAAGACTGCGGTGCTATTATAAGGGAAATTGCAGGGCGGGTAAAACGTATCTTGGATATGCCGGCAATGTTCGTTTGGTATTTCAAAGAAGAAAATCTCCGCCAACAAAAGGCATCAGCTCAGGCTGGTGCCTTTTTTGCGGCTAGATGGTGAGGATGAGAACAGGGCGGCGGCCCGCAGACCGCAAGCAACCAGCCCTGCGGGCTGTTGCTTAGCCCGCGGGAGAATCGGTATCGATCAAAATGGTCATGCGTGTTCCGCCATCACCCACCGAAATGCTTTCGCGGTGCGCAGGTCGGCGTCTTTGAAGTGCCCGCCGCTGTTCCATTCAAGGGTGCAGTCTGCGCCGCGCTCTGCAAGCCGACTGTGCAGGGTGCGGATGTTATTGCCCACCGCAGCCATGACGGCGTTTTTCGTGTGCTCTTCCTTGTCACCAAGGCTCAGATAAATGTGCTGTGCCTGTATCGGGTGCCGCTGTTCAAACTCCATCCAGCCCGGGAACCACACCGAGGGAGATGCAGCGGCGACACCGTAGAACAGATTTATCTGGGTGGAGGCCCACAAAGCAAACAATCCCGCCAGCGAGTAGCCGCCCAGAATGATTTTGATGTTCTCCGAGAGTTCAAACTGTTGTTTCAGCGTGGGGATGACCTGTTCTGTCAGAAAGCGCAGGGTGTCCGCAGCATTGCCACCGAAACCCTGCTTTCCCCACACGGCAGGGGCTTCCCATGGAGAAAGTGCATCGTTCCAGCTTTCCACGGGCACGGCCGCAAACAGAAAATTTCGGCCGCTCTGCGCAGTCACTGTCACTTCATGGTCTATGCTCTGCAGCTCGTGTTCGCCGGTCATTTGGAGCAGCAGGTATTCTGCATGAGCTTCGCCGTAAATGCGGCAAGGTCTGTTCCCGATTTGCATTGTCTGTGCGGTCATTGCGGCATCCTCCCGAAAAAACTTTGATAAGCCCAGTATAGCAACTGAAAAATCATTTTGCAATTCAAAAAGGCGTTCGCATTCGCAGCAAGCAGGGCTTGTTGGGAAATCCCAAACCCTTGCCTGCATCGTAGGAGGGTGTAGCCATCACGGAAGCGTGATGATTGCAGGAGTGCTATGCCGCAGCAACAAGAGCGGAGCCTTTTGCAAGGCTCCGCTCTTGTTGCTGCCGTTAAGCAGAAAATGAAAATGAAGGAGATTTATCTTTCAAAACCGCCTGTGGACTGCTGCAGCGATGGGGAGCCATAACAAATCCATCAGACAGGCTTTGGAAGAAGCGAAAAGGTTCAGGAGAAATGCACTGTCACAGGTTGATGCTGATTCCAAGGATCACGAACAGGATCGCCAGACAGATGCAGCTTACCCCGTTTCTTCGTTCCGTGAAAGCGTCCAGAGAACACTTTGCACGCTGTTTTGCCTGTTCCAACTGGGATGCCCCCGCATAAGCGGAGAATCCGGCACAAATCAAAAGCATCAAACCGATCCAGATCATCATAAGCATTTCTCCAATCAAAACCTTACCATTCCACGCCCAGAGCGTGCAGGCTCTCGGCAAGGGCAGCAACATCCATGTTGAACACGATGCCTGCCATATTTTCGTAGAGTGCGCCCTCCACGTTGATGGGCGTATCGTCAATAAAGACGCATTTCTCCGGGCGAAGGGCGAACTTGTGCAGGAAGGCGCGGTAGATCTGCGGGTCGGGCTTCAGCAGCTTGACCTCTGCGGAGATCAGGGCACCGTCCATCAGCTTGCTGGCCTCTGCCCGTGCCCAGTAGATGGGCTGGCGGGTGGCAGCGTTGGAAAGCAGATAGAGACGGTAGCCCGTTGCTTTCAGGGCCTGCAAAAGCTCCAGCATTCCCTCTACCGGCACGATGGGGTCATCCCACGTTTCGATCAGCCCGCGGGCTGCATCGTGCAGACGCTCCGGCAGGCGGGGCAGAATGCGCTGCTCTGCGATCTCCTCGTCGATCACGCCCCGGTCCAGCATGGTCCACTCCACCGAGCGGAACACCTCGTTGCGGATCAGCCTGCGGTCCTCGCCGGTGAGGGAATAGCGGTCCATAAACAGCTCCGGGTCAAATCGAACCAGAACGTTTCCCATATCTTCCCGTGGATGAACACTTCCAAAAAGAGCTTTGGATTGGGACAGCGCGGGGTGATAAACCAGACCCCGGAGCGGTTCTCCATCCCGAAATACGAATTTGCAGTAGGCACTGCCGTCCGCAACGTGGTGCAGGATCTGATGACCCCGGAGGATGCCAGCCGCATGGCGCAGGCCCTTTACGATGCTGCAGACCCGGTCTGCCGCTAAACCGGAACAGAACCTGCATGAATATAAAAAAGCCCACAGGCCGGAAATCCATCTGACCTGTGGGCTTTTTGTCTCTTTTCGGTTCTCAGTGCTTCGGTTTTTTGCCCCAGAGCCCCAGTCCGCCGCGGCTGGATGCTTTGCCGTGCTTGGGCGCTGCAGCCGGCTTCGGTGTACGGCTGCGCTTCTTCTCTGGCTTTGGTTCGGGTTCCGGCTCGGTCCATGGAAGCAGACCGGCCTTGGACTCCGCTTCGGGCTCCGGCTGTACGGGTTTCGGCTTCTTTGCCGGCGCGGGCGCAGGCGGTGCTTCCGGTACGGTCTTTGGCTTCTCCGCTGGCACGGGTGCAGCCGGCGTTTCCGGCACAGGCTGGGGGGTCAGAGCTGACCCCGAAGCCGGCGGTGCATCCGGAACGGACTGCGGCTGCTGGGCAGTGCTGCTGTCCGCTGTCGGCTTCCGCTCAGGCCGCTTCCAGCTGCCGTCTTTTCCCATGCGGAGCAGCTCCCACATGATCTCATCATCGCTCCGGGTATTCTGGCTGCGCTGCAGATCATCGGTCAGTTCGTCCATCACGCTTCGGCCATCTCCTGCCGGTTTCCATGTCGGCTCCAGCGCGGAATCTGCCGGACGGAGCAGGTCCTCCGGCAGCGGGCTGTCGGCATTCTCCGGTTTCTTCTTTTTCTTCCGGATAGGAGCTGCGACGTGCTCCGGATGGAGCGGAAAGATTTCCAGCGACTGCACTTCGTTGACCACACAGCCCAGCAGCTGCACACCGGACTTGCTCAGCTTTTCAATGGCATCCTGTATGACAGACAGCGGGGTGGCATCGTGACGCACAACGAACAGCGCATGGTCTGCCAGCTTGTTCAGGCGCAGCACATCCGAGGAACGTCCCACCGAGGAAGCATCAATGATGACATATTCGTAGGGCTCCATGATCGGTTTCAAAAAGTCGAACAGGGCGGCATCCAGCGGCACCGCATCGGGTTCCAGAACCATCGGCAGAAGGTCCAGATAGCCGGTCAGCGAGATAACCGCTTCCGGCTCGGCAGATTCGCCTTTGTACAGGGCATTCAGCGTCCGGCTGTACGGCAGATCCTGCAAAAACATTCCGCCCAGGCGGGGAGCACGGGTGTTCAGATCCAGCAGCAGGGTGCGCTTTTCCATATCGGACAGCTGCAGGGCCAGATTGGCCGCCACCGTGCTCTTGCCTTCTCCATCCTCAGCCGAGGTCACATAGAACCAGTGCGGCTCTGCCGTGGTGCCGAACCGGTTGATCAGGATATGCGCGGCCGAAGCAAAGTTCTGCACGGCATCGGCATCTGCACGGTGCGTTTCGCTCAACAGCTGCATGTTCTTCTGGAAGTAGCTGTTGTCCTTGGGGATGCTGCCTAAGGTTTCGAGCTTCAGGACGTCCTCCACGTCCTTTACATTCAGCAGGGTGGGCCGCAGGAAAAACTCCAGCACCGCCAGACCCGCACCGGCGGCCAGACCCAGCACACAGAAGATCACCCACAGGCGGACATACTGGCCGGCACCGCCGCCCGTTGTAGAAGCTGCTTCCGGAGCATCGATCATGGCCACAGAGCCCATCATCAGCGTTTCCGGCAGGATCTCCTTGATGGCATCCACCAGCGCATTCATCAGCTGGACGCCGGCCTCGGCATTGTTCCAGGTCAAAGTAAGCAGCAGCACCTGCGTCTCATTGTAGCGGTTCACCTGCAGATTCTGAGAAACATCCTGTGTTGTGACCGATACAAGGCCCGCACGATCAATGGCAGCCTGCAGGGTGCGCTCGCTCTTCATCACAAAGGTCGCGGCGTCCATCATATCCAGGGTCTGATAAAAGGTGTTTGAACTCAGATAATCAGAATTATTGTATACAACGCCGTCTGCAGAGGGTTGGGAGGTGATCGCAACGGAACAATTGACCGCGTAGTTGGTACGGCTGTTCCGCAGAAAGGAGACGCCGCTGAACACGAATCCGCAGAAAAAGCCCAGCAGGCCCAGCACAAGGATCGTCTTCCGGTGCTTGAAGACGGTGTACAGCAGGTCGCTGATGCGGATCTCGTCATTGTCCATTGTTTCTCACCACCTTTACGATTTATTTTCGCTCTGGTCGAGGGTCTCGTCCTGAGCTGCAGCAGCTTTCCGCGCCTTGCGGCGGCGTGCAAGGATGCCCCACAGGAACACCAGCAGCCAGACCACACCGGCGGCGACCACAGCCAGAACGGCCAGAGCCACCGCACTGCGCAGCGTAAACACCGGCACGGTCCAGTTCTGCGTACTTGCCGTATCCTGTACAGTGAAGGGATATTTCCGGGCATTTGCGGGATCTGCCTTGCCGCGTACCACATAGTAGCTGCCCTCGGTCAGATCGGTGAACAGCTGGCCGGAATCGCTGGACGTCCAGCTCCGGATCAGCTGATCCTGCTCGTTGTACAGGGAGAGCTGTTCGCCCTCCGTATTGCTGCGCAGCACCGTATCCACGGCAGAGATGGATACCCGCAGGAGCCGGTTGGTGATGTCCAGCGTTGTGCTGCCTGCACCGTCAATGCGGCCGTCCGCAGCGATGATCACCGTGTGATCCGTGTCATCCGGACGGTAATTTTCCGGTGCCTGCTGTTCGCGGATAAGATAGGTCGTGCTCTTATCCAGATCAGTCAGACGGATCTGGCCCGCCCCATCGGTCGCCACCGTCTGGGTGGTGCCGGTGTGCCGGTTGGTTACCGTAAAGACTGCACCCTTCAGAGCAGAGGAGGTAAGCTCGTCCGTGACGTTCAGAATGATCTTTGTCTTTTCGGTATCGATCTTGTGCAGCTCCGGGTCGCTGCCGTTCTTCTTTTCCACGTCTGCATCCAGATCCTGCTGCATGGTGGTGTAGTAGTTGGGGGACGACTGCTGCTGCACTGTGTACTTGCCAAGATACAATTCCACACTTTCGCCGTAGCCGGTTTCGTCACAGGTGATGGTATCCACCTGCTGGCCCTGCGTATAGCGCACCGTGCCATCCTTTGTGATGATATCTTCGGCTGCGATCACCCGGAAGGTGCCGCCGCCTACAGGCTGCTGTGTTTCGGCATCGTTCATCTGCAGCCGGATGATGTTTTTGCAGGGAGCCACCCGGATCTGCACGATGTAGGGCTCCGGCCAGTCGTACATGCGGTCCACATCGTAGTAGGTGTCCGCTGCCGCATCGTATCCTTCCGGCTCACTGAGCTGACGGAAGTAGTAGCTGCCCTGCCAGATCTTTTCCGGCAGATAGAAGGTGCCTTCCCCGGTGGTCTCATACTCCCGGTAGCTGATCTTTTCCGGGTAGTAGGTATTCAGGGTCTGCAGGCTGCCGTTTATCAGATGGGCCGTATCCGTGCGGTACAGCTCAAAGCGCACACCGGCTTCCTGAATGCGCCGCTCGGTCTCTTCATCGATCAGCTCGGCAAACACGGCGGCCTTAACGCCGTCCTCGTCGTAGCCGCCGCCACCGCCGCCGGTCTGGATCATCTGCTGATCGTATCGTCCATCGCCGTCGCCATCGCCGGGGTCATCATCGGCACCGCCATCGTGCCAGCCGTCGTAGTCATCGTCATGCCAGCCGCTGGACGCGGCCTCCTCACTGGAAGAGGAGGGCTCTTCGAGGCCGGTATAATCGCTCAGAAGATAAAGGCCCAGCAGTGCAATGATCAGAAGCAGCACATACACAAGAGCGCTCATCATATCGGTTGCCGGCTGCCAGAAATTGTATTCTGCATCCGGATCCTGTCTGCGTTTTCTCGTTTTCATCCGGAGTGCCCCACTTTCAGGATCCTGACAAATTCATCCACCGACAGCGGACGGGAGAAGAGGTATCCCTGCCCTTCGGTGCAGCCGGCTTTGCGCAGCACGTTCAGCTGCTCGGTGCTTTCAATGCCCTCGGCCAGCAGATTCAGCCGGAGCGTGCGGGCCTGTGCAAAAATACCGGGCAGCACATCGGTCTTATTCTGCAGCGCAGCGCTGCGCAGATCCAGCTTGAGCAGGTCGGTGCCAAAGCCGCCCAGTGCGCTCAGTTCCACATAGTCGCCGTCGAAGCCGTCCAATATCACCCGGAAGCCCATCTGCTGCAGCTGTGCTTCCATATCGCTCAGCGCACCATGGGTCTCCAGATAGGCAGACTTTGCAATATCGATGTTCAGATATTTTGGCGGGATACGGTACTTTTTGAGCATTTCGGAGAAAAACTCCGCCACATCGATGGCCAGAATATCCGTCTTTGTAACATTGACCGCGATGGGGACCGGGCGGACTCCCGCATCGATCCACACCCGGATGGTCTTGCACACTTCCTCCCAGATGTACTGGTCCAGCTTGGTGATGTAACCATTGTTTTCCAGCACCGGGATGAACACGGCGGGCGAGATCACGCCCAGCACCGGGTGGTTCCAGCGCACCAGTGCTTCGGCACCGACCACCCTGCGGGTGTTCAGATCATATCGGGGCTGCAGGAAGAAGGTGAACTCGTTCTTGCGCAGGCCGTCCAGGATCTGCGGCATCAGAACGCGCTCGTTGAGGCCTGCACTTTGCACCGTCTCGCGGCTCAGAACGCCGTTGCCCGCATTTCTGGGCAGGCGCTCCAGCAGCTCCAGGACTCTGCCGCACTTCGCGGCGGCTGCTGTAGCGCGCCTGCTCGTCGGTGGTGGGAATGACCGACTTGTGGAACTCTTCCAGAAACAGCCCGGTCTCACGATTCATGATAGTGCGCAGGACGTTGTTTGTGATGTTGAAGAGGATCGACAGGATCACGCCTGCAATAGAGGTATAGAATGCCGTGTTGATGCCGGCCAGAATGGACTGCACGCTGCCCAGCGCGGCTTCCACCGTGACGAAGCTGATGCCCCGCAGGCCCAGCAGCAGACCCACGAAGGTGCCAAGGATGCCCAGACCGGTCAGGGTGCCGGGCAGCTGCGCGATGACCCCTTTCCATGTGTGCAGCGCCAGCACATCTTCATTGAGCACTTCGTCAAGATCGCTGACGATCTGCCCGGTCTCACGCTGATGCTGCACTTTTTCGCGATAATCCTCAAACAGTCCGTCCAGCGTCTTCTGCTGAAAAAAGCGTTCGATCTGCAGGGCCGCGACCCATGCGGAGCTGCCTTCGGTCTCAGACGCCTTGCGGATGCTTTTTTTGGCCGTTCAGCAGACCGCCCGTAATGGAGATGGTCGGTAAAAGGCCGTGAATGCACCCGGCCAGTGCAATGATGCACATAAGACCAACGATCAGCGCCGAGAGCAGATCCGGAGAGTACGCTGCAAGTGCGAGACTGCTTAGAAGCAGCACCGCCACAGACAGGTAGGAAAACAGCTTCATATTTCCATCCTTCCTCTTGTTTTGAACGGGGAACCGTTTTCATAAGCAGTGCACACTGCCGGAACGGCCTTTTTGCCCATATCCATTCGGTGCACTCTGCTTACGAAAACGCTTCCAACCGAGCACAAAACACCTGCTCTTCCGAAAACGCTGCCCCAAACGGCCCCTTTATGTAGAAATAGACTGAATTTTTGATGCTTCAGATACACCCTGATAAAAATGTGCATTTTTTGAGTGTCAGACTTTCATTTTACCACGTTCTCGGCGAAAGGGCAATCATTTCCGGAAGAAATTGGAATTGCGGAAGTTCCAGCCATGGAGCGGGATTTTGGTGCATGAAAGCCGGCATCCTGCGTCTCTCACAGCGCAGCGCGCGCAGCCATCATGCAGCTGCGGCGGCGGCAAAACGGATGGGGGGACACCTTGCGCCGGATAAAAAAATGCCGTGGATCCTTTGCAGGATGCACGGCAGATCCGCTATGAAACAGGATGGGCCTTACGGTTCGTTTTTCCGGGCAAGGTCCCTAGTGTACAGGGCACGGGTGGCGTTGAGCACGGCCAGCACCATCACGCCCACATCGGCAAAAATGGCGGTCCACATGCTGGCCATGCCGATCGCGCCCAGCACAAGGCAGGCGAACTTGATGGCCAGTGCAAACACGATGTTCTGGTACACGATGCGCAGGGTGCGGCGGGCGATGCGCATGGCCAGTGCGATCTTGGCCGGGTCGTCGTCCATCAGCACCACGTCTGCGGCCTCAATGGCGGCATCGGAGCCCAGCGCACCCATGGCGATGCCCACATCGGCACGGGACAGCACCGGCGCATCGTTGATGCCGTCGCCCACAAAGGCGAGGTTCTCTTTGGGCCGCTTTGCGGCGAGCAGCGTTTCGATCTGGTCTACCTTGTCGCCCGGCAGCAGGCCTGCATGGTATTCATCCAGACCCAGCTCTGCGGAAACGGCCTTTGCCACGGGCTCGGCGTCGCCGGTCAGCATGACGGTCTTGCGCACACCGGCGTCCTTCAGGCCCCGGATGGCCTGTGCACTGTGGGGCTTCACCACATCGGCGATCAGCAGATAGCCCGCGTACCTGCCCTCAATGGCAACATGTACAAGGGTGCCCGTCTCGCTGACGGCGGGGACGTTCAGGCCCAGCTTTTCCATCAGGCGGGCGTTGCCGGCAGCAACGGTCCTGCCGTCCACCTTGGCGGTCACGCCGTGGCCGCCCAGCTCCTGCACGTCGGTGACGCGGTTCGGATCGATCTCCCTGCCGTAAGCGGTCTTGATGCTGAGGGAGATGGGGTGCTTGGACCAGCTCTCGGCCAGCGCGGCAGCTTCCACCAGCTGCTGCTCCGTGGTGCCCTTTGCGGGGTGGATGCCGGTCACTTTAAAGGTGCCCTGGGTCAGGGTGCCGGTCTTGTCGAACACAACGATGCCGGTGCGGGCCAGCTCTTCCAGATAGGTGGAACCCTTGACCAGAATACCGCAGGCAGAGGCACCGCCGATGCCGCCAAAGAAGCTCAGGGGGATGCTGATGACCAGTGCACAGGGGCAGCTGATGACCAGGAAGGTCAATGCACGGTAGACCCAGTCGCCAAAGCGGGCGGGCTGGCCCATGAGCAGCAGCACTACCGGCGGGATAAAGGCCAGAGCCAGTGCGCTGTAGCACACGGCGGGGGTGTACACGCGGGCAAACCGGGTGATGAAGTTCTCGGCGCGGGCCTTCTTCATGCTGGAATTTTCCACAAGGTCCAGAATTTTGGAAACGGTGGATTCGCCGAATTCCTTGGTGGTCTTTACCTTCAGCAGGCCGGTCATGTTCACGCAGCCGCTGATGACCTCATCGCCGGTCTGCACGTCGCGGGGCAGGCTCTCGCCGGTCAGGGCGGCGGTGTTCAGGGCAGAAGCGCCCTCCACGATCACGCCGTCGATGGGCACGCGCTCACCGGGCTGCACCACGATCACGGTGCCGATCTCCACGTCGTCCGGGTCCACCTGCTCCAGTTTGCCGCCCTCGCCCTCAATGTTGGCGTAGTCCGGGCGGATGTCCATTAAGCTGGAAATGCTCTGCCGGCTCTTGCCCACGGCCACGCTCTGGAACAGCTCGCCGATCTGGTAGAAGATGATGACGGCGCAGCCCTCCATGTAGTCGCCCAGTGCAAACGCACCCACGGTGGCAACGGCCATCAGGAAGCACTCGTCAAAGGGCTGGCGGTTCTTGATGCCAAGCAGTGCCTTGCGCAGCACGTCCCAGCCCACCACGAGGTACGGGATGCAGTACAGCGCCAGCTCCACCGGTGTGGGGAACTGAGGCAGCAGCTTGAGGATGAGCACCAGAACCACCGCAGCGATGATGCGCTGCAGGTTCTTTTTCTGCTTTTTATTCATAGTAAAGCTCTCCTTTTTTGGGGGATCATGGGCCGCATTGCGCTGCGGCAGGCGGGGACTTTTCAACAATTTTTCCCCATGAAAATGGATATTCCACGGTTTTACCCGGGCTTTCCACGCAGTTTTTCTGCCGGAAAAGCACTTTTTCACGTTCCTTTTGCAAGTTTTCCGCAAAGGATGTTGAAAACCGGGTGGAAACTGTTGAAAACAGTCTGTTTTTTCAACACAAAAAACATTCCCTATAAAAAACTCCCCCGAAGGGGAGCGGGGCATTTTGAAGGGAGAAAATGCACTTAGATGTCAAAGATCTCGCAGTCGTCCTCCACCTTCTTGCAGGCGGCCAGAACATTCACCATGGTGTCGTGGGGGTCTGCACCCTCGGCAAACTCCACCTTCATCTTCTGGGTCATGAAGCTGACGGTCGCACTTGCCACGCCTGCGACCTTGTTGGCAGCGTCCTCCATCTTCTGTGCGCAGTTTGCGCAGTCCACTTCGATCTTGTAGCTCTTCTTCATCGTCAATACCAGCCTTTCTTGGAATCACTCTTCGATATGATCCATCCCCATGGAGAGGATGCTGCGCACATGGTCATCGTCCAGTGCGTAGTAAACGGTTTTGCCCTCGCGCCGGAACCGCACGAGCTTGGAATCCTTGAGCACCCGCAGCTGATGGCTCACCGCCGACTGGCTCAGCGCCACCGCATTTGCAATGTCCTGCACGCACAGCTCGTTGTCGTGCAGTGCATACAGGATCTTGATGCGGGTGGAGTCGCCGAACACCCGGAACAGGTCGGCCAGCTCGTACAGCACCTCGTCGTCCGGCATATCCGGGCCTTCCGGCTGCAGGGCGGGCGCGGGGTCTTTTGTCTCAGGCATGTTGACAGCTCCTTTCGCAGCAGATTCATATGAACGTCTGTTCATGTGTTCATAGTAGCACGCGGAATGCCCCTTGTCAAGGCTTTTTTCAAAGATTTTGGACATCTGCGCTGAATTGATGAAATCTGCCTTAAAACGCAGGAAATTTGCATTTTTGAATCGCAAGAAGGGTGCAGATTGGAGGCTTTGCACCCCCACGGTCAGCATCCTCGCCCTCTCAGTCAATCCCTGTCGGGCTTGCCAGCTCTCCCAAAGGGAGAGCCTTTGGCAGTCCCCGCAAACTACATCTTTTTGCCAAGGCATCTCCCTTTGAGGAAAGACTTCCCCCGCGCCGGGACGCCGCCCTTTCCGCTGCATAACAGCCCGTTTGCGCAAAAAGAAAAAGAGAAATTTACAAAAAAGCGCAAAACAGGGTGCGTTCTGGTGCAAAATGTGGTATCTTATAAAGGTGTTCAAAAATAAAATGCGCCATACGGCGCGCAAAAGGAGAGGAAAGTATATGACATTGGAAACTGGTATCCGCGGGGCACAGAGCGTGCTCGTCACCGCAGCCAATACTGCAAAGACCATGGGCAGCGGCACGCTGGAGGTGTTTGCCACCCCGGCACTGGTGGCGCTGGCTGAAAAGACCTGCTGGATGAGCGTGGCCGACGCGCTGGGCGAAGGCAATGGCTCGGTGGGCACCAAGCTCGAGCTGGAGCACACCGCCCCCACCCCCGTGGGCATGACCGTGACCTGCGAGAGCGAGCTGGTGGCGGTGGAAGGCCGCAAGCTCACCTTCAAGGTGGCCCTGCACGACGAAAAAGGCCCCGTGGGCGGCGGTACCCACGAGCGCTTTGTGGTGAACGACGCAAAGTTCGCCGCCAAGGCGGAGGCAAAGAAGGGCTAAAACTCCTTCCGTCCTCGCTGAGGAAGCTGGCACGGCAACGCCGTGACGGAAGGAGCCGGCTTACTTCTCGTCCTCCTTCTCATCCAATCGGATCGGCGGCAGGTCTGCTTCCAGCAGCTGTTTTTCGGCCTGCTGCTGCGCGGCCTGCAAAAGCTGTGCGGCCTGCACGCTGGCCCGGAACAGCTCAAAATACATCGCTTTATAATCCGGCGCGGTGCGCACCTCCCTTTGCATTCGATGGGGATAGTTTTTCCTGCGCAAAGAGGGGTATGCATTCCCGGAAATTTGAAAAAAGAGGAATCCGTTATGAAAAACAAGAACCTTTCATGGTTCGCAGCTCTGCTGGTGTTTGCCCTGCTGCTGTGGTGCACAGCGGCAACGCCCGGCAAGATCGCGGACCCGTCCACCTATACCTGTGCGGTGTACAGCACCCTCTTTTCGCTGCTGCCGCCGGTGATCGCCATTGTGCTGGCGCTGAACACCAAGGAGGTGTACACCTCCCTGCTGGTGGGCATCGCGTCCGGTGCACTGCTGTACGCCAACGGCAATCTGGAACTGGCCATCAACACCCTGTTCTTCAACGAAGACGGCGGCATGGTCGCCAAGCTCTCGGACAGCAGCAATGTGGGCATCCTGATCTTTCTGGTGATGCTGGGCATTCTGGTGGCCCTGATGAACAAGGCCGGCGGCTCGGCCGCCTTTGGCCGCTGGGCCTCCACCCACATCCACTCCCGGGCCGGTGCGCAGTTTTCCACCCTGCTGCTGGGTGTGATGATCTTCGTGGACGATTACTTCAACTGCCTGACCGTGGGCTCCGTCATGCGCCCGGTCACCGACCGGCAGAAGGTGTCCCGCGCAAAGCTGGCCTACCTGATCGACGCCACTGCGGCCCCGGTGTGCATCATTGCACCCGTGTCCAGCTGGGCGGCTGCGGTCACTTCCAGCGTGCCCGAAGGCTCCGGCATCAACGGCTTTACCATGTTCCTGCGTACCATTCCTTATAACTACTATGCCGTGCTCACCATTGTGATGAGCCTGTTCCTCATCTTCACCGGCACGGACTTCGGCTCCATGAAGCTCAACGAGGACAACGCGAAAAACGGCGACCTGTTCACCACCGAGGACCGTCCCTACGGCAACGATGTGGACGACGGCACCGACACCTGCGGCCATGTGGCGGACCTGATCGCCCCGGTGCTGGTGCTGATCGCAGCCTGCATCTTTGGCATGATCTACACCGGCGGCTTCTTTGAGGGCGTGGACTTCGTTACCGCCTTTGCGGACTGCAACGCTTCTGCCGGCCTTGTGCTGGGCAGCAGCATCGCCCTGCTGTTCACCTTTGTGTTCTACCGCGTGCGCAGCGTGATGACCTTTCAGGACTTTGCCGCCTGCATCCCCGAGGGCTTCAAGGCCATGGTCAGCCCCATGCTGATCCTCTCCCTCGCATGGACCCTGTCCGGCATGACCGGCCTGCTGGGCGCAAAATATTACGTTGCAAACCTGCTGAACGGCTCTGCCTCTGCCCTGCAGTACATGCTGCCGGTCATCATCTTCCTTGTGGCAGTGTTCCTTGCCTTTGCCACCGGCACCTCCTGGGGTACCTTCTCCATCCTCATCCCCATTGTGTGCCATGCCTTCCCGGAGGGTGAGATGCTGGTCATTTCCATTGCGGCCTGCCTGTCCGGTGCCGTCTGCGGCGACCACTGCTCCCCCATCTCGGACACCACCATCATGGCCTCCGCCGGTGCCCACTGCAGCCATGTGAATCATGTGTCCACCCAGCTGCCCTACGCCATTACGGCGGCTTCCTGCGCGGCAGTGTGCTATGTCATTACAGGCATTGCACAGGCTTTTCTGGGTGCCAACGGCAGCCTGCTCACCTCGCTGATCCTGCTGGCTATTGCCATTGCGGTGGAGCTGGCGGTGCTGAACGTGATCCGCCTGCGCACCAAAAAGACGAAGCAGGCCTGAAAAGGCTGTTCAGCTTCTCTGTGATTTCCCTTTGCGCTGCGTGCAAAATGTGGTATACTGAAAGAAAATGAACCATCGGAGGCGCACGACCCATGCTGGAACAGGCATTTCAGGACGTATATACCAAATTCAAGCTGCACTTTTACCAGAACATTTTTCAGCGCTTTGCCACCCGGGAAGCCACCCTGACCACGGTGGAATCTTTCTGCATGGAGGGCATCATGGCCATGGGCGAGCCCACCATTGCGGAGTTTTCCCGCATGATGCAGATCTCCACCCCCAATGCGGCGTATAAGATCGGCAGTCTGGTGAAAAAAGGCTATGTGGAAAAGATCCAGTCCACCACCGATCGGCGCGAATACAACCTGCGTCCCACCCAGAAGTATATCGATTACTACAACATCAGCTATTCCTACCTGCACACCGTAGTGGAGCGCGCCCGCGAGCGTTTCTCCCCCGAGGACTGCGCAAAGCTGGAAGAGATGCTCACCATCGTGAGCGAGGAGCTGATGCCGGAACTGGATCTGCCCAAAAAGAACGCAGAATAAGCAAAAAACCTCCCGGTCGCTGGCCGGGAGGGTTTTTTATGTATCGTTACTTCTTCTCTTTATCCACTACCTGGATCTTGCCCTTCTTCCACAGCACGTAGGAGGTCAGGATGCCGATGGGCAGCATCACGATGATAAAGATGCCCACAAGGCCGCCCAGCGCGGAGCCGTAGCCTGCAAGGCGTGCGGCGAGGGAGAGCACCGTCATGATGACCAGCACCGGCAGCACGCCCTTGATGCCGCCCTTGACCACCTTGCTGCCGCTGGACGAGCTGACGAACAGACCCAGCGCCATGGAGCCGAACAGGGCCGGCAGGAAAGCCTTCATGCGGAAAACTGGTTTCCATGGCAGCGGGGCCGCTGCTCTTGCAAAAGCCGTGAAACCTGCTATAATAATACATACATCTACATATCGAATAAGTGGGTTTGACGGCAGCACTGCGGCTGCAGTCAAAGGCCCTATGCTGTTTTTTTTTTGAGGGAAGACCAATGGAATATGCAACCGGACAACAACTGACAAGGCGGCAGAGCCCCGTATGGCGGGCACTGCACGCCGCCGCACCGCAGACCATCCCGGTGCTGGCGGGCTATTTTGTGCTGGGGATGGGCTATGGCATTTATGTGCAGTCGCTGGGCCTGCCGGTGTGGATGCCCATGCTCATGGGCACGGTGGTCTACGGCGGTTCGCTGGAATTTGTGCTGGCAAGCCTGCTGCTGAGCGCGTTCTCGCCCCTTTCGGCCTTTTTGATGGCGCTGATGATCCAGGCGCGGCATCTGTTCTACGGCCTTGCCATGCTGGAGCGCTACAAGGGCTACGGCCTGCGCAGCTTTTATATGATCTTTGCCATGAGCGACGAGACTTTTTCTATCACCTGCTCGGCCGAGCCGCCGGAAGGGGTAGACAGGGGCTGGTTCATGTTCTTCATCACCCTGCTGGATCAGTGCTATTGGGTGTTCAGCGCCGGTCTTGGCGCGGTGGTGGGTTCGGTGCTGCCCTTCAGCACCGAGGGTGTGGACTTTGTGATGACCGCCATGTTCACGGTGATCTTCCTCAACCAGTGGGAAAAGGACCGGCAGCACTACAGCGCCCTGATCGGCCTTGCCGCCCCGCTGGTGTGTCTGGCTGTTTTTGGTTCCGGCAGCTTTCTGCTGCCCTCCATGGGATGCATCCTGATCCTGCTGCTGGCCCTGCGCAAGCCCATTGAAAAAGCCGAGAGTCCCGCAGAAGAGACCGGGGAGGTGGGCGCATGACCGCCGTTCAGATGGACCTGACCATTGCGGTGTGCACAGCCGCCACCATGCTCACCCGTTTTCTGCCCTTTGTGGTGTTCTCTTCCAAGGACCAGCAGCCGCCGGAGGTGGTGCGGTATCTGGGCCGGGTGCTGCCCGCAGCCATTTTTGGAATGCTGATCGTCTACTGCCTGAAAAGCGTCACCCCCTTTGCGGGCAGCCGCGGCATTCCGGAGGCCATCGCCCTGCTGGTGACGGTGGGCCTGCACAAGTGGAAGCATGAGACCCTGCTCAGCGTCGCGGGCGGTACGCTGTGCTATGTGCTGCTGGTGCAGCTGGTGTTCTGAAGAAAGAAAAAAGCGCGCTGCCGCGCAGGAAGATTCCTGTAGGACAGCGCGTTTGTGCATGGGACGATCCGCTGACCGCGAACCGGAGCAGGACCGTCCGAAAAAACGATGCTTTGCGACCCGGTCACGGAAATTTTTCAAAAAAAGGTGTATACTGTAGAAAAATGCATCCGAAGGAGGGTTATCCCATGCCCAGCATTATCATTATCGGTTCCGGCCCGGCGGGCATTTCCGCTGCTCTGTACGCTGTCCGCGCCGGTGTGGATACCACGGTGCTCACCAAAGGCCCCGGTGCCCTTGACCGCGCCGAAAAAATTGAAAACTACTACGGCCTTGCCCAGCCTGTTTCCGGTGCGGAGCTGGAACGCCGCAGCATCGAAAACGCCAGACGTCTGGGCGTGCAGTTCGTCACGGCCGAAGCGGTGGGCCTGACCTATACAGATAAACTCACCGTAGAAACTGTGGGCAAAGATTACCCTGCGGACGCTGTTATTCTGGCCACGGGCGCATCCCGGGCGGTGCCGCGCATCCCGGGCCTTGCCGGGTTGGAGGGGCACGGTGTGAGCTATTGCGCCGCCTGCGACGCTTTTTTCTACCGTGGAAAGGACGTGGCGGTGCTGGGCAGCGGCGAGTACGCCCTGCACGAGGTGCAGGCGCTGCTGCCGGTGGTGCGCAGCGTCACCCTGCTGACCAACGGCGCACCGCTGACGGCGGACTTCCCGCCGGAGGTCACGGTCTGTCCGCAGGCCGTGGAGGCTGTTCTGGGCGAAACCGTCGTCACCGGCGTGCAGCTGTCCGGCGGAGCGCAGCTGCCTGTCAGCGGCATGTTCGTGGCGCTGGGCGTGGCGGGCAGCACGGCATTGGCCCGGAAGATCGGCGCAGAGGTGGACGGGAACCGCATCGTTGTGGATGCGCGGATGCAGACCACCGTGCCCGGCCTGTATGCGGCGGGCGACTGCACCGGCGGCCTGCTGCAGGTGGCAAAGGCCGTGTATGAGGGCGCACAGGCTGGCACCGAAGCCGCCAAGGCCCTGCGGAAAGGATGAATGGAATGACGGAAAAAGCGACCGACCACCGTGGCTGTCTTGCCAAAGGCTTTCCCTTCTGGAACGACCTGACGCCGGAGGAGCAGGAGATGCTCTGCCGTTACACCCGGCCGGTGCACTACGCAAAGGGGGCAAGGGTGCACAGCCCGCTGGAAAGCTGTGTGGGCATCCTGCTGCTGCGCTCGGGCCAGCTGCGGGCCTATCTGCTCTCGGAGGACGGGCGGGACGTGACCCTTTACCGCCTGTTCGGCGGGGAGGTGTGCATCCTGTCGGCGTCCTGCGTCATGGACTCGGTGAACATCGACCTGTATATCGACGCCGAAGAGGACACCGAAGCCTACTGCATCAGTGCGGGCATCTTCCGCAGGCTGATGCAGCAGAACGTGCATGTGCGCTGCTACGCCTACCAGATGACGGCAGAGCGCTTTTCCGACAGCATGTGGACCATGCAGCAGGTGCTGTTCATGAGCGCAGACCGCAGGCTTGCCATTTTTCTCACCGATGAGCTGGCCAAGACCGGCGGTGATGAGGTGCGCATGACCCACGACCAGATGGCAAAGTATATGGGCTCCGCCCGCGAGGTGGTGAGCCGGATGCTGAAATACTTTGCACAGGAGGGCTGGGTGCGGCTGTTCCGGGGCGGCGTGCAGGTGCTGGACCGGAAAAAGCTGCAGCAGCTGGCAAGAGGAGAATAACCAAAAAGGGACGATGTGATGTTCACATCGTCCCTTTTCTGGTCATATGTTATCCTTTGCAGCCCTGTTCTTCCCAGTCGCCAAAGTCACTGGCTTCGGCGATCTTGGTGGGATCGAATTTTCCGCTCGCGTCTTTGGGCGCCACGGCGGGGCCGGCTTCCACCGGGTTCGGGTTGGGAGCCTCCGGGTCGCACACCGGCTTCTCGCCGCCCTCTGCGGGTGCTGCCGGGGCAGCGGCTTCTTCGGCGGGCTGGGCAGCAGGTTCGGCAGCCGCTTCCGGGGTTTCGGCGGCAGCGGCCTCTGCGTTGGCCTCGTCTGCCGCCTTTGCCTCGCCCTCGGCGTAGGCCTCGGCAGCCTTTTCGGCCTCCTTGGGGTCCAGCTCGGCGTCCTCGGGGAATTCTACTTCCTCCACGTGGAGCGGGTCTTTCTGGTTCAGGATCTTGTCCAGTGCCACGATGGCAGCACCGGTAACGGCTACCGCAGCAACCGTGCCAAGGATACGGAACAGTGTTTTCATGCCGGGACCTCCTTGAAAGATCAGATCAAGAGAATGTTACTACATCTTCCAGCGGCTTTTCGGCGGGCTCCACCGACACAGCGGTGAGCACCGGGCCTTTGCCGCGGTAGATGTTATGGAACTTGTAGCCTACCTTTGCGGTCACCCGCACCCATGCGCGCTGCTCCAGCGCCTTGTAGCCATCGTAGCTGCAGGGGAAGCCCACGAACTGGATGTCCTGCACGCAGCAGGTCATGGCGAAACGGCCCGGCACGAAGCTGTTCTTGCCGGCACGATTGGTCTGACACACCTGTGCAAGGAATTTGACCGTTTTTCCGGTGTACTTCTGGGGCTCGTCCTGACAGTCCATATACCAGATGCCGAAGTCGTCATCCGGAATGTCGATGATATCCGCGTTGATGTCAAAGGGCAGCGGGTCGGGGATGTCGTCATAGGCCACGCTGCCGTCGGCAAACTCGTAGGCGATGTCGCACTTGCGGGAAGCCTGACGCACCAGCTTGTGCAGCTCCTGACGGGCGGCGTCGTTGTTCACAGCTTCGGCGCGGTTGAACACGATCAGCTCACTGCGGGCGATCTTGTCCAGCAGCAGGCTGCGCATGGAGTTGTCGCGGGCGTAGGTCAGGGCGGTGGTGCCGTCAGCGGTGGCGATGCACTGGTATACGATCCAGCTCTCGGGCAGAGCTTCGGCCAGATCCTGCAGCAGCCACATGCCGTTGTACTCAATGACCACACGGCCTGCGCCGGATTCCTTTTCCAGCTTGAGCAGATTCTGCGGGTTCAGCTCGGCCTTGTCCTCCAGCACCTTGACGGTCACGCCGGGAAAGGCGAACTTTTTGGGATTATACTCTTCTTCGCCCTCTTCGCAGATCAGCAGCAGGGTCTTGTCGCCGGAGTCAAAGTTGGGGTCTTCAAAGGTCTCCTGAATGAATTTGGTCTTGCCGCTTTCCAGAAAGCCCACAAACAGGTAGACCGGAATTTCTTTTGCCATAGGAATGGTTTCTCCTTATCGATGATTCGTCCTCTCTGCTCCCTCGCTGCGGGAGCTGGCGCGGAGCGCCGGAAGAGGGGGTTAGCAGCCGAACAGCTCTGCAATGGCCTTTTCGTTCAGCTTGGAGCCGATGACCACCAGCTTGCCGCCCACATCTGCACCGCGGGCACGCACTTCCCACTCGCCGGGCACATAGTCGAACTCCAGCCAGCCGTCTGCGCCGCCGTTCACGATGCCCTTGCTGCGCAGGATCATGCCGTAATTGCCGGTATCCAGCTCGGTGAGGGCGTGCTCCACTTCTGCCTTGGTGAACTTGCGGGCCGTCTCGACGCCCCAGCTGGTGAACACCTCATCGGCATCGTGGTCATGATGATGGTGATGGCCGCAGCAGCAGTGGCCGTCATGGTCGTGATGATGGTGCTCGTGCTCATCGTGGTCATCATCCTCATCGTGATCGTGGTGATGCTCGTGCTCATCCTCGTCGTCATCATCATCGTGGTCGTGATGATGGCCGCAGCTGCACACACCGTTTTCGTCATAGTGGTGATGATGGTGGTGATGCTCTTCTTCCTCGTCCTCGTGGGTGTGCTCTTCGTTGGCCTTTGCAGCCATGGCGATCAGCTCTGCCTTGAAGTCGTCCTTGGTGGACATGGCCTTCAGGATCTGCTCACCGGTCAGCTCGTCCCATGCGGTGGTCACGATGGTAGCGGTGGGGTTCTTCTCGCGCAGCAGGGCGACTGCAGCGGCGATCTTCTCTTCGCTGGCGGTCTGGGTGCGGCTGAGCAGGATGCAGCTTGCGTGGCTGATCTGGTCGTCGTAGAACTCGCCAAAGTTCTTCATATACATCTTGACTTTGTTCACATCGGCCACGGTGACAAAGCTGTTCAGCTGCACATCCAGATGTTCGGCCACGCCTTCCACAGCGCGGGTCACGTCGGAGAGCTTGCCCACGCCGGAGGGCTCGATCACGATGCGGTCGGGGTGGTACTGCTCCACCACCTGCTGCAGGGCGGTGCGGAAGTCGCCCACCAGAGAGCAGCAGATGCAGCCGGCGTTCAGCTCGTTGATCTGGATGCCGCTTTCCTTCAGAAAGCCGCCGTCAATGCCGATCTCGCCGAACTCGTTCTCGATCAGAACGACCTGCTGGCCGGCAAAGGCCTCTTTGATGAGCTTTTTGATCAGCGTAGTCTTACCGGCACCCAGGAAGCCGGAAAAAATATCGATTTTGGTCATGATTCAATTGCCTCTTTCTTTTTAGCGCAAAGAGCCGCAGAGTGCTGGCTCAAATATCTTACATTCCTATTATAACAAGGCTGTCAATGGGAAAACGGCCTTTTTCAAGAAAAAATTGTAACTTTTTTTGCAAATTGGCGGCATTTTGAGGGAGAACGAACTCCCTCAGTCAAAACCTGACGGTTTTGCTGAGAGGACGCCAACCCTCTCAGGGGGAGCTTTTTGCCATCTGCCGATAAGTGGAGTAAAACCTCCCCCTTTCGGGGGAGGTGGCATCGCGCAGCGATGACGGAGAGGGTTCGTCCCGCCCCTGCATTGCAATCTTTTTCCCGGAATGATACAATAGGACACAGAAAAATTCCCTGCCGCCGGGGGCTTTTCCGGCGGTCTGACCATAGAAAAAAGGAAGCTGTCATTATGAGCATGAATACCGTACCCGAGCGCCTTGCCGCGCTGCGTGCCGCCATGGCCGCAAACGGCGTGGCTGTTTATCTGATCCCGGTGGGGGACCCCCATGCCAGTGAGTACCTGCCCGCCCACTACACCAGCCTGACCTGGTTCTCCGGGTTCCACGGCGAGAACTCCAACCTTGTCGTCACCCGCACCGGGAGCGCCCTGTGGGCCGATGGCCGGTACTTCGTGCAGGCGGAAAAAGAGCTTGCCGGTACCGAGATCCGGCTGCAGCGCATGGGCGAGCCGGGTGTGCCCACCGTGGAGGAATACTGTGCCAACGCCCTGAACGAGGGGGAGGTGTTGGGCCTGTGCGGCCTGACCGCCAGCACGGCTCTTGTGAACGGCCTGAAAAAGGCATTGGAGAAAAAGGGCGCTTCCATCCGGACGCTGCGCCTCGAGGACGAGCTGTGGACCGAGGGCCGCCCCGCCCTGCCGGACACCCCGGCGTGGACCCTGCCGGAGGAGTATGCGGGCTTCTCCCCTGCCCAAAAGCTGGAACAGCTGCGCGGCAGGCTCCGGAAACTGGGCTGCACTGCGCAGTTCGTGGGCAAGCTGGACAATCTGGCATGGCTGCTGAACCTGCGCGCCATGGACATCGAGTGCACCCCCTACGCCATGGCCTACTGCTACGTGACTCCGGACCGGGCGGTACTGTTCATCAACACAGCCCGCGTGGCCCCGGAAGCCCGGGCAGAGCTGGAAGCAAACGGAGTCACGCTGGCGGAGTATGATGATGTGCTGTCCTGCCTTGCGGCCGAGACCGAGCCGCAGACCGTGCTGGCCGAGACGGCCACCGTCAACTACGCCGTGTATCAGGTGCTGGAACAGAATGCCGCCCTCACCGTGAAGGACGGCACCGACCCGCTGCTGATGATGAAGGGCGTAAAGAACGAAACGGAGCTTGCCCACACAAAGCAGGCCCATATCCGGGACGCTGTGGCCATGGTGCGGTTCCAGATGGAGCTGGAAAGCCGCCTTGCCGCCAGTGAGACCCTGACCGAGCTGACCGTGGACGAGATCCTGCACAAGTACCGCAGTGCGGACGATAAATTCCTTGTGGAGAGCTTTGGCACCATTGCGGCCTACGGCGGCAATGCGGCTATGATGCACTACCACGCCACCCCGGAAGATCACGCTGTGCTGGAAAAGAAGGGCTTTCTGCTGGTGGACAGCGGTGCCACCTACATGGACGGCACCACCGACATCACCCGCACCTATCCGCTGGGTGAGCTGACCGAGGACGAAAAGCGCTTCTACACATGGACCCTGCAGAGCCATATCGACCTTGCCAGGGCTGTCTGGCTGGATTACTGCGAGTGTAAGATGATCGATACCATCGCCCGGGAGCCCCTGTGGCGCCACCTCATCAACTATCGCTGCGGCACCGGCCACAGCGTCAGCTTTGTGGGCAATGTGCACGAGGGCCCCCATGCCCTGAACAGCCGCAACACCACCCGGATGCGTCCCGGCATGGTGGTCACCGATGAGCCCGGCGTCTACGAGACCGACCTTGTGGGCATCCGCATCGAGAACGAGCTGGTGTGCATCCACAAGGCGGATAACCAGTACGGCACTTTTCTGGGCTTTGAGCCGCTGACCTTTGTGCCCATTGCCACCTCGCCCATCCTGCCCGGTGTGCTGGACAAAGACGAGCTTGCATGGCTGAACGACTACCACCGCCAGGTGTTTGCAAAGCTGGCCCCGCACCTGAACGCGGAAGAGCGGGTCTGGCTGGCCGAAAAGTGCGCCTCCATCGGCTGCTGAGCCGGATAAAAACAGAAACACCCGGATGCCGTACAGCGGCAGTCCGGGTGTGTGGTTCTCAGAAAAGCGGTGCGCCGTTCTGCCCGCGGAAACAGCTGGTTACAGTCTGCAGGAATGGGCCTGCGGGGTGTCCAGCGGCGGCAGGGTGAACTCGTTTTCGCCAAAAGCGGAGCGCAGAATGGCGGCCCGGGTCTCCGGGTAGATGCCCAGTTCGGTATAGATGCTCTTGTACAGGCCCATCACCCGCCGCCGCAGCAGAAGGATATCGGCGGTGGTCACTCTGGAGTGGGAAACGCTCTGGCTGCACTGCAGGTAATAGTAGCCGATGTCCGGGATGGAAACGGCAGTGCGCACATAGCGCAGGTATTCGGTGTTGAACAGCTGATCTTCTGCAAACAGCTCCTGCCGGAAGCGGATGCCGTGCCCGGCAAGGAGATCCCGGCGGTAGAGCTTGTTCCACAGCACACCGTAGTAAAAGGTATTGGGCTTTTCGATCAGCTGCCGGGCGTACTCCTGCCCGGTGTACACCCCGGCGGGCAGATAGCCGTAGGCCCGGGTGCGGGGCGGGTTGCGCCGGAGCACGGTGCCCAGCACCTTTTCCCACGGGCGGGTGTGCTCCACGTAGTCCTTCGGATACACCATCCAGAAGGGCGCGATCACAAGATCGGCGGCATGGGTCTCGGCGGCGGTGACGAGCTTTTCGGTAAAGTCCGGGGCCAGCCAGTCGTCGCTGTCCACGAACTGGACGTAGCGGCCATGGGCCAGCGCAAGCCCCTGATTGCGGGTGTCCGCCGCGCCGGAATTGGGCTTGTCCACCAGCGCGATACGGTGGTCCTGAGCGGCAAGAGCGCGGCAGACCGAGAGGGTGCCGTCCTTGGAGCCGTCGTTCAGCAGGATGATCTCAATGCTTTTGTAGCTCTGGGCACAGATGCTTTTTACACAGCGGGCAATGCAGCCTGCGGCGTTGTACATGGGCACGATGATACTGACAAGGGGAAATTCCATAGCGTCTCCTTTTCTCAGATGCGGCTGTGGGTGCGGGCGGCGGCGTCGGAGAGCCGCTGCACCGGGCCGTTGGGCAGGGGGCTTTCAAACAGGCTCAGGTAGATGCCCCGCAGCCGCAGACGGAACCGGTCGTACACGCCCAGCTGAATGCACATCTGCCGGTAGGCGCGGTACATCCGGTCACGGTGGCGCAGCATGTCTGCCACCCTCACCTGCGTGTGACAGACGCTCTGCGGGTTCTGGATGTAGCAGTAAACGGCCTCGTCGATGGCGGCGAACCGCTGCGCCGCCTGCAGATACCGGGTGTTGAACAGCTGATCCTCGGCGAAAACGACATTTTCAAACCGGATCTGCGCCATCCGGATCAGGTCGCGGCGGTAGAGCTTGTTCCACAGCACGCCGTAGTAAAAGGCGGCGGCGTGGCCGGTGAGCTGCCACAGGTAATCCACCTTGCTGTACTCCCCTGCGGGCAGCAGGCTGTATTCCCGGGTGTCATAGCCGCCGTCTCTGCGGGGCACCATCATCCGGTAGGGGGCCAGCACAAGGTCGGCACGGCTGCGCCGGGCAGCTGCCACAAGGTTTGCCGTGCAGCCCGGCAGCAGATAGTCGTCACTGTCCGCGAACTGGATGTACTCGCCTCTGGCCAGCGCAAGGCCGCAGCTGCGGGTGTCTGCTGCGCCGGTGTTCGGTTTGTCGATCACCCGGATGCGGGGGTCGGCTTCGGCCAGCTTCCGGCAGATGGCAAGGGTGTCATCCCTGGAGCCGTCGTTCAGCAGAAGGATCTCAAGCTCCTGATAGCTCTGGGAGACGATGCTCTCCACACAGCGGGCAATGCAGCCTGCGGCGTTATAGGCGGGCACAATGATGCTGACAAGGGGTTCCGGCATGGCAATGGTCTCCATTTCTGTTTTTTCGGTGCAGCGAGGTTTCATTTATCATACTCCAGCCCTGCGCAAAAATCAAGGCGGGCGGCTGGCAAAGAGGGGAATGTCGGATGGTCTTTCACATTGCGGTATGCAGCACGGATGCGGCCCTGCGCAGCGGGCTGGAACGTCAGTGCATGGAATATTTTGCCCGGCGGCAGGATGCGTGCATCGTGCAGCAGCTGCCGGACGCAGATGCGCTTCTGCGCCGTGACGCCGAGGGCGAGCGGTTCGACCTGTATCTCATAGAGCTGGCAGCGGTGGCGGCTCCGGCCGGGCTTTCGGCGGCTGCGGAGCTGCGCCGCCGGGGCCGCAGGGCTCCGCTGGCCTTTGCGGCCCGCACGGCGGCCCACGCCTACAGTGCCTTCCGGGTGGACGCCATGCAGTATCTGCTGCTGCCGGTGCATCAGCAGGAGCTTTCGGCCCTGCTGGCCCGCGCCACCGAGCCGGAGTATGGCCCGGCCCTCACCGTGGCCACGGCCGAGGGCCTGCGGCTGCTGCCCTATGCCCAGCTCGAGTATCTGGAGTGCACCCACCATGTGGTGCGTTTCCACCTGCTCAGCGGGGAGGATGTGATGTCCCTTTCGCTGCGGGTATCCTTTGCCGAGGTGGCAAGGCCGCTTTTGGCGGATGGCCGCTTTTTGCAGCCGCACCGCTCCTATGTGGTCAATCTGGCGGCGGCCCGGCTGCTGACGGCGGGCGAGCTGCAGATGAGCAGCGGCGCGCGCATCCCCATCCCCCGCGGGCGGGAGGGCATGGTGCGCGAGGCCGTCCGCAGCTGGACCGACCGGTAAAATGGCAAACAAAAAAGAGCTGCCTTGTGCAGCTCTTTCTCATGTACGGAAGTTCAGGCCTCTGATTTGGCGTGGCGTTTCTTTTCCTTATCGGAAGCATCCAGAACACCAAAGCCCCAGCGGTTGGCCATGTCCATGATGATCTTCTGGGGCGAACCGGCGGGATAGGCATTCTCCGAGAATGCGGTCAGGAATTTGTACAGCTGCGGCTGCACCTTGTCGTACAGGCCCAGCTTTGTGTAAAGCTCCTTGTAATAGCGGAACACCTGCAGCTTGTTCTGCACGATGGAAGCCAGATTGATCTGGGTGTGGCAGATGCTCTGAGGGTTCTGCACATAGTGGTAGCCTGCCTTGGGGATGGAAACGAATACGTTGGCGTACAGGATATATTCCAGATTGAATACCAGATCCTCGGCCCAGCGCACCTCGCTGGTGAACTGCAGATGGTTGTCCACAAGGATGTCGCGGCGGTAGAGCTTGTTCCACAGAACGCTGTAGAAGAAGGATGCGGGTTTTTCCATCAGGCGCAGGGCAAAGGTGTCGCGGTCATAGATGCCCTCGGGCAGAAAACCGTATTCGCGCACATCATCGGGACGCTTTTCCTCAATGCCAAGGTTCTCCTGCAGGCTTTCCAGAGCCTGACCGGCCTTGCAGGAGTTTGCCGGGATCACCATCCAATAGGGTGCGATCACCAGATCGGCATTGTTGGTCTCGGCGGCCGTTACCAACCGCTCGGTAAAATCAGGCTCGATATAATCGTCGCTGTCCACAAACTGTACGTACTTGCCGGATGCAAGGGTCATGCCGCAGTTGCGGGTGTCCGACACGCCGGAATTGGACTTGTCCACCAAAACGATACGCGGGTCTTTTTCGCGGAACTGCTCACAGACCGAAAAGCTTTCATCTCTGGAACCGTCGTTGACCAAAATGATCTCGATATTCTTCCACGTCTGCGCACAGATGCTCTCCAGGCAGCGGGCAACACTATTCTGCACATTGTACACTGGCACGATAATGCTGACGAGTGGGTTGTTCATGACGGAAGGTCTCCTCTTTACGGATATTATACCTTTATATTTTGAAAATCAAACGGTGTATTCTCACATATCTTACAAAAACCGGGAAATGAGGGCACTGCCCCCTTGGGACAGTCCTGTTTATAATATCATACTCTTCTTGACGGCAAAAAGCAAGAGTAATACCCCTTTAATATGAAAAAGAACCGCACTCTGCGGCCCTTTTTTATTACACGGCGGTCCAGTCCAGCGCATCCCACCGGGGGAGGAACTGGCTGCAGACGCGGCGCATCTCCGGCTCGTCGGCGGCAGAGGTGGGGTCCGCGATGCCCACGACGTAAAATCCGGCCCCGTGCGCCGTGGAAGCAGCGTACACTGCATCCTCGCACACCGCACACCGGGCGGGGTCTGCACCGCCCAGACGGCTCATGCATTCAAAGAACACTTCCGGGCGGCTCTTGTGCAGCGCGCCCTGCGCCTCCACGATGAAGGAAAAATACCCGGCAATACCAAGCCGGGTGAGCACGGTGCGGCACTGGTCGGCCCATGTGTTGGAGCAGATGCACATGCGGGCACCCTCGGCCTGCAGCTTTGCCAGCATCGTGCGCACGCCGGGCTTGAGCTCCACGGTCTCGTACAGCTCGGCGATCACCTCCCGCATCACGGCAAAGTAGCTCTCCTCGGTCAGCGGCAGATCGTATTCCCGGATCAGGTACCGTGCGCCCTCCTGCATCCCCATGCTCAGCAGGGTGGCACGCAGGTCGGCCCGGGGCGTGCGGCCGTAGCGGCGCAGCAGGGCGTCCGGCGCACCCTCCCATACCACGGTCATGCTGTCGGTCAGGGTGCCGTCCATATCAAAGATCCATTGGCTGCAGTGCATGAGAATGCCTCCTTTAAAGTATCCTGACAAGTATACCATGTTTCTTAGCCGGGAGAAAGCATTCAATTTACAAAAAAAGGGAGAAATTTCTCCGGAAATATGCTATAATCTGAACAAAACCGGAACCAATCAAAGGAGGCGGAGGCAATGGAAGAACGCAGTGTCCCGTGCAGGGCTCTGGTGCTGGCCGGCGGCGGTGCCCGCGGCAGCTATCAGGTGGGTGTGTGGCGCGCGCTGATGGAGCTGGACTGGCACCCGCAGATTGATCACCGGCACCAGTGTGGGCAGCCTGAACGGTGCCATGTTCGTGCTGGACCAGTACGAAACGGCGCGGGACATGTGGCTGAGCATCCGCAGCAAGGACGTGATGGAGCTGCCGGAAGAGGATGCCGACCTCTCGGCCCTGCACCAGTTCCTGCGCAGTGTGGTGAAGGCCGGCGGCATGGACGTGACCCCGCTGGAGGAGATCGTGGAGCGGGTGCTGGACGAGGATGCCCTGCGCGCCGCGCCCATCCGCTTTGGCCTTGTCACGGTGGAGCAGCGGGGCCTCAAGGCCCGGGAGCTGACGCTGGACGAGATCCCGGCAGGAAAGGTCAAGGACTACCTGATGGCCTCCGCCGCCTGCTTCCCTGCCCTGCGGGCGCGGGACATCGATGGGGTCAAGTTTCTGGATGGCGGCTACAGCGACAACATGCCCACCGGCCTTGCCAAACGGATGGGCGCAGAGGAGCTGGTGTGCGTGGACCTTGAGGGGGTGGGCATCACCCGCCCGAACCTCACCGGCCTGCCCACCGTCATGGTGCGCAGCTACTGGGAGCTGGGGGACATCCTGCACTTTGACCCGGACACTGCCCGCCGCAACATCGAGCTGGGCTACTACGACACCCGCCGCGCTATGGGCTATCTGCGGGGGTGCGCCTATGCGGTCTCCTGTGACGCCCAGAGCTGCGCGGACGCTGCTGCTTTCCATGCAAAATTTGAGCGGGTGCAAAAGCAGGTGCGGGAGAAATACCCCGTCACCCTGACGGCGGACGCCGCCCTGCTGCTGGCCAACATGAAGGATGCGGACCTTGCCCCGCTGGAAGCTGCTGCCGAGGATGTGGGCGTGAGCCCTACCGGCTACTATACCACCCACACCCTGTGTGATGCGTTCCTTGCAAAGTGCGATCAGGCACGGATGCAGAGTTTTGCACCGCTGTTTGAGGGCAGCGCCGATGCGGCGCGGGCTGCGCTGGCGGCATTGCTGCCCAATACCTTTCTGCAGGCGCTGGTCTGGCACACCCTGACCGCGCCGGAAGCGGAACTTTTGCCGGAGGTGAACCAGAATGAAGATCTATAAAGGTTTCTGTGCCTCGCCGGGCCTTGTGCTGGGTCAGGTGAGCCGGTTGGAGCACCATGTGGAGACCACGACCGTTGGCCCCTTTAAACCGTCCCGGGAGCTGCAGCTGCTCACCGATGCCATCCGCACCGCGCAGGACGAGCTGGAATCCATGGCAGACCGCGCTGCGCCCAGCGAGCAGGCCATCTTCCAGTTCCAGAGCATGATGCTGGACGATGAGGGCATGATGAACGAGGTGCGTTTCTGCATCAATGCGGGCGTTGGCGCCGCTGCGGCCATGAATCAGGTGGGCCAGCGCTACGCCGACCAGCTGGCCAACATGAAGGATAACCCCTACATGCAGCTGCGCAGCGTGGATATTCTGGACGCCACCCGGCGGGTCATCAACATCATCACCAACCGGCCCCGCATGTGGCTGGCGCTGGACCACCCGGTGATCCTTGCCGCAGAGCGGCTGATGCCCACCGACCTGTTCAGCGTGCCCTCCGGCATGATTTTAGGCATCATCACGGCAGAGGGCAGCGGCCAGAGCCACGCGGCCATCATTGCCCGGGCAATGAATATCCCGGGCATCGTGCAGGTGGGCCGGGATTTTCTGGACGACTGCGACGGCCGCACCGTGATTTTGGACGCCACCGGGGGCCAGTGCACGCTGGACCCGGACGCTGCCGCCCGCCAGCAGGCCGAGACCCGCATCTGTGAGCTGCAGCGGGAGAACGAAGAGATGGGGCAGCTGCATGCTCTGCCCAACAGGACAAAGGACGGCCAGCCCTTTGAGCTGCTGGCCAACTGCTTTGGGCCGGAGGACATCGACACGGCCATGCAGTCCGGCGCGCAGGGCGTGGGCCTGCTGCGCACCGGCTACATGATGCTGCCGGGCCGCATTCTGGACGAGCAGGAGCAGTATTTCTTCTACTGCTCCTGTCTGGCAGCGGCGCAGGGCCGTCAGGTGACCGTGCGCACCTTCGACTTTGGCTCAGACCGCACCATTTCCGACGCCTATCAGGGCCTGCAGTCCTCCAAGCTGGGGCTGCGGGGCATCCGCAACAGCCTGCGCCAGCCCCGCCAGTTCGAGACGCAGCTCTGCGCGCTGATGCGCGCCGCCGCCCGTGGCCCGCTGCAGGTGATGTTCCCCATGGTGACGACGGTGGAGGACTGGGACGCCGCCATGCGCGTGGTGGAGCGCTGCCGGGAGCATCTGCGGGAGCGGGGCGTGCCCTTCAAGGAGGATACCAAGTTCGGCGTGATGCTCAGTGTGCCTGCCGCCTGCCTGACGGCGGAGGAGTTCGTGGCGCATGGGGTCGATTTTCTTGTGGTCGGCACCAACGACCTGACCCAGTACACCCACGCCGCCGACCGGGAGCTTGCCAGCGCGGAGCACTACTACCGCCCGGCCAGCAGCGCCATGAAAAAGCTTATCACCATGGTGATGGACGCCGCCAGAGAACGGGATGTGCCGGTGACCATCTGCGGCCTTGCGGTGGGCAACCCGGCCAACACGGTGCAGTATCTGCAGCTGGGCCTGCGCAGCTTCTCGGTGAGCCCGCAGAACCTTTTGAACGTGAAGAAAGCTCTGCGGGAAGCAGAGATCAAATAAAAACAGGGGCTGCTGCACGCATGGATGTGTGCAGCAGCCCCCTTTGTTTGGGGAACCTGCCGTGCAGCTTGCGGAATGCACAGCAGGAGGAGATGGCTTTTAAAAATGGTTCCTCAGTTCATGCGGCGGTTCTTGCGGTCCGGCACAAAGCCTGCGGCCAGCAGGAACATGCCGCTGAAAGCAGTGCCCACCACCGCCAGCCAGTTTGCACCGGTCTGGGGCAGAACGGCAGAGGAGGCAGTGTTTACTGTGCCGTCACGTTGGCGATGACGTAATATTGGCAGCCGCTCGCCTTCACGGCCTGCTCATAGACCGTGCCCGCAGCGTCTGCAGCAGGGTGGATCATCAAATCGCCCACGTCCTCCGCCAGCTTCCAGTTTGCCTTGTCTGCCAGCAGAGACTCGACCTGTGCTTTTTCTGCCGTCGCGGTCTTCTCATCTGCCGAGAGCACCTTGCCCTGCAGGGCTGCCGGGGCAGCCTGTGCGGCGGCATCCCAGAAGATCACGCCGACCTCGCGCGTTTCAACACTGCCGGATTCCTCCGGGGTCAGTTTGGGCAGCACCACACGCTTGGTCTGGCCGCACTTGTCAATGCGGCAGACGTAGTCTGCATAGCCGTCCTTTTCCAGCGTGGGCTCCACGACCTCGCCCTTCAGCTGCCAGTCATGCAGGTCGCTGTTTTCCAGCTTGTTGAAGTCATCAACAATTTCGGGGTGCTTTTCCATGTACTTGCGGTTGTGGACGACCTTGGTGAGAGTGCCGCCGGTGATTTCGTGGTGATTGTGGATAGAATTCAGGGCATTAGAATCCAGTGTGTCCGGCAGGTCAAGTTTTTCTTTAAGGTTTTCTTTTTTGACAGTACCATTCTTATAGCAATTGACGATGGCAGAGTTGCGTTCGCCAAAGTGGGAGGAACCGTCTGCCTTGTAGCTGGCGCTGTCGGCAGGGACATACTGATATTCGACGTTGTATGGGTTATAGCTAGTAGTTTCAGTTGCGGAACCGACCGCAGGGCCGGAGCCTTTTCCATAAATGTATGCGTTGACAATGGTATCACCGGTGCTGCTATTGATGTTGACGTTACAGGTGGCGGTATGGTCGCCATCGACATTCCAGCTGTGAATCTTGCCACCAATCGCAGGGCTGTAGTTACCGGTTCCATCATTTGGGTAGGAAGGAATATCAGAACCATAGGAGTTGATCGCATTTACAGTGCCGCCGGTAATGTTGATGGTTGTTGTGGTATCACCGTGACAGCCAGCATTTCCAATCGCAGGACGATCAACGGAAGCAATAGCTGTAACATTGGCATTTTTTTCAATATTGATCGTGAGATCAGAAAGGCTGCCATCCCGACTAGTACCAATGGCGCAGCTGCCTTCACTGGTTTCTGCATGTACGGTGGCATTTCCGGAGATCGTAATAGTAGTAGGCTCGTTGGAGCGGCCGACTTGATCGCCATTTCCAATCGCAGCGGCAAAAGCAGAATAAGCATCAACAACGGCATCGTCCGTAATGGTGACGCTGTTTCCACTGCCGATACCACCGCCGATCGCAGCACCAGCGCTGGAAACGGCAGTAACATGGGCGTTACCCTTAATGCAGATGTTTTTGCCGGTACCGCCGTAGCCGCCGCCAATGCCGGCGCCGCCATCATATCCGGCAATGGCTTTGATCTCACCGCCGGTGATGGTAATGTTGGATGTATCACAAAGGTCTGCCGTACCACCGCCGCCGATGGCAGAGGTATCTTTGTAGCCGCCTGCCAGCAGCTTGCCATCATCGTTCACATCGTCCTTGATGGTCAGGGTGCCGTTGCCGTATTTGTCCGCTTTTTCGATGGCGGCGTGTTCGTCTTCAAACCAATGGTTCTTAACCAGAACGGTATTATCGCCGTTCAGCTCAAGGTTGGTTTTGCCGTCGCCCTTTATTTCGATCGCACCGGACTTGGTTTTAGCAGTGTCAACTTCAATGTCCACATCCTGCAGGGTCACATTGGTGGTCTGATCTTTTGCCGTCTCCACCGTGATGGTATTTGAAGTCTGCTCGCCGTTGCTGGTAATGGTGACGCCGTTCGGGTCCGTGTCCTTATAAGTACCGTCCAAAGTATCGCCCTTGCTATTTTGGGCGTAGCCGCCCTTCTCTGTGTCCTCCTGCGTCACATAGGTATAGCCGTCAGCTTTGGTCTCTACCGTCACACTGCCCGTGTTTAAGTCGTAGGTATCCGCAAACGCCGCTGTGGCGATGGACGAGACCATGGCCATCAGAGCCGCTGTGGACAGCACCCGCAAGGCAAGCTGTTTTTTCACGTTTTTTCTCATTGCAAAACCCTCCAAACAAAAAAGCTTACAGAGACGCGAACGTTACCGGGAACGATACCGAAAACCGGCAAAAACCGGGATTTCGGGACAGAAAATCACATAGCTGCGCATTTTCATGCCCGGCGTCTCTTTGCGGCACAAGTATAGTGCTGTGCTGTGGAGAATGTCAAGACAAAATGCTGAATTTTCAGGGGGGGGGGGTAGCAATTTTGTAAAACAAGTACAAAATAAGCCGAAAATTTGCGGCAGAATGACAGGGCAAAGCTGCACAAAAATCCGGGAAATCTTTATACGGGGCAAAAAATAAAAGACGGGCCCGGGAAAGCCCGCAGACTTTCCCGAACCCGTAGGTCAGAATTTTTCTTTTATGGAAGGTGCGCCGCCCGCCGGAGCCCCGGTTATTCCAGATCCCCGGTCAGGGTCATGACGGACGCAAGGACTGCCAGCGGGGCGGTCTCGCACCGCAGGATGCGGGGGCCAAGGCCCACCGTTCTGGCACCGGCCTTTGCGGCCATTTCGGCTTCCTCGGCGGCAAAGCCGCCCTCGGCTCCGGTCACGATGGCAATTTTCCGCTTTCTGCCGTCGGCAGGCGCGGTCTCGGCCAGCAGCTGGCGCAGGGGTGCGCCGCCGCACTCGTAGCAGAACAGCACAAGGTCATACTGGTCAAAGGTGCGGCACACGGCCTCGAAGTTCGGCAGCGGCAGGGCCACATCCGGCAGAACGCCCCGGCCGCACTGCTTGGCGGCTTCCGCTGCAATGCGGTTGTAGCGCTCGTTCTTCTGCTCCTCTTTTTTGGGCGCGGCCACGCAGTACCGGCTGAAGAAGGGGATGAAGTGGGCTGCGCCCAGCTCCACCCCGTGCTTGATGATCTGTTCCAGCTTATCCTGCTTGGGATAACCGGCCAGCAGGGTCACTTCCACGCCGGGTTCGGCGGCGCTGGGATAGCCCGGCTCCACCCGGAACTCCACGCACTCGTCCCCAAAGCCGGTGATGGTGGCGGTGTATTCCACGGCGTTGCCGTCGCATAGAATGACAGTATCGCCCAGCTTTGCGCGCATCACGCGGGCAAGATGGTGGGCGTCGGCCCCGCGCAGGGTGGCGGTGCCGTCAGAGATCTCGGTGGTAAAATAACGGTGCGGCATTTTATCAATCCTTTTACATCTTATAGCTCGCCCTTCGGGAGAGCTGGCGCGTCAGCGCCTGAGAGGGTTCTCCTTACGCTTTCTTGCAGACGATGCACTCCCAGCCGCGCTTCTCCTTCACTTCCACAACGGCAAGGCCGGCCTTTTCCAGACCTGCGATCACTTCCTCCTTGCGGCTGTCGATGATGCCGCTGGCAATAAAGGTGGCACCCTCCGCCATCAGGCCCGGCACGGCGGGAGCCAGAGACAGGATGGCGTTGGCCACGATGTTGGCGGTGATGATGTCATATTTGCCGCTGGCCTTGTCCGAAAGGTCGCCCACCAGCACGGTCAGCTTGTCCTGCACGCCGTTCAACGCGGCGTTTTCCCCGGCGGTGCGCACCGCCACAGGGTCGATGTCCACGCCCTCGGCCACGGCAGCGCCCAGCTTCAGCGCCGCAATGGCAAGGATGCCGCTGCCGGTGCCGATATCCAGCACCCGCTCGCCGCCGGTCACCCGCTCGTCCAGCGCTTCCATGCACAGGCTGGTGGTCTCGTGGCCGCCGGTGCCGAAGGCAAGGCCCGGGTCAAGGATCAGCTTTACCCGGTCGGTGTCGTACTGCTGCCACGAGGGCACCACTGCCAGCCGTTTGCCGATCTCCAGAGGGTGATAATACTTGCGCCAGCCGTTCTGCCAGTCCTCCTGCTCCACGCCCTCGGTCTCTGCGGTGTAGGCGATGCCGGCGGCTTCCATGCGGGCGGCAATGAGGGCCAGCGTCTCCACGGGGGAAGCGCCCGGCTCCAGATACATATGGATGATAACGGTGTCGCGGGGCTTGTCCAGCAGCTCCTGCTCGATCAGATCCACATGGGCGATCTCGGCCACCTGCTGCTCGATGTCGCTGTAGTCTTCGATATAAATACCGCCCTCGGCGATCATGGTGGCAACGGCTTCGGCGTTGTCGGCATCGGCCTTGGCCACGGTCAGGCGGATATCAGTCCATTCCATAAAGTAAACCTCCTTCGGTTTCCGGCTTTTCTTATAATAGTATAGTACCCGATTCGGCTGTGGGATGCAAGCCTTTGGGCAAAATGTACGCAAAAAGAAAGGAATTTTCAACATAAAAACGGTACGCGTGCGGAAAAGCCAAAAATTATCGACTATAAAGCCGGTAAATAAGGACTTTTGACGCATTTTGATAGAAAAAATGAGAAAGGGGCTTTCTTTTCTTTCAAAAATATGTTACTATTCTATTACGGAATTATGGACAGCCGACAACCAGAGGCGTCTGTAAACACAAACATTTCTTAAGGAGGAATGTGCTTTATGATGAAGTATCTCCAGAAACTGGGCAAAGCATTGATGCTCCCCGTCGCGGTCCTGCCGATCTGCGGTATCCTGATGGGTCTCGGTTATGCCCTTGCTCCGGGCGTCATGGGCGTTCCCGGTGCTGCAACCTCCGGTGCAGCTTACACCGTTGGCTTCCTGCTGGTCAAGGCAGGCGGCGCTCTGATCGATAACATGGCATGGCTGTTTGCCATTGGTGCCGCTGTCGGCCTTGCTGACAACGACGGCACCGCAGGTCTGGCCGGTCTGGTCAGCTTCCTGATGATGCAGCAGCTGCTGAACCCCGGCGTGGTCGGCATGGTCCGTCACCTGGAAGAAGGCACTGCTACCTACATCGCCTTCCAGAAGGTCGCCGGCAACTCCTTCATCGGCATTCTGGCCGCTGTTGTGGGCGCTGCCTGCTACAACAAGTTCAAGGATATCCAGCTGCCTGACTGGCTGGCATTCTTCTCCGGCAAGCGCTTCGTTGCAATCGCTACCGGTCTGATCTCCATTCTGGTGTCCGTTGTTCTGCTGTTCGTCTGGCCCGTCATCTTCGACGCTCTGGTCGCAATCGGCAACGGCATCGCTGGCATGGGCGGCATCGGCGCTGGCATCTACGCCTTCCTGAACCGTCTGCTGATCCCCACCGGCCTGCACCACGCTCTGAACAACGTGTTCTGGTTCGACACCATCGGTCTGGGCGACCTGTCCCACTTCTGGGCTGGCGAGACCTCTGCTGATGTGGGCTGGAGCCTTGGCATGTATATGTCCGGCTTCTTCCCCTGCATGATGTTCGGTGTCCTGGGCGCTGCTCTGGCTATGGTCAAGACCGCTAAGAACAAGAAGGCCGCCATCGGTCTGGTTCTGTCTGCTGCAATCTGCGCATTCGTCTGCGGCGTCACCGAGCCCTTCGAGTTCGGCTTCATGTTCCTGTGCTTCCCGCTGTACGTTGTGTACGCTGCTCTGTACGGCATCTTCACCATCATCACCTACTACTCCGGTTTCCGTGCTGGCTTCTGCTTCTCTGCAGGCGCTACCGACCTGGTGTTCTCCGCTTCCCTGCCCGCAGCTGCCAAGACCTGGATGATCATTCCTCTGGGCATCGCAGCCTTCGTGGTGTTCTACGCAGTGTTCTACTTTGCCATCACCAAGTTCGACCTGAAGACCCCCGGCCGTGAGGACGAGGACGAAGAGTCCGAGAAGAAGGTCGTTCTGGCAAACAACAACTACACCGAAGTTGCTTCCGCTGTTCTGGCTGCTGTCGGCGGCAAGGAGAACGTGAAGGACGTTGGTTACTGCGCAACCCGTCTGCGCTTTGAGGTCAAGGATAACGCAAAGGTGGACGAGAAGGCCGTCAAGGCTGCTGGTGCTGCCGGTGTCATCCGTCCCAGCAAGACTGCCTGCCAGGTGATCATCGGCACCAAGGTCCAGTTCGTGTACGACGAGCTGAAGAAGATGCTGTAACACAAGGCATTCCATCTGACCCGATGCGGGAGACTGGTTGATCCCGCACCATCATAAAACTGCCGCCGGGAGACGGGACTCAGCTGTCCGCTCCCGGCGGCTTTTTGCGTTCCCGCACGGAGTATGCTATACTGGAAGCAGCAAAACAGGGCGCACCTGCCCGGGAGGAGAAAGCGATGAGCAAAACGTACAACTGGCGGAAACTGAACGAAAAAGAGCTGACGCGGGTCTATCTGGACGAAATGCGGCGGGACTTCCCGCCCACGGAGCTCAAGCCCCTGAGCATGATCCTGAACAGCGAAGCCAACGGCACAGCCCACACATGGGGCGTGTTCGACGGCGAAACACTGGCGGCGTACCTGCTCATGGTGCGCCCGGCGGGCAGCAGGGTGAGCCAGCTGGATTACTTTGCTGTGCTGCCGGAATACCGTGCTGCAGGGCTGGGCGCGCAGCTGCTGGCCGATCTGCCGCAGCACGAGCGGGGTGCACAGGCCATCCTCATTGAGGCCGAATGCCCGGATAAGGCGGAGGACGAGACAATGGCGGTGCGGCGGCTGGGCTTTTATGCCCGGTGCGGGGCCCGGGACACCGGCTTCACCGAGCATCTGTTTGATGCATGGTTCCGCATTCTGGTGCTGGACTGCCCGGGTACCGGTACCTTTGCGGACCGGCAGGCCGTGGATGCACTGGTGGACTGCTACCGCCGCACCATCAGCGAGACCGAGTGGCAGAAGTATGTGCAGTTCTACTGCCCGGACGGAACAAAATACTGCTGAGCAGAAGGCGCTCCATGGAGGGCGCCTTCTTTTTTGTCACTTTGCCCAGCCAGAAAATGGCATTTTCGGCATATTTATCCTGTTTGTAAAATCCGAGTGCAGGTTTTTCATCCCGGCTTTACACAGAGCTGACACGCCCGCAAAAACGGTGTGCAAAGCTTTACCTCCATTTTGCGCGTACATGGTCGCAGCGCGCATGGCGGTGCGGTACAATAAGGCCGTTCCCGAGGAAAACACATAGAAACAAGAAAACATCGGCCGGAACTGCATTCCGGCATTTATTGGAGGAAAAGGGTTATGAAAAAGATCACTCGTCGTTCGTTTATCACTGTCTGCGGCGCTGCTGCTGCAGCGATGGCTCTGACCGCCTGCGGCGGCGCAGCCTCTTCCACTGTGGCATCCTCTGCTGCAGAGTCCGCCTCTTCTTCTGCCGCTGCTGAGACCGCTGCAGGCACCCTGTCCGGCAATGTGGCTACCGGCGGTTCTACTTCCATGAAGAACGTCATCGCTGCCCTGACCGAGGGCTTTGCCGAGGTGGAGCCGGGTGTCACCGTCAGCTACGACCCCACCGGTTCCGGCGCAGGCATCACCGGTGCTACCGATAAGACGCTGGACATCGGACTGTCCTCCCGCGCCCTGAAGGACGACGAGAAGAACGACGTGGACGGCACCATCGTGGCTCTGGACGGCATCGCCATCGTTGTCAACAAGGCCAGCAAGGTGGCAGACCTGACCGTAGACCAGCTGAAGCAGATGTTCACCGGCGAGATCACCAACTGGAAGGATGTGGGCGGCGACGACGGCGAGATCGTTCTGGTAGGCCGCGAGGCCGGTTCCGGCACCCGTGATGGCTTTGAGAGCATCGTGGACGTGAAGGACAGCTGCAAGTACGCACAGGAGCTGACCGCTACCGGCGCAGTCATCAGCGCTGTGGAGGCCAATCCTCTGGCCGTCGGCTACGCTTCCCTGTCCGCTGTGGGCGACACCGTTGCCATGGTCACTGTGGAGGGTGTGGAGTGCAGCGAGGATACCGTCAAGGATGGCAGCTACAAGATCCAGCGTCCCTTCGTGTTCGTCACCAACAAGAGCGTGACCCTGTCGGAGCAGGCACAGGCCTTTGTGGACTTTGCCACCAGCAAGGACGCAGCCGACCTCATCCGCACCGCAGGCGCTGTGCCGGTGAACGAGTAACGGTTAGCGGGCTCGCCCTCTCCGTCATTGCTTGCGCAATGCCACCTCTCCCAAAGTGAGAGGCCTTGGCAGTCCATGCAAAGTCTCCGGTTTCGCCAGAGGCTCTCCCTTTGGGAGAGCTGTCGAGACATGAAGTGCCGAGACTGAGAGGGCGAGGCCGTTCACAAAATACCCCGCCGCGTCTGGCTGTCGTTTCTGCGGGCCGACGCGGCTTTTATAAAGGATCTCAGCTATGAACAAAAAATCCTATCTGAGCCGGGTGCGGCTGCCCCGCACCCCCGCCGGATGGCTGGAAGCGGTGATGAACTTCATCTTCTTCCTGTGCGGTATGCTGGCGGTGGGCTGCGTGGTGCTCATCTCGGTGTACATGGTGATCTCCGGCGTGCCGGCCATCCACAAGATCGGCCTGTTCCAATTCCTGTTCGGCACAAAGTGGGCCTCCACGGCGGCCCAGCCGCTGTTCGGCATCCTGCCCTTTATCCTGTCCAGCATCTACGGCACGCTGGGCGCTGCCATCATCGGTGTGCCCATCGGCCTGCTGACGGCGGTGTTCCTCTCCAAGGCCGCCGACCCCAAGCTGCGCACCGTGGTGGTCACCGCCATCGAGCTGCTGTCCGGCATCCCCAGCGTGGTGTTCGGACTGCTGGGCATGCAGGTGCTGGTGCCTGCCGTGGCAAAGACCTTCGGCAAGGCTTCCGGTGCCTGCCTGCTGAGCGCTATCGTGGTGCTTTCCATCATGATCTTGCCCAGCATCGTGTCCGTGTCAGTCACGGCGCTGAATGCCGTGCCGCCGGAGTATGAGCAGGGCAGTCTGGCACTGGGTGCCACCGACACCGAAACATGGTTCAAGATCAGCATCCCGGCAGCCAAAAGCGGCATTGCCGCAGGCATTGTGCTGGGCATCGGCCGTGCCATCGGCGAGGCCATGGCGGTGATGATGGTGGCAGGCAACAGCCCCAACATGCCGGACAGTCCCTTCCGCAGCGTCACCTTCCTGACCACCGCCATCGCCAAGGAGATGAGCTACGCCGGCGGTCTGCAGCGACAGGCGCTGTTCAGCATCGCGCTGGTGCTGTTCGTCTTTATCATGATCATCAATGTTGTGCTGAACGTTGTGCTGAAGGGGGGAAGCCGGGATGAATAAGGGCCTTTCGCCTTCCCGTCAGATGTGGAACCGGGTCATGACCGCACTGGTCTGGGCCAGCGCCGTGCTGGTGATGGTGCTGGTGGCCGGGATCATCGGCATGGTGCTGGTGCGGGGCATCCCCCACATCAGCTGGAAATTCCTTTCCACCACCGCCAGTGTGCTGAAAAAAACCGACGGCATCCTGCCTGCCATCCTCAACACACTGTATGTCATTGTGCTGACATTACTGATCGTACTGCCGCTGGGCGTGGGCGCGGCGGTCTACCTGACCGAGTACGCCTCCAACCGGCGGCTTATCGAGGTCATCGAGTTCACCAACGAAACGCTGGCGGGCATCCCCAGCATCATCTACGGTCTGGTGGGTATGCTGGTGTTCAGTCAGGCACTGGGCTTCCAGACCTGTCTGCTGTCCGGTTCGCTCACGCTGGTGGTCATGAACCTGCCCACCATCATCCGCACCACGCAGGAATCCCTCAAGACGGTGCCGCAGGGCTACCGGGAGGGTGCCATGGGTCTGGGTGCAGGCAAGTGGCACATCATCCGCACCATCGTGCTGCCCTGTAGCATCGACGGCATCGTGACCGGCTGCATTCTGGCTGTGGGCCGCATCGTGGGCGAAAGCGCCGCCCTGCTCTTCACCGCCGGTGCCGCAGAGGTCATTGCCAAGAGCGTGGCCAAAGCCTACACCTCCAACGGTGCCACCCTGTCGGTGCTGCTGTACCTGCGTGCCTTTGAGGACGGCGATTTCGCTTCGGCCTGGGGCATCGGTGCGGTGCTGCTGGTGCTGGTATTGGCCATCAACCTTGCGGCGCGGCTGGCAAAGACTAAGCTGAAACAGAAACAGTAAAAAGAGAAGAAACCCTCTCAGTCATTGCTTCGCAATGCCAGATTCCCCCTTTTGTCGCTACGCGACATCTTCCCCCGGAGCGGGGGAAGCCTTTCCTCTCAGGGGGAGCTAGAGCGGTGCTGACCGGCAGATGATCAAAAGCTCCCCTTTCGGGGGAGCTGGCACGCCGTCAGGCGTGACTGAGAGGGTTCGTTCCAATTCAACAATGAGGTACTCTATGGAAAACACGAATGTGCCGGTGATATCGGCAAAAGACCTGAACCTCTGGTACGGCGACTTCAAGGCGCTGAAAGGCATCTCGCTGGACGTGGGCGAGCGGGAGATCACTGCTCTCATCGGCCCTTCCGGCTGCGGCAAATCCACCTTTCTGAAAACCCTCAACCGCATGAACGACCTTGTGCCGAATGTGCGCATCGAGGGCGATGTGCGGCTCAAGGGCGAGGACATCTTTGCCCGGGAAATGCAGCTTACCGACCTGCGCCGCCGGGTGGGCATGGTGTTCCAGAAGGCCAATCCCTTCCCCATGAGCATTTACGACAATATCACCTACGGCCCCAAGCTGCACGGTGTGCGCAATAAGGCTGAGCTGGACGAGCTGGTGGAAAGCTCGCTGCGGGGCGCGGCCCTGTGGGACGAGGTAAAGGACCGCCTGAAAAAGAGCGCGCTGGGCCTTTCCGGCGGCCAGCAGCAGCGTCTGTGCATCGCCCGTGCACTGGCGGTGAAGCCCGAAGTGCTGCTGATGGACGAGCCCACCAGCGCACTGGACCCCGGTTCCACCATGAAGGTGGAGGAGCTGATGAGCGAGCTGAAGAAGAACTACACGGTGGTCATCGTTACCCACAACATGCAGCAGGCGGCCCGTATCAGTGACCGCACCGCCTTTTTCCTGCTGGGCGAGCTGGTGGAAGTGGGCCCCACGGCCCAGATCTTCAGCGCACCGCAGGATAAACGCACCGAGGACTACATTTCCGGTCGGTTCGGTTAAAGGAGGAAACAGCTATGAGTATCCGTAAACAGTACGACACCGATCTGGAATCGCTGAAAAAATCGCTGACCGAAATGGGCTGCAACTCTGCCGATGCCGTGGAGAACGCTCTGGAAGCGCTCTGCGTCGCTGACGCTGATGCAGCTGCGACCATCGTGAAGGGGGACGCCCGCATCAACAACATGGAGCGGGATATCGAGCACCGCTGCATGACGTTGCTGCTGCGTCAGCAGCCGGTGGCGGGCGACCTGCGCCGCATCTCCACGGCCATGAAGGTGGTCACGGACATCGAGCGCATCGGTGACCATGCCGCCGACATCGCCGAGATCATCCCCCACCTTGTCACCGTCCGCAAAGAGGGCGACCCGGCGGTAAGTCAGGCCATTGCCATGGGCAAAAAGGCTCACCAGATGATCCTGGATGCCCTCGATGCCCTGACGGCAGAGGACGAGCTGGCGGCGCGCAAGGTCATTGCCGCAGACGACGCGGTGGACTACGATTTCAACGCCATCAAGCATCAGCTGGCGCAGGAGATCGCCGAAGACCCCGGCAAGGTGGATGCAGCGCTGGATCTGCTGATGGTCATCAAGTATCTGGAGCGCATCGGCGACCACGCCGTGAATGTGGCCGAGTGGGTGCAGTTCGTGCGAACCGGCCGCTATAAGGACGAGAGCATGTTCTGAGCATTTCCCTTCCTCATTTTTGAGGGTTCGTGTTTTCTTTATTTCTCCTGAAAAAGGCCGTTTCTGCCCTGTGCAGAGGCGGTCTTTTTCTGCAGGACGAAAATTGACTAAAAATTTTTTAGCTTTCTGCAATATTCCGGTGCGTCGGTTCGTATCTGAGGTGTAGGGCGGCAGGAGCCGCCATTCCCTGTGCGGCGGGCGTCCGGCATCCCCCAGTCCCCGCCCGCCGCACCCTTTACGGAGGAAACGCAGATGACACAGACGAATCTTATCCTGCCGGAAGTCAGGGCCGGAACGGTCAGCCGCGAAGCGCTGGTGCAGGCGGCACTGAAAGAGATCACCCAGAACTACCGGGAAGCCAGCCTTTCCAACGTGGCGCGGGAGTATGGCGTTTCGCTGGCATACGTCAGCGAGTGCGTGCGTGCCGAGACCGGCCGCACCTATAAGGAATTGCTGCAAAAGCACCGTATGGAGACCGCTGCCCGCCTGCTGCGCCGCAGTGACATGAACATCCAGCAGATCATTTCTCTGGTGGGCTACGAGAACACCAGCTATTTCTACCGCCTGTTCCACGAGCGCTACGGCCTCAGCCCCCGGGAATACCGGCTGGTGCGCACGGGCCATACCCGCACCAGTGCATGAACCACAGCCTGACCAGACAAAACAGGGCACAGCAGACGCCGTGCCCTGTTTTGTCGTTTCGGAACGTTTTATGGCAGATCGATGCAAAAAACTGGATTTTTATGGAAAAATGGAGTACAATAGAACCATTCTAGCAGCGTCGGTGCGGCGCTGTCGAAAGAGGTGGAATGAATGTTTCGTGGAGCAGTGAGAGGGGATCTGCCCCAGATCCTGAAGATCTACGCCCATGCACGTGCAGTCATGAAGGCATCGGGCAACCCGACCCAGTGGGGGGATGATTTCCCGCCGCAGGAATTGCTGGAGGAGGATATCGACTCGAACCGGTTGTTTCTCTATGTGGTCAACGGCCAGATCGAGGCCGTGTTTGCCTTTGTTCTGGGGGCGGACCCCACCTACGCCGTCATTGAGGACGGTCAGTGGCTGGACGATACCCTGCCTTACGGCACGGTGCATCGTCTGGCATCGGCCGGTAAACAGAAGGGTGTGGGCAAGGCCGTGCTGGACTGGAGTCTGGAGCACTGCCAGAGCCTGCGTGCGGACACCCATGCCGATAACAAGATCATGCAGCATCTGCTGGAACAGAACGGCTTTACCCGCTGCGGCGTCATCCATGTGCGGGACGGCTCGCCCCGCTTTGCCTACCAGAAGCTTGCGCCCACCCAGCCGCTGCGCTGAAAACAGAATACACCCCCAAAGAGCCCCGGTCTGCGGATGCAGAGCCTGCCATGCAGGACTGTGCACGCAGGCTTTTTTGTTTGCCCCGCCCGCTCCGCCCTGCGCCGCTCGACGGTGACGGAGAGAACAAAGCCGCGAACGGCCAAATCTGTCCTTGCCACAAATACAGATCGACGGAAAAAACCTATGGGCACCGACCGGAACGCAAATTTGTGAACGAAAAATGTCTGAAAACGCTTTCATTTCTCTGCCGTGTGTGCTATAATAACACCCGTCCTCGTGTAAGAGACAGGAAACTGTGCGCCAATGGCGTACAATAGGAAAGAGGAGTGTCTATATGAAAACGTTGAACAAGGCAGTTGCCCGCTACAACGGCATCAGCCTGATCGTTCGCATCCTGATCGGTCTGATCATTGGTGCGGTGCTGGCTCTGGTGGCCCCCGGTGCAGGCTGGGTGGGTGAACTGGGCAGCCTGTTCGTTGGCGCACTGAAGGGCATTGCCCCGGTGCTGGTGTTCGTGATCGTGGCAAGTGCTCTGGCACAGGGCTCTTCCAAGCTGGACCGCCGCTTCGGCACGGTCATCTGGCTGTACATGCTCACCACCTTTCTGGCTGCGGCCATCGCAGTGGTGACCAGCTTTCTGTTCCCGGTCACGGTCGTGCTGGCAGACGCTGCCCAGTCGGACGTGGTGCCGCAGGGTCTGGGCGAAGTGATGGGCACCCTGCTCACCAACTTTGTGGCAAACCCCGTCAGTGCCATCATGAGCGGCAACTACATCGGCATCCTGTTCTGGGCCTGCATGTTCGGCGTGGCTATGAAGAAAATCGGCTCTGACACCACCAAGACCTTTATGGCAAACACCGCCGATGCGGTCTCCCAGATCGTGCGCTGGATCATCAATCTGGCTCCCTTCGGCATCATGGGTCTGGTCTACACCAATGTTTCCGGCAATGGCCTTGCCATCTTTACCCAGTACGGCAAGCTGCTGGCCCTGCTGGTGGGCACCATGCTGTTCATGGCCCTCATCGTCTCCCCCTTCATCATGTTTATCTATCTGGGCTGCAACCCCTATCCGCTGGTGTTCCGCTGCCTGCGTGAGTCCGGCCTGACCGCCTTCTTCACCCGCAGCTCCGCCGCCAACATCCCCGTGAACATGGCCCTGTGCGAAAAGCTGGGTCTGGACAAGGACATGTACTCCGTCTCCATCCCGCTGGGCGCTACCATCAACATGGACGGTGCCGCCATCACCATTACCATCATGACGCTGGCCGCTGCCAACACCTTGGGCATTCAGGTGTCTCTGGCTGCAGCCATCGTGCTGAGCGCCATGAGCGCTCTGGGTGCCTGCGGTGCTTCCGGCGTGGCCGGCGGTTCCCTGCTGCTGATCCCCATGGCCTGCTCCCTGTTCGGCATTTCCAACGATGTCGCCATGCAGATGGTAGGCGTCGGCTTCATCATCGGCGTGGTGCAGGACTCTGTGGAGACTGCCCTGAACTCTGCCGGTGACGTGGAGTTCGCTGCTACGGCAGAATATCATCAGTGGCGCAAGCAGGGCAAGCCCCTGCCGGAGTTCCTGACCCGTAAGAAGAACTGAAAACTTGTTTTTGAATTGCGAACCAGCAAAGCTTACGGACTTTGCTGGTTCGTTTTTTATAGAACAAACTTAAAATTACGGCCCCTCCCGTGAAAAAGCAGAAGAGCAGCGGCCGCAGCCGCTGCTCTTTTGTAATAATAAAAATAAAATTTCCGCTGTTTATGCCCAGAGCAAAGCGGAGGGCATTCTAAATAGTAAGTCAATCCATGACCTTTGCCTTCTGCAAAGCCACTAAAATCAGCGGGATGAGCACCAGCTGTGCCACAATGCCCGGCACGGCGGTGAGCAGCGCGCCGGACAAAAACGCGCTGAACGGGAAGGACGAGCCGGTCAGGCCTGCCAGCACAAAGCGGACGGCACCCCACACCAGACGGCCTGCCACCATGGCGGTGACGAGAGAAGCGTACATCATGGGAACGGTGTGCTTCACCTTGCGCCAGAGCACGCCGGACACAAGGCCGTAAGCGGCCAGCTCAAAGGCCATGGAGATGGCGATGGGGAACATGGGCGGCATGCCGAACAGCACCGACCGCACCAGCGGAGCAATAAAGCCCACGGCAAGGCCCCATGGACCGCCCAGCACAAAGCCGCACAGCAGAATGGGAAAGTGCATCGGGCACAGCATGTTGCCCACCTGCGGCACATGGCCGGTGATCATGGGCAGCACAAAGGCCAGTGCAAGGAACAGTGCAGCCAGCACAAGGCTGCGGGTGGTGGAACGGGGGTTGGTTTTCATAAAAAAGCTTCCTCCTTTTGCCAGATAAAAAAGGGGCCTGCCCGGCTTGCAAGCCAAAGGCAGACCCCTTCGTGGCGTCTATAGCAACAAAAATAAGATGGCAGGGCCTGGACCGGCCCGCCGCGCCGCGCACATGCGCAGCGCGCAGATGCTCCGCACAAATGGAGAAAACAGGCTTCTGCCTGCGCATCCGGCTTCCTGCCGGAATCTGTGAAAAATATAGCAGATGCCTCTGGCTTTGTCAAGATACGGCAAAAAGCCTGCAATTTAACCAAAAAGCGGCAAATTTCCATGAATATTTCCCCGCGTATGTACATTTTGCATGAAGAAGCTTGACCTTTTTGCATAGAATAGCTAATATAAAATTGAAAAAGAGCGCGCTGCGGGCAGCAGGACTGCACCGGCGCTGACGAAAGGCTTTTTTGAACATGTGCAAATCTGAGGTTCATACGGGAGGACCATCATGACAAATGCAGAAAAACTTACTCTGGCCAAGCACGCCTGCCACATCCGCATGGGCGTGATCGAGGGCACGCACAGCGCAAAGTGCGGCCATCCGGGCGGCAGTCTGGATATCGCCGAGCTGCTGAGCTACCTCTATTTCGTGGAAATGAACATTGACCCGAAGGACCCCAAGATGGCCGATCGCGACCGTCTGGTGCTGTCCAAGGGCCATGCTGCACCGGCACTGTATGCAGCGCTGGCAGAGCGCGGCTATTTCCCGGTGGAAGACCTCAAGACCCTGCGTAAGATCGGCAGCTATCTGCAGGGCCACCCCAACATGAACGAGACCCCGGGTGTGGATATGTCCACTGGCAGTCTGGGTCAGGGCATCTCTGCCGCCTGCGGCATGGCACTGGGCGCCAAGCACGCCGGCAAGCCCATCAACGTCTACACCATCGTGGGCGACGGCGAGGTGGAAGAGGGCGAGTGCTGGGAAGCCTTCATGTTTGCCGCACACTACGGCCTTTCCAACCTGTGCGTTGTGCTGGACCGCAACCATCTGCAGATCGACGGCACCACCGAGACCGTGATGAACAGCGCCCCGCTGGAAGAGAAGCTGAAGGCCTTCAACTTCAATGTCGTCACCATTGACGGCCACGACTACGACCAGATCGAAGCCGCCATGCAGGCGTTCCATGCAGAGACTGTAAAGCCCACCTGCATCATCATGGACACCACAAAGGGCAAGGGCGTTTCCTATATGACCAACTCTGTGGACTGGCACGGCAAGGGCCCCAACGATGACGAGTACAAGATCGCAATTGAGGAACTGAACGCCGCATACGCCGCGCTGGAGCAGGAGGAAAACTAAGATGGCAGATGTGAAGAAGATCGCTACCCGTGAAAGCTACGGCAACACCCTGAAGGAGCTGGCCGCAGAGGGCCACGAGGATCTGGTGGTGCTGGACGCAGACCTTGCCGCTGCCACCAAGACCGGCATGTTCCGCAAGGCTTACCCGGACCGCCACTTTGACTGCGGCATTGCCGAGGGCAACATGATGGGCGTGGCCGCGGGCCTGTCCACCATGGGCTACGTGCCCTTTGTTTCCAGCTTTGCCATGTTCGCCGCCGGCCGCGCCTTCGAGCAGGTGCGCAACTCCATCGGCTACCCCCACCTGAACGTGAAGATCGGTGCCACCCACGGCGGTATCTCGGTGGGCGAGGACGGTGCTTCCCATCAGTGCTGTGAGGACTTTGCCCTCATGCGCAGCATCCCCGGCATGACCGTGATCTGCCCGGCGGATGATGTGGAGGCCCGCGCCGCTGTGCGTGCCGCCTACGAAATGGAAGGCCCCGTCTATCTGCGCTTTGGCCGTCTGGCCGTGCCGGTGTTCCACGATGCCGAGAACTATCACTTTGAGATCGGCAAGGGCGAGCAGATCACCGAGGGCAGCGACATTGCCATCATCGCCACCGGCCTGATGGTCAACGAAGCCCGCATGGCTGCGGAGCAGCTGGCCGCTGAGGGCATCCATGCCCGGGTCATCAACATCCACACCATCAAGCCTCTGGATGAGGAGATCGTCCTCAAGGCTGCAAAGGAGTGCGGCAAGGTCATCACCGCCGAGGAGCACAACGTCATCGGCGGTCTGGGCGAGGCCGTCTGCGCCGTGCTGAGCGAAAAGCTGCCCACTCCGGTGCGCCGCGTGGGCGTGCAGGACGTGTTCGGCTGCTCCGGCCCGGCATGGGACCTGCTGAAGTTCTACGGTCTGGATGCTGCCACCATCTGCAAGACTGCCCACGAAATGCTGGGCAAATAAAGCTGTCGGAATATTATAAGAGCTGAAGGGCTGCTGCACGTTCGTTCAAAAGAATGTGCAGCAGCCCCTTTTTGCGTTCATTCTTCGCCCAGCAGCTTTGCGCGGCTGGCGTATACAGCGGTAAATACCTCCCGCAGCCGTTGGATCTCGGGGCGCGGGTCGTCCCGCAGGGTCAGCAGACAGGTGTCCGGCAACGGCAGCTGCAGCGGCAGATACCATGCCGCCGGAAAGGCCGGGTATTTCATCGGACACAAAAACATGCCGCGCCCGGCAAGCAGATCGTTGTAAACACACTCGTAGTTTTCCACCATGTGCCAGCTTGGTGCGGAAAACGGCAGGCCGGGCTGAACAACGGCAAGATCCACCATTTCCTGATACAGCGGCTCATAAAACAGCTGCTGCCCGGCAAGATCGGCCAGCGCCAGAGTGCTGCGCCCTGTGAGCGGGTGCTCCGGCGATACGATCAGGTAAAAGGTGTTGTGCAGGATGGGGAGGCGCTCGATCTCTGGCTGCAGCGGCCCAAAGGGCAGATAGAGGGCTGCGTCTGCCTCGCTGCAGAGCATTTCGTGGGGGTTGCGTGACACGGGCCGAGTATCCACCGCAAACTCATACCCCGGCAGCGCGGCGTGCAGCCGTGCCATCAGGATGGGATAAATGGGGTCCCGCTGCAGCAGCACCGGCGGCAGGCGCAGGGTCAGCGTGCGCCGCCGGGCAAAGCCCTTCAGTGCGGTGCGGGCGTTCAGGATGCTGCGATAGATCCTCCGCCTGCGGCACAAAGGCCCGGCCTGCTTCGGTCAGCGCCACGCGGGTGGTGCTGCGCTCAAACAGGGCCAGATCCAGCTCCTTTTCCAGACTGCGGATCTGGTAGCTGAGGGCGGGCTGGGTGCAGTACAGCTCCCGGGCGGCTGTGGTAAAATTCAGGGTCCGGCTCACGGTGAGAAAACACAGCAGCTGGTGGTCGTTCATCCGAAAAAAGCTCCTTTCTGTGCAGGGAAAGATCCGTCTGCTCTCAGTATAGCATGGAGGAAGCCGGTTATAAACACTTTTTATTAGCATGGCAAAATTTTTTTGTTTCCCTTTTACTTCGTTATATTTTATACTAAGTGCGGCGCGGGAAAAACTCCCGCAGAGACGAAGAGAAATTGATGAGAAGAAAGAGGAAATCCAAATGGAAAAGATCTCCCGCAAAGGCTTTTTGAAGGTCGCCGCCGCTGCCGCCATGAGCGGCGTCACCGCCGGTGCACTGGCTGCCTGCAACTCCGCAGCTTCTTCCAGCACCGCCGCTTCCGGCGATGCCATCTACACCGCCGGTACCTACACCGGCACGGCCACCGGCATCGGTGAGGTGAAGGTGACCATGACCTTCAGCGAGACCGCCATCACCGAGGTGGTCATCGATGCTTCCAACGAGACCGAGAGCATCGGCGGCGTGGCTGCGCCCACCCTGCAGGAGGCCATCATGGCCGCACAGGGCACCGAGATCGACAACATCTCCGGTGCTACCGTCACCACCAACGCCGTCAAGAAGGCGGCTGCCAGCTGCATCGAGCAGGCCATGGGCGTCAAGGCAGACGGCGCAGACAGCTCTGCTGCCGCTTCGGAGAACGACTGGCTGGGCACCGAGCCGGAGATCGACGAGAGCAAGGTCACCAAGACGGTGGATGTGGATGTGGCCGTGGTGGGCTGCGGCGTTGCCGGTGTGGCAGCTGTGCGCAGCATCGCCGAGGACGGCGGCAAGGTAGCAGCCTTTGAAAAGGCTGACGGTCCCCAGTGCCGCAGCGGCGAGTATGCCGTCATCAACGGCAATGTGCAGGCCAAGTGGGGCCGCAACACCTGGACCCGTGAGCAGATCGACGAAATCGTGGACTCTCACATGGTGGAGAGCACCTACCGCTGCAAGCGCTCCATTATGAGCAAGTGGGCCCACAACATCGGCGATGCCTTTGACTGGTGGGTGGAAGCAAACCCGGATCTGTACTACGCCGAGACCACCCGCAGCGCCATCCCCGACGAGAACGCAAACAACTTCCTGATCCCCATTTTCTACCCGCTGCCCGAGAACTACGACTGGAAGCAGGAGCGCTTCCCCTGCTACCCCACCTCCGTGGAGTTCCTGCCCAACCAGTCCGTCACCGTCAATGCCAACATGCAGAAGGCCGTTGACACCGGCAACGTGGAAACCTTCTACGGCTGCTTTGTGGAAAAGCTCATCATGGAGGACGGCCGCTGCGTGGGCCTGTATGCCCGCGATGCTGCCACCGGCGAGTACATCAAGTGCAACGCCGCCAAGGGCGTCATCCTGTCCACCGGCGATTACTCCCAGAACACCAAGATGCTGCAGCATTTCTGCCCCGAAGTCATTGAGAACAACATCCAGTGCCTGTTCACCAACGTGGACGTGGAGGGCAGCTTCACCAATCAGGGCGACGGCATCCAGCTGGGCATGTGGGCAGGCGCTCAGGTGCAGCAGAGCCACGCACCCATCATCCACCATATGGGCGGCGGTGCCGACCTGTCCGGTGTGGGCGTCATGGGCAACGCAGGTTTTTTGAATCTGGATCTGAACGGCAAGCGCTTCATGAACGAGGACCTGCCCGGCCAGCAGCTGGAAAACCAGATCGAGCTGCAGAAGAACCGCGAGAGCTGGCAGATCTTCGACTCCAACTGGCCCCAGCAGCTGCCCTACATGCCCGCAGCCCACGGCGGTGCCTGCTACTACGAGGACTACGCCAGCGAGGCAGAGGGCCCCAAGAACAACACCACTTACCGCAACTACAAGAGCCCCTATCAGCTGGAAGCAGCCGTGGCCGATGGCCGTGCCGTCAAGGCCGACACGCTGGAAGAGCTGGTGGCGAAGATCTACCCCGATGACACCGCTGCCCAGCAGACCGCGCTGGAGTCCATCCAGCGCTACAACCAGCTGGCCAAGGACGGCTACGACGAGGACTTCCACAAGCCCGCATCCCGCATGTGGGCTGTGGAGAACGGCCCCTTCTACGCCGACAAGTTCACCACCGCCCTGCTGCTGGTCTGCATCGGCGGTCTGGAGAGCGACGAGAACTGCCACACCTTCGACGCCGACCGCAACGTGATCCCCGGCCTGTATGTGGCAGGCAACGTGCAGGGCAACCGCTTTGCCACCGAGTACCCCATCGGTCTGAAGGGCGTCAGCCACTCCATGGCCATGTACTACGGCTACGTTGCCGGCAAGAACGCCATGCAGGAAGTCTGATCCTGAAGCCGCAATAAAAGAACCATTCCCCGCCCGGAGCAGTATTCTTTCTTCCTGCTCCGGGCTTTTTTGCGCCCCAATGTGACCCGGTTACGGAAAAGCCCCGGCATTTGGGGTATACTGATGCCATAAGAACAACCACGAACGAACCCTTTCAGGAGGTAGAAATATGGCAGTTGTTACGATCACGAAGGAAAATTTTGAGCAGGAGGTGCTGCAGAGCACAAAGCCCGTCCTGCTGGACTTCTGGGCCAGCTGGTGCGGCCCCTGCCGGATGCTCAGTCCCGTCGTGGACGAGGTGGCCGAGGAGCGCACCGATGTGAAGGTGGGCAAGGTGAATGTGGACGAACAGCCGGAGCTGGCCGGGGAGTTCGGCGTCATGAGCATCCCCACCCTGCTGGTGTTTGAGCAGGGCAAGCTGGTGCGTCAGGCCGTGGGTGCCCGCCCGAAGGCCGGTGTGCTGGACCTGCTGGGATAAGATCTGCCTGAAAAGGAGCTGCTGCATTCGGTGCGGCGGCTCCTTTTTCCTGCCCTCTGTACAAACGCACAGAAAAATCATGCCATAAAACAGAAAACACTGGCACTTTCCTACTTTACAACTTTATCTGGATAAAGTAAAATAACAATGGAACCAATTCCGTATGGAAAAGGCGCGGAGGTGCCGCGCAAAGGATCGCCGGGCAGTGAGGCCCGGCGGATGAGATAGAGGAGTCGAAAAGTGCCGGAGAACGCCGGCGATGGATGTAAGAAACAGGGGGGACCGACGATGGAATTCAGCCTTGCAAACCTGCAGCCCAAGGAGCGCGCCTCCTTTGCGCTGCGCGCCTTGTACGAAGCGGCGGGCTGCCGCAAGTACCACATGGGCCGCTTTGAGGAGTACGGCCTGTATCAGGAGAACCGCAGCTTTTTGTCGTCCGAGCAGGTCATCACCTTTACCGATCTGGATGGCCGTCTGCTGGCCCTCAAGCCGGACGTGACCCTCTCCATTGCCAAGACGGCGCAGCCCGCCCCCGGCGAGACCCTGCGCTACTACTACCACGAGAATGTCTACCGCCCTTCCGCCGAGAGCCACACCTTTAAAGAGATCAGCCAGATGGGCCTTGAGATGCTGGGCGCGGTGGGCGAAGCACAGGTGCAGCAGGCCGTGTGTCTGGCGGCGCGGTCGCTGGATGCGCTGGGGGCCGAGTGGGTGCTGGAAGTGAGCCACATGGGCTACCTGTTCGGCCTGTTCGACGCGCTGGGCGTGCCGGATGCCGCCCGCGCAAAGCTGCTGGAAAAGCTGCGGGAGAAAAACGCCCACGAGCTGCGGGCTGCAGCCGGAGCCGCCGGTCTTGCCGATGCGGCCGATACCCTGTGCAGCGTGCTGAGCCTCTGCGGCAGCTATGCCGATACCCTTGCAAAGGCCGCTGCCCTGTGCCGCAATGACGCCATGCGCGCAGCGGTGGCCGAGCTGGAAGCGCTGGCTGTGCCGCTGGAAAAGGCGGGCGGCGTCATCCGGCTGGACATGACCCTGGCCGGTGAGATGGAATACTACAACGGCCTTGTGTTTCAGGGCTATCTGAAAGCCCTGCCCCGCCCCCTGCTCAAGGGCGGCCGCTACGACCTGCTGATGCAGAAGTTCACCCCCGGTGCCGGTGCTATTGGCTTTGCGGTCTATCTGGACGAGCTGGACCGCCTGAGCGCCCCGCTGCCGCCGGTGCAGAAGAACAGCACCGACAGGGTGATGCTGAACGTGGCCCTGCCCAAGGGCCGTCTGGGTGATAAGGTGTATCATCTGCTGGCGGGCATCGGCTACGGCTGCCCGGAGGACTACAACGCCACCCGCAAGCTGGTGGTGGAAAACCCGGAGGCCGGCATCCGCTACTTCCTCGTCAAGCCCAGCGATGTTGCCATCTATGTGGAGCACGGCGCCGCCGATGTGGGCATCGTGGGCAAGGATATCCTCACCGAGGCTTCTGCCGATGTGTACGAGCTGCTGGACACCGGCCTTGGCAAATGCCGCATGTGCGTTGCCGCCCCGGCCGATTACCAAGACGACCCCAGCCGCCCGGTGCGGGTGGCCACCAAATTCGTCAATATTGCAAAGAGCTACTACGCATCCATAGGGCGGGACATCGATATCATCAAGCTGAACGGCTCCATTGAGCTGGCCCCCATTCTGGGCCTTTCGGACGTCATCGTGGATATCGTGGAGACCGGCACCACCCTGCGGGAGAACGGCCTGAAGGTGGTCACCGAGTTCATGCCCATCTCGGCCCGGTTCATTGCCAACAAGGCCAGCTACCAGTTCAAGCACGCCGAAATGGACACCATGCTGGAAAAGCTGCGGGCAGAACTGCAGAACAAGGAGGAAGCAAAATGATCAAGCTGTATAACTTTGACGAGCTCAGGCCCGAAGAAATTTTGAACCGCGATATCCGCGCGGAAAAGAACGTGGAGGACGTGGTGGACGGCATCATTGCCGATGTGCGCGCCCGGGGCGACGATGCCCTGAAGGATTACGCGCTGAAATTTGACGGCGCGAAGATCGATGCCCTGCAGGTGACGCAGGAGGAAATCGACGAGGCCTTTGCGAATATGGACCCCTACTTCCTCGAAACGCTGCGCGAAGCCGCTGCCAACATCGAGAGCTTCCACCGCCAGCAGGTGCACAAGAATTTTGTGGTGAACGACAAGCCCGGCATCGTGCTGGGCCAGAAATATACCCCCATTGAAAAGGCCGGTGTCTATGTGCCCGGCGGCACGGCGGCCTATCCCTCCACCGTGCTCATGGACGTGATCCCGGCAAAGGTGGCAGGCGTATCCGAGATCGTCATGACCACCCCCGCCGGAAAGGACGGCAGGGTGAACCCGGTCATCCTTGCCGCCGCTGCCACCGCAGGCGTGACCAAAATCTTCAAGACCGGCGGCGCACAGGCTGTGGCGGCTCTCGCCTACGGCACCCAGAGCATCCCCGCGGTGGATAAGATCGTTGGCCCCGGCAACATCTACGTTGCCACCGCCAAGCGCAAGGTATTCGGCAAGGTGGGCATCGATATGATCGCAGGCCCCAGCGAAATTCTGGTGCTGGCCGACGGCGGCTGCAACCCCGCATGGGTGGCGGCGGATCTGCTGAGTCAGGCCGAACACGACAAACTGGCAAGCCCCGTTCTCGTCACCGACAGCCCGGAGCTGGCCAAGGCCGTGCAGGCGGAGCTGGAGGTGCAGATCCGCAGCTGCCCCGTGCCGCCATCGCCCGCGCCAGCGTGGACGACAACGGCAAGATCATCCTCTGCACCGACCTGCACAAGGCCATCGAGGCCTGCAATATCATTGCACCGGAACATCTGGAAGTGTGCGTGGAGGACCCCTTCGGTGTGCTGAACGAGATCAAAAACGCAGGCAGCATCTTCCTTGGCCGCAACGTGCCGGAAGCGCTGGGCGATTACTTTGCAGGCCCCAACCACACCCTGCCCACCAGCGGCACCGCCCGCTTCTCCAGCCCCTTGGGCGTAGACGACTTTGTAAAGAAGTCCAGCTTCCTCTACTACACCCGGGAAGCGCTGGGCGAAGTAGCCCCCCGCATCGCCGATTTTGCCGAGCGCGAGGGCCTGCACGCCCACGCCCGCAGCGTGACCATCCGGTATGAAAAGTGAGGATTTGAACCATGAGTAAATTCCTTTCTCCCACGCTGGCCGCTGTCACCCCCTACACCCCGGGTGAGCAGCCGCAGGATCAGCAGTACATCAAACTGAATACCAACGAAAGCCCCTATCTGCCCTCCCCGGCGGTGATAGCCGCCGTGAGCGAGCACGAGGTGGAAAAGCTGCGCCTTTACTCCGACCCCGCCTGTGCCGACCTGCTCAAGGCGGCCGCAGCCCACTTCGGCCTGCAGCCGGAGCAGATCATGCCCGGCAACGGCAGCGACGAGAACCTCTTCTTTGCGCTGCGTGCCTTCTGCGACGCAGACCACCCGCTGGCCTATGCCGACATCACCTACGGCTGCTACGGCGTGTGGTGTGGGCTGATGCACATTCCCAGCCACATCATCCCGCTGAAAGCGGATTTCACCCTTGACCCGAAGGATTACTACGGCCTGAACCAGACCATCGTCCTTGCAAACCCCAACGCCCCCACCGGCATTGCACTGCCCCGGGCAGAAATAGAAGGCATCCTGAAAGCAAACCCCGACAGCGTGGTGATCGTGGACGAGGCCTATGTGGACTTTGGCGGCGAGAGCTGCGTGCCCCTCATCGACCAGTACGAGAACCTGCTGGTGGTACAGACCTTTTCCAAGTCCCGGCAGCTGGCCGGTGCGCGTCTGGGTCTGGCCATGGGCAATGCAAAGCTCATTGCCGACCTGAACCGGGTCAAGTTCAGCCTGAACCCCTACAACATCAACCGCCTGACCCTGAAAGCCGGGCAGGCCGCGCTGGAAGACACCGCTTATTTTGACAGGACCCGCGCCGCCATCGTGGATACCCGCACATGGACAAAACAGCAGCTGGAACAGCGGGGCTTTGCCGTGCTGAACAGCCGCTCCAACTTCCTGTTCGCAAGTACCGACCGGAAAGACGGCAAGATACTCTACAAAGAGTTGAAGAAAAACGGCATTCTGGTGCGCCATTTTGACGTGCCCCGCATCCAGAACTGGCTGCGCATCACCATTGGCACATCGGAACAGATGAAGATATTCGTGAACACACTGGATAAGATCATGGAGGAATGAACCATGCCGAACCGAATGATCTCGCTGGAACGCAACACCAATGAGACCCAGATCGACCTGACCCTTGATCTGGACGGCACCGGCCGCTACGAGGTGGACACCGGGTGCGGCTTTCTGAACCACATGCTGGAGTTGTTCGCCCGCCATGGCCGGTTCGATCTGGTGCTTACCTGCCACGGCGATGTGCAGGTGGACTACCACCACACCACCGAGGATGTGGGCATTGCGCTGGGGCAGGCCTTTGCACGGGCACTGGGCGATATGCGCGGCATCCAGCGCTACGGCAGCTTCTACCTGCCCATGGACGAAGCACTGATTTTGTGCGCCGTTGATCTTTCGGGCCGCTGCACCCTGAACTGGGACGTCCGTTGCAGCACCGAAAAGGTGGGCGATTTTGACGTGGAGTGCGCTAAGGAATTCTGGCTGGGCTTTGCCCGCAGCGTGCCTGCCACTGTCCACTTTGTACAATTTGCGGGAGAAAATACCCACCACATCCTCGAGGCCTGCTTCAAGGGCGCAGGCCATGCACTGGGCGCGGCCGTGAAGATCGACGAAGCTCACAAGGACGAGATCCCTTCCACGAAAGGACTGCTGGTATGATCGCAATTATCGATTACGGCGTGGGCAACCTGTTCAGCCTGAAGTCCAGCCTGAAGCAGCTGGGGCTGGAAGCCGTTGTGACTGCGGACGCGGACACCATCCGCAAAGCCGACCGGCTCATCCTGCCGGGCGTGGGCGCTTTTGCCGATGCCATGGCAAAGCTGGAGGCAACGGGCCTTGTGCCGGTCATCAAAGAAGAAGCCGAAAAGAAGCCGCTGCTGGGCATCTGCCTCGGTATGCAGCTGCTGTTTGAAAAGAGCTACGAGTACGGTGAGCACGAAGGCCTTGGCTTTGTGAAGGGCAAAGTCTGCCCGCTGGAGCCCGACCTTGCGGACAAGAGCCTGAAGGTGCCGCAGATCGGCTGGAACGCCTTGCACATTGTAAAGGACGACCCGCTGTTCCAGTACATCCGTGAGGGAGAATACGTCTATTACGTCCACAGCTACTACGGCAAAAACTGCGCCGAAAGCACGCTGGCCGTGAGCGATTATTCCATCCCGGTCACCGGCGCGGTGCGGGCGGGGCGGGTGTACGGCACCCAGTTCCACCCGGAAAAGAGCGGCGACACCGGACTGCGGATTTTGAAGGCGTTTGCGGAGCTATAACCCTCTCAGTCAACGCCTGCGGCGTTGCCAGATTCCCCTTTTTGTCACCTACGGTGACATCTTCCCCCGGAGCGGGGGAAGTCTTTCCTCGAAGGGGGAGCTTCTAAAGAGTCAACCGTAAAATGCAAAAAGCTCTCCCTTCGGGAGAGCTGGCGAGCGAATGCGAGCCTGAGAGGGTTCGTTTCTGAAGGAGATTTAAATGCAATTATTTCCAGCCATTGACCTGCGGGGCGGCAAAGTGGTGCGTCTGACGCAGGGCGATTACGACCGCATGACCGTCTACGGCGAGGACCCCTGCGCACAGGCGCGGGAGTTCCTTGCGGCGGGTGCCAAAAACCTGCACGTCGTCGATCTGGACGGCGCAAAGGACGGTACCCTTTCCAACTATGATACCATTGCCGCGCTGGCAAAGCAGGGCGGTTTGTACATTGAGGTGGGCGGCGGCATCCGCACCGAGGAACGCATTGAAACATATCTCTCCCTCGGCGTGGGCCGCTGCATTCTGGGCAGTGTGGCGGTGACGGATTTTGACTTTACCGCCCGGATGCTGCAGAAATACGGCGATAAAATTGCCGTGGGTGTGGACGCAAAGGACGGCTATGTGGCCATCCATGGCTGGAAGGAGGTAAGCCGGGAGCCGGGCGTGGACTTCTGCAGGCGTCTGGCCGCCGCCGGATGCACCGCCATCATCTATACGGACATTGCCTGCGACGGTGCCATGAAGGGCACCAATCTGGGCCTGTACCGCCAGCTGGCAGAGAAAGTGCCCGGCGTAGCCTTTACGGCCAGCGGCGGCATCTCGTCCGAAGCGGAGCTGCTGGAGCTGAAAAAAATGGGCACTGCCGCTGCCATTTTGGGCAAGAGCCTGTACACCGGCGCACTGGACCTTGCGCGCTGCGTGCAGCTGGTGCAGGTGTGAACGGAGGGGAAACGACATGATTACCAAACGCATTATCCCCTGTCTCGATGTGCGTAATGGCCGCATAGTCAAGGGCACGAACTTTGAAGGCATCCGGGACGTGGCCGACCCGGTGGAAATGGCCCGCATGTACAACGCTGCCGGTGCCGATGAGCTGGTGTTCTACGATATCACCGCCAGCTTTGAAGGGCGGGCGCTGTTCACGGATATCCTGACCCGCGTCGCCAGCGAAATTTTTATCCCGCTCACGGTGGGCGGCGGCATCAATACGCTGGAAGACTTCGACCGGGTGCTCAAGTGCGGTGCGGATAAGGTCAGCGTCAACTCGGGCGCACTGAAGGACCCCGGCCTCATCCCGGCGGCGGCACAGCGCTACGGCAACCAGTGTGTGGTGCTCTCTGCCGATGTAAAGCGGGTGGACGGCCAGTTCCGGGTGTTCGCCAAGGGCGGGCGCGAGGACACCGGCCGGGATGCACTGGACTGGATCAGCTGGTGCGTGGACCACGGCGCGGGTGAGATCTGCCTGAACAGCATCGATACCGACGGCGTGCGCAGCGGATTCGACCTTGAGATGCTGGATGCAGTTGCGGCGCGGGTGAACGTGCCCATCATTGCCAGCGGCGGCGCAGGCAAAAAGGAAGACTTTCTGGAGCTGTTCCACCACAAGGGCATCGATGCAGGCCTTGCCGCGGGCATCTTCCACCAGAAGCTGCTGACCATCCGGGATCTGAAGGAATACCTCAACGCAAACGGCGTGGAGATGCGGCTGTAACGCCGGGACATTTCTCCCCGGCGCGGGGAAAAGCCGTAACGCGAAACTGGATTTCCGCAAAAACAACCCGCAAACTCTTGCGTTTGCGCACCGAATACGCTAAACTAGTAATATCCCCATCCGGGGAGGGAGAACCGTTATGAATCTGAAATTTGATGAGAAGGGCCTGATCCCTGCCATCGTGCAGGACCACTACACCAAAGAGGTGCTCACCCTCGCATACATGAACGCCGAGACGCTGGCACTCACCATCGCCGAGGGCCGTACCGTGTTCTGGAGCCGCAGCCGTCAGGAGATCTGGCGCAAGGGCGAGACCAGCGGCAATGTGCAGCGGGTGGTGTCCATCACCGCCGACTGCGACGCAGATGCACTGGTGGTGGAAGTGGTCAAATCCGGCCCCGCCTGCCACACCGGCGCCGAGAGCTGCTTCTTCAACGAAGTATACGTCTCGCCGGAGCTGAAGCAGTTCAGCTGGCAGGGCCTGTATGAGCTCATCAAGGGCCGCAAGACCGATCCGCAGGAGGGCAGCTATACCACCTACCTGTTCGAGAAGGGCAAGGAGAAGATCCTGAAAAAGGTGGGCGAAGAGTGCACCGAGGTCATCATTGCGGGCGAAAAAGAGGATAAGGAAGAAACCGTTTACGAGATCAGCGATCTTGCCTACCATGTTCTGGTGCTGATGGTCAGCGCCGGCATCACGGTGGAGGATGTGACCCGTGAACTGGAAAAACGTCACGTCATTGACCACAAGGTCAAACAGGAAAGGATGCAGTGAATTATCTATGGCAGATTATAAGAAGTCCAGTGTCCATTGCCACTCCACCATGTGTGATGGCAAAAATACCTTGCAGGATATGGCAAGTGCTGCATGTGCGCAGGGCTTGACCACGCTGGGCTTTACCGGCCATAGCTACACCCAGCGCGACCGCGAATACTGCATGAGCCCCAGCCGCACCGCCCAGTACAAGGCCACCATCGCAAAGCTCAAGGCCGAATACAGGGGCAAGGTGGATATCCTGTGCGGCATCGAGTGGGACATCCTCAGCGAGGACAAGCGCACCGGCTACGATTACTGGATCGGCAGCGCACACCACCTGTACGGCAAGAACACCGGCAAGTATTATGAGATCGACTTCCGTCCGCAGGACCTGTGGGACTGCATCAACGACGACTTTGACGCAGATCCGCTGGCCGCAGTGGAAGCCTACTTTGCCGAGGTGGAAAAGGTGGCTGCCCTCAAGCCGGATATTCTGGCCCACATCGACCTGATCAAGAAGCTGAATGCCAACGGCGAGTTCTTCGACGAAGAGTCGCCCCGCTACAAGGCCGCTGCCCTCAAGGCCCTGCAGGCCGCAAAGGCGAACGACTGCCTGCTGGAAGTGAACACCGGCAGCGTCTACCGCGGCTACCGCAAGGACTTCTACCCCGGCCCGTGGCTGCTGGGCGAGTGGCAGAAGATGGGCGGCAAGGTCATCATCACCTCGGACTCTCACGACATTAACAGCCTGACCTTCGGCTTTGACGAAGCTGCCGCCGCCATCAAGGCTGCAGGCTTTACCAGTGTGCAGGTGCTCACTGGTAACGGCTTTGAGACGCAGGAGCTGTAACGATTTAGAATTGCCTCCGCTTGCGCTCTGGCAATAAATAGCGGAAAATTGGTTTATCTTTGCAAATCTGGAAAATCTGCGGATTTTCCAGATTTGTCTTTTCACGAGAAGAGCCCGTGCGGGCAGCTTCATCGGAAAAAGCAACAGCATCACACGGCAAAACAAGGGGCTGACTTTTGTGCAGTCCCTTGTTTGCGGTAAAAATAGAACTTTGGAGGAACCCTATGACCCACGCGCAGCCCCAAAAGAAAAGTTTATGGAACATGAATGTGGACCTGATGCACGGGCCTATTTTTAAAAGCCTGCTGCTCTTCATGCTGCCCATTCTGGTTTCCAATCTGTTCCAGCAGCTCTACAACACGGTGGATACCATGATCGTGGGCAATGTGCTGGGCGACACGGCCCTTGCCGCCATTGGCTCCTGCGGTTCGATCTACGAGCTTTTAGTCGGCTTTGGCATCGGTATCGGCAATGGCCTTGCCATCGTTGCGGCGCGCTCCTACGGCGCACAGGACGAAGACCTGCTCAAGCGCACCGTGACCGGCTCCATCGTCATTGGGCTGATTGCTTCGCTGGTCATCACGGCGGCGGGCTTTTTGGGGCTGCGTCCCCTGCTGCAGCTGCTGGACACCCCGGCGGAGATCCTGGAAGAAGCCTACAGCTACATCATCGTCATCGATCTTGGCGTGATCGTCATGTTCCTGTACAACCTGTGCGCCGGTCTGCTGCGCGCCATCGGCAACAGCGTGATGCCGCTGGTGTTCCTGCTCATCAGCTCGGCGCTGAACGTGGGGCTGGATCTGTGGTTCATTGCCGGCGTTGGCATGGGCGTGCGGGGCGCAGCGGTGGCAACGGTCATTGCACAGGGCATTTCGGTGGTGCTGTGCATCCTGTATGTGCTGGCAAAGGTGCGCATCCTCATCCCGGAGAAGAAGCACCTTGCCGTGGGCTCCCACCTCTATTGGGAGCTGTTCAGCCAGAGCATCTCCATGGGCCTGATGAGCAGTATCGTCTCGGCGGGCTCTGTGGTGCTGCAGTACGGCATCAACGGTCTGGGCACCCTGACCATCGCAGGCCACACCGCCGCCCGTAAGCTGTTCGCCTTTACGGATATGCCGCTGATCTCCATGGCGAATGCAGGCTCTACCTTCGTCTCCCAGAACCGCGGCGCAAACCAGCCCGACCGTGTGCGCAGGGGGATGCGGCAGATGTATCTGTACTCCGTGGCGGTGATGATCGCGGCGGTCTTCCTGATGAAGTTTGGCGCAGAATGGATGGTGCGGCTCATCTCCGGCTCCACGGAGCCCATCGTGCTGGAAAACGGTGCGCGGTACCTGCTGTGGAACGCACCGTTCTATGCGGTGCTGGGGGTGCTGCTGTGCACCCGCTACGCGCTGCAGAGCCTTGGCCAGAAGGTCCTGCCGCTGTTCTCCAGCGTGATCGAGCTGGTGGGCAAGGTGATCTTTGTGCTGGTGTTCATCCCGAAATTCCAGTACAATGCGGTCATCCTGTGCGAGCCCATCATCTGGTGCTTCATGGCGCTGTATCTGGTGCTGGTGTATCTGCACGAGCCCTTTGTGTTCCCGAAAAAGAAGTAAAAACAGGGCTTTGCAGCGATAAAAGCGACTGCAAAGCCCTGTTGTGTTTTGATGAAAAGTATAACATTATAAACGCAGTACGAGTTGCGGCTCCCAGCATCCGCTGCGTGCCTTGGACGGCACTTGCGTCTTGCTGGCCGCGGCCCCAACAGCTTCTCCCTGCTTCTGCCGCAGGCAGCGGTCGTCGCTGTTGCAGCTTTTCTCCTTACCGGCACCTGAGCGCGCCGGGTAAAGAGATTTTTCTTGAAATCTCGCTCCCCCGGACGCTTGAGGGCGGAAAGGGGGGATGCACCATGACGTTTGAACAGGTCGTATTGCTGCTCACGCTTCTCGGCGGAGCGATCTACGTTACGTTTGAAATTACATGGACTGTTTCTCACAGCGATAGACGCAAGAAAAAATGACCGCCTCCAGCTACCAACTTGAACGGTCATTTTTCTTGATCTGATTCAGTAAGGAGCGAGCCGTTTGCGGGCCAGCGCCTTTCTATTTATAGTATAATCATTTCACAAGGGACTGTCAAGGGCGCATCCGTGAGCACTTGACAGCCTTTTTACGTTACAGCGCCGAATAGCCAAAGCTGTTCACCAGCGCATCGATGTGCTGGCCGGCCTTGCACATGGGGCAGTCGCGGCTGTCGAAGCTGGCGTAGTCCGGCAGGCTGGAGGGGTCGAAGATCGAGGTGACCTCATAGCCCATGCACTCGTGGGTGGTGGCGAAGATGGCAGAAAGGCCCGCCACCATGCCGCCGTAGTAGTTCACGGCTTCCACAGCGGCCTGTACGGTGTAGCCGGTGGTGAGGGAAGCGGCCAGAATGAGCACATGCTTGCCCTTGACCATGGGGGCCAGATTGTCGCGCAGAATGATCTGACTGCCGGTGGTGTACTCCGGTGTGATGACATAGATGGTCTGGTGGGCGTTCATGTTGGCAAAGCCGTCCTTGGTCAGCTCGTTGGCAAGGCAGGTGCCGATGACCTGCGTGCCGTCCAGACAGAGCACGGTATCCACGATGGTACTGTGCTGGTAGGCGGAAACCAGCTCCTTTGCCACGGCTCTGGCCTCGGAAAGACGGGACTTCTGGGTAGTGACGTCGATGTAATAGTTGATATGGCTGTGGCTGGTGGCAAAGTGGCCCTTTGCCACGCGCAGGAACAAGTTGCTTTTCTTGGTGGGAAGCTTTACCATGTTGATCATCGAAACAGCACTCCTTTTTTCAGGTTCTTCGGGTCGCCCCTCAAATGCAAAAAGCACCGCATCCCTGCGATGCTCTTTCACGTTTTTATATCCCTATTGTACCGAAAAACGGCCCTGTGCACAAGGCACAAAACAACTAAAATGCTTTGGCTGTTTTACAGCATAACTTCCAAAAACTGGGATACAAAAAGGCCCGCACCCTGCGGGTGCGGGCCTTTGATGTATCAAGAAAATCAGATGGTGGTTTTGAACAGGGAGGTAATATCCCAAGTTGCGTAAACATCGCCATAAGTGTCGTTATCCTTGCCCAGAGCATTGTGGCGGGGGAAGTACTGGATGTAAACAGCCTTAGCTTTTTCCACATCAGCCTTTACACTAGTCGGGATGATAACAGTTACCGTGGCATGCGCTTCTTCTTTGATTGGCAGACCATCGCCACCGGTGGACGTCAGAGAACCGTCAGCACTGGTAACATAATGGTTTCCGTCATCAGTAACATACTTCAACTGATAGTGGGGAGCTGTGATACCGGTGCCTTCCGAAATAGGATAGTGGGTGAATACCAGATTGAGAGTGCCGGAACTAGAAGTATACGAACCGTCCTTCTTCAGAACGAGGTAATCCTGTGTGCCGCCAATACCCAAAAAGCCGCCAGACTTGCCGCTAAAGGTCAGCTTGCAGTCAGCTTCTTTGTTATAGGTGCCGAAAGGACGGTTGGGGTTGGAGAAGCTGCCACATCCGGTGAACATGCTGGAACCGGCAACGGCAACGGCTGCAACAGCAGAGTACTTCATAAAGTCACGGCGGGAGAATGTATAAGACATAATAATTCCTCCTTTGAATAACAAATCATATAAGTATAAGGCCTTGCGGCGTTACCTATAAAATAGGCGAAAACGGGGCAAAAGTCAATGCTTTTGGCAAAATAAAAGTATGAAAATTTGAGCAGCAACGTACATTCCGGACGAAATTTCGTCTCAGGAAACCGTTCTCTCAGGCGCGGGTCATGTCGGCGGCGGCCATGTTGAAGGTGATGGTCTTATCCGCCACAAAGGTGGGCATGTAGGTGATCTGCAGGTTCTGCCAGCCCTTGGGGACCATCAGCATCAGCTGCAGATAGCCGCTGCCCTGCGGGGGCAGGTTGGTGGACTCGGAGAAGGTCTGGGAGTTGGAGTTGTACAGCGAGATATTGGCACCGCACTCCACACCCTGACCGTCGCAGGAAGCGGCAAAGTCGGTGGAAGCAGCAGCCAGTGCGTGGAAGTTGGCGTCCACGTTCTCCTGCGGGGGCACAGGATAAGCTGCGTTGATCTCGGCCAGATTCTGTGCGCCGATGTTGAAGGTCTGGTTCTTGGTACGGTTGACCACGGTGACCAGCACAGCGATATATTCATAACCCTCCTGTGCAGGAGCGGTGTCGATGCGGAACAGGCTGGTCAGCATCACGCCAAGGCCGTTCCAGTTGCTGATCTTATCGCCGACCTTGACATCCACGATGGTGTCACCGCCGCTCTGCTGGCAGCCGCCCAGCAGGCCTGCTGCACCCAGAGCAACAGCGGATGCGCCGGTGCACTTGAGGAACGTACGGCGGGAAATGGGATTCGACATAAAGAGATCCTCCTTATCGATCGGAAAAAACGTATTCCAGAATATTCTAATTTGTTTATACCCTTTCTGCCCGCAAGATGCAAGGGTTTCGGGGCTGAATTTACAGCTTTTTCACAGGAATATCACCCTTCGGGAGAAAGGCCCTTCACATGCGTCTCGCTGGTTTTGACCAGATTTAACAGGCTGGGGGTATAAAGCGGGAACTCCCGGGTCAGGCTTTCGGTGGTCATGGAAAGGCAGGCCGGGTCCTTGACGCCCTCGCCGCCGTTCACATCCTGGCCGGTCAGCAGGGCTTCCACGTTGGCCTCGGACATGCGCATCACGGCGTCGGAGCAGCCGCGCCAGCGGATGGGCTCGATGCTGAACAGGCTGGCGGCGTTGTGGGGCTCTGCCGAGTACAGCAGGCGGAACATCTTTGCCACCGCCATCATCAGGTAGGTGCTTACCTCGGTGGTCAGGGCCTTGCTGTGGCACTGGCCGATCTTGGCGTACAGCACATTCAGGCTGTTGGAGATCAGCTTTTTGTTCATGGTGGGCAGCACACTGCCGTGGTAGATATTATCCTTCATCTTATCCGGGTTCGGGATGTCCTCTGCGGAGAGCATCATGCCGTTGCGCTCTGCACTGCGGCCCAGAAGATAATCGCAGGAGACATTATAATAATCGGCCACACGCACCACAAAATCCAGACCGCATTCGCGGATGCCTTTTTCATAGTGGGAAAGCAAAGCCTGCGAAACGCCCAGATCCTCGGCGGCCTGCTTCTGGGTGATGCCGCGCTCCTTGCGCAGCAGCTTGATGATACGGTTGAATTCCATGATTTTTGGCTCCTCAAAGTTCGGTGGAATGGAACATCCTTGTTTTTGGTTTACAGCAGGTTGATTATACACAACGGAAAACCTTTTGTAAAGCAAGAAAAGTGACGATATTTTCCGTTGATTTTCGTCATTTTTGTCAAAAGGCTTGCTCTGGATACCATATCTATGTTAAACTAAAGGTATTAACGCATACATTTTGTGGCGTGCGCAAAGCGGCTGCCGCCGCCAAAAGGTGAAAAATCTGGCAGACGGGATGATTTTCTGCCAGATTTTTTCTCCGCAGCGGAACCGGCAGCCTGTTTTCGCGCAGGCCGCACAGCGATAAAGAGAGGCACTACCCATGAAAACTTTCAAGCTTCACCTCATCCGTCACGGCATGACTGCCGGCAACCTGCAGGGCCTGTACATCGGCAGCGGCACGGACATCCCTCTGTGCGATGAGGGCCGCGCTCAGCTGGCGGAGCTAAAGGAGCGGTTCGAGTATCCGCAGGTGGATACCGTGTTCTCCTCTCCCCTGCTGCGTGCAGTGGAGACGGCAAACATCCTGTTCCCGGATGCAAAGCACACTTTTACGGTCCACGACCTGCGGGAGGCCGGTTTTGGCAAGTTTGAGAACAAGCCTGTCAAGGAGCTGGTGCACGACGAGGACTTTAAAAAGTGGATCACGCCGGGTTCCAACTATCTGCCGGAAGGGGCAGAGCCCACCGACCAGTTCCACGCCCGCTGCGCCGAGAGCCTGATGAAGCTGTTTGAGTATATGATCCGCATGGATGTGACCGAGGCTGCCTGCGTGACCCACGGCGGCGTCATTATGAGCATGCTCAGCCAGCGCGCCGTGCCCACCCGCCACCCGGAGCAGTGGATGGCAGACCCCGGCTGCGGCTACACCGTGCAGACCGATGTGCAGCTGTGGATGCGGGACCGTCTGGTGGAAGCCATCGACATCGTTCCCTTTGGCTATGCCGACACCCTGCGCGGTCAGGCCGAAGCCGAGGAAAACGAGGCCTTTGAATAACAAGCCGCTTTTACAGTTGAAAGTGCGGGTAAGGAAACAGTTACAGTTTTGGCCTATCCCTTGACAGAAACAGCACAATCCTTTATTGTATAAGGAAACGATTGCTTTAGGAGGAAGTTCCATGTCCCAGTCCATTTCCCGCCGGTCATTCCTGAAATGTGCCGGTTCCGGTGCGGTCAGCCTTGCGGCAGCGCTGCTCACCGGTGTATCTGCTGCGGCGCAGCAGCCGCATCTTGCGGGCGAGCCTGCCCTGCTGGACGGCAAGGCGGCCGTGGAGCTGCTGGGCTATGCCCCTGCGCAGGAAATGGGCAATGTGCTGGTGTATCTCTCGGTGGAAAACCTCTCTGCCGCTGCCCTGCCGGTGGGCGCAAGCTATCTGCAAAGCCGCGAGGTGCACACCCTCAGCGACCTGTACAGCATGGGCACCGGCGTCACCGCCGTATGTGACGGCAAGCCGGTGCGCTGCGGCAGCTTTGCCGCGCCGCTCTATGGCGAGAACGCGGCGGACGCTTCGGTGTTCACCCTGAACCTGACGGCGGGCCGCGGCGCGCTGCTGCACTGCTTCTGCGCTGTGCCGGAGAGCTGGCAGACGCTGGAACTGACCTACCACCCGGACTTTGCGGCAGGCCGCAGCGTGGCCTTCACCGTCCACCGCAGCACCGACAAGGCTGTTCTGGGTATGGTGCCTGCTTCCCCTGCCGAAGTGGGCAGCGTAGTGGATCTGTAAAGGTCCCTCTCAGGCGCTGACGCGCCAACTCTCCCGAAGGGCGAGCTTGGATGTATCTGCCGGTTTCCACCTCAAAAGCTCCCCCTTTGGGGGAGCTGGCATCGCGCAGCGATGACTGAGAGGGTCGAACCCAAAACATAGAAAAAGACCATCTGAGAAGCATTCAAAATGCCTCAGATGGTCTTTTTTGTTCTGTCAGTTCAGCGCATTCTGCCCGGCAGAGTCCAGCACGGTCAGCTCCTGCCCGGTCACGCTGGACACCATTGCGATGTAGCTGCGGCCGGCGCAGATGGACAGCGGCCTGCCGTCTGCATCGTAGAAGACAAAAGTGGAATCGGTCCCCTGCGTCCATGTGATGTGCCACAGCCGCCCGCCGTTCAGCCATACACCGCCGCCAAAGGAAAGGTCGTAGTCCAGCGTAAGACCGTCGTCCCGCAGGCTGGACGCGGAGTAGAGGACCAGAAGATTATCGAACTGGGCCTGCGTGCCGGTGTTGGCGTCCAGCTGGGCGCTGCCGTCGGCGCGGAGCATCCCATAGCTGCCGCTGGCGGCATCGTAGGCAAAGCCGGTGGTGCTCTGCGGGGCAAAGTTTATCAGCACCTGTTCGGCGTCCCGGGAACCGGGCTCCGGCAGGCGGGGCTCTTTGGCCTGCGGCAGAAGGGCGGGCAGAGCGGAAATGGCAGAGCTGTCCTCGGCGGTGCTGGCCGAGGAGGAAGCGCTGCTGCCGTGGTCGCCCAATGCGCCGGAAAGGTTCAGGCGGCCCAGCACGGAAGTAATCTCCTCGCCGCTGGTGTGCCACAGCGGCGCGCCGCTCCAGACATCATCGCAGGAAAAGGCGTTGCGGCCCACTTCCAGCGCATCTACGGCCCGGAGGTTATAGTAGTCCAGATAGTTGCGGGTAAACTGGCCTGCGCCCCGCTGGATGGGCAGCACCTCCTGCCCGCTGAGCAGCCGCCAGTAAAGGTCCTGCCCCAGCGTGACCGGGCCGACGGTGGGCATGGCCGACACCGACGGATAGGCCAGACACAGGCTGGTGGGCCGGTCGTTTACGGTCAGGGCCTCCAGCACCACCGAAGCGCTGCCAATGCCCCACTGGGTGGTGCTGGCGGGCGCATTGTCGATGACGACAGCGGCGACCCGCTCGCCGGGATACTGCAGCTCCTGCCCGGTCAGCGGGTCGGCAGGCGCAGAGCCGGCCGGTGCGGTGCTGCCGTTAAAGGTGCACCCGCACAGCAGCGCAGCGCACAGCACCGCAGTGCCAAGGGCCAGATTCCAGATGCGTTTCATGCTGTTTCCTCGTTACTGATAGCTGAAATTGGACCACTCGTCATCGTCCACGATGGCAAGATAGGTCTTGCCGCGGTTGAAGAGCATCTCAGCGCCGGTCTTATCGTAGACCCGCAGCGGGTGCTCCGGCGAAGCCTTCTCCCAGCGGCCATGCTGCACGCCGCCGCGGCTGAAGCAGTAAGCGTCGCCGCCGGAGATGTAGCTCACTTGCTGCACATCGCCGGAGTCACCGGGATAGCGCTCGATGGGCGCAAAGCAGACCAGCAGATTGTCAAAGCTCAGCTGCTTTGCATTCAGCTCGTCCACGGTGTTTTCAAATTTGCCGGAGATGCGGCTGTACATCTGCATTTTATAGGTGCGGGACTGCGGATCATAGCGGAAGCTGGTCTTGTAGTGGTCCGAGTGGGTGATGCTGACCGCCTTGCCGGAGGAAGCGCCCGCCATGGCATTCTCCTCGCCGGTGCGGTAGTCCGCAAAGCGGAAGAAGGTGGCGTCGTAATCGTACTTCAGCCCGATGCCGGCGTTGGAAGCGGCCTGCCGGATCTCCTTGCCGGAGGTGAACTCAGTGTGTTCATAGGCCACATCCCGGCCGCGGCTGTCGCGGTGAGCCACATGCGGATGGGTGGGAGTATTAAAGTAGCTCTTGCCGCCGATGTTCAGGCCGGAGTAGTTGTATACACTGATAAACTTGGTGCAGGCGGCACTTTCGCCATCGTGATAGTACAGGGCCTGATAGGGCATCAGCAGCTGCAGAAACTGGTCGCGGCCAGAGCGCAGCGGGCCGATCTCTGGGATGGAATCGGCATCGTGGAACACCGCGCAGAAGCGGGTGATACCGCCCTCCACCTTGCATTCAATGAGCAGGTCGGCAGAAGAAAGGCCGCGCTGCGGGCGGGCGTTCTGCCGGGTGGTGTTGGAAATGTTGTTGACCATCACGCCCACGATGCGCCCATTGCTGCGCTTGGCTTCGCCGGTCAGCGGGTCGGCATCGTACGCCGGCAGTGCGGCAAGGCTGGCAGCGGGCTGCTCGCCTGTCGGCAGCGGGGAGGCAGCCATGGCCTCCGAGGATGCAGCAGAAGAGGCGGCGCCGGAAGAGCTGACACCGAAAGTCTGCTGGAGCCAGGCAGAGAAATTACTGCCCAGAATGGCGCTGCCAGAAGCGCTGCAGCCGGAAAGCGCCAGTGCTGCAGCGGCAGTACCGGTAAGACGGAGAACGGCACGACGAGTGAGCTTCATACGAAAAACCTCCTGCTCAAAACAGTATCGGTGTGGCCCGGCAGGACGCCGGTGCCGGAAAAGGCGGACGGGTGCAGCACTGCCGGGCAGAAAACACGGCGTGGAGCAGACGGATTTGATTTGATTGTAACGGTTCTGCCCGCGTTTGTAAAGAGGAAGTTATCGGGATGAAGCCCCTGCCCCCTGCCGACACCGGAGCATCTTCGACCTGCTGCGCGGATGGAAAGCGGAAGCCCACACCGATGCAGGAGCTTTTTGCGCCTTTTTGCCCGGGAACTCTTGCATTTTTGCGCAAGTTGTGGTAATATTATTCGGCAGTATGTTCACTGCAGAAATATGCGCTCGTAGCTCAGCCGGTAGAGCATCTGACTTTTAATCAGAGGGCCAGGGATTCGAGTTCCCTCGAGCGCACCAAAATCCCACGAAGAATCGTAAGATTCCTCGTGGGATTTTCCATTTTCTGGGGCTCTGCACACTTTTGCACACTTTTTGCACACCGGCGGGAAAGCCGTGTTTTTCCTTGCATTGTCTGCATTCTGTGCATCGTGAGCGTTTTTTCCATACTTTTTTCAGGCGAACAGCAGGCGGGTGAACTCACGCCGCTGCTCGGGGTTCATCTGTCGGACAACTTTCAGCATCCCTTCCGGGGTGATCTGGATGCTGTCCGGCAGATTTTCTTTTACCGGCACAGAGCCGGATTTGGGGGAGCCGATGTCCTGTGAATAGAAGTCTGCTTCCAGCTTCTCAGCCAGCTCCAACCGGGGCTTGTCCTGCGTGTGGGCGTAGGTGTCCATCAGGATGCCGGTGGTGGCGTGACCGGTGTTGCCCTGCACGGCTTTAATGTTGCCGCCGGATTCAATCAACTGGTAAGTGGCACTGGAGTGGCGCAGACCATGGAACACGATCTTCTCAAACTCCGGGTGCTCCGCACGCCATGCGCGGTACCATTTAGAAAGGGCTTCCGGGGCAACAGGCATACCGTTGGGAAGGCGGAAGAGCTGGCCACAGTTGCGATACCTGCCATCCATGGCAAGCTCGTCCTGACGGAGCTTTTCCAGCCAAGCCAGCAGTTCCTCTTTCAAGGGTCTCGTCAGATAAAGGGTGCGGCTGGATTTCTTGGTTTTCGGCTTCTTCAGCACCAGTGCGGAGCTGCTGCCCTCACGCTGGTCGGGGAAGATGTGGTAGATCTGATTCGGGTCGGTCTTTTCCAGTGCAGCCTTTTCGGTGCGCTGTAAGCTCCTGCCGACCGTGATGGTCCCACGTCCATCCGCTGCATCGAAGTCGATGTCTCCCGGCTGCAAGCCAAGGATCTCTCCGACACGCAGCGAGAGAATCATGCTCAGATGAACAGCAAGGTGGAGCGTAGGGTCGGTCATGGTCTGCAACGCAGCAAGCATGGTCTTTTCGTCCCAGATGGCACGTTCTTCCGAGGTCGATTTCGGGGCTTCTCTCGGAATCGGTGACTTGAGGAGCAGACCCCACTCAACGGCATAGGAAAAAGCAGTCTTGAGCATGGCGTGGACTTCCCGGATGGAAGCACCCGTCAGAAACTGCCGCTTCTGCTTGTCGGTGAGCGTTTGCTTGACACCCTGCTTATACAGTCCGCGCGGTGTCCGGCTCAGCGTAGCGTAAAACTGTTCGAGGTCATACGTCTGAACCTTCTGAATCTGCTTCTTGCCGAGATAGGGCACGACAAGATTCTGAATCATGGCTACCGTGTGGGTGTAGGTTTTGGGTGCCCACTTGTGCTTGCTGGACTGGATGGGGAGCCACTTGTACAGCATTTCCGCTACCGTCATTGCATCGGGTATGAGGAACGTACCGTCCAAGAGTTCCTTCTCTACCGAGATCTTGCGGTCTTGCGCTTCCTTCTTGGTTTTGAAGCTCTCCCAGCCTTCACAGATCCGGCCAGCATGGTCTTTGTATTTGAAACGAACGGAGTAGGAATCTCCGCGCCTGAGAATAGATGCCATAGATGTTCCCTCCCTCAGACCGCAGCAAACCAATCATCGAAGCTCTGCTTGCTTACCCGGATGCTGGTACCGAGGCGGATCACCTTGAAGTCTTTCGTGGTGTTGCACAGATTGTACGCAGCACGGTTGGAGATCGCCAAAAGCTGGGCGATCTCCTCCACCCGGTAAACGAGCGGGGCGTGTCGGACGGTTTTGCTGGTCTGGTCAGAAGGTTCTACGGCAGGGGTTTCGGACAATTTCATTGTAGGGGATTCGGGCGCGATTTTCAAGTCCTCACGGGTCAGTTTAGCGGAATTTTTGCGGACATTCGTCATAGGCATGTCTCCTTTGCACTTCTCCAGACCCGGCGCAGCTCCGATTGAGCTGCAACCATTATGGGCTGGTAAATATGTAAGGGCCTGCCGCTCCTGACCCGAAGCAGCAGCCCAAAAAAGTGCGAGAACTTGAATTTACGCGCCCTACGCGCCCCAAACCACACAAAAGTACCTTCCTGTGCTGATTTTACAGGGCGCATGGCTGGGATGCACGCGCCCTCTTGGGGCGCATCCTGGTTTTTCTCCCGCCCCGATGGGCGTTTTGCCGCCCTGCATCCGCCCGGAGAAAACAACGATAACAGGTAAAAACAAATGCTTTGGGGCGCGTGGGGCGGGAGATTTTCACTTTTCGTGTGTTTTATGCCGCAGCAAAGGCGGGGTGGACGCATACGCCCCGGAAGCCGCGGTACTTCCCCTCAATGTGCTTGGAAAAGGTCAGGCCATACTTCCCTGCATTTTTCAGCAGGAACTGGCTGAACTTCTTTTGCGGAACAGGCGATTCCAGATTATCCTCGCACCACTTGGTGTAGGCGCGGTAGAGATAGGTGGAGCGTTCCTCGGTGTCGGGCTTGAAGCGGACATACGCCGTTGCCTGCATGAACTGGGTCAGGTTGTCGCTGTCCGCCATGGCTGCTTCAAGGTTCTGGATGGAGCGCTCGCTGATGGTGAACTGATAGCGGTTCGCCAGCAGACGGTGCAAACCTTCCAGCATCCACAGCAGGATGCCGGGTCGCTCCTCGGACAACTCTTCGATGAGGAACGGGTTATCCACCCGGGCAGGGTCACGGTCTTTCACCGTGATGAGGATCTGTCTGCGCCAGAAGCCGTCGCTGTCATCGTGAGCGGCCACAAGGTTGCCATTGCCGAAGCAGATGAAACGAACGTACAGCAAGCCTTGGACAGCCTGCTTGTTTTTCCGCTCGATGCACAAACGGTCTTCAGCGGTGACGATGGACTTGATGTTCCGTGTTTCGGGCAAAGCCACCATGTTCAGGTCGTCATCGACCATGACCAGCTTGTACTCCAGATTTGCACTGGCAAAGCGGTTCGTTTCGATGCGGAGGATGGATTCGGAGTGAGAGGCTTCCCCGAACAGCTTCTTCAGCAGCAAGCCGATGCGGGACTTCCCCTCGCCGCCCTTGCCGGTCATGACCAGCATCTTCTGCGCCTTGGTAGACGGGATCAGGAGATAGCCAAGGTATTCCTGCAAGGTCAGAATGTCCTCCGGGATGAGCAGACCGTCCAGAAATTCCAGCCACTTGGTCGGTGCAGGGGCATCGGGCTGGTATTCCACGGGGAGCCGGTTCAGGCAGAGTTCCTTTTCCGGCACAAATCCCCGCTCGTCCAGAAAGTAGGTTCCGTTCTGGAGATGGATGCGGTCAAGCTGGGGTTTCCATTCAGGGGTATAGGTTTCGATACGGAGTGCGTCCAGAACCTGCTTCTCCTTCTTGGCAAGGTTGTCGAGCACAAAGTCACGGAGGTCGCTGTGGACTTCGTAGAGCAGTGCGTCCTCGTCCACCTCGCCGTTCTGGTCGAACAGCTTCTGTTTCAGGCACATCATGGGGTGTTTCTCTAAAAGGTACTGGCAGTAAGCGGTTTCACGCACTTTGCCCTTGCTGTCTACCCAAGGGCATTCGCATTCTTCCTCTTCTTCCAGGTCGTCCTCATCACGCCAATCGTCGTTCCTCTTTTTCCAGTCGCTCATGCAATCCCTCCCAATACTTCCGTAGCTCGTTTTCGGTCTGCGGGTCCGGGAGCACCGAACAGTCCAGATAATATTCAACGATGTCAAGGTTCTTTATCGCTTCAAGGAAGCAGGGGTGAAGTTCTTCTGTGGGTGACTGCGGTGCGTATCGGACCCGCCAACGCTGCAGACAGCGGTAATAGTCCAGCAGCTGCTGCCGGACGGTGGGCGGTCTGCGGGGAGCAAGCCGCACCTTGCCGTCGGCAAGTGCCATGCCGAAGTCCTCCTTCAACTTTTCCACAGCCTTATAGGGAGAAAGTTGAAAAAGTCTGCCGACAAAATCGATCATATCGCCATCTGCCTGACAGGCGAAACAGTGGAAACGGCTGTCCACCTTCATGCTGGGGTGTTTATCCCCGTGGAAGGGACAGCACATCATGCCGTTCCGGTTTACGGCGAAGCCGTATAGCTCCGCTGCCTGCCGGGTCGAGATGGCGTTTTTTACGTCCGAAAAGACAGAGGTTCTACCCTCCGTCCCAATGGGTGGGGTACAGGCGAAAGGACGAAGCCCGGTGAGGGGCGTGGGTGAGGTTGGGTTTATTCACACATCGATCCGTCAGAGTGTTGTTCATTTGACCTCCTGCTGCGGTACGGCGTGGCTGCGCTCTTCCTTGCGGAAGAAGGCTTCCACGTTCTGTTGTGCGGTGCGGAGTTCACGCAGTTCGATCTGCGCTTTCTTGTAGCGGGTGTAGAAACCGTTTTTCTCCGAGGAAAGGGTCTGGTATTCGGCATCCAGCTTTTTGAGGTCCGGCAGCGTCCTGAGCCCGTTGGCCTTGAAATAGGCGCAAGCGGCCTCGTACACGGCAAGCTCTGCACGGTGCTGCTCCTTGAACTTGGCGGGATTCCGCACAGTCTGGAGCTTCTGTGCAAGAGGCTTGTACTGCCGATAGACCGCAAGATGCCCGCGCAGCTCCTTGAGGGAGACCATGCGGGCATCCAAGTCTTTAACCACCGCCAGTGCATCGTCGTGCTGGGTTTGCAGTTCGGCAATGCGCTGACGTAGGGCATCTTCGCTGAGCAGCTTCTTCTCCTGCAGGAGACACAAGGTCTGCGACCAGCGTTTGAGGTTGAACTTTTTCGCCCAACGCTCATAGCCGATGCCCTTGCCCGCAGCAACGTTCGCCTGAATGTCAACCAGTTTCCTGATCTTATCCGGCTTCTTCTCGCTGCTGGGCTGGATGATGGCGGCAAGCTGGATGTTCTGGGAGAAGGCGGTCAGCACCTGCTCCTTTTCCAGCTTCTTGCTCAGTTTCTTGGCGGTGATGAACTTTGTTCGGCCGGGCGGGCAGTAGCTCAACCGGCCTCGGCTCTCCTTCACGGCGATGCCGTGTTCCTGCATGAGCAATGCAGAAAATTCCTCGAAGGTGGTGGTCTTGTTCAGCACAGCGTAGATCTGCTTTCGCAGCTTGTCCAGCTCGGTCTGGTAGACGGTCTGGGTGGGCTGCTGCCCTTCGGCGGCAAGTTTGGCGTTGGCATGGTCGAGGCGGCGTTGTCCGCGCCGCTGCGCCCAATACTCCCGCTCGGAAACATGGTCGCCTTGGGCTTCCAGCAGATTGATCTGATTCAGATCGGCTTGCTCGCACATTTCCATGACCGCGACACGGAGGTGCCGGAGCATGGCAGAGGTGCAGCGGTGCTTCTTGCCCGCTTCCCAGTCGCACGGCTTGTCCATGAAAGGCTGCCGTTCCACGGTGCGGACACGCAAGCTGCCGATGACGATGTGGACGTGGATGTTTCCCGCACTGTTGTGACCGTCCGGGTGGGTGCAGACGATGGCGGGATGACCGGGGAAATTTTCCTTGCAGAACTGCAAGCCAAGGGCTTGCGCCCGCTCCATGGTCAGGCCGTTCTCTACTGCGTCCTTCGGGTCGAAGCTGATGATATAATGGTGGGTCTTCACGTCCTCCCGCCTGCCATTCTTGCCGTACTTGCGGTTGGCAATCAGGCAGGCCATAGCAAACGAAGATTCGCCGCACTCAAGGGTGTCGAGCAGGTACGAATCCCGCAGCTTGGGTCTGCCCTTCTCGTCCAGAATGGGCAGACCGGTGTACTCGTTGTGCTGAAAGGTGAGATAGCTTTCGGCGGCGGCATAGTTAGAGTTTTTCGAGGTCAAATGCTTGATGGTTGCCATACAGTTCACCAACCGTTTCTTCGGCTTTCAGCCGAAAGTTCGTGAGTGCGGACAGTTCCTCCAGAATTTGCGCCCGGAGCTGCTCGGTGTCTTTGCCGCCAGAGTTGAAGTGCCGTGCAAGCTGGTTGAGGTTGCTTCCCACCTTGCTGCACTGAGCAGACAAGGCAGCAAGCGCCGCCAGTGCATCCTCGCCGCCCTGCGCCACCACAACGGTGTGCTTGACGTTCACGCCGTACAGGACGCGGCGAACGAGCTCGGATTGGGTGAGGTGGAGTTCTTTACAGGCGTATGCGATCCGCAGTTTTTCTTCTGCGGTCACTCGGACTTTGATGATGTGTGTCTTTCGTTTTCGCGGCGTGTCATTGCGGTTCTCTCGTGCGTGTGCGTTCGTACTTTTCATTTCAGCCATATTCGACCTCCTGTGAAAATGATAAATGCCCACTCCGGGATGGAGAGGGCTATGTAATGCGACACGCCGCTTTTGCGCTGAAACCAGCGCAATGCTGGAGCAGGGTTTGGGGAAGGCACTCCCCAACAAGTGGCAGACCATGTGACAGAACATTTTCAAGCATTGAAAATTTGTGGCCACAGGTCGATACTTGCTTTCGCCCTTTCCGTGCAACACTGAAAATTTCAGAAGTCGAACCGCAATGCACGTTGAAAATTTTGCAGAGCAAAACGTGTGAAAAGGCAAAGCCCCTGCTCATGGTCACCGTTCACACCGAACGCAGTTCCTGCCCCTGTTTTGCAGCGGCGTTGTCCGGCTCGCCCACAGAAAGCGTGAGGTCATGGCACAGTATCTCGTTCAGACGGCTTATGAAGGATTCAAGGTACAGCTCCCCAAAAGAAAAATACCGCCCTGCAAGACAGGCGAAAAATTTTGTCGGGTGAAACGGCGGCAAAACAAATCGGGTGTGTTGCGGGGCGGTAAAAATCTTCACGGAGAATAAACCCACACCGTTCTGTACTTTTCTACAAATTTGGTGGGATTTGCGATAGAGAGTATCATGGATTGCAGAGCACGTCAAGATGGTTTTGCAAATTTTATTGCAGTAAAGCGGTGATAGTAGGACTTATCATCTAAAACCGCACAGAAATCAGCTGTTCTGCGATTGATACCATTCATTAAAATAGCGGTTGCTTTCCTCTTCATCGTGAACCCATTTTTTTGATGATTTGAAGGCATTGAATGGAGGACTGTACCCTCTCAGCGGCGTGATTTCCTGCACGTCTTTGACATTCCGATGCTGGATAATTTCAAACTCACTGCGCTCTGGAAGATATGCAATCACCTTGTCAGCGTGAATTGTTCCTTGATATACATGGCAGGGGCAGCGATAAGCAGGGAATACCGCCGTGCGGCGAACTCAATTCCTATATAGAACAATTGCACCGGTGAAATTGCAGAAGAATCTGAAAATAGCAGTCAGCAAAGAGAGAACAGTTAGATGCGCAAAAAAGTTAGCAACCCCTTCCACTTGACAGAAATCAATGGTTGTGCTATTCTAGCCATGCTGTGACTGGATTGAAAAACGAGTCACAAGGAGGAAGCACATGCCAATTGCGTTTACTGCGGAGGAACGCACAGTTCTGACCAGACAATTGTTGGAAAGCGCTCGCCGCTTTGTCAAAGAGCAGAGCGCGCGCAAGGTCACGGTCGAACAGCTGACAGACAGCGTCGGCATTTCCAAAGGAGCGTTCTACCTGTTTTATCCGTCCAAGGAACACCTGTTTTATGCGCTGCTGCGCCAGATGCATACCGAATTGTACGGCCCGGCCATGGAGCTGCTGGAACAGCCTAAGGGCACGCCCGCACAGCAGCTGACTTGCGCCATTCTGGAAGGCTGCCGTGCGCTGGATGAAAGCGGACTGTGCCGTTTCTGGGAGCAGGATGCGCCGGAAATTCTGTGCGCCATCCCGTCAGAAGAACGCAGGGCGCAACAGGAGCAGGAATATGCGGTGTTCCACCGGTTCCTGGCGCAGAACAAAGCGGCGGATATCCCGGAGGAACAGGCCATGAACGCCCTGCGCAGCCTGATTTTGACCGTACCCATGCGTAAAAAGCTGGGCGAGGATTATCCGCAGATACTGCTATGGATGGCCCAGGGCATCTGTGCACAGATTTTTGGTTGAAGTGTGCCATGAGAAATCATGGCATTTTTATGAACCTGAAAGTTAGAAACGGCTAACAATAAATGGAGGTACTCTATGAACCTGAATTCCAAAAAACTGACCATCCCGGATCTGATTTCTGTTGGTGTGTTCACCGCCATCTATTTTGTGCTGGTGACTATTGCCACCTTCAGCTGTGCGCTGCTGCCTGGTGTTGGCAACATTTTGCTTCCGGCAGTGGCGGCGTTGATCTCCGGCAGCGTGTATATGCTGCTGGCCGCCAAGCTGCAGAAGTTTGGCGGCATCAGCATCATGGGTCTTGTTATGGGCCTGTTCTTTTTTGTGTCTGGTCACTTTGTGTTGTCCTTTGCCGCCAACATCGTTTGCGGCGTGCTGGCAGACTGGGTGGCAAGCCGCAGCCAGTACCGCAGCAAAAAGGTGCTGTTGGCCAGTTATGTCATCTTTTCGTATGGTCTCACCGGCCCGATCCTGCCGCTGTGGTTCATGAAGGATGCCTACATTGCTAACCTGACCGCCCGCGGCAAGGATGCCGCCTACATCGATACGCTGTTCGCGCCCATCAACAACGGCAGTTTCGTTGCGGCTATAGCGGCGATTTTGGTCTGCGCCGTGCTGGGCGGGCTGTTCGGCCAGCGCATGATGAAAAAGCACTTTGAGAAAGCGGGGATCGTGGCATGAGATTCCGCATGGACCCACGTGCCAAGCTGTATTTGCTGCTGCTGGCCAACCTGATGCTCTTTTTCCATGTTGGGACTGGGGCCGAGGCAGTAGCGACCGGGTTGTTCCTGCTGCTGTTTTTCCTCTCCGGGCACACTCGCACCGGCATCCGGTTGAGTGTGGTCTACTTTGGCCTGCTGGCCATTGATCTGTTTGTGGTGCCGCTGGCAGGGGAGGGCGTGCTTCTGAACCTGCTGTCGCTGGTTTCGGTCGGCGTGCGGATGATGCTGCCCTGCATTATCACCGGTGCGTATGCGTTCTCGACCACGACCATCGGCGAGCTGACCGCCGCCCTGCGCCGGATGCATGTGCCGGAAAGCGTCATCATCCCGTGCGCCGTTGTGGTGCGGTTCTTCCCTACTGTACAGGAGGACTACCACCAGATTCACAACGCCATGGCCCTGCGCGGCATCGCTGAGGGCAAGGGGGCTCTGTTGCTGCACCCGATGCAGTCATTGGAATACATCCTCATGCCGCTGCTGATGAACGGCAACAATGTCGCGCAGGACCTCTCGGTAGCGGCACTGACTAAAGGCATCGGCCTGCCGGGCACCCATACCTGCATGACCGAGCTGCACCTGACTGTGTGGGATTTCATCTACCCGGCACTGTGTACGCTGCCGCTGCTGTGGAAGGGGGGTATACTGCTGTGAGAACACTGGTGGAAAGCAACAATGTTTCCTTTGCTTATCAGAACAGCACAGAACCGGCGTTGCAGGATATCTCACTGCGGATTCGGCCCGGTGAGTGCGTGTTGTTCTGTGGTCGAAGCGGCTGCGGTAAAACGACCTTTTCCCGCCTGCTGAATGGCCTTGCCCCGATGTTTTATCCCGGAGAACTGACCGGCAGCTGTACGGTGAGCGATTTGCTGGCAGGGAGCGCAGCCATTGAGCAGTATGTACCACTGGTGGGCAGCGTGTTTCAGAACCCCAAAACGCAGTATTTCAATGTGGACACCACAGCAGAATTGGCCTTCCCCTGTGAAAACAGCGGGATGCCGCCCACAGCCATCCGTCAGAGAGTACAGGAAGTGGTGGCACAGTTCCATCTGGAAGCTCTCATGGATCGCAGTGTGTTCAAGATCTCCGGCGGCGAAAAGCAGCGGGTGGCCTTTGCAGCGGCCTGTATGCTTGGTCCGAAGCTGTTGGTGCTGGACGAACCCACCAGCAATTTGGATGCCGGGGCCATCCGGCAGCTGCACGATATGATCGCCGCAATGAAGCAGGAGGGCATGACCATTGTGCTGGCCGAACACCGGTTGGCCTGGGTGCAGGATGTGGTGGACCGCTACTTCTTTTTTGAGGCGGGGCAGCTGACAGCCGTCTGGACGGCTGCGGACTTTGCCGCCTTGCCGGAAACGACCTTGCAGAACGCAGGTCTGCGCGCCCGGGACCTGACTGCGTGTCGGGAGAAGTTGCGGCAAAAAACGACGATGCAATGCACTGGGGTGCCGATACTGGAAGTGCAGAACCTGACCCTTGGTTACCACAGGCGCAACCTCATCCGGGCGCTTCCAGATATGAGTTTTGCTGCCGGGGAGATCGTGGGCCTGATGGGGCATAACGGCATTGGTAAAAGCACCCTGGCCAAAACTCTCTGCGGCCTGATGGAGCCGCTGGGCGGGCAGATTCTGTGGGAGGGCAAGACGGCCAACGCAAGGACCCGCCTGCACAAAAGCTTTCTGGTCATGCAGGATGTGAACTACCAGCTGTTCAGTGACAGCGTGCGAGAAGAAATTCTGCTGGGAGCAGCCCACCCGAAACTGGTGGATACCGTGATGCAGGCGCTGGGTCTGAACGGCCTTGCCGACCGCCACCCCATGAGCCTTTCCGGCGGGCAGAAGCAGCGGGTCGTAGTGGCAGCAGCCATGCTGAGCGACAAACCACTCATCCTGCTGGACGAACCAACCAGCGGTCTGGACCGAGGCAATATGGAACAGGTCGGGCGGCTATTGCAGCAACTCAAAACACAGGGCAAGACCATTGTGGTTATTACACACGATGAAGAACTGGCCGCCGACTGGTGCGACCGTATTATAGCCCTGCAGGATTGATGGCAAGTCGGCTTTTTCGTGCAACGGCAATAACGCTGAATTGTATGTCGCAAAGATGTTGTTTGAATGCTGCACTATTTTTTGATTTGCGATATAAAGGAGAATGGAAAATGGAATACCATGCAAATGACTGGCTGGGCCGGTGGCAGAATTTTGAAGCCTATCTCACGAGCAGTGATCCGTATCTGACCCGTGCATGGCAGGATGCCGAGACAGCTGCCGCAGCAATGCCCATGTTCTGCGGCGGTGTAAAGGCCTTCTGGCAGAGAGCCTGCGTAACCACCAGCTCGGAAAATCCGCACACTCTCGGCGGTTGGAACATCACTATGGCGGCAGGGGAGAAGCTTTGCATCGAGTGGCTGGACGAAGATGGCGCAAGTCTGGGCAAGGCGGTGTATCATCTGGAAAGCGTGTTGGAAAAAGGTCTGGAAGGCAAGGAGAACGCACTGTTTGTGGCAGAAGATATGCCGGAAAACTGGCCCTTCCGTTGCCTGTTGGCCATGGAACCCATGCCGCCCCGCACGGCCCGCCAGATCGGCGGCCTGCTGAGCCACCTGCACTTCCAGTATGCCAGCCAGCGAAACCTGCTTGTGGATCCGGAGACCCAGAAACTGCACAACCCCATGTGGTATGCCACCGTCTGCGATGGAGATGGTGCTTTGCTGGAAAAGTGCAACATTGTGCGTGCGCTGCACCATCTGCCGGTGTGGGATGCACTGCCGGAACTCTAAACCAACGGTTTGTATCTGTCCAGTTGGATGGGACACTACACTATACGACTTTCTCAGGCGGAACGACTGTGGAGAGATTTAAGCGATATCTGGAAACTGATTTGCTGCCTCATCTGAACGGCGATTCTGTTCTCGTAATGGATAATATGAAGTTGCGTCATGCAAAGGCAGTGAAAAATCTGCTGGACAGCTCCGGTGTTCGATCCATTTATCTTCCACCGTATAGTCCTGACCTGGATTCTATTGAAAAACTCTGGTCGAAAGTGAAGTCCTTCCTGTGCAAATTCAAATCTCGAACGCTCGATGCTCTTCCGAATGCGATCCGACGTGCTTTTAAGACTGTTTCACCTTCTGACTGCTCAGGCTGGTTCTATTCCTGTGGATATTCGTCTTTTTTGAAAATTGCTATTATATGATTGAGTGCTTTTTAAATTTAAGTGCCTGAACTTACGTCCTTTTGTGGTATAATAAAGCTAGAGGATAGCGGCATTGACCAGCTATCGGTGGCGTTGAAGCAATGGACTGGTTCGGCATCAGCCTGTTGTGGAGCCAAACCGTGGGTTAAGCGATAACCACAAGCCGAATAGATTCGATGAATCGAAAGAAAACGCAAAATGCCCGCTCACCGTGGAGATTCAGCTCCATCGGTGGGCGGGTGTTTTTTGTTATTCGGCAGTAAACTGAATAGCAAATAACATAAAAGGGACACCTACAACACCGTGGTGCTGTCCGATGTCCCTTGTGACTGATTTTATCGTTGTCCGCCAACCTCAGACTCCTATGTCCTGCATCGCTTTCGAGTTTTATCGCTGCCCGCCAGCCTCAAGCCCTTACGTCTTGCATCAGATCGGATTTTAGGTGTCAGCCACACCAGCGGAGTGACGTCCGCTCTCCTGTTTATAGTATATTCGATTGGTACTCAAATGGCAATGGCCTTTCAAAGTAATCAATCTTCCAGTCTGCCATGGTCGCAGCCAAGCGACAGATAACGCTCTATCTCTCTACCCAGCACAAGCTGGGTGTACTCCAAGGGCTTATTATACAGCAGCCAGTCCAGCTCTGCCCGCTGTGCCGGGGTGCTGCCGTACTCGTCCTCCACGGCGATGCAGTCGATGGCAAGAGTGGTGCCATCCTCGAACCGGGCTTCCACCCGGTTGGTGTCCATATTGAAGCGGCAGGAAAGCAGTTTGTTCATGGTGAACCTCATTTCTATATCAAACGGTGTCTGTTCGGATGTCCTAAACCCTGCCATAAAACCGGTGGTTGATTTGTCCATTGGGCTTTGTTTTGCCCGTCTGCACATTTTTGCACACTTTTTGCACACCTGAATAGCTGGATAACGGTTGCAAAGCATTACACTGTATGCAAACAATGCGGTGTGTGCAAAGGCGTGTTTTACGATGATACGATAAAAATAACGTTTCTTCGAACTTTTGAAATTTGACGAATGATGCACCTTGGATTCTTTTAATCAGAGGGCCAGGGATTCGAGTTCCCTCGAGCGCACCAAAATCCCACGAAGAATCGTAAGATTCTTCGTGGGATTTTCTTTTTATACGCCATTTGCACGGTCTCTGCACGGTTTTTGCACGGTCCGCATTTTTCGTGTCAGATGGAGTAAGTCTGTGAATTACTCTGCAATTCGTGCTGTTTTTTTGCAATTCAGGTCAGCAAAGCCAGGCGGAGCTGCGCTTTTACAGAGGGGTCTGCGTCCTTCAGAAGCTCCAGCAGTGCCGACACGGAGATGGTCGGTTCTGCTTCAACCGGGGCAGCCTGCACAGGTGTTGTTCCCTGTACGGCTTTCACATCACCGCCGGAGATCATCAGTTGGTAAGCAGAGCGCAGGCTGCGCGATGGAATCGCTGAATAGCACAAAGGCATGTTGGAGTCCAGATGTAAAGAAAAAACGGCAAAGCAGATAAAATCCACTTTACCGTTTTATAGCAATTCAACATCTTCATGTAACAGCAACAGCGTTGAATTGCATATCGTAAATTGCTGTTTTAACGTTCCACTGATTTCTTGCCTTGCGATCAAGAAAGCACTTCTGCTAAACGCTCTACATTGAAAATGCAATCGTACACTGCTATAATAAAATTGTGATATTATCACCAAAAATTCAAGATGCAAAGCGTTTGCGATTGGCAAACATTCAGGAGGAACGCATGGTAACAGGAGCCATTAAAAATAAGGTAGACAAGATCTGGACAGACATCTGGGCAGGCGGCATCACCAATCCGCTGACCGTCATTGAACAGCTGACCTATCTCATGTTCATCCGGTCACTGGACGAGAAAGAGCTTGCCACCGAAGATTTTGAAAACATGGCGGGCGAAAAGATGGAGCACATCTTCCCGGCCAGCGAAGCAGGACAGTCCATGCGGTGGAGCCGCTTCAAGGATAAAGATTCCCGCGAAATTTTCCTGACCATGCAGCAGCGGGTGTTCCCGGCCATCAAAAAGATGAAGTATGGCCGTCTGCCGGACTTTGACGCAAACGGTGAACTGGTGGAGATTGAGGACGACCCCACCCGCCCGGATGAGGGCAACACCGCCTTTGCGCGGTATATGGACGATGCCATGTTCCTCATTCCCACGCCGCAGGTGCTGCAAAAGATCATCACCGGGCTGGAGGATCTCTACACCCACGACATTGCCGACCTTGATATGCAGGGCGACCTGTACGAGTATATGCTGGGCAAACTGGCAACAGCAGGGCAGAACGGCCAGTTCCGCACGCCCAAACACATCCGCGACATGATGGTGGAGCTGGTGCAGCCCACGCCGGACGACTTCATCTGCGACCCCGCCTGCGGCACGGCTGGCTTTCTGGTGTCCAGTGCGCAGTACCTCCGCGCCCACTACGAGGACAGCATGACCCCGGAGCAGTGGCAGCATTTTGCCGGCCCGATGTTCACCGGCTTTGACACGGACCGCACCATGCTGCGCATTTCGGCCATGAATCTGATGCTCCACTCCATCACGAACCCGGAGATCGACTACAAGGACAGCGTGTCGAAGCAAAACTCCATTTGCAGCAAGTACACCGTCTGCCTTGCGAACCCGCCGTTCAAGGGCACTGTGGATGCCGAGAGCATCAACGATGACCTGAAAGCCGTCACCAACACCAAAAAGACGGAACTTCTGTTCCTTGCGCTCTTCCTGCGGATGCTCAAAACGGGCGGACGCTGCGCCTGCATCGTACCGGACGGCGTGCTGTTCGGTTCCAGCAAAGCGCACCAGAGCATCCGAAAAGAACTGATTGAAAACCATCAACTGCGGGCGGTCATCTCCATGCCCTCCGGCGTGTTCAAGCCCTACGCAGGCGTGTCTACGGCGGTGCTGGTGTTTACCAAGACCGGCGCGGGCGGCACCGACAGGGTGTGGTTCTACGATATGAAAGCCGACGGCTTCTCACTGGACGACAAGCGCACCGAGGTGAAGGAAAACGACATCCCGGACATCATCGCCCGGTTTCAGAACCTTGATGCCGAAACTGACCGCAAGCGCACCGAGCAGAGCTTCTTTGTGCCCAAAGAAGAAATTGCCGCCAATGGGTACGATTTGTCCATCAATAAGTACAAAGAGACCGAGTATGTGCCGGTGGAGTATCCCTCGACCACGGAGATCCTTGCCGACCTGCATGAGCTGGAAATGGAGATCACCAAGGGTCTGGCAGAGTTGGAGGAGATGGTGTGATGGCGAAGTTGGGAGAGGTTTGTACTATTGTATCTGGTTCGACACCAAAAACATCTGTTACGTCCTACTGGGATGGCAACATCAAATGGATAACACCTGCTGAATTGAACGAAGATACTTTTTATATTATGGATTCAGTTCGGCACATTACTGAAGAGGGAAAAGAAAAAACCGGATTGTCTTATCTGCCGACAGGAACAGTCATTTTATCTTCTCGCGCGCCGATTGGCAAAACCGCAATTGCCGGTTGTGAAATGTGTTGCAATCAAGGATTCAAGAACCTTATTTGCTCAGATGCGATTTATAATGAATACCTCTATTTTTTCTTGAAATCAAAAACAGACTATCTCAATTCATTGGGACGTGGCGCAACTTTTAAAGAAATTTCTAAATCCATCGTTGAAAATATTGAAATCCCGTTACCTGAAGTAAACCAGCAGAAAGAAGTTGCAGAAAAATTCAAGAAGTTAGAGCAGTTGATTTCTCTTCGCAAGCAACAGCTTTTCAAACTAGACGAGCTGGTAAAGGCGCGATTTGTGGAGGTGTTTGGAGACTGTAAGGCAAACCCTAAAAATTGGAAAACGAAAACTCTTGAAAAAATTGCAAATGTTGGTTCGAGCAAGCGCGTTTTTGTTGAAGAACTTCAAGACAGTGGCATTCCATTTTATAGGGGAACAGAAATTGGCGCATTAGCTGAGAAAAAAGCTGTCATACCAGCGCTTTTCATTACAGAAGAGCATTATAAACAATTGTGCGAAACCACAGGAAAGCCACAAAAAGGCGATTTGTTAATGCCATCTATTTGTCCTGACGGACGAATCTGGATTGTTGATACGGATGAACCCTTTTATTTTAAGGATGGTCGAGTGTTGTGGGTGCACTTGACAAGTGCGAATTATAATTCTGTGTTTTTGCTTTATACTCTAAAAGACAGAATTATGACGGACTATGCAAGTATTGCATCGGGAACGACATTTGCAGAGTTGAAAATTTTTGCACTGAAAAAATGCAAAATTTTCGATGTGCCTCTTGAACTTCAAAATCAATTTGCCAATTTTGTAGAGCGCGTAGACCAGCAGAAGCAGACCGTACAGCAGAGCCTTGAAAAGCTGAAACTGATGAAAAAGGCGCTGATGCAGGAATATTTTGGGTAAAAGAGTGGGCAACAGCGGATTTTAGCGGTATAGTGGAAGAAAAAGGAAGTGCCCTGTTGTATGTCAGAAGCTATTTGGGTTGCAATTATTGGATTGGTCGGCGTTGTAGTAGTAGCAGTTATCAATGGAGTTTTTGGCTTGATAAAAAAGCCGGAGAAAGACAGCAAGAAAAAGTCTGAGGATAAAATAAGCGTCAATCAAACAGTCTCAGGCAATAACAATACTGTAATTGGTGTGCAAACAGATAAGCGGGAGAAGTAATAATGGACGAAAATCATGAAGTCAACCAAACTGCGGCCTTGGGTTCCCATCATAATACCTTTGCAGGCGTGGTAAACAACTATGGTCTATCGGTAACGGATGTTACTCGGATGGCACTTCAAATGTTTCGTGAATACTACCCTCAACTACAAAAAGAAGCATTGGATACTGTGCAAAAATTGGTTGAAGAACATTTAAAATTGATCCCGGCAGAAAACATTATTCCTCCTAAGGCAAATGTCGTTGTGCCTGTGTTGCAAAATGCAAGTCTTACGGAGGAGCCAGACCTTTTAAAAATGTATGCGACCGTTTTAGCAAATTCAATGGACAAATTTATGCAAAGTGGGATTCATCCGGGTTTTGTAGACGTAATAAGGCAACTTTCTTCGGACGAAGCAAAAATATTAAAGTATATGAATCAGCATCCGACAGTGCCAACGGTTACATTACGCGCAACCGATGAAAAAAGGGCTGGCTTTAGCGTGGTCAAGAATTTTTCAAATGTTGGCGAATTAACTGGTTGTGAAGTTCCATATAATACCGGATTTTATTTTGACAATTTGCAACGGCTTGGTTTAGTTTCAAATGGCGGCAATATGGTCGTATTAAGTGATGAAAGTCTGTATGAACCTTTGGAAAACAATAAATATATGCATGATAAGATGAACAACATCCGACAACAACAAACATATAACAGGCCATTGCTGATGGCAGGCTTTTTTGAATTGTCAGACTATGGAAAAGCCTTTTGTAAAGCTTGCATGACCATACAGATACATACTGTAATTACAGCAGAAAGCTGAACTGAAAAATCCTAGGTCATAATTAAACGAGCATCACAAGAATCATTCAGAAAGGAGCCCTCCACCATGTCCAACTTCTCCTATCTCTCCACCCGCCCCGAATATTCCCTCTTCGCTAATTCTGCCATCGAGGCCGAGAAAGTGTTCTCCACCTCCCCGGCGATGTGCGCGGTGGGGTGCCGGAAGGCGTTGGAGCTGGCGGTGAAGTGGGTGTATGCGGCAGACAAAACCATCACGATGCCCTACAAGGACAACCTGCAATTCCTGCTGCATGAGCCGAGTTTCCGGTTCGCGGTGGACCGCAACGTGTGGAGCGTGCTGCCCAGCATCGTGAAGGCGGGCAATCTGGCGGTACATACAGGGCATAGCGTGTCGGCGGCGGATGCAGTGTTCAGCCTGCGGGGGCTGTTCGACTTCATCCAGTGGGTGGATTACTGCTACGGCACGGACTATGTGGAGCGCTCCTTTGATGAAACAGCCATCCCCGGTGAAAAGGTAACACTGGACGAAAAGAAGATCCGGGAGCAGGAAAGCCTGCTGACCCAGAAGGATGCCGAGCTGGAAGCCTTGCGCAAGCAGGTGGAGAGCCTTTCGACGGCGTACACGGCCAGCAAACAGCAGAACCAGCAGAGCCGCAGTTTCACCGCCGCCGACCTGACCGAGGCCGAGACGCGGCAGAAGATCATCGATATCGACCTCAAGGCCATGGGCTGGAAATTCACCGGGCCGGATGCCGATGTGCGCACCGAGTACGAAGTGGACAACATGAACGGCGTGCTGGGGCAGAAGGGCTATGCGGACTATGTGCTGATGGGCAAGGACGGCTTGCCGCTGGCGGTCATTGAAGCCAAGCGCAGCACCAAAGACCCCAACATCGGGCGCAAGCAGGCTCAGCTTTATGCAAACTGTCTGGAGCAGAAGTTTGGCCGCCGTCCGATGCTGTTTACCACCAACGGCTACAACACCTATTTCTGGGATGAGCAGAGCGGCCCGCAGCGTGCTGTAAGCGGGGTGTTCTGCAAGGACGATTTACAGAAACTGATGAACCGCCGCACCGAGAAAAAACCGCTGGACACCATCGAAATTGACGATAAAATCACCGACCGCTACTATCAGAAAAACGCCATCCGGGCTGTCTGCGCCCACATCGCGCAGGGCTTCCGGCGCAATCTGCTGGTCATGGCTACTGGCACGGGCAAGACCCGCACCGCATCCAGCCTGACCGATGTGCTGAGCCGGGGCGGTCATGTGACCAACGTGCTCTTTCTGGCGGACCGCACCGCGCTGGTCAAGCAGGCAAAGGACGACTTCAAAAAGTATCTGCCCGACCAGTCGCTGTGCAATCTGTGCTCCTCCAAGGACGATAAGGCCGCGCGCATCGTGTTTTCTACCTATCCCACCATGCTCAACGCCATCGACAACGCCAAGACCAAGGACGGCGTGCCGCTGTTTTCGCCCGCCCACTTTGACCTCATCATCGTGGACGAGAGCCACCGCAGCATTTTCAAGAAATACCGCGCCATTTTTGATTATTTCGATGCGATTCTGGTGGGTCTGACCGCCACCCCGAAAACCGATGTGGACCGCAACACCTACGACTTTTTCGAGATGGAACACGGCATCCCCACCTACGCCTACGATTACGACACGGCGGTCTACACCGACCATGTGCTGGTGCCTTACTACAACTACGAGGTCAAGACGAAATTCACAGAAGAGGGCATCCACTACGACCAGCTTTCACCGGAGGATAAGGCCCGCTACGAGGACGATTTTGCCGAGGACGACACCCTGCCCACCTTTATCCCATCCGAAAAGCTGAACAAGTTCATCTTCAACGCCAACACCGTGGACACGGTGCTGCAAGACCTGATGGAACGGGGCATCCAGACGGCAGGCGGCGACCGCATCGGCAAGACCATCATCTTTGCCCAGAACAAGCGCCACGCGGAGTTTATCCGGGAACGCTTTGGCAAGCTCTACCCGCAGCTGGAGACCCAGTACCCGGGATTCATCCAGCGGGTGGTCTGCGACGACGCCTATGCACAGTCCATCATTGACGACTTCAAGCAGCCGGACAAGCCGCCGTTTATTGCGGTTTCGGTGGATATGATGGACACGGGCATCGATGTACCGGAGTGCGTGAATCTGGTGTTCTTCAAAAAAGTGCGCAGCAAAACGAAGTTCTGGCAGATGATCGGCCGTGGTACACGGCTCTGCCCGTCCCTTGCCTGCGTGGATGCCATCGACGGCGAATATACGGGCAAACGGCGTTTTCTGATCTTCGACTACTGCGGCAACTTTGAGTTTTTCCGTCAGAAACCCAACGGCTACGAGAGCGCGGACACCAAAAGCCTGTCCGAGAGCATTTTCTGCAAGCAGGTGCGCATTGCCGCCGCGCTGCAGGATGGAGCCTATGGGGACGAAAAACACCAGAATTGGCGTAAAATTTTAACAGAAACCTGCCGTGCCGAAGTGGGAGCGCTGAACCCGGAGCTGGTATCCGTGCGGCTGCACCGACAGGCCGTGGAACACTATCAAAAGCCGGAAGCCTTTGTCAGCCTGACCGAAACGGACAAGGGTACTCTGATGAAAGAGGTGGCACCGCTCATCTCGCTGGACGACAAAGATGAAGCCGCCAAGCGGTTCGATAACTTTGTGTATGGCTTGCTGCTCTGTGAACTGGAAGGTCTGCCGGGGCTGGGCCGCGCCCAGAAACAGCTGCGCAGCACAGCGGCATTGCTGGAAGGGAAGGCTACCATCCCGCAGGTGCAGGCAAAGCTGCCCCTCATCCGGGAGGTGCAGACAGACGAATTTTTGACCTCGCACGATCTGCTCCGCTTTGAGGAAATGCGGCAGGAACTGCGGGAGCTTATCAAGTTTCTGGTGGACGGTGTAGAAGGGCAAAAGCCTGTCTACACGGCCCTTGCCGACCCGGTACTGGAACAGACCGAGGGCAAAACGCTGGATTCCGGCTACGATTTCGGCGAGTACCGGGAACGTGTGAACCGCTACATCATGGAGCACCGCAGCGATACGCTGGCCATCCACAAGCTGACCCAGAACATTCCACTTTCCCGGGGCGACTATACCGAGCTGGAACATATCTTTACCTGTGAGCTGGGCAGCAAAGAGGACTATGCACGGGAGTTTCGGGATACGCCCTTTGGTCTGCTGGTGCGTAAAGTGGCAAAGCTGGACCACGATGCTGCCATGCAGGCATTTTCCAAGTTCATCAACGACGAATCGCTGAATGCAAAGCAGATCGCGTTCGTGCAGAAGGTCATTCATTACATCGAGCAGAACGGTTATGTGGAAAGCAAAGCGGTGCTGATGAAACCACCCTTTGACCAACCCATTCTGTTTACCCGCCTGTTTGACGGCAAAACAGGCAGTGAACTGATGGAGACGATCAATTCGGTGAAAGAGAATGCCACCCATGTGACCGCATAAAGTGGTAGAATGTACTGATAAAAAACGGTATAATACGCTTGAACTTTTCAAGAGATATCGGTATCAATATCAGTTCCGCAGCATAAACGTTGCACAGCTATATGGCGTTCAGAAATCTCGTGCATCCTCTATCATCAAGAATCTTATCAAGCATGGATTGGTGACGTCACCAGAATATGGCGTATACCAATTTGTGAAGAAGTAACACCGCTATCAACAGGTGGTTTTTGAAAACCAAGCGGTGATGCTGTTACAGCCCATGGAACGTCTTAATATAATTTGAATTATCATAATCGAAATTATATTAACCGCCTGCGCAGAAATGCCCACTCCCCTGAGAACTCCTCAGACGAGTGGGCATTCTTCTTTCCGTGTATCAAATTTACCTCTGTGGTCACTCAAATCGCCACCAAGTCATGGATGCTGTCCGGCAGATTTTCTTTTACCGGCACAAGAAAAAGCTGTCTTGAGCATCTATGGGTCGCTGATATGGAGTTTGCCGTTGCTCCTGAGATCGTGGATAGCAGCCCTCCGAAATCACCGTTTTCTCTGCACAGAAACAGGATCACGCTTCTGATTGAAATATTACTTGATTTGAAACCGAATGTTAATTTCTGCGAGAAAATGAGCCGTGTATTTCAAACAAAAACCGCCTACATCACAAACGATGCAGGCGGTTTTCTCGGGGGAGTAAAACGGAAATCAAAAAGTGTTAGTGACAATTTCCGGTACAACCACCCTTGTCCTCGTGACAGGAGTGTGAGCCACAGGTGTGCCCCTCCTCATGGCTGTGATGGTCGCAGTGGGCATTTGGATCAAAAACAAGATTTCCTGCAAGGTAATCCGCAACAACGCTGTCAGCTGCGCCAGAAATGCCGCCAAACAGCTGAATCCCGGCCTGTGCAAGAGCGTTCTGCGCACCGGCACCAATACCGCCGCAGAGAACGACATTTACACCGTTCTGAACAAGGAAGCCCACCAATGCACCATGACCCTGCCCATTGGTAGAAACGACCTCGCCGGTCGGAAGCTGACCGTTTTCGATGTTATAGATCTTGAACTGTGCAGAGTGTCCGAAGTGCTGGAACACCTGACCGTTTTCGTAAGGAATTGCGATTTTCATAACTGAATCTCCTTTTGCTTTTTAGCGTTTATCAGAATAGTTGCAAATTTGGATGGCCGCACCATGCTCCATCCGCTGAAAGCCGTGCTTTTCATAGAACGGGACATTCTTTTCGTCCTCTGGCATTCCTTCGATATATAGGTGGTTCTTATATTTTTCTTTGATACGTTCCAGCATCTCTCCGGCAATGCCTTTCCCCTGATAATCAGGATGTACCAGCACATAGTGAATTGTTTTGTTACTTGGTGGTGAACGGAACGGCAGCAATATACGGCGGTGCCGCTCATCATTTCTGCTCCCGGACGGTTATTTTTTCCGCTGCCGCTGAATGCGGCGGGCGGCGTCCCGCCCGGCTGCAATCCCGCTGCCGAAGGCCCAGTGCAGATTGAAGCCGCCGCAGCTGCCGGCGCAGTCCAGCGTTTCGCCCACAAAATACAGGCCCGGGCAGCCCTGAAACTGAAAATGCGCATCCACTTCCCGCAGCGAGAGCCCGCCGCCGGTCACCTGCGCCTGCTTCCAGCCGCAGGGGGTCAGGCCCTCAAAGCGCCAGTGCTTGGCAGTGTGGGCCAGCTTTTGCCACTGCCCGGCGGTGAGAACGGCGGGCGCATCGCCGTCCCTCAGCCCGGCGGCAGACCACACAGCGCAGCCCAGCTTCCGGTTCAGCAGGCCCAGCCAGAACCCGTCAGGGCTGTCCCCTGCCGTCTGGGCGGCATGGGAACGGAACAGGGCGGTCAGCTCTGCTTCGTCCAGTGCCGGAAAAGATCCAGCTCCACCGCAGGAGCCTTTGGACTGCGGCCCGGTGCCAGCAGGCCGGACAGCTGCATGATGCAGATGCCGGAAAGGCCATAGTCGGTGAACTGCACCTCGCCGGTCTCTGTGGCCAGCACACGGCTTCCGTCCAACAGGGAGGCCGCGGCCTTGGCGCGGATGCCGGCCAGAGTCTTGTTGGGCTTTGCGCACTGCAGAGCGGTCAGACTGGGATACAGCGGCTCCGTTCTGCCGCCGCACTGGGCGGCGAACCGGGTGCCGAAGCCGTCGGTGCCGAACTGCGGCCCGGCAGCACCGCCCATGGCGCAGATGACGGCATCGGCGCGCAGGGTCTCGGTGCTGCCCTCTGCTGTCTCGAACTGCACAGCGTAGCCGCTGCGGCTCTGGCTCAGGGTGCGCACGGTGCAGCCGGTGCGCAGCTGCACATGGTGCTGCGCAAGGTGGTGCTCCAGCAGGGCCAGCACGTCCGCTGCCTGATTGGAATAGGGATAGATGCGCCCCGCTTCGTCGGTGCGGGTATAGAGCCCCAGAGCGCGGAACCAGCCCAGCGGGTCGGCTGCATTCACAGCGTCCAGCAGCGGGAGCAGCGCCGCCGGGTCGGCTGTTAAATACCGCTCCGGCGCGATGCCGGTGTTGTCCAGATTGCAGCGGCCGTTGCCGGTGGCCAGCAGCTTTTTGCCAGGCCTTGGGTTACGTTCCAGCACGACCACCTGTGCGCGGGGTGCACTTTGTGCGGCGGCCAGCCCGGCGGCCAGCCCGGCGGCACCGCCGCCCAGAATGAGGATGTTCGGCATCCTGACACCTGCCTTTCTCAGCAGAATTTCAGAAGCTGTCCTCATAAGCGGGGTGCTGTGCTTATGAAAACGGCTTTTTGTATCATTGTAGCAGAACCCTGCCGGAAACGCAACGAAGGGGCAGCTTTCCGTAGGTATAAATTGCCCGGGCTGACAGATACTAGAGGTGCAGGCATTTTCAAGGAAACGGAGGAGCCAACAATGAAAGCAACAGGTATCGTGCGCCGCATCGACGAGCTGGGACGGGTGGTGATCCCCAAAGGTCCGCCGCACCCAGCGCATCCGCCGCGGCGACCCGCTGGAGATCTTCACGACAGGCGACGGCGAGGTGATCTTTAAAAAGTATTCCCCCATTGGCGAAATGAACGCAGTGGCGGCCCAATACACCGAGGTGCTGAGCAAAAGCTTTGCGCTTACCACCTTTGTGGCAGACCGGGACCGCATCCTCACGGTGAGCGGGAGCGGCCGGCGGGAGCTGGCCGACCGCAGCATCAGCCAGCCGCTGGAAAAGCTGATGGATGGCCGCAGGCTGTACCAGTGCGAGGGCGTTGCGGAAAAATGCATCCTGCCCTGCGAGGGCTCGCCCCGGGTGGTGCTGTGCGCCGCACCCATCATTGCGTCGGGCGATGTGATCGGCGTGGTGGGTCTGCTGACCGAAGACCGCACCGCTGTGCCGGATGCCGCCCAGCTCAAGGCGGTGAATGTGGCGGCAGCGTTTCTGGCCAGACAGATGGAGGAGTAAGGCGGGACGATTTTGAATGCGCGCCGCGCTGCTTTGGACGAGTTGTGGCACCCAGCGGCTGCTACGGCCCTTGAGCGGGCCTTGCATCCTGCTGGCCACGGCCCCAACAGCTCCTCCCTGCTTCGGCCGCAGGCCGCAGTCGTCGCCGTTGCATATTCAGCGGAAAAATTATTTATAATAGAGCAATGCCGGGCGGTCTGCGGACCGCTCGGCATTGCGTTTTCACGGGTGGGGGGTCGTGACGGCAAACGGCATTTGCGGCGCTGCTTTCTGCGAAAGCGCGGCGCAGCGGGAAGCGGGCTTGCCCCCTCAGACGCTTTGGCAAACCGGAAAGCCTGACGTACTGCCGAGGCCACACCTCTTTTTATGACAGAATTATGAATCTTTGATAACATTTTTCCAAGGGGCTTGACAGCACCGGAAAATTGGCTATAATGGTCTTAGCACTCAGGAACAAGGAGTGCTAAACAAACAAAGCAAACGCAAAAAGGAGGCAGGCGCTATGACGATGGATGCACGCAAGCAGCGAGTCTTGCAGGCGATCGTGGCGCTGTATGGTCTCGAAGGCGAGCCCGTTGGCAGCAGCGTGCTGGCAAACTACTTTGACATGGCAGTTTCCAGCGCAACGCTCCGCAATGAAATGGCGGCGCTGACAAAGCTGGGCCTGCTGGAGCAGCCCCACACCAGCGCGGGCCGTGTGCCCAGTGCCAAGGGCTACCGCTACTACCTTGATAATCTGCTGACCGACGATCAGCCGCTGGACCGCGTGAGCCGCGCCCGTGTGGATGCGGTGTTCGCAAGCCTCGACCACGAGCCGGAAAAGCTGGCGCAGGGTGCAGCCCGGGCGCTGGCCGCCATCAGCGGCTGCACCGCCGCCATCAGCACCCCGTGTGCAGAGGATCTGTGCATTGCCCACTATGAAGTTGTTCAGGTGGGCCGCAGCGCAGCCGCTGTGCTGGCTGTAACAACTGCCGGTTACGTCCGCACCCGTGTGGCGCGGGTACGCACCGGCCTCTCCCGCGAGAATGCAGCGGCTCTTGCCGCATTGCTGAACCGCAACCTCACCTTTGTGGCGCCGGTGGATCTTTCGCCCCGGCTGCTGGCAGAGCTGTGCAGCCAGATCGACCCGGAGCTGGTGCCTGTCATCAGCGCGGCGGCGGCCATCCTGCAGGATTCCGTCAAGCCCCACGTATTTCTGGGCGGTGAGCAGTATCTGCTGGACTGGCCTCAGCTGGACGGCAAGGTGGGTGACATCCTTACCCTGCTGAACGACGAAGAAGAGGCAGCGGCCCTGATCGCTCCCCCGACAGACCGCAGCGAGAGCGTGCTGCTGGGCGAGGACTGGAACCGCAGATCCGGGCCTGTGCATCGTGAGTGACCGGTATCTGGTGGGCGGAGGCCTGTGGGGCTCCATTGCATTGATCGGCCCCACCCGGATGCCCTTCCAGAAACTGATGCCGCTGCTGCATTATTTTGCAGACCAGCTGGGCGAGGGCATGAGCGGCAAACGAAAAGACACCCCACAGGCTGCCGTACCCCGGCGGACTGTGATCTATAAGGAGGATCTGGAATGAGCGAAGAAGCAAAAAAGACGGCTCCGGCTCAGGAAGCGGAGCAGCCCGAAACGGCTCCCGAGGAAAAGGCCCAGCAGGCAGCACCCGAACAGGAACCTGCTGCTGAAGCTGCCGACCCGAAGGATGATAAGAAGAAGGATGGCGGCTGGTTCAACAAGAAGGCCCGCGAGCTGGAAGCCGTAAAGGCAAAGCTGGACGCGGCCGAAGCCAATGCTGCACAGGCCAAAGACCAGCTGCTGCGCATGGCTGCCGAGTACGAGAACTACCGCAAGCGCTCCACCCGCGAAGCCGACCAGAAGTTCAACGATGGCATTTCCTTTGCGGTGAACCAGATCATCCCCATTCTGGACACGCTGGAGATGGCGGCCAACGCCCCCACCACCGACGAGAACTACAAAAAGGGTGTGACCATGACGCTGGACAAAGCCGCCAAGGCGCTGGACGTCCTCCATGTGGAGGAGATCGAAGCGCTGGGCAAGCCCTTTGACCCCAACTTCATGAACGCGGTGCAGCAGATCCCCGCCCCGGACGGACAGGAGAGCGGCACCGTCATCACGGTCTACCAGAAGGGTTACAGGCTGGGCGATAAGATCGTCCGCCATGCGACCGTTGTGGTGGCCGAGTAACAATGCAGAAACCCGCAGGGGTTTTGAATATAACATCCGCTTACAAACATTTGAGCATCACATAAACAATACGATTTGTTCTTTCGAGAGGAGTTTTCATTATGAGTAAGATCATTGGTATCGACCTTGGTACTACCAACAGCTGCGTGGCTGTCATGGAGGGCGGCGAGCCCGTTGTTATCGCAAACTCTGAGGGTGCACGCACCACCCCGTCTGTGGTCGGCTTTACCAAGACCGGCGATCGTCTGGTGGGTCAGGTCGCAAAGCGTCAGGCCATCACCAACCCCGAGAACACCGTCGCTTCCATCAAGCGTTTCATGGGCACCGATCACAAGGTGACCCTGAACGGCAAGGAGTACACTCCCCAGCAGGTCAGCGCTATGATCCTGCAGAAGCTGAAGGCTGACGCCGAGGCTTATCTGGGCGAGTCCGTTACCGAGGCCGTCATCACCGTTCCTGCCTACTTCAACGACAGCCAGCGTCAGGCTACCAAGGACGCAGGCACCATTGCAGGCCTGAACGTCAAGCGTATCATCAACGAGCCCACTGCCGCTTCTCTGGCATACGGCATCGATAAGGAAGAGGACCAGAAGATCATGGTCTACGACCTGGGCGGCGGCACCTTCGATGTGTCCATCATCGAGATGGGCGACGGCGTCACCGAGGTTCTGGCCACCAATGGTGATACCCATCTGGGCGGCGATGACTTCGATGAGCGCATCATCAACTGGATGGCAGACGCCTTCCAGACCGAGAACGGCATCGACCTGCGCAAGGACAAGATGGCTGCGCAGCGTCTGAAGGAAGCTGCTGAGAAGGCAAAGATCGAGCTGTCCAGCGCAATGAGCAGCCAGATCAACCTGCCCTTCATCACTGCCGACGCTACCGGCCCCAAGCACTTGGATATGACCCTGACCCGCGCAAAGTTCAACGAGCTGACCGCTGATCTGGTGGATCGCACCATGGGCCCCGTCCGCAAGGCTCTGCAGGATGCAGGTCTGCGTCCCTCTGACCTGAAGAAGGTCCTGATGGTCGGTGGCTCCACCCGTATCCCCGCTGTCTACGATGCAGTCAAGAAGGAACTGAACTGCGAGCCCTTCAAGGGCATCAACCCCGATGAGTGCGTGGCTGTGGGTGCTGCCATTCAGGGCGGCGTGCTGCAGGGCGATGTCAAGGGCCTGCTGCTGCTGGATGTCACCCCGCTGAGCCTGGGCATTGAGACTCTGGGCGGCGTGTGCACCAAGATCATCGACCGCAACACCACCATCCCCACCCACAAGAGCCAGGTGTTCTCCACCGCTGCCGACAACCAGCCCTCTGTTGAGGTCAACGTGCTGCAGGGCGAGCGTGAGTTCGCACGCGACAACAAGAGCCTGGGTGTCTTCCATCTGGACGGCATCGCTCCGGCTCCCCGTGGTGTGCCTCAGATCGAAGTTACCTTCGATATCGATGCAAACGGCATCGTGAAGGTCAGCGCAAAGGATCTGGGTACCGGCAAGGAGCAGAACATCACCATCACCGCTTCCACCAACATGTCCAAGGAGGACATCGACAAGGCTGTGAAGGAAGCTGAGCAGTTTGCTGCCGACGATAAGAAGAAGCGTGAAGAGGTCGATATCCGCAACGGTGCCGACCAGATGGTGTTCCAGACCGAGAAGATGCTGAAGGAGAACGGCGACAAGCTGCCCGCCGACGTCAAGACCGAGGCTGAGAGCAAGCTGGCCGACCTGAAGACCGCTGTTCAGTCCGGCAATGTGGACGACATCAAGGCAAAGCAGGAAGCCCTGAGCCAGGTGTTCGAGAAGATGTATCAGGCAGCCGCTGCCGCACAGCAGGCCGCCGGTGCACAGCCCGGCCCCGATGCAGGTGCAAACAACCAGCAGAAGCCCAATGATGACGGCGTTGTGGATGCCGACTTCAAGGAAGTCTGATAAAAAACACAGCAGTGTGTGCCCGGCCAAACCGGCGGACACATGCGTAGAATAGCAAAAGCCGCTCCGGTTTTGCCGGAGCGGCTCTTGCTGGTTATAGAGCGAGGAACCAACCGGGGCGTTTCCCGGATCAAACGTTCCCGGAGAGGTGAGTGGATATGGCACAGGAAAAGCGTGATTACTACGAAGTGCTGGGGGTATCCAAGACTGCGACCGATGCCGAGATCAAAAAGGCATACCGCAAGCTTGCAATGAAATACCACCCGGACTATAACCCCGGCGATAAGAACGCCGAGGAAAAGTTCAAGGAAGTAAACGAAGCAAACGAGGTGCTTTCGGACCCGAAGAAGCGCCAGCTGTACGACCAGTACGGCTTTGCAGGTGTTGACCCTGCCTATGCAGCACAGAACGGCGGCGGCCCCGGTGCGGGCGGCTTTGGCGGTTTTGGCGGCGACGGCGTGGATCTGGGCGACATTTTCGGCGATATCTTTGGCGGCGGTTTCGGCGGCTTTGGCGGTTCGTCCCGTCAGGCAAACCCCAATGCCCCCCGCAAGGGTCAGGACATCCGGGTACGCATCACCCTGAGCTTTGACGAGGCCGTGCACGGCTGCAAGAAGAACATCACCATCACCCGCCAGCAGGAGTGCACCGAGTGCCACGGCAGCGGCTGTGCTGCCGGTTCCAGCCCTGAGACCTGCCCGGACTGCGGCGGCCGCGGCTTCGTCAATCCGCCAGCAGCGCACCCCCTTTGGCGTCATGCAGACCCAGCAGCCCTGCTCCCGCTGCGGCGGCAAGGGCAAGCTGGTCAAGAACCCCTGCAAGGTCTGCCATGGCGCGGGCAAGGTGGCTACCAGAAAGACGCTGGAGGTGTCCATCCCCATGGGCATCGACGACGATCAGAGCTTTGCACTGCGCGGCATGGGCGATGCCGGTGCCAACGGCGGTCCTGCCGGTGATGTGATCGTCATGGTCACGGTGCGCCCCAGCGAGGTGTTCCAGCGCGACGGCTATGATGTGTGGGTCACCGTGCCCATCACCTTCAGTCAGGCCGTGCTGGGTGACACCGTGCAGGTGCCTTCCATTGACGGCAAGGTGGAGTACACCGTGCCCGAGGGCACCCAGAGCGGCACCACCTTCCGCCTGCGCGGCAAGGGCATCCAGTATCTGAACGGCCGCGGCCGGGGCGATATGTACGTCAAGTGCGAGGTGGAGATCCCCAAGAAGCTGAACAAGACCCAGCGGGAGGCCCTGAAGAAATTTGAGGGCACCCTGAAAGAGGAAAACTACGAAAAGCGCAAGGGCTTCTTCAAAAAGCTGAAGGACATGTTCAACAGCTGAACATAAAAAGCATGGCATAACGTAAAAGCGGCGGCACCTCCCAACCGGGAGGTGCCGCCGCTTTTTGCTTGTTCAGGGAGATACAGGGGACGCTCAGGAGCCAAAGACGATCAGTGCATTGGGAACCAGACCGATGATGCTCACACAGGATGCAGCAAACCAGAAGCTGCATCCTGCATCGTGGATGGTGTTCAGAGAGCTCTTTTCAGCGTGGACGACCAGAGCGTTCATGCCGTTCTCCACCCAGTTGGAGTTGATGTTTGCCTTGCGGTAATCGTGGATGGTGGAAACAGCCTTATACCAGCCGTACAGCGGGAACCAGGCCATGACGGCCTGCACGACGCCTACGCCGCCCTCGGTGTAGGTCATCTCATCACAGGATAAAACATGGTATGCAGCGGGATACGTAATGGTGTTCGTCATAAAGCAAACTCCTTTGTTTTTGTATGGAAATAAAAACGGCGGCTCTTCTCATGAAGAGCCGCCGCAAAAAGCCCTTTGGGGTACTCCTGAAAGTTAGAAGTAGATAATGCCCAGAGACATAACAGCAGAAAAGCCTGATGGTCGATGCAGCATTCCAGAAGATCATGCCGGCATGGCAGAAGGTGTTGGTCACATTGCCCTTGCAGTCGGCTTCTTAGTTCTGCTTGATGAAAAGCCCGCGGCCCTCTCTGGCGGAAAAGGCCGCGGGTAAAGGGGTCTTTGGTCTCTCCGGACGGATCTTATGAGCAGGGTCAGAGCAGGACGATGGCAGCATTGACCAGCAGGCCGACGCCGGTAGCGCTGGTTGCAGTGACCCAGACGATGCGTCCCAGATCACGCAGCATGTTCTGCGTACTGGAATCCATATCGCGGCTCAGAGCATCCAGACCGGTATCCAGCCAGTCGTTGGGGTGGCTCTTGCGGTAGCGGCGCATGGCGGTAACACCCATGTACCAGCCAATGGGCGGGATCCAGTTCAGCAGAGCTTCCGTAAAGGTAGCACCGCCTTCGGTGTAGGTCATTTCTTCGCAGGAAAGAACGTTGTAGGAAGCAGGCATCATGATCTTGTTTTCCATAATAACACTCCTTTGAATCAAAGATCGTATCAGCACATTCTATGCACTGTTCACACCAGATTGAACCATCGGTGAAGAGCAGCTGCTCTATATCGCCATTGTACAACACCCGTTGCATTTTTTCAAGGGGTGAATGGGCAGTCTGCGCAAAAACTGGAGAGACTTCCGAAAAGAACTGGAAAAATTTGTGGAAAAGCACTGCAATAAAATACACCCCTCCGCAAACCGCGCTGGGCGGTCGGCAGAGGGGCGTGTTCCTGTGCGGGAGAAGGCGGGTTTACCCCGTTACTCCGGCACGGTAGAGGTACGGGTCGCTCTTGAAGCTGTCAAAGCTGTACAGCACCAAAATCTGGTCGTAGCCGTTGTCGGCGATCAGCTGATCCAGTCCATAGTTGTAGTTGCGGAAGTCCACCACGTCGATCTCGGCGTAGTTTGCGGTCAGGTAGGGCGCAAAGCAGTTGGCGTAGCTGTCCTTGATGACCAGAATGCGTCCGGTGCCATTGCCCTCGATGCGGCTCAGGCCGTTGTTGCCGTGCAGGAACATGGCGTATTTGTCGTACACATTCAGCTTGTCGGTGTCGTACAGACCGGTGGTCTGGCCGTCCGTCGGCTGGCCTGCCGCCGTCACGTTCCAGATGGTCAGGGCGTTCGGCAGGTCGTAGTAGGTGATGGTATCCGGCACTGCATTCCATGTGCGGGCCTTGGAGTAGTGGGTGCCGTAGAAGTTTTCGGCCGTCAGAGCGGTGTGGGCGGCGGGGTCGAAGGGGGTCAGGCCCAGCGCACCGCAGAGCTGCTGGTAGGCGTAGTATGCGCCAAGGCTCGTCCAATGGTGGTCGGTGCGGTAGTAGATATATTCGTCCTTGTGCTCGGCAAGGGTCTGCCGCACGTCCACAAAGCGGCCGCCTGCCGCCTGCACGGCGGCAGAGAGCTGGTCGAGGTAGGCATCCTCGTCCAGCAGCGGCGCATTTGCAGGCACTTTCTCCGGATAGATCACCGATGCTGCCGGTGCCAGCAGAACATCCACCTTGCCCGGGTACCGCTGACACAGCGCTTCCACGGCGGCGGTGTTCTTGGGCAGGGTGCGGTTCTCGCTGTCCAGCAGGCCGAAGGTGCGGGGGAACATCATGTGCTCTTTGCCCAGCAGGATGCCGCCGCTCTGCTCCTTTTGCAGCAGGGTGGTCTCCACCACGCTCTGCAGGCTGATCCAGTTATCGCGGCCGAACACCTGATCCTTCACGTATTTGGTGTAGGCGGTAAAATAGCTGTTCAGCCCCTTGGCGGAAAGCTGGGTCAGCGCCGGGCGCTGGCTGAGGGTGGTGTTCTCCATTTCGCTGTAGGCACGATCCGGTGTAATAAGGTCCAGTGCGAACAGACCAATAAAGAACAGGCTGAACACCACCAGCACCGGGTAGTGCAGGAGCGAAGAGGATCGTTTGGAATGCTTGTCCATCTTCACGCCTCCTTAAAAGTTAAAGTAGAGGAACGGGCTGTTGGTGCTGCCCACCACATAGGCGGTGGAGATCACCAGCAAGGTCAGGATGGCGGCACAGCGGGTGACCATGTTCCTGCGGAGCACATCCCAGAGCTTTTCAATGAGCGGGGTGCAGCACACCACGCTCACCGCCAGTAGCACACCGTAGTTGCGCAGGAAATACAGCGGAGATACGCCGCCGGAGGGGATGAACAGCTTCTGGAACAACAGGCCGAAGCTTACGCCTGTGTCGTTGCCCACGAACATGGCCCAGCCCACCACCACGAGGAACAGGGTGTAGATGTGGGGCCAGACTTTACCCTTTTGCAGGTGGGGCAGCAAAAACAGCTTTTCTGCCGCCAGCAGTACAAAGTAGTACAGGCCCCAGCAGATGAAGTTCCAGTTCGCGCCGTGCCAGATGCCGGTGAGCAGCTCCACCACGAACAGGTTGAAGATCTGGCGCTTCAGGCCCTTGCGGTTGCCGCCCAGCGGGATATATACATACTCCCGGAACCAGCCGGACAGGGTCATGTGCCAGCGCCGCCAGAACTCGGTGATGGATGCGGAGATATACGGGTAATTGAAGTTTGCGGGGAAGTCGAAGCCCAGCATCTTGCCCATGCCAATGCCCATCATGGAGTAGCCGGAAAAGTCAAAATAGAGCTGCAGACTGTAGGCGATGATGCCCAGCCACACCAGCGGGGTGGAGGCGTTGGCAAGACCCACAAAGGTGGTGGAGGGGCTGTCTGCCACCCCGATGATGTCGGTCCACAAAGCGCCGATGGCGTCCGCCAGCAGCACCTTTTTGGCAAGGCCGAAGGTGAACAGGGTCATGCCCTCTTCGATCTGCTGCAGGCTGTAGCGGTGCCGGTATACGTGCAGCTGGCTGGAGACATCGCGGTATTTGACGATGGGGCCCGCGATGAGCTGCGGGAACATGACCACGTAGGCACCGAAGTCGATGATATTGCGCTCCGCCTTCACATCCCGGCGGTAGACGTCGATGGAGTAGGACAGGGTCTGGAAGGTGTAGAAGCTGATGCCCAGCGGCAGGGTGCCGATGCCCTGGATCTCGGCAAAGCCGGTGCCCAGCAGGGCATTGACGCTGCGCAGAACGAAGTTTGCGTATTTGAAATAGAACAGCATCCCAAGGCTGCCGATCAGGGCGGCAAGCAGGAACGCTCTGCGCAGGGCCGGGCGCTGGTCAAAATGCTCGATGGCAAGGCCGCTGATATAGTTGATCAGGATCAGGGCCACCATCACCGGGAAGAAGCGTACCTCGCCCCAGCAGTAGAACACCAGACTGCACAAAAACAGCACGGTATTCTTGAGCTTCGGGGGTGCAAGGTAGTACAGCGCCAGCGTGATGGGCAGAAAGCGGAACAGGAAGATTATGGTGCTGAAAACCAAGGCGTCAGCCTCCTTTTGAATTAAATCGGAAGAAACCCTCTCAGGCCGCTTCGCGTCCAGCTCCCCCGAGGGGGAAGCTTTTTTGCAAGACAACAAGGCCCGCGTCTCCAAAGCTCCCCCTTTCGGGGGAGCTGGCAACGCCGAAAGGCGTTGACTGAGAGGGTCACTACCGAAAAAAGCCGATGCCGCAAATGGCACCGGCTTCGGGTGGTTCGGGTTTATGCCAGAGCGTTGTTCACGGCGCTGTCCAGATCAGCGGTGCACTCGTTGGATGCGATCACCATGACCACGGTGTTGTCCTTGAAGGCGATGACGGCGTTCTCCACGTTGTCCTGTGCCTGTGCGAACTCGGCGTAGTTGCCGTAGAAGGCCACCTGATCCTGCTGGTAGGCAGCCAGCTGGTTTGCCACATCCTCGGCCTTGCCGTCGGCGGCTTCCATCACCAGCACCAGACCGGCGTCGCCGTTGTCGTTGCTCTTGACGCCCTTGTAGCTCACCACGTCCTCAGCCTTCAGGCCGAAGTCGTACTCGATGTTCATGGCTGCGATCTCGAACTGGTTGGAAATGGGGTCCTGCTCCAGCAGGGCGTTGTAGATGCCGTCCAGTGTGTCGGTGCCGTTTTCCGCATTGTCCACCACAGAGGACACAGCGGCGCTGGAAGCGGAAGATTCCGCCGCAGCGGTGGAAACGGAGGACGGCGCAGCGGAAGAGCTGCTGCTGCCGCAGCCGGTCAGTGCAGCTGCAGCCAGCGCACCGGTGAGGGTGATTGCAATAATTTTTGTGCGATTTATCATAAAATATTCCTTCTTTTGTTCAAAACATTCTCGCAGCTGCCCAAAGCGGTCCTGCATCAGGGCAGACTATTGTTATCTTACCATAACCGCGTGCAAAATGCAACGCGCAGACCACCGGTTTTACGGATTTTTAACCGGCCGTGTTTTCCCCTGCGGCCAGCTTCTGCAGCAGGGCAACGGCGTCCTCAAGGCACAGGCCGCTCTGCTGGATGAGAGCCGCATTCTCCGGCCCTACATAGCGCCAGTGCCACGGCTCATAGGTGATCTCGGTGACGGCTTCGGCGTCCTTGGGATACCGCAGGATGAAGCCGTACTCCACGGCGTGGGCCTTCAGCCATCGGAAGGCAGCCGTCTTTTCAAAGCCCGTGTCAAGGCCGGTGTGCTCCGGGCTGTTCAGGTCGGCGGCAAGGCCGCAGTTGTGCTCGGAGTAGCCCGGAGGATTCACGATGGAAGCGGCCTTCTGCAGGGCCTCGGCCCGGCTCAGCCCCTTGTCCAGATAATACTGGGTCTTTTTGTTGTAGAGCCCTTCCTGATACTTCACGCTGCGGTAGCCGCTCTGCATCCAGATGGTCACGCCCTCTTTGGCGGCAGCGGCCTGCATGGCAAGAAAGGCGTCGGCGGCTTCGGTCTGCAGGGTCTTATTGACGGCGGTGGCCGAACCGCATTCTCTGGTGGTAAAGGTGTAGTCCTCCGGCATCTTGTTGGTATGGTTCACCAGCACCATGCGGGGGTCGTCCAGCATGGCCTGCGCCTGCTGAGCGGAGAGCAGGCCGGGCTCTTCCTCCACGGCCGAAGCCGCACCGGAAGCAGGACTGGCGGCTGCTGTACTGCTGACAGAAGCCGCCGATGCACTGGGAACGGCGGCATGACGGCTGAGCAGGAAAGAGACTCCGCCCGCAGCCGCGCAGGCCGCAAGGGTGAAAGCAAGCAAACGGCGCGCAGCCGGGCGCAGAGGATGGCGGTGATGGGGAGTTGGATGCATGGAAAGCCTCCTTTCCGGCGGGGTTGTACCATTGTGTATAGAATGGGCATCCCATGGGCAGACTATGCCCGGAGGGAACAGGATATGAAGATGACAGCACAGGAATATGCGCGCCGGGTGCGGCGTGTGGGGCCGCACTCACCTCTGGGAACAGACTGTCTGTGGGCCTTTTGCGTGGGCGGCGGCATCTGCCTGCTGGGCGAGATACTGCGCCAGCGGTATCTTGCCATGGGGATGGAAGCCGACCTTGCCGCTACCCTGACCAGCTGCACCCTGATCGCCCTTTCGGCGGTGCTTACTACGCTGGGGTGGTATCAGAAGCTGGCGGCAAAGGCGGGGGCCGGGTCGCTGGTGCCCATCACGGGCTTTGCCAACGCAGTGGTCAGCGCAGCCATCGAGTTCAAGGCCGAGGGCCGGGTGCTGGGCACCGGGGCCAAGATGTTCACCATCGCCGGGCCGGTCATCGTATATGGTACGCTGGCGGCGGTGGTGTACGGCGCGGTGCTGTGGGGGCTGAACACGCTGGGGATGCCCGTCCTTTTATAAAAACGGGCAAGTGTGCCGTAAGATTGCAGCATGCTGTTATTATACAACATTTTATGGAACTTTTTCCATCTATTTTCCACGAAGGAGAAATTTTGCCTATGTCGATCCGGTGCGGGGACACCCTGCTGTTCCAGACGCCGCCGGTCATTGCTGCAGGGGCGGCAGTGGGCGGCAAAAAAGAGGGCGAAGGCCCGCTGGCTGCAGAGTTCGATGAACTGAGCGCAGACAACCGCTTTGGCCAGTCCAGCTGGGAAGCTGCGGAAACATACCTGCAGCTGCGTGCCGCACGGCTCTGCCTGCAAAAAGCGGCGCTCCCGCAGGAAAAGGTGCAGCTTGCCCTTGCAGGGGACCTGCAGGCCCAGTGCACGGCGTCCAGCTACGCCATGCGGGAGCTGGGCGTGCCCTTTGCCGGGCTGTTCGGGGCCTGCAGTACCATGGCCGAGGGGCTGGCGCTGGGGGCTGCCTTGTGCGAGAGCGGCGCGGCCCGGGCGCTGCTGGCTATGGCGTCCAGCCACTTCTGCGCGGCAGAACGGCAGTTCCGCACGCCCCTGAGCTATGGGGCTGTGCGCACGCCTACGGCCCAGTGGACGGCCACCGCTGCCGGGTGCTGCCTTCTGCAGCCGCAGGGTGCGGGCGTGGGCATTGCAGCAGCCGCCTTTGGCCGGGTGCAGGATTATCAGGTAAAGGACATCAACAACATGGGAGCCGCCATGGCTCCCGCAGCGGCTTCGACCCTGCTGCACTATTTCAAGGATACCAACACCGAACCGCAGGAGTTCGACTGCATCTATACCGGCGACCTTGGACAGACCGGCAGTCAGCTGCTGCGGGAGCTGCTGGCCGCCGAGGGCCTGCTCATCCGGAACCATGTGGACTGCGGATGCATCCTGTTTGACCCGAACGAGCAGCGGGTGAAGAGCGGCGGCTCCGGCCCGGGCTGCTGCGCAGCGGTGCTGTGCGGGCATATCCTGCCGCGCCTGCGCCGGGGCAGCCAGAAACGAGTGCTGTTCGTAGCCACCGGGGCCCTGATGAGCCAGACGACCTTTTTGCAGAAGGAAAGCATCCCTGCGGTGGCCCATCTGGTGGAGCTGCGCGCCCCGCAGAAAGGAGGTACGGCATGAATTATTTCTGGGCGTTCTGCGTGGGCGGGGCCATCTGCGCGGCGGGGCAGCTGCTCATCGACCTGACCGGCCTGACCCCGGCCCGCATCCTGACCGGATACGTGGCGGCGGGCGTTGTCCTTTCCGCCATCGGGTGGTATGCCCCGCTGGCCGAGTTCGCAGGCTGCGGTGCCACCGTGCCCCTGCTGGGCTTTGGGCATCTGCTGGCAAAGGGGGTCCGCACCGCTCTTGCCGAGGAGGGGGCCGTGGGCATCCTCACCGGCGGGCTGACCGCTGCTGCGGCCGGCATCACCACCAGCCTTGTGTGCGGCGTGGTGTGCAGCTGGGCAGGGAAAAGCCATGACCAGAACTGAAGAAGAAATACACCAGAACATCGTCACTTTGTCCGCCACTCTTCGCCCTGTTTTTCCACCGCACGGCGGTAAACTGTGGAAAACAGGAGGTGATGTGCATGAAGCACCGCTGGACCACCCTTTTGTGGGAGCTGTGGGCCGCGCAGGCTGTCTGTGCGGCGGCAGCACTGCCGCCGGGCAGCGGGTTCCATACATGCCCGGCTCTGGTACTGCCGGGGCTTGCCCTTGCGGCGGCGGTGCCCACGGCATGGGCTGCGTGGGCGCTGTTTGCCGAGCCGCCCGATCCCTGCCGCCGGAGCGGCTTCTGGGGCCGGTGTCGGAGTTCGATCTTGCCGCCCTGTGCGATCTGGAACAGCCTGCTGCCGTGCCATAAAGCGGGCAAAACAAAAACCCCTGTGCCGGAGATCCGGTACAGGGGTTTTGTTCGTCAATCAGAAAGCAATCAAGCGTTCTTGTTAGCACGCTTTGCCATACGGCTGATCTTGCGGCTGGCGGTGTTCTTCTTGATGACACCCTTAGCGCGAGCCTTGTCGATCGCGGAAACAGCAGCCAGGACGGTTGCGTCCTTGTCAGCGGCATTCGCATCGATGGCAGCGTCTGCCTTCTTGACGACTGTTTTCAGGTTGGTCTTAATGGCCTTGTTGTGAGCCTGCTCTGCAACAGCCTGCACGACACGGTCCTTCTGAGATTTGATGTTAGGCATTCGTTCCACCTCCTTGGCTACCTATAACAGCGCACCTTATGATACCATATTTGTCGTATTAACGCAAGCGTTTTTTTGATTTTTGTTTAGAAAAGTTTGATTTTTGCCATACTTTCTGCGTACAGAGGGGGCATTTGGCCCCAAAACAGGCAGGAGGGGCGAGAAAATGCGCTTTACGGATATGGCCGATGAGCTGTTTGGCACGGCAGAGGGGGCCCTGCCCGCGGGGGTGCGGCTGGCAACGGCAAAACGCGGCGGCGTCACCGTTACACGGGTAGAGATCGCGCGGGAGGGGCTCAGCCGGCCCCGGGGACGGTATGTGACACTGGAGATGCCCAGCGTCAGCGTGCTGGACGAGCGGGACGCCGACGTCATCGAGACCTGCGCGGCGGAGCTGCGGGCCCTGCTGCCGCCGGAGGGGCCGGTGCTGGTGCTGGGGGTGGGCAGCCGCCGCATCACGGCAGATGCGCTGGGCCCCCGCACGGTGCAGAAGGTGCTGGTCACGATGGGGCCGCAGCATGCGCTGCCGGTGCGCGGCATCCGGCCCGTGGCCGCCATTGCGCCGGGGGTGTCGGGCAGCACCGGGCTCACCCTGTGCCAGCTGGCCGGAGCAATGGTGGAAGCGGTGCGGCCTGCAGCCCTCATCTGTGTGGACAGCCTTTGCAGCACCGAGGGGGTGCGTCTGGGCCGCAGCATCCAGTTTTCGGATACCGGGCTGCACCCGGCGCAGGCAGACCACGCAAGGCATCTGGACGCCGGAATGCTGGGCGTGCCGGTGGTCGCAGCGGGCATCCCCACCCTGATGGAAGCGGAGGAGGGGGCGGATCTTGTGGTGACGCCCCGGGCGCTGGACAGCGTCATTGCCCACGGCTCGGCTCTGCTGGCAGCAGCCATCAACCGGGCCCTGCAGCCCCGGCTGAGCGTGGCGCAGCTGTGCTGGCTGACCGGCTGATAACGTTTTTTGCAGAGCGTGGCGGCTGCAGCCTGAAAGTGCACAGCCCCCTTGGGATTCTGCGCTATTTTGCACCCGGCCCGGCATACAATAATAAAAACAGCCGGAAGGAGGTGCCGCCATGCGCAGCAGGACCCCGCTGCCCGCCCGGGGACAGGGGCAGGTCAGGCCATTTCTGGAAGCGGCAGTGCTTTTTGCCGCACTATGTATCTTTGCCCGCAGCGCGGCGCTGGGGTTGGCAGCGGCCATCGCGGCACCGCTGCCCATGGCCGAGACCCTTCTCTGGCTGGGCCGGCAGTCCGCAGGAGAAACGGCATCCTCGGTGCAGGAGCAGGCAGAGCCGGAGTCCGTACCGCAAGGGCCCGCTTCTTCCCTGCCGCAGGCCGTGCAGGCGCTGACCGGGAACATTGAGGACTACCTTGTGCCCCTGCTGGGGGAGGATGCCCGCCCGGCAGATGCGGGAAAGATCATTGAAAAGCAATATCCGCAGGGCAGCGGCGAAAAGTACATCCCCTGCGGGGCGGGCAGCATCAAGAACAACACCCGGCAGAGCGCAGCGGACATTGCGGCAGAGATCCAGAATCCGCTGCCCTTTGCCATCGAGCCGGACAGCCCCGACCCGCAGGTGCTGGTGATGCACACCCACGCCACCGAGGACTACCGTCTTTCGGCAGGGCTGTGGTTCGCCCCCGGCGACGGTGCCCGCAGCACCGACTGCAGCGTGAACATGTGTGCGGTGGGACGCGTGGTGGCCGACACCCTCAATGCGGCGGGCATCAACACCCTGCACGACGAGACCCTGAACGACTACCCCAGCTACACCGGCAGCTATGCCAACAGCCGGGCCGTAGTGCAGCAGTATCTGGCCCGGTACCCCAGCATCAAGGTGGTGCTGGACGTCCACCGGGACGCCATCGAGACCGAAAGCGGCTCCCGCTATGCCCCGGTGTGCACGGTGGACGGGCGGCAGGCCGCGCAGGTCATGATCATCTGCGGGTGCGACAACGGCACCACCGTCCGGCTGCCCGGCTGGCGGCAAAACCTGCGCTTTGCTGCCGCGTGGGAGCGCAGTATGGAGGAGATGTACCCCGGGTTCACCCGGCCGGTGCTGTTCAGCTACCGGTTCTATAATCAGGACCTGACCACCGGCAGCCTGCTCATTGAGATCGGCGGGCACGGCAACAACCTGAACGAGGCCCTCTACGCCGGGCAGCTGGCGGCAAAGGGCCTTGCCGCCGCATTGCTGGGCGGTGCTTGACAAAACGCCGCCAAAGTGCTATTTTTTAAAGGTCAAATGCCTTGATCGGGAAAAGTAGCGCGGGCCGTCCGGCCCAGAGAGTGCGGCACAGCTGAGAGCCGCGCCCGTGCGCCGCGCGAACGAACACCCGGGAGCAGCAAGCTGAACACGGCCTTTTGGAATGGACCGCCAGTAGGTGCGCCGCAGGTCCTGCGTTAGGGGGACAGCGCTTTTTTGAGCGCGTGAGCGACCGGACACTTCCGGTAATTCAGGTGGCACCGCGGACATTACAAGACAGCTTGTTCGCCCTGAACTTTCAGGGAGAAAAAGCTGTCTTTTTTGTGTTATAAAGGAGAACTATCATGGAACGTACCGAGATCGTTTCGCTGTTCAAAAACACCCCCGCCGACGGCACCGAGATCACCGTCTGCGGCTGGGCAAAGAACATCCGAGACTCCAAGAACATCGGCTTCATCGCCCTGTCGGACGGCGGCTGCTTCAAGACCCTGCAGGTGGTGCTGGAAGCCGGCAAGCTGGCCAACTACGATGAGGTCATCCACACCGGTCTGTACAGCAGCCTGCGCATCAAGGGCAGGCTGGTGCTCACCCCGCAGGCAAAGCAGCCCTTTGAGCTGAACGCCGACAGCGTGGAGATCCTGGGCGACTGCCCCGCAGAGGAATATCCCCTGCAGAAAAAGAAGATGAGCATGGAGTATCTGCGCACCATGCCCACCCTGCGCCCCCGCACCAACACCTTCAACGCTGCATTCCGGGTGCGCAGCGTCGCCGCTTATGCGATCCACAAGTTCTTCCAGGAGAACGGCTTCGTCTATGCACACTCTCCGCTGCTGACAGCCTCCGACTGTGAGGGCGCCGGTGAAATGTTCCGCGTCACCACGCTGGATCTGGAGAATGTGCCCAAGAACGAGGACGGCACTGTGGATTACACCCAGGACTTCTTCGAGAAGCCGGTCAACCTGACCGTTTCCGGCCAGCTGGAAGCCGAAGCCATGGCCATGGCATTCGGCAAGGTGTACACCTTCGGCCCCACCTTCCGCGCCGAGAAGAGCTTCACCACCCGTCACGCCGCCGAGTTCTGGATGATCGAGCCGGAGATGGCATTCTGCGACCTGTCCGGCTACATGGACACTGCCGAGGCCATGACCAAGTACGTCATCCGCTACGTGCTGGACAACTGCCCGGATGAAATGGCCTTCTTCAATCAGTTCATCGACAAGGGCCTCATCGAGCGCCTTGAGCTGGTGGCAAACAGCGAGTTTGGCCGCATCAGCTACACTGACGCCATCGAGATCCTGAAGAAGAACAACAAGAAGTTCCAGTTCCCCGTGGAGTGGGGCGTGGACATCCAGACCGAGCACGAGCGCTACCTGACCGAGGTAGTGTTCAAGAAGCCTGTGTTCGTTACCGACTACCCGAAGGAGATCAAGAGCTTCTACATGAAGCAGAACGCCGACGGCAAGACCGTGGCAGCCGCAGATATGCTGGTGCCCGGCATCGGCGAGCTGATCGGCGGCAGCCAGCGTGAAGAGGACTACGACAAGCTGGTAGCCCGCATGGACGAGCTGGGTCTGGACAAGTCCAGCTACGACTGGTACCTGAACCTGCGCAAGTTCGGCGGCGTGGAGCACTCCGGCTACGGTCTGGGCTTCGAGCGCATGATCATGTACCTCACGGGCATCCAGAACATCCGTGACGTGCTGCCCTTCCCCCGCACCGCATACGGATTCTGAGTATGACGATTTGAATGCCCTCCGCTTGCGCTTTGGGCATATTCAGCGGAATGAATTTTTAATATTCGTGTTTGTCGCGGCCTGCGGGCCGCTCCAAACACATTTTCACGCAAGGGGCCGTATCCGGAAACTGCTGCTTTAAAATGATACAGCTGTTGACCGCGGCGGCCTTACCTGTGAAAGTGCGATCCCGGAAAGTCCACAGACTTTCCGGGATCGCTTTCTATAAAAATTTTACCGCTATGATTGCCAGAGCAAAGCGAAGGCAATTCTAAATCGCAAGATGTCCGACTTTTCAACAAGGAGCACAAAACAAGTGGAAAATATCTCTCCTGCCCTGCTGGACTGGTTCTACAAAAACCAGCGCAGCCTGCCCTTCCGCACCGACCCCAGCCCCTACCATGTATGGCTCAGCGAGATCATGCTGCAGCAGACCCGGGTCTCGGCGGCGCTGCCCTACTACCAACGCTTTCTCGCCGCCCTGCCGGACATCCCGGCCCTTGCCGCCTGCGGGGAGGAAAAGCTGCACAAGCTGTGGGAGGGCCTTGGCTATTACAGCCGGGTGCGCAACCTGCAAAAGGCTGCACGCATCGTCTGCGAGCAGTACGGCGGACAGCTACCCGCCGACTACGATGCCCTGCGGGCCCTGCCCGGCATCGGGGACTACACGGCGGGGGCCATTGCCTCCATCAGCTTCGGCATCCCGGTGCCTGCGGTGGATGGCAATGTGCTGCGGGTGTTTTCCCGCCTGTACAACGACCCTGCCGTCGTCACCGAACCGGCGGTGAAAAAGGCCTTTACGGCCCGGGTCATGGAGCATCAGCCGCCGGATGCTGCGGGCGACTACAATCAGGCCCTCATGGAGCTGGGGGCGCTGGTCTGTGTGCCGAACGGTGCGCCTTTGTGCGAAAAATGCCCGCTGGCGGCAGTCTGCCGCGCCCGGGCGGCGGGCACCGCGCCGGAGCTGCCCCATAAGGCTGCACCAAAGCCCCGGCGCATGGAGCCGGTGACACTGGCCCTGCTGGAAAGCCCGGCGGGCTTCCTTTTGCAGCAGCGCCCCGCAAAAGGCCTGCTGGCCGGGCTGTGGCAGCCGGTGCTGTGGGAGGGCGAAGCTCTTGCTGCCGGAGAGGTCCTTGCCCGTCTGCGGGCCATGGGGCTGGACACGGGCTGCGCTGCGCCGGACGCCCTGCCCGCCGCAAAGCATATCTTCAGCCATATCGAGTGGCACATGAGCGGCATCCTGCTGCATCTGCCTGCCCAAAGCGCCCCGGCGGGCTGCGTCTGGGCCAGCCGGGAAGCTTTGCAGGCGGAGTATACCCTGCCCGGTGCATTTAAGTCATATAAGAAGCTTATGGTATGAAATTTCGGCCTTTTTGACCTGAATGGTTGTAATTTTTGACAGGAACGGGTATAATAAAAGCCAACAAGCACTGGATAAAAGCTGAAACACCGTTTCAATCAAAAAAGGAGTGTACGAACCTATGAAGAAATCTTGCCTGGTCGCTGTGATCACTGTTCTGGCTGCTGTTGCCGGTGCCCTTGCCGCTGTTGCTGTTTATCTGCACCGCCGTGAGAAGGAACTGGACGAGTACGAGCGTCTGCTGTTCGGCGAGGACGATGCTGAGACCGTTGAGCCTGCTGCTCCCGCTGAGGATTCTGCCCCTGCCGAGGACGCCGCAGAATAATCCCTGAACTGCAAAAGACCTTTCGGGCGCACCGGCAGTCTGCACAAGACTGTTTCGGTGCGCCCTTTTTGTTACATAGAAGCTGTTTTTATCGGCGGGATGCAGAAAAACAGCGTTGCGGAAGGAGTACATCATGAAGCGTTTTCTGCTCTGGCTCGTGGGTGTGGTGCTGGGCGTCGGGGTGTTTCTGGGGGCGGTGATGGGGGTGAGCTACGCCTTTACCACCGAGGGCAGCTGCCCGGACAGTTCGGCGCAGTTCGGCGCCGAAGCGCTGGAGAGCAACGGAGCCTGCTGGCAGGTGCCGCTGATCGGCGGACAGCTGGATAAGGTGTTCGCCAGCCCGGCGACCCTCACGGTGCAGAAGCTGGGCATCCTGTACACGGCCCACCCGGCCCTCACCCTGCCGGACTGGTCCGTCTACACCACCCTGACCATCCGGACGGCTTCCGGCGAGACGGTATTCACGGGCACAGCCAGTGAATACGAGAGCTTTCTGTTCCCGGCCAATGGCGAATACAAGGCCGAACTGACCGTCTGGCGGGTGCCGGAGGGCGGCACCGTGATGCAGTTCGAGGGCGGCAGCACCGAAGCTGTGCGCAGGAATCTGAGGCTGGAAAAGCCCGCAAAGCCCACCGGCTGGTATCGTTATGCCTTCCGGTTTACCCTGCAGGCCAGCGCAGAGGCAGAGCTTTCGGCCGAGCGGGTGGAGCAGGGCGGCGTGGTGGGCCTGCGCATTTCCGGCATGACCGGCGATGCGGCCCCCACGGTGGAAACAGACCTTGGCAATGTGCAGTGCGTGCGTGCACCGGATGGCTGGCGGGCCTATATCCCGGCGGCTTACAACGCTTCCTCCGGCGGGCATGAGGTGAACATCACGGTGAACGGCGAAACGGTCAGCCGCAGCATTGTCGTGCTGCCCAGAGATTTCGGCACGGTGGATGCGGAGCCGGAGCCGGATGCATCGGAAGCGGCGAACACCCAGTTCCGCAATGCGGTCTGGGGCCTGTACGAAGCACCTGCCCGGGAAAAGCTCTGGCAGGGCGGTTTTGTGAACCCTGCGGAAAGCTACACCACGCTGGTGGATTACGGTCAGGTCAGGGTGGTCAACGGCCGGCAGGGCAGCCGCTCAAACTCCACAAAGCTCTACACCATTCCCGGCGAGCCCTGCCGCGCCCCGGCAAACGGCGTGGTGGTGCTGGCCGCAGAGCTGGCTCTTACCGGAAACACGGTGGTCATCGACCACGGCTGCGGGATGCGCAGCTACCTGTACGGGCTGCAGGCACTTTCTGTCTCTGCCGGGCAGACGGTGGAAAAGGGGCAGGCCGTGGGCGTGCTGGGCGAGGAGCTGACCATGGACTTCAAGCTTGGCAGCAAGAGCGTGAACCCATGGCCGCTGTTCCAGACCTCCGGCGGTTTGTTCTGGAAGGAGAACAGCTGAGATGCAAAAAAGCCTCTGACCATTGCGGTCAGAGGCTTTTTGCGTCTTAAATCAAAAACTCAGGAAATGGCATCCACGTCCCACTTCATGCGGACGGCATCGGCACCGTCCAGTTTGATGTTCAGTGCACCGGCGTTGTCCATCACCTGCTGCGGGGTGCGGGCACCGCACAGCACATGCAGGCCCGGATCATGCGGGCGGTCAGGGCGATGACCAGCTGTGCCAGAGAGCAGTCGTATTTTTCGGTCAGGTCGCTCCACTTTGCCAGCATGTCCAGCGCCTGTGCCCGGCGGGCGGGCTGGAAGCTGGGGTTGGAGTTGCGGGTGCTGCCCTCGGGATAGGTGGTGTCCATGGTCACCTTGCCGGTCAGCAGGCCCTGCTCCAGCGGAGAGTATGCCTGCACCGAAACACCCAGCTCCCTGCAGGTGGGCAGCAGCTGCTTTTCCACGCGGCGGGTCAGCAGGCTGTACTTTTCCTGAATGACGTCCAGCTGACCATACTTGCAGTAGCCGCGGATGATGTCCGCAGTGACATTGGATGCACCGATGGCACGGATCTTGCCCTGCTCCTTTAGCTTCATCATGGCCTCCACCGTCTCTTCCAGCGGGTAGATGCCGAAATCGGGGCTCTGCCAGTGAGTGTACAGCACATCCAGATGATCGGTGTGCAGGCGGCGCAGGCTGTCCTCCACATCCTCGATGATGCTCTGGGCAGACAGGTCGCGGTAGACGGCAGTGCCGTCCACGACCTTGTGCAGCACCGGCGTCTCGTGCCGCCACTCCAGACCGCACTTGGTGGAAAGCACCACCTTGTCGCGGTCGATGTGCTTCATGGCCTCGCCCACCACGGTCTCGCTGTGGTACAGGCCGTAGATGGGAGCGGTGTCGATCCACTGGATGCCCTGCTCCACAGCAGTCTGGATGGCCTTTACCGACAGGGCGTCGTCGTTGTCGCCCCACCAGGAGCCGCCGCCGATGGCCCAGGTGCCCATGCCCAGAAACGGCACCTGAATGCCGCTTTTGCCAATATTGATGTTTTGCATATACTTCCCTCCATGCCAGCAGTGTTCCCCGCAATGGGAGCATCTCATTCCGTAACTGGCATTCTTTGTTGTATTTTTTGTGCTTTATGAAAAGAGAGCCGCAGCTGCAGGATATTCCCGCACCGCAGCTCTCTTTCAACTCAGATATTGCCGAACTCGCTCAGTTTCAGCGTTTCGTTGTGGGTCTCGGCCCAGCGCACGGCCCAGTCAGAGGTGAACAGCAGCAGGCGGTTGCCCTTCATATCCTCCACAGCCTTGGTGTCGCTGGTCAAGTCCAGATCCCGCAGATTGTAGGTGTCGGGGTCGTTCTGCACCCAGCGCAGCTGCTCAAAGGGCAGCTGCTGCATCCGGATCTCCACGTTGTACTCGGTGTTCAGGCGGTACTCCAGCACTTCCAGCTGCAGCACGCCCACCACACCGACTACCACTTCTTCCATGCCTCCGCCCACTTCGCGGAAGATCTGGATGGCGCCCTCCTGCGCGATCTGCTCCATACCCTTCACGAACTGCTTGCGCTTCATGGTGTCCTTCTGCTCAATGCGGGCAAAGTGCTCCGGCGAGAAGGTGGGGATGCCCGCAAACTGGACCTTCTTTTTGCCGGTGCACAGGGTGTCGCCGATGGAGAAGATGCCCGGGTCGAACAGGCCGATGATATCACCGGCGTAGGCCTCGTCCACGATGGCGCGGTCCTGCGCCATCAGCTGGGTGCCGGTGGCCAGCTTGATGTTCTTGCCCTCCTGCACATGGAAGGCCTCCATGCCGCGCTCGAACTTGCCGGAGCAGATGCGCATAAAGGCGATGCGGTCGCGGTGGGCCTTGTTCATGTTGGCCTGGATCTTAAAGATGAATGCCGAGAACTCGTCGCGGCAGGGGTCCACGGTCTCGCCGGTCAGGCTGTCCACGCGGGCCAGCGGGGTGGGAGTGAGCCGCAGGAAGTTCTCCAGAAAAGGCTCCACGCCAAAGTTGGTCAGGGCAGAACCAAAGAACACGGGGCTCAGCTCGCCGCGCAGCACCTTGTCGAGGTCAAATTCCTCGGCGGCACCGTCCAACAGCTCGATCTCATCCACCAGCTGCTGGTGCAGGTAGGGGGTGAGCAGCTCGTCCAGTGCGGATCGCCCAGCTCGGCCTCGGTCTCATCCACCTTCTTCACACCGTTGGCGCGGCCGTCGCTGGAAAATGCCAGCACCTTGCGGGTGTTGCGGTCGAACACGCCCTTGAACTCCTTGCCGCAGCCGATGGGCCAGTTCATGGGGTAGGTCTTGATGCCAAGGATCTCCTCAATGTTCTCCATCAGCTCAAAGGGGTCGCGGGCTTCGCGGTCCATCTTGTTGACGAAGGTGAAGATGGGGATGTGGCGCAGGGTGCACACCTTGAACAGCTTGATGGTCTGTGCCTCCACGCCCTTTGCGGCGTCGATGACCATGACGGCAGAGTCTGCCGCCATCAGGGTGCGGTAGGTATCCTCCGAGAAGTCCTGATGGCCCGGAGTGTCCAGAATGTTCACGCACTTGCCCGCGTAGTTGAACTGCAGGACAGAGGAGGTGACGGAAATACCGCGCTGCTTCTCAATGTCCATCCAGTCGGACACGGCGTGCTTTGCGCTCTGCTTGCCCTTGACGGAGCCTGCCTGATTGATGGCTCCGCCGTACAGCAGCAGCTTTTCGGTCAGAGTGGTCTTACCGGCGTCGGGATGGCTGATGATCGCAAACGTCCGGCGGCGCTCGATTTCTTCACGATTTGTCATAAACTATTATTTCTCCTATACGGATAAAACTCCTTCCGTCATCGCTCCGCGATGCCACTGTTCCCCCTTTTGTCACTTGTGTGACATCTTCCCCCGACCGGGGGAAGTCTTTCTCAAGGAGGGAGGCTTTTGCCTTCCCGCAGCGTCAAAGGCTCCCTCCCAGAGGGAGCTGTCGAACGAATGCGAGACTGAAGGAGTTCGTTTTTACACATACGTACCCTATTTTATCCGAAAACGCTCCATAATGCAAGTGTTTTCGTTATTTTTTCAGGATGATGCAGGGCAGAGGGGCGGTTTCGGCCCAGTTGGCAAAATCACACACCAGAACGGTAAAACTTTTGAGCGGAAGTGCCCGGAGATATTCCAGCACCGTCTGCTTTTCGTCTGTGCCGATGACCTGCCCGCTGTAGAGGATGGCGCTCACCACGCCGCCGGGCCGCACGGCTTCCAAAGCCGCCTGCAGGGCGGGGATGCTGCTGCTTGCCGTGGAGAACACTGCGTGGTCGGCCCCGGGCAGCCAGCCAAAGTTGAACATCACCGCATCTGCCGTGCCGGGCTGCACAACCTGTAAAAGGTCTGCGTGGCTTTGGCAGTGCAGCTCATACCGGGAGGCTGGCACGCCCAGCTGCTCCAGATGCTTCCGGGTGGATGCAATGGCCTCGGGCTGGATGTCGAAGCCCAGCACCCTGCCCTCCGGAGCGGTGAGCCCGCACAGAAAGGCTGTGTCGCCGCCGTTGCCGCAGGTGGCATCGATGCAAAGGCGCGGGCGGCCCAGCCGTGCGGCTAAAAAGTCCTGCACGAACCGGACGGCTGTCAGGTCCGGGGTGCGGCGGCGCACCAGCTGCGGCCCCTCTGCCGCAAAGCCGAACCCTGCCCAGAACGCAAGCTCTGCGGCATCGGTGGGCAGAGGTGCGGTGAACACCGTGGCCTGCTCGCGGTCATATCCGGCAAAGCTGCGTAAGATTTCTTTTAGAAAATAGGAACCGTAGCCTTTGCGCCGCCACTGGGGCTGGATGCAAAGGGCGGCGATGGCGGCCCCCTTCGGGGCCGGGGTCAGGGTGCAAAAGCCGATCTGTGTTTTCTCTTTGTAAAGGGCAAAGCCCTCCTTCGTGCGGTGCAGGTCCATGGTGTGTTCCCTCCTGAATCTGCTTCTAAAATAGCAAGTGCGGGGGCTGCTGTCAAGGGCAGAAAGTGTGTCTTTATTTCACAGTTTCTTCACTGCGCAAGCGATTGATTTTCACAATTGTCCGCTACAATGAGAGCAGTTCAAAGGAGCATGGCTCCTGTGGGCAGATCCTCTACGGAAAGGAAGTATCAACATGGGCAACGAGAACAAGTGGGAATATGATTATTCCTCTCAGAATAAACCCGAAGGCGGCACCGGCTATCCCAATGTGGGCAGCAGCGGTATGAATACCGCCAACCAGTACAATGACCCGCAGCCGGAGGCATGCGCAGCAGAGCCTGAGACGGCCGGCGGAGCAGGCGGCACCACGCCGCCGGTACAGCCGGTGCAGCCGCAGACCGGCGCAAAGCCGCCCCGCAAAAAGAAGAAGGGCACCGGCAGGCGCATCGCACGCAGTGCGGTGGCGCTGGTGCTGGCCGCAGCCATGGGCTTTGCCGGCGGCTTTGTGGGCGCAAAGTTCGGCGGCAGTGGTAAGGTGGTCATCCAGCAGGTGGCACCTTCCTCCACGGCAAGCAGCTCCGACAGTGCGGACAGCAGCATCGCCGCAGCGTCCAGCACCGGCACCGACCTGACCACCGAGCAGGTGGCCGATATGGTCAGCCCCAGCGTGGTGGTCATTACCACCGAGCAGGTGGTCTATTCCCAGTGGTCCTGGTACGGCCAGAATCAGGTGGAGAGCGGCGCCGGCAGCGGCGTCATCATCAGCTCGGACGGCTACATCCTCACCTGTGCACATGTGGTGGACGGCGCTTCTACCATCACCGTTACCATTGGTGACAAGGACTATACCGCCACCCTCGTGGGCGAGGATACCACCAGCGATATCGCGGTCATTAAGATCGACGCCGACGGCCTGACCCCCGCCACCGTGGGCAACAGCGACGGCCTGAAGGTGGGCCAGAGTGTGATGGCTGTGGGCAACCCGCTGGGTGAGCTGGGCGGCACCGTCACCGGCGGCATGATCAGCGCTTTGAACCGCAGCGTCACCATTCAGGGCAGCAGTTCTGTGAACACCATGTCCCTGATCCAGATGGATGCTTCGGTCAGCCCCGGCAACTCCGGCGGCGGCCTGTTCAACATGAACGGTGAGCTGATCGGCATTGTGAACGCAAAATCCTCTTCCAGCGACGCCGAGGGTCTGGGCTTTGCCATCCCCATCAACGACGCCATCAAGGTGGCGCAGGAGCTGCTGGAGAACGGCTATGTGACCGGACGGCCTTATCTGGGTATCACCTATCTGGCCGTTGAGGATGCACAGACCGCAGCCCAGCTGGGCGTGAACGCCTACGGCGTCTACGTTGTGGAGGTGGTCAAGGGCGGCCCTGCCGAGAAGGCGGGTCTGCAGACCGGAGACCGCATCGTGAGCGTGGACGGCACCGAGATCGCCTCGAAAGACGACCTTGGCACCCTGATGCAGAAGCATGCCGCAGGCGACACCCTCTCCATCACCATTGCGCGTGAAGGCCAGATGCAGACGGTCAATGTGACGCTGGGCGAAAAGACGGCTTCCAACAGCTGAACAAAATAGAAAACAGGAGCGGATGAGAGTTTTCCATCCGCTCCTGTTTTTTATATCTGTCCGAAGATGGTGGCGCTGTAAGGCATCAGCACAGCCTCGTGCTCGTACACCCTTGCCGGGCCGCGCCACAGGCTGGAAGAAATGCCGTCACTCAGCATCTGCCAGCGCCCAACCGGCAGCGGCACGGTCCTGCTGGCATCGGTGGGGTTGTAGAACACACACAGCGCCTGCCATGCCGCACCATCGCCCCACTGTGCCGGCAGGAGCCAGCCCACCAGCGGCTGCTCCAGCGAGAAAAAGTGCAGGGCATCCGGCGCGTGGGGGTCGGTGCTGGAAAGCTGCGGAAACCTTGCCCGCAGCGCCAGCAGGCCGCGGTAGTAGTCCACCAGCGCATGGTATTTTTCGGCCCGCTCCCAGTCCAGCCGGTTCAGCGCAGGCGAGGAGCGGTAGCTGTTGCCCTTCCCTTTTTTGGTGCGGGCAAACTCCTCGCCCGCCTGCAGGAAAGGCAGACCGAAGCTGGTCAGGTAAATGCCCGCCGCCAGCCGGTTCTGGGCAAGGGCTGTGCCGTCTGCCGCCGTGAACTCCGGCTTTTCGTACCGGACCAAAAGCAGCTTGTCCCACAGGGTGAAGTTGTCGTGGGCAGAAACATAGCTCACGATCTGGCTGGGTGCGTGGGGCGGCAGACGGTCACTGCGGCACCATGCCGCTACCGCACCGCCGATGTCCCAGAAGCTGCCGGGCCTGCCCTCCACATAGCCCGGCTCCCGGGCGTTGAAGCAGCCGCCCTTGATGGTGTCGCGGGTGTCGTCGCAGAAGATGCCGATGCGCTCGTTCAGCATGGACAGATTGGCCTTGTTGGCCTCGTACCGGTGCAGCTGGCTGCCGCCGCCCTGCCACGGCTCGCCGTACATCAGGATATCCCGCCCGCCGGGCAGCGCATCCAGCGCGGCGCGCACGGCGTTGATGGTCTCCACATCGTACAGGCCCATCAGGTCGAACCGGAAGCCGTCGATATGGTATTCCTGCGCCCAGTAGAGGATGGAATCGATCATATACCGCCGGGCCATGGGCCGCTCGCTGGCAAATTCGTTGCCGCAGCCGCTGCCGTTGGAAAAGCTGCCGTCCTCGTTCTGGCGGAAAAAGTAGCAGGGCACGGTATCGTTCAGCGGGTTCTCATTGCGATACATGTGGTTATACACCACATCCATCACCACACCGATGCCCGCCGCGTGCAGGGCTGCGATCATCTCCCTGCACTCCCGGATGCGCACCTCGCCGCGGGTGGGGTCGGTGGAATAGCTGCCCTCGGGCACATTGTAGTTGGTGGGGTCATAGCCCCAGTTGTACTGCCGCAGCAGCGGCTTTGCCTCGTCTACGCTGCCAAAGTCGAAAATGGGCATCAGCTGCACATACTTCACGCCCAGACGCCGGAGGTAGTTCAGGCAGGTGGGGTGGATGCCGTCCCCGTGCAGGGTGGTGCCCTGCTGGGTAAAGGCCATGAACTTGCCCCGCCATGCCGGGCGCACGCCGCTGGCAGCATCCTGCGAGAAGTCGCGCACGCTTACCTCCCACACTGCGCGCTGCTCCGGTGGGATGACCGGACGCACATCCCGCTCCCACCCGGAGGGAGCGGTGCGGGCAAGGTCCACGATCATGCTGCGGGTGCCGTTCACGCCTGCCGCACGGGCATAGGGGTCGCCGGTCTGGCGCGAAATGCCATCCACTGTGACCGTATAGGTATAGTATCGTCCGTGCTGGTCGCCGGGCAGATAGATGCTCCACACGCCCTGCGGCCCGCGCTCCAACGGCAGGGTGCCTATGCACACGCCGCCACGGCCCTTGCGGTAAAGGTTCACACACACGCTCTGAGCTGTAGGCGCCCACAGACGCAGCCGCGTGCCGGAAAGGGTATACTCCGGCCCCAGCGGCCCGGTGCAGGTGGTGTCCCGGGCAAAGGTGTCGCTCTCGAACAGTTCTTTCAGTTCAGCGGGGGTTCTGGCACTCATGGTTTCCTTCATTCCTTCTTCTTATTTTCCATACAGTAAGTGTAAACAACCGGTGTGGATTTTTCAAGAGGGAATTGCAAAACCTGTCCGGGTACACTATACTGGAAGAAAACGACAAAAACGGAGGGCAAACCATGGCATATACCGACGATTGGGAAAACCTTATGAACGGTGTGTTCGGTGCAGGGGGCAGGCCGCGCTTTGGCGGCACCGCCCAGCCGGAGGCGAAGCCGCAGAAATCCGGGACCTCAGCCGTGCCGGATCTGAACGCTGCCCTGCTGGAAAACCAGAAGCAGCTGGATGCCCTGCTCAAAAAGCAGAATGCCCAGCTCCGAACGAAGGATGACGCGGTGCAGTCTGCACTGAAGGACAGCCGCCAGATGCTGCGGGATATGGAAGCGGACGGCCTGCTTGCCAAGGGCACGGCAGACCTGCCCGCCGAGCAGCTGGGCAGCTTTGAGGGCCTTGCCGCCGAGGTAAAAAAGACCGTGCTGGGGCAGGACGCCTTTGTGGACAGCGTGGTGCGCGCCATGCGCCGGCCCTTTGTGCTGGGCACCGAGCGCCCGGCGGCACGCAACGTGATCCTGCTCTGCGGAGGTGCGGGCACCGGACGGCACTTTGCGCTGGCAGAGACCGCCCGCATCATGGCGGCGCGGGGCCTTTTGCAGAGCGACAAAACCGCGGTGGTGGATCTTGCCCTCTACCCCAATTCCGGTGCGGAAAAGCTGTTTTTGCAGGATCTGTACGCGGCCCTGCACGCACCCGGGGAGATCGTGATCTTTGAGCACTACGAAAGCTGCCATCCCGGTTTTCTGAAAACGCTGTCCGATCTGGCCGTCAAGGGCAGTGCGCCGCTTTCCAGCCGGTATCTGGTGAACAAGGAGGGCATCCTTGTGGATGCGGGCACGGCGCTGGCCCCGGGCGCAGTGAGCAGCATCACGCCCTGCGGCAAGTACCTCATCTTCTTTTCCCGCAAGGGCCGGGACGCGCTGGCAGATAAGTTCGGTGCGCCCTTTGTGGCGGCGGTGGGGGATGTGTGCGCCACCAGCGCCTTTGCCCGCGAGGATCTTGCCGCGCTGGCGGCGCAGCAGCTGAATGCGCTGGCCCAGAAGGTGAGCGCCCGCCTCGGTCTGACCCTCTGTGCAGGGGCCGATGTGCGGGACTATGTTGCAGCCCGGTGCACCGAGGAAAAGGGCGCAGCGGGCCTTGGGGAAGCCTGTGATCAGATCTTCCGTGCCCTGAGTGAATACTGCCTGCAGACCGATGCAAAGCTTACCGGCACCGTCACCCTGACCGCAAAGCCGGAGGGCGTGCAGTTTGCACTGAACGATGCCGCCCCCGCCGACCTGTCTGCCCTGCAGCCCGCCGAGTACACGGGGGCTGCGGAAGCGGTCCGCGCAGAGCTTGACAGCCTTGTGGGCCTTGGGGCGGTCAAGGAGTATGTGTTCGGTCTGGCGGATAACCTGCAGGTGCAGCAGCGCCGCGCGGCGGCAGGCTTCAAGACTGCCAGCCTTTCCATGCACATGATCTTCACCGGCAACCCGGGCACCGGCAAGACCACCATTGCCCGGCTGGTGGCAAAGTACCTCAAGGCCATCGGCGCGCTGAAGGGCGGCCAGCTGGTGGAAGTGACCCGTGCCGACCTTGTGGGCCGCTACACCGGCCACACCGCCCCGCTGACCAATAGCGTTATCGAGAGCGCGCTGGGAGGCGTGCTGTTCATCGACGAAGCCTACAGCCTCTACCGCGGCGAGCAGGACAGCTTTGGCCTCGAGGCCATCGATACCCTTGTGAAGGGCATGGAGGACCACCGGGACGAGCTGGTGGTCGTTCTGGCGGGCTACACCAAGGAGATGGAGGTGTTCCTTACCGCCAACAGCGGCCTTGCCAGCCGCTTCCCCAACAAGATCGAGTTCCCGGACTACACGGCAGACGAGCTGCTGGACATCACCAACGTGCTGGCAAAGGGCAAGGGCTACCGCCTTGCCGAGGGCTGCACCTTCCCGCTTTTGGGCTACTACAAGCGCCGTCAGGCGCTGGACAGCCGCACCGCCGGCAACGGCCGTCTTGCCCGCAACACGCTGGAAAAGGCCATCTTCCACCAGAGCCGCCGCCTTGTGGCAGAGCCGGACGCGGAGCTGGATTTGATTTTGCCCGGCGATCTGGAATTTGAGGAATAAAAAGAGGGACGGATGCACTCGATGATGTGCATCCGTCCCTCTTTTTGAGAAATCTGCCGCACCGCTTGCGGCCAGCACGGCAGAGGAGGCAGTGTTTACTGTGCCGTCACGTTGGCGATGACGTAATATTGGCAGCCGCTCGCCTTCACGGCCTGCTCATAGACCGTGCCCGCAGCGTCTGCAGCAGGGTGGATCATCAAATCGCCCACGTCCTCCGCCAGCTTCCAGTTTGCCTTGTCTGCCAGCAGAGACTCGACCTGTGCTTTTTCTGCCGTCGCGGTCTGCTCATCTGCCGAGAGCACCTTGCCCTGCAGGGCTGCCGGGGCAGCCTGTGCGGCGGCATCCCAGAAGATCACGCCGACCTCGCGCATTTCGACACTGCCGGATTCCTCCGGGGTCAGTTTGGGCAGCACCACATGCCTGGTCTGGCAGCACTTGTCAATGTTGCAGATGTAGTCTGCATAGCCGTCCTTTTCCAGCGTAGGCGCGACCTTGTCCACCAGCTGCCAGTCGTGCAGGTCACTGTTTTCCAGCTTGCTGGTGTCAACAATATCGGGGTGCTCTTCCATGTACTTGCGGTTGTGGACGACCTTGTAGAGGTCACCTTTGTCAGAGAGGGTGTACCTTTTATGAATCTGGGTTGCATATGGGTCGAGCGTTTTGGGACAGTTAAAGTCGCTGGTTTTCAAAGTAGCCTTGCGGTAGAAATTGATGACGGCAGCATTGCTTTCGCCCAACTGAGAAGTGCCGGTCTCATCATAATCGGCACTGGCAGGAATGGTAATATCGTTTGTATACCCGGTACCAATGGGCGAATAATCATCTGAATTATAAGCATTGATGGTCGTTTTTCCGGTAGAGCTGTTGACCGTAAGGTTTAAACTGCCGCTATTTGCGCCAATGGCAGGTTTGGAATTAAAACAGTGTGCAACAGCGTCTACCGTTCCACCGGTAATGTTGATTGTGGTAGAGCTGCCGCCACCGTTGTTGCCGATGGCAACACCATCGGCGATGGCAGTGACATTGGCATTATCCTTTATATTGACCGTAACTTTAGACCCGCTGTTCCGACCACCGCCGATGGCACCAGTGCCGTCTACCCCTTCGGCGTTTACCGTTGCATCACCAGAAATCGTGATAGTGGTTTGATATCCGAGATTACCAAGACCAATGGCAGCACCACATCTGCCAGCAGCATCCACATTGGCATGGCCGGTGATAGTGACATCACTCGATCCTCCGTAACCAGCACCAATGGCAGCACCATCGTCAGCAAAGGCGGTAACATGTGCATTGCCTTCAATGCGGATATTCGATGCATCTCCGCCATTGCCGCTGCCGACGCCTGCGCCGTAATAACCGCCGACAGCAGTGATATCACCACCGGTGATCGTGATCTTTGAAGTGTCGGCAGTGTCACCGGTTCCACCACCGCCAATGCCAGCACTATTATCGAAGCCGCCTGCCAGCAGCTTGCCGGTAGTGTCCTTATCGGTACCCTTTTTTTCAGAACCATCATTGTTCACATCGTCCTTGATGGTCAAAGTGCCGGTGCCGTATTTGTCCGCTTTTTCGATGGCGGCGTGTTCTGAATTGCCGCTGAGAACGATGTTATTGCCGTTCAGCTCAAGGTTGGTATTGCCCTTGCCCGTGATCTCGATGGGTGCGGGGTCAGAACTCCACTCGGAGTCTGGCTGAATGTGCACATTCTCCAGGGTCACATTGGTGGTCTGATTTTCAGCTGTATTCACCGTGATGGTATTTGAAGTCTGCTTGCCGTCGCTGGTGATGGTAACGCCGGTAGTGTCTGGTTGCCCGTTTGAACCCTTGCTGTTCTCCTGCGTCACATAGGTATAGCCGTCATCTCTGGTCTCTACCGTCACACTGCCCTTGTTCAGGTCGTAGGTATCCGCAAACGCCGCTGTGGCGATGGACGAGACCATTGCCATCAGAACCGCCGTGGACAGCACCCGCAAGGCAAGCTGTTTTTTCACGTTTTTCCTCATTGCAAAACCCTCCAAACAAAAAAGCTTACAGAGACGCGAACGTTACCGTGAACGTTACCGGGAACGATACCGAAAACCGGCAAAAACCGGGATTTCAGGGCATAAAATCACATAGCTGCGCATTTTCATACCCGGCGTCTCTTTGCAGCACAAGTATAGTGCTGTGCCGTGGAGAATGTCAAGACAAAATGCTGAATTTTCAGGGGGGGGGGGTAGCAATTTTGTAAAACAAGTACAAAATAAGCCAAAAATTTGCGGCAGAATGACAGGGCAAAGCTGCACAAAAATCCGGGAAATGATTTGGCCGTGCAAATAAAAAGCCCAGACAGATCCACAGATCTCCCTGAGCTATCCGGTCAAAAAATGTTTTTGCACAAAGCAGCGCGGTGCGCATTCCTGCTTTCAGGCGTGCAGCGCTGCCAGTTTTTCTGCCGTCTGCCGCATTTCCTGCCGCACCTCGGCGGGGGCGGTCACTTCCACCTTGCCGCCAAAGCCGCACACCCAGCCGTAGAACTGGGGGCTGACGCACACCGGCACATCAAAGTGGAAGTGGGTGCCGTCCGCTTCCGGAACAAAGACCGGTGCTTTGCCAAAACGGTCGCGCATGGCGCTTTCAAGGTCAGCCGAGCAGCGCAGGGTGACCCGGTATTCGGTGCCGCCGAACATGTTGAAGTGCTTGCGCAGATAGGCGGGCAGGTCGAACTGGCGGAACTCGGCTTTGCCCCGGCGCGCTTCGTCCAGCACCGTCACGGCAGACATGCGGTCCACACGGTAGTTGCGGATGCCCGCAGGCTCTTTCTCGTCCTGATAGGCAATGAGGTAGTAGCACCCGCCGTCCCACGCCAGCCGCCATGGGCTCACGGTGCGGGTGCCGTCTTTTTTGTACCGGAAGCTCACCATCCGGCCTGCGTTGATGGCGCTGTGCAGGGCGTCGATGCTGTACAGCAGGGTGTGGCTGTCGCTTTTGGGGCGGCCGTCCACATACACCTGACGCTGCAGCTGGGAACCCTCGTAGTCGGAGCAGAGGGCTTCCAGCTTGTGGATGAGCTTTCGGCTGGTGCGGGCAGAGATGACCTTGCTGGCCTGCACGGCATCCACCAGCAGCTTGAGCTCCGAGAGCTCAAAGGTGCGGCTGGCCAGCCAGTAGCCGCCGCCGCGCCCCCGCTGCAGCTGGATATCAAAGCCCAGAGAGCGCAGGGTGTCGATATCGCTGTAAATGCTCTTGCGCTCGGCAAGGATGCCCTGCTGCTCCAACAGCTGCACCAGCTGGGGAACATTGAGCAGGTGTTCTTCATCGGTCTTTTGCTCAAGGATGCGCAAAAGGGTCAAAAGCTTGGATTTCTGGCCTTCCTGCTTGGGCATGGCAATACCTCCGGCTTTCCAAATTCAGGTTATTCGGGCAGTTTTTTGTCAAAGGCCGCACGGCGCTGGGTGGAAAGACGGAACATCTGTTCCAGCTTATCCCGGTCGTTGGCCACAAGAGCAGAGCGCATTTCCTGCAGAGCGGCATCGAACTGGTCGATCTCGCTGATCAGGTTCTGCTTGTTCCACAAAAACAGCTCGGCCCACATTTTGTCGTTGATGCGTGCAATGCGGGTCAGATCCCGGAAGGAGTCGCCGGTGTACTCGCACAGCGAAGAGTTGTCGTTGGCGCACATCAGGCTCACGGCGATGGCATGGCACAGCTGGCTCACATAGCCGATCATCTTGTCGTGCTCCTGCACGGTCAGGGTGCAGATGTGGTGGAAGCCCAGCACTTCGGCCAGGTCCTTTGCCCACTGGATGGCCTCCGGGGTGTTCTTTTCGGTGGGGGTGATGATGAAGTTGGCGGGGGCAAAATTCACCTCGGCGGCGTGCTCCACGCTGGAAGTCTCGCGGCCCGCCATGGGGTGGCTGGCGATGAACTCCACGCCTGCCGGGCACATGGCCTGCACCGGCTCCACAAGGCCGGTCTTTACACCGGACACATCCGTGAAAATGCAGCCGGGCTTGAGCAGATGCCCGTAGGTTTTGAACCACTCCAGCAGGGCTGTGGGGTACAGACCGAAGATGATGTGGTCGGCCTGCTGCACCAGATCTTCAAAATCGTGGGTCTTGCCGCTGGCAATATAGCCGTGGCTGAGGGCGTACTGCAGATGCCCCTCGCTGCGGTTGATGCCGTCCACATGGAAGCCGGCTTTCGTCAGCTCCAGTGCGTACTTGCCGCCCAGCAGGCCAAGGCCCACCACGAGATAACGCTTTGTTTTATCCAACATGTTCCACCTCCGCGCCCAAGGGCTTGATGGCTTCAAAGAAATTCGGCCAGCTTTTTGTGATGGCTTCGGCATCGTCCACCGTCAGGGGGATGCCTGTGGCAAGGCTCAGCACCGCAAGGCTCATGACCACACGGTGGTCGTTGTGGCCGTGCAAAACGCCCGCCGGGGCGTGCAGCCTGTCCGCGCAGCCTTGCACCGTGATGGTGCCGCCCTCGCTTTCCACTATGCCGCCCACTGCGCGCAGCTCGGCCTCCATGGCCGCGATGCGGTCGCTCTCCTTCAGGCGCAGCCGCTCTGCGTTGTGGATGACCGTGGTGCCCTCGCACAACAGGCCCATCACCATGAGCACGGGGCCAAGGTCGGGGCAGTCCGCAAGGTCGATGTCCACCCCGTGCAGGGGGGCCTTTTCAAAGGTGATGCCCTCTGCCGTGCGGGTAAACACCGCGCCGCACCGGCGCAGGATGTCCAGAATGGCGGCGTCTCCCTGCAGGGTGTCCGGGGCAAGGCCGGTGATGGTCACGCCGCCGCACGCGGCCCCCAGCACCGCCGGGAACGCGGCCTGACTGTAATCGCCCTCTACGGTATAATCGCAGGGGTGGTAGGTCTGCCCTCCCGGGATGGCAAGGGCGTTTTCGTCCTGCCAGCGGCTCTCGACGCCAAAGGCTGCCTGCACCGCACGGGTCATGTCGATGTAGCTGCGGCTCTCCACCGGCGGGATGAGGTGCAGCGTGCTGTCTCCGGCCAGCAGCGGCAGGGCAAACAGCAGCCCGCTGATGAACTGGCTGGACACGTTGCCTGCCAGCCGGTACTCGCCGGGGGTCAGTGCGCCCTCTACGGTCAGCCCGGCAGCACTCTGCTCAAACCGCAGGCCCTGCTCCCGGTACAGAGCTTCGTACACCGACTGGGGCCGCTCCATCAGTCGCCCGCGGCCGGTGAAGGTCACAGCCTGTCCGGTCAGGCTGGCGATGGGGATGAGAAAGCGCAGGGTGCTGCCGCTCTCGCAGCAGTCCACCGGTGCGGCGAGGGGCACAAAATGCCCCAGCCCTTCCACCACGGCATCGTCTGCGCCGGTGCGCACACGGGCGCATAGCTGTGCCGCTGCGCCCAGCGTGGCGGAGATGTCCTTGCTGAATTCCAGATTGGTGATAGGGCTGCGTCCTTCGGCCAGCGCGGCGCAGAGCACAGCACGGTGGGCCATGCTCTTGCTGGGCGGGGCAGTGATGGTGCCGCCCACGGGACGCGCGTTTTGAATCGTTACCAGCATAGGCCGTTACATATCCCGGCCAATGGCCCATGCTACCTGACGGCACTTTGCCATGGCCTGTGCGAAGGCGTCCGGGGTCAGGCACTGTGCGCCGTCGCTCCATGCGTGCTGGGGGTCGTAGTGGACCTCCACTTCCAGACCGTCGGCACCGGCGGCCACGGCGGCGATCATCATGGGCTCCACAAGGTTTGCCTTGCCGGTGGCGTGGCTGGGGTCCACGATGATGGGCAGGTGGGTCTTTTCGTGGATGATAGGCACGGCGGACAGGTCGAGAGTGTTGCGGGTATACTTTTCAAAGGTGCGGATGCCGCGCTCGCACAGGATGACCTGCTCGTTGCCGCCGGCCATGATATACTCAGCGCTCATGATCCACTCCTCGATGGTGTTGCACAGGCCGCGCTTGAGCAGCACCGGCTTGTGCATCTTGCCCACGGCCTTGAGCAGCTGGAAGTTCTGCATGTTGCGGGCACCGATCTGCACCACGTCCACGTACTCCTCAAACTCGGGGATGCGGTCCTCGCTCATCAGCTCGGAGACGATGGGCATGCCGGTGGCCTCGCGGGCCTTTACCATGTCCAGAATGCCCTCGGTCTCAAGGCCCTGGAAGGAGTAGGGAGAGGTGCGGGGCTTGTAAGCGCCGCCGCGGAACAGGGTGGCACCGCCGGCCTTGACGCCCTGTGCAATGCGCAGAGCCTGCTCTGCGCCCTCGATGCTGCAGGGGCCTGCCATGACGGCGATCTTTTCCTTGCCGCCGATCTTCACGCCGCCGCAGTCGATGACCGAATCTGCCGGGTGGAACAGGCGGTTTGCGCGCTTATAGGGCGCGGACACGCGGGTAACATTGTCGATCCACGGGTTTGCCAGCACGTCCCGCTCGTCGATCTTGGTGGTGTCGCCCACCAGACCGAACACGTTGTAGTTCTTGCCGGTGATGAGGGTCACGTCCAGACCCTGCTTCTCGAATTTGTCAACGATCTTTTCCAGTTCGTCCTTCGGAGTCCCTTTTTTGGTGGAGATGATCATAGTGATAATTTCCTTTCGTTTTTACATCACGATATGCGCCTTGCTGGAGCCGTCGGTGCGCAGCAGCTGGGCCAGATAGATGCAGGCGTGCAGGTAGCCCTGCGGGCCTTCCCCGATAAAGTGGCCCTGACAGCCAAAGGACACCACGTCCGTCTTGCGGAAGGGCTCCCGCTCGTCCGGGGCGTGCAGCATCACTTCCACGGCGGGCACGCCGCACAGGCGCAGGGCGTCCAGAATGGCCACGCTGTAGTGGGCGTAGGCCCCGGGGTTGAGTACGATGCCGTCCACCCGGCCCGCTGCGGCCTGAATTTCATCCACAAGGTCGCCCTCGTGGTTCGTTTGGCAGCAGTCGGTCTCGATGCCCAGCTGTTCACAGCCTGCCTGCACATAGTCCATGATGGCGTTGTAGTCCAGCTCTCCGGGCACGCCCGGCTCTGACCAGCGCATAAGATTGAGGTTCGGGCCGTTAAGAATCAAAAATTTCATCCAATGCCTCCATGGCGGCACGCAGGGCTTCGTCCAGTGTGCCGTTGTTGGGGATCACGGCGTCTGCTGCGGCCAGATACAGCGGGCGGCGCTGGGCTTCCATCTGGCGCAGCGCGTCCATGCTGGAAGAAAGCGGTCTGCCGCCGCCCACGGTCAGTGCATCCAATGGCCGGTCGATGAACAGAATGACGCCGTTCTGGTGCAGCGCCCGCAGATTTTCGGGCCGTTTCACGATACCGCCGCCGCAGGAGATGAGCTGCCGCCCCTCCCTGCCGAAACGGCGGGCCTCGGCGGTCTCCCGGGCGCGGAAGCCGTCCTCGCCCTCGGCGGAAAAAATATCCGGGATGCTGCGGCCGTCGGTCTTTACGATCTCCTCGTCCAGGTCCACAAAGGTGCGGCCAAGGCTCTTTGCCAGCAGCCTGCCGAGGGTGGTCTTGCCGCAGGAGGGCATCCCGATGAGGGCAATGTTCAGCATGTCGCGGCGCAGTGCGGCGGTGATGCGGCGATCTCAACCGGCGCATCCTCAAACTTGCGGTCCAGAAAATATTCTGCGGCATACACTGCCTGCGCCACCAGCATTTCAAGGCCGCCCACAGCCACCGGCACGCCCGCTTCCTCGGCGCGGAGGATGAGCTCGGTCTTGTCGGGGTTGTACACCACATCCACCACAGCTTCAAGGCCCGGCATGGCGGCAACATCCAGATTGCACACACCCACATTCGGGTACATGCCCGCCGGGGTGGTGTTGACCACGATCTGTGCCCCGCTGGAAACGGCCTCGGCATAGCTCAACTCGCCCTTTTCCGGGTCCGGATGGCGGCTGACGGTCAGCACCTTTGCCGCGCCCTTGTCCCGGGCCACAGCGCTGGTGGTGTTGTGGGTGCCGCCGGTGCCCAGAATGAGCACGGTCCTGCCTGCAAAATTCACGCCGTGGGCGTCGCACAGGTGGGCAAAGCCCATGTAATCAGTATTGTATCCATAGAGCAGGCCGTTTTTGTTCACCACCGTGTTTACCGCTCCGATGGCCTTGGCCCGCGGGTCGATGTAGGAACAGTATTCCATCACCAGCTTCTTATAGGGGATGGTGACATTGATGGCCTTGAACTGCCGTCTGGTCAGAAAGGCCCGGGCCTCTTCCTCCGTGGGCAGAGGGCACAGGTCGTAGTGGTAGCCGCAGAGCATCTCGTGGATGATCTTGGAGTAGGAGTGGCCGAGTTTTGCGCCGATGAGTCCGTATTCCATTTTACTCGTCCTCCTTCCGGAAGCTGGTGGGGTGGGTCATCCAGGCCTCGCCGTAGCGTGCCGTGAGCAGGTCGCCCACAGCCAGTGCGGCGGCGCAGGTCTGCACGATGGCGGCTCTGGGCACGATGCAGGGGTCGTGACGGCCCTGAATGGACAGCCGTGCGTCCTTTTTGGCAAGATAGTCCACCGTATCCTGCTGCTTGTAGATGCTGGGTGTGGGCTTGACCACGGTGCGGAACACCACCGGCATCCCGTTGGCGATGCCGCCGTTGACGCCCGCATTGTGGTTGGTGGCAGTGACGACTGCTCCCTGCGGCGTCATGCGGAAGGCGTCGTTTGCTTCGGAGCCGCGCATTCCGGCAAAGCCGAAGCCGGTGCCGAACTCAATGCCCTTGACGGCGGGCACCGAGAACGCCAGATGTGCGATCTCGCTCTCCACACTGTCGAAATAGGGCTCGCCGATGCCGGCCGGCAGGCCGAGGATGGCAGTTTCCAGCATTCCGCCCACGCTGTCGCCCTCGGCTCCGGCGGCACGGATGGCGGCTTTCATGGGTTCTTCTACGCTCTCGTCCAGCACCGCAAAGCCCTCGGGCTTGCTGGCAAGGGTTTCCACCTGTGCAGCCAGCTGTGCGGCATCGTCCAGCGCAAAGCGGGTGTCCGCAATGCCGGCACACTCCGCGATATGGGTGGTGATGTCGATGCCCGCACGGTGCAGTGCGCTCAGCACGATGGCACCGCCCGCCACGAGGGCGGCCGTCACCCGGCCGGAGAAGTGCCCGCCGCCCCGGGCATCCTGAAAGCCGTGGTACTTGGCATAGGCGGTATAGTCTGCGTGGCCGGGGCGCAGAAGATCTGCGGTCTTGGCGTAATCGCCGCTGCGGGTGTTGGTATTTTCGATCATCAGGGCAATGGCGGTGCCGGTGGTGCGGCCGTTCACCACGCCGGACAGCAGCTGCACGGCATCCGCTTCCACCCGGGGGGTGGACAGGCCGTCGCCCCGGGCACGGCGCTTGTCCATGCAGGCGGCGAGAAATGCCTCGTCCACCGGCAGGCCTGCGGCCATGCCGTCCAGCACCGCGCCGATGGCGCGGCCGTGGCTCTCGCCGAAAATGGTCAGCGAAAGGTCGCTGCCGAATGTATTTTTCATGGCTTACTCCTCAATGCCCAGCAGGGGACGCAGACCCTCCACCGGGATGGTCTCGGCGCGCCAGCAGCCCAGACCCGGCACCTTGATAATGGTGATCTGGCCGCTCTGTGCCTTTTTGTCGTGCAGCATTTCAGCCAGCACCTTTTCCTTATCGTAGGTGGTGCGGGTGGGCAGGCCGAGGCGGCGGTATACCGCGCGCACCCGCTTCTGCAATGCCTTGGATTCGATCATGGGCAGCATGCCCAGCGCCACGCACTCGCCGTGGTAAAGGCCCACGGTGCGGCGGCCCTTGATGCCCTTGACGGCCTCGATGCCGTGGCCGATGGTGTGGCCGAAGTTCAGGGCCTTGCGCATCCCCTGCTCGGTCTCGTCCTGCTCCACGATATTCTTCTTGAACCGCAGGCTGCGGCAGATGATCTCGCCGATCTGGGCATCCACATCGCCATTTTCAAAGATCGCGAACAGCTCGGGGTCTGCCAGCAGGCTGGCCTTGACGGCTTCTGCCAGACCGTTGATGAAGTGGCGGCGGGGCAGGGTGGCAAGGGTGTCCGGGTCCACGATGACCAGCTTGGGCTGCCAGAAGGCACCCACGATGTTTTTGGTATCGCCCAGATCCACGGCGGTCTTGCCGCCGATGGAGGAATCGATCATGGAAAGGGTGGTGGTGGGGCAGTTGATGAAGTCGATGCCCCGCATGTAGATGGAAGCGGCAAAACCGGCCAGATCGCCCACCACGCCGCCGCCTACGGCGATCACCAGATCGCCGCGGCCCATGCCGAATTCCAGCATCTGGCGCAGCACGGATTCCAGAATTTTAAAGCTCTTGCTGGCTTCGCCCTGGGGCACCGTGATGATGCGAGCATCCTTGCACTGGTCGGCCACCATCTGGGCGTACTGTGCGGGCACACCGCTGTCGGTCACAACCGCCACCCGGCGGTCCAGCCGGGCGAACTGGTACAGGTTTTCCAGCGAGCCGCTCTTGACGATGATGTCGTAGCTGCGCTCGCCCAGATTCATGGTCAGCTTGGTTCCGATAAATTCACTCATTTGGTATACACTCCTAACAGCCGCACGGTACGGCAGGTGCGGTCAAGCTCGCGCAGCAGCGCGGCGGTCTCATCGGCGGTGGGGTCGCCCACCAGCTCGACGTAAAAGTAATATTCAAAGGGCACATGGGGCATGGGGCGGCTCTTGATGGATTCCATATTGAAGCCGCTGGCACCGATGATCTGGATCACCTCGCCCAGCTTGCCGGGCTTGTTGTCCACCGTGAACAGCAGCGAGAACCGGTTGCCGCCGGTGGGCTTTTCGCGGCTGAGCACGATAAAGCGGGTGGTGTTGTCACCGTCGGTGTTGATGCTGGGCACCAGCACTTCCAGCCCGTACAGGGCCGCCGTCTCCACGCTTGCAATGGCCGCTTTGGAGGCGTCGCCGCTTTCGGCCACGAACTTTGCGGCCATGGCGGTGTTGGCCATGGCGGTGGCGGGCAGGCCGAACTGCCTTAAAAAGGTCTCGCTCTGGGCGATGGCCTGCTGATGGCTGTAGACGCTTCTGATCTGGTCGAGCTTTGTGCCCGGCAGCACCAGCAGATTCTGGGAGATGGGCAGATCGTACACATCCACCACCCACAGCGCCGGGTGATTGTAGCACAGATCCAGCACGGCAGAAACATCGCCCGCATGGCTGTTCTCAAAGGGAACGACGCCCCGGGCGGCATCGCCGCGTTCCACCGCGTCAAATACCTCGTCCCAGGTGGGGCAGCTCACAGCCTCGGCGTGGGGGAACAGCGCCCGGAGGGCGATGTGGGCAAAGGCACCCTCTACGCCCTGATAGGCGGCGCGGTTTTGGCCCAGCACCACGGCTTCGTACTGCTTTGCCACGTCCATCAGGTTCTGCACGTGATCCTTATAATAGGGCCGCAGGGCGGGAGACTGAATGCGGGCCGCAGCCTTTTCCAGCACTGCCGTCTCGCGGGCAGCGTCGTAAATGGGCAGGCCGTGGGCTCTTTTGTATTCGGCCACCTGCAGCACAGCGGCCATCCGCCGCTCAAACAGTGCGGCAAGCTGGGCATCCACTGCGTCGATCTCGGCGCGTGCCTGTTCCAGTACGTCCATGGGTTCACATCCTTTTATATGGCTCAGATCGGCCATTTGATTCTCAGATACCCAGTAAGTATACCATAACTGGGACGGAGAAACAACAAGGCCTCCGGTGTTTCAAAGGGGAGAATATTTCAAATCAGCCCCTTGTAAAAAGACGAAAATTGCAAAGACATTGAGAATGGGACTTCCCACACGGAGCGTTCTCGCGTGGGAAAGGATATATCGCTTTTATAAAATTCTTCTCCGCCGGATATGTACTCTTTTGCACGCACAAAAGAGTACCAGAAAAGCGCCCGCTACTTTCGAAGCGCGGGAGGCGGCGGGTTGCGGCTCCCTGCGTCTGCTTCGTGCCTTGGACGGCACTCGCATCCTGCAGGCCGCTGCCCCAACAGCTCCTCCCTGTTTCGGCCACTGGCCGCGGTCGTCGCCGTTGCAAACTAAGGGCTGCTCGCCCTTGATAATCCCAAAGCAGAAAGGCTCCATACAAAAAATCCAAGTCGCTACGCTAAAGGATTTTTTGTGTTTCGCCGATTTGAAAGTCGCTTGCGCGATGAACTGCGTGGATCGATGCCGGTTGCCGTTGCAACTTTTCCCTTGAAAAAAGTATCTCCGAAACGACCGCAGTCATTTCGGAGATACAAATATAAAAATATTATTTCCTCTCATGATGGCCAAAGCGAACGCGGCGGCCATTTTCAATCGTGCCGCTTTGCCAAAAGCTCTTCCCTGCTCCTTGCCTTGCCGTAATATCTCCCGTAGGGATTGTCCAGCGCCTGTGCAAGGGAGACCGGATTTTCCGGCTGTGGCTTTACCACCGGTTTTGCCGTCCGGTCAAAGCGGAGCTGTGCGGCGGGCCCGCCGCGCGTTATCCGGAACCGCATGGCTCACCCCTCGGCCCCGGCGGTGGAAACAGCCCCGGCGGTCAGGGCACTCCAGAGCGCCTCGCCGCCAGCCAGCAGGTCGGCGGTGTCCTTGTTCCATGCACCGCGGATGCCGATGTAGTACCGGCTGAGCAGCTCCTGACTGGAGCCGCTTTCGCTCTGCACGGCATCGGAGGCGTAATCGCCCAGATCAAGGCCGGTCAGCACCGGGCAGTCGGTCCAGCGGTAGACCATGTTCCACCAGTCACTGTCTGCGTCGGACTGCGGCAGGCTGCCGTCAAGGTAGCGCAGGGTCCCGGTGGTCTTCTGGAAGCCTGCGGGGTCGTACAGGATGAAGATGGAGCTCAGCGCGCCCTGAATGTCGGTGGAAAGCTTGGTGGTGCCGGCCATGTCAAGGTAGGCGTCCGAGTCCTCGTTGCCAAAGTCCATGGTATAGAGGTTCAGCTTTACCACCACCTTGCCATCGCCGTTCCGGTCCTCACCGTAGGCGGCAAGGGCGTCCTGCAGGGCGGTCTGGGTGGCTTCCGGCAGGTAGTGGGGGGCCACCACCGCTACGTTATAATCTGCATGGACGGTAAAAAAGTACTGCCCGATGAAGTTGTAGCCAAAGAACACCACGATGATGCCGATGATGATGACCCACTTGAGATTGTAGTCCCACCAGTTGGCCCAGCGCTCCTTGCGGGTGTACTGGCGCTGTTTGCGGGGCTGGAGGTCTTTGGGGTCGATATCACGTTCATAACGGTAGCTTGCCATAGAAAAAACTCCTGATTTTGACGATTCGGCTGCGCGGGCGCTTACAGCTGTGCCAGAATGGCCTGACGCACTGCATCGGGCAGCTGCTTCTGCTCGGCCTTGCTCATGCCTTCGGTCCGGATGGGCGGCAGCACCTTGATATGCACGCTGCCCGGATGGCACAGGTTGCCGTTGCCCTCAAACAGGGCACGGGCACCGGTCAGGGCTACCGGCACCACCGGCACGCCGGTCTTGACGGCAATGCGGAACGCACCGGCCTTGAACTCGCCGGCGCCGCCTTCTTCCCCTTTGTAGCGGGTACCCTCCGGGAAGATGACGAAGCTTTTGCCGCTTTCCACAATGGCGGTGGCATCGTTCAGGGCGCGGACGGAAGCCCGCAGGTCGTCGCGCTGGACGAATACGCAGCCCAGCAGCTTCATCCAGCGGTTCAGAAGCGGGATCTTTTCCAGCTCTTCCTTGGCAAGGATGCCATGGGGCTTATCCAGACTGGCCAGCAAAAGCGGGATGTCGTAGTAGCTGCGGTGGTTGCCCACAAACACACAGGGGGTGTCCTTGGGGATATTCTCAAGGCCCTCCACGCTCAGGGAAACGCCGGTCACCTTTAAAATGCCCCGGCTCCAGTGCGGGATATGCTTGTTGACGAGCTCTTCCACCAGCTGCGTGTCGCCTGCGGCCAGAGCGCGTTCCGCCCGGCGCAGCACGCCATAATGGACGATCATATAACCAAATAAGTAGATAAACATCGCAATCGTGCGAAAAATACTCATTGTGTTTTCCTCCCTTCGGCAAAATATGCCATTGTCATTGTATCACACTTTTTGGAAAAAGGGGAGAAATAACACTTTTTTTACAAATCGGAGGATCTGCGGTCTTGCAAAATTGACAAAATGCGGGTATATTTATAGTTGTAAAGCCAGCACAATGGCACTTTCTGTGTGAAACACCTTTGCTGGACCAATGGGAGAAAGAGAAAGGTACCATAGAATATGGGTTTATTTCCTTCTGCAAACGACTTCAAAGCCGGTAAGGGCGTGGAGAAAGACACCCCCCGCAAGACCGGCATAGGCCGCTTTTTTGAGCTTGTGGGCCGTGATATGAACGGCATGTTCCTTGCAAACCTGCTGGCCTGCATCGGCTTTCTGCCGGTGATCTGTCTGGTGTATATCGGCTTTCTGGCAAACAGCCTGCCTGTCATGCTGGCAAGCGCGGTGGTGGGCGGCATTCTGGCCGGGCCTGCGCTGGCCGGCATGTACGATACCGTGCTGCGCGCCCTGCGCGATGAGGCCGGTTACTGGTGGGTGACCTACCGCCGCGCCTTCAAGCGCAACTTCAAGGCCAGCATTGCGCCGGGCATCTTCTACTGCGTCGTGGTCACGATGCAGATCTTCCTTGTGTATTTCTGCTTCAGCATGCTGGCGCAGGGCACCAATGTGGGCGTGCCGCTGTGGGTGGCCACGGTGCTGAACCTGCTCATCTTCCAGATGCTGTTTGCCTACATGTGGCCGCAGGTGGTGCTGCTGGATCAGCCCTTCAGCCTGACGATGAAAAACAGCCTCAACTGCATGATCGCCTTCCTGCCCCACGCACTGGCGGCTGCCATCGTGCAGATCCTGTTCTGGGGCGTGGTGATCCTGTGCATGCCGCTGGGCCTGCTGCTGATGCTCATTTTCGGCTTCTGGTTCGTCACCGAGGTGTCCTGCCAGATCATCTACGGCGACATTGAAAAGGTATTCCACATCGAGGAGAGCATCCGCAAAATGAAGGATGCCGAGCTGGAAGCGGCCCTGAAAGAGGACTATGCTTCCGGCGAGGACGACACCGAAAAATGATCTTCTGCCGGGAAGCTTCTCAAAGAGCTTTCCGGGACCGACCGAACAGCGTGAATTTCAAGAAGGGAGATGTGTCCCATGGAACAACGGAATAATCTGGTCCTGCAGGGCACCGAGACCTTCTCCCGCGGGCAGCTGGACAATGTGGCGCTGGACGGCGGTGCGCTGGTGCTGGACAGTGTGGCGGGCCGCTGCCTGCAGTACGGCAGCTACACCACGCCGGAGTTTGCCATGCCGCCGTTCTGCAACCTGAACGTCAGCTGGAACGCCTTCGCGCCCCACAACACCATGGTGGAGGTGCGCTGCCGGGTCTATGCCGGCAGCCGATGGACCGGCTGGATGAGCTTTGGCAAGTGGGCACCGGGTTATCCCCGCTGCAGCTGCACCTCCCAGAGCGACGACGGCATGATCTTCCTCATGGGCGATACCGTGACCGTGGCAACGCCCGGCGGCGGCACCGGCGTGCAGCTGCAGGTGAACCTTTCCACCAACGACGACAAGGTTTCGCCGCAGGTGCGGCTGCTGGCCGCTGCGGTGCGGCCGCTGGCGTGGGAAAAGCACAGCGGCCACCCGCTGAACCGGCAGCTCTATCTGCCGGAATACTGCCTTTCCGCCCACGACCCCAGCTTTGGACGCACCATGGACCTGCCGCTGGTCATGGCGGCCCTGATGAACTGCTGGGGCGAGGATATCCTGCCCGAGGAAGTGGCCTACGTGATGGAGGACATGGCCGACAGGACCACCGGCAATGCCGCATTTGCAGCGGCTGCGGCGGGCTGCTGCGGCTACCCCTGCTGGCAGGCATGGATGGACCTTGCCGACCTGCGCGCCCAGATCCACGACGGCTGCTGTGTGGCGGTGCAGGTGGAACGGCGCGTGCGGGGCCAGCGGGACCCGGTGCGGGTCTGGATGGGCCTGCGGGGCTTCGATCATGACGAGGCCCGGATGGTGGATCTGGTGCAGCTCAACGACCCTGCGGCAGATTCCGATGGCTCGGTGAGCACCACCATGGCGCTGGTGGATTTTATGCGCTACTTTACCGGGCGGGCCATTGCCCTGCGCGCAAAGCCCCGCGACATGGCAGCCAACCGCCCCCGGCGGCTGCGCTGCGAGCTTGTCCCCGGCAAGGAAGAGGGCGTTTATTTCTTTGAACAGCACGGTGAGGCCGACCCGCTGCCGGAGGATTTTTCCGGCTGGACGGCCTACGCTCTGCACGACGGTGTGGCCCACGCCACCACCGCCCACCGCGATTTCCACTGCATGGAGCGCACCCGGGACGGCGGAATCCGCTTTCCGGCAGCGCAGATGGCCGAGGGCGGACGCTGCAGCGTGTACGCCGTGGACCAGACCGGCACCATGCGGGTGGCGGAGGTGCGGCTGCCCAAGCCGAAGCCTGCACCGGATACAGCACGACCGGCTTCCCAAGCACAGGCAAAGCCGGAGAAGTGACCGGCAGCACCTGAGCGAAATCATACACACAGGAGGAACACATTATGGCAAAGACGATCATCACTTTGGGACGTGAATACTGCACGGGCGGCCGCTACATCGCAGAAGATGTGGCAAATGCACTGGGCATCAAGCTTTACGACAAAGAGCTGATCACCATGGCAGCAAAGCATTCCGGCCTTTCGGAAGAAGCTGTTGCTGCCAGTGAAAAGCGGCATACCCACAGCCTGCTGTACAGCCTGTACACCATGGGCAATGAGCTGCCGCTGGGCGATCAGGTGTTCATTCTTCAGAGCCGCATCATCAAGCAGCTGGCCGAGGAAGGCCCCTGCGTGATCCTGGGCCGCTGCGGCGACTACGTGCTGCGCGAGCGCAAGGATGTGTTGCGCGTGTTCGTGTATGCACCCAAGGAGTGGCGGCTGGAATACGCAAAGACCAACCCGCTGGTCAAGGCCAAGGACGAAAAGGGCATCAGGGAAGAGGTGGAAAAGACCGACCGCAACCGCTCTGCCTACTACAACTACTACACCCAGAACCGCTGGGGCGATGCTCACAACTATGATCTGGCCATCAACGCAGCTCTCGGCCGCGAGACCTGCGTGAAGATGATCCTGGACGCAGCTGCCGCCAAGGAGAAGGACCTCGGCTGACCGCCGGGGCGCTTCAAAAATAAAACAACGATGATTCGTGGGTAGGGTGTGCAAGCGCCCTGCCCACGTTTCGGGCAACGGCGACGGTTTTACTCCTTCAGTCACGGCTCCCGCCGTGCCAGCTCCCTCGGAGAGGGAGCCTTTGGCAGTATGATGGAGTTTCTGATTTTGCCAATGCCTCCCTCATTGAGGGAGGTGGCATCGCGCAGCGATGACGGAAGGAGTTGTTCGGTAGTTGCCTTGCCATATCCCCTGAATCCCAATGTCAAAAAAGGAGCAAACGTGGAAACAAAGCAATCCCAAACCTCTCCCGCCGCGCGGGAAAATATCATGGGCACCATGGAGATCAACCCTCTGCTGGTCAAGCTGAGCGTGCCCATGATGATCTCCATGCTGGTGCAGGCACTTTACAACGTGGTGGACTCGGTGTTCGTGTCCCATGTGAGCGAAAGCGCCCTCACCGCCGTCTCGCTGGCGTTCTCGCTGCAGAACGTGATGATCGCCGTGGGCGTGGGCACCGGCGTGGGCGTCAACGCCCTGCTGTCCAAGAGTCTGGGCGAAAAGAACCAGCACCGTGCCAACGTTACGGCAGAGAACGGCATTTTTCTTTCACTGTGCAGCTTTGTGGTGTTTCTGGTCATCGGCCTTACCTGCATGAAGCCCTATTTTTATGCACAGACCAGTGATGCAGCCATTGCCCAGCAGGGCATCCGGTATCTTTCGGTGTGCTGCATCTTCAGTCTGGGCCTTTTCACCCAGACCATGGGCGAAAAGCTGCTGGCCGCGACCGGCCGCACCCAGCTGAGTATGATCAGCCAGCTGGTGGGTGCAGTGGTGAACATCATTCTGGATCCCATCTTCATCTTTGGCTACTGCGGGCAGGCGCTGTCCGGCACCACCGGTGCAGCTGTGGCAACGGTCATCGGCCAGTTCTGTGGCGCAGGCATGACCCTGTTCTTCAACCTGAACAAAAACCCGGATATTCAGATCAGCTTCAAAGGCTTCCGGCCCAGTGCCAAGGCCATTGGCCGCATCTACACGGTGGGTCTGCCCAGCATCGCCATGCAGTGCGTGGGCAGCCTGATGACCTTTGGCATGAACCTGATCCTCATGGCCTTCTCGGCTACGGCGGTGGCGGTGTTTGGCGTCTACTTCAAGCTGCAGAGCTTCGTGTTCATGCCCATTTTCGGCCTGAACAACGGCATGGTGCCCATCATCAGCTACAACTACGGTGCCCGCAGACCGGACCGCGTGAAAAAGACCATCAAGCTGGCGGTGTGCTATGCCGAAGGCATCATGCTGGTGGGCTTCTGCATCTTCCAGTTCGCGCCCCGGCAGGTGCTGGGCATCTTTGCAGCCAGCGATGCCATGCTGGCCATCGGCGTCCCGGCCATGCGCATCATCTGCCTGCATTTCCTGCTGGCGGGTGCCAGCATCGTGCTCAGCTCGGTGTTTCAGGCACTGGGCAACGGCATCTTCAGCCTCATCGTTTCGGTCTGCCGTCAGCTGTTCGTGCTGCTGCCGGCCGCATGGCTGCTGGCACAGACCGGAAATGTCAACAATGTCTGGTGGGCCTTCTTCATCGCTGAGATCGTCAGTATCCTGATGAGTCTGGCCTTCTATGCGCGTATCAACAAAACGACCATCGCACCCCTGTACCACTGACCCGGGTGCGGGCAGACGGCCCTGCAAACGAAAGGAACGTGAACTCTATGGTAAAAAAGCTGAAGTGGAATCTGGTCCTCATGAGTCTGCTGTATCTGGGTCTGGGCGTTTTTCTGGTCATGAAGCCCGGTACGGCCCTCAACATCGTGTGCTATGCGCTGGGCGGCGTGGTGCTGGCCTGCGCAGCGGTGCAGCTGGTTCGCTACTTTGCGGTGGAGCGCGGGGTGTTCCAGAGCCAGCTTACCCTGGTCTCCGGCATCGTGTGTCTGGCGCTGGGGGCTTTCCTCATCATCCGCAGCGACATCGTGGTGAGCATCCTGCCCATCGTGTTCGGCCTGTTCGTCATCTTTGACGCCATTGGCCGGGTGCAGAATGCGCTGGATCTGCGCCGCTGCGGCTACGACAGCTGGAAAGGGTTCCTGTTCCTGCCGGTGCTCAGCGTGGTGCTGGGCGTGGTGCTGGTCATCAACCCCTTCGGTGCCATGGAAAAGCTGGTGATGGCCATTGGCATCATCCTCATCGTGGAGGGGGCCATCAACCTGCTCAGCGCCCTGTACACGGTGCTGGCCGTGCGCCGCTTTACCAAGCTGCACCCGGAGACCCAGTCCATGCTGGAGTCCCTGACCGGCGAAGACCTGAACGGTGACGGCGTGGTCGCCCCGGATGTGACCCGCACCGATGCCGAAGCCAGTGCTGTGGAGCTGGATGAGGTGGACGAGAGTGCCACTGTGGAGCAGGAGAACGAGAAATAAACCCTCTCAGGCGCTCCGCGCCAGCTCTCCCGAAGGGCGAGCTTAATGCGCTGTTTTGATGACGTTTTCCTCATACCGTGAAGAATGCAAACGCATCCTTCCGTAGGAAAAAGCTCCCCCTGAGAGGACAGATTTCCCCCGGCCGGGACAGATTCTCCCCGCGCCGGGGAGAAATGTCACCGCAGGTGACAAAAAGGGGAATCTGGCAACGCCGTCAGGCGTTGACTGAGAGAGTTTTATACGAACGACTAAGTAAAGGAAAAAGAGAAAATGGAAAAGTACGATCTGATCATCGTGGGCGCCGGTCCGGCCGGCATCTTTACCGCTGTGGAGCTGCTGCGCCACGGCAGCAAAAAGAAGATCCTTCTGGTGGAAAAGGGCAAGCCGGTGGAAAAGCGGCACTGCCCCAAGGCCGAGGTGGGTCACTGCGTCAACTGCCGCCCCACCTGCGCCATCACCACCGGCTTTTCCGGTGCAGGCGCTTTCTCGGACGGCAAGCTGAGCCTTTCCTACGAGGTGGGCGGCGACCTGCCCACCCTGATCGGAGAGGAGTTTGCACAGGAGCTCATCAACTACACCGACAAGATCTATCTTGAGTTCGGCGCAGACCCCCATGTGGAGGGCATCTACACCGGCGAGGAGATCAAGGAGATCCGCAAGAACGCCATCCATGCCGGCCTGAAGCTGGTGGACTGCCCGATCCGCCATCTGGGCACCGAGAAGGCACAGCAGCTGTATCTGGCCATTCAGAACCATCTGGCCGACAGCGGCGTGGAGATGCTGTTCAATACCGAGTGCGAGAACATCATCCTTGAGAACGAGGAGTGCAAGGGCGTGCTGCTGAAGGACGGCGATCAGGTCCGGCCTGTGTATGCAGATACCGTGGTCATCGGCACCGGCCGCCGCGGCGCAGACTGGCTGGAAAAGATCTGCGCGGAGCACCACATCGCCCATAAGCCCGGCACCGTGGACATCGGTGTGCGCGTGGAGTGCCGCAACGAGGTCATGGAAAAGGTGAACAAGGTGCTGTATGAGTCCAAGCTCATCGGCTACCCCAAGCCCTGGAAGAACAAGGTGCGCACCTTCTGCCAGAATCCCGGCGGCTTTGTGGCGCAGGAGAACTACGACAACGACCTTGCCGTGGTCAACGGCCACAGCTTCAAGGAGAAAAAGAGCGAGAACACCAACCTTGCCATTCTGGTCTCCCACAACTTTACCGAGCCCTTCAACCAGCCCATCGCCTACGCCCAGAAGGTGGGCGAGCTGACCAACATGCTGGGCGCAGGCCACATCATGGTGCAGCGCTACGGCGACATTCTGGACGGTAAGCGCACGTGGCAGAAGGAGCTGGCACAGTCCAACGTAAAGCCCACCCTGAAGGACGCCGTGGCAGGCGACATCACCGCCGCCATGCCCTACCGCGCCATGACCAACATCATCGAGTTCATCAAGATGCTGGATATGGTGGTGCCCGGCTTTGCCGCCAACGAGACCCTGCTGTACAGCCCGGAGCTGAAGTTCTACTCCAACAAGGTGAAGATGGACGAGAACTTGGACACCAACATCAAGGGCCTGCACTGTCTGGGCGACTCCTCCGGCTGGACCCGCGGCCTGATGATGGCTTCGGTCATGGGCGTGCTCATGGGCCGGAAGCTGGCCGAAAAAGAAGGCTGCTGAAAACAAGCATCAACAAAAACAAAAAATCCCGGCACCGCAAGGTGTCGGGATTTTTTAGGTTTAAAAATCAGCCCTCAATGAGCTCCACGGTCTTCATCTTGACCGGGGTGGTGGGCTTGTCGTTCCAGTCGGTGCGGACCGCTGCGATCTTATCCACAACGTCCATGCCTGCAACTACCTTGCCGAAGGCGGCGTACTGGCCGTCCAGATGGGGTGCATCCTGATGCATGATGAAGAACTGGCTGCCGGCGCTGTTGGGGTTCATGGCGCGTGCCATGCTGATGACGCCGCGGGTGTGCTTGAGCGGATTGTTCACGCCATTGGCGGCAAACTCGCCCTTGATGTTCCAGCCGGGGCCGCCGGTGCCGTTGCCCAGCGGGCAGCCGCCCTGGATCATGAAGCCGGGGATCACGCGGTGGAAGGTCAGGCCGTTGTAAAAGCCCTCGCTGACCAGCTTCTTGAAATTCTCACAGGTGATAGGAGCGGCTTCTTCGTTCAACTCAATATCGATGATGCCGCCGTCTTCCATAGTAATGCGAACCATAACGCTACAATACTCCTTTTGTGTTGCCCCGCAGCAGTGCGGGAGTGTTCGGCAGAAGGCCTGCCGGATATCTCTTATAGTATACCATAGGTTTTGGGGGTTGCAACGGCGCAGATGCAACGTTTTTGTTAAAATTCATCTTTCATCTCCACCATATCGGCCCAGAAGCGCTTGGGGCAATGGCTCATGCGGCCCTTTTCGTTGTGACGCGCCTGAATTTCCAGCGTTTTGTAGAACTGCGTCCACAGGGCCTGAAACTGCTGCTCCCGCGCGCTGGGCGGCGGCAGCTCCAGCGGTGCAGCCAGCTCCAGCAGCCGGGCCTTGTGCTCCTGCTGCAGCAGCACGGCCTGATGCACGGCATCATAGATCAGAAAGTCCTCTTCCAGGAACCGTCCGCAGAAATGGGGCCGCAGCAGCGGCAGGATGTAGTTTTTGGGGTGGATGACGGCCCCCAGCATCCCGTCGTGCTCCTCGAAGCGGACGAAACCCTGAAACTTGTCCACCTCCCAGTCCAGACTCTTTTTCATTTCGTACAGCGGGGCCACGTCCGGGTGGCCGGTGCGCTTTACGGTGCCGGGGCCTAGGGCAAAGGCCAGATGCAGAAAGCGGATGAGCAGCAGCTCCTTGTCCTCCCGCCCGGAGAGAAAATCCCGGCTGACAAGATACTCGGTCTCAGCCCCCAGCTTTCTGCCAAAGCTGGCGAACACCCGCTGCGCCCGGGCGTGGTCGGTGGGGATGTCCTTCACCGGATAGAGCGTGGAGGTCTCCCGCTGGGGCGTCCACACTGCAAAGGGGATCTCGTGCTGGGCAAAGCTCTCGAATACACAGCACAAAAAGCCCTTAAAGCTGCCGTCGTAGAGATAGACCACATCTGCATCGTGGAGTCTGCGGGCTCTCTGCGGGTTCACAGTGCCTTCGCCAGACATTGCACTGCCTCCTCTCGCACCATGCGCAGGGCGGCGCGCGGTGCCACGCCCTGCGTGATGAGCTCGTCCACCGCAGGCGGCGTGAACAGGCTCAGCTGCTCACAATTGCCGCCGAACACGTTGGGGTCGATGAGCGCCTGGGTGATGCGCTCCCGCCCGGCGGTGCCGCGGCCCGGGTGCGCACCGGAAAAACCATTGCAGGTGATAAAATACTGCGCCCGCTTGAGCACCACGCCCATCCGCTTGAGCTCGTTCAGCCCGAGGCTGGACAGCTTGCGGGCGTGCCAGATGCGACGGGCGCTCTTGGGGCCGATGCCCGGCACACGCAGCAGCATTTCAAAGGGGGCGCGGTTCACATCTACCGGGAACAGCCCGTAGTGCTGCACGGCCCAGTTGCATTTGGGGTCCAGATAAGGGTTGAAGTTGGGGTTGTCCCGATCTAAGATCTCATCCGCCTCGAACTGATAGAACCGCAGCAGCCAGTCGGCCTGATACAGCCGGTGCTCCCGCAGCAGCGGCGGCTTTGTGTCCAGCGCAGGCAGGCGGCTGTCCTCGGCTACCGGGATATAGGCGGAGTAGAACACCCGCTTCAGGCTGTACTTCCGGTACATGCCCTCGGTGAGCTTCAGGATGTGGTAGTCCGTCTCCGGCGAAGCGCCCACGATCATCTGGGTGCTCTGCCCGGCGGGGGCAAACTTGGGGGCATGGCGGTAGACCGTCAGCTCCTGCTTGCTCTGGGCACCGGAGACTGCGATCTGCTTCATGGGGCGGAAGATGGAGTGCCGGCCCTTGTCCGGCGCCAGAAGATTCAGGCTCTGCTCGCTGGGCAGCTCCACGTTCACGCTCAGACGGTCGGCCAGATATCCCAGCTGCTGCAAAAGCTCCGGGCTTGTGCCGGGGATGGCCTTGGCGTGGATGTAGCCGCCAAAGCGGTATTCGCCCCGCAGCAGCCGCAGGGCGGCCAGCATCCGCTCGGTGGTGTAGTCCGGCGTGCCCAGCACCGCGCTGGAAAGGAACAGCCCCTCAATGTAATTGCGGCGGTAAAACTCCACGGTCAGCTCGGCCAGCTCCCGGGGCGTAAAGGTAGCCCGGGGGATATCGTTGGAGCGGCGGTTGACACAGTAGCTGCAGTCAAAGGCGCAGCAGTTGGTCATGAGCACCTTTAAAAGGCTTACGCAGCGGCCGTCGGCGGTAAAGGCATGGCAGCAGCCCGGCGCATAGCAGCTGCCCAGCGTTCCGGCCCGGGCAGTGCGGGAAGCGCCGCTGGAGGTGCAGGCCACATCATATTTGGCGCTGTCGGCCAGAATGGTAAGCTTGTCCATCAGGGTCTGTTCCATGCAGAATACACCTCCAAAGTGGGAAAAACCGGAAAAAGGGTCAAAAAATAAAGCCATGCGCAAAATTGCAGATGGCTTTTATGGCTTCGGCCTTTTTCGTGAAAATGCGTTTGGAGCGCCCCGCAGGGCGCGACAAACGCGAAAATAAAAATAATTTTCCGCTGATCATGGCCAGAGTGAAACGGAGGCCATTCAAATGGTTGAATGGCTCACCACTTCGCTTTTGTCTCCACCACACGCCCGGCGATGTGCAGATGATTCAGGTCTTCGCCCTTGATGACCATTTCGCTGTAGGCCGGGTTGAAGGGCTGCAGCACCACACAGTTGCCGCGCTGGATGTAGCGCTTCAGGGTGCCCTCGCCCTCGTCGCCGTAGATCAGCACGCCAAGATCGCCGTTTTCCAGCGTGTCCTGCCGGTGCACCAGCGCAAGGTCGCCGTCCTGAATGCGGGGCTCCATGCTGTCGCCGCGCACCACCAGATAGAAGTAGTTGGAGGGGTCCTTCACGCGGGCGTATTCCTGACCGTAGTCCTCCTCAAAGGCAAGGGCGCCGTAGCCGGCCTTCACCGTACCGATGACCGGGATCAGGCTCTCGGAATAGCTGCCGAAGAACCGCTCCTCCGGCGCAGATACATTGCTCACCGGACGGTACAGGCCCAGCAGATAGTCTGCGGTGGTGTTCAGCAGCTCTGCAATGCGGGCCACCGTGGTGGGGTCGGGAGAGGATTTGCCGCTTTCCCATTTGCCGACGGCCTGCTGGGTCACGCCCAGTTTGGAAGCCAGCTCAGCCTGACTGACGCCCTGCTTTTTGCGGCACTGCTTCAAAAGTTCTGAAAACGACATGGTATATTCTCCTTTACACCGCGAGGAAATTTTCTTGTGATTATTATACAACAAAAAGGTGTGCTTGTAAAGAGGCTGAATGGGCCGAGACCAAAAAAGGTTGTGATAATTTTCTCTTTTTTGCGTCTGGTGAAAAAATTTGCATGAAAGGCTTGACAGCGGGGCACAAATCTGGTAAATTAAATAGGCATTCGACACGGCGTAAAGCGGATGTCCACAAGGAGAGATGTCCGAGTGGTTTAAGGAAGCAGTCTTGAAAACTGCCGTACGGCAACGTACCGTGGGTTCGAATCCCACTCTCTCCGCCATTTTTTATTGAATAAGTGTAATGCACTTTGCTCTGGAGTAGTACTCAAGAGGTCGAAGAGGCGCCCCTGCTAAGGGCGTAGGTCGTCTAAACAACGGCGCGAGGGTTCAAATCCCTCCTACTCCGCCAAGAAAAAGCTCGTTGATTCGTTGAAATCAATGGGCTTTTTCCTTTATAAAGGAAAAATGCGGCTTGCGGAACAAAAAAGGAGGAACCAATGGCGTTTGGTGTTTTGGCGGGTCAGATCACCGTGATCTTTCTGGAGGTGCTGCTGGGGTATGTGGGGGCCCGCAGCGGCATCATCAAAGACCGGGACAGCAAGTTCTTGTCCGACTTCATCATGAAGCTCCTGCTGCCCTGCACCATGCTGGCAGGCGCTGCGGTGGAAGGTGAGCCGGAACTGCTCACGCAGGCCGGCATCCTGTTCGTTTTGCTGCTGCTGTTGTTTGTGGCAACCACGGCACTGTGCCGTGTGAGCAGCTGGCTGCACCACGACACGCCGGGAAAGTATGCGGTGCTGGTGGGCACGGCGGCTATGCCCAACTGCGGCTTTATCGGCCTGCCGCTGTGCAGTGCTCTGCTGGGTGCAGCACGGGGCACCGTGTTTGCGGGCATGGCAATGGCCTCTTATAATGTATGGTTCTTTACCTATGTGGTGTGCCTGTTCCGCCCCGGCGAGAAGATCCGGCTCAAGACCTTCATCACCCCCACCAACATTGCCACCGTGGCCATGCTGGTGCTGCTGGCGACCGGCTGGCACCTGCCTGCACCGGTGCAGCAGTTCTGCAGTGCGGTGGGCGGCTGCACCACCCCGCTGGCCCTTATGATCGTGGGTGTGCTGCTGGCAGACAGCGATATCCGCGCGCTGCTGCACACCGGCTTTCTGTACCGGGTCACCCTGCTGCGCGGCATCCTGTTCCCGCTGCTGTTCATGCTGCTGCTGTGGCTGCTGCCGCTGGACAATGTGCTGCGCACCGGCCTGTCCATCATCGCCTGCTGCCCGGCCGGCAGCCTTGCCGCGGTGCTGGCCAAGCAGACCGGCACCGAGGCGACCCTTGCCAGTCAGGCAGTGGCCCACTCCACCGTGTGTATGCTGGTCACAGTGCCTGCCATGCTGCTGCTGACCGGTGCGATGTTCCCGATGTGAGAAGCTGTAAAAAGCCCGCCGTCTCCGGACGGCGGGCTTTTTTTACAGCATAAGGTTTGTGATCATTGCCAGCACCAGCAGATGTACCGGGTAGAACCAGTAAAAGGCCTTTTTCAGCAGCGGACTGCACGCGCCGCGCTGTCCGTTATAGAACCAGACCAGCACAAAGGCCAGCGGCGCGGTGAGCTCGAACAAAAACAGCACTGCGCCTGCAAGGCACTGCCGCTTGCGGTCTGCGCGGGTCAGGTACAGGGTGCAGATGATGAGCACGCCGATGGCGTGGTAGTCGGTGTTGGCGGCCAGCGCCAGCGCGGCGCAGCCGCCCGCCCACACAAGCCCCTGCCAGCCGGGCAGGCCGTTTTCCTTTTCAAAGCGCTTGAGCCCTGCCATGGCCAGCACGCCCAGCGCCAGCGTCCAGTAAACGTTCTGGTGCTGCGGGGCGAACGGCGTGCGGAAGAAGGCCAGATCAAAGGGGACTTCGCTCAGAAGGCCGAACAGCAGCAGCCGCCCAAGGTAGCCTTTGACGTTGTGGGTGTGGATGAAGCCCTCCACCAGCAAAAAGCAGAACAGGGGAAAGGCCAGCCGCCCGGTGAAGCGCAGCACCATGTCCAGCCGGTACAGCGGATAGGCGGAAAGGGTGTCCTGCGAGAGGGTGCCGGCGTCCAGCCCGGGCGTAAGGATACCGGCCTCGATGCAGGACGCGCCGATGTGGTCCACCAGCATGGTGATGCAGGCAATGGTTTTAAGAGCGGTGCCGCTGAAGCTGAAGCTGCGGCGCGGGGAAAGTGCGGTCATAAAAATACCTCGGTCAGTTTGAAAAATCGTTACAGGAATTATAACGGAGGAAAGGCGGCATTTCCTGCGTCTGCTGCGGCAAAATCTGCACAGAGCGTGCAAAAACGGGGCAAAAATGCTTGACAGAAAAGGTGCGGGATAGTACAATCAAGAAGATAATTGAACTATCGCAAACCAAAGATGAAAAAGATTCACAGAGAATCGGGCGTCTCCGAACCGGATCAGAAGGAAGGAGGCTTTGGGCATGACGCTTTTTTCCTACGAGATCTTTGATGCAGTGGCACGCCAGGGCAGCTTTAACAAGGCGGCACAGCAGCTGCATCTGACTCCCTCCGCGATCAGCCACGCCATTGCCGTAATGGAGGAGGAGCTGGGCTTTGCTCTGTTCAACCGCGGCAAGAACGGCGTTTCCATGACCAGCTACGGTGCCTCGCTGTACCCGTCCATCCGCGATGTGCTCAACAGCGACGAGGCCCTCAAGCAGAGCATCGCCCGCCTGAACGGCCTTGAAAAGGGCAAGGTGAGGCTGGGCGTGTTCAACTCGGTATGCGCGTCGCTGCTGCCGGGGCTGCTGAAAAGCTTTATGACCCACTACCCGCAGATCGAGATCGAGGTCTATCAGGGCACCTACGATGATGTGAAGGAATGGCTGCGCACCGGTCAGGTGGATGTTGCGTTCCTTTCTTCCACCTGCCGGGAGGAATTCAACCTCACCGAGCTGTTCCGGGAGCCGCTGCTGTGCATCGTGCCGCAGGACTGGCCCGAACCGGAAAACGGCGTCATGACCCCTGCCCTGATGAACGGGCAGAGCTTTGTAGTGCAGTGTGACGCCACCGACGCAGAAATGCGCCAGTTCCTGAAGAAATACAAGGTCGGCACCGAGCGCCGCTGCCACGTCATCGACGACCAGTCCAACATTGCCATGGTGGAAGCCGGTCTGGGCATTTCCATCATGCCGCAGATGCTGCTGCGGGACTGCAAGGCCGCTGTGAAGATTACCCCATCGAGCCGGAGGAATACCGTGTGGTGGGTCTGGCCGTCCAGCGCCCTGCCGCGATGGCGCCTGCCGTGGAGCAGATGTTCCACCACATCGTGGACTACTGCAAGCAGGTCGAGCTGCAGTAACGCGGGATCCCTATTACTATAGCACATTTCAGCCGGTGTTTGGTGCACCGGCTGAATTTTTTTGCAAAATGCGCCCGGATGCAGGGGTGCGTGTGGCAAGTCTATTGTATCTGCTGGGAAAATCCGGTATACTAAACAAAAAACAACAGGAGAATGCAATGCACACTTTTTCTACCTTGCCCGCCGCCGAGGGCTTCCGGATGCCGGCGGAATATGAGCCGCACCGCGGCTGTGTGATGATCTGGCCGGTGCGGCCCGGTTCCTGGCTGTACGGCGGCCGGGACGCCCAGCCCGCCTTTGCGCAGGCCGCCCGCGCCATTGCCGAGAGCGAGACGGTGTGGATGCTGGCCGGCCCGGCAGATGCCGGTGCCGTGCAGGCGGAGTTTGCCGGGGACGAGAACATCCATGTGCTGACCATCGAGACCGATGACGCATGGGCGCGGGATGTGGGGCCCACCTGCGTGGTGGACGATCACGGCACCGTGCGGGGCGTGGACTGGCAGTTCAACGCATGGGGCGGCATGGTGGACGGCCTTTACGCCCACTGGGAAAAGGACAACGCAGCCGCCCGCGCCATCTGCGCAGCACTGGGCATGGACTGCTATGATGCACAGCACTTTGTGCTGGAGGGCGGCTCCATCCACTCGGACGGCGAGGGCACCATCCTTGCCACCGAAGCCTGTCTGCTGAGCCGTGGCCGCAACCCGGAGCTGAGCCGGGCCGAGATCGAGCAGGAGCTGAAAAACTATCTCGGCGCACAGAAGATCGTCTGGCTGCCCCGGGGCATCTACAACGATGAGACCAACGAGCATGTGGACAACGTGTGCGCCTATGTGGGCCCGGCAGAGGTGGTGCTGGCGTGGACGGAGGACGAGAACGACCCGCAGTACGCCCTGAGCAGGGCAAGTCTGGATGCGCTGGAAGCAGCCACCGATGCAAAGGGCCGGCACTTCACGGTGCACAAGCTGCCCATCCCGGCAAAGCCCATCTGCGTGACCGAAGAGGAACTGCAGGGCTATGCCTTTGAAGAGGGCGAGGATACCCGCGAGGCCGGGGAGCGCCTTGCAGCAAGCTATGTGAACTTTTACATCTCCAACGGCGGCATCATCCTGCCGCAGTTCGGGGACGAGAACGACGCTGAGGCAGTGCGCATTCTGGGCGGACTGTTCCCGGGCCGCAGGGTGTACCCCATCCCGGCCCGGAGCATTCTGGTGGGCGGCGGCAACATCCACTGCGTCACCCAGCAGATCCCCAGAGGCTGACAGAAACGATATGAGGAGGAAAGCAGTATGAGAAACGTAACGGTGGCCGTGGTGCAGATGCAGTGCGCCAAAGAGGTGGAGGCCAACATCGCCAAGGCAGATGCCATGGTGCGGGAGGCAGCGGCAAAGGGGGCCAAGATCATCCTGCTGCCGGAACTGTTCGAGCGGCCCTATTTCTGTCAGGAACGGCAGTATGAATATTACGCCTACGCCACCCCCACGGCACAGAATCCGGCAGTGCAGCACTTCCGGGCAGTGGCAAAGGAGCTGGGCGTGGTGCTGCCCATCAGCTTCTATGAGAAGGCGGGCACCCAGCTGTTCAACAGCATCGCAGTGCTGGACGCAGACGGCACCCTGCTGGGCGTCTACCGCAAGACCCACATCCCGGACGACCACTACTATCAGGAAAAATTCTACTTTACCCCCGGCGACACCGGCTTCAAGGTGTGGGATACCCGCTTTGGCCGCATCGGCATCGGCATCTGCTGGGATCAGTGGTTCCCGGAGACGGCCCGCAGTCTGGCCCTGATGGGGGCCGAGCTGCTGCTGTACCCCACGGCCATTGGCAGCGAACCCATTCTGGACTGCGACAGCGCCGGGCACTGGCGCCGCTGCATGCAGGGCCATGCTGGCAGCAACCTTGTGCCGGTTCTGGCGGCAAACCGCATCGGTCTGGAAACGGTGGAGCCCTGCGAGGCCAACGGCGGGCAGAAGTCTGCCCTGCGGTTCTACGGCTCCTCCTTCATTGCAGACGAGACCGGTGCACTGGTGGCAGACGGCACCCGCGATACCGAACAGGTGCTGACCGCGACCTTCGATCTGGACAAGGTGGAAGAAAACCGCATGAGCTGGGGCGTGTTCCGGGACCGCCGCCCGGAGTGGTACGGCGAGACGACCCGTCAGGGCCGGGGCGTTTGAGAAAAGACCATGAAACGAAGAGATTTCTGTAAAACGGCTGCCGCGCTGCTGGCGGCGGGAACACTGACTCCCCACGCGGCGGCAGAGGCTCTGCTGCCGGAAGAAACACAGGCCGTGGTGGGCAGCATCGTGCCGGAAGACCGGTATCCCATGACCTTCCGCAGCGACCACAGCGAGACCGACCTGACCCATGACTTTTACTATACCGACGCCTTTTTTGAGAACACGGCGCTGAAGTATGACCATCGGCTGGCGCTGGCCACGCTGGGCCTTGTGGCGGCATGCGGAAATACCTACCGCAGCGATGCCCTCTACTGGCTGGAGGGGGAAGCGGGCCGCGAAGACCACATTGCAGCGGCCTACCGGGAGCTGGGCTTTGCCAATCCGGTCTGCGTGAGCTATCAGAGCAGCCTGAATACACCGGCAGACCGGGCGGGCTGCGCCTTTGCCCAGAAAACGCTGGTGCAGCAGGGACGGCGCACCACCATCATCGTGGCGATGCTGCGCGGCGTGGGTTATGGCGCAGAGTGGGTCAGCAACCTGCATCTGGGGGAGAACAGCTGGCATTACGGCTTTGTCACGGCGGCAGAGCAGTTCTTTGCAGACCTGCAGGATTATCTGGCCTGTGCAAAGGCCGCAGCCGGAGAGCTGGGCACCATCAAATTGTGGCTGGGCGGCTACAGCCGCGGCGCGGCAGTGGCAAACCTGGCCGCCGCCCGGGTGCGCAGGGAGCTGCCGCAGATCGCGCAGGAGGACACCTATGTGTACACCTTTGCAGCCCCGGCGGCACTGACAGCGGCAGACCTGCCGGAGCTGCAGGCAGACTACGACAACAACCACACTGCCAGCGGCCAGCTGAAAGCGGACTGGGACGGGAGCAACATCTTCAATCTCATTTCCAGCGGCGACGTGGTGGCCCGGGTCATGCCGGAAGAGTGGGGCTATCACCGCAACGGCAACGACCGTTTCCTGCCCGCCACGACCTATCGGAACGAGCTGGACGATCTGAACATCATCGAGAGCCGCATGGGCGGCGTGCCGCTTCGGTTCGACCAGCTGGCGACCCGGGAAGATGTGGATTCGGTGATCGCGGCGGCCCTGCGTTTCTGTAAGAGCCGCGAGAACTATCACCAGAAATACGAAGCGGCATTCATGGATATGATCCAGTGCGCCTTTACCCGCTCGGAGGAAGAGGTGGCCGACGGCGTGATCCTGGACGACGAGGCCGTGATGGCCCGTCTGCGCAGCATGCCGAACATCCGGCAGATGGACTGGAGCAGAGTGCTGCGCTGCGTAATGACGGCCTCTGCCATGAGCCGCCCCATTCTGGAGCGGGTGGGGGCCATCATCCCGCTGCAGGCACGGCAGATCGTGATCCCGGTGCTGGCTGTGGGCCTGTGCTATGAGGTGGAGACCGATGTGCTGAAGCTGCTGGTGTACTACATCATCAGCCTGATGAGTGTGAACAGTCCGGCAGACAGCGTTCTGCGTGCGGCATTCTGCCACTACCCGGAAAACTACATCACCCTGATGGAATACTACGACCCCGCCGAGCACGGCATGGCAGGATATACCAGAAGATAAAAAGCCCCGCGCGCCGCCGTGCATCCCATCCAAACAGAAACCCGGAACCCTTTTTGAGCCGTTGGCCCTGAAAAGGTTCCGGGTTTTGTACATGCTTTCGTGGTGGAATATTGTCCACAGCACTCAAACTTTTAAGCGGGCATATCGTTGCTGCGGTCAGAGCGCTTCAAACCAAGAAACGGAGGCACTTCGGAACGCTTCAGCCCTTGCTCGTGTGCTTTTTTCAGTTGGTATTCGTGCAGGGCAATGCTGTCCAGCAGATCGCGCTGATTTTGGGAAGCTGCATAGTAATCAACGCCGAACCGCTTGCAGACTGCGCTGAGTTGGTCGAGCATTTCGACAGCAGTAGGGGACATTCGTTTGACCTCGATATCCATAGAAGCACCACCTTTCAGGAAAGATATGTATTGAAAAGAGAAAGAGCCGCATTGTCGGCAATCATCAACATGATCGGCCCACCGGATTGTTTGGCAAAGACCTGAATTGCGCCAAAGTCCCGGATATAATGTTTTGCAAGTTCATCCGTCTTAGCTTCAAAGGTGACAACACCATTTTTACCGGAATCAATGGAAAGCTGGATGCCAAATGCGATCATCATGCGCCCAATGTCCAGATATTTGCGTTTTGCAGTTAACGTGGGGTTGCTTTCCGGGTGGCTTTCGATGTATTCAATATACACGAACATACTGGCTTCTGTTTCGCGGTAAGCACCCAATGCTACGATTTCGCCGCTTTCGGTCTTGGCGGTATACTTTTCCAGTGCGGGGTCACCGATGAACTCACTTGTCCAGTCGGTCTGCCAACTCTCTTTGGTTGCTGCAAGGTCGGCAGAAGTTGACTTTTCGATTTCAACCGGAATCTTATTACCCGTATCGGATGCTGTGACAAAATATTGCAAAATCATTGTGCCCACCTTCTTTCAGTTTTATTATAACGAAAGAACGCTGGACTTTCAAGCGCCCTACTGGGGCTTTGATTGCCCCGCCTGCGGCGTGGCCGTGCTGTTCGAGTCCTGTACCGTCCACCAAAACAAAAAGACCCGACTCGAATGAGTCGGGTTGTTTTGGTGGAGCATTGTCCACAGCACTCGAACCCAACACTTCCTCACGGGTGACCGTTTTGGCATCATCCGTGAAGTTGAAATTGAGTACGACCCGGTCATCAAAGACGTAGACCGAGTTGACAAAGGTATCAATGATCTGCCGCTGGTGTTCCGTGCTGCCCACGTCACCCTTGCGGAATTTTTCAAGCCAGAACCGAATCCACTCACGGGTCAGGACGGGCTTTTTCAGTTCTTCCTCCAGAATACTGGTGTTCAGAGCTTCTTTCCGGGCTTCCAGCTCGTCCAGCCGCTGCTTGGTGGTCGGGGTCAGGATGCCCTGTTCAATGGCTTCCAGAAGGTTTGCCAGCCGCTTCTCCGTGTCCCGGAGCTGCTCTTTCAGGACAGGCAGCCGGGTGTTCTCCTTCTGCTGGGCATCCATGACCAAATCTATCAGCCGTTCGATGATTTCATCGCTGAAAATCACCTTAATGGCGGTGTCCACCACGAACCGTTCCAGCGGCTCCTTGCGGATAGCCTTCAGGTCACAGTGCGCCTTGCCGTGGCGCTTGGCGTTGCCGCACTTGTAGTAATAGTAGGTGTTTCCCATGTGGCTGGTGCCGCTTTCGCCACCCATCAGGGTGCCGCACTTGCCACAGAACAGCTTAGTGGTCAGCAGATAGCTCACATCCTCTTTTGCAGGCCGACCGTGGGCGATCCTGTTCTGCTCGAAACGCTGCTGCACCCGGTCGAACAAATCCTGGTCAACAATAGCCGGAATGCCGCCCGGCGTCACAATGTCCTTGTAGCGGTATTCGCCGATGTAGCGGCGGTTGCGGAAGATCTGGAAGAAGCTGTTCTTTACGAACGGCTTCCCGGTGCGGGTACGCAGGCCGCGCTCATTCAGGGATGCTGCAATCTTCTCAGCCGGTTCGCCGTCGGCGTACCGGGTGAAGATCTCCTGCACGATGGGAGCCGTTTCCGGGTCGATATGGTACAGCCTGTCCTCCTTGCCGATGGTGAAGCCCAGCGGCACCACACCGCCGTTGTACTTGCACTGGAGGGCGTTTTCGCGCTCACCGCGCGCCACTTTCAGGGCGAGTTCGGCGGAATAGTATTCCGCCATGCCAATCAGCATACTCTCCACCATAATGCCTTCAGGCCCCTGCGAGATGGGTTCCATGGCAGACACCAGATGGACACCGTTCTTTTCCAGCTGGTACTTGTAGTTCACGGCATCGAACCGATTCCGGGCAAAGCGGTCCAGCTTCCAGACCAGAACTACGTCGAAGATTTTCTTTCCGCTGTCCTTGATCATCCGCTGAAAGTCTGGGCGGTCATCCGTTTTGGCAGAGTAGGCACGGTCAATGTAGGTGCCGACCACGGTGATGCCGTTCTTCTCGGCGTAGTCTTTGCAGTCGCGCAGCTGTCCTTCAATGGACGCTTCGCGTTGGCTGTCGGAAGAATAGCGGGCGTAGATTACGGCGGTCATGGTTGCACCTCCTTGGTAGCACGTTCGGGTTGCCTTTATAGTATCGAGTCAAGCGCAGCTTGTCAACAATCTGCGAGCAGATTGAAATGTGAAAATTACGAAACGCAGCGAAAAAGGGAAGAGCAAGAATCGTCCCGTGGCCACAAATTTTCAATTCTTGAAAATATTGTGCCCTTCCGGGACTGCACTTCTGCAACGCTCCCGCATTTTTGAAGTGCTCTTGTTGGGGCGTGCCTGCCCCAAACCCTGCTGTTGAGGTTGCGATAAACTGGAAGTTATAGAGCTATCTTTTTCCATTTTCTAATCTTAGTTCTAAAGGTTCCGAATGGAGCAACTGTGTTAACATGTATGAATTTGTATACTTCCCAGACAGCTGTTTTAGTTGCCTCGTCAGCCCATTTTCTCATATGTGGTTTGAATAATTCTTCCTCACTTAGCGAATCAATCATTGCATAAATAGAATTGATATTCTCATTCAACATGTCTTTCAACTCTTGCAGTGACAGGTGCGCATATGTATCTGTGAACCACTGATATAATTCACCAAGCTGATTCCACTTAAAGTTATCAGAGGGAGTTTTGACCTGAATACCCTTTCTTTCGTCTGCTTCCCATTTAAGAATGAGAGCTGTCCATCCAACCTGATAAGCAAGATTTTCTGCAGGAGTTCGATCAACCTCATCAATTCTCTCATCTTTTAAGGATTCTGGAATATCATTAAATTCTGATATATACTTTGCAAAGCTTTTATTTATCTCGTTTTTAAGTTCGTCTTTATTCACATATGTTCTCACTATTCTATCTCCTCAAATTCCGATTTGTTGAGTTGAGTATACCATACCGTCAGTCGAAAGAACACCCCTATATGCAAGAACTTTTCCTTTTTACTACGTACGTGCGTACCGGCCATGTACGCACGTACGCAGCGATTGCCCCCAATGCGCCATATAGAGTGGACGACCAAGTTCGCACAAGGCGAACTTGATCCCGCAAAACAAAAGGCAGGATACCACCGTCATAGTGATACCCTGCCTTTGCTCGTTTACTGTTCCGAGTAGTCCTTTCTCAGAACCTCCTGCAAACAAAAAACGTACCCGAACCCTTTCTCATAGAGAATCAGGTTCGAGTACGAACTGTATGGTGGACGGTACAGGACTCGAACCTGTGACCTCCTGCACGTCAAGCAGATGCTCTACCAGCTGAGCTAACCGTCCATATTCCGTTTTTGCCGAAATCAGCTTGTTTATGTTATCATACCTTTTGCAAAAAAGCAAGCCTTTTTTGCAAAAAATATAAAACTTTTTTGAAATTACGGCCTCAAAAAAGCCTTTTCTGCGCGGGAACGCAGATTTCGGCGCAAAGGATCGGCGGCTTTCTGTTGCTCACACTGTTTTGTTGTGATATAATAATAAAGTTATAATAGGAATAGTATCGGAAGGTATCGCAGCATGAGAGTTTTGGGCATCGACCCCGGCTACGCCATCGTGGGCTGGGGCGTGGTGGATTACGGGGGCAACCGGTTTGCGCCGGTGGATTTCGGTGCGGTGTGCACCGATGCGGGCGTGCCGTTCGAGCGGCGTCTGGATGAGGTGTACACCGGTATCAAAGGGGTGATCGAGCGCACCCGGCCTGAGGTGCTGGCCATCGAAAAGCTGTTCTACCAGCACAACCAGACCACCGTGATCGGCGTGGCCGAGGCGCGCGGGGTCATTCTGCTGGCGGCGGCGCAGGCGGGCCTGCCCATCTACGAATACACCCCCATGCAGGTAAAGCAGGCTGTTACCGGTTACGGCAAGGCCGTGAAAAAGCAGGTGCAGGAAATGACCCGTGTGCTGCTGCATCTGCCCGCCGTGCCAAAGCCGGACGATACCGCTGATGCACTGGCAATGGCCATCACCTTCTGCCACACCAACGGCAACCAACTCAACCGCTTTGTCCGCCGTGTGGCGGGGCCGATCTGACCCTCTCACCGGTTCCGTCCGCCTGCGGCGGCGCGGTGCCGGAGCTCTCCCGAAGGGAGAGCTGAACAGAGGAAAATTGGCCGACACAGAAACTGAGAGGGTTTCAAATGATCTACTGTCTGACAGGAAAAATCGTCAAAAAAAGCATGAATGCCGTGGTGCTCAGCTGCGGCGGTGTGGGCTACTACGCCCAGTGCCCGGCCAGCGTGGCGGGCGCACTGCCCGGCGTTGGCAGGGAAGCCACCATCTACACCGTGATGAGCGTCACCGAGAACGATGTGAGCCTTTACGGCTTTGCCACCGAGGAACAGCAGGCCTGCTTTGAGATGCTGACTGCCGTGTCCGGTGTGGGCCCCAAGGTGGGTCTTGCCATCCTGAGCGTGATGGAGCCGGAGCGGGTGGCGCTGGCGATCTCGGCGGGGGACCACAAGGCGTTCAAGGCGGCTTCCGGCGTGGGCCCCAAGCTTGCCCAGCGCATCGTGCTGGAGCTGAAGGACAAGGTCGCCAAGGGCTTTGTGGACGGCATTTCGCTGGAGGATGTGGCGGGTGCTTCCGCGCAGACGCCCGCTGCCCAGAGCAGCAGTCAGGCCATTGCGGCGCTGGTATCGCTGGGCTACAGCCAGAGCGAGGCCGCACTGGCTGTTTCCAAGATCGATGCAACATTGCCCGTGGAAGAGATCATCAAGCTGGCCCTGCGCGGCATGGCAGCAGGCAGGAGGTAAACGATGCAGGATGAAACCGCGCTGTATGGCGCAAAAATGATGCAGCCCGGCATGACTGCGGCGGACAGCGAGGAAAACAACCTCCGCCCGCAGCATCTGGAAGACTACATCGGGCAGGAAAAGGTCAAGCAGAACCTGAAGATCTATCTGGAAGCCGCCAAGCGGCGCGGGGAGCCCATGGACCACATCCTGCTCTACGGCCCGCCGGGTCTGGGCAAGACCACGCTGGCGGGCATCATCGCCAACGAGATGGGGGTGCAGATCCGTATCACCAGCGGCCCGGCCATTGAAAAGCCCGGCGACCTTGCCGCCCTGCTGACCAACCTGCAGGAGGGTGATGTGCTGTTTATCGATGAGATCCACCGCCTGTCCCGGCAGGTGGAAGAGGTGCTGTATCCGGCGCTGGAAGACTATGCGCTGGATATCATGATCGGCAAGGGCCCCAGCGCCCAGAGCATCCGCATCAATCTGCCGCGGTTCACGCTGGTGGGTGCCACCACCCGTGCGGGCCAGATCACCGGCCCGCTGCGGGACCGTTTCGGCGTGCTGCTCAAACTGGAGCTGTACGGCCCGGACGAGCTGAGCCGCATCATCCAGCGCTCGGCAGGCATTCTGGATCAGCCCATCACGCCGGAAGGCGCATACGAGCTGGCCAAGTGCAGCCGGGGCACCCCCCGTGTAGCCAACCGCTTTTTGAAGCGCATCCGCGACTTTGCCACTGTGCTGGGCGATGGCATCATTGACCGGGATGTTGCCCTGATGGGCCTCAAACGGATGGACGTGGACGCGCTGGGTCTGGATGAGCTGGACCGCAGCCTGCTGCGCGCCATCATTGAAATGTACAACGGCGGCCCGGTGGGTCTGGAAACGCTGGCGGCGGCTCTGGGTGAGGAGGCCGTCACGCTGGAAGACCTGTGTGAGCCGTATCTGATGCAGATGGGCTTTCTGACCCGGACGCCGCGGGGCCGCTGTGCCACCCGGCTGGCCTACGAGCATCTGGGCCTGAAAGCGCCGGAGACCGGCGCGCCCGAAGAGAACGGGCAGCAGAGTTTGTTCTGACCCTCTCAGGCCGCTTCGCGTCCAGCTCTCCCGAAGGGAGAGCTTCATGAGCGAAAAACCAAAAGATGCCAAAAAGCTCCCCCTTTTGGGGGAGCTGGCAATGCCGCAAGGCATTGACTGAGAGGGTTCTTCTTTCTATAGAAAGTGGGGTTTTATTATGGGAAAATATTTTGGAACCGATGGCGTGCGCGGTGTAGCGGGCGCAGACCTGACCTGTGAACTGGCTATGAAGATCGGCCGCGGCGCGGCTGCGGTGCTGACCGGCAGCACCGGCCACCGTCCGCGCATCCTCATCGGCAAGGACACCCGCCAGTCCGGCGATATGCTGGAAGCAGCCCTGACCGCCGGTCTGTGCAGTGTGGGTGCGGATGTGGAGAGTTTGGGCGTTCTGCCCACGCCCGCTGTGGCCTATCTGGTGGGCAGATACAATGCAGATGCCGGTATCGTGATCTCGGCGTCCCACAACCCGATGGAGTTCAACGGCATCAAGATCTTTGCCGGTACCGGCTACAAACTGCCGGACGAGGTGGAGAACGAGATCGAGGTCTACATCGACAACGACTGCGCGGGCATTGAGCTGAAAACCGGTGCCGAGGTGGGCCGTGTTTACCGCCGCGACGATGGCCTGCAGGACTATGTGGATTACCTGTATGAGTCCATCCACGGCGACCTGACCGGCCTGAACGTCTGCATCGACTGTGCAAACGGTGCTTCTGCCGCTGTGGCGCAGAAGCTGTTCCCCCGTCTGGGCGCAAAGTGCACCTTTATCGGTATTGCACCGGACGGCCAGAACATTAACAAGGGCGTGGGCAGTACCCATCTGGAAAATCTGGAAAAGGCCGTGGTGGAAGGCGGCTTTGACTGCGGCATTGCATTTGACGGCGACGCCGACCGCTGCCTTGGCTGCGACGAAAAGGGTCAGGAGATGGACGGCGACAAGATCATTGCCCTGCTGGCGATGACCATGAAGGAAAAAGGCCGTCTGGACGGCGACACCGCTGTGGTCACGGTCATGTCCAATCTGGGCTTCATCAAGTACATGGAGGCACAGGGCATCAACACCGAAAAGACCGCCGTGGGCGACCGCTATGTGCTGGAAAACATGCGCGAGAACGGGTTCGCCATCGGCGGCGAGCAGAGCGGCCATGTGATCCTGCTGCACCATGCCACCACCGGCGACGGTGAGCTGACCGCCGGCAAGCTGCTCAAGCTGCTGGCGGAGAGCGGCAAAAAGATGAGCGAACTGAACGGGATCTATGCCCAGTACCCGCAGGTGCTGGTGAATGTGACCGCCAACGCTGCCCAGAAAAAAGCCTACAAAGAGGACGAAGTGCTGGCCGGTTTCATTGAGAACGAGCAGCAGAAGCTCATGGGTATGGGCCGCGTGCTGGTGCGGGTGTCCGGCACCGAGCCGAAGATCCGCGTGATGGTGGAGGGGCAGGATCTGGACGCCATCCACCGCTGCGCCGACCGCATCGTGGATAAGATCAACAAACGCATTCTGGGACAGTAAAAGAAGGGAGGACGCCATGCGCCCTGCAGATACCTGGAAAGATTACGAACTGCTGGATGCCACCGACGGCAACCGTCTGGAGCGCTGGGGTGAGACCATCCTCATCCGCCCGGACCCGCAGGTGGTGTGGAAAACGCCCAAGCAGAGCCCCCTGTGGGCAAAGGCAGATGCGGTGTACCACCGCTCCAATCAGGGCGGCGGCGAGTGGGAATACAAGCGCCGTCTGCCCGAAAAGTGGAAGATCAGCTGCGGCGAGGGCGAGGATAAGCTCACCCTCATCGTCAGCCCCACCGGCTTCAAGCACACCGGCGTGTTCCCGGAGCAGGCTGTCAACTGGGCATGGTACGCCAAAAAGATCCGTGCCGCAGGCCGCCCGGTAAAGGTGCTGAACCTGTTCGGCTACACCGGCGGTGCCACGCTGGCCTGTGCGGCGGCAGGTGCCACCGTCTGCCATGTGGATGCCTCCAAGGGCATCGTGGCGTGGGGCAAGGACAATGCCGTGGCAAGCGGCCTTGCCGACCGGCCCATCCGCTGGCTGGTGGACGACTGTGCCAAGTTCGTTGCCCGCGAAAAGCGCCGCGGCAACACCTACGACGGCATCATCATGGACCCGCCCAGCTACGGGCGCGGCCCCGGCGGTGAGATCTGGAAGCTGGAGGACTGCATCTACGACCTCATCAGCCAGTGCGAGGAAGTGCTGAGCGATACGCCGCTGTTTTTTGCAGTGAACAGCTACACCACCGGCCTGTCCCCGGCGGTCATGGAATATATGCTCAAGACCACACTGGTGCCCCGCTTTGGCGGGCAGACCTCCTGCGATGAGATCGGCCTGCCGGTCTCTGCCACCGGCGGCGTGGTGCCCTGCGGCGCAACGGCCATCTGGGAAGAGTAATATAAAAAGCAAGAGATTTTCAACACCACACGCAGTGTGGTGTTGAAAATGATATAGAATGGGGTACAGCCCCTTTCAGAGGGGCGCACCACCAGAAAGAGAAACACAAATGGAAGAGACGATTTTAACAGCACAAAATCTGAAATTCCGCTACGACAGCGACCAGCCGGTCTACGCACTGGACGGTGTCTCAACGGAAGTAAAGCGCGGCGAATTTGTGGCCGTGCTGGGTGCCAACGGCTGCGGCAAGTCCACTCTGGCAAAGCACTTCAACGCCATCCTGCTGCCGGAGAGCGGCAAGGTCTACGTGGAGGGCATGGACACCGCAGACGATGACAAGATCTATGATATCCGCCAGACCGTGGGTATGGTGTTCCAGAACCCGGACAACCAGATCGTTGCCACCGTGGTGGAGGAAGACGTTGCCTTTGCACTGGAAAATCTTGGCGTGCCGCCGGAGGAAATGCGCCGCCGCGTGGACGACTCCATGAAGATGGCCGGCATCTATGAGTACCGCGAGCGCGCGCCCCACAACCTTTCCGGCGGCCAGAAGCAGCGCGTTGCCATTGCGGGCGTGGTTGCCATGCGGCCGGACTGTCTGATATTAGACGAAGCCACCGCCATGCTGGACCCCCGGGGCCGTGAGCAGGTGATGCAGACCATCCACTACCTGAACAGGAATATGGGCATCACCGTGGTGTCCATCACCCACTACATGGAGGAAGCTGCGCAGGCAGACCGTGTGCTGGTGATGAGCAAGGGCCATGTAGTGATGGAGGGCACCCCCAAAGAGGTGTTCAGCCAGACCGAGAAGGTGCGTTCCCTGCATCTGGATGTGCCGCAGGCCGCAGAGCTGCGGGACGAGCTGGTGAAGGCCGGCATCCCGATGCCGGAGGGCATCATCAACACCGGCGAATGCGCACAGGCTCTGTACGAGCTTTTGCAGTAAGGGAGGGCAGACGCAATGGCAGATATCATCAAAGTAGAACATCTGAGCTACGTCTACAACCCCGGCATGCCCAATGCGGTCACTGCGCTGGACGATGTGAGCTTTACGGTGGAAGAGGGCGACTTTGTGGGCATCATCGGGGCCACCGGCTCCGGCAAGAGCACCCTCATCACCCATATGAACGGCCTGAACAAGCCCACCAGCGGCAAAATCTATATCGATGGGCGCGACCTGTGGGCCGACCCGGAGAAGATCCGGGATTTCCGCTTCCTCACCGGTCTGGTGTTCCAGTATCCGGAATACCAGCTGTTCGAGGAGACCTGTTATAAAGATATCGCGTTCGGCCCCAAGAACATGGGTCTGGACGAAGCCGAGATCGACCGCCGCGTGCATGAAGCCGCCGATTTCGTGGGCCTTGACCCGGCCCTGCTGGAGCGCAGCCCCTTTGAGCTGTCCGGCGGCCAGAAGCGCCGGGTGGCCGTGGCGGGCGTCATGGCTATGAAGCCCCGCATCCTTGTGCTGGACGAGCCTGCCGCCGGTCTGGACCCGGAGGGACGGGACGACATCCTCAGCGAGGTGAAGGAGTACCACAAAAAGACCGGCACCACCGTGCTGCTGGTGTCCCACAGCATGGAGGACATTGCCAAGTATGCCAACCGTGTCCTCGTGATGAGCAACAAGAAAATTGCCATGTACGACACGGTGGAAAAAGTCTTTGCCCGCGCTCCGGAGCTGCTGGAGCTGGGCCTTTCCGTCCCGCAGGTGACGAAAATTTTCCTCAAGCTGCGGGAGATGGGGGTGGATGTGCCCGCCGATGTGTACACCATCCCCTATGCGGTCAAGATGATCCTGGAGGCGAAGCGCCGCCGGGATGCAGGCGAGAGCCTCGTGCTCCCGCGGGAAGCAAAGCAGAAAGGAGGTGCTGCCGGATGCTGAGAGATATCACCATTGGCCAGCACTTCCCGGGCAACAGTCTGGTGCACCGGTTCGACCCGCGCCTGAAACTGGTGCTGACCATCGCCTATATCGTGCTGCTGTTTGCAGCCTCCAATCCGCTGGGCCTTACCCTTTCCATCCTGTTTCTGGCAGTGATGTATCGGGTGGCAAAGATCCCCGGCAAAATGATCCTGAAGAGCCTGAAGCCCATCCTGCCCATCGTGGTGTTCACGGCGGTGCTCAACCTGTTCTTTGTGTCGGGCGAGGGCGAACCGCTGGTGCATATCTGGTTTTTGACCATTTATGCTGAGGGCGTGCGCTACGCGGTGCTGATGGCGGTGCGCGTCATGGCGCTCATCGCGGGCACCAGCCTGCTCACCTACACCACCAGCCCCATCGTGCTCACGGACGCCATTGAGCAGCTGCTCAAGCCGCTGGGCAAACTGCACTTCCCGGTGCATGAGCTGGCCATGATGATGAGCATTGCCCTGCGCTTCATCCCCACCCTCATTGAGGAGACGGATAAGATCATGAACGCCCAGAAGGCCCGTGGTGCCCAGCTGGACACCGGCAAGATGACCGACCGGGTAAAAGCCTTGGTGCCGGTGCTCATCCCGCTGTTCATTTCGGCCTTCCGCCGTGCGGACGAGCTGGCCATGGCTATGGAATGCCGCTGCTACCGGGGCGGCGATGGCCGCACCCGCCTGAAGGTGCTGCGCTGCGAAAAGCAGGATTATATCGATCTGGCCGTGTGCATCGCCTGCTTTGCAGTGATCCTTGCCTCCCGGCTGGTGTTCCCGAATTTTTAAAAACTCTCCCAGTCGCCTTCGGCGACAGCCCCCTCGAGGAGGGGGCCTTATAGACTCCCACTTTGGAAAATGACCTTTTCTGGTGTGAGAAAAAATGCCGCTTTCCACTGCGGCCCCTCCGGTGAAAATGCGTCTGTCGCGGCCCGCAGGCCGCGACAGACGCGAAATAAAAACTCTTTTCCGCTGAATATGGCCAGAGCGAAGCGGAGGCCATTTTAAATTTAAAGTATGAATTTTTTACTTACCCTTGCCTACGACGGCACGAACTACTGCGGCTTTCAGGTGCAGCCCAACGGGCGCAGCGTGGCCGCTGCGTTTCAGGACGCGCTGGAAGCGGTGCTGGGCTCCCGGCCCGACATCAAGGGCTGCAGCCGCACCGATGCGGGGGTGCATGCGCTGGGCTTCCGACTGAACTTCCACGCCGATACCCGCATCCCGGCAGCAAAACTGCCGCTGGCGCTGAACCAGCATCTGCCGCCGGACATCCGGGTGCTGGATGCGCAGCCGGTGCCGGAGGACTTCCACGCCCGGTACGCCGCCCACACCAAGACCTATCTCTACCGCATCCACAACCACCCCATCGATTCGCCTTTTGATGCGGCCTATTACACCCGGGTGCCCCGGCATCTGGACGAAGCCAGAATGCAGGCGGCAGCACAGCAGTTCGTGGGCAGGCACGATTTTCTGGCCCTGTGCGCGGCGGGCTCTTCCGCTGCAGCCCATGGCGACACGGTGCGCACCATCACGGACTGTCACGTTACCCGCAAGGGGGACGAGATCGACATTGAAGTGACCGCCGACGGCTACCTGTACAACATGGTGCGCATTCTGGCGGGCACTTTGTGCGAAGCGGGTGCAGGCCGGCTGGACCCGGCGGAAATCCCCGCCATTCTGGCAAGCCGCGACCGCAGCCGCGCCGGGCCGACCCTGCCCGCCAAAGGCCTGTTTTTAAAATGTGTGGAGTATGATCTGTAAGGAGAACCATCCATGAGCAAAATTCGCCGCGGCGACCATTCCAGCGAAGGGGAGCCGCTTTCTGCCGGGCGCGTCGAATATCTGGAAGCCGCCCGGGCCCGGGTGTGCACACGGCGCATCCGCCGCACCGTCATCATCGTAGCGGTGCTGACCATCCTCGTCCTGTTTGCCACCGGTGCGGTGGGCTCCTCCATCGCGCGGGCAAAGGATCTGGTGGATACGGCTGTTATCACGCTGGCCCCGGCGCCCGGCTGGCCGCAGCAGACCGGCATCACCGACCCTGACACGGTGCAGCAGCTTTCCGGTGCCTTTGTGGAGATGGGCGGGGACAGCTGTGCTGTTTACAGCATGAACGGCACCCGGCTCAACAGCATCCAGAGCGGCTACGCCCGCCCGGCCATTGCGGCCGGCAAGACCCGCTTTGTGCTGTACAACCGCTCCGGCAGTGAGCTGCGGGTGGAAAGCCGCACCCAGAACCTTTACACCAAGACCATGGACAGCACCATCTACCTGTGCGCCGTGGCAGACGCCGGGCAGGTGGCTGTTGTGACCGACAATGCCGACAGCGCGGCAGCGCTGACCGTTTACAATTCCAGCATGCAGCAGCAGCTGGTCTGGAACCTGACCAGCGAGCAGGGCGTTCCCCTGCGCATGGCGTTTTCGCCGGACAGCCGCCGCCTTGCCGCAGCCGCTGTGACGGCAGTGGGCGGGCAGTTGACCACCAACCTGTATGCGCTGCCCCTTGCACAGGGCGACCCGGTGCTGCTGAGCACTGAGAACAGTGTGCCCCAGTGGATGGGCTGGCTGTCCAACGGCTTTCTGCTGGTGATCTACGAGAACCGCGCCGTGCTGTACAACACCACCGGCGGCAGCATCGGCGAGCGCGCCAGCTATGACTTTGGCGGCAGCACCCTCGTCAGCGTGTCTGCCGAAAACAATGGTGTGGCCCTGCTGCTGAGCAATGGCCAGACCAGCACGGCGGTGCTGCTGGACGGGGAGCTGACTGTGGGTTACAGCGGCAGCGTGCTCTCGGCCAGCCAGATCATCCGGGCAAAGAACGACGGCTTCTATCTGCTCACCGACAGTACGGTGGAGCGCTTCAACAATGTGGGCGAGTTCCAGTGGAGCCAGCCGCTTTCGGCCCGGCCCCGGGCACTGGTCGAGGGCAGGCAGATCTTGGTGTTCACCGGCAATACGGTGCAGGTGCTCACGCCGCCGGAGCAGGCAGCTTCCAGCGGACAGTGACTTTTTAGGTGGGAAATCATGCGGAAATAGCACTCTTGCGGGGAAAGTGATAAAAATAACAGGGAAAACAAGGTATGTTCAAGAATCCGTCATTTCTTTTTGATATTATATGCACTGTAGTATGGGTGATCCTGATGGTGCGCTATGCGCGCAAGGGCTTCCTTGCGTCCATGGTGGGGCTGGTGGGCAATCTGCTCAGCCTGCTGGGTGCCCACCAGCTTTCCGCTGCCTGTGCCGGATGGGTGTTCGAGCACATGCTGGCCGGCGGCTTCCGCACCCAGATCGCCGCCAGCATCGCCGCAGGCGGTGCGGTGGACCTTTCCGGCATTGCGGAAAAGTATGCAGGCTTTCTGCCCGCCAGCTTCCGCGCGTCCATCGTGGCGGCCTGCGAGCGCTCCATTGGGGCCGTTCTGGCCGACAATGCCGTGGTGCTGGCCGATTCCATTGTGGAGAATGTGCTGCAGCCCCTGCTCACCCCGGTGATCACACTGGTGCTGTTCTTCCTGTTCTACGCGCTTCTGCGCCTGCTGGTGAGTATGCTGGTCACGGTGCTGGGCCTTGTGAACAAGCTGCCGGTCATCGGCACGGTGAACCGCGGCCTTGGCTGGCTGGTGGGAGCCGGTACGGCACTGCTGGATGTCTATCTGGTGCTGTGCATCCTGTGGGGCCTCATCGTGATCACAGGCGGCAGCCTGAATGTGCTCAACGATACGGTGATGAGCACGAGCATTTACTACAAAATCTTCAATCTCTTCAACCCTTTCCTGTAAAGGGTTTTGAATAAAGGAGGAACTATGCTCTGTATTCGATGCCAGAAACGTCCGGCGATCATCTTCATCCAGCGGATGGATGGCGGTCAGATGAAGCAGGAGGGCTACTGCCTGCACTGCGCACGGGAACTGCACATCAAGCCGGTGGATGATCTGATGAAGCAATTCGGCATGTCGGATCAGGACCTCGATAACATGGAGAGCCGCATGGAAAGCATGATGGAGGAAATGGGGGACTCGAACCCGCTCTCCATGATGATGAACATGGCGCAGGGGGGCGAGGACGCCGACCCGGACAGCATGGACGAGGATCTTGTGCCCGGCAGCAATGCCACCTTCCCGCTGGGCTTTACCAGCAGCGATAAAAAGGAAGGCGATAAAAAGACCGACCGCAAAAACGGCAAAAAGCCGCCCAAGCGCAAATTTCTGGATACCTATTGCGAGAATCTGACCCGCAAGGCCCGGGAAGGAAAGCTGGACGATATCATTGGCCGCGACCGCGAAATTTACCGCACCATCCAGATTTTGAGCCGCCGCCAGAAGAACAACCCCTGCCTCATCGGCGAAGCCGGTGTGGGCAAGACCGCCATTGCCGAGGGCATTGCGGAGCGCATCGCAAAGGGAAATGTACCCATCGGCCTGAAGGATAAGGAGATTTATCTGTTGGACCTCACCAGCCTTGTGGCAGGCACCCAGTTCCGCGGCCAGTTCGAGCAGCGGGTCAAGGGTCTGCTGAGCGAGGTAAAGGCTGCGGGCAATGTGATTTTGTTCATCGACGAGATCCACACCATCACCTCGGCCGGTGAGAGCGAGGGCGCCATGAACGCGGGCAACATCTTAAAGCCCGCCCTCTCCCGCGGAGAAATTCAGGTCATCGGTGCCACCACCTTCAACGAGTACCGCAAGTACATTGAAAAGGATCAGGCGCTGGAGCGCCGCTTCCAGCCCGTGAGGGTGGAGGAGCCCAGCGTGGCCGACACGTTGGCCGTGATGAACGGCATCAAGCGCTACTACGAGCAGCACCATCATGTGCAGGTGCCGGCCGATGTACTCAGCGCCACCGTCACCCTGAGCGAACGGTATATCACCGACCGCTTCCTGCCCGATAAGGCCATTGACCTGCTGGACGAAGCCTGTGCCTGCTGCAATCTGGCCCATCCGGTCATTTCCGAGTATCTGGGGATGCAGAAGGAGCTGGATGCCCTGAAGCAGGAAGAAGCCGAGATGGAGAATGCGGATGTCAATGAGCCCATCGACTACGAGCGTGTGGCAGAGCGCAAGACCCGCATCGCCAAGCTGGAGGCAGAGCTGCCCGCAAAGCAGGCCGCCGCCAGCGAGATCCAGGTGACCATGGACGATGTGGCCAAGGTCATCGAGCTGTGGACCGGCATCCCGGCGGTGAAAATCCGCGAGACCGAGTTCGCGAAGCTGGCAAACCTTGAGAGTGAGCTGAAAAAGAAGATCATCGGGCAGGACGAGGCCGTGCATCTGGTGGCGCAGGCCATCAAGCGCAGCCGCGCCGACCTGTCCGGCCGCCGCCGTCCGGCAAGCTTCATCTTTGTGGGCCCCACCGGCGTGGGCAAGACCGAGCTGGTCAAGCAGCTGGCAAATCAGCTGTTCGACGGCCCCGATCCGCTCATCCGTCTGGACATGAGCGAGTATATGGAAAAATACGCGGTGTCCCGCATGATCGGTTCGCCTCCGGGCTATGTGGGCTACGAGGAGGCCGGTCAGCTCACCGAGAAGGTGCGCCGCCGCCCCTACAGCGTGGTGCTGTTCGACGAGATCGAAAAGGCACATCCGGATGTGATGAACATTCTGCTGCAGATTCTGGACGAGGGCAAGATCAACGATGCGCAGGGCCGCACGGTGGACTTCTCCAACACGGTCATCTGCATGACCTCCAACGCCGGCAGCAGCGACCAGAGCACCGGCGGGCTTGGCTTTAACAAGAGCGAGGAACAGCTCAGCGAGGAAAAGACCCGCAAGGCGCTGGCCCAGTTCCTGCGGCCGGAGTTCCTTGGCCGCGTGGACGAAGTGATCGCCTTCAAGCCTTTGACGGAACAGACCCTGCAGGGCATCGCGGCCCTGATGCTGGACGAGTACAAGCCCGGCATGGAGGCCAAGGGCATCGCTTACAGCTACACCCCGGCAGCGCTCAAGGCACTGGTGCAAAAGAGTCAGGGCGGCAAGTTCGGCGCCCGCGACCTGCGCCGCGTGATCCGCAAGGCCGTGGAAGACCCCGCCGCCGAGCGCCTGATCGACGGCAGCCTTGCTTCCGGCGGCACCCTTGTGGTGGATGCCGATGAAAACGGCGAAATTATCTTGAAGTAAACAAAAAGCCCCTGCATCCGTTTTTGGAATGCAGGGGCTTTTCCGCTGTTCAGTGCTGTACGGCAAACTGGAACTTGTCGGGGCGAGGCCCCTCCATCTTGCTGCCGCAAGACCGTTCGGTCGCTTAAAAGCCCCACTGGGGCTTTCATTGTTCCGCTTCGCTCCACAAACGCGAACTTGTCGGGGCGAGGCCCCTCCATCTTGCTAACGCAAGACCGTTCGGTCGCTTAAAAGCCCCACTGGGGCTTTCATTGTTCCGCTTCGCTCCACAAACGCGAAGTTAGCGATTTCTTTTTCCGGTATTCTCTGTCCCACGGATTTCCTCATGATAGAAATAATCTACGATCACCGGATGCCCCTGCGGGACTCTGCCATAAGGCATTTCATTATCCACAAAGGCACAATCGTACTTCTTAGCCATTTTCTCGGCTTTTACTTCAAGTGCTTCAAAGTAGCTGCGGTTATGCTTGTTATAGATCTCGTCGTAAAGTGGTACAAGATCAGGATATTTTCCGGCAATATAACCCATAATTGTCTTTTTGAAACCGCCTCGAAGATTGAGATTTTCGAGCCAGAACAGATCGCACTGATCCTTTACCCGCTCAAAGATTGCTTCAAAATCCGTGATACCGGGAAATACCGGGGATACGAAACAGACTGTACGGATACCTGCTTCATATACCTGCTTCATAGCAGAGATACGGCGCTCAATGCTCGAAGCAGAGTCCATATCGTTCTTGAAATTTTCATCCAGTGTGTTGATCGACCATGAAACGGTTACACGTCCAAGCTTCTTCAGCAGATCAATATCCCGTACCACAAGATCCGACTTTGTGCAGATCAGAATATCTGCGTCACTGCCGATCAGCTGCTCCAGAAGTTTTCTGGTATTCCCGAATTGCTCCTCCTGTGGATTGTAGCCATCTGTCACAGAACCGATGACCACCCGCTGTCCGGCATATTTCTTCGGATTTTTAATTTCTGGCCAATGCTTCACATCAAGGAAAGTGCCCCATTCCTCCTTGTGCCCGGTAAAGCGCTTCATAAAAGAAGCATAGCAATACTTGCAGGCATGTGTACAGCCTACATAGGGATTGACCGAGTAACCGCCTACCGGCAGACTAGACTTAGTCATGATGTTCTTTGTTTCCACCTCACGAATGAGGATTCCATTTATTACTTCTTCCATGATTTCTGTACCTCTAACACTTTATTAAATTCTTCCGGCATTTCCTGAATCATATTTTCATCCCCTATGATAGGGACAAGGTCTTCCTTCATAAACACCGGAATGCCGAGCTTATCTGCCTGGTCCGCCAGAGACCATGCCCATTCCGGCTCCGTATGAATCTTCCTGCTCTGAGCTCCGGTCATGGTGCCGACAACGATCCAATTGATTCCGGAAAGGTCAACTGTGCCGGGATCGTCGAATAACGGCTCAAAGGTAACATGGTAATGTTTTGCTCTGACGTTTTTCCGAAGGGCGTCGATACGCCACAGTTCTGCTTTCCTCGTCACCGTAACGCCAAACCATGCGTTTTCCAGATCGGTATCAAAATCCAGCAAATCAGGTCGCTTGGTAAGGAACAGGAACTGATGCTGTGGATTTTCACGGATCTTTGCAAATACCTCGTCTCTCCATTCCGGCTTCCATCCAGAGAGATCGCTCATGCCGGTAAGAAGAAAGTTCTGCGGACGTTTCTTTTCCATCATCTTGAGCTTACTCGGAAAGAATTCAGGGTCAGTGAAGTCATCAATCATATGCCAGCGGTTCACGTTGTTGCGGGCATAGCAATATGTACACCCCACTGTGCAGCCAATGACGATATTCATGTTCTGAATCTGATCTTTGATACAAATACTCATGACTTCTGCCACTCCTCAAGATTCTTTCTGATGCGGTCGAGGCATTCCTCAAACCGGGTAATTTCTTCCGCTGAAAAACCTTTGTAGTAAATACTGCCCATCTCATCAGATACAGAATCGTACTCGCCCTTTAAGGCATGTGCTTTCTCAGTCAGAAACAGGAGCGTTTTCCTTTTGTCCGTTTCAGACTGAACACGGCTTATCAGCCCTTGATTTTCCATTCTTTCCAGCATCGTAGTAAGAGATGTTATCGCTAATCCGCATTTGACCGAGAGTGACCTGATCGAGATTCCATCCTCCTGCCACAGCACATAAAGAATACGCCCTTGGGCTCCATTAAACGCATCAATATTCTTTTCACTGAGAATCTTCTCGAAAATCCGGTCTCCAAGCTGTTTTATTTTGGTGACAAGAAATCCTCCATTCATTTCCATACAAAAACTCCTATATAGTAGTTTATTAAAAACATACTATATAGGAGTTTTATTGTCAAGAGTTTATATGTCTTAATAGGTAAATTCCGTTTTTTTCAATTCTCCAAACTGGAATTTTACAGGGTATGAATGATATGAGAAGCAAGTTCTGCATTTTCTTTGTCTACAAAAATCTCTGTAATATACCGAGGCTTTATTCCAAAAGTCCCGATTTGTGCTCGCATCCGTGCTGCGTCAAAAACACTTCGCTGATTCACATCTTTGGTTTTGCAATAGCATTTGATTCCAGCCGCTGTCAAAGCATCTGTAATACGGTGGCAATAGGTTGAATCCGAAACCGTTGCTACCTGTGACTTGAAGAATCGTTCCAGCATGGTGAACCTCCTGTGCAAAAAAGTTGAACGATGAGTACTTGATGAACCAACGTAGCAAATTCCGATTTATTGAATCAAGTATAGCATATTGCGAACAAAAGGAAAAGGATTAGATGTGAATGTATGATGTTATCCCGCATTGACAAAACAGCGCAGAATCAGTACAATAAAACATAGCTATCCGCAAATTTTTTGCATGAGAATAAAGGAGCGTTTTTCTATGCCGAGCAATAAAGTCCGCACCCGTTTTGCGCCGTCGCCCACGGGTTATATGCACGTTGGCAACCTGCGCACTGCCCTGTACACCTACCTGATGGCAAAGCACGAGGACGGCACCTTCATCCTGCGCATCGAGGATACCGATCAGGGCCGCTATGTGGAGGGTGCGGTGGATGTCATCTACAACACCCTGCGGGAGACCGGCCTGCTGTGGGACGAAGGCCCGGACATCGGCGGCCCCGTGGGCCCCTATGTGCAGAGCGAGCGCATGGGCATGTTCAAGCAGTACGCCGAGCAGCTGGTGGCCGAGGGCAAGGCATACTATTGCTTCTGCACCGAGGAGCGTCTGGAAGCCCTGCATGCTGAGCAGCGCGCCAACGGTGAGATGACCCACTACGACGGCTGCTGCCGCGACCTGCCCAAGGAGGAAGTGGAAAAGCGCCTTGCTGCCGGGGAACCCTATGTTATCCGCCAGAAGATCCCCCGCGAGGGCGTGACCGGCTTTGACGATGTGGTGTACGGCCACATCGAGGTGAACAACAGCGAGATGGACGACCAGATCCTCATCAAGACCGACGGCATGCCCACCTATAACTTTGCCAACGTGGTGGACGACCACCTCATGGGCATCACCCACGTCATCCGCGGCAGCGAGTATCTGTCCTCCACCCCCAAGTACAACCTGCTGTATCAGGCCTTTGGCTGGGAGATCCCCACCTACATCCACTGCCCGCCGGTGATGAAGGACGCCCAGAACAAGCTGTCCAAGCGCAACGGTGACGCCAGCTATCAGGATCTGGTGGCAAAGGGCTACCTGACCGAGGCCGTGCTGAACTATATCTGCCTGCTGGGCTGGAGCCCCAAGGGCGAGTATGCCGAGCAGGAGATCTTCTCCCTGCCGGAGCTGGTCAAGATCTGGTCTCCGGACGGCATCTCCAAGTCTCCCGCCATCTTCGATCCCCTCAAGCTGCGGGCCATCAACGCGGAATATATCCGCCGCCTGTCTCCCGAGGAGTTCCAGAAGAAGGCGGAGCCGTGGATCGACAAGGCCGTGCATACCTCCATCGACAAGAAGCTGCTGTGCGCAAACCTGCAGCCCCGCTGCGAGGTGCTGGGCGAGATCCCCGAACAGCTGGATTTCTTTGATGCGATGCCCGAGTACGATGTGAGCCTGTATGCCAACAAGAAGCAGAAGACCACCCCGGAGACCGCCAAGGAGGCACTGGAAGCCCTGCTGCCGGTGCTGAGCGATGAGGCGCTGGATTTTGGCAATCGCGATGCCGTGTTCGATGCCTGCAAGGCCAAGGCCGAAGAGCTGGGCAAAAAGAACGGCTGGTTGCTCTACCCGCTGGGCATTGCCCTTTCCGGCAAGCAGCGCACCCCCGGCGGCGGCACCGACCTCGCCTGCATGATGGGCCGTGAGACCACCCTTGCCCGCGTCAATGCGGCAATTGAAAAGCTGAACGGTTAAGCATAAGTACAGAGATCTGGGAGGTGGAACCTATGATGTACCCGTTTATGACATTGGATGACGATACCGAGATCGTGCATTCCGAGATGAAGCCCGATGGCCGGGTAAAGGTGTACCTTGAAAAACCGGATGCAGAAGATTGTTTCCACTCAGCAGTGTGCTGGCTGCCGGGCTATGACTGGCAGGAGGTACACGGCTTCACGCCCGAGGAGATCGCGCGGTATCAGAAGATCGTGGAGTCTACCGCGCATCTGATCTTGCGGTTCTCCCAAGAAGGAGGCGTGGAAAATGCCGCAGGTTTTTAAGGTTGGTTCCTACTGGGTCTATTTCTGGGCCAACGAGAATGAGCCATTGGAGCCGATCCATGTGCACGTTGCGCAGGGCGCACCCAACAGCAACGCCACGAAGATCTGGATCACCAAGGCGGGCGGCTGCTATCTGTGCAATAATAACTCCCAGATTCCACCCCGGGTGCTGCGTAACATTATGGCGGTTATTGAGGCCCGCAGCGGCGAAGTGATCGAAAAATGGACCGCCTTTTTTGGCGAGATCCGCTATTTCTGCTGAACGGCTGATTTTTTGCAAAATAACACAAAGCTCTGCGGTGTTTTTGGATGCCGCAGGGCTTTTTTGCGTCTTTGGGCCGGTTTGCGGCAGAACACTGCACTGCGCTAAAAATCGCCGCCGCCCCGCGCTACAGTATATGCAGAAAGCGCGGGGCACAGAACAACAGGACCCCGCCGGAAAGCGGGGAGTTTTTATGACAGAGCGGATGGGTCTGGTAACAGCAGGGCGGCAGGACGGGCGTTCGGCGGCATTGGCACGGCGGGCAGAGCTGCGCCCGGCAGCCCGCAGGCTGGCGGCGGTGGCAGTGGGATTTGCAGGCGGCTGGGCCGTTCTGTACGGTGCACTGATGCCCTTTGGTCTGGGCTTTGTGCTGGGCTTTGCAGAGGACTGCTTTGCCCCCTGCGCGGCAGGTGCGGCGCTGGGGATGCTGCTGCACGGGTTTGGCGCACTCTCGCTGCGCAGCGTCTGTATGCTGTGCGCATTGGGCGCTGCAGTGGCGGTACGGTGGATGGGAGCCAGAAAGCTGGCCCCGGCTGCGCTGGCGGGCTGCGGCACGCTGGTCGGAATGGCGCTGTGCTTTGCCTTTGGCGGAGAAGGAACGGAGCTGGTGCTCTACAGTGCGGCAGATGCCCTGCTGGCTGCAGCCATCGGGCTCTGTCTGCGGCAGTTCGCGCCCGAAAAGCCGGGTGCCGGGATGCTTCTGGTAGGGGCTGCGGCGGCAGCGGCGCTGGGCAGCGTGCAGCTGTGGCAGCTGCAGCCGGGAGTCATTGCCTGCGCGGCACTGGAACTGTACCTGTGCAGCAAGGCGCAGGTCAAGGCGGTCCTTGCCGCCAGCGCGGTGCTGGGGGCAGCCCTGTGCGCCGCAGACCCTGCCCTCAGCTTTGCGGCGGCAGGCCTTGCCTGTGCCACGGCGGCAGCAGCCGTGCTGGCACCCGGGCGGCGGATGGAAGCAGCCGCAGCCTATGCGGGCGGCTGCGTGACCGGCGCACTCTGCGTCCAGCCGCCCGGAAGCGCGTTCCAGTACCTGCTGAACGTCTGCATCGGCATCACGGCGTTGGCATTGATGCCGGCGCGGTGGCTCGTGCCGGAGCCGGAGGACAAGACGCCGCCCCGGCAGGCACAGCACCCGCAGTACAGCGCTGCCGCTACCCGGCTGGAACAGGTATCCCAGAGTCTTGCATCGCTGGCCGAGACCGTGAACGATGTCTACGACACGCTGCCGCACCGGCGTGAAAATTTCCGGTGGGTGATCGACAACACGCATGATACCCTCTGTTTTAATTGTGGGCGGCGGGATACCTGCTGGAAACAGGAATATGCCGCCACGCTGGAGGGGATGGAGGCACTGCGCCCGCTGCTGGAGCAGAACGGCGGGCTGGAAACCGCCCAATTGCCCGGGCAATTATCCCGATGCATCCACCCGGCGGCACTGTGTGCGGCCGCAAGCCGCTCCTTTGCGCTGTACCGCAGCCGCAGGGAGGCCCGCCTGCACGCGGAAGCCATGCGCACCGCCCTGACCGAGCAATACAGCGCGGTGGCCGAAGCGCTGGGCGTGCTGGGGGAGCAGCTGGGCCGCCCGGGAGACCCGGAACCCTACAGTTCCGGGCGGGTGGCGGACTTTTTTGCAGGCCTTGGCACCCCGCCGCAGGAGTGTGCCGTCACGCTGGACGACTTGGGCCGCACCCACGCGGCGGTCACGCTGCCGCGCACCCGTTTTTCCGCGCAGGAGCTGGCCGCACTGGCCGGGGAGGTGGGCCGCATCTGCCGCCGCACGCTGGAAGTGCCGCAGGTGCTCTCCTGCAAGGGGATGACCACCCTGCTGTTCTGTGAAAAGCCTGCCCTGCGGGCGGTGTTCGGCATGGCAGGCGCGGCGGCGCGGGGCAGCATTTCCGGCGATGCGGTGCAGCAGTTCTGCAGCCCGGCAGCGGCGCAGATGATCCTGTGCGACGGCATGGGCACCGGCCGGCCTGCGGCGGTGGACGGAAACCTTGCCGCAGAGCTCACCGCCCGGCTGCTGAAGGCGGGGTTTACTGCGGAGCTGGCGGCAAGGCTGGTCAACGTGGCCCTTGCCCTCAAGAGCGAGGATGAGAGCGGGGCTACGCTGGATCTCATCAGCGTGGACCTTTACACCGGTACGGCAAGGCTCTTCAAGGCCGGGGCAGCGCCGGGGTTCCTTGTGCACGGCGGGCGGGTGCGGGCAGTGGGGGATGCCAGCCTGCCGGTAGGATCCTGAGCGGGGTGAACGGTCAGAGCCGGGTGGTGCATCTGACGGCCGGGGATTACGCGGTGCTGGTGTCGGACGGCCTTCTGGTGGATGGCCCGGGCTGGGTGGCAAAACAGCTGGAGCTCTCGGCGGCAGCAGGGGAGCCGCCGGAGCAGATCGCAAAGACGCTGGTGGAGACGGCCCGTGTGCGTGCCCAAAAGACCGGCAGGCCGGACGACATCACGGCGGCGGTGCTGCGGCTGGAAAAGTGCTGAGTTCACACAAACTTCGTTGATTTTCGGCAGGGAAGAAGGTATACTATGGAAGCATAGAAACAAAACTGGAGGGCAGAAAGATGCTTACCATTACCGTGGCGCAGGACGGCAGCGGCGATTTTGCTTCGGTGTCCGAAGCAGTGCTGGCCGTGCCATATGACTGCAGGGCAGAGATCCATATCGGGCCGGGCACTTACCGGGAAAAGCTGGTCTGCGAAAAACAGGACATTGCCCTGCTCGGTGCAGGCATGGACAGGACCCGCATCGTGTGGGGCGACGGCGGCAGGCTGCCGCACTCGGACGGCAGGCCCACCCATACCTTCCGCAGCTACACGGCGTTTTTCAGCGGAGAAAGTCTGCGGGTGGAAAACTTGACCATCGAGAATGATGCCGGTCCCGGGGCCGAGGTGGGTCAGGCTGTGGCGGCTTACGTGGACAGCGCCCGCGCGTTTTTTGCGGATGTGCGGCTGCTGGGCAATCAGGACACCCTGTTCTGCGCCCCTCTGCCGGAGAAGGAGCGGGAGAAGGACGGCTTTCTGGGCCCGCGCGGCCTTGCGCCCCGCCGCCCGACTGCCCAGTATTACCGGCACTGCCAGATCGCAGGGGACATTGATTTTATCTTTGGCGGTGCGGACGCCCTGTTTGAGCAGTGCACCATCCGCACCGTGAACAATCACCTGCCCGTCAGCTATGTCACGGCTCCCTCGGGCCATGCCGATGGCCTCGGGTTTGTGTTCTGGGACTGCGACTTTGTTTCGGACGACTGCCCGGCAGGCACGGTGTTTCTGGGCAGGCCATGGAGGCCCACCGGAAAGACTGCCGTGCTGGACTGCCGTCTGGGAGCCCACATTGCACCGGAAGGCTTTTCGCCCTGGCAGAGCCGCACCGACTCGGACCTTGCCTGCTTTGCGGAAGCAGGCAGCACCGGCGAGGGCGCAGCAGCGCGCGGTGCATGGGTGAAGCAGCTGGACGGCCAGCAGGCCGAAGAGCTGCTCAGATGTGCACGGAAGCTTTGCAGACCGGAATAAAAGCGAAAAATATAAAATAAAGTATAAAACGGATTTGAAGGATCTTCTATGAAAAAACTGCCGAATTTTGTCAAATGGCTCATCATTCTGGCGGCACTGGCTGCAATGGGCTGGATGATGTGGGCTGTGAACGATCGTGCCTCCCGGGTGGAAATGCCCGCACCGGATAATACATTTGGGATTTATCACACAGCAGATTCCAATTCGTAATCGGCCCGTAACAGAAAAACGGCCTGCTGCAGCTGAGCAGCAGGCCGTTTTGGCTTTTCTGGGAGAACTCAGTTCCAGAGCCGGGAGAGCCGGTCCAGCAATGTGTCGGCCGGTGTACTGGCCCGGAGCGAAAGACCGGCCTTTTCCTTCAGGGTCAGGATGCGACGGACGCTCTCGTCAAGCCGTTCCTCGGAGATCCGGCCGGACTCCACGGCGGCAACGACACCGTCAAAGGCTTCCTGCAGGTCGGCAGGGAGCAGAAGGAGATCGGCACCGGCATCCAGAGCGGCAATGGCAGCCTCTGCCAGAGAATAATGGTCGGTGATGGCTTTCATGCCCAGCCCGTCCGTGCAGATCACGCCGGTAAAGCCAAGCTCGCCGCGCAGACGTTCGGTCAGCATCGTGTAGGAAAGCGAGGCCGGCAGGCCGTCCTCGGTGGCGTTGGGGGTTGTGATGTGTGCGGCCATGACCACATCGGCTCCGGCCGCAATGCCGGCCTCAAAGGGCAGCAGTTCCACCGCTTTCATCTCTTCCCATGTCTTTGTGCTGGTGGCAGTCCCGGCATGGCTATCCTCAAGGGTGTCTCCGTGTCCGGGGAAATGTTTCAGCGTGCAGAGCATCCCGGCTTCATGGAAGCCCTGCACCGCAGCACGGACCATCCCGGCGGTGACGTCCGGGTCGGAGGAAAAGGCGCGGCGGCCGATGACCGGGTTCAGGGGGTTGGAGTTGACATCGGCGACGGGGGCAAGGTCCAGATTGAAGCCGTAATGCTTCAGGTAGCCGCCGATGGTGCGTCCCATGGTCCTGGCCTGCTCGGGATCGCCGGTGGTGCCGATGGCGGAAGCACTCGGGAATTTCGGCAGGTCGAAGGCAGAGCTGTTTGCCAGACGTGCCACCGGGCCGCCCTCTTCATCCACCGCGACCAGAAGGCTGTTCCCGGCGGAACGCTGAAAATCCCGGATCAGTGCGGTCATCTGGGACTGGCTGGAAATATTGGTGGCAAACAGCACGATACCGCCCACCGGGTAGGAGCGCAGATGCTCCCGCATGGAGCAGGTCAGCTTCATGCCGCCGGAGCGCTGCTCAAAATCCAGCGCTTCCGGCCGCACGGCAAACAGCTGGCCTACCTTTTCCCGCAGAGTCATGGAGGCGAGTGCAGCTTCCACTTCATCCGAAGCGGCTCCTGCCGCGGGGGGCATCCCGGCCAGCAGTGCCAAACTGACGATGGCGACCGCCGCTCTTTTCCAAAATTGCTTCATGAAGGCTCCTCCTGCTTTTGACGATATCTTATTCTATCATCTTTTCCCCGGGATTTTCACCGCCTCTGTCTTCCACCGTTTTCTTTTCGTTGGCGGGCAGATCGTTCATGACGAACCAGAATGTGGTGCCCATGCCAATGGCGCTCTGCACGCCAAAGCGGAAGCCGTGCTGCTGGAAGATCGCCTTTGTGATGGAAAGGCCAAGGCCGGTGCCCTGCTTTCCGGCGTCGGAGCGGGAGCGGTAGTACCGGTCGAAGATATAGGGCAGGTCATCGGCGGCAATGCCGGGGCCGTCATCCCTCCACCTCGATCCGCACGCCCTCGGTGCAGCGCTGGGCCCGCAGGATAAAGATGCCGTCCTTGCCGATATGGTGCATGGCGTTGCCCAAAAGGTTGTGCAGTGCACGCTGCATCATATCCGGGTCGGCGTAGACCGGCAGCTCCTCGTCCGGCAGCTCCAGCTTCAGCTGCCAGCCGTTCTGGGCGCAGATGGCGTCGTAGCGCTCGCTCACCTCGTCACACAGCTGAGCCATGTCAAAGTGCACGCGCTCACATTTTGCCGCGCCGCTGGTCACCTTGCTCAGCTCCATCACGCTGGAGACCAGCGAGGTCAGACGGTCGGTCTCATCCACGATAATGTTCATCTGTTCATCGCGGTGGGCCTTGTCGTCGCCGGTAATGTCGCGCACCGTCTCGGCATAGCCCTTGATGAGGGTCAGCGGGGTGCGCAGGTCGTGGGAAACGTTGGCCAGCAGGTCACGCTGCATCTGTGAAGAGCGCTGCACCTCGTTTGCCATGTGGTTGAAGTCCTGCGCCAGATCGCCCAGCTCATCGCTGCGGCGGGTGTCCACCTGCACGGCGTAGTTGCCCATTGCCATCTGGCGGGCAGCGCTGGAAAGCTGGCGCAGCGGTTTTGTGAACCACTCGCTGAACAGCCACCCTGCCGTCATGGCAAAGGCAAAGATCACGGCTGCCGCCATGGGCAGCACGGTGCTCAGGATCTTGCCTGCCTCGGCCACATGCACAAGACTGGTAGTGACAAGCACGGTGTATTCGCCGCCGGCCGTGTTGCGCCCCACCAGCAGCTGGGCGGAGCCGGACAGCCGCGGCGGATTCAGGGTCTGCACAAAGCCGCCGGTGGTGCGGCATTTTTTGCGCATGGCCACGGCGGTGGAAACGATCATGTCGTTGTTGGCAGAGTCGGAAAGCAGCGTTTCATGCAGGTTGCAGTAGGACTGGTTCTCGATCTTGTAAATGGTGCGCATGGTGGAATCCGAGATATCCACACAAAAGCTGTTCAGAGAACCGCTGGCGTACAGCTGGGTGGCCAGCCGGTCAAAAAAAGACGTGTTTACAGAAAGCCGGCCAAAGGACCATGAGGAAAGCGTTTCGTCCTCCGCAAGGGCTTTATCCAGATCTGCCGTGATGTTTTCGGCCTGCGTGGTCAGCTGCTTTTCAATGTGCTTGGTGTACAGCGGCTCCAGCAGCTGGGTGGACAGAAACCACACCAGTGCCAGCAGGAACAGACAGATACAACACAAAAACCACATCAGCTGGCCGCGGATACCGGGAGAGTGATGGTGCCGCATGAACCCTACACTCCTTTATCAGCGCGTTGCGTCGGGGTCGAATTTGTAGCCGATGCCCCACACGGTAGCAATGTAGCTGCGGCACTTGCCCAGATGGCCCCGCAGCATTTTGACATGGGTATCCACCGTGCGGTCCTCGCCGAAGTAGTCGTAGTTCCACACCTTCTGCAGGATCTTTTCACGGCTGAGGGCGATGCCCTTGTTGGAAGCAAGGAACACCAGCAGGTCGAACTCCTTGGGGGTCAGGGCGACCTCCTCGCCGGAAACACGCACCGTGTGGCTGGCAGTGTCGATGGTCAGCTCGCCGAAGGTCATGGTGTCGGAGGCGGCAGCAGGCTTGGGCATGGTGCGGTTCAGCACCGCTTTCACGCGGGCCACCAGCTCCCGGGGCGAGAACGGCTTGACCACATAGTCGTCTGCACCGCCCTCAAGGCCCGCCAGCTTGTCGTATTCCTCGCTGCGGGCGGTCAGGATGATGACCGGCGTGTTGATGTGGCGGGCACGCATCTCCCGCAGGCAGGTCATGCCGTCCATGAACGGCATCATCAGATCCAGAATGACCAGATCAAAGGCCCCGCCGGAAAGCTGTGTCAGCGCAGCAGTGCCGTCAGCGGCCTCTTCACAGATGTAACCGGAATATTGTAAATGTTCACGGATCAGCTCGCGGATACGCGGCTCATCGTCAACGATCAGGATCTTAGCCATAGTACACAGTCCCCTTCCTCGAAAATAGACTTCATCTCTATCATATCATACAGCAAGAATAAAAAAAAGCTGTGAAGTTTGCGTGAACGCTTTTCAAAAAGCATCGGCGGGCCAGCCTGCAGCCCTGCTGTCAGTATACCACAGAAAACCGGCCCTGCACAGCCGGAGTTTCAAAGCGGATAAAACAGACAGTTTTATTGCACAAAAGCGTGGAATATGATACTATAAAGATAAGATTTTTTGCCGGAAAACGGAATACAGGAGGGCGGGCTCATGGGCATTCTGTACGACAGACTTCTGATCCTGCTGAACGAATCCAGCAGCGACTCCACCTTTTATCACATTGCGCTGGCCATGCTGCAAAATATGGAACTGCTGCACAGCCTTGCCATCAACGAGGTGGCGGACCTGTGCAGGGTATCCAAGTCCACCATTTCCAAGTTCATCCGGGCGCTGGGCTACGAGGACTACGCCGAGTTCCGGGAAGCGGCTAGGCTTGAGGAAAACAAATATCATGTCTCCTACAATTTTTCCGTGGATGTAATCGGGTATCTGGAATCCCACTCGGTGCAGGAGTATACGCAGGAGATCGCAAAAGACATCCAGCTCACAGCGCAGCAGCTGGACTGGGATGCCGTTGACCGGCTGGTGGACGATCTGATTTACTATAAAAAAGTGTTTGCGCTGGGCATGATGTTCTCCGGTACCGCAGCCATGGATCTGCAGATCAAGCTGGGCCGCTGCGGCAAGTTCATTGTGGCACCCCGGAACGATATCCAGCAGATGGACAATGTTGCCCGTGCGGACGAGGACACGTTGCTGATCGTGTTCAGCGATTCCGGCCAGTACCTGAACCGGTACGACGCCATTGAGGATTTCTATGATAAGGGAATCTTCAACACCACAAAGGCAAAGACCGTGCTGATCACCTCGGACGAAAAAATGGCCCATGACCCCCGCGTGGCCTACAGCATCCTGTTCCACCGGGGCGGTAATGTGCACACCCACCGCACGACATTTCCCTTCGTTACGGATATGATCGCATGGCGTTACTACGAAAAATCCCATAAAAACCGGTAATATTGGAATACTGCACAAATCAAAGCGCGTACATTTTAGCAAACTGCCGAATGTACGCGCTTTTTGTTTCCAAAATGCGAAATTTCCCATGTATCCATTACGGGCAAATATAATAGAAGCAACGAACGGCAAATGCGATTTTCAAGCACAATGACGAAGAAAAGGAGACGCATATGAGAGTACCCGATGGATTTTTGTGGGGCGGTGCCACCGCCGACTTCCAGTACGAGGGCGGCTGGCAGGAGGGCGGACGCGGCCTTTCTACCCACGATTTTGAGACCGATGGCTCCGTGCAGGACCCGCGCGGCAACACCCTGCTGCTGGCAGACGGCGGCTTTGCCAAGGCACGCAGCAGCTTTTTTGCAGCCGAGAGCTTCCCGGAAGGCGCAAAGCCGCACGTCTACCCGGACTGCTACTATCCCAGCCACAACGCTGTGGACGGCTACCACCACATGAAGGAAGATGTGGAGCTGATGGCCGGTATGGGCTACAATGTGTACCGTTTCTCCATCTGCTGGAGCCGTATCTTCCCCACCGGCGAAGAGCAGCAGCCCAACGAAGAGGGCCTGAAGTTCTATCTGGACCTCATCGACGAGCTGGAAAAGCACGGCATGGAGCCACTCATCACCATCCATCACGATGAGCTGCCCGCCGCTCTGGCCGAGAAGTACAACGGCTGGGAGAGCCGCCACACCATCGACTGCTACCTGCACTACTGCCGCACCCTGTTTGAGCGCATCGGCATGCGGTGCCGCTACTGGCTCACCTTCAACGAGATCAACGCCGTGCGCGGCTACGCCTCCTGCGGCACCTCCAGCGCCGACGACCAGACCCACTACAACGCCGTGCACAACATGTTCCTTGCCAGCGCACAGGCCGTCAAGCTGGGCCACGAGATGATGCCCGGCTCCCAGTTTGGTGCCATGTATGCCCTGAGCGAGATCTACCCCGCCACCTGCAAGCCGGAGGATATGTTCCGCCAGATGCAGTGCCGCCGCGAAAGCCTGTTCTTCATCGATGTGATGGCCCGCGGCTACTACCCCTCCTACACCGGCGACCTGTTTGGCCGCCGCGGTGTGACCCTGCACACCGAGCCGGGCGATGACGAGATCCTGAAGAGCGGCACGCTGGACTTTGTGTCCTTCAGCTACTATCGCTCCTGCACCGTGAGCACCGAGACCAAGTTCAACGTGATCGGCGGAGACCAGAACCCCTATCTGCAGAGCACCCCGTGGGGCTGGCCCATCGACCCGCTGGGCCTGCGCTATTGCATGAACGAGATCTACGACCGCTACCAGAAGCCCATCTTCATCGTGGAGAACGGTCTGGGTGCCATCGACGAGATCGAAGAGGACGGCACCATCAACGATACCTACCGCATCAACTACCTGCGCGACCACCTCAAGGCCATGATCGACGCGATCGTGATCGACGGTGTGCCGTGCCTGGGCTACACCATGTGGGGCTGCATCGATCTGGTAAGCCTTTCCACCGGTGAGATGAAGAAGCGCTACGGCCACATCTATGTGGATATGGACGATAAGGGCAACGGCACCTGTGCACGCCGCAAGAAGCTGTCTTACGATTGGATGAAAGAGGTCATCGCCACCAACGGCGAAAGCCTCTGGAACAAATAAAGGAATCATAAATAAAGCAAAGGAGAAACAATATGGCATTTGACGCAAAGAAAACGGCTGCGGAAGTGGTTCAGCTGGTGGGCGGTACCGAGAACATTTCCAGCGTGGCACACTGCATGACCCGGCTGCGGTTCGTGGTCAAGGATCTGAACAAGGCGGATCAGGAAGCACTGAAAAAGATCCCCGGCGTGCTGGGCGTGATCTACGCCGGCGGCCAGCTGATGGTGGTTTTGGGCAAGAATCTGCTGCCCGTGTATGAGGCGGTCGTGAAGGACTTTGACCTCAAGGAAGGCGTAGCCATCAACGAGAATCTGGATGTGCCCAAGGAAAAGCAACCCCTCACCGTGAAGAGCGCAGGTGTTGCAGTGCTGAACTACGTTTCCGCTGCCGTGTCGCCCATGATCACCGGCCTGGTGGCCGGCGGTATGCTCAAGGTGCTGCTGCTGCTCATCACGCTGGTGAATGCAGGCTTTGCCGATACCGCTACATACGCCCTGCTCAGCGGCGTTGCGGATGCAGCCTTCTTCTTCATGCCCATCTTTGTTGCCTACGGCGCAGCCAAAAAGCTGGGCGGCACCCCCATCTACTCCATGATCTGTGCCGCAGCCCTGCTGCACGGCAAGTACACCGCGCTGGTGGCTGCCGGTGAGCCCATTACCCTGCTGGGCATCCCCGTGCGCCTGATGAGCTACTCCAGCTCCCTGCTGCCGGCGCTGCTGATCGCACTGTGCGCATACTATCTGGAAAAGTTCTTCAACAAGATCGTTCCGGGCATCTTCAAGTCCCTGCTGGTGGGCCTGTGCACCGTTACCGTCACCTCCATTCTGGGCTTCACCGTGCTGGCTCCTCTGGGCGGCTATTTGGGCAACTATCTGGCCGTCGCGTTCAGCTTCCTGGGCGATAAGATCGGCTTTATCACCGTGGGCCTGCTGGCCGCCTGCCTGCCCTGGCTGGTCATGACCGGTATGCACATTGGTCTGGTGCCCTTCATGGCACAGGCTCTGACCAACCCCGGCTACGACGCTGTGTTCCGCCCCGCATTCATTCTGCACAACATGGCAGAAGGCGGTGCCTGCATCGGCGTGGCCCTGCGCACCAAGAGCGCTGAGAAGCGTGCCGAAGCTCTGTCCATCGCATTCGGCTGCATCGTGGCCGGTGTTACCGAGCCTGCCATCTACGGCATCAACCTGCCCCGCAAAAAGCCCATGTACGGCGTGATGGCCGGCGGCGCTGTGGGCGGCGTTGTGGCCGGCCTGCTGGGCGCTAAGGCTTACGTGATGGGCTACTCCACCGTGCTGGCCCTGCCCATCTTCCAAGATACCATCATCGCCATGAGCATCGCCATCGTGACTGCCATCGTGGTGGCTGCCATTGTGACCTACGTACTGGGCTTTGAGGAATAAGTGCTTTACAGGTAAATGAAGAACGCTGCGCCGTGCAGGGGCGCAGCAGAACGTAAAAGGTCCTTCCGGATGCACCCGGAAGGACCTCTTTTTGTATGCATTTTCGGCTGCGGCACGGCGCTTATTCCTCAATGCGCACAAAGCGCGGCTGCACCCTGCCGTCCCGCTCCACGGTCTCACACCACATGGCGGCCGGGCGCACCCAGAGGCCGCGCTCACCGTACAAAGCGCGGTACACCACCATTTCCTCTTCGGTCTCGCTGTGCCGGGCCATGCCCAGCACCTCGTATTCGTTGCCCTTGAAATGCCGGTAGCGGCCCGGCAGAACATTGTATTTGAATGGCTCCATTTTCATCCTCGATTCCGGTCGTTTGTGCACGATGTTATCACCAAACGGATTATAGCATACTTTCGTGCAGCAAAAAAGCCTTTTGCAGGAAAGACGCGGAAAAGGTCTACGGCGGATGCTTGCACTGCCGCGCCGCAAATGCTATACTGAAACGATAAGGGCAGGCAAACCTGCCAAGACTGCTGACAAACAAAGGAAATAGCCCTATGAGGATCGGACTTGTTGAATTTCTGCTCATCCTTGCCATTGCGTCGCTCACCATCGGGCCGCAGGTGGCATTGTTCGTGAACCGCTGGCTGCGGCGGGCAAACCGCGTCAATGCCAGAGCCGCCCGCCGCCGGGCAGAATATGCCGCGCAGGCGGCTGCCGAGCGGGACGCCCTGCTCAAGCGCTTCCGCACGGCCAGCACGGTGTTTGGCGTGTGCATTCTGCTGGCACTGGTATATACACTGGTGTTCCGGCCCATCGATACACCGCCGCAGGCGTACGATGCCCCTGCTGTACGGCAGGATACCGGTGCAGCACAGACGGCCCTTGCAACCGACGATAAGGGCACGCTGGACCTAGGCGAGTATCAGAATGTGGACTGCATCCGCGCCCGGGACGGCCTTGTATATGCTGCGGCCTGCGATGGTGCCGCGCTGAAAAAGTGCAGCAGTGACCTTGTGCGCACCGATGGCGGTCACACGGCGGCGGTACTGACGGTGGACGGAGAGCTGACCGGCTTTGCCTTTGACGGCAGCGGGGACCTGTGGCTGAGCATCCTCACGCCCGGCGGCGGCAGTCTGTGCCGTGCCGCCCACGACAGCTGGGGCACGGCGGTGGAGCAGGTGGTGACCCAGATCGACGGTGCACCGCTGGGTGCCGTCTCGGCGGTGGAAGCCGCGCCGGACGGCCGGATCTATTTTGCGGTTGCTGCCGCTGCCGGTGCTGCCGACGGGCTGGAGAGCACCCTGCGTACCGAACTGCTGGCCCACACCGGCACCGGCTGTGTGTATGTGTACGATCCGGCGGCACGCTCGGTGCAGAAGGTGCTGGGCGGCGTGGCCGGTGCTGCCGGTCTGGCACTGAGCCCGGACGGCAGCACCCTGTATGTCTCCGACCTTGCCAGCCGCTGTGTGTGGAGGGTGAGCGCTGACGCGCAGATTATCTGACCGCAGGCGGAAAGAACTGCAGCAGCTTGGTCTCCGGCCTGCCGGAATATCCCGGTGCGCTGGCGATGGACCCGGACGGGACCCTGTACATCGGCTACCGCTGGGCCCGCAGCAGCTGGCTGGAAAAAAATGCAGGCAGCACCCTGCTGCGGGGTATCGCCCTGCGTGCAGGCCGGAATCTGCAGGAGAAGCTGTTCAGCCTGCCTGCGGACGCCCCCTGCACCGAGGCGGTAGATACTGCAGACGGCAGCTGGCAGCGGGTGGTCTCCGGCCGGGGCGCAGGCAGCGTGACGGCGCTGTGCCCGGTGGAAAGCAGGCTGTATCTCGGCCTTGCAGGCAGCGAAAAGGTGCGCAGTGCAAATCTTTGATTTTTGATAAAAAACGAGGTGTTTTTTATGACAGAGGAATTCAAAAAACAGATCGAAACCGAGGCGCGGCAGGCCGTGACAGAGCTGCTGGCGCAGGCTAAGCTGAAAAAAGGGGACGTGTTCGTAGTGGGCTGTTCCTCCAGCGAGATCGTAGGCGGGCACATCGGCAAGGATTCCAGCCTCGAGGCGGCACAGGCCGTGTATGCGGGCATTGCCCCAGTGCTGGCCGAAAACGGCATCTGGCTGGCCGCGCAGTGCTGTGAGCATCTGAACCGCGCCATCATAATTGAGCGGGAAGCCGCCGAAAAATACGGCTGGGAAGAGGTGTGCGTGGTGCCCCGCCCCCATGCAGGCGGCAGCTGGGCCACCACCTGCTGGAAGAAGTTCCGGGAGCCGGTGGCCGTGGAAGAGATCCGTGCCCACGCAGGCATTGATATCGGCGGCACCCTCATCGGGATGCACCTCAGAAGGGTGGCAGTGCCGGTGCGGCTGAGCCTTTCAAAGATCGGCGAAGCCAACATCCTGTGCGCCCGCACCCGCCCGAAGCTCATTGGCGGCGAGCGCGCCAAGTATACCGAGGAGGACTGAGCATCATGGCAGAAAAGAATCTGGAACAGATGAAGGAGGCCGTGGCGGAGATCCGGGAAAAGATGGCAGCCGCGGCCCGTGAAGCAGGCCGCGACCCGGCAGCGGTGCAGCTGTGCGCTGCCTGCAAGACCCGCACTGCACAGACGGTGGCCGCAAGTGCTGCGCTGCCCATCGATGTGTTTGGCGAGAACCATGTGCAGGAGCTGTGCGCAAACTTTGACGCCGGTGCCTACTGCGGTAAGCCCAGCCACTTTATCGGCCATCTGCAGACCAACAAGATCAAAAAGGTGCTGGGCCGCGCCAGCCTCATCCAGAGCGTGGACAGTGAGCATCTGCTGAACGCCATCGAGAAGGAAGCCGCCAAGGCCGGCATCGTGCAGGACGTGCTGCTGGAGGTGAACATCGGCGGGGAGGAGAGCAAGACCGGCGTGGCACCGGAAGCACTCTGGCCGCTGCTGGATGCCGCTGCCGCACAGGAGCACATCCGGGTCAAGGGGCTGATGGCCATTCCGCCCGTGAACGACGATGATGCCCGCAACCGCCGCTATCTGGCCGAGGTGTACAAGCTGTTTGTGCAGGCGGGAGAGCGCGGCTATTCCAACGTGTCCATGGAGACCCTCTCCATGGGCATGAGCGGCGACTTTGAAAACGCCATCCGGGAGGGTGCCACCCTCGTGCGCATCGGCACCGCCATCTACGGCGAACGGGATTACAGTAAAAAGTAAGAGAACGAACCCTCTCCGTCATTGCTGCGCAATGCCACCTCCCCCGAAAGGGGGAGGTTTTGTACAGCTTCCCGAAAGATGCAAAGGCTCCCCCTTTCGGGGGAGCTGGCGAACGAAGTGAGCCTGAGAGGGTTTTACAACAGGAGGAACCATGTCAAAAACCAAGATCAACGACCCCGGGGCGCACCACGCAGGCAGCGGTGCGCTGATCCGGCGGTTTCTGCCCTATCTGGCAAAGTACAAAAAGACCCTGTTTCTGGATCTGTTCTGTGCAGCACTGACCACCCTGTGTGATATCGTGCTGCCCAAGATCATGAGCACCATCACCAACGCCGCCATGGGCGTGGGCATCACCCTGACGGCGGGCATCGTGCTGCGGCTGGCAGCGCTCTATTTTGTGCTGCGCATCATCGACGGTGCAGCCAGCTACTATATGTCCAGCATCGGTCATATCATGGGCGTCCATATTGAGACCGACATGCGCCGCGATGCCTTTGATCACCTGCTGAAGCTGGATCACACCTACTACAACAACACCAAGGTGGGCACCATCATGGGCCGCATCACCAACGACCTGTTCGATGTGACCGAGTTTGCCCACCACTGCCCGGAGGAATTTTTCATTGCGGCCATCAAGATCGTGGTGTCTTTTGTCATCCTGTGCCGGGCCAGTGTGCCGCTGACGCTGGCGGTGTTCGCCTGCGTGCCGCTGATGGGGGTGGTATCGGTATACCTGAACGGACGTCTGCGGGCACGGTTCCGCCAGCAGCGCGTGCAGATCGGCGAGCTGAACTCCACCATTGAGGACAGCCTGCTGGGACAGGGCGTCGTGAAGGCCTTTGCCGCCGAGGATGAGGAACGGGAAAAGTTCGCCAAGGGCAACCGGGAGTTCGAGGAAATCAAGACCCTCGGCTACTACGCCATGGGTGCCTTCAACACCTCCACCCGCCTGTTCGACGGCCTGATGTATCTGGTGGTCATTCTGGCAGGCGGCCTCTCGCTGGTGTACGGCAGGATCACCGCCGGTGACATGGTGGCCTATATGCTGTACGTCACCACCCTCATTGCCACCATCCGCCGCATCGTGGAGTTTGCCGAGCAGTTCCAGCGCGGCATGACCGGCATTGAGCGCTTTGCCGAGATCATGGACACCCCCGTGACCATCGACGACGCCCCGGACGCGGTGCCGCTGCAGCCCGGCCCCGGTGACATCCGGTTTGAAAACGTCAGCTTTGAGTACCCGGACGACCACAACAAGGTCCTGCACAACGTCAGTCTGGATATCCGGGCGGGCGAACGGCTGGCGCTGGTCGGCCCTTCGGGCGGCGGCAAGACCACCCTGTGCAACCTCATCCCCCGCTTCTACGAGGTGACCAGTGGCCGCATCCTGATCGACGGACAGGATATCCGCCATGTCACCCTGAAGAGCCTGCGGCAGGATATCGGCATCGTGCAGCAGGACGTGTACCTGTTCAGCGGCACGGTGGCCCAGAACATCGCCTACGGCAAGCCCGGTGCCACCCGCGAAGATGATGGAAGCGGCCCGGCTGGCGGGTGCGGAAAAGTTCATTCTGGCCCTGAAGGACGGCTTTGACACCTATGTGGGTGAGCGCGGCGTCAAGCTCTCCGGCGGGCAGAAGCAGCGCATCGCCATTGCGCGGGTGTTCCTGAAGAACCCGACCATCCTCATTCTGGACGAGGCTACCAGCGCACTGGACAACGAAAGCGAGATTCTGGTGGGCCAGAGCCTGGAAAAGCTGGCCCATGGCCGCACCACCCTTACCATCGCTCACCGCCTGACCACCATCAAGGACTATGACCGCATCCTTGTGCTGGGCGAAGAGGGCATCGTGGAGTCCGGCACCCATGACCAGCTGCTGGCAAAGCAGGGCGTCTACTACCGCCTGTGGAACCAGCTGCCGGGGGAAGATACACTGTAAAAAAGCACGCATACAAAAAAGCTCTGCCGCAAGCACGGCAGAGCTTTTTGCGTACAGAGGGATCATTCGCCCACGATCAGGCGCACAGAACCATAGATACCGGCATCGTTGCCGAGGATGGCGGGCACGATGGGGGTCTCACGGCAGGACTTGAAGGCATAGACCTTGAAGTGCTCCCGCAGCGGGGCAAACAGCACCTCGCCTGCGCGGGACACGCCGCCGCCCACCATGAACATCTCCGGGTCCACGGTGGCGGCAATGGTTGCCAGCGCCATGCCGAGGGTATCGGTCATCTCGTCCACCTCGCGGGCGGCAAGGGCGTCGCCATTGCGGGCGGCATCAAACACGTCCTTGGCGGCAAACTCGGTGCCGCGCAGGGTGCAGGGGGTGTCCGGGTTCTCGTCCAGCAGCTTCTTCATGCAGCGCACAACGCCGGTAGCACTGGAATACTGCTCCAGACATCCGTGCTTGCCGCAGCCGCAGGCAGCGGTCTCGTGGCGGTCCACCGTGATGTGGCCGATCTCGCCGCCGGCACCGTGGGTGCCATCGATGACCTTGCCGTTGACGATGACGCCGCCGCCCACGCCGGTGCCCAGCGTGACCATGACCGCGCTGCGGCAGCCCTTGGCCGCACCCATCCAGATCTCGCCCAGAGCAGCCACGTTGGCGTCATTGCCCACAAGGACCCGGATGCCGCCCAGCATGGTGCTCAGCTCTTCAGCTACATTATGCTTGCCCCAGCCGCCGAGGTTTGCGCAGATGATGGGCACGATGCGGCTGTCCAGCACAGGGCCGGGCACGCCCACGCCCACGCCTTCCACCTGAGCGGCGGCAAGGCCCTTTTCCTGCATCTTGCCCTGCACGGCAGCGGCCAGATTTTCCAGAATGTGTTCACCGGCGTTGGAGGTGTCGGTGGGAACTTCCCACTTTTCCAGCAGCTCGCCGGTGGTCTTGAACAGGCCGATCTTAGCGGTGGTACCGCCCAGATCGATGCCGAATGCGTATTCCTTCATAGTTCATTTACCCCTTCTGCGGCCCGGGGCCGCATTTTTCATTCATACAGCCAGTATAGCACACCCGCTCCGAAAAGAGCAGTGCCGCTGCGGATTTTCATGCAAACAGACGGAAAACGCAGTGGATATTTGGCACAAATGCCAGTGCTCACCGCACGGTGTTGGTCAGGCTGCCAATGCCGTCGATCTCACAGCGCACCGTGTCGCCGGGCTTCAGAAACTGCGGCGGGTCCATGCCCATGCCCACGCCTGCCGGGGTGCCGGTGGCGATGATGGTTCCGGCTGTCAGGGTCATGCCCTGGGTCAGCTCGTGAATGACATGGTCGATGTCAAAAATCTGCAGGCTGGTGCTGGAGTCCTGCCGCTTTTCGCCGTTGACAAAGCTGCGGATGCCCATTTTGGGCGGATAGGTGTCGAATTCGTCTGCGGTAACGATGCAGGGACCCATGGGCGTAAAGCCGTCCAGACTTTTGCCGAAATACCACTGCTTGTGGGCGGTCTGCACATCGCGGGCGGAAACGTCGTTCAGGATGGTGTAGCCGAACACATAGTCCTTCGTCTGCCCGGCGGGCACGTCCCGGGCGTCTCGGCCCAGCACCACAGCCAGTTCGCATTCGTAGTCCAGCTTCTGCACAAGGTCGGTGTGGGCTTCAATGAAGCCGCCGTCCGGCACAGCGCGGCTGACCCGCTTGGAAAAATAAATGGCGTCCTGATGCTTTGTGGCAAAGGCATCGGCAGAGTATTTCTCCGCCTCGTCCGAGTGGGCCATGTAGTTGATGCCAAGGCACACCACGTCCTGCGCAGGGCAGGGGATGGGACTTTGCAGCTGTACGGCATCGATGGGCAGGGCCGGGATGCCTGCAATGGCAAGCTGCAGTCCGGCCTGCACCTGCGGGGTCAGAAAGGGGATGGCGTCGGACAAGGTTTCATAGGAAAGGCCCAGCCAGCTCAGGGGCCAGACCTGTGTGCCGTCGGCAGAAAGAATGGCCGGATCTTCCACGCCGTCCGGCAGGCGGCAGGTAACAAAACGCATGTGGACTCCCTCCCTCAGTGGCGGTAGGCGATGGCGTTCCGGATGCGGTCGGCCTCAGCCTGTCCGGCCAGCTGGCGCACCAGCTCCAGCGCAAAGGGAATGGCACCGCCCAGACCGTAGCTGGTGGTGATATTGCCGTCCACGACGACCTCGGCATCCAGCACCTCGGCACCGGCCAGCTGATCCTGAAAACCGGCGTGAGCCGTGGCCTTTCGGCCTTCCAGCAGGCCCAGCTGTGCCAGCACGCTGGGGGCGGCGCAGATGGCGGCGACCTTTTTGCCCGTCTGTGCAAAGGAAACACAGGTATCGGTGACGGTCTTGTTGGCGGCAAGGTTCGGGGTGCCGGGGATGCCGCCGGGCAGCACCACCATGTCCACATCCGAGTAATCAATGTCCTCTGCCAGTGCGTCGGCGGTGATGTGCACCTTGTGGCTGCTGGTGATGGCACGGTTGCCGGTGGCGCTGGCAATGGTCACCTCCACCTTGGCGCGGCGCAGCAGATCGACCACCAGCAGGGCTTCACACTCTTCGGTGCCCTCGGCAAAAAATACAACAGCTTTACTCATAAAATATCCCTCCTGTGAAGGTTTTCTCCGGAGAAAGGCAGCGCGGGATCCCGCGCGGCGGGAACCGGCTGCTTTCCGGTTGGATGACAAAAAAGCCGCATGCCGCTCCGGGCGGCACGCGGCACAGCTTCTCATTTTTGGGCTTTTCCGGCAGATTTCTCCGCTTCCAGCAGGCCGCGAAGCACGCTGTCGTCGGCACTGAGCACCCGGCTGACCCGGCTGATGATGGCACTGGACGCACCGGTCTTATCCATGATCTCGGTGTAGATGCGCTTGTCCACCAGCATTTCGGCAATGTTGTAGCGCTGCTCCATTGCGCTCAGCTCGGAATAGCTGCACACATCCTGTAAAAAGCGGTAGCACTGTTCCGGGGTCTTGAGCTGCAAAAATGCCTGATACAAACCGGACTGACCGGTAGGATGATCTTTTGCCATGTCGTTCTCCTTTTTTGCAGATGCCGCCCACAGGCAGGCACTTTATTACACTACATTAGTGTAGAACAAACGAAGAAAAAATTCAATAGCATTTTACGGTTTTCCGGCAGCAAAATCAGCCCAGAGTATGCTCAAACACCACTTCGTCCCGGGGGACGGTGCCGGTGTCCTGCTCAGCAGGCTTCAAATTGCGGTAGCGCAGTGCCTTGAAGAACTGCTGCACCGGCAGGGCCTTGGCGTGCACGGTGCACCACACACGGCCCTTGCCCTCGCCGCGGGCCAGCCGCTCGCAGGAGAGCACAATGTCCCGGCCCAGTGCCTTGCCGCGGTATTCGGGCTTGAGGTACAGGTGCATCAGGTGCAGGGCGGTGTTCTCCATCTTCCACGCAAAGTAGCCGATGGTTTTGCCGCCCAGAACGACCAGAAAATAGTTCACATCGTTGTCGATGTCCGCTTCGATGGCGTCTGCGCTCTGCAGCTCCTCCACAAGGGTGTCCAGCTGCTTTGCGGGGTAATAGCGCTTGTACACCTCGTGCCAGAGCTCACTGGCAAGGTCGGCGGTGGCGTGGATGTATTTGGCCTTGGCGACCAGCTTGTAATCAGGCTTCATAATTCTCCTTATACTTTTACGATATAATCCGGCTTGCGGGGGGCGGCGGGCTTGGGGTCTGCAGCAGGATAGCCCAGAATGCAGTGGCCGACGCCGACCCAATCACCCTCGATGCCCCACTGCCGGAGCAGGGCCTTGCCCTCGTCGGATTCAAACTCTTCCTTTGCACGGTTGATCCAGCAGCTGCCCAGCCCCAGCGAGGCCGCGGCCAGCATCAGATTGCCCATGACAAGGCTGCCGTCGGGCACGGCATTCTTGGAACCGGCATCGGCCAGCACCACCAGAATGGTGGGAGCGCCGTACATAGGGTCGGTGTCCTTGCCCATGACAGCGGCGTTCATGCGGGTGAGCTGGGCGCGGGTGGCAGCGTCCTGCACCACCACGATCTTTGCGCTCTGGCGGCCCATGGCGCTGGCGGCGTAGGTGCCGGCTTCCAGCACGGCATTCAGCTCTTCGTCGGTGATCTGCTCCGGCTTATAGGCACGGCAGCTGCGGCGGCTCTTAATGGTTTCCAAGGTTTCGTTGGTCATTCCAAATCCCTCCCTAAAAGCGTGTGCCTTTATTGTATCACAAGACGGGCCGGAGTGTAAAGAAATTCCCTGCAGAGACGGTTTTGTTGCGCGTAAACGTTATTGTTGCGGGAATCATGTCAAAATGCACAATAAAACGTAAAAAGATTATGGAAAAGCATTCTTGCTGCCAAAGGACAAATACGTTATAATAGGGCTACCAAACTGGAAAGGAGTCGTGCTCTATGGCAAAGGCATCACAGGCAGTCATTCTGGAAAATGAATTTTATATCATCAAAGCCCCCAATGGAAAGGTGCTGGAAGTAAAGAACTTCAACACCGAGAATGGCGCGGCCATCCAGCTGTGGAGCTATGCAGGCCATCCGTGGCAGCAGTGGCAGTTCGTGGATGCAGGCGAGGGCCGCTGGCGCATCTGCAACCGCTTTACCGGCAAGATGATGGATCTGGCCCTTGGCGGTGTGGTGGAGGGCACATGGCTGCACCAGTGGGGCCGCACCAGCGGGCTGAGTCAGTGCTGGGCGCTGGAGCCCACCCGCAGCGGGCGCACCCGCATCCGCAATGTGCTGGCGGATAAATACATCGACCTTGTGGGCATGAACACCGCCAACGGCGCACAGGCCCAGATCTGGAACTTTGTGGCCGGCGGCAATCAGGAATGGACGCTGGAACGCATCGACCCGGACGCCGCCCAGAGCGGACGCCGTGCCGAGGAGGCCAAAGACCCGCAGCCCACGCCCAGCCAGCGCAAGCATCAGAACGACCTTGTGCGCAAGCTGAACAATGCGGGCAAGGGAAGAGCAAGCCGGAAGGGTCAATGACTTTAAATTGCCGCCGCGTTGCTCTGGCATATTCAGAGGAAAAAGTTATTTTTGGTTTGCACCCCGGCAAAGCCTGCGGGCTTTGCCGGGGTGCTTTTTCCCGGGAGGGGCCGCAGCGAAAAACGGCATTTTCCACAAAAACAAGATCAAAAGGAGAACGCAATGAATCTAGGAGCCTTCATGAACCCGGAATTTCCCATTTTCAGCACCACGCTGTGTTATCTGGAACGGGAGGATGCCTACCTGATGCTGCACCGCATCAAAAAGCAGGACGACTACAACCACGACAAATGGATCGGTGTAGGCGGAAAGTTTGAGCGGTTTGAAAGCCCGGAGGACTGTCTGCTGCGGGAAGTGAAGGAGGAGACCGGCCTGACTTTGAAGCGCTTCCGCGCCCGGGGCCTGCTGACCTTTATTTGGGGCAACATGACCGAGTTCATCCATCTGTATACCGCCGACCGCTGGGAAGGCGAAATGGTGCGGGGCAGCGCCTGCAGGGAGGGCGTGCTGGAATGGGTGCCGAAGGAGAAGGTGACCGGCCTGCCCATCTGGGAGGGCGACAAGATCTTCTTCCGGCTGCTGAATGAGGACCGGCCTTATTTTTCCCTCAAGCTGGTGTATGAAGGCGATACGCTGAAACAGGCGGTGCTGGACGGGAAACGGATCGTTTGAGCGCTTCCTGTGCAGAGCGTAGTCGTGTGTTTAACCGTGAAAAGACAAATCCCGGCAGACCGCAGCCTGCCGGGATTTGCTCTATCAAAAAAGAATTTTCCGCTTAAAAAATCAGTTCAGCTTCAGATCGCCCTCTTTGATCCAGCCCATCTTCCGCTCGATCTCGCAGAAGATCACGCTCAGCACGGCGGGCAGAACAAAGCACAGCAGCACCATTGCAGCCCAGTCCATGGGGGTGATGGCGGTCTTGACGCCGGCGGCAATGTCGCTGACCCAGCCGGTGTACACGCCGATCTGGCCCACCAGACCGCAGGTGCCCATGCCGGAGGACACGGCGGCACCGTTCATCTCAAAGTGGAACACGCAGGTAGCCAGCGGGCCGGTGATGGCACTGGCCAGCGTGGGTGCGATCCAGATGCGGGGGTTCTTGACGATGTTGCCCATCTGCAGCATGCTGGTGCCAAGGCCCTGGCTCACCAGACCGCCTACACCGTTTTCCTTGTAGCTCATCACGGCAAAGCCGATCATCTGGGCACAGCAGCCTGCCACGGCAGCACCGCCGGCAAGGCCGGTCAGGCCCAGCGCGGCGCAGATGGCGGCAGAGGAAATGGGCAGAGTCAGCGCAACGCCCACGATGACGGACACCAGAATGCCCATGACCAGCGGGGCCTGCTCGGTGGCCCACATGATCAGGGTGCCCACCTGACTTGCAGCGGCACCGATGGGAGCGGCGATCAGCATGGAAAGGCCCACGCCGGAAAAAATGGTCACCAGCGGGGTCACGAGGATGTCCACGCGGGTCTCCTTGCTCACGGCCTTGCCCAGCTCGGAAGCCGCGATGGCGATGATGAGCACGGCCAGCGGGCCGCCTGCGCCGCCCAGAGCGTTGGCAGAGTAGCCCACGGTGATCAGGCTGAACAGCACCAGCGGCGGGCAGTGCAGTGCCCAGCCGATGGCACAGGCCATGGCGGGGCCGCTCATGGCGGTGGCGTAGCCGCCCAGATCCACCAGCACGTCCAGACCGGTCTGCTGGCCCAGCGTCTTGATGATGGTGCCGATCAGCAGGCTGGCAAACAGGCCCTGTGCCATGGCACCCAGCGCCTCAATGAGATAGCGCTGCGGGGTGATGACGATATCCTTGCGTTTTAAGAAATCTTTCACATTTGACATGAGAAACTGCCTTTCTGTTTCAAGATGGTTGATTCGATGCAAAAACTGCATGTCAAGTATAATACCATACACATGTCAAGACAGCAAGATGAAACGTTGATTTTACTGGAAATATCTGCAATTTTTGGCTTTGTGCAATGTTTTTGCCGGTGCAGACGTATCTGTTTTGGAGCATTTTCTGGTACGGGGTCTTGGACAGCGCAGAGGGCGCACGGCACAGGAGCGGCAATTGACGGGAGCTTGTCTGCGGGTGTATACTGGAACCGTATCCGAAATATGAAATGCTGCTCTCTGCGAGGGCGGCATCCCGATAAATTCAGAAAGTTTGGAGCACAGCATGAAAAAAATGTTCTGGAACAAGTTCAAGGTCCGCAGTGCGGCGGCGGTTCTGGCGGCGGCACTTGCCTTTTCGATGAGCGCACCGCTGGCACTGGCTGCACAGCCGGAGGAAGCGGCAGCGTCTGTCGGGACGGTGCAGGAGGCGGATATGCCCACCCTGCAGCCGGAGACGCCGGAGCTGGCCGCCGAGGACCCGGAGGCACCGCCCGTACAGGCCACAGAAGCCGAAGAAAACAGCACGAACCAGCACACCCCGGAAAACAGCGTCGTACTGACCCCGGAGGAGATCCGTGCCGCGCTGGATGCCGGTGCCATGGATGCCGCCGAAGCTCAGTGCATCGACCTGAGCGATGAGAACGGTTTTTTCAGCTGGCTGTTCAATTTCCTGTTTGGCTGGCTGGGCAAAAAAGACGAGTCCCAGCCGGAGCCGGCCTACTCCGGCTGGCGCACCTCCGGCGGCAAGACCTACTACTACAGCCAGAGCACCAACAAGCCGGTGACCGGCATCCAGTGCATCGACAATAAACTCTATTATTTCAATGCGGACGGCGTGCTGGAAAAGGGCAAGACCTTCGGCGTGGATGTTTCCAAGTATCAGAAAAATGTGGACTGGGCGAAGATCAAAAAGGCGGGCGTCAGCTTTGTCATCGTCCGCATCGGCTACCGCGGTTATGGTGCGGCCGGTACGCTGGTGCTGGACCCCATGTTCGAGGAGCATTTCACCAATGTGAAGAACGCAGGCCTGAAGGTGGGCGTGTACTTCTTCAGTCAGGCCACCACCGAAGCGGAAGCCAAGGAGGAAGCCTTTGCCTGCGCCTATGTGCTGAACGGACGCAAGCTGGATTACCCCATCTTCTTTGACACCGAGGCGTCCGGCGCTTCCAACGGCTCCGGCCGCGCAGACGGTCTGGGTATGGAGGACCGCACCAAGTGTGCCATCGCTTTCTGTGAGGAGGTCAAGGCACAGGGCTACAAGCCCGGCGTGTACGCCTCTACCCTGTGGTACCGCAAGCGTATCGATCTGAACAGACTGAAAAAGTATACCATCTGGAACGCACATTATGGCGTTGCCAGCAGCCCCATCGACTGCGCACTGTGGCAGGGCACCTGCACGGCACGTCTGCCCGGCTATAAGGGCGATATGGATGTGAACATCAGCTACATTGGATAAGTGAGGAATCTATGGACCACATTCGCCTGATCGCGTCGGACATGGATGCGACCCTTCTGGACGAACGCAGCCAGCTCCCGCCGGATTTTGCGGAAACGATCCGCGCATTGGCCGGGCAGGGCATCCTGTTTGCCGCCGCCAGCGGCAGACCGCTTTACACATTGGAGACCATGTTCCCGGAATTGCTGGAGGAGATCATCCTTATTGGCGATAACGGCGGTGCGGCCCGCTGGAAAGGCAAGGATCTGTTTGTGTCCGAAATGCCTGCCGAAGGCTGGCGGCAGCTGGCCCGGAGCACGAAGCAGGCCGGAGATGTGGGCCTTTTGTGCGGACTGCAGGCGGCCTACGCGGAAAAGCGGGATGAACGATACGATGCCGTGTTCAAGAATTTCTACACCCGGGTGGAGTACGTGGATGACCTGACTGCTGTGGAAGCGGCGGCGGATAAGTTTACCATCTATCTGCCCAACGACGACGCGCAGAAAGCCTTCGACCGGACCTACGGCGCATTCCACACCGGAAATGGCGGTGCATTCTCGGTGGCGGTGGCAGGCAGAAACTGGGTGGACGTGATGAACCCCGGTGTGCACAAGGGCGCAGCGCTGGCAAAGGTGGGAGCACTACTGGGCATTCCGGCCGACAGCATGATGGCCTTTGGCGACACCTACAACGATGCCGAGATGCTCACCACCGCAAAGTACGGCTTCCTGATGGAGAACGGCAGCGAACCGCTGCGGGCGCAGGTGCCGTTTCTGGCACCGTCCCACCGGGAATACGGCGTGATGCAGGTGCTGAAACAGGTGCTCCGCCAGAACGGCGAAGTCTCGCCGGAGGATTTTGTGAAGGCGCATTGAGAAAAATCTGATTTAGAATTGTCTCCGCTTCGCTCTGGACGAGTTGTGGCACCCAGCGGCTACTACGGCCCTTGAGCGGGCCTTGCATCCTGCTGGCCACGGCCCCAACAGCTCCTCCCTGCATTCCCTCTTTTGTCGCTATGCGACATCTTCCCCCGGCCGGGGGAAGTCTTTGGCCGCAGGCCGCAGTCGTCGCCGTTGCAATATCAGCGGAAATATTATTTTATAATTAGTAAATCCGAAAAGCCTGCGGGCTTTTCGGATTTACTTTTTCACGGGAGAGGTCGTGAAGGAAAACTGCATCTTATCAAACTCCTCCAGTCTGCTCCGCAGACAGCCCCCCCTCACGGAGGGGGCCCTTGGCAAAACCGAAAATCGCTCCTCTTCGCCAGAGGGGCGGTGGGCATTTTAAATCGTCATAACCTGCCCGGACTCTGAATAAATTGTTCTCAGAGCAATAAACAGGCTGGGGAGGCATGGGGATATGTTTGTAATTACACTGAGCAAAACGAGCCTGAAAAAACTGGGTCTTGGCGCCATGTGCTGCGCACTGGTGGTGTGCAGTGCCCTGCTGGGTCGGTTCATCAGCCAGCGCACGGTCACGGTCTCGGCGGCGGTGAACCGGATCGAGAGCGCGCAGGATATCCAGACCTGGTTCACCGGTTATGGTCTGGATGTGGACGGCGCGTCCATCACGGCAGATAAGGTAAAGATCCCCCGCAAATGGGATGACAGCTTTTCGGCCTTCAACGGGGTGGTGCAGCAGAGCGGCATGGATCTTGCCCGCTATAAGGGCAAGACGGTGGAGAAATGGACGGCCCTGATCCTGCAGCCAGCAGCGGCGAGACCAGCCGCTACGGCGTGCTGCTGGTGTATAAGAAAAAGGCTGTGGGGGCCTATCTGCTGGAACGGCCTTCCGGCGTGGTGGTGGGCCTGAAAGACATGCAGGCCGCCATGGAAGAGGCAGAAGTACAGCAGACATCCGGCGAGGATTACAGCGGTGACTGGGGCGAGCGCCACGACGAGGAACTGACCGACGAAGCACAGCAGACCTCCGGCGAGGACTACAGCGGCGACTGGGGCGAACGCCATGACGAAGAGCTGGATGCGCAGCAGACCTCCGGTGAGCCGGACGCTGCCCCGCAGGCGGTGCCGTATACAGAACTGCCGCTGGATGCGGAAGGCTACCCGGTGGAATGAGCACCGGAATGGCCCGCAAAAACCGGGAACAGCCGGAAATGCCTTTGGCTCCTGCTGCAAAGCCAAAGGACAAAATGCCTAAAATTTACGCACAAGCGGAAGAAAAAGTGAAATTTGCGCATTTTTGTCACATTTGTATGTTCAATTGTACCAAAATTTTGCATAAAAAATTAGCAATATAAAATGGTGAAAAATTTCCGACTAGGGTTTATAATAGAAGTATCAACCGTGCCGCAGCTGGGCTGCGTCCGGCGCAGGTGCAGAAGCGCCGCACGGGATCTAAGTAAGGAGAAAATGATTATGAAGGAATTCCAGTATACCGTTAAGGATGCATGCGGCATCCACGCTCGTCCCGCCGGCCTGCTCGTCAAGACCGTCAAGGGCTTTGCCAGCAGCGTCACCCTTGAAAAGGACGGCAAGAGCTGCGATATGCGCAAGCTGATGGCTCTGATGGGCATGGGCGTTAAGCAGGGCGAGACCGTTACCATCAAGGTCGAGGGCGACGATGAGGAAGCTGCAGCTGCAGCTGTCCAGAAGTTCCTGACCGAGAACGTCTGATTCCGCAGTTAACATGAGGAAGGCCCTCGCGGGTGAGCTGCGGGGGCTTTTTTTGGACTGTCGGAGCAGTGCGGCCCCGGCACAGATGAAGAAGGAGTAGTGTGCAATGCAGGTAGGCACCGGCAAAAGCGTACTCAATGGCATCGCCATTGGCAAGCTGAAGATCTATAAGAAAAAAGATACCGCTATTTCCACCGCCCCTGTGGCAGATACTGCCGCAGAACTGGAGCGTTTTGAAGCTGCCCGCCAGAAGGCCATTGAGCAGCAGACCGCCCTGTACGAAAAGGCACTGGCAGAAGCCGGCGAGGACATCGCCGAGGTGTTCAACATCCACGCCATGATGCTGGATGACGACGACTTTGTGGACGCCATCAAGGAGATCATCAACGGGCAGAAGATGTGCGCCGAGTACGCCGTCAAGACCGCCGGCAACAATCAGGCTGCGGTGTTCGCCGCCATGGATGACCCGTATCTGCAGGCCCGCAGTGCAGATGTGCTGGACATTGCACAGGCCATTCTGGACATTCTGCAGGGGGTGGACAACGCCAGCCTGCAGGGTACTGAGCCCAGCATTCTGGTCGCGGAGGATCTGGCCCCGTCTGAGACCGTCCGCATGGATAAGAGCCTGCTGCTGGGCTTTATCACCCGGGAGGGCAGCTCCAACAGCCACACTGCCATTCTGGCCCGCAGCATGAACATCCCCGCCCTGATCCAGTGCAAGGATATTCAGGACGACTGGGACGGCAAGATGGCGGTCATCGATGGCTACAATGCCTGCGTTTACGTTGACCCCACCCCCGACCTGCTCAAGAGCCTGAAGAAGCGCCAGCAGGAAGATCAGAAGAAGCAGGCCCTGCTGCAGGAGCTGAAGGGCAAGCCCAATACCACGCTGGACGGCAAGACCATCAATGTCTTTGCCAACATCGGCGGCATGAGCGATGTGGGCGCTGTGCAGCAGAACGACGCCGGCGGTGTGGGCCTGTTCCGCACCGAGTTCGTCTATCTGAACTGCAAGGACTTCCCCACCGAGGACTACCAGTTCGAGGCCTACAAGCAGGTGGTGGAAAGCCTTGCACCCCGCAAGGTGGTCGTCCGTACCTGTGACATCGGTGCCGATAAGACCGTCGATTACATGAAGCTGGATCACGAGGATAACCCCGCTCTGGGCTACCGCGCCATCCGCATCTGCCTGACCCGCAGGGACTTCTTCAAGACCCAGCTGCGCGCTCTGCTGCGTGCTTCTGCCTACGGTAACATGAGCATCATGTTCCCCATGATCACCAGCCTGCGAGAGCTGCAGGACGCCAAGGCTGTTCTGGAAGAGTGCCGTGCGGAGCTGACCGCCGAGGGTGTCAAGATGGGTCAGAACATCGAGGTCGGCACCATGATCGAGACCCCCGCCGCTGTACTGATCGCGGACGAGCTGGCTGCCGAGTGCGACTTCTTCTCCATCGGCACCAACGACCTGACCCAGTACACCTGCGCGCTGGACCGCCAGAACGCAAAGCTGGAGCCGTTCTTCAACCCGCACCATCCCGCTGTGCTGCGCGCCATCAAGATGACCATTGAGGCGGGCCACCGCCACGGCATTTGGGTGGGCATCTGCGGTGAGCTGGGCGCAGACACCGCCCTCACCGAGACCTTCCTGCGCATGGGTGTGGACGAGCTGTCCATGAACGCCAAGAGCATCCTGCCGGTGCGCAAGATCATCCGCAGCGTGGACCTGAGCAAGCCTTCTGAGAAGTAATTCATCCGAGAATCCCGGTTTACCGTTCCCATAAAGCTCCCCGGCAGGGCATCCCGCTCTGCCGGGGTCTTTCTATACCGGGCAAAAGTTTACGGAAAATACTTTAAAACGATAAAGCGAAATGCTATACTATAAGCGATAACAGGGTATGCAGGTGTCCAGCGCTGCCCATGGAGGACCGTTATGACTCAGTTTTTGATCCGTCTTTTCATTCGCCAGCCCGACCATGCGCAGGACCCTAAGGTGCGCGCCGTCTATGGCAACCTTGCCTGCTGGGTGGGTATGGCGTGCAACCTGCTGCTGTGTCTGGGCAAGCTGACCGTGGGCACCCTGTTCGGCTCCATTGCCATCATGGCAGATGCCCTGAACAACCTGTCGGACGCCTCGTCCAACGTGGTCAGTCTGGTGGGCTTCAAGCTGGCCGCCAAGGCCCCGGACGCAGAGCACCCCTTTGGCCATGCCCGGTATGAATATCTGGCGGGGCTGGCAGTCAGTGTGACCATTCTCGGCATCGGCTTTTCGCTGCTGAAGGAATCGGTGGTCAAGGTGCTGCACCCCACCCCGGTGATGTTCAGCTGGCTCACGGTGGCAGTGCTGGCGGCGTCCATCCTCGTCAAGCTGTGGATGAGCGGCTTCAACCGCACCATCGGGCGCATCATCGGCTCCGAGACCCTCATTGCCACTGCTGCCGACAGCCGCAACGATGTGCTGAGCACCGGCGCGGTGCTCATTGCGGCGGTGCTGTGCCGCGTGACCGGCTGGGATGTGCTGGATGGTCTGATGGGCGTAGGAGTGGCGGCCTTCATCCTGATCTCCGGCTGGGGCCTTGTGATGGATACGCTCAGCCCGCTGCTGGGCGAAAGCCCCAGCGAGGATCTGGTGGATCACATCGAGCAGAAGGTGCTCTCCTATCCCGGCGTGCTGGGAATGCATGACCTGATGGTGCACGACTACGGCCCGGGACACCAGTTCGCCTCCCTGCATGTGGAGCTGCCCGCCGAGCAGGACCCGCTGGAGGCACACGACCTGATCGACAACATCGAGCGGGACTTCTTTAAAAACGACAACCTCATGGTGACCATCCACTACGATCCCATCGTCACCTCGGACGCCGCAGTGGGGGTGCTGCGTGCCCGTCTGACCGAAAAGCTGCGTCAGATGGACCCGGAGCTTTCTCTGCACGACCTGCGCATCGTGCCGGGCAGGACCCACACCAACGTGCTGTTCGATCTGGTGCTTCCGGCAGGCTATGCAGGGGATAAGGTGGAGCTGCTGACTCAGCTGGAACAGTTCATCAAGGAACAGGATGCAGCCTACAGCTGCATCATCAAGGTGGAGCAGAGCTATACGGCTGCCCACAAATAAACTCTCAGGGGGAAGTATTATGCTGAATGAGACCTACCGCGCGATGCTCGGCAATAAGAGCGTCATCCGCGAGACCTTCATGTACGGCAAACAGCGTGCCGCAGAGATCGGATATGAGAATGTGTTCGATTACTCGCTGGGCAACCCCAGCGTGCCCTGCCCGCAAGAGTTCACTGCCGCCATGCAGGACCTGTTGGCCAACGAGGAACCGGTAAACCTGCACGGCTACTGCCCCAGTCAGGGTGACCCGGGCTTCCGCACCGATGTGGCAGCGCACCTGACAAAGACCTTTGGCCTGTCCTATGAGCAGAAGCACATCTTCCCCACCACCGGTGCGGCGGGTGCCATTGCCCATGCCATCCGCGCAGTGACCCGGCCCGGCGATGAGGTGCTGACCTTTGCACCCTACTTCCCGGAGTACGGCCCCTATGTGGCGGGCACCGGGGCAGTCCTCAAGGTGGTGCCGCCGCAGGCACCGACCTTCCAGCCCAATCTGGATGCCTTTGAACAGATGCTCACCGAGAAGGTGACGGCGGTGCTCATCAATACCCCCAACAACCCCACCGGTGTGGTCTACTCTGCCGGGACGCTCACCCGCATGGCAGAGATCCTGACCGAAAAGAGCCGGGCATTCGGCCACAACATCTTCCTCGTCAGCGACGAGCCCTACCGGGATATCGCATTTGACGGCAAAAAGGTGCCTTACCCGGCAGCCTTCTACCCCCACACTCTCACCTGTTTCTCCTATTCCAAGAGCCTGAGCCTGCCCGGCGAGCGCCTTGGTTATGTGGCGGTGCGTCCGGGCTGTGAAGGCGAGGACATCCTTGTGGACATGATGGCCCAGATTCTCCCGCTTCACCGGCCACAACTGCCCGCCCAGCATCATCCAGCGGGCCGTAAGCCGCTGTCAGGATGTGACCAGCGATCTGAGCGTGTATGAGACCAACATGAACCTGCTGTACGATAAGCTCACCGCGCTGGGCTTTGAGGTGGAGCGTCCCGGCGGCACCTTCTACATTTTCCCGAAGGCGCTGGAAGAGGACGCCAACGCCTTCTGCAGAAAGGCCCGGGAGTTTGACCTGTTGCTGGTGCCCAGCGACAGCTTTGGCGTCAAGGGCTACGTGCGCCTTGCCTACTGCATCGACACCGAGAAGGTACAGCGCAGTCTGCCGGCCCTTGAAAAGCTGGCGGCGGCCTACCGCAAATAAACAAGCCGAACCGCTCCGGCGCGGCGATCGGCTGCGCGGGGCTGAAAACAAACCGCAAGAGAGGAAAGGGAACCCTGCTATGGAAAAGATCAAAATGACCACGCCCCTCGTCGAGATGGACGGCGACGAAATGACCCGCATTCTGTGGAAGATGATCAAGGATGAGCTGATCCTTCCGTTTGTGGACCTCAAGACCGAATACTATGATCTGGGCCTGCCCAACCGCGACGCTACCGCAGATAAAGTGACCATGGATGCCGCCCTTGCCAACAAGAAGTACGGCGTTTCGGTCAAGTGTGCCACCATCACCCCCAACGCCCAGCGCATGGACGAGTACAAGCTGCACGAAATGTGGAAGAGCCCCAACGGCACCATCCGCGCTGTGCTGGACGGCACCGTGTTCCGTGCACCCATTATGATCGACAGCATCAAGCCGGTGGTCAAAAACTGGAAAAAGCCCATCACCATTGCCCGCCACGCCTACGGCGATGTGTACAAGTGCACCGAGTTCCGCATCCCGGGTGCCGGCAAGGCTGAACTGGTGTTCACTGGTGCCGATGGCTCTGAGCAGCGTGCCACCGTCTTTGATTTTGAGGGCGCAGGCGTTCTGCAGGGCCAGTACAACAAGGACGATTCCATCCGCAGCTTTGCCCGCAGCTGCTTCAACTATGCACTGGATGTGAAGCAGGACCTGTGGTTCGGCGCAAAGGATACCATCTCCAAGAAGTACGACCACACCTTCAAGGATATCTTCCAGGAGGTGTACGACGCCGAGTATAAGGCAAAGTTCGAGGCCGCAGGCATCACCTACTTCTACAGCCTCATTGACGATATCGTTGCCCGCGTCATTCGCAGCGAGGGCGGCTTTGTCTGGGCCTGCAAGAACTACGACGGCGACGTGATGAGCGATATGGTCTCCACTGCCTTTGGCTCTCTGGCAATGATGACCAGCGTGCTGGTCAGCCCGGACGGCAAGTACGAGTTCGAGGCCGCCCACGGCACCGTCACCCGCCATTACTATAAGTATCTGAAGGGCGAAAAGACCTCCACCAACCCCATGGCGACCATCTTTGCATGGTCCGGCGCGTTCAAGAAGCGCGGTGAACTGGACGGCCTGCCGGAGCTGGTGAAGTTTGGCGAGGCACTGGAAGCCGCCAGCCTGCAGACCCTGAACGACGGCATCATGACGAAAGACCTGTGCGGTCTGGCTGAGGGTATCACCCCCACCGCCGTGGACAGTGAGGGCTTTATCAAGGCCATCCGCACCCGTCTGGAAGCCAAGCTGGCATAAAACGATTTTCAATATAACATAAAAACCGGAACGATCCACCCGAAAAAGGGAAGATCGTTCCGGTTTGTGTTTTAGGCAGGATGTGCGACAAACTGGAACTTGTCGGGGCAGCATAAACCCTCTCAGTCAAAGCCTGACGGCTTTGCCAGCTCTCCCGAAGGGCGAGCTCTTTGCAGCTGACGGAAAGCACCTATAAAGCTCCCCCTGAGAGGAAAGACTTCCCCCGGCCGGGGGAAGATGTCACCGCAGGTGACAAAAGGAGGAATCTGGACGCGAAGCGGCCTGAGAGGGTTTCTGTACTTGCAAACGCGAACTTGTCGGAGCGAGGCCCCTCCATCTTGCTGACGCAAGACCGTTCGGTCGCTTAAAAGCCCCACTGGGGCTTTTATTGTTCCACTTTGCTCCACAAACGCGAACTTTCAAATTAGTCTTTGCAAATAACCTTTGAACCTTCACCATCAATTACAATTCCCTGACGATTGTTAATTGGGCATAGATTCAAATCCGAAAACTCAGTCATTATTTTCTCGGTAACTTTCTTAAATGGTGCTGTAAGATAATGCGGAAGAACATAGAAATCAATCAAATCAAGCCCTGCATCATCTTCTTGTGAGTAGTCCTCCGGCTTTTCATCCATTTGCTCGATATATTGGATGCTTGGAGCGCATATAATCGCACCTGCCGATTCCCCAATCATCAGTTTTCCCTTTGCCAATTCTTTCTTCAACAGCTCATCCGTTCCCGTTTTACGGAGCTGGTCTATAAGGAAAAAAGAATTTCCGCCGGTAAAATATATCACATCCGCATCTTCAAAAACAGACTGTATCGTTGAAGAAGCCTCCGTTGAAATATCAATTTCAGTTACGATTGCTCCCAACTTTTTGAATAATTTTCGAGCCGAGCCGACATAACCGGTGTAGCCTTCACGCAGCGAAGCTGTTGGAATAAATGCGACTTTTTTATTTTCAATTTCTTCCTTTATCAGACTTCCTACACTTGAAAAGTGCGAACATAAAAACAGTTTCATCAATATTCTCCTTTATATATAAATTCGCGTTTGTGGAGCGAAGCGGAACAATGAAAGCCCCAGTGGGGCTTTTAAGTGACAGAACGGTCTTGCGGCAGCAAGATGGAGGGGCATCGCCCCGACAAGTTCCGATTTGTCGGTTACAAATGCAGTGCATCTAGCACTTCATTTACGATGTCCAGCGACACCTGCCCCGGTGCACTGGCCTGCCCGGGATTGGCAAAGGTCATGGCAGAGCCGAGGGCTTCGCCGGAAAGGCGGCTCACAGCGCCCAAAGCTCCCATGCTCATGGTGATGATGGGAGTCTCCGGATGCCGGTCGGCCATTTCAGCGGTGGCAGCCAGAAGCTCCAGCACGTCGGTGCGGCTCTGGGGCATCACAGCCAGTTTGGGCAGGTCAGCCCCGGCCCGCTGCATGGCAACCATGCGGCTCACCAGCTCGGCGCGCGGCGGCGTTTTATGGAAGTCGTGGCTGGAACACACCACTGCAGCCCCGGCGGTGCGGGCTTCTTCGATCAGCGCAGGAAGCTCTGCGCCTGCGGTGAAAAATTCAATGTCGATCAGATCAGCGCAGTCGGTGGCAAGAACGGTGCGGATAAAATGAAGATACTCTTCGTGGGCCAGAGCGACTTTGCCGCCCTCGGACTTTGTGCGGAAGGTGAAAAGAAGCAGCTGATCCTTTAAGGCAACGCGAAGTTTTGCGGCGCAGTGCACGATGGCCGGAAGGTCTTTTGCACCTTCAAAGCAATCGATGCGCCATTCCACACAATCGGCGCGCAATGTGGAAAACTCGGCGGCCTTTTCCAGAATGGCGGTTTCTGTGGGCTCTACAATAGGAATAATAACTTTGGGGCGGCCCTCGCCGATGCAGCAGCCGCGGATGTTGACACAGGACATGGCGCTTCTCCTTTATAGAATAAGTATAGCTATATCATACAGGATACGGGGATGACTCCATAATACGTTCTGCCCATTGCCTTGTCAAGAAAAAGGCGCGTCCTGTAACGGGTGAAAAACAGGGAGATCCTTTATCCTGCAAAGAAATTGGAAAAAATCTGTCAAAAAGTGTTGACAAGGAGGCGGGGGTGTGGTATTATACTTGAGCGCCAAGCGCTGAGGCAAAAGAATGACTTCCGAAGCCTCAGCAGGAAGCCCTTGAAAAGAACCAATAGACGCTGAAAAGTTTTGCGGTTGCGAGAGCAATGAACCGCCCCAGTGGGGCGTTCAAGCAAACAGAGCGGTCTTGCGAAAGCAAGATGGAGGGGTCTCACCCCGACAAGCTCACGGTTTGTTCTGAGAAACTTCTTGAGTGCCCAAGTTCAGAAAGTTCAAAAGCTTCTAAAAAATAAGGCTTGACAAAAAACCACTTCGGTGGTACAATAAACAGGTCGTCAGCCGCAAGGCTGAGGCGCACAGGACCTTGAAAATTGAACAATATCGAAAAACTTGTAAGGAACCTTTATGTGTTTGGAAAAACACTTAAAACAATTCCAAAAGTAATTCACACAGGACGCAAGCGATTGCGTGCTGAGCGAACAAGATTTAACACTTTTAAGTGATAAATATCATTTATAAAGAGTTTGATCCTGGCTCAGGACGAACGCTGGCGGCGCGCCTAACACATGCAAGTCGAACGAGCGAGAGAGAGCTTGCTTTCTCGAGCGAGTGGCGAACGGGTGAGTAACGCGTGAGGAACCTGCCTCAAAGAGGGGGACAACAGTTGGAAACGACTGCTAATACCGCATAAGCCCACGGCTCGGCATCGAGCAGAGGGAAAAGGAGCAATCCGCTTTGAGATGGCCTCGCGTCCGATTAGCTAGTTGGTGAGGTAACGGCCCACCAAGGCGACGATCGGTAGCCGGACTGAGAGGTTGAACGGCCACATTGGGACTGAGACACGGCCCAGACTCCTACGGGAGGCAGCAGTGGGGAATATTGCACAATGGGGGAAACCCTGATGCAGCGACGCCGCGTGGAGGAAGAAGGTCTTCGGATTGTAAACTCCTGTTGTTGGGGAAGATAATGACGGTACCCAACAAGGAAGTGACGGCTAACTACGTGCCAGCAGCCGCGGTAAAACGTAGGTCACAAGCGTTGTCCGGAATTACTGGGTGTAAAGGGAGCGCAGGCGGGAAGACAAGTTGGAAGTGAAATCTATGGGCTCAACCCATAAACTGCTTTCAAAACTGTTTTTCTTGAGTAGTGCAGAGGTAGGCGGAATTCCCGGTGTAGCGGTGGAATGCGTAGATATCGGGAGGAACACCAGTGGCGAAGGCGGCCTACTGGGCACCAACTGACGCTGAGGCTCGAAAGTGTGGGTAGCAAACAGGATTAGATACCCTGGTAGTCCACACCGTAAACGATGATTACTAGGTGTTGGAGGATTGACCCCTTCAGTGCCGCAGTTAACACAATAAGTAATCCACCTGGGGAGTACGACCGCAAGGTTGAAACTCAAAGGAATTGACGGGGGCCCGCACAAGCAGTGGAGTATGTGGTTTAATTCGACGCAACGCGAAGAACCTTACCAAGTCTTGACATCCCTTGACAGGCATAGAAATATGTTTTCTCTTCGGAGCAAGGAGACAGGTGGTGCATGGTTGTCGTCAGCTCGTGTCGTGAGATGTTGGGTTAAGTCCCGCAACGAGCGCAACCCTTATGGTCAGTTACTACGCAAGAGGACTCTGGCCAGACTGCCGTTGACAAAACGGAGGAAGGTGGGGATGACGTCAAATCATCATGCCCTTTATGACTTGGGCTACACACGTACTACAATGGCGTTAAACAAAGAGAAGCAAGACCGCGAGGTGGAGCAAAACTCAGAAACAACGTCCCAGTTCGGACTGCAGGCTGCAACTCGCCTGCACGAAGTCGGAATTGCTAGTAATCGTGGATCAGCATGCCACGGTGAATACGTTCCCGGGCCTTGTACACACCGCCCGTCACACCATGAGAGCCGGGGGGACCCGAAGTCGGTAGTCTAACCGCAAGGAGGACGCCGCCGAAGGTAAAACTGGTGATTGGGGTGAAGTCGTAACAAGGTAGCCGTAGGAGAACCTGCGGCTGGATCACCTCCTTTCTAAGGAGTCAGGCAAGGACAGACATCAAAAGATGGACAGTCGGACAGGACAGGTTTAAACGAGTAGCTGGGAGAGCACCTAGATATTGTTCCCTTATTTTGAGCGACTGATAATCGTGAGGTCGATGGTTCGAGTCTCCCACCATGAAAGAACCTTCAAAGACGTACCTTGAAAACTGAATAATAACTGCGAAACAAAGATTATAGTAAGTTCTTTTTAAGAAATATTACAATTTCAAAAGGAAGGGTAACAATAATCTTCGTTGGCAAGAGAGAATCAAGAGGATACCAAATGTTCCAAGAGAACGTTTGAAAGGTCAAGCGAACAAGGGCGCAGGGCGAATGCCTTGGCACTGGGAGCCGATGAAAGACGTGATAAGCTGCGATAAGCTTCGGGGAGCTGCAAATAAGCATTGATCCGGAGATTTCTGAATGAGGAAACTCACCTGGGTTCATACTCAGGTACGTTATACTGAACTTCAAAATAGGTATATCGAGGGAACCGCCTGAACTGAAACATCTAAGTAGGGCGAGGAAGAGACATCAAACGAGATTCCGTAAGTAGTGGCGAGCGAACGCGGAAGAGGGCAAACCGAGAGTAGAAATACTTTCGGGGTACGGACTGCTTTTAGGACTTAAGTCTGTTAACCGAACGGCATGGGAAGGCCGGTCAGAGAGTGTGAGAACCACGTAGGTGAAAACGGAGAGAGCTGCGCAGAATTCCAGAGTACGGCCAGACACGTGAAACCTGGTCGGAATACGGGGGGACCACCCTCCAACCCTAAATACTACCCAGTGACCGATAGCGTATAGTACTGTGAAGGAAAGGTGAAAAGCACCCCGGGAGGGGAGTGAAAAAGAACCTGAAACCCTGTGCCTACAAGCACCTAGAGCGCGTCAATGCGTGATAGGGTACTTTTTGTAGAACGGTCCGGCGAGCGATTGTATGCAGCAAGGTTAAGGACTTAAGGTCTGGAGCCGAAGCGAAAGCGAGTTTGAAAAGGGCGTTAAGTTGCATACAATGGGCCCGAAACCGGGTGACCTACCCATGGTCAGGTTGAAGTGGAAGTAAAATTCCATGGAGGACCGAACCGACCTCCGTTGAAAAGGCGGCGGATGAACTGTGGGTAGCGGAGAAATTCCAATCGAACCCGGAGATAGCTGGTTCTCCCCGAAATAGTTTTAGGACTAGCCTCAAGTTAGATACCTGGAGGTAAAGCACTGAATAGCCTAGCGGCCGAGAGGTTAGCGAAGCTTATCAAACTCAGAATGCCAGAGTATTGATGCTTGGGAGTCAGACAGTGTCAGATAAATGTCATTGTCAAAAGGGAAACAGCCCAGATCTACAGCTAAGGTCCCAAAGTCAGGTTAAGTGGAAAACGATGTGAAGATACGCAGACAACCAGGATGTTGGCTCAGAAGCAGCCACTCATTCAAAGAGTGCGTAATAGCTCACTGGTCGAGCGTCTTTGCGCGGAGAATTTAACGGGGCTAAACCTGACACCGAAGCTTAGGCAATACAGCAATGTATTGGGTAGGGGAGCGTTGTATACGCGGTGAAACAGTAGCGTAAGCGGCTGTGGAGTGTATAGAAGTGAGAATGCCGGAATGAGTAGCGCGAATGCAGTGAGAATCTGCATGGCCGAAAGCCTCAGGTTTCTGGAGGAAGGTTCGTCCGCTCCAGGTCAGTCGGGAGCTAAGGTGAGGCCTAACGGCGTAGCCGATGCACAGACGGTAGAGATTCCGTCACCACCAAAAGAGTTAAACACAGGGACACATATGAAGTCTCGGAGCCGGGTGTTGGTTCCGGTAGCGATCGAGGGAAATTAGTACCGAAGTCCGGGATGGAAGATGGCGAGAAAAGCTGTGTGTATTTCTGCGGTGCCCGTACCGCAAACCGACACAGGTAGGTAGGAAGAAGATTCTAAGGCCAACGGGAGAAGGGTTGTTAAGGAACTCGGCAAATTGACCCCGTAACTTCGGGAGAAGGGGTGCTGCAGCAATGCAGCCGCAGAGAATCGGCCCAAGCAACTGTTTACCAAAAACACAGGTTTGTGCTAAATCGAAAGATGACGTATACGAGCTGACGCCTGCCCGGTGCTGGAAGGTTAAGAGGAGATGTGCAAGCATTGAATCGAAGCCCCAGTGAACGGCGGCCGTAACTATAACGGTCCTAAGGTAGCGAAATTCCTTGTCAGGTAAGTTCTGACCCGCATGAAAGGCGTAATGATTTGGGCACTGTCTCAACAGCCCGCCCGGCGAAATTGTAGTACCGGTGAAGATGCCGGTTACCCGCGACAAGACGGAAAGACCCCATGGAGCTTTACTGTAGCCTAATATTGGGTTTCGATGTTGCATGCACAGGATAGATGGGACACTGGGAAGCAGGTGCTTTGGCGCTTGTGGAGTGGCCGTTGGGATACCATCCTTGCGATATTGGAATTCTAACCTGCGCCTTTGAATCAAGGCGGGGGACATTGTTAGGTGGGCAGTTTGACTGGGGCGGTCGCCTCCTAAAGAGTAACGGAGGCGTTCAAAGGTTCGCTCAGCTTGAACGGAAATCAAGCAAAAGAGTGCAAACGCAGAAGCGAGCCTAACTGCGAGACTGACGGGTCGAGCAGTAACGAAAGTTGGAGTTAGTGATCCGGTGGTATGTGAGTGGAAATGCCATCGCTCAACGGATAAAAGTTACCCTGGGGATAACAGGCTGATCTCCCCCAAGAGTCCACATCGACGGGGAGGTTTGGCACCTCGATGTCGGCTCATCGCATCCTGGGGCTGTATTCGGTCCCAAGGGTTTGGCTGTTCGCCAATTAAAGCGGTACGCGAGCTGGGTTCAGAACGTCGTGAGACAGTTCGGTCCCTATCTGTCGTGGGCGCAGGATATTTGATGGGAGCTGTTCCTAGTACGAGAGGACCGGAGCGGACGTACCTGGCGCACCAGTTGTTCTGCCAAGAGCATAGCTGGGCAACTATGTACGGATCGGATAAACGCTGAAAGCATCTAAGCGTGAAGCCGACCCAAAGATAAGATATCCCATTGTTTCAAACAAGTAAGACCCCTTGAAGACTACAAGGTTGATAGGCACGATGTGTAAGTGGAGCAATCCATTCAGCAAGCGTGTACTAATAGGTCGAGGGTTTGACCACAATTCGCTTGAGACTCTGAGAGTCAACGAAAAAATGTTAGCAGTGATTATTCAGTTTTGAAGGCACGTCCTTCTAAGAAACACTGGACAAAGTACAACAGATATGTTATACTAGGCCAGTCAGATCGGTCGGTGTCAATGACGGTGAGGTTCCACCTGTTCCCATTCCGAACACAGAAGTTAAGCTCACTTGTGCCGAAGATAGTTCGCTGGAAACGGCGCGTGAAAATAGGTAGTCGCCGACTTGAACAGAAAGCTCTGAGATGAAAGTCTTAGGGCTTTTTTGTTGCGTTTCGGGACAGAAAATAGTATTATAAAAGCAGAACCTTATACTTTCTACAGATTTTCCTGTTACACTGAATGCACAAGGAAAGGAGAGTCTATATGGAAAAATTGACGAAAAAAGGGCTGGACGGTACCCAGCTCAAGACCATTGCACTGGTGCTGATGGTACTGGACCACATTCATTATTTCTTCGAGTTCACCGGCTGCATCCCGACGGTGTTCAGTATGCTGGGGCGGCTCAGTGCGCCGCTGTTTCTGTTCTGCACGGTAGAGGGCTTTGCCCATACCCATGACCGCAGGCGGTATTTTATCCGCATCTGGGCTATCGGCGCAGCCATGGCGGCGCTGGAATTTTTTATGATTTACGCCAAGGCCTTCCGGCGCGGGGATGGCTTCTACCCGCAGAATGCTATTTTTCAGGATCTTGTGCTGCTGTGCATCGTCTGGCAGGGCATTGACTGGCTGCGGGAGAAAAAATTCGCAAAGGGCATTGGCGCCATTGCCGCCGTTTTGTGCTGGCCGTATGTGGTGGTAGTATTTCTGCTGCTCTTCCCCGGGGTACAGGAGATGCCCATTGCTTCAACGATCGTGGCCTTTGTCATTACAAGCCCGCTGCCCATGTGGACAACCATCACGGACGGCGGCTGGAGCTTTTTGCTGGGCGGTGTGCTGCTGTATGCCCTGCGGGGGCATCGCCGCGTACAGCTGACGGCATGGGCCGTGCTCATTTTCCTATGTGATTTTGTGCCGACCTTTGGGATGTTTTGCAGACAGGCGGACTTTGTGTGGACGCAGATGTTCACCGACTACTACGAGTGGTTCGGCGTAGCGGCGGTGCTGCTGATGCTGCTGTACAACGGGCAGCGCGGCAGCGGGCACAAGCAGCTTTTCTATTGGTTCTATCCCGCCCATGTGTATCTGCTGTATGGGGCGTCCTGCCTGCTTTATAACGTGTTGAGGTGATCTTGTGGCAAACATTCTGGCAGTGGATGACAATCTGGAGGTCTGCAAGCTGATCCGCACCGCCTTGGAGCGGGACGGTCACCGGGTAGAAACGCGGCAGGCGGGCGGGGCGTTGACCGAACCGCTATGCCGCTGGGCAGACTGCATCCTGCTGGACGTGATGATGCCCGGGGAGGACGGCTTTGCGGTCTGTCGGCGCATCCGCAGCCTGACCGAAGCACCCATTCTGTTTCTGAGCGCCCGCACCGACGAGGCTGCTGTGCTGGAGGGGCTGGGTATCGGGGCAGATGACTTTTTGTCCAAGCCCTTCCGGGTGGCTGAGCTGAGGGCGCGGGTGGCGGCACATCTGCGGCGGCAGAGCCGCACCCCGGCACACCGGATGGTGCGCAGCGGCGTGGCCTTTGACCTGACCGCCCGGAGCGCGGCGGTAGAGGGGAAGGCGCTGCCCTTGACCCGCTCGGAGTATGCCATCTGCGAGTATCTGGCGCTGCACGCCGGGCAGACCTTTACCAAGGAACAAATTTACGAAGCAGTTTTTGGCATTGACGGCACTGCGAACGACACCGCCGTGACCCAGCACATCAAGAATATCCGGGCAAAGCTGCGGGCGGCGGGCGTGCCGGAGCCGGAAAAGCTGCTTAATACCGTATGGGGCGTGGGGTACCGATGGAAAAGCGAAGACTGATTTCTCTGCGCAGCGTGCTGCTGCAATATCTGGTGCGCACGGCGCTGGCCTGCCTGCTGGTCGCGGTGGGGTGGCTGCTGGTGCTGCTGTTGTGGATCCAGAACAGCGGGCTGTTCCTGCCCGCGAATCAGGCCGCGCAGGCCTGCCAGAAGGCCGCACAGGACGTTTTGCCGGGCATGACTGTCGCCACCTTTGATGAGACCCAGCTGGACTCCTTGTGCCGGTACGCCCTGTTTGCCGCGCCGGACAGCAGCGAGGTGCTGGCCACCAACATGGATGCCGGGCACTTGCAGCGGGCAATGGAGAACCGGCAGGGGAAAACCCACTGGCATTTTGGCTATACACAGTATTATATGACGTCGAAATTGCAGGACGGAACGGTTTGCCTGCTGCAATTTGACTATGCCGTGCCCTACGCCGACCCTGCGCTGCGGGGCGTGCTGCCGGATATGCAGACCGTGCACTGCATTCTGGGCATTCTGCTGTTGGTAGGCGCGGTGGTGTGGAGCACCCGCAGGACCGGGCGCTTCCTGACCCGGGAGACCGAAAAGCTGACCGCCGCCGCGCAGGCGGTGGCGCGGAAGGATCTGGACAGCGCCGTGTTTTCCGGTGCGAAGGTGCGGGAGTATGAGAGCGCTTTGCAGGCATTGCAGACCATGGGCGATGAATTGACCGGCAGCCTGCAGAAGCAGTGGGACATGGAGCAGCGGCAGCGGGAGCAGATCATTCAGCTGTCCCACAAGCTGAAAACGCCGCTGACCATCATCGAGGGCAACGCGGAGCTACTGGCGGAGGATGACCTGACTGAGGAACAGCGGGCGCAGGTGGAAGCGATTCTGCAGGGTGCAGAGCAGACCCGCACCTATCTGGGAAAGATCCGTGCCGAGGTGCAGACCCCTTTGAAGTATCGACAGAGAAAATGAAAACAGCCCGGTGCGAAACCCTTTCGCACCGGGCTGTCTGCTGTGATAAGCGAAAATTACGGCTGCTCGGCCACCATCATCTTGCTGGCCTTGTAGATGTCGCCGCAGCCGAGGGTGATGACCAGATCGCCTTCCCGGGCGTTCTGCTTGACCCAATCAGCGGCCTCCTCCAGACTGTTCACCAGAACAGAGCCGGGGATCTGGGCAGCCAGCTTTGCGCTGGTGATGCTGGGATCGTTGGGCTCACGGCTGCCCATGATGGGAGTGAGCACCGTGATGTCGGGGATCTTGAGCACATCCACAAAGTCGTTGAACAGCATCTTGGTGCGGCTGTATGTAAACGGCTGGTGGACGGCGATCAGCCGCTTATAACCCATTTCCTTGGCTGTGGTCAGGGTGGCGCGCAGCTCGGTGGGATGATGGGCATAATCGTCCACGACCAAAGCACCGTTGCATTCGCCGTAGACCTCAAAGCGGCGGCCGGCACCCTTGAAGTTCAGGGCGGCATCGGCGCACTGCTCCACGGTCAGGCCGATGAAGCGGCAGACGGCGCACATGGCAAGTGCATTGTAAATGTTATGGTAGCCGGGCACAGCCAGACGGATATGGCCGGTGACCTTGTTCCACTCCTTCAGGTCGAACTCAAAGAAGCCGGGCTTGTATTCGTTCACGTTCAATGCCTGATAATCGCCGTCGTTCTGGATGCCAAAGGTACGCACGCGGCGGTCCAGCGTGTACATGACATCCATGGTGTTCTTGTCGTCCGCATTGGCAAAGATCATGAACTTGGTCATCAGGGCAAAGCGCTTGAAGGCGAACTTCAGCTCGCCCATGCTGCCGTAGTAATCCAGATGGTCGTTGTCGATGTTCAGCACAACGGACAGATAGGGGGTCAGCTTGAGGAAGGTCTCGGCGAACTCGCAGGACTCGATCACGATGTCGTCGCCCTTGCCGGCCTTGCCGTAGCCGTTGATGAGGGGCAGCTTGCCGCCGATGACAGCGGACGGGTCGCGGCCTGCCAGCTCCAGCGCGGTGGTGATCATGGAAGTGGTCGTGGTCTTGCCGTGGGTGCCGGAGACGCAGATGCTCTGCTTGTACAGGCGGCTCACATAGCCCAGCAGCACGCTGCGCTCGATGGTGGGGATGCCGTAGGAGGCAGCGGCATTCAGCTCCACGTTATCCTTGGAAATAGCGGCGGAATAAACCACCATATCGGTGCCGATGACATTGTCTGCACTGTGGCCCAGACTGACCTTGACGCCCATCTCCCGCTCGTAGCGGATGATGCTGCCATCCAGCACATCGCTGCCGGAGATCTGGTAGCCCTTGGCCGCAAGGATCTGGATCAGCGGATACATGCCGCTGCCGCCGCAGCCGATGAAGTGGATCTTTTTTACATTGTCCAGCAGGTGCTGGTTGTAATCGGTGTACATGAACATAGTAAGGCAACCTCCAAATAAATAACGGCCGCAGAGCAGACCGGCTCGATCCATTCTATTAGGATACATCTTATTATATAATTTTTGACGGACAAAATAAACAGGTAATCCCGAATTTTCGGAAAGAACCATAAATCCAATTCGGAATTTGTGATAAGTGTACAAGAAAACCGAAACCGGCAACTTCTTCATAAAAGATTTACATTTGCCTTTACAAAATACTTAACAACTTTGAATCATCTGTGGTAAAATAGAAAAGGACAATTTTTTAAGGGATCGTCGGTGCGGCCGACAGAGGATGCAGAACGGTTTTATAAAAGGAGAAATAATGTGAGAATCAAGATCACAGCGGACAGCACCTGCGACCTGTCCGAAGAGCTTTTGGCACAGTGGGACATTGCCCTGATGCCCATGCACATTCTGATGGGCGAGGATAGCTATCTGGACGGCGTAACGATCTACCCGGCAGATGTGTTTGCCTATGTGAATGCGGGCGGCAAAATGCCCAAATCCGCCGCCGCAAATCTGGTGGAATATACCGAATTTTTTGAGCCGTTTGCCAAAGAGTGCGATGCGGTGATCCATATTTCGGTCAGCAGCAAGCTTTCGTCCTGCTTCCAGAATGCGAAGCTGGCGGCAGGCGAATTCGAGAATGTCTATGTGGTGGACAGCCAGAATATCTGTACCGGGCAGGGCTATCTGGTGCTGAAAGCGGCCAAGTGGGCTGCAGATGGCCTGCTCCCCCGCAACATTACGATGCGGCTGCAGAGCCTTGCCAAACGGGTAGAGCTGAGCTTTGTACTGGACCGGCTGGACTTTATGGCCAAGAGCGGCCGCTGCTCCGGTGTGCTGGCCTTCGGGGCAAACCTGCTGGGCATCAAGCCCGCACTGGAAGTGATCGACGGCGAGCTGAAGGTAGTCAAAAAATACCGCGGCAGCCTGCCCATCTGCGTGGGCAAGTACATCACCGACCGTCTGGTGGAACGCGACGACATCGAGGACAGCCTTGTGTTCATCTCCTCCTGCCAGCCGAAGCCCGGCTGCATGGACGCAGTGAAGGCGGGGCTGAAGAAATACGGCAGCTTCAAGGAATGCCACGAGACAGACATCGGCACCACCATCGGCGGCTATTCCGGCCCGGGTACCATTGGCATCGTGTTTGCACGGAAGGAAAAATAAAAAAGTGGCTGTTGCACATGCGACAGCCACTTTTTCTCACTGGGAGCGGCGTTTTAAAATTTCATCCAGAATGGCGTCGGCCACATCCGCCTTGCTCATCAGCGGAAGCTCCCGGGCACCGTCCGGGGTGATGAGGGTGACTACATTGGTGTCCACGCCAAAACCGGCACCGGCCACCTTGAGATTATTTGCCACCACCATATCCAGATTCTTTCGGGTGAGCTTTGCAGAGGAGTTTTCCACAAGGTCGCGGGTCTCCATGGAAAAACCACACAGGAACTGGTGGGCCTTCCGGGGGCCGATGGTGCCCAGAATATCCGGCGTGCGTTCCAGAGGAATGGACATGTCGCCGTCTTTTTTCTTGATCTTGTCGTTTGCTACGGCAGCGGGGCGGTAGTCGGCTACGGCAGCGGCCATGATGAGAACATCTGTGTCCTCAAAGCGGCTGGTGACGGCCTCGTACATCTGCTGGGCGGTGGTCACGGGCACATCGGTGGTGAAGCGGACCGGCTGCAGAGCGGTCTCGCCGTGGATGAGGGTGACATCCGCGCCGCGCATGGCGGCGGCCCGGGCAAGGGCGTAGCCCATCTTACCGGTGGAGTGATTGGTCAGGTACCGCACCGGGTCCAGGGCCTCCTGCGTGGGGCCGGCAGTGACGGCAATGCGCAGACCGGCAAGGTCCTTGGGGCGGGCGATGGTGTGCAGGATGTATTCAAGCAGCACATCCTCCTTGGGCAGACGTCCGCTGCCCACATCCTTGCAGGCCAGCACGCCGCTCTCGGAGGGGATCACCGTAAAGCCGTACCGCTGCAGCGTGGCAAGGTTATCCTGCGTGATGGGGTTTTCCAACATGCCGGTGTTCATGGCCGGAGAGACCAGCTTGGGGCACTTTGCCGCCAGCACCACGGTGGTGAGCATGTCGTCGGCGATGCCGTGGGCCATTTTGGCGATGATGTTGGCGGTGGCCGGTGCTACAAGGATCACATCTGCCTTTTTGGCCAGCGAGATATGGGTGACTTCAAACTTGAAATCGCGGTCAAAGGTATCCACCATGCATTTGTGGCCGGTGAGGGTCTCAAAGGTGAGGGGAGTGATGAACTGGGTGGCATTCCGGGTCATGATGACCTCCACATCGGCTCCCAGCTTGCGCAGTGCGCTGGCCACGTTGGCCATTTTATAGGCGGCAATGCCGCCGCTTACGCCCAGAAGGACGCATTTTCCGTTCAGATCCATTGGTTAAACCTCCTGCAAAAACGTACTGTTTCCACATTTCTTACCTTAGTATAATGCAAAAGTTCCGCCAGCACAACAAAATCTTTGTACGGGCTTGTAACTGGGGGCAAAATGCGGTAAAATACAGCTTGACAAAGAATGGACAGACTGCGGTGAGGGGCAGGCTATCGGGGAGCTTTCTCCGCGAACAGCCCGGGACTCCAGTCCCGCCCTGCTGCCTGCGGCAGCAGGGTCCCACCCCAGGACGTTCGCCGGAGAAACTCCCCGCCGTCCTGCCGGATACTGCCGCGTTATAAAGGGAAAACAGAATTATGATCTTAGCCATTGATATAGGCAACACCACCGTCGCCCTTGGGGGCATTCGGGACGGACGTGTATGCTTTGTGGCGCGCATGGACACGGTGCGCACCCGCACGGCTGCAGAATATCGTGCCGAAATGGATAAAATTTTTGCGCATCGCCGCCACCCGGAACGGCCCATGCGGTTTGAGGGCGCTGTGCTCACCAGCGTGGTGCCCCAGATTACGGGGGCGCTGGCGGAGTGCGCTCGTCATTACACCGGCAGGAAACCGGTCATCATATCACCGGAGATCCACACGGGCCTGATCATGGGGGTGGATGAACCCCATGCCGTGGGCAAGGACAGACTGGTGGATGCGGCCTACGCGGCGGCAAATTTCCCGCTGCCGGTGGTCACGGTGGACCTTGGCACTGCCACGACCTTTAATGTGGTGGATGAAAACCGGGTATTCCGGGGCGGCGTCATCTGCCCGGGGCTTTCCACCGGGCTGCGGGCACTGGGCGACCGCTGTGCCCAGCTGCCGCAGGTGCATCTGGGCTCACCCAGAAGTGCCATTGGCACCAACACCGAAAAATGCATGCTGTCCGGCTCCGTGATGGGCACCGCTGTGCTCATCGACGGCATGGTGCAGCGCATTGAGGAAGAGCTGGGCCGCCCGGCAACACTGGTGGTAACAGGAGGGCTGGCAAAATATGTGACGCCGCTGTGCCGCCATGCGCTGACCTACGACCCGGAGCTGCTGATGAAGGGTCTGGCCCTTTTGTACCAGCTCAACGCACCGCAGCCGCCGCGTCACAGTGCGGGCGGCGGCAGGCATTATGCCAAGCAGAACCAGCACGGCCACGCAAAACAGCGCTCCTACAGCAAAAAGCGCACCCGCCGCGAGCCGGAAGCACTGGCAGGCTGATGCGGGACGATAGGATAGGGAGAAAAAACAGATGAAATTAGGCATTCTTGGCACGGGAAAGATCGTGCGGGAATTTTTGCCCTGGCTGGTGGAGCACACGCCCTTTGCGGTGCAGGCCATCTGCAGCACCGAGCGCAGCGCCGAGCTGGCCCAAAGCCTTTGCGGCCAGTATGGCGTGCCGCAGCACACCACCAACTTTCTGGAGCTGCTGCAGTGGGTGGATGTGGTGTACATTGCAGTGCCGAACCTGCAGCATGTGCGCTACGCCCGCGTGGCGCTGGAGGCGGGCAAACACGTCATTGTGGAAAAGCCGCTGGCCCCCTCGGCAGCACAGACCGAAGAGCTGGTGGAGCTGGCGCGGCGCAAAAAGGTGTTTCTGTTCGAGGCTGTGACCACCCAGTATCTTGAAAATTACGCAAAGATCCGGGAGCTGCTGCCCCGCATCGGCACCGTAAAGCTGGTACAGTGCAATTTCAGCCAGTATTCCAGCCGGTATGATGCCTTCTGTGCAGGCGATGTACAGCCTGCCTTTGACCCGGCCTGTGCCGGCGGTGCCCTGATGGATCTGGGCGTGTACAATGTGAGCTATATCGTGGGCCTGTTCGGCGAGCCGAATCAGGTAAAATATACCGCCAACATGGAGCGCGGCATTGACACCAGCGGCATCCTGACGATGGATTACAGCGGCTTCAAGGCTGTGAGCATTGCCGCCAAGGACTGCGCGGCCCCGGCCCGGTACATCATTCAGGGCACGAAGGGCTATATCCTGCAGAAATCCACCGCTAACTGCTGCGGCGGCATCACCTTCCACCCCAACGAGGGCAAGGAGGAGCACTACAATCTGAACGGCGGCAGGCCCCGGCAGGCGGCAGAGTTTGAAGCTTTTGCCCGTGCGCTGGAAAACGGCGATCAGGAGCTGTGCACCCGGATGCAGGATACCACCATCGCGGTCAGCCGTGTGCTGACGGTGGCCCGCCGCAGTGCGGGCATCCGCTTCCCGTGCGACCGCTGACCCCCAAAACAGCCATTTCCATTGGAACACGCCCTGACAAAACGCGCTCCGATCTGTTTGAATATTTACCCAAAACCCGCATAGAGCGGGCAGGTTTGCGCCGTATCCGACGTATCGGGCGGAACGGCAGCAGGAGGAAAACTGAATATGAAAAATACGAAAACTCTTACCCGTGTGGCACTGCTGGTTGCCATTGAGCTGGTCATGAAGATGGTGGGTCTGGGCAGTGTGCCTGTGGGCCCGCTGTACATGAGCTTCCTGACCCTTCCCATCGCGGTGGGCGCCATCACCATGGGCCCGGCGGTGGGTGCGCTGCTGGGCGGCGTGTTCGGCGCAGTGAGCTTCTATGACGCCATCACCGGTGCTTCCGCCATGACCGGCGCACTGTTTCAGGTGAGCCCCGTCAACACCTTTATCCTGTGTGTGGGCATGCGTGTGCTGATGGGCCTGTGCTGCGGCCTAATCTTCAGCGGCCTGAAGCGCTTTGACAAGCCCGGCACCTGGAGCTACATCCTCAGCGCCATGAGCGCACCCTTCCTGAACACGGTGTTCTTCATGGGCTGGATCGTGCTGGCCTTCTATGGCTGCGACTACGTGCAGAACCTGGTGTCCGTCAAGGGCGCTGCGAACCCCTTCATGTTCGTGGTGCTGCTGGTCGGCGTGCAGGGCGTGGCCGAGTTCCTTGTCTCCGGCATTCTGGGCGGCATCGTAGCCCGTGCCGTGGCAAAGTTCGTAAAATAAAAGATGTGCCGAATGTCAGGGCGGCGCATTCCGTAAAAATAGTTTTTCAAAGGGACTGCTGTGCATTGCGTGCGGCAGTCTCTTTTTGTACGGATACAGATTTAAATGGCCGCCGCGTTCGCTTTGGCCATAATTAGCGGAAATTTTATTTTTTATTCGCGTTTGTCGCAGCCTGCAGGCTGCTCCAAACGCATTTTCACAAAAAGGCCGTATTGAAAAATGCATGTTTTCATGCTGACGCGGATGCTCCCGCAGGGAGCCAGCGACAGCATATGGTGTTCACCGCCCAAGCCCCTTCCCGTGAAAATGGGTTTCAGGAAAGTCCGCAGACTTTCCTGAAACCCGAAATTTAAAATCTTTTTTCCGCTGAAGATGCGCGGAGCGCATTCAAAATCGTCCCTCTCACGTATTTTCATCTTCTTGCATAGGATGGCGCACAGCGGAAAAGGGGAGGAAACGGCATGGAGACAAAGCAGTTTGCGATCGTAGGCACCGATGCCCGGCAGGCGGCGGCAGGCCGGGCGCTGGAACGGGCGGGCTGTGCGGTGAGCGGGGCCGAACAGGTGGCGCGGGCAGACTGCATCCTGCTGCCGCTCCCGCTGGACGAGAGCCGCACCCCGCTGGCAGAGCTGCTGCGTGCCGCAAAGCCCGGCGCGGTGGCGCTGGGCGGCAGGCTCTCGGCTCAGGCAAAGACCATCGCGCAGGAAGCGGGCGTGGAGCTGGTGGATTACTACGCGCGGCCGGAGCTGGCCATCTACAATGCCATCCCCACGGCGGAAGGGTGCATCGGCATCCTGCTGCGGGAGAGCACCCGCACCCTGTGGGGCGCAAACATCCTGCTGCTGGGCTTTGGCCCGGTGGGGCAGGCGCTGGGGGTACGGCTGGCAGCGTTGGGAGCGGATGTGACTGTCTGCGCCCGGCGTCCGGAACAGCGGGCTCTGGCCGAGAGCCTTGGCCTGCGCGGTGCAGAGCTGGCCCGGCTGGGCGCTCTGGCCCCGGCCTTTGACCGGGTGGTGAACACGATTCCTGCACCGGTGCTGACAGAGCCGGTGCTGACGGCCCTGCGGCCCGGAAGCCTGATCGTGGATCTGGCCTCGAAGCCCGGCGGAACGGATTTTGCGGCAGCGCAGCGGCTGGGCCTCCGTGCCATCCATGCACTGAGCCTGCCGGCGGTCTGCGCGCCGGAAACAGCAGGCGAAGCGGTGGCACGCACGGTGCTGGCCATTTTGCGGGAGCGGGAGGAATGCACATGACCACACAGAAAAGGGGAAGCGCCGCATTTGCGGTGTGCGGCAGCTTCTGCACGCTGGAAACGGCATTGGAAGCGGCGCGGATGCTGACACTGCAGGGCTGGGATCTGCTGCCCATCATGAGCTTTGCGGCCGGGCAGGACACCCGCTTTGGCACCGGAACGTTCTGGAAGGAACGGCTGGAGGCCCTTACCGGGCACCCGGTGCTGGATACCCTGCAGGCCGTGGAGCCGCTGGGCCCCAGACAGATGGCACAGGCGCTGGTCATTGCGCCCTGCACCGGGGCCACGCTGGCAAGGCTGGCGGCGGGCCTTTCCGATACGCCGGTGACGCTGGCGGCAAAGAGCCTGCTGCGGGTGGGGTGCCCGGTGCTGGTGGGCATTTCCACCAACGATGGGCTGGGAGCATCGGGGGAGAACATCGCCCGGCTTTTCCAGCGCAAGCATTACTATTTTGTGCCTTACGGGCAGGATGACCCCATTGCCAAGCCCAGCAGCCTGAAGGCGGACTTTGCCCGTCTGCCCGCTGCACTGGACGCTGCGCTGGCCGGGCGGCAGCTGCAGCCCGTTCTGCTGCAAAACAACGTCTGAATGGCTTTTCAGCCGGGACAAAATGTGGTATACTGAATTTGATGCTTTGCCGGTGCAGTACGGCCGGGCAAAATAAGCTTCGATGGAGAAAACCAGATGAAAAAACTGACCGCAGCGCTGTGTGCTGTGCTGCTTGTGTTCTGTATGTTCGTGCCGGGGGCTGCGGCGGCTGGCCCTGCCCTTGGTGCCACCCGCGCTTACTGCATCATCGATGCAGACACCGGCCTTGTGCTGGCACAGCAGGATATGAACGAAGAGCTGCACCCGGCGTCCATCACCAAGGTGATGACGCTGGGTCTTGCCTGTGAAAAGGCGCAGGGAAACTGGGAGGATACAAAGCTGACCGTGAGCCACGAGGATGTGTACTCGCTGGCAGGCACCGATTCCAGCCACATCGCCCTGCTTGAGGGCGAAGAAGTCCCCCTGACGGATGCGCTGTATGCCACCCAGATGGCCAGCGCCAACGACGGCGCCAACCTGCTGGCCGAATATTTCGGCGGCGGCACCATCACGGACGGCGTAGAGAAGATGAACGCAAAGGTGAAGGAACTGGGCCTTGCGCACACCCACTTTTCCAACCCCCATGGCATCAGCGACGAGGACCACTACACCAGCTGCTACGACATGGCGCAGATCCTGCGCTGGGCACTGGAGCAGCCGGGGTTTGAGCAGGTGTTCACCCGCAATGAGATGTACACCATGGACCCCACCAACATCCAGCCCGTGACCCGCTACTTTTCCCAGCAGGACAAGCTGCGCATCGGCTCCAGCCGGTACCATATCACATCGGTCAAGGGCTCCAAGCTCGGCTATACCAACACGGCCCGCTACAGCTACGCCTGTTTGGCAGAGCAGAACGGCGTCCGGCTCATCTGCGTGACCATGCAGAGCGAGCTGAGCACCGATAAATACAACGATGTCCGCACCCTGCTGGACTACGCCTTCAGCACCTTTACCGGCTACACCGACCTGCCCGCCCGGGGCGTGACCGCGCAGCTGCCGGTGATGGGCGGCGGCGGGAGCCTTGGCGCCGTGACCGTCTCCGACCCCGGCGTGCGGCTGCTTCTGGCCGACGGCCTGACCGCGGAGGATGTGGACGTGGCGCTGGAGCTGCCGGAGACCTATCTGCTGGGCACCGAGCCGGAGGTGTACGCAGTGTACACCGTCAAAGGCGGCACAAAGCAGGAAAAGACCAGCGTCCGGGTGGAAGCCGAAGTGACCGGCCTTGCCCAGCTGCTGGACGGCAGCACCGGCGTAGAGCTGGAAGCGGCCAAAGCGGTAAAGCCCAAAAGCCGGGTGCTGTGGCTGCTGGGCATTTCGCTGGGGTCCACGGCGGCGGCAGCGGCAGTGACCCTTGTGGTGGTGCGGCTGCTGGCAAAGCGGAAAAAGCGCCGGGCCGGCCGCCGGTGATCATGCGCAAAAGCCTGCACAGAAGCAGACTTTTCCAGATAAAAATGAGAAGCGGCTTTTATGCGGACGAACACCGCGAAGAAGACCGCTTCCAAAATCGCTTTACAAAAAGAGAGGTACAAAACTATGGGCAAGTTTACGTTTACTCAGACCGAGATCCCCGGTGTTGTGGTCATTGAGCCGCAGGTGTTCGGCGACGACCGCGGTTACTTTATGGAGACCTACCAGAAGGATCAGTTTGCCGAAGCCGGCATCGATAAGGAGTTCGTGCAGGACAACCAGAGCCGCTCCACCCGCGGTGTGCTGCGCGGCCTGCACTTCCAGAAGAACCACACGCAGGGCAAGCTGGTGCGCGTGACCAAGGGCGAGGTGTTCGATGTGGCCGTGGACTGCCGCCCCCACAGCGCCACCTTCGGCAAGTGGGTGGGCGTCACCCTGTCCGAGGAGAACAAGAAGATGTTCTATATCCCGGAGGGCTTTGCACACGGTTTTCTGGTGCTGAGCGATGTGGCAGAGTTCTGCTACAAGTGCACCGATGTCTACGACCCCACCAGCGAGGGCGGCATCCCCTACGATGACCCCACCGTGAACGTGCAGTGGCCGGACTGCGGCTGTGAGCACAAGACCAGCGCAAAGGACAAGCTGCACGAGCCCTTTGCTGCACAGAAGTTTGAATATTTTGAAAAGTGGTGATCGCCTGTGGCAAAATTCAAAGCAATGTGGAACGGCTTCTGGCGCTACCGCTACCTGCTGTGGAATCTGGTCAGCCGTGACTTCAAGCTCAAATACCGCCGCAGCGTGCTGGGCGTGGTGTGGAGCGTTCTGAACCCGCTGCTCATGTGCCTTGTGTACTGGGCCGTGTTCAGCAGTCTGATGGACATGCGGGGCAGCGGCATCGACAACTTTGCCGTGTTCCTGATGTGCGGCCAGCTGCTGTTCAACTTCTTCAACGAGGCCACCTCCACCGGCATGAGCAGCGTGCTGGGCGCAGCGCCCCTGCTCAAAAAGGTGTATATCCCCAAGTATATCTTCCCGCTGGAAAAGTGCTGCTTTGCCATGGTGAACTGCGTGTTCAGCTTTGTGGCACTGCTGCTGGTGATGATCTTCACCGGTGCACCCTTCCACCTGACCCTCATCGAGGCGGTCTACCCGCTGGTGACGCTGTTCTTCTTCAGTCTGGGCGTGGGCCTGCTTCTGGCAGCGGCCACCGTGTTCTTCCGGGATATCATGCACATCTGGAGCGTGTTCATCACCGCATTGCTGTATTTTTCCGCCATCTTCTACGACCCCACCCAGATGACCTTTTCCATCGGCGGGTTCAACATGCAGCAGATCATCAAGCTGAACCCCATGTACTGGTACATCACAGGCTTCCGCCGTACCGTGATGTGGGGCATCCCGCTGGATTTCAACATGTTCGCGGTGTGCGGCTGCTGCGCCGTGCTCTCCATGCTGGTGGGCGTGTGGGTGTTCCGCAAAACGCAGGACCGCTTTGTGCTGCATATTTAAGGAGGAAGAACAATGGAACCGATCATCAAAGTGGACAATGTTTCCATGTGCTTCAACCTCTCCAAGGAAAAGCATGAGAGCCTGAAGGAATACTTCCTTGCCATGGTGCAGGGCCGCCTGCAGTACGATGAATTTTACGCCCTCAAGGACGTGAGTCTGGACATCATGCCCGGCGATTTCTACGGCCTTGTGGGCCTGAACGGCTCGGGCAAGTCCACCCTGCTCAAGACCATTGCGGGCGTGTACAAGCCCAGCAAGGGCAAGGTGACGGTCCGCGGCTCCATCGCCCCGCTCATCGAGCTGGGCGCGGGCTTTGATATGGACCTGACCGCCCGCGAGAACATCTATCTCAACGGCACGGTGCTGGGCTTCTCGCCCAAGTATCTGGACGAAAAATTTGATGAGATCGTGGAGTTCAGCGAGCTGCAGAACTTTCTGGATGTGCCGCTCAAAAACTACTCCTCCGGCATGGTGGCCCGCATCGGCTTTGCCATTGCCACCATCACCAAGCCCGATATCCTCATTGCGGACGAGGTGCTTTCGGTGGGCGATTTCCTGTTCCAGCAGAAGTGCGAAAAGCGGATGCAGGAGCTGATGGCAGGCGGCACCACGGTCATTCTGGTGTCCCACTCCATCGAGCAGATCGAGCGCATGTGCAGCAAGGTGGCATGGCTGAGCCACGGCCACCTGAAAATGAACGGCGATACGGCAACGGTCTGCGCGGCCTACAAGGCAACGCAGCGCGGCGAGGCCTGATATGAATGTACGACTGAAACGCGCCCGAGAGCTGGCAGGCTATGCGGTGCAGCTGACGAGGGACGAGGGCCTGCCCACCATGCTCAAACGGGGCGCGGGCTTTGTCAAGCGCCGCTGCTTTGGCAAGCGTGCCCGCTATCTGCCCGCCAAAAAGGTGCTGGAAGCCCAAAAAGCAGAAATGGCCGGCAAAACGGCGGCAGACTGCGGCCTGCCCACCATCAGCATCCTGACCCCGCTGTATAATACACCGGAAAAATACCTGCGGGAATTTCTGGATTCCTTTGTGAACCAGACGTCCCCCAACGGTCAGCTCTGCCTTGCGGATGCTTCCGATGCAGAACATGCCGATGTGAAGCGCATCGTAGAGGAATATCAGACAAAATATCAACGTATCGTATACAAAAAGATCGAAAACAAGGGCATTGCGGCCAACACAAATGCGGCGGCAGAGCTTGCCGCAGGGGAATATCTGGCCCTTGCCGACCACGATGACATTCTGGCACCCCATGCCCTGTACACCATGGGCAAAGCCATTCTGCAGCTGCGGCAGCGCGGCGAGCCGGACGGCTTTCTGTACAGCGATGAGGCACTTTTTTCCAAGAGCATCCAGCGGCCCATGGTGGCCCACTTCAAGCCGGACTACGCCCCGGACTACCTGCTGTGCTGCAACTACATCTGCCATCTGGCGGTGTTCCGGAAAGCCCTGTGGGACGCCATTGGCGGCGAGCGCCCGGAGTGCGACGGCAGTCAGGACCACGACCTGTTCCTGCGCCTTGCCGAAAAGACCGGCGGCGCGGCCCATGTGCCGCAGGTGCTGTACTACTGGCGGGTGCACGCAGGCTCCACCTCCGGCGGCGCGGACGCCAAGCCCTATGTGGCGGCGGCGGCAAAAAAGGCGCTGGCCGACCATCTGGCCCGCACCGGACGCACCGGCACCGTGGAGGATGGCCTGTTTCCCAGCACCTACCGGGTGAAGTGGGACATTGTGGGCGAACCGAAGGTGAGCATCCTCATCCCCAATAAGGACCACACCGGGGACCTGGAAAAGTGCCTGCACAGCATCTGGACCAAAACCAGCTGGGAGAACTTTGAGGTCATCGTCATCGAGAACAACTCCACCGACCCGGCCACCTTTACCTATTATAAGGAAGCCCGGCAGCGCTACGACGGCCTGCAGGTGGTCAACTACCCGCAGAAGGGCTTCAACTTCTCCGGCATCAACAACTTTGGCCGACAGTACGCCAGCGGGGATTACCTGCTGCTGCTGAACAACGACGTGGAGGTGCGCAATGCCGACTGGCTCACCGAGCTGCTGCGGCAGTGTGCTCACCCCGGCGGCGCGGCCATCTGCGGCGCGGAGCTGCTTTACCCGGACGAGACGTTGCAGCATGCGGGCGTTGTGACCGGCCTTGGCGGCTACGCGGGCCACAGCCACAAATACCGCAAGGCGGGTGGCAGCGGCTACATGTTCCGCGCTGCAACGGTGCAGGACTTTTCCGCCGTCACCGGTGCCTGCCTGCTGGTAAAGACCAGCGTATGGGACGAAGTGGGCGGTCTGGACGAAGCCTTTGCGGTGGCCTTCAACGATGTGGACTTCTGCCTGCGGGTGCGGGATGCAGGCTGCCGCATTGCATGGACACCCTACGCCCAGTTGACCCATTACGAGAGCAAGAGCCGCGGCGGCGACGAAAAAGACCCGGTGAAGGCCCGGCGCTTTGCCGCCGAGCAGCAGCGGCTGTATGCCGTGCACGGCAAGGCGAACATCCTGCACGACCCCTACTATAACCCCAACCTGACCATGGACCGGGAGGATTTTTCCGAAAGCAATGATCTGCGCGGGCTGAAAGAGGGACGCATCACGGTGCAGTGGAGGGGGTGAACCCTCTCAGGCGCACTGACGTGAGCGCAGTGATGGCTGAGAGGGTTATTAGGAGGAGCACCAAATGAACATCAAAGGCCATTTTGAGACCATCACCCGGCACAAGCTGCTGGTGATGAAATACTGTTTTGCCTGCGGACTCTACAAGCAGGGCCTTGCCCATGACCTGAGCAAGTACAGCCCCACCGAGTTCATCCCGGGGTGCATCTACTATCAGGGCGACCACAGCCCCAACGAGGCCGAGCGCGCGGCGCGGGGCTACTCCTCCGCGTGGCTGCACCACAAGGGCCGCAACAAGCACCATCTGGAATACTGGATCGACTACAGCACCCGGAAGGCGGGCCTTGCCGGCATGAAGATGCCCCTGCGCTATGTGTGCGAAATGGTGTGCGACCGCGTGGCCGCCAGCCAGATCTATCTGGGCGACAAGTACACGGATGCTTCCCCGTGGGAATACTACGAGCGCAGCAAGACCCACTACCTGCTCCACCCGGAGACCCGTGCCCTGCTGGAAGAGCTGCTGAAAATGGTGCGTGACCTTGGGCATGACCGCACCTTTGAGCACATGAAATACCTGCTGGGCTGCGAAAAAGATTACTAAAAGGAATATTTTGTATAAAAACACCGCTGAGGGAGACCCGGCGGTGTTTTTTGTATGCCATGAAAAAACATAAAACCACTCCGGTTGGCCATCAAGCGGGACTGCACAAAAATACACATTATTTTTGTGTTATCCGCGAATTGACAAAAGGGTACGGGGGGGGGGGGTAAACTTAACTCATCCAAGCCGGAGGGGCTCCGCTTGAGTGTGAAAAAACTCTGATATTCAGGAGGAAATGCAAAATGAAACTGTTCAAGAAACTGGCAGCAGCCGCTCTGGCAGCTGTTCTGGCCCTGTCTATGGTGGGCTGCGGTGCAGGCGGCACGGGCTCGGCACTTGATCTGAAGAACGAAGTGCTGAATCTGATCGAAGATGAATACTACCTGAGTGGCAAGACTGCGACCCACACCACTGCCATGGATACGGAAGCGGCTGCACTCATTGCTGCTGCTGCAAAGGCTGGAGAAGCAGAAGGCAATAATGAGACGGTGCAAGAACTTCTGCAAAAGTACGACAAGGGCAATTACATTGCGATCTTTGCGCCTTATACCCAGCTGCGTACAGAAATGTGGCAGCAAAACTACGTTTATGACATGCAGGGCGCACTCGCTTGGGCAACCGAAAGCCACAATTACGGCGAGACGAGTTCCTATGATAATATGATCGTTAAAATCGGCACCCCTGGAATTAGTGATAACGATTCGATCGAGATGGGCGTAGCTACGGGTACGATCAAGGGCAGGAACTATCTGGTTCTGCTGGTGCAAAATGCAAGGGCCTGACCGACCGGCTAAAACAGAACATCAACCTGTAAATAGATTTTAGGAGGAACAAGAACATGAAATTGTTCAAAAAACTGGCAGCTGCTGCACTGGCAGCTGTTCTGGCCCTGTCCATGGTGGGCTGCGGCAAGGCAAATAGTGTCAACGCTACCAAGCAGCTCGTGCTGAACCTGATTGCTGATAGTGCAGATCAGGGTGGTGCAGAGATCAACAACACTGCTGCAATGGATGGCATTGCACAGAACCTGCTGAATAAGGCAGCGGAGCTTTATGGCTCTGCAGAACAGAATGAGAAGTCTGTGGATGCTCTGCTGATAGCTGCCAGCAAGGAAGACGGTATGGGCTTTGAAGCAGACAAAACCTATCTGGTCAGCTGCGCAGAGGATCATCAGTACAATAGCAGTCTGATGCCGAATGCTTATAAGCAGCAATTCTTCTTTATGAATCTGATGCAGAGCAGCTTTACTGTGCAGCTGACGCAGAACGGCGTTACTGTGCTGCCGGGCAGTCGGATCAATACAACAAAGAAAGCAGATGTCGGCGTTGCTGTTGGTAAAATTGGCGACAAGACCTATGCGGTTGTGGTCATGATGCCCATAAAGTAAAGACTGCTACTACTCCGGGCACCGGGGACTAAACAAATACGGAAATTCACAGCATAACAAAAAGGCGCTGGCTCCGGCCAGCGCCTTTTCTGTGTCAGCGGTGCACTTTACTGCCAAAAAGTGCACCGCTTTTTTGTGGCATCCGCGCATTGACAAAAGGGTACGGGGGGGGGGTAAACTTAACTCATCCAAGCCGGAGGGGTTCCGCTTGGGTGTGAAAAAACTCTGATATTCAGGAGGAAATGCAAAATGAAACTGTTCAAGAAACTGGCAGCAGCCGCTCTGGCAGCTGTTCTGGCCCTGTCTATGGTGGGCTGCGGTGCAGGCGGCACGGGCAGCGGCGACATTACAGGTGCAGTCAAAGATTATCTGGCTGACCAGATCAAAATGAACTATGACATTACGGCTGAACACAAGGATGAGCTGGATACACTGGCAGAAAAGCTGATTCAGAAAGCAAACGAGGCTTCTGAAGACGAAGCAAACAAGGGTAAGACGGTCCTTCAGCTGGTAGGTGATCGAGCGGTCTTTGCGGCTGCAGGTATTACAAACGCCCAAAATTATCAGTTTGTGCTGGTCAAGTCCACCTTCACCAGCAACTTCTATAATGATAATAAGGTCGAGGCACTTGGCAATGGTCTGTACAACGGGCTGTCCAATATGGAACACCAGAGCGTTAATGTAAAGGCAGAAGAATACGGCCTTGCAAACGGTAAAATCGGTGGTACGGAGTACCTCCTGATGCTGGTGAAAGTATCTGCGTCTACAGAGCAGCCGTGAAAATGAGTAACGATAAGAACGAAGCCTGAAAGAATCGCTTTTTAGGAGGAATAGAACCATGAAATTGTTTAAGAAAATGGCAGCAGCCGCACTGGCCGTTGTTCTGGCCCTGTCCATGGTGGGCTGCGGTGCTGGCAGTAAGGGCAGCACCAGTACAGCAAGTGAATTGGCAAATATGCTGGTCGATACCTTAAATCAGAGTCAGCAGATCGGAGCCAAGCATACCGGTGAGATGGATGATCTGGCAGCCGCACTGGCAACAAGTGCAGGAAATGCCGAGAACGCCAAAGAAACGGGTATAAAGAATCTTTTGGTTAACGACGCGGTCCTTAAAGCTGCCGGTTTTACTGCGGAAGACCTCAAGAACACGGCTTATTTTGTCAGCTATGCTGAGAACTACAAACCCCAGAGCCCGATTACTACCGAAGAACGGAAAATCTCGTGGATGGCAAATCAGACCATGAATCATATTCAGAAAGTCGGCAAGCCGGCTAATCTGGGTAATGTGGATGAATTGGAGCTTGGTGCCGGCACCGTCAAGATCGGCGATACGGAGTACATCGTGGTGGTAGCGAAGTCCGTTGAGACTCCTGCCTCTGGCACCACCAAAGACTAAGCAAAACCCAAACTCTAAAGCGTAACAAAAAGGCGCTGGCTCCGGCCAGCGCCTTTTCTGTGTCTGTCAACATCTGCCGACCCGGCAAAAAAACCACAAATCCCCCAGCCCGGGCAGCGGCGTGCCGCTCAGGCTGGGGGATGTTTTTGTGCAGGACGCGGGGTTACTGCTCGTTCTCGTAGATCTGGATATAACGGGGTGCGTTCTTATCCTGAATGAACAGCAGCGCGGCGGTCAGGGCCACCGCCAGAGCAGTGAGGACGGCGAGCAGTGCTTTGAGAACCTTCATCGTTTCAAGCCTCCTTGGTAAGTCTGGCGCGGAGCGGGGGACGTTCCGCAGTTTTTGCTTGCCCTTAGTATAGCATAATCCGCATACAAAGGCAAACACCGGATGCAGGAAGAAAAATACGGTGGTTAGTTGTATATAACCACGAAAAAATGAAAAGAAAGTTCAGGAAAATACATCATTTTTGTGCCATTGTCGTTGACTTCCCACGCCAAAATGATACAATAAGTGTGTTAAGCAGCTGCTGTCCCTGTACCAGTGCGCCTGCATGGGCGTGGGGGCGGCAATTCAAGCAGAATGGGGGATTTGAATTCCATGTTGAACAAGCTGAAACGTGCGGCGCTTGGCGCGCATACGCCGCATGACAAGGCAACTGCTGCAAGCAAACCGATCCCGATGCCTCTGCCCGCGCAGGTACGCATCCTCATGAGCCAGCATATCGGCGCTCCCGCCAAAGCTCTGGTCAAAAAGGGCGACGAGGTATTCGTTGGCACTAAGATCGGCGAGGCTGGCGGCTTCGTCTCTGCAAACATCCACTCCAGCGTCTCCGGCACGGTTGCCGCGGTGGAGCCCTTCCGTCTGTCCAATGGCCGCATGTGCGACTCTGTCGTTATCAAGACCGATGGCAAACAGACCGTGGACCCGGCTGTCAAGGCACCGGAAGTGACCGATAAGGCCAGCTTCCTCAAGGCTGTGCGTGAGTGCGGCCTGGTCGGTCTGGGCGGCGCAGGCTTCCCGACCGACGTAAAGCTGCAGCCCAAGCAGCAGGTGGATACCCTGCTGATCAACGCTTCCGAGTGCGAAGTGTGGCTGACCAGCGATACGCAGGAGATGCTGAACTGCAGCGATGATATCATCCGCGGCATCAAGGCCGTGCTGCAGTACACCGGCATCCCGAAGTGCGTCATCGGCATTGAGAACAACAAGCCCGAGTGCATCGACCTGCTGTGCAAAAAGACCAATGGCGACAGCACCATCGAGGTCAAGCCCCTGCCCAGTGTCTACGGCACCGGCGCAGAGCTGATCCTCATTGAAAAGTGTCTGGGCCGCGAAGTGCCCCACGGCGGTCTGCCCGCAGATGCCGGCGCTATCGTCATGAACGTGACCAGCGTCTCCACCCTTGGCAAGTATCTGGCTACCGGTATGCCGGTGGTCGAGCGCACCATCACCGTGGACGGCGACGCCTGCGCAAAGCCCCAGAACATCGTTGTCCCCGTGGGCACTGCCTATCAGGACATCATCGATTTTGCGGGCGTCAAGGGCGAGCTGGGCAAGGTGGTTGCCGGCGGTGCCATGATGGGCCCCGCTGTGGAGAACCTGAGCTACCCCACCACCAAGACCACCTCCGGCCTGATCTTCCTGAGCAAGGCCGCTGCAGAGCCTGCACCGGTAAATCCCTGCATCCGCTGCGGCCGCTGCGTGGAGTACTGCCCCATGGGTCTGGAGCCTGTGGAGGTCAATCAGGCTTACGCTGCACGCGATGTGCAGGAGCTGGGCAAGCTGCATGCAGACTACTGCTTCAACTGCGGCAGCTGCTCGTTCGTCTGCCCGGCAAAGCGCCCTGTTACCCAGATGATGAGTCTGGCAAAGGCGTTCTACCTTGGTGAAATCAAAAAAGGAGGCAATAAGTAATGGATACGAAGCTTATTGTTTCGGCTTCCCCGCATGTGCGCAGCGAAGAGACCACCCAGAGCCTGATGGCCAACGTGATCGTCGCCCTGTGCCCCTGCGTGGTGGCCTCTGCCATCATTTTTGGCGTGCGTGCACTGCTGGTAACAGCCGTGTCCGTGGTGGCCTGCGTGGCCTTTGAGTGGCTGTACTGCAAGCTGCTCAAGAAGCCCAACCCCATCAGCGACCTGTCCGCCGTCGTCACCGGCATCATTCTGGCCATGAACGTGCCCGTGGGCATGCCCATCGGCCAACTCATCATCGGTGATCTGGTGGCCATCGTCATCGTCAAGCAGCTGTTCGGCGGCATCGGCATGAACTTTGCCAACCCCGCTCTGGTGGGCCGTATCGTGCTGTTCATCAGCTTTGCCGGTTCCATGAACAAGTGGGTGTTCCCGGATGCAGCGGTGGACCAGCTGTCCAGCGCTACCCCGCTGGCTGTGGCCGATAAGTCCAAGCTGAGCCTGCTGGATCTGTTCATGGGCATCCATGGCGGTGTGCTGGGCGAGACCTGCGCACTGGCCATCGTGCTGGGCCTTGTCTATCTGGTGGCCACCAAGACCATCAGCATCGCCATCCCGGCTTCTTACGTCGGCAGCATGTTCGTGTTCTACCTCATTGCTACCCACAGCGTGCACGAGGCTCTGGTTGCCGTGCTGAGCGGCGGCTTGCTGTTCGGTGCCGTGTTCATGGCTACCGACTACGTTACCAGCCCCTTCACCCTGAAGGGCAAGCTGGTGTACGGCGTGGCACTGGGCATCGTCACCTTTGCCATCCGTTACTGGGGCAGCTACACCGAGGGCGTGTCCTTCGCACTGCTGTTCATGAACCTGTGGGTCCCCTACATCAACGATCTGACCCGTCAGACCCCGTATGGCTACATCAAGCCTGCAAAGAAAGCAAAGGAGGGTGCTGGCAAATGAGTAAGTCTTCCAACTGGGAGAGCACCATCAAGCCCATTGTTGTGCTGAGCGTTATCTCCCTGATCGCCAGCCTGCTGCTGGCACTGGTGAACGGCATGACCGCCCCGGTCATTGCCGAGAACACCAAGCGCACCACTCTGGCCGCTTATGTCGGCGTGCTGCCCTCCGTTTCGGACGCCAGCGAGCTGGAAGAAGTGACCGATTACACCACCGCCGGCATCACCGGCGTGGTCAAGACTCCGGACGGCAGCACTGCGATCAAGGCCGAGGAAAAGGGCTTTGACGGCGGTATCCTGACCGTTATCATGGGCTTTGATGCCAATGGTGCCGAGACCGGCATCTGGGTAGACGCTTCCACCCAGACCAAGGGCATCGGCTCCAACGTGAGCAGTGACGACTTCCTGGCGCAGTTCGATGGCATGGATGGCACCCAGAACATTGTGATGAATCAGGATTACGATGCCTACAGCGGCGCAACCATTTCGTCCACCGCTCTGTTTGCTGCCATCAATGACTGTGTCAACTGCTACAACGAGCTGGCGTAAAGGAGGTTGGTAAGAAATGGCACAAGAAAATAAGTCCAAGGTAAGCATCCTTACCAACGGCATTATCAAAGAAAACCCCGTTCTGCGTCTGGTTCTGGGTACCTGCTCCATTCTGGCAGTTACCACCGCAGTTTCCAGCGCTCTGGGCATGGGTGCCGCCTTCACCTTCGTGCTGGTGTGCTCCAATATCATGATCTCCCTGCTGCGCAAGGTGATCCCCGGCAAGGTGCATCTGCCCTGCTACATCGTCATTATCGCAAGCTTCGTGACCATCGTTCAGATGTTCATGCAGGCTTACATGGAAAGCCTGTACAACGCTCTGGGCGTGTTCCTGCCCCTGATCGTTGTCAACTGTATCATTCTGGGCCGTGCCGAGATGTTCGCCTGCAAGAACAGCATCGTGGACTCCGCACTGGACGGCGTGGGCATGGGCGTTGGCTACACCCTCACCGCTACCTTGATGGCCTCCATCCGTGAGATCCTGGGCAGCGGCACCTGGCTGGGCTTCCAGGTGATCCCGGAAAGCGTTGCCAAGGTCTCCATCATGACGCAGGCTCCCGGCGCATTCTTCTGCTTTGGCCTGTTGATGGCCGGCTGTGTATGGCTGGAAGGCAAGCTGGATGCCCGCATCGAGCGCAAGAGCTGCTGCGACCTTGATAACCTGAAGAAGGAGGCAGAATAAGATGTTAGTAAAACTCGCTGCGATCTTCTTCAGCATGATCCTGGTCAACAACTACGTGCTGGTGAAGTTCTACGGTATCTGCCCGTTCCTGGGCGTTTCCAAAAAGCTGGATTCTGCGGTTGGTATGTCCGGCGCTGTTATCTTCGTCATGTTCATGGCAACGGCCGTTACCTTCCCCATCCAGATCTTCATTCTGGACCCGGCTGGTCTGAGCTACCTGCAGACCATCGTGTTCATTCTGGTCATTGCTGTTCTGGTGCAGTTCATCGAGATCTTCCTCAAGAAGTACGTGGTTGCACTGTATAACTCTCTGGGCGTTTACCTGCCCCTGATCACCACCAACTGCTGTGTTCTGGCTGTCACCATTCTGGTCGTGGGCGACTACGGCGCAGATGTGGCTGCTATGGGCTTCGGTGTTGCTTACATTGAGGCTCTGGTCTGTGCCATCGGCGCAGGCTGCGGCTTCATGCTGGCCATGGTCATGTTCAGCGGCGTGCGCAAGCGCGTGGAAGCCTGCGATCCCCGGCACCCTTTAAGGGCCTGCCCATCACCCTGATCGCAGCAGCAATCACCAGCCTGTCCTTCATGGGCTTCGGCGGTATCGTCGAAAACCTGTTCAATGTCACGCTGTAAGGGAGGAACAGGATTATGAATATTGTATCTGCTGTTATCCTGTGTACCATCGTGGGCGCAGTCGGCGCGATCGTTCTGGTCGCAGCGGCCAAGTTCATGGCGGTGGAGGAAGACCCCCGCATTGAAGAAGTTACCAACTGCCTTGCCGGTGCAAACTGCGGCGGCTGCGGCTACGCAGGCTGTGCGGACTACGCAAAGGCTGTGGTCATGGACGGCGTGCCCTGCGACAAGTGCGCACCCGGCGGCCCCAAGGCTGCCGCTGCCATTGCCAAGATCATGGGCGGCACGGCCAGCGCTGTGGAAAAGAAGGCGGTTGTCCAGTGCCAGGGCAATTCCGAGCACTGCAAGCCTGCTTACGATTACAAGGGCATCCAGACCTGTGCAGCCGCTGCTGCGCTGTACGGCGGCCCCAAGACCTGCTCCTTTGCCTGTGTTGGTCTGGGCGACTGCACCAAGGTGTGTAAGTTCGATGCCATCCACATTGTGGACGGTGTTGCCAAGGTGGACAAGGACAAGTGCACCGGCTGCGGTGCCTGCGCAAACATCTGCCCCAAGCAGGTCATTATGATCGACGTGGGCGGCCCGCGCAAGCCGGTAGTCATGTGCTCCAACAAGGACAAGGGTCCTGTGGCCATGAAGGCCTGCACCACCTCCTGCATTGCCTGCGGTATGTGCGAGCGCACCTGTAAGTTTGACGCTATCCACGTGGTGGACGGCGTGGCCCGCATCGACTACGACAAGTGCAAGGGCTGCGGCATGTGTGCCCAGAAGTGCCCCAAGCACATCATCCTCTTCCCGCTGAAGGATGACCCCAATCCCCCGAAGCCGGTGGTGAAGCCCGCCGCTCCCGCTGCTGCCCCCGCAGCAAAGCCGGAAGCCAAGGCTGAGGCAAAGCCCGAGACCAAGGCAGAGTAAACTGTAAAAACCAAAGCCCGCCGTGCAGCGATGCCCGGCGGGCTTTTTACATAGAAAATGATTGGGAATGCCCTCCGTGTTGCTCTGAACCACTTTTTCACGGGAGAGGCTGTAAAGGCAAATAGCAACGCACTCCGCAGCGCCGCGCTTCCGAAGGAAGCGGCGCTGCAAATGCAGTTTACCATTGCGACTCTTCTCGTGAAAATGGTAGAACGGAACGCCCGCAGGCGTTCCGTTCTACCGAAATCCAGAGTAATATTTCCTTGAATTATGCCCAGAGCGCAAGCGGAGGGCATTTTAAATCGTCCGAACCCGGCGGGCTTTTTGCAACTTTTTGTAAGAAAATCCGGTTGCAATGAGGCGGAATTATGGTTAAATAGAAGGAGGATATTTTCACAGAAAGAGGACGATTATGGAACAACAGTCTGCACGCCTGCGGAATACAGGCTTTCTTACCTTCTTCTTCAGCGGCATCTGCGCCATCAGCGCTGGCGTTGTGGTCAGTCTTTTGCAGGAAGAGTACGGCTTTGCCTACGGCATGACCGGCACCCTGCTCTCGCTCATGAGCATCGGCAACCTGATCGCCGGGTTTCTGGTGGGCGTGCTGCCCGGTGCGCTGGGCATGAAACGCAGCGTGCTGCTGCTGACCATCGGCTACGCGGTGGGCTACAGCCTGATGGGCCTGACGGGGGCCGTGGCGGTGCTGGCGCTGGCGTTTTTTCTGGTGGGCATTGCCAAGGGCAGCGTCATGAACACCTGCACCATTCTGGTCAGCGATAACTCGGCCAACCGCACCCGGGGCATGAACCTGATGCACAGCTGCTACGCCTGCGGTGCGCTGCTGTGCCCCTTCCTCATTGCAGCGGCGGCAAGGGTGAGCACCGCACTGGCAGTATTCCTGCTGGCAGTGCTGGGCCTGATGCTCTGGCTGGTGTATGGATTTACTCCGCTGGGCGGCGGGAGTCAGAAAACAGCCCGGACGAAAGAGGTCATCGACTGGAGCTTTCTGCACGCGCCGCGCTTCTGGCTGCTGACCGGCCTTCTGTTCTGCCAGAACGCGGCGGAGCAGAGCGTTACCGGCTGGATGGTGACCTATTTTAAGGGCAGCGGCATCATTGCCGGTTCGCTGGCGGCCTACACCGTCACGGTGATGTGGGGTGCCACATTGGTGGCACGCCTGCTCATTGCGTTCGTGTTCCCGTTCAAGAACCCGCGCAAGGCCATGGTGGGTATGAGCGTGCTGTGCACCTTCTTCTATGTGCTGCTGGTGCGGGCCGACACGCAGAGCATGGCCATTGTGCTGCTGTTTGCATTTGCATTCTCGATGGCAGGTCTGAACCCCACTGCGGTCGCCAGCGCAGGCCGCATGACCAGCGTTACCAGCATGGGCATCATGCTGCCGGCGGCGTCCAGCGGTGCCATCCTCATGCCGTGGATCATCGGCATCGTGGCCGAAAAGGCGGGCCTTGCCGCCGGTATGGCGTCCAACATCGTGCCCTGTGTGGGGCTGATTATTTTCACCCTGCTGGCAGCTAGATTGCCGGAAGAATAAACCCTCTCAGGCGCTATCGCGCCAGCTCCCCCCGAAGGGGGGAGCTTTATGCGCTAAAACCGTTTGGTATTCTCTTTTCAGTAAAGAAAATAACCGTTGGGAAGTAGAAAAAACTCCCCTCTCGGGGGAGCTGGCATTGCGCAGCAATGACTGAGAGGGTTATCTCTCAATGCCACGTGCTTTCGCGCTGAACTCGCACCCGCAGTAATCCTGCCGGTACAGGCCGTATTCCTCCGAAAGCTGCAGGCTGCGCAGGTAGCCGTTGTGCTTTTTGAAGTCCGAGGGCAGATGCTTGACCCCGAATTCTGCCTCCAGCTCCTGCCCGATGGCGTTGATACGCTTGGCGTCCTTGTGGGGGCTGATGGACAGCGTGGTGGTAAACCAGTCAAAGCCGTTCTCTTTGGCGTACTGTGCCGCCCGGCGCATCCGCAGCCGGTAGCAGACCGTGCACCGACTGCCCCGCTCCGGCTCGTTTTCAAGGCCGGTGACGGCGGAGTAGAACTCCTGCGGGTCGTAGTGGTCCTCCACCACGGTCACACCCAGAGGATGGGCTGCCGCCACGAACTTCTTCAGTTCCTCGCCGCGGCGGTGGTATTCTTCCGCAGGCCAGGTGTTGGGGTTATAGTAAAGCACCGTGATTTCAAAATACTGGCACAGCTGTTCCAGCACGGCGCTGGAACAGGGCCCGCAGCAGGCGTGCAGCAGCAGGCGCGGACGGGTGCCGCCCAGCTCCTTGAGCACGGCATCCATCTGCTGTGCAAAATTCAATTGAGTTGCCATTTTTATCATCCTTTGCTATACTGATTGAGAAAATTCCTTAAAAAGCTCGCCCCTTCGGGAGAGCTGGCATTGCATAGCAATGACTGAGAGGGTTTATTTTCTTATTATAACATATTCCGCTTGAAAATACAGGAGGCCCCATGACACAGGAAAAGATCGCCCGCATCAACGAGCTGGCAAAAAAGAGCAAGACCACCGGCCTGACCGAGGCCGAAAAGGCAGAGCAGCAGGCCCTGCGCCGCGAGTACATCGATGATATGAAGGCCAGCCTGCGCGCACAGCTGGCCAACACCTCCATTCAGGAGCCGGACGGCACCATCCACAAGGTGACCCTCCGTGCCGACCTTGAGAAGCCCCGCAGCTGAACGCACAATTTTACGCGCACTTTTTTGGAGGAAAACGCAGCTCAAAGCTGCGTTTTCCTCTTTTTTTGCGCGGGAAACTGTGCTATACTATACTAGCATTGGTGCGTGCATGATGCGCCGGTGCGCTTTCCCAAGGTGGCGTATCCCGGGCAAGGTGCACGGAAAAGGCTGTCTTTTGAAAAAATGATAAAGAGGTCATTTATTATGCTTACTGCAATTACGGGTATCAACTGGGGCGATGAAGGCAAGGGCCGCATGGTCGACCTCATCAGCCAGGAGTATGACATCGTTGCACGCTATCAGGGCGGCAACAACGCCGGTCACACGGTGAAGAACGAGCGCGGCAAGTTCGTGCTGAACCTGCTGCCCTCCGGCATCCTGCGCCCCAATGTCGTCTGCGTCATGGGCAACGGCATGGTCATCGACCCGCATCATCTGGACGGCGAGATCAACAAGCTGCGGGAGCAGGGCGTTGAAATCAGCCCGGCAAACCTGAAGATCTCCGACCGTGCAACCATCACCATGCCCTACCATGTGGAGCAGGATGGTCTGGAAGAGGCACGTCTGTCCAAGACCGGCGCACAGTTCGGCTCCACCAAGCGCGGCATCGCCTACGCTTACGGTGATAAGTACATGAAGAAGACCCTGCGCATGGGCGACCTGCTGCATCTGGACGACGCGGTGAAGAAGCGCCTGGTCACCATGGTGGATTCCAAGAATCTGGTGATGGAGGGCAGCTACAACGCCGCTCCCATCAGCGTGGATGAGATGTGGGCATGGCTCGAAAAGTATGCCGCCATCTTCAAGGACTACATCTGCGATGTGGGCCAGTATCTGGCCGATGCCGATGCCGAGGGCAAGAAGGTGCTGTTTGAGGCACAGCTTGGCGCTCTGCGCGACATCGATTTCGGCATCTACCCCTACACCACCTCTTCCAACGTCATCGGTGCCTACGCTCCCATCGGCGCAGGCATCCCGGGCCACAAGCTGCACAACTCCATCGGTGTCATGAAGGCTTACTCCTCCTGCGTGGGCGACGGCCCCTTCGCTGCCGAGCTGGCAATGACCGAAGAGGAAAAGCACGACCTGCGTGAGGCTGGCCACGAGTACGGCGCAGCCACCGGCCGTCCCCGCCGCGTGGGTCCCATCGATCTGGTGGCAAGCCGCTACGGCGTGTTCTGCCAGGGCTGCGATGAAGTTGCCCTGACCCTGCTGGACGTGCTGGACTACATGGAAAAGATCCCCATGGTCACCGCTTATAAGCTGACCGACGGCAGCACCACCACCCGCTTCCCCATGGGTGAAGCTCTGGATACCGCACAGCCCGTGGTGGAGTACCTGCCCGGCTGGCACTGCGATATCACCGCGGCCCGCAAGTGGGAAGACCTGCCCAAGGAAGCACAGGACTACGTGGAATATCTGGAAAAGGCTGTTGGCTGCAAGATCACCTATATCTCGGTGGGTGCCGAGCGTGAGGCTTACATCCATCGCGTCTGATGTTCCCGGCAGCCCCGAATGTTGCAGAAAAGGAAGCGTCACAGATGTTTGATATCATTACCGACAGCGCATGCGACCTGACGCCGGATACGGCCCGGCAGCTTGGTATTGAGGTCGTGCCCTTCTACGTCTCGCTGGACGGCGAGCACTACCGCAAGGAGGGCACCGAGATCGCCGTGCGGGATTTTTACCAGTTTATGGTGGACAACCCCTCGGCCTACCCCAAGACCAGCCTTGCCTCCATCGAGGACTTTGAACAGATCTTCCGTGCCCATGCTGAGGCGGGCCGGGCTGTGCTGTGTCTGGTGTTTACCGGAAAGATGAGCGGCTGCGTGGGCAGCGCCCGCAATGCCCGGGATCTGGTGCTGGAAGATTTTCCCGATGCCCGCATTGAGGTCATTGACAGCGCGGCAGCTACCGTTACCGAGTCCACCATGGTGGAAAACGCCGTGGCCATGCGGGACGCAGGCTGCTCGCTGGACGAGACCGTGACATGGCTGGAAGCAGAGAAGGCCACCAACCAGATCTTCTTCACGGTAGGCAATCTGGACTATCTCATCAAAGGCGGCCGCATCGGCAAGGTGACGGGCCGTGCAGCCAACATGCTGGGCATCAAGCCGATGATCCTGTTCAAGGATGGCGAGATCTTCTCCGGCGGCGTGGCCCGCGGACGTCAGAAGAGCTTTGAAAAAGCGCTGGAACAGCTGATGAACTATCTGGATGCCCACGGCGGCACCCCGGACGACTACCGCATCACCGTAGGCTACGGCTACGATGCCGACGAGGGCAAGCGCCTGTGGATGCAGACGCGTGCGGCTCTGCGTGCAAAGTATCCCGGCGCACAGTGCGAAGTGGGCCTGCTGCAGATCGGCTGCACCATTGCCGTGCACACCGGCCCCTATGCGCTGGGCATGGGCGTGATGCGCCGCTGGAAAAAGCAGGGCTGAACGTAAAGCCTTGACAAATTTATAAAAAGTAACTATACTACAAATAGAAAAGGCACTGCGACAAGCGGTCAGCCCTTTAGGTTTAGGATTCTAAAACGAACCGTCACCGGCCAGGGTGGCGGTTCATCTTTTACCTTTAGAAATCCGAAGCGTGAACGTAAGCCCAAGCAGATGGAATGTAAAAGTAATAGGCATGACTCTCACCTCCTTTCGGAAGCGAGGGCTGAACCGCCTGCCGTTGTATGCAGTGCCTTGCTGCTTACAGAAGCAGCAAGTATAGAGTATCATATCATTCGACAAATTGCAAGGATGCACTGCACGGCTGAAAAGCTGTGTGGTGCTTTTTTTGTTGAAAAATTATGATTTGCAAACTTTTTATGAACCCTATTGACAAAGTGGGGAAACAGGAGTATATTTTTAGCAGTCGAACAGATAGAGTGCTAAAACAAGCAAAACCGGTTCGGCAGGAGGTGCACGAAACCGTGAAACAACTGAAGGATAGCCGCTGCTTCCCGTTTGGCAGCATCTCTGCGCCGGGCTTTTAGCAAACGGCTGTCATGTCCGCTAAAATAAACCTTCCGGTATGAATGGAGGCTTGACTTTATGAATACCAATCAATATACGCAGAAAACGCTGGAAGCTCTGCAGGCAGCGCAGCAGCTGGCTGTGGAGTATCAGCATAACCAGCTGGAACCCGAACATCTGCTGCACGCACTGGCTTCGCAGGAGCAGGGCCTGATCCCGCAGCTGCTGCAAAAGATGAACGTGGACCCCGGCAGCTTTTCTGCCGCCGTGGCCGAAAAGCTTTCGGCTCTGCCCCGGGTGTCCGGCTCCGGCCGTGACCCCGACAAGGTCTATATCTCGCAGGCCACCGATAAGGTGCTCAGCGCCGCAGCCCGCGAGGCAAAGGCCATGAAGGACGACTATGTCAGCGTAGAGCATGTGTTTCTGGGCCTGCTGAATGAGCAGGATCAGAACACGGCAGAGCTGTTCCGTGCCTTTGGCATCACCAAGGATAAGTTCCTGCAGCAGCTCACCGCAGTGCGCGGCAACCAGCGCGTCACCAATGACAACCCGGAGGATACCTACAACGCCCTGCAGAAATACGGTCAGGATCTGGTAGACCTTGCCCGCAAGCAGAAGCTGGATCCCGTCATTGGCCGCGATCAGGAGATCCGCAACGTGATCCGCATCCTGTCCCGTAAGACCAAGAACAACCCCTGCCTGATCGGTGAGCCCGGCGTTGGCAAGACCGCCATTGCAGAGGGCCTTGCACAGCGTATCGTGCGCGGCGATGTGCCCGAAAACCTGAAGGACCGCATCGTGTTCAGTCTGGACATGGGCGCTCTGGTGGCCGGTGCAAAGTACCGCGGCGAGTTCGAGGAGCGCCTGAAGAGCGTGCTGAACGAGGTGAAGAAGAGCGAGGGCAAGATCATCCTCTTCATCGATGAGCTGCACACCATCGTGGGTGCCGGCAAGACCGATGGTGCCATGGACGCAGGCAACCTGCTCAAGCCCATGCTGGCCCGGGGTGAGCTGCACTGCATCGGTGCCACCACGCTGGACGAGTACCGCCAGTATATCGAGAAAGACCCCGCTCTGGAGCGCCGCTTCCAGCCGGTACAGGTGGATGAACCCACCGTGGAGGACACCATCTCCATCCTGCGCGGCCTGAAGGAACGCTACGAGGTGTTCCACGGCGTGAAGATCAACGACAGCGCCCTGATCGCCGCTGCCACCCTTTCCGACCGCTATATCACGGATCGTTTCCTGCCGGATAAGGCCATCGACCTTGTGGATGAAGCCTGCGCCATGATCAAGACCGAGATGGACAGCATGCCCAGCGAGATGGACGATCTGGCCCACCGCATCACCCAGCTGCAGATCGAGCAGGTGAGCCTGAAAAAGGAGACCGATGCCCTGAGCCAGAGCCGCCTGAAGGATCTGGAAAAGGAGCTGGCCGAGCTGCAGGACAAGTTCCGCAGCATGAAGGCAAAGTGGGAGAACGAGAAGAACGCCATCGGCAAGGTGCAATCCCTGCGTGAGCAGATCGAGCAGACCAATGCCGACATTGAAAAGGCTCAGCGTGAGTACGACCTGAACAAGGCCGCTGAGCTGAAATACGGCAAGCTGCCTCAGCTGCAGAAACAGCTGGAAGAGGAAGAGAAGATCGCCGCCGCCAAGAAAGAGGACAGCCTGCTGCGTGACCGCGTGACCGACGAGGAGATCGCCCGCATCGTGGCCCGCTGGACCGGCATCCCGGTGGAGAAACTGGTGGAGGGTGAGCGCGAGAAGCTGCTGCATCTGGACGATGTGCTGCATCAGCGGGTCATCGGTCAGGACGAGGCTGTGACCAAGGTGAGCGAGGCCATCCTGCGCAGTCGCGCCGGTATCGCCAACCCCAACCGCCCCATCGGCAGCTTCCTGTTCCTCGGCCCCACCGGCGTGGGCAAGACTGAGCTGGCCAAGGCACTGGCACAGGCTCTGTTTGACGACGAGCGCAACATGGTGCGAATCGATATGACCGAGTATATGGAGAAGTTCAGCGTCAGCCGTCTGATCGGCGCGCCTCCGGGATACGTCGGTTACGAAGAGGGCGGCCAGCTGACCGAGGCTGTGCGCCGCAAGCCCTACAGTGTGGTGCTGTTCGATGAGGTGGAAAAAGCCCATCCCGATGTGTTCAACATCCTGCTGCAGGTGCTGGACGATGGCCGCATCACCGACAGTCAGGGCCGCACCGTGGACTTCAAGAACACGGTCATCATCCTCACCTCCAATCTGGGCAGCGACATCATCCTGAACGATCTGGAGCAGCGCCGTGCCAACGGCTCCAACGAGCTGAGCGAGGAAGCAAAGCACCAGATCGACCAGCTGCTGAAGAGCAAGTTCCGTCCTGAGTTTTTGAACCGTCTGGATGAGATCGTCTACTACAAGAGCCTGACCAAGGACGAGATGCGCAAGATCGTGGATCTGCAGCTGCAGGATCTGCGCAAGCGCATGGAGGAGGGCAAGCACCTCAAGCTGGAGGTCACCACCGCCGCCAAGGACTTCATCATCGATTCTGCCTACGACAGCGTCTATGGTGCACGTCCCATCAAGCGGTTCATCCAGAGCCGCGTGGAGACCCTGATCGCCAAGGCCATCATTCAGGGCAGCTATACCGAGGGCAACACCCTGACGGTAGACTGCGAGAATGGCGCTTTGACCCTGCGATAACGCGGATTTTACCTGTTTTGTACGGACTTTGCGGCCAGAAAGCTTGCACCACCGTACAGAATATGGTATGATTACAAATAACATTGATGTGCTTTTCATCGCGGAACAGCAACGATGGGGAGCACATTTTTGTATGTAAGAACATTTATCCCAAAACTCTCTCAGGCGCGTTGCGCCAGTGTGCAATATCCCGGGCAGCAGCACCTTCTGCGTGAAAGGGGCAGGCTGCGTGATGCCTGAGAGGGCTCAAACAAAAACAGAAAGTTGAGTGTGATTTCCCTTTTTATGGACGATGGCAGTATTACGCTTTTAGTGGCGTTGATCATTCTGGTGGCATTTTCCGCCTTTTTCTCCGCCTCTGAGACCGCATTTTCTTCCCTGAACCAGATCCGCCTGAAAAGCCGTGCTGAGGATGGCGATTCGGCAGCAGCCCGCGTGCTGGCTATGTCGGAAAAGTACGACAAGCTGCTCTCCACCATCCTCATCGGCAACAATATCGTCAACATTGCCGCAGCATCCATTGGCACAGTGCTGTTCACCCGCCTGCTGGACCCGGAGCGGGGCGCGACGGTGTCCACCATAGTGCTGACCGTGGTGGTGCTGATCTTTGGCGAGGTGACCCCCAAGAGCCTTGCAAAGGAGATGCCGGAGACGGTTGCCACAGCGGTTTCACCCTTTTTGAACCTGCTGCTGATCCTGTTCACCCCGCTGACCTGGCTGTTCACCCAGTGGAAGCGCCTGCTGGGGCATTTCATCCACAGCACCGAGGAGGACACCATCACTGAGGGTGAGCTGATGACCATGGTCAGCGAGGCCGAGAATGACGGCGAGCTGACCGACCGGGAAAGCCAGCTCATCCGCAGCGCCATTGAGTTCGACGATGTGGAGGTGGAGGAGATCCTCACGCCCCGCGTGGATGTGATCGCGGTGGAGGACGACCTCTCGCTGGATGATGTGGCCGATACCTTTGCGGAATCGGGATATTCCCGTCTGCCCGTCTACCACGGCACCATTGACAACATCATTGGTGTGGTACATGAAAAGGACTTTTACCTTGGCCGTCTGCGCAAGGATACCACGCTGGAAGATCTTGTGAAGCCCACCCTTTATACCACCGGCTCCACCCAGATCTCCCAGCTGCTGCGCACCTTGCGCGAGCAGCACCATCACATGGCGGTGGTGGTGGACGAGTATGGCGGCACCGAGGGCATCATCACGCTGGAAGATATTCTGGAAGAGCTGGTAGGCGAGATCTGGGATGAGCACGACGAAGCGACCGAGGACTTCCGCAGGCAGTCGGACGGCAGCTGGATCGTGCTGGGCAGTGCCGGTGTGGACGACCTGTATGAGAGGCTGGGCCTGCCGGAGGATGAAGATATCGATTCCAATACGGTGAACGGTCTGGTGCAGGAAAAAACCTGCCATCTGCCCAAGGTGGGCGACCGGTTCACGCTGGGCGAGTACGACGGTGTCGTTACCCGCACGGCCAAGCGCCGCGTGACTGAAGTGCGTTTGACCCCGGCGGATAAGCCGGAGCCGAAGAAGGACGAAGAGGACAGGCAGCGCTTCAACCGGATCACGAATAAATAAGAAGCTGCTTCCCATAAGCTGCGTGAATAGACGGGGCATTTTGCCCGGTCAGCAGGAACAGCAGCTGAAAGACCAAACGATATAAAAAAGCAAGTGCACACATCTCCATCAAAAACGCTGGTTTTTGAAAAGAGCGCTGCACTTGCTTTTGTTTTTGTGTGCTTACGACCGGAACGATCTCAGGCGGGTGCTTTTTGCGTGGGTGGGGTGGGCTGAACAGAGCAGACCACCGGGGCGTCCGGTGCAAACTGCAGATATTCCCGCGGGGCAAAGCCCAGAAGCCCGGCCAGCGGGGCAAAATGCTTTTGTTTCAGGGTATTGTTGAACCGTGTGACCGAATCGTTGTAGATCAGGCTGCTGGTATAGATCATGCGGTTGTAGCAGTTGGCCGCTTCGATGCAGCGCTGGTAGGTCTTGTCTGCCTTGATGGCTGGGCGGCTCTCGGCCACGGCGGTCACATAGCTCATGGCCTGCGCAAGCCGCTGCTCCTGTTCCAGCACCTGTGCCGGAGTGGAAAGCGCGTGGATGGAAGACGGCGGCAGTACCAGCTGAGCCGAAGGGCCATAGCTCCGGAGCAGTTCCAGAAGCGCTTCCAGTGCGCGGAAGCGGGAGGAAAGCTGCAGGCCGATCTGTTCCATGGCAATTTTGATGTTGTCGTCCAGCTGGCGGAGACGGCGATATATTGCGCCGACCCAGACTGCAAGCAGAAGCAGCAATGGGATGAGTACGTATATCATACAGGAGACCTCCCTTCAAAGAAGTAAAATCGGGCGGCAGTACAGTCGTCTGAGCTTACTATAACACAAAATGTGCGGCAAGGGGGGTACTTGGCATGAACCGCCCATAAAATGCATTGAATCGACCTTTTACAGGGAGATGCGCAGCACAAACTGATCCTGCTGCCGGGCAAAGCTGTACATGCCGCCGTATTGCTCCACAATGGCGCAGATGCTGCGCACGCCAAGGCCGTGGCCGGGCTGGCTGGTGGTGGGAACGCCCTGCGCGTCGAACTGGACCGGGAAAGAGCAGGAGTTTGCGATCTGCACAAACAGCCTGCCATCCTTTTCGTAGGCGGTGGTCTCCACAACAGCGGGCTTTCCGGCCTGCTTCTGGCGCTGCCCGGCGTGCAGGGCGTTTTCCAGCGCGTTGGAAAACAGCACGCACAGGTCGCTGTCCGGCAGCGGCAGAATCAGCGGAATGGCTGCATGGACCCGGAAATCGATGCCATCGTGCTGTGCGCGGGCAGCAAAGGAGGAGAGGATGAGGTTGGCGGCCTCGTTCTCGCAGTAAACATTCACCTTGCTGGCTTCGATCTCGGCACACACACTGTGGATGTACTCCTGTGCGGCTTCCGTGCGGCCGTTCTCGATGCAGGCAGAAAGATACTGCAGATGATGGCGCAGGTCGTGGCGGTAGGTGCTGGCCTTGCGCTGGCTCTCCCGCATGGCTTCGATCTCACGCACGGCCTGAGCCACCTGCAGGTTCAGGCTGTTCCGGGTCTGTTCCAGCTGGCTGCGCAGCTGCTGCTCCTGTGTAGTGTGCAGCACAAAGCCCAGATAGGCCAGACTGCACACAAAGGGCATGAACTCCACAGCCGCCTGGTTGCCGCTGGAAAGCAGATCGGTGTAGATGCGGGTAAAGTAGTCAAAGAGATAGCTCAGCAGCGGGATCATACCGAATTGCAGCTGCAGCAAAAGCGGGGAGCGGGACAGCGCCCGCACCGACGGTGCGATCCAGCGGATCAGCACCAGAAGGATCGGCAGGGTGACGATCAGCTCGGTGGCGTCCTGCAGCGTGGTGCCGCCTGCCGGGAACAGCGCAATGACCAGCAGCGCGGCCCAGCGCCGCAGCTGGCAGCACAGGTAAGCCGTCAGTACGGATACCAGCGGCCATAGCGCACGGCGGGTCATGGCGGCCAGCAGCAGCCACAGCGGCAGATGGGTGATGAGCGGATAGAGATACCGGGCAAGGCCGGTGCCCCAGCGCAGGCTGACCACGCCCTGCAGCGCCAGCATCAGGATGGTGCATCCCACAAGCAGGAGTTTGTGGCAGCGGGTCCATTCGATCTCACAGAAGGCGGCAGACAGCACGATGCCGAAAATGCCTACTGCGGCAAGGTTGCACAGAGAAAGAGCTTCCGTCAGGAGGCTGCTCACAGCATCACCTGCTTTCGGCGGAAGGCGTATTCCAGATACTGCCGGCGGATGTCGGAGGATTTGCCGTGGGGAATGGGGATCTGCACCAGATTGGTCAGGGTGACGGCCCGGCTGGAAATGTTCTGGACATATTCCATGTTGACAAGGAATGAGCGGTGCGGGCGCAGAAAGATCTCATAGGGGGCCAGCTGCCGGGCCAGATCGTCCATGCTGCCGGTGCTCTCCAGAACGCCGCCGTCTGAAAGGTGGAACAGCAGGGTGCGGCCCAGCACCTCGCAGTACAGCAGCCGATCCAGCTCGATGCGGGAAATGCCGGTCTTGCACCGCAGCACCAGACTGCGCTGGTCGGCCCGGCAGCACTCGGCAATGACCGAGTCGGTCAGTCGGAAGAAGCTTTCCTCCCAGATGGGCTTGAGCTGATAGAAGTAAGCACCCACCATATAGGATTCCACCGCAAACTCGGTGGAAGAGGTGAGAAAGATGATCTCGACTGCGGTGTCGTACTGGCGGATCTCCTTGGCGACGGTGATGCCGTTTTCAGCCGGCATGATGACATCCAGAAACAGGATATCATACCGCACGCCCTTTTCGATCTCGGCCAGCAGATCCAGCGGACTGCGGAACGCTGTGCACTGGATCTGGATGCAGCGCTGAGTGCGGTATTTTTCCAGCAGGGCAGACAGCTGATCCAGAACAGTCTGGTCGTCGTCGCAGAATGCGATTTGGATCATAGCGGTTTCCACATCCTTTGTTCGTGTTGGCCGGGCACTTACAGCTGGGCTTTGCCCATGCAGTAGGTCTGCAGCACATCGTAGTTGTCGTCCAGCACCACAAGGTCGGCGTCCTTGCCCACCTGAATGGAACCCTTGCGGTCATCCAGATGCAGGCAGCGGGCCGGGTTGATGGTGCAGGCGTTCAGCGCGTAGTTGAAGGGCACCATGGCTTCTTCCACGAGGATGCGCAGGCCCTTGTTGATGTTCAGGGTGGAACCGGCCAGCGTGCCGTTGTCCAGATGCGCGCTGCCGTCCGGGTAGATGGTGATATGGTTGCCGCCAAAGATATACTCACTGCCGATGGGGGTGCCCTTTGCCATCAGTGCGTCCGAGATCATGATGGCGTAGTCCGGGCCCTTGCTCATAAAGTAGTTGTTCAGGGCAGCCGGGGTGGAGTGGCAGCCGTCGCAGATGATCTCGCCGTACATGGTGCGGATGCGGTAGGCTGCGCCCACCAGACCGTTTGCACGGTGGGCAAAGGGGGACATGCCGTTGTAGACGTGGGTCATGGAGCGGGCACCGTTGGCCCATGCCATCACAGCCTGCTCGTAGGTGGCGGCGCTGTGGCCGATGCTGACCACCACGCCGTGCTCGGTCAGGTAATGGGTCAGGGCAAAGCCTTCGTCGTGCTCAGGTGCAAGGGTCACATAACGGATGTGGCCGCGGGCGGCCTCCTGATAGTGCTTGAACTGCTCCACGCTGGGCTTTGCAATGTACTCCGGCGGCTGTGCGCCCTTGTACTTCATGTCGAGGTAGGGACCCTCAAAGTGGATGCCAAGGATCTCGGCACCCTCGTAGCCGCCCTCCATCACGTCGGCCACATTGGCCACGGCATTGGTCAGCACCTCCACGCTCTGGGTGACGGTAGTGGCCAGAAAGCTGGTCACGCCCTCGGAGACGATATGCTTGGCCCAGTAGCGCAGGCCCTCCGGCTTTGCGTCGTTGGTGTCGAACTCATAGGCACCATGGCAGTGGATATCCATAAAACCGGGAACGATGCGCTTGGAGCCGTAGTCCACATCGGCCTGCTTTTCCCCATAGGGGAAGATGCCGGTGATCCGGCCCTGCTCCAGCTCCAATGCAGCCGGCACAAACTGGTCGGCAAGCCATACCTTCTTGCTCTGGATGATCATACGCTTAACCCTCCGTACTATTCATCATAAAATCTGCATCTGCTGCGCAGCAAAAGCGCAGTCTGTCCACCCAAAATTATAACATTTTCTGGTGAAAATAACCAGTGTTACAGCGGCTTTTCAAAAAAATACAGCAGGACCCCCGGCAGAATGCAATGCTCTGCCGGGGGTCCTGCTGCTTTATGAAAGATCAGTCCTTCTTCTCTGCGGTGCGGGCAAAGAAGTTGGCGAGGATGGCACCGGAAATGTTATGCCACACCGAGAACACAGCGCCGGGGATGGTCGCCAGCGGATACTGTGCAAAGTGGGCAGCGGCCAGAGAGGTGGCAAGGCCCGAGTTCTGCATACCGACCTCGATGGAAATTGCACGGCACTTGGTGGAATCCAGCTTCAGCAGCTTGCCCACGCCAAAGCCGGTGAGGTAGCCCAGCAGGTTGTGCAGGATGACCACAGCAAGGATCAGCAGGCCGCTGGTCATGATCTTGGCGGAGTTTGCGGACACAACGGCGCAGATGATGAGCACGATGGCAGTGGTGGAGACCAGCGGCAGCACGCGGACGGCGTTCTGGGTAAAGGCATGGAAGAAGTGGTTGACCACAAAGCCCAGTGCGATGGGCACCAGCACCACCTTGACGATGGACAGGAACATGTTCATGGGGTTCACATCCACACGCTGACCGGCATACAGCAGGGTGAGCAGCGGGGTAAGGAATGGAGCCAGCACGGTGGAAACGGCGGTCATGCCAACGGACAGTGCAACGTCACCCTTGGACAGATAGGTCATCACGTTGGAGGAGGTGCCGCCGGGGCAGGTGCCCACGAGGATGACGCCGATGGCCAGCTCGGTGGGCAGGTGGAACACCTGGGTCAGTGCCCATGCCAGAAAGGGCATCAGGGTGAACTGTGCAATGCAGCCGATGACGACGTCCTTCGGGCGGCTGAACACCACCTTGAAGTCCTCCGGCTTCAGGGTAAGGCCCATGCCGAACATGACGATGCCCAGCAGGGTGTTGACCCATGCGGTCTTGACCACGCTGAAGGTACCCGGGAAGAACAGGGCCAGTGCCGCCACCACGATGACGATGGCGGCCATGTACTTGCCCACAAAGTCGCTTACTTTTTCCAGTGTTTTCATGATGAACTCTCCTTTTTTCTGAACACTTTATTTTTGCGGATGCAAAGACGATGAAACATCCGGAAAATGGCTTTCCCGCAAATAAAAACGCCTTTGCCCCTTACGGTTCGTAAGAGACAAAGGCGTAAAAATTCCTCTGCGGTACCACTCTTATTGCCGGTGCAAAGCCCGGCCCCTCAGTGCGCATCCAACAATGCGCGGCCCGTGATAACGGGGGCCTGCCGTTCCCGCTTACTGGGGCGCAGATGCTGCCCATTCAGCCGGAAAGCTCGGAGAGGATCTTCCCACGGACGCCCTGCACTGCCTTGCACCATCCGGCAGCTCTCTGCGGCATTCTTTCCGGGTACTCTTTCTCGTCATAGCCGAATATTTCACTGCCCCGCAGTATACTCTTCCGCAAGGGCAAAGTCAAGGGATGGGGCCCGTCGGATTTTTCATCTGGTTTGCATCAGGGATGAAAGCGGTTCAGGCAAGAGCTGCGATCTTATCGTACAGCTTTTTCTGGCTGTCGGTCAGGGTGGGCAGCACGCCGCCGATCATGGCGTCGGCAAACTCCTGCGTATCCACCTCAACGTACTCCATGCCCTTTTCCTGTATTTCGTTGTAATATTTTTCCTCGTTGTCCAGGAACAGCTGATGCTCGGCGGCCTGTGCGGCGGCGGCACCGTCCATCACCACCTGCTGCAGTTCGGCGGGCAGGGCATCGAACTGGGCCTTGCCCATGGCCACATACACCCATGCACGCAGGTGTGCAGTGAGGATGAGATACTTCTGCACCTCAAAGAAGCTCTTGGTGTAGATCATGGCCAGCGGGTTCTCCTGTGCCTCAATGGTGCCCTGCTGCAAAGAGGTGAACACCTCGGCCAAAGCCATCGGGGTGGGTTTGGCGCCCAATGCTTCAAAGGCGGACACGGTCATGGCGGCGGCTGGGGTGCGGATGACCAGATTGTTGCAGTCGGCCACGCAGGTGATCTTGCGGTTGGAGGTGATGTAGCGCGGGCCGCGGGTGTAGTAGGCAAGGCACTTCATGCCTGCGGCTTCCATCAGGTCCTCCAGCTCCTGCCCGACTTCGCCGTTGAGCACCTTATCCATGTGCTCATCGCTCTGGATGAGGTACGGCATACCGATCATGCCCAGATCCGGCTCGTAGGTCTGCATGGTCTCGCCGGTAAAGGTGATATCACAGCCGCCCTGCGAGAGGATGGACTGGATGATGTCCACCTCGGGGCCCAGCTGGCCGTTGGGGAAGATCTCGACCTCGATCTGGCCGTTTGATTTTTCCTGCACATACTTCTGGAACTCCACAGCACCCAGATGCATGGAGTCGGTCTCGTCCTGCTGATGCGCAATGGTGATCTTGTAGGAGGCATTGCCCGCAGCGGAAGAAGCGGCAGGGGATGCGGTGGAGCTTGCTGCTGTGCTGCTGGAGGAACCGCCGCAGGCGGCCAGACCCATTGCCAGAGCTGAAATACCAGTGATCTGCATGAAGTTGCGACGGCTGATCTTGTGAATACGCATGGTGTTTCTCCTTTTCTGCTTGTCGGATTTTTTGCTTGTAAGCGTTCTTTTTGCTTGCTTCGTTCGGGTTGGTGTTCCGGCTTTGCGTCAGGCCCGGCCCCCACGCCGGGCGGTGATCTTACTTTGACGGGATGACCGTCTCTTTAATGATATATTAGTTCATTTCAATAGATTCGTCAATAGAAAACACATATTCTCTCAAACCGAATATTTTCTGCGAAAATAGAGCATAATGCACAAAAATAAGCCTTTTTTCACGGAGTCAAAGACTGATTTTCTTGGAAGATTCACGGCATTAACTGATATATTGAATGCAATCCATTGACAGATGCGAGTTTCTGCTTTTGCTTCGGAACTGCTTAAAAAGCGTGGATTCGCACTTTTTATATCGTGAAGCAAAAAAGACCCGCCAGCGGATACAGCTCTGCTGACGGGTCTTGACCTGTTATGATATATCACTCGAAGAAATCCGGGAACTTTTCCAGCAGCTGCTGGAATCCATCGCGGAAATGCCCCAGATGTTCCTCCATCTCCTGACGGATATCCACCGTGGGCGGAATGCCAAGCATGAGGTAGTTGTAAAAGCGGCGGTGCTCTTCCACCACACGGTTCTCATCCTGTCGGATGACCGCATTGGTCATGTAGCGCACCCGGTCGTAGTGCGAGGTGACGTTGTGCACAGCCTGCCATGCGCGGTCGTAACCGCCATAGTGGTACAGCAGCTGATGAAAGTCGTTGTCCAGCGAGACGAACTCCTGCCCGGGGGTCTCATAGTTGCCGCTGTTGGCCACTTTGGCCTGCGCCTCGATGCAGGCGGCAAACGGCTTGAGCTGCTGCATGGTCAGACGGCCCGCCAGCTGCTGCATGATGCTGGCTTCCAGCATCAGCCGCATATTGAAGCCCTCGCGCAGGTAGTCCACGCGGATCATGGAAACGCTGCTGCCGCGCTGGGCCTGCACATCCACGAGCCACTCGTTCTTGAGCATCATCACAGCCTCATGCACTGGGGTACGGCTCATTTCCAGCTTTTCGCTCAGTTCTGCCTCGCTCAGGGTCTGGCCCGGCGCGAACTGCAGCGTGATGATGTTCTGCCGCAGCACGCGGTAGGCATATTCACGGTTGTTCTCGCCCTCCAGCCGCGGGCTGATGAGCAGCGGCAGGCTGCTGTTTTCCTTGGTCGGCATAGGCATCTCTCCGAAAACGGTTTCTCAGTCCAGCAGTTGGTGGACCAGCGGCTCCAGTGCCCGGGCCAGCGCTGCGTGGTTTGCGGCGTCCATGTGGATGGAGTCCTCGTCGCAGGGGCCCGCCACGGCGGCGGCGTCAAAGAATGCACAGCCCGCCTGTTCTGCTGCACGCCGTATCTCTGCGGCAAGACCTTTGGAAATCTCAATGGCTTCCGGCTGGAAGCTGCCGAAGGGGCTGTGTGCCACATCCGGCCCGATATGGATGGGCGAGACCACCAGCACCTTCGGGGCAGAATAATTGGGCGCATAGGGATAGGTCTGGATCAGGTGCAGCAGCTGGGCCACTCCCTGCCCGATGCTCCAGGCATTGTTCTGGAAGTAGTGCTTCATATCGTTGGTGCCCAGCATCAGGATGACCAGATCCAGCGGGTTGTGGCTGGCAAGGCACACCGGCAGACTGGTGCGGCCATTGCGGCCCAGATCGATGGGGTCTTCAAACACAGTGGTGCGGCCGCCGCAGCCCTCCTCAATGACCCGGTACGCCGGGCCAAGGGCCAGCTGCAGCCGCCCGGTCCAGCGCACGTCATAAGGGTGGCGTCCGCCGTGCAGGGTAAAGCCGAAGGTGTTGCTATCGCCATAGCACAGGATATTTTTCATGCTCACAGTCTTCCTTTCCATTGCGTGCACAGCGTTTTGCGCCTGTTTTGGGGAGACAGGCCGGGCTTGCAGTGCAGCCGCTGCTGTGCAGGTGCCGGAAACCGGAAACAACAAAAGAACCGCTTAGAATGATTTTATTATACTCTGCGCCGCCGGGAAACACAACAGTTTTTTCAAAGCTTTTCCCGGCATACAAAATGGACGGCTGCTTTTGTTCAGGCAGCCGTCCACAATGAGAGATGCTTCGCGCAGGGCCTCAGCTCCGGTATTCCGCCGGCAGCTGATCCATAGTCTGCCACTTGTCCATGGCCTCTTCCAGCTTCATGCCCTTGGCCACTGCATCGCGGCGGCAGGCGTTGACCGCCTGGATCTCCTTCATCTTGGCACCGGTCAGGGTGTAGCCCTTCATGGCGATGAGGGTAGCCGCCCATGCCACCATGGGGATGATGCAGAACAGCACGATGACCACCCAGTTCATGCCCGGGGTGTAAGGATCATACTGGGTGGGCAGGCTCTGCAGGCCCACAAAGCTGACCGCAATGCCCACCACGGTGGCGGACAGGCTGGACACCAGCTTGTCCACCAGACTGAACAGGGTGCCCATGATGCCGGGGATATACTTGCCGCTGCGGTAGGTCTCGTAGTCGGAGCAGTCGGCAACCATGGGGATGGGCATATCGGCAGTGGCGTAGTAGGCACCGTAGCCGATGCCGAAGAAGGCGATGAACAGGATGGTGTACAGGTTGATGGAAAGGCCGTTCTCGCCCAGAATGGACAGGGTAAAGGCATCGCCGCGGCCCCAGAGCAGCAGCAGCACCAGCACGCCCACATAGCACACCAGTGCCACGCTGACGTACTTCATCAGGCTGGCCTTCTGGCCTTCCTTCTGGCTGGTGCGGACGGTGAGCAGGAAGAAGGGCACGCTGCACACATAGCATCCACAGAGAAGCTGCGCAGGCCCACCCGGGTGGTCACTTCGTCCACCGGCTGGCCGTCCTGCAGCAGACGAACCACGCAGGTGTACAGGTAGGGGTCTTTGACGCCATTCCACAGGTGGGGAGCATCCAGATGGAGGGAAGCATTTTCGCCTTCGCCCTTTGCAACGGTGCGGCCCTCGGCGTCCAGCAGCTCCACCGTCACGGTGCCGCTGCCTTCCACCAGCGTTTCCACCCGGATGTCGGCGCTGTTCTCCTGCAGGGCCGGGGTGATCTTCACGCCGGTATCGCCAAAGTGTCCCAGTGCGATGTGGTTCTTGTTCACCACCAGCAGGCTCACATCCCGGTAGATGCCGCCGTAGAAGGTGAAGTCCGCTTTCTGGGGGTAAACGCGGTCGTTGACGCTGTTGTCCACCCGCACCGTGAGCTGGTTTTCTGCCTGCAGCAGTTCCGTGACCTCTGCCCGGAAGGTGGAGTAGCCGCCGTCATGGGTGCAGAGCTGCTGACCGTTCAGCAGTACGGCGGCACTGGCGTTGATGCCCTCGAACTGCAGCCATACCTGTTGCTGTGCCGGGTCGTACACCGGTGCTGCAAAGCAGGTGCAGTAGGTGCAGCAGCCCCGCCAGTAATCGTTGCCGCCGTCCTGACCGTCCCGGGCGTTCCATGTATGGGGCAGCTCTACGGCGGTGGTAACGCCGTTCGGGCCGGTGAACTGCCAGTCCTTCATGAGCTTTGCAATACTACGCATCCGATTCCCCCTGTTTTTGCTGTGGTACAGTGATTTTTTGTTGCTTTCTGTTCTTTGTCATTATTTTATCAGAGTGACCGTATTTCGCAAGATGCGTGCGAAAATCGGTCGTTTTGCGTGCGCATTCGGTTTTGGACTGCCAAATGTGAACTAATATATTTGTAAGTTTTTTACAAGCAGATGTATCCAACAAGCTGCAAAAAGAAAACCGCCGCAGTCCTTCCGTTTCCGGAACTTCTGCGGCGGCTGCCGTTTTCTTAACTTATTTTTGCAGCGGAAAGATGATCTTTTCCGAAATTTCGGCGTAATGGTTGCGCAGATCCCGGGAAGGGCGAACGAACGTCTGCATCATACGGGACACCTCCTGTCAGGAATATTGTATCACAAAATGACTACGGACGCGAGGCTGATGATTCCTGTTAGGGCGTGCGGAGCCCCAAACCCTGCTAAGAACGAGTACGGCAAACTGGAATTATCTTACTTCTTGTCATTGAAATAGATGATAAAAGCACCCATTACTGCAATAGCAAAGAGCAATCCAAACTCAACCCAATTACCTAAAAGTTCAAGTCCTACGACCATACCTAAATAACCAACAATCAATGTAACGATTGCTGCCAAAATCGCTTTACCCATATAATCACACTCCTCTGTCAAACTCCGATTTGCTGAACTAAGCCGAGTATACCATACGCTGTTAAAATTAGCAAAAGGCAGGATACCATCACCACGATGATACCCTGCCTTTGCTTACGGCGCTATGCGCCGCCGCCCTGTTCGAGTCCTGTACCGTCCTGCTCTGACGTGGGTTAGTGGATGACGCAACAAAAAAAGCCCCTGACCAAAGTCAGAGGCTCTTGTTTTGGTGGAGCATTGTCCACAGCACTCGAACCCAACACCTCTTCACGGGAGATGGTTTTGGAATCGTCCGTGAAGTTGAAATTGAGCACGACCCGGTCGTCAAAAACGTAGACCGAGTTGACAAAGGTATCAATGATCTGCCGCTGGTGTTCCGTGCTGCCCACGTCACCCTTGCGGAATTTCTCAAGCCAGAACCGAATCCATTCACGGGTCAGGACGGGCTTTTTCAGTTCTTCCTCCAGAATACTGGTGTTCAGAGCTTCTTTCCGGGCTTCCAGCTCGTCCAACCGCTGCTTGGTGGTCGGTGTTAAGATGCCCTGTTCAATAGCTTCCAGAAGGTTTGCCAGCCGCTTCTCCGTGTCCCGGAGCTGCTCTTTCAGGACAGGCAGCCGGGCGTTCTCCTGCTGCTGGGCTTCCATGACTAAATCTATCAGCCGTTCGATAATTTTATCGCTGAAAATCACCTTAATGGCAGTATCTACCACGAACCGTTCCAGCGGCTCTTTGCGGATGGCTTTCAGGTCGCAGTGCGCCTTGCCGTGGCGTTTGGCGTTGCCGCACTTGTAGTAATAGTAGGTGTTTCCCATGTGGCTGGTGCCGCTTTCGCCACCCATCAGGGTGCCGCACTTGCCACAGAACAGCTTGGTGGTCAGCAGATAGCTCACATCCTCTTTTGCAGGCCGACTATGGGCGATCCTGTTCTGCTCGAAACGCTGCTGCACCCGGTCAAACAAGTCCTGGTCAACAATGGCCGGAATGCCACCCGGCGTCACAATGTCCTTGTAGCGATATTCGCCGATGTAGCGGCGGTTGCGGAAGATCTGGAAGAAGCTGTTCTTTACGAACGGCTTCCCGGTGCGGGTACGCAGGCCGCGCTCGTTCAGGGATGCTGCGATCTTCTCAGCCGGTTCGCCGTCGGCGTACCGGGTGAAGATCTCCTGCACGATGGGAGCCGTTTCCGGGTCGATATGGTACAGCCTGTCCTCCTTGCCAATGGTGAAGCCCAGCGGAACCACACCGCCGTTATACTTGCACTGAAGGGCATTTTCGCGCTCACCGCGCGCCACTTTCAGGGCGAGCTCGGCGGAATAGTATTCCGCCATGCCGATCAGCATACTCTCCACCATAATGCCTTCAGGCCCCTGCGAGATGGGTTCCATAGCAGACACCAGATGGACACCGTTCTTTTCCAGCTGGTACTTGTAGTTCACGGCATCGAATCGGTTCCGGGCAAAGCGGTCCAGCTTCCAGACCAGAACCACATCGAAGATTTTCTTTCCGCTGTCCTTGATCATCCGCTGAAAGTCTGGGCGGTCATCCGTTTTGGCAGAGTAGGCACGGTCAATGTAGGTGCCGACCACGGTGATGCCGTTCTTCTCGGCGTAGTCCTTGCAGTCGCGCAGTTGTCCCTCAATGGACGCTTCGCGCTGACTGTCGGATGAATAGCGGGCGTAGATTACGGCGGTCATGGTAGCACCTCTCTTTGCACATCATTGAATCAACGCAATGTTTCGTATAACCTATATACCATATTTCACACCTGTTTGCAAGAAAAACAAAACGGAAAAGTGGTGGTGCTCATCGTGAACACCACCACTTCAGATGAAAAAAGTTCTTTGCCCGCTTATGCGTTTTAACAATTTGGAAACAATTACGGAAAATCGAATTTGAGCTTATTAGCTGAGAGCAAGAATCGTCCCGTGGCCACAAATTTTCAGTTCTTGAAAATTTCCTGTCCATCCGGGACTTCACTTCTTCAACTCTTGCGAGTTTCCGAAGTGTTCTTGTTGGGGCGTGCCTGCCCCAAACCCTGCTAGGAACGCGTGCTATAAGCTGGAATTTATAGATTCAATGGATAAAGGTGTGGCTTGTTCCAAACTCATGCATTTATTATAATAGGGCTGTGAGGAGGTGCTGGAATGAAGCAGTGTCCCATTGATTTCTTTGACCCGGAGGTGCAGCATTTGGCCGCATCTGCCGGGTGCAGACTTTACCGGATGCAAAACGACACCGGCGAAGGGTTCATCTCTGAATATCCGATCCTGTCGGGGATCGATCTTTTCTACAATGACTTTCACATGAAGGACGGGCAGAATCAGAACAAACGCCCCATGCCGGATACCATCGAAATCAATCACTGCCGGGAAGGGCGGTTTGAGTGCGAATTTCAGAACGGCGATTATCAGTATATCGGTGCGGGCGACCTGTCCATTCACCGGCTGAGCCACACCACCCGGCAGACCCGTTTTCCACTGGCGCACTATCACGGCATTTCCATCACCATCGACTTGCCGCGGGCGCAGCAGACGCTTTCTTCTCTGGAAGCCATCATGGGCGATCTTGATATTCATTTGGAAGCCATCGCCGAGCGTTTCTGCCGGGAAGAGAGCTGCTATGTGCTGCGCAGCAACCGGGAAGTCGCGCACATTTTCTCGGAGCTGTATGCCGCCCCACCGGAACGGATGGCACACTACCTGAAAGCCAAGGTACTGGAACTGCTCATGCTCCTAAACGACCTACCGCAGGAGTCCTTCTCGGAAAAGCGGCAGTTTTTCTCCCGCAGTCAGGTCACGGCTGTCCGGGCGATACACGATGCAATGATACAAGATCTCAGTCACCATTACACATTGGCTGAGCTTTCCCGGCAGTTCGGCATTGCGCAGACTTCCATGAAGCTCTGCTTCAAAGCCGTTTATGGCAGCTCCATTTATCAATACATGAAAACCTACCGGATGCAGACCGCCCGCGTCCTTTTGCAGGATACAAGCCGCAGTGTGACCGAGATCGCAGCTACACTCGGCTATGATAACCCTAGCAAATTTTCGGAAGCGTTCAAAAAGGAATACGGCATAAGCCCCACTCTGTTCCGAAACTCGCCGTCCGAATTGGATGTTTCCTGACGGTTCGGAGTGGCAGACCGTCTTTGTTTTGTTATACTTTCTGGTTAGAAGAAACTAACAAAGAAAGGATATTCCATTATGAGACGAATTCAAACCGGCGTGATTGCCGTATGCCTCGCCGCCGCTCTCCTGTCAGGCTGTGCAGGTTCTTCCGCCCAGAGTACCGCAAGCAGCACTGCCGCAAGTTCTGCGGCAGCTTCTTCCATCAGCACCACTGCTGTTTCCGCCAACTATGACGGTGGTTCCGGCACGCAGGAAGACCCCTACCAGATCAACAGCGTAGATTCCCTGCTGACCTTTGCTTCCAACGTCAACGATGGCTCGCAGGGCGGCTATGCCGGTGTTTCCTTCAAGCTGACCAGTGATCTGGACCTGTCTGGCGTCGAGTGGGCTCCCATCGGCAACATGAACGACATGGAAACACACTCCACCCTGTTCCTCGGCTCCTTTGATGGCGACGGCCATACCATTTCCAACCTGAACTATACTTCGAATGTTTACAACTGCGGTGCCGGTCTGTTCGGCGTAAGCTGCGGTGAGGTGAAAAATCTGACACTGGAAAATGCCACGGTCGCAGTAACGGAAGGCACTTCCATGGCCATTGGCGGTGTTGTGGGCTACAACATGGGCTCTGTAGACAACGTCACACTGAAAGGTGATTCCACCATTACCGGCAACAACTGTGTCGGCGGCATCGTGGGCGGCAACAACAACTCCATCACCAACTGCACGGTGGAGGGCGCTACCGTGGTCGTCATCGGTGACAATCACTTTACCGATCAGATCATCCAGGCAGACATTGCCGAGTGCGGCGGTCTGGTAGTCGGCGGCAGCTTTGGCGGCAGCATCGACAGCTGCACCGCATCCGGCACCGTAAAAGCCACCGGCAATGAGCCGGTGGGTCTGGGCGGCATCGGTGGCTGTCTGGAAATGATGGACACCATCACCAACTGCACCGCTGATGTGACCATCGAGAGCGAAAACGGCGGTCACGCCATTGGCGGTTTATGCGGCTATGCGGGTACTCATTCCAACCCGGATATCTGCCTTGAGACGGAAGGCTTCTCCACTAAAAACTATCCCTCTGTCATTGACAACTGCAATGTGACCGTGAACATCAAGGCAAACGGTGCCACCCATGTGGGCGGCCTTGTGGGTACCGGTCTGTACTACTACGGTGAGGAGACGGTTTTCAAAATCACCAACTGCTCGGTAAAGGGCAGCATTGACGGTGCCGTTACACCCGGTACCGTTGCAGGCCGCGCCGAGGGCAGCACCATTGAAAGCTGCACTGCCGATGTGACCATTGACGAGAACGCTGGTACGGAGCAGGTCGGCACAACGACCCAGATGTACGAAAGCGCAGACCAGTAAAATGATTTTCTCCATAAGGGCAATCAAGTTCGCACAATGATAACTTGATTTCAAAGAAAAAGGCAGGATACCACTATCATAGTGATACCCTGCCTTTGCTCGTTTACCGTTCCGAGTAGTCCTTCCGCAGAACCTCCGATAAACAAAAAACGTACCCGAACCCTTTCTCGTAAAGAATCGGGTTCGAGTACGAACTGTATGGTGGACGGTACAGGACTCGAACCTGTGACCTCCTGCACGTCAAGCAGATGCTCTACCAGCTGAGCTAACCGTCCATAAGTCATATCGACTTGAATAGTTTACCACAGCCTGTGCAAAAAAGCAATACTTTTCTGTGATTTTTTATTTTTCCACCTTCAGCGACCTGCGGACGATATCATACAGCACCGGCTTCATGGCCTCGATGTCATCGGGCTTGCCTTCCAGCACGCTGGAATAGCACACCGACATGCACATGCTGCCCAGTGCCGTGATGCGCTGGTAGATCTCCCGCTCGGTGCGGCCGGCCATTTCCGGGCTGGTCAGCACCACGTTCAGCAGCTTGCGCATCAGCGGCTCGGCTTCGCGGCTGGCCTCGATCTGGTCCAGCCCCGGCCATATGAAGTTGTGCTCCAGAAACTTGAGCACCAGCGTATCCTTCCGCAGCGCTTCGATGATGCGGTCGATCACCGCCACCATCTTGTCCGGGAAGTTTTCGAGCTCTGTCTGCTTTTCCACCGCTTCGCACGCGTCGCTCAGCAGCTGGTAGCTCACCCGGCCCAGCAGCGCCTGCATCACCGCACCTTTATCCTGAAAATACAGATAAAAGGTGCCCTTGGCCACCTTGGCCCGGCTGGTGATGTCCTCCACGCTGGTTTTTGCGGCACCTCGCTCCAGAAACAGATCATAGGCTGCCTCCAGCAGCGCCCGGCGCTTCTCCTGCTTTTTGCCCTCGACGGTACCCATAGTCCCTGACGATTCCTCTTTTCCTCTTGTTTTCTCTCGTTCATTCGTGCTGTATCAATATTTTAGCAGTCCCGGAAGGATAGCGCAAGGGCCAATTCTTATACAATTTCAGGCAGTTGATAAGAAAACTGACCTTTGGTCATTTTTTATTCTTGACACCCGGTCCGGCATGATTATAATAGATTTTGCTTAGAAATGACCGAGAGTCATTTTACTAAGATTCTTTAACCAAACCACTTTCTATGGAGGGTTCTCATGAAAAAGATCGCACAGGGCATCGTGCGGTTGCGCAAGCTGATCCTGACAGTAGCATTCCTGCTGTTGATCCCTTCCGCGATCGGCGCGATCGCCACCCGCATCAACTATGACATCCTCACCTACCTGCCGCAGGATCTGGATTCCATGATCGGCGAGGTAGCCCTTGAGGACGATTTCCATCTGGCCTCCACCGGTATGATCACGGTAGAGGGCCTGCCCACAAACGAGCTCATCGCCATGAAGAAGGATATCGAAGCCGTTCCCGGCGTCACCCAGACCTTCTGGCTCAGCGATGTGATCGACCCCAGCATTCCCACCGAGATGCTGCCCGCCGATGTGCAGCAGTTCATGTTCGGCAAGAACGATTCCACCATGCTAATCGTCCGCTTTGACGCTCCCAGCGCCAGCGACGAGACCATGGAAGCCGTCGCTCAGATCGAAAAGGTGCTGCGCAAGGACTGCTTCTTCGGCGGTATGAGCGTCATCCTGCAGGACACCAAGGCACTGGTCAATCAGGAAATGCCCATGTACATCCTGATCGCTGTGGGTGCCAGCCTGCTGGTGCTGTTCCTTTCGCTGGAAAGCACCATCACCCCGCTGCTGTTCATGCTGGGCCTTTTGTTCCCCATTGCGTACAACTTCGGCACCAACATCTTTCTGGGCCAGATCAGCTACATCACCGAAGCACTGGCCACCGTGCTGCAGCTGGGCGTCACGATGGACTTCTCCATCTTCCTGCTGCACCGCTATCAGGAAGAAAAGGAGCTGCGCTCCTCTAACGAGGAGGCCATGACCAGCGCCATCTGCAAGACCATGACTTCCATCTCCGCTTCCAGCCTGACCACCATTGCAGGCTTCCTTGCACTGTGTGCCATGCGTCTGACGCTGGGCCGCGATATCGGCCTTGTCATGGCAAAGGGCGTTGCCCTCGGCGTTATCTGCACCGTGGTCATCCTGCCCTCCCTGATCCTTACCTTTGATAAATGGGTGGAAAAGTACAAGCACCGCACCGTGATCCCCAAGCTGAAAAAGCTCAGCTACTTTGTTTCCAACCACTCGGTGCCCATCGTGGTCGTCTTTATCCTCGTCCTCATCCCCTTTGTCATCGCGCAGAACAAGACCGAGGTGTACTACACCCTGTTTGACTCCCTGCCGCAGGACCTGACCGGTATCGTGGGCACCAACAAGCTGGGCGAGGACTTCGGCATGACCACCAGCCACTTTATTCTGGTGCATGACGACCTGACCGCCACTGAGGTGAGCGACCTGTGCGATGAACTCAAGGACGTGGACGGCATTACGCAGGTCGTGAGTCTGGATTCCATCACCGGCCCGGGCTTCCAGACCGAGCTGCTGCCCGACAGCATTATGGAGATTCTGCAGTCCGGCGGCTACAAGCTGATTTTGGCCAACAGCTCCTATAAGACCGGCACGGATGCCATCAACAACCAGCTGGACGAGATGATCGGCCTGATCAAGAACGTAGACCCTGAGGGCGTCATTACCGGCGAGGGTGCCATGACCAAGGACCTGATCGAAGTGGCAGATGTGGACTTCAAGAACGTCAACGTCTGGTCCATCATGGCCGTTCTGGTCATCATCGCCATTTCCTTCAAGAGCATTTCCATCCCGGCGCTGCTGGTGGCCAGCATTGAAGCCGCCATCGCCATCAACATGGGCATCCCGTACTTCACCGGTACGCAGCTGCCCTTCATTGCCAGCATCGTCATCGGCACCATCCAGCTGGGTGCTACCGTGGACTACTCCATCCTGATGACCACCCGTTACCACGAGGAGCGCGCTTTTGGCCGCACCCCGAAGGAAGCCGCCCAGCAGTCGCTGGAGCACTGCAGCCAGTCCATCCTGACCAGCGGCCTGACCTTCTTTGCCGCCACCGTCGGTGTGGCTGCCATCAGTAAGATGGAGCTGCTGAAGAGCATCTGCCTGCTGATCTCCCGCGGCGCACTGATCAGCATGGTGGTCATTCTGGTGATGCTGCCCGCAGCCCTGATGCTGTGCGACTGGATCATCCGCCACACCACCCTCAAGTGGATGATACCCGAATCCGCCAACGCCAAGAAGTCTGAAAAGGAGTAATTGCGTTATGAAAAAATCGCTTCGTTTCGCCAGTGCGGCGCTGGCTCTGACACTCGCCGCAGGCTGCGCCATGCCTGCATTTGCAGCTGGTAAGAGCAGCTTTTCCAAATCCGAGACCGTCTATGCCGTGATGAACGGCGACGGCTCCATCAAGAACACCACCGTCAGCGAGCACCTGTACAGCGCCTCCGGCCTGTCCAGCGTCACCGACAAGACCACCTTGACCGACATCCAGAACACCGAGAGCGATGCCGAGTTCACCCAGAACGGCGAAGAGCTGGTCTGGAACACCGAGGACACCGATGTTTACTACAAGGGCAATACCGACAAGGCCCTGCCCATCGATGTGAAGGTGACCTACGCTCTGGACGGGCAGGAAGCTGCGCTGGAAGACCTCATCGGTAAGAGCGGCCATCTGACCGTGACCGTTGCCCTGAAGAACAATGAGACCGGCACCGTGAACGTGAACGGTAAGGACCGCACCATCGTCACCCCGCTGATCACCGCTGTGGGCGTTATTCTTGGCGGGGATGCTTCCAACGTGACCGCAGAACACGGCATGGTCGAGAGCGCCGCCAAGAGCAGTGTTGCCGCCTTTGTCACCCTGCCGGGCGTGAAGGATTCCCTGTCCGGCCTGCTGCCCGATGAGGTGGACAGCATCGAAGATTATCTGCAGGATACCGTTACCGTTGAGGCAGATGTCACCGAGCTGACCTGCCCGCAGGTCATGGTGGCCTGCGCTACCAGCACGGCCGCTCTGGGCACGAGCAATGTGTTCGACCTGAGCAGCATCAACGACCTGACCGACGGCATCAACCAGCTGAACGACGCCATGAGCCAGCTCATGGACGGCGCTTCCCAGCTGGTGGACGGCACCTCTCAGCTGGCAAACGGTGTTCTGGCCCTGCTGGACGGTGCCAACACCCTGAACAACGGCGCTGCTGCTCTGGACAACGGCCTTGGCCAGCTGACCAACGGTCTGGACACCCTGAGTGCCAATAATTCCGCACTGAACGCCGGTGCGCAGCAGGTGGCGGACGGTGTGCTGGCTTCTGCCAACAAGACCCTGAAGGAAGGCGGCCTGATCGACGAGGACATGACATGGTCGGACTACGAGGCTGTGATCGACAACATCCTCACCATGAACGATAAGACCCTCGCTGCCGGACGCCGCAAGATCGTGCGCACCGTGTGGGAGCAGGCTCCCAGCTTCAAGGACAGCCAGCTGGATCTGGCCCTGTACCTGTCCGCGACCAAGACGAACCACGATCTGGAAGCAGCCCTCAAGCTGATGCAGAACTACGACCCCTCCATGCTGTGCGGTCTGGTGCAGCTGCTGACCAGCGAGGATGCCAAGAACACCGCCAAGGCCGAGCTGAAGTATCAGGTGGAGAACAGTCAGGATATGGCCGATGTCCGCGCCCTGAAGGACAGCCTTTCCAAGATCCAGTTCTTTGTTTCCAGCGTGAACCAGTACACCGCAGGCGTGCAGACCGCTGCGGACGGTGCCCACTCCGCAAAGGATGGCAGCGCTCAGCTGGCCGCAGGTACCAAGACCCTGTATGACGGCGTGAACACCCTGAACACCGGTGCAGGCCAGTTGAATGACGGCGCAGGCCGGCTGAACGACGGCCTGAACCAGTTCAACGAGGAAGGCATCTCCAAGCTGACCGGCGCGCTGGATCAGGATCAGCTCCATGGTCTGAAGACCGTGCTGGACGAGATGACCGACCGCCTGAACGACTACACCAGCTTTGCCGGTGCACCGGATGACGCCGAGAGCAGCGTCAAGTTCGTCTATAAGACTGCCGAGACGGCTGCCTCTGTGGACGTTGCTGCAGCCGAGACCGAGACCGTGAAGGAAGGCAACATCTTCACCCGTCTGTGGCAGCGCATCGTGAACCTGTTCAAGTTCTGATAAGCCATTTCCGAGAACTCATGATGAACCTCTTTTCATAGAGAAGCAGAAGCCCCCGGCTGCAATTCGCAGCCGGGGGCTTCTGCTTTGGAACCATTTTATGTCAGCTTCTTCCTTCCACACAGCTGCTCCGGCAGAGAGCCTGCGCAGGCAGAGGACGTTTTCCTTTCCGGCCCCTTTCGTGAAAAAGCAGATCAGCCAGGCCCGCAGGCCTGGCTGATCTGCAATATCAAAAAATTTTCCGCTGATATATTCGGGTTGCGGCTCCCTGCAGCTGCTTCGTGCCTTGGACGGCACTCGCATCTTGCAGGCCGCGGCCCCAACAGCTCCTTCCTGTTTCTGCTGCTGGCAGCGGTCGTCGCTGTTGCAGAGCGAACGCGGAGGCCATTTTAAATCGTTTAATTGATCAGATTCACGAACACCGGGCAGAGCACGGCGGTCAGCACACCGGCCACGGCAATGGAAAGGCCGCTCATGGCACCTTCCACCTCGCCCATCTGCAGGGCCTTGCTGGTGCCCACGGCATGGGCCGCAGTGCCGATGCCCACGCCCTTGGCAATGGGGTCGGTGATATGGAACAGCTTGCACACAGTCTCGGCCAGCAGGGCACCCACGATGCCGGTGACGATCACGATGGCACCGGTCAGCGCCGCAATGCCGCCCAGCTCTGCGGCCACATCCATGCTGATGGCGGTGGTCACGGATTTGGGCAGCAGGGTGGCATACTGCTCCCGGGTCAGGTCCAGCGCCAGTGCCAGCGCCAGCGCGCTGCCAAGGCTCACCAGCGTGCCCACTGAAATGCCCGCGATGATGGCGGCGGCATTCTCTTTCAGCAGGTCGATCTTCTCATACAGCGGGATGGCCAGTGCCACCGTGGCGGGCAGCAGCAGGTAATTCACCGGTGCTGCGCTGATCTTATAGTCCGCATACGGAATCTTGCACACCGAAAGAAACACGATGACAAAAATGCTGCCCAGCAGCAGCGGGTTGAAGATGGCCTTGCCGGTCAGCTTATTGATGAGGGCGCCCAGCGCAAAAGCGGCCAGTGTGAGCAGCACGCCCCATGCGGCAGAGCCGGACAGAAAATCATTCAGCAGCTGCGTCATTGTCGGCCTCCTTGTTTTTGCGGCCGCTCAGGGCCTGCGTGGTCTTGCCTGCGCTTACCATCACCAGCACCGTCACCGGGATGATGGCAATGAGGATGGGCAGCAGCATTTCGCCCATTTCTGCCCACAGCTCCATCACACCGGCGGCAGCGGGCACGAACAGCAGCGGGAAGATGCCGGTGAGGTAGGTACCCACCTCTTTTACGTCCTCCAGCTTGATCAGCCGGAAGTTCAAAGCCAGCAGCAAAAGCACCAGCCCGTACACGCTGGCCGGCACCGGCAGGGGCAGCACACAGTGAAGGATCTCACCTAAAAAGCAAAACGCAAGAATGCGTGCAAACTGAAAAATGTATTTCGTAGCAAAACGCTCCTTCCTCGGGTAAAAGTGTAAAAAGTCACATCGAATGTAAAGTATACCGCAGGAGCTCCAAACCATCAACCGTGATTCTGGATAAGAAAAATTGCACATTTTTCCCAGAACTGTGCAAAAAAAGGCGCACCGCAGAAACGGTGCGCCGATGGCAGAGCTTTCTCAGATCACATAATCGTTCCCGGCCTGATCGGGCAGGGCCAGATCGGCCAGAGTGATATTGCCGAAGTAGTTGGAGATCAGGTCGTTCAGGCCCTTCCACATTTCATAGGTGCGGCAGTTGGCCATGCGGGAGCAGGAGGCCGCACCGGGGGTCAGGCAGGACACCGGGGCCAGACTTCCTTCGGTCAGCATCAGGATCTCGCCTACGGTGTACTGGTCCGGGCTGCGGGTCAGGCGGTAGCCGCCGCCCTTGCCGCGCAGGCCCTCCAAAAAGCCGTTCTGCACCAGCACCTTGAGGATGTTTTCCAGATACTTCTCCGAGATCTCCTGACGGGCGGCGACTTCTTTGAGGGGAACATATTTTTCGGACTGATGTTCGGCAAGGTCGATCATCACGCGCAGTGCATAGCGCCCTTTGGTGGACACGATCATAATACGGTACTTCCTTTGCTGGTTATAAATTGAATTTTAACCTATTATACAACAGGGTAAATAATATTTCAATCCCACTTTTTTCAAAAAATCCATTGACAAGCGACCCAAGGGAGACTATAATACCATCAAACCCACAAACAATGTTGGTATAAAGGATTTAGAACCGGGTCATCCGGCAGGGCACATGTGCCCGTAACTGTATCAGGGAGGAAACTACAATGAGCAAGATTTATACTGCCGCAGATCAGCTGATCGGTCATACTCCGCTGCTGGAGCTGACCCACATCGAAAAGGAGCAGCAGCTGTCTGCCCATATCATTGCCAAGCTGGAATACTTCAATCCGGCCGGTTCCGTCAAGGACCGCATCGCCAAAAAGATGATCGATGATGCCGAGGAAAAGGGCCTGCTGAAGGAAGGCTCCGTCATCATCGAGCCAACCTCCGGCAACACCGGCATCGGTCTGGCGGCTGTAGCTGCAGCCAAGGGCTACCGCATCATCATCGTGATGCCCGAGACCATGAGCGTGGAGCGCCGCCAGCTGATGAAGGCCTATGGTGCAGAACTGGTGCTCAGCGAAGGCGCAAAGGGTATGAAGGGTGCCATTGCCAAGGCAGATGAGCTGGCAAAGGAGATCCCCGATTCCTTCATCCCCGGCCAGTTCGTGAATCCGGCCAATCCGCAGGCACACATCGAGACCACCGGCCCCGAGATCTGGGAGGATACCGATGGCAAGGTGGACATCTTCGTGGCCGGCGTCGGCACCGGCGGCACCGTCACCGGCGTGGGCCAGTACCTGAAGAGCAAGAACCCGGACGTCAAGGTGGTTGCCGTGGAGCCTGCCTCTTCTCCCGTGCTGAGCAAGGGCGTTGCAGGTGCGCACAAGATCCAGGGCATCGGCGCAGGCTTTGTGCCGGACGTGCTGGACACCAAGGTGTATGACGAGGTCATCGCGGTGGAGAACGATGACGCCTTTGCCACCGGACGTCTGATCGGCCACAAGGAAGGCGTTCTGGTGGGCATTTCCTCCGGTGCCGCCGTATATGCTGCGCTGCAGCTGGCAAAGCGCCCGGAGAATGCCGGTAAGAACATCGTGGTCCTGCTGCCCGATACCGGCGACCGTTATCTTTCCACTCCGCTGTTTGCAGAGTGATGCTCCGGGACCGTCCCGGTCCTGCGCGGACGAGATAAAAGGGACGACTGCAAAACAGTCCCGATAAAAAAGAGATAGGCTTCCCCGGAAGGGGCCGCCTATCTCTTTTTTTGTTGTAAACTGAGGCCGCGTGTTGGTTTCAACGGCCACGGACTGCGTTATAAGCCGGAGAACATTATGCCAGCAGCGACATGATGTTTGCGGTGATCAGGCCGCCTGCCGTGCCGATAACGTAACCCATCAGAGCCATCAGAACGCCAACGGGCACCAGAGCGCCGCTGTAGGCACCGGCCAGAATGGGAGCAGATGCGGAACCGCCGATGTTTGCCAGAGATGCCACGCCGCAGGTGAACATATCCAGATGGAAGATCTTTGCCAGCAGCACCAGAACGATGCCGTGGATGGCAAGGATCATAAAGCCTGCCAGGATCCATGCGGGTGCATCGGTCAGCTCCAGGAAGCTTGCGCGGGAGGCAAGCAGAGCCACCACAGAGTACAGCAGCAGGTTGGACAGCTCGGTGCTGCCTGCCATGCGGCCCACGGGGGTGACAGCGCCGATCAGGCCGGACAGCGTGATGAGCAGGACGGTCCAGGTGGCCTTGTCCAGGAAGGGCATTGCGCTGTTCAGGGTTGCGCCGATGTCCTGACCGAAGGCGGAGATCACCAGAGCCAGACCCAGCAGGAAAATCAGGTTGACAAAGCTGGCCTTGTCCTCGTTGGCCTTTGCGTCCTCTTCCAGACGGCGGGACACTTCGTCCAGCGTGGTGGTATCGGCCTTGACCCACTTGTTGAACTTGGGAGCCAGATTGATGGCCCACAGCAGGAACATGACCCAGATGGAGTAGTCGATGGAGTCCACCACCAGTGCGTAGGCCATGTCACCTTCGCCGATGTCCAGCGCAGCCTGCACGGCGATCATGTTGCCGGAGCCGCCCATCCAGCTGCCGCACAGAGCGCCCAGCGCCTTCCATGCTTCGGAGCCAAGGGGCCCCTTCATGATGGCGAAGGTGGCAATGAAGGCCAGCGAGATGGAGACGGAAGCGGCAAAGAAGCCGCCCAGCATCTTGGGACCCAGCTTGATGATCTTGCGGATGTCGCAGCGCAGCAGCATCAGGAAGATCATTGCATACAGCAGGTTGTTTTTCAGCACGGAGTAGGCAGGCTTGGTGGCCTCCATGTCCCATGCACCCAGCGTGCAGAGGATCATGGTGATGAGATACAGCAGAACGATGGGAGGTGCGTAGTCGAAGAACTTCGATTTGGTATAGCGCTGGAGCCATACCAGCATTGCGGCAATGAAGATCAGCACCGCAATATAGGTGAAACCATTGGTGATCATAATTCCGGACCCCTTTCCTTTTTTACGATTTTTTCACGGACAATTGTCTTTACAACATCGACAACTTCGTATACAATGTTATCATAGATCATAGAATCTGGCAATATTTTTTTATTCGAAAGGGGTAGGTTTTGTATGAAAATTACGGAAGTACGTCTCGGATTGATCTCCGTGCCGCTGCGTGTGCCCTTCAAAACGGCGCTGCGCTCGGTCAGCAGCGTGGAGGATGTCATCGTGGAGATCCACACCGACACCGGCGCGGTGGGTTACGGTGAAGCACCTCCTACCGGCGTGATCACCGGCGATACCACGGGTGCCATCATCGGTGCCATCCGCGACCACATCGCAAAGACCATCATCGGCCGCGATGTGGACGACTTTGAGGACCTGATGATCGCCCTGAATGCCTGCATCCAGAAGAACACCAGTGCCAAGGCTGCTGTGGATATGGCCCTGTGGGACCTGTACGGCCAGCTGTACAAGATCCCCGTGTACAAGCTGATGGGCGGCGCAAAGAAGTCCATCGTCACGGACATCACCATCAGCGTCAACGACCCTGAAGAGATGGTGCGGGACGCGCAGAACGCCATCCAGCGCGGTTACGACTGCCTGAAGGTCAAGGTGGGCAAGGAGCCGGAAAAGGATATCGCCCGCCTGAGCGCCATCCGTGCCGCCGTGCCCAAGGAGACCTGCATCCGCATCGACGCCAATCAGGGCTGGACCCCGAAAGAGGCCGTGCGCATCCTGAACGGGATGCAGGAGCGGGGACTGGACCTCGAATTCGTGGAGCAGCCGGTCAAGGCCCACGATTTTGACGGCCTGAAGTACGTCACCGAGCGCTCCTATGTGCCGGTGCTGGCAGACGAGAGCGTGTTCTCCCCGCAGGACGCACTGACCATTATGCAGATGGGAGCCGCAGACCTTGTGAACATCAAGCTGATGAAGTGCGGCGGCCTGTACAACGCCCTCAAGATCGCATCTGCCGCCGAGGTGTACGGTGTGGAGTGCATGATCGGCTGTATGCTGGAAGCAAAGATCAGCGTGAATGCCGCCGTGCATCTGGCCTGCGCAAAGCAGATTGATCACCCGCGTGGATCTGGACGGCCCCGTGCTGTGCAGCGAGGACCCCATCCTCGGCGGTGCCGTGTTCAACGAAAAGGAGATCACGGTTTCCAACGAGCCGGGCCTCGGCATCAAGGGCATCGAACCGGGCAAGATCCGGTATCTGGACTAAACTCCTTCCGTCATTGCTTCGCAATGCCACCTCCCTCAAGGAGGGAGGCTTTGGCCGAGCGGAAAACTTTATCTTTTCGCCGGAGGCTCCCTCATTGAGGGAGCTGGTGCGGCGTGAGCCGTGCCTGAGGGAGTTATACACAAAACGGCACCTGCTAGTTCCGCAGGTGCCGTTTTGTGTTTTGGGCCGTTATGCTTTGTAAGCCAGAATAGCCTTCAGGTACTCCCACACGCGGGCCACCGATGCAATATCGGCGCGCTCATTGGGGGTGTGGACATGCAGCAGGTTCGGGCCAAAGGAGATGCAGTCCAGCCCGTCGATCTTGCCCGAGAGGATACCGCATTCCAGACCTGCATGAATGGCAACGATCTGGGGCTTTGCACCGTACTGTGCCTCGTACATAGCAACGCAGCGGTCGCGCAGGGCGCTTTCGCGGGCGTAGGTCCAAGCGGGATAGTCGCCGTGGAACCGCACGGTGCCGCCCAGCAGCTCGGTCAGGGTCTGCAGCTTGCAGCTCAGCAGCTCCTTCGCCGAGGGCACCGAGCTGCGCAGGGAAAAGCGCAGGATGGCTTCGCTGTCGTCCAGTTCGGCAACGCCGAGGTTCAGCGAGGTCTCCACAAGGCCCGGCACATCCATGCTCATGGCCTGCACGCCCCATGGCATCAGGAGCAGGGCCTTGCGCAGCCGCTGGACAGAAGCACCGTCCAGTGCCTGATACCCGCCGCAGCCCTGTTCGGTGAGCTGCAGACAGATCTCCGGGTCGGCCGTGCCGTATTCGGCCTTCATTTGAGCGGCAAACTGGGCAGAGGCAGCACGGACGCCCTCCGTGATGCCGGTGGGCAGCACCAGTGTGACGCTGCTTTCCTTGGGGATGACATTCTCCTTTGCACCGCCGGAAAGGGCCAGCACCGTGTAGTCCACGCCGTTTTCGGTCAGCAGGGTCAGCCAGCGGCCCAGCAGGGCGATGGCGTTGGCGCGGCCCTTGTGGATCTCGGTGCCGGAGTGCCCGCCCACAAGGCCGGTCACGTCTGCCTTTACGGCGGTGCCGGTCACAGTTGCACGGGTGACGGGCAGATGGCATTCAACGCGGCGTCCACCTGCACAGCCTGCGGTCAGCACCCCCTCTTCCTCCGAGTCGATGTTGATGAGCAGGCGACCTTCCAGATCGGAAAGCTCCATGGCAGATGCACCCAGCAGGCCCACCTCCTCGCAGACGGTCAGCACGACCTCCAGCGCAGGGTGGGGGATGTCCTTTGCGTCCAGCACAGCCAGTGCGTAGGCCACGGCAATGCCGTCGTCGCCGCCCAGTGTAGTGCCCTCGGCGCGGACATAATCGCCGTCCACCACCAGCTGGATGGCATCCTTTTCCAGATCCAGCGGGCAGGCGGCGGTCTTGTCGCCCACCATGTCCAGATGACCCTGCAGGATCAGGGCAGGCTGGTTCTCGTAGCCCGGCGTGGCCGGTGCCTTGATGAGCACATTGCCCATTTCGTCCTGACGACAGGCAAGGCCGTGTGCCTTTGCAAACTGCACGCAGTAGTCGCTCAGCGCCTTTTCGTGATGAGAGGTGTGCGGGATGCTGCAGATCTCTTCAAAATAATGAAAAACCGATGCCGGTTCCAGGTTGGTTAATACGCCCATAATGACCCACTCCTTATAATATAGTGAAAAAACTTCCTTTTTGTATTCTAGCAGATTCCGGGGCCGGACACAATCACTAAATTCTGAGTCGTAACGTGTGCCCTCAAAACCGGGGATGCTCCTGCGGCTTGCGCGGGGTACTCTTTTTTTGCCGCCTCACTTTACTTTCATAAGAAAATGTGCCATAATGGAGCCAGTATTTTTTGGTTCAAAAACTGCGCCCTGTACCGGGAAAGCAGGGCCGGAATCCAACAAGAAGAGGGGTATCCTTTATGAGCAAGACCATCATTCCTGCAAACTACACGCCTGCGCTGAACCTGTACGACACCCAGCGCGCCATCGGCACGGTCAAGCGCCTGTTTGCCGACACTCTGTGCGCCACGCTGAACCTGTACCGCGTGTCCGCTCCGCTGTTTCTGGAGGCGTCCACCGGCCTGAACGACGACCTGAACGGCGTGGAGCGCAAGGTCACCTTTGATATCAAGGACAGCGGCATTGAGGCACAGGTGGTGCAGTCGCTGGCAAAGTGGAAGCGCAAAGCTCTGAAGGACTACGACTTCCATGTGGGCAAGGGCCTGTACTGCGATATGAACGCCATCCGCCGGGATGAAGAGCTGGACAACCTGCACTCCGTCTATGTGGATCAGTGGGACTGGGAAAAGGCGATCCGTCTGGAGGACCGCAGCGAAGCATACCTGAAGAGCGTGGTGCGCTCCATCGTGTCTGCCGTCTGCGCCACCGAGATGAACCTGCACGCCATGTTCCCCCAGCTGCAGGAGCTGCCGCTGCACAGCCCCAACGTCACCTTCATCACCACCCAGGAGCTGGAGGACAAGTATCCCGATCTGACCCCGAAGGAGCGCGAGAACGCCTTTGTGAAGGAGAACGGCACCACCTTCCTGATGAAGATCGGCGCTCCGCTCAAGAGCGGCAAGCCCCATGACGGCCGTGCCCCCGACTACGACGACTGGGATCTGAACGGCGACCTGCTGTTCTGGAACGACCCGCTGCAGTGCAGCTACGAGCTGAGCAGCATGGGCATCCGCGTCAGCCCCGAGAGCATGGACAAACAGCTGACCATGGCCGGCTGCGATGACCGCCGTGCTCTGCCCTTCCACAAGGCCGTGCTGAACGGTGAGCTGCCCTACTCCATCGGCGGCGGCATCGGCCAGAGCCGTCTGTGCATGCTGCTGCTGGGCAGCGCCCACATCGGCGAGGTGCAGGCCAGCGTCTGGGACGCTGCCACCCGTGAGGCCTGCGCCAAGGCGGGCATTCCGCTGCTGTAAGCGTTCCGTCCACAGGACTGCCTGCTGAAAAAAGATCGTATAAGACCCGGGATCTTTCAGGGCCGAAATGGCTCGAAAAGATCCCGGGTCTTTTTGCTTTGTATACGATTTCACTTCCCGGCAGACGCTCAATAGGACGTGAGTCCGAGACTGACATCCAGAGCCTGATCCACCCGTTTCTGGTCTTCCGGCGTGATCTGCCCGGCCCGCTCCCGCAGGCGGTGCTTATCCAGCGTGCGGATCTGCTCCAGCAGCACCACGCTGTCCTTGGCAAGGCCGGTGTCCGCCGCCCGGATGTTGATGTGGGTGGGCAGGCGGGCTTTGTCCAGCCGGGATGTAATGGCCGCTGCAATGACGGTGGGGCTGTGCCGGTTGCCGATCTCGTTCTGCACGATTCGAGCACCGGCCGCACGCCGCCCTGCTCGGACCCCACCACCGGCGAAAGATCCGCGTAAAAAACTTCTCCTCTGTGTACCTCCATGGAATCTCCCTCCCTGCATTTGGAGGATGCGCCCCGCTATGTGATGCGTCCGGCGCATCGTTCGTCTGCTCTCAGTATGAGCAGAAAGCACGGGGGATATTCCATTGTATGCACAGAAGCGGCTCAGGTTTCCGTTTCCAGTGTACAGAACGCCAGCGCCATGCCGCCTTCATGGCTCAGGGAGAGCCGGGCGGTCAGGCTGCGGGCCTGCACCCATTCTGCCGTCCTTCCGCTGAAGCGATAGGCCGGTGCGCCGTTTTCCTGCCGGATGGCTTCGATCTCGCAAAGCGAAAAGGGCTCCCGCAGGCCGGTGCCTGCTGCCTTTAAAAAGGCTTCCTTGGCGGCAAAGTTGGCGGCAGCACTGGCCAGCCGGTGGGCTGCGCTGCGCCCGGCGGGGAGGGGAGCGTCCAGCCCGAGAGCGGCACGCTCGGCCTCGCCGTAGACCCGGCGGACAAAGGCCGCAGCATGTGCGCCGGTAAGGCTTTTTTCCAGATGTGCCAGCTCGCACAGGTCGCAGCCGATGCCATACAGCATAAAAAGGCCTCCTTCTGCCGCATTTGCGGCGCTGCAGGCCGTCAGCCTGCAAAATCTGAACCGGAAATTTTATGCAAACTGTGCAAATCCGGTCCGTTTATCTTGAAGTTTCCCCGCAATTCGTGTACAATGAACGTAGTTCTTCCTAAGGGGGTGTATTCCGTGAGTGGCGAGACTGCTATTTTTTCGATCCACGACAAAAAGGACTATGAGATCCATGAGATCGTGCAGCAGGTGTACGATGCTTTAAAGGAAAAAGGCTATAATCCGGTCAATCAGCTGGTGGGCTATATCCTGTCCGAAGACCCCACCTACATCACGACCTACAAGAATGCCCGTGCCCTGATCCGTAAGGTGGATCGGGACGATCTGCTGCAGGCCATGCTGCGCAGCTATCTGAACGTCTGATACCCCTTATCTGCTCAGGCCCCGCCGTCTTTCAGATGGCGGGGCTTTTTCATAACAGAATGCAGATGCTGTTTACCGTTACAGCCCCTCCGGTGAAGATGGCCAGAGCAAAACGGAGGCCATGCCGATCGTTACGGCCGGAATGGCAGCGTAAAGATCTGGTTCACCACCACCTCATACTCCCACGGTTCCCGGGCCTTGCGCAGCTGCTTTTCCAGCTTTTCGGAGTCCTCAAATTTGTGGATCAGGTAGAACCAGTGCCCTTTCATCCGGCTGACGGCGCACCCGGCACTGCCGAACAGCTCGGTGTAGCCGTGGTAAAGGTCATCGAGATAGCCCCGCAGCTCTTCCCGTGCGGCGGGCGCACCGCCGCGCGCCACCCGGAACAGGGCAGGGTCCGCAATGAGGCCGCGCCCCACCATGATGCCGGACAGCTGCGGGTACTGCTCTTCCAACGTGTGCAGGTCGGCGGCAGTGGTCACGTCGCCGTTGTAGCACACCGGCATCCGGCAACCGGGCAGGGCGGCAGAAAAGGCCGCACGGTCGGCCTGTCCGCGGTACTGCTGACGCATCACGCGCGGGTGGATGGTCAGCTCACAGATGGGATACTGGTTATAAATGTCCAGAATGGCGGCGAACTCCTCCGGCTTGTCCACACCCAGCCGGGTCTTGACCGAGATGGGCCCTTCCGCATTGGCGAACACGGCAGCAAGGAAGGCGTCCAGCTTTGCAAGGTCCCGCAGCATCCCGGAACCCTTGCCCTTGGCTGTTACCGTGCCGGCTGGACAGCCGAGGTTCAGGTTCACCTCGGTGTAGCCCAGTTTGCGCAGTTCGCCGATCATCCATGCGGCCAGCTCCCCGTCCTTTGCCAGCAGCTGCGGGATTGACCGGTGCGCCGGGGTTGGCTGCGGGGGCCAGTTCGGCCATCTTCTTTTTGATGAGTACCCGGTTCTCCGGCGGGGAGAGAAACGGGGCGTAATAGCGGTCGGCGGCACCGGCGGGGCCGAACCATTTCTGGTGCGCCTGCCGCCACACCCGGTCGGTCAGGCCCTCCATGGGAGCAGCGTAGTAGTTCATGAGCAAATCTCCAAACTGTTTGATAGGACTATTGTAGCATAAATGAAATAGGGCGGCAATGGGGGAGAAGTATCTGCTTCCGGTGCAGAGCCTGCCGCCGTAAAAAAACAGGACCCCGGAACAGCAAGGTGCTTTTCAGCCCTGCGGTCCCGGGGTCCGTCTTATGAGCTTTTGCAGTGCAGAAGCTCTTTTTTGTTTTACAGCGATCAGCCGCCCAGATAGGCGCTGCGCACGCGCTCGTTGGTCAGCAGTTCGGCACCGGTGCCATCCATGACCACACGGCCCGTCTCAAGGACGTAGGCGCGGTCTGCCACGGAAAGGGCCATCTGCGCGTTCTGCTCCACCAGCAGGATGGTCATGCCTTCCTTGTGCACATTCTGGATGATGTCGAAGATCTCCTGCACCAGCAGCGGCGAAAGGCCCATGGAGGGCTCGTCCAGCATCAGCATGGAGGCGTTGCTCATCAGGGCGCGGCCCATAGCCAGCATCTGCTGTTCGCCGCCGGACATGGTGCCCGCCAGCTGCTTGCGGCGCTCCTTCAGGCGGGGGAACAGCTCAAACACCTTTTCCTTGTTGGGGGCAATGGTGGAGTTGGGCTGGGTGTAGGCACCCATATCCAGATTTTCTTCCACGGTCATGTGCAGGAACACATGGCGGCCTTCCGGCACGTGGGCAAGGCCCGCTTCCACGATCTTGTGGGCGCGCATGCCCTTGATGCTGCTGCCCTTGTAAAGGATATCGCCGGTCTTGGGCTTCAGCAGGCCGGAAATGGTCTTCAGGGTGGTGGACTTGCCGGCACCGTTGGCACCGATCAGGGTGACGATCTCGCCCTGATTCACCTCGAAGGAGATGTCCTTGACGGCGTGGATGTTGCCGTAATAAACGTTGATGTTATCGACCTTCAGTAACGTATCAGCCATTTGTCAGCCCTCCTTCTTGCCCAGATAGGCCTCAATGACCTGCGGGTTGTTGCGGATCTCATCCGGTGTGCCCTTGGCGATGATGCGGCCGAAGTTCAGTACGGCGATGCCCTCGCAGATGCCCATGACCAGACTCATGTCATGCTCGATCAGCAGCACGGCGATGTTGAACTCGTCGCGGATGCGGCGGATGGTCTCGGTCAGCTCTGCGGTCTCGGAGGGGTTCATACCGGCAGCAGGCTCGTCCAGCAGCAGCAGCTTCGGGCTGGTGGCCAGTGCGCGCATGATCTCCAGACGGCGCTGTGCGCCGTAGGGCAGGCTGCCGGCCTGAACATTGGCAAGGTCTGCCATGTGGAAGATATCCAGCAGCTCCAGTGCACGCTCGGTGCACTTCTTCTCTTCCTTCCAGTAGTTGGGCAGGCGGATCAGAGAGGAGGCCAGATTGTACTTCATGGATTCATGCAGGCCCACCTTGATGTTGTCGATGACGCTCAGTTCCTTGAACAGGCGGATATTCTGGAAGGTGCGGGCCACGCCCATGCGGTTGACCTGATAGGTCTTTTTGCCGGCGGTGGGCATGCCATCGATCAGGATGGAGCCGCGGGTGGGCTGGTAGACGTTGGTCAGCAGGTTGAACACGGTGGTCTTGCCGGCACCGTTGGGGCCGATCAGACCGGTGATCTCGTTGCGGCCGATCATCAGATTGAAGCCGTCCACGGCGGTCAGACCGCCGAAGTCGATGCCCAGCTCACGCACGTCCAGAATGGGCTTTTTGTCCTTGTCGCGGTCGGTCAGGAAGCCGCCGGAGGGCACACTGTGTAACTTGGTCTGGAACTCACTCATGGTCTGCACCCTCCTTTGCTTTCTTGCGGAACAGCTCGCCGTTCATGATCTTTTCCACGATGCGGCTCATGGAGAAGTCATAGCTGCCAAGCAGTCCGCCCGGGCGGAAGATCATCATCAGGATCAGCACCAGCGAGTAGACCACCATGCGGTAGCTCTCAAAGCTGCGGGTAGCCTCGGGCAGGATGGTCAGCACGGTCGCGGACAGGATGGAGCCCAGCATGGAGCCCATGCCGCCCAGAACCACCATGACCAGGATCTCGATGGACTTCATAAAGCCGAAAGTGGAGGGGTCCAGAACGCCCAGATAGCAGGCGTACAGACCGCCGGCCAGACCGGCGAAGGCAGCCGAAAAGGCAAAGGCCATGACCTTATAATAAGTAGTCTGGATGCCGCAGCTCTCGGCTGCGATCTCGTTGTCGCGGATGGCCAGCACGGCGCGGCCATGACGGCTCTTCATCATGGCGTGGATGGCAAAGCAGGTGATGACCACGCACAGGAACACGTTCCAGTAGTTGGAATATTTGGGAATGTTCTTCAGGCCCTTGGCACCGTAGAACAGCTTGAAGCCCAGCACATCATCGATGTTGTTCAGGGTGATGCGGATGATCTCGCCAAAGCCCAGCGTCAGGATGGCCAGATAGTCACCGGTCAGGCGCAGGGCGGGAATGCCGATCAGCACGCCGAACAGCGCAGCCACGATGCAGGCCAGAACCAGACCCACGACAAAAGCAACGCCGGAGGGCAGATTGCTGTACTTGGTGAACAAAGCGCAGGTGTAGGCACCCACGGCCATGAAACCGGCATGGCCCAGCGGCAGCTGGCCCAGATAGCCGGTGGCGATGTTCAGCGAGACGGCCAGAATGATGTTGATGCCCACGGTGAGCAGCACCTTGTTCTGGTAGGTGGACAGCACGTTCTGGGTGAGGAAGGACAGACCCACGAACAGCAGAGCCACCAGCACGGCGTTCATCAGGTAGCGCACGGGCATTTTGAGCGTTTTGCGTTTGGTATTCATCTTCATGCCCTCCTTACACCTTTTCCTGAACCTTGCGGCCAAGGAAGCCGGTGGGCTTGACCAGCAGCACAATGATCAGGATCGCAAATGTGACGGCATCCTTCCATGCGGAAAGGCCGATGGCGGAAACAAAGCACTCGCACAGGCCGATGGCAATGCCGCCGATCATGGCACCGGGAATGGAGCCGATGCCGCCCAGAACGGCTGCAACAAAGGCCTTCAGGCCCAGCATGGAGCCCATGGTGGGGGTCGCCTGCGGGTAAGAGCAGCAGTACAGCACCGAGCCGATGCCGGCCAGAGCGGAACCCACCGCAAAGGTAAAGGAAATGGTGCTGTTGACATTGATGCCCATCAGGCGGGCAGCGTCCATATCCTCAGAGACGGCGCGCATGGCCTTGCCGAGTTTGGTCTTCTGCACCAGAAAGGTCAGCACCAGCATGGACAGCACCGTGACCAGCAGGGTGATGATGGAGGTGAGGCCCAGCGGCACCGAGCCAATGCGGAAGGTCTGGTTGGTGTAGTAGGCCGGAATGACCTTTGCACCGGAACCCAGGATCAGCTCGGCGGCGTACTCCAGGAAGAAGGACACGCCGATGGCAGTGATCAGCAGGGAGATACGGGGCGCGTTGCGCAGCGGGGTGTAGGCGATCTTTTCGATCACGACACCCAGCAGCGTGCAGGTGATGATGGTGGCGCACACAGCGGTGACCGGGCCAAGGCCCAGCTGGTTCATCACGAACCAGGACATGTATGCACCAACCATGATGACATCGCCATGGGCAAAGTTCAGCAGCAGGATGATGCCATACACCATGCTGTAACCCAGTGCGATCAGTGCATAGATGCTGCCAAGGGACAGGCCGTTGATCAGCTGGCTAAAAAACACTGTCATGGACTGATACTTCCTTTCTTTGCGGCGGAGGACCCGCCTTTTGGGATACACTTTTTTACCAAAAAAGCGGAGACAGCCGAGCAAAACCTGTTCCGGCGGTCTCCGCAATGGGTCATTTATTTCTGAGTACTGCCTTTATGCCGCACACCGGTGCGCAGGATCAAAGCAGATCAGAACATTTCCTTCAGAACGGGGGTTGCACCGTCAAAGCACAGGATAGCGGTCTGCTTGACGGGGTTGTGGTGCTCATCGAAGGTGAAGGTGCCGGTGATGCCATTGATGGTGCCGCCTGCGATGGCATCGATGACGGCCTGCTTGTAGTCGTCATCGCCAGCAGCCAGACCGGCATCCTCAGCAGCCTGAATGCCGTAGACAACGGTCATGGCAGCATCGTAGCCCAGAGGAGCGAAGCCGTTGGGGTACTCCTCGCCGTACTCGGTCTTGTATGCGTTCTCAAAGTCGGGGTTGGAGCCCTTTGCGTAGTTTGCGCAGAAGTAGGCGTCCTTCAGCTGGTCGGCCGTTGCGTAGCCTTCCAGACCATCCCAGCCGTCGCCGCCCAGGAAGGGAACTGCCAGACCGACGCTCTCAGCCTGAGCCAGGATCTGACCGACTTCCTGATAGTAGTTGGGGCAGAACACCACTTCGGGAGCCTTGCCCAGAATGGTGGTCAGCTGGGTCTTGTAGTCCACATCGCCCTCGGAGTAGGTCTCCTGATCGACGATGGTGCCGCCCAGGCTCTCGAACTCGTTGACGAAGTTCTCTGCCAGACCCTCGTTGTAGTCAGCGCCCTTCTGGAAGATGACAGCGGCCTTGGTGTAGCCCAGCTTCTGGTAAGCGTAGTCAGCCATCTTGATGCCCTGGAACGGGTCGGTGAAGGTTGCGCGGAACACATTCTCGTTCACGGTGTCGGTCTCGGCATCGTAGGTGACAGCCTCGGCGGTAGCGGAAGCGGTGACCATGGGCATGTTGTAGTCTGCGCTCTCGGCAGCAAGTGCCAGAGTCGGGGTGGTGGTAACATCGCCCACCAGAGCGGTGATGCCCTGATCACACATCTTGGTGAAGCAGGTGACAGCCTGTGTTGCATCGCCCTGCTCATCCATGGTGATGATCTCCAGCTGCTTGCCGTTGATGCCGCCCTTTTCGTTGACCTGCTTCAGGTACAGGGTAGCACCGTTGATGACAGCCAGACCATAAACGGAAACATCGCCGGTCATGGGGCCCAGAACACCGACCTTGATGGTGTCGCCGGAAGCGGCAGCATCAGCACCGGTGGAAGCAGCAGTGGAAGCAGCAGTGCTGCTGGAAGAACCGCCGCAGGCGGTCAGAACGCCGGCTGCAGCAACAACGCCAGCAGCGGCCAGAAAATTACGACGAGAAATCATCTTTTTCATAGTGAATTTCCTCCTTGGGAACATTCGTGATTCAATTATAAAAACGGAAGCAAGGCCCCTTCCCTCAAAGCGACCTTGCTTCGTTATCAATATTATAGACCAGCCGCCGCAAATGCGCAATTCACAAACCGTCCATACTTTTGGCTTCCGTTTGTGGACTTTGTTGACAAAATGGCTAAAACCACACAGATGTTTTTGTGCACTATTTCAAGTTATTCATTTCATTTGTGCGTCAGGTGAATCCAATTCACAAATTGCAAAAGGGTTACAGGGCCTCCATTTCGGCGTCTGCGGCAAACACAGCCTCAGCACGCGCCCCGGCAGCTTCGCCCTCTGCTTCTGCTTTGGCCGGAGACTCTGCAAGGACCTTGCGGATGGCGGTAAAGTAGAACACCAGCGACAGACCGGTGCCGATGCACCAGCCCACAGGCCATGCCATCCAGATGCCGGTGGAGCCCAGCGCGGTGCTGCTGAGCACGATGGCAATGCCGACGCGCAGGATCAGATCGGAGAAGGTGGCGATCATAAAGCGCACCATCATGCCGCAGCCGCGCAGGATGCCGTCGGTGACCAGCTTGACCGACACCACGAAGTAGAAGGGAGACAGGATGCGCAAAAACAGCATACCGGTGTCGATGGCCGGGCCCTGCGGGTCATTCATGAACAGCAGCAGCAGGAAGCGGCCGAAGAAGAAGTACAGGAGCACGATGGGCACGCAGATGATCCACACCAGATTGCGGCCTGCACCAAAGCCCTCGTGCACACGGTCCATCTTGCCGGCACCCATGTTCTGGGAGGTGTAGTTGGAAATGCCGTTGCCCAGAGTGGTGAAGGAGGTGATGACCATATTGTTCAGCTTGACCGCTGCGGAGTAACCGGCGATGACGCTGGCACCGAAGGTATTGATGACGCTCTGCAGGATGATGTTGCCCACCGAGACGAAGCTCTGCTGCAGGATGCTGGGGATGGCGACCATGGCTACCTTGCCCAGCATGTTCCAGGAGAAGAGCACCACCTTGTGGGTGGACTTGAAGGCACCGATGCGGCGGAACACCACCACCATGGCCAGCACGCAGCTCACGCCCTGGCACAGGAAGGTGGCCCATGCCACACCGGCTACGCCCATCTTGAAACCGGCCACGAACAGGATATCCACGCCGATGTTGGACAGGGACGAGACTGCCAGAAAGTAGAAGGGTGTTTTGCTGTCGCCCAGAGCGGAGAAGATGCCGGTGGCGATGTTGTAGAAGAACATGAAGGGCAGGCCCAGCACGTAGATATCCAGATACAGCGAAGAATCTGCAAGGATCTCCTCCGGGGTGTTGATGAGCTCCAGCAGGCCGTGGCAGCCCACCAGACCGATCAGCATCAGCACCGCACACAGCACCGCAGAGCCGATCAGCGAGGTGTAGACTGAGGTCTTCATTTCATCGTAATCCTTGGCACCAAAATAGCGGGACACGATGACTGAGCAGCCGATGTTGCAGCCAAAAGCAAATGCAATGAAGATCAGGGTGATCTCATAGCTGTTGCCCACAGCAGCCAATGCGTTTTCGCCGATGAACTTGCCGGCAACAAGGCTGTCGGCAATGTTGTACAGCTGCTGGAAAATGATGCTGCCGAACATGGGCAGGCAGAACTGCCACAAAACCTGTGACGGCTTGCCTACCGTCAGATCCTTATTCATATGTAGATCCTCCTCTATCCTGTAAAAAACATGATCCGAACCAAAACAGAGTATAGAACGACCATGCCAAAAAGTAAAGAAAAATTTTGGCGTATCTGCCATATGAAATTTACATGGTCGGTACAACGCATCCCTGCTTTGCAAAAGGGGCAGACTATCCATATGCTTTTTCTCCCCTGCCCGGTGCCGCAGCTGCGTTCTGACGGCCGCGAGACCTCTGTTTTGCGTCCGGTCAAAAGTTTATGCCTGCAAACATGCGCACCGGCTCTTGCACCGGGGCACAAAGCGTGGTAGGATATTCATGGTTAGTTAGACACAACTATCCAAAACAGGCAGCCACCCGTCTGCCCGCCCGGGCAGCACCGGGAAGGAAATGATATTCAGGAGGTTTTCGAGATGAACTATCTGGAAATTGAATCTGTTGTAGGCCGCGAGATCCTGGACTCCCGCGGCAACCCCACTGTGGAAGCGGAGATCACGCTGGCCGACGGCACCGTGGCACGCGGCTGTGCACCTTCCGGCGCATCCACCGGCGAGTTCGAGGCGCTGGAGCTGCGGGACGGCGATAAGGGCCGTTATCTGGGCAAGGGCGTGACCAAAGCTGTGGAGAACATCAACACGGTCATTGCGGACGCAGTGGTGGGCATGGATGCTTCCGACATCTACGCCATCGACGCCGCCATGATCCGGGCCGACGGCACCAAGGATAAATCCAATCTGGGCGCAAACGCCATTCTGGCCGTTTCCATTGCAGCCTGCCGCGCCGCAGCCGCTTCGCTGGAAATGCCCCTGTACCGCTTCCTCGGCGGCGTAAACGGCAACCGTCTGCCCGTGCCCATGATGAACATTCTAAACGGCGGCGCACACGCCACCAACACGGTGGATACGCAGGAGTTCATGATCATGCCGGTGGGCGCACCCTCCTTCAAGGAGGCGCTGCGCTGGTGCGCTGAGGTGTTCCATGCGCTGGCTTCCATCCTGAAGGCCAGAGGTCTGGCTACCTCCGTAGGCGATGAGGGCGGCTTTGCGCCCAACCTGTCCAGCGACGAGGAGACCATTGAGACCATTCTGGCCGCCATCGAAAAGGCCGGTTACGTGCCCGGCAAGGACTTCATGCTGGCAATGGACGCTGCTTCCTCCGAGTGGAAGAGCCCCAAGGGCAAGGGCTTCTACAAGCTGCCCAAGGCCGGCACCGAGTTCACCTCCAGCGAGCTGATCGCACACTGGAAGAGTCTGGTGGAAAAGTACCCCATCATCTCCATCGAGGACGGTCTGGATGAAGAGGACTGGGAGGGCTGGCAGGAGATGACCCGCGAGCTGGGCGGCAAGGTCCAGCTGGTGGGCGACGACCTCTTTGTGACCAACACCGAGCGTCTGGCCAAGGGCATCGGGCTGGGCGCCGGCAATGCCATCCTGATCAAGCTGAACCAGATCGGTTCTGTTTCCGAGACGCTGGAGGCCATCAAGATGGCCCACAAGGCCGGTTACACCGCCATCAGCTCTCACCGTTCCGGCGAGACCGAGGACACCACCATTGCCGATCTGGCCGTTGCTCTGAACACCTGCCAGATCAAGACCGGCGCTCCCAGCCGTACCGAGCGTGTGGCGAAGTACAACCAGCTGCTGCGCATTGAAGAACAGCTGGGCGGCAGCGCGGTCTACCCCGGCATGGCAGCCTTCAACGTGAAGCGCTGAGCGGCCCATCGCGCCAACTGCTCCCATGGCACCTGTACTGCTTTTTCGGCGGTACGGGTGCTTTTTGTTTAAAGGCTGCCAATTTTTTCCTGCAATCTTCTGCGCGGCCCGGACGTATCTCTGGCAGAACGGCCCGGAAGACCGCTCCGAAGGTTTGTCCTTTGCGCGGGCGCTGGTCCGGAATCACGCAAAGGAGAAGAACTTCATGTTATCTGCTATTTTACTGCTTTCCAAGCTGCTGGGCGAAGGCAGCCTGCTCAAGCTGCTGCTGTTTCTCTTGAAATTCGCAAAATAACTAGAAAAATTCACACAAATAGGGTATTATAAGAATGGAAAGCTGTAGAGATTGCAGCGCGAAGGGAGGAAACCTTTATGAAAGTCAAAAAGTCTGTGGTGTTTGCGGCAGCATTGGCCTGCGGCATTCTGCTGGCGGTGCCGCTGGGTGCGGCGGCTGCATCCAACTATCGGATGGCCGAAAACGGCCCGGCAACCCGCGAGGAAAGTGCACGGCTGAACCGTACGTTTCTGTATCTGAACATTGAGTACAACGATCGCGCACCCCACGAGCAGCTGTCGCTGGACACGGCAGGGGACAGCGTGGTGAGCTGGCGCAGTGCAGACCCGTCCATCGTGACCGTAAGCCCGGACGGTGTAGTGACTGCCTGTGCGGAGGGCATCACCAATGTGTATGCCGATACGGCAAGTGGCACGACCCTGAGCTGTGCCGTGACGGTGACGAACAACATTGGCAGGGTGAGCCTGAGCGAGTCGCGCCTGTATCTGGAAGACATGGGCGGCAAGGCGGCTCTTACCGCCAGCGTGGCCGTGGAAAACCCGGCGGCAGTGCCCATCACATGGCGCAGCAGCAACCCGGCGGTGGCATCGGTGGATGTGAATGGCACGGTGACGGCTGTGGGCGAAGGCGAAGCCACCATTACGGCGTCCACCCCGGAAGGCCGGAACGCCACCTGCAAGGTGTACACCGGCGCTGTGGCTGCGCAGAAGCAGCAGAGCGGCGGTGCATTCCGCAATCTTTTTCAGTAAGCAATGAGAAAACGCGGCAGCGCGTTGAAAAACAGAAAAAAGGCCTCTGCGCAGGACGCGCAGGGGCCTTTTCTATGCCTGGAATTGATCCGGGATGCAGGCGCTTTGCCGCTTACTGAGCCTGACGCAGGCAGTCGTCCATAGCGGTAAAGATGGCCTGACTGGTCATAGTGGAACCGGAAACAGCATCCACGCCAGCAGTAGAACCGGTCTTGAGCAATGCAGCTGCCAGAGCTTCGGCAGCGGTGCCGCCCAATTCGGGAGTCTCGCCGGAAGCGTCGATCTCCACACCGGTCACCCGGCCGCCGGTGACCGTGACCTTGACAGTCACATCACTCAGGTAGCCCTGCGCGCTGGACGTATAGGTGCCATCGGTCAGGCTGGCGGCGTTGTCGGCGGCAGGCACGGTGCCGGTGTTCTGGATGTACAGGCTGAGCGCAACTGCCATGATAACGGTAACAACAGCCATGAGGATCACGTTCCGGGTCATTTTGTTTTTCATGAAAGGTGGATGCTCCTTTGATTACTTTGCGGGCTTGAAGCTGTCACGCAGGGTGACGACGCGGTTGTACACGCCCGGGTTCTTGCTGTCCGGGGTAAAGAAGCCGGTGCGCACGAACTGGAACTTATCGCCGGGCTTTGCGTCCTTCAGGCTTTCTTCCAGCTTGCAGCCCTTGCGTGCCACCACGCTTTCCGGGTTCAGGTAGTCCTTGTAGTCGCTGCCCTCGGGGATGGCGTTCATGTTGGCCTCGGTGAACAGCTTGTCGTACAGGCGCACCTCGGCGTCCACGGCGTGGGCAGCACTCACCCAGTGGATGGTGCCCTTGACCTTGCGGCCGTCGGCGGGATTGCCGTTGCCGGTCTCAAGGTCGGCGGTGCAGTGGATGGCCGCAATGCTGCCGTCGGCATTCTTTTCCACGCTCTCGCACTTGACGATGTATGCGCCCATCAGACGCACCTCACCGCCCACGGTCAGGCGCTTGAACTTCGGAGGCGGGACCTCGGCAAAGTCCTCGCTCTCGATCCACAGCTCGCGGGTGAAGGCCACCTTGCGGGTGGTGGTGTCATTGGCCTCGCGGTTGGGGTTGTTGGCCACATCAAAGTACTCGGTCTTGTCCTCCGGGTAGTTGTCCACGATCAGCTTTACGGGGTCCAGCACGGCAATGCGGCGCTGTGCGGTCAGGTCCAGCTCGCTGCGGATGCAGGCTTCCAGCTGGCGCATGTCGATGAGGTTGTCGGACTTGGAGATACCGGCCTCCCGCACGAAGGTGAAGATGGAGGTGGGGGTGTAGCCGCGGCGGCGCAGACCGCACAGGGTGGGCATACGGGGGTCGTCCCAGCCGTCCACGATGCCCATTTCCACCAGCTCACGCAGGTAGCGCTTGCTCATGACGGTGTTGGTCATGTTCAGGCGTGCAAACTCACGCTGCTTGGGGAAGGCAGTGCCGAAGATGTTCTCGATGACCCAGTTGTACAGCGGACGGTGGTTCTCGAACTCCAGACTGCACATGCTGTGGGTGATGCCCTCAATGGCGTCCTGAATGGGGTGTGCGAAGTCGTACATCGGGTAGATGCACCACTTGCTGCCCTGACGGTGATGCTCGGCGTACTTGATGCGGTAGATGGCCGGGTCGCGCATATTCATGTTGGGGCTGGCCAGATCGATCTTGGCACGCAGGGTCTTTTCGCCCTCCTGGAACTCACCGGCACGCATCCGGCGGAACAGATCCAGGTTCTCTTCCGGGGTGCGGTCACGCCACGGAGAAGGACGGCTGGGCTTGCCGGCGTCGGCACCGCGGTACTCGCGCATTTCGTCGCGGGTCAGGTCGTCCACGTAGGCCTTGCCCTCCATGATGAGCTTTTCGGCATACTCGTAGCATTTATCAAAGTAGTCGCTGCCGTAGAAGATGCCGCCGTTGGGGTCGGCACCCAGCCAGTGCAGATCCTCGATGATGCTGTTGACGTACTCCTCACCCTCGCGGGCGGGGTTGGTGTCGTCCAGACGCAGGTTGAACTTGCCGCCGTACTGGTTTGCAATGGACCAGTTGATGTAGATGGCCTTGGCACTGCCGATGTGCAGGTAGCCGTTGGGCTCGGGCGGGAAGCGGGTATGGATCTCGCGGATCTTGCCCTCGGCCAGATCGGCGTCGATGATGTCGGTCAGAAAGTTTTTATCTGCCATATGTTTTCCCCCTGTCAAAGGCACAAAGTGCCTACATATTCCATAATACTATATAATACACTATTCTGCCGATTTCTTCAAGAGAAAGCGATAAAAGGCTTCCCATGGAGAAAGAAATACCTATTTTCCACAACTTTTGTCCTATCCCTTGACACCGGCAGAGAAGGAGAGTATATTTTTGCATGGTGTAAGGCGGATTTTGCCGTGTTTATAATAGGAGGAACCCCATGAACAGTTTAAAAGAAGTGTTCAGCTGGAAAAATATGCTGAAGAATTTAAATTTCTTTTGTGAGCTGAACCTTGGCCTGATCCTGACTGCGGTCGGCATCGTATACTTTAAAAATCCCAACCATTTTGCATTTGGCGGCACCTCGGGCCTGTCCATTCTGCTGGCAGACCTGTTCCCCCGGATCAACGTGGGCGGCTTCATGTGGATCATCAACCTGATCCTGGTGGTGCTAGGCTTCGTCTTTCTGGGCATCAAGACCATGGGCTGGACGATCTACTCTTCCTTTGCGCTGTCCTTTTTCGTGTCGGTGTGCGAGTGGCTCTATCCCGTCAATGTTTCCATGAGCGGTGACGCCATGCTGGATCTGGTGTTCGCAGTGTTCCTGCCGGCGCTTGGTGCGGCCATCGTGTTCGACATTGGTGCCTCCACCGGTGGTACGGATATTGTGGCCCTGATCCTGGCAAAATATACCTCTATGGAGATCGGAAAGGCCCTGATGGTCAGCGATATCCTCATCGTGCTGGCGGCGGCATGGCGGTTTGGCATGGGCACCGGCCTGTACTGTATCCTCGGCCTGATCGGCAAGAGCTTTGTGGTGGATGGTGCCATCGAGAACATCCGCCTGCGCAAGGTGTGCACCATCGTGACGGCCAACCCGCAGCCCATTCTGGACTTCATCATCAAGGAATTGAACCGCTCTGCTACTGTGGAAAAGGCCTACGGTGCCTACACCCACCACGAGCTCAGCGTTCTGGTCACGGTGCTGACCCGCCGTCAGGCACTGCAGCTGCGCAACTTCCTGCGCGAGAACGATCCCCGGAGCTTTATCACCATCGTCAACTCCAGCGAGATCATCGGCAAGGGCTTCCGCTCCTTTAATTAAGGGAAGGCGCAGGATCTGCCCGTTTTTGCCCCATTGGTGCACCATGGAAATCAATTTTCCGAATAAAGGCTTCCCCCGGAAGGGACAGATTCTCCCCGCGCCGGGGAGAAATGTCACCGTAGGTGACAAAGAGGGGAGTAGCTGTCACCGCAGGTGACTGATGAGGGTGCAGGACAACAGCATCTTGCCCTAAATACCCCTCATCCGGCGCTACGCGCCACCTTCCCCCAAGGGGTGAAGGCTTTAGCTCCGGGTCAAGCTGCAAAAGTTGATTTCCTTGTTGGTGCACAATGCCGTATTGACGAACGGCTAAAAAAACGATATACTATATCCCGGCGGTGCAGCAGTGCCGCCGGATGCCGGGGTGTTGCGCAGTTGGTAGCGCGCCTGCTTTGGGAGCAGGAGGCCGCGAGTTCGAGTCTCGCCACTCCGATATGAATAAAACCCACGGTCTGACGTTGTAAAATTCGTCTTTCCGTGGGTTTTTCTTTGTCTCATCAGATCTGACGAGTTTATTTGATGCAGCTGGAGCAGGGCGTATAGCCTGCTTCCACGGCTTCCTCGTAGCTGGAGAACAGGACCTGATTCTTCTCTGCCGGCAGGTTCGGGCAGCTGGGCAGGTGGAACTTTTTGCTGTTCACATTGCCGATGTAGCTCTGCTGGGCTGTGCTGGACGCCGCCGGGTCGGTGGGATTCAGTGCGGAATCTGCCGCAAAGTGCTCGGTGCCCACGGTGTAGTTCTGGCCGTCGGAACCAATGGTGATGGTACCCTGCAGGTCGGTGCGGTAGACATCCACCCCGGCGTCCCGCAGGATGCTCAGGGTCTCCTCGTGGGGGTGGCCGTACTTGTTGTTCACACCGCAGGAGATGACTCCCATTTCCGGCAGCACCGCATTCAGGAAGAGGTAGCTGGTGGAGGTGCTGGAACCGTGGTGGCCCACCTGAAGAACATCGGCCCTGAGGTTGGCACCGCTGTTCACAAGGTCGGTCTCCGCCGTCTTTTCCATGTCGCCGGTCAGCAGGAAGCTGGTGGAGCCGTAGTCGATGCGCAGCACGAGGGAGGTATCGTTGGTGTCGCTGTACTGTGCCACTGGCCCCAGCATGGTCACGGTAGCGCCGCCCAGCGGCCACATGGTGCCCACGGCAGGCACTTCCACCTGCAGGCCCTGCTGCTGGGTGTACTTGACAAAATCCTGAAAGCACTTGGTGGAGGCATCGGTCACCGGGCTGTACACATGGTACGCCGGGAAGTAGGCCAGCGCCGCAGCCAGACCGCCCACATGATCTTCATGGGCATGGGAGCAGAACACATATTCCAGCTGCTCCACCCCCTGACTCTGCAGGTAGGACACCACCAGACTGCCGTCGTCCACATTGCCGCCGTCGTAGAGCATGAACTGTCCGTCACACTCCACCAGCACGCTCAGCGCCTGACCGACATCGATAAAATGCACCTCCAGCGGTGCATCCACCGTGTCCACCGTCGCAGCGGCAGAGGACGGGTTCGGCACCACATCGGCACTTCCGCCCGGAACGGACGGCAGCCCGCTGCAGCCTGCAAGGCTCAGTACCAGCGCGGCGGCAGTGGCCAGCGCAGCAAGGCGCTGCCACAGGCTTTTTTTATGCGGGGTCACTTTTTCTTCTTTCCAGTTTTCCACGTTGCGTTCTCTTTCTGTTGATCGTTTTTGGGCTTGTGCGCAGGTGCCGAATGGGGCGCAAAGCGTGCGCCGGGGCTGGGCGCACGGCCTGCCGGTCCAGCGCCGCGGCTCTGGCCGTGGGCAGGCTTGCCGTTATGGCCCTTCTGGTTCGGGCGCACCGTATAGGTGCCGTCATTGTGGATGGTCACATCGGCGGCTTCGGCCCGGCGGGCAGAGCGCTGCATGGCGCGGCGGCCTGCGGCGGGCACCAGCAGGGGGATCAGGTCCTCCCGGTGGGTCATCTTCAGTGCCTTGACCACCTTCTCGGCGTTGCGGGGCTCGTAGTACTGCAGCAGCGCTCGCTGCAGTGCCTTGCCCTCGGGGGTCTTTTCCACGAACACCGGCTTCAGGGTGTAGGGGTCCAGACCGGTGTAGAACATGCAGGTGCTCACGGTGCCGGGGGTGGGGTAGAAGTCCTGCACCTGCTCCGGGCGCATGTGGTTTTTGTAGAGATATTCCGCCAGATAGACCGCATCCTTGAGGGTGCTGCCCGGGTGGCTGGACATCAGGTAGGGAACAAGATACTGCTTTTTGCCCGCCTTTTTGCTCAGCTCATAGAACTTATCCTTGAACTTGTTGAAGGTCTCGATGGGCGGCTTGCCCATGTAGGCCAGCGTATTGGGCGCACAGTGCTCCGGAGCCACCTTCAGCTGGCCGGACACATGGTACTCCACCAGCTCCTTGAAGAAGGTGTCGTCCGGGTCGGCCATCAGGTAGTCGAACCGGATGCCGCTGCGGATGAACACCTTTTTCACGCCCGGCAGCTCCCGCACCCGGCGCAGGATCTTCAGGTAGTCGCTGTGGTCCACGATCATGTGGGAGCAGGTGGTGGGGGCAAGACAGTGCTTGCCGCCGGTGCACATGCCCCGCAGCATCTGCTCCCGGCAGGAGGGAAAGCGGAAGTTTGCGGTGGGGCCGCCCACATCGTGGATGTAGCCCTTGAAATCCGGCTCGTGGGTCATGCGCTCGGCTTCCGCCACGATGCTGTCCGCGCTGCGGCTGGTGACACGGCGGCCCTGATGCAGCTGGATGGCGCAGAAGTTGCAGCCGCCGAAGCAGCCGCGGTTCTGGATGATGGAGAACTGCACCTCCCGGATGGCGGGCACACCGCCCATGCTCTCGTAGATGGGGTGATACCGGCGGGTGTAGGGCAGGGCATAGACCTTGTCCAGTTCCCCGCGCACCAGCGGCTTTGCGGGGATGTTCTGCACCAGATACTTCTCGCTCTGCTTCTGCACGATGATCTGGCCGCTGACCACGTCCTGATTGTCCATCTGGATGCGGCAGGCCTTGGCATACGCCGTCTTATCCGACGCCACCTTTTTAAAGCCTGCGCACTCCACGTAGCGTTCGGGCAGATGGTCGAAGTCGGTCATGTAACAGGTGCCGTCCACGTCCGTGATGCTCTCCACCGGCTCCCCGGCGGCAAGGCGGCGGGCGATCTCCACGGTCTGGTGCTCGCCCATGCCAAAGCTGATGATGTCCGCGCCGGAATCCTCGGCAATGCTGGGCAGCACGGTGTCCAGCCAGTAATCGTAGTGGGCAAAGCGGCGCAGGGACGCCTCCAGACCGCCCAGGATCACCGGCAGGTCGGGATAGGCCTGCTTGGCAAGGCGGGTGTACACGGTGGCGCTGCGGTCCGGGCGTGCGCCGCCCTTGCCGCCGGGGGAGTATTCGTCCTCGGCGCGGGGATCTTTGCCACGGAATAGTGGCTGACCATGCTGTCCACGTTGCCGCCGCCGATGAAAAAGCCATACTTGGGCTTGCCGAACCGCTTGAAGTCCTCGCAGTCGGTGTAGCGGGGCTGGGCCAGCACGCCGATCTTATAGCCCTCGGCTTCCAGCAGACGGCTGATGATGGCGGTGCCAAAGCTGGGGTGGTCCACATAGGCGTCGCCGCCCACCACCACAAAGTCCAGCTGCTCCCACCCGCGGGCCTCCATATCGGCCCGGCTGATGGGAAGAAATTCGGTGTAGATCTTAGGGGAAGAGTTGTCCATAATGCTCCTTTTATTGTTAAACCCTCTCAGGCAACGCCTTGCGGCGTTGCCAGATTCCCCCTTTTGTCACTGCGCGACATCTTCCCCCGGAGCGGGGGAAGTCTTTCCTCAAAGGGGGAGCTTTTTGCATCTTTTCATCCGGTTTTTCTTTGAAGGCAGACGATATCTTACCCACTCATAAAGCTCGCCCTTCGGGAGAGCTGGCGCGTCAGCGCCTGAGAGGGTCATTCCTCCGGCTGGTTCATCTGCTGTTCGATCCACTGCTGGCGGCTGATGAGCACTGCGCGGGGCTTGGCACCCTCGTAGGGGCCAATGACGCCTTTCTGCTCCATTTCGTCCATGATGCGGGCCGCGCGGGCGTAGCCCAGCTTACAGCGGCGCTGCAAAAGGCTGGTGGAGGCCTGACCGGCATCGATGACCACCTCCACGGCCTGCTTGAACATGGGGTCGCTGTCCGGCTCTTCGTCCGCATCTGCGCCGCTGCTGCCCTTTTTGCCGTCCTGAATGGCGTGCTTTTCCATGGCCTCGATCATGGCTTCGTCGTACTGCACGGTGCCGCTCTGCTTGATGAAGTCCAGCACACGGCTGATCTCCTCATCCCGCACAAAGGTGCCCTGAATACGGGTAGGCTTGGGTGCACCCACCGGCATGAACAGCATATCGCCCATGCCCAGCAGCTTTTCGGCGCCGGAGCCGTCCAGAATGGTGCGGCTGTCCACCTGACTGGACACCGCAAATGCGATGCGGCTGGGGATGTTGGCCTTGATCAGGCCGGTGATGACGTCCACGCTGGGGCGCTGGGTGGCCACGATCAGGTGCATGCCGGCCGCGCGGGCCTTCTGGGCGATGCGGCAGATGGAGTCCTCCACATCCTTGCCCACCACCATCATCAAATCGGCCAGCTCGTCGATGATAATGGCGATGTAGGGCATCTTTTCCAGCTCCGGCCGTTCTGCGGCCAGCTTGTTGAAGGACTTGATGTCGCGCACATTGTTCTCCGCGAACAGGCGGTAGCGGCGCTCCATCTCCTGCACGGCGCTGCCCAGCGCACCGGCGGCCTTTTTCGGCTCGGTGACCACCGGCATCAGCAGATGGGGAATGCCGTTGTACTCGGCCAGCTCCACCACCTTGGGGTCAATCAGCAGCAGCTTCACGTCCTCCGGGCTGGAGCGGAACAGCAGGCTCATGATGATGCTGTTCACGCACACCGATTTGCCGCTGCCGGTGCTGCCTGCGATCAGCAGATGGGGCATCTTGCACAGGTCGGCTACCTGCGCCACACCGGCAATGTCCTTGCCCAGCGCGATGCCCAACGGTGAGGTCATGCGCAAAAAGCTCTGGCTCTCGAACACGCTGCGGATATACACAGGGGTCTTTTTGTGGTTGGGCACCTCGATGCCGACGGCGGGCTTGCCGGGAATGGGCGCTTCCATGCGCACGTCCGCCACCGCAAGGTTCAGTGCGATATCGTCCGCCAGCGAGGTGATGCGGCTGATCTTGACGCCCGCCATGGGCTGCACCTCGTACCGGGTGACGGAGGGGCCCCGGGAGATGTCCAGCACACGGGTGCGCACGCCAAAGCTTTCCAGCGTGTCCACCAGCTTCTGGGCATTGGCCTTGAGCTCTTCCTGCGCACCGGGGTCGGTCTCGTCCTGCGATTTTTCAAACAGCTCGATGGGCGGGTACTGGTACTGATAGGTATCCACCGGTTCGGTCTCGTCCACAGGGGCCGCTGCCGCGGCCTGCTCGGAGGCGGCGGGCTTTTCCATTGCCGCTGCTACCAGCGTGCTGATGTCCTTTTCCTCCACCGGTTCAGCGGTAATGCTGATCCAGCCGTCCTCATCCGGTGCGCTGCGCATGGCCGCCGCGTTTTCTGCACTGACACGGGCGGGTGCCGTCGGCACAGCGGGCTGGATGGGTGCCGCAGGCATTTCCGGCGTGATGGCCGCTGCCGGAGCTTCCGGCGGGACGGTGGGCATCACCGGCGTATCAAAGCTTTCTGCCGCAGGCTGTACCGGCTGTGCGGACTTTGCAAAGAAGTCGGACGCATCCGTTTCCACCGCATCTGCCACGATGGGCTGCGGGGCAGGTCCGGGGGCCGGGCGCAGCGGGTTCTGCCCAAAGGTGCCGCCCGGGCCCACGATGAGCGGCTCGATGGGCTCGCTGCCGCCCTCCTTTACCTCAGTGTGGTCGGGGCCAAGGTCTACGTCAAAGGAAGCCCGGGGCCGGGATACCCGTACCTGCACCGGCGTGATGGCCGGGGCGGCAGGCTCCGGCTGGGCAAGCGGCTGGCCGGAAGTGTCTGCGGGCGGCTCCGGCTGCGGGGCTGCCTCCGGCTCCTCCGCTTCCATCTCTTCAGTCACCTTGTGGCCCCAATGCCGGATGCCGTTCAGCCAGTCCGGCACACCGATATGGAATGCAGGGCCGGCCGGTTCGTCCTCCGGCTCCTCTTCTTCATATTCGTCTTCGGCTTCCTCCTCGGCCTCCTCGGCCTCTGCCGCACGGGCAGCCGCACGTTCCGCACGGCGCTCCGCGCTCTGCCGGGCAAGGGCTGCGCCCTTTGCGTGCACCCCGCCGAATGCGGCGCACAGCCACTGCCAGACCTCTGCCGGGGTCAGGTCAAAAATGTACAGACTGACGCAGAGCGCCAGCACCGCCATGATCAGGTTTGCCGCCGGTCTGCCGCAGAGCAGCAGCAGATTGCCGCCCAGCAGTGCGCCCAGTGCGCCGCCGCCCAGCCATGCATTCACGCCATTGGCATAGCAGGCAGCGGTCATCTGGAATGCAGACATGCCCTGCGGCTGGATATCCGAAAAAACGATCACGGTCCCGCAGGCAAACACCAGCCCCAAAATCAGCTTGAAGATCGGGGGCAGAAGGTCTTCGCCCCGGGTATACTGCACAGCAAGGCAGCACACTGCCGCGCCCAGCACAAAGCTGCCGCAGCCAAAAAGTCCGAACAGCACATCGTGCAGGGCCTTCCATGCCGAATCTCCCTCCACAAAGGCCAGCACCACCAGCAAAAGGCCTGCGAACAGGGTGCCAAGCCCTGCCGGGAGCCGCTGTTCGGCGCGCTTTTTGCGCGATGATGCACGCCGTGTTGTCGTTTTACGTTTTCTTGTCGCCATTCTTCTCTGTTCCCCACATTTGTAGTAGACACACTATTTGATTTTATTATTGTACCACGCAGGGAAGAAAATGGCAAACCTATTGTTGTACAAATTTCTTCAGCCCGTCAGGCCAGCAGATAGCTTTCTCCGCGAACAGCGACGGGTTGCGGCACCCAGCATCCGCTTCGCTATCGCTTGCGTCTTGCTGGCCGCTGCCCCAACAGCTTCTCCCTGTTTTCTGCCGCGGGCAGCGGTCGTCGCTGTTGCAAGACTCCAGTCCCGCCCTACTGCCTGCGGCAGCAGGGTCCCACCCCCAGGACATTCGCTGGAGAAACTATCTGCCGTCCTGTCTTCTTACTCTTTTTCGATTTCTTTATACAGCCACGCCAGCGCATCCGAAAGCCCGCCCAGCTCGTCGATGAGCTTTTCCTTCACGGCCCGGCGTCCGTCCAGCACGGTGCCCATGTCCATCACCAGCTCGCCGGTGTGGAGCATCAGGTCGGTGTAGCGCTTTTCGGTCATGCCGCTGTGGGCCGCCACAAAGCCGGTGATGCGCTGCTGCATCTGCTCAAAGCTGCGCATGGTCTGCGGCACCCCCAGAATGACGCCGGAATGCCGCACCGGGTGCACGGTCATGGTGGCTGTGGGCACGATGAAGCTGCGCCGGGCGCTGACGGCAAGCGGGATGCCGATGGAGTGTCCGCCGCCCAGCACCAGCGTTGCGCTGGGCTTGGATACGCTGGCGATCAGCTCCGCCAGCGCAAGGCCCGCTTCCACATCCCCGCCCACCGTGTTCAGCAGCACCAGCAGACCTTCGATGCGAGGATCTTCCTGCGCGGCCACCAGCTGCGGGATGACATGCTCGTACTTCGTGGTCTTCTGGCCCTGCGGTGCTTCCGAATGGCCTTCGATCTGGCCGATGACGGTCAGGCAGTGGATGACATGCCCGCCGCGGGCCAGTGTGACCGTGCCCAGATCCTCGATCTCCTCTTTTTCCAGCCGACCTGCGTCGGTCTGCTGCGTTTCATCGTTCATATGCTTTCCTCCTGCGTTTTTTGTCAGCATTCCCCGGCTTGTGCCGGGCTATACAGACCCGCCGCAGCAAAAAAACGGTAACATTTCATAAAATTTTTTTGAGAATGATTTGACATTCTCCATCCGTGCTGTATACTTTAAATAATTGACTGTAATATCTGCAAACTGTAATATCTGCAATATGAACCCGTAAATGGATCGGGGCTTCTCTGCGCCGCATCTGTAAAGCAGGCAGCTGCGGCAAGTACTGCGATAGAGCGAAAGGAGAAAGTATTCTATGAGCACCCCTGCAAAGGCTTCGCTTCCCGTTATCAAGCGTCTTCCCAAATATTACCGCTATCTGCGCTCTCTGCAGGAAGACGGCATCAACAGCATTTCCTCCCGCGAGCTGGCTGCTCAGATGGGCACCACCGCTTCGCAGGTACGACAGGACTTCAACTGCATCGGCGATGTGAATGGCCGGCAGGGCATCGGCTACTCGGTGGAAAACCTGCTCTCCATTCTGGAAGGCCTGCTGTTCGGCAACGGCGACCGCCTGCCCACCATCCTGATCGGCTGCGGCCGTCTGGGCAAGGCAGTGAGCCGCTTTATCACCACCGATACCAACGGCTACCGCCTGATCGCCGCCTTTGATGTGGCACAGAGCGAGGTGGGCAAGGAGATCAGCGGCATCCAGATCCGCCATATCGACGAGCTGGAGTCTTTTTGTGCCGAGCATCACCCCAAGGTCGCAGTGCTCTGTGTGCCCCGCGACGGTGCGGAGCAGGTCAGCGGCCGTCTGGTGGATCTGGGCATCGAGGGCTTCTGGAATTTCTCCCACTATGACCTTTCGGTGTCGTATCCCGATGTGGTGGTGGAGAACGTCCATCTGGGCGACAGCCTGATGAGTCTGGGCTACCGTTTGCGCAATCAGGACTGAACGTACCTATTATAAGTAATAAGAGAACCCTCTCAGTCAAAGCCTGAGATGCCGCCGAACCCTCTCAGTCTCGCATACGCTCGACAGCTCCCCCAAAAGGGGAGCTTTATGAGTGGGGACGGGAAAGTTTCTGCTTCTCCGGCGAAGGGACAGCCTGCCCGGAAGATGCAGAAAAGCTCCCCCATCGGGGGAGCTGGCAAAGCCGTCAGGCTTTGGCTGAGAGGGTTCTTTCTGTAAGGAGAGTTTTTCAAATGGCAAAACTGTATTTCCGTTACGGCGCGATGAACAGCGGCAAGAGTACCGCCCTGATGCAGGTGGCCCACAACTACGAGGAGCAGGGGATGCGGGTGCTGATCCTCAAGCCGCAGGTGGATACCAAGGGCGGCGGTGAGCTGGTCAGCCGTCTGGGCGTCCGCCGCAAGGCCGATCTGCTGATCCCGCCGGAAACGGATGTGTTCGAGGCGGTGCGTCAGGCCAACAGCACCGCTGCCCTTGCCTGCGTGCTGTGCGACGAGAGCCAGTTCTTCACCCCGGAGCAGGCCGAGCAGCTGTTCATGGTCACGGTGGATCTGAACATCCCGGTGATCTGCTACGGCCTGCGGGCAGATTTCTCCCTCAAGGGCTTCCCCGGCTCCACCCGGCTGCTGGAGCTGGCCCACACCATCGAGGAAATGAAAACCATCTGCACCTGCGGCCGCAAGGCCATCTGCAACTGCCGCAAGGTGAACGGCAGATTCGTCTTTGAGGGCGAGCAGGTGGCCATCGATCTGGAAAACGATGTGCAGTACGTGAGCATGTGCCCCCAGTGCTATTTCAAGGCAAAGCGCGCGTTCTACGCCGAAAAAGCTGCTTCGCAGGCTGACTGAAACTTGTATACAAGGCTGCTGTGTCCAACGACACGGCGGCCTTTCTTTTTTATCCCCGGCCTACGGGCGCAGTCCACGCAGCAGCGCAAAATATGTCGCTGTCGGTGCTTTTTTACCCCCAAAAAGGGCGAAGAAGCACCGATTTCCATGCCCGCAGACCAGTGCCGGATGCCCGCCGCAAACAATTGATATATCAGAGTGAACATTTTTTGCGCTATTGATATATCAGTTTAAAGGCTCCCATCCGGGCTTTTTAAGCTGTTGTTCGTCCACAATGTATGCAACGATTCTACGTTCTGAAACGGAATGTTTACAAAATTATTGCAAAATTCGACGTTCCTCCTATGATGCATCCCAGTTTTCTATGCAAAATAGCGAAGTATACATGTTGCACAGTTTTTCGAGCCAAGTTTATTCATTTCAGCGAAGGCGTCAATTCTTGCGCGAAAACAAGAGCAATATTTGTACGTTTTTTGTTTAGATATCTGCAATTTGCGTCTTTCTTTTTGGCTGTTGTTTTGTTATCATAATTGTATACAACGGGGTATGTGCAGAACCCCCGTTCGAGATGATGTTTTCTGTATTTAGGAGGAGAACGAAAATGAGCAAGGCAATTTCTCGTCGTGATTTCATGAAGGTCACCGGCGCTGTGGGCGCTGCCGGCCTTCTGGCTGCCTGCGGCGGCAACTCTGCTGCATCCAGCTCTGCTGCTTCCACCGCTCCCGCTGCTTCTGCAGACGAGAGCCTGGCACTGTCTGACGGCCCTGTTTCCATGACCATCAGCTGGTGGGGCGGCGACAGCCGTCACGAGGCTTACCAGAACGCCATCAAGGAGTTCCAGGCTGAGCACACCAACATCACCATCGAGCCCACCTTCGCCGCATGGTCCGGCTGGGAAGAGAAGATGGCAGCTGCCTTCATCGCTGGCAACGCACAGGATGTGTGCCAGGTGAACTGGAACTGGCTGTACAACTACTCTGCCGACGGCAGCAAGTTCGTGGACCTGAACACTGTTTCCAAGTTCCTGGATCTGACCCAGTGGGATGCCGCTGCCATGGACGCCTGCTACGTTGCAAACAGCCAGCAGTGCGTGCCCGTTTCCATGACCGGCCGTATCTTCTTCTGGAACATGACCACCTTCAACAAAGCTGGCATCACCGAAGTTCCCAAGTCTCTGGATGATCTGATGGCTGCCGGCAAGGCATTCAAGGAGAAGCTGGGCGATGATTACTACCCCATGCACCTGGGCGCATACGACCGTATGATCCTGATGGTCTTCTACCTCGAGTCCAAGTACGGCAAGGACTGGGCTGATCCCGTCACCTCTACCCTGAACTACACCGAGGACGAGATCGCTGAGGGCATCGACTTCATCAAGAGCCTGGTGGACGGCCACGTCATGATGAACCTGAAGACCTACTACTCTGCAAACTCCGATACCGCTACCCACCAGTCCAACGAGTGGATCACCGGTAAGATCGCAGGCATCTTCGAGTGGGATTCCGCTGCTTCCAAGTACTCCTCCGCTCTGGATGACGCCAACAAGGACGGCTTCACCGTTGGCGAAGAGATCAAGTTCGGCGACAACAACGGCGGCTTCTCCAAGGTCTCCATGGGTCTGGCCATCACCAAGACCAGCAAGTGTGTTGCTGAGGCTGCTACCCTGATCAACTTCCTGCTGAACGAGGAGAAGGGCGCTTCCATCATGGGTTCCGAGTGCGGCATCCCCGCTTCCAAGGCTGGTCTGGCTGCTGCTCAGGCTGCCGGCGCTGTCAAGGATCTGGTCGCTGAGGCAAATGCCAAGGTCATGGCCTTCACCACCAACAAGCTGGATCCCCTGTTCGAGAACAACGACCTGAAGGCTTCCGGCACCGGCATCTATCAGGAAGTGTTCGATACCGTTGACTACGACGGCGTTGCCGGCGCAGACGTTGTCGACACCCTGCTGGACGGCATGGAGTCTGTTGGCTACACCATCGGCTAAGTACCATTTTTGAGTGCCGCCGTGTGCGGTCACGCACAGAAAAGGGCACCCTTTGACTGAACCTGAGGGGCACCTGCCGCCCGACCGGCAGATGCCCCTTTTTTGTCAGAGATATATTACAAAATCTTGACAAAGTTGTATCCAGTCTGTTACCCCTTCGTCCGTCTCATGCTCCGAAATTCCTTAAAAAGGAGGATTTCCCAGATGAAAGAAAGCAATGCTCCCGCCGTCGGGCGCACCCCGTTCCAGAAGTGGCTGGACAAATATCAGGGCCTGTTTTATCTGATCCCCTGGATCATCGGCTTCGTCGTCTTTAAGGCAGTTCCCTTCGGTCAGTCGCTGTACTACAGCTTCACCGATATGAACTTCTTCGAGAGCGGCACCAAGTTCGTTGGTCTGGCCAACTACATCACGGCCTTTACCACCACCAAGATCACCAAGGCGCTGATCATCACCTTCAAGTACGCTTTCATCACCGTGCCGCTGAAGCTGGTCTTTGCGCTGTTCATCGCATACATCCTGAACTTCAAGATCGCATGCGTCAACCTGTTCCGTACTGTGTACTACATCCCCTCCATTCTGGGCGGCTCTGTTGCTATCGCCGTTCTGTGGAAGGCTGTATTCAGTGTGGACGGCCTGCTCAACACCGTTCTGCGCGCCGTCACCTTTGGTCTGGTGCAGGGCCCCGAGTGGCTGTCTGACCCCAGCTACGCGCTGTGGATCATCTGCTTTTTGCGCATCTGGCAGTTCGGTTCTGCCATGGTGCTGTTCCTGGCTGCTCTGAAGGGCGTGCCTGCCGACCTGTACGAGGCTGCCACCATTGATGGTGCCGGCAAGTGGCGTCAGTTCTTCTCCATCACCGTTCCGATGATCACTCCCATCATCTTCTACAACCTGGTCACTCAGATCTGCCAGGCTTTCCAGGAGTTCAATGGCCCGTACATCATCACCAACGGCGGCCCCCGTGGTTCCACCACGCTGATCTCTCTGCTGGTTTACAACTACGCATTCAAGTCTTATGACATGGGTATGGCATCCGCTCTGGCATGGATCATGTTCATCATCGTCTGCATCCTGACGATCATTGCATTCACCAGCCAGAAGAAGTGGGTCTACTACTCTGACGAAAGGTAAGGTGACCAGTATGGGAATGAAAGCATCGAACAAAATCGCGACCTTCTTCAAGTATTTCGTCCTGATCCTGGTCGGCGTCATCATGATCTATCCTCTGCTGTGGATGATCAGCGCTACCTTTAAGGACAACAGCGAGATCTTTGCAGGCATCAGCCTGTGGATCAAGCACCCCACTCTGGATGGCTACCGCGGCGCTCTGAACAACTTTGGCGGTTCCATCAACATCCTGCAGGCCATGCTGAACACCTACAGCTACGTCATCCCCAAGGTGATCTGCACGGTGGTCTCCGCCTGTGTGGCTGCCTACGGCTTTGGCCGCTTCGATTTCCCCGGCCGTAAGCTGATGTTCAACATCATGCTGGCCACTCTGTTCCTGCCGCAGGTCGTTCTGAACGTGCCGCAGTACCTGCTGTACAACAAGTTCGGCTGGCTGGACAGCCCCTTCTATCTGGCCATCTGGGTGCACTGCGCATTTGCGACCGAGACCTACTTCGTCTACCAGCTGGTGCAGTTCATGCGCAATGTCCCCCGTGATCTGGACGAAGCTGCCGCCATCGATGGCTGCTCCTCCTTCCAGACCCTGTACAAGGTCATCGTGCCCATGCTGGGCCCCGCTCTGGTGTCCTGCGCACTGTTCCAGTTCATGTGGAGCTGCAACGACTTCATGGGCCCGCTGCTTTACGTCAGCACCCCCGGCAAGTATCCCATGTCCCTGTTCGTCAAGCTGTCCATGGACGGTGATACCGGTTTCGCCTGGAACAAGATCCTTGCTCTGTCGCTGATCTCCATCCTGCCGCAGCTGATCGTTTTCTTCTGCGCACAGGACCAGTTCGTTGAAGGTATCTCTGCCGGTGCCGTCAAGGGCTAAGCCCCGCGCACAAGCATAAGATCTCTGATACAAACACCCCCTGTGCCGTTCCCGTAGATGGCACAGGGGGTGTTTTTAATGATGTATTCGCCGCAGCGGAATGATCATTTCTTATGTCCTTTGCGGTACTGCAGCGGGCCGGTGCCCATCACCTCGCGGAACACCCGGCGGAAATGGGCGGCACTGGCAAAGCCGGTCTGCTCTGCCACCGCGCTGATGGACAGCTCTGTGGTCTCCAGCAGCTTCTGGGCCGCTTCGATGCGGCGGTTGTTGATGTAATCCACGATGGACTGGCCTGTCACCCGCCGGAACAACCGGCTCAGGTAGTAGGGCGAAAGATAAAACTGCGCTGCTACCTCGGTGAGGGAAAACTTCTGCCGGTAGTTGGCCGCAAGGTAGGCGCAGATCTGCTCCACCGTCTCGTTGCGGGGGCGTGCCACGGCACTGCTCTCCGCAAAGCACTCCTGCTCCACGTAGTGCAGGATCAGCAGCAGATACAGCGGGCCGGGATAATCCTGTTCGTCCATTGCACTGCTCATCATTTCCAGCAGGGTGCGTATCCGGCTGGTCCACTGCACCGGTGCATACAGCACGGTGCGCTCCCCGGGCGCAAACAGGCGGCCGAAATCCCGCCCTGCCGTGGTTTTCAGGTCATGCAGCATCCCCAGCGGAAAATGGCACCCCACGATCTGGGGCACGGCGCTGCCGGTCTGCAGAAAGCTGCAGCCGCCCGGGCCCAGCAGCACAGCGCTGCCGGGGTTTACCAGTACGCTCTGGCCGCCCGATTCCAGCATCACGCTGCCTTCGGACACCAGCAGCAGATAACAGGTGTCCTCGTCGGGCAGCAGCTCGTGGCGGTTCGCATTCAGGCGCAGGGTGGCAGCGGCCACCTTGCCGGTGATCTTTTCACGTTCTGATCTCATAATACACTTCTCATCATCTTCCGAGGGAAAACCCTCTCCGTCATCGCTGCGCGATGCCACCTCTCCCAAAGGGCGAGGTTTTATGCATTTGACCGTTCCGCTCCATAAAAGCTCCCCCCTTTCGGGGGAGCTGGCAAACCCAAAGGGTTTGACTGAGAGGGTTCTTTTTCATCATACCATGCCCAAGGCATTTGGGCAAGACAAAACCATCAGGAGGTTCTCTCATGAATCTGTCGCTTATCCGTTCCATGACGCGCAGCGCTGTTTTCGAGCTGGAAAACGACCTGTGCTACCGTCCGGCCCATCCGTTCATCGTTACCCTGAACGGCAGGACCGTCTACGAAGCCTGCAATACCAACGTGTTCTCCCTGTTCTCCCTGCTGCCCGGCACGGAATACACGGTGGGCGTGCAGGCTGAGGGCGAGAGCCTGACCTGCACCTTTACCACCGAGGCCGAGACCTTCTTTGTGGATGCATCCCGCTACGGTCTGGTGGCCGACGGCACCACGGACAACACCCTCAAGCTGCAGGCTGCCCTGTCCACCTGCCCCAAGGGCGGCACGGTGTATGTGCCGGCGGGCCGTTACCGCACCTGCAGCCTGTTCATGAAGAGCTGCACCACCCTGTACCTTGAAAAGGGCGCTGTGCTGCTGGGCGACAACGACCGCACCCACTATCCCATCCTGCCCGGTGTCATCCCCAGCGAGAACGAGGTGGACGAATACTACCTGACCGGCTGGGAGGGCAACCCTCTGAGCAGCTTTGCCGGCCTTTTGAACATCACGCAGGTGCATGATGTCGTTGTGACCGGCGAGGGCACGCTGGACTGCGACGCGGAGAACGGCGACTGGTGGGTGACGCCCAAGATCAAGCGCATCGCATGGCGTCCCCGTGCCGTGGCCATGGTGGACAGCGAGAACATCTGTCTGCACGGCATCACGGTGCAGAACAGCTACTCCTGGACCATCCACCCCATCTTCGTCAAGCACCTTGACCTGCTGAACTTCAACATCAACAACCCCTACAACGCCCCCAACACCGACGGCATCGACCCCGAAAGCTGCGAGTACATCCGCATCATCGGCGTGAACATCCATGTGGGCGACGACTGCATCGCCATGAAGGCCAGCAAGGTGTTCCTTGGCATGAAGCTGAAAAAGAGCTGCGAGCACACCGTTATCCGCAACTGCCTGCTGGACAAGGGCCACGGCGGCATCGTCATCGGCAGCGAAATGAGCGGCGGCGTCAAGGATATGGTGGTCACCCAGTGCCTGATGGACCACACTGACCGCGGCCTGCGGGTCAAGACCCGCCGCGGCCGCGGCAACACCGCCGTCATTGATGGGCTGGTGTTCCGCAATGTGGAAATGCGCGGCGTCAAGGCTCCCTTCGTTATCAACATGTTCTATTTCTGCGACCCGGACGGCCACGGCCCCTATGTGCAGTGCCGCGACGCCATGCCCGTGGACGAGTACACCCCCAAGCTGGGCAGCCTGACCATGGAGGACATCGTGGCCACCGACGCCCAGTTCGCCGGCTGCTACTTCGACGGCCTGCCGGAGCAGCCCATTGAGCGCGTTACCATGAAGAATGTCACCATCACCTTTGACCCCAACGCCAAGGAAGGTCAGGCCGCCATGGCAGATAACCGCCCGCTGGTGAAGAAGCTGGCCATCTATGCCGAAAACGTCAAGGAGATCGACCTGCACAACGTCAAGATCGAGGGCTACGAGGGCGAACGCCTGCATTTTGCCAACGTCGGCCATTTTGAGGAGGACTGAAACCATGACCCATGAAGAGATCCTGTCCATGCTGGGCGACTACGTGGACTATCTGATCGCCAATTCCAGCGCTGAAGCACCCATGTGGAACATCGAAAAGGTGCGCAGCGGAAAGCCCAACAAGTGGAACTACATCGACGGCTGCATGATCACCGCCTGCCTGAGCCTGTACAAGACCACCGGCGATGAGAAGTACCTGAGCTTTTCCAAGAACTTCATCGACTGGTTCGTGCAGGAGGATGGCTCCATCAAGACCTACGACCCCAGGGAGTACAATCTGGACAACGTGAATCAGGGCAAGAACCTGTTCACCCTGTACGATATCTTTGGTGACGAGAAGTACCGCAGGGCCATTGACACCATCCGCAGCCAGCTGGCCACCCAGCCCCGCACCAAAGAGGGCAACTTCTGGCACAAGGACATCTATCCGTGGCAGGTGTGGCTGGACGGCACCTACATGGCCCAGCCCTTCTACATGGAATACGAGACCCGCTTCAACAAGATGCAGGGCTGCATCGACAGCTACAAGCAGTTCATGAACATCAAAAAGCACATGCGGGACGAAAAGACCGGTCTGTACTACCACGGCTACGATGAGAGCCGTCAGATGTACTGGGCCGACCCCGTCACCGGCTGCAGCCCCAACTTCTGGCTGCGTGCCATGGGCTGGTTCATGGTGGCAATGGTAGATGTGCTGGAGCGGATGGACGAGCAGCTGTACAACGAGTACCGCGGCATCATGGCAATGCTCAAGCAGACCATTGAGGATGTGCACAAGTTCCAGGACGAAAAGACCGGCATGTTCTGGCAGGTGATGGACCACCCCGGCGTGGAGGGCAACTACCTCGAGACCAGCGGCACCGCCCTGTTCGCTTACGCCGTGCTCAAGGGCGTGCGTCTGGGCTACCTGCCCAAACGCATGGCTGCATGGGCCGAAAAGGCCTTCTACGGCACCTGTGACAAGTACCTCTCCAAGAACCCGGACGGCAGCCTGCAGCTGGACGGCATCTGTCTGGTGGCGGGTCTTGGCGGCAAGGATCACCGCGACGGCTCTCTGGCTTACTATTTCAGCGAGCCGGTGGTCTGCAACGACGCCAAGGGCGTGGGCCCGCTGGTGCTGGCCTACACCGAAATGATCGCCAGAAAGTAAAACTTTCAACAGCAAGGCCCCGCTCCTGTGGAGAACAGGGGCGGGGCCTTGTTTGCTGCCGAAAAGTATGTTAAACTGAGAATGCCGCTGAAAAGCGGCGGATAGGTGCTGTGTTCTGAACGCAGGCGGCTCCCTTGCCGGTATCAGCTCGTTTCATGTTCCCATGGAATGAACGGATTGCCGGGAGGCTGGCTTTTTGAAGTTGAACCTCCCACTCGTGCAATGCGAGAGAGGAGGAATGTCCCATGACATTGTCGGAATTGCTCTTACTGCTGACCCTTCTGGTCGCAGTTGGTTCCCTGATCATCAGTGTGGTCAACACTACATTTGACATCGCGTGGAAAGTGTCTCACGACAGGCAGAACGATGACAACAAAAAAAGCGAATGACCGCCTTCTAGTTCCCCAACCGGATACGGTTACTCGCTTTTTGTGAGTGATACGCGGTAAGGAGCTGGCTGTCAGGCACAGCACCTTTTCCGTTTTCTATTTTCAGTATAGTGATTTTCTGCCCGCCTGTCAAGCGGGCTTTTTGTATTGCAGAGCAAAACAGGTTCAGCTGTTCTTCTCCCGCTCCTCCTGCAATACAGCCGTCACCTTCTGCATGATGTCCACGGCGCGGCGCAGCTCATCGTCGCCCAGCTCCGTGCGCAGGCGGGCATAGCAGCGCTTCATAAAATCGCGTTCTTCGGCCATCAGCTCCACCGCCTTGCTGGACAGCTCCACGTAGGTGCGGCCCGCCTCGCGGTCGGTCTTCCACGCCACAAGGCCCTTGTCCTGCAGTTTTTCCACCGCCTTGGACAGCTCGGTGATCTTCAGCCCCATCACTGCAGCCAGATCTGCCAGATAGATCGTTTGCTCCGGGTGCTGGTCGGCCTCCATCTTGATATAGTACAAAATCAGATAGTCGGCCCGCTGGATGGTATTGAACACCCTGTCTGCATCAAAATTGTGCAGAAAGAACCATTCTTCCGGGTGATGTTTCAGTTCCATATCGTTTCCTCCTTCAGAAGCGGTTTTTTGTCCTCGATCCTGCTTGCAAAAGCAGCATCTTACCGTTCATTGCGGCGGATATATTCGTGGTCGCCGCCAAGGCTCTTGTAGGCCGGGCGGATGATCTTGTTGGCACTGAGCAGCTCCTCAATGCGGTGGGCGCTCCAGCCCGTCACGCGTGCCACGGCAAACAGCGGGGTGTACAGCTCCATGGGAATGCCCAGCATATCGTAGACAAAGCCGCTGTAGAAGTCCACGTTGGGGCTGACGCCCTTGAAGATCCTGCGCTCTTCTGCGATCAGCTGCGGGGCCATCGTTTCGATCTTGTTGTAGAGGGCAAGGTCTTTGTCCCGGCCTTTTTCGTGGGCCAGCTGCTCCACATAGCCCTTGAACACCACCTCGCGGGGGTCGCTGAGGGAGTAGACTGCGTGGCCCATGCCGTAGATTAGGCCCTTGCGGTCAAAGGCCTCGCCGTGCAGCAGTTTTTTCAGGTAGGCTTCCAGCTCCTCGTCGTCCTCGGTGTCATGCAGATTTTCGCGGATGTTCTGCATCATCTGCATCACCATCAGGTTGGCGCCGCCGTGGCGCGGGCCCTTGAGGGAGCACAGCGCTGCCGCCATGGCAGAGTAGGTATCGGTGCCGGAGGATGTGACCACACGGGTGGTAAAGGTGGAGTTGTTGCCGCCGCCATGCTCTGCATGCAGCAGCAGGGCCACATCCAGCACCCGCGCTTCCAGCTCGGTGTACTTCATATCCGGGCGCAGCATCCGCAGGAAGTTCTCTGCGGTGGAAAGGGTCGGGTCCGGACGGTGGATGTACATGCTTCCGTCCTTTTCGTAGTGGTTGTAGGCGTGGTAGCCGTACACGGCCAGCATGGGGAAAATGCCCGTCAGCTGGATGCTCTGGCGCAGCACATTGGAGATATCCAGATCGTTGGCCATGGGGTCGTAGGAGGCCAGCGTGAGCACGCTGCGGGCCATGGAGTTCATGATATCATGGCTGGGTGCCTTCATGATGACATCCCGGGTAAAGTTTGTGGGCATGGTGCGGCACTCGCCCAGCACCCGGCAGAACTCCTCCAGCTTTTCCTGCGTGGGCAGTTCGCCGAACAGCAGCAGGTAGGCCGCCTCTTCAAAGGCAAACCGGCTGCCGGACGATCCCGGATCAGGTCCTTGACATCATAGCCGCGGTAAAGCAGCTGGCCGTCCGCCGGCTTTTTTACGCCGTTCACATACTGAAAGGCGCGGATATCGGAAATATTCGTCAGGCCCGCCAGCACGCCCTTGCCGTTTTCGTCGCGCAGGCCCGCCTTGACGCCAAATTCCCGGTAGAGATCTTTGGCGATGCGGTCATGCTCGGCACACAGCGGCTGCTGCTGGTCGAAATATCCCATCACGTTCTGCAGATGATCCATAGGTGTGTTGCTCCTTTCCTACTGCCGTCCTGCCCGAAAAACCGTATTGATTCGGGACGGCATTCACTTACATTCAGAATACTCTTCCAGATTACAAAAAGGATATTTCGGTGTCAAGGTACTGTTTGTAAATAAAAAAAGAACAAAACCGGAAAGCAGAAAGCTGCCGGATGCGTGTTTGCCTTTTTGAAGAGAGTCAGAACGCAGCGGAGGCCGGTCTAAATCGCTTTCTTTCTCTGTGCGGGATTGCGAAAATCCCACAGGTGCGGTATACTTAAAACCACTTTATTTTAAAAAAGCAGGGAGGTGAGGTGGATGATCGGTGCTCCAAGGCCGCTGCCGCTGGCAAAACCGGCAGCCATTGATACGGCACAGGCCGCACGATATTTTGGTGCCCGCGGTGAGCCGGACGAAAAAACCATGGCGCTGCTGGAAACATGTGCCCTGCCGCTGCTGGCGGCGGCAACGCCCCGGGCGGTCTGGCTGGAAGCGGACACGGCTGCCCTTGCCGAAGCCGGCATCCTGCGGGGCGGGGACGTGATGCGCCATCTGGAAGGATGTCCGCAGGCGGTGCTGCTGGCTGTGACGCTGGGGCCCGGCGTGGATGCACAGATCCGTCGTGCCGGTGTGGGCGATATTGCGGCGGGCGTAGCGTCCGACGCGCTGGGCAGCGCGCTGGCTGAGCAGGCCGCAGACGCGGCAGAAGCGGAGCTGCGCCAGTGGGCCGCAAAAGAGGGAAAGTATCTCACCGGGCGGTTTTCGCCCGGCTACGGTGACTGGGATATCGCGGTGCAGCCGCTGGTGGCAAACGCGCTGGACACGGTGCGCCGTGCAGGCCTGTGCGTCACCGACACCAATCTGATGACTCCGCGCAAGAGCGTGACGGCCATTCTGGGGGTCAGCGGCCACCCGGTAAAGGGAAAACTGGCCGGGTGCGGCCACTGCGTGCTGCGCACCCGTTGCGAATACAGAAAGAGGGGAAAGACCTGTGCAAGCGAGTGAACTTTTCAAACAGAGCAATACCGTCCTGCTGGACGGCGGCATGGGCACCATGCTGCAGGCTTCGGGCCTGAAGCTGGGTGCAAAGCCGGAGGAACTGAACATCACCAACCCGGAGCTGATCGAGAGCATCCATGCAAAATATGCCGCTGCGGGCAGCCGCATTGTCAACGCCAACACCTTTGGCGCATCGGCCCACAAGCTGGCGGGCAGCGCCTACAGTCTGGAAGAGATCATTGCGGCGGGCATCGCCAACTGCAAGCGCGCCTGTGCGCCCTACGGTGCCCTGACCGCGCTGGACGTGGGCCCGCTGGGCGAACTGCTGGAACCCAGCGGGACGCTGGCCTTTGAGGATGCGGTGAGCGAGTACGCCCGCATCGTCCGGGCAGGTGCTGCCGCCGGGGCCGACCTTATTTTCTTCGAGACCTTTACCGACCTTTACGAGCTGAAAGCCGCTCTGCTGGCCGCAAAGGAAAACAGCACCCTGCCCATTCTGGCCAGCATGAGCTTTGAAGCCGGCGGGCGCACCTTTACCGGCTGCACGGTGGAAAGCTTCGGCGTGACCGCCCGCGGTCTGGGGGCCAACGCGGTGGGTATCAACTGCTCACTGGGTCCCAAGATCTTCCCCATGGCAAAGCGTCTGGCGGAGGCTGTGCCCGGCGATTTCCCGGTGTTCGTCAAGCCCAATGCGGGCCTGCCCCGGGCCGACGGCAGCGGCTACGATATCACCCCGCAGCTCTTCGCCATGGAAATGAAGCCCTACCGGGAGCTGCATCTGTTCGCGGCGGGCGGCTGCTGCGGCACCACGCCGGAGTTCATCAAGCTGCTGAACAGCGTTTTTGCAGGCTGCGTACCCGGCCGTCCGGCCCACAAAATGCCCTCGGTGCTCTGCACGCCGGTGGACTTTGTCAATGTGGACGGTATCACGGTGGTGGGTGAGCGCATCAACCCCACGGGCAAAAAGCGCTTCCAGCAGGCACTGCGGGAAGAGAATATGAACTACGTTCTGGAACAGGCGGTCAGTCAGGTGGAGGCCGGGGCTCAGGTGCTGGACGTGAATGTGGGTGCACCCGGCGTGGACGAGCCTGCCCTGATGCCCAAGGTGGTTAAGGCCCTGCAGAGCGTCACCAGCCTGCCGCTGCAGCTGGACTCCTCCAATGTAGAGGCGCTGGAAAACGGTCTGCGCGTGTACAACGGCAAGCCCATCGTCAACTCCACCAACGGCGAGCAGGAAAAGCTGGACGCCATTCTGCCCCTGTGCAAAAAGTACGGTGCGGCCATCGTGGGCCTTGCCATCGATGAGCGGGGCATCCTGCCTGCCGCCGAGGACCGTGTGGCCATTGCCCGCCGCATCACGGAGGCGGCTCTTGCCGCCGGCATCCCGCGGGAGGACATCTACATCGACTGTCTGACCCTGACCGCCAGCGCCCAGCAGAAGGACGTTCTGGCCACCGTGCAGGCGCTGGAAGCCTGCAAAAAGGAGCTGGGGGTGCGCACCATTCTGGGTGTGTCCAACATCAGCTTCGGCCTGCCCTGCCGCCCCTATCTGAACACCACCTTCCTCACCATGGCCATGTACGCCGGGCTGGACCTTGCCATCATGAACCCTTCCAGCGAGGAGATGATGGCGGCGGTGTATGCTTACAACGTGCTGACCAACCGCGACCCGCAGAGCACCAAGTACATTGAGCGGTATGCCGACCGTGTGCCTGCATCCGCAGCCATCCGGCAGGCCGCGCAGGCGGTGCCTGCGGCTTCGGCATCCGGTGAGAGCGCAGAGCTTACCGGCCCTTATGCCCTGCTGATGAAGGCGGTGGAAAAGGGCCTGAAGGGTGATGCTGCCGCCCAGACCAAGGCACTGCTGGCCGAAAAGCAGCCGCTGGAAGTGGTGGACGAAGCACTGATCCCGGCGCTGGACATCGTGGGCGCAAAGTACGAGAAGGGCACGCTGTTCCTGCCGCAGCTGCTGCAGGCCGCAAGTGCGGCCCAGAGCGCCTTTGAAGAAATCAAGAATGTCATTGCCCAGAAGGGCGAGGGCAGCGCCAGCAAGGGCCGCATCGTGCTGGCCACCGTCAAGGGCGACGTGCACGACATCGGCAAGAACATCGTCAAGGTCATTCTGGAAAACTACGGCTTTGAGGTGATCGATTTGGGCCGTGATGTTCCGGTGGAGACGGTGGTGAACACCGTGCGGGAAAAGAATGTGCACCTGGTGGGCCTTTCTGCCCTGATGACCACTACCCTCAAGAGCATGGAGGAGACCATCGCCGCCCTGCACGAAGCGGGCTTGGACTGCAAGATCATGGTGGGCGGTGCCGTGCTGACCCCGGAATATGCCGAGAAGATCGGCGCGGACTGGTACGCCAAGGATGCCAAACGCAGCGCCGACATCGCCAAGGAATTTTTCGGGGCGCAGTAAGCGCTATGTGGGCAGGCCAGCAGGGAGCTTTCTCCGCGAACAGCCCGGGACTCCAGTCCCGCCCCAACGCTTACGCGCTGGGGCCCCTTTGAAAACACCTGAAAATCTATTTGCAAATTGTTCAAAAACTCCACAAAGAAATGCCACGATTGTCTGGTAGTATAAGGGTGCAGTCAGGGAGATGCAAAGACACCTCCCAAAAGCCGACAAGGGCTTTCCTCTGCGGGGGCCGGTGCTTTGGGCACGACCCAGCAGATCCTTATTAAAACACTGTCCCCCGTCCCATGCCAGGCAATAGCCCGGGCGGCGGACAGACTACCAAATCCCTCCTGATCCACCGCAAAGTTCGGGAGTTCTCATACCGCAGCCAGCACCGCTTTATCCTCCTTTCCACGGTGCTGGCTGCTTTTGTTTTTACCTGAATGCAACAGAACGATTGGGAATAGCCGCCGCGTGCGCTTTGGCTGTTTTAGCGGAAATTCTATTATCATTCGTTGAGCCTCGGAAAAATCTGCGGATTTTTCCGAGGCTCTTTTTCACGGATAGGGTCGAAGCGAGATACTTCATCTGAATGCAAAAAGCAAAGCAAGAACGAGTGCAAGACGAAATTGGTTTATACAGTTCGTTTTACTTCACTGCGTTTCGCCCAGTTGTTACTGATTTTATCTGCCAGCAGAGAGCCGCAGGCCCCCACTGCAAGGCCCAGTGCCACGCCGCCCAGAATGTCGGTGGGAAAATGTACATACAGGTACATCCGCGTGAAGCCGATGAACCCGGCCAGCACAAGAGCCGGGACGCCGAGCTTGCGGTTCTGCAGCCAGAGCGCAAAGGCAGCGGCAAAGGCGGAGGATGTGTGTCCGGAAGGGAAGGACCAGCCATGGGGCCGGGCCACCAGCGTGAGCATCTCCGGACGGAGGTCGCAGGGGCGCGGGCGTGCGAACAGCGGCTTTAAGGCGCAGTGGCCTGCCAGCATGTAAAGGCCCAGCGCCAGCGCCATGGCCAGCCCGGCCCGGCGGGTGCGCCGGAACGCCAGCAGCACCGCCGTGAAGGCGATCCAGATCTCGCCGTGGGCACCGGCCTGATCGAAAAACACCGCCAGTGCATCCAGCACCGGACAGCGCAGAGCCTGCAAGGCATCCAGAAGGGTAAATTCAAAGGACATGGATAAAGCCTCCCTGCTTGTTGTTCTTGCCCTTATGGTAACATGGAACCGGGCAGAGAATAAGAACAAGGCTTGTACAAAGGATAAACAAATCTTAAACCGGCAGAAAAGATGTCGGAAACAGGATGAAACCGGAATATAGCAACGAAATACTACAAATTGTAAATAGAAAAGAAGCCCTGCGGTGCTGGACGCAGGGCTTTTTGCATCCTTTACTGCATCTGGTCAAGGGTGGGGTAGCTGTCGATGGCACCGTGCTGCTGCACGCTGATGCCGCAGAACTGGTTGGAAAAGGCAAGATATTCGCAAAGACGGGCACGGCTCAGCTTTTCCAGCTTGTTCCGCGTTACGCCGTCACGTTCCAGCTGCCACAGAAAGGAGCCGATGAAGCCGTCGCCCGCACCGGTGGTGTCCACAGCCCGGACTTTCCGGCAGGGGGCAAAGCCATGGGCGGTGCGGGTGTAGGCGTGGGCACCGCTGCTGCCGCAGGTGTAGACCACCAGCTGCACATCACCCACGAACAGCTGCGGCAGGGCGGCTTCGATGTCCGCAGTGCCGGTGAGAAATTCCAGCTCTTCATCCGAAATTTTGAGGATGTTGGAAAGCGGCAGGAACTGCAGCACCGTCCCGCGCAGCATGTCGCGGTCCGGCCAGAGGGGAAAGCGCAGGTTCGGGTCAAAGCTGACGATGCTGCCGGCCTCCCGGGCGGCGGAGATGGCCGCAAGGTGGGCGTAGCGCATGGGGCTGTCTACCAGCGAGACACTGCAGAAGTGCAGGGCAAAGGCATCGGCAAACCATGCCGGGTCGATCTGCTCCGGAGAATAGAGCAGATCGGCAGAGGGCTTGCGGTAGAAACTGAAGGTGCGGCTGCCGTCCGCTTCCAGACTGACGAAGGCAAGGGCTGTGCTGGCCTTGTCGGTAAAGGCCAGATGGGAGAGGTCGATGCCGCAGTCTGCCAGCTCCCGGGCGATCTTATGGCCGAAAGGGTCATCGCCCAGCTGGCTCAAAAAGGCGCTTTTGCCGCCCAGCCGGGCGAAGGCTGCGCACACATTGGCCGGTGCGCCGCCAGTGCGCGGGCTGAACGAGGGCACCTCGTCAAAAGAGCAGCCTGCTCTGGACGGGATCATATCAATGAGTGCTTCGCCAATGGAAAACAGTGTGCTGCCGGACATAGAGAACCTCCCAAATTAAGATGCTGGTAATAAAAGGCTTCCCCCGGCGCGGGGGATGGCTTTGTGACCGCTCCCAGTGTAAGGGCCAGAGCCCGGGCTGTCAATGCTTTTTTGCACGGTGCAGGGCGTTTTTGTGTTGACTTGCATTTTGGGGTGTGCTAAAATATGCCGGTATGCGTAAAAAATGCCATGAAAGGGAACTTGGATGAACCTGACAAAGCAATTCTTCAAATATGTATCGCAGAACATTTTCGGTCTGCTGGGCACCTCGTGCTACATTCTGGCCGATACCTATTTTATCTCGCAGGCGGCGGGCACCGACGGCGTCACCCTGCTCAACCTCTGCCTGCCCATCTACAACTTCATCTTTGCCATTGGTGCCATGGTCGGGATTGGCGCAGCTACCCGCTACGCCATCCTCAGGGCACAGGGCGATGAACGCTGTCAGCGGTATTTTTCCAACGCCATCTTCTGCGCCTGCGCGCTCAGCGTGCCGTTTTTGCTGGCGGGCATTTTTGCGCCGGGCAGCCTGCTGCGGCTGATGGGCGGCGACGCGGAGATCGTGGCGCTGGGCATTCCGTATGCCCGCATTTTCCTTATGTTCACGCCGTTTTTCATGTGCAACTACATCGTGTCGGCCTTTGTGCGCAACGACGGCGACCCCTCCCTTGCCATGGTGGCTACCCTGAGCAGCAGCCTGTTCAACGTGATGTTCGACTACATCTTTATGTTCCCCATGGGTCTGGGGCTGGCCGGTGCGGCGCTGGCCACCGCCGTGTCTCCCATCATCAGCATTTCTATCTGCAGCCGGCACTTCTTTAAAAAGGAGAACGGCGTGGAGTTCGTGCGCCGGATGCCCTCGGTGAAGCTGCTGGGGCAGAGCTGCCAGCTGGGCATTTCCGGCTTTGTGGGCGAGATGAGCTCCGGCGTTACCACCACCGTGTTCAACCTTCTGCTGCTGGGGCTGGCGGGCAATGTGGCCGTGGCGGCCTATGGCGTGGTGGCGAACTTTGCGCTGGTGGCAACGGCCATCTTCAATGGCGTAGCACAGGGTGCACAGCCGCTGGTGAGCGAGTGCTACGGCAAAGGCGACCGGGCCGGGACCAGAAAGCTGCTGCTCCTCGGCAGCGGCACAGCGCTGGTGTTGGCCGCTGTGCTGTACAGCGTGGTCTTTGGTGCCACCGATGCGCTGGTGGGCATATTCAACAGCGAGAACTCCGTCCGGATGGCCCAGTTTGCCCACATGGGGATGCGGCTGTACTTTGTCGGCTACTTCTTTGCCGGGTTCAACATCGTGGCGGCGGGCTACCTGAGCGCTACCGACCGCCCGGCAGAGGCGTCCATCACCTCCATCTGCCGCGGCATGGCGGCCATCGTGGTCTGCTCGCTGGTGCTGAGCCGCCTGTTCAGCATGAACGGCGTATGGGCGGCGTTCCCGGTGTCGGAGCTGCTGACGGCCCTGCTGACCCTGTTCCTGCTGCTGCGGCGAACAAAGACAGAATAAGGCACGGATGCCCCCACGGAGATGCGGATAAAATGTAAAAATAAGCCAGTATTTTCTTGAAATGGGAATAAAAAACAGGTATAATACACAGAGAGGTGAATGGTCGAGGAGCTTAATCATGAAATGAAGGAACTGCTATGAATCCTTATTATACAGCCAATACCATCTTTGTGGTGTTGGCCATGATGATCATGCTGGCGGCGGTCAGCTTCAATACAACGCTGGATCAGCAGCGCAAGAATATCACCCGGGTCCTGTTTCTGGTCATCAGCACGGCGGCACTGTGCGAGTGGCTGGGCAATGCGCTGGACGGCACCCCGGCAGAATCTATCGGGCTGCATAAGCTGGTAAAATATGTCGAGCTGTGCAGTGCGCCGTATCTGGGCCTTTTGTGCGGCAAAAGCCTCAGCAGCCGCGTTTTGTGGGAAAAGGGCATCCGATGCCTGCTGGCATTCCATGTGATGCTGGAGACCGTGAGCCTGTTCACAGGGCAGATCTGGTATGTGGATGCGCAGAACATCTACCACCACGGCCCGCTGTACATTGTGTACATTGCGTTCTATTGCTTCAGCACCGTATATTATCTGGTGCAGGGGCTGCAGACCTTCCGGCGCTACCAGCAGAGCGGCAGCGTTATGGTGCTGCTGCTCACGGTCTTTCTGGCCAGCGGCATCGCGGTGACCCTGTACGATAACAATGTGGAGATCATCTGGCTGGTGGTGGCCATCTCGGCCATTATGCTGTACAAATTCTACGGCGACATCTTGCAGCAGGTGGACGGCCTGACCGAGCTGGGCAACCGGTGGAGCTTTGAGGACCACCTCAAGCGGTACCGCGGTGCCGGTGTGATCCTGTTTTTTGATGTGGATCACTTCAAGATGATCAACGACACCTACGGCCACGCGGTCGGCGACAAATGCCTGTGCACGGTGGCGCAGGGCCTGCGCGAGGTGTACGGCGCCAGCGGCCGCTGCTTCCGGATGGGCGGCGACGAGTTCTGCGTGGTGCTGCGCCGGGATCTGGACAGGGTGGAGCAATTGAACGCTGAATTTGACGCATGGCACAAGGGACATGTTGAGAGCGGCCAGCCCGTGATGAGCATTTCCGTCGGGTGGGAAGCCTTTGACACCGGCACAGAAAGCGTGAAGGAAGCCTTCCGCCGCGCCGACGAGGCCATGTATCACGCCAAAAATGCGTGCAAAGAGGCCCACATGAAGGAAACAGACGCAGCTTCTCAGATATAAAGCTCCTGTTCGCGCAGGGATTCTTCCGGGGAAAGCCCGGACTGCGCGGCATGACCGGCCATTGCCCGCCACTGTGCGGGGGATTGGCCGGTTTCTTTTTGAACACGCGGCACAGGTAGTTGGCCCCGGAAAAGCCGCACAGGCTGGCGACCACGTCCAGTGTGTATTCCCGGTGGAGCAGCAGCCGCTGGGCGGCCTCGATGCGCACGGTGGTCAGATACCGGCCCGGCGGTACCCCGATGGCAGCGGTAAAGGTGCGCACCAGATGGCTCTTGGACACGCCCAGCCGCTCGCTCAGCTCTTCCACGCCGTACAGGCCCGCGTAGTTGGCGCGGATGTCCTCAATGGCGGCCTGTACCAGCGGCGGCAGGGCAGGGGCGGCGCTGTCGGCGTCAGAAAGCTCACACAGCAGCGCGTAGGCCAGCTGGCTGCGCGCCCGGCTGTGGGAGGATTTTTCCTCGGCCAGACGGCCCATCAGCTCGGCGGCAGCAGGGCAGGAGCCGCCCTTGGCAAGGAAGGGCAGCTCCCGCAGCCCGGTGAGAAACTGAGAAGCGGCCTGCCCGGTGAGCTGGACGCAGAGCAGGTGACAGGCGCTTTCCGGCACGAGAGACAGCGGCGCACGGCTCAGGATCAGGTGTCCGGCGGGCACCGACTGCGGCGGCAGGATCAGCGCGGCCCCCGCCGGCGAGGGCCCGGCCCCGGGGACGGAGGCGGTACATTTGCCGCTGGACACAAGGCAGACCCACAGCCCTTCTCCCGACAGGGTGAGGGGTGCGGAAAGCTGGAGATCCTGCACCGAAGAGGGCGCGGCGACAACGTTCCAGTCAAACAGCAATATCTGACACCTCTAATCAATAAAATGCTATTTTATATCACAAAATTATCTGCTATTATAGTACCAACGAAACAACACGCCGTCAAGTGCGTGAAACACAAAATATCAAACGGAGGATAACGCTTATGGCTTCCATCAGCTGCCAGCACATCTACAAGATCTACCCGGGCGCAACTGCCCCGTCCGTTACCGACTTCAACCTGGAGATCCAGGATAAGGAGTTCATCATCTTCGTCGGCCCCTCTGGCTGCGGCAAGTCCACCACCCTGCGTATGATCGCCGGTCTGGAGGAGATCTCCAAGGGCGAAATGTACATCGGCGGCCGTCTGATCAACGACGTTCCCCCGAAGGATCGTGATATCGCCATGGTGTTCCAGAGCTACGCTCTGTACCCCCACATGACCGTTTACAAGAACATCGCTTTCGGTCTGGAGCTGCGCAAGACCCCGAAGGACGAGATCGACAAGCGCGTGCACGAGGCTGCCAAGATCCTGGAGATCGAGCACCTGCTGGACCGCAAGCCCAAGGCTCTGTCCGGTGGTCAGCGTCAGCGTGTTGCTCTGGGCCGTGCAATGGTTCGTAACCCGGCAGTCTTCCTGCTGGACGAGCCCCTGTCCAACCTGGATGCCAAGCTGCGTACCTCCATGCGTACCGAGATCATCAAGCTGCACAAGAAGCTGGCTACCACCTTCATCTACGTTACCCACGACCAGACCGAGGCTATGACCATGGGCGACCGTATCGTTGTTATGAAGGACGGCATCATCCAGCAGGTCGATACCCCGCAGAACCTGTACGATATGCCCTGCAACATGTTCGTTGCCGGCTTCATCGGCAGCCCCCAGATGAACTTCCTGGACGGCACCCTGATCAAGAAGGGCGACCTGTACGGTGTTGACCTGGGCGGCGACGTGATCCCCCTGCCCAAGGAGAAGACCGCAGACGGCAAGCTGGATGCTTACGTCGGCAAGAAGATCAAGATGGGCATCCGTCCCGAGGACATCGACGATGAGCCCGAGTTTATGGCAAAGCACGCTGACTGCCAGCTGGATACTCAGGTGGACGTCTCCGAAATGATGGGTGCTGAGATCTACCTGTATCTGGAGTACAAGGGCAACAAGATGACCGCTCGTGTGGCTCCCACCTCCAAGGCTCGCAACGGAGACACCGTCCGCGTTGCATTCGATCCCCACAAGGTCCACCTGTTCGACGTCGAGACCGAGCTGACCATCCTGAACTAAACATTTTAGCGACGATCATTTTTGATCCTCCTATCATAAGAGAAACCGCCGAAGGAAAGAAACCTTCGGCGGTTTTTCGTTTAGGTGGGTTTGTTCAATCGAGACAGAATGCGCTGCCAATCATGGTTCTGTAGATCATCATCCCGGTTGCGAGTGGTGCTGGGGTGGTAGACCGGATAAACAGGATAAGTTTTTTCTACCTGCTCGGATCGATCCAAAAGCCGCAGTTCGACGAGAGCGGTATTGTCTACAAGGCTGCGGAACGAAGTGTCAGGCATGGGATCCTGCGGCAAGGCCAGCAGACTGTTCCGGCAGCAGGCCAGTGAACGAAAAGCAGCTTCCCCTAAAACAATGATGATTTTGGGATCAAGAATTTCAAGCTCATCCCGGAAGAACTGGCTGACGCAAAGGGTGAGCCAACTTTCGTTGACAGGGCCGGAATTATTGCGCTGACGGTAGCAGCAGGCGGCATTCGTGAAAAAACAACGGTTCAGATAAGGCCCCAGAAATTTTTTGATCCGGCGGTCTGTTGGTGAATCGAAGTTCGTGATCGGGCTGTCAAGTCTGCCAAAATCCTGCCCGACGATCAGAATATCGGGATTGTAATTTCTCACCCAAGTGTTCCAGTGATTGATAACGGATGGATCGGCCGATGGCGCATGACACAAATGGTCGCCCTTCCGATAGCCGGGAGAAGAATAAATCGTTTTACACAAATGGCAGGCCGAAACTTTGCCTGCCAGCTGTCGGAGCTGTTCCCGCTTTTCTTCCTCTGTCATAGCACACCTCGCTTGTTCATGCTTCAATCAGCCCATGCTCTACACAATAATGATAGATGCCGTCCTCCGCGCAGGCACCGCAGATGTCTGTGGCTGCGGCTTTCAATGCGTCCGAGCCGTTGGCCATGGCCACGCCGGTACCCACAGCGCCAAACATTTCCAGATCGTTGTTGCCGTCGCCAAAGGCCATGGCGTCGGCTTTGTCGATGCCGTAAGCCGCCAGTACATGGGCGATGCCGGTGCCCTTGCCGCCTGCGGTGGGGATAATGTCCATGGCGCGGTCCCACCATGCGGCGATCTTGGCACCGTGCACATCCTGCATCAGGCGGCCATATTCCTCGGCGCGCCCGCCGATCATGATCTGGTACACTTTGCCTGCGGCCAGTGCGTCAAAATCCTCTGCAATGGGCACGGGGATCTTTGCAATGGCGCAGTAATCGGCAAGGTCTGCATCCGCGCCATTTGCGGCAAGGCGGCTCTCGGTGGCAAGGCACATGGGCCGGCCCAGCGCGGCGGCATTCCGGCGCAGGGTGCGGATGTCCTCTGTGGGGATGGGGCTGGCAAACAGCACCCGGTCCTTATCATAACAGTAGGAGCCGTTGAAGGTAATAAACACATCGAACTGCACACCGGGGAACTCTTCCAGCGGCACCGTCATGGGCGAACGCCCGGTGGCAATGGCCAGCCGGATGCCGTTTGCCTGCAATTTGTGCAGGGTGGAGAGCATAAGCGGTGTGATGCACTTTTTCTGCATGTCGATGAGGGTGCCGTCAATGTCAAAAAAGAGGATCTTTGGCTTGTGCATAAAGCACTCCTTTCAGGTGGGGGCGGCGGGCTGGCGCACCAATTCGATAAAAGCCTTCATCTGAGGTGTGAGCCATTTGTCCCGGTGGTAGAACAGCTGGCGGTGCATCTCCACGGCACAGTCCGGCACGCTCAGCCGGGCAAGGTGCCCTGCGGCCAGCGCCGGACGCACGATGTATTCCGGCAAAAAGGAAAGCCCCATGCCCTGCTCCACCATCTGGCACAGCAGGGCGGCGCTGCCCAGCTCCAGATACGGGTGCACGGCAAGTCCGCGGGCCGCAAGGCACTGGTCCAGCGCGTCCCGGTAGCTCATGCCCCGCTCGGTGAGCAGAAACTCCTGCTGCGTCAGCTCTTCCAGCGAGACCTCTGCCTGCCCGGCCAGCGGATGGCCGGAGGGGGCGATGAAGCACACCGGTTCCGGCACGTCGGCGGCAAGAACGAGGTTCGGCTGCAGAAGGGGCTGATCCAGCGTGTAGGCCAGATCGACCTGATTGGTGCCCAGCATCTGCAGCATCCCGTCTGCCGTGGTGGTGCACAGCACCAGCTCCACCTGCGGGCACAGGGCATGGTAGCGCTTGAGCAGCCCGGGCAGAAAGGTGGAACAGACCGAATCCGCCAGCGCGATGCGCAGGCTGCCGCTGATCTGCTTTGCGGGCTGCAGCGCGGCCTGTGCCTGCTGGGCCGTGGCAAGCAGGGTGCGGGCGTAGCCCAGAAAGGTCTGGCCTGCATCGGTAAGCCGCACCGTCTTGCCCACCCGGTCGAACAGCGGGGCCCCCAGCTCAGCCTCCAGCTGGGCGATCTGGGAGGACACCGCAGACTGGGAATAACCCAGATGCCGGGCTGTGCGGGAAAAGCTGTGCAGCTCTGCAATGTGCAAAAAGGTGTTGATGTTCCGCAGTTCCATAGACAGACCCCCTCAGCGGCGGCAGACGCCGGTCACGGTCAGAAGCTCCCCGTCCACGGTGAAGTGGACTTCCAGCGGGCCGAACTCCATGCCGTACACCCGCTGGGGATCGTGCTGGTAGGAGGGGCGCGGGTCGTTTGCCAGCACACCGGTCAGGGCGGCGCGGTCGGTCTGCGGCACCTGTGCCAGCAGCTCCGGCGGGAACGCTACCTGCAGATGGTGGGACCGGGTCTGCCCCGTGAAACCCTCGGCGGCGTCCGGGTGGCAGTCGGCATAGGGGATATAGGGCTTGATATCGTAGATGGGGGTGCCGTCCATCAGGTCGACACCGCGTACGATGAGCACCGGGCCCACGTCCGGCCGGTGCTCAATGGCTTCCAGCCGCACGCTGGAAAGGCCCAGCGGGTTGGGCCGGAAGGGCGACCGGGTGGCGAACACGCCCATGCGGGTGTTGCCGCCCAGACGGGGCGGGCGCACGGTGGGAGACCAGCTGTCCCGCACTGCACCGGAAAACTGCCACACCAGCCAGATGTGGCTGAAATCTTCCAGCCCGCGCACCGCGTCGGCGCTGCGGTATTCCGGTGTGAACACCACCTCGCCGCGCAGCTCCTCTACAAGGCCGCTCTGGCGTGGGATGCCGAACTTGGTGGGAAAGGCCGTGTGGATATGTGCAATGACCTTCAGGGTCATCTCTTCGGGTGCAGTTGGCATGGCGAACTCCTTTTAATAGATCTTTTTCAGGGGGCATTCCGGCGGGATGCCGTACCGTGCCCGGAATGCGTCCAGTTCCTGGGGCGTGCGAATGAGCTGAACGTCCTCAAAATGGCCATCCGGGGAGATGAAACCGGCCACCTGCTCCCCGGTGCAGATGCTGCACCGCAGTGCGGGCTGCTGGGTGGCGGGGTCGTAAGAACGGGCAGGCTTTTTGCGGGAGAAAAACATGAGAAGCCTCCTTCTTTTATGAAACGTGCCTGAAAGACTGCAGGCGGCTCACAGCCCCCGGCACAGGCCGACGGCCCGGCCCTCGATGTGCAGTTCTTCCAGCTGCGGGCCGGTGTAGACCATGGGCGGGCAGACGGCAGCGTTGTCGGCAATGAGCATCACGGTGCTCCCCTGACGATGGAAGTGCTTGAGGGTGGCCTCGCTGCCGATGCGCACCGCTGCGATCTGGCCCTGCTCCACCTCCGGCTGGCAGCGGATGCATACGATATCCCCATCGCAGATGGTGGGAGACATGCTGTTGCCGTGGCAGGTCAGGGCAAAGTCGGCCCGCCACGCGGCGGGAACACCGATATAGCGTTCAACGTTCTGTTCTGCGGTGATGGGCGTGCCGCAGGCGATGGACCCGATCAGAGGGACCCGCACCATGGCAGGCAGCGGCTCAAAGCCCGGCGGCGGACAGGGCGCATCCAGCCCCAGCAGGTAGGCGGGAGTGGTCTCCAGCGCGGCGGCAAGCTCTTCGAGCTTGGCCTGCGGCAGGTCGTTGACGCCCTTTTCCAGCTTTGTGATGGAGGATTTGGAACGGTAGCCCATGCGCTGGGCAAGCTCCTCCTGCGAGAGGCCCAGCTCTTTGCGGCGCAGGCGCAGGCGGGTGGATAATTCAGACATGGAAAACCTCTCTTATAAACGTATGGTTGTTTGTTGAAGTGAAGGTCTGCTGCCCTCAGTATACCAGATAATTGCATTAAAATCAACTTTTTTCGGTGGATTTGGAAAAATGTGTTGACAATAAATCAATACAGGAATATACTACAACCAAAGATTGTTACACGTCGATGCAAATACAAAAAGGAGAGAGGAACATGGCAAATACAGAGATGATCCGGGAGTACATTCGTGCCAGCGGCTACAAGCTGCAGTATGTGGCACGGGCAATGCAGATCAGCCCCAACGCGCTGGGACAAAAACTGCAGGGCCACACGCAGTTCAAGCTGAACGAAGCGGAACGGCTCAGCGCAGTGCTGGGTCTGAGCATGTACGAGCGGGACCTTTGCTTTTTTGAAGAGCAGAACCGCCGCGAGGCGCTGGCGCGCCGTGCGGATGAAAAAAGGAGGGGAGAGTGTGACAAACGAGCAGAGAAATAAAACCCGGCTGGCGCTGTATCGGTACGGGATGCGGCAGAGGGCGCGCAATCCGGTGGAACACAGCTGGTGCGCCGCCATCGAAGAGAGCCTGACCTATTACCGCCAGCACGACCCGCTGCGCGCCGACCTGTTTGAGCTGCGCTATGTCCAGCACCGCACAGAGGACGATGTCATGGACCGGTTGCACATCGGGCGCACGACCTATAAAAAAGCCCAGCAGGATCTGCTGAGCACCGTGGCGGTGTACGCGGCCGAGCGCGGCGTGTTCTACCGTGAAACAGACAGCTGAAGAATACGAATGCCCCCGGAGCATGCCAGCAGGCAGCATCCGAGGGCATTTTAAGTTGAGATACCGGTTCCATGCGCAGGGCGCACCGCCGGAACGGCTTTTTGCTTGGACGTGCCCTGCTTGCGAAATGGATTTCAGTGCTTTTTGCCGGGGTCCGGGTTTTCGCAGCGGCTGTGACAGGATGCACAGTTGCCGCCGCAGCCTTCGCCCTTCCAGCCGCCCTGCTTGGAGATCCATACAACGGCCAGTGCAAACAGGATGACCAGAACGATCAGCGTGATGATTCCACGAAGTGTCAACATTTTTCTGTACCTCTTTTCCGGAAGGAAAGGTTTCCGCATTCAGTATACACGATTTTGCCCCGAAGGGCAACGGAAAGTAAAAAGAAAAAGTGTGATTTTTTTAAAATTAGGGCTTGCATTTTGGCAAAGGCCGTGCTATAATAATCACGTTCCAGTTCGGAGCGCACGAAACAAAATATGGAGGATTAGCTCAGCTGGTTAGAGCACCTGCATCACACGCAGGGGGTCTGGGGTTCGAGTCCCTAATTCTCCACCATACAGTTCGTACTCGAACCCGATTCTTTATGAAAAAGGGTTCGGGTACGTTTTTTGTTTATCGGAGGTTCTGCGAAAGGACTACTCGGAACAGTAAACGAGCAAAGGCAGGGTATCACCATGACGGTGGTATCCTGCCTTTTGCTTTGCGGAATCAAGTTCGCTTTGTGCGAACTTGATCATCCCCCTATATGGCGCGTTTGGGGGTAGTCGCTGCGTACGTGCGTACCGGGAGCCTGTACACCTCTGACAAGGTGTAACACACTAGACTTTGTGCCAAAGTCTGTATGCCAAGGGGCCAAGCCCCTTAGAATCCCTGCGGAGCGTGTACGTACGTACGCAGAAAAATGGCAAAATTTCACTATATCGGGGTGTTCTTTCATTGGAGAGTATGGTATACTCGGCTTAGTTCAACAAATAAGAATTTAACGGAGGAAAAATAAAATGAGTAAAGCATATGAATTTTTGAAAGAATGTGGTGCATTTTTTGTATTGTCTATAAATGGTGACTATCCAGCAGGTAGACCTTTCGGTGCAGTAATGGAAGTTGGAGATGATTTATACTTATCTACAAATGACATGAACGATGCTCACAAACAGATGCGAGAAAATGAGCATATTCAGATTGTCGCAAAGAAAGCAGAATCAAGGGAATGGATTAGAATTACTGGTATAGCAACAGAATGTGATAATCAAGCGTTAAAGCAAAGAATGCTTGAAGAATGTCCTATTTTACAACAGAGATTTGGTGCGGTAGGAATGGAACATTTTATTATGTTCAAAGTAAAAGTAGAGAATGTAGAAATAAAGTAAAATTCGCGTTTGTGGAGCGAAGCGGAACAATGAAAGCCCCAGTGGGGCTTTTAAGTGACAGAACGGTCTTGCGGCAACAAGATGGAGGGGTCTCGCCCCGACAAGTTCCAGTTTGCTGTACTCGTTCCTAGCAGGGTTTGGGGCAGGCACGCCCCAACAAGAAGCTGTCCCAAAGGGGCAAGAATTTTCAAGAATTGAAAATTTGTGGCCACGGGACGATTCTTGCTCTCACCTTTTTCGCTGCGTTTCGCAATTTTCACATTTCAATCTGCTCGCAGATTGTTGACAAGCTGCGCTTGACCCGATACTATAAAGGCAAGTCGAATACGCGCCAAGGAGGTGCAACCATGACCGCCGTGATCTACGCCCGCTATTCATCCGACAGCCAGCGTGAAGCGTCCATTGAAGGACAACTGCGCGACTGCAAGGACTACGCCGAGAAGAACGGCATCACCGTGGTCGGCACCTACATTGACCGCGCCTACTCTGCCAAAACAGATGACCGCCCGGACTTTCAGCGGATGATTAAGGACAGCGCAAAGAAAATCTTCGATGTGGTTCTGGTCTGGAAACTCGACCGCTTTGCCCGGAATCGGTTCGATGCCGTGAACTACAAGTACCAGCTGGAAAAGAACGGTGTCCATCTGGTGTCTGCCATGGAACCCATCTCGCAGGGGCCTGAAGGCATTATGGTGGAGAGTATGCTGATTGGTATGGCGGAATACTATTCCGCCGAACTCGCCCTGAAAGTGGCGCGCGGTGAGCGCGAAAACGCCCTCCAGTGCAAGTACAACGGCGGTGTGGTGCCGCTGGGCTTCACCATCGGCAAGGAGGACAGGCTGTACCATATCGACCCGGAAACGGCTCCCATCGTGCAGGATCTTCACCCGGTACGCCGACGGCGAACCGGCTGAGAAGATTGCAGCATCCCTGAATGAGCGCGGCCTGCGTACCCGCACCGGGAAGCCGTTCGTGAAGAACAGCTTCTTCCAGATCTTCCGCAACCGCCGCTACATCGGCGAATACCGCTACAAGGACATTGTGACGCCGGGCGGCATTCCGGCCATTGTTGACCAGGACCTGTTTGACCGGGTGCAGCAGCGTTTTGAGCAGAACAGGATCGCCCATGGTCGGCCTGCAAAAGAGGATGTGAGCTATTTGTTGACCACCAAGCTGTTCTGTGGCAAGTGCGGCACCCTGATGGGTGGCGAAAGCGGCACCAGCCACATGGGAAACACCTACTATTACTACAAGTGCGGCAACGCCAAACGCCACGGCAAGGCGCACTGCGACCTGAAAGCCATCCGCAAGGAGCCGCTGGAGCGGTTCGTGGTGGACACCGCCATTAAGGTGATTTTTAGCGACGAAATCATCGAACGGCTGATAGATTTGGTCATGGAAGCCCAGCAGCAGGAGAACACCCGGCTGCCTGTTCTGAAAGAGCAACTCCGGGATACGGAGAAACGACTCGCAAACCTTCTGGAAGCCATTGAACAGGGCATCCTGACCCCGACCACCAAGCAGCGGTTGGACGAGCTGGAAGCCCGGAAAGAAGCCCTGAACACCAGCATTCTGGAAGAAGAGCTGAAAAAGCCCGTCCTGACCCGTGAGTGGATTCGGTTCTGGCTTGAAAAATTCCGCAAGGGTGACGTGGGCAGCACGGAACACCAGCGGCAGATCATTGATACCTTTGTCAACTCGGTCTACGTCTTTGATGACCGGGTCGTACTCAATTTCAACTTCACGGATGATGCCAAAACGGTCACCCGTGAGGAAGTGTTGGGTTCGAGTGCTGTGGACAATGCTCCACCATGCAAAAGCCACTAACAGAAGTTAGTGGCTTTTCTTTTTGTGTTATACGCGGACTTATGTTGGTGTATGGAGAATTAGGGACTCGAACAGCACGGCCGCGCCGCAGGCGGGGCAATCAAAGCCCTAGCAGCAGCAACGACGACCGCAGCCTGCGGCTGAAGCAGGGAGGAGTTGTTGGGGCCGCGTTCTGATTTTTCAAAGCCCTGCCAAGGGGCTGAAGAAAAATCAGCAAACGCAACCCGTTGCTTTGATTCGTGCGCGGGTTCCAACGGTCAGGAATGTCTACCGGGGATGATGCTCAAAAGTCCAGCTGGTCAGAGAATGGTTTGAAATCTTTAAGCCCCCTTTTCAGTCGTTTGTAGCAAGTTTGTAGCAGATCTGTAGCAAAATTCGGGGACGAACGGCAAAATGGCTCTGAAAACCCGATTTTTGCAGATTTTGGGGTATAAAATTTTATCCTTGAATTTTGTGCAGAATGACGGCGACGCTTTCCATTCGGATTCTGATGCCGTACAATAAAGGAAAAGATCATGGATGAAAGGAGAAAGCACTGTGCGCTACACCATCAGGCATTTTGATTTGCCGCTGCTTACCTTTGAAGCAAACATGGACAGTGCAGATACTGACCTCCATATTATAAAGGTCTACGAAGAAAACCGTTCCTTTTTACCTTTGAACCTGACTGTATCAGAAGATGGTGTAGAACGCTGGCTGCGGCATCGCACAATTCCGAAGAACCGAGCGTATGTAGACGCTCTGCTCTCTAAGGTGGGGCTTTCTTTGAATCGACCGCTTGGAATTATTGCAGCCAATAAAGGTCTTTCACTCAATGATTGCTTTTGGGTAGATGCAGAGGGCTCCGGTGACACCTTTGAAAAAGTAAATCTTTACGATAACCGATTCAGTCAGGTGCTGGCAGCAATCGCCTTTACAGGATATGGCAGCAGCATACGAACTTCGCTTGCGTCCTGCCCGGAGTTCTCGACCAACGGGATGCTGCCAAAATGCTGGCGCAGACAAAACGGAAAAATCTATCTTTATAAAGGTGGCACGTCAGGGTTCAGTAATCTGGGATTTGAACCGTACTCGGAACTGTACGCCTATCAAGTTGCGCAGGCAATGGGTGTAAATGCAATTCGCTACACTCTAACGAAAGACCTGAAAAAGACGCTTTGTTCCAAGTGTGAGCTGTTCACCAGCAAAGAGTATTCTTATATTCCCATCGGACAGCTTGTGTCCAAAGGTGGAATAAAAGCAATTTTTGCGTATTATCAGACGTTAGGCCAGACCTTTGTGGATGCGCTGGAAGATATGCTGGTCTTTGATGCAATCATCTGCAACACTGACCGCCACTATGGAAACTTTGGCGTGTTGGTGGATAATAAGACCAACACGATTGCGGCACCCGCACCGCTGTTTGACCACGGAAACTCGCTGTTCAGTCTGGGCGGAACGAATCTTTGGGACAACCAGAAAGCATTTGATGAATATGCCCGCACACTGCTTCCGCTTGCATACGATGATTTCTTTGCAGCTGCAAAGAGCGCAATGAAACCTCGTCACCGTGCAATGTTCCATAAGCTGCTGGATTTCCATTTTGACCGCAGAGCGACACGTTATAATCTGCCGCCAAATCGCTTGAAGATGATCGAAAAAGAGGTACAGCGCAGAGCAAGAGTACTTTTAGGGTAAAAAGGAAATCGCCAAACGTGAGAGATTTTTCTCTCATGCATTGGCGATTTTTTGTATCCATGAGAGAAAGATTCTCACAGATCAGCAGCTTTTCTCTTTGAAGTTGTTATGCCTTCGTTGTGGTCAGAACTTCATCATTGACCAGCTGATTGGCCTTATGCCGCCCCTGCGCGGACGCACAGCCTGCTGAAGCAGACCTTTTTGCTGTAGATGGCCCGGGGGTCAAGATGGATAGTATGATGCTACAATAAAAAGAGACTGATGCAGTGCAACAGTCTCTCGATAGCAATGAGGCTTATATAACGGGCATTTTTTTATAAAAATCCGTAGCAGCGCCTCCCATTCCAAGAGTGGTTTTGATGCCAACTCCGCCATGGGATGCAAAAGAGAGCAACGCGTTCCAAAGTTCCAGAAGCGGCGGCGCAAGGCGTGCCTCGATGGTCACATTGCCTTGAAAGGCTGGAATGCGCGTTTCTTTCAACAGATAACGTGTGGTATGGAGATTATAATCCACAATATGAAGCCCTTGCTGTAAAGCCTGCAGTGCATCAGAATCGATAAGGGCATATTCTGGAAAGGCAGCGTTCCAATGCGTAATCAGACTTTGCAAAAGCAGAGTTTCCTGCGGGAAAATAGTATAGCGGCCGGACTGTTTGAAGGCGCAAGGCGACAGAAAAGCAATTTTGGCACGGGTTTCGCTGCGGGAGCGCCCAGAACGGATCAGCTCTTCAGCGGAGATTGCCGGAAAGGTGCGGACCTCTGAAACCGGGAGTGTCAATTCATGCAGAGGGATTTCCTTTGCAGATTCCAAAACGGGAAAAACTACCTGTCGAGCAGCGTCATTCAGCAGGTTGACCGTCCAGATCAAAGACTGCTTTTCCGGTGAAAAGCATAGAAAATGCGCAATGGGGTGTTCCCCTTGCAGATGCATCTGCTCTCCAAATTCAGAAGAAATCTGTGACATCAGCCAGCCATACAGACGATAGGACCACGACTGGGGAATCCGCACATCATTGGGCGAAGATAAAACCAGTTGAATCTGCTGGATCATAAGATACTCACCCCGCAATATCCATAGGGATAAAGTCGACCACGAAAGCGAGCATATTTCATGGTGTGCGGGGAAATACCTTTTTCGGCATCACGCTCATGCTTATGTTTACGGAACATCTGAGCCATTTGCTCTGCTGTCCAGCGCAAACCTTCTTTTTCGCCCAGATAGGGATATGCCAGCGACTTGGCAAAGAACCCGGAGCCGCCGCCCAGGATCAGATAGGGCTGCTGCGGCAGGTTGACGGCACCGCGCGGCAGGGTAAAATGCCGAGCGTAGGTCTGCTGATAGGATGCATCGAACTGTTGGATGGCTTCCAGCAGAGAGTCTTTTGTAATGCGGCCCTTCAGCACAGACTGATCCAGGGTCAGCTTGAACCGGATGGCTGTGCCCGGTGCGGCGCATTCCCGGCAGAGGTTGATGCTGTGGGTTCCGCCATCTGTGGCGGAGTCTGTTTTTCCGGCCAGCATCATGCAGTTGTCCGGGATTGAGAGGCTGTCGGAAACCTGAATGCCACGGAAAATGCTGTTGACAGCGTCCGAAGCGATGCTTCCATCTTTCAGAGTGCGCAGATGCAGCTGGTTGACATATTTCTCTTCCGGAAAGGCGGCCCGGCGGTTTGGTGCAAGGCTGTGTCCGGTGCTGCGGTCAGCCAATACCGCACTCAGCAGCCATGCAGTACGCAGCGCACCCTTGATGCTGCTGCCGGGAATGTAGGCATGGCCCTGCGCATCACGCTGGAAAGCATGGATCTCTTTCAGCGAGTGCTCAGCATCCAGCGCATCTCCCACCTCGATCTGATAGCGCGTCAGCGTTTTCAGTTCTGCATCGGAAATGCCGCAGTCTTTGGTCAGAAAGGCCCAGAGATTGGACTGCGCGCTAAGCATAAACTGTCCGTACTTGTCCACCAGATCGTGCTCGACCAGAAAACTGAAAAATTTTTGCTCGTCCAGAAAGGAGACTTTGCCATTGCGGGTGTTGTACATGTACTCTTTTTTGGTATAGCTGCTGCCGTTGCCAACAAACAGAGGTGCCCATACATTCAGAGTAAGGTCAAAGATCTGCAGATGATCCTGCTGAATCATAATGTCACCCCCATAAAGATTGGCTTGGAATAGCGGTATACCGGATGCACATCCGACAAACCAACATCATACAAAGCACCCTGATAACGATTTTGCAGGACAGACCCTGCCGAAAGGGCATACTGCGTTTTTTTCTTCAGTGGAGTTTCCACACGATCGGATGCCATGAAGCCGCTGCGGCGCACCAGCTGGAAGGAGGCACCCTCTAATGCATGATCCATTTCATCTGTCTGCGGCAGGCTGGTGGTCAGCAGCAGATAGGGTGCGCGGTTGGCAGAAAGTGCACGGCGCAGCCACTTGGTCTGCGCGTCAGAGGGTGTATTTAGACAAAGCTTTTGCACTACATGGAACTTTCCGTAACCAGAGCTGACTTTGCCGCCGATGCCGGTAGCGCCCAGCCAATCCAGCAAATACTCCAGATCTTCATCCTGACCATCTTCGGTAAATCCGCAGATGAAATACAGTCCGCAGTCCGGTGCAAAACGGAACAGTCCAACCTGATACGGCATGGTATCCCCCTGCATGGGAACGGCTGCCTTGGTCTGCTCATAGTGGGTGCCAAAACTTTCCGGTTGCTCGTCAGGGGTAAAATGACCTTCATGCAGGCTTCTGGCGTAGCGGTCGAATTCCAACACAGGGATCCAGGCTAGCTTTTTTACCTTTTTGCGCAGGGTGGTTTCCACTTCCTCAGTGGATTCTGACGCGGCAATGGGCTTTGGCAGGTAAAACGTTTCGCCATACCAGGGCATTGTATCGCTGAGCAGGAATTTTCCCTGCCGGACCTGCGCACAAAGCTGTTCTAAGGCTTCTTCTCCGTGCTGGACGAGGGTCTCATGGCAGAGGGCAGAAAACAGGGTATCTGCCCGCAGGGTTTCTTCGGAGGTATAAAGCGACAATGCAGAGTCGGCCCCTCCAAAATGAACAGCTGTGTCAAACTGCAGCTTAAACAGAAAATAGTTCATAACTATCCACCTCATCAAAGAGGGATTTCAGGTGGCTGAGATCCGCCTGCGCGCCATAGCCTTCCAGCGCAAAGTTTTTCAGGCTGACACGGCCGCTGCCGCGGGAACCATGGCCGCCCAGATAATCCATCTGCAGCAGCTTCATGCCTTTGGCCAGAAGAGAAAGATCTTCCTCGACCTGTGCCGGGTCGATTACATCGTAAACGATGCTGACACCGAACTTTGCACCGGCGATCACACGTTCGATCTGGCGGGGATTGGCCACAGAGTTGGCACGGGAAATTGCGTTTTCGGTCTTGACCTCGGTCACACCCACATTGGAAAGCTCTTTTGCATTGGACAAAAAGGCATCCGCAAACTGCAGGCGGGAACGGCGCACCGGCTCCGAGGAACCGAACAGACGCAGAATGCGCTCGTCGTCCTTGTCGAAAGCAGGCATGTGTTCGATATCCTGACAGGTGCTGCGGGCCAGCAGGGTGCGCAGTTTGCCTTTCAGACTGCTGCCGGGTACGATGGGATAACCGGTATAGGGGTCACGCACCACCGGGCTGTCCACAGCACCAATGGCAGAAAAGGCAGAGGAACCGCCGATGTGCATACCGGTGCGCACTTCCAGATCGCACCGGATCAGAATTTTTCCATACATATGATTACCCCTCCTTGCCGCCGAAGTAGCGGTGGAAAGCGACCAGCGCTTCCATGTAGTGTGCAAAGCGGATCAGGTCCGCACGGTCGGTGGAAATGCCCTTGAGGTATTCCAGCAGGTTCGTCTGCGCCACAAAGCTTTTTACGGTATCATCACGGCCGCACTCATAAGCCACCCGGACCCGCATCAGGTTGAGCTTCACGATGCTTTCTGGCCGCAGCTTTTCATCGGTGCGGATGTTTTCCGTATTAAAGATATCCGTCACGAGGCTCAACAGGTTGCGGATTTTGCTGGTGGTCACGGTCTTGCCGCCGCTCATGAGGCTGCGCATAATACGCTCGGCTTCGTCTACATAATCTTCCGGCACCTTTTTCGGCGTGATCTCCGGCGGCAGCTCTTTCTGCTGCCCATAGCTGCTACGGCTGTTATAGCTGCCGGAACTGCTGCGGTTTCCGTTGTAGCTATTGCTATATCCGCTCCGGTTGTTGTTATAGCCACCGCCGCCATAGCCGCCCCGGCCATTATCATTCCATCCTGCCATCTGTGTCGCCACCCTTTCTGTTCTGATAGACATAAATATAAATTGCGGTGATGAGCTGGTGACGCTGTACGGCATCCAATGCCCAATCCATCATGCTGTGAGAGAATTGCTCGTAAAGTTTATAATCTGGCGCATTCTTTTTGGGGGAAAGCCGCGCCAGCAGGTAAGCGTACCGTGCAAGGTTGATGCGGTCGTTTTCTGCTTCCCGCAGCAGTGCCAGAAGATTGTAGAGCATGGCGTTTCCATGCTCGGCGTTATCCTTGCCGAAGAAGCTTTGCAGGCAGCCGACCTTTTCGGTCAGGACCTTTGTACGGAATACATCCCACGCATAGATATGTCCCTGCTCCGGCTGCACCAGCAGATTGCCCTTTGCATCCCGGACTGCTTTGCGCTCCGGCGTAAACAGGGCCACTGCATTTTTGCCGGGCAGATGCTTGGCGGCTTCTTCCAGCGCGGCAGTTTCCTCGGCGGAAAGCCGGATGGGGTAATGGTCATCAAAGATGCCGATGCCTGCGCTGAGAGTCAGTGCACCGCAGGAGAATGCGGTAAAATTACGCTGGATGCGCTGTGCTGCTTCCAGAACATCGTTCCATGCGCCCACAAGGAATACATCGTCGCCGCCGGCATAGACGATGCTTACATGCAAGCCCTCTAGAATGCCGTTGATGTAGCACTTGAAAAACAGTGACATCTGCCGGGAGAACGCCGAGGTGCGGGACAGGGTAACATAGTGCATCCGTTTGACCGGGTCTTTCTCGTTTTCCTGTTCAAAACCGGAGATGAAGGCATGACCGAGGTTATCCACATCCATACGGCAGACCGCAATGCGGCGCACGCCCTCGGACTGCCCGGCCAGTTCTTCCATGCTGTTGCTGGCGGCGTAATCGCCAACATACAGGTTGGTGCTGTAAGTAAGGCCGGTGAACGGTGCATTTTTGGTATATACACGCACGACCGGCTCGCCGGAAGCCAGCCGTTTGCGGGCAGAGAACTGATCCGTCAGGGACAGATATTCGCTGCCGCCGTCCAGTGCGGGCAGCGTACAGTCATCGGCAGCCGAGGGCTGACGGCTTACCACCAGAACGCGCTTGTTCTGGATCTTAATGGAAAGATCTACGAACAGTTTGCACCAAGGGCAGAGATCATCCTTCAGGTTGGCACTGGTGCCGCACACCTTGCATTCCCGGCCATCCGGGTAAGCGGCGGTACTGTTCAGCAGCCGCAGATCCTCTGCGGTATAGCGGTGGAATTTGTGCTGTTCCAGCAGCCGGTTCACCCGGCGGAACAGCTCTTTGTAGGGGCTTTTTTCAGCCGGGGTATTGGTCAGGTCGTTGCCGGAGCAGGGTGTCCATGCGTTGGCCAGAAACAGCTGGGTGCCGAACTGCTGCTGCAGCCAGTGGTTGAACTGCCGGTTCCACCGGGTCAGGGTATCGGCCACAGCGGCAGTGTTGGGCAGCAGCACATAGCAGTGCCCGCCGCCGCTGTAGATCAGGTTGGCGCGGGACACGCCGCACCCGGCCAGAAGCTCGTCCAGATAGTGCTCCATGAGCAGCTCCAGAAAGAACGACCGGCTGCGCAGGGAGCGCAGGGCGTTTTCGGTATGGACGGTATAAAGAAACTTCTGGATGCGGGAAAAATCGGCGGTATAGAGCAGAAAAGCGTCCTTCTGGCAAAAATCCTTCTCCTGCTCAAAAAGTGCCTTGCGCAGGTCGGTGATGTTGTTTGCCTGCACATATTCGCTGATGCACGCCGCAATGGCTGCGGTGGTCTTGGCGTGGTCAAACAGGGAAACATCCGGGCTTTCGCCGGTAAAGGTGCTGGACGGAAAACAGCTGAACTGCGTTTCCAGCAGACCCAGCAGCGAGTTGATCCACTCCGGCTGCGGCTGCAGAATCCGGCAGGCACTCGCTCAGCTTGCGCACGGCATCTGCATAGACGGAAGCGGAAAGCGGCTGCTGCTGCCGTGGCAGCTTCAGGCTGCCGTCCTGCGGCTGCGCAGGCATCATCCAGCCGGGGTGGGAACCGTTCAGATGGGTGAACACCGAGTCCAGCGGAAAGTCCCGCCGGAAGGAACTGCTTTCGCCTTCGACCTCCCGGCGGTCTGCGGCGGCAGAAAGATCATCTGCCAGATAAACGATATAGGCCGGGGAATCGGCCGGCAGCGCCTTTGCTGCACCGCGCAGCGCGGCGGCGTGGTGGTAATGCACGCAGTCCAGAACCGGGGCCCAGTCTGCGCCGGACAAAACGCCGTGCAAAAATTGGTAGCCCTGTTCACTGTGGCTGCCGCGCTGCCCACCGGCACGGTACACCGCTTTGCCGGTGTCGTGCAGCAGCCCGCCATAGGTGGACTGCAGGGTGAGAACGTTCAAAATACCATCTCCTTTACGGATTGTGGAAGAATTGCACAATAAACGGAAAATGTATTTGTTGATTTTGTAAGAGATGCTTGGAATTGGCTTTATTATAACACATTTTGTCGCTATGTAAAAGCCGCAGCAGAGAAAATATCACAGCAGCTGCAATCGTTCCGTTCATAGAGGAACAGCCCACGGAAAACAAGAAGTTAAGGTTTGCAAAAGAAAAACTCCGCATCTTTTTTTGATGCGGAGTTTTTTGTCCCCTTACGGGGATGGTACTGAATCATTTGGTCGTTGAAAATGTCCATAAAGGTTTTCGCCCCCTTACGGGGATGGTACATGCTTATCTGCGGTCTCATGTGGAACGGCGAGGTTTTCGCCCCCTTACGGGGATGGTACAATCCATTTAATGACGAAATACTTGAGGCTGCGTGTTTTCGCCCCCTTACGGGGATGGTACTTAAAGATACGCAGAAAGGAAATTACTATGTTTAGTTTTCGCCCCCTTACGGGGAGAACCCTCTCAGTCACGGCTTACGCCGTGCCAGCTCCCCCGAAAGGGGGAGCTTAGTACAAGGTAAGTGGCAGCTGCAAAAGCTCTCCCTTCGGGAGAGCTGGCGCGCAGCGCCTGAGAGGGTTTTGCGGGGAGAAGTTGAAGTCTGGTACAAAGACTTTGATGGCATGGCAAAGAAGTTTCTGCCCCCTTACGGGGATTGTACAAACGCTTTAAGTCCCTTGATGATATCCGGGCAGTTTTCGCCCCCTTACGGGGATGGTACTTCTGTTCTGTTCTGTTGTATTCCTAGGCAGCAGTTTTCGCCCCCTTACGGGGATGGTACCATCAAGACTGCTACCAAGAACATCCGCAAGAAGTATTCGCCCCCTTACGGGGATGGTACTCGTATTGAGGAAGGTGGTCGGTTTTGCTACCGGTTTTCGCCCCCTTACGGGGATGGTACTAAGAAGGTTGAGGCCGTATGCACCGTTGCTGTGTTTTCGCCCCCTTACGGGGATGGTACGAATATGAAGAAGTCCGCCACCACCAAGACTGCGTTTTCGCCCCCTTACGGGGATGGTACCAGCTTTGGACTGAAGACCTATGGCAGCAATGGATTTTCGCCCCCTTACGGGGATGGTACGCGTAAAGCGGAAGAAGCTGTCGATCGCTATTAGTTTTCGCCCCCTTACGGGGATGGTACCAAAAGAAAACGTACTATAGGAGGTACGAATATGTTTTCGCCCCCTTACGGGGATGGTACACTAAATATATCACAGAAGATCGTAAAATGGAAGAGCTGAATGCCTGAAAACTATTCACTTTATTGAAATAAAGTGAAACCGCGCGAAAAGGACAACGATAGATCCTGAACCACTATTGTGCCGTGGAGGATAGAAAGAAAACCCTCTTTCAGGGCGAGCCATAGCGGCGGAAGCCTGCAAAGGCGAAGATGCTGCGCTTCAGGGTGCTGCCGTCCGGGTAGGTGGTCTCCTGACTCTTGCGGCGGGAGCAGGCGGCCAGCGTGGGGATGCCCGCGGCTTCCAGACGCTGGACTACCCGGTACACAAAGGTGCACTCGCCCTGACAGAGCACAGCGTCCGGGTTAAGGTGCAGGATGTGGTCGGCGTATACCGCGGCAAGGGAGTCCAGTGCGGCCTCGTCGGCGGCGGGGTCGATGGCGGGAAACGCAAGATCGACCACCGTGCCGTAGCGCTGCGCCGCCGCCTGCTGCTCGGCGCTCCACAGGGCGTAGGGGTGGTTGGAAAAGTTGATGAACATAGCGTGTACCTCCCGGTTCTTTATAAAAGACTCCCGTCCGCACAAAACGGACGGGAGCGCTGGCGCGGGGCTCACCGCTTGTCGATGCGGTGGCCGATGTTGTTGCCGGCCAGAGCGCCGGTAACGCCGCCAACGATGGCCAGCGGGATGGTGCCGGCAATGGCACCGACAGGGCCGCCCACGGCGATGCCCATGGTGGCGCCCTTCACGGCGCCTGCGACGGCACCGGCTGCGGCGCAGCCCAGAGTAGAGATCAGCTCAAACATGTTTTTCACCTCCTTTCACCTACCAGAAGCCCATGGCAGGGGCGCAGTTAAGGCGTAAAAAAATAAATCTGCATAAATTTTTTAAGCCATTGTAGCAGCGGTCTTTTTATGGTATGATGCAAATAATGGATCTTATAAAAAGGAGTGTTGCCCTGTGCTGAAGACTTATATCACCACCGTGCCTTTGCAGGGAAAGCTGGACCCTATGCTGTACCAGCGGGAGCGGGCAGAGGCCCCCACGGCCACCTGTTTTCCCATCGTGCAGGTGATGCGGGATACCCTTGAACCCGGGGACACGGTGCAGCTGCTGGCCATCCGGCAGGAAAATGCCGATACCGCCCGCAATTATCAGCGCCTGCTGGAAGAGCTGGCGCAGCTGGGAATTGCGGAACATCAGGTGCGGCAGATCGACCTGCCGGAGGATTGAATCAGTGTCCGGAAACACTGATCGGCCTGTGCCGGGATCTGGTGGATGCCCTGCCGCAGGTCACCCGGGTGTACGCCTGCATCACTTACGGCTCCAAGAGCATCCCGGTGGTCACGCTGACGGCATTGACCTGCGCCGAAGCTACCCATACGGAACTGGAAGTAGGCGGTGTGTATTATGGTGAGGTCAAGCGGGAAAACGGGCGGGTGCTCAGCGCGCGGCTTTACGATATGGCGGCACTGTATCAGCTTTCCGGGCTGGTAGGTACTATGCGCGACAGCAGGACCGCCGAACAAGTGTTCCATCAGCTGATCTGGATGAACGAGCACCGGGAGGACTGAGCAGCGATGAATGATGTGAAAACATGGGCGGACATTGATGCTTCGCCGCTGCTGCAGCTGCCGCCGGAACAGCGCAAAAAACTGCACGATGCCAATGATGAACGGTTCCGCACGTTCTGGGCGGAATGCTTTCTGACCGTACAGGCTCCCGGAAGGGGAGAGGATGCATGGAACAGCGTGGATTTCTGCAAGGCGTTTCTGGATGCGTTTGATTTTTGGGAAGCAAAGCCGGGGCAGACCTTCAGTATGTATCTGCGCGCCGCCGTCCGTCATGCACAGGCACACGACCAGCAGCAGGAAGAAATGGCTGTGACGGGTTTCGGACGCGAGACGAACCGCAAGATCAAAAAAGCGCTGGAGTACATGGAAAAGAACGGAATGACAGAGAGTGTGCTCTGCCGTGACCCGGAAAAAGAACAGGTGATCGCCGATATTGTTGGGGTGGGTGTAAAGACCCTGCGGGAAGCACTGCGCAATAAGCAGTCGGTGCTCAGTCTGGACGACACTGGCGGAGAGGATTCGGCGCTGGGCGACCGGGTGGTTTCCCAAGAAAAAAGCGTGGAAGAAAAGGTGGAGCAGAGCAGTGAAATGCTGGCATGGCTGCACCGCGGCATAGGGCTGATGAACCTGCAGCAGAAGGAAAAATACGGCAAGACAGCTGGCCCGTTGTGGAGCAGCGTGCTGATGGGCTTTCTGCGCAACAATGACGCGCTGCCTCCGGCAGAGGATGCGCCCGCGCGGCTGGCAAACTGCGATGACCTGCATCCGCTGGAACAGGACAACTGCCTGTGGGATATCCTGCTGCTGCACCGGTACGTGGAGTTTACCGTTCAGCCGCCCTATGCGCCCGAAGCGCTGGAATGTGCCGCGCTCCACGCCCTGCTGGACCCGGAGCGCAACCCGGCGCAGGATAAGACCGTGGCAGAATTTCTTGGTGTGAGCCGGGCGGCGGTGTCGCAGCGGCGCAAAACATGGCAGCAAAAACTGGCGCAGATGAAAACGGAACAGGAGGATGGATAAGATGGGACGCGATGTTTTACTTTTATATATGAGCCCGAAAAACCCGAACTACAAGACCCAGACCAACGAGGGCGCGGTGCGGTATTTGATAAAGGAAAAGGAGACCCCGGACTGCATTCTGGCACTGTGCAGCGAGACGGTGCGCAAAAAAGCTATGGTGGAAATGCCGGACGGCAGCACCTGCACCACGCTGGAATATTTCCGCGATGCGTTGCGCAGGGTGGGCATCCCGGCAGAGCGGCTGGTGGTGATCGAAGTGCCGGACAGCATGGATGACGAGAAAAAGCAGTTTCAGGCCATCTCGCAGCTACTGGACAAGATCGAAAAAGAGGACACCCTTTCCATCGACCTTTCCGGCGGTATGCGGGACACTGCCATGCTGCTGGTGACCGCTGCCCGCTGTATGCGGGACCTGCGCGGTGTGCAGACCCGCCGGGTGATTTATGCAGAGCTGCGCGGGGAAGAGCCTGTCGCGCACGACCGCACCCAGCTATATGATCTGTTCGACTTTGTTACCGCCATGGACGAGTTCTTCTCCACCGGCACCGCGCAAAAGCTGAAGAGCTATCTGTGGAGCGAGGGCGAAAAAGACCCGGTGCTGCACACGCTGCTGACCCGCATCAACCAGTTTTCAGATGACCTGGCGCTGTGCCGGGTGCGGAAGCTGAACGACGATTTGAACCAGATCGCCCAGGCGCTGAAAGAAACGCCCAAGAAGAGCCAGAACCTGACCGACCTGTTCTTCCGGCTGCTGAAAGACCGTTTCAGCACCGAGTTTGCAGAGCTGCTTACCTCCGGCGAAAAGGCGCTGCCTGCACTGGTGAGCTGGTGCGCCAAGCACGGGATGTACCAGCAGGCGCTGACCCTGCTGTGCGAGCAGATGCCGGAATATGTCTGCCAGCATCTCTTTGTGCAGCCCACTGCAAGAGGCTGGGACTATCTGGCAGATCAGAAGCAGAACGAGGGCAAGCCGTGGGTGTACCCGCTGTTCCATTTCCATTTCTGCTGGTTGGCATTGTTGCAGAATGGAAAATTGAAAGAAATTTGCACAACCGATTTGCGCCTGACCAAAAGTAAAGATGATGCGGGCGGCAATATGCTGCTTGGCGTAGCAAATGCCGCAGAAATGCACGATTATCTGGATATGGTGCTTGCCTCTGACCAACTGGCCATCGACCCTGCCATCCGCCCGCAGCTGGAGCAGGCTGCCCTGCTCTACCAGCGCGTGGTGAAGTACCGCAACCAGATCAATCACGCCAGCGGCAGTGACTTGGGCCTGTTGAGCGATCGCGTTCTGCCGCTGGATACCGAGAGCATTGAAGAGACCCTGCGAAAGATCACCGACTACCTGCATGAGATCCGCCCCTTGAAGCGGAACGTCCCGCAGGGCGTCAAGGCGCTGCCTGTCACAAAGACAATCCCGTCGGGCGCAGCTCCCAACCTGTAAAATAGAATATAAGAAAAAGCAAAGCACCTCCGCTGCTGGCAAACGCCAGTGGCAGAGGTGCTTTTTTGTCCCCTTGCGGGGATAAATTGCAATAATGATATATTATAAATGTGAATAATAAGAAAGGTTTCCGTCCCCTTGCGGGGATAAATTGCAATGAGCATACGTCAAAATCTGGAACGAGTTTTTCCGGTTTCCGTCCCCTTACGGGGATAAATTGCAATACCAGATCAAGGGGTTCTTCAAGGACTCCTGCGGGTTTCCGTCCCCTTACGGAAGATAACTTTACTATATCACACATTGATTCAAAAGAAAAGAACCATCCACAGGAGAAGCGCGGATGGAGTAGAAATGATAAGCCATCAGCCGATTCCCTTTGGCGATCAGCGGATGTTCCACTATTTCCGGGAGGAAAGTATCGTGTGCAGTCGATGGCGGGCATGAGTATCTCCGTAGGTGTGGAAACCCGGAAGACTGGGAAGAATTATCTGAAACGCAAAGTGTAGAGAATTGAAAATTATGCTGAACACGATCTTTGAAAGCAGAAGTTCAGCGGCAAGCAAAAAAGCTCTTGACCTCTATATTAAAGGCCAAGAGCTTTTTGCAAAGATGATGTTGTAAAGAAGTAAAACAGTGAAAGCAATAAGAACAGGTGGTCAATTACTTTGCATTTTTTGTATACAGATCTGCGGCGAGAGATAGACGGTCTGGCACAGATCATACAAAAACAGGCTGTTGGATCCCTGTTCCAACAGCCTGTTTCTATTTGCGCAGCACATTCATATTCCGCACAAGCGGAATCCATCATTTCTCATATCCCAAGGTCGCTGCCATGACGGCCTTGATGGTGTGCATCCGGTTCTCGGCCTCGTCGAACACGATGCTCTGGGGGCCTTCAAACACTTCATCGGTCACTTCCATGGCGTCGCGGCCAAAGCGCTCGCCCATCTCCTTGCCCACGGTGGTCTTGTGGTCGTGGAAGGCGGGCAGGCAGTGCATGAACACGGCGTGAGGGCCTGCAATGTCCATCAGCTGCTGATTGATCTGGTACGCAGACAGGTCGTTGATCCGCTCGGCCCAGACCTCCACCGGCTCGCCCATGGACACCCACACATCGGTGTACAGCACATCGGCACCCTTTGCGGCTTTAGCAGGGTCCTCCTCAAAAGTGAGGGTGGCGCCGGTCTGGGCGGCAATGGCCTGACACTGTGCCACAAGGGCCGGGTCCGGCTGGTACTTTTTGGGTGCGCAGGCGGTGAAGTGCAGACCCATCTTGGCGCAGCCCACCATCAGGCTGTTGCCCATGTTGTAGCGGGCATCGCCAAAGTAAACGAAGTGGATGCCCTTCAGGTGACCAAAATGCTCCCGGATGGTGAGGAAGTCGGCCAGGATCTGGGTGGGATGGAACTCGTTGGTCAGGCCGTTCCACACCGGGACGCCGGCGTAGCGGGCCAGATCTTCCACGATCTGCTGGCCGTAGCCCCGGTACTCGATGCCGTCAAACATGCGGCCCAGCACCCGGGCGGTGTCGGCAATGGACTCCTTTTTGCCGATCTGGCTGCCGGAAGGATCAAGGTAGGTCACTTCCATGCCCAGATCGTGTGCGGCCACCTCAAAGCTGCAGCGGGTGCGGGTGGAGGTCTTTTCAAAGATCAGGGCAATGTTTTTGCCCGCAAGCTGGTCATTGTGGCGGATGCCGGCCTTCTTTTTTGCCTTCAGGTCGGCGGCAAGGTCCAGCAGTTCCTCCATCTCGGCAGGGGTGTAGTCCAATAGCTTTAAAAAGCTGCGGTTCTTCAGACTCATTGTATATTTCCCTCTCTATGCAAAGTTTGATGTATGTTTATGCGAAGTGCAATACTATTATAATACGTTCTCCGCAGCCGGTCAAGAGGACACGGCCATCTTGACAAACCACGATGCTGCGAGTATACTACAAACAGAAGGGGCGCTGACCGCAAAGGTCAGCTTTCCGTCCCGTGAGTCAAAAGAGATTGACCGTCAGGCTTGGAACACTGAGGCGGTCAATCTTTTTTGTTATCATCGTCTTTTCGGTCGTGTGAAATCTTCCACGCGATATCGAATGCAGCTTTCGCTACATCGAGGATCAGTGTAGCCGCTGCAATCAGAAGGGCCAGCAGCATGGTCTCAGACAACGTCATCCGACATCCCTCCCTTCGCCTTCAAGGCTCCGGGCAGGGTACTTCCAAAAAAGTTTCCTCCCGGAACCTCTGCTTATTCTAAGTAAAAATAGAAAAGCTCGTGATACGGGACAGGAAAGCATGACCACCAATTTTGCAATCAGCGCCTTATCAACAGTTTAGCACATCTTTCGCGGCAGCACAACCGTTTTTTACAGCTCCAGCTCGGCCCGGCGTCCGGTGGGGGTGTAGGCAGTCAGCTTCACACCGGCCTTTTTGAACATGAACCGCGCCGCCACGCTGGAATCGCTGTCGTGGTATTTATCGCCGTAGTACACCACCTCGGCAATGCCGGACTGGATGATGGCCTTGGTGCACTCGTTGCAGGGGAACAGGGTCACGTACACCCGCGCCCCCTTCAGGTTGTTGTGGGCGCTGTTGAGGATGGCGTTCAGCTCTGCATGGCAGACATACATATACTTGGTGTCCAGCGGGTCGCCCTCCCGCTCCCACGGCATCTCGTCGTCGCTGCAGCCGATGGGCATACCGTTGTAGCCCAGCGACAGGATCTTGTTTTCCGGGCTGACGATGCATGCGCCCACCTGACTGTTGGGGTCCTTGGAGCGCATGGCGGTGAGCAGCGCAATGCCCATGAAATATTCATCCCAGTTGATGTAATCGGTACGTTTCATCGCGGAAAAACCTCCTGTTCCGGCAGCGGGCCCGCCGCTTGACAAACCCGGTAAAATACACTATACTACGAATAGAAAAGGTGCTGACTGCAATGGTCAGCTCCTCATCCGGCGAATCAGTCGTAAAGAATGACCGCTTGCTTTCTGAGGGCATGAGCGGTCATTTCTTTTTGCCGTTGGAAATCGTCCATGTGATCTCGAAGGTAATGTACACTGCTCCGCCAAGAAGCGTGAGCAGCAGCACGACCTGTTCAAACGTCATGAGGCATCCCCCCTTTCCGCTTTCGCGTCAGGGGAAGCAAAAAGTTTTTCGTCCCCTCTGGCGCGCAGCCGGAAGGAGCTAGACCACCGATTATGCAATCAGCACCTGATCACCGCCGAAGCGGCATCTACAGCATACCATAAAATCATACGCTTTGCAACGAAAACACCCCCGGCATCGCACCTGTGTGCGGCACCGGGGGCTTGCTTTTTCTGCGGGGAAATCTCCCCCAATGTCAACTTGCACAAAACACTGCCCTGAAGTTTGGCAGGCATTCGACCGGCTTTTTTCAAACGATATATTTAAAAATCGTTTTGAGTGTGGTATTATCTTTGTAAAATATGCCACAAAAGCGGAGAGAATGCTCCGTGCGGCGGAAATGAGGGAAAAACCGATATGAAATACGCAAGCAACAACATCCGCAATATCCTGATTGCCGGTCATGCCGGCAGCGGCAAGACCACGCTCACCGAGGCGCTGGTCTATTTTTCGGGCGCTGCCGAGCGTATGGGCCGGGTCGAGGACGGCACCACGATTTCGGACTTTGACCCCGAGGAAGCAAAGCGCAAGGCCAGCCTGTCGGCGTCTGTAGTGCCGGTGGAGTACGAGGGCATCAAGTACAATCTGATCGACGCCCCGGGCCTGTTCGACTTCGAGGCCGGCGAGTATGAGGGCATCCGTGCCGCCGAGAGCGTGCTGGTGGTGGTGTCCGGCCGCAGCGGCGTCACCGTGGGTGCAGAGAAGGCCTTCCAGCTGGCCCGCAAGAACAACAAGGCTACGATGGTTTTCGTCTCCAAGTGCGATCTGGAAAACGCCAACTACTTCAAGATCCTTGAGGATATGAAGATCAAGTTCGGCTCCACCATCTGCCCCTGCGTGGTGCCCGCCAAGCTGGACGACGGCACCCCCGTGTACATCAACCTGTTCAGCCAGAAGGCCTTCAAGTACGAGGGCGGCAAGCAGATCCAGGTGGATCTGCCGGACATCGGCCACCGTTTTCAGGGCCTGATCGAGGCCATGAGCGAAGCCATCGCCGAAACGGACGATGAGCTGATGGAAAAGTTCTTCGGCGGCGAGGCCTTTACCACCGAGGAGATCGTGGAAGGCATGCGCAAGGGCGTCAAGGACGGCCTGATCGCCCCCGTGTTCTGCGGCAGCGCCGTGAACCAGCAGGCGCTGGATATGCTGCTGTTCAACATGCACAAGCTGCTGCCCAGCCCGGAGCACGAAGCCAGCACGCTGGCCGAGGATGCCGACGGCGAGCCGGTGGAGCTGCACTGCACCGTGGACGAGCCCACCGCCGCCTACGTCTTCAAGACCGTGGCCGACCCCTTTGTGGGTAAGCTGAGCTACCTGCGGGTGGTCAGCGGCAAGGTGACCGCCGGTGAACCGCTGACCAACGCCCGCACCGGTGACGTGGAAAAGATCGACCAAGCCCCTCACCGTCATCGGCAAGAAGCAGGTGGACTCGGACGGCATCATTGCCGGTGACATCGGCGCCGTGGCAAAGCTGGTGAGCGCCAAGACCGGCGACACCCTGTGCGACGCCGACCGTGTGGTGAAGCTGCCGGCCCCCGTGTTCCCGCAGCCCAGCCTGTTCATGGCCGTCACCGTGGCCAAGAAGGGCGACGAGGGCAAGATCTCCAGCGCACTGGCCCGCCTGATGGAAGAGGACCCCACCCTGAGCTACCAGAACAACGCCGAGACCCATCAGCAGGTCATCGGCGGTTTGGGCGAGCAGCATCTGGACGTGGTGAAGGCCAAGCTGAAGAACAAGTTCGGCGTGGAGATCGGTCTGGAAGCACCCCGCATCGCCTACCGTGAGTCCATCCGCAAGGCCTGCCAGAAGCAGGGCCGCCACAAGAAGCAGACCGGCGGCCACGGCCAGTTCGGTGACGTTATCATCAACTTCGAGCCCTGCGACAGCGAGCAGGTGGTGTTTGAGGAGAAGGTGTTCGGCGGCAGCGTGCCCAAGAACTTCTTCCCCGCTGTGGAAAAGGGCGTGCGCCTTGCCGCCGAAAAGGGCGTGCTGGCGGGCTACCCCGTGGTGGGCCTGAAGGCCACCCTGCTGGACGGCAGCTACCACCCGGTGGACAGCTCTGAAATGGCCTTTATCATGGCCGCAAAGCTGGCCTACAAGGCCGCCATGCCCGAGGCCGGGCCGATCATTCTGGAGCCCATCCACACCCTGAAGGCCCATGTGCCGAACGACAACACTGGCGACATCATGGGCGATGTGACCAAGCGCCGGGGCCGCGTGCTGGGCATGGAGCCGGACGAGGACGGCATGCAGACCATCATTGCGGAAGTGCCGCTGGCAGAGCTGGCCAACTTTACCACCTTTATCCGGCAGACCACCCAGGGCCGCGGCTGGTTCACCACCGAGTTCGCCCGCTACGAGACCCTGCCCGAGATGCTGGTGCCCGCCGTGGTGGAGCAGGCCAAGAAGTTGGGCAACCTGGACGAAGCCGCCGACGACTGAGCGCGCCAACTCCCCAGCCGCTTGACCGGCGGCAGCCCCCTCGGAGAGGGGGGCCTCAGGCTCCCTCCATGAGGGAGCTGGCAGAACCGTCAGGTTCTGACTGAGGGAGTTCCCACCGAAATATGACATCACCCTGACCCCCGTTGACACTTTTCCCTCTGTCAGCGGGGGTTTTTGCGGGCCATTCCAACGGCAAATTGTTAATTTTTATCTGCCTGCTTGACTTTTGCGCCGGATTGCATATACTAGAAGTAGGCAACGCGATAAGGCCTATTTCCATGGGATTCCATGCAAAAACAAAACCCCCTCGGAGCGGCAACTCCGAGGGGGTTCTTGTGTTAGTGCTTACTGCCCTTGCACATCAGGCTGTCAAGCCACTTGCAGAGATAGTATGCAACTACTTCTGCTGCGACAGTCTGGAAAAACGCGATAAGATTGTCCATATGGGATTCCACCTCCTTTCCGCGACTGGGGGATCGGAGAAGGGCTGCAGTGCCAGTATAACACAAGCTCTGACGCAGTACAACAAAAAGCGACAGCGTACGATCATACCGTACCCGCTGCCGCTTTTTTGTTTTTCCTCCCCAGCACCGCCTTTTTTGTTGACAAAGACCCGGCTTGCTATTATAATAATGTAGTCAAAATGGCATTATTGTGCGGCTTTGCGGCTGTGCAAAACAAATAGACAAGGAGAGATTCTCAAAATGGCACAAGAGATCAAGATGTCCGCCGCCGGTCTGAAGGCAATGCAGGAGGAACTGGAATACCTCAAAACGGTCCGCCGCAAGGAGCTGGCTGAAGAGATCAAGGAAGCACGCAGCCACGGCGACCTGTCCGAGAACAGCGAGTACGACGAGGCCAAGAACACCCAGGGTCTGGTGGAGAACCGCATCACCGAGCTGGAGCAGATGATCAAGAACGCTGTCGTCATTGATGAGAGCGAGCTGAGTGTGGACAGCGTGTCTGTGGGCACCCATGTGGTCATCCGGATGACCGGTGAGGACGAGACCGAAGAATACGATATCGTGGGCCGCACCGAGGCCGACCCCCTGAACGGCAAAATCAGCGATGAGAGCCCCGTGGGCCACGCCCTGCTGAACAAGGCCGTGGGTGCCAAGACCGAAGTTCTGCTGCCCACCGGCCACACGGTGGAGTACACTGTGCTGCGCATTTCTCACGCAGCAAACTAAGTAGGAGTAATCATGGAAGAGCAAAAGAAGAACCCCGCACAGGGCCTGTCCGAGAGCGAGCAGGTGCAGGTGCGCCGCCAGAAGCTGGCTGACCTGCAGGCTGCAGGCCACGACCCCTTTACCCTGACCAAGTATCCGCAGGACGCCTATTCTGCCGACCTGAAGGAAGAGTTTGCCGCCCTGCCCAACGAGACCGACAGCGGCAAGACCGTGGCGCTGGCAGGCCGCATGATGTCCAAGCGCGTGATGGGCAAGGCAAGCTTTGCCCACCTGCGGGACGATAAGGGCGACATCCAGCTGTACGTCCGCCGCGACGAGCTGGGCGAGGAGTCCTACGCCGCCTTCAAGAAGCTGGACGTGGGCGACATCATCGGCGTGAAGGGCGAGGTGTTCCGCACCAAGACCGGCGAGCTGAGCGTCCGTGCCACTGAGCTGACCCTGCTGGCCAAGAGCCTGCGCCCCCTGCCCGAGAAGTTCCACGGCCTGACCGACACCGAGATGCGCTACCGTCAGCGCTATGTGGACCTGATCGCCAACCCCGAGGTGAAGGACACCTTCGTGAAGCGCAGCCAGATCCTGAAGGAGATCCGCGCCTATCTGGACGAGAAGGGCTTCCTGGAGGTGGACACCCCCATCCTGACCCCCTTTGAGATCGGCGCATCCGCACGCCCCTTCTACACCCATCACAACAGCCTGAACATGGACATGGTGCTGCGCATCGAGACCGAGCTGTACCTCAAGCGTCTGATCGTGGGCGGCATGGACCGCGTGTACGAGGTGGGCCGCATCTTCCGCAACGAGGGCATGGACCCCAAGCACAACCCGGAGTTCACCAGCATCGAGCTGTATCAGGCCTTCACCGATTTCCACGGCATGATGGATCTGGTGGAGGAGCTGTACAAGCGCCTTGCCCAGAAGATCTGCGGTAGCATGGTCATCCCCTATCAGGGCAAGCAGATCGACATGGGCCACTGGGAGCGCCTGACCATGGTGGAAGCCGTGAAGAAGTATTCCGGCGTGGACTTCAACGACTGGAAGTCTGACGAGGACGCCATCGCCGCCGCCAAGGAGCACCACGTGGAGCTGCCCGAGGTGCCCACCAAGGGTGCCATTCTGGCCGAGTTCTTCGACGCCTTTGTGGAGGACAAGCTGATCCAGCCCACCTTCATCTACGACTACCCCGTGGAGATCAGCCCGCTGGCAAAGCGCAAGCCGGACGACCCCGCCTTCACCGAGCGCTTTGAGTATTTCATCGACTGCACCGAGTACGGCAACGCCTTCAGCGAGCTGAACGACCCCATCGACCAGAAGGGCCGCTTCGAGCGTCAGGTAGCCGAGCGCAAGGCCATCGAGCCCGACTGCAAGGCACAGGTGGACTACGACTACGTGAACGCGCTGGAGTACGGCCTGCCCCCCACGGGCGGTCTGGGCTTCGGCGTGGACCGTCTGGTGATGCTGCTCACCGACAGCGCCTCCATCCGCGATGTGCTGCTGTTCCCCACGATGAAGCCGATTGAACAGTAAATTTCCAATTTAAGCGAAGCAAAGCCTGAAACTTCTTGATGTACCGAGAAGTTTCAGGCTTTTTCTTTTGATGGATTTCCAGTAAAAACTACGCCATACGCCAATTTTACGCCAAACGATGCAGGATTTTGTGCAGAGCAAAAAGAGCGTTGTTCGCGTTTGCGCAGCGAAGTGGAGCAATGAAAGCCCCAGTGGGGCTTTTAAGCGACCGAACGGTCTTGCGCAAGCAAGATGGAGGGGCCTCGCCCCGACAAGTTCGCGTTTGGTGTAAGAATCGGGCGTGTGGTGGATGGGTGTAGACCTGCAAAGGGCTGCGTCAAGAAGTGGCTTTATGTATTTGCAAACGGACAGCCAGAACTTTCCACCGCAGAAGAAGTAAATGTGAAAAACATGGAGGCTTTCTTATGAACAAACTGCTTTCCTGCCGCTACAACATGGACACCAACCGGGTGGAAGCCCGGTTCGAGGGTGGCACCACCCTTGCCATCGACTGCATCGCCATCGAAGACGAGTACGGCAACACCCCGGCACAACGGACAGAACTGGACTGGCTGCTGTACAACAATCCCTTGGAGTATGTACAGCTTGTGCTGAGAGGGGAGATTGAGCACTACCTGTCGCTTGGCTGCGACCATGGAAGAATGGAAGATTGATTGACAAGGTTACATAACAGTTAACACAGCTTGCATTTGCCCTGCAATTTTTCAGAATGGAACGCCCCAAGGGCATCCGGTCTATATCCGGCAGATTTTTCATAAAGAATCTGCCGGGTATTTTTGTTTGTCATAAAGGAAGTCTTGCTTTTTATTGTAAAATTGGATACAATATAAAAAAGACATTTGCACGGAGGACTCTATGGAATATATCGGCATCCAGAAGAAAAACGGCGGTGTGGTGGAAGCCCTGCAGCAGGCCATTTTATCTGGGCAGATCCCGGCGGGCACTGAAATGACCCAGAACGAATTGGCAGAGAGTCTCGGTGTCTCTCGGATGCCGGTGCGGGAGGCCTTGATGATCCTTGAATATCAGGGTCTTATCATCCGCCTGCCCAACAATCGGATAAAAGCGGCAGATTTGACCGAAGAGACACTGCGCCAAATTCTGGCATTGGGGGCTCAGTTGGAACGGCAGGCTATGCGTGCGCTGCCGCAGGATGCGATGTTGGCAGGCGGCGAGATGCTGCAGCACCGTACCCTGCGGACCGTCCTGCCCTATCCGCTGCATCGCAAGCTGCTGGAGAGCATTCAGGAGACCTACATTGCCTTTGCCGTGAGCGCACGTCCTGCGCCGGTGAACGACCGGCTTGCCCGCCTGCTGATGCTGGACCGTCAGGGCTCCCCTGATGTGCCGGATGCATGGAACGCCTATGAAGAAGAACTACTGCATCTGATTTTAACGATAAGGAGTCAATATGCTGGGACTGAAACCCATTAAGCTGCTGCCTGCCCGCGAGCGGGTAGCTTCCGCTTTGCGGAAAGCCATTATCTCAAAAAGCATCCCGGAGGGTGCAGAACTCACGCTGGAAAACACCGCACAGGAACTGGGCGTGTCGGTCACGCCGGTGCGGGAGGCCTTTCAGATCCTTGCCCGTGACGGTCTGCTGGAAGTCAAGCAAAACAAGTGCGCCATTGTGTTGGGCGTAACGGAAAAAACGATTCGGGAGCACTACCAGCTGCGCGCTGCCTTGGAAGGGACGGCGTGTATGCTCTGCTGCCAGAACAACGCTGACCTGTCCAAGATCAAAAACTGCGTGGATACTGCTGAGGAGGCTCTTTCTCTTCAGCAGGCCGGAAATTATACTGACTACAACCAGTCCTTCCATTTTGAGATCTGGGAAGCTTCCGGCAATGAAAAAATGCGCAATCTTCTCTCGGAGCTGTGGAACGGCCTGTCCATTGGCGTGGAGATGAGCGAGTTGGACTATGCCCTCAACTCCCAGAGCGAGCATAAAAAGATCTATGCAGCGCTGGAAGCACGGGATGCGATGGCCGCGCGGGCTGAAATGGAAAAACACATCCTGCGCAGTATGGACGATGCGCTGACCTATTATTTATAAGATCAGGGAGGACAAGACAGTGTATACCTGTGCGAACTGTACGGTTCTGGCCTGCGCCAACAACGAGCCGGAAAAGATGCCCAAAAACTGCCCTATGCGGAATGCTTCGGTGATGGAGGCCGCCCGCGCCGGCTATGATTTGCCTGAGAATCACGATTTCTATGTCAACTGCTCGGCCATTGAGGGGCTTGGCTACTGTCAATGGCCCCGCCTGAAGGAGACGGTGGAGTTCTGCAAGCGGATGGGCTACCACAAGCTGGGTCTTGCATTCTGCAAAGGTCTGCGGAAGGAAGCCCGCATCGTGGCCGACCTGCTCCGTGCGCAGGGGTTTGAGGTGGTGTCGGTCATCTGCAAGACCGGTGGCATCTCCAAGGAAGAAGTGGGCATCCCGGAAGAGGTCAAGATCCACCCCGGCGAATTTGAGGCCATGTGCAACCCCATCGCACAGGCAAAGCTTCTGAACGAACAGCACACCGAGTTCAACATTGAGGTCGGACTTTGTGTGGGACACGACTCGATGTTTTATAAGTATTCGGATGCCATGGTCACAACGCTGGTGGCCAAGGATCGCGTTCTGGCACATAATCCCTGCGGTGCCATTTACTGTGCCGAGGGGTATTTCAAAAAGCGGCTGGAATAAAAGAAGGAAAAACGTGCGTTCTCCATCTGCTTTGGAGATCGCGTGTTTTTTGCAGAAGGCGGCGGAGGGAGATTTTCTTGTATCCTACTGTTTGTCTGGCGTGCACAAAAATTGGTACATAATCCGTGCAATGCGACAAAACTCGAAAAAAGGGATTGACAAATCTCTGTTTCGGGTGTATTCTCGTGTCGTCAAGTGGATACATTATCAAAGATTGGATATAAAAATTTAAAAAGACGCTGCCGAGATTCCCGGAATTCTAAGGTTCCGGGCAGATCCTTCCAGAACAAAAAAGGGCTGTGAGGGCACAGCACGGCGGCAAAGACTCTGCACAACGAGGTGCAGCTGGGGCGTTCCGAAAGTCAGGGCTGTTTTGCTCTGATGAAATGGATACATTATATTTCATTAAAGGAGGACCCCCGGTATGTCAGCCGCAACTATCACCCTACTCTTTCTTCTCTTCGCGGTCGTCATGTTCGTGTTTGAGAAGATCCCCCTCGGCGTAACGTCCATGATCGTCTGTATCGGTCTGGTCGTCGCCGGCGTGCTGGATGTCAAGACCGCTTTTGCGGGCTTCATCGACAGCAACGTCATCCTATTTGTCGCCATGTTCATCGTTGGCGGTGCGCTGTTTGAAACAGGCATGGCCAACAAGATCGGCGGCATTGTTACCCACTTTGCCAGATCCGAGCGCAGCCTCATCGTGGCCATCATGGTCATCGTTGGCCTGATGAGCGGCTTCCTTTCCAACACCGGTACCGCCGCCGTCCTGATCCCCGTGGTCATCGGCATTGCGGCAAAGTCCGGCTATGCCCGCTCCAAGCTGCTGATGCCGCTGGTATTTGCAGCGGCCATGGGCGGCAACCTTTCCCTCATCGGCGCACCGGGCAACCTCATCGCCCAGAGTGCTCTGGGTGAGATCGGGATGTCCTTCGGCTTCTTCGAGTACGCTATCGTGGGCCTGCCCATCCTCGCCGCCGGCATCCTCTTCTACGCCACCCTTGGCATGAAGCTGCTGCCCAACCACCCCGTCTCCGATGATGACTCCTTCAGCGGCGAGCAGGACTTCAGCAATGTTCCCAAGTGGAAACAGGTGCTCTCCCTTGTCATCCTCGTGCTCACCCTGCTGGGCATAATCTTTGAAAAGCAGATCGGAATCAAGCTCAACATCACCGGCTGTATCGGTGCGCTGGCTCTGATCCTCACCGGTGTCATCTCCGAGAAAGACGCCCTGAAGTCCATCGACCTCAAGACCATCTTCCTCTTCGGTGGTACGCTGTCTCTGGCCTCTGCACTGGATAAGACCGGGGCAGGCGCAGAGATTGCAAACATCGTCATTGGTGCTCTGGGCGAGAATCCCTCTCCCTACGTCCTGACTCTGGTGGTTTTCCTGCTCTGCTGCGTCATGACCAACTTCATGTCCAACACTGCTACTACCGCCCTGATGGTTCCCATCTGCCTGAGCATCGCACAGGGCATGGGTGCCGACCCCCGCGCAGTCCTGATGGCTTGTGTCATCGGCGGCTCCTGCGCTTACGCAACGCCCATCGGTATGCCCGCCAACACCATGGTGGTTTCTGCCGGCGGTTACACCTTCAAGGATTATGCCAAGGCTGGCCTGCCCCTCATCCTCATCGCAACGGTTGTCAGCATGGTGATCCTTCCCATCGCATTTCCGTTCTTCCCGCAGTAATACGGGCAGAGCGTTGAATAAGTGAAGCAAACGCACAAATGTACCAAAGCCAAATCATTCAAGGAGGAAATGGAATGAACAAACAGGAACAGGTGCAGCAGATGACGACCTATATGGCCAACTTTGTGAGCCATATCGCCAAGGTGCTGCCGGACGACATCATCAAAAAGCTGGATGAGCTGGGCGCACAGGAGGATGCTCCTCTGTCCAAGGTCATCTACGAGACTATGAAGCGCAACCAGAAGCTGGCCAAGGAGCTGAACCGCCCCAGCTGCCAAGACACCGGTGTGCTGCAGTTCTGGGTAAAGTGCGGCGTGGACTTCCCCCTCATCGGTGAGGTGGAGGGTCTGCTGAAGGAGGCTGTGGTCAAGTCTACCTTTGAAGCACCTCTGCGCCACAACAGTGTTGAGACCTTCGATGAGTTCAACACCGGTTTGAACGTGGGCAAGGGCACTCCCACCGTGTGGTGGGATATCATCCCGAACAGCGACAAGTGTGAGATCTACGCTTATATGGCAGGCGGCGGCTGCACCCTGCCGGGCAAGGCCATGGTTCTGATGCCCGGTGCAGGTTACGAAGGTGTGACCAAGTTCGTCATGGATGTCATGACCAGCTACGGCATCAATGCCTGCCCTCCGCTGCTGGTGGGCGTGGGCGTTGCCACCTCTGTTGAGACCGCCGCTCTGCTGTCCAAGAAGGCTCTGATGCGTCCTCTGGGCAGCCACAACGAGAACGAGCGCGCAGCCTATATGGAGAAGCTGCTGGAGGACGGCATCAACTCCATCGGCCTTGGTCCTCAGGGCATGGGCGGCAAGTACTCCGTCATGGGCGTGCACATTGAGAACACTGCCCGCCATCCTTCTGCCATCGGCGTTGCCGTCAACGTGGGCTGCTGGAGCCATCGCCGCGGCCACATCATTTTTGATAAAGATCTGAACTACACCATTGATACTCATTCGGGGGTGACTTTGTAATGCTGACCATTAAAGACGGAAAGAAGATCCTTACTACTCCGGTCTCCGCAGAGGACCTGAAGGACATCCATATCGGTGATGTCGTTTACCTGAACGGCGACCTGACCACCTGCCGTGACGTGGCGCACCGCCGCCTCGTGGAAGAGGGCCGCCCGCTGCCTGTGGATGTCAAGGACGCTGCCATTTTCCACGCCGGCCCCATCATTCGCCCTCTGGAGGACGACAAGTTCGAGATGGTGTCTGTGGGCCCCACCACCTCCATGCGTATGGAAAAGTTCGAGTATGAGTTCGTGCAGAAGTCCGGTGTCCGCGTCATCGTGGGCAAGGGCGGCATGGGCCCCAACACCGAGCGCGCCTGCAAGGAGTTCGGTGCCATCCACTGTGTTTTCCCTGCCGGTAACGCCGTTGTGGCTGCCACCGAGGTGGAGGAGATCGTCGAGGCCCAGTGGCGTGACCTCGGTATGCCGGAAACTCTGTGGCACTGCCACGTTAACGAGTTTGGCCCCCTGATCGTTTCCATCGACGCTGAGGGCCGCAACCTGTTCGAAGAGAACAAGGTCATCTTCAATCAGCGCAAGGATAAGGCCGTCGAGGAAATTTGCAAGCACGTTGGCTTCATCAAATAAGATCCAACTGCGAAGCCAGCGTTGCCTATACCCTGCGGAGAGCAACCATCCATCAAAAGCTTCTTCTCCTAAAATGAACTCACTATCACGTTAATTCTAACAACCATATTTGCTTTCACAGATCCAACAGACTTCTTATCATTTACTCCTATCTTCATTACCCTGTTTATCCTGCTTCTCCGCAAAACACCCCGGATGCTGTCTGCCATATCAACATCCGGGGTGTTGCTATTTGCGGTCAAATATGTGCACGAAAAAAATGCAGACAAAGAAGATCTTGGCCGTTCTTTTTGTTCTACACACCTTATATAAAGATCCTTTGGAAAATTGTGTTTTTCGACAAAAGTATAACAAATCCCTGCTTTGCATCTGCAAGGTGGAAGTAATCCACAGGAGGACAACCCAAATGAGCCCATTGGAGATCACACTGGTCATCCTGCTTGTAACGATCATCGCCTTTGTATCCGGTAAAGTCCCGTTCTCGGTCATTTCTACCGGCATCATTCTGGCGCTGATCCTCACCGGCATCAAGACCCCTGCCGAGGCCTTTGGCGGCTTCATCAACACGAACGTGGTCATGTTCGTAGCCATGTTCGTCATCGGTGCAGGGCTGACCAAAACGCCCCTGATTGACAAAGCCCAGAGTCTGGTCATCCGCTACAAGGACAATATGCGGATCCTCAGCTACCTGTTCCACAAAATTCTCCATATCCAAAACTCTCATGGTAATCTCATCCAGAACTGCCTGCTTCTCTGCAATTCGCTTTTTCTGATTTTCAATTATAAAGTCCTGCTTTTCAAGATAGCCTGCACCACCATAAACCGGCTCACACTCCACCTGCACTCCGTTTCTCTGTGCTATCTCCAAAAACAATTTTCTGCATTCTGCATCAAAGTTCATTTTCCGGTTATTGTATTTCCCTTTCTTTTTTGCTGGGTCAGGCAGTTCAAAGCCAAGCTCTTCCAGTGCCTTATCCTGCTGGGGACATAATTCTCCATATTTGTTTTTTGCGTCAAATACATGCCTCTCATGAATATGCGGGGTTGCCTCATCCAGGTGCAGTGCCCAGTCCAATATATGAATGTGGGAGCCATATCTTTTATTGAACTCGTCAAAGAACTCTGCTGATACCTTAGCTAGCACATCCGGTGTAACCGCATGGTCTATATCCTTAAAATGCTTCTGTGTTTTAAAATTGACCGTGTGACCTAAGTATTCCCTTTTCTTCAATATCCCGACTACTGTAGAAGAACCCCATCCATAAGGGTCTTTCACTTTCTTGTTTCTGTTATTCCCCTGCCCGAAGCGTGCCATATGCACTGCCGGTATTTCCACTTTTTTCTCCTGCAGAAGTTTTGCTATCTGATAAGGACCCAGCCCATCAATAGTCCATTTGAATATCAGCCTCACAATTTCGGAAGCTTCTTCATCCACAATCCAATGGTTTCCGTCATTTTCATCTTTCAGGTATCCGTATGGTGTAACACTTGCCACATGCTTTCCGGATTTTCCCTTGGATTTGAATGTGGATTTTATCTTTTTGCTGATATCCTTGGCATACATTTCATTCATAACATCCCTGAATACAAGGAAATCGTCATCTCCATTGTAACTGTCATGATTATCGTTAATTGCAATCAGACGAACTCCCTTTTTGCGAAAGAACTCCCGGAGCTGACCTACCACAAGATAATCCCGCCCTAACCGGCTCATATCCTTTAGAATAATGGTTTCCACTTCTCCATCTTCCACAAGCTGTATCATAGCCTTAAAGGATGGTCTGTCAAAGGTTGTGCCGGATATACCATCATCAGTGAAGTGCCTGAACCTGGTCCACCCTTTTTCTCTGCAATAATCTTCCAGCAGCTTCTTTTGATTTGATATACTGTACGACTCCCCAAGGTTCTCATCCTCTCGGCTTAATCGTTCATATAATACAATTATTTTCTCACTACTCATGTTCTGCTCCTTTCCTCTGTATTTGAGCCAAAAGTAATAAGCTCAAAGAGAATCTTTAATCTGTTAAGGTACTAAAAAGTCTCTTTCATCTTATTACACCGCTGGCGAGCTTGTATTTCTTATACTGCCTCACGGCGAAGTGCTGGGGGCTGCGACGTTCCAACCCGTCAAACATATAGTCCACCGCATTTTTGAAGGTTTCGTCATCCTCCCGGACTTCCATGCTGTTTATCATTTCCACCAGCGTATTCATGTTGCGTTCTTCCTCCGGCCCCTCAAAGACGATGTAGGCCACAAGGGCGCAGTACAAGAGGGTTTCAGCTTTAGTCCAGAACTCGTCGCCCTCCTTGCCGTCGCCTTTGGTGTTGGCGATCAGAGCAGTAACGAATTTCAAAACATCGCTTTCCGTCTTGATATAGGCCAGCGGATTGTAGTGCATGGATTTTGAAAAGTCGATACTGTTGAACACCCGCACCCTGTATTTCTCCCGTTGCAGGAACCGCCCGCACTGATCGAGGGTGCCGCCCTTCGGGTCTACCACCACATACGAGGAATGAGCTTGAAGAAGCTGCGGGGTCAGCCAGAACCTTGTCTTACCCGAACCGGACGAGCCGATGACACAGGCGTTTAGGTTCCGGGCATTGGCGGGTATTTTCGGACGGGTGTTCATGGTCAGGAACTCCGTCCCGGTCAGAATGACATTGTTCTGAAATTTAGGGTCTACAAACGGCTTTATATCCTCCTTTGTTCCAAAGCGGGCGGTGCCGTACTCTGCATCCCGCCGGAATTTTTTCGCCTGCCTGATCTTTGACTGTATCAGCAGATACACCCCAGCCGCACCGGCAAGGCCCACCAGCAGGTCAATACCGCCAAGCCCCGGCCAGTAGGTTTCAAAGGCTTTGGGGAAGGTATCGAGCATCCCCATGAGCTTTGTCCCGAAGTCTGTGCCGGGGGCGATCCGGTAGGCCGTCCCGATTTTGGAGAAGAACCAGAACACAAAGAGGTACGGCAGGTTTGGGAGCACATATTTTCTAATCTTGTCACTCAACGTCCGTCCTTCACCGCCTCTCTGGTCCGCTGCTTTTCCTTTGCCTGCGTCCTGATCTGCTCCGTGAATTTCCGAAGCTGGCCGAGGATGGAAGCCTTGTCCTGCTCTTTGTTCAGCACCTTTGCGCTGTACTTCTGGAAGGCCGCCGTGATAGCGTCCGCCTGATTGGCTTTGAAAAACAGTAGGTAATGACCGGGGCTCACTTTATGGAAAGCGTAGTCCACATGGAACTCCTTTGCGATCCGGTCAAAATCCTTTGGGGCTCCCACATAGGGCATGGCGCTTTTGCCGCCATAGTGGTTCATCAGCTTTTTTACACTCTGGCGTCCCTGCGGGGTCAGCGCCTTCGGGCTGGACTTCGTCAAGAGGTTTTCGGTAATTTTTCTAAATTCATCAGGTTGTCCGCAAGGAAGCCCCTTGTGACCTCATGTCTGCACATATCCTTGAACATCTTTTCAATCGGCTTTTTGGCAGTTTCGGACTGCTTCACACACACAATAAAGGTGGTCTTGCCAATCTGTACCGAATAACTCGAATTCTGATTCTCCATTCAATTTCTCCTTAAATCGTCATTTTCCCAATTTGGCTGGCAGACTGGCAACTGTGGGTGTACCATGATTTTCTTGCCAGCCAAAGTTTTCTGCCAGTCAAATGGTTTATTCCATCCAAAAGACCTTTTTGCGGCCTTCCACGATCTTGCTTTTCAGGGCATCGCCCAGTTCACGCTTGGCATCCCGGACGGTTCTGCCGGGGATGCCCCTTTCCAGCGCCGCCTTGTCGATGTCCTCGCTGAGCACCTGCTTTCCTCCGGCAAGCAGGGCGCAGATTAGGTCTTTGGCTTGCTGGGTCTTGGTTTCCCGCTGCGGCTCAATGCCGGACAGCATCTCGTCTGCGGTAATGTCGTACTCGCCGACCCAGTGGAAGCCGCCCTCGTCCCCCAGAGAGAACGCCAGTGACGCTCCCGGCGGGGCAAGAGAACTTTTCTCGTGGGTCAGGATGCGCATGGTGGGGTCGTGCTTCAGCTTGCCGATGAACATGACGCTGCGGACGGCGGCAGCAATGTCGATGGAGCCGAGGCCCCGCTGCAAGCTCTGCATTCCGGCGGCTTTATTCAGGTGTCCAATCAGCAAAATAGCGCAGCCTGTTCGCTGCGCTACCTGTCCCAGCCGCATGAAGATGGGCCGGACTTCGTTCGCCCTGTTCATGTCCACGTCGGCACCGAGATATGCCTGAATCGGGTCGATGATGACCAGTCGGGCGTTGTTCTCGACAATGGCTTTTTCAATTCGTTCATCGGAGAGCGTCAGCTGCACATCGCTGTCATCAATGACCAGCACCCGGTCAAGGTCTGCACCGGCTTCGATCAGGCGGGGCTTGACCGTATCGCCCAGACCGTCCTCTGCGGTCTGGTAGATCACGTTGAAGGGTTCCATGCGCTCCATGTTGGGCAGCAGCTTTCCGTTGGTGCAGGCAGCGGCAAGGTGCATGGCAAAGTAGGTCTTGCCCTCGCCCGGATTTCCTTGCAGCACACTGAGCTTTCCAAAAGGAAGATATGGCTTCCAAAGCCATTCCACCGGGGTCAGCTCCACGTCGCTCATGCGGATAATCTTCACCGTTTCCGGTTTTAACGGCTCTTTCAGCACGATGCTTTTAAAATAATTGCGGTTCGGAATCTCTGCCCGGTGCGCCAGAACATCGTTCCAGTCCTTCATGCAGGGCTGGATGCGGGTCACGCTCACGGTGTCCGGCAGCAGCCCCGCCAGCCGCTTGCAGGCATTCTCTCCGGCTTTGTCGGCATCCAGACAGAGAAACACCCGCTCTACGTCCGGGCGTTCCGAGAGAAACTGCTGCAATGCCCTTGCCGACACGCCGCCCAGCGACAGATAATTATGCTGCTGCCAGTTTTTCGGGAACAGTTCGATGAAGGACAGCAGGTCGATGGGAGCTTCAAAGACCAGCAACTGTTTGTCGGTGCCGCGATGGGCAAAGCCAAACACCTTTTCTGCGCCGGCTGCATCCTGCCGAAACTTTTCCCGAATCCCACGGCTGCTTGCGTAGCGGGGATGCCCATCCGCATCCCGCCCCACAAAGACCACGTTGTGGTGGGCGGCGTCCTCATAAATATCTCCGGTAGCGATAAAGAAGTTCACCAGCGAGGGGCTGAGTTTCCGCTCCTTTGTCAGATAATTCAGAATGTTGGCGTTGGTGACGTTCCTCAGCGGCAGACGAAACGCCGGAGAGGGGGCGGGGTCAGCCTCCGGCTGGGCTTCGCCCGGCTCTCCGGTCAGCATCTGCACCGCTTCGGGGAAGGACTTTCCGTAAAATTCCATCACGAAATCCACCGGGAAACCGCCCTTGCTCTGGCTGTGCCGGAACCATTTGTTTCCGCAGACGGTCAGGCTGTCGTGGGCTTTCCAGCGGTATTCTTTTCCGCTGCGCACCAGCGTTTCGCCCTGTGCCCGGAGAAATTTTTCCAGATCCACCGCATTGGCTTTGTCGATCTGGGCTTGGGTGTAGGTCATATTGCTTCCTCCTTAAAGCTCCTGTGTGTGATTTTTCTGCTCGGTTTTCTTCTGGGATTGTGCTGCCTTGGCTTCTTCCAGCTTTTTCAGCACCGATTCCTTCTCCGGGGTCTTGCCGCCCGGTGCAGAAAGCTGCTGCTTATTCAGCACCATGTCGATATACTTGCGGATATTTTTCAGTGCAGAGATGTCCGGCTGCAAGGTTTCCAGTTGGGTGCGCAGCTCTGCGCTGCTGGATTGCAGCGCAGAAAATTCGGCATCCAATGCCGAAAAATCCACCGCTGTGCTGCCGTTCAGCTTCATCAGGGTGCGGACAGCTTTGTTGAATGCGTCCAGTTCGTCCTTGTGCTGGGCGGCGTAAGCGTCCTTGGTCAGCTTAAAGTTCTTCTTTATAAAGGTATCATGGACGGGTTTCAGCTTGGCATGGACGGCAGCGGCGTCCTTGATCTGAGCGATTGCGCGCATACGGTTTTCGTTCTGCTTCAACTGTCCGCGGAGAGGAGCAGCGGTCTGGTTTAAGCTGTCAATGGCTTGGTTCAAATCCTCAATGGTGTTCAGAAAATGGGCTTTCAGATAGTCCACCGCCCGTTTGACTTCCTCAAAGTCCCGAACAGTGCATTTCAGTTTTGCCTTGCCAGACCAATCGCTGCGCTGCTCATTGCGGAGATTGAAGTAGTCCACCAGCAGGTCGGACAGCGTGGGTTCTTTCGCCTTTTCCAGAGCGTCCAGAAGAAGCTGCTTCTTTTCGTTCAGGTCTGCAATCCAGCGTTGCAGCCCACGGATGGCGCTGCGGATGGACTGCATCAGGCTGTTGGCGGCTCGAATATCTCGGTTCAGGTTTCCGAGAAAAGTTTCGATGCCACGCTTTTCCATCTGGTGTGCGGCGGGGCCGAGATGCACAGTCGGTATCTGCTGGATGCCCTGCCGCTCAAAGGAGCGCAGGTCAACACGTTCCGGTCTGCCAGCGGCTTCCAGATAGCGGTTGGTAATGGTTTCCCAGCTATGCCGCCAGACCTCAGCGTACTTCTGGTCGTTCCAGTCCACGGTGTTTTCCTTGTGGCACTTCCAGTTCCCAGAAGGAAGCTGGATGCGCTCGCCGTTCTCGTCAAGGTCGTAAACCTTTCGGGCTTTTGGAAGCCACCTGCCGTGTTCGTCCATCGCTCGGAGCGTCAGCAGAATGTGGGCGTGTGGGTTTCCATCTCCCTTGTCGTGGATGGCAAAGTCAGCAATCATGCCTTTGGAAACAAACTGCTCGTTGCAAAATTCTTTGAGCATGGAAAGATACTGTTCCTTCGGCACCTCCACCGGGAACGCCAGCACGATACGCCGGGCAAGCTGGGAGTTCCATTGGTTCTCCACGGCTTCCACAGCGTTCCAGAGCGTTGTCCGGTCTGCAAATCCGGGCGGCGCATGGGACGGTAGCATGATCTCAGCATGAACAAGTTCTTTCTTCTTGTTGTAGAATTTTGTTTTCTGGTCGTACTCGCTGAACAGCCGTTCGCCGCTCTGGTAAGCGGCCCCGGCAACAGCGGACTGTCCTTGGCTGCGCTTGACGATGGTAATTTTGAAATGCGGACACGGAATAGGCATCACCCCCAAACAAAAAGACCGCCCAGCAAGATTGCTCTTGTGAACGGTCTGGAATCGTATTCGGTTGTGCTCGCCGCCTTGGACCGGAGTGCCGTGCACTTCGGTCTTGGGCGGGAGCCGCAAAAGGATAGCTGCAAAGCAGCGCAAGGAAAATGCAGTTTTCCTTGGGATGGAATCGGGCTGGCGCACAAACGCCAGCTTCGATTTCATCGAGCCGTCTGCAAGACCGCAATTTCACCGGAACGGTGTATAATTGCGCCCTTTATTCTAAAGGGTTTTGGACGTTGCTGCGTTCGTGAACATCATGCACCATCTTTGCAAGTGCCAGCACGACTTCCGGTTGACGGAACGAGATTTTCAGAAGCTCCATCACCTGATTGTCGGTCAGTTCTCCCGGACAGATCAGAAAACTTTCCAGCATTCCAGCACGAGTGCAAAGACGATGCACGCGCTCTTTTCGGTTCAGCTCTGACATCTGGCGTTCAAGAATCTTCTCTCGGTGCTGGCAAGAGCGCAGCTTCTGCTCTGCTTTGGATTTTTCGTTGCGGAGGTAGGCAAGGTCGGTTTTGGGTTGGGTCAATGGCATCACGCTCCTTGTTTGTACATTCCAGATGAAAAAAGCAGCTCAAACATTGCGTCCGAGCTGCTTTTCATGGGGTTAAATTATGGTCTGATTCTCATTTTGTGCGAATGGCATCTTTCTTTTTTAATGCCTTCACTTGACTGTCAATAAAACGTGCATATCGCATACCTGCATCGACATTCTTCCCGGCTTCCATGAAGCTATTCCATGAGGTCTACTGTGATTACGACCTTGCTCTTCGCCGCGATGATCTGTTCGTGCAGCTCCTGCGGCGTGGCGTTCAGCACAAGGAAGTTCGCCACTGCACCAAGCTTGTTGACCGCGTACAGCAGATACACCGCCTCTGGGATTGCCAGCAGGCACAGGCTCACAACGTCGCCCGCCTTTATGCCGCAAGCTATCAACGTACGGGCGCAGCGGTCGATCTCCGTCTGCAACTGCCGGTGGGTGATTTTCCGTCCGAAGTAATTGAGCGCAGGCTCATCTAATCGTCCCACATTGCAAGCGGTCATGTAGTCATACATAGCCCCTTCCGGCAACGGGGCATGGATAGCCTCCTCGGAATAATATCTCTGCCAAGGTTTATCAATGGACGGATAGCCCGTCAGCTTCTTTTCTTCCATTTTCTTGCTCCACTATTTTTGAATACAGCGCCGAATCAGACGCAGGTTGGATACGAAAGTTGACCATAGTATCCATTCAAAATCAGAAGCAAGCATTCATTAAAGAAACTAAAAAACGCGTTTTTTTTTTCGAACTGCCGCCTGAAAACAGGCTGCAGTTATGCAAACAACTTAGTTTTACTGACCGGTTATAAAATCCAACTTTTCTCTACAATCAGCGTTTTCTGCCGCCTTGCGCTCCAGTGCACGGAAATCCACTTTGCCGATCAATGTTCTCGGAAGAGCCTCAGTGATGTAAATCTCATGTACCTGTTCATAGGTTTCAAAGTTGGCGGCAGAGAATCCCTCTACGCGCTCTTTCAGTGCAGCCTCATCACAGCCGTGCTCAGGAACGATAAACGCGACCAGATGATTTGCGGATGCTTCGTCTGCAACGCCAACGATTGCGACCTCAGAAACACCGTCTACTGTCTCCAGCTTTTCCTCCAGCAGTTTAGGGAACACCTTGTGATAAATGTCATTTTCAAAGCAGACAATCATGCGCTTGATTCTGCCCGTGATAGTCAGAAGCCCGTCCTGAGAGATTGATCCTACATCTCCGGTGCGCAGCCACCGCACTCCGTCCTGCTCTACGATCACCTCGTCCGTCGCGGCAGGGTTCTTGTAATATTCCCGCATCAATCCGGGTGACGAGATATAGATTTCACCCTCGTTGTTGTACGGCAGTTCTTCCCCAGAATCAATATCAACGGCTTTAACGTTGCAGAATGGAATCGGGATTCCCACAGAGCCTGCTTCATTGGCATAGATCGTTTCTGCAATAACGGTCGCAGATGTCTCTGTCAATCCGTACCCTTTAGTAAGGTGCACTTTGCAGTTATGTTCTTTGAGGAAGGTGTTATACTCCTGCTCGAACTTTTTGCTCATTGTCTCGCCGCCGATTGCCGCCAGCTCAAGCGGACTCATATCAATTTTTAACAACCGAAGGTCTTTCATCATCTGTTCCGCTTGAACAGTTCCCGCAATGAGATAGTTGGGATGGTATTTTGTGAACAGCTTGCCAACTGACTGCGGGGAGATATCAAGCTCAATGACGGAGGTAATTCCAAAACTAAGAGGATGGTGCAGCGAACTACCGATTCCAAATGCAATAAACGGCGGCAGCAGATTAACGCTGGTGTGCTGCCTGTTCCATCCGTGGCACATATCCGTGTAAAATGTCGCTTCTGCAACGGAATTGAAGTTTCGGCTGGTAAGAACCACTTCCTTTGAAATGCCGGTCGTGCCGCCCGTCCGCACCATAAAGGCAGGCACATCGGAATCGTGATTCGGCGTATATTCGCTTGCCGGAAGTGCGAGGAACTTTTTCCAAGTGAGTGTGGAAAGGCTGCTATTTTGCTGCTTGTATGCAGCTTTCTTTTTCGCAAGCAGTCTGGCCGGAAAGCCCATCTCTTCCGCAACATTGATGAGCAGGATTGGCTTATCAAACGAATCGCTGAACTCCGTTTCATATGTAGAAAGAAGATTGTCCACCACGACAAAAAGCTTTGATTGTGTTCTTTCCATAACGCGCGCTACGTCCGCTGCGCGGGCATCCGGCATCAGCATATTGCAGCAGGCTCCCAGCTTGTTCAGCGCATAGAGCACGGCAACAAGCTGCGGGACAGCAATAGCCTGTATGGTAACAACATCACCCTTCTTAACCCCAAGATGCGTAAAGCTACTTGCGCACCGGTTGATCTTCTCAAAAAGAGCTCGATAGCTGATCTTATTTCCGTAATAGATCAGCGCGATATCGCTTGGATGCTCTGCGTTTCTCTGAAAGACGTAGTCAAACATAGACCCTGTGGGCAATTCGGCGCACAGCGCCTCTTCGGAATAGTATTTCAGCCAGGGCTTGTCGATGGACGGATAGCCGGTTAGGTTCATGCACATTTCCTCTCTTCCAACTCAAGGTGTATTTCGAGCAGTTATTTCTCCAAATGGATACCATGGTACAGGCTCGTAGCCAGTCACCAAGATCATTTTTTTAATATTTATCAAGAAAAGTTTACCACATGAACAGTGTAAATGCAACGTTTTACGACACATATAACCGGAACGCATGAAAAGTCAACCATGGGGAGCAACCTGTACTTTTTTAGCGGAGTGTGTCCTATTCTGCCCATTTTTGAAACGTCTTGTGTGTGACGCCGAGCCTTACGGCTGCCGCTCTTGCCGACAGCTCCTTTCTGCGCCACGCTTCCAGAACCGTCGGATACTCCGGCGGCTTTTCTTTTGGCTTTCGACCGAACTGAACACCTCGTAATTTTGCGGCGGCAATGCCTTCAGCCTGCCGCTGACGGATGAACTCGCGCTCGGTCTGTGCGACATATGAAAGAAGCTGCAAGACGATGTCCGCAATCAGTGTACCTGTCAGATCACGGTTTTTTCTGGTATCCAGCAGCAGCATATCCAGAACGACGATTGCCGCCGCTTTTTCCTTTGTGATGATGCGCCACTGCTCCAATATTTCTTCATAGTTTCTCCCCAGACGGTCGATGCTTTTGATATAAAGCAGATCGTCTTTTTTTGATTTCCGCACCAGCCGCTTGTACTGCGGACGGTTGAAGTCCTTACCGGACTGCTTGTCCATAAAAATATTTTTCTCCGGGATTTTCAGTTCCCGCAGTGCAATCAACTGTCAGTCCTCGTTCTGGTCACGGGTGCTGACCCGGATATAGCCATATAAATTCCCCAATAAATCGCCCCTTTCTGCTAAAAGTGAATTTCATCGTTCTATGTAAAACGGGCAAAGCATCCCTCCTGACGCTTTGCCCGTTGTTCTTTATTCTACCATAGCAGATCGGTTATCGCTTTCAGGATGCCCGCACAGGCTGGATAGCCAGCGCAGCACCCCTGACCTGATACGTCACCCCACCGGCTTCGCCCCTTGCCTTTCTCTGGCACACCTCCGGGTGCTGTGTAGCAAGGGCGGCAAGCTGTTTCTGCAAGGCGGGATTCAGCGTAAATACGCTGCTTGTCCCATCCTCGCTGGCGTAGATCATGGTTTCCAGCTTAAACATCGTCAATCAGTTCTCCCTCCTCGGATTCGTCAAAGATGGTCGGTTCCCAGTCCTCGTCCTCCTCGATGTCCTGCATCAGGAGCCGCATATTGGTGTAGCACTCCATCTCGGAACGGACGAAGTAGAACATCTGGTCGTACCAGTCTGCCAGCGTTTTGTCCTCCAACTTCCGGCAGAAGTCATATACCAGCCTGTTCTGGTCGGGGTCAACCGTCAGCCCGGCAACTCCGTACAGCCGCTTGCGGGTCAGCTCCAGATCGGCGCAGCCATAGGTGTAGAGCAGCATCTTTTCTTCAAACGTCAGTTTCATAGGCTTGTTCCTCCGTATAAAAAAGGGTCTGCCCTGTGCAGACCCGATGTAGCAAAAAGACCGCCGTGCGTTGTGCAGGGCGGTCTTGAACTCAGGATTGGAGAAAATCCCGGAGTTCATCAGCGAAAAAGGAGATTTTTGCGATAGCAGCTATCGCTATGTAAGGCAGGACGAAAACCACAAATGCGGTAATCAGCATTTTCAGGACTTCGCCGCCGTCTGCCAGCTTCATGACCCAGCTTGCAAGCGCCACGAAAAAGAACAGTCCCGCCAGCAGATTCGTCAGGATCGTGGAGAAGGTCGTGAGGAAGATGCCCACCCACTGCGCCAGAATCAGCAGCAGAAGCAGCGGAAAAAGGGCAAGTTTCAGCATCCATTTCAGCACAGCCATCGTGGGCACCTCCTTATACAAAAATCAGCTCAGACTTGATGATTTCCTCGGCACGGTTGCGGATGCTGTTCATTCGGCGCACCCATTCCAGTTGATCGGCGGCTTTCAGTGCTTCGGTCACGCCCTCAGCTTCCTGCATCTGCCGGACGGTCAATGCAAGCTGCTCTTCGGACTGTTTGTCCAGCTTGGCAAGGTAGCTCCCCAGCTCCCCGGACAGGAGCAGTTGATTGTACCGGATGGGATGATGTTCTTTCAGATACCTTTTATGTAAGCGGCCCCACCGCCCGGTGGGGTGCTGCTCTGCCGAGGCTGCTGCGGTCAGGTTCGGCAGATAGTGGTCATTGACAAGGGTGTAGTCCAGACCGTTGTTGCTGTCATGGAGCGTGTTCTTTAAGGTAGTCATGCTGCATTATCCTCCTTTGGTTTCGGCGTTGGGACTGCTTCTGGGTCAGGTTTTGGATTTCCTTTTTTCTTGTGATAGAATTCCAAGGTTTTCTTGTTGTGGTTGACTCTCCTGCACTCATCGGAACAAAATTCCTGCTGGCTGTGTGTAGGCCAGTAGGAGTGACCGCACACGGCACAGGTGCGCTGCCGGTAGTAGTGAGTTCCTCTCTCGGCTTCTCTATCCGCTTTCTTTTGCTCCAGTCTTGCCTGATTCCAGCATTCCCTTGAGCAGAAAAGCTGTCGGTTGCTCGTAGGTGTAAACACCTTCCCGCAGTGCGGACACGTTTTGGTTTTAATGATCTCGCCACCGTTTTTAGCGATTTTCTTTGCTTTTCGCTTTTCTCGATAGGCTTTTTCACGTTTGCGCTGCTTTTCCATGCGCTGCCGTTCTTCCTGCTCCTTCTGCGCTTTCAGTTCGGCAAGTTCTTCCTCGGTATAAGCAATATCGACTTGGCCGATATAGTTGAAATAAATGTCAACCTTTTGTGTGCGGGCATTGCCTGCACCCTCGGCTTCATAAACAACGATTTTATCGACAAGTTCGTTAAACATTGAATCGGAGATTTCTGTTGGATTTTTGCACTTGCGAATCAGCGAAATGAAATGCCGAATATCAGCAGAACTTGATTTACCTTCGGCAATTTCGGATTTCATCGTTTCCATCTTCGATTCCAATTCTGCCTGCTCGCTATCATACTGTGCCATCAGCTGCTTGTACTGTCGTTCGGGCAATAGTCCAGACATAAGATTTTCGTACAGACTACGAATAAGGGCAGAAAGCTCATCATAGCGTTTTTGACAACGTTTCAATTCCGATTGGTTCTGCTTCGGCTTTTCTTCACGTTTCTCTTTCCAAAGTGATTGCAGTTCCAAAGCGAAGGTTTCTTCATCTTTTAGAACAAATCTCGAAAAGCGTTTGACCGATGCCAATATCAGGGCTTCAACATTATCGGCACTGATTGAATGGGCAGTACAGCCATTCACCCGACTTGCATATCCACCACAACGATAAGAATATTGAGTAGACCCATCCTTTTTACTGTAGTGTGTTTGCAAGGTCAATCTTCTGCCGCAGTCGGCACAATACAGATACCCGCTTAAACGGTTGGTGTGCGTTCCCCAAGCAGAAGCACGATTCACTCGGCTTCTGCGTTTCTGAACACTATCCCAAAGTTCTTGCGATATAATCGGTTCATGCGTGTTCTGGAAAACGTACTGTTCATCTTCATCTGTTTCTTTTCTCTTGTGAAGTTTGAAATTTGTGCTTACAGATTTTCGTAAAACAGTGTGTCCCAGATATTCCTGCCGACCTAAAATTGTTCTTACGGAGGAGGTCCCCCACAGGTACGGATTGGAGAACTTTGTCCCATTGTACTGCTCCGGGTGATATTTCTTTGCGTATGGGGTCCACCCGGGATTTCTGCTGTTCCGCTATGGCGGCGGCCTTGTCCACCATTGCCCGGTATTCCGCCGTTGCGCTCCCTTCCTTGTAGTCGGAAAAGCTGTTCATTTCCTTTGCCCGACGGGCGGCTCCTTCATTGATAGGGTAATAGTTGATGGTATGCACCTCCTTCATGCTTCGGGCCATGCTGGCCCGAAGTCTTACCGTTCTTCATGGGAAGGCTCCGCCTTGTCCTTTTTCGGAGCGGGCGGGGCTTCTTGAAACCGTTTGAGTGCAGCGAGAATGGAGTGGACAGGCTCGGCCTTTTCAGGATAGGCAAATATCCGGTGTTCCGGCGGAATGTCCTGCGGCCCGTGGTAATACTCCTTGAAGCCCTCCGGGACTGCCGACACATACCCACCGGGAGCGAATACGCCGCCCTCGTTGATACGCACATCCCGCCCATATGCTTCATAATCGAAGTAGTTCTGAATGTGCTCCGGTATGTCGATAGTCCCAAGCTCGTCGGCGTAAAGACGGCCCAGCTCTTCATCATCGGAAATATCCGGGTAAAAGCGGTAAAGGTCAAGGTTCTGCGTCAGGTTTATCAAATCCTTCACGCTCCTTGTGTGGTTTCCTAAGACAAGAGCGGCTTCAAAGGTTTCCAGTCCGCCCTTATCCCGTACTTCCAGCAGGGCGTGGCCCAGCTCGTTCAGCTCGTCGATGTTCTCACATTCGTAGAGATGATCGTAGAGCCCCAGCACATCACTGTCAAAGCTGGTAAAGAACACTTCGCTGTACCGTTTTCCGTCTATCCCGATTTTGGCAAGGGCGGCCTGCAACTCCTGTGTCGTCATGGGGAAATGTACCGTTGTCCCTACCTCAATCCCCATTAAGGGGTATAGGGCTGTATTGGTTATATAGGCTTCAAACATGGGCTCATTCCTCCTTTCCGGCCCGGTCAGCCAGCACCTCATAAATCCCGGCCATAATGTAATCGGCGCAAGGGAGGGCAATCGCATTTCCCAGCGCCTTGTAGCGTTGCAGAGGCCGAATCTCCACGCCGTCCGCCCCGTACTTTGTCCAGCCCTCTGGCAGCCCCATCAGCCGTTCGCTTTCTGTTTCCGTCAGAAAACGGATACAGCCGCCCTCCGGGTCGCCCTCATACCAGAAGGCAAAAGGCGTTACATCACTGGCTAAAAGAGTGGGAAAAGGGTCAGTTGGTAATCCGAAGCTGTTTCGGAAGGCCGTTTCTTCCTGCCTTTTTGCCGCTCCCCGCATACGGAAGCACTGAAATGGGTGGATGACTGGTATCTGCCGCCCTGTTTCAAAAGAAGCTGTTCGATCTCCTTCGGCGGCGGCCCGCCCGCCCTCTCCGCAAGGCGGAGGAAGTGGGAGCATTGGACGGGGCTTAAATAGTATGTCTGCGGCACATCTGCCTCCAAAATCCGCCACGACGAAAATCCGCTGCCTTCGTGCCAGCCTTCGGGAGCCTGCCCAATACTGGGCGTCCATGAGCCGCCAGCACACATCAGGCGTTCCCCCTCGCACCATTCCGGCGTTTCCCCATCTTCCCGAAGGAGGCATTGGAACTTCGGTGTCCGAGAAGGCGGATAGGACGGCTCTAAAGTCCATCCGGTCATTTGTAGAAAACGCTCCCATGACGTTTTCCCAAACAGCGATAGCTGGATATAGGTTATCAGTAGCATCCCTCATTTCCTGTATGATACGAAACGCCTGATAGAACAGGCTTGATTTTGCCCCGGCAAGGCCGGAGCGGTTGCCGATCAGAGAAAGGTTCTGACAGGGAGAGCCGAAGGTTATCACATGGACCGGCGGGATTTTCCCGCCGTCCACCTTCGTAATATCTCCCAAATGCGCCATATCGGGAAAGTGCCTTTTGGTTATGGAGATGGGCGCTTTTTCAATCTCGCTGGCCCATACCGGACGGATACCGCACCGGGAAGCAGCCAGAGGGAACACGCCGATCCCGTCAAAAAGGCTCCCCAGCTTAATGTCCGGCATAGCCCGGGGTGCCGTGTCCCTTCACGGCAAGCACCCCTTCCAGCGTTGTCGCCGCAATGCCCAGCCGCCCGGCAACCGCAATATCGTTTTTTACATCCTCGTCCACAACGCTGCCGCAGACGATCAGGGTGTGGGAGCGCCGCAGCATATCCCGGCGCATATCAATCCCGGCCTTGTGTTCCTCGGGAACGCTGTCATTCAAAAACAGCGGCAGATACAAGAGCGGGCAGATCGGGGAAAAGCCCGCCTCATAAGCAAGGCGGCAGTAGTGGGCCGCCAGCTCCATATCAACATCCGGCTCGCCGCTCCATGCGGCGGTCAGGTACGCTAAAGGTCGTTTCATTGGTTGAGCCTCCATTTCTGTTTTGGTTTAGGGAAAAGCAAGGTATCGCCCAACCCCTCCGCCCCTTCCCCCGGGAAGGGGAACGGCTCTGGAGAATTTATATCCCCGTCGCTTGACCGGGAAAAAGCATAACCGGGAGAAATCCGTCAAGGGTGCCTCTGGCACCGCCTGCGGCGGCGCTGCCCTTGACTGATTTTCCCGGCTATGCTACGGAATAACTGGCGACGGGGAATAATTTATATCTCCAGAGCTTCGGGGCGCGGGGCAGAGCCCCGCAACCCTCGGGCCATGTTGACCCGAAGTTTCGGCTTACTTTTCCTGTTCGTTTTTCTTCTCCGGCTTTTCGTGTTCCTTCTGCTGGCCCTTCCAGTCGTCCAGCAGCTTGATGATCTGGTCCTTCATTTCCCTCGGCGTAGTTTCCTTGCCGAAATACTTGCTCAGTTCCGCACCTGTCAAAATCACTTTGTCTACCTCCTTTTTGTCCTCCATCATAATGCCGTCGATCACATCCCCGTTGAGTAGCTTCTTTTCGTCCAACTCACGCATACGCTTTGCCTGCGCCTGTGAAGGCGAGGACTGCTGGCTGTCAATGGCGACGGCGATATAGTTCTGGTTCTTCTTGCCGATATAGGAAAGCTCCACCGCCGTAGTAAAACCCAGCTTTTTTTCATCCATCAGCTTCATCAGGTCTGGAACCAGCTCATTGAGACGGATATACCGCTGCACCTGCTTGACCGCCATCTTATTGCGCTCGGCCACGATCTCGTTGGAGCGTTTGCCAGCGTCCTTCGGGTCAATCTGGCCCGAAGTGCGGGAGCCCTGGTGCTTGATAGCCTCAAGCTGCATTTTCAAGGCTTTGGCCCGCTCACTGGGTAGGATTTCTTCACGCTGGTTGAGATTGTCCTCAACCATCTGTGTGATGGCTTCATCGTCTGTCAGGTTTCGGACGATACAGGGCATATCCGCATACCCGGCAAGCTCGCTGGCTTTCTGGCGGCGGTGGCCGGACACGATCTCATAGCCGCCATCCTCACGGGGACGAACAATAGCGGGCTGGGTCACGCCCTTGTCCTTAACGCTGGACACCATAGCCCGCATTTCTTCATCATCCCGGACTTCAAAGGGATGGTTCTTGAAGGCGTAGAGCTCGTTCAGCTTGATATAGACGATCTGCTCCTTGCCCCGGCGTGGTGCATCCTTCGGCTTTTCGGGTACCTTCGGAGTGGGAGCAGTCTGCACCGTTGGAGCCGTTTTTTTCTCCGGTTCCTTTTTGACCGCCTTTTCCGGTTTCTGTGCGGGAGCTTTGGGCTTCGGGGCTGCGTCCTTGTCCTTATCTGCCTTCGGGGGACGGCCCCGGCGCTTCGGCTGTTCCGGCTCTTTGGGTTTTTCCTCCGCTTTCTTCGGAGCCTCCGGCTGCTTTTCCGGTTTTTCCGTTTTTGCCGGGACAGGCTTTTCCCCGCTGGGAGCTGCCGCCCGTTCCTCGACTTTCTTTTCCTTCATAATTTCAGCGAAGTTATAGACAGAAACCTGTGGGTTCTTTACCTCCGGTTCCGTCTTTTTTTCCGGCTCCGGGGAAACGGAAACCTTCTTCGGCTCTTTGGGGGGAGCGGGAGGCGTTTCCTTGCCCGGCCCGCTATCTGTTACCGGCTGTTCCGTCGTTTTTGTGGTTTTATCATCTGCCATAAGCATTTGCCTCCTGTTTTTTGGCATGAAAAAAGGGGCTCAACTTTTCAGTCAAGCCCCCGTGGGAAGTTCCTCCTTTCTCCGCCATGATACAAAAATACCGCCCGTAGTCTCGTTTGGGCGGTACTTTGTGTAAGATTGGCAGTCCATTATTAAGTTTTTTATTATGTTCCCTTTGTACACCGTTGCAACAAAAAGCTGTTGATTCTGGAGTTTGGCGTTGGCTCACGGAACCGGATGCGTTTTATATCACCTTTTACAAGGGCAATCTGTACATCCCACAAATAATCCAGGAGAAATCACTGGGTGTAGACGGTGACCTGAAAGAGCAGCTTGCTGCAATCAAAGCTGTGATGGAATGAAAAAACCTTGTCAAGAGGGCTGGCACCGTCCAGCCCTCTCTCTTTTTGCCAAAAGAATTTTTCGGAACTGAAAATGCAAAAAGCTGAGCACCTGTTTTTTCGCAGATGCTCAGCTTTGCTGTACTTTTTTCTCTGGATCTATGATGCGTTTTTCAACTTTTGGGCTGCTTCAGGTGCTCTTTGCTGAAGTTTTCAACGTCTTTCGCCCTCGATATTTTGCAACAGCCCCTTGCTCTGCTGAAAAGTTTTTCCGCTGAGGATGCCCAGAGCATCGCGGAGGGCATTTTGAATGCTCCCGTCTCCGGCATTGCCGCGCAGCGGCACATCATTTTGCGCCCGGCACAAACATCATTGCGCAGCACATCATTGCCGCAGGCACATCATTCTGAAACTGCACTCTGCAGTTTCAGCACACCGGCCTGCTCCAGACGCTTGCGCAGCAGTGCACCCACGACGCAGCTCACCACGATCTTGGCAAGGTCCAGCGCAATGAAGGGATACACGCAAACCGACAGCGCATAGCTCAGCTCACACTGCATCTGGAACACGAACCATGCAGTGCCCAGCACATAGCAGGCGGCATCGCCCAGCACAAGGCCGATGCCGGAGACTACGGGCTGGCCCTTGCTCTTTTCGATGAACAGACCGCCGATGAAGGCCAGCAGCAGATAGCCCACCAGATAGCCGCCGGTGGGGCCTGCCAGCTTGGCAATGCCTGCGCCGTAGCCGGAGAACACCGGCACGCCCACCAGACCGATGAGCAGATACACCGCCACGCTCAGGGTGCCGAACTTGGGCCCCAGCAGCCATGCAGTCAGGCAGATGACAAAGTTTGCCAGCGAGATGGGCACGGCCCCGATGGGCACCGTCAGCGGGCCCAGCACGCACATTGCGGCGGCCATCAGTGCAGTGACGGACATCTGATAGGTGGTCAGTTTTTTGTTTTTCATAGATTGAAATTCCCCTCTGTTAAAAATTTACAAGGCATCTGTGCCCGAGTATAGCGCAGCGGGGGACAGATGGTCAACAATAAAGTTTGCAGGAGGTTTACAATCCGGAGCCTGATTGTAATACGGTGGAGAGTGTGCTAAAATAAAAATGCCGCCTGAAACGGCGGCGGGTGTTGTCTGCATAAAAAGGTGGTCTGACTTCCTCCGGCAAGTGTCCGGGGGCTGTGAAACCTTATTGCTCGGTTCCCCCGGACGCAAACGCGAAAGGGGGGATGCCTCATGAAGTTAGAAGACGTTCTTCAGCTGTTCGTCGTCATCGGCGGGACAGTCGGAATTACATTTCAGATCGCATGGGCAATCTTCAAGGAGATCCATAACAATAAGAAATGACCGCCCACAGTCTCGCAAACACTGAGCGGTCATTCTTATTGACTACTTAGCCGAAGAGAGCTGACCCTTGCGGGCAGCACCTTTTCTATTGATAGTATAGCCTGTTTTATACGGCTTGTCAAGAAAAACAAGGAGGTCCCCTATGGGTGGAGGACACGTATCGCGCCCCGATTTCGGGATGCCGCAGCCCGACCCGGCCTGCCCGCTGACCGAGTTCTATCTGCTTTTGCAGCACGCACTGGATGCGGCGGGCAGCTTTGCCCTGCCGGCGCTGTATGCCCGCGTGCAGGCACCGGCGCGGTGGATCGAAACCGGACGAAGCGCGGGAGTATCTGACCCTGTCGCCCACGGAGCGGGAAGGGGATACCCGTCTTCTGGCCCCGGGCAATCTGCAGCTGCTGTACAGCACCCTGCATGTGGCACCGGACGGCGCGCCTGCGGCGCTGCTGCTCACCGGGGAGTGCACCCGCACCACCGTGGCGGTGCAGCTGCTGCCGCCCTTTGTGTGGGAGGACCCGCTGCCGCCTGTGCCGGATGCGCCTGCGGCGCTGGCGCTGCAGCTGACCATGCAGGATGTGGAGCTCATCGATGCCGACCCCGCAGCGCTGGGCCGGAAGCTGGTGCATACGGCACAGCACAAGCACTGGCTGCATCACCCGAAGGCGGATACCTTTCTGGCCGGGCGGGTGGCGCTGCTGCAAAGGGTCTACCGTCGGTGAGAGAAGGATCTGAATGGCCGCCGCAGCCCGGACAATATTTAATGTAATATTATTTTTAATTCAGCAATAGCAGACGGCCTGCGGGCCGTCTGCTATTGCATTTTCACGGGAGAGGCGGCAAGGGCAAACTGCATTTGCGGACGCTGGTTCCCTATGGGGAGCATCCGCGCCGGCGGGTGAGTTGGCAAAGCGGAGACGATTCTTAACCAAAAGGCCTTTTGCAACCCTTTTGTTTTTTGCGGTTTCATGGTATACTATCGCATACGAATGCGCACAAACGGCCTGTGTGCGCAGTTTTTCATAAAATTTTCCAGCAATGCAATCTTCGGGGGCGTTCAGCCGTGTATAGGGTGAATGTCCCCGTGGAATACGGATTCCACAGCCCTGTACAGGCGTAAAAGGAGAGCTTGAATGATGGGACAGCTGACCAGAAATGAAGTATTCACGCTGGCAGTGCAGAAGTACAGCGATGCTGTCTACCGTGCTGCCATGCACAACAGCCGATGCGCGGCCGATGCCGAGGATGTGGTGCAGGATGTCTACGAAAAACTCCTGCATTACAACGGCACCTTTGAGAGTGAGGAGCACCTCAAAGCATGGCTGCTGCGGGTAGCCATCAACCGCTGCCGGGACCTGACCCGTGCAGCGCACCAGAAGGACACGGAGCTGGACGAGAACCTGCCCGCACCGGATGAGTTTGCGGACGGCAGCGTGCTGGATGCGGTGCGCGCCCTGCCGGAAAACTACCGCAACGCCATCTACCTTCATTATTATGAGGGCTACACGGCGGCGGAGATCGGGCGGATGCTGGGTGCACCGTCCAACACGGTGCTGAGCTGGCTGCGGCGCGCAAGAGCACAGTTACATACGATGCTGAAGGAGGAGATCGAGGATGAGGTGGTATGAGTATAAGATGGAGACGGACGATCTCTGTGCACCGGAGGACCTGAAAGCAAAGCTGCTGGCCATGACCGACCAGCTGACCGAAGAGGAAAAGAACCAGCCCATGATGAAGACCCCGGCACCGGCCCGGCCTGCACCGGTGCAGCGGAAAAAGCCTGTCCACTTTCCTGTAAAGCGGGTGGGCACACTGGCGGCCTGTCTGGCGGTGTGCGCGGTGGGCTACGGTGCCTTTGCCACCGGCATGATCGGCCTTGGTGCAAAGAGCAGCAGCCCGGCGGCCTATTATTCGGCGGACAGCACTGCGGCCGCGATGGCGGCAGGCGGCGTGGACCGCGCCGCTATGGACAGCCCCATGGCCGCCGATTACAGCCTGAACAGCCTGTCACTGGAAAGCGGCGCAGACAACGGCACCGCTGCTTATTCGGAGGACGACGCGGCGGCAGCGGCCCACAGCACCGACCACGCAAAGATCATCTACACCGCGAACCTCAGTCTGGAAAGCAAGGACTACGACGCGGCCCGCGCCGCGCTGGATGCGGCGGCTGCCGAAGCGGGCGGCTACATGGAGTCCAGCAGCGAATACTCCGGCACCGAGGACAGCCGCAGCGTCAGCCTGACCTTCCGGGTGCCGCAGGAGAACTACGCCAGCTTTCTTGCGGCTGTGGCCGAAGCCGGCAACGTGACCTACAAAAACCAGCAGGCCGACGATGTGACCGCCCAGTACATGGACGTGGAGGCCCGGCTTGAGAACCTCAAGGTCCAGCGCACCCGTCTGCAGCAGCTGCAGCAGCAGGCCGAGACCCTTTCCGACCTGCTGGAGATCGAGTCCAGTCTGACCGAGGTGCAGAGCCAGATCGAGAGCTGGCAGAGCCAGATGGACTGGTACAGCAATCAGGTGGAGCAGTGCACCGTCTGCGTGAGCCTGAGCGAGGTAAAGACCTACTCGCCGCCCAGCGAGAGCTTTGTCTCCCGCATGGCCGACGCATTTGCCAGCGGCTGGCAGAACTTTGCACAGGGCGTGCAGCAGCTGGCTGTCTTCCTTGCAGGCGCATGGCCGGTGGTGGTCATCGCGGCGGCGGTGGCTGGCGGCGTCGCAGTGTGGCGCAAAAAGAGAAAGTGAGCAGGCCCGGAAGGAAACCAGAAAATTTTTTCAGAAAAGGGTTGACATCCATCCCGCTGTGTGGTATTATACTTGAGCAGTCAGCGAGAGCCGCTGAGAGCACAAAGTAAATATCGCGGGGTGGAGCAGTCTGGTAGCTCGTCGGGCTCATAACCCGAAGGTCGTTGGTTCAAATCCGGCCCCCGCAACCACCAAGCATCCTGAAGTTTCAGGATGCTTTTTTGTTTTGCTTTTTCGGAAGGAGAATCATGGGCTTTTCCACAGGAGCGGGATAAACGGTGGAAAAACGGGGTGGGGCTTCTCTTTATTCGTCATTCTGCTGTAAAATATCACCTGAATTTGGACAGCCTGATAAAACGGGACCGGAAGGCCATTTCCGCCTTGACGCCCTGCAAAAAATATGCTATTTTAAAAAAGCACAGAGCCGGTCTGCATTCATGCGGCGGGCCGCTTTGGGCCAGATCAAAAGAAAATCGTACGTGAGCAGCGTCGTTGGATTGTTACCGTTTGGCGGGCTAGACCAACTCTGCACAGCACAAGCCGAAAGCGTGTTTCAGCCTTCGGTGTTATTTGCTGTGTCAGGAGTGGTCTTTTTTTATTGCCTTTTTCGGCCTGAGGAGGAGAAACGATGCAATATACCGTCAAAAAACCGATCAACAACAACATCCTGCGGGTGGTGGACCCCACCGGCTGCGAGCTGATCGTTACCGGGCGCGGGCTGGGCTTTGGCGCAAAGCCGGGGTACAAGCTGGACGCCGGAAAGGTGGAGCGCAGTTACCGCATGACCAGCCCTGCCGTGCAGCAGAAGCTGGTGGAGCTGCTGGAACAGATCCCCTATGAGCATCTGCTGCTCACCGATGAACTAGTGGCAATGATCCGCAGCCGGGTGAACTACCCGCTGAACGAGAGCCTGCTCATCACGCTGGCCGACCACATCAGCTTTGCCATCCAGCGCAGTGAGCAGGGCATCCGCTTCTCCAACCCGCTCATGGCACCGATCCGGGAGTTCTATCCGCAGGAGTACCGCCTCGGCATGGACTGTCTGGCCATCATCCGCCAGCGCTGCAAAGCAGACCTCTCGGACGACGAGGGCGGCTTCATCGCCCTGCACATCGTCAATGCGGAGCTGAACACCACCATGAGCGTGGTGAACGACGTCACCCGCTTTGTGGACGGCTGCGTGCAGGTGGTGGAGTGCTTCTACGGCTGCCATTTTGACCGGGATGCGCTGGATTTCAGCCGCTTCACGGTACATCTGCGCTTTTTTGCGCAGCGGGTGTTTCAGGGCAAACAGGAGAGCGAGAACGATGCCCACGATGAGATGTTCCGGGCGCTGATCGCACGGAACTGCAGCGAACATTATAAATGTGCCTGCTGCCTAGCGGATTACGTGCGCAACACATGGAACAAGGAGCTTTCGGACGAGGAGCTGGTGTTCCTCACCATCCACCTGAAGCGCATCCGGATGGGAAAGTAAGCCGGTCGCCTGCCGCACCGCCGTACCTCTGATTCTCCGCAGGCCGCGCCTGCGTGTGGATATATTTGCTGGATACGAATTTGGAAAAAGGAGAATTGAAGATGAAAGACAAGATCTTTGGCGTGCTGCAGCGTGTCGGACGCAGCTTTATGCTGCCCATTGCACTGCTGCCCGTGGCGGGCCTGCTGCTGGGCATCGGCAGCTCGTTCACCAACGAGACCATGCTGGCGGCCTATGGCCTGAACAGCGTCATCCACCCCGGTACCCTGATCTACACCATTCTGGACGTGATGAGCCAGACCGGCAGCGCCGTGTTCAACAACCTGGCCCTGCTGTTCGCCATGGGCGTGGCCATCGGCATGGCCCGCAAGGAAAAAGAGGTGGCCGCCCTGTCCGGTGCGGTGGCCTATATCATCATGAACACGGCCATTCAGGCCATGATCAACGCCGCAGGCGGCGTGGACGCAATGCCTGCCAACTCCACCACCACCATGCTGGGCATCACCACCCTGCAGATGGGCGTGTTCGGCGGCATCGTGGTCGGTCTGGGCGTGGCAGCCCTGCACAACAAGTTCTATAAGATCGAGCTGCCGCAGGTGCTGGCCTTCTTCGGCGGCACCCGCTTTGTGCCCATCATCAGCTCCATCGTGTATCTGGTGGTCGGCATCGCCATGTTCTACATCTGGCCGGTGGTGCAAAGCGGCATTGCTGCGCTGGGCGCACTGGTGCTGGCTTCCGGCTATGCAGGCACCTTTATCTACGGCCTGCTGGAGCGCGCACTGATCCCCTTTGGCCTGCACCATGTGTTCTACATGCCGTTCTGGCAGACCGCTGTGGGCGGCACCGCCATCATCGACGGTGTCACCGTGACCGGTGCCCAGAACATCTTCTTTGCAGAGCTGGCCTCCAAGTCCACTACTGTGTTCTCGGTCAGTGCCACCCGCTTCATGGCCGGTAAGTTCCCCTTTATGATGTTTGGCCTGCCCGGCGCTGCGCTGGCAATGTACCACTGCGCAAAGCCGGAAAAGAAAAAGGCGGCAGGCGGCCTGCTGCTTTCTGCAGCCCTGACCGCCTTCCTCACCGGCATCACCGAGCCGCTGGAGTTCACCTTCATCTTTGTGGCACTGCCCATGTACGCCGTGCACTGCGTGCTGGCGGGCCTGTCCTTCATGCTCATGCACATCCTGAACGTGGGCGTGGGCATGACCTTCTCCGGCGGTCTGATCGATCTGGTGCTGTTCGGCGCGATGCAGGGCAACGCCAAGACCCACTGGATCTGGGTGGTCGTTGTGGGTGCAGTGTATTTTGTGCTGTACTACCTGATCTTCCGCTTCATGATCTCCAAGTTTGACTACAAGACCCCGGGCCGCGACGATGCGGAGGAGGTCAAGCTGTACACCCGTGCGGACGTGAACGCCCGCAGCGCCGCTTCCGGCAGCAACGCCCCCGCAGGGGATGACCCGGTCAGCGCCCTGATCGTGGAAGGTCTGGGCGGCACCGACAACCTGTCCGACGTGGACTGTTGCGCCACCCGCCTGCGCTGCACCGTCAAGGATGCTGCGCTGGTCCGGCAGGATGTGCTCAAGGCCTCCGGCGCCTCCGGCGTCATCTGCAAGGGCAATGGCGTTCAGGTGGTGTACGGCCCCAAGGTGGCAGTCATCAAAGCAAAGCTGGAGGATTATCTGGAAAATGCGCCCAAGACCCCGGCAGCGCCCGCAGCACCCGCCCCGGCAGCTGCCCCCGCAGCCCCGGCAGCAGCCGCAAAGGATACCGTGCTTGCAGCCTGCCTCACCGGCACCGTTGTCCCGCTGGCCGAGGTGAAGGACGAAGCCTTTGCCAGCGGTGCGCTGGGCGACGGCATTGCCATCGAGCCTGCGGTGGGTGAGCTGGTGGCTCCTGCCGACGGCGAGATCTCTTCCACCTTCGACACCCACCACGCGGTTGGCATGACCACCGTTGACGGCGCGGAGCTGCTGATGCACATTGGCATCGACACCGTCAAGCTGGGCGGAAAGCACTTCACCTACCTCGTCAATGAGGGCGACAAGGTGCGCAAGGGCCAGCCGCTGATCCGCTTTGACATCGAGGCCATCAAGGCCGAGGGCTATCCCGTCACCACGCCGCTGATCGTCTGCAACACCGACGAGTATGCAGCGGTCACCCCCAAAGCCTCCGGTACCGTGAAGCAGGGCGATGCACTGCTGGAACTGAAGGGCTGATGCGTTTCTCCCAAAAGGCAGGGTTATCATAAAGCAAAGGGCCGTCTCCGAATGCGGGGGACGGCCCTTTGTGCTGCCCAAAAGCCGGTTTTTCCGGCCGGTCGGGGCCTTTCTCTCTGCGCTGTGGGTGTTTTTTGCGCGTTTCTGTTTACGCCAGCGGAAAATGATGGTATGATAAACTAGGTGTAAACTGGACACGGGCGGGCAAGCCTGCCGTGCAGCACCCGGAGGGAGAAAACCAATGAAAAACCATATCAAGTCGCTGCTGTGTGGACTGTGCGCGGCGGCACTGGCACTGGGCTGCGCCGGCTGCGGCGGCAGTGCCGGGCCAGAAGTGCCCGCCAAAGTGACCAATATCATGGTGTGGACCTATTACAATGGCGACCAGCTGGAAAGCTTTACCAGCCTTGTGAACCAGTTCAACGAGACCGTCGGTGCCCAAAAGGGCATCAAGGTGTCCACCGAGAGTCAGGGCAGCGTCAACGATCTGGAAACCAGTGTGATGGACTCTGCCGAGGGCAAGGTGGGCGCTGCCGCCATGCCCAATATCTTCTCGGCCTACGCCGATACCGCCTATGCGCTGGACCAGATGGGCATGGTGGTGGACCTTGCCCCCTGCCTGACCGAGGAGGAAAAGGCTCAGTTCGTGGAAGGCTACCTCTCGGAGGGCGACTTCGGGGAGGACGGCAGCATCAAGATTTTCCCGGTGGCAAAATCCACCGAGCTGCTGTTCCTTAATGATACCGACTGGCAGGCCTTTGCCGATGCCGCCGGTGTCCGATACGAGAACCTTGCCACCATGGAGGGGCTGACGGCCGCTGCAGAAAAATACTACAACTGGACCGATGCCCAGACCGCCGCGCCGGATGACGGCAAGGCGCTGTTCGGCCGTGATGCCATGGCAAACTATATGCTGGTGGGCGCACAGCAGCTGGGCGACACCATCTTTGCAGTAAAGGACGGCAGAATGACCGTCAACTTTGAGCGCGATGTGGCCCGCAGGCTGTGGGACAACTACTATGTTCCCTTTGTCAGGGGCTGGTTTGCCGCCACCGGCCGTTTCCGCAGCGATGATATCAAGACCGGCAATGTGCTGGCCTACGTGGGCTCCAGTTCCAGCGCCACCTTCTTCCCCGCCAGGGTGACGAACGACGCCAACGAGAGCCATGAGATCAGCCTGAAGACACTGCCCGCCCCGCAGTTTGAAGGCGGCGAGGCGGTAGCGGTGCAGCAGGGTGCCGGCATGGTGGTGACAGCAGCCAAAGAGGAGGAGGTCGAGGCCTCGGTGGAGTTCCTCAAATGGTTCGTCCGGGCAGAGAACAACATTGCCTTCTCGGTGGGCTCGGGCTATCTGCCTGTCACCCGGAAGGCCAACGATATGCAGGAGATCCTTGCCAGCGGCCTGACTCTGGACGATAACATGCAGCAGACGCTGGCAGTTGCGGTGGATACGGTGAACGGGAATCGTCTGTATACGCCCCACGCCTTTGCAGGCAGCAACAGTGCCCGCAAGGTGCTGGAATACGGCCTGAGCGACCTTGCCGCAGCGGACCGCGAGACGGTAGTCCAGCGCATCGCCGAGGGCCGGAGCGCCGCCGAGGCAGAGGCCGAGTTTTTGACCGACGAGTATTTTGAGGCATGGTATCAGGACATCTGCGCAAAGCTTGCACAGTACGAGGGCTGAGCTGCGCAGGACATACGGAGAGAAAGAGGTGAGGAATGATGCTGCACAGGCGGGCAGCGCAGGGCACACAGACGCCCCGGCGCGGAGAAAAGACGCAACCGATCTTCCGCACCATTTTCGGGGCGATGATGCTGGTACTGGTGGCAGAGGTCCTGCTGCTCGTGATCAGCATCTGCGTCACCAATGTGGGCGGCAGGCTGAACCAGATCGCAAAGGACATGCTTGCCATGCAGGTGCGCAACCGCGTCGGTTACATGCAGGACCTGATGCAGAATGCACAGGACCTGACCGATCTCTCGGACTACATCGACCGGGCCACCCTTTCCATGGTGAACACGGGCCGTCTGGATCTGGATGCCCTGAACACCGACAGTGAACAGAGCAGCGCGCTGCTTGCCGCCATTGCACCGGAGCTGGTCAACACCCTGCGCGCACGGTCCGTCACCGGTATTTTTGTGGTGCTGAACACCGAGGATCTGCGCCTTCTGGATGTGGGCAGCGGTGTGCCCGGCATCTATCTGCGGATCTGGACCCGGACGCCCGCCCCTCGGAGGAGAATGCCGACCTGCTGATCGAGCGCGGCAGCGCGGCAGTGGTCAAGGCGCTGGGCATCACCACCGATAAAAGCTGGCAGCCTGTCCTGCGCTACTATGGCCTGAAGGGCCGGGGCTTTTTCAAGGAGCCGTTCCTGCGGGCCTATGAGGACAATGCCCGCCTGAGCGAGGAATATTACGGCCGCTGGACCACCAGCGCATACACGATCTCGGACGATGACCGTTCGGCCATTGCCTACTCCCAGCCGCTGATCCTGCCGGACGGCACGGTGTACGGCGTGGTGGGCGTGGAGCTGCTCACCAGCTATGTGCAGGAAAAAATGCCCTATGAAGAGCTGCAGAACGAGAAAAGAGGCGCGTATTTTCTGGTGTCCACCACTGCGGACGAGGACGCCGAGGAATTCGTGGTCAGCAAGTTGGTCACGTCCAGTCAGGATAGCTATGCACTGGAAGCGCCGGAAAGCATGATGCGCTGCGAGAGGCGGGCAGACGGCTGCTGGCTGAACCTGCACAAACGGGATTACTACGCGGTGGCAATGCCCATCTTCCTGTACAGCCGCAACGCGCCCTTCTCCGATGAGCACTGGCTGCTGATCGGCGCGGTGAACAGCAAGACGCTGTTCGCCTTTGCGCAGAATGTCCGGAATGTGCTCACAGCTGTGGTGGTGGGTACGCTGGTGCTGGGCATTCTGAGCAGCCTGCTGACCGCCCGCAAGCTGGCCCGCCCGGTGGAGCTGCTGTATCACGAGGTGGTGGACGGGCAGGAGAAAAAGAAGTTCCCGGAGCTGTCCCATACAAAGATCCGGGAGCTGGATCGTCTGGCTGATGCACTGACCAGCCTGAACAGCGAGCTGCTGAACAACTCCACAAAGTTTCTGCGCATCATGGATATGGCCAGTGTGGAGCTGGGCGGCTATGAGCTGCGGTTCGACACCGGCAGCGTGTATGTTACCGATAACTTTTTTTCCCTGCTGGGCGAACCCCAGCCCGCGGACCGCTTCCTGAGCGTGCGCCGCTTTGAGGAGACGCTGACCCGGATCCAGCTTTCCCGCCCCTGCACCACCACGGAAAGGGGAGACAAGCTGCTGACCATCCGCAAGGATGGCCAGACCCGCTACGTTCTGCTGCGCGTCACCAAAGACTGGAACGTGCAGGTGGGTCTGGCCGAGGATGTCACCATCGCCACGCTGGAGCGCCTGCGCATCGAGCACGAACGGGACTACGATATCCTCACCGGTCTGTACAACCGTCAGGCCTTCCAGCGGGTGTGCGGGGAGCTGTTTGAGGACCCGCAGCAGCTGGGCACCGCAGCCCTGCTGATGATGAGGATCTGGACAACCTCAAGCACATCAACGACACCTACGGCCACGACTGGGGCGACCAGTACATCCACCGCACCGGCCTCTGTCTGGCAGAGAACACCCCCGCTGGCACGGTGGTGGCCCGCCTGTCCGGCGATGAGTTCATGCTGCTGTTCTACGGTTATCCTAACCGGGAGCAGATCCGGGAAAAGGTGCACATCCTGAGCGACGCCATGCAGAAGAGCGTGGCGGTGCTGCCCGGCGGCAGCGAACTGCGCATCAGCATCTCGGGCGGCATGGCATGGTACCCGGAGGACAGCCGGGACATGGAGACCCTGAAAAAATATGCCGACTTTGCGCTGTATCAGGTCAAGCACTCCCACAAGGGCTGCCTGCAGGAGTTCAGCATGGAAAGCTACCGCAGGGAAGCCCAGACCGCACAGCTGCGGCGGGACTTCCAGCAGCTGCTTACCGAGGAACGGGTGTACTATGTGTTCCAGCCCATCTTCTCGGCCCACGATGGCCGGGTGATGGCCTACGAAGCCCTGATGCGCTCCGATATGGAGAGACTGCGTTCGCCTGCCACCATCATGAAGCTGGCGCGGGAGCAGGGGGCACTGCAGGAGATCGAACGGCTGACCTTCTTCAAGTCGCTGGAGACCTTTGACCACCTGCGCAGCGAGGGTCTTGTGCGCAGGGACGCGCTGCTGTTCATCAACTCCATTGCAAGCATTGCCCTGCCGCGGGAGGACAGCGAGTATATGGACAGCCGCTGGCATGAGCTGCGCCGCCAGATGGTGATCGAGATCACCGAGGAAGAGGCAATCGACCGGGAAGCAATGGAAACAAAGCGCCATGCGCCGGGTTTTTCCGGCATGTTCGCGCTGGATGATTATGGCAGCGGCTACTCCAACGAGGGCAGCCTGCTGGAGCTTTCGCCCCGGTTCATCAAGGTGGATCTCACCATCATCCGCGGCATCGACACCGACCCCGACAAACAGCAGATCGTGCAGAACATCGTGGCCTATGCCCACCCGCGCAGCATGCAGATCATTGCCGAGGGCGTGGAGACGGCCGAGGAGCTGAAAAAGGTGCTGGAGCTGGGCGTGGACGGCCTGCAGGGCTATTTCCTTGCAAAGCCCGCCAACATCCCGACCCGGATCGCGCCCGCTGCCCGGCAGATCATTGAAAACAGCCATAGCTCGGACTGCGGCTGATGCCCGGTCGGCAACTGAAACAGAACAGCACGGGAGGTGCTTTTTATCATGGTACAGGTAGACCTTATCACCGGCTTTCTGGGGGCAGGAAAGACCACCTTTCTGCGCTGGTATGTCCGGTATCTGGTGGAACAGGGCCACAACGTCTGCATTCTGGAAAACGACTTTGGGGCCGTGAATGTGGACGCGATGCTGGTGCAGGACCTTCTGGGCCCCCGCTGCGACCTTGAGACCATCAGCGGCGGGTGCGACTGCGACACCCACCAGCGCCGGATGCGCACCAAGCTCATTGCCATGGCCATGCGCGGGTTCGACCGGGTGGTGGTGGAGCCCAGCGGCATCTTTGATGTGGACGAGTTTTTTGACGTGCTGCGGGACGACCCGCTGGACCGCTGGTATCAGGTGGGCAATGTGATCGCCATTGTGGACGCCATGCTGCCCGAGACCCTGTCCCCGCAGGCAGAGTATCTGCTGGCATCCGAGACCGCCAACGCGGGCCGGGTGCTGCTCAGCCGTACCCGGCAGGCCGGGCAGGCCCAGACGGCCGCCGCTGCGGCCCACCTGACCCGGGCGCTGGAAGGCTGCAAGTGCTCCCGCCGTTTTGCGCCGGAGGAGATCCTGACAAAGGACTGGGCGCAGCTCACCGGAGCCGACCTTGCCGCCCTTGCGTCCTGTGGATACCGGCAGGCCAGCTGCGAAAAGCTGCACTTTGACGAGCACAAAGCCTTTTCGTCCCTCTGCTTTCTGGAACAGCACCTGACACTGCAGCAGCTGCAGGCTGCGGCAGACCGCCTGTTTGCGGACAGGGCCTGCGGCCATGTGCTGCGGGTGAAGGGCTTTGCGCCGGACCCGGGCGGGCAGACCGGCTGGCTGGAACTGAACGCCACCGCCGCCGGAAAAACGCTGGCCCCCATCCCGCAGGGACAGGATGTGCTCATCGTCATTGGCGAAGGGCTGGACAAAGCGGCCATTGAAGCACGGCTCAAGGCCTGAATTTTCAACACAAAAACAACAGAATGGTGAAAAACAGAAGGAGAAGGAGAAGGAGGTCATGAACAAGACCCGGCAGGCTCCCTCGGCACGGCGCATCATCGGCATGGTGATGGGTGTTATCATCATCGCCTTTGGCCCCTTCATCCAGTTCTTCGATGGACATTTCGCCCAGAAGATGCTGAAATATAAACAAGAAAAGGAATAACAAAAAAGGCGTGGGCCTCCGAATGGAAGCTCACGCCTTTTACGATTACGATCAGAACTTGAACAGCGGGGTGCCTGCCAGCACGTCGCCCTCAGCCAGCATCTTCAGCTCGCCCAAGTCGTCGCCGTTGGTCACGATGATGGCAGTAGCGGTGGGATGGCCTGCGGCGCGGATGGCGTCCAGATCCACCTTCAGCAGCGGGGTGCCGGCCTTGACCTTATCGCCCACCTTGACCAGTGCCTTGAAGCCCTTGCCCTGCATCTCCACAGTGTCCATGCCAACATGGATCAGGATCTCGATGCCGTCCTCGCTGGTCAGGCCCACGGCGTGCAGGGTGGAAGCCACCTGTTCCACGGTGCCGTCAAACGGAGCATACACGGTCTTGCCGGTGGGCTCGATGCCGCAGCCGGGGCCAAGGATGCCCTGTGCAAAGGTCTCGTCGGGGATGTCGGCCTGTGCCAGCACCTTGCCGCGGATGGGGGTCAAAACGGTCTTGCGCTGACCAAAGAATTTAGCGGTCTCTTCCTGCTCGGCCTTGCCGCCGAACAGCTTATCAAAGAATCCCATGGTAAAATACCTTCCTTCCAATCACTTTACAGGAAGCGGCGGCGCAGTGCAGCCGGCCGTTTCCGAAACCAATGTGGTATACCCAAAAGATACCATATCGTGAAGAAAATTGCAATCGATATCCTGCATAAAATCGGCAGAAAATCTTCGGCAGGGTCACATCAGGGCAATCAGCTGTTCGATCTCCTCCATGCGGGTGGCCCAGCTGGTGGCAATGCGCATCACGGTGTGGGTGTCGTCGTACTTCTCCCAGAAGCCGAACTTCGCCAGTGGCTCCAGCGCTTCCAGCTGGCTGTTTGCCAGAATGGGGAACACCTGATTGGTGGGCGATTCCATATAGAAGCGGTAACCCTTGGCAGCAAGGCCCTCCTTCAGACGGTCTGCGGTCTCGATGGCGTTCCGGCTGATGCGGGTGTACAGATCATCGGTGAACAGCACGTCGAACTGCAGGCCCAGCAGACGGCCCTTGGCAAGCAGCGCGCCCTGCTGCTTGACCATGGTCATAAAGTGGGCCGGTGCGCCGTGAGGGAACACCACGGCCTCGCCGCACAGAGCACCCACCTTGGTGCCGCCGATGTAGAACACATCGGTCAGGCGGGCAATGTCCTGCAGGGTGACATCGGTGCCCTTTGCCATCAGGCCGTAGCCCAGCCGTGCGCCGTCCATGAACAGCGGCATCTTGTATTCCTGACACACGGCGTGCAGCTCTTCCAGCTCTGCCTTAGTGTACAGGGTGCCGTACTCCGACGGGTGAGAGATATACACCATGCCGGGGAACACCATGTGGTCGTGGTTGACATCGGCGTAGAAGGTGGCGCACCAGCTGCGCACATCGGCAGCGCTCACCTTGCCCTCGTGGGCCGACAGCGGGATGACCTTGTGGCTGGTGTACTCGATGGCACCGGCCTCGTGGGCGGCAACATGGCCGGTGGCTGCGGCCAGCACGCCCTGCCAGCGCTGCAGCATGGACGCAATGACGATGGCGTTGGTCTGGGTGCCGCCGGAGATAAAGTACACATCTGCATCCGGGCAGCCGCAGGCAGCGCAGATCTTTGCCTTGGCGCTGGCGCAGTAGGGGTCGGTGCCGTAGCCGGACACCTTTTCAAAATTGGTCTCGGTCAGCTTTTGCAGGATCGCGGGGTGTGCACCCTCGCAGTAGTCGTTCTCAAAATAAAGCATCTGTCATTCTCCTGATCCAGTGAGATAAAGCGCGGATAAGGCTATTCTACTACGGGGGAGGGGGAGTGTCAAACCCCACGGAAATCAATTTTGGGAGCTTGACCCGGAGCTAAAGCCTTCACCCCTTGGGGGGAAGGTGGCGCGTAGCGCCGGATGAGGGGTATTTAGGGCAAAATGCTGCTGTCCTGCGCCCTCATCAGTCACCTGCGGTGACAGCTTCCCCCGACCGGGGGAAGCCTTTATTCGGAAAGTTGATTTCCATGGTCAAACCCCGTCCTCCCTTTACGGCAAAGGATTTTTACTGTATCTTTAGTACAGCTATGGTATAATTCAGGAGAGGAAACATATTGTTTGGGAAGGGGAATGTGCATGAAAAAACAGACGCTTGTGCGGGATGCTGCCGTAATGCTGCTGGCTCTGTTCGCTGCCTATGCCATGGTGATGCTTACACAGGCCGTTATGGGCCGCATTGAGGGCGTTGCCATGCTGATCTTTATGCTGGCAGTATTTGTCACATCAATGTATACAGAGGGGTATGTCTGGGGCGTGGCAGCGTCCCTGATCAGCGTGCTGGCGGTGAATTTTGCCTTCCTCTCGCCGTATTTCGCGTTCAACTTTACTCTGTCGGAAAACCTGTTTTCCGGCCTTGTGATGCTTGTGGTGTCCATCATGACCAGCACCCTGACCACCCGCATCAAAAAGCAGGAGCAGCTGCGCATGGAGAGCGAAAAGGAAAAAATGCGCGCGAACCTTTTGCGCGCGGTTTCCCATGATCTGCGCACTCCGCTCACTTCCATTTATGGTGCCTGCTCCACCGTGATCGAAAACTACGATTCACTGGATAAGGCAAAGACCATCAAGCTGCTGGGCGAGGCCTGCAGCGATGCCCAGTGGCTGACCCGCATGGTGGAGAACCTGCTCTCGGTCACCCGCATCGACAGCGAGAAGGTGACGGTGCAGAAGACCCCCACGGTGCTGGACGAACTGCTGGATGCCGTGCTGGTCAAGTTCCGCAAGCGATACCCGGATATTCAGGTGGAGCTGGAAACGCCGGATGCCTTTATCGTGATCCCCATGGATTCCATGCTCATCCAGCAGGTGCTGATGAATCTGCTGGAAAACGCTGCTCTGCACGCCGAGGGCATGACAAAACTGACCCTGAAGGTGTTCACGGTGGGCAATCGCGCGGTGTTCGAGGTGACGGACAATGGCTGCGGCATCCCCAGAGAACGGCTGAAAACGCTGTTCTCCGGCACCGGCAGCACCGACCCGGATGTGCCGGCAGACAGCCGCAAGCACGGCATGGGCATCGGCTTGTCGGTGTGCGCAGCCATCATCAAGGCCCACGGCGGCGAGATCAAGGCCGAGAGCCGGGTGGGCGAGGGAACCACCATCCGCTTCTGGCTGGAGACCGAAGAAATTGAAATGGAGGATGCAGAAGATGAGCAATAATAAATTCAAGGTCCTCATTGTGGAGGATGAGGCGAATATCTGCAGCTTTATCGAAACGCTGCTGACTACCAATGATTATCAGGCGCTGGTGGCCCACACCTGTACCATGGGCCTGACCCTGTTTGCCTCCCACAACCCGGATCTGGTCATTCTGGATCTGGGCCTGCCGGACCGGGACGGTCTGGAGTTCATCCGCACCGTGCGGCAGAAGTACATGACCCCCATCGTGGTGCTCTCGGCCCGCACCGACGAGATGGATAAGATCGAAGCGCTGGATCTGGGGGCCAATGACTATATCACCAAGCCCTTCAGCACCGGCGAGCTGCTGGCCCGCGTGCGTGCTGCCCTGCGCCTGAACCGTTACGGTGCCCTGCGCGGCGGCAATGCCCCGGCAGGGGAGTTCCGCGCACAGGGAATGCGCATCAACTATGACCGCCGCAAGGTGTTTGTGGACGAGCAGGAGATCAAGCTGACCCAGACCGAGTACAACATCGTGGCGTTCCTCTCCCAGCACGCGGGTCGTGTGATGACCTATGCGGCCATCGTCAAAGCCATCTGGGGCGATACCGACATCGGCAGCACCAAGAAGCTGCAGGTGAATATGGCCAACATCCGCAAAAAGCTGGGCAGCCGCCCGGGCAGCAACGCCTATATCCTCAATGAGCTGGGCGTGGGCTACCGCATGATCGACGAGGACAACGACACCCGTAACAGGGAGAATCTGGAATGACACTTGCGCTGCTTCTGTTTGCAGCCACCTATCTGCTGATGCTGCGGCTGCAGCAGTACCGCCCGTGGGTGGCACTGTGCAGTGCGGTGCTCTTTATTGTGCTGGGCGAGGCCGGGGTATACGGCTTTTCGCTCCGCGCGGCACTGCAGGCGGTGGATTACAACGTTCTGCTGATGATGGCGGGCACCATGGGGACGGTGGCGCTGTTCATCGAGAGCAAAATGCCCGCCCGTCTGGCGGAAATGCTCATCGTCCGGGTGCCGGATGTCAAGCGGGCGGTGTGTATGCTGGCGCTGTTCGCCGGCGTCATCAGTGCTTTTGTGGACAATGTGGCTACCGTGCTCATGGTGGCCCCGGTGGGCCTTGCCATTGCCCGCAAGCTGAAGATCTCGCCGGTGCCGGTGATCATTTCCATTGCGGTCTCCTCCAACCTGCAGGGCGCAGCCACGCTGGTGGGCGATACCACCAGCATCCTGCTGGGCAGCTTTGCGGACATGAACTTCTTCGAGTTCTTCTGGATGCAGGGCCGTCCGGGCATTTTCTGGGGCGTAGAGCTGGGCGCACTGGCATCGTTGGCGGTGCTGCTGTGGCTGTTCCGCCGTGAGACCCAGCCGGTCTGTGCAAAGGTGGAAACGGAAGTGGAGGACGACGTGCCCGCCGCCCTGATGCTGCTGACGGTAGGCCTGCTGATCGCGGCATCTTTCCTGCCGGAGCCCGCCGCCGGGCCGCTGCATACGGTGTATGAGCTGCGCAGCGGTCTTATCTGCATGGGCCTGTGCCTGTTTGGCACCGTGCGCGCCTGCCTGCGGGCAAAGTCAGCAAAGCCGCTGGGGCGGGTGCTGGGTGAGCTGGACTGCGATACCCTGCTGCTGTTGTTTGGTCTGTTCATCGTGATCGCAGGCATTCAGGCGGCGGGCGTCATTGATGCAGCAGCCCGGCTGTTCCACGCCGTGGCGGGAGAAAGCCCCTTCCGGCTGTTTACGCTGCTGGTAGTGGTTTCGGTCGTGCTGTCGGCGTTCATCGATAACATCCCATACGTAGCCGCCATGCTGCCCGTGGTGCAAAGCATTGCTGCACTGATGAATGATGGCCGGGGGATGGAGCCCTACGTGTTTTACTTCGGTCTGCTTACCGGTGCCACTCTGGGCGGCAACCTGACGCCGATCGGCGCTTCGGCCAATATTGCTGCCATCGGCCTGCTGCGCAAAAACGGTGAAACCGTCACGACCCGGGACTTCCTGCGCATCGGCGTGCCCTTTACGCTGGCTGCAGTGCTGACAGGCTATGTGTATCTGTGGCTGGTGTGGGGCAAAGTCTGATCTGCTGGCCTCCGGCACGGCTGTCTGCTGAAGAAAAAACAAAGAAACTCCGACCCTTTGCACCGCCGGAAAATCGGCCTGCAGAGGGCTTTTTCGCGAAAGTATGACGTTTTGTAGTGAAGAAAAAGTTTTTTTGAAAAAATGCTTGACATTCTGCGTATATCTGGTATAATAACTATCGTTCCGAGCGACACAGCTCACGAACACAACAGAATATGCGGATATGGCGGAATTGGCAGACGCGTTAGATTCAGGTTCTAATCGGGGCAACTCGGTGGAGGTTCAAGTCCTCTTATCCGCACCACAAGGAAGACAGCTTTTGATAGCTGTCTTTTTTGTTTTACACAGTAGTTTCTCTTTAGCAGTAACTGCGGATAATAGGACTTGAACAGCAACGACGACGACCGCAGCCAGCGGCTGAAACAGGGAGGAGTTGTTGGGGCCGCGTTCTGATTTTTCAAAGCCCTGCCAAGGGGCTGCAGAAAAATCAGCAAACGCAACCCGTAAGGCCCTGACCGCCAGATTCCGCTGCGGTTCCCAACCTGTAGGAATGTCTACCGGGAGGCAGACTGTCCACTGTCTTTTTTGTTTTACATTTCCATTGACTGCACTGGGGTCGAGGATGAATTGGACGTGACCATGGCGCAGAGGACGGAACTGGACTACCTCATCTACAATGACCCGCTGGGATATGCGGATTTGATTCTGAACGGTGACACGAAGGAATATTTGAAGAATGTGGCCGGGAGCCATGGGCTAGAGGATTAGAAAAATATCATCTGCTCTTTGCGGCAGACGGTAGATATGAAAATTGCATGAGTTGAGTTTGGGCGATGTGCTTTATAGCGAAGCACATCGCCTTTAGTTTTTCTTTCGCGTGGCAATGTCCTGAAAGCAGAAATAGTCCGGTTGGTGGCGGGACTGGGTGTACTCAAACAGCATCCCGTCCGAGTTGAAGGTCTGGTTTACCACCACTGCCACGCAATCATAGCCGTCCATATCTAGCAGCTTTTCATCACGGGCAGTTGCGTGTTCCACCGTGATGCGCCGTTTGCTGGTGATGATCTGCATTCCAAGCACGTTTTCAATAAAATCATAGATGGAATGGGATGCGATTTCCTCTGTCAGTCCGGGTACAAATTCCTTTAAAAAGTAGTTGATGTCCAGAATCAGTGCTTTTCCGTCCAGATAACGCACACGCTGTACCGCCCACAATTCATCGCCCTCAGAAAATCCGCTTTCCGCGGCAAACTGTTCCGTTGCGATGACAGTCTCAAACTTCGTGACCTTCGTCACGGCGCGAAGGCGGTTGCGGCGGGCGGTTTCTTGAAACGTCTCGATGCCGCCGATGGTAAATGTCGTTTTGCCCACCGGCTGGTAGATGACCCGCACGCCGCGCCCCTGCATGGTCTGCACATAGCCGTCGGCTACCAGCTCCGCCAATGCGCGTCGAACTGTGTTGCGGGAGCAGGCGTATTCCTCTATTAAGGTATTCTCGCTGGGCAGCAGCGATTGATAGGGGTAATCCTGCGCCTCGATGCGTTTTTTGATACTGTGATAAATGCCCTCATATTTTGCCTTTGGCATGGTGTGTACCTCGCAACTTGTTCAAACATTTACTTTAGTATACCGTCTTTTCGGCTAAATTTCAAGTGGGCAACTTGTGAGCAGTGCCGAAAATAGGCATTCTGCAATGCTTTTTTGCAAAAGCATATTGACTTGTATGAACAAGTCTGGTATTCTGTGGCTGTAAGGAGAACTTGTATGAACAAGTTCAAGAATGCCCGTATGAACAAGTTCGAAGATGCCCGCTCTACCGGGCAAAAGGAGGAAAACATTATGGGTAAATACGAACAGGACGCGCGGCTGCTGCTTGAGTACGTTGGCGGCAAGGAGAACATTGCGGCAGTATCCCACTGCGTATCGCGTATGCGATTTGTCCTCAACGATCCCGCCAAGGCGGACGTTGCCAAGATCGAGGCACTGAAATCCGCCAAGGGCACTTTCACCCAGGCAGGCCAGTTCCAGGTCATCATCGGCAATACGGTCAGCGATTTCTACAATGACTTTATTGCCGTCTCCGGCATCGACGGTGTCTCGAAGGACGCTGTCAAGAGCGCGGCCAAGCAGAACCAGAACGCATTGCAGAAGGTCATGAGCGTGCTTGCGGAGATTTTTGCCCCATTGATTCCCGCCATCATCACCGGCGGTTTGATTCTCGGCTTCCGCAACTGCATTGACAGCATCTACTTTTTTAATAACGGCACCCAGACGCTGTGCGACATCAGCCAGTTCTGGTCCGGCGTTGACAGCTTCCTGTGGCTGATTGGCGAAGCCATCTTCCATATGCTGCCGGTCTGCATCTGCTGGTCTGTCACAAAGAAAATGGGCACGACCCAAAGCCTGGGCATCGTCCTCGGTCTGACGCTCGTCTCCGGCCAGCTGCTCAACGCCTACGCCGTGGCTTCTACTGCGGCGGCAGATATCCCCAAATGGGATTTTGGCTTCTTCACCATCAACATGATTGGCTATCAGGCGCAGGTCATTCCCGCTATGCTGGCCGCGTTCACGCTGGTCTATCTAGAAAAATTCTTCCGCAAGATCTGCCCGGCGGTCATTTCCATGATCGTGGTGCCCTTCTGCTCGCTGGTGCTGTCCGTCATCATCGCCCACACTGTCCTTGGCCCCATCGGCTGGAAGATCGGCACCTTCATTTCTGACATCGTCTACGCCGGCATTTCCGGCTCCTTCCGCGTGGTCTTTGGCGCAATCTTCGGTTTTGTTTATGCCCCGCTGGTCATCACCGGCCTGCATCACATGTCCAACGCCATCGATATGCAGCTGATCGCCGACTTCGGCGGTACGATGCTGTGGCCCATGATCGCCCTTTCCAACATTGCACAGGGCTCCGCCGTGCTGGGCATGATCTACCTGCAGCGCAAGAATGCTGCCGCACAGGAAGTCAACGTTCCCTCCTGCATCTCCTGCTACCTCGGCGTTACCGAGCCTGCCATGTTCGGTGTCAACCTGAAATTCCACTTCCCGTTTATCTGCGGCATGATTGGATCTGCCATCGCAGCGGTCGTCTGTGTGGCAACTTCCACCACGGCCAACGCCATCGGTGTCGGCGGCATCCCTGGTATTTTGTCGATCCAGCCCGCCTATATGCTCAGCTTTGCGCTGTGCATGGCCATTGCCATCGTCGTCCCCTTTGTGCTGACCGTCATCGTCGGCAGGAAAAAAGGCGTTGCCTGATTTTGTGAGGTGTATACCATGAATGATTTTAAAGATAAAGTTGTCTACCAAATTTACCCGAAATCCTTCATGGACTCGAACGGTGACGGCTTCGGCGATTTGAAGGGCGTCACCGCGAAACTAGACTACCTCGCCGACCTAGGCGTTGACTATCTCTGGCTGACGCCGTTCTTCCCCTCGCCCCAGCGCGACAACGGCTATGATGTGGCCGACTACCGTGCCGTTGACCCGCGCTACGGCACGATGGAGGACCTGGAGGAGCTTATCCGCGAGGCGGACAGGCGCGGCATCGGCCTGATGCTGGACATGGTGTTCAACCACACCTCCACCGAGCATGAGTGGTTCAAAAAAGCACTGGCGGGCGACAAAAAGTACCAGGACTATTACATCTTCAAGGACGGCACGCCCGACTGCTACCCGACAAACTGGGTCTCCAAATTCGGCGGCCCCGCGTGGGAGTATGTGCCCCGGCTGGGCAAGTGGTATCTGCATCTTTACGACGTCATGCAAGCCGACCTGAACTGGGAGAACCCCGCCGTGCGGGAGGAAATGGCCGACATCCTGCGCTTCTGGAAGGCGAAAGGCATCAAGGGCTTTCGCTTTGACGTCATCAATGTCATCTCCAAGCCGGAATTTTATGAGGACGACTACGAGGGCGACGGCCGCCGCTTCTACACCGATGGCCGCAACGTCCACAAGTACCTGAAGGAGCTGGTCGCGGATGGCGGCATCGACGGTATGATAACCGTTGGCGAAATGTCCTCCACCACGCTGGAAAACTGCATCGGCTACACCGCTGAGGGCAATCACGAGCTGACGATGTGCTTCAATTTCCACCACCTGAAGGTGGATTACAAGAATGGTCAGAAGTGGGAACTGATGCAGCCTGACCACATGGCGCTGAAGAAACTGTTCCGGACCTGGCAGGAAGGAATGCAGGAGCACAACGGCTGGAATGCCCTGTTCTGGTGCAACCACGACCAGCCCCGTGCGGTGAGCCGCTTTGGAAGTGACGGAGAATATTGGAAACAAAGTGCCGAAATGCTGGCGGCAGCGATCCATTTTATGCGCGGCACCCCCTACATTTATCAGGGCGAAGAACTGGGCATGACGAACCCGCACTTCACATCCATTGACCAGTACCGTGATGTGGAAAGCCGCAACTACTATAAGATTCTGCGCCAGCAGGACAAGTCCGAGGAAGAAACGCTGGACATTATCGCCCAGCGCAGCCGCGACGACAGCCGCACCCCGATGCAGTGGGACGCGAGCGAGAACGCCGGGTTTACCACCGGTACGCCGTGGATCGGCATTGCCGACAACTACAAGGCCATCAACGCCGCTGCTGAGGTGGATGACCCAGATTCTGTGCGCAGCTTTTACAAGATGCTGGTGCATCTGCGCAAGACCCACAAGGTCATCAGCGAGGGCAAGATCGAGTTTCTTTACCCGGACAATGCCGATTTGTTGGCTTACCGCCGCTATGGTGCCGAAGATGGGGAAGAACTGCTGGTGCTGTGCAACCTGATTGAGCATGACGCACCTTACACCCTGCCAGAGGGCTGGGCAGACGCAGATAAGCTGCTGGGAAACTATCCTGACAGAAACGATGCCCTGCGTCCGTATGAGTGCCTGATCCTAACAAAGGCCTAAGATTTATTTCTCAAGTTTTTTCTCAAAACAAAAACAGGGTGCGCCCTGAATGGACGCACCCTGAAAATCCACAGACAAGAGCGATATGTACAACAGGGCGTTCCCCGTCGGGAACGCTCTGTTTCTCTCTGTACTGACAGTAAAACCGCTCCGAGCGTTCTGCCCGGAGCGGTTTTGCGTCAGCAGTATTTATGCAGAATGGTCATAGACGGAGGGAGAAGTCATGCGTCCTTGCACAGCTTGGTCAATTCTTCGATGGCGGCATCCTCGTCCGGGCCATCGGCGGCGATGGTCACGGTCTCGCCGCACTTCACGGCCAGACCCATTACGGCAAAGATCTTCTTCATGTCGGCGACTTTGCCGTTCTTAGTCATAGTGACTTTGCTCTCAAAGCCTTTGGCAGCTTTGCTCAGGATACCGGCGGGACGGGCGTGCAGACCTTCTTTGTCCTGAATGGTGATATCGATGCTCTTCATAAAAATCTCTCCTTTTGGGAATCGTTATTGTAAGTGCTCCAGCACATAGTTCATATCGGAAGTGGTCTTGAGCTGTTCCAGCGCATCCTCGTCTTCAAGGATCTCGCAGACATTGCCCAGCAGGTCAAGATGGTCGTTGCCGACACCGGCAATGCCGAACACGAGGTAGGCTTTTTCATCGCCGAAGTCCACGCCCTGCGGATATTGCAGCAGAACAACGCCGGACTTTTTAACGGTGCCCTTCTTCTGGCTGGTGCCGTGGGGAATGGCTACGCCCATGCCCATGTAGGTGCTCACCAGCTTTTCGCGCTCCACCATGGCATCGGCGTAACTGTCATCCACATAGCCCCGCTTTGCCAGCAGCGCACCGGCCGCACGGATGGCCTCCTCCTTGGTGACGGAGGGCAGACCCAGCTGGATGTCCTCCGCCTGGATCTTCATCACAGAACCGTTGGCTTTGGAAGCCTCGGTCACGGCAGCCGCCAGAGGGGCTACGGCTGCATTGCGCAGGTCGGATACGATCTCCTCATTGGCGGCAGCTTCGGCCTTGGCATCCAGTGCCGGGGTAGTGGAGGTCAGTGCGTTGTACAATGCGTCCAGATGCGGATCTGCAAGGAAGTTATCCAATGTAACAAGCTGTGCCTGCGGGGCGCACTTGGCGGCACGGTCAGCCAGAACGCGCTGGCAGACCACCACGTCCGCGTCAGCGGGGATGGTGTCCACGCTGGAGTTGGTCACGGTCAGGTCGGGGCGCTCCGCCTTAATGCGGTTGTGGAACTTGGTAGCACCCATGGCGCTGGAACCCATACCGGCATCGCAGGCAAAGACGATCTTGCGGATCTGGCCGACATTCACGGCAGTAGGCTCGGGGATCTCGCCCTTAGCCTGTGCCTTCATCTCCTTCATTTCGTTCTGGGCGTCGGTCAGGCTCTTGGTGTGACCGGAGGTCGCTTTCAGGATGACCGAGGACAGAACAAAGGAAACAGCACCGGCGATGACAACGCCCAGCAGAACGGTGAGAATGGAATCCCGGGGAGCCATTGCCATGTAGGCGATGATGGAACCGGGAGAAGCAGGACCGGACAGACCTGCACCGGTCATAGAGTAAAACAGGATGGCACAGAAGTTGCCCACGATGGGGGCGATGATGATCACGGGGTTCATCAGGATGTAGGGGAAGTAGATCTCGTGGATGCCGCCCAGCAGGTGGATGATCACAGCACCGGGAGCGGACTGGCGGGTGGTGTCGTCCTTGCAGAAGAAGCAGTAAGCCAGCAGGACACCAAGACCGGGACCGGGGTTGGCTTCCAGCATATACATGATGGAACGACCGGTCTCAGCAGCCTGGCTTGCACCGATGGGGCTGAAGATGCCGTGGTTGATGGCGTTGTTCAGGAACAATACCTTGGCAGGCTCAATGAAGATGGACACCAGCGGCAGCAGGCTGTGCGCCACAAGGAAGTCCACACCGGCGGTCAGCACGGTGAGGATGGCAGTCATGAACGGGCCGATGACGTAGTAGCCAAGGATGGCCAGCAGCATACCCAGAATGCCGATGGAGAAGTTGTTGATCAGCATCTCGAAACCGGCGGGGATATGGCCTTCCACCTTCTTGTCGAACTGCTTGATGACCCAGCCGGCCAGAGGGCCCATGACCATGGCGCCCATCAGCATGGTGTAGTCCGAGCCGCAGATGCAGCCCACCACGGCGATGGCGGCGATGACGCGGCCGCGGTCGCCTGCAATCATCTTGCCGCCCTGCCCTGCAATGAGGATGGGCAGCAGGTAGGTCAGCATCGGGGAGACCATGCTGGCCAGCTTTTCGTTGGGGAACCAGCCCGCTTCAATGAACAGAGCAGTGAGGAAGCCCCACGCGATGAATGCGCCGATATTCGGCATGACCATGCCGCTGAGGAACTTGCCAAAGCGGGAAACAGCGTTTTTCATTTGTAGCTCTCCTTTTTCACTTGAAAGGCAGGCGGTGCAGCTCCTGTGGCATGGGAGCTGCGGCCTGCGGACGGTTGTTCGGAGGAGCTTTCGTTTCGTTCTGGCACTATTCTAGCCGATACTGCGCCGGATTTCAATGGTGACAAGCGGTGGGGTTGTCACCGGAGGATGGTGACACCAGTGGGCTGATACGGCAACATTTCCAATGGATGCGCGGGTGATTTGTGCATATTTGCTGATGCGCCGGGATACAAGACGGGAACAAGGAAGCTTTTGTCACCGGGCAATGGTGACAAAAAACACACAACTTCTTTTCTGCGTTGGGGGCTGGCAGACGGGGTGGCACTATGTTACAATAGAAGCAATGGGTAACTTTTGGGAAAAGGAGAGAAGCAACATGGGTGCGGTGTATCGTGAGGAACTGTCGGCAAATGCACGGAAGCTGATCGAGCAGCTGCTCAGCCTTCCGCAGGGCTGGGTGACGGCGGCGGCGCTGGCTGAAAGCATCGGGGTCAGCCGCCGCACCGTGCTGCGGGAGCTGCCCGCTGTGGAGCAGTGGATGCAGGCTGCCGGGGCGCATTTTGTGCGGAATCCCGGCAAGGGTCTGCTGCTGGATGAAGCGCCGGAGCGGCGAGACGCACTGCGCACCCAGCTGAACAGCGGCGACAGGAAAAAACTTTCCCGCGCAGAGCGGCGGCAGCAGCTTTTGACAAGGCTGCTCAGCGAGCAGGAGCCCTGCAAAACAGCGGTACTGGCACGGGCGCTTGGCGTTTCGGAAAGCACGCTGTCTGCAGACTTGGATGAACTTGAGACCAAGCTACACCCCTACCGGGTGGAGATGTTCCGCCGCCCCGGCGTGGGGGTCTGGCTGCAGGGGGATGCTTCTTCCTACCGGAGGGTGGTGTCTGCCCTGCTGCGCAGCAGTATGCCGGAAAAGGAACTGGCAGAGGTGCTCTGCGGACGGATGCCGGAAAACGAGATCTTCTCGACCCTGCTGGATACAAAAACGGCCGAAAAGGTCTGGGCGGTTTTGCAGCAGTTTGAACAGGAAGAGCAGCTCCATCTGCCGGATGCAGGCTTTCTGGCGCTGGCGATCCATTGCACCCTGACCATTCAGCAGCTGCGGCAGGGCAGCGCCCCCAGAGGGCTGCGCCCGGCGGGCAATCATGCTGCCCGGCTGGTGGCGGCGCTGAACCGCGCCTTCGGGCTGACCCTGCCGCCTGAGGAAGCGCAGTATCTGGAACTGTATCTCTCCGCCTATCTGGGCGCAGAGGACCCTTGGGGTAGCGCACAGGAGATGGAGTTGCGGAATCTGGAAGCCGCCCTTATCCGGGAAATGGAAAAGGCGCTGCACACAGACCTTTCCGGTTACACCTCTCTGCGGGATGACCTGTACTGCCACCTGCGCCCCATGCTGCTGCGGGTGGAGCAGAACATTCGTACCGAAAACCCCCAGCTGGACACCATCCGCACCGCCTACCCCGGCCTGTGGAAAGCCACCCGCACCGCCTGTGATGCGGTGCAGCAGCAATTCGTCCTGCCCGCCATCTCGGATGACGAAGCGGCCTACCTTGCCATGCACTTTGGCGCAGTGCTGGAACAGAATGCCATGTTCCGGTTGCTGCTGCGGGTGGTAGTGGCCTGTCCGCTGGGCATGGGTTCCAGCCGCTTTCTGGCTTCCCGGCTGGGAAACGAGTTTCCCTCTTTGCAGGTGGAGGGGTGCTGCTCGGTGCGGGAGCTGAACACTGCCGACCTGCGTCGGAGAAAAATCGACTTCATTATCTCCACCGTGCCGCTGGAACTGGATTACCCGGCGGTGTGCATCAGCCCTTCCCTGCTGGAGCCAGACCGTGCCGTGCTGAAGGACGCTATCACGCGGTACAGCCAGAACCGCGCAGAACCGGAACCGGCGGTGCAGCCCGTGCAGGATGCACCGCACGCAGGCTCTAAGCTGCAGTATTATGCGCGCCTGACCCGGTCCATGACCGGGCTGCTGGAACATCTGACCATCCAGCCCGTCAAGGTTCCCGGCAGCCGCGCTGCCCTCATCCATGCAGCGGCGCAGCTGTTCTGCCCGCAGGAAGCGGACGCCCGGCTGGTGGAGCAGCAGCTTCGCCGCCGTGAAACGCTGGGCGATACCTACATCAAATCCCTGTATGCCCTGCTGCTCCATTGCAGGACAAGTGCGGTAAAGGACTGCCGCTTGGGCTATCTGCAGGCACAGCCGCCGGTCTATGAGCCGGGGCGCATCGTGCTGGGGGCACTGGTGCTGCTGGCTCCGGACGACGGGAACGGCGTCCCGGTGGAGGTCATGCAGAATGTCAGCGGGCAGCTGATCGAAACGCCCCGGCTGATGGAAGCGCTGCGCACCGGCCAGCAGCAGGAAGCGGCAGACCTGCTGGAACAGGGCTTTGACCGTGGCTTTTTTGCGGACTGCAAACCGCCGCACACAAAATGAACTGAAAACGCACTCCCGGCTTTTGCCTTTTTGGGCAGAGCCGGGAGTTTTTTGTTGTTGTAAAAAGATACCTATTAGAGAACTTTTGAACTAAAAATCATGTATCCCAGAAAGTTAGCGAAAAGCGCCAAAAACACGCAGTGCAATTTGTTGAAACAACAGCTTGACAAGGGCAAAAACTGTTGGTATTATAATGCTAGAGCTTTCGTTTCAACAGTTTCGAGTTTCATAACAACAATCATGAAGGAGGCTGTTGTTCCCATGATCTACACCGTAACATTGAATCCGGCGCTGGACAAGACCGTTGAGATCCCGAACCTTGCGCTGGACACCGTAAACCGGATCACCAAGATGCGTACCGATCCCGGTGGCAAGGGCATCAACGTCAGCAAGGTGATCGCAAAGCTGGGTGGGACCAGCAAGGCCATCGGCATTCTGGCCGGTAACAGCGGCAAAGCCATTCAGGACGCACTGGACAGTGAAGGGCTTGCCCACAACTTCCGTTTCGTGCCCGGCGAGACCCGCACGAACCTGAAGGTCATCGACCCGGAAAACCACACCAACACCGACATCAACGAGCCGGGCATCGAGGTGGATGCCCCGGAGCTGACCGCCCTGCTGTACGACCTGCTGAAGGAACTGAAGCGGGGGGATATCGTGGTGCTGGCAGGCAGCCTGCCGAAGGGTGCCCCCAAGGACACCTACTACACATGGGTGGAATCCTGCAAAAAGGTAGGGGCAAAGGTCTTTCTGGATGCAGACGGCGAGCTGCTGGCAGAGGGGCTGAAGGCTGCTCCCTATCTGGTCAAACCCAACAACGACGAGCTTTCCCGCATGATGGGCCGGGAGCTGAAAACGCTGGATGAACTGGCCGATGCCGGTCAGGCACTCATCCGCAGGGGCATCGAACATGTGGTGGTGTCCATGGGCGGTCGGGGTGCGCTGTATCTCCGCAAGGACAGCGTAATCTGCGCTCCGGCACTGAAGGTCAAAGTGGGCAGCACGGTGGGTGCCGGCGACAGCGTGGTCGCCGCTCTCGCCTACGCCGAAGCGGAAGGGCTTAGCGAAGAAAACACCGTTCGCCTGTCCATCGCCACAGGAGCCGCCAATGTGATGTGCAGCGGCACACAGGCCGCAGAGCGCAGCCAGATCGAAGAACTGCTGCCGCGGGTCACCTTCCAGCATCTGTAAAACTTCTTGAAAACACAACGGTAACTGTTATAATAAAAGGAGAGTTTCATTATGAAAGTCAAAGCTGTTCGTCTGCACGCCGCCAACGATCTGCGTCTGGATACTTTTGAACTGCCGGAGATCAAGGACGATGAGATCTTGGTCAAGGTCGTTTCCGATAGCATCTGCATGTCTACTTACAAGTGCGCCATCCTCGGCACTGGTCACAAGCGTGTGCATCCGGATGTAGCCGAGCACCCCGCCATCATGGGTCACGAGTTCGCCGGTGATATCGTCAAGGTGGGCAAGGCGCATCAGGACAAGTTCAAGCCCGGCATGAAGTTCACCCTGCAGCCCGCCCTGAACTACAAGGGCACCATGTGGAGCCCCGGCTACTCCTACGAGTTCTTCGGCGGCGATGCCACCTACTGCATCATCCCTGCCGAGGTCATGGAACTGGGCTGCCTGCTGGAGTACAAGGGCCGTGCTTACTACGAGGCTTCTCTGGCCGAGCCTATGAGCTGCTCCATCGGTGCTTTCAACGCCGCCTACCACACCAAGATGGGTGTGTACCATCACGATATGGGCATCAAGAAGGGTGGCAAGCTGGCGATTCTGGCCGGTGCAGGCCCCATGGGTCTGGGTGCTCTGACCTACGCACTGCACCGTGATGTGCGCCCCGGCATGGTGGTGGTCACCGATATCAACGAGGATCGTCTGGCCCGTGCGGAGTCCCTCTTCCCCCCGAAGGAGGTCAAGGAGAAGGACGGCATCGACCTGTACTTCGTCAACACCGCCAACATGGCAGACCCCGCTGCCGAGCTGCGGGAGCTGACCGGCGGTACCGGCTTTGATGATGTGTTCTGCTACGCCCCCATCGCGCCGGTGGTGGAGCTGTCCAGTGCTGTGCTGGGTCGTGACGGCTGCCTGAACTTCTTTGCAGGCCCCACCGACAAGCAGTTCAGCGCCAAGATGAACTTCTACGATGTGCACTACAATTCTACCCATGTCATGGGCACCACCGGCGGTAATACCGCCGACATGATCGAGTCGCTGGAACTGACCGCCGCTAAGCGCATCGACCCGGCTGTGATGGTCACCCACATCGGCGGTCTGAACGCCGCTGCCGAGACCACCCTCAACCTGCCCAAGATCCCCGGCGGCAAAAAGCTGATCTACACCCACCTGACCATGCCCCTCATCGCCCTGACCGATCTGCGTGCCAAGGGCGAACAGGACAACGACCCCCGCTATACCGCACTGGCTGACATCGTGGATGCCCACAACGGCCTGTGGTGCCCGGAAGCGGAGGAATATCTGCTGGCAAACTTCAACCCGGAGGACTAAGCGGAACGTGCCATGGGACAGGACAAACGCAAACAGGAGGAATCCCCCATGGAACAACGCCGCAATCAAATCGTGGAGCTGGTGAACCGCAAAGGCAGCATTAGCTTTGCCCAGCTCAAGGAAGCTTTCCCTTCCGTTTCGGAAATGACCCTGCGCACCGACCTGAAAGCACTGGATGAAGCCCGCCGTGTGGTGCGGGTGCATGGCGGTGTCAAGTCGGTGGAGCAGGTGGTAGGCACAGACGACCTGCTGAGCCGCCGTGCCGCCCGCAATGCCGAAGCAAAGCAGATCATTGCCGAAAAAGCCACTGCTCTGCTGCGCCCCAACACCACCCTGTTTCTGGATTCCGGCAGCACCGCCACAGCAGTGGCCCGGTGCATCCCGGTAAGCCCATGCTCATCTACACCAGCGGCCTGAGCTGCGCCATGGAGCTGGCAAAGCTGGAAAAGCCCCATGTGTCCCTGCCGGGCGGCAGGCTGAACCGGTTCAGCCTGAGCGTCTGCGGTGCACAGAGCATCCAGACGATGGAGGGCATCAACTTTGATCTGCTGCTGCTGGGCGTGACCAGTTACAGCCCGGAAACCGGTTTTACCTGCGGCGTGGAGGATGAAGCACGGCTCAAGCAGACCGTGCTCCGCCGCTGTGAGCAGAAAGCCGTGCTGCTGGATTCCTCCAAGATCGGACTGAAAAGCACGTTCCACATCTGCGAGCTGTCCGATATTGATATTGTGATCTCGGACGGAAAGCTGCCCATAGAATTTTTACAGGCCTGCCGGAACGCAGGCGTAACGGTACTATAAAAGGAGCATTATTATGAAGATCATTCGTGCAAAAGATTATCAGGATATGTCCCGCAAAGCGGCCAATATCATCTCCGCACAGGTCATCATGAAGCCGGACTGTGTACTGGGTCTTGCCACCGGCGGCACCCCGGTGGGCACTTATGCCCAACTGGTGGACTGGTACAACAAAGGCGATTTGGATTTCTCCGAGGTCACTACTGTCAATCTGGATGAGTACCGCGGCCTGCCCAAGGAGCACCCCCAGAGCTACTGGTATTTCATGAACGAGAACCTGTTCAGCAAGGTGAATATCGACCCGGCCAAGACCAACCTGCCGGACGGCACCAATCTGGACACCGCCGCCGAGTGTGCCCGTTACAACGGTATCATCCACAAGCTGGGCGGCATCGACCTGCAGCTGCTGGGCATCGGCCCCAATGGTCATATCGGCTTCAATGAGCCGGGCGAAGCCTTTGAGCTGGAGACCCACTGCGTCGACCTTGCGCCCACTACCATCGAAGCCAACAAGCGCTTCTTTGACGGCAACGAGGCCCTTGTCCCCAAACAGGCATACACCATGGGCATCAAGACCATCATGCAGGCACGCAAGGTGCTGGTGGTAGCCAACGGTAAAGCCAAGGCACAGGCCGTCAAGGACGCCGTGACCGGCCCTGTGACCCCTGCCTGCCCCGGCAGCATCCTGCAGCTGCATCCGGACTGCATCCTTGTGGCAGACGAGGAAGCACTGAGCCTGCTGTAAACTCCCAAAGCCAACCTCTTCATTTACCATAATTTTGCTCAAGATCCAACCAAAGCACAGAAAGAGCCGGACTCGTTGCACGGGTTCGGCTCTTTCTGTCAGAAATAAGATTTATCTTGCAATCTTACGCAAAATGTGGCATATCCATTATACGAAACATTGCTTAAGATGCACGTTCCACCGTTCAATGATGTATAAATAGGATGTGCCTGCCATGACCGCCGTGATCTATGCCCGCTATTCCAGCGACAACCAGCGCGAAGAATCCATTGAAGGCCAGATCCGCGAGTGCACGGCCTATGCGGAAAAGAATGGCATCACCATGCGTTGGATGTTACCATGGCGCAGAGGTCAGAACTGGATTATCTCATCTATAATGACCCACTGGGCTATGCTGATTTGATTCTGAATGGTAACCCGGAGGAATATTTGAAGAAAGTGGCTGGGAGTCATGGATTAGAAGATTGACCACGCTATAAAGATTCCCTAAAAAAACAGTTCCCATCTGTACGACAAAATTACAGATGGAAACTGTTTTTATGTGCGGATAGAACATTCGGTGCAACTCGACAACAGTTGCGGGTGATCTTTATACATTTTCTGTGCTACGCGCCTGCCCACTTTTCATGCTGCTCAAACGGAGAAAAACACAACGGAGTTATTGAAAATATTTAGCACGGTATTGGCTCGGAGTATCCTGAAATTCTGCTTTGAAGCGTTTGACAAAATAGTTAGCATCCATGATGCCAACGGATTCTGCAATTTCGTGTATTGGTGCTCTGCTATGCGCCAAACTGTGTGCAGCGTGCTGCATTCTAATGCGATTCAGATAGGCCAGCGGCGTGATACCGACTTCCTTTTTGAATAGCGAAATCAGATGATTTGGAGAAACATCCAGTTCTGTTGCCATGTTTTGCACGGTGACTGCCCGTGCATAGGAGTGCTCCAGATAATATAGTGCACTGATCGTCAGGTTGCTGTAGCTGGTGGTCTTTTTGCGCCGGATCGTCTGACAGTATTCACGGATCAGCCGTTCATGTTCCTGATTGATCTCGTCGATGGTGTGGGCATCCCAAATGATGGAGGCACTGGCAGAGGACAGCCGGTCGTTTACAATGGGAGGAATCCCTGCGTGCATTGCGCCAATGCGGATAACTGTGCGGGTAATGGCAGCCGAAACCCGGGCACTTTCCAGTGTTTGTCCCAACCGTTTCAAGAAGGCAACAGAATTGTGCAGTTCATTCCAACTCTCCAGTGCTTTTACGACATTGCCGTTTTCAACAGCTGTCATCAGCGCGGCTTCCAGCGCATAGCGCTGAGCAACAAGTTCCGCATAGGGAACAGTAGAGTCAACATCCTGAAAAATAGTACGGACATTCTTCTTGTCGTAATTGATTTCTCGGAAATCTTCTGGAATGGGGGTCTCCATCGCGCGGAACAGGCAGTGAATGATATGCTGCTGATTGGACTTTGGCGCCACCGGGATCTTGCCCCGGTGTGCAGCCAGTTCTTCCGGAGAAAAGTTTTTTAACTCGATCTGTCGCAGCAGGCTTTCACAGTCATTCAAGGAATAGAACTCGGTACAGAACGGACCAAGCACGAGAGGAACCGAACCAATCCGAAAAAACAGAGTTTTTATATGGAAGGGATCAGTCACGCAGACAGTTTCGTTTTCCGAGAGTCCTTCCAGAAACAACTTCATTATATGCGGCAGAAGATATTCCTGTAAGGGATGAAACTGATACTGTGTGCAGAAGAGCATACAGTCCGTAGAAGTCTGCAAAACGGTGATAGGGATGCGTGTCATATCCTGTGCAAGAGCACAACATTCATTTAAAGTCATAGTTTTATCCTATTCTAAATTGTTTTATTCTAATTGAGAACGGTGAATAATTCTATTTTACTATATTTTATTCTATCACATCTTTTCAAAAAATGATATCCTATTTTCAGAATCTCAAAGCAGTGGGCCCCTGCCGCAGGATCGTTGTGAAAAACATGAAAAAACAAGAAAAGCATTAGGAGGAAAACCATGGCAAAAGATTACAACGTGCTTGCCAAGAGCATTGTCGAGCTGGTCGGTGGTGAAGAAAACGTTGTCTCGTTGGCACATTGCGTTACACGTCTGCGTTTCAAACTGAAAGATGTTTCTCTGGCAAAGACCGAAGAGATCAAAAAACTGAACGGCGTACTCAAGGTCATGGAAGCCGCCGGTCAGTATCAGGTCGTCATTGGTACCGATGTAGGAGATGTGTATGATATTATCCTGAAAACCACCCACATCACCGCAGCAGGCGTGGCACAGGCTTCGGCAGCAGAAACGGCTGCCGATACCACCCCGGCGGAAAAGCAGAAGCTGTCTGCTGTCCTGATCGACACGATCTCTGGTATTTTCACCCCGTTCCTTGGTGCCTTTACCGGTGCCGGTCTGTTGAAAGGCTTTATGGTCCTGTTCGTCACGCTGGGTGTGCTGGACAAGTCCACTACGACTTATGCAATCCTGAACGCAGCCGGTGACGGTGTGTTCTACTTCCTGCCGATCTTCCTTGCATACTGCGCAGGCAGCAAGTTTGGTGCTAAGCCTTTTATCTCGATGGCAATCGCTTCTGCGCTGGTATACCCCAATATCACCGCTCTGTTCAGCGCAACCGACCCCATCGCAGTTGATTTCTTTGGTATCCCCGTCCACATGATCAGCTATACCAGCTCGGTTCTCCCCATCATTGCCGCCTGTTTCGTGCAGGCTAAGCTTGAAAAACTGCTGAACCGGGTCATTCCCAAGATGCTGCGGGGCATTTTTATCCCGGTGCTGGATCTGCTCATTCTTGTTCCGCTGACCTTTATCGTTGTAGGACCTGTTACCGATATCCTGGGCAATGGTCTTTCCACCATTATCGAGGCAGGTATGCACCTTTGCCCGCCGCTGGGTGGTTTCCTGATGGCTGCTCTGTGGCCGGTTATGATCATCTTCGGTATCCACTGGGCATTTGTCCCCATCGCTCTGAACAATCTGGCAGTGCTGGGCTATGATTATCTGCTGCCCTTGACTGTTGGCTGCAACTTTGGTATTGCGGCTGCCTGCCTTGCGGTTTTCCTGAAGACCAAGAACAAAGAACTCAAAGAGATTGCCGGTCCTGACGTGATCTCCGCTTTGATCGGCGGTGTTACCGAGCCTGCTGTGTACGGTATTCTGCTCAAATTCAAAAAGCCCATGATGATCGTCTGTCTCGTCAACGGCATCGGTGGTGCCATCTGCGGCATCTTCAATGTTACCCGTAATGTTCAGATGTCGGTCAATCTGCTGACGATCCCTGCAATCTGGGCTGTCTATGGTCCTTGGGGTGTGGTCGCCATCGTGGTTTCCTTTGTCGGCTCCTTTGTCCTGACCTGGCTGTTTGGTTACAGCGATAAGATGCTGGAAAAAGAAAGCAAGTAAAATAACGCCGTGCTTCGCAGATGTTTTTCTTGAAGGATGAACAGCTGCGGAGCATTTTTGGTAAACAGACCATAAATACAATCAAAAACGGGAGCATCGTTCTATGATGAAAAACTCAGTCCTTTACCCCATTACAAACCGTTACCGCATGGCTCTGTCGCTGGACGGGATGTGGCAGTTCCAGTTTGACCCGAAGTCCTGCGGTCTCGCTGAGAACTGGAAAAACGGTCTGCCGTCCCCCATTTCCATGCCGGTACCTGCCAGCTTCTCTGATTTCTTCACCAGCGGCCCTGACCGGGACTACTGCGGCGATTTCTGGTATCAGAAGGATTTTTTTGTGCCTGAAACGGTGCAGAGCAAGGTGCAGCTGCGTTTTGGAAGCATTACCCACCGTGCAATTGTATTCTGCAACGGTGTTGAGGTCGCCCGGCATGAGGGCGGCTTCCTCCCCGTTGTTGCCGACGTCACGGACGTTGTCCGCTGTGGTGCGGTGAACCGGGTCTGTATCTGGGTGAACAACGATCTGAACGAGAGCACTTTGCCTTGCGGAACACACAATGTCCTCTCCAGCGGCAGAAAAATCGTTAAGCCTTATTTCGATTTCTTTAACTACTCCGGCATCCAGCGCAGTGTGTATCTGGTCATGCTCCCGGCAGAAAGCATTCAGGACTATGAGGTAAGCTATACGCTGGATGGTGCGGATGCACAGGTGGATTACAAGGTTTTCTGTGAAGGTGCAGGAGAGATTTCAGTACAGCTGCTGGATGCGGAAAACAAGCTGGTGGCAGAAGCAAACGGTGCGGAAGGTGCTCTCTGCGTGCAGAACGCACATCTCTGGCAGGTACGAAACGCCTATCTTTACACCATCGTCATCACACTGAAAAAGGACGGCTTGCCTGTGGACGAGTACCGGGAACGCATCGGCATCCGCACAGTGGAGATTCGCGGAACAAAGATACTCATCAACGGAAAATCTGTCTATCTGAAAGGCTTTGGCAAGCACGAGGACTTTGATATTCTGGGGCGTGGCTTCAACTGGGCCGTCGCAAAGCGGGATTTTGAATGTATGAAATGGACGGATGCCAACTGTTTCCGTACCAGCCACTACCCTTATGCAGAAGAGTGGTATCAGATGGCAGATGAAGAGGGCTTCCTTATTATTGACGAAGTCCCCGCTGTCGGCATGATGCGTTCGACCCATAACTTTGCGGCGGCAGGCACTGGACAGTACACCTATTTCTTTGAGACCCCCACCGTTCCGGAGCTGCTGAAAAATCACATTCAGCAGGTCAAAGAAATGATGGCGCGCGACAAGAACCACCCCAGCGTTTTTGCGTGGAGCCTGTTCAATGAGCCGGAAACCACCAGCGAGTATGCAAAGGATTACTTCACGAAAGTCTTTGAGGCCGCCCGTACACTGGACCCGCAGAACCGTCCGCTGACCGGTGCGTTCGAGAAGAACAGTGCGCCTGACAAGTGCCGCTGTTATCAGCTGTGTGATTTCATCTGTCTGAACCGGTATTATGGCTGGTACATCAGCGGCGGCGCAGAGATGGAGGAAGCGGAGGTCAGGTTCCGTGCTGAAATGGACAAGTGGGCGGCAAAAAAGCTGAACGTTCCGTTCGTCTTTACCGAATTCGGCACGGACACCCTTGCCACTGAGCACAAGCTGCCCGCTATCATGTGGAGTCAGGAATACCAGAATGAGTATCTGGCAATGAATTTCAGCGTGTTTGACAGCTACGATTTTGTGCAGGGCGAGCTGGTCTGGAACTTTGCAGACTTCCAGACTTCCGAGGGCGTTATGCGCGTCAACGGAAACAAGAAGGGCATCTTTACGCGCCAGCGTCAGCCCAAGGATGCAGCATTCACCTTCAAAAGACGTTGGGAATCTCTGCCGCTGAATTATAAGGGAGAATAAAATGGGAATTTTTCGTGATGATTTTCTGTGGGGCGGTGCCTGCGCTGCCAATCAGTTCGAGGGTGCATGGGATGTGGACGGCAAAGGCCCCAGCGTGCCGGATATGTGTACCAACGGTTCCCACACCAGCCCGAAATGGGTGACCACCGGCATCCGCCCTGACCGTCTGTACCCCAGCCACGAGGCCATTGATTTCTATCATCACTACGAAGAGGATATCGCCCTCTTTGCTGAGATGGGCTTCAAGACCTTCCGCACCTCCATCAACTGGACCCGCATCTTCCCCAACGGCTGGGAAACGGAACCCAATGAGAAGGGTCTGGAGTTCTACGACCGCGTGTTCGACTGCTGCAAGAAGCACGGCATCGAGCCGCTGGTCACCATTAGCCATTACGAGCTGCCCTATGCTCTGGTGGAAAAGTACAACGGCTGGGCTTCCCGGGAACTGATCGAGTTCTACATGAACTACTGCAAGGCAATCTTTGAGCGCTACAAGGACAAGGTAAAGTACTGGCTGACCTTCAACGAGATCAACTGCGGCACCATGCCCATAGGCGCGATCCTCGGGACCGGCACGATCAAAGGCTTTGAAGGCTCCACCGCCGATGTGCCCGACAACAAGCAGGAGCGTTTTCAGGCACTTCATCACCAGTTCGTGGCCAGCGCCAAGGCGGTCAAGTACGCCCACGACAACTATCCCCAGTTCAAGATGGGCAACATGATCAGCTTCATCACCAGCTATCCGCTGACCTGTGACCCTGCCGATGTGGTCGCCAACCAGCAGAAGATGCAGATTACCAACTGGTTCTGCTCCGATGTGCAGGTGCGCGGCGAGTATCCCAGCTATATGAAGCGCTGGTTCGCCGAGAACGGTATCACCATCCTGCAGCAGCCCGAGGACGCTGACATCCTGAAAGAAGGCACGGTGGACTTCTACACCTTCAGCTATTATATGTCCAACTGCATCACCACCCATAAGGATACCGAGGATGTGGGCGGCAACATCGTTGCCGGAAAGAAGAACCCCTACCTGAAGGCTTCCGACTGGGGCTGGCAGATCGACCCCATTGGTCTGCGCTACACCCTCAACGAAATCTACGACCGTTACCACCTGCCTATGATGGTGGTGGAGAACGGTCTGGGTGCTTACGATGTGAAGAGCGAGGACGGCAAGATCCACGACAGCTATCGCATTGACTACCTGCGCCGGCACATCGAGCAGATGGCTGAGGCGGTCAAGGACGGCGTGGATCTGATGGGCTATACCCCGTGGGGCTGCATTGATCTCGTTTCCGCCTCCACCGGCGAGATGGCAAAGCGTTACGGTTTCATCTACGTCAACAAGTTCGATGATGGCACCGGCGACCTGAGCCGCGAGCGTAAAGATAGCTTTTACTGGTATAAGCGGGTCATTGAGACAAACGGCGCTGAATTGTAACTGGGAATAAAACAAAAACAGGGTGCGCCCTGAATGGACGCACCCTGCCAAAAGCCACAGACAATAGCGATATGTACAACAGGGAGTTCCCCAGTGGGAACTTCCTGTTTTTCGTTTTTTGCACTATCTCTTTGTGCAAGCTGCTATCGCATTTTTATTTTGCAACAGCCCCGTTTTTGAAACAAGGGGGGCAACAGCATGAAACAGTGCGTTTCTTTCCAGCGACTTGATATAATATGTTCCATCCAGTGCCTTACAGAGTTTTACCTGAAACGCTTCCTCCCAGATCTTCTGCTCATACAGTTGGGAGGGTTCCGCAAAGGTGGCAAGTTTTCCGTCTGCGAATACACCCACGGCATCGCTGTACTGCATCGCGTGGGCAAGGTCGTGCAAAACCATCACGACGGTCCGGCCCTGCTGCGCAAGGCTTTGCAGAAGTTCCATCAGCTGGAACTGTGCTGCACCGGGAACTTCGGGTGCCAGCGCCGCGACCAGAAGGGCGAAAAAGCCCGCGCCGGAGTCCAGAACGACCACATTCTTATAAAGTTTGCTGATGTTCTGGAAGATCTCATCCTCGCTCTGGCCCGCCTTCTCGAAAATGTACCCGGTCGGTAAGCCGGAACTGGACGATCTGAGAAGAACGGCGTATGAGGCTATTGCATGAGATCCTGTGCGACAGCCTTATTTTTATGCACAAATGCACCCCAAAATTTAAAAAGTATGGTATACTGGTACAAAACTGGTTCCATAGGGGAGAAAAGAATGCAATATAAGATTCTGGCAAGCGATTATGACAATACACTGGTGCCCTTTGGCGAGAGCAAGCCCCGCCAGAAGGTGGTCAAGGCGGTGAAGAAGCTGCAGGCCGCAGGCGGTAGATTCGTGCTCAGCACCGGCCGTGCCTATCCGTGCGTCAGCCTCAAGGGGCAGCTGGGCGGCATCCGGTTCGACTACGCCATCACCTGCAATGGTGCCTGCGTGGTGGACCGCGAGGGCCGCATCGTGGCAGAGCACCCGCTCACCGCTGAGGAAATGTATGCGCTGGTGGATTTCTGTGAGGATTATAACTATCCGCTGCAGTTCAATTTCAGGGATGCCTGCTACGCCTACTGCGAGTATGAATATCTGCACAGGGGCTACCGGCAGATGAACAGCATCGGGCTGGACTGCGTGGACGGCGAAGATCAGGACCGCCACCTGATCGATATGCCCCACGCGGCCTTTGCGGCAGTGCCGCCGGAGCACGTGGCAGATTTTGCGGCAAAGTACGGCCATCTGGGCCTGCACTGGATGCAGGTGGGTGCGCAGAATGCCGACGGCCTGTGCTACTACGACATCGTGCGCGGTGGAATGGACAAGGGGGTTGGCCTTGCCGACCTGTGTGAAAAAATGGGTCTGACGCTGGCCGATGCCGTGGCGGCAGGGGATTCTGCCAACGATGTGGGCATGCTGAAGGCAGCAGGCCTTGGCTGCTGTATGGCAAACGGCACGCCGGACGCAAAGGCTGCCGCCGACCGCATCATTGGCGACGTGCGGGAGGACGGCGTGGCGGATCTGATCGAGGAGCTGTGGTTCGACGGCCCCACAGCGGTGCCGTCCGGCCGCGACCTTGGCTCGCCTTGGGATAAAATTGAAAGTGCAGGCGGACAATGAGCTTTGACCCGGTGTATAACGAGCACAGCCGGGCGCTGATCCTGGGCACATGGCCCAGCCCCAAAAGCCGCGAGATGGCCTTTTACTACGGCCACCCGCAGAACCGCTTCTGGCCCATGCTGGCCGCGCTGACCGGGGAGCAGACGCCCGCGCGGGAGGACATCGAAGCCAAAAAGCAGATTGATCCTGCGCCATGGTCTGGCCCTCTGGGACACGCTGGAACGCTGCACCATTACCGGGGCGTCGGACGCTTCCATCCGGGATGCGGTGCCGAATGATATCGCCGCACTGCTGGCAAAGGCACCCATCGAGGCGGTGCTCTGCAACGGTGCGGCGGCATACCGCATCTATACAAAGTATCTGCAGCCGGTGTCCGGCATCGCGGCCGTCAAGCTGCCCAGCACCAGCCCGGCAAACGCCGCCTGCCGCCCGGAAACGCTGCGCGCGGTCTGGGGCGAAGCACTGGGCCCGTGGATTTCCAAATGATTGCAAGGTTGTAAATTATCCGTGAAACCCTTGCGTTTTTCGCCGGGTGCGGTATCATGGGTAACATAAGGGGAAGCTACCCCAAAGAAGGAGAAGGTTCATGAGTAAGATCATCCGCACCCAGAAGCCCAGCGTTCTGCCATTTTATGCAATGGCGCTGGTCTTTTTGGGATTGTGCGCGGTACTGCCGGTGTATAAGCTGTGGGCGCTGCTGGCAGCGCTGGGCGGCGCCCTGATCGCCTTTGGCGCGGCGCAGAAGGTCTGCCCGCCCCAGGTGGTGGAGCACGAAGTGCCCTTCCACACCGGTGTGGAGGATGTGGACGCGATGCTGACCGATATCCAGCAGAAACTGGATACCCTGCACACTCTCAACGAGCAGCTGCCGGACCCGCAGCTCTCTGCCGCCATGACCCGCATGGAAAAAGCGGGCCGCTCCATTGTGGAGGCGGTGGAAGCAAATCCGGAAAAGGCAAAGCAGGTGCGCAGGTTCGCAAACTACTACCTGCCGGATGCGGTGAACGTGCTGCAGCAGTATGCAAAGCTGGCAAAGCAGGGCGTGCGCGGTGAGAATGCCGCAGCCATCCGTACCGAGGTGGAGCACAATGCTGCTTCCATTGCCACGGCGTTTGAAAACCAGCTGGATGCCCTGTACGCCGCCGAGAGCATGGACCTTTCTGCAGACATCACGGTGCTGCAGAACATGCTCAAGGGGCAGGGACTGAGCTGAAGAAAAAGGTAACCGGTATTTGGAAAGGAAGGAATCTCTTATGGCAGACAATACATTCAACTTTGATCTGGATGCACCCGCTGTGCCCACCCTGACGCTGGACCCCGCCCCGGCAGCGGAGGAAAAGGCTGCGCCCGTCCAGCAGGAAGCCCCCGCTCCGGAGGCACAGGTGAACCTGACCCCGGAGGAGCAGGCCATGGTGGACCAGTTCGCCGAAAAGATCGACATTACCAACAGCCAGCAGGTGCTGCAGTACGGCTCTGCCTGCCAGAAAAAGATCGGCGATTTCTCCGAGGCTGCGCTCTCCAAGGTGTCCACCAAGGATCTGGGCGAGGTGGGCGACATGATCACCAGCCTGATCGGTGAGCTGAAAAGCTTTGATGCCGGTGAGGAGGAGAAAAAAGGCATTCTGGGCTTCTTCAAGAAGAAGGGCGACCAGCTGGATGCCATGAAGATGAAGTACAACAAGGCCGAGACCAATGTGGAAAAGATCCAGTCCATGCTGGAGGGCCATCAGGTGCAGCTGCTCAAGGACATCGCCATGCTGGATAAGATGTATGATCTGAACATGGCCTACTTCAAGGAGCTGAGCATGTATATCCTGGCCGGCAAAAAGAAGCTGGCCGATGTGCGGGCAAACGAGCTGCAGCAGGCCATGGACAAGGCCAAGGTTTCCGGCCTGCCGGAGGACGCACAGGCTGCCCGCGATCTGGCCGACCAGTGCGAGCGGTTTGAGAAAAAGCTCTACGATCTGGAGCTCACCCGCAACATCAGCCTGCAGATGGGCCCCCAGATCCGCCTTTTGCAGAACAACAACACCATGATGGCGGAAAAGATCCAGTCCACCATCGTCAACACCATCCCGCTGTGGAAGAACCAGATGGTGCTGGCACTGGGTCTGGCCCACAGCCAGCAGGCCATGCAGGCCGAGCGTGCCGTTACCGATATGACCAACGACCTGCTCAAGAAAAATGCCGAGGCCCTCAAGATGGGTACCATCGAGACCGCCAAGGAGTCCCAGCGCGGTGTGGTGGACATCGAGACCCTGCAGCAGACCAACAAGAGCCTGATCGAGACGCTGGACGAGCTGAACAAGATCCAGAGCGAGGGCCGCGCAAAGCGTGCCGCCGCCGAGCAGGAGCTGAACCGCATCGAGGACGAACTGAAAGCAAAAATGATGGAGATCCGGAGCTGAAATGGCAAACGCAGATTTTTCGCAAAAACAGAACAGCACTCCCGGCGGTTTTGACGCGGGCAGCTACCGCGAACAAAAGCAGCCGGAGCAGGCTGTGCCGCTGACCCCTTTGCAGCAGAAGCTGGCGGGTGCGGAAGCAAAGCTGCCCCCGGCCCTTTCCACCCGGGCGGCGGCGCTGGCCCTGAGCGTGGTGGTGATGCTGGCGGCCTTTTTGGGCTTTGGCAGCGCCAAGCTGCGCAGCCGGTACAACGAAGCCCGCAAATGGTATACGGTGGGTGTGGCGGCAGACAATGGCTATAACCTCAGCGAGGAGCTGACCACCCGCATGAACACGGCGGCGAACATCATCACCACCGCCGGCAACACGCTGGGGGCCGACAGTGCCGAGGTGCAGGCTGCACAGACCGCACTGAACGACTTCTCGGCCTGTCTGGAAGCGGTGCAGAACGGCGGCAAAGCGCAGGCCCTCACCTCGCTGCCTTATTATCAGGGCAGCACGATGCATGCACTGTATCAGGCCAACGAGGTGCTGGGTTCGCGGATCGACCAGCTCTATGCAAAGCTGCAGGAGCAGGCTGCAGACCCCATGAAGATGGGCGCAGTGCAGGGGCAGTACGGCCAGTTCAACAGTGCGGCTACCATCATCGGCACCCTGCAGTACAACGATGCCGTTTATGACTACCAGAAAGAGACCGGCGGCTTTCCGGCCAGTGTGCTGGGCAGCATTGCCGGGGTAAAGGAGGTTGAACCCTTCGCATGAAAAATTTTGCAAAGCGCGTGAGCGCTCTGGTGCTGGCCCTTGTGGTGGGCGCAGCGGCCCTGTGCCCGGCGGCCCTTGCCGCCGCCAGCCTGCCGGATCTGCCCAGAGATCAGTGTGTGGTGGATGACGCCAACGTTCTGAGCGACAGCACCACCCAGACCATCATCGACCTGAACAACCAGCTGCAGTCCAGCTGCAATGGGGCACAGATCGGCGTACTGACTGTAGATTATACGGGCAATTATTCCACTGAGGATTATGCAACACAGGCCTTCAACGCATGGGGCATCGGCGATGCTACGAATAATAACGGCGTGCTGATCCTGCTGGTGATGGAGTCACCCATCTACGAGGATGGCGATTACTACGTGACCTACGGCGACGGCTTCCGCAACACCACGCTGGAAAGTCAGGCCAGCGCCATCGCCCAGACCATGGAAAATGACTTTGCTGCCTGCGACTACGACGGTGCCGTGACCACCTGTGCCAACAATGTGGCCGACACCATTGCAAGTGTTTATGGGGTAAATCTGAACAATGGCAGCTACGACGATGGCGGCTACGCGGAGCCGGACGACGGCCCCACCACCTTTGAGGATGTCGTTCTGGGCATCGTGATCCTGTTCATGTCCCTGCTGGTGATGCTGATCATCGTGCTGTTCGTGTTCCGGGTGTTCATTGCACCCATCGGCCATGCAGTGGGCTGGAACTGGGGCCCCTTCGCATGGGGCTACATGGCAGGCTCGGCCCGTCGGCATTATCGTCCCGGCCCGCCTCCTCCTCCGGGCCCCGGCTTTGGCCCCGGATACGGCCCGGGCTATGGCCCCGGCCCCCGCAATGACCGGCCCCGCCCGCCCCGGAACAACAACCGGCGTCCGCCCCGTCCTCCCATGGGCGGCGGCTTTGGCGGCGGTTCCTTCGGTGGCTCCCGCGGAGGCGGCTCCTTTGGAGGCGGCTCGTTCGGCGGCGGCAGCTTCGGCGGCGGCTCCTTCGGTGGAATGGGCGGCGGCTCCAGCCATGGCGGCGGCGGTGGACGCGGACGGTAACGCCGCTGCGCGGCAATGATGTGCTGACGCAATGATGTTTGCGCCGTGGCGCAAAATGATGTGCCTGCGCAATGATGTGCCGCTGCGCGGCAATGGCGGGGGAACGGACGATTTAAAATGCCCTCCGCGCTGCTTTGGGCCGTTTCAGCGGAAGAATTATTTGAGATTTTGGGGTTCTGAAAAGCCTGCGGGCTTTTCAGAACCCCTTTTTCACGGATGGGGTCGGGGCGGCAAGAGGCAGCTGCCGTGCCGGTCTTGATGGAAAACATTGCCGCTCTCTTTTCTGCGACTTTTATCATGAAGGAAATTCATTTGACAAAACAACTTTGCTAATCTATACTGAAAACCATGCAATTACAGTAAAATGTGTCATATAGAGGGAGAATCACCATGCTGACTCTGGATAAGATCTACCACGCCGCCTTTGTGCTCAAGGACGTTGCCCGCAAGACCGACCTCATTGAGGCATCCAAGCTTTCCAAGGACTGCCATCTGTACCTGAAGACCGAGAATCTGCAGGCCACCGGCAGCTTCAAGGTGCGCGGCGCTTACTATAAGATCAGCCAGCTCTCCGCAGAGGAGAGCGCCAAGGGCGTGATCGCCTGCTCTGCGGGCAACCATGCGCAGGGCGTGGCACTGGCTGCCACCCGCCGCGGCATCAAGAGCATCGTCTGCATGCCGGACGGAGCGCCCATCATGAAGGTGGAGAACACCAAGAACCTTGGCGCAGAAGTGTGTCTGGTGCCCGGCACCTACGACGACGCCCACGACAAGGCCGTGGAGCTGCAGGAAGAGACCGGCATGACCTTTATCCACCCCTATGACGATGAGCAGGTCATCGCGGGGCAGGGGACCATCGGTCTGGAAATTCTGGATCAGCTGCCGGATGTGGATGCGGTCGTTGTGCCGGTGGGCGGCGGCGGCCTGATCTCCGGCGTGGCCTTTGCCATCAAGAGCCTGCGCCCGGAGGTAAAGGTGTACGGCGTGCAGGCCGAAGGTGCCCCCAGCATGTACCGCAGTCTGCATGAGCACAAGTATCAGACCCTGAAAGCGGCCTCCACCTTTGCAGACGGCATTCAGGTCAAGACGCCCGGCGAGCTGACCTACCAGATCTGCGAACAGTATGTGGATGATATCGTCACCGTCACCGAGGACGAGACCGCTGCCGCCATCCTCTCCCTGATGGAGAACCAGAAGCTGGTGGCCGAGGGTGCCGGAGCCGTGCCGGTGGCTGCAGTGCTGTTCCACAAGCTGCCGGTCGAGGGCAAAAAGGTGGCCTGCGTTGTCTCCGGCGGCAACATCGATGTGAACATCCTCAACCGTGTCATCACCCGCGGTCTGGTGATGAGCGGCCGCAAGGCCAACATGACCATCGCACTGGAGGACAAGCCCGGCCAGCTGAAGAAGGTGGCGGAGATCGTTTCCCGCTGCGGCAGCAATGTGGTGTCGGTGCAGCACGATGGTTCTGACCCCAACATGCCCATCTCCAGCTGCTTCCTCAAGCTGACCCTTGAGACCCGCGACGCAGCGCAGATCGAGCAGATCCGTGCAGAACTTGCAAAAGAGGGTTTCCAGCTGGTGAGCGAAAGAGTATAATAAGGAAAAACAGACGATTTAGAATGGCCTCCGCTTACGAGTTGCGGCTCCCTGCATCTGCTTCGTGCCTTGGCGCGGCACTCGCATCTTGCAGGCCGCTGCCCCAACAGCTCCTCCCTGTTTCTGCCACAGGCAGCGGTCATCGCTGTTGCGCTCTGGCCATAAATAGCGGAAAATAATTTTTTATTTTGCGTTTGTCGTGCCCTGCGGAACTTGTCGGGGCAAAGCCCCTCCATCTGCTGACGCAGACCGCTCGCCGCTTAAAAGCCCCACTGGGGCTTTCATTGCTACACAAACGCGGGGCGCTCCAAACGCATTTTCACCAAAGGGGCCGACACACAAAGCACTATTTTCAATTGCTATTTGTACGGCTTGTCTCATGAAAAAGTGCTCCGGAAAAGCCCGCAGGCTTTTCCGGAGCACAAATATAAAAATCAAATTTCCGCTGAATAGAGCCAAAGCGCACGCGCCGGCCATTTTAAATTGTGATCTTACAACAAAGGAGAACTGCTATGAAAGTCGTTTCTACTTCCAATGCACCCGCCGCCATCGGCCCTTACAGCCAGGCCATCGATCTGGGCAATATGGTGTTCGTTTCCGGCCAGATCCCGGTAGACCCTGCCACCGGCAAGATGGCCGATACCGTGGAGGAGCAAGCTGCACAGAGTCTGGCAAACCTCAAGGCCATTCTGGCGGAGGCAGGTCTTTCCATGGCAAATGTGGTCAAGACGGTCATCTTCCTTGCCGACATCAACGATTTTGCCGCTGTGAACGCCGTGTATGCCAAGGCATTTGCAGAGCCGTTCCCTGCACGCAGCTGTGTGCAGGTGGCGGCCATCCCCAAGGGCGCAAAGCTGGAGATCGAGTGCATCGCCGTGCGTGAGTGAACGCACGCAGACTGTTTCTGAATACCGGACAAAAAGAGAGCCGCAGGATGCTGCAAAGCAGCGTTCCTGCGGCTTTTTTGCGGAAAGAGTGAGGGCGCGGGGGTCACTTCTGCACCCCGGCCTCGCACTGTTCAATAAACTGCTTTGCCACCCGGGGGCTGCGGCCTCCGGCGCGGATGGCAAAGGCCTCGGCCTTTACCAGCAGCTGATCCATGGGCATATCGATGCCGTGCTGCTTTGCCAGCTCTGCCAGAATGGTCTCGAACCGGGCCTTCTCCGGGCGCTGGAAGGTGACGGTCAGGCCGAACCGGGCGGAAAGACTCATCAGCTCCTGCCGGGTGTCGGCTTCGTGGATGTCATCGCCGGTGCGGTCGGTCAGGGTCTCCTTGATCAGGTGGCGGCGGTTGGAGGTGGCATATACCGCAATGTTCTTGGCCCGGCCGCCTACGCTGCCTTCCAGAATGGCCTTCAGGGCGGCAAAGTTGTCGTCGTTGGCGGTAAAGCTCAGGTCGTCGATGAACAGGATGAACTTGAGCGGGTTCGCCGCCAGCCTGTCCATCAGATCCGGGATCTGGTACAGCTGGTTCTTTTTCACCTCCACCAGCCGCAGGCCGTCGGGCGCAAACTCGTTGGCAATGGCCTTCACCGCGCTGGACTTGCCGGTGCCGGCGTCACCGTACAGCAGCACATTGTTGGCGGGCACTCCGGCCAGCAGGGCCCTGGTGTTGGCAATGACCTTTTCCCGCTCCTTCTCATAGCCGGGCAGCTCGGAAAGGCGCTGGGGGTCGGGGTACTTCACCGGCACCAGCTGGCCGTTTTCCACCGTGAACACATGGTGCTTGGCAAACATGCCGTAGCCCTTTCTGCCCACCTCGCTCATGCGCTGGGCGTAGGCGGCAGGCAGGTCGAGCTGTGCCGTCTCCCACCGGGGAAGAAAGTCCAGCTCCTGTGCCTGACCGGCAGCAGAACCGGCTGCGGCCAGCAGCTCGTCCAGCGTCAGGCCGCACAGGGCCTGCAAAAAGGCCAGCTCGCTGTCCAGTGCAGTCTGCAGCACCGGGGCAAGGGTGCCCGCTGCAGCCTGCCGCACGCAGACGGTCTCGGTTTCCAGCACGGCGGCGCTGAGGTAGCTGCCCCAGTTGGTGGTGTGCTCGAACAGCGCCGCTTCAAATTGTGCCACGGCGTCACACACCGGGCCGCAGCCGGGCGCACCGGCTTCCATGCGGTCGGTCAGATCCGCAAACTTTGCCACCACGGGATCGTCCAGCAAGCTGCGGAAAATAACAAGCCCGTGCAGCCGGGCATTCCATTCTCTCAGTTTCATATTCCTGTCCCTCTGATTTGAGCGTGTGATAAATAAACGCGCAGGCGCGCATATCAGAAGTATACAGCAGCTTTTGCCGGGGCGCAAGAGGTGTTCAAATCCCTTCATGTTTGAGATGCTTCAGGAGACAAATCATCGATTGACAAAAGCCCGATTTATAGTATAATTTACATCAACAAATGCGCAGATGGGAAAAAGTACCACACGATCCCCACTGTTCAGAGAGCTGCCGTCTGGTGCAAGGCAGTCAGCGTTTCGTGCGGAAAATCATCCCGGAGCAGCCTGCCCAACGGGTGCAAAACCCTTGTAAGCAGCGCCGGTTGCAGCCGTTACCGTGCAGGGCTTTGTTGGAAGCCCGTGAGAGGGTGTGCACAGCACGCCAACGAGAGTGGTACCGCAGAGAGCTTGATGTTACAAGGTCTTTGTCTCTTGAAAGAAGCAGGGGACAAGGGCTTTTTCTTTTTCTTTTTCAAAAGCTCTCCCTGAGGGAATGGATAAGAAGTAGAACAGGAATAGGAGCAACACCATGCAGTTGAATGGTTCTCAGATCTTTGTAGAGGTCCTGTGCGAGCAGGGCGTGGACACCCTTTTTGGTTATCCCGGCGGCGCAGTGCTGAACCTTTACGATGAACTGTACAAGAATTCGGACCGCATCACCCATGTGCTCACCGCCCACGAGCAGGGCGCGGCTCACGCGGCAGACGGCTATGCCCGCGCCACCGGACGCACCGGTGTGGTGCTGGCTACCAGCGGCCCGGGTGCCACCAATCTGGTCACCGGCATTGCCACAGCCTATATGGACTCGGTGCCCATGGTGGCCTTCACCGGCAACGTAGCCACGACGGGCCTTGGCAAGGACGGCTTTCAGGAAGCCTACATTGAGGGCATCACGATGCCCATTACCAAGCACAACTTCACGGTGCGCCGGGTAGAGGAGCTGGCCGATACCATGCGCTCTGCCTTCCGCATTGCACAGAGCGGCCGCAAGGGCCCGGTGCTGGTGGATATCCCCAAGGACGTGACGGCGGCGGTGTGCGAGTTCACCCCCAAAAAGCCGGAGCCCATCCGCACCGTGACCACCTTCAACGCAGAGCGGGTGAAGTGGGCGGCAGACCTCATCAACGCCGCACAGCGCCCGCTGGTCTACTTTGGCGGCGGCGTGCGCAGCGCAGCTTCCTGCCAGCCCCTGCGCGACCTGCTGAAGAAGGCCGAGATCCTGCGACTTATACCCTGATGGCCGCAGGCGTCGTGCCCTACGGCGACCCGATGAACATCGGGATGGTGGGCATGCACGGCTGCTACACCTCCAACCGCGCTGTGGCCGACTGCGATGTGCTCATTGCAGTGGGCACCCGCTTCTCGGACCGTGTGGCCCTGAACCCCAAGACCTTTGCAAAGAACGCCACCATCATCCAGATCGACATCGACCCCAGTGAGCTGGGCAAGAATGTGGAGGTCGATCTTTCCATCGTGGGCGATGCGGCCTATGTGCTGAACGCCATGCTGCCCCAGATCAAGGAGAAAAAGCATCCGGAGTGGATGGCCATGATCCACGAGTGGCAGGCACAGGATTACCACCCGGTGTCCGACCCCACCCGCCTGATGCCCCATCAGGTCATCGGAGAGGTGTGCAATCAGTGCGGTCCGGAGGCCGTGTATGTGACCGATGTGGGCCAGCACCAGATGTGGGCAGCGCAGTATCTGCGCCACGCCAAGAGCCGCGGCTTCATCACCAGCGGCGGTCTGGGCACCATGGGCTTTGGCTACGGTGCTGCCATCGGCGCACAGATGGCCCTTGGCCGGGATCAGCGGGTGGTCATGTTCACCGGTGACGGCTCCTTCCACATGAACCTGAACGAGGCCTGCACCGCTGTGAGCTACGAGCTGCCCATCATCACCGTGATCTTCAACAACTCGGTGCTGGGCATGGTGCGCCAGTGGCAGACCACCTTCTACGGCAGGCGCTACAGCCAGACCGACCCCCACCGCAAGACGGATTTCGTCAAGCTGGCAGACGGCTTTGGCCTGAAGGGCTACCGCTGCACTAACCTGCCGGAGTTTCAGGCTGCTTTTGCGGATGCGCTCAAGCAGAAGGGCCCCACATGGATCGAGTGCATCATCGATAAGGACGAAAAGGTGCTGCCCATGATCCCCGGCGGCGGCGACATCAACGACATCATCATGGAATAAGGAGGACACAGCAAAATGGAAACCAACAAACGCAGGGTTATCAGCCTGCTGGTGGACAACCAGAGCGGTGTTCTGGCCCGTGTGTCCAGCCTGTTCTGCCGCCGCGGCTTCAACATTGACAGCCTGACCGTTTCGGCTACCAACGACCCGGCGGTCAGCCGCATCACGGTCACAATCACCAGCGACGAAAAGGCACTCAGCCAGCTGATCCTGCAGACCGAGCGTCTGGAGGTCACCCGTCAGGTGTTCGTGCTGGACGGCGAAAAATCGCTGGAACGGGAGCTGCTGCTGCTGAAGGTGGCGTCCGACGTGCACAACCGCAGTGAGCTGCGGGAAATCGCCAGCATCTACAAGGCAAAGATCATCGATCTTTCGCCGGACAGCATGGTGTTTGAGCTGATCGGCAAGCCGGATAAGATCGACGCCTTCCTGAAAATGTTCGCGGATTATAAGATCCTGGAGCAGTGCCGCACCGGCGTCACCGCACTGGAGCGCGGCGGGATGCACCAGCACATGCAGAAGCCGCCGCAGGAGGTGCGCGCAGCGCAGCTGCCTCTGCCGGGGACCCACTGCCCGGAGAGAAAATAAGAACGAACCCTCTCCGTCACGGCTGCGCCGTGCCACCTCTCCCGAAGGGCGAGGTTTTATGCATCATCAAAAGAAAAGGTATGATAAAAGCTCCCCCCTCGGGGGAGCTGGCATCGAGCAAAGCGAGATGACTGAGAGGGTTAAAACTTCGCTTTTCCGCTCTCAAGGAGCGAAAAAATAAAATGTTTAGAATCAGCCACTGAATAAACACAAAACAAAAAAGGAGAACAACTACCATGGCTATCAAGAAATACTACGATTCCGACTGCAACCTCGGCGTGCTGGACGGCAAGACCGTCGCTGTCATCGGCTTCGGCAGCCAGGGCCACGCCCATTCCGAGAACCTGGCCGAGAGCGGCGTGAACGTCGTCGTCGGCCTGCGCAAGGGCTCTGCTCACTGGGAGAAGGCTTCTGAGTTCGCAGCAACTCACGAGAACTTCAAGGTCATGGAAGTGGAAGAAGCTGCCAAGGCCGGCGACGTTGTCATGATGCTGGTGCCCGACGAGCTGTGCGCCGACATCTACAACAAGCAGGTGGCTCCCTACATGACCGAGGGCAAGGCACTGGCCTTTGCACACGGCTTCAACATCCACTTCAAGACCATCACCGCTCCCAAGAATGTGGATGTTATCATGATCGCTCCCAAGGGCCCCGGCCACATTGTCCGCCGCCTGTACACCGAGGGTGAGGGCTGCCCCTCTCTGATCTGCGTGGAGCAGGACTACACCGGCAAGGCTAAGGATATCGCTCTGGCATACGCTTCCGGCATCGGCGCAGGCCGTGCAGGCATCCTGCAGACCACCTTCAAGGAGGAGACCGAGACCGACCTGTTCGGCGAGCAGGCAGTGCTGTGCGGCGGTGTTTCCGAGCTGATCCACGCCGGTTTCGATACGCTGGTGGAAGCTGGCTACGAGCCCGAGATGGCATACTTTGAGACCTGCCACGAGATGAAGCTGATCGTTGACCTGATCAATGAGGGCGGCTTCTCCAAGATGCGTTACTCCATCTCCAACACCGCTGAGTACGGCGATTACCGCACCGGCAAGCGCCTGATCACCGCCGAGACCCGCAAGGAGATGAAGAAGGTCCTGACCGAGATCCAGGACGGCACCTTCGCTTCCGAGTTCCTGACCGAGATGAGCCCCAACGGCGGCCGCAAGGTGCACTTCCTGGCAAAGCGCCGCATGGAAGCAGAGCTGCCCATCGAGAAGGTCGGCGCAGAGCTGCGCGGCATGATGAGCTGGCTGAAGAAGTAAGAGGAAAACCCTCTCAGGCCGCCTTTCGGCGGCCAGCTCCCCCGAAAGGGGGAGCTTTTGTTGAAAGTGAGAACCTTATACTTATAGATCCTCCGCAAAAACCTCTCCCCTTCGGGAGAGGTGGCACGGCGCAGCCGTGACGGAGAGGGTTTTTGACAGAAAAGAGGATTTGAAATGAGAAGCGACAATGTGACCAAGGGCTCGGAGCGCGCTCCGAACCGAAGCCTGTTCTACGCACTGGGCTATACCAAGGAAGAGCTGGAGCGCCCGCTGATCGGCGTGGTGAGCGCCTACAGCGAGATCGTGCCCGGCCATATGAATCTGGACAAGATCGCCGATGCCGTAAAGGCCGGTGTTGAGATGGCAGGCGGTACCCCCATCCTGATTCCTGCCATCGGCGTGTGCGACGGCATCGCCATGGGCCATGTGGGCATGAAGTACTCGCTGGCTTCCCGCGAGCTGATCTGCGACAGCGTGGAGACCATGCTCATGGCCCACCAGCTGGACGGTCTGGTGCTGGTGCCCAACTGCGATAAGATCGTGCCCGGCATGGTGATGGCAGCGGTGCGCATGGATGTGCCCGCTGTGGTCTGCTCCGGCGGCCCCATGCTGGCCGGTACCTACGGCGGCGAAGAGGTCAGCCTTTCCAAGATGTTCGAGGCTGTGGGTGCCTACAAGGCCGGTATGATCACCGAGGATCAGCTGGAAGACTGCACCTGCAACTGCTGCCCCAGCTGCGGCAGCTGCTCCGGCATGTACACCGCCAACAGCATGAACTGCCTGTGCGAGGCCATCGGCATCGCACTGCCCGGCAACGGCACCATTCCTGCCGTCTACTCCAAGCGTCTGCAGCTGGCAAAGCACGCCGGTATGGCCATCATGGATATGGTCAAGAAGGGCATCACCGCACGCCAGATCATCAACGAGCGCTCCATCCGCAACGCTCTGACCTGTGATATGGCGTTGGGCTGCTCCACCAACACCGTGCTGCACCTGCTGGCCATCGCCTATGAGGCCGGTGTGCCCATCGACCTGAAGCTGTTCAATGAGATCAGCGCCAAGACCCCCAACCTGTGCCATCTGGCACCGGCCGGCCCCACCCACATGCCGGATCTGTACGCCGCAGGCGGCATTCCTGCTGTGCAGGCAGAGCTGGCCAAGAAGGGCCTGCTGGATCTGGATGTGCCTACCGTTACCGGCAAGACGCTGGGCGAGAACATCAAGGGCGCACACATCCTGAACGACAAGGCCATCCGCCCCATCGACAACCCCTATTCCCAGACCGGCGGCCTGCAGATCCTGTGGGGCAACATTGCACCGGACGGCTGTGTGGTCAAGCGCAGCGCCGTGGCCCCCGAGATGCAGCAGCATTCCGGCCCGGCCCGTGTGTTCAACAGCGAGGACGAGGCCATTGCCGCCATCTACGCGGGCAAGATCGTCCCGGGCGATGTGGTGGTCATCCGCTACGAAGGCCCCAAGGGCGGCCCCGGCATGCGTGAGATGCTGAACCCCACCTCCGCACTGGCCGGCATGAAGCTGGACAAGACCGTGGCCCTCATCACCGATGGCCGCTTCTCCGGCGCAAGCCGCGGTGCAGCCATTGGCCATGTGAGCCCGGAGGCTGCTTCCGGCGGCCCCATCGGCCTGATCGAGGAGGGCGATACCATCAACATTGATATCCCCAATGCCTCCATCACGCTGGAGGTCAGCGACGAAGTCCTGGCCCAGCGCAAGGCAAAGTATGTTGCACCCGAACCCAACATCAAGACCGGCTGGCTCAGCCGCTATGCACGCATGGTCACCAGTGCAAATCTGGGTGCCGTGCTGAAGTAATTTGATGATCTAAGCAAAAACAGAGGGACGACCCCGCGTCGTCCCTCTGTTTTTTTGTTTCCTGCAGGCCCGCAGGCCCATAGATAAAAAGAAAGCGACAAAGCAGACAGGCTTTGTCACTTCTCAGGCAAAAATTTATTCTCCGTGGCCGAACAGCACTGCACGGAAGGTTGCAAAGATGATCTTCCAGTCCACCAGGAAGCTGCGCTCCTTGACATACTTCACATCCAGCGCCATCCACTCCTCAAAGCTCAGCTGGTTGCGGTGCGGGGCGATCTGCCAGTAGCAGCTCAGGCCCGGCGTCACGTACAGCCGCTGCCATTCATAGGGGGTGTACTGGGCCACCTCACGGGGCAGAGCCGGGCGCGGGCCCACAATGCTCATATCGCCCTTGAGGATGTTCACCAGCTGAGGCAGCTCGTCGATGCTGGTCTTGCGGATGAAATGGCCCACCCGGGTGATGCGGGGATCGTCCTTCATCTTGAACACCGGGCCGTCCATCTCGTTGTCCTGCAGCAGATCGTTGAGCTTGCTCTCAGCGTTCGGGCACATGGAACGGAACTTGTACAGCCGGAACAGCTTGCCGTTGCGGCCCACCCGCAGCTGGCTGAACACCGGGCTTGCACCCGGGCTGTCGATCCAGACTGCAATGCAGGTAAGGAGCATCAGCGGGGAAAGCGCGATCAGCGCCAGCAGGGAAAAGAAGATATCCTGTGCGCGGCGCACACACCAGTAGGCGCGGTGCTCATGAAGATTCGTCTTACGGTCGACCGTGACCGGCTTGCGGATGCCAAGCTCTGCGCCGGGCTCCTCCATCCGGCCGGTCTGCAGCCAGTATTCCGCTTCTGGCGCAGTGTTTACAGTTGTCATATTCAGATTCACTCCATCTTAGTCCATAACAGAAAATAAGAAGAGCCCCAAACTCTCCCACACAGTTATTGCACCTATTGCACAATAAAACTGCAAACTTCTGTACAATTTTACCATGTGCACAGGCAGATTGCAAGAGAGTTGAACCATTTTTTTGTCAGGTATGTCAGAAAAAGCCGGATCACAGGGGGGAAACGATGAACAGACAGACCGGTGTGCCGGAGCCTTACCCGAACAGGCTCTTTGTGTTGTGCATATAGACCGACAGCACAAGCCCCACGCAGATATACAGCATCAGCACCGAGCTGCCGCCCGCAGAATAAAAGGGCAGGGTGACGCCGATGACCGGCAGCACCCGCAGGTTCATGCCCACGTTCACGGCGATCTGAGCCATCAGGGCACCGCCGATGCCGGCGCAGATATAGCTGCCCAGCAGATCCTCGCTGCGGGCACCGGTGGCAAAAGTCTTGATCACCAGTGCCAGCAGGGCACCCAGCACGATGCACAGGCCCACAAAGCCCATGGTGTTGCCTATCCAGCTGAGGATAAAGTCGTTGTGGGCGTTGGGTACGCTGTAGTACCGGCCGCTGAACAGGCCGTTGCCGAAGATGCCGCCGGAGCCGATGGCGATCTCGCCGCGCTGCTGCTGGTAGATGATGTTTTTCCAGGTGGTCTCGTTGGGTGCCCAGCCGGTGGTGTTCTCCGGGTCGATGACGGCCAGAATGCGGTACCACTGGTAGCCCTTGCCGATCTTATCACTGAAAAAGGCGAAGGCTGCGGCCACTGCGGCAGCGGCGGCTGCAATGGCTCCGATGATATACTTCCAGCTCAGGCCCGCCGCAAACATCATGCTGCAGCCGATGATGGCGTAGATGATGGCGGTGCCGTCATCGCCCTGAACATGGATGATGGCGATGGGCACCAGCAGGTGCAGCAGCAGCTTGGCCAGCTCCTTGGGCTCATTGATGCGGCTGCGCACATTGTTCAGATGCATGGCAAAGGTGAGGATGAAGCTGATCTTTGCCAGCTCAGTGGGCTGGAAGGTAAAGCCGCCCAGCTTGTACCAGGAGTAGTTATCGGTATCACCGGCGTTGAAGCCGATGGTCAGCGGGCCGATGGTCACGTTGCGGATGAACAGGGTGGGCAGCACAAGGCCCCATGTCAGGGCCACATGCACCGGCCACACCTTGACGAGGCTGCGGTAATCGATGCAGGAGAGCAGCAGCGCAAGGATGATGCCCAGCACCGCCGCACCGGCCTGCACCAGCGCACGGCGGTAATCGCCGATGCCGATAACGGCACCGGTGAGCTCATCGGTAGCAAAGCCGCTGCCCTGCTTTGCGGCCCAGGAGGCCAGTGCCACCACAGCCATGGTGCTACTGAAGATGCACAGCAGCAGGTAGAGCTTATCCGTCCGCTTCAGATATTGTCGAATGCTTTCCAAGAAAGCACCACCTTTCGTTTCCAGATGCACACCGGGTCCGGCTGCACGCATAGGCAACACAAACCCAGTTTATCCTTATTATACACAGATGGCGCAGCGTTTTCAATCTGCCGTGTGGAACAGCCTTGTAAAATCTGCGTGGGTGCTTGACAAAGCGGACGGCAGCATCTACAATGAAGGCACGACAAACACGGATGAAGTTTTTGCCGCGGGAAGAAGATGGAACGGCCGGTCATTGGCCGGGCAGGCATCCTGCCTGCCGGAAAAGGGCCCCGTGCTGCATGGGCGCACGGCAGGCCCGGAGGGAATGGGAATGAAACAGAATAGACCCTGCCGCCTTGTGTGTGTGCTGTGTGCGCTGGCTTTTGCGCTGACAGCTCTGCCCATGGCGGCTTTTGCACAGCAGCCGGAGGAAACCGCCGCTGTGCAGCAGAGCCTGACGGCTGCGGATGTGCGCGGGATGCAGCAGGCAGATGCTGCAGTCACGGAGCTGACCGATAGCGAGGATTACACCCGGATGAGCGAGGACGAGCGCATCGATGCAGCCCTGCAGCAGCTGGAGGAGCTGACCCGGCAGGGCCTTGTGAAGCAGGGCTCTGTGTACACCGATGCCGAAAACGGTATGGTGAGCTTTACCTACAGCTGCGGTGCGCTGGGCGGCATTCTGGTGGCAGACCCGGAGGAGGAGAACGCTGCCGCTCTGCCGCAGCTGGAGAAAGAACAGCTGCAGCAGCTGGCCGAGAACAAGCGGGTGGGCACGGCGGCCATCTATTACGCCTTTGACAACACCATCAACAGCGCCCGCTACCCCTACTATGCCTATATGCAGACCTATTGGGATTCGGTGGGGCTGCAGACCAGACTGGACACTACCGTTACCGTGTCCGACCTGCGCAGGATGGGTGATTATGACCTGTGCATCCTGAGCACCCATGGTGCCTACTATACCTATGAATACGGCTGGCTGTGGAAAAGGACCGCCACCGAGCCGCTGATCCTGCTGAGCGAAAAATCAGAATTCTGGAGCGACCTGCGCTATGGCTTTGACCTGCTGGCCCACCGTGTGGTCAAGGTGAACGGCATGTATGCCGTCAACGGCGATTTCTTCCGCAGTGCATACCGGGGCAATGGCATCGTGCTCAGCGAGACCTGTGAGTTCTACGGCAAGAACGGCCATGTGGATACCGCTATGGCAGACGGCCTGCTGGCAGGCGGTGCCAAAGCCGTGATGGGCTATGTGAACAATGTGTACTCGGTGTACTCCCGCAGCATGCTGTGGGCCACTGTGAACCGGATGATCGAAGGCGAAACGCTGGAGCAGGCCGTGGACTATGCCAAGAGCATCTACGGCACCGATGATATCATCTGGTACAACGAGCAGGGCGGCAGACGGCCCCATGCAGCGGCATCCTATGCGATGCTGAGCGGAAGCCGGAGTGCCGTGCTGCCCAACCCCTACACGGCACAAGAAGCTGCGGCTGCGGCCTGAGCAGACCCCGCAGCAGTTTCTTGGCATTGCGCTTTTGTGCAAAGTATATTATACTAAGGGATGGCAGAGCTCTGCCGTCCCTTTTGCTTTATAAAATGAGGTAAGCTTCATGTCTGAATATATCACCCACTCCCGTGCCGAGACCGTGGCGCTGGGCGCACGCATGGCCGGCGCACTGGCACCGGGCTCTCTGGTGGCTTTTACCGGCGGACTTGGCGCGGGCAAGACCGCTTTCACCGAGGGCCTTGCGCAGGGGCTTGGCTGCACCGACCCGGTGTCCAGCCCCACCTTTGCCATCGTGAACTATTACCGCGGCCCGAGACCGCTGGCACATTTTGACCTGTACCGCATTTCCACCGAGAATGATCTGTGTGCGGCAGGCTTTTACGATTATCTGGATCAGGGGGCCGTTGTGGCGGCAGAGTGGAGCGAGAATTTCGCCGACCTGCTGGCGCTGGAAAACCCCATCCGGGTGGACATCCAGCGTGTGGACGAGAACACCCGCAGGATCACCATTGAGGGGGTAACGCTATGAACATCTTAGCCGTGGATACGGCGGGCAAGACGGCCGGTGTGGCCCTTTTGCAGGACGACCGCCTGCTGTACGAGGTCTATCTGGACGCGGGCATGACCCACAGCGAGACCCTGATGCCCATGATCGACACCTGCCTGAAGATGTGCGGCATGACCTGCACGGACATCGACCTGTATGGCGTCAATGCCGGCCCTGGCAGCTTTACCGGCCTGCGCATCGGTCTGGCAGCGGTGAAGGGGCTTGCCTTCCCGCGGGAGACGCTGTGTGCACCGGTGTCTACGCTGGAAGCACTGGCCGCAGCACACACCGGCGAGGGCACTGTGCTGTGCGCACTGGATGCCCGCCGCGCACAGGTGTACAGCGCCGCATTCGAGCTTTCCACCCACCGGCGCCTGCTGGAGGACGATGCCCGGGCTGTGGCTGATCTTGCAGAATTTGTAGAAAATTGCAAAAAGCCCCTGTTTTTTGTTGGTGATGGCGCTTCTCTGTGCTATAATAAATACAGCAGTGTGCCGGGCGTGCTGCAAACGCCCCCGGCGCTGCGCGGCGGACGGGCTGCAGCGGTAGCCCTTGTGGCAAAGCAGATGGCCGCAGCCGGACAGGCTGTGCTGCCAGAGGCGCTGCTGCCGGATTATCACCGCCTGAGTCAGGCGGAGCGGGAGCGCGCAGAGCGCCTTGCGGCCGAAGCTGCGGCAAAAAAAGAAAAAGCTTGAGTTATAGTTTGCGTTACAAGAGAAAGGACGTTTTTCCATGGCAAAACCCATTGCACTGGCCGCTGACCACGGCGGATTTGAACTGAAGGAAGCTGTCAAGGCACATCTGAAGGAGCTGGGGCTGGAATACATCGATTTTGGCACCCACAGCACCGACAGCGTGGATTACCCCGACATGGCAGTGCCTGCCTGCGACGCCGTGGTGAACGGCCAGTGTGAAAAGGCACTGCTGTTCTGCGGCACCGGCGTGGGCATCAGCATGGCGGCAAACAAGATCAAGGGCATTCGTGCCTGCTGCTGCTCCGACAGCTTCAGCTGCGAGTATACCCGCCGCCACAACGACGCCAACGCCCTGTGCATGGGCGGCCGCGTCGTGGGTGCAGGCTTGGCCTGCCAGCTGGTGGATATCTTCCTGAATACCGAGTTTGAGGGCGGCCGCCATCAGCGCCGCATCGACAAGCTGACCGCACTGGAGAACCGCTGATTCTCAGGCTGGACGATTGGAATGGCCTCCGTTTTACTCTGGCCATGAATCAAGGAAAAAATTTTTTTGATTTCGCGTTTGTCGCGGCCCCGACGCTTGTCAGGGCAAAGCCCTTCCATCTGCTATCGCAGATCGCTCGCCTGCTTGAAAGACCCACTGGGGCTTTCATTGCTGCGCAACCGCAGGGCCGCTCCAAACGCATTTTCACAAAAGGGACCGTAATGGGCAGCTGCTTAGAAATACTGCAGTGCAGATGCCGCTTTTCGTTACGACCCTTCTGCTCATGGCGAAGCGCACGCAGAGCCGTTTCAGAGCGTGATCCCGTACCCGATAGAGTTATCTATTTAAAATAAGGAGCGTGTTTTTATGACCCCGATGATCGTTGAGCATCCGCTGCTGCAGCACAAGCTGAGCATTCTGCGCAACAAGCAGACCGGTACCAAGGAGTTCCGTGACCTCGTTGGCGAGATCGCGACCCTGCTGTGCTACGAAGCGACCCGTGACCTGCCTCTGGAAGAGGTGGAGATCGAGACGCCCATCACCATGGCAAAGACCAAGGTGCTGGCTGGCCGCAAGCTGGCTCTGGTGCCCATCCTGCGCGCAGGCATGGGTATGCTGGACGGTATGCTGACCCTGCTGCCCGCTGCAAAGGTGGGCTTCATCGGCCTGTACCGCAACGAGGAGACCCTGCAGCCCGTGGAGTACTTCTGCAAGCTGCCGCAGGACATTGCAGAGCGTGATGTTCTGGTTCTGGACCCGATGCTGGCCACCGGCGGCAGCGCCATCGACGCCATCACCCAGATCAAGAAGCATGGCGCAAAGCGCATCAAGTTCATCGGCCTGATCGCTGCTCCGGAAGGCATCAAGGCCCTGCACGAGGCACACCCTGATGTGGATATCTACCTCGGCGCAGAGGATGACCACCTGAACGAGAACGGCTACATCGTTCCCGGTCTGGGCGACGCCGGCGACCGTATCTACGGCACCAAGTAAGAAACTATATCGCAGAAGGGCAGTTGGGAACAGCTGCTCTTTTTTGTGCAGACGAAAAGGGGAACGACGGCTGTCGTTCCCCTTTGTGCGTTATGGAAAAATTCAGATCTCGGCCAGAATAGCGTCGCCCATGGCGGTGCAGCCAAGGCAGGTGCAGCCCTCGCTCATGTTGTCGGCGGTGCGCAGGCCCTTGTCCAGCACCTTGTTCACGGCGTTCTCGATGGCGTCGGCTTCCTCGGTCAGGCCGAAGGAGTAGCGCAGCATCATGGCGGCAGACAGGATGCAGGCGGTGGGGTTCACGATGTCCTTGCCGGCAATGTCCGGGGCGGAGCCGTGGATGGGCTCGTACAGGCCGCGGGTGCCGTCGCCCAGAGAAGAGGACGGGATCATGCCGATGGAGCCGGTGATCATGGAAGCCTCGTCCGACAGGATGTCGCCGAACATGTTCTCGGTGACGATGACATCGAACTGGGCGGGGTTCTTGACGATCTGCATGGCGCAGTTGTCCACGAACATCTCGCTGTATTCCACATCCGGGTACTCGGCCTGCAGGCGGTGCATCACGCTTCTCCACAGGCGGCTGGTGTCCAGCACGTTGGCCTTGTCCACGCAGCACAGCTTCTTGCGGCGCTTGCGTGCGGTCTCGAAGCCGATGCGGCCGATGCGCTCGATCTCGTGCTCCGAGTAGGGCATGGAGTCGATGGCCTGCTTCTCGCCATTCTCGAGGGTGTGGGTCTCGTGACTGCCGAAGTATACGCCGCCGATCAGCTCACGCACGATGATGAAATCGATGCCCTGTGCCACGATCTCGGGCTTCAGGGGGCTGGCAGGAGCCAGCTGGGGCCAGATCTTGGCCGGGCGGTTGTTGGAGTACAGGCCCATGCCTGCACGCAGGCGCAGCAGGCCCTTCTCCGGGCGCTGCTCACCGGGCAGACCCTCCCACTTGGGGCCGCCCACGGCACCCAGCAGGACGCTGTCCGCGGCAAGGCACTTGTCCAGCTCGTGCTGGGGCAGCGGGTCACCGTACTTGTCAATGGCTTCGCCGCCCATGGCAGCGTCGGTGTAGTGGAAGGTGTGGCCGTACTTTTCGGCCACCTTGTCAAGCACACGGATGGTCTGCTTGACGATCTCCGGGCTGGAGCAGTCGCCCCAGATGACAGCAATGTTTTTTTCCATTGGGAAACTCCTTCTATCGGTTTGAACCCTCTCAGTCAATGCCTGCGGCATTGCCAGCTCCCCCGAAGGGGGAGCTTTTCAGGCGGGCAAGATATTGTTCGTTGTTTATCCTGGAAGAAAATACATTCGGGAAGATGGCAAAAAGCTCGCCCTTTGGGAGAGCTGGCGCGAAGCGCCTGAGAGGGTTACTGCTGCTTCGCCTTGATGGACTTCATCAGTCCACCGGCCGAGATGATCTCCTGAATGAACGGCGGGAAGGGCTCGGCGTGGAACACCTTGCCGTTGGTCTCATCGGTAATGACGCCGGTATCAAAGTCCACACTCACGGTATCGCCTGCGTTGATGGCGTCCACGGCCTCCGGGCACTCCATGATGGGCAGACCGATGTTGATGCTGTTGCGGTAGAAGATGCGGGCAAAGCTCTTGGCAATGACCACCGAGATACCGGCGGTCTTGATGCACAGCGGTGCGTGCTCACGGGAGGAGCCGCAGCCAAAGTTCCAGCCGCCCACCATGATGTCGCCGTCCTTCACCTTCTTGACGAAATCCTTGTCGATGTCCTCCATGCAGTGGCTGGCCAGCTCTTTGGCGTCCTGCGTGTTCAGGTGGCGGGCCGGGATGATGACATCGGTATCCACGTTGTCCGGGTATTTGAAAACAGAACCTTTTGCGTTCATTGTTGTGCTCCTTTCCGATCAGACCGTGCGGGGGTCGGTGATGCAGCCGGTCAGTGCGCTGGCGGCGGCAGTGGCGGGAGAAGCAAGGTAGACCTCGCTCTTCACATGGCCCATGCGGCCCACAAAGTTGCGGTTGGTGGTGGAAACGCAGCGCTCGCCCTCGGCCAGAATGCCCATGTAGCCGCCGAGGCACGGGCCGCAGGTGGGGGTGGACACGATGCAGCCTGCATCAATAAAGGCGGTGGTCCAGCCGCGCAGGATGCATTCCTTGTAAACGGCCATGGTGGCGGGGATGATGATGCCGCGCACGCCCTTGGCGATGTGCTTGCCCTTGAGCACGTTGTAGGCGGCTTCCATGTCCTCCAGACGGCCGTTGGTGCAGCTGCCGATCACTACCTGATCGATCTTGATGTCCTTGCCTTCGCTGGCAAGGTGGGTGTTCTCGGGCAGGTGAGGGTAGCTGACGGTGGGCTCCAGCTTGTCCAGATCGATCTCGATGGTTTTTTCGTATTCGGCATCGGGGTCAGCGGTGTAGAACACCGGCTCACGCTGGCTGCGGCCCTTGAGGTAGCTGCGGGTCACATCGTCCACCGGGAAGATGCCGTTCTTGGCACCGGCCTCGATGGCCATGTTGCAGATGCACAGGCGGTCGTCCATGGTAAGACCGGCAACGCCCGGGCCGGTGAACTCCATGGATTTGTACAGCGCACCATCCACACCGATCATGCCGATGATGTGCAGGATCAGGTCCTTGCCGGACACACGGGGGCCGAACTTGCCCTTGAGCACGAACTTGATGGCAGAGGGCACCTTGAACCATGCCATGCCGGTGGCCATGCCTGCGGCCATGTCGGTGGAGCCGACGCCGGTGGAGAAGGCGCCCAGTGCACCATAGGTGCAGGTGTGACTGTCCGCACCGATGACGCAGTCGCCTGCGGTCACGATGCCTTTTTCCGGCAGCAGGGCGTGCTCAATGCCCATCTGGCCCACATCGTAGAAGTTGAGGATGTCGTACTTGTTGGCGAACTCGCGGCACTGCTTGGACTGGGTGGCGCTCTTGATGTCCTTGTTGGGCACAAAGTGATCCAGCACGATGGCGATGTGCTGCTTGTCGAACACGGAGTTGAAACCGGCACGCTCGAACTCGTTGATGGCAACGGGGGTGGTGATATCGTTGCCCAGCACGATGTCCAGCTTTGCATTGATGAGTTGGCCTGCCTTGACCTCGGCAAGACCGGCATGTGCGGCAAGAATTTTCTGCGTCAGGGTCATTCCCATGATGGTACTCTCCTTTTATCGAAAAAATGCTTTTACTTATTATTGATCGCGCTCACCAGTGCCTTGATGCCGGCCACGATGATATCGGTGTCGGTGCCGGCACCCCATGTGACGGTGTTATCGCCCCAGACAAGGCCGACGTAGGAGGCAGCGCGGGAGGTGGAGCCTTCGTCCAGACTGTGCTCGGAGTAGGTCTCGAGGTGGAACTCCATGCCGGTGGCGCTCTGGATGGCGTTTGCCACGGCGTCCAGACGGCCATTGCCCACCGAGGTGACCACCTTGCGCTGACCGTTCAGCTCCAGCGTGACGGTGGCGGTGATGCCGCCCACCTGTGCAAAGTGGGCTTCCAGAACGTTGAGCGGCTTGCAGCGGTTGAGGAAGGCATCCTCGAAGATGTGCAGCACCTCGTTTGCGCTCAGCTCCTTGTGGCTGTGGTCGGAAACGCTCTTGACCTTGTAGCCCAGCGCCTCACGCATCTTGGGCGGCAGGTTGTAGCCGAAGTTCTGCTCCAGCACAAAGCCGATGCCGCCCTTGCCGCTCTGGCTGTTGATGCGGATGACGTCGGCGTCGTAGGTGCGGCCGATGTCGTGGGGGTCCACCGGGATGTAGGGGCAGGTCCAGCGGTGCTCGCCATGCTCCTTGCGGTAGGCCATGCCCTTTGCAATGGCGTCCTGATGGCTGCCGGAGAAGGCGGCGAACACCAGCTGACCGGCGTAGGGGGTGCGCTCGTAAATGTGCATCCGGGTCACCCGCTCGTAGGTGGCGCAGATGTCCGGCATATCGGAGAAGTCCAGCTTGGGGTCCACGCCATGGCTGTACATGTTCATGGCCAGTGTCACGGCGTCCACGTTGCCGGTGCGCTCGCCGTTGCCGAACAGGCAGCACTCCACCCGCTGTGCACCCGCCAGCACGGCCAGCTCTGCGCAGGCCACGCCGGTGCCGCGGTCGTTGTGGGGGTGGGTGGAGATGATGACGCTGTCGCGGTATTTCAGGTGCTTGTCGCAGTATTCGATCTGGTTGGCGTAGACATGCGGCATGCTCATTTCCACGGTGACGGGCAGGTTGATGATCATGGGGCGGTCCGGGGTGGGCTGCATGATGTCCAACACGGCATTGCACACATCCACGGCGTAGTCCACTTCGGTGCCGGTGAAGCTCTCGGGGCTGTACTCGAACAGGAAGTTGCCCTCGTACTCCTGACTGAGCTGCTTGACCAGCTTTGCGCCGTCGGTGGCGATCTTCTTGATCTCCTCCTTGCTCTTGTGGAACACCTGCTCGCGCTGGGCCACAGAGGTGGAGTTATAGAAGTGGATCACCGCCCGGGGAGCACCCTTGACGGCCTCAAAGGTCTTGCGGATGATGTGGTCACGGCACTGGGTCAGCACCTGCACGGTAACATCCTCGGGGATCATGTTCTTCTCGATCAGGGTGCGCAGGAACTCGTACTCGGTGTCGCTGGCGGCAGGGAAGCCCACCTCGATCTCCTTGAAGCCGATCTTGACCAGCATCTGGAAGAACTCCAGCTTTTCCTCAAGGCTCATGGGCACGATCAGGGCCTGATTGCCGTCGCGCAGGTCCACACTGCACCATGCGGGGGCCTTTTCAATGTGATCTTTCTTTACCCAGCTGTCATAGCCTGCGGGTACCGGGTAGTAACCCGGAGCGTACTTGGTTGCGTCCATCATAATGTGCGTCCTCCTGATGTTGTGGTGAGACGAACCCTCTCAGTCAGCCCCTGCGGGGCTGCCAGCTCCCCCAAAGGGGGAGCTTTTCGGCTTCTGACGGGCAAGTCGGTCCTTCTTCGAAGAAAGATCTCTTCCCTTTTCTTAAAGCTCCCCCCTCGGGGGAACTGTCGCCGTCAGGCGACTGAGAGGGTTTACATACGAAAAGGCTCTCGTCTTTCAAGGCGAAAACCTTGAGAGACGAGAGCCTGTAAATTCAAACTACAGGGCACCCGTGGTACCACTCTCTTTGCTGCGCCTTTGGGCACAGCCGCTTTGCACGATCGGCTTTTTGCGGCGAATCGCTGCCCGGGTAACGGTGGGCGTCCGTCAGAGCCTACTTGCATGTTCAACTCTGCCGCTCAGGGGCCAGTAACCGAAGCCCTCTGCACCCGCCTTGCACCACCCGGCGGCTCTCTGTACGCAGAAGAAATTCGTTTTTTCCCCGTCAACGCATTTGTGCTTTTTTCAAAGTGGACTAAGTTTAGCATGATTCGCAGGCAGTGTCAAGCAGTCTGGCTCATTCTCAAAATGAAACAATTTCACAAAAGAAGGGGCAGAATTTTCCAAAATTGTGCACGGGTCGATTCGATGCATTTTACAGTCGATTCGTGCCGGAGATCGTCCGGGGGAGGGGCAAGCATGATATGATACAGACAAAGAAAGAGAGGAGGCACTCATTTTATGAAACGATGGACCCGAAAACTCCTTGCCGGTCTGCTGAGCTTTGGTATGCTGCTGCAGGTGGAAAGTCCCCTCAGTGCACTGGCGGCAGAGACTCCTACGGTGGAAAGCTCCATCACTGTGTACGATGGCTTCTCAAGGCTCTATACTTCTGTCACCTATGTTTTGAACCGCTATACTGATGGAAGCGTTCGCTGGGAAGATGACAAGAACCCTTGGGACGGCGTGGATGTTTCGTACGACACCAGTTCCAATACCTATGTTTTTTCCGGCACGCTCTCTGTTCCGGCAGGTGGAACAGGTCATACGGCAACGCTGATCTGCTCTGATCCACAGAATGACAGTATCAAGATCGATGGCGGCGACGGCGTGGCTGTCAATACGAGCCTGCAAATCGGTGTCTCAGACCAGACACGCGGCGCAAAGAATGTTACAGTGCTTGCAAACAACAACTCTACCGCAATCAATGGCAGTGCTGCATTTGACTGCTATGGTGATGTGACGATTACGAACCCGAGCGGTGCAGTAACCAGCCAATATGATGGCATCGTTGTTTATGACTATGCAAAAGATATCATAATCACCGGCAAAAGCGAGGCCCCGCTGATTGGCGGTTCATTTTCTTCCTACAGCAGTGGTAATATCACCATTGAGAACCCGGATGGCGCTGATGTTCGTACGAACCTGTCGATTAGCAAAGGAGCTGCTGAGGTCAAGCTGACTGGCAGCGACAGTAGCGGCTTAGTGCTGTTCCGGGATTCGTCCCTTAGCACGTTCAAGATCAAAGCCAAGACGCTGACGATGGAAAACAAGAGCGGCCCTGTGGGTCCGGTCGAGTTTACCGGCACGGATACCGCGAGTGCTTACCGTGTGGCAGTTGGTGAAAGTGAAAGCAGCAATACGCAGACTGCGCTGACGGGTACGACTTACTCTGAACCGGTGAATGCAAAGTATCTGAACATCCAGCCTGGTACCCCGGAAAATACCACCCCGGATGATAAAGTAACCAACTACGGTATCACGGTCACGATGAACCATGGTGAAGCCATTGGAGTGACCAGCAATAACTGCGGGAACATTCTCGGTGACACCTACACCAACGGCAAGCTCACCTATGACCCGGAGAGCCACACCCTGACCGGTACCGGCACCTTTGGCGAGTTGAAAATCAATATTACAGCTGCGGACAGTGTGGATGTGAAGCTGAGCAACGACGTTGGTGCCACCACTCCTGTCGTTGATGGTGCCCTGACCATCAACAATGCAAACAATATCACTGTGACCCCCGCAGATGGGACGGTTGCGGTAAACGGCAAGCTTACTGTGGACAGCGCAAACAACGTAACGGTGGTTGGAAACCGAGATCAAACCGGCGACAGCCACTATGGCACGATCATCGACGGCGATGTCGATATTACTTGCTCCGGCGATGTGCTGTTTGAGAACAAGGGCAACGGCGATGTGATCGGCGGCCTTACAGCTTCCACATTCAAGGTCGACGCGCACGATGTGACCGTTAAAGGCAACAGCACTGGTCAGGCTTATCCTATCTTTGGCAGTGCCAATATCGAGAGTACCGGTGATGTGGTTCTGGAAAACAAGGGCAGCGGCAAGGCTGTCAGAGGTGAGCTGAAATACACCCCGACTCATACACAGAAGTACGAGATCAAGACCGGTGCGGCTGCCGCAAGTGCGGAGACTTTCTACACGGGCGAAAGCGGCACAGGATACACGGGTGCTTTTAATGATCCGTACATCAGCATTGCCCCGGCAAGCAGCGGTGACACCACCCCCGACGATACCGGTACGGTTGACTCCGGCTCTGACGCAGGCGGCGCTGTTGCAGCCGTTCTGGTGGGCGGCGCGGCCGTCTGGGGCGGCTACGAGATCGCTACCCGGGTGATCCTGCACAACATCCTGCCCGAGGGCGCAGCCATCCCTGCAAACCGCGGTCAGCTGGCACTGCTCGTCTGGAACAATGCAGGACGTCCCGCGCCTGTGAACGAACCTGCCTTTGCGGATATGGACGATGCCGACATGGCAAAGGCTGCACAGTGGTGCGTGGAACAGGGCATCATGGAAGCCAAGACCGCAGAAACCTTCAAGCCGGAAGGCTGGACCCCCAAGCTCAAGGTCATTGAGGTCTGGAACAAGGCGTTCCCCAAGCAGTAATCGCATAATAACAGTACAATAACGCCCCCGGAAGAACAATAGCCTTCCGGGGGCGTTGTGTTTCGCACCAGAGTATGGTACACTATTTGCAAGGCACTGATTGCAAAATCGGTGGTCATGCTTCCTGCTCCCGCATCACTGATTCTTCCTATACATGGAACGAAGCAGAGGTTCCGGGAGTGGAACTTTTTTGTAAATGAAGCTTCCCGGAGCCTTGAAGGCGAAGGGAGGAATGTCGAATGACGTTGTCTGAGACCATGCTGCTGTTGACTCTTCTGGCCACAGTGGCGGCGTTGCTCGTTGATGTAGCGAAAGCTGCATTTGACATTGCGTGGAAGATCTCGCACGACCGAAGAAACGATAAAAACAAAAAAGATTGACCGCCCAGTGTTCCAAGCCTGACGGTCAATCTTTTTGACTAGCGGGACAGGAAGCTGACCATTGCAGTCAGCGCCCTTTCTATTTGTAGTATAATCGAACCAACGTATATTGTCAAGCAGAGCGCACGGACTCTTATTGTTAACAATTTGCTAAGTTTTTGGAAAGTTGTGCTCGAACCGCTGTTGCGGGCCCGGCGGCTGTGCTATACTACTTGCATCAAGAACCAAAGGAGGAATTGCGTCATGAAAGAAGTCAAACCTTCCAAAAAGCCGTTGGCGATCTATTACGCCATCGTGCTGGCGGTCCTGCTGCTGCTCAACCTTGTGCTGGTGCCGTGGATGAGCGAGCGTCAGGTGGAGGAAGTGGACTACGGTACCTTTATGACCATGACCGAGGAAAAGAACATCGGCCGTGTGGATATCGAATCCAACCAGATCATTTTTACCGATAAAGAGGAAAAGCAGGTCTACAAGACCGGCCTGATGAACGACCCGGAGCTTACCCAGCGCCTGTATGACGCCGGAGCGCAGTTTTCCAGCGAGATCGTGGAGCAGGGGTCGCCGATACTCAATTTCCTGATCTGGTTCCTGCTGCCCATCCTGCTGTTCAGCTTCATCGGCAACCAGATGAACAAAAAGCTGATGGAAAAGGCCGGCGGCGGCCCGGGGGCTATGATGTTCGGCGGCGTGGGCAAATCCAACGCCAAGGTCTATGTGCAGTCCACCCACGGCATCCGCTTTGCGGATGTGGCCGGTGAGGATGAAGCCAAGGAAAACCTGCAGGAGATCGTGGATTACCTGCACGACCCCGGCAAGTACGAGAGCATTGGCGCATCCATGCCCAAGGGCATCCTGCTGGTGGGCCCTCCGGGCACCGGCAAGACCATGCTGGCCAAGGCCGTGGCAGGCGAATCCAACGTGCCCTTCTTCTCCATTTCCGGTTCCGAATTCGTAGAGATGTTCGTGGGCATGGGCGCATCCAAGGTGCGCGACCTGTTCCGGCAGGCCAAGGAAAAGGCCCCCTGCATCGTGTTCATCGATGAGATCGATGCCATCGGTCAGAAGCGCAACAGCGGCAACCTCGGCGGCAACGACGAGCGTGAGCAGACTTTGAATCAGCTGCTCACCGAGATGGACGGTTTTGAGGGCAACACCGGCGTCATCATTCTGGCGGCCACCAACCGCCCGGATTCGCTGGACCCGGCCCTGACCCGTCCCGGACGCTTTGACCGCCGCGTGCCGGTGGAGCTGCCCGACCTCAAGGGCCGCGAAGAGATTTTGAAGGTGCACGCCAAAAAGGTGGCGCTGGCCCCGGGCATCGACTTCAACACCGTGGCCCGCATGGCCTCCGGTGCATCCGGTGCGGAACTTGCCAACATCGTCAACGAAGCAGCCCTGCGCGCCGTGCGTGCAGGCCGCAAGAGCGTGACCCAGGCCGATCTGGAGGAGAGCATCGAGGTGGTCATTGCAGGCTACCAGAAGAAGAACTCCATCCTGACCGACAAGGAAAAGTGCATCGTGGCCTACCACGAGATCGGCCATGCACTGGTGGCGGCCAAGCAATCCAACTCTGCCCCTGTGCAGAAGATCACCATTATCCCCCGCACCTCCGGCGCACTGGGCTACACCATGCAGGTGGACGAGGGCAACCACTACCTGATGAGCAGGGAAGAGCTGGAAAACAAGATCGCCACCCTTACCGGCGGACGCGCCGCCGAGGAAGTGGTGTTCCGATCCATCACCACCGGTGCCTCCAACGATATCGAGCAGGCCACCAAGCTTGCCCGCGCCATGCTTACCCGCTACGGCATGAGCAAGGACTTTGACATGGTGGCGCTGGAGACCGTGAACAACCAGTATCTGGGCGGCGACACCTCGCTGGCCTGCTCGGCGCAGACCCAGCGCGAGATCGACCAGAAGGTGGTGGAGCTGGTCAAGGCCCAGCACGAAAAGGCTGTCCGCATCCTGACCGACAACCGCGCCAAGCTGGACGAGCTGGCACAGTATCTGTACCAGAAGGAGACCATCACCGGCGAGGAGTTCATGGAGATCCTGAACCGGGAACCGGCACAGGCCCAGTGACCCCGGCGGCAGAGCTTCCAAAAATTTTTATAGCCCGCTGCAATAATCCCGCCGCCGCATCCGTTTATAAGACAGATGCGGCGGTTTTGTATTACACCGCATGGCAGACCATGGTTTTCCACAAAACAAAAATGTGCGGTGCAAAACCGCCGTCAACGGAGGTATTCCAAATGAAACTGAACCATAAATTTGTCCGTACCGTCACCACCACAGCTGCAGTGCTGGGTGCTGCCGCCATGCTGAGCGTGGGCGCATTTGCCGCAGAGGCAGACATCAACGACCCTGCTGCCGCAGGCTATCTGCCCCCGCAGGAGCAGATGGTGCAGGGGGATATCGCCCTGCACAGCGCCGATGTGGCGATCGGCGAAAAGGACCCCACCTACGGCGGCTACGGCGCACCGGAGGGAAACCCCATTCAGGGCAATATCATGCTGATCTCCGGCGATGAGCTGGCTGCCCCGTCCGCAGATGCAGCGGCGAAAAAGAGCGAGGCCCGTTACACCGTCAAGGGCCTGTTCGGCAGGGAAGTGCTGTACACTGCCCGCCAGAAGGACAGCGTGCTGACGCTGGATGTGCCCGCCGGTTCTGCTACCTTCCGCACCACCGTGCAGGACATGCAGACCCTGCTGAACGAGGGTGTGAGCACGCTGGTGGTCCAGACCGAGAAGGGCTCCACCACCCTGAACCTGTCTCTGCTGGTGGAGGGCCAGAAGGGCACCGACCGCGTGGTGCTGCGCCGACTGGGCGAAAACACCTTCCTCACCGTGGGTCTGCGCTGCCGCCGCGATTTGATCGTGGGGCGCTGACCGCTGAGATCAAATGATGAAAGGGCTGCTGCACGCAGAGATGTGCAGCGGCCCTTTTTGCGCTTTTCTGTTAAGTTTTTGAAAATTTGCGCAGATGTCTTTGCAAAGTCTGCCGGGAGATGTTATAGTTAAATTGAAACAGTATGCATTCCCGATAGAAAGGAAAAGACGCCATGGAACACTTTGTGGAGTTTGAGGACGTTTGCAAATACTACCAGACCGGCAGTGTGAAGATCGCCGCCGCAGACCACCTGAATTTCTATGTGGATAAGGGCGAGTTCTGTATCATCGTGGGGCCCTCCGGCGCAGGCAAGACCACCCTGCTGAACATCCTTGGCGGTATGGACAGCTGCGACGAGGGCAACGTCTGGCTGGACGGCCAGAACGTGAGCCATTTTACCGCCAGAGAGCTGACGACCTACCGCCGGTACGATGTGGGCTTTGTGTTCCAGTTCTACAACCTTGTGCAGAACCTGACCGCACTGGAAAACGTGGAGCTGGCCAGCGAGATCTGCCGCGACCCGCTGGACCCCAAAGAGACCCTGCGCAGCGTGGGTCTGGGAGAGCGGCTGAACAACTTCCCGGCCCAGCTTTCCGGCGGCGAGCAGCAGCGGGTGTCCATTGCCCGCGCACTGGCCAAAAACCCCAAGCTGCTGCTCTGCGACGAGCCCACCGGTGCACTGGACTACAAGACCGGCAAGCAGGTGCTGGCCCTTCTGCAGGATACCTGCCGCCGCACCGGCCGCACGGTGATCGTTATTACCCACAACACCGCCCTGACGGCGATGGCAGACCGCATCATTCAGGTGCGCAGCGGTAAGATCGTCTCCAATCAGGTCAACGAGCACCCTGTGCCGGTGCAGGAGATTGAGTGGTGAGAGCTGTGCTGAAAAGTTATCGTAAAAACATCCTGCGGGAAATGAAGGACAATCTGAGCCGCATGGTCTCGCTGTTCGGCATCGTGGCGCTGGGCGTCATGATGCTGACCGGCCTGATGAGTTTTGCGCCCAGCATGCGCATCGCCGGGCAGAAATACTACGTGCAGCAGAACGTATTCGACCTGCGGGTGCTGTCCACGTTGGGCCTTTCGGAGGACGATATCACCGCCATTGCCGCCGTGGACGGCGTGGAGGCTGTGCAGCCGGTGAAATATCAGGACGTGGAGGCCCAGTGGCAGGGCCAGAGCGAGACGGCGGTGGTGCGCCTGCAGCAGCTGCCCGCCGACCCTGGGGCCGACACGGCAGAAAATATGGATCGTCTGGTGCTGCTCTCGGGCCGGATGCCCGAGGCTCCGGACGAGTGCGTGGTGCATGTGATGGGCTACGGCGACCCGGTGGAACCGGGCACGGTGCTCACCCTGCCGGAGGACACCGAACATGTGAGCCGGAGGCAGTTCACGGTGGTGGGCACCGTGCAGGACCCACAGCATTTTTCCACGGACAAGGAGAGCAGCACCGCCGGTGACGGCCAGCTGGATGATATCGTATTCCTGCCGGAAGGCAGCCTGACCATGGATTATTATACGGCGTGCTATCTCAAGGTGAAAAATGCCGGCCTGTATGATAATTACTCGGACGAGTATCAGGCGACAGTGGATGACACAGCCGCAAGGGTAAAGGCCATCAGCGGGGCACAGTGCACGGCCCGGCGGGCGGAGCTGATCGAGGACGCCAGTGCAGAGCTGGCCGACGCCCGGGCCGAGTACAACGACAAAAAAGCCGAAGCAGACCGTCAGTTTGCGGAGGCAGAGCAGCAGCTGGCCGATGCACAGGCGCAGCTGGACAGCGCCAAAGCCCAGCTGGACGCGGGCGAAGCGGAGCTTGCCGCCAGCAAAAAGGTCCTGCCGGATACCATGCAGGGCGGTGCGGACGAGCTGGTGAGCGGCGAGGAACAACTGCTGGAATTTGAGGATCAGCTGCAGCAGATCGAGATGCTGGTGAACCTGAAAAAGGTGGCCGACCCGCTGCTGGGCTATGCCGAAACGGCTCTGCACAACGCGCAGAAGGCGCTGGACGAGGCCGAGCCCGCCGACGAGGAATACACTGACCTGCGGGATGCCCTGCAGAAGGCGCAGGATGCTTACGACAACATCAGCGGCCAGCTGAACGGCTATCAGGCCCAGCTGGATGCGGGCAAGCGCCAGATGTATGCACAGGGGCTGATCTCTTCACCCAGCCTTTCCAACGAGCAGCTGGTGACCGAAGCCAAAGCCGCACTGCGCCAGATGAAGGTAAAGCTTCTGCAGGGGCAGCTGCAGCTCACCACCGGCACGGCCACAGCTTACACCCAGTTTGATGCGGCACGCACCCGGCTGGACGAGGGCTGGCAGGAATACAGGGACGGCGTGCAGCAGCTGGCCGATTCCCGCGCGGAGTACGAGAGCCGGAAGGCCGAAGCCGAACAGCAGCTGGCCGACGGCCTTGCCCAGCTGAACGATGCCGAGGAGCAGGTGAGCCAGATCAAGAGCGGCGAGTGGTATGTGCTGGACCGCGGCTCCACCATGAGCTTTGTCACCTTTGAGCAGTATGCCGACCGCATGGACGCCATTGCACGGGTGTTCCCGGTGTTCTTCTTCCTGGTGGCGGCGCTGGTGGCCACTACTACTATGACCCGCATGGTGGACGAGAACCGCCTGCAGCTGGGCACTCTGAAAGCGCTGGGCTACTCCAACGCAAAGATTGCAGGCAAGTACCTGTTCTATGCCCTCAGCGCCAGCGTGCTGGGCAGCATCGTGGGCATGGTCATCGGCTTTGTGGTGTTCCCGCTCATCATCTGGTACGCCTACCAGATGATCTTCAGCATGTCCACCTTCACGCTGCACTTTTACCCCGGCATGGCGGCAGCCAGCGTGGCCATCAGTGCGGCCGTCATCGGTTTTGCCACATGGAGCGCCTGCCGCGCCAGCCTGAAGGAAAAGACCGCAGCCCTGCTGCTGCCCCGGGCACCTGTGGCGGGCAAGCGCATCTTTTTGGAGTACATCACCCCGCTGTGGCAGCACATGAGCTTCTCCCAAAAGACCACAGCCCGCAACCTGTTCCGCTACAAAAAGCGCTTTTTCATGACCGTGCTGGGCGTGGCGGGCTGCACAGCGCTGCTGCTGATCGGCTTTGGCATTCAGGATTCCATCCTGCCCATCGTGGACAAGCAGTCTGAGCAGCTGACCCACAACGATATGACCATCGTCCTCAGCGACGAAAAAGCGCTGACCATGGAGCAGGGCCTTGCCAGCACGCTGGACAGCAGCAGTGCGGTCCGCAGCTGGGGCGCGTTCTACACAAAGTCCACCACCCTTTATAATGAAGAGGGCGGGAGCGCCGACGTCAGCATTGTGGGCGCGGAGGACGATGCCCGGATGACCGAATACTTCACCTTCCGCACCCGGGTGGGCCACGACCCCATTCCCTTTGAAGAGGACAGCGTGATCCTGACCGAAAAAACGGCCCTGAATCTGGGGCTGAGCGTGGGCGATACGTTCTACGTGGAGGCTGCAGACGGGAGTCGTGTGCCGCTGACCCTGACCGGCATTGCCGAGAACTACATGTTCACCCGGCTGTATCTGTCCGGTGCACAGCTGGAGAGCCTGCTGGGCGGCACCCCGGAGTGGAATACCGTGTACGGCCTGACCGGCTGTGCCACCGAGGCAGAGTACAATGCCCTGCGCACAAAGCTGCTGGGCTGCAACTACGTCAGCAGCGTCAGCTTCACCGAGGACACCACCTCCATGTTCGGCAGCCTGATCGGCAGCCTGAACTACGTGGTGGTGCTGATCATCGTGTGCGCGGCGGCGCTGGCGGCGGTGGTGCTGTACAACCTGATCAGCGTCAACCTTGCCGAGCGCAAAAAGGAGCTTGCCACCATCAAGGTGCTGGGTTTCTATGACAAAGAAGTGTACCGCTACATCTTCCGCGAGATCGAGCTGTTGTCCCTCATCGGCTCCGGCGTGGGCCTGCTGCTGGGCGTGCCGCTGCACCGGTTCATCATCCTGACCGTGGAAATGGATCAGCTGATGTTCATTCGCACCATTGCACCCCGCAGCTACCTGCTGGCAGTGGCGTTGACCATGCTGTTCACCGTTGTGGTCTGCTTTGCCATGCGGCGGCATGTGCGCCATATCAGCATGGTGGAAAGCATGAAGGCACCGGAGTAATTGTTCACTCCTGCAGCGCGGCAAAGAACCGGTAAATTCATAAAAGCTTCATATAAAGAACATGTTTTCGCTGAAATTATCTGGTATCCTAATATCACCGGACAGGCAGAGCCGCAACTGCCTGAATGGGTAACATGATTCCTCCTTTACAAACCAAATACCGCAAAAAATACCGCGCCCCGTCTGTTCCGCAGCAGACAGGGCGCGGCGTTTTGTTATGGGCGAAAAGCACAGCGCGGGCTGCCGCTCAGACCGTCAGCCCTGCAGCCTCTTCCGCGATGGCATCGGCCTGCATCTGGGTGAGCACCCGGCACTTGACCATCCGCTTGAGCACGGTCTGGGTGCGCTTGAGGGCCAGCTCCGGGCTGCTGGCGTAGAGCGAGGGCGCGTTGGGCAGGCCCGCCAGAAACACGGCTTCGGCATCGGTCAGCTGGGCGGGTTCCTTGCCGAAGTACCCCTCGGCGGCCTGCGTGATGCCGTAGCAGCCGTTTCCAAAATAGATGGTGTTGGCGTACATCTCAAAGATCTGCTGCTTGGAGTAGGCCTTTTCCAGATCGAACGCGGCCAGCATTTCGGCGGCCTTGCGGGCCAGATGCTTGTCCTGCGTGAACAGCTCGTTCTTGGCCAGCTGCTGGGTCAGGGTGCTGCCGCCCTCGGCCAGAGAGTGGGTACGCAGGTCGGCCAGCAGAGCGCGGGCGATGGCCCCCGGGTCGATGCCCTTGTGGGTCATAAAGTGCTCGTCCTCGGTGCAGATGACCGCATTGATGTAGGTCTGCGGCAGCGCATCGTAGGAGGTATAGCTCCCGCGGGCACGGATGGTGTCGTACATGGAAGCCACCGGGTAACTGCTGGCGGCACTGCGGTACAGCTGCCTGCCCTGATAAAAGAACCAGCCGCCCGCCAGCAGTCCGCCGAGCAGCAGAATGCACAGGAAGGTGAGCAGACTCTGTGTTACAAAACGAAAGAAACGATGAAGCATCGAAAAACTCCTTTGATGATAAAAAAGAACGCTACCATAATAAACGATTTGCCGGGCTTTTGCAAGAACGGTTCCAGTATAGCAGCAAATTTTTAAGGTTTTATCAAGGAATGGAAAAAGTTCTCCGAAGGAACGGAAAAGTGTGACTCCTGTTGCAACTGCACAAGGCCCTGCCGCAAATGTGGGCTGCACATCGTGCAGAAAACTCAATTTACAAAAAACTGGAATTAACCCATTGACAAACTAGGTAAGAAGGAATATAATGCAGACAACAAATCCACAAGCCTGATGGGAAATTGAAAGACCGGCTTGTAGAGGAGTGGGAAAGAGTTTTACGGGAAAGGAGGGCACGGATATGAAGCTGATTTGGAACGACCTGCTGCATGCAAACTTCCGCTGTGGGCGAATGTGCGGTGACCGGGCAGAACATCTGGCTGTGAACTGTACGATGCCCTCTTGTTGTGCACGAATGTGTGCCCGAATGTGACATGGGACAGTTTTACAGCTGAATTGTGATTGCCCGGTGCGCTTTTGTATCACGCATCGGGATTTTTTGTATCAAGAAATTATACTAAAAGTACAAATATTGAGGTAAAATACAATGTCTAACTATAAATTTGAGACTCTGCAGCTTCATGTTGGCCAGGAGCAGGCCGATCCCGCAACCGATTCCCGCGCAGTGCCTATCTACCAGACCACTTCCTATGTGTTCCGCAACAGCCAGCACGCAGCAGACCGCTTTGGTCTGGCAGATGCCGGCAACATCTATGGCCGCCTGACCAACTCCACCCAGGACGTGTTCGAGAAGCGCATCGCTGCTCTGGAGGGCGGCGTGGCTGCTCTGGCAACCGCCTCCGGTGCCGCTGCCATCACCTACACCATCGAGGCACTGGCACAGGCCGGTGACCACATCGTGGCCCAGAAGACCATCTACGGCGGCAGCTACAACCTGCTGGAGCACACCCTGACCCAGTTCGGCGTCACCACCACCTTTGTGAACGCACATGATCTGGCCGAGGTGGAGAACGCCATCCAGCCCAACACCAAGGCAATCTATCTGGAAACTCTGGGCAACCCCAACAGTGATATCCCCGATATCGACGCCATTTCTGCCATCGCGCACAAGCACGGCCTGCCGCTGGTCATCGATAACACCTTCGGCACCCCGTACCTGATCCGTCCCATTGAGCACGGCGCGGATATCGTTGTTCATTCCGCCACCAAGTTCATCGGCGGTCACGGCACCACGCTGGGCGGCATCATCGTGGACAGCGGCAAGTTCGACTGGAAGGCAAGCGGCAAGTTCGGCAACATCGCCGATCCCAACCCCAGCTACCACGGCGTCTCCTTTGCCGATGCAGCAGGCCCCGCAGCCTTTGTCACTTACATCCGTGCGATCCTGCTGCGTGATACCGGTGCCACCATTTCTCCGTTCAACGCCTTCCTGCTGCTGCAGGGCACCGAGACCCTGAGCCTGCGCATTGAGCGCCATGTGGAGAACACCAAGAAGGTGGTCGAGTTTCTGGCAAACCACCCGCAGGTGGAGAAGGTCAACCACCCCTCCCTGCCGGATCACCCGGATCACGCCCTGTACGAGAAGTACTTCCCCAACGGCGGTGCTTCCATCTTTACCTTCAACATCAAGGGCGGCCGCGAGGAAGCATTCAAGTTCATCGATAACCTGAAGATCTTCTCTCTGCTGGCAAACGTTGCGGATGTGAAGAGCCTTGTCATCCACCCGGCTTCCACCACCCACAGCCAGCTGAACGATCAGGAGCTGGCCGAGCAGCAGATCTACCAGAACACCATCCGCCTGTCCATCGGCACCGAGCACATCGATGATATCATTGCCGATCTGGAGGCAGGCTTCGCAGCTGTCCGCGGTGAGTAAATCGCTTTCCCCTGAGCGTCTCCGACAGAGTGTGTATGTGCCTTGTCTTTTCTTCTTTTCTCTCCTTGTCTGATGGAACCATTCCCTGTATCCTGGGGCGTATCTGACACCTTAAACAGTTCCTGAACACAGCAAAAGAGCCCCTGCCAACCGGCGGGGGCCCTTTTGCGGTCAGATGTGCTTTAACCTTTGACACCGCCCAGCGCCACACCGCGGACGATGAACTTGGAGAGCAGCAGGTAAACGATGATCACCGGCAGGATGGCGATGGCCACCATCATGTACACCTTGCCCATATCGAACTTGAGGAAGTCTGCGCTGCGCAGCTGTGCAATGAGGATGGGCAGGGTCTTTTTGTCGGCGCTGTCCAGCACCAGAGCGGGGATGAAGTAGTTGTTCCAGCTGGCCACGAAGGAGAAGATGGCCTGCACCGCCAGAGCAGGCTTCATGATGGGCAGCACGATCTTATTAAAGGTATAGAACTCGCCTGCGCCATCGATGCGGGCGGCCTCCACGATCTCCATGGGCAGGGAAGCGTCCAGATACTGCTTCATGAAGAAGAACACCGTGGGCGCTGCGATGCTGGGAAGGATCAGCGGGACAAAGCTGTTTTTCAGGCCCATTTTGGTGATGAGCTGCAAAAAGCCCAGAGCCGACACCTGCGTGGGCATGGTCATGATGAGCAGGATGATGGCAAAGGCGGCTTTTTTGAACCGGAAATTGTAGGCGTAGATGCCGTAAGCCGTCAGGGCCGAGAAATACACGCTGAGGGCTGCCGAGCAGGCAGAGACGATCAGGCTGTTGCGGATGCCGGTGCCCACCGGGATATTGGCGTCTGCCAGCACGTTCCGGAAGTTGGTGACGAGGGACTTGCCCGGCAGCAGCGAGAAGCCCTTCTGGATCTCAAAATGGGTGCGGGTGGAGTTGATCACCAGCACATAGAAGAAGAACAGACACAGAAAGCTGATGAGCACCAGCACCAGATAGCACCAGGCGCGGCGTGCCGCCAGTGTTGCTTTTTCAGACTGCGTTTTCGGAGTGCGTGCCATATTCACTTGCCCCCTTTAGCTGCTGCCTTCCGGGCAGCTTTCAATTCCCTGCGCTGGGCTTTGGTCAGGCCGTCATCCTCCCGGGTGAGGGAGAAGTAGACCACCACGCACAGCACCGCACAAACGAGGAACAGCACCACGGATACAGCACCGGCCATGCCGTAGTTCTTGCTGAACAGGTGGTTGTTCAGGTACATGATCATGGTGGTGGAGGTGCGGTCCGGCCCGCCCTTGCCGTTGGTGAGGATCTGCGGCACATCGAACATCTGCAGACCGCCGATCATGGAGGTGATCATCACGTAGACCAGAATGGGCCGGATGAGCGGAATGGTGATCTTCCAGAACATCTGGTTCGGGGTGCAGCCGTCCAGCTCCGCAGCCTCGTACAGGGTGGGGTCTACGCCCATGATGGCTGCCATGAGCATGATGGTGGTGTTGCCGAACCACATGAGGAAATTCATCAGGCCGATGAGTCCCCGGTTGCCCCACACGGTGTTCAAAAAGCTGATGGGAGTCTTGATCCAGCCCATGCTCAGCAGCACGGCGTTCACCGGGCCGTTGTCCGAGAACAGCGCAAAGAACAGCATGGCAAAGGCCGAAGCCATGATCAGGTTGGGCATGTAGATGACTGTTTTGAAGAAGGTCTGGCCCTTCAGCTTCAGGCGCAGGTCGGTGAACCATGCCGCCAGCAGCAGCGAAACGGCGATCTGCGGGATAAAGCCGATGATCCACAGGATCAGCGTGTTGCTGAAATACTTGGGCAGGTCGGTGGCGAACAGGGTGATGTAGTTTTTCAGGCCCACAAAGCTGGGGCCGATGATCTTCAGGCCGCTGCGGTAATATTCAAAAAAGCTGTAGTAGATGGTGGATGCCAGAGGGATCAGCTGGAATACCGCGAAGATGATAAAGAACGGCGCAATGAAGATGTAGCCCCATTTCGCGTAGCTGATCGACCCTTTCTTTTTCTTTTCTCCCATAGGATCGCCTCCTGTTATCTGTAGAAAAGCAAAGAGGGCGGGCGAGATATGCCGCCCGCCCTCTGTATTCACTTTTCCGTGTCAGCGAATTGGGTCATGCCGCAATCATGCGGGCCAGACCACATCGGTCAGCTCGGGGTACTTCTCCTTGATGGCGGTCTCGAAGTTTGCCTTTGCGGTATCCTCGTCCACGTTGCCGGTGAAGTAATCCTTGAACGCATTCTGGAAGCTCTCGTTCAGGCCCTGATCGTAGGGACCGGCGTTGGACATATCGATCTTGGTTGCAGCCTCTGCAAACAGAGCGATGTGGTTCTGGCCGCCCAGGAAAGCGGAGCTGTAATCGCTGTTTGCGATCTCGTTCATAGCCTTCTCGTTGTTGGTGTAGTCCTGCGTATCCATGGTGATCTGCTTCATGATGGCTTCATCGCAGGTCAGCTTCTGCATAACATCCTTAATGGTCTCGATGTTGTCGCTGCCGGCTGCGCCGCAGATCCAGGTGCCGCCCCAGTAGTAGGGCTGAGGGCCTTCGCACACGGCGTAGTCGCCGTAGATACCGTTGCCCACTTCCTCCTTGCCGCCCTCGGCCACAGGGGTCTCCAGCGAGTTGCCCAGCAGGGTGAAGTTGATGCCCCATGTGGAGTAGAAGAAGCCGAACACCTTGCCGGTGGGGCCCTGATCGGCCGCCCACTGGCTGTCCCACAGGCTGGACTTGTTGTTGTAGCCCTTGTCGGTGTATTCCTTGGTCTGTTCCACCCACTTCATGATGTTCTCGTCCACGGTGACGGTGGTGCCGTCCACCCACGGAGCGGCCACATTGTTGGAGAAGGTGCGGTATGCATCGTCAAAGCCGGACAGCATCTTGTAGCCCTTGGCAGAGGCCTGTGCTGCCACATCGTTGAACTTATCCCAGTCGGACAGGTGTGCCTGCACCTCGGCGGGGTCGTCGGTGCCCAGAACATCCTTGGCGATGCTGCGGCGGTATGCGAACAGGCCGGGCGTTGCCTGCCATGTGGTGCCGCGCTGGCTGCCGTCCACCGTGACGATGTCCTTGGTATACTGGTACTGGCCGGCCAGGTCGGAATCGGTCAGGCCGATGTCGGCCTTCACATCCAGAACGTAGTCGGAATCTACATACTTCAGCGCGTAGTCGGCTTCAATCAGGAAAATATCGATCTTGTCATCGTCGGCGGCGCTGTCCTGACTCAGCAGTGCTTCGTCCAGCTTGTTCTGATAGTTGTTGTTCTCGTTGGCGTTGATGGTCCACTTGACGGTGGTTCCGTCCTTCAGGGTGGTGGTGGACTTGTCCGCTGCGATCTCGGAAACTTCCGGATAGTAGTCGTTGAAGCGGCTCTGGAACTCATCGTTCCAGCACCAGATGTTCAGCACCTTGCCGGCGGCAGAGGTGCCGGAAGCGGCTGCGCTGGATGCGGGAGCGGAAGAAGCGGTGCTGGTGGAAGCGGAGGAACCGCCGCAGGCAGCCAGAGCTGCACCAATGGTCACTGCGCCGGATGCGAGCAGGAAATTACGACGAGAGATCTTTTTCATAAGGGTAAACCTCCTTCATGGTTTTCCATTATCTGCAAAAAGCTTTCTTCTCAAAAAAGGCTCCACGAACCAGAACCTTGGGAGACGGATCAGAGGCTGCGGACCGACCCACCGTCCAGCAGCTTGCCGGAAACGCGGATCTGTTCCGGCAGGGTCACACGGGGGTGCTCGATGAACTCGATGAGCTTGTCGGCGGCGGTGCGGCCCAGCGCGGTGGTGTTCTGCCGGTAGGTCACCAGCTGAGGCTTGACCACCCGGGAAAGGTAGATGCCGTCGTAGCCCATCACCGAGATGTCCTCGGGGATCGAAAGGCCCGCTTCGCTGATGGCGTTGTAGCCGCCCAGCGCGGAGAAATCGTCCGGGAAGATGATGCAGGTGGGCCGCTGCGGCAGTGCCAGCAGGGCCTGAGTCTCGGCGGCACAGCGGTCGGCATCGTGGTAGATGCCCTCCCGCACATATTCCTCCGGAACCTTCAGGCCCAGCTCTTCGCTGGCCTGATAGAAACCCGCCAGACGGTTCTCGGTGACGGCGGTCTTTTCGCCGTGGATAAAGGCGATGCGGCGGTGGCCGCAGGCCCATGCCTGCCGTACCAGCGCTTTCAGGCCGGAAACATTGTCCGAGAGGATGGCCATGCGGTTGTTGAACACATGGTCGATGGTGACGACGGGCACCTCGCTGTTCACCAGCTCCACCACCTGCGGGTCGTAGAAGTTCACGCAGGCGATCACCACGCCGTCCACATTGCGGTAGCGGCAGTGCTCCAGATAGCTCATGCTCCGGCCGCTGATATTGTGGTTGATGAAAGTGATGTCGTAGCCGTGCTTTTCTGCTTCCACCTTGAAGCTGTCCAGCACAGCAGAAAAATATTCGTGGGTCAGGCCGCTCTGCCGTTCGTCCACAAACAAAACGCCCAGATTGTAGGTGCGGTTGGTCTTGAGGGAACGGGCGGCGGCGTTGGGCAGGTAGCCCATGCGGTGCGCAGCGGCCCGCACCCGCTCCCGGGTGGCGGCCGAGATGTCCGGCTGGTTGTTCAGCGCCTTGCTGACCGTTGCTACCGATACACCGCATTCCTTGGCCAGATCTTTCAGGGACGGCATCACTTTGCTGCCTCCTTCAGGAAATATTGTGCGGGGATGTTCTCTGTCGATTGCTTAATCGTTTTCGCAATTTCATGATAGCGCATTGTGCATCAAAAATCAAGCGCATGAGAAAAACTTTCATTGCTTTTCATGAAAGTTTGGCGTTCTGTCCGTTTTCGGAGAAGCGGAATTGTGCATTCCGGATGGATTTCGTTACATTTCGATGAAAATTGAAAACATTTTCGCTGCGAGTTTCGCTGCCGATATCATTACCTCTAAATGGAGTCCGGACGGCTTCGTTTCCCGCCGGCACCGGGAAGAACGGCAGCGGAACTGCGCAAGAAAGATGAAGATACGCGGATTTGTGAACGCTGTTTCCGGAAATTTTTTTGCGGGACCCCTTGCTTTTTTGCGCGGCTTCGGCTATGCTAAAGGCGAAGAGAATGCTTCTGCCTGAGTTCTTAATCGTTTTCGCAAAAACGATGCAGCCGGCTGTCACGGCCGCTGATAAGGAGGAAGCATTTATGAGATTCGGCCATTTTGATGACGCACGCAGGGAATATGTCATCACCACCCCGCAGACCCCGCTGCCGTGGATCAACTACCTTGGCAGTGAAGACTTTTTCAGTCTGGTCTCCAACACGGCAGGCGGCTACAGCTTTTACCGGGACGCCCGGCTGCGCCGTCTGACCCGCTACCGCTACAACAGCTCCCCGCTGGACATGGACGGCCACCACATCTACATCAAGGATGGCGGCACGGTCTGGAACCCCGGCTGGCAGCCCACCAAGACGCCGCTGGACCGCTACAGCTGCCGCCACGGGTTGGGCTACACCATTCTGGAGGGTGAAAAGGACGGCATCTGCGCCGCGCAGGAGCTGTTCGTGCCCAAGGGCGATGCCTGTGAGCTGGACCGGCTGACCCTGACCAACCGCAGCGATCGTCCCCGGGAGCTGGACGTGTTCAGCTATGTGGAGTTCTGCCTGTGGGACGCTGTAGACGACAGCACCAACTTCCAGCGCAACTTCTCCACCGGCGAGGTGGAGGTGGAGCCGTGTGCCATCTACCACAAGACCGAGTACCGGGAGCGCCGCGACCACTACGCGGTGTTCTGGTCCAACACCCCTGTCACCAGCTTTGACACCGCCCGGGATGCTTTTTGCGGTGTGTACGGCGGCCCGGCAGACCCGCAGGCCGTCCGTGCCGGGCACTGCAGCGGCAGCATCGCCCACGGCTGGGCACCGGTGGGTGCGCTGCATATCCATGTCAACCTTGCCCCCGGGGAGGAAAAGAAGATCCTCTTCGGTCTGGGCTACATCGAGAACCCGCAGGAGGAAAAATTCACCGCCCCCGGCGTCATCAATAAGACCCGCGCCCACGCCATGATGGCCCGCTACGCCGACGATGCACAGGTGGATGCTGCCCGCGCCGCGCTGGCCGACCACTGGGAGAGCCTGCTGTCCGGCTACCGGCTGCAGTCCGGCGAGGAAAAGCTGGACCGCATGGTGAACCTCTGGCATCAGTACCAGTGCATGGTCACCTTCAACATGAGCCGCTCGGCCAGCTACTACGAGAGCGGCACCGGCCGCGGCATGGGCTTCCGGGACAGCTGTCAGGACCTGCTTGGCTTTGTGCACATCGTCCCCGCCCGGGCGCGGGAGCGCATTCTGGACATTGCCGCCACCCAGTTCGAGGACGGCAGCGCCTACCATCAGTATCAGCCCCTGACCAAAAAGGGCAACCGGGATGTGGGCACCGGCTTCAACGATGACCCGCTGTGGCTCATTGCCGCCACCGCCGCCTATCTGCGGGAGACAGGCGACTGGTCCATTCTGGAAGAACAGGTGGCCTTTGAGAACGACGAGCGCAAGGCACAGCCGCTTATGGAGCACCTGCGCCGCAGCTTCCGCTTTACCTGCACCCATCTTGGCCCCCACGGCCTGCCGCTCATTGGCCGTGCGGACTGGAACGACTGCCTGAACCTGAACTGCTTCTCGGAGCACCCGGGCGAGAGCTTCCAGATCACCGGTCCCAGCGAGGGCCCGGTGGCCGAGAGCGTGTTCATTGCGGGTATGTTCGTCAAGTACGGGCGCGAGTATGCAGAACTGTGCGACCGCCTGCAGCTTGCCGATGAGGCCGCAGCTGCCCGCCGGAGCATCGACGCCGTGGAGCAGGCGGCCCTGACCGCAGGCTGGGACGGCGCATGGTTCCGGCGTGCCTACGATGCTTTCGGCAACCCTGTGGGCAGCAGGGAGTGCACCGAGGGACAGATCTTCATTGAGCCGCAGGGCATGTGCGTCATGGCAGGCATCGGCAGGGAGACCGGGCAGGCCGCGCAGGCGCTCCGGAGCGTGGAGGAGCGGCTGGACACCCCATACGGCGTGGTGCTGCACCAGCCCGCCTACACCAGCTACCAGCTGAATCTGGGCGAAATTTCCAGCTATCCGCCGGGATACAAGGAGAACGCAGGCATCTTCTGCCACAACAATCCGTGGATCAGCTGCGCTGAAACCGTGCTGGGCCATGGAGACCGGGCCTTTGAGGTGTATCGCAAGACCTGCCCGGCCTACATCGAGGATATTTCCGAGATCCACCGCACCGAACCCTACGTCTACAGCCAGATGGTGGCGGGCAGGGATGCGCCCGCCTTCGGCGAGGCGAAAAACAGCTGGCTGACCGGCACGGCCGCATGGACTTTCGTCAATGTGAGCCAGTACATTTTGGGCATCCAGCCCACGCTGGACGGCCTGCGGGTAGACCCCTGCATCCCCCACACCCTGACCGGCTACACCGTCACCCGCCGCTACCGGGGCGCAGTGTATCACATTGCAGTGGACAACACCGCCGCCGTGCAGCACGGTGTGCAGAGCATCACGGTGGACGGCAAAGCCCTTGCGGGCAATGTGCTGCCGCTGGCTGCTGCCGGGACTACAGTGCAGGTGCGGGTGACCATGGGTTAAACCGACTTTCTCTGCTTTTTCATAATATTCTCCTCATAGCCAGACCCGCTGCGCAGACCCCTGCACGGCGGGTTTGGTCTGTAAAGGCGTGAACTATCCGGCGGCATAACGATCAAAAATGCGCTCCGCATTCACGATCATTCCCCTCCCTCTTGCAATTTTGGTGCAAAGGGTGTAGAATACAGTCACAATCAAATACAGGGGAGCTCGTGACAGCGGGCTGAGAGGAAGTATCCGAACTTCGACCCTTTTACCTGATGCGGATAATGCCGCCGTAGGAAGTCATCCATATGATTTTTTGCAGGAGGCCCCGCAGAAGGGGGTCTCCTGTTTTTTGTTGTAGCTTATTTTACTGTTCTGAGGAGGATGCCTTGTACCTTTCTGCGGGGGGACTGCCGCAGCGGACTGAGGGGGAGCGCCCTGAGTGCCGTGAATCGTCAGCGATGGGAAGCCGTGTTCCGGCGTGAGAGGAGACCAGAAAGTCTCGACCGCTTGTAGATCTTGCCTGTGCCATCCGGTACGGGCTGTTTGCGGGGGCGCTGTACGGTTTTGCTGCTCCCGCAGGAGAAAGGAGCCTTGCCTTATGAAAAATCTCTCTGTGAAAAAGCTGGCGCTGGCCGGTATGCTGTGTGCTTTGTGCGTGGTGGGCAGCGTGTTCAGCTTCCCCATGTTCGGCAGCAAATGCGCACCCATCCAGCACATGGTCAACGTGACCTGTGCCGTGCTGCTTGGCCCGTGGTGGGGCGTGGGTGTGGCCTTTGTGGCCTCCCTGCTGCGTAACCTGCTGGGTCTGGGCAGCCTGATGGCCTTCCCCGGCAGCATGTTCGGTGCCCTGCTGTGCGGCCTTGTGTACGCTAAGACGAAGAACATCTTTGCCACCATGGTGGGCGAGGTGTTCGGTACCAGCATTCTGGGCGGTCTGTGCGCCTACCCTGTGGCCATCTTCCTCATGGGCAAGAGCGCCGGTGATATCGCGTTCTATGCCTACATCGTGCCCTTCCTCATCTCCACCGCCGTGGGTTCCATCATTGCGGGCGTGCTGGTGTACAGCCTGCAGCGCTCCGGCGCACTGCGCTCCATGCAGAACAGTCTTTCCTGACGGAGGCGCACCCGAATGTTCAAAACAGAATTCGAGAACCTGCGCCGCACCTGCCCGCTCATCCATAACATTACCAACTACGTCACCGTGAACGACTGCGCCAACATGGTGCTGGCCTGCGGTGCTTCGCCCATCATGGCTGACGATGCTGCCGAGGTGGAGGACATCACCACCATCTGCGGCGGACTGAACATCAACATCGGCACCCTGAACAGCCGCACCATCACCAGCATGCTGCTGGCGGGCAAAAAGGCTAACGCGCTGGGCCATCCTGTGGTACTGGACCCGGTGGGTGCGGGTGCATCCCGCCTGCGCACCGATACGGCCTACCGCCTGCTCCGGGACGTGAAGTTCGCGGTGATCCGCGGCAATATCTCGGAGATCAAAACGCTGGCCTCCGGCGCGGGCACCACCAAGGGCGTGGATGCCGATGTGGCTGATAAAGTCACTGAGGAAAATCTGGATTCTGCCGTGGCCTTTGCCAAAAAGTTTGCGGCTCAGACCGGTGCCGTCATTGCCATCACCGGTGCCATCGACATCGTGGCCGATGCGCAAAAAGCCTATGTCATCCGCAACGGCAATCCCATGATGAGCAGCATCACCGGCACCGGATGCCAGCTCTCGGCCCTCACGGCGGCTTTCGTTACCGCCAACCCCGGCCATCCGCTGGAAGCTGCTGCAGCCGCAGTGTGCGCTATGGGCCTTGCGGGCGAGATCGCCCACAAGCGGCTCACCCCGCAGGACGGCAACGCCACCTACCGCAGCTACATCATCGATGCTATTTACAATATGACCCCGGAACAGCTGGAAGAAGGAGCAAACTATGAAGTGCGATAAGCAGAACATGCTTCTGTATGCCGTCACCGACCGCGCATGGGTGGGAAAACAGTCCCTCTATGAGCAGGTGGAAAGCGCCCTGAAGGGCGGTGTCACCTGTGTGCAGCTGCGTGAAAAAGAGCTGGACGACGAAGCTTTTCTGAAAGAGGCTGTGGAGATCCATGCTCTGTGCCAGCGCTACGGTGTGCCGTTCTTTGTGAACGACAACGTGGACATTGCCATCCGCTGCCACGCCGAGGGTGTGCACGTGGGGCAGGAGGATATGGCCGCAGCGCAGGTGCGCGCCCGTGTGGGCGAGGGAATGATCAATCGGCGTTTCCGTCCACAGCGTGGAGGAAGCGCAGGAAGCTGTGAAGCACGGCGCAGACTGCCTTGGTGTGGGTGCGGCTTTTGCCACCCATACCAAGACCGATGTGGACGTTCTGCCCCACGAGACCCTGAAGGCCATCTGTGACGCCGTGGACATCCCGGTGGTGGCTATCGGCGGCATCCACAAGGAGAACATCCTGCAGCTCAAGGGCACCGGCGTGGACGGTGTGGCCCTTGTGAGCGCCATTTTTGCAGCAGATGACATTGAGACCGAGTGCCGGGAGCTGAAGGCGCTTTCTGAGCAGATCATCTGACCGATCCCGCGGCAAACCGGGGGCACCACCTTGGGCCGCGTTATAAAATTCATGGAGAAAACCAACATGAAAAACGTATTTTGCGCAGGTGCCGGCATCCAGAACGTTCTGCTTTTTCTGAATGACGGCTGCCTTTCCCTAACCTTGTATGACCAGCACCCTGCTGTTCAGAGATAAACTGTCATTTGGAGGAACAGAGCGTATGCAGACTTATACCACCCAGATGGATGCTGCCCGCAAGGGCATCATCACGCCGCAGATGGAGATCGTGGCAAAAAAGGAATACCGCACCACCGAGGAGATCCGCCAGTGGGTCGCTGAGGGCAAGGTTGCCATCCCCGCCAACAAGCACCACGAGTGCCTGAACCCCGAGGGCGTCGGCTCCATGCTGCGCACCAAGATCAACGTGAACCTCGGCGTTTCCCGCGACTGCAAGGATTACAATGTGGAAATGCAGAAGGTGATGAGCGCCGTCAACATGGGCGCCGAAGCCATCATGGACCTGTCCAGCCACGGCAATACCCAGCCCTTCCGCCAGAAGCTGACCCACGAGTGCCCGGTGATGATCGGCACCGTGCCGGTGTACGATTCGGTCATCCACTACCAGCGCGATCTGGCAGAGCTGACTGCACAGGATTTCATCGATGTGGTGCGTCTGCACGCAGAGGACGGCGTGGACTTTGTCACCCTGCACTGCGGCATCACCCGCAAGACCATCGAGCAGATCCGCAAGCACAAGCGCAAGATGAACATTGTCAGCCGCGGCGGCTCTCTGGTGTTTGCATGGATGAGCATGACCGGCAACGAGAACCCCTTCTACGAGCACTTTGACGAGATCTGCGAGATCTGCGCCGAGCACGATGTGACCATCTCGCTGGGTGATGCCTGCCGTCCCGGCTGTCTGGCTGACGCCACCGACGTGTGCCAGATCGAGGAGCTGGTGCGTCTGGGTGAACTGACCAAGCGCGCATGGGCACACAACGTGCAGGTGATGGTGGAAGGCCCCGGCCATGTGCCCCTGAATCAGGTGGCGGCCAACATGGAGGTGCAGAAGAGCATCTGCATGGGCGCACCCTTCTATGTGCTGGGACCCCTGGTCACCGATATCGCCCCCGGCTACGACCACATCACCGCTGCCATCGGCGGCGCCGTGGCAGCCGCCAGCGGTGCAGCCTTCCTGTGCTATGTGACCCCCGCCGAGCATCTGGCTCTGCCCAACGTGGACGATGTGAAGCAGGGCATCGTGGCCTCCAAGATCGCTGCCCACGCCGCCGATATCGCCAAGGGCATCCCCCACGCCCGGGATATCGACGACAAGATGGGCGATGCCCGCCGCGTGCTGGACTGGGATGCACAGTTCGCCTGCGCACTGGACCCGGAGACCGCCAAGGCCATCCGCGACGCCCGCCTGCCCGAGGACGACCACAGCGACACCTGCAGCATGTGCGGCAAGTTCTGCGCCGTGCGCAGCATGAACAAGGCGCTGGCCGGTGAGTACATCGATATTCTGTAAAAATCTTCTCTTTTGCGCGCTGCAGCGCGCATCTTCCTCCGCCGCCCGGTATGACCGCCGGGCGGCTTTTGTGTTGTAATTCCAAAAAGATTGTGTTAAAATAACAATAAGGCGCTGATTGCAAAATTGGTGGTCATGCTTTCTATCCCGTATCGCTGGTTTTTCTATTTCTACATAGAACAAGCAGAGGTCCGGGAGGAAACTTTTTTTGAAAGTACCCTGCCCGGAGCCTTGAAGGCGAAGGGAGGGATATCGAATGAATCTGCTGGAGACTCTCGCGTTGCTCACGTTCATTCTCGCGTTGTTGAGCTTGATCGTGGATGTGATCCGTCTGACCGTTGAGGTTATGGCAAAGTTTTCCCAGATGAAAAGCGATGATAACAAAAAAGATTGACCGCCTCACAGTTCCCCAACTCGAGCGGTCAATCTTTTTGACTAACGGGATGGAAAGCTGACCTTTGCAGTCAGCGCCCCTTCTGTTTGTAGTATAATCGAAGCTATGTGATTTGTCAAGTTATCCTGTTCCATCGATTATTTCTATCAATATTTTAGATTTTACAATTCTTCTGTACTGTACTATAATGAAGTTATCGTTTTCATTTCATTGATCTACAGGAGGAATCTGCCTTGCTGGTAAATCTTATCGAATCCGTCTATCGCCTTTTGTGGGGCGATCTGTTCATCCTTCCGCTGGGCGGCGGCATCGGAATTTCGTTCATGGTGGTGCTGCTGCTTGCGGCGGGCATCTGGTTCACCAGCCGCACCCGTCTTCTGCCGGTGCGGCTGTTCCGGGATATGATCGCTGCCGTGTGTGAAAAAAAGCAGGGCAGGGACGGCCTTTCCTCCTTCCAGACCCTGATCATTTCCACCGCTACCCGCGTAGGCATGGGCAATCTGGTGGGCGTGGTGGCCGCTGTTTCCGCAGGCGGTGCGGGCGCTGTGTTCTGGATGTGGGTCACGGCCCTGCTGGGCGCGTCCACCTCCTTTATCGAGTCCACCCTTGCCCAGAAATACCGCCAGCCCGACCCGCTGTATGGCGGCTGGCGCGGCGGCCCTGCCTATTATCTGCATGTGCTGGCTGAGCGCAAGCGCGGCAAAAAGCTCAAGCGGTCTGTAACAGCGGCCCTGTTCGCGGCGTCCGGCCTCATCTGCTGGTGCGGCATCAGTCAGGTCATCTCCAACTCGGTGAGCTCTGCCTTTGAAAATGCCTTCCACATCCCGCCGCTGGCTACAACGCTGGTGCTCACGGCTATTGCAGCGGTCATCGTGCTGCGCCGGAACGCCACCGTGAAAAGTCTGGACGTGATGGTGCCCATCATGGCGGTGTGCTATTTTGTCATTACCGTGGGCATCGTGCTGTTCAACCTGCCCAAGCTCCCGGCGGTGCTCGGACGCATCTTTACCGAGGCTTTTGGCCTGCGGCAGGCCGTGGCGGGCGGCTTTGGTGCCGTGCTGATGAACGGCGTCAAGCGCGGCCTGTTTTCTAACGAGGCGGGCAGCGGCTCGGCCCCCTGTGCGGCTGCCGCCGCAGAGTGCGACGACCCGGTCAAGATGGGCTTTGTGCAGGCGCTGGGCGTGCTGATCGATACGGTGGTGATCTGCAGCTGCACGGCGTTCCTGATGCTGCTGGTGCCGCAGGAGCTTACCGCCGGGATGGCGGGCATGGACCTTCTGCAGAAGGCGATGCAGTACCATCTGGGCAGCTTTGGCATCGTGTTCATTGCGGTCACGCTGGCGCTGTTCAGCTTTTCCACCTTTCTGGGCGTTCTGTACTACGCCCGGGGCAATGTGGCCTACCTGTGCGGCGACAACTGGTGGAGCCAGACCGCATATAAGCTGATCGCGCTGGTCATGCTGGTGATCGGCGGAATGCAGGCCTACACGGTGGTGTGGGATCTGGGCGACGTGGGCATCGGCCTGATGACCATTTTCAATATGCTGGCACTGGTGCCCATGGCGCATGAGGCATTGGACGCCCTGAACGACTACGAAAAACGCAAAAAGCTGCAGTAACGGCAAAGGGGCTGGTGCACCGGAAGATGTGCATCAGCCCCTTTTGGTCTGTATTCAGGATGTGGGCGGCAGGGCTCAATGGGAAAAACGGCTGAGGAGCAGCCCGCCTGCAAGCCCGGCCAGTGCGGGCAGCACCCAGCCAAAGCCAATGCTGCCAAGCGGCAGAGCATTGGCAGCGGCAGACAGGGCCCCCAGCGGCAGGGCAGCCGCGATGCTCTGCAGGGCGGTCAGGCCCACGCACAGCGGGTACACGGCCCGGCGCTGCTCAAGGCCCGGCAGGAAGGAGAGCAGGATCAGCACGATGGCGGCGGGGTAGATGGCGTTGAGCACCGGGGTGGACAGCCGGATGATGGCGGCAAGGCCAAGGTTGGACACCAGCATACTGGCCGCAGCAAAAAAGGCGGCAAGGGCAGGGTAGGGGATGCGGGGCAGCAGCTGGTGGAAATACTGTCCCACGCAGGCGATAAGGCCCACGCAGGTGTTGAAGCAGGCAATGACAAAGATGGCCGCAATGAGCACAAGGCCCGCCCGGCCGAACAGCTGCTGTGCCAGAGCGGTGAGCACCTCGGCACCGGTGGCAAGGCCCGGGTATACCGCCCCGGTCTGGGCACCGGCATGGCTCAGCATGGCATAAACGGCCAGCAGCAGCCCGCCCGCCAGAAGTCCGGCCCGGATGGTGCCGCTCTCCACGGCGCGGCTCTCTGTGACGCCCCGGGCCCGGATGTTCAGCGCGATGACCGCGCCAAAGTTCAGCCCGGCCAGAGTGTCCATGGTCTGGTAGCCGTACAGGATGCCCTGCACGGTGGGCAGCGCGGCGTATTCTGCACTGGGTGCGCCGTAGTACGCGGCCAGCGGGTGGGCCAGACACCCGGCAAACAGTACCACGATGAGCAAAATCAGGCTGGGGCAGAGGATGCGGCCCAGCCAGTTGGTGAGCTTTTCCGGCCGCAGTGCCACCAGAAAGGCCGCTGCAAAAAACACCACCGAATAGGCCAGCTGCAGCCCGGCACCGCCGCCTATCAGCGGCACCAGCATCTGGAAGGAGGTGCTGGCGGTGCGGGGGATGGCAAGGCAGGGCCCGATGGAAAGATACACCAGAATGGTGAACACCGTGGCGAACACCGGATGGACACGGCCGGCAAGCCTGTCCAGACCGCCCGCCCGGGCCACCGCCGTGACTCCTGCGATGGGCAGGCCGACGGCGCTGACGGCAAGGCCCGCAAAGGCAGGCCAGAGACTGGTACCGGCCTGTGCGCCCAGATGCGGCGGGAAAATCAGGTTCCCGGCTCCGAAAAACATGGAAAATAGCGTAAAACTGACCAAAAGCAGGCTTTTTCCGGAGAGCTTCTGCATAGGACAGACACCTCGTTTCTTTCCTGCATCAAGGATGACAGGAATTGATACAATTCAGTTTATCGTTTTATACATTTCATGTCAAGAACTAAAAACGTGAAGAAATGTAACGTCTGGCATGACAATGTTGGATGCATTGCGGTGCACCGGTCATTGGCGTTTGGAAAAAGATGTGGTATGATACTTATACGATCCGCAGAGCGGAGGCCATTTCAGACTGTCAGGAGCAGGAAAGAACCATGAACCAACACAAACAACTTTTTGAGCGGCTGGCTGCTGCAGCCTTCTGGCTGGCGGTGTGGCAGTGCGCTGCCATGGCCGTGGGACAGGAGGTGTTTCTGGTCTCGCCGGTGCAGGCGCTGCGCACCCTTTTGCAGCTTCTGCCGCAGGCAGAGTTCTGGCAGCGGGTGGGCTTCAGCTCCGGACGCATCCTGCTGGGCTTCGGGCTGGGCGTGGTAGTCAGCGTGTTTCTGGCTGCGGCGGCGCAGGCGTGGCACGCGGCAGAGGTGCTGCTGGCACCGGTGCTGCAGCTGGTCAAGGCCACGCCGGTGGCAAGCTTCATCATTCTGGCGCTGGTGTGGGTGCGGGGAGCATCGCTTTCGGTGCTCATCAGCTTTCTGATGGTGCTGCCGGTGCTGTACGGCGCGGTGCGCACCGGCATCCGGAGCGCAGACCCTCAGCTGCTGGAAATGGCAAAAGTGTTCCGCCTGCCGTTTGCCCGCCGTCTGCGGGCTGTGTGGCTGCCTGCGGTGCTGCCGGCTTTCCGGCAGGGGTGCAGCGTGGCCCTTGGCATCTGCTGGAAGAGCGGCGTAGCCGCTGAGGTGATCGGTCTGCCCAATGGCAGCATCGGCGATGCACTCTACCGGGCCAAGATCACCCTTTCCACCGGGGAGCTGTTCGCATGGACGTTTGTGATCATCCTGCTCAGCGCCGGGTTTGAAAAGCTGTTTCTGCTGCTTCTGGACCGCGTGACCCGCGCTGTGACCGGGGAGGTGCCGCAATGCTGACCATCGAGCATCTGACAAAACAGTTCGGGGAGAAAACGCTCTTCCGGGGTCTCTGCCTCACGGTGGACGGCCCGGCGGTGCTGTGGGCCCCCAGCGGCTGGGGCAAGACCACCCTGCTGCGCATCCTCATGGGGCTGGACACGCCCACTGCAGGCCGGGTGCGGGGCGTGGGCCGGGCCGCGGCAGTGTTTCAGGAGGACAGGCTCTGCCCGCAGCTGACGGCGCTCCAGAACGTGACGCTGGTGCTGCCCGGCAGTGAAAAACAATACAAAGAGCAAATTAAATCGGATTTTCAACAGCTTGGCATGGATGCTGCGGCGCTGACTCTGCCTGCAGCACGGCTTTCCGGCGGGCAGAAGCGGCGCACCGCCCTGCTGCGGGCCCTGTGGGCACCCAGTGACACCCTGCTGCTGGACGAACCCTTCACCGGCATGGACCCGGACACCCTTGCCGCCGCTGCGGCGCTGCTGCGCACCCGCTGCGGGACGGAGCCGGTGCTGCTTGCCACCCACGACCGGGAGGCCATCCGGCTGCTGGGCTGGCCGGTGATCGAGTTGGAAGCGCTGTAAAAGGCTTTAAATAAAAAGGGCTGCTGCACCGGATGATGTGCAGCGGCCCTTTACTATTTGAGAATGTTTTGCAGAAAAATACGCAGAGGATGCAAAAAGGTCAGCCTAGCAGCTTTGCCGGGTCGAGGTAGGTGTCGCCCTGCATCACTTCCAGATGGATGTGCGTCTCCTCGGCGCATTCGTTGGGGATGCTGCCTGCGCGGCCCAGAGCCTGCCCCACGCTCACCTCGTCGCCGGTGTGCACGGCAGGGTCAGCGGTGCCGCATACCCGCCAGATGCGCCCGGCACTGTCCTCGATGCACACCACACTGCCCCAGCGGCCATCGGTGTCCACGGCGGTCACTTTGCCGGCGGCAGGGGCGCACACCTGTGCGTCCTGTGCGCAGGCGTAGTCCACGCCGTTGTGGGTGCGCCAGTCGCCAAGGGTGCTGCTGTACACCAGCTCATCGCCGCTGTAGGCGTTCAAGACCCTGCCCGAGACGGGCTGCGTGGAGGCAGGCGCAGCTGAACTGCTGGCAGGCGAGGATGCGCCCTGCAGTGCGGAGGGTTCGTGCACCGAACCAGAGCCAGACCGCGCCCCAGAAGAGGACGCAGAGGGTGCGGGCGGTTCGGGCTTGGGTACGTTTGCCGCAGATTCTGCGGCGTCGGTCACGGGCTGCTGCCATACATCGTCCTCCTGTGGGTCAAGGGTGAGCTGCGGCTCCGGGGCAGGTTCTTCCTGCGGGGTCGTCAGGTCGTCGTAGCTCTTTTTCAGTTCATCCCGCACGGTGCGCACTGCCCACACTCCCGCCGCTGCGGCTGCGACGAGACAGGCCAGCAGTGCCAGTGCAAAGCCCCTGCTGCGCAAAAACTTTTTGATCTGCTCCATTGTCGTTACTCCCATCTGCTGCATTGTGTACGCATTGCTTCTGGGCTTAGTGTTGGACAGCAGGGCAGGTTTTATGCATTCTTTTATTTAAATGCCCTTCGCGTTGCCCTGGGCATATTTAGAGGAAATGATATTTTGTAATATAGCAGCCCAGCCAGACCTGCGGGTCTGGCTGGGCTGTACTTTCACGGGAAGGGCCGCAGCCGGAAAATGCATCTTCCCTCTGTGGCCTTCTGTGTTGATACCCGGAGCGAAGCGGAGGATATTCTAAATGATATTACCAAACAAAAAGGCCCTCCCTTTTCGGGAGAGCCTTTGCAGATCAAAAATCAGTTGCGGCGGCGGCTGTTCATGCCCAGCAGACGCACAACATACAGGAAGATGTTGATGAAGTCCAGATACAGGGTCAGTGCGCCGTAGATGGAAGCCTTCTCGGCCAGCTCGCCGTCATAGGCGTAATAGGAGAACATCTGGCTCAGCTTCTGGGTGTCGTAGGCGGTCAGCAGCATGAACACTACCAGACCGACAGCGCTGTACAGCACCGTGGTAAGGAAGCTCATGCCGAACAGCATGCCCACAAAGCCGGTGATGATGAGCGCGAACAGACCCATCATCAGCTTGGGGCCCCAGCCGGACAGATCCCGGTGGGTGGTGGTGCCGTAGACGGCCATCAGGCCGAAGTACAGCGAGGTGGCAAGGAAGGCCAGCACCAGAGTGCCCAGATCGAACACCAGGAAATAATAGCTCAGCACCATGCCGTTGAGCAGTGCATAGGCAAAGAAAGTGGCTCTTGCGCCGCCCACCGACATGCTCTGCACCCGGGAGCTCAGCACGTATACCAGAACCAGCTCGGCGATGGTGAACACCAGATACAGCGAATTGACCACGTACAGCAACGGGGTGGCAGCTGTGACAAAGGCGGCTGCAAAGGTGATGAGCAGGCCCACCGCCATCCAGCGGTAGGTGCGGTTCATATAGTCAGCCGAGGTCATAGCAGGCTCTGTATAGCCCCGATCGTAACCATTGTAATTGTAATCCATAGGGACTCCTCCAGTCTCTTTCTGCCGGAATACTTTTTTCTTGCTCCGGTCTACGGAATATAGTATACTGCATAGAAATGAACGTTTCATGAAAAAGGCTGTGATATTGTATGTCCCTTGGACTTTATTTACACATACCCTACTGTTTTTCCAAATGCAGGTACTGTGATTTCTATTCTCACCCCGGTGAGCGCGACGTACCGGATGCCTATGTGGAGGCTCTTGTGCGGGAGCTTGACCGCTTTGCACCGGAGAGGCCCCTGCAGCCGGACACCCTTTATTTTGGCGGCGGCACCCCCAGTCTGCTGCGCCTGGAGCAGGCAAAGCGGCTCATCGATGCGGCCCGGCCCCTGCCCGGGGCAGAGATCACGCTGGAAGCAAACCCGGAGACGGTGACCGAACAGAGCCTTGCGGGCTTCCGGGAGGCGGGAGTGAACCGCATCTCCTTCGGGGTGCAGTCTGCCCGGGACACCCAGCTGCGCACACTGGGCAGGCCGCACACGGCAAAGCAGGCGCGGGCTGCCTTTGCCGCCGCCCGGCGGGCAGGCTTTGCGAACATCAGCGGCGACATCATGTTGGCACTGCCCCACTACACCGAAGCTGAGTTTGACGAAACGCTGGAACTGATCGAGGACGGCGGAGCCACCCACATTTCCGCGTATCTGCTGAAGATCGAGCCGGATTCGGCCTTTGGAAAGCACCCGCCCGAGGGTCTGCCTACCGGCGACGAGGCGGCTGATTTTTACCTCTACGCGGTGGAACAGCTGGAACACCACGGCTACCGGCAGTATGAGATCTCCAACTTTGCAAAGCCCGGCTATGAGGGGCGGCACAACCTCATCTACTGGGACTGCGGCGACTATCTGGGCCTTGGCCCGGCAGCGCACTCCTGCATGGGCGGCAGGCGGTTCTATTATCCGCCGGATACCGCTGCGTTCCTGAACGATGCCGCTGCCCCGGTGATGGACGGCAGCTGCGGCGCAGAGGACTACCTTATTTTACAGCTGCGTCTGCGCAAAGGCCTTTCGCTGGATGCATACAAAAAACTTTACGGGAAAGAATTTTCCACCGCACAGCTGGCCTTTGTGCAAAACTGCGTCCGGGCAGGCTATGCAAGCTTTGACGGCCACACCCTTGCCCTGACCCCGGCGGGTCTCATCGTGCAGAACAGCATCCTTGCCCAGCTATTGTAATTGGTAGAAATACGGCAGAACATTGCTTTTGCGTGCCGGTTCTGGTATGATATACTTGATACAATAGGGGAATTTGGAGGAAAACAGATGGCGAAGGTGTTGATCGTAGGTGCAGGCGCGGCGGGCCTGATGGCAGCGGGTGCCGCTGTGCGTCAGGGGCATCAGGTGACGGTGCTGGAACACATGGACAAGCCCGGCCAGAAGATCCTTGTCACCGGCAAGGGCCGCTGCAATGTGACCAACGACTGCCCGGCAGAGGAGTTTCTGCGCCATGTGCGCACCAACCCGCGCTTTTTGTATTCGTCGCTGGGGGCTTTCCCGCCCGCAAAGACCATGGAACTGTTCGAGGGTCTGGGCGTGGAGCTGAAGGTGGAGCGCGGACGCCGGGTGTTCCCGGTATCCGACAAGGCAGAGGAGATCGGCAGGCCCTTCTGCGCTACGCGCAGGACGCCGACATCGTCCATGACGGCGCAAAAAAGCTGCTGCTGGAAGAGGTGGTGCCGGAGCCGGAAGCAGCTCCCGCTGCACCGGAAAACCCGCGCCACCCCAAAAAGAAAAAGGCAGGCCCGGCCTTGCGGTGCATCGGCGTGCGGGGCACCTCTGGCAGGGAGTACCGGGCAGACGCGGTGCTGGTGGCCACCGGCGGCGTGAGCTACCCCACCACCGGATCCACCGGCGATGGCTACAGGCTGGCGCAGCAGGCCGGGCACACCCTTGTGGAGCCGGTGCCCAGTCTGGTCAGCCTTGTGAGCCATGACGCCGACTGCAAAAAAATGATGGGTCTGGCCCTGAAAAACGTCACCCTGACCCTGTTCGAGGACGACAAGGCTATCTTTGACGAGCAGGGCGAGATGCTGTTCACCCACTTTGGCATCAGCGGCCCGCTGACCCTGAGCGCATCCAGCCATCTGGGGGACATGAAAAAACACCGGTATCATGCGGAGATCGACCTCAAGCCGGCCCTCAGCGAGGAGCAGCTGTACGACCGCATCACCCGGGACTTTGCCCTGCTGGCAAACCACGCGGCGCAGGGGGCGCTGGTCAAGCTTTTGCCCTCCAGCATGCAGCCGGTGATGGTGGCACGCTGGGGCATCGACCCGGCCACAAGGGCCAACCAGATCACCCGGGAACAGAAGCGGGAGCTGGTGCAGCTGATGAAGCACTGGCGGGTGTCCATTGATGCCCGGGGCGACCTTGCCCATGCCGTGATCACCAGCGGCGGCGTGTCGGTGCGGGAGGTGGACCCCAAAACCATGCAGAGCAAAAAGGCACTGGGCCTGTATTTTGCGGGCGAGGTGCTGGATGTGGATGCTTATACCGGCGGCTACAATCTGCAGATCGCCTTCTGCACCGCACAGAGCTTTGCAAATAATCTGTAATTATAGATAAAACAATTTTAAATGCCCTCCGCGCTGCTCTGGGCATATTTATAGGAATAGATTTTTTGATTTGTATTTTGAAAACGACTGCGGTCGTTTTCAAAATACGTTTTCACAAAAAGGGTTGTTGCCGGGATAGTCTCACAGACCACTGCGCAACTGTTCCCGAAGGGAACGAGCAACAATGCAGTTGGCCGCTGCGGCCCCGCTTGTGAAAAATCAAATCTGGAAAATCCGCAGATTTTCCAGATTTGTAAATATTTAAAATAATTTTCCGCTTAAAAAGGAGAAGATATAAAATGGTATCTGTTGCAATCGACGGGCCTGCAGGTGCAGGCAAATCTACGCTGGCACGCCGTCTGGCGGCTGAAATGGGCTATATTTATGTGGATACCGGTGCCATGTACCGCGCTATCGGCCTGTATGCCCTGCGTGCGGGCAAGGACCCCAAGGACAACGCAGCGGTCAACACACTGCTGCCCCAGATCAAGCTGCGGCTGGCCTCCATTGAGGGGGAGCAGCACATTTATTTAAAGGAAGAGGACGTCAGCACCGCCATCCGCACCGAGGCTGCAGGCATGGCTGCTTCTGCCGTGGGCGCAAACCCGGCTGTGCGCGCCTTTCTGCTGGAACTGCAGCGGGATATGGCCAAAAAGCAGGATGTGCTGATGGACGGCCGCGACATCGGCACGGTAGTGCTGCCGGATGCCACGGTGAAGATCTTCCTCACCGCCACGCCGGAGGCCCGCGCTACCCGGCGCTGGAAGGAGTATCAGGCCAAGGGCATCGATACTCCCTATGAAGAGGTGTTGGCCGATGTGAAGCAGCGGGACTATCAGGACACCCACCGTGCCGCCGCACCCCTGAAGCAGGCGGAGGATGCCGTGCTGCTGGATACCTCGGAGCTGGACTTCGAGCAGAGCCTTGCCGCCATGAAGAAGATCATTGCGGAGAGGGCAGGCTGAACGATTTAAAATGCCCTCCGCTTCGCTCTGGGCATATTGATCGGAAGCTTATTTTATTTCTTGTGCTCTGGAAACGACTGCGGTCGTTTCCAGAACACGCTTTCACCAGAAAAGCTGTATCGAAAAACGACATTTTCAAAAATTGCTGCATTGTCCGGTTTCGGCCCGCTCGCGAAATCGAGAATCGTATAAATTTAAGGAATAAAACGACACTATGATATTATATTACATCTTGGTACCCTTTGCATGGATCCTGTGGCACATCGGTTTCCGTATCCGCGTAGAGGGCCGCGAGAACCTGAAAAAGGTGCAGACCAAAGGCTGCATCCTTGCGCCGACCCATGTTTCCGCCATCGACCCGGTGTTTATCGTGGTCACCCGGTGGAGCAGGCGGATGGTCGTATTTGCCAAGAAGGAGCTGTTCGAGATCAACGGCTTCCTGACATGGTTCTTCCGGTGCTGCGGCGCGGTGTGCGTGCGCGGCACAAAGGATGAGATGGCTGCCATTGAGCAGACCGTTGAGGCCTGCAAAAACGGCAAGACCCTGCTCATCTTCCCGGAGGGCACCCGCGAAAAGGAAGGAAAGCTTCTGCCGCCCAAGAGCGGCCTGTTCGTCATTGCGGCGGGAGCCGGGGTGGATGTGGTGCCCTGCCGCATCCTGTACGATACGCCGGACGGAAAAATGCATCTGTTCTGCAGAGTGCGGGTGATCTACGGCGAGCCCATGCCTGCCGCCCAGTTTGCTATGGAAGGCCGGCGGGATACCAAAAAGCTGCGTGCCAACAAACAGGCTTTGCTGGATGCGTGGGAAAAGATGGGAGCGTAAAAGATGGAGATCCGAGTTGCCAAAACGGCAGGGTTCTGCTTTGGCGTCAACCGCGCCGTGGAGCTGACCTATGGACTTCTGGCAGAGGGGCACAGGGTCGCTACGCTGGGCCCGCTGATCCACAACCCGCAGGCGGTGGAGGATATGCAGCGCAAGGGCGCACAGGTGGTGGATACCGTGCAGGATGTGCCTGCCGGGTACGAGGTAGTCATCCGCAGCCACGGCGTGCCCCGCAGCGTTTATGACGAGCTGACGGCCCGCGGCATCCGCTACCATGACGCCACCTGCCCCTTTGTGCAGAAGATCCAGCGCATCGCCGCCGAGGCCGAAAAAGCCGGGGCAGTGCTGCTGGTGGCGGGCGATAAGACCCACCCGGAGGTGCAGGGGATCGTGGGTCACACCCGCGGAGAGGTGTTCGTTTTTGCCGATCTGGCCGAATTGAAGGCGTGGAAAGGCCCCTCTGACCCGCAAAAACCCCTGTTTGCAGTTGCACAGACCACATTTCAGGTTACAAAATGGCAAGAAAGTTCGGAGTTTCTCAAAAAAGCCTATACAAACGCCCGGATTTTTGATACAATATGTAATGCGACGTGGGCGAGGCAACAGGAAGCGGAAGACCTCAGCCAAAAATGCGATATCATTGTTGTCATTGGCGGTCATCATTCTTCCAATACCCAAAAGCTGGTACAGGTCGCCGCAAAACACACGCGTGCCGTAACGGTCGAGACAGCGAGCGAACTTCGGCCGGAATGGTTTGCAGATGTTAAAGTGGCGGGCGTGACAGCCGGGGCTTCAACGCCATCGTCTATTATTGAGGAGGTACTTAACAGTATGAGCGCAGAAATCAATGACAGCATGAGCTTTGAGGAGATGCTGAATGCATCCGAGGAAAAGCGTGTTCATGCAGGCAGTATTGTGAAAGGAATCGTGACCAGCATCTCTGCCAACGAGATCCAGGTGGATATCGGAGCGAAGCAGACCGGCTTTGTCAAGCTGAGCGAGCTGACCGATGATTCCTCCGCCAAGGTCGAAGACCTGGTGAAGGTTGGCGATGAGCTGGACCTCATCGTCGAGAAGGTTATGGATCAGGATGGCGTCATCCAGCTCTCCCGCAAGAAGCTCGCATCTCGCAAGGGCATGGAAGAGATCGCTAAGGCCGCTGAGTCCGGCGAGGTCGTCGAGGGCGACGTCACCGAGTTCAACAAGGGCGGCGTTGTGGTCAACGTCAAGGGCGTCAAGGTGTTCGTTCCCCGTTCTCAGGCTACTATGCGCCGTGATGAGGACTACACCGCTCTGGTTGGCCAGCACGTTCAGCTGGTTGTCACCGAGTGCTCCGGCCGTAAGATCGTCGGCAGCATCAATAAGGTGACCGCTGAGCAGAACAAGGCAAAGCGTGAAGAGTTCTGGGCAAACGTTGAGGTGGGCAAGACCTACACCGGCGTTGTCAAGAGCCTGACTTCTTACGGTGCATTCGTCGATATCGGCGGTGTGGACGGCCTGTGCCACATCAGCGAGCTGAGCTGGAACCGCATCAAGCATCCCTCTGAGGTCGTCTCCGTTGGCGACACCATCGAGGTGTATGTGAAGGACATCGACACCGAGAACCACAAGGTCTCTCTGGGCTACAAGAAGGCTGAGGACAACCCCTGGGAGCAGCTGAAGAACAACTACCCCATCGGTAGCACCTTCCATGCTCCGGTCGTGTCCCTGACCAAGTTCGGTGCATTCGTCCGTATCCTGCCGGGTATCGACGGTCTGGTCCACATCAGCGAGATCAGCAATGACCGCGTTGAGAAGGTCTCCGACGTACTGAAGGTCGGCGATATGGTCGATGTGAAGCTGCTGGATGTTGACTTCGACAAGAAGCGCATCAGCCTGTCCATGAAGGCTCTGCTGAACGACGCTGAGTAATCAGCCCCTCGTTCGGAAGAAAAGCTTCTGACACAATGCGATCAACAGCCCCGTTGCCGGGAAAACGGCGGCGGGGCTGTTTTTGTTAAGGAGAGAACCCTCTCAGTCACCTGCGGTGACAGCTCCCCCGAAGGGGAGAGCTTTTGGCAAAAGAGGGCAGGCTCGCCGCGCCCGCAATAAAACCTCGCCCTTCGGGAGAGGTGGACGCGAGCAGCGCGAGCGGACGGAGAGGGTTTGACGAACTATGATAAATTTTTTCAAGAAGCACTGGGAAGTGCTGAGCTATCTGGTTTTCGGCGTGCTGTGCACCCTGCTGAACATTGTGCTGTATGCACTGTTCAATAAGCTGTTCGGCTACACTGCCGCCAACAGCTGGGGCAATGTGCTGGATAACATCCTGTGCATCCTGTTCGCCTACGCCACCAACCGCGCCTTTGTGTTCCGCAGCAAGACTGCCGGCAAAGCCATGGCAAAAGAGTTTGGTACCTTTGTCACCTGCCGTCTGGGTACGATGCTGCTGGACACAGCGATCATGCTGGTGCTGGGCAATCTGCTGGCTGCGCAGGGTGCAGCGCTGATGGACAACTTAATGCAGGGGGCACTGAGCGTGGTGTCCCACTGGTTTGGCCCGGATACGGCCATCCAGATGGCAGCATCCTATGCGGGCACACCGGCGGGGGTCACGGATGGCTCTGCCGCCATTGCCGTCATCGGCGGTGCAGACGGCCCCACGGCGATCTTCGTTACCAGCCGCTACAATGCGCAGGCACTGTGGGGCCTTGCCGTGAAGGTGTTTTCCAATGTACTGGTGATCGTGCTGAACTATGTGTTCAGCAAGCTGATCATTTTTAAGAAAAAGTAAGCAGAACCCTCTCAGTCGCCTGACGGCGACAGATTCCCCTTTTTGCCGTCTGCGCGGCATCTTCCCCCGGACGGGGGAAGTCTTTCCTCGAAGGGCGAGCTTTTTTGCAGGAGAAGAAAAACTTCTCCTGCGAGCATAAAGCTCCCCCATTCGGGGGAGCTGGCATCGAGCGTATGCGAGATGACGGAGAGGGTTTTACAAATCATCAACACTTTAGGAGGTACGGTTTTATGAAGCGTGGTCTGAAAGGTTTTGCATTTCTGGTTTCCGGTCTGGTGCTGGGCATCATTGGTGCAACGGTCTCTGCAACTGCAATTGCCCTGAGTGCTGTCGGCATGGCAAAGGTGCGCCGTGCCAGCAAGTAAAACGGAGGAAACAAGATGAATCGTGAAGAAATTCTCTCCCATGTCGATCATACTCTGCTGAAGCCGGAGGCTACCTGGCCCCAGATCCAGACCCTGTGCGATGAAGCCATTGCAAACCATACCGCATCCGTCTGCATCAACACCTGCTATGTGAAGCAGGCGGTGGAGTATATGGCAGGCCGTATCCCGGTGTGCTGCGTGGTGGGCTTCCCTCTGGGTGCCATGGATACTGCCAGCAAGGCCTTTGAGGCAAAGACTGCCATCGAGAACGGCGCCGCCGAGGTGGATATGGTCATTAACATCGGCCGCCTGAAGAACAAGGAGTACGATGCCGTGCGCGAGGATATCCGCGCCGTGAAGCAGGCTGTGGGCGATAAGATCCTGAAGGTCATCATCGAGACCTGCCTGCTGACCGATGAAGAAAAGGAAAAGATGTGCGATATCGTCTGCGAGGCAGGCGCTGACTACATCAAGACCAGCACCGGCTTCTCCACTGCCGGTGCCAACTTCCACGATGTGGAGCTGATGGTCAAGGGCGTGCATGGCCGCTGCAAGGTCAAGGCTGCCGGCGGCATCTCCACCGTGGAGGATATGGAGACCTTCCTTGCGCTGGGTGCCGACCGTCTGGGCACCTCCCGTGCCGTCAAGATCCTGAACGGCGAACAGGCAAAGGGCTACTGAGCAAACTTTATGGAAAAGGCACGGCTGAGGCTGTGCTTTTTCTTTTTTGGGGCCCCAAAAGCCGCAAAAGCTTCATCAAAATTGGAAGAATGTATAAAAAGAGTGATACTCTTCTTGACAATCTGACGAAGCAATGATAGAATATTCAACGTACCAACTGAATACCGACTTATCAAGAGCGGCTGAGGGGACAGGCCCTGTGAAGCCCGACAACCTGCGCGTGAGCGTAAGGTGCCAAATCCTGCGGGAAACCGAGAGATAAGAGTGCAACGCTCAGAGCTTTCGGGCTCTGGGCGCTTTTATTTTTCGCGCAAAAAAGCTTGAACGGAATGTTGGAGCAAGAAATACACACCCTGCTGTAAAAAATTAGGAGGCAAAACAAATGGCAAGACACCTGTTTACTTCTGAGTCCGTCACCGAAGGACATCCCGACAAGATCTGCGATCAGATCTCGGATGCCATTCTGGACGAGATCCTGACCCACGACCCCAATGCCCGCGTGGCCTGCGAGACCTGCGCATCCACCGGCCTTGTCCACATCATGGGCGAGATCACCACCAACTGCTATGTCGATTTCCAGAAGATCGTCCGCGAGGTGGTGGCAGATATCGGCTACACCCGCGCAAAGTTCGGCTTTGACGCCGATACCTGTGCCGTCATCTCCAACATCGACGGCCAGAGCCCCGACATCGCACTGGGCACCAACGATCAGGTGGGCGGTGCAGGCGATCAGGGCATGATGTTCGGCTATGCCTGCGATGAGACCCCGGAGCTGATGCCCATGCCCATCAGTCTGGCTCACAAGCTGGCAAAGCGCCTGACCGAGGTGCGCAAGAACGGCGAGATGGACTATCTGCGTCCGGACGGCAAGAGTCAGGTCACTGTGGAGTACGATGAGAACAACAAGCCCGTGCGTGTGGATGCTGTGGTCATCTCCAGCCAGCACAGCGAGAGCGTCAGCATGGAACAGCTGCGCGCCGATGTGATGGAAAAGGTCATCAAGACCACCATCCCCGCCGAGCTGCTGGACGAGAACACCAAGTACTATATCAACCCCACCGGCCGCTTCGTCGTGGGCGGCCCGCAGGGTGATACCGGCCTGACCGGCCGCAAGATCATCGTGGACACCTACGGCGGCTATGCCCGTCACGGCGGCGGTGCCTTCTCCGGCAAGGACCCTAGCAAGGTGGACCGCAGCGCTGCCTATGCGACCCGCTGGGTGGCAAAGAACATCGTGGCCGCAGGTCTTGCCAAGCAGTGTGAAGTGCAGGTGGCGTATGCCATTGGCGTGGCAAAGCCCGTGTCCATCATGGTGGATACCTTCGGCACCGGCACTGTTGCCGATGAAACGATTGAGAAGGCTGTGGAGAAGGTGTTTGACCTGACCCCCGCCGCCATCATCCGCGAACTCGACCTGCGCAAGCCCATCTACCGCAAGCTGGCTGCGTACGGCCACATGGGCCGCGAGGATCTGGGCGTGAAGTGGGAAAACAGCGACCGCGTGGATGCCCTGAAGGCTGCGGTCGCTGCCCTGTAAACGGAACACAAAAATGTTTTCCTTCTGGATAGAAGGTAAGTGAAGAGAAGTCCCTCTGCCTGAAAAGGCAGGGGGATTTTTTTGCGCAAAAGGAAATCTGACCATCGAGAACAGAAGGATCCAACACCGCTATAAAATCTGCTAAATCACCAAAGAAACCGGACGCATTTTATGCAAAGAAACGATTTTTCGTAGAACTCTTGCAAAATATGCGGGGGGGGGGGGGTAGAATATGAAATTGAATAAAAAGGGGAAAATGCGTCAGAGGAGGTGACAGGGCAGGAATCGGATCGTACACAGGAATTGTGAAATAAAAAAAGAAAGGAAGAACAAACAGTGAAACAGAAAAAGCAGAACCGGATCCTAGCAGCGTTGTTGGCGGTTGCCATGATGTTTCAGATGCTTCCGATGATGGCATTTGCGGCAGAGGATATACATTTGGAAAATGGACAGGCAAAGATCGGGGATACAGTATACAACTCCGTAATGGAAGCGGTAAAAGCCGCCGGAAGCGATGCTACCATCGAGCTGGGCGAGGGAAACTATACCCTGTACAACGTTGACGGCACCGGAACGAACGGCGGAACGACCACCGGAACGACCAAGGGCAAGAACCTGACCTTTGTGGGACAGGGAACCGATAAGACAGTTTGGCATATCGGTGAAGATGTAGCCGACCCTAATAAGACCGGAGAGTATAATGGTGACTACAGCTTTGACGGTGCAGGCACCGTTACCTTCGAGAATATGACGCTTCGTTCCGGCACAACTACGGACCCGAATACTAAACTTGGCTTTATCCGGCCCAATAAAACAGTAGTTGATAAGTGTGAAATCGTAGGATGGACTGCTTACTGGGGAGATAACAGTGCTGAGTTTACAAACACAACGTTTAAACCGAGTCTATTCAAGGACGCAATCTGGGTGTACTCTTCGAAGGAGGCAACATTTGACAACTGCACATTCACTGCGGGCAGAGGCGTCAAGGTCTACACCGAAAAGGATAAGAGCGTTACAGTCAACTTTAATAACTGCACTGTAGAAAATTCGCCCAGCCACCCGGCAATCTATATCGATGAACTTGTGCTGGACAATGAGAGCAGCAGCAATAGATACACGATCAATATTACGGGCAGCAATAATGTTAATGCGGCTACGTACAAGATGACCTGTTCAAAACTGTTCGGATTCAGAAATATTCCTCAAATCAAACATCCCGGTCACTTTACGAATGTAAAGATTGATGGGGAACTCGTGTGGCGCGAGGGCGAAATGCTGACCCATGACTATACCGATGGCGAAAAGGATAACGCATATAATATCACGTATAGCAGCAGCAATCCCAATGGGTGGGTTGAAGAAGACGGCCATTATAAGCGCCATGTGATCAAGACCTGTAAATACTGTGGCTATAATGAAGAAAAAGACGAGAACGGCTACAAGCTGGCATACGAACTGAACGGCGGCACGGCTGCCGCAGGGGCGGACTATACCGAAAAGATCGTGGCAGAAAACAAAACGGTGACGCTTGCTGCCGCCCCGGCCCCGGCGCAGGAAGGTGTTTATTTCCTTGGCTGGGAGGACGGAAACGGCAAGCAGTATAATGCCGATGCCACCATCACGCTGACGGCCAACACCACGCTGACCGCACAGTGGGGAGATGTGCCGCCTGTGGAGCCGGCCGGCGGCGGCTCCGGCGACGGCGGCGCAGGCGCCGTGGTTGCCGGCGCTCTGCTGGGCGGTGCGGGCTACCTGCTGGGCACCCGCCTGTGGCTGGAGAGCACCTTTGGCTTTGTGCCCGCCAACCGCATCGAGCTGGCAATGGCTCTGTGGAAGCGCGCCGACTGCCCGGCCCCGGTGAGCACCGAGCTGTACCCCGACATTGACGAGGACGACACCGACGCACAGGCCGCCGCCCGCTGGTGCGTGGAGCAGGACCTGATGAAGGACTTTGCCCGTACCAACTCCGACGGTACCCAGACGGTCAAATTTAAACCCTATGGCTATGTGTTCCGTCCCCAGTCGCTGGTCAAGTGGTACAAGCTGGAAAAACTGCTGAACGAGCAGCAGAGCACGAACGCATGAACCCACGATACTGACTGACAGACATCCAAAAGGCGCTGCCGCATTTTTGTGCGGCAGCGCCTTTTGCGCGGGGCGGCTGCGACCAAAGCAAAGGAAAAGTGTGCTTTTTGTAAAAAACACACAGACTGTGCCGAAAAACCGAAAAACAGCTGTGCAAGGCGCAGAAAATGAAAACCGGAAACAAATTGATATGGCACAAATGTCAAATTGTGATAAAATAAAGATAGATATGCACTTTCGTGTGACGATCATTCGGATTGTACAGTAGCAATAAGGAGTTGTGATTATGTCCATTGAAATTTCCCCGAAGTCGTTCTTTGAGCAGCCCAGCGTGGCCGATATGCGTCTCATCGCCTGCCCCGGTGCGGAGGAGCTTACCGGCCTGATCGACAAGCACCTGACCCGCTGGGCCAAAGAAGCCGGCATCGATAAGGAGACCTTTATCATCCCCTGCGACTGCCCCCGCTTCCAGAGCGGCGACGCCAAGGGTCTGGTGAAGGAGTCGGTGCGCGGCGACGATATCTTCATCGTGGTCGATCCCGGCAACTACAGTGTGACCTACAAGCTGTTCAACTACGAGAACCACATGTCTCCGGACGATCACTTCGCCAACCTGAAGCGCCTGATCCAGGCAGTGGCTGGCAAGGCACACCGTGTGTCGGTCATTATGCCCAGCCTGTACGGCGGCCGTCAGCACCGCCGCGTGGTGCGCGAGAGTCTGGACTGCGCTGTGGCCCTGCAGGAGCTGCAGACCATGGGTGTGCGCAACATCATCACCTTTGATGCTCATGACCCCCGCGTGCAGAACGCTGTGCCTCTGATGAGCTTTGATAACGCAATGCCCACCTATCAGGTGCTGAAGAGCCTGCTGAAGAAGGACCCGGACATCTCCTTTGATAAGAGCAAGTTCACCGTGGTCAGCCCGGACGAGGGTGCTATGAACCGCAACATGTACTTCTCCAGCGTGCTGGGCTGCAATCTGGGCATGTTCTACAAGCGCCGCGATTACACCCGCGTGGTGAATGGCCGCAACCCCATCGTTGCCCACGAGTATCTGGGCGAGAGCGTGGAGGGCAAGACCGTCTTCATCGCTGACGATATCATCGCATCCGGCGAGAGCATGCTGGAGGTTGCCGGCAACCTGAAGGAGCGTGGTGCAGACCGCATCATCGCCAACGCGACCTTCCCCCTGTTCACCAGCGGTCTGGACAAGTTCGACAAGGCTGTGGCCGAGGGCAAGCTGACCTATGTTGTGGGCACCAACCTGACCTACCGGATGCCTGAGCTGCTCACCCGCGACTGGTATGTGGATGTGGACGTTTCCAAGTACGCTGCATACTTCGTGGTGGCGCTGAACCACGATATGTCTGTTTCCAGCATCATCGACCCGCTGAAGAAGATCGAGAACTTGCTGGCAAGCCGTAAATAATCCATCGCATAACAAAAGCCGCCGTATCAAACGATACGGCGGCTTTTTGCGCGCATTCTGAAAAAAATGACGATGCCGTTTGTCTGAACGACCTCTCCCGTGAAAATGCAATTCCCGGCAGACCGCAGTCTGCCGGGAATTGCTCTATCCATAAAAATAAAATTTCTGCTAAATATGCTCAGAGCGGAGAGCATGAAAATGATTTTACAGCTCGTCCTCATGGCTGCGCAGATACCGCACCAGCAGGGGCAGCTCGTAGGCCAGCATGACGACCCAGCCGACGACATAACTGTAGGGCAGCGCTTCGATCTCCAGCTTCCACATCAGCACGAACACGGCTGCTGCGGCTGCACGGAACAGCATGTTGATGGTGCTGGACACCAGCGTGACCTTCAGGTCGCCGACGCCGCGGAAGAAGCCCTGAATGCCGTTGGTGAAGGCGGGCATCAGATAGAACAGGGACACGGTGCGCAGGAAACGCACGCCCAGATGGATGACCTCCGGGTCGGTGACGAACAGCTTCATGATGAAGGGCGCACCGCCGAAGCACACCACGGCGATCAGCACACCGTAAACACCTTCGATGCGCATGCCGCAGAGGAAGCCCTGCTTCACGCGGTCATGCTTGCCGGCGCCCCGGTTCTGTGCCATCAGGGTGGTCATGGCGTGGCCGATGTTCTGCTGCGGGGTGTAGGCAAAGTCGTCGATGCGGGAAGCTGCGGTAAATGCGGCCATGGTGCTCACGCCCATAGTGTTCACGATGGCCTGCACCGCGATCTTGCCCAGCTGCACGGTGGCCTGCTGCATGGCGCTGGCCCAGCCATAACTGACTGTTTTGCGCAGCAGACTGCCGTCAAATACCAGCCAGCGCCTGCCCAACTGCAGGATGGGCACCTTCCAGCGGATGTACAGCACGCACAGCACGCAGCACAGTGCCTCGCTGATCACGGTGGAAAGGGCGCAGCCGTTGCTGCCCCAGTTCAGAACCTCCACAAAAAACAGGTCGCCGCCGATGTTCAGCACCGAGCTGATCATCAGAAAATACAGCGCGCTTTTGCTGTCGCCCAGCGCACGCATGGTGGCGGCAAGGAAGTTATAGAAAAAGGTGAAGATCAGGCCCGCAAACACGATGCGCAGGTAGTTCACCGCAATGGGCAGGATATCGGCGGGCACCTGCATCAGCTGCAGCAGGGGCGTGGCCAGAATGACGCACAGCGCCGAGAATGCCAGCGAGAACACGGTGCCCGCGATGGCGGTGGTAGACACCTGACGTTCCACCAGTCGGGTGTCGCCTGCACCAAAGGCAGTGCTGACCAGAATGCCGGCACCCAGACACATGCCGTTGATGAACAGGATGGCCAGAGTCATGAGTGGGTTGGAGGTGCCCACAGCAGCAAGGGCTTCCTCGCCCACGAATTTGCCCACGATGATGCTGTCGGCGGCGTTGTAGGTGAGCTGGAACAGATTGCCCAGCACCAGCGGGATGGTAAAACGGATCAGGAGCGGAGTAATGGCTCCCTTTGTCATATCGTTCGTCATTGGAATTTGGGGAGGTCCTTTCTTATAAGATGGGGAAGAGAAAGCGGGACGGAGCGGATGCGACCGGCCTGCTGTAATATTATAATGTGTTGATCAGCTGCCGCCCGGGCAGGATGGCAAGGGCAGAGCGGCTGGCCCCCACATGGATGAGCTGCGCGGCCGCCTGCAGAACAGCACCGGACGCCACCGAAGCCGGGATTGCATCGGTGTGCAGCACCTTTTGCGCGGCCCGCTGCGCGTCGGTGGTGTTCACCGCTACCACGTTGTCCACCACATAGGCGTTGAAGTTTTCCGGCACAAAGCCATAACCCAGATCGCTGATGCCGTGGTGGCCGGTGAGACCGCCGCCCAGCGCCTGCGATTCGTAGGGCTCCACGGCGGCGATGCGCACATCGTTGGTCCAGGCCTTGATGGTCTCACCCACGCCCGTTACGGTGCCGCCGCTGCCCACGCCGATCACAATGGCATCCACGGCGCTCCTGCCCTCACGGGCGATGTTCTGCACGATGGCCGGGCCGGTGACGCGGCGGTGGTATTCGGGGTTGTCATCGTTGGCAAGCCAGTCCATGTAGTACCAGCCGTTGGCGGCGGCGGTCTGTGCCGCCAGACGGCGGGCACCGTTCACACCGCTGCGGGCCGGGCTGTGGCGGATCTGGGCACCCAGCCGCAGCAGGGTCTCCTGCCGCAGGGCAGGGGCGTCCTCCGGCATCACCAGCACCACCGGATGCCCGGCAGTAAGGCCCGCCAGCGTCAGCGCGGCGGCAAAGGGGCCGGAGGCTGCTTCGATGATGGGCTGGCCGGTGCTCAGCTTCTTTTTCTCAATGGCGAGGGCGAGCATCCCCTCGGCAAGGCCGTCCCGGGCGGTGCCGGTGGGGCCTGCAAAGTCCAGATAGGCATACAAACGCCCTTTCAGCCCGCAGGCGGCGGCATAGCCCCGCAGCTCCACGATGGGGCAGGCGCTGAGCGTCTGGTAAAAATTGGGGTAGATCGGCACGGGAAAACTCCTTTCAAGAGGATGCATCCTGATCAGACGGTGTTTGGCAGAGGCCAGCCCTTCGGGAGAGCTGCCGAACGCAGCAAGACTGAGAGGATTTGTTTGGATACAACAATCTTATCCTAACGCAAAAGACCCCGGTGCGTCAAGCGGTATTTTGGCAAAAACAGCGAATTTTTGCCGGATTTTCTGGAAAAAATCCCGGAATGCCCTTGACAGCAGACAGGGTATCTGCTATAATTCATCCGTAAAGCAGATGAACTTTACATCACTTCTCGAAAGCACAGGCACAAAACCGGGGGTCAGAGGATGGCAAAAGATCTGGAAATGGGCTATCTGCTGGACTTCTACGGCGAGGTGCTCACCGAAAAGCAGCGCGAGATGCTGCGCCAGTATTACAACGACGACCTTTCGCTGAGCGAGATCGGCGAAAACTTCGGCATCACCCGTCAGGGTGCGCGGGACGCCATCAAGCATGGCGAGAATGCGCTGAAGGAGCTGGAGGAAAAGGTCGGGTTTGCGGCCCGCTACCGCCGGGTGCAGCAGAAGCTGGAGGAACTGGAGCAGATGGTCATTGATGCACGGTTCGAGTGCACCGGCCCAAATGGCCTGACCACCACCGAGTATGAACACCAGCTGACCGGGATGCTGAAGCTGATCCGTTCCATCGACGAAGCGAACGAGAGCTGAAACTTGTGAAAGGAGCACCGCACAATGGCATTTGAATCCCTTACCGACCGCCTTGCCGGTGTGTTCAAAAAGCTGCGCGGTCACGGCAAGCTGAACGAGGCAGATATCAAGGCCGCCATGCGCGAGGTGCGCATGGCACTGCTGGAAGCGGATGTCAACTATAAGGTCGCCAAGGACTTCTGCGCGAAGGTGTCCGAGCGCGCCATGGGTCAGGAGGTCATGGAGAGCCTGACCCCGGCCCAGCAGGTGGTCAAGATCGTCAACGAAGAGCTGGTTGCCCTGATGGGCGGCAGCGAGGCGGCCCGCCTGAACATCAAGAACAAGGGCCAGACCGTCATCATGCTCTGCGGCCTGCAGGGCAATGGTAAGACCACCCATGCCGCAAAGCTGGCAAAATACTTTATCAAACAGGGCCGCCGCCCCATGCTGGTGGCCTGCGATATTTACCGCCCTGCGGCCATCGATCAGCTGCAGGTGGTGGGCAAACAGGCGGGCGCACCGGTGTTCACGCTGCCGGGTGCAAAGCCGCCGGAAATTGCAAAGAAGGCGCTGGCACACGCCAGGGATTACGGCAATGACATCGTGATCCTGGACACCGCCGGCCGTCTGCAGATCGACGATGTGCTCATGCAGGAGCTGGTGGACATCAAGGAAGCCGTTCCTGTGGACGAGACCCTGCTGGTGGTGGACGCCATGGCCGGTCAGGACGCCGTGAACGTTGCCAAGACCTTCAACGAGAAGGTGAGCATCGACGGCATCATCCTCACCAAGACCGACGGCGATACCCGCGGCGGTGCGGCACTTTCGGTGCTGGCCGTCACCGGGAAGCCCATCAAGTTCCAGGGCACCGGCGAAAAGCTGGACGATCTGGATGTGTTCCATCCCGACCGCATGGCAAGCCGCATTCTGGGCATGGGCGATGTGCTGAGCCTGATTGAGCGCGCACAGGAAACGGCAGACGAAAAGGCTGCCGAGGAGACCGCCCGGCGGATGATGGAGAACAAGTTCGACATGAACGACATGCTGGACCAGTTCGCACAGATCCGCAAGATGGGCGGTGCAGGCGCGATGCTGAGCATGCTGCCCGGCAGCAGCGGCATCGATCCCAGTCAGGTCGATGAAAAGGCGTTCGACCGCATTGAGGCCATGATCTATTCCATGACCAAAGAAGAGCGCGAGAAGCCCTCCATCATCAACCCCAAGCGCAAGCGCCGCATCGCGGCCGGCAGCGGTACCACCGTGGCCGACGTGAACAAGCTGCTCAAGCAGTTTGAGATGATGCAGAAGATGATGAAGCAGTTCAAAAAGAGCCCCAAGGGCTTTGCCCGCCGCTTGGGCGGCATGATGGGAAATCCCGGTGCCTTCCGCGGGCTGAAATGATTTTTTTGTGATACAACCCCCTTGCGGGTTTGTACAATATAAACAACGCGCCCGCAAGGGCCGCACAAAACAATTTTTGGAGGATATTTACCATGGCAGTTAAGATTCGTCTGCGCCGCGTCGGCGCCAAGAAGGCTCCCTTCTATCGTGTTGTTGTTGCTGACAGCCGCTTCCCCCGCGACGGCCGTTTCATCGAGGAGATCGGCACCTACGATCCCAACCAGGAGCCCTCTGTGATCAAGATCGACGCTGAGAAGGCAAAGCAGTGGATCGCCAACGGCGCACAGCCCACTGATACCGTTCGCGTCCTGCTGAAGAAGTCCAACGTTCTGTAAGTAGGGAGGGCTGACTCATGCAGGAGCTGTTGCTGGCAGTTGCCCGCGGTCTCGTGGAGGACAAAGACGCCGTCAAGGTCACGGTGGACGAGCCCCGCGAGGACGGCACCATCGTCTACCACCTGAGCGTGGCAGAGGGAGATATGGGCCGTGTCATCGGCAAGCAGGGCCGGATCGCAAAAGCCATTCGTGTGGTGATGCGCGCGGCTGCTGTGCGGGTCGATGAAAAGGTCCTTGTTGAGATCGACTGAGCACCCTACAGGCCCTTTGCCCTTGCGGCAAGGGGCCTTTTTGATTATAGGAGCAAAAATATGCAGCAATATCTGGAAGCGGGCAAGGTCGTGACCACCCACGGCGTGCGCGGCGAAATGAAGCTGGAGCTTTGGTGCGACGGCGTCAACTTTCTGAAAAAGGTGGGCAGACTGTACGCATCGGCCCAGGGCGGCAGGGCATGGAAGATCGTCTCCATCCGTGCGCAGGGCCAGATGGCGCTGCTGCAGCTGGAGGGCGTCAACGACATGGACGCCGCCCGTGCGCTGCGCGGGCAGGTGTTCTACTTTGACCGCAATGACGCCACCCTGCCCGCAGGCCGCTGGTATGTGGCCGACCTCATCGGGTGTGAAGTGCGGGATGCCGACACCGGCAGGGTGTACGGCGTTGTGACCAGCGTGGACCATCCCGGTGCACAGGATATCTACACCGTCAAAGCCCCCAGCGGCAAGGAATATATGTTCCCGGGCGTGGACGCCTTTTTGAAAGAGCGCAACCCGCCGGAGGGCTATCTCCTTGTCACCCCCATTCCGGGCCTGCTGGATGACGACTTTGACAGCGAACGGGAGGAAGAGTGAGCTATGGGGATGCGCGTGGACATCGTGACCCTGTTCCCGGAAATGTGCCAGCAGGTGCTGGATGCCAGCATCATCGGGCGCGCGGCAAAGAAGGGCTTTATTGAGACCCACTGCCACCAGATTCGGGACTATACCCTGAACAAACAGAAGCAGACCGACGATTACCCCTACGGCGGCGGCTGTGGCATGGTGCTGTATGCCCAGCCCATCGCAGACTGCCTGCGTGCTGTGCAGCAGGAAGTGGCTGCACAGGGCCGTCCGGCCCCGCATATCGTGTTCCTGACGGCAGGCGGCCAGCGCTACACCGAGGAGCACGCAAAGCGGCTGGCCCAGTATGATAACCTGACACTGGTATGCGGCCACTATGAGGGCATCGACGAGCGCGTGATCGAGGCATTTGCGGACGAGGAGATCTCCATCGGTGACTACATCCTCACCGGCGGCGAGCTGGCCAGCCTTGTGGTGGCAGACAGCGTGCTGCGCCTGAAGCCCGGCGTGCTGGCAGAGCAGAAGGGCTACGAGGAAGAAAGCTACTGGGACGGCCTGCTGGAGTATCCCCAGTACACCCGCCCCGAGGTGTGGGAGGGCCGCGCGGTGCCGCAGGTGCTGCTGGGCGGCGACCACCAGAAGATCGATGCATGGCGCAGTGAGCAGAGCCGGGAGCGCACCCGCCTGCGCCGCCCGGAGCTGTATGAGCAGTGGTGCAGGAGCCACCCTGTGGAGGAACTGCCCAAGTGGAAGCGCGGCGAGAACATGCGCCTTGTCAAGACCGATGAGCAGTTTGCCGCCGCCGCCCGCATCTTTGTGGAGGGACGGCGTGCGACTTGTGCCGAGAACTGGACCCCGGAATACTGTACCAGCCTCAACGAGGAAGAGTACCTGCTGCAGCTGCGGCAGGAAAAGGCCGCCGGCTGGGCATGCTATCTGCACACCACCAAGGAGGTGCCGGACGGCATCGTGAGCATCAACCACAAGGTGGGGCACATTGAACATCTGTTCGTCACCGAGGAGGCGCGCGGCAGGGGCATCGGTATGAAGATGCTGGACTTTGCCCGCAAAAAGCTCAGCGAGCACGAGCACCCGGTGCTGAGCGTGCTGAACACCAACACCCGGGCCATTGCGCTTTACACCCGCATGGGCTGGGAAATGACCAGCGGCACCGAGCTGGAATTCACGCCGGAGCAGTATCCGGCTGTGGTGAAAAAGTGCGCACTGGTCTGGATGCGGTACGAGGGCGGCGCACAGAAGTGATCCCCGGCCCCGGCCAAGGGTGCACAAAAGCGGGAAAACGGGTGCGCAAAGTATGGCAGCAGGTGCCGAAAACGTACAAAAATGACAGAGTTATGGGCCGACGGTCGAAAAAATGTTGAAAACTTTTGTATTTACCCTCTAACCTTCGGGGAATAATTTTATTATCTTTGTACAAATAATGAAAAATGGGCCCCTTTTCATTGGAGAAACCGCCAAAAATACGCCGGAGGGCTGTACAACCGTTTCGACTTGCGCTAAAATAATCGTAACGCAACAGGTACACTATACAGATTCTATACCCAAAACGATATTAGATAGGAGCGCTTTACTATGTACGTGAAAGAAGTTACCGTTGAAAATCAGGTTGGTCTGCACGCTCGTCCGGCTACCTTCTTCATCCAGAAGGCTAACGAGTTCAAGTCTTCCATCTGGGTCGAGAAGGAAGAACGCCGCGTGAACGCAAAGAGCCTGCTGGGCGTTCTGTCTCTGGGCATCGTGGGCGGCACCACCATCCGTATCATCGCTGACGGCGCTGATGAGCAGGCTGCAGTGGACGGCCTGATCAAGCTGGTGGAGTCCGGCTTTGCGGAGTAATCTGTACCAATAAAATGGAGCGGCGGGGGAACCTGCCGCTTTTTTGTTTTTTGCTTAAGGAGATGCCATGACCAAAGCGGAACTCTACCAGAAGGCCTGTATGCTGCCGCTGCTGCCCGGGGTGTATATCATCCGGGATAAAAGCGACACCATCATTTATATCGGCAAGGCAAAGCGGCTGCGCATCCGGGTGAGCCAGTATTTCCGCGAAGGCGTGCCCCACGACAACAAGGTCAGCCAGATGATCGCCCACGCCTATGCCTTTGACGTCATCGTGTGCCAGAGCGAGTTCGAGGCACTGGTGCTGGAAGCAAGCCAGATCAAGGCCCACACTCCCAAGTACAACATCCTGCTGAAGGACGACAAGGGCTACAGCTATATCAAGGTGACAAAGGAGCCATGGCCCCGGCTCTCCTTCGTGCTGCAAAAGGAGGAGGACGATGCCGAGTATATCGGCCCCTATACCTCCAGCTTTGCGGCCCGGCAGATGGCGGAAACGGCCATGGATGCCTTTCTGCTGCCGCGCTGCAATAAGCGCTTCCCGCAGGAAATCGGCAAAGGACGCCCCTGCCTGAATGCGCACATCGGCAAGTGCATGGCGGTGTGCAGCGGAAAGATCCGCTGCGAGACCTACAACGAGGCGGTCAAGAATGCCGTGCACCTGATCCGCTACGGCAAAAAGGACATCCTGAAGATCCTTAACGAGCGGATGCAGGAGGCCTCGGACCGGCTGGAATTTGAGACGGCGGCCCTGCTGCGGGACCAGATCGCAGCCATCACCAAGGTGAGCGCCGGGCAGAAGGTCATTGTGGACCCGGATGTGGAGATGGATGTGGTGGCGCTGGCAGGCACGCCGGACAGCGTGTGTGCGGCGGTGCTGCGCTTCCGGGACGGACGGCTGACTGACAAGCGGGAGTTTTTGTTCCACGATACCTCGGACATCGCCGCTGTGCGGGAGGAATTTCTGCCCCGGTATTATCTGGATGACGAGCAGATCCCCAAGATCATTGCGGTGGACGAGCTGCCGCCGGACAGCGATGCCTTGCAGCAGGCGCTGAACGAAAAGCGCGGCAGCGAGGTGCAGCTGTATGTGCCCCAGCGGGGCGATAAGGCCCATCTGGTGGAGATGGCCCACACCAACGCGGTGGAGCGTCTTGCCCGGGAGAGCGGCCGTTACGCCCGGGAGGAAAAACTGCTGGACGAGCTGGCGCAGGTGCTGGGCCTTGCAAAGCCGCCCCGGGCTATTGAAAGCTACGATATCTCCAACTGGGGCGATGGCTCCAGCGTCTGCGGCATGGTCACCTTCAGGGATGGCAAGCCCTATAAGGCGGGCTACCGCAGATTCAAAATGAAGACGGTGGCGGGCACTGACGACTATGCATCGCTGGCAGAGACCGTCTCCCGGCGGGCGGCAGAGTACGAAAAGTACGCAGAGCTTGCAAAAAAGGGAGAGCCCTGCAGCAACTGGTTCGGGCAGAAGCCGGATCTGCTTTTGATGGACGGCGGCAGGGGGCAGGTGAGCGCGGCAAAAGAAGCACTGGCCGGGACTGCCCTTGCGGATGTGCCGCTCTACGGCATGGTGAAGGACGACCACCACCGTACCCGTGCCATCGTGGACAGTGAGGGGCGGGAGATCGCCATCAACATGAACCGGGGCACCTTTACTTTTATCACGGCCATTCAGGACGAGACCCATCGCTTTGCCAATGCCTACCGCAAGCAGCAGATGAAGCAGAAGAGTTATTCCTCCACCCTGACCGAGATCCCCGGCATCGGCCCCAAGACAGCCAAGGCACTGATGGCCCAGTTCAAAAGCGTGAGCGCGGTGAAGGAAGCCACGCCTGACCAGTTGGAAAACACCCCCGGTGTGGGGAAACAGACGGCACAGACCATCTACGAGTATTTTCACGCATAAAACCAAAACCTTCGCAGTCATCGCTGCGCGATGCCAGCTCTCCCGAAAGGGAGAGCTTTTTGCATTCAGATGCAATGAATGTGCAGAGCTGAAAAAAACGCGATTGATGCATTTACCGGTTACGGCCCTTTCCGTGAAAAGGCAAAACCCGGCAGACCGCAGTCTGCCGGGTTTTGCAATATTAAAATGAATTTTCCGCTGAAAATGCCCAGAGCAAAGCGGAGGGCATTCAAATGATTCAGTTCTCCGCAGAAATATCCTGACCGAAATACTTCTCGCCCAGCTCTTTCAGGGTGCCGTCGGTACGCAGCTCCTCAATGGCGGTGTTGATGGCTTCCAGCAGGGTGGCGCTGGCATCACCCTTGCGCAGGGGGATGGCAACGTGAGAAGCGTCCTCAGTCTGGGCCACCAGCTTGAAATCTGCGTCCGGATGGACGTTCAGGTAATCGTAGAAGGAAACATCGGCGTTCAGGGTGGCATCGATGCGGCCTGCGGTGAGCAGCTGGATGGTCTCTTCCAGCGTGTCAATGCCCTGCACGGTGGCGCCATAGCTTTCGGCCAGCTCCATGTAGGTGGAAGCCAGACTGTTGGCGGTGGTCTTGCCCTTCAGGTCTTCAAAGCTGGTGATGTCCTCGTTGTCCTTGCGGACGGCAAGGGCGGTGTGGATGTAGCCGTAGGGCTCGGTGAAATCATAGGTCTTGGCGCGCTCGTCGGTCACTTCCACGCCGTTGCACACGATGTCGTAGCGGCCTGCGTCCAGACCGGCAAACAGGCTGTCCCAGTCGCTTTCCACGTACTCCGGCTCCACACCCAGCTTTTCGGCAATGGCGCGGGACACCTCCACGTCGTAGCCCACCAGAGTATCGGATTCGTCGTGGTAGCTCCAGGGCTGCCATGCGCCTTCCAGCGCAACGATCAGCTTGCCACTGGACTGGATGCTGGACAGCTGGTCGCCGGCAGCAGGAGCCACAGAGGCGGCCGTGCCGGAAGCAGCGGTACTGCCGGAAGAGTTGGAGCAGCCAGCCAGAGTCAGCACACCGGCAGCGGCCATAACGCTCATAAGAGAAATAAAGGTTCTGCGTTTCATAGTTGGATTCCCTTTCCTCTATAAAAATATTTGTGAAATAATCTCCTTCAGGCACAGCTGACGCTGCGCCAGCTCCCTCAAAGAGGGAGCCCTTGGCAAAGAGGGAGACTTTCTGGTTTTGCCAAAGGCCCCATCTCAGAGGGGGCTGTCTGCGAAGCAGGCTGGGGGAGTTGGTTAAACTTTACTCAGTGTGTGCGATCTTGCGCAAAAACTCGCGGGTACGCTCCTCCTTCGGGTCTGCAAAGAACTGGCGGGAGGGAGCCTGCTCCACCACTACGCCGTTCTCCATGAAAACGGTCTTGGAGGAAACATTGCGGGCAAAGCCCATCTCGTGGGTGACCACCAGCATGGTCATGCCCTCTTCGGCCAGCTGCCGCATGACCGAGAGCACCTCACCGGTCAATTCCGGGTCCAGCGCACTGGTGGGCTCGTCAAAATAGATCATTCTCCGGGTCGGAGGCCAGTGCCCGGGCAATGGCCACGCGCTGCTGCTGACCGCCGGAAAGCTGACGAGGGTAGGCGTCTGCCCGGTCGGCAAGGCCCACCTTTGCCAGCATTTTCATACCCACGGCGTCCGCCTGCTCTCTGGGCATCCTGCGGGCCACGATCAGCCCCTCGGTCACGTTCTGCAGAGCGGTCTTGTTCCGGAAGAGGTTGTAGTTCTGGAACACAAAGGCCGTCTTTTTGCGCAGGCGGGCGATGTCAGCCCGGTTTGCATGGGCCAGATCAAAGCTCTCGCCGTCAAGGATCAGCTGGCCAGCGTCGGCAGTCTCAAGAAAGTTCAGACACCGCAGCAGGGTGGTCTTGCCGGAGCCGGAGGGGCCGAGAATGGCCACCACATCGCCCTTTTCTACGGTCAGGTCCACCCCGCGCAGCACCTGCAGCTCTTGGGCAGCCTTCCGCGCACTGGGACGGTGGAAGATGCCCGCATGCAGGCCGGGCTTTGCATTGGTGCGGAATGTTTTCTGCACATTGCGGATCTCTAACATTGCCATAAAACCCACACTCCTTTCTCACTGGAAGCCGTGGGCATTCAGCCGACGCTCCAGCAAAGCCTGCAGCTTGGTGATGACCGTGCAGAACAGCAGGTACACCACAGCCACCTCGCAGTAGATGGGCAGGAAGATGTAGGTGCGGGCGGCCACCCGCTGGCCCGCCATGAACAGCTCGGCCACCGTGATATTGGACGCCAGCGAGGTGTCTTTGATCATGCCGATGAGCGAGTTGGAGAGGGCAGGCACTGCCGTGCGCAGGGCCTGTGGCAGCACGATGCGGCGCATGATCTGCCACCAGCTCATGCCCACGCAGTAACCGGCTTCCAGCTGGCCCTGGGGCACGCTTTCCAGCGCACCGCGCATGGTCTCGGCACAGTAGGCACCCTCGTTGAAGGCAAAGGCGATGACCGCAGCCGGGAAAGCGTCCAGCATGATGCCCACGCTGGGCAGACCATAAAAGATGATGAACAGCTGCACCAGCAGCGGCGTGCCGCGGATGACCCAGATGTAGAACCGTGCGATCTGCCGCAGCACCGGCACATTGGCGTACTGCACCAGCGCGACGGCCACGGCAATGATCATGGCAAAAAAGAAGGAGACAAGGGTCAGCGGGATGGTCATGGTCAGGCCGGCTGTCAGGATACGCGGCAGGGCCTCCGCCAGCACGCTGACCGTGCGGTTTGCAAAAAATGCTTCAAACATGAAAAATGTTCCCTCAGAACGGTGTTCAGATACTCTCTGTGTTGTCCGGAATAAAGGTATTATAAACCTTGAAGTACACTTGAAGTCAAGGCTTTTTGCCAAATCCCTACAAAACCTACCAGAATACTATAGCATGAATCCGGATGGAGTGCAAACGGTTTGCGCAAAACGCGTGATGTGTACAAAAACGGACGACCCATCTGGAAAACTTTGTGCAATGCGGCAAGCGGTTGACGGCGCACCTGCTTTCGTGTACAATGGACGTGACAACGCGCACCGGGCAAAGCACCGGCATGGGCGCAAATTTACCGCCGGGCACAGCTGCCCTGTGCGGTGCAGACACGGAGGACACGAACGTGACAAAGAAAAAAATCGGCGTTTTGGGCGCAGGCACCTGGGGCATGGCGCTGGCACGGATGCTGTGCGTCAGCGGCAATGAGGTGCAGGTGTGGTCGGCACTGCCGGCCGAGGTGGACAGCCTTTCTGCTGCCCGGGTGCACCCCAACCTGCCGGGCATGAAGATCCCGGCAGAGCTGCAGTTCACCAAGAGCATCGAGGAGGTTTGCACCGGCAAGGATGTGCTGCTGTTTGCAGTGCCGTCGGTGTTTGTGCGCTCCACCACCGCCAAGGCCCGGCCCTATATCCCGGACGGACAAATCCTTGTGGACGTTGCCAAGGGCATGGAGCCGGATACCTTATATACCATGACCGAGGTCATCGCCGACGAGCTGAACCGTGAGGGCGGCCCCAAAGGAGTAAAGCTGGTAGCGCTCTCCGGCCCCACCCACGCCGAAGAGGTGGCGCTGGACATGCCCACCACTATCGTTTCGGCCTGCCCGGACGAACAGGCTGCAGAATTTGTGCAGGACGTGTTCAGCAACACCTGTATGCGGGTGTACACCAACCCCGATATCAAAGGCGTGGAGCTGAGCGGTGCGCTGAAGAACGTGATCGCGCTGGGCGTGGGCATCTCCACCGGCCTTGGCTACGGTGACAACGCCCGCGCGGCCCTCATCACCCGCGGCATTGCCGAGATCGCCCGGCTGGGCGTGGCCATGGGCTGCAACATCCACACCTTTGCGGGTCTGGCCGGCATCGGCGACCTGATCGTGACGGCCACCAGTATGCACAGCCGCAACAACCGCGCCGGCATCCTGATCGGCAAGGGCGAAAGTCCGGAGCAGGCCGTCAAGGAAGTCGGCATGGTGGTGGAGGGCATCAATGCACTGCCTGCCGCTATGGAGCTGGCTGCAAAGTACAATGTGGAAATGCCCATTGTGCAGACGGTGAACGCCATCGTGAAGGAGGGCATGAGCGCCAGCGATGCTCTGCGCACCCTGATGGATCGTAACCGCAAAAACGAAATGCCGCAGGGATACGAAAACAACGGGTAAAAACCAGTGAAAAGGCAGCTGACCGCAGGGTCGGCTGCCTTTTGTCCTTTTTATGGGCAGCCCGGCTGCCCTGCAGACACCGAAAACACAAAATAATTCAAATTTTTTACCAAAATCAGACGTAAAAGGGTAGAAGGTCGGGAAACTTTCTGCTATACTGAAACAGAACGCAAAAACCGGGGGACGTTTTGTGCACCCTGCCGGAGAGAAAGAGAGGAATCTGCCATGCCGTCAACCTATGCGCACCGCCGCTTTGGCGCCAATGTGCTGGAACATCTGCCGGATGAACTGCGTGCTCAGCTGGAACAGAACCGTGAGCTTTACGATATCGGCCTGCACGGGCCGGACCTGCTGTTTTATTACCATGCGGCCAAGTCCAACCCGGTGGGTGCACTGGGCAATGCCATGCACGAGGAGCCGGGGCGGGTCTTTTTTGACCGGGCGCGCAGGGTGGTGCACTGCGAGGCGGACCGGGATGCTGCGCTGGCCTATGCGCTGGGCTTTGTCTGCCATTTTGCGCTGGACAGCACCTGTCATCCCTATGTGGAGCAGTTCACCCGGGAAAGCGGTGTGACCCACTGCGAGATCGAGACCGAGTTCGACAACATGCTGCTGCGCCGGGACGGATACGACCCGCTGAAGTTTTTCACGGCCAGCCATATCCACCCGTCGGAGAAGAATGCGGGGATCATTGCGCCGTTCTACGAGGGCATCTCGGAGCAGACCGCGCTGGAAGCACTCAAGGGCATGATCTCGGTGCACAGACTCCTGCAGGCGTCCAACCCGGTCAAGCGCTGGGTGGTGCTGACCGGCATGAAGGTGGTGGGCAAATATGATATGCTGCACGGCCTTGTGGCAAATCCGCAGCCGAACCCGAAGTGCATGAAAAGCGGCAAGCAGCTGGAAGCACTGTACGCCAAGGCTCTGCCGCTGGCAGAAACGCTGATCCTGGAGTTTATGGCAAAGCTTGATACTGACGAACCGCTGGATAAGGCCTACGACCATACCTTTGGGGAGTTCTGAGTAAGTCGATGCAGGCCAGCAGGGAAAGATGCTGCTTCCCGCTGCGACCCTTTTGGTGAAAATGTGTTTGGAGCGCTCCGCGTTTGCACAGCAATGAAAGCCCCAGTGGGGCTTTTAAGCGGCGAGCGGTCTGCGTTAGCAGATGGAGGGGCTTTGCCCCGACAAGTTCCGCAGAGCGCGACAAACACGAAAATAAAAATAAAATTTCCGCTGAATATGGCCAGAACGTGAGCGGCGGCCATTTTAAATGGTGAAATCTAAAAAGAGGGGGCACCGCCCGGCGGTGCGAGAGGAAACAAGATGAAACATGAAAAATTCAAGGTGACACCGCTGGAACGCGCGTGGATCCTGTACGATGTGGGCAACTCGGCCTTTGTGCTGATGATCGCAACGCTGGTGCCCATCTTCTTCAACGCGCTGGCTGAGGCCGGCGGGCTGAGCTCGGTGGACTATCTGGCCTACTGGGGCTACGCAAGCTCGGTGGTCACGGTGATCACCGCCGTGCTGGGACCCATTCTGGGCACGCTGGCCGACACCAGAGGCTTCAAGAAGCCCATCTTCATGCTCTGCCTGTTCGTGGGCGTGGCAGGCTGCTGTGCTATGGGCCTTGCCACGACATGGCTGCCGTTCCTGCTCATCTTCATCCTTGCAAAGATCGGCTTTTCGGGCAGTCTGGTGTTCTACGATTCCATGCTGGGCGATGTGACCACCCCGGAACGCATGGATGTTGTGTCCTCGCAGGGCTATGCATGGGGCTACATTGGCAGCTGCGTGCCCTTTGTGGTGTGTCTGGCGCTGGTGCTGGGCAGCGGGGCCATCGGCCTGAGCCAGATGACCGCCCTTTCCGTGGCACTGCTCATCACCGCCGTGTGGTGGCTGGGCACCACCCTGCCGCTGCTGCGGAAGTATAAGCAGATCAACTATGTGGAGGTGAAACAGCACGCCATCCAGCAGAGCTTTGTGCGCATCGGCCACACCCTCAAGCACCTGTACGAGGATAAGCAGGTGTTCTGGTTCCTGCTGGCCTTCTTCTGCTACATCGACGGCGTGTATACCATCATCGATATGGCCACCGCTTACGGCACGGCACTGGGGCTGGAGACCACCGGCCTTTTGCTGGCCCTGCTGGTGACGCAGATCGTGGCCTTCCCGTCGGCGCTGATCTTTGGACGTCTGAGCGCAAAGTATCCGTCCAGCCAGCTTATCCCGGTCTGCATCGCAGCCTACACCGGCATTGCGGTGTTCGCCTTCTTCCTGACCAGCCAGTGGCAGTTCTGGGTGCTGGCCGTGCTGGTGGGCATGTTCCAGGGCGGCGTGCAGGCGCTCAGCCGCAGCCACTTTGCCAAGATCATCCCGGTGGAGAAATCCGGCGAATACTTCGGCCTGTTCGATATCTGCGGCAAGGGCGCATCCTTCCTTGGCACCATGATCGTGAGTGTGGGCAGCCAGCTGACCGGCAGCGCCAATGTGGGCATCGGAATGCTGGCGGTGCTGTTTGCGGTGGGCTTTGTGCTGTTCCGGGTCTCCTGCAGGACTGAGGACGCAAAACAGGTGTAATAACACGATTTAGAACAGCCGACGCGGTTGCTCTGGCAATATCAGAGGAAAGATTGTTTTATAATTTTGCGAACAAGCCAGCCCTGCGGGGCTGGCTTATTTGCTTTTTTACGGGAAGAGCGTAACGGCAAACGGCATTTTGCTGCCATTGCGCAGTAAAGATGCAGCTTTCGGCAGCGACTCTATTCGTGAAAGTGCGTTTGGAGCGGCCCGCAGGCCGCGACAAACGCGAAATAAAAATAAAATTTCCGCTGAATATGGCCAGAGTGTAACGGAGGCCATTTTAAATCGTTCTGCTGGTTATAATTAACAAACCTGTAATTGTGTTTTTCGCCCTCGAATGATACAATAGGGGCAATGACTTCAAAACCGCAAAGGAGAAAACGAAATGGAACGATTTCCCGGTTATACCACCCTGCGCACCGAGCCCTGCCCGGAACAGCACGGGACCCTGACCGTGCTCACCCATGATGTGAGCGGTGCCACCGTGCTGCTGGTGGAAAATGAAGATATCAATAAGGCATTCGGCATCGGATTCGGTACCTTCCCGTCCGATGACACCGGTGTGTTCCACATTCTGGAACACTCGGTGCTGGCGGGCAGCGAGAAGTACCCGGTCACTTCGCCGTTTCTGCAGCTGCTCAAAAGCAGCATGGCATCCTTCCTCAATGCCATGACCTTCCCGGACAAGACCGTGTATCCCTTTGCTACCCCCAACGAGACCGACTTCAAGAACCTGATGGACGTCTACCTGAACGCGGTGTTCTGCCCGCTGGCTATGGTGGACAAGGCGGTGTTCGAGCAGGAGGGCTGGCACCGCAGTGCCGACGGCACCGTGAGCGGAGTGGTGTACAACGAGATGCAGGGTGCGCTGGCCGCACCGGATGCACAGCTGGAAAATGCACTGGAACGGGCCATGTTCCCGGATACAGCCTACGGCTTTGTTTCCGGCGGTGACCCGGCCAGCATCCCGGCACTGACCTACGAAAAATATAAGCGGGTGTACCGCCGCCATTACAGTGCAGACAATTGCTGCATTACCCTTTACGGCAGGATGGATATAGCTGAAAAGCTGGAACTGCTGGACAGGGATTATCTCTCTAAAATGCCCAAGGGCACCAGCCGTCCGCGGCTGACCGTGCAGGACGAGCAGGCTGGAGCCTGCGTGGAGCTGCCCTACTACACGGAGAACCCGGAGCCGGACGAGGTGCAGTGTGCACTGGCATGGTACACCGGTGCCTTTGCGGACCGGGAGCGTCAGCTGGGCGTGGAGGTCCTGCTGGACGCCTTGCTTGGCACCAACAACTCGCCGCTGAAAGCCGCGCTGCTGGCGGAAAAGCTGGGTGCGGATATCGACATCGGCTTTGATGACAGCACCCTGCAGCCGGTGCTGGAGCTGGTGCTGCGCGGTGCCACCAGAGAGACTGCAGGCCGGTTCTCTGCCGCTGTGCGCAAGGCTGTGGACGGCATTCTGGCCGAAGGCATCCCGCAGGAGTTGCTGCTGGCCTCGCTGAACGCGGCAGAGTTTGCGTCCCTTGAGCGCCCGGGCAGCCTGCCGGACGGCGTGCTGGATGCCATCAACGCTTCCACCGGCTGGCTGCACACCGGCGACCCGGCTCTGCTGCTGCACACGGACAGGCTGTTTGCTTCCCTGCGGGAAAAGATGGCCGACGGCTGGTTCGATGAGCTGCTGCGTGAGCTGTTTGCACCGGCCCCGGTGCAGGTGGTGCAGGTGCCCACTCTGCCCGGAAAGGACGAGGAGAACGCGCCTGTCCGCACCGACGGCAAGCTGGTGCTGGAACACCCGCTGACCGCCGCCGACCTTGGCGACGGCGCAAAGACCGCACCCGGAACGCGGGAACTGCTGGCCGGGGCACAGCTGCTGCATCACCCCTCGGCGGGCAGCCTGTATCTGAATTTCTACTATGACCTCGGCAATGTGAAGCCCGAGGACATGCAGTATCTTGATCTGCTGACCGATGTGCTGGACGAACTGGACAGCAGCAGTCACACCGCCCGGCAGCTGAACACCCTGCGCAGCACATGGCTGGGCGACAGCCGCGTGCAGCTGGACATCTGGACCGGCCGTCAGGAGGGCGCACCCTGCCACGCAAAGCTGAGCCTGTGCCTGAGCCTTCTGGAACGCAGTCTGGATAAGGCAGTGGAGCTGGGCGGCGAGTGGCTGTATGACACCATCCTCACCGGCCCGGCGGCAGAAGCTGCCTTTGCCCGGGTGCTGAGCCAGCAGAAGCTGAACATGGAACAGCAGTTCATCCAGCAGGGCAACGTATACGCAGCCACCCGCGCCGGTGCCCACTACACGGTGGACGGTGCGGTGAGCGAGCGCTGCAGCGGCGTGAGCTACTATAAGTTCCTGTGCGGCGTGCAGGAGCGGGGCAACTGGGCCGCTTTGGGCGAAAAACTGGATGCTCTGCGCACCGAGGTGCTGCAGCACGCGCAGCTCACCGTCAGCCTGCACGGCAGCGAGGATGCCTTTGCCAGACTGCGCACCCTGCTGCCGGAAAGCCGCTTTGCCGCCGAGGGCCGTGCTGCGGCAAGACCCTATACCGAGCCGCTGACCCCGCCGGTGAATGAAGCCTTCGTGATCGATGGCGGCGTGAACTACGATGTGCTGGTGTGGCCCATGGAGCGCCGCAGCGACCGCAAGGTGCTGGCCCGCGTGATGAGCTACGAATACCTGTGGCACAGTATCCGCGAGGTGGGCGGCGCTTACGGCACCGGAATGCTCTCCTCGGACGGCGTGGAGTACCTGTACACCTACCGCGACCCCCATGTAAAGGAAAGCTACGACACCTTTGCAAAAGGCCCGGCAGAACTGGCAGCCCGGGAGTACACCGAAAAAGATCTGAACGATTTTATCGTGGGTGCCGCAGCCAAGCTGGACACTCCCCGCAAGCCCCGCGCCGAGGCCCGGGAGATCGACCGCCGGTACTTCTGCGGCATCACGGACGAGATGGTGTCGGCCGACCGCGGAGCCCTGTGCGCTGTGGATGCTGCCCTGCTGAAGGAGCAGGCCGCAGAGCTGGGTGCCGCCATGGCAAACGGCGTGCGGGTGGTGTTTGGCAGCAAGGATGCTGTGGAAGCCGCAAAAGAATTGTTTGATACGGTGGAAACATTGTAAATGAATTTTAAAAAGTGCCTGATGATACGAAAAATGTCGTCGGGCACTTTTACTTTTTGTAAAGAAACGGAAAAATTTTAAAAGCAGGGTTGACGCGGCAAAAAAGCAGTGGTAAAGTAATGGGCGGAAAAGGCAAAAAGTGTCTTTTTACAACAGGAAAACGAGGTGGTTGTCATGGAACCTGCTGGCAGTAGCAGCAGTCTTTCTCCCCGATTACTTTATAGGATGGCAGCCGCCGTTTCTGCTTTGCGCAGACCCTGCTGTGTGTGAATGCACACGGTGCGTGTTTGTGTTCCCTGAAAAGAAGAAACGAGAGCTGCCACTGAAAAGGAGGCAGCTTTTTTATGTCTGAAATTTCGATCGATACCCTCAAGACCATGCTGGCAAATCTGGATGATGCCAAAAAGTACCAGAGCCTGCGGGACGTGATGGAGACTCTGCCTGCACCCGATCTGGCTGCAGTGTTCGAGGATCTGCCTGCGGAAAAGCTCCCGGTGCTGTTCCGTCTGTGCCCCAAAGACCTTGCGGCAGATGTGTTCGCCGAGCTGACGCCCGCGGCCCAGCAGCAGCTCATCGACGGCCTGACCGATACCGAGCTGAAGGCGGTGGTGGATGAACTGTTCGTGGATGATGCCACTGACCTTGTGGAGGAGATGCCTGCGAATGTGGTCAAGCGCATTCTGGCGCAGGCAGATCCCGCTACCCGCCGCATGATCAACGAGCTGCTCAAGTATCCGGAGGACTCGGCCGGCGGCGTGATGACCACCGAGCTGATGGCGCTGCGGCCGGATATGACCGTGGCACAGGCCATGGACACGATCCGGGAAAACGGCTTTGATAAGGAGACCATCAACAACTGCTATGTGACCGACAGCAGCCGCAGGTTGGTGGGTGTGGTCTCCCTGCGGGCGCTGGTGCTGGCAAAGAACACGGAGGAGCCTATCAAGGACCTGATGGATTCCAATGTAGTCAGCGTGAGCACCACCACGGATCAGGAGGACGTCTCCAAGCTGTTCGAGAAATATGGCTTTCTGGCCATCCCGGTAGTGGACGCCGAGAACCGGCTGGTGGGCATCGTGACCATTGACGATGCCATCAGCATCCTGCAGGATGAGGCCAGCGAGGATATCGCAAAAATGAACGCCATCGGCCCATCCGACAAGCCCTACTTCAAGCAGAGCATGTGGGACCTGTACAAGAGCCGTGCGCCGTGGCTGCTGTTCCTGATGATCAGCGCCACCTTCTCCAGTCTGGTCATTCGCGGCTACGAGGACGCACTGGCCGCTGTGACCGTGCTGACTGCATACATCCCCATGCTGACCGATGCAGGCGGCAACGCGGGCAGCCAGAGCACCTCCACCATCATCCGCGGCATGGCGGTGGGCGATATCCAGCCCCACGATCTGCCCCGCATCCTGTGGCGCGAGAGCCGTGTGGCCCTGCTGTGCGGCGGCACGCTGGCGGTGTGCAACTTTGCAAAGATGCTGCTGTTCGACCGCATTGCGGCTCCGGTGGCACTGGTGGTGTGCCTGACCCTGATCTGCACCATCCTGCTCTCGCAGATCATCGGCGGCATCCTGCCCGTGGCAGCAGAAAAGCTGCACGTAGACCCCGCTGTGATGGCTTCGCCCCTGATCACCACCATCGTGGATACCACCACGCTGCTGGTATACTTCAACATTGCAAAGGCACTGCTGCATCTGTAAAACTGAAAGAACCACTGTCTGAGCTCCCGGAAAAGGCCGTATGACCTTCCGGGAGCTTTTTTGAGCCAAAATACGATGCGCGGCATTGCCGGGAACGGAAGATATTTGCAGAAATTTGCGGGAAAAGCGATCAAAACCGCAAAAAGTGACGGCAGAACTGTCCCTGAAAATATTTTTCAAGATATACAAGAAATGCACGGCGTCCCCAAAAGAGACCATGCAACATTTTGTAATCTTTTTGAGAGAAAAATGACATAATTTTTTTGCTTTTGTAGGAAGGTTGCAAATGCATGAAAAATTGTGATGTTTCGAGAAAAGAAATTGGCGAGTCCAAAAAGCATTTGTTGAAATGGCACAAAAAAACTCTTTCAATCTTGTGAACTTGTTCTCTTGCACAGGGGGGCTCTGCAAGGGTATAATACGAACAGGAATTACAGGAACGTGCAAGAATGCTCCTGTGAAAATGCTGAGATACGAATTGAAGGAGAACACTATTATGAAAATGATTTCGCGTCGTGACTTCCTGAAGGCATCTGCTGTTGTTGGTGCAACTGCTGCTATGACCGCCTGCGGCGGCTCTTCCTCCACCAGCACCGCTGCTTCCAGCGTTGCTTCTTCCACCGCTGCTTCTGCCGCTGCTACCAACGGCTCTGCCAACATCGGCGTGTGCATCTATCAGTTTGCTGATAACTTCATGACCCTGTACCGCTCCGATCTGGAAGAGTACCTGAAGGATATGGGCTACTCCGTCACCATCATGGACGGCAAGAACGACCAGAACACCCAGACCGAGCAGATCAACACCTTCCTGCAGCAGGGCGTGGACGTGCTGGTCATCAACCCCGTGCAGACCACTTCCGCACAGACCATCGTTGATACCGTCAAGCCCTCTGAGACTCCTATCGTCTTCATCAACCGTGAGCCCGACAAGAGCGTTCTGGACTCCTACGCAGACAAGTGCTGCTACGTTGGTGCTGACGCACGTCAGTCCGGTACTTATCAGGGCGAGCTGATCCTGGAGACCGAGACTCAGGGCGATATCAACGGCGACGGCAAGATCACCTACATTATGTGCAAGGGCGACCCCGAGAACATCGATGCTCAGTACCGCACCGAGTACTCCATCAAGGCCCTGACCGATGCAGGCAAGGAAGTTGAGTGCCTGTACGAGTACCTGGACAACTGGGATCAGACCACCGCTCAGCAGGACGTTGCAAACGCTCTGTCTCAGTACGGCGATAAGATCGAAGTCGTCTTCTGCAACAACGACGCAATGGCACTGGGCGCTCTGCAGTCCATCCAGCAGGCAAGCCGCACCGTCGGCAAGGACATCTATCTGGTCGGTGTCGATGCACTGGCTGAGGCTGTTCAGGACGTTCTGGATGGCAACATGACCGGTACCGTTCTGAACGACGACGTGGGTCAGGCTACCGCAGCTGCTGAGGCTACCAAGCTGTACGTTGAAGGCTCCAAGGTCGAGCAGTACTACTGGGTCGACTATGTCAAGGTGACCAAGGACAACGCTTCCGAGTACGTGAAGTAAGACCAAAGTTTCCGGAAACAATGCAAGGTGCGCAGTGGACCTTGACGGCTTGAACAAAGCTATAAAGCGCGTGCGTGCGAGAAATATTCTCCGCGCACGCGCCTTGTTTTGAAAAAAAGGTTTTTCTGCGGCCTGATGATAAACGACAAGGAGGCTCTGCGGAATGTCAGAATACCGTCTGGTAATGAAAGGCGTGGTCAAGACCTTCCCCGGCGTCAAAGCGCTGGATCACGCCCAGTTGGAGCTTCGCCCCGGTAAGGTCATGGCGCTGATGGGTGAAAACGGCGCCGGTAAGTCCACACTGATGAAATGCATGTTTGGCATTTACAAGATGGACGAGGGCGAAATTGAATACGAGGGCGAAAAAGTTACCATCACCACCCCTCTGGATGCACTGAACCGCGGCATTGCCATGGTGCATCAGGAACTGCAGCCGATTCCGGCACGTACTGTGGCCGAGAACATCTGGCTGGGCCGCTACCCCATCAAAAAGTACGGCCCTGTTACGGTGGTGGATCACGCCAAAATGTACAAGGATACGGAGGAACTGCTGAAAAAGCTGAAGCTGGAGATCAATCCTCATGCAAAGCTTGGCTCTCTGAGCATCGCACAGATGCAGATGGTGGAAATTGCAAAGGCTGTTTCCGCAAACTGCAAGGTGCTGATCCTGGACGAGCCCACTTCCTCGCTGACCGCAAACGAAGTTGAGTCGCTGTTCCGCATCATGCGCGAGCTGAAGGCTCTGGGCGTGGCACTGGTCTATATCAGCCACAAGATGGACGAGATCAAGGTGATCGCGGACGAAGTCACCATCATGCGCGATGGCCAGTACATCGGTAAGTGGGACGTTGCCAACATGACCAAGGAGCAGATCATTGCAAAGATGGTCGGCCGTGAGCTGTCGAACCTGTATCCCCCGCTGGAGAACCATCCCTCGGACGAGGTCATGATGAAGGTGGAGGACTTTACCTCCATCCATCCGCGTTCCTTCCGCCACTGCAGCTTTGAGATCAAAAAAGGCGAGATCCTGGGCGTGGCTGGTCTGGTGGGCGCACAGCGCACCGAGCTGATGGAAGGCATCTTCGGCCTGCGTGCCCATACCTCCGGTAAGGTGTGGATCAAGGGCGAAGAGGTGAACATCAAGCAGCCCCGCGACGCCATCCAGAAGAGCGTGGCTCTGCTGACCGAGGACCGCCGTGCCACCGGCATCATGGGTGTGCTGAGTGTTGCGGATAACATCTCCATTGCATCGCTGGATGCCCTGCGCAAGGGCCCCATCATGCTGGACAACAAGAAGATCCTGGATCTGGTGGCTACCAACAAGGAAAAGATGGCCATCAAGGTACCCAGCCCCAAGACCCAGATCAAGAGCCTTTCCGGCGGCAACCAGCAGAAGGTGCTGATCGCCCGCTGGCTGGCCAACAACCCCGATGTTCTCATTCTGGACGAGCCTACCCGCGGCATCGACGTCGGTGCAAAGTATGAAATTTACTGCATCATCGCCGATTTGGCCAAGCAGGGCAAGAGCATTATCATGATCTCCTCCGAAATGAGCGAGATCATCGGTATGTCCAACCGTGTCATGGTCATGTGCGATGGCCGTATCACCGGCTTTATCGACGGCAAGGACGCTACGCAGGAAAACATCATGGCACTGGCTACCCAGTTCGAGACCGCACCCACCGCTGCGGCAAATCAGTAAATAAGGAGGCTGTCTATCGTGGAAGCTACCAAAAAATTGAATGGCAAGGCTGTGGGCAAGTGGCTCAGCAACAACGCCATTATTATGATGATGCTGGCCATCACTCTGATCGTTGGCATCATGCACCCCAACTTCTTCTCCGGCACCAACATGATCAACCTGTTCAAGAACGTGTCCATCCGCTACATCATCGCTTTGGGCATTTCCGGCTGTCTGATCACCACCGGTAACGACCTGTCCGCTGGCCGTCTGGCTGGTTTTGCCGCATGTCTGGCCTGCATTTTTGCGCAGACCGAAGGCGCTTCCGGCAAGTTCTACCCCAATATGCCCACCCTGTCCACCCCCGTGGTGTTCATTCTGGTCATTGCCATCTGCGCCATCGTGGGTCTGTGCAACGGACTGGTGGTCAGCTACCTGAAGGTGCAGCCCTTCATTGCTACCTTGGGTATGCAGCAGGTGGTCTACGGTATCTGCCTTGTGTACACCGGCGGTACCCCCATCGGCTCTTTGAACAAAAACTTCACCTCTCTGGCCTCCAATACCATCATCGGTGTGCCTGTGCTGATTTGGATTGCACTGGTGGTGGCTGCATGCTTCTGGTTCCTGTACAACAAGACCCGCCACGGCAAGTACATGTACGCCATCGGCGGCAACGAAGCTGCTGCTGAGGTGGCCGGTGTCAACGTGCACGCTACCAAGATCCGCATCTACATCCTGGCCTCCTGCATGTTCGGTCTGGCAGGCTGCCTGCTGGCTGCAAAGTCCGGCGGCGCATCCGTCAACACTGCAATGGGCTATGAGCTGGACGCCATCGCAGCCTGCACCATCGGCGGTGTTTCCACCACCGGCGGCGTTGGTACTGTTCCCGGCGTTCTGGTCGGCGTTCTGGTCTTTGAGCTGATGAAGGTGGCTCTGCAGTTCATGAACGTGAACTCCTCCTACACCTACATCGTTCAGGGCCTGGTCATCATTGTGGCTGTGGCCATCGATATCCGCAAGTATCTGGCAAAGAAGTAAGAGCTTTTTCTGTGGGTCGTCTGCTTTTGGGCAGGCGGCCCGCTTTTTTTATCTGCATTTGTGTGGTATTATAATAAAAACACCATCAGGAGGTACGTTATGGCACAGGAAAAACAGACGCCCGAAGAGCGCGAGGCTGAGCTTGCCCGGCGGGAAGCTGCCCTTGCGGCCCGGGAAGCACAGCTGGCGCAGGAACAGGCGGAGCTGGCAGACCGGAAGGCAGACTTTGAGGAAGGAAAAAAGAGCCTGCTGAACAACGGCGACAAAAACTTTGTGAATGCGAAGGAAAAAATGTACGACCATTTTCCGCTGACAGTGCACCAGATGGATATTATCATCGGGGTACTGTTTGCACTGATCGCACTGTTCCTTGTGCTGGGGGTGACCCATACCAGCTTCTTCGGGCTGTTCGGAGGGTAAGTGCATTCCTTTTCTGCAGCAGGTGATTGCATTTCATCCGCAATATGCGTATAATTTAGGATAAAAGCTCTGCCGCACTGCGGCGGCAGGAAGAGGAGTGGTGATTTTGAAAAAGAAATGGCTCGCGGCGGCACTGGCAGGCATTCTGCTGGCAGCTGCGGTTCTGAGCGGATGTGCATCGACAGAAAAGGCCAAACGGCTGCGCTTCGGTGTGGCTGGCGAGGGCGGCATCTACCGGGAGTTTGGTGAGCGGTTCGCAGCATTGGAAAACGAGACGGACAACGGGCAGGTGGAGCTGAAGGCTACCGCCGGTTCCGCAGCGAACCTGCGCCTGCTGACCGGCGAATACCTGCAGCTGGCCATTGCACAGGCAGACCTTGTGCAGGATGCCTATGACCAGACCGGCATCTTTGCCGACGAGGAGGAGGACCGCGGCTTTGGTGCCGTGGCGGCGCTGTACACCGAGACCTGTCAGGTGGTGGTGCGGGCGGGTTCCGACATCCGGTCCATTGAGGACCTGCACGGCAGGACGGTGAGCATTGGCGCGGAAGAATCCGGCTCGGAGCAGAACGCGCTGCAGATTTTATCTGCCTATGGTCTGAACGACAAGATGGTGAGCATGGTAAACCTGAACTATGAGGATGCCGCTGCCCAGCTGAAGGCGGGCAGGGTGGATGCCATCTTTATGACGGTGGGTGCGCCCAGCCCGGTGCTGACCGCTCTGGCAGGCGAGTGCGGCATCCGGCTGCTGAAGGTGGACGGCGCGGCGGCACAGCGCCTGATGAGCGCTTACAGCGCCTACAACACGGTCACGCTGCCGACAGGCACCTATCCCGGCCAGACGGAGGAGGTGCAGACGGTGGGTGTGAAAGCCGTTCTGCTGGCCAGCAACGCGCTGCCCGCAAAGCAGGTGCAGCAGCTGACACAGCTTCTGTTCTCCAGCCGGGAGGGGCTGGAAGAGCAGCTGGGCATCCCGCTGGACCCGGAGGAAAACGCAGTAGAGGGCGTTGGCATCCCGTTCCATGCGGGCGCGGCCGCATACTATAAGGCGGCAGGAATTACGGTCGATCAAACGGCTGGGAACTGAGGGAAAGTAGAGCAATGAAGATCGAATTGGATATGTATCAGACACTGGCCGTTGCCGTGCTGGTGCTGATGCTGGGCAAGTTTTTGCGGGCAAGGGTGCAGGTGCTGGAACGCTTCTGCATTCCGGCCCCGGTCATTGGCGGCGTGTTGTTCGCCATTTTTACCTGCGTGTGCTATGTGACCGGCGTTGCCGAGTTTGCATTTGATGATATTTTAAAGGAAGTCTGCATGGTGATGTTCTTCACCTCAGTGGGCTTTCAGGCGAACCTCAAGGTGCTGAAAAGCGGCGGAAGAGCGATGATCGTGTTTCTGGGCGTGGTCATCGTGCTGATCGTCAGCCAGAACTTTATGGCCGTGGGGCTGGCAAAGCTGCTGGGCGTGGATGCGCTGGTGGGCCTTTGCACCGGCTCCATCCCCATGGTGGGCGGCCACGGCACCGCCGGTGCCTTTGGCCCGGTGCTGGAGGACTTTGGCATTCAGGGGGCCACCACCCTGTGCACGGCAGCGGCCACCTATGGCCTGATCGCAGGCAGCATGATGGGCGGCCCCATCGGCAAGATGCTCATTGAGCGGCACAACCTGCTGGCCACGGTGGTACCGGAGGATGACAGCCTGCTGGTGGAAGAAGAAATGAAGCACGAGCGCCACACTACCATGTACCCGGCGGCAAGCTTTCAACTGATCGTCGCCATGGGCATCGGCACGGTGCTGTCCAGACTTCTGAGCCTGACGGGCATGACCTTCCCCATCTATATCGGTGCCATGATCGCGGCGGCGATCATCCGCAATGTGGGCGAATACAGCGGCCAGTACACCGTGTATATGGGCGAGATCAACGATATTGGCGGCATCTGCCTTTCGCTGTTCCTGGGCATGGCGATGATCACCCTGAAGCTGTGGCAGCTGGCAGAGCTGGCCCTGCCGCTGATCGTACTGCTGGCCGGGCAGACCCTGTTCATGATCCTGTATGTGGTGCTGGTGGTGTTCAACATCATGGGCCGCGATTACGATGCGGCGGTCATCGTATCCGGCACCTGCGGCTTTGGCATGGGTGCAACGCCCAACGCCATGGCCAACATGCAGGCCATCTGCGATAAATATTCGCCCTCGGTCAAGGCGTATCTGCTGATCCCGCTGGTGGGCAGTCTGTTTGCGGACTTCCTGAACAGTTTGGTCATTACGGTGTTCATCAATTTTATCTGAGTGTATCTGGCGGTCCGGGCGGAGAGCCGCACCGGGAAAGGAGACGTGCAATGTCGCTTTATCACCATCTGAAAACGTGGCTCGGAAAAAAGCAGGAGCATCCCCATGAGGAAGAAACCGTGGCCTTGCCGGAGATCCATACCGGCAAGGTGGCACATCATACGGATGCGGACGGTACTCCGGCGGCAGATAAGCCGATCCACTACGATAACGTAGCGATCCCGGAAGTGCATATCCACCCGCGGCGCAAATAACTCTGATCACTAAAAAAGAATAGTTCCACGCCGGACAGCCCGGAGCGAATGCGCAGGCTGTTCCGGATCACAGGAAGCAAAAAAGCTCCCGTCCATCATCAGGACGGGAGCTTTTTTGCTTGCGGTAAGATCAGCGGCTTAGAGGAACACGTACTTGAGGATGAACAGCACGGTCAGCACGTACATCAGCGGGCTGATCTTCTTTTCCTTGGCCTTGCCGGAGACGACGTTGATGATGGTCCAGGAAATGACGCCGATGGCGATGCCCTCAGAGATGCTGTAGGCAGTGGGCATGGCCAGAATGGTGAGGAAGGCGGGGATGCCCTCGCTGGGGTCGTTGAAGTCGATCTTGACGGCAGAGCCCATCATGTAGAAGCCCACGATGATCAGGGCGGGAGCCGTTGCAAAGGACGGGATGGTGAGGAACAGCGGGCTGAAGATGGTGGCCAGCAGGAACAGGATGCCGGTGGTCATAGCGGTCAGACCGGTGCGGCCGCCTTCGGTGACGCCGGAAGCGCTCTCCACGAAGGTGGTGGTGGTGGAAGTGCCCAGCACAGCGCCTGCGCAGGTGGCGATGGAGTCGGCCATCAGTGCGCCCTTGATGTGGGGCAGCTTGCCGTCCTCGTCCAGCATGTCGGCCTTGGAGGCAACACCGATCAGGGTGCCCAGCGTATCGAACAGGTCAACGAACAGGAAGGAGAACATGACGGCAAAGAAGTTCAGGATGCCAACGCCGGAGAAATCGGTCTTGAACACCTGACCAAAGGTCTTGCCCAGCGCGGAGAAGTCGAAGCTGACGAAGGCGGTGGGAATGACGGAGTACATGCCTGCGTCGGGGTTGGGAACATAGATGCCGGCGATCTCGCAGAGGATGCCCAGCACCCATGTGATAAGGATGCCGTACAGGATGCCGCCCTTGACCTTCTTTACCAGCAGGATGGCGGTGATCACGATACCCAACAGGGCAAGGATCGCGCCCATGCCCACGCTGGAAAAGGTCTCGCCCTTGAAGTGCTGGTAGGTGACGAGGGTGGAATCGCTGTTGACGATCAGCTTTGCGTTCTGCAGACCGACAAAAGCAACGAACAGGCCAATGCCCACGCTGACGGCGCTCTTCAGGGTCATGGGAATGGCGTTGAAGATGCCCTCACGGACATTGGTCAGGGACAGCACGATGAAGATGATGCCCTCCACAAAGACGGCCATCAGGGCCAGCTGCCAGCTGTAACCCATGGTGAGAACGACCGTGTAGGAGAAGTAGGCGTTCAGGCCCATGCCGGGTGCCAGTGCAAACGGATAGTTGGCAAGCAGCGCCATAAGCGCAGTTCCAACAAAGGATGCCAGCGCGGTGGCAATCAGAACAGCCTCGGAATCCATGCCCGAGGCGGACAGGATATTGGGGTTGACCGCAAGGATGTAGGCCATGGTCATGAAGGTGGTGATACCAGCCATGATCTCGGTCTTGGCATCGGTGTGGTTTTCTTTCAGATGAAAGATGTTTTCTAACATGAAGAACCTCCTGATTTTAAATAAGAAGCCGTTTTCATAAACACAGCACACCGCCTGAAGGGGGTTGCCCGCATCCGTTCGGCACACCCTGCTTATAAACACAGCTCCCAAAACATCCCGCCGGTGCGTGCGGCGGGAAAGAACAAAATCTATTGTAGCATGTTCCGCTTGGATTTGTCCACAAAATAAACACACTTTTTTCATTTTTTGTCCAAAAATCGCAAATGAGTATGACTTTAAACGTTTCCGGGAGATTTGCCACAGGTTTCGCGTGGAAAAATACACTGCTTTCAAAAAATGACAGTATAACGTTGTTTAAAATACAACTTTGTTATACTGCATGGATTTTTGCGAATTGAATATACTGTTTGGCCCTGAAAAAGTACACCCTGTCGGAATGCGGCAGACGGTGGTATCCTTTTGCCATAGCCCAGCACATCGGGGCAGAAAGGAGCTGATACCTACACCATGGGGCAGATAAAACAGGCCAAAGGGCTGGAAAGCCTGAGCCGGGCCACCGACACCCTGAGCACCCTGCTGGCGCAGGAGGTACGGGAGCTGAATGCCCGCCAAAAGGCAGCAAAGAAAACCGGCGCGGCAGACGGCAGCACCATCAAGGGCCTCAAGGAGGCCACGGCGGTGCTCAAGGATCTACTGGCCGCTGTGGCCAAGACCCTGAACGATCAGGGCACGCAGACAGAGGGCACAGGATGCGGCGTGGTTGATCCTGCCACCCGTGGAGGAAGAAACATGAGCACACAGGAAGCAAGAGCGCCGGTGGTCTGGCGGCCTCAGCCCAGACAGGCCGAGTTCATGCGCCGTCCGGAGCCGGAAGCATTGTATGGCGGTGCGGCAGGCGGCGGAAAAAGCGATGCGCTCATCATTGAAGCGCTGCGGCAGGTGCACATCCCACACTACCGGGCGCTGATCCTGCGCAAGACCTACCCGCAGCTTTCCGATCTGGTGGACAAAAGCCAGATGTACTACCGCAGGGCTTTTCCGCAGGCGCAGTACAACGCCACCACCCATGTGTGGAACTTCCCCAGCGGGGCAAAGATCTATTTTGGCTCCATGCAGTACACCAAGGACCGCACCAACTATCAGGGCAAAGCCTTTGATTTTATCGGCTTTGACGAGCTGACCCACTTTGAATGGGAAGAGTACAGCTACATGATGAGCCGCAACCGTCCCACCGGCCCGGGCACCCGGGTGTACATGCGGGCCACCACCAATCCCGGCGGCATCGGCCACGGGTGGGTGAAGGCAAGGTTCATCACGCCGGCACCGCCCGGTACGCCCATTGTGGAGGAACACACAGTCAGGCTGCCGGACGGCACCGAGCAGAAGCTGCAGCGCTCGCGGGTGTTCATCCCGTCCAGCATCTTTGATAACCCCGCCCTGCTGGCCAACGATCCCGGCTACCTTGCAAGCCTTGCCAGCATGCCGGAAGCGGAAAAGCAGGCCCTGCTCTATGGCAGCTGGGACAGCTTCAGCGGTCAGGTGTTCACCGAGTGGCGCAACGACCCGGCCCATTATCAGGATCAGCGCTGGACGCATGTGATCGCACCCTTCACCATCCCGAAGCACTGGACCATCTACCGGGGGTTCGATTTTGGTTTCTCGAAGCCCTTCTCGGTGGGGTGGTACGCTGCGGATGAGGACGGGCGGCTCTACCGTATCCGGGAGCTGTACGGCTGCACGGGCCGCCCCAACGAGGGCCTGCGCATCGACCCGGTGGAACAGGCCCGGCGCATCCGGGAGGCAGAGCAGAACGACCCTCTGCTGCGGGGCAGGGTGATCCACGGCATTGCCGACCCGGCCATCTTTGATGAGAGCCGCGGCGAGAGCATTGCTGCCATGATGGAGCGGGCACCCTGCTTTTTGCACTGGGCCCCCGGCGACCACACCCGTCTGGCCGGAAAGATGCAGTTCCACTACCGGCTGAACTTTGACACGGACGGCAGGCCGATGCTGCAGGTCTTCAACACCTGCAAACACTTCATCCGCACCATCCCGAACCTTGTGTACGATGAGAGCAATGTGGAGGACATCGACACCCGGCAGGAGGATCACATTTATGACGAGTGCCGCTATGTGCTGATGGAAAACCCCATCAGTCCGCCCTGCCGCTGTGCTGCGCCGCCCCTGCAGGACGACCCGCTGGAGCTGCACAAACAGGCAAGATTTTACAGAATTTAAAGGAGAAACGCGATGGACGATTATGAGAACGAGAGCCTGCCGGTGGGCGAAGCACAGGTGGCCGAGGCCATGCAGACGCTGCAGCGCTACAAGGCGGGCAAGGCCGCGCTGGACAAGCGCATTGTGGACAACGAGCTGTGGTTCCGCATGGGCCACTGGAAGAATTACCAGAACCCCATGATGCCCGGCAAGGCCCAGCCCTCCAGCGGATGGCTGTTCAACAGCATTGCCAACAAGCATGCGGACGCCATGGACAACTACCCGGAGCCCAACGTGCTGCCCCGGTCGGCAGATGACGAGGACACCGCACGGGCACTTTCCAGCGTATTGCCGGTGGTGCTGGAACAGGCCGACTACGAGCAGGTGTACAGCGACTGCTGGTGGCGCAAGCTCAAGACAGGCACCGGCGTGACCGGCATCTTCTGGGACCCGGCAATGCGCGGCGGCATCGGCGACATTGCGGTGCGCAGCGTGAACCTGCTGATGCTCTACTGGGAGCCGGGCGCAGCAGATATTCAGGCGTCGCCGGACTTTTTCAGCCTGAGCCTGGAGGATACGGCCCAGCTGAGCGCCCGGTATCCGCAGCTGCGGGGCCGCACCGCCAGTGTGCTGGATGTGCCTCGGTACATCCACGATGAAGGGCAGGACACCAGCACCAAGAGCGTGGTGGTGGACTGGTACTATAAGCGGCCGGATGCCAGTGGCCGCATGGTGCTGCACTACTGCAAGTTCTGCAACGGCGTGGTGCTGTACGCCAGCCAGAACGACCCGGCGCTGGCAGAAAGGGGCCTGTACGACCACGGACAGTACCCCTTTGTATTTGACCCGCTGTTCGTGGAGGAGGACAGCCCGGCGGGCTTTGGATACATCGATGTGATGAAGGACTGCCAGACGGCCATTGACAAGATGAACCATGCCATGGACGAGAACGTGCTGCTGAGCGCAAAGCAGCGGTACGTGCTCAGCGACACGGCAGGGGTCAACGAGGAAGAGCTGGCCGATTTCAGCCGGGACATCGTGCATGTGGTGGGCCGTCTGAACGACGACAGCTTCCGTCCCCTGCAGACGGCCGGCCTGCAGGGCAACAGCCTGAGCTACCGCCAGAGCCGCATTGAGGAGCTGAAGGAGATCAGCGGCAACCGGGATATGACGCAGGGCGGCACCGCCGGCGGTGTGACCGCAGCCAGCGCCATTGCGGCCTTGCAGGAGGCAGGCTCAAAGCTTTCCCGCGATATGCTCAAGAGTGCCTACCGCGCCTTTGCCAAGCAGTGCTACCTGATCATCGAGCTGATGCGCCAGTTCTACGACGAGCAGCGGGTGTTCCGCATCGTGGGCGAGAGCGGCGAGAACCGGTTCGTGCCCTTCTCGGCGCAGGCACTGCGGGCTGTGCCCGGCGGCAGCGTGGGCGGCGTGGAGCTGGGCAGCCGGGAACCGGTCTTTGATATCGTGGTCAGCGCCGCCAAGAAGAGCACCTTCAGCCGCCTTTCCCAGAACGAGACCGCAAAAGAATGCTATCAGCTGGGCTTTTTCAAGCCGGAAAATTCCGATGCCGCCCTTGCGGCACTGGACATGATGGATTTTGAAGGCATCGAGAAGGTGCGCCAGCGGGTGCGGCAGAACGGCACCCTTGCCCAGCAGCTGGCACAGCTGCAGGACCAGATGGTGCGGATGGCGGCAGTGATCGAGATGCAGGGCAGCGGCCAAAGCGATGCCGATGGCCTGACCCGCAGCGTGAGCAGCGCGTTCACGCAGAAAAACGGGCAGGCTGCAGCCACAAAACTGGCGGGTCTTGGCAGCGCACTGCCGGTGGCCGCTGCTGCAAGAGCCATGGATCTACATTGAAAAGGAGGTGAATTTTTATGATGAAGGTTGTTTACAGCGAAATGGATACCCCGGCCGGGATCAACTGCCGGTTGGAAGCTGCCGGTCACGCAGGCTATGCGCCTGCCGGGCAGGACATCGTGTGCGCCGGTGCCAGCACCGTGATGCAGGGGCTTGTGTGTCTGCTGGCAGGCGAAGAGAGTGCCCGCAGCGATGCCTTTGACGAGCCGGACGGCCCGCGTCTGGCGGTGCAGGCAGACGCGCCCTGCGCAGAATGGGTGCAGGGTGCCTTTGAACTGGCCAAGGCCTGCTTTGCACTGCTGGCTGAACGCTATCCGGAGAATGTCCGCTTTGCGGATGTGAGCCGCCGGGGCGAGAAGAGCATGATGGACCTGCAGCTGTTTGCAAATGAAGGCGGCGATACCGCCCCTGCTCCCCCGGCCCTGAGCGAAGCACAGACCCGGCAGGCAGTCGCTTCCGGCACCATGAAGCCCGGTGAAGCCGCCCCTGCCGTGCCCGCTGCGCCCCAGCCGGAACCGGAAGCCCGGCCTGAGCCGCCCGTTCAGCGCCCGGAACTGCCAACGCTGTCCGGCCTTGCCTGCAGCACCCGGACGGCAGTGCAGGGCCTGCACGCCCGCTGGGCGGCAGAAGAAGCGGCCATACGCCGCAGCCAGCCGGACTTCAATTTGCAGAAGGAACTGCGCAGCCCGGAAATGCGCCGTCTGATGCAGCTGCCCGGGATGCGGGTGCAGGACGCTTACCGTCTGGCCCATTACGACGAAAACCTGCGCACCGCTGCACAGGCGGTGGAACAGGGCGTGGTGGAGCGGATCCAGCAGCGCGCCGCACGGCCCACCGAAAACGGCATCCGTCCCGGCGGTGCGGCCACCGTCCGCCCGGATGTTGCCAGCATGACCCGCGCCCAGCGCGAAGCACTGGAACGCCGTGTGCTCCACGGAGCACAGATCGAACTGTAACGTTTTGACAAGAGAAAGGAACCAGACTATGAACCACACTTTCAACATCCAGCTGTTTGCCGAGAACCTGAACACCACCGCGACCATGTCGCAGGAAATGAAGACCTTCTATGAGAAGCGTCTCATCGATCAGGCAGAGCCGCGTCTGGTGCACGACCAGTTTGCGGACTACTACCCGGTGCCCCAGAACGGCGGCAAGACCATCGAGTTCCGCAAGTATGACAGCCTGCCCAAGGCGTCCACTCCGCTGACTGAGGGCGTGACCCCCAATGGTCAGACCCTGAACGTGACCACCATCACCAGCGACCTGCACCAGTACGGCGGCTGGACCCCGCTGACCGATGTGCTGCAGATGACTGCCATCGACAACAATGTGGTGCAGGCCACCCGTGTGCTGGCAAGTCAGGCGGGCCGCACCATGGACAGCATCACCCGCGATGTGCTGGCAGGCGGCACCAATGTCATCTATGCGCCCAAGCTGGGTGCAGACGGTGCCGAGACTGCTGTGACCAGCCGCAAGGCGCTGGACAAGACCTGCACCCTGACCCCGAAGCTGTTCTTCCAGGCGGCGGCACAGCTGGGTGCCATGAATGCGGACCCCATCGGCGACAGCTACATCGCCATCATCCACCCCTATGCCGCCTACGACCTCAAGACCAGCAAGGAGTTCATTGAGGTGCACAAGTACGCCGACCCGGACACCATGTTCCGTGGCGAGATCGGCAAGCTGGGCAATATCCGCTTTATCGAGACCAGCGAGGCCAAGATCTGGAAGGATGACACCTGCCCCACCGGTCTGGCTGTGTTCGGTACGCTGGTGCTGGGTGCCCATGCCTACGGTGTTACCGAGCTGGAGGGCGGCGGTCTGGAGCACATCGTCAAGCAGCTGGGCTACGGCGACGACCCGCTGAACCAGCGTGCTTCCGTGGGCTGGAAGGGCATGCGTGCGGCAGAGCGTCTGGTGGAGCAGTACATGGTGCGCATCGAGAGCGTATCCAGCTATTCCGCTTCGGCTGCTGCCAACTGAGGAGGTGTGAACCATGGCTGAAAAGAAAAATGTGCGTATCCGGCTGTTCAAGGACAACAGCCGCTACAAGGGCGACCTGTTCGTCAGCGTCAACGGCGTGAACTATAAGATCCGCCGGGGCGTGGAGGTGGAAGTGCCGCCCGAGGTGGCCGAGGTGCTGGAGCACAGCCAGATGCAGGACGAGCTGACCGCCGCCCGCATCGCGGCAGCGGAAAACGCCGCACAGTAATCTGAAGAAAGAAAGCCCGGCTGGGAGCAGCTGCCCGGCCGGGCTTTTTCAGAAAAGGAGTGAGATCTATGACTGTAGGACAGGCGCTGGAGCGCGCCGAAGAGCTGCGCCCGGGCAGCCGCATTGCACTGGCCACCCGGCAGGCGTGGCTGCGGGAGGCAGATGCCATGCTGCGGGAACGCTTTTTCAAACACAGCATCACGGATGCCTACGACGATGTGGGCGCAGACCTTGCATGGGATGACAGCCTGCAGGATGAGGATGTCCTGCTGGCTCCGGCACCCTTTGACGCAATGTATCCCCACTATCTGTGTGCCATGACCGATGCGGCCCTTGGGGAGACCGACCGCTATGCCGGGGAACAGGCGCAGTACAACAGCATTCTGGCCGACCTTGCGGCGTGGCTGCGGCGCACCTATCCGCCGCTGACCGCCGTTCAGTGGCGCTGGTAAGGAGGTGGTGGATATGGTCCTTGCAAACCGGACAAAGCTTGCAAACAGCCGCAGCCTCGTGCGGGTGTTCGGCGGGCTGAATGAGACCTACGCCTGCTCGGAAGCAGAGTACAGCGCGGGTGTGAATTTTTCGGCAAGGGATTTTCCCGCCCTGAGCACCCGCAAGCCCCGCCGGAAGCTGCGCGCACTGACCGGCCTGAACGGCATGTACCACCTGAACGGTCTGCTGACCATCTGCGGGAAGGATATCATTTATACCCCGGACGATGCCGGGGCCGACACGGTGAGCTGTACGGATGCAGTATCCGACAGCCGCAAGGCGCTGGTAGGCATCGGCACAAAGACCTGAATTTCCGGACAAGCTGGCCTTTGATACGGCGGACGGCAGCGTTTCTGCGCTGGGCGCAGCATGGAAGGCAGAGGACCAGAGCGTGCAGTTTACGCCCTGTGATGCTGCGGGCAAGACCTATCAGCCAGACAGCTATGGCAGGGAGGAACCGGAAAAGCCCGCAGATGGGCAGCTGTTTTTAAAGGTGGAGGATGAGGAGCACCCGTGGAGCAGCACCAGCACGCTGGAGGTATACAGCGCATCCTCCGGCAACTGGACAGCAGTGCCGCTGGACTATTGCCGCATCACGGCAGCAGGCGCACAGAAGCTGTTTGCCCAGTGGGACACCGTGACGGTGTCGGGCACGGCGGCGCAGCAGGCAGGGATGTGGGAAGAACTGAACGGCGATCTGGTGGTGTATGATCTGCTGGAAAACGGCCTGCGGGTGAAGGTGACACCGAAGGGTGAATGCTTTTACGGCACACTGGTGCAGGGCGCGGACAGTGCCCGGTGGACCAGTCTGGACGGCAAAGAGACCCGCAGCTTTGCGGTGAGCACGCCGGTGCGGATGGAACGCCGCGTGCCGGATTCTGGACTACATCACCGAGTGTGACAACCGGGTGTGGGGCTGCAGCAGCAAGGAAAACGTGATCTATGCCTGTAAACTGGGCGACCCCACCAACTGGTTCTCCTACCGGGGCATCGCAGCGGACAGCTATGCCGTCACGGTGGGCAGCGACGGGGCGTTTACCGGAGCGGCCACCTGCATGGGTTATGCGCTGTTTTTTAAGGAGAACACCCTGCACAAGCTCTACGGCTCCAAGCCCTCGGACTTTCAGCTCACATCCCTGCGCTGCAGGGGTGTGGCCAAAAACGCAGCCCGCAGCCTGTGCGTGCTGAATGAGACGCTGTATTATCTTTCACCGGACGGCGTGATGGCATGGGACGGCAGCATCCCCACCAAGGTGTCTGGTGTGCTGGATTCGGGACGCCTTTCCAATGTACAGAGCGCAGTGGGTGGCGCGCTGGATGGCCGGTATTACCTGCACATTGCCCGCGCGGCAGCGGGGGAAGGTATGGCAAGGCTGCTGGTCTATGATACCGAGCGTGCACTCTGGAGCGAGGAGGATGTCTGCTCCTACGAAATGACCAGCACCGGCGGACAGCTTTACCTGTGGGACGGTCAGGCCCTGTGGGCCGCAGACCCCAGCCGTGAGACCGACTGGCAGAGCACGGACGGCGTGGAGGAAAAGCTGAACTTTGAACTGGTCACAGGAGACATTGGTCTGGACGGTGCAGAGGACCGGTATCTTTCCCGGCTGACGCTGCGGCTGGATGCCGAATGCGGCAGCACGGTGACGGTGGCGGCAAGCTATGACGGAGGCCCCTGGGAAACGGTGGCGGAGCTGGCGGCGCAGAATGTGCGCCGGAGCTACGATATGCCGTTCGTTCCCCGGCGGCACGGTACGTTGCGGCTGCGCCTGAAGGGCAGGGGACAGATCACCCTGCGCAGCATTGCAAAAACAGTGGCCGCTGCCAAAGGCGGCATTACAGGCGGGGAGGTGTGAAAAATGGCAAGCGTAATGGGCATCAATAAGATCGGTCTGCCCAAGCTCAGTGAGAACATGGACCCGGAGGACGCCCGCGCACTGCGCAGCTACCTGTACCAGCTGCAGGAACAGCTGCAGTATGTGCTGAGCAATCTGGATACCGAAAACATGTCAGAGGAACTGCGTACCAGACTGCAGGCTCTGTAAGAAAAGGAGTTTTTATGGCAAACAAAAAGAAACAGGACGAAGCGCTTGCTGCGGTGCAGGCACAGACGGAGGAAAATGGTCTGTCGGCGGCGCAGAGCGGTTATTCGGCTGCGGGACTGGGCAGCCGCTCGGAGGTGGAAAATGCACTGGCAAATGCCAGCTATAAGCCCAGTCAGACGGTGACGAGTGCAGAGAATGCCCTGAAGGAATGGCAGACGAACCGCCCCGACGACTACGAGAGCCGCTATCAGGATAAGATCGATCAGCTTCTGGGCCAGCTGCTGCAGCGCGGGAGCTTCCAGTACAGCTACACCAAAGACCCGCTCTACCGTCAGTACGAGCAGAACTATCTGCAGAACGCCCACAACGCCAGTGCGGATGCTGCGGCACAGGCGGCAGCACTGACCGGAGGCTACGGCTCCAGCTATGCCGCAAGTGTGGCGCAGCAGGCATACCAGCAGCAGATCGGCGCGCTGAGCAGTGCCATCCCTACGCTGTACAGTCTGGCGCTGGACACCTATACCAGCGGCGGCAACGAGCTGGTGAGCCAGCTGGACCAGCTGAACAGCAGTGAGCAGGATGCGCAGCAGCTGTACAACGACCGGCTGTCGGACTACTACACCCAGCTGCGGCAGAAGGGCGAAGCCTACAACAATGCATATGCGCAGGACTACGGACAGTATCAGGACTACCTGAACCAGCTGGGCACGCTGCACGACTACTACAGCGCACAGGAACAGCAGCAGGCAGCACGGCGCCAGCAGGCGTTCAACAATGTGGTGACTGTACTGGGCGTACTGGGCGATGCGGTGCAGATCGCCCTCAGCGGCACCACGGGTCTGGGTTCCATGGTCAGTGGACTGCTGAACACCGGCTACAACATCTATTCCGGCAACCGCCAGTACGAGGCAGACCGTGCCGACACCCAGTGGAACCAGCAGCTGCAGGAGCGGCAGTATCAGGACAGCCTGAAGCAGCAGCTCTATGAAAATGAGGCCAGCGAGCGGGAATATCAGGACAAGCTCAATCAGCAGAAGTTCAACAACGACGTCACCAGCCAGAAGCTGAACATTGCAATGGGCGAGTGGAATCTGAAAAAGAACAATGCGGCCCAGAAGGCCAGCCGGGCGGGCAGTGCAGCATCCGGCACGGCGGCTTCCGGCAGCGCGGGCAGCGGCAGCTCTTCCGGTACGGCCAACCGCAGCACAAGCAGCGCCACCCGTCTGGGCAGCGACACCTCTCGGAACGTGACGGTGCCCTACATGGCGATGCTGATGCGCAGTCAGGGCAAAAACGATACCAGCATCAGCAGTGCGCTGCGCAGGGATGGCTATTCCAGTGCAGAGATCGCACAGATCCTGCAGCAGATGAAGCGCTGACTGCAATAAAGAAAAAGCGCTGAACAAAAAAGCATGTGCAGACCCCGGGAAACCACAGTTTTCCAAAGGGCCTGCACATGCTTTTTTAGCAGAAAATAATGGCACGGGGGCAGAGCCCCACTGGGCACCCCACCAAATAAAAAATCCGCCGATGCAAAGCATCAGCACAGCATTTGTCTTGGTAGACATTCCTACTAATTGGGACCCGCGGGCTAGTCAAAGCCATACTATGGCTTTGACTGCGTCGCTGCGCGCCGCCGCCCTGTTCGAGTCCCACTGGGCACCCCACCAACAAAAAAAGTCCGCTGTGTTAAACAGCGGACTTTTTGGTGGGGTGCCCAGTGGGACTCGAACCCACGGTCTCCAGATCCACAATCTGGCGCGTTAACCGACTACGCTATGGGCACCACATAGATGCGCCCGAAGGGACTCGAACCCCCGGCCCACTGCTTAGAAGGCAGTTGCTCTATCCACCTGAGCTACGGGCGCACGTTGTTATCCCATTGGGTTCCTTTATGGCGGCAGCTGTGTGTCGGCACACGCTGCGAGAAGTATAATACCATATGGTCCCCATTCTGTCAAGCATAAAATGCAAAATTCTTTTTTCTTTTTTCAAAACCTGCCAGACCCGGCCTTTACAGCAGCCACATGCCCGCATAGCCCAGTGCAAAACCCAGCACGGCTCCGCCGACGACATCCCGGATGTGATGCACGCCGGTCAGCACCCGGCCGATGCAGATGAGCACGGTGATGCCCACCATCGCCCAGCCGGCTTTCGGGTAGAAGTACATCCACACCATGGCCAGCACGGCGGCGCTCAGCGCATGACGGGAGGGAAAGGAGTGTCCCTTTGTTTCCTTGCGGCGCAAGGGCTCAAAGCCGGGCTGCTCATAGGGGCGGGGCAGATTGAGCTTATCGCGCAGGATGGTGCCGCCCCAGAAGGTGAACCCCGGTACGAACACCGCGCGCGCAATGGTCACCATAAAGTCCAGTGCAGCCTGACTGCCCAGCAGATGGAACAGCCGGACATTCAGCAGGCAGAGCAGCACGGGGTAGCATACAAAGGGGATGAGCGGCAGCCAGCGGTCCAGCGCCACCACACAGCGGCTGACAGCGGGGTGGGCATCCATCCAGCTGTGCAGGGCGTGATAATGTTCTGCAGTCAAAACAGATCCCTCCGCATCAGGTCGGAATTTTTACAACAGGCAACAGGTCAAAAACAGGTATCCAGATAGTTTTCCACATCAAAGGGCTCCGGGGTGGAATCTTTGCGCAGATACAGCGGATGATGGGGATGTCCCTTTTTGCTGCGTCGGCCAAAGGTGACCCATGGAATCTCCCTTTCCCGGGTCAGGGCGACCATTTCCCGCATCAGGCCGGGCAGGTAGTCCCGCTTTTCGATCAGGGTGCCCCATGCCGCCCACATGGTGGGCTCGGTCTGGGCCAGAACTGCCCGGAGCCAGCGCAGATTTTCGTCACACAGGGCACGGTCCGGCACGCGGTCCATATCATTTGGGTCGGTGGCGCGCTGGGGATATACATTGAACATGATCCAGCTGTCAAAGCCGTTGGCGGCGGCAAGACGCTCCACACTTTTCAGGGTAGGGTCCAGTGCGCCGGGCTGTGCGGTGCTGGGGTTGATGCCGATACACACCAGCGGGTGCCGGCCCACACGGCCCAGCACATAGCGATAGGGCTGGTATGTATGGGGTTCGTAATACCAGATGCCGCCGGGATATTCGTCGGCCTTGAGAACGGGAATCTGTTCGGTCTGCATGGGTGAGCTGCTCCTATCATCAATTACTTTCTATTATCGTACCTGAAAGTGCAGGATAAATCAACTCTTTTGTGCGGAAAATCCTCCCATAAAATCAAATTTCATGGTATACTGAAGCAGGACGCTGCGGCAGCTGGCTGCAGCGCATTGCAGCTGAAAAAAAGGAGCAACTATGCTGGAAGATTACAAGAACGCACTGAAGAGCGGCCAGCGTGCTTACCGCGCCTGCGTGGCGCGCGGCCAGTCGCCGTATCTGGCGGTGCTGGACGATATTCTGGTCAATGTGAACATTGTGGCGCAGGAGCCGCTGGGCCTTGTGGAGATCCCGGCGGAAAGCATCGTCGGCACAAAGACCAGCGGCCGTCACACCGCCTTTGCACCGAACTTTATGCCCCTGCTGGAGCCGGACACCGAGTTTGCAGGCAAGTGGTCGAACCTCTGCGATGCACATTTGGACGAGGGCATCCACACCCCCATCATCGCCTACGAGTTCCTGAACAAATTCTATGTGCAGGAAGGCAACAAGCGGGTATCGGTGCTCAAGTATTTTGATGCGGTCAGGATCGCGGGCACGGTCACGCGGCTCGTCCCGGAACGAAACGACAGTCTGGAAAACCGTATCTACTACGAATTTCTGGATTTTTACAAGCTCTCCAAGGTCAACGATGTGCATTTCTCCCGTCTGGGGGGTTACGCAAAACTGCAGACGCTGGTGTGCAAGGCCAGCGGTGAAAGCTGGACGGATGATGACCGGCTGAGCTTTTCCTCCTTCTATACCATGTTCCGCCAGCAGTTTCTGGCTCTGGGCGGCGGCGGACTGAATCTGACTGCCGGCGATGCCATGCTGGTGTATCTGTCGGTCTACCGTTACGCGGACGCCTGCGAGAGCACGCCCAGCCAGATGAAGCAGAATCTGGAAAAGCTGTGGGATGAGGTGAAGGTGCTCACCGAGCCGCAGGCCGTGGCCCTTTCGCTGGAGCCGAAGCAGGGCCCCGGCGAACCGCTGCTGGCAAAGCTGAACATCTTTACAAAGCCCAGCGAGCTGAAGGTGGTGTTCCTGCACGAGCACAACGCCGAAAACAGCGCATGGGTACGCGCCCACGACAAGGGCATCGAAGCGCTGCAGCAGGCGTTCCCGGACCGGGTATTCATCACCCGCAAAGAGAACATCGAGCCCGAGGTGGACGCGGAGCAGGTGCTGGAGGATGTGGCTCACGACAATGCCGATGTGGTGTTCACCTCAAGTGCCCGGATGCATACCGCCTGCCTGAAGGTGGCGGCCCAGCACCCCAAGACCCGCATCCTGAACTGTTCGCTCAACGCGCCGCATCCGCTGGTGCGCACCTACTATCCCCGCACGTATGAAGTTACCTATCTGCTGGGAATGCTGGCCGGCGTGATGGCAAGGACCGACCGCGTGGGCTATGTGGCGGCAAACCCGGTGTATGGCATCCCGGCGGCGGTAAATGCCTTTGCGCAGGGCCTGAAGACCGTGCGCCCGGAGGCAAAAGTGGTTTTGCGCTGGGCCTGCCTGCAGGACCCGGTGCACCCGCTGGATTTCTCCGACCGGCAGGATGTGGAGATCTTCTATGCCCGCGATAACCGCGAGCCGGAAGGCACCCACCGGGATTACGGCCTTGTGCGCCGCATGCCGGACGGCAGTTTGCAGCCGCTGGGCCTGCCCGTGTGGCGGTGGGATACGTTTTATATCGAGATCGTGCGTTCCATTTTTGACGGTGCATGGGACAGCGATGCTGCCGGTGCCCGGGCGGTGAATTACTGGTGGGGCATGCGCAGCGGTGCAGAGGAGATCGATTACAACAAAGACCTGCCCGCAGGCACCCTGCAGCTGCTGGATCTGATGGAAAAGATGCTGCACGAGGATGATCTGCGCATCTTCCCGGAAGATCTGTTCGCGCAGGGGCATGTGCTGCACTCGCCGGAAGCCACCCTCTACAGCCCCAAGGAGTTGATGGAGATGGACTGGCTGGACGAATGCGTGGAAGGCGGACTGCCCCACTACGATGAGCTGGATGTCAAAACCCATACGCTGATGTCCATCAACGGCATCAATACCCTGAAAGGATTTGTAAAATAAGCGGCCCGCGGCCGAGAGAGAATGGAGCAAACCTGAAGTGAAAATTCTTGCAATTTCGGATGTGCCCTCCAAAGCGCTGTGGGATTACGGTACCCGGGAACATCTGGAGGGGATCGACCTGATCCTTTCCTGTGGAGACCTGCCGCAGAAGTATCTGGAATACCTTACAAACTTTACAGCGGCCCCTATTTTGTATGTCCACGGCAACCACGACGGCAGCTACCGCGAAAATGAGCCCGGCGGCTGCATCTGTGTAGACGACAGCGTTTATGTGTGGAAGGGCCTGCGCATCATGGGGCTGGGCGGCAGCATCCGCTACAACAACCGGGAGGACAGCTTTCAGTATACAGAACGGGAAATGCGCCGCCGTGCGCACAAGCTCTCGCGCAGGGCTCATCAGGTGGGCGGCATCGATCTGCTGCTGACCCATTCGCCGGCAGCGGGTCTGAATGATGATACAGACCGCGCCCACAAGGGGTTTGAATGCTTCAACGATCTGATGGATGAATACGAGCCGCAGTGGTTCGTGCACGGGCATGTGCACCTGAACTATGATGCCAAGCTGCCGCGCGTGTGCACCCGCGGCGGGACGACGGTCATCAATGCCACGGAGCGCTATGTGTTTGAGATCCCGGACCCGGACCCTGAGATCCGGAACCACCCGTTCTGGAAAAAGTGGTTTGGGGTATAATACATCAAAAAAGCAGCCCTGCATCGTGATGGTGCAGGGCTGCTTTTGCAATTGAAATGGAGCCATTTGTGGGAACGGAAGGCCCGCAGCGGAATAGGTGCGGAGTGCATCGCCGCAGGCCGGAAAACAAGGCGAAAATTACAGTTCCAGCTTGCCGGAAACTTTATTGATGACGTAGTAGGCGGCACCTTCCTCAGGCTTGATATAGACCTTGCAGGACTGCACGCCCACCTTGTGGGTGGCACGGTAATCGGCCTTGGCGCGGTCAATGATATCGGTCACGTTGTACTGCTTGCCGCTGAACTCCACGTACAGCTCCGGTGCAAGCGGGGGACGGCCGCGGCGTGCAGAGGCCTTGGCGGATTTGCGGGTCTTGGTCTCCTTCGTCTCCTTGGCCTCAGCGGCAGGAGCTTCCACAGCAGGAGCAGCCGCTGCGGTCTTTTTCTTTTCGGGCATAGATGAACCCCTCCTTGATCGTATTTGGATGCTGCACAATGGGTTGCGCAGCATTGGCTCCATGAAATATATTACTTATATAATATGTTTTTGGAAATGGTTTGTAAAGTCTTTTTTGCAAAAAATTTTCGGAAAAAGGCAGGAAATCGGGAAACAAACTGTCCGGAATGCTTTTTGCGGACGCAGTGCCGTGCAAATGCCGCCAAAGCACAGAAAAAGGCAGACTTTTCACAGCACTTCCGAGGAAGCCGAAAAGTACAAACCTTTCGGGTTAAAAACGCGGTTTCCGGGTGCCGATTTACTCCCGGCAAAGCTTTTGCGCGTGCTGCACTACGGGCAGAAGAAGCTCCGCATCCCAGTCCTCTGCAAGGGTGAACAGCAGCTGATAAACGGCGGTCTGCGCCTGCCCCTGCGGGTGCCTTTGGGCCAGCGCGAATGCGGCGGAAAGCATTTGCAGTTTGAGGGTGCGGATCGTTTCCGGTGCGGCCCACAGGCGGGCAAGGTCGTAATCGTTTGTGTTGCCGCAGGGCATGGCGCAGGAGGCACAGCCCGGGGCAACGCGGTGCTTTTCGGTGCGTACGGTCTCCAGCATCCGGTGCAGCTTTTCCTCCGGGGCATCCGGCTGTGCGGCAAGACGCAGACCGGCGTTCAGCACCTCGTCGGTGTCGTCCGTTTTGGGCTCGCTGGTGGTGGCCCGGGCAAGCCCCACGAGGGCACCGAGAAGGGCATCTCTTGCCTGCTGGGCAGGGGTGACAGGTGCTTTTAAAAGTTCAGGCATGGCACAGTTCCTTTCAATGGATCTTTCTGCGGAAAGTATAGCCGATTTTATAGCTGTTTACAAGCGGGAAATATTTAAATCGGCGGAACACAAAAAATCCTCTAGCGTAGCGACTTGGATTTTTTGTATGGAGCCCAACTGCTTTGGGGTTACTAGGGGCGAGTAGCCCCTAGTTTGCAACGGCGACGACCGCGGCCAGCGGCCGAAACAGGGAGGAGCTGTTGGGGCAGCGGCCTGCAGGATGCGAGTGCCGCGCAAGGCACGAAGCAAACGCAGGGAGCCGCAACCCGCCGCCTCCCGCGCCTCGAAAGTAGCGGGCGCTTTTCTGGTACTCTTTTGTGCGCGCAAAAGAGTACATACTCGGCGGAGATGTTCTTTGCAAAAGGAGCGAAACTTTAAGTACACGACTGTGCTCTACAAAAAATATTAAAATAAAAGTCCCCTCTTTCGAGGGGACAAAAGACGAAATTAAACCAACTCAGGAACCTTTGCAGCCAGCAGCTCCGCCAGCTGTGCGTGGCCCTTGCGGGTCAGGTGCATGAAGTCCACCTGATTGAACTCGCAGTCCTTTGCGTCCAGAAAGTGCACGCCCTGCCGCTCGCAGATGATGCGGAGCTGCCCGGCCACACCGGCAGATTTTTCCACACAGCCATCGCCCATCACAGCGTCGTGGAAGCCTGCGCCGATGGGAGGAGGTGCCACCACCAGAATATTGGGCTGCTTGGTGCCCCAGCAGTCCACGCTCTTGGCTTTGAGGATCAGCCGCTCCATGCCCGCAGCGATGCAGGCGGCGTTGGCACCAAAGCGCTCTTTGACGTCATTCGTGCCCAGCATGATGATAAGCAGGTCGATGACCTCATGGCTCTTGAGCAGGGCATAGATGACGCTGAGGGCATCCATGGATTCGTGGATGGGGTCCACGAACACGGTGGTGCGGCCGGAAAGGCCCTCTTCCGTCACAAGATATTCCTCGCCCAGTGCCTTCTGCAGGCGGCAGGTCCAGCGCTCCTCTTCATTGAAGCGGATGCCGTGGTCGGCGCAGTCGTTGGGGTCGGCACAGTAGCCGTGGGTGTTGGAATCACCCAGACAGAGAATATGTGTTTTCATATACAATTACTCCTTTTCCATGGTCTGCCGGAAGTAGTACACTGCGCCCACCATACCGGCATCGTTGTGCAGCTGAGCGGCACGCACTTCCAGCCCCTCTGCAAAGGCGGGCATGACCGATGCTTTCACCTTTGCGGCAATGGGTTCGATCAGCAGTTTCTGCTGCGCGCTCACGCCGCCGCCGATCAGAATGAGCTGTGGGTTGAAGATATGCACCATGCCGGCAAGGCCCTGTGCGATCTCGTCCGTCCATGCATCCAGCAGAGCCAGTACGGTCTCGTTGCCTGCTTCTGCAGCAGCAAAGATGGCGCGGCCATCCTTCCATGCCGGGTCTTTTTCCTGTGCGGCGCGCACCAGCGCGGTGGTGGCGGCGTAGCGTTCCCAGCAGCCCTTTGCGCCGCAGGTGCAGTCCACACCGTCCAGCGCGTGGGTGCGGTAGTGGCCCAGCTCACCGCCAAGGCCCCGCGCGCCCTCCAGCAGACGGCCCCCGGTCAGGATGCCGCCGCCCACGCCGGTGCCCAGTGTCACGCCGATGACGTCCGTACAGCCCTGTGCGGCACCGACCCACACTTCACCCAGCGTCATGCAGTTGGCGTCGTTGGCCACAGTGACGGGCAGGCCGAAGTCCTCTTCCAGCGCAGCCTTGATAGGACTGCCGATGTAATTGGGAAAGTTGCCGCAGGTACCGGCCACGATGCCCTTGCGGCTGTCGATCTGACCGGTGGCCGAAACGCCGATGCCCGCAAGACTTTCCACCGGGATGGAATTTGCAGTCAAAAACTCCTTTGCGGCCCTGCGCACGGTGGTGAGAACAGGCGTCTGGTAGCCGTCAAAACTGACGCTCTCTTCGCCCTTGAGCAGCACCCTGCCGGTCTCGTCCACGATGCCCAGCTTGACGGCAGTGCCGCCGATATCAATGCCAAAATACTGTTTCATCCGGCACACTCCATTTTACTTTTTTGCGGCGTTGATGGCGCCGGTAAAGCGGGCCGTCATCTCTGCCGGGCGGGTGATGGCACCGCCCACCACCAGTGCGAATGCACCGGCTTCCAGCGCCTTGACCGCCTGCTCCGGGTAGTGGATGTGGCCCTCGGCAATGACCTTTGCCGGGCACTCTGCGGCCAGCTTATGGACGAAATCAAAGTCAATATCGTCAATGCCTTTTGTCTCCGGGGTGTAGCCGCGCATGGTGGTGCCCACAAAGTCGGCACCGGCTTCGGCGCAGGCCATGGCGTTCTCAAAGTTGTCGCAGTCGGCCATCACCAGCTGGTCGGGATACTTTGCCTTGATGGCGCGGATGAACTGGGCAGAGGTGGAGCCGTCCGGGCGCAGGGCACCGGTACCCTGCACGGCAAGAATGTCCACCCCGCAGGCCACCAGCTCGTCCACTTCCTTCATGGTAACGGTGATGTACATGGGCGTGCCGGGGTAATCCTTTTTGATGATGCCGATGACCGGCAGATCCACCACCTGCTTGATCTGGGTGATGTCTCGCACGGTGTTGGCGCGGATGCCCACAGCGCCGCTCATGGCGGCGGCTTTTGCCATCAGCGGCATCACGCCGCCCTCTTTCGTGTACAGGGGCTCGGTCTCCAGTGCCTGACAGGAGACGATCAGACCGCCCTTGATCTGAGCAAACAGCTTTTCCTTATCCATCGTTCAATCCTCCATCCGAATCTTTACAACAGCCTTGCGCACGCCCACACAGCCGTGCTGTACAAGGCCGGGTTTGTGCAGTTCTGTGGGGAAGAACAGCACAAAGCGTCCCTCACCCAGTGCACCGGTCACGACACTGGCACTGTCCTGGAAACCGCAGTCGCCGGTAAAATCGCCGATCTCCCTGCCGGGGTTCGTGGTAAAGCCCCAGCCCTCGCTGCCGGTGATGTCGAGCTGCAGGTCAGCATACTTTTTGTGATATTCCGGGTGGTAGCCATCGTCCGAATGGAGCGTGGCATCCATCGTGTTGATAAAAACTTCCTCGCCATCCACCTCGGTGCGGCCCAGAGGCAGGCTGGCAGGGTCGTGGGTCAGCAGGTAATCAATGGCCGTGTCGAGATTTTTGCAAAGGCCCTTGTAGCGCGTCAGGTGCTGCAGGGTATCACAGATCATAAAACGTCCCTCCAAAAACAAGCGCCCGCTCTCCCCTCTGAAAAGAGACGGAGAGGGGCGCTGCTTCAATTTTACAGCTTTGCGATGGCAGCTTCGATCATGGCCTGTGCTTCGGCCACGATGGCTTCATCTTCCGGGATCAGGCCGGGCATCGGCTCGCGCACGCCGCCCAGCTCCAGACCGTACATCCGGCGCAGGATCTCCTTCTGCACGGCGTACAGGTTGCCGTGGGCTTCGCACATCTTGTAGATGATGCGGTCGGCCTCGTACTGGATCTCCTGAGCCTGCTTGATCTCGCCCTTGTTGATGTGATCGTTCATGGCCAGATACAGCTCGGGCATGACGGCGTAGGTGCCGCCGATGCCGCCGTCTGCGCCGATGACGCGGCCGGAAACAAACTGCTCATCGGGGCCGTTGAATACCACAAAGTTCCCCTCGCCGCGGGCGGCGATACCGGCATCCTTGAACATCTGGATGTCCTGGGTGGGCATGGAGCTGTTCTTCACTGCAATCACGTTGGGGTTCTTCAGCATTTCCTTCAGCAGGCTCATGGTCAGGCCGGTGCCTGCCAGCTGCGGGATGTTATAGATGACGAACTCGGTGTTGGGAGCAGCAGCGGACATATCGTTCCAGTACTTTGCAATGGCGTACTCCGGCAGGTGGAAGTAGATGGGGGGAATGGATGCAATGGCGTCCACACCCACACTTTCGGCATGGCGGGCCAGCTCCACGCTGTCGGCGGTATTGTTGCAGCCGACATGCGCAATAACGGTCAGCTTGCCTTTGGCTTCGCTCATCACGGCTTCCAGAACGGCCTTGCGCTCATCCACATGCTGGTAGATGCACTCGCCGGAGGAGCCGCCCACATACACGCCCTTGACGCCCTTGGCGATCAGATGGCGGGTGAGGGCCTTGACGCCCTCGGTAGAAATATTGCCCTCTGCGTCGTAGCAGGCGTAAAAGGCGGGGATGACACCCTGATATTTTTTGATATCTTTCATGTTCCAAACCCTTCTTTAAAAATAGTAATAAATACAGATGAAATGATTTTGCATCAAGCTCGTACGCTTTCTGTTTCGGGTAACGGGTTCAATGCCCTCTTGCGGTGCCCTGCATCCGCTTCGGCCCTTGGTGCGGGCCTCGCGTCTTGCAGACCGCTGCGCCAAAAATTTCTCCCTGTTTCGGCCACCGGCCGCGGTCGAAATTTTAGCCCTTAACAGCACCCATTGCGATGCCCTTGGTAAAGTACTTCTGGAAAATGAGGAAGATGATGATGATAGGCACAGCAGCCAGTGCGGCACCTGCCATGATCAGGCCAAAGTCGGTGCTGTTCTCAGCCTGCAGCTTTGCAATGCCCAGAGAAATGGTCAGGTTGCTGGTGCTGGACAGCATGATCAACTGCATGAAGTAGTCGTTCCAGCTGTTGATGAAGGTGAAGATGGCCAGTGCACCGATGCCCGGCTTGACCATGGGCAGCACGATGTCGATAAAGGTCTTGGCCTCGCTTGCGCCGTCGATGCGGGCCGCTTCCAGCATCTCAGTGGGGATGCCCTCACTGAACTGCTTCATCAGGAACACGCCAAAGGGCCAGCCCACGATGGGGAAGATGACGGCCCAGATGGTGTTGTACAGATTCAAAGAGCTCATTTCGCGCAGCAGGGGGATCAGGATGACCTGCTTGGGCAGAGCCATTGCACACACGATAAGGGTGAACAACAGCTTACGGCCTACAAAGCGCTTTTTTGCCAGTGCATAGCCGGCCATGGCGGCGGTGATGCAGGTGAGGATCATGGACATGACGGCCATGAACACGGTGTTGATCATCCAGCGGATGGCAGCGGGAGCGGTGGGGCCTACCGAGAAGTAGATGGGTTCGCCGTTAGCGCTGAACTTGGAGCCAAAGGGCACAGCCAGCTGCCACAGCGGGGCGCTCTTGCCGGAGAACAGCTTCTGATAGTTGGTCAGCACCCACTGGCTGGGCCACCATTCGGGGGTGGTGGCGTTGATGGCGGCACCGGTCTTGAAGGAGCCGGTGATGATCCAGTACAGCGGGAAGGCGAACAGCACCGCGACGATGCTGATGAGGATCAGCGTCAGGATCATGTAGGCGCTCATCTTCTTGAGCTTACTGGGGTGACGCTTCAACGGTTTTTGCTTTTTTGCAGCGGCATTTGCACTCATTGTCCGGCACCTCCTTTAATTATCCTGGTTGCCCAGCTTGAACTGAACAGCCGACAGAATGGCGATGATGACTGCCAGCACCACACCCATTGCGTTGCCGTAGCCGTAGCGGTACAGCTTGAAGGCGGTGTAGTAGATGTAGTACATGATGGTATCGGTGCTGTGGTTGGGGCCGCCGGAAGTCAGCAGCTGGATCAGCGCAAAGCACTGGAAGGAGTTGATGGTGGTAATGACCAGAATGTACAGGGTGGTGGGCATGATGGCGGGCCACTTGATCTTCCAGAAGCACTGGAAATCGGTGGCACCATCCACTTCTGCGGCTTCCACGATGGACTGGTCCACATTGCCCAGAGCGGAAACGTACAGCACGATGGGCTGGCCCACAGAGGTGGTGAGCAGGATCAGGATGATGCAGCCCAGAGCAAAGCGCTCATCGCCCAGCCAGTTGATGTTCTTGTCAATGAGGCCCAGAGTCTTGCCCAGATAGTTGAAGATGCCGTAGTAGTTGTTGTACATCCACTTCCACACCACGGTAACAGCCACGGAGCCGGTGACAACGGGCAGGTAGAACACGCAGCGGAAGAGGCTGGTAGCCCACTCGGGCAGGTCTACGATGGCAGAGGAGACCCACAGCGAGAAGGCGCAGGTGACGGGCACCGACACCACCACGATGATGAAGGTGTTCTTTAAGGCACCCAGAAAGATGGGGTCTGTGAACAGTTCCTTATAGTTTGCAAGCCCCACAAAGATGTCGGCACGGTTCATGGTGGAATCGAAGAAACTGGTCACCACGCACAGCACCATGGGATAGATGACGAAGCCCAGGAAGAAGATCAGGCTGGGCAGCAGGAAACAGTAGGAGGCAAAGGTCTCGCGCCGTACCAGCGCACTGCTGCGCTTGGGCTCTTTGATCGCCGTTTTTGCAGCCAAAAGAATCACCGTTCCTTTCCGGTCGAGATGTTATTTTGCATTTTTTACAAATAAAGCCCCTCCCTCGTCGGGATCTTCGAGGAAGGGGCGAAGAATCAGTAATTATCTGCCCCCGGCAGAGTGGATGGGCTTATGCCTGAGCAGCTGCGTTTGCGTTATCAACAAAGGTCTTGACGGCAGATTCAACGTCCTCACCGGAACCGACGCGCTGCAGCATGTTCCACCACTCGGTACGAGCAGTTGCCCAGCCCGGAGTGATCTGGTAGTAGTCGCCCAGATAAGCCATGAACTTGCTGTACTCGCTCATGATCTCGTTGTCGGCGTAGATATCGCCCACGCTGGTGCGGACCGGGAAGTAGGTGGAAGCCAGCACGCTGTCCTTGACCTGATCGGGGTCGGCCGCGATGAAGTCGATGAAGGTCTTGGCTGCTTCGATCTTGGTCTCGTCGCCGTTATCAAAGATGCCGAAGCCCCAGATGCCGCCGCACAGCTTCGGGTCGCCGCTTTCGGTGGGGAAGGCCATGGGGAAGATCTCGTCGCCATCGTTGGTCAGACCGGCGTCGTTGTTGTCGCTGTTGGCCTGCTGTGCAATGTTCCAGCAGAAAGCCATCTGCAGGGTGCCGTTGCGGAACAGGGTGATCTCGTCGCCGCCTGCGATGGAAGCGTCAAAGTTGATGCCCTTGGTGTCGTGCAGGGTCTGGATGGCCTTGATGTTCTCGGCGGAGTCGGCAGTGTACTTGGTGTGGGCTGCATCGGTAAAGGTGCCGCCGTACATGTTGTTGATGATGGCGCGGGTGCCCTGGTCGCCGCCCTGACCTGCGCAGTAGATGGCTGCAACGTTCTCGTAACCGCCGTTGTACAGGGCGTCAACGGTCTTCAGGAAGCCGTCGGTGCTCCAGGTGTGCTTGTCGGTATCGATGTACTGGTCAGCGCCCACTTCCTTGACCTTGGTCATGTTCACGGCCATGCAGTGTGCGGTCATGCACAGGGGGTACTCGTAGTAGTTGCCGGCGGTATCCTTGCAGGCAGACTCAACGGACTCGTAGATGTCCTTCTTGGCATCGTCGGTCCACAGGTCGTTCAGCGGAGCCATGACGCCCTTTGCGCCCCAGTTTGCAACCAGACGCTCGGGACCTTCCATGATCAGGTCGGGTGCGCTGCCGCCCTCGATGGCGGTGTTCACCTGATCGTCGCCGTTGGTGTAGTCCAGATACTCCACAGTGACCTTGATGTCAGGATACTTGGCGTTGAAGCTGGAAACGAGGTTCTGAACGGTCTCGTCATTGCCCCAGCCGCCGATGGGGTATGTCCACAGCTTGATGCTGGTGGAGGAAGCGGCTGCGCCTGCAGCGGAGCTTGCGGGTGCAGAAGAAGCAGTGGTGGTAGAGCTGGAAGAACCGCCGCAGGCGGCCAGAGCGCCGGCTGCTCCCAGAATGCCAGCGGCCTTCAGGAACGAACGGCGGGAAATGCAGTTTTTCATAGTAGTTTCTCCTTCGCATTCAAGATGCTTCACGTTGATGGCGGCCTGCCGTGCCAGCGGCCGCTCTTGATGGCTCCATTATAGAAAAATATTTTCATTTTGTCCATTCACGGGTTTCATAAATTTTCAGAACAGCAATATGCATGATGCACAAAAATGTGGGATATATGATAAAATGCAAAGAAAACTCCCTTTACTCTCCTGAATTTATTACAAAATGGTACAAACCCATCACTTCTGTGGCGAAAAAGAATTTCCAAACAAAAATGTAAAATTGAAAAGGTTTTTCATAAAATGGCCTTTTTTTCCATCAAAACTGTGTGCTCTGCACAGAACTGCGGGCCAAAATGTGGGCAATGCGTCTCTTGCGAAGCGGGGGTGATTCTTTTATACTTTTTATAGAAGGTGAATGAAACGGTCGGCAGCGGTTCCGGGTCTGTGGACTGCTGCGCCGGAAAAGAGGAAAAAGAAAAAATGGCAACGAATTTTTGGGAGCTGCTGCAGCAGCATCAAGGCGACCTGACAAAATCGGGCCGCACCGTGGCAGAGTACCTCCTGCAGCATGCGGGGGAAGCGCAGTACCTGTCCATTTCCTCACTGGCAAAGGAATGCTGCGTGGCAGAGGCCACCGTATTCCGCTTCTGCCGGGCGCTGGGGTTTGAGGGCTACCACGAAATGCGCATTGCGCTGGCACAGGCCAATGCCACCGGTGCGCTGGTCAACCAGCGTGTGCCGGAACCGGACGCCGACACGGCCACCCTGTGTGAGCACGCCAGTGCCCTGCTGATGACCACCATCAACGGCACACAGAATGCGCTCTCTCCGGAAGCGGTGGACAGAGCCTCGGAGCTGCTGCGCAAGGCGCGGCAGGTGTACTGTCTGGGGCAGGGCGGAAGCATGCTGATCGCCAACGATATCTGCGCACGGTTCGCCTGCATTTCCACCAAGTTCCGCACGGCGGGCGACAGCCATCTGCAGCTGGTCACGGCCAGCCTGATGACGCCGGAGGATGTGGTGCTGTTCGTCTCCTATTCCGGTGCTACCCGGGATATGCTGGAGACCCTGCGTACAGCCAAGGCGGCAGGCGCAAAGATCATCCTGCTGACCCATTACGAGGACTCGCCCGGCGCAAAGCTGGCAGATGTCGTGCTGCTGTGCGGTGCACAGGAAAGCCCGCTGGATTCCGGCAACATCCCCATCAAGGTGGCACTGCTGTACGTAGCAGAGGTGCTTGTGCTGCGCTACACCATGGATGACCCCCAGAACGTCATGGATGCACAGGACCGCACCAGCGAAGCGCTGGCGGTGAAGATGCTGTAAGAGAAGGGCCGGCCTATCCGCGGCTCTCCCGGAAAAAACAAATGATCCGAACCGGTCACCCCATAAAGGAGATCCGGTTCGGATCATTTTGGTTTATCGAGTGCCGATGGTGGGGGTCGAACCCACACGGTATTGCTACCAATAGATTTTGAGTTTTTATCCTCATCTTCCATCTGGTGTCATCCAGTGATATCTAGTGATATCTGGTTCCCACTGTGCAAAGGAAAAATTCACGCCTCAACGAACAATAATTTGAAATATCCACGATTTTTCGATGCGTTTTTCCTCTACTCTGTTTTTTCGGTTTGGACCGCCCAAATGGAAATTGGAGGGATGTTCAGGAGGGATGCAGGGCAAAACGCTCCTCTGCTTAGGCACAAAACGAAAGGAAAGTCAAGGATAATGAATCAAAATCAAGCAAAAGAGTATTATAAAAAATTATTTGTGAACTATCCTGATGTACTGTCTGTCGAAGAAGCAACAACCTTACTCGGTTTCAAAAGCCAGACTGCCATCATCAGAAGAATCCATCAACATAGAATTCGCTGCCTGAAAGTCGGACGATCTTTCATGATTCCGAAAGAATATCTCATCGACTATCTTTTGGATAGCTAAATTATACAGCCATTATATTACATAGCGCACCACTTTTCAACAAGAAAAGAGTGCGCTTTTTATTTTCAAACGAAAGGCGGTCGATTTTTTGAACACAAGCTGGAGCAAAACGTTGAAAAAGCCACATGACCCTTGACTACTTCTACGGACAAGCCGGAGAGCTGTTCTCCTTCTACCGCATTCCAAAGGCTCTGTTTCAGGAGCCACGGTTCCAGAACCTGTCAACCGATGCCAAGACCCTGTACGGTATCCTGCTGGACCGCATGAGCCTGTCCGTGAAAAACGGCTGGCTGGACGAGCAGAACCGGGTGTTCATTATCTTCACGATAGAGGATGTCAAGAGGGCGTTGTGTTGCGCAGACAACAAAGCGACCAAGCTGCTCCGGGAACTCGAAAAGTTTGGTCTGATTGAACGAAAACGCAGAGGTCTGGGAAAGCCAAGTTTGGTGTATGTGAAGAACTTTTCAGCAGAATCGTCAAAATCAATATTCCAGAATCGTGATTTTCACGATTCTGGAGGCTTCAAAAACGCAAGTCAAGACCCTTCAAAATCACGATGTAATAAGACTAAAGAGAATGATACTGAAATGAGTGAGACTGATCCATTCTATTCTGAAGAAGCGGATGGGATGAGCAAACGCACCCAACTGGAAGAATATTTTTCTCAGTCTTTAGAGATAGACCTTCTGCTCCGGCTTTGCCCGGACGATGAGGATACCATCTATCAAATCGTAGATTTGCTGGTGGATACCTGTGTCACCAACCGCAAGCTGCTGCGCATTGCCGGGGACGATAAGCCTGCCGAGGTGGTACGCAGCCGCTTTATGAAGCTGAACGCTGACCATATCCGCTTTGTGCTGAAGTGCCTTGCAGAGAACAGCAGCCCGATCCGAAACATGAAACAATACCTGCTCGCTTCTCTGTACAACGCACCCACCACGATGCAGCTTTCCTACCAGAACCAAACCAACCACGACTTAGCGATGCGGAGGTGATAAAAATTTCAAAGAAAGCAACTACGATTGCCATCGTCAACCAGAAAGGCGGCACCGGTAAGACCACGACCTGTGAAAATCTGGGCATCGGTCTGGCGATGGAGGGCAAGAAGGTCCTGTTGGTGGACGCTGACCCGCAGGGCAGCTTGACCATCAGCATGGGCTGGCAGCAGCCCGATGAATTGCCCACAACCCTTTCCACCCTGATGCAGAAAGCCATGAACGACCAAAGTATTCCGCCCGGCGAAGGTATCCTGCACCATGCGGAGGGCGTTGACCTGATTCCGGCAAACATCGAACTGGCAGGGATGGAAGTGTCTCTCGTTAACTGCATGAACCGGGAGAAGATGCTCAAACAGGTGCTGGAAGGCGCAAAGCGCGACTACGATTTCATTCTGCTGGATTGCACCCCTTCCCTTGGGATGCTGACCGTAAATGCACTGGCGGCGGCAGACACCACCCTGATTCCGGTGCAGGCGCAGTACCTGTCTGCAAAGGGTCTGGAGCAGCTTTTGCAGACTGTGCAGAAAGTCCGGCGGCAGATCAACCCCAAGCTGAAAATTGAGGGCATCCTGCTGACTATGACCGACAGCCGCACCAACTACGGGCAGCAGATTGACAACCTGATTCGAGGTGCCTATGGCAGCAAGATCAAGGTGTTCGACCAGACCATTCCCCGGTCTGTCCGTGCTGCGGAAATCAGCGCAGTGGGCAAAAGCATTTTCCAGCACGACCCCAAAGGCAAGGTGGCAGAAGCCTATAAATCTCTGACAAGGGAGGTGATGGCGAATGCCGAAAAACAGCTTAAACGTGTCGCTGAAAGGGGCAGATGACATTTTCTCCACCGAGGAATCCCGGCAGGAACAGCAGCGGGAGCAGGTGCAGCAGATTCCCATTGGAGAACTGTTCCCCTTCAAAGACCATCCCTTTAAGGTCTTGGATGACGAGTCCATGCAGCGCACGGTGGAAAGTGTAGAACAGTACGGTGTACTATCTCCGCTGATCGCCCGCCCACGCCCGGAGGGTGGCTATGAAATCATCTCCGGGCACCGCCGTCAGCACGCTGCACAGCTTGCCGGACTGGACACCCTGCCGGTCATTGTCCGCAACATGGATGATGATGCCGCAGTTTTGCTCATGGTGGATAGCAATCTCCAACGTGAGAACATCTTGCCCAGCGAGAGGGCGTTTGCTTACAAAATGAAGCTGGAGGCTCTAAAAAATCAAGGTGCTAGGTCAGATTTAACTTCTCGCCAAGTTGGCGAGAAGTTGTGGAGCGTATCGCAAGTGAGCGCAGACGCAAACGAAAGTGAACGTCAGGTGCACCGATTCATCCGCCTGACCAACCTCATCCCCGAACTGCTGGACATGGTAGACGAAAAGAAAATTGCCTTTAATCCCGCTGTGGAGTTGTCGCATCTCGACACGAACCAACAGCGGGATTTTTTAGAAGCGATGAACGACACCCAGAATGCACCATCTTTATCCCAAGCGCAGCGGCTTAAAAAGCTGGCGCAGGAAGGGCACTTCTCGTATGACGTTGCCTTTGCGGTCATGGGAGAAGAGAAAAAGGACGAGCTGGACAAGGTTGTCATCAAAAACGACACCCTGCGGAAATATTTCCCGCGCAGCTTCACCCCGAAACAGATGGAGGACACTATCATCAAGCTGCTGGATCAGTGGCAACGCAAACAGCAGCGGCAGAATGAACGCTGACTTATACCGTAACGAAAGACCCGATGGGGTCTTTTCTTTTGCAATCAAAAGGAGAAAAGCCTATGAAAAACAACGCTACCTGTACCATCCGCTCCGAGGAGATCACCATTGACGTGCGTATCTGCGCTGCACTGGCGGCAAACCGGGGCTGCGAGGTCTACCTCGCAGCCATTGCCCCGGATATGGAGCTGACCGTCATCACGCTGGACGAGGCTCCCGGCATCCTGCCCTGCTTTGACGAGGACGATGTTTGCCTGAACCTCCCTGATACCTCACTGCTGCTCTGCTACAACCCGGCGCAGGTGCTGAAGATGGGCGGCAAGCACTACCTGACCGGCCCGGTGATTCTGGTCCGCACCAACATGGACGGCGAGGTCATCTCGCTGACCATTGATGAGGTCTACCTGTTCCAGAAGTATCTGGCAAGCCACAGCATCACCCTGATGGCAGACGACCAGAAGTTGCCCTGCATCTGCATCGACTGAGGTACCGCTATGTCAACGAGAGCGGAATTTTTCCAGAGTATGTATCCGGGGCTGTCCAATGGTGAAGTCATTGATGAACTTATCAAAGCCAGCATATACGGTTTTGAACACGGCCCGGAGGTTGTGACCATCAGTGCCGCAGAGGGCATCCATTATGTGCCTTACGATGTGGAAATGCAGAAAAAGCTTCCGTATTATGGAGGCACCTACGAAGCCTGCAATATTCCTTTTACGGATTTCCAGATCCGCTATCAGCCGGAGCAGATTCGCATTGTGGATGGCAAACGCATCCTAGAGGATACTGCCTTTCTCTGTCGGAAAGATAATGACCACTTCCTTATTCTGCCGAGCGTTTATGAGAAGCTGGATTTGGACGACTGGCTTCTGGCCCACCTGTTTTTCTACGACAAAGACGGAAAACGGTATATCGGTGTGGAACTGTCGGAGGTTGACTGATGCGAGTTGTCTTTGAGTTTATGCTGTTTGAAGCCGGCGCTTTTTTCGGCTTCTTTGTGGCAGCTCTGTTGAACGCCGCCCGTGCTGGGCAGGAAATCACTATCAAATTCGAGGAGGAAGATAATGGAACAGAACGAGAACACTCTGTCGGTGCTGAAAATTGCACCGGGACAGTATCCGCAGCAGGTCGAGATCGATAACGACCTGAAAGCCTTGCAGCAGGCGGTGGGCGGCTCCATCGGCGCAAGCTACCCTTTTCAAGATCCTGTTGCCATCGTCTATAACGATGACGGCAAGCTCATGGGTCTGCCGCTGAACCGGGCTTTATGGGACGAGGACGGGCTGATGTACGATGTTATTGCCGGAACCTTTCTGGTGGTAGGTCTGGGCGAGGAAGATTTTGTATCGCTCTCCCCGGAGCTGGCGCAGAAGTATGAAGAAGAATTCCATCAACCCGAAGCCTTTCTCCCTCTGGGGCGTCGCCTGATGGTCATTCCGGTTTCGGATGAATCAGTTCAGAGTGATGCAAAAAAGGCTGTGAGTAAGCCCCCGGTGGAACATGACCGTTAAGGCGATTTTCTGCACAGGAGGTGGTAACGATGCAGGAAGAAATCGAGCATAAGACGGTCAACCTTGCCATCTCGACCACAAAACTGTCTGCCCGCACCCTGCTGCGTGGGATGCAGTTTCTGCTGCGGCAGTACGACAAGCACGCTTCGCAGGGCAAGCAGTCCATGAAGCGGCTAGTGCGACAGAACCGTGGCGTGACCAATGTGGAGATCCAGAAAACCGGCATCAAGGATTTTGACCGCTATGCTAAGCGGTATCACATCGACTACTCCATCCAGAAAGACCTGTCCTGCAAGCCGCCCCGGTATCTGGTCTACTTCAAGGCACAGGACACGGATGCCTTGAGCGCAGCGTTCAAGGAATATTCGGCATCGGTGCTGGATAAAACCAAGCGTCCTTCCGTGCTGGCAAAGCTGCATGATCTGGCGCAGTCCGTTGCAAATCTGCCGGACAAAGTGCGGCACAAGCAGGAGGAGCGCGGCCTATGAGTAAAAAGAAGCTTTCCAAGCTGCTGGCGCTCTATCTGCCCTATATCCTGATGGGGCTTGTAGCGACCAACTTTGGTGAAGCATGGCGGCTGGCTGTGGGCAAGGAACTGGGCGATAAGATCATGTCGCTGATGGGAACTATCCCGGCAGCGTTTGCCAATCCGCTGCCCAGCCTGCATCCGCTGGATCTGCTAGTGGGTTTATGCTGCGGAGCCGCGATGCGGCTGGCGGTGTATCTGAAAGGCAAAAACGCCAAGAAGTACCGTCACGGCATGGAGTACGGCTCCGCCCGGTGGGGCACTCCGAAGGATATAGAGCCATTTATGGCTCCAAAGTTCGAGGACAATATCATCCTGACCAAAACAGAACGGCTGATGATGTCCAACCGCCCACCTGATCCGAAGAATGCCCGGAACAAAAACGTGCTGGTAGTCGGCGGCTCCGGCAGCGGCAAGACCCGGTTTTGGCTCAAGCCCAACCTTTTACAATGTCACAGTTCCTATGTGGTCACCGATCCGAAAGGTAGTATCGTGATCGAGTGCGGTAATGCCCTGTTACAAAAGGGCTATAAGCTAAAGATTTTCAACACCATCAACTTTTCCAAGAGTATGAAATACAATCCGATGGCCTATATCCACAGCGAAAAGGATATTTTGAAACTTGTCACCGCACTGATGACCAACACCAAGGGTGAGGGTCAAGGTGGCGACCCTTTCTGGGACAAGGCTGAACGGCTTTTGCTGGTTTCACTGATCGCGTACCTCCACTACGAAGCCCCTGTCGAGGAGCAAAACTTCGCAACATTGCTGGAAATGCTAAACACTATGCAGGTTTCGGAAGATGATGAAACCTATCAGAATCCAGTTGACCTACTGTTTGAGGATCTGGGCAAGAAGAAGCCAAAATCCTTTGCCGTGCGGCAGTACAAACTTTACAAGCTAGCTGCCGGCAAAACGGCCAAGTCGATTCTTATTTCCTGCGGTGCCCGACTCGCACCCTTCGATATTCAGGAAGTCCGGGATGCCACCATGTACGATGAGCTGGAACTGGACAAGCTGGGTGACCGGAAAACGGCGCTGTTCCTTATCATGAGCGATACGGACAGCACCTTTAACTTTCTGATCTCCATGATCTACACCCAGCTTTTCAACTTGCTGTGCGACAAAGCCGATGATGTGTACGGCGGTAAGCTGCCCATCCATGTGCGGTGCCTCATTGATGAGTGTGCTAACATCGGTCAGATTCCGCAGCTGGAAAAGCTGGTGGCTACCATTCGCAGCCGTGAGATCTCGGCGTGTCTAGTTTTGCAGACCCGCAGCCAGCTGAAAGCCATCTACAAGGACAACGCCGACACCATTGTCGGCAATATGGATTCGCAGATCTTCCTCGGCGGCAGCGAGCCTACCACCCTGAAAGATCTTGCCGAAGCACTAGGAAAAGAAACTATCGACAGCTACAACAATTCTGATACCCGTGGCAATAGCCCAAGCTATGGCACCAACTACCAAAAACTCGGCCACGAGCTTATGAGCCGGGATGAACTGGCGGTGCTGGATGGAGGCAAGTGCATCCTGCAGCTTCGTGGTGTGCGCCCATTTTTGAGCGACAAGTACGACCTGACCCAGCACCCGAACTACAAGTACACCTCCGACTATGACCCCAAGAACGCACTCGATATCGAGAAGTTCTTGAACCGAAAAGAAAAAATTCACCCGGACGATGCCTTCGTCATGGTGGATGCTGATTCGCTCCCGTCTGCCTGACCCGGTAGGCGGTTTTGTTTTTGACCGGAGAGGTACACCAGCAAGTCCACTTCCGCCGCAGTTTACGACTTAACAACAACGGCTTCAGGTGTGTACGGACGGTCTACAACTTTCATTTATAAAGGAGAAACGACTATGGAATTCTTTAACTCTGCTATCGAAGTTCTTCAGACTCTGGTTGTGGCTCTGGGTGCCGGTCTCGGCGTGTGGGGTGCTGTCAACCTGCTGGAAGGTTACGGCGGCGATAACCCCTCCGCCAAGAGTCAGGGCATGAAGCAGTTCATGGCTAATTAAAGGGAACAAAAAGAAAGGAAAAACCAATCCAGACGGTATCAGCGGCAGGATACAAGAATAAATTGTGATTTCACAAGATTGGTGCTATAATAAGAGAAAAGCTCCTGCCGGGGCAGCCGCCCCGGTGGTATGGATAGAAAGGCAGGAAAACAATATGCACATCAGCTATAAACCACTCTGGCACACACTGTTAGAGCGTGATATGAGGAAAGAGGATTTAAGGCTTGCTGCTGGTATGACAACAAATATGATTGCCAACATGAGCAAAGAGGGAAAGCACATCAGCATGGATACATTAGCCCGTATCTGCGAAACGCTGAATTGTGAGATTACCGATGTGATTGAGTTAGTACCAGACGAGCCTGCTTCCACAGGAGGTAAGGAACATGAGAGAATTGAAACCAAGAATAACGGAAAACGGAATTGATTATATCCTTGTCGGAGATTACTACATCCCGGACTTGAAACTGCCGGAGGAACACCGCCCTATCGGAAAGTACGGACGGATGCACCGGGAATATTTAAGGGAAGTCCACCCAGCCAGATTGAATACATTGATACTGACCGGAGAATTGTGGACATATCTTGCAGACCTGAACGAACAGGCACAGGAACGGTTAGACACTATCATGGAGCAGATGAAAGCCACCGAGGGCGTGACAGAGGAATTGAATTGAAGCGAACTCAACAAATGGAATGGGTGCAGCGTTGTAATAACATTCACAACCGGGCAGAAGAAATTGTTTTGCATGATATAATTTATTCATACGGGAGTAATTAAATCGGAGGCATATAAGATGATTGAAATTGTATTTGGTGAAAGTGCCTGTGGAAGTTTGAAAATTGCCCAAACTTACGGTAAGGGAAAGTATAGAGGAAGTGCAGTTTCGGTCTTTATGAGGCACGAAGATGGGAGTGTTCCATCTTCAGATGAAATGAAAGAAGCACAAATTCAAGCACAGGAACAAGAACATATTGCTTGGGAGAATGCTATTCCATTGGGAGGCAAGAGCAGTGATGTTTATTGTTTTGATATGGCTCTTAGTGTGGGAGATATTTCTGATAATGGAATTGGCGAACAGCGGAAAAATGTTCTCAAGAAAATGCTGTCTGTCTGGTTTGTAGAGGATTTAGACTATCAGGTTGAAGAAAAAATACAGAAAATTAAAACTACATTGTCTTCGGTTATTGAACGATATGTAGCTGGGGAAGAAGTTCGTATTTGGTATAGCTATAATCCGGATGAACTTTGCGGTATGTACTGGCTTATGAAACAACTTCGACCATTAAACTGTCAGACAACAATTTATTTGGTTAAGTTACCTGCCTGGGAATATGGAAAAGAAAATACTATGACATCCAAAATAGCATGGGGTGAGGTTTCTCCTGGCGAATGGGGAAAATATATAACTCTACAAGAAAAAGCTAAGCCTGTATTTCTTTCAGCTTGTGCTATGAAATGGAATCAACTTCAAAATGAAAATGCACCTTTGCGTGCAATGCTAAATGGTAAATTGCAAAGTGTTTCAGAAGATATATATGATAGTTTCATTCTTCGTGAAATTGCGGAACAGCCAGAGCAATTCAAAATGGCTATTGTTATAGGTAATGTTTTAGGAAAATATCAACTTGGAATTAGTGATGTATGGATTTCTAATCGCATTGATAAAATGCTTGAAGATGGTGTGTTGGAAATTATACAGGACGCACCAAAGGGAGAAACAAATTATCGCCGGATATTAAGAAAACGAATGAAATAATAACCACAGCAAGAACCGCTGCTACATGGAAGGCACCCCAACCATGCAACAGCGGTTTTTTTTACCGTTTTTTCCTCTGGCTGATAGGCGTTCCCATTTTCTTTGATTTTTTGAGAATCCGAATCAGCCAGCGAAATTCTTCGTCTGACAGATTTTTATAGTTGATACCGAGCTGTTTACAGTAAAGGACAACCAGCTTTTCATCCCGACTGCCCTTGAAATTTTTGACTGCTTCCAGATTTTCTTTCAGTTCATCAGCAACGGTGGTCTGGGGCGCACTCTCGCTGTCCTTTTTGTGGGCTTCCCGAATATCCCGGATAATCAGGTTGAGGTCATCCAGAACCATGTGACTGAAATACTCATCATCACTGATATGGGCGGCTTGCAGCACTTTCAAATGCGGGTCATCTTCGCCTGGGCGATACCGTTCAATGATTTCATGCCGGACGGTATCGACAAGTGCATTGAGGTTTTGAATCTGCATGGTAGCAATCCCGTCCACATAAATCTCAATGTCTGCAAGAAACTTGATAAAATCTTTATGTGTAGCAAGCTCACAGAGCAGACGGTTGTTAATCCGACCGCTTTTCAGCAGTGCCACCATCTCATCATTCAAATGCAACTCCGTCAATGGTGTGTTGATCTGCTCCCTGTTCTCTATCCGGCACAGTAGATAATCAACAGAGACCCCATAGAAGTCTGCCAGCGTGATAAGGTTGCCATGATTGATTTCCTTAAAATCCTCTTTTTCATAACTTCCAAGAGCTGATTTGGAAATGCCTGTCAGCTTTGATAGTTCTTCCAGATTTAAGCCTTTGTCCTTGCGGAGTTCCCAAAGGCGTTCCTGTATGCTTGTTGCTCCTTTCATGGGCGCACGCTCCTTTCCAATGGTTTCATTGCTGCCGCTTATCTGGATTATATCACACTTTCCGCAATCGTGGAAATTTCTGATTTTTACCCCTAATTCCTACTTTGTGGACATACGGCACAGGGCACAAAAATGTTCTATGATACAGGTAGTTCATCGATGGATTATTCCAATCGAATGACCAGCCTGTGTGGGATATGCTTCCCCGGCGATGTAGCGCCATGACTTTTGGCAGGGATGTGGAGGAACCCTGACCGAAACGAGCGTACCAAAGGGAGCGATACGCCGCTGTGAGATTCAGGGGAGGAACGACACCGGGGAGAACTGGCGAACTGACACCGAAATGATACCGAAACACGACAATCTGATAGGGGGATAGTCTACCCTATCGCTGATACTTCGGGAGATTTTAATCGGCTCTATGACCGTAATTTTGCCGAAAATCGCCCCGAAACCATACACTAAAACGGGAGGAAATACAATATGTCGAGAATGAGCAAAAAGAGGAAGCATGAGCTTTCCTTTTACCTCAATGACCGGGGGCGTGTCACTTACAACGAATTATGCCGGAAATGCCAGCATGGGTGCAAGCAGAGCTTCCGGGCGGTTGTGATTGACTGCCCCCGTTATTTATCCAAACGATCAAAGAAAAAGGAGGAACACACCGAATGAATTTTGAATTTATGACGATAGACACACCATTGCCGCCCTGTATGCCATTTCCCAGAGCGTTGACAGGATTTCCAGTCAGCAGCACCGCAAAGGTCATGTACTGCCGGATGCTGGACGCTATGCTATCCAAAGAGCAGGAGGACGAGAACGGAATCCTGTTTGTCTGCTTCCCTGTCACAGCCATTGCCGCAGTCCTGTCCCGCAGTCCCATGACGGTCAAGCGTTCTCTGAATGAACTGGAAAACGCCGGACTTATCATGCGGGTGCGTCAGGGCGTGGGAGAACCGAATAGGATTTATGTGCTGATACCGGGAAAGGAGGACGCTGCCCTTGCCTGATACCTCGAAGCTGGAAAAGCTCAACCGGGAGCTGGAGAAAAGCGAAAAGAAACTGCGGAAAGCCATCAATGATGAAAAGGCATTGCAGCACCAGTTAAAGCAGCTTACCCGAAAGGAACGGACGCACCGGCTCTGCACTCGTGGCGGTATGCTGGAAAGTTTTCTGCAAGAGCCGGAACGCCTAACAGATGATGATGTCATGCTGTTGTTGAAACTCATTTTTCACAGGCAGGACACGCAGGAACTATTGAAAAAAATGCTGGAACGGGAGAAGCCGGAAACCCCTTAGTTTACTAAGGGCGCAATTATACACCACCCAAAAGTTGGTGCATTGCGTTCTCCGAAGGCTCCTCGCCGGAGGGCTGTGATTTTCCGCAGTCATAGTCTGCTCCAAATCATACAGGGGACGCTACGCTTCCCCTGCGCTGGCTGCCGCCAGCTACCCTTTTGTGGACTTGCCCTCTGGGGACACCTTGCGCTGCAAGCTGTTCCCAGCCGACAAGTTTCATAAAATATGCTATCTTTTTGATAGGCAGTGAAGTATAATGAAGATGACAACAAATCGACATTTGTAAAGGAGGATTTACAATGAAGAAAATTGGATTAGGTATTGCAATACTACTCTTTGCCATTATAATTTCTCTTTGCTCATCAGGAATGGGGCTGCTCGTTATCGGGATTGGGATTGTAGGATTGATTTTTTCAATCATAGGATTTATGGAACGCAAGTAAAATAACTTCCAATTTGTCAGCTTCACATCGGGTCAACTTGTCCCGAACTTTTACAACTAAATACCCGCCGCCCACACAGCGGCACACCGAGCAGGAAATCTGAAAAAAGATCTCCTGCTTTTTTTCTGCCCAAAATGAGGTGGTAAAACGCCACCCCATCCACCAATTACCGAAAGGAGGGACACGAAATGCCCTGTCCACACAACGAAATCACGATTGTTCAGCGCAGCCAGCGGCAGTCTGCGGTTGCCGCCGCTGCCTACCAAAGCGGCGAAAAGCTGTTTTGTGAATACGATCAAGAAGTAAAGCATTACCCGGAAAAGCGTGGTATCGTTCACAACGAAATCCTGCTTCCGGCAAACGCTCCGCCGGAGTACGCAGACCGCAGTACCCTCTGGAACGCCGCCGAAGCTATTGAGAAACAATGGAACTCCCAGCTTGCAAGGAGGTGGGTGCTTTCCATCCCCAGAGAGATACCGCCCGACCAGTACGCCGCCCTTGTCCGGGAGTTTTGTGAACAGCAGTTTGTTTCCAAAGGGATGATTGTTGACTTTGCCATCCATGACCCCCATCCGCCTGGGCACAATCCCCACGCCCATGTCCTGCTGACCATGCGGGCAATGGACGAACATGGGAAATGGCTTCCCAAAAGCCGCAAGGTTTATGACCTTGATGAGAATGGGGAACGGATAAAACTGCCATCCGGCAGGTGGAAAAGCCACAAGGAAGATACGGTGGACTGGAACGACCAGAAATATTGTGAAATCTGGCGGCATGAATGGGAAGTCATCCAGAACCGCTATCTGGAAGCCAATGACCGCCCGGAGCGTGTGGACTTGCGTTCCTATGCCAGACAGGGGCTTGATATAGTCCCCACTGTCCATGAGGGGGCTGCTGTCCGGCAGATGGAAAAGCGTGGTATCCAGACGAATATCGGAAACCTGAACCGGGAAATCAGAGCCGCCAACAGTCTGATGAAGTCCATCCGGCAGCTTATCCAAAACCTCAAAGGCTGGATTACCGAGCTGGGAGAAAAACGGAAAGAGCTGCTTGCACAAAAAGCGGCGGAGGAAGCAACACTTCTTCCCAATCTGCTGATGAAGTATATGGAGATACGAAAGGAAGAACGGAAGGACTGGACAAGGGCTGGACAGAACCGGGGGACTTCACAGGACTTAAAGGCAGTCAGCGAAGCCCTGTCCTATCTCCGGCAAAAGGAGCTTTCCACTGTGGAGGACTTAGAAGCATTTCTGGAAGCATCCGGGAAATCAGCCGCAGATTACCGCAATCAGATGAAGCCAAAGGAAGCTCGCAGCAAAGTGATTGACGGGATTCTTGCCAGCCGGACAGACTGCAAAGAATGTAAGGCTGTCTATGAGAAGTACCAGAAGATATTTTTTAAGAAAACAAAGGAAAAATTCAAACAGGAACACCCGGAGGTTGCCCGGTATGCGAAAGCCACCGCCTACCTTGCCAAGCACCCGGACGATAAGGACAGCACCCAAAAGGAACTGCAAGAGGAGCAGGAAACGCTTCTGGAAGAAATTGCAGCCCTGAAAATACCGTTGACCGAGGTACAGGAGGATTTGAAGAAGCTGCGGGACATCCGCTACTGGGTACGGAAAGCCACCCCCGGCACAGAAGAAAGCAAAGAGCCGCCCAAGAAGCAGCCTATCAAAGAAGTCTTGCAGGATAAGGCGGACGAGAAAAAAGCACAAAGAACTGCCCCGGTGCAGACAAAACACAAACAACAGGATATGGAACTTTAACAGGCACTTGCCATTTTCAGATTGAGAATGTCAGGTGCTTTTCTTTTTTTCAAGGAGGGATAGATTTGAATGTATTTGAAGCTGTGAAGCAGTCCGTCACAACAAGACAGGCTGCGGAGCATTATGGAATCCGTGTAGACCGGAACGGGATGGCTTGTTGCCCGTTCCATAACGATAAAACCCCAAGCATGAAGCTGGATCGGCGTTACCACTGCTTCGGCTGCGGTGCGGATGGGGATGTGATTGATTTTGCCGCCGCCCTGTATGGGCTGGGAAAGAAAGAAGCCGCCGTACAGCTGGCACAGGACTTCGGGCTTTCCTATGAGGACTGGAAACCGCCGGGAAAGGCAAAAAAGCCCAAGCCCCGGCAGAAATCCCCGGAAGAACAGTTTCAGGAAGCAAAGAACCGCTGCTTCCGTATTCTTGCCGATTATCTCCATCTGCTTCGGGCATGGAGAAAGGAATATGCCCCGCACTCCCCGGAGGAAGCCTTTCATCCCCGGTTTGTGGAAGCCTTACAGAAGCAAGACCATGTGGAATATCTGCTGGATGTGCTGCTCTTTGGGGAGACAGAGGAAAAAGCAGCTTTGATTACGGACTACGGAAAGGATGTGATACAGCTTGAAAAGCGAATGGCAGAGCTTGCCGCCGCAAACGCAGCAAGAACTAAAAAACACCATGAACGCCATGCAGCCGCCCCAGAGCATTGAGGAAATCAAGGCGGGGCTGGAAACTACCGAGAAAGGCGGTGTCCGTCAGAGCATACGGAACTGCCTGACCGTATTCCAGCGTGACCCGCTGCTTTCCGGGACTATCGCATACAACATCCTGACCGACCGCAAGGACATCATAAAGCCCATCGGCTTCCACAGGGAAAGCACCGCCCTGAACGATACGGATATGAAGTATCTGCTTCTTTATCTGGAAGAAACCTATGGGCTTACCAATGAGAAAAAGATTGATAACGCCATCGGGATTGTGGCGAATGAAAACAAGTACCATCCCATCCGGGACTATTTAAGTTCCCTTGTGTGGGACGGGACAGAGCGAATCCGCTTCTGCCTGCGGCACTTTCTGGGGGCTGACACAGACGATTACACCTATGAAGCGTTGAAGCTGTTCCTGCTGGGTGCAATCTCACGAGCCTTTCAGCCGGGATGCAAATTTGAAATCATGCTCTGTCTGGTAGGCGGTCAGGGGGCTGGCAAGTCCACCTTCTTCCGTCTGCTGGCAGTCCGGGACGAGTGGTTCTCCGATGATTTGCGGAAGTTGGACGATGACAATGTGTACCGCAAGCTGCAAGGTCACTGGATTATCGAAATGTCGGAAATGATGGCAACCGCCAACGCCAAGAGCATTGAGGAAATCAAGTCATTTTTAAGCCGGCAGAAAGAGGTTTACAAGATACCCTATGAAACCCACCCGGCAGACCGCCCCCGTCAGTGCGTGTTTGGCGGCACTTCCAATGCCCTTGATTTTCTTCCCCTTGACCGTTCCGGCAACCGCCGCTTTATCCCCGTCATGGTGTACCCGGAGCAAGCCGAGGTTCACATTTTGGAGGACGAAGCTGCTTCCAGAGCCTATATCGAGCAGATGTGGGCGGAAGCGATGGAGATTTACCGAAGCGGCAGGTTCAAGCTGGCTTTCAGCCCCGACATGCAGCGGTATCTCAAAGAACACCAGCGGGATTTTATGCCGGAGGACACCAAAGCCGGAATGATACAGGCGTATCTTGATAGGTACACCGGGAGCATGGTCTGCTCCAAGCAGCTCTACAAGGAAGCTTTGAACCATGCCTTTGACGAGCCGAAGCAATGGGAAATACGGGAAATCAACGAGATTATGAACCAATGCATTGACCGCTGGCGGTACTTCCCGAATCCAAGAATGTTTTCCGAATATGGCAGACAAAAGGGCTGGGAGCGTGAAAACCCGGCAACGGACTTATGCAACCCGTCTGAAAAAGCAATGGATGGCTTTGTGGAGGTCACAGAACAGATGGAGCTTCCATTCTGAAAATGACAGCCCGTTGCACCCCCTGTTGCTATCCCGTTGCCGAGCCGGTTGCCGGGGAAAACCCCTTATTTCCGGGCTTTTCTCCCTTATAACAACCAAAACAACAGAAAAATAAAAGAAAAGTATAAATAGTAATCATCGCCAGATTGAGATTGTTTGCAAGGTCTTTTGAAGCCCGTTGCCGGACTTCGTTGCCGACACCCTCTGTCTGGCTATTTTCATGTATGGAGGATAACTGCCTATGGCAAAAAACAAAACAGAGATTCATGTGACTACTGTGTTTGACGGGGAGCTTGACGCAACCGATGTGTTCGTCAGCCTGATTTCCCAGAAATATGGAAAGACAAATGCAAAAGAATATCTTGCTAAAAAGAAAGATTTGAAGTATAATGAAGATGAGGTTCAAAAGAGCCAGATACCGTCTGGATTGTGTGGGTAAATGGCTATGATGAACGAAATGGAATACAGAACAATCGGTTCGGCACTTGCCGGGGGCTATCGTGCAGCGGTCTATTGCAGGCTGTCAAAGGACGATGACCTGCAAGGCGAAAGTGCCAGTATCGCAAACCAGCGTGATATGCTGGAAAAATACTGCGAAAAGCAGGGATGGGAGGTTGTGGCAGTCTATCAGGACGATGGCTTCACAGGTCTTAATATGGAGCGTCCTGATTTACAGAGAATGTTGAGAGCCATTGAGCGCAGGCAAATCAACCTTGTCATCACGAAAGACCTCAGCCGACTGGGGCGGAACTATCTGCAAACCGGGCATTTGATTGAGGACTTTTTCCCAAGAAACGGTGTCCGCTATATCGCCATGAATGACGGTATCGACACCCTGCGGGATAACAACGATATTGCCCCGTTCAAGAATATCCTGAACGAGATGTACAGCAAGGATATTTCCAAGAAAGTCCATTCCTCTTATCTTCTGAAAGCGCAGAAAGGACAGTTTACCGGGTGTCTTGCCCCGTTTGGGTATCGGAAAGACCCGGAGGACAAAAACCATCTGCTCATTGACGAGGAAACCGCCCCGATTGTGCGACTGATTTTCGGATATGCCCTGAACGGTCATGGTCCGAACTATATCCGCAGACGGCTGGAGGAAGAAAAAATCCCCTGCCCCACATGGTGGAACCGGGAACGGGGGCTTCGCAATACCCGCACCAAATGGGAAAAGAAAGACCCGGAAAACGGGCGGTATATGTGGGACTTCTCCGTTATCAAAGACCTTTTGATGAATCCCGTCTACACCGGGGCGATTGCTTCCCAGAAAAAGGACTACCGTTTCAAAATCGGCACGATTGGGGAAAAGAAGCCGGAGGACTGGATTGTGGTGGAGGGACAGCATGAACCGCTGATTGACCGCATGAGCTTTGACATTGTGCAGAACAAGCTGAAATCCCGCCAGCGTCCGGGGCAGACCAATGAAATCAGCCTGTTTGCCGGACTGATAAAATGCGGTGAGTGTGGGAAGTCACTGACGATACGCTACACAAACGCAAAACATCCCCAGCAGATTTACTCCTGCAAAACCTACAATGCCTTTGGAAAGAACCACTGCACCCAGCACCGGATTGATTATGACACCCTTTACAGCCATGTGCTGCGGAAAATCCGGGAATGTGCCAGAGCCGCCCTGATGGACGGGGAAGCGGTTGCCGACCGCTTGACCAATACCTGTGAAGCCGAGCAGCGGGAACAGCGGGAAGCAATGGAACGCTCCCTCACAAGGGACGAGGAACGGATTGAGGTTCTGGACAAAATGGTAATGCGGCTTTATGAGGATATGATTGCAGGGCGTATCAGTGAACAGAATTTCAACACCATGCTGGAAAAGACACAGACCGAGCAAGCGGAGCTTAAAGCAAAAGTGTCCGAGGGCAGAAAGCGGCTGTCCGATGAAGTCCAGCTTGCCAATGACGCAAAACAATGGGTGGAAGCCATTCAGGAATACGCCAATATCACAGAGCTGGACGCAGCCACCCTCAACCGCTTAATCAAAGAAATCGTCGTGCATGAGCGCATTGACGAAGATAAAACAAGACACATTTCTATCGAAATTCATTTTAATCTCAAACCCATCCCAGAGGTGGAACAGGTCACTGCCTGACCTGTCCCGCCGGGACGGTTCTCTTAAAAACACCATATAGATTTTTTGTACGCCGCCGCCCGCCATCGAGCAGAGTTTTACACCTAATTGGGGATAAAACAGCTCATGGCTGGCGGCGGTGTTGCCCTGATTGGCATCACCCTGATCCCCCTGCTGAGCGGTCTTTTCGGCTAATCTTTTCCGGGCGGCGATTGCCGCCCCGTACATATTTACTTGCAAGCATTTCCAGCCCCTCCGTGGCAAACGGATTTATTATTATAAAGGAAGCGCATTGCAAAACGAATATTCACTGTTACCTGAAAGGAAGGCGATTTTTATGCAGATTTTGACTCACCTTATTTTTTTGCTCAACCTGCTCAAGACCCTGATCAACCATTTTTCTTGATGGGTGGTGGCGCTGAGTGGAAACCGTTCTCAAAGCAATCTCTGATTGGATCAAGTCGCTGCTGACAGCGGCGATCATGTCCAATCTCTCCGGCTTGTTTGATGATGTGAACACCCAAGTGGGCAACATTGCACAGCAGGTCGGCACCAAACCATCCAGTTTTGAACCGCGCGTTTTCGCTATGATCGAAGCACTCTCCCGGAATGTGGTGCTGCCCATTGCAGGCGTGATTCTGACTTTTATAGCCTGTTATGAGCTGATAGAGATGATCACCCAGCACAACAACATGGCACAATTTGAACCTGCGCTGCTGATGAAATGGATCTTCAAAACTGCCATTTCGGTTTGGATGATCTCGAATACGTTTGACATCATCATGGCGGTGTTCGACGTGACGCAGCAGGTGGTGGCAAATTCCAGCGGCATTATTTCCGGCAACACAAGGGTCAACGACATCGGGCTTTCCATGCTGCAATCCAGCATGATGCAGATGGACGTAGGACCCCTGTTTGGGCTGTTCTTGCAGTCCTTCTTCATCGGCATCACCATGCGCATCCTCTCTATCGTGATTTTTGTCATCGTCTACGGAAGAATGATTGAGATATATTGCATGGTAAGCCTTGCACCCATCCCTATGGCAACTTTCGGCAACCACGAGCAATCCCATGTGGGACAGAACTACCTTCGTTCTCTGTTTGCGCTGGGATTTCAGGGCTTCCTGATCCTGATCTGCGTGGCGATTTACGCTGTTCTGCTTCAGAATGTTGCCATATCCGGGGATGCCATCAACTCGATCTGGAGCATCGTGGGGTACACGGTGCTGCTGTGTTTTACGCTGTTCAAGACTGGTTCCGTTGCCCGGAGCATTCTGGGCGCACACTGAGGGGGTGAAAATTTGGCAGCTTATATTTCCGTGCCGCGCGATTTCAGCAAGGTGAAGTCCAAAGTGGCTTTCAATCTGACCGCTCGGCAGCTTATCTGTTTTGGTGCAGCGGCAGTCGTGGGCGTGCCGCTGTTCTTTGTTCTGCGGGATACCGCAGGCAATTCCGGTGCTACCCTCGGCATGATGGCAGTCATGCTGCCCATGTTCTTTCTGGCGATGTACCAGAAGAACGGCCAGCCCGCCGAAAAGATCCTGTGGTACTACCTTCAGGCGCGCTTTGTTCGCCCGAAGGTGCGTCCGTACCAGACCCGCAATTACTATGCACTGCTTATGAAGGGAGATGACGCCCATGATTCCGTTTCTGAAAAAGAATAAGGACGGCAAGAAGCCGCCCAAGCCCACGGTGCCCCGCACGGCGCAAGAGAGCATCCCGTTCCAGCGGATGTTTGAGGACGGCACCTGCCGTGTCCGTCCCGGCTACTACACCCGCACCATCCAGTATCAGGATATCAACTATCAGCTTGCGCAGCAGGAGGACAAGACCGCCATCTTTGAGGAATGGTGCAGTTTTCTCAACTTTTTCGACAGCTCTATCCACTTTGAACTGTCCTTTGTGAACACCGCCACCGATTCCGCAGACTTCGAGAAGTCCATCCGCATCCCGTACCAGCAGGATGGCTTTGACGATGTGCGCGCCGAGTACAGCCAGATGTTGCGGCAGCAGCTTTCCAAGGGCAACAACGGCTTGACCAAGACCAAATTCCTGACCTACGGCATCGAGGGCGACAGCATGGAACAGGTCAAACCCCGGTTGGAGCACATCCAGAACGACCTGATGAACAACTTTCACAGGTTAGGCGTTCTGGCAAAGCCGCTGGACGGTACGGAGCGTCTGCGGCTGATGCATGGGATGCTGAACATGGATGGAGCCAACAAGTTCCACTTCAACTGGAAAGACCTTGTGCCCAGTGGTCTGTCCGTAAAGGATGCCATTGCCCCCACTGCGCTGGCGTTTAAGAACAGCCGTACCTTTCAGATGGGCGGCATCTTCGGGGCGGTCAGCTTCCTGAATATTACGGCTTCTGACCTGAGCGACCAGCTTTTGAAGGATTTCCTTGATATGGATTCCAGCCAGATCGTTACCATGCACATCCAGTCCGTTGACCAGAACAAGGCCATCAAAACCATCAAGCACACCATTACCGAACTCGACCGCAGCAAAATCGAAGAGCAGAAGAAAGCCGTCCGCGCCGGATATGATATGGACGTTCTGCCGTCTGATTTGGCGACTTATGGCAGGGATGCCAAGGCACTTTTGAAGGAATTGCAGAGCCAGAACGAGCGGATGTTCCTTGTCACTTTTCTGGTGCTGAACACCGGAAAAACCGAGCAGGAACTGGAAACCAACGTGTTTCAGGCGGTCAGCATTGCGCAGAAGCACAACTGCGAACTGTGCCGTCTTGACTTCCAGCAGGAGCAGGGGCTGATGAGCAGCCTGCCACTGGCAGACTGCCAGATTGAGATCCAGCGCGGTCTGACCACCAGCAGCACAGCGATTTTTGTGCCGTTTACCACACAGGAGCTGTTCGACAACGGCAAGGAAAGCCTGTATTATGGCTTGAACGCCCTGTCCAACAACCTGATTATGGTTGACCGCAAAAAGCTGAAGAACCCCAACGGTCTGATTCTGGGCACTCCCGGTTCCGGTAAATCCTTTAGCGCAAAGCGTGAGATCTGTAATGCGTTCCTCGTGACGGACGATGATATCATCATCTGTGACCCGGAATGTGAGTACGCTCCGCTGGTGGAGCGTCTGCATGGGCAGGTCATCCACATCAGCCCTGCCAGCACCCAGTATATCAACCCGATGGACATCAACAGCAACTATTCGGAAGAGGATAACCCGCTGGCTTTGAAAGCCGACTTTGTACTGTCCCTGTGCGAACTGGTGGTGGGCGGCAAGGAGGGCTTGCAGCCAGTGGAAAAGACGGTCATTGACCGCTGCGTCCATGTGATCTATCGCAAGTATTTCGAGAATCCCACCCCGGAAAATATGCCGCTGTTGGAAGATCTGTACAACGCCCTGCTGACGCAAGACGAACCGGAAGCCCGCCATGTGGCGGCTGCGCTGGAAATCTACGTTAAGGGCAGTCTGAACATTTTTAACCACCACACCAACGTGGATATCAATAACCGCATCGTCTGCTTTGACATCAAGCAGCTGGGCAAGCAGCTCAAAAAGCTGGGTATGCTCATCGTGCAGGATGCCGTATGGGGGCGTGTGACCGCCAACCGCAGTGCCGGAAAATCCACCCGGTACTATGCAGACGAGTTCCATTTGCTCTTGAAGGAAGAGCAGACTGCTGCTTATTCCGTGGAGATTTGGAAGCGTTTCCGTAAGTGGGGCGGCATCCCGACAGCCCTGACGCAGAACGTCAAAGATTTGCTGGCAAGCCCTGAAGTATCGAACATTTTTGAGAACTCGGACTTTGTGTATATGCTCAATCAGGCCAACGGAGACCGACAGATTCTCGCAAAGCAGCTCAACATCTCGCCCCATCAGCTTTCCTATGTGACCCACTCCGGCGAAGGTGAAGGGCTGCTGTTTTTCGGTAACGTGATCCTGCCCTTTGTTGACCACTTCCCGAAAAACCTTGAACTCTACCGCATCCTCACGACCCGCCTTTCCGAAGTTGCGGAGGCTCAAAAGCATGAGTGAGAAACAGCCAAAGCTGAAATTTGAGGAGGACAAGGAGCGCACGGCCACGCGCTCCCCTCCGAAAAAGTCCAAAGTGGAGCAGTCTAAGACCCAAAAGCAGAAGCTGAAACTGGACGCAGATAAAGCTGCGGAAAAGGCGCAGCACCTGCGTTTTGGTAAAGCTGAAATTACCCCGGATGAAGCATCCCGCATGACAAAGCAGCAGAAACGTGCTATGTATGCCGCCGCTGCCGCCCGGTCTGCGGTGCATCGGGAGGTTGACCAGTACGAGGACGACAATGTGGGCACACAGGCGTTAAGCGAAGGCGAAAAAGCGGCAGGAAATGTCCGTGATATTTCCAAGAGCAGATACGCCAGAAAACTGAAAAAGAAAGCCAAGATGCAGGGCAAGAAGGGTGCCAAAACCGCAAAATCTTCCCCGCAGAAGCCGACTGCGGCACAAGATGCAGGCGCATCCGGCACCGGCGAGGGCAGTTCCAACTGGCTTTCACGCTGGAAACAGCGGCAAGAAATCCGTAAAAGTCACTATGCCGCCGCCCGTTCGGGCACAGCGGCGCAGACCGCAGGCGGTCAGAAAGCTGCATCCAGTGGTGTTCCTGCTGCAAAGTCCAGTATGGAGCAGGTCATCGACAAAGGAAAATCGGTGGTCAGCACCGCAGTCAACGGCATTGCCAATTTTGCAAAAAACAACGCGCACGTTCTTTTGATCGTGGGCGTTTTTCTTTTGCTCTTGCTGCTGGTCATGTCAGCATTTTCGTCCTGTACCATTCTGTTTTCCGGCACGACGCAGGTATCCGGGCAGACCATCTATACCGCAGAGGACCGGGACATCCGGGGAGCCGAAACCGACTACAAGAAGCTGGAAAAGGAGCTGGACAAAAAGATCAAGCGCACCCCCACCGACCACCCCGGCTACAACGAGTACCAGTATCACCTTGAACCCATCGAGCATGACCCATGGCAGTTGACCTCTTTTCTCACGACTCTCTATGACGATTACACCCGGTCAGAGGTGCAGGGCAAGTTGAAGGAGACCTTCAAAAAGCAGTACAAGCTGACCACATGGGTGGAGGTGCAGATACGGTATAAGACCGTCTGGGTCATCAGTCCGGCAGGAATCCCAGTCCCTACGCAGGTGCCCTATGAGTACCGCATCTTCCACACCAAATTGGTGAACAGAGGGCTGGAAGTGGTTATCCGGGAGGAACTGGACAACGACCAGTGGAAACGCTATGAGATCTTTCAGGATACGCTGGGTGGTCGGCCTTATCTGTTCAACGGCGGTCTGCCGCCCGGTGGCTCCGATGGCTCCGGCACACCCGGCATCGACTATCAGGTTCCTGCGGAAGCCCTGACGGACAGCGAGTTTGCCGCTATCTACAAGGAGGCGCAAAAGTATGTGGGCACGCCCTACGTCTGGGGCGGTTCTACCCCGGAAACCGGGTTTGATTGCTCCGGCTACGTTTGCTGGGTCTACAACCAGAACGGCTACAATGTGGGGCGCACCACCGCCAACGGTCTGTGGAACAAGAGCCAGCACATTTCCGAAGCCGAAGCAAAGCCCGGCGACCTTGTTTTCTTTGAAGGAACGTATGATACGCCGGGGAAAAGTCATGTGGGCATCGTGCGTCCAGTAAGGACGATAGTAGAAGTAGAGAAAGGAGGCTGTGGCTAAGGTACTACCCCGCAAAGCAACGCGGGAATCCACCTGCTTTACCGAAAATCGAAAGATGTACGGGAAAAGAGCACGGCAGGAAAGCGGCAAGTTGCCTAAAGACAATCGGGCACGACTGAACCGCAAGGATAAGTGAATACAAGGATAAAACTGAATTGTTTAAGGTGAGTTCCAAGCCCTTGTTACGTGTGGGCAAAGGAAAATTGTCTGAAACCTTTGGTACAGGGACCATAGGAAATAAATTCCTTCCTATGGGTTGCTAATCCCCTGTACGGCACGTCGGAGAACCGATAGTAACGGAACAAAAGCATATCCGATAATTCACATTGACCTACTACTATCGTCAACTGGAGATTGTCTAAACCGGAGCGCTTGAAAAAGCTATGTGTAATGCAGCAATGTGATAAATTTCAAAGCTATGCTAGAAAGATGACACTGAAAATCCGGCATGACAACGGAGCTTCTGTAGTAGTCCGAGAATCCTGAATTGACAGGAAAAGCCGTAAAATCGGATGCGGGAAAGCCGCTCACATGGCGAAGAGAAGCAGTTTTATTGCGCATTAAAATCAGAAATTGATTAGAGAGGAAAGCCTCAATGAAGTCAACAATGGAGATTTTAACCAAATTACAAGAGAATTCCCAAAAGAACCAAGATGAAGTGTTCACACGACTGTACCGCTATCTTTTGAGGCCGGATATTTACTTCATCGCCTACCAGCATCTTTACTCCAATAAGGGTGCAGGAACGAAGGGCGTGAATAATGATACGGCTGATGGATTTAGCGAGCAGTATGTGACAGCCATCATTGAAGCATTGAGAACAGGGTCATATGAACCCAAGCCGGTACGCAGAACCTATATTCAAAAGAAGAACGGCAAGCTGCGCCCGCTGGGACTTCCTGTATTCGCTGACAAGCTGGTGCAAGAAGCTATCCGTATGATTCTGGAAGCCATCTACGAGCCAATTTTCTCTATCTATTCCCACGGCTTTCGACCGGGCAGGAGCTGCCACACAGCACTTGCCATGATCAAGCATGAGTTTACCGGAGCAAAGTGGTTCATTGAGGGCGACATCAAGGGATGTTTTGATAACATCGACCATTCCACGCTGATTGGTGTGCTGAACCGAAAAATCAAGGATGCTCGCTTTTTGAACTTGATTCGTCTGTTTCTCAAATCCGGCTATATGGAAGACTGGGATTTCCATGAAACCTATAGCGGATGCCCGCAGGGTGGAATCATCTCCCCGATTCTTGCGAATGTCTACCTGAACGAACTAGACAGGTATATCATGCAGCTGAAGAAGGAATTTGACCACGGATACAATCCGAGAAACTTTACGGAAGAATACAACACGATAAGGCGCAAACGAGATGCACTGCATGAGAAAATCAAGAAAGCTGAAGGAACAATGCGGGAGCAGCTGATTGCTCAGCACAAGCAACTGACAAAGCAGTTGTTTCGGACACCTGCAAAAGCGTGTACCGATAAGCGATTGAAATATGTTCGCTATGCAGATGACTTTCTGATTGCAGTCAATGGGACAAGAGAGGAATGCGAAGCGATTAAGGCAAAACTCGCGGATTTTGTCCGGGACACTCTGAAAATGGAGTTGAGTCAAGAAAAGACCCTTATTACGCACAGCAATACTCCTGCCCGATTCCTTGGTTTTGATGTTCGGGTGCGCAGGGATGCCAGTGTCAAACGCTCTGGAAAACGAAAAATGCGCACTATGAACAACAAAGTGGAACTCAATATTCCACTGAAAGATAAGGTGGAGACCTATTTGCTGTCCCATAGCATCGCTAAAAGGGATGGTAAGAGGTTGATTCCTATTCATCGCCCAATTCTGCTGAACCGCACGGATTTGGAAATCGTAATGATTTATAATGCGGAACTCCGAGGACTCTGTAACTATTATGCCATTGCAAGCAACTTCAACAAGCTCGTTTACTTTGGTTATCTGATGGAATACAGCTGTCTGAAAACACTCGCAAACAAGCATCGCTCCCGAATTGCTAAGGTTCGTTATGAATACAGAGATGGGACTGGCGCATGGGGTGTTCCGTATGAAACCAAAAAGGGAAAACGCCGTATGATGTTCGCTAAGTACAGCGATTGCAAAGGCAAAGATTTGACGGAAAAAGTGCCCGATTTGGCGTATCGCTATTCGCACAACACAACATCCTTCGAGGAACGTCTGAAGGCCAAAGTCTGTGAAGTCTGCGGCTGTACAGACAGCGATAGCTATGAAATCCACCATGTAAACAAGGTCAAAAACCTGAAAGGTAAAGCTGATTGGGAAAAAGTCATGCTGGCAAAGAGGCGCAAGACAATCGTTGTGTGCCACAAATGCCACATGAGAATTCATCATGGAACTAAAACGGAATAACTTTTGAAATGGAGCAAAAAATGGGGAGCCGTGTGCGTTGAGAGGCGCAAGCACGGTTCTGGGAGAGGTCTGTGCAAACCTGTCGTAGAAATACGATAAGGCGGCACTTTCCTACTCTACTACCTTGGAAACGGCAAGATGGTGTCTGCCGGAGACCCCATAAAGTATGCTGATATTCACTCGTCCTACTGGCAGAAATACCTGTCCGGTTTTGGACGGCTTTCAAAATGATTGGAGGAAGAAATGAGCGAAAAACTCGATAAACTGCGCGCTTCTCTGGAAAAGGAAAGGGAGCGTCGCATTAAGATCAACACTCGCATTGAAAGCCTTGAGCGGCGGATTCAGGAAGCAGAAGCTGCCGAGGTCAACGAGATGGTGCGCACCGCCAAGGTCACGCCGGAACAGCTTGCCGCCCTGCTGCGCCAGTCTGCAACTTCCACCCCGACCCCGGCTGCGCTGTCCGCAGTCGGTGCTACGTTCAACAAGGAGGAATCTGATAATGAAGATGATGAATAAGTTCTGTGCCCTGATGTTGTCGGTGGCACTGTGCGCTGGCATGGCGGCTCCTGCTTTTGCCTATGGCGGTGAGCCTGTGGAGGAAGTGGAACAGCCCGTCCTGACTTCTACCACCGATGAAGAAGATGTGGTCACCGTGACCGATGAGGAAACCGGTGCTCTGACCCCGGAGGGCAATCTGACGATGGTGGACGATTACCACACCAGTTATTCGGATGGCTCTGGCCAGCAGTTCATCACGCTGGTGTCGAAGTCTGGCAACACATTCTATCTGGTCATCGACCGTAACGACAAGGGGGAAAACACCGTTCATTTCATGAATCTTGTGGACGAAGCCGACCTTCTTTCCCTGATGGAAGATGAAGATGCCGATGCCTACACCGCTGAAAAAGAAGCGGCGACGCAGGCAGAACAGGAGCGCAAACAGGCCGAGGAGGATGCGAAAAAGGCTGCGGAAGAAGCGGTGGCATCCGGTTCTGAACAGACTGGTGGCAACAAAGTTACGAAGTATGCTGCTACGTTCTTAGGCGTACTGGCACTGGTCGGTTTGGTTGCTGGCGGTGGCATTTACACCTTTATGAAGCAGAAGCAGAAAAAGCAGGCAGAAAAAGAAGCCCTTGACCCCGATGCAAACTACACTGAGGACAAGGGCGACTTTGAAATCCCTGTGGAGGATGAGCCGGAGGAGACCGGCGAGGAGGATAACGCAGAAGAATAATTCTATTGGCGGCGTTTGCCGCCTTACATATTGCAATCCGAAACAGATTGGAGGGATTCTTATCGCAAAATTGATCGTGGCGGAGAAACCGTCCGTCGCCATGTCCTATGCCAAAGTCCTCGGTGCCACCAGCCGTCAGGACGGCTACCTTGAGGGCAACGGCTATCTGGTGAGCTGGTGTGTGGGTCATCTGGTGGAACTGGCTCCGCCTAATGTCTACGATGCCAAATACGTCAAGTGGAGTATCGCAGATTTGCCCATTCTGCCGCAAAAGTGGCAGTATCTGGTGTCTACGTCCACCAAAAAGCAGTTTGGCATCCTGCAAAAACTGATGCACCGCCCGGATGTAGACAGCATTGTGAACAGTTGCGATTCCGGACGCGAGGGAGAACTGATCTTCCGCTTGGTGTACCAGCAGGCTGGGTGCAAAAAGCCCTTTTCCCGTCTGTGGCTGTCCAGCATGGAGGAATCTGCCATCCGGGAGGGCTTTGCCCACCTCAAACCGTCAACTGAATACGATGCGCTGTACAACGCAGCACTCTGCCGGGAACGTGCCGACTGGATGGTCGGCATCAATGCGTCCCGGCTTTTTTCGTGCCTGTACGGTCAACCGCTGGCGGTAGGGCGTGTTATGACCCCGGTGCTTGCCATGACGGTGGTGAGAGAAGCCGCCATTGCGGCCTTTACCCCGGAAAAATTTTACACGGTGGATCTGGAACTGACCAGCGGTTGCACGGCATCCAGTCGCCGCATTCCTGAAAAATCCGTTGCTGAAAACCTGTTGAAAGCCTGCCGAAAGGAGATGGTAGCAACGATCCAGCGCATCACCCGCAAGGAAAAGTCCGAGAATCCACCATCGCTGTATGATCTGACCACCCTTCAGCGGGACGCTAACCGCTTGCTGGGGTACAGCGCACAGCAGACTTTGGACTATGTACAGAGCCTGTATGAGAAGAAACTTACCACTTATCCCAGAACTGATAGCTGCTATATCACTGACGATGACGAGGAAATGCTGGAGGAACTGACTGAGGAGTTGGAGGATTTTCTCGACATTACCTCGGCAGATGTGGACGAGGCTGTGCCCCGGACACGGCGCACCGTCAACCGGGAAAAAGTCACCGATCACCACGCCATTCTGCCCACTCGCAGTATGCTGCAAGCAAATCTGGACGCACTGCCCAAGGGGGAGCAGAACGTCCTGAAGCTCATCATCGCCCGGACGCTGGTGGCGGTAAGCAAGCCCTTCCGTTATCTGGAAACCCTGCTGACCACCGAATGTGCCGGGGAGGAATTTACTGCCAAGGGCAAGGAGATTCTGGAGGAAGGCTGGAAAGCAGTGGAGCGCAAGGTGCTGGCAGACATCCTGAACCGGAAACAAGAACTCACTGCCCTGCCCAATGCAGCGGAAAACGAGTGTGGCATTCTCAACGCCGAACTGAAGGAGGGGCAAACGTCCCCGCCAAAGCATTTCACCGAGGATCTTCTACTTCATGCGATGGAAACCGCCAGTGCGGACAGTATGCCGGAGGGCGTGGAGCGTCAGGGCATCGGCACTCCGGCTACCCGTGCCGCAACTATTGAAAAACTGGTGCAGAAGGGCTTTCTGGAACGGAAGGGCACCAAGAAAACCAAGGTGCTGCTGCCCACGGATAAGGGCAAAGCCCTCATCACCGTGATGCCCGAAGAAATCCAATCGCCGGAAATGACTGCAGACTGGGAAAACAAGCTGCTGCGCATCGAACGCGGTGAAATGGAGCCGGAAGAATTTATGACTGAGATCAAAGAAATGGTTTCCTCGCTGGTGAATACCACCGAGGCAGTGAAAGGAGCAAATGCGCTTATGAAAAACAAAGTGATTGGTGCCTGCCCGAACTGCGGCACGAATGTTGTGGAGAGGGAAAAGGGCTGGTTCTGTGAGAACCGCGAGTGCCGCTTTGCGCTCTGGAAAGACAACGCCTACTTCAAGCGGCTGGGTAAGCATCTGGATGGCCGTGTGGTGGACAAGCTGCTGCGGGATGGCCGGGTGCGCCTGAAGGACTGCAAGAGTGCCAAGGGCAAGACCTACAATGCAACGGTTCTGCTGTCTGCCGAATCCGATGGCCGCAGCAAGTTTTCGCTGGAGTTTGAGGGTGGTTGCTGATGGAGCAGATAAAAGAAGCGGTCTACCTTATCAACGATGAACGCTATCTCCACCTCCGGGAAAACGGTGCAGGAGTCGGCTTTGCCACCTACAACAAGGTGACCGGCGAGCCGCTGGAAAGTGGGCAGATTTCCGAAAAGAACCTGCCGCCCGATGGCAGGAACGCCATTCCTGCTGCCCGGAACTGGTATCTGTTCGAACTTTCGGACGATGACCGCAAGGCCATCCAACAGGAAAGCGTAAAGATCCTCGAAAACATCCCGCAGGCGGGCATTGGCAGGCGGCGCATCTGGGAGCCGGAAACGCTGCCGAAGGATATTCGTCTCATCAACAGCCACTATGATGACCTCTATCGCATTCCAGATGGCGGCGTGATTCAGGTGGATTACCCGGATGGGCGCAGTTTTACGGCACGGGTGGAACATCTGGATGATTACCACTTTGACATGGGCGGTTTGGGCAATGTGTTCCACATCTGCCAGTTTGCCGAGGTCATGGAGCGGAACCATGCCGACTTCTACCCGGAGATTCAGACACAGGACGAGCAGGCGGCGTGGGAACTGGGCGGCAAAGGCTACCTTGCAATCCAGTCCTATGAGGATGGATGGGACTACACCCTCTACCACAGCGATTATTCTGTGATGGACGGTGGGCAGCTGGATGCCCCGGAACTGACCATTCAGGAAGCCCGTGAGCAGATTCTGGAAGCACACCACATGGAAAAGGGCCGGCGGCTACTGCAGGACTACGATGCAGTCATGGATAAAGTTGCGGAAGCCGAGGAACTGAGTGCAGACCATCGCCCTTCCACACTGGAAAAGCTGGCAGAACTGGCAAGTGATACGTCTGCGCCAAAATCTTCTGCACATTCTGTACCGGAACTGTGAGGTGGACGATGCAGCAAAAATGGAACCAGAATTTTGACGGTGAACCCATGACAGACATCCCGCAGAAGTTTCTGAACGCAGGGTGCGATGTTTATATGGTGATGCAGCTGCGGCATGACGAAAAAATCCTCGATGAAAGATTTGCTTCCATGCGGGAACTGCATCGTCGGGGCAAAACGCCAGACCCGGAGCATTATGAGGTCACCTACTATGCTGATTTGCCCGCCATGTGGCAGGATGTGCCGAACAACGAGATTCTGGAAGAACTGTTTCAGATGTTCAACCTCTCCCGTCCGCAGGATTTTGAGGGGCACAGCCTGTCGGTCAGCGATGTGATCGCACTTAAACGCAATGGCGAGGTGTCTGTGCATTATGTGGACAGCATCGGCTTCAAAGAACTGCCGGGGTTTCTGGATACAAAGCCGGAACGTCCTTCGGTGCTGATGAATCTCAAGGAAAAATGCGATGCCCCGGAGTGCAATCCTGCCGCCTGCCGGAAAGTGAGGGATGCGCATGAACTTTAACCATGAGGAACTGATGCTGATGATGCTCTACAACACCGGCACCCGGCTGGGGCTCATTCACGAACTGCGGCTCATGCAGTGCTACCTGATGCCGGACGAGACCGCTCTGCGGGAACTATCGGTGGTGGTTATCGAAAAGCTGAAACTGCTGACCGATGCAGAATTTGCCGAACTGGAATTTCCACTGGACTGATCTTTGCCGCCTGCGGGCGGCGTACATAAAGTATTTTGTTCTTCCAAAAGATATGCTATAATCAAATTAGACAAAATTCCTCTCTTCAAGCGATTCCTCCGCAATTTTCCTGTGGCTCTGCTCGTATCAAAAATAAGGGACTGAATTTTAATTGTCAGAACGGAGGAACCATTATGGCAATCTTTGAAAAGACCATCCGAAACAAAAGCTTTGACAAGCTGCTTCGGAAGCTGGAACAAGAAATCCCGGACAGCAGTTGGTCGGCAGATTTGGAGGCAGGCAGTGATTTCAAAGAGGGCGATGCCCGGTGCAGTGTCCGTGTATTTGAACGGTACAGCATGATGGGCGGCAACCGCCTGAGTCTGACACTGACCATGTTCCAGAATGCGGACAGTCCGATCCGGCTGTCTGCCATCACCGCAGGAGGCAGTCAAGCGGTGTTCTTCAAGGTGAACACCCTCGGAGAAGAATCTTTTCTGGACGATGTAAAAGAGCTGCTGGAAGAAATTCTGGAGGAGTAATATGTTTTTTGGCTGGTTTAACGCTGTGTTCAGCATAGTATTCCCACTTATCTTTTTCGGATTGATGTGTCTATTTATTTTTACGCTGATTTCAAATCTTCGCACATGGAACAAAAACAATCACTCACCCCGTCTATCTATTCCGGCAGCAGTAGTAGCAAAGCGAACTGATATTTCGCATTCCGACACTGCAAATGCTGGAGATTTGTCTGGTGCACATGGATATAGAACCAGCACCTACACTTCCTATTATGTGACCTTTCAGGTAGAAAGCGGAGACCGGATGGAATTTGAAGTGGACGGAAGCGATTATGGTCTGCTCGTGCAGGGCGACATCGGAAAGCTGAGTTTTCAGGGCACCCGCTATCTTGGGTTTGAGCGGAACTAAGTGTTCTCCTACACTATATAGTAAGGAGTGCTGTATGAACGATCTGTTTATCCAAGGGCTGACCATCGACTGGAACAGAGTTCGCCCCTACAATTATATTCGTCAGATTCCTGCCATCAGCGGAATCGACACTTTTACATTCCATAAGCCCATTACGTTCTTTGTTGGCGAAAATGGAAGCGGAAAATCTACGCTTCTGGAAGCAATCGCTGTTGCTTACGGCTTCAACGCAGAGGGTGGAACGAAGAATTATTCATTTTCCACATACAACTCCCATTCGGAACTATGTGAGGCTATGACGATTTCCAAAGGGTATCGTAGACCAAAGTTCGGGTATTTTCTCCGGGCAGAGAGCTTCTACAATGTAGCCACCAAGGAAATCGACTATTCCGATGACAATCACCCCTCCAAAGGCTATCACCAAAAATCACACGGTGAAAGTTTCCTCGCCATTGCGCAGGACTACATGGATGCAGATGGAGTCTATATTTTTGACGAGCCGGAAGCTGCGCTATCCCCGCAGAGGCAGCTCACGTTACTGATTAACATTTATCGGTGTGCCCAAGAAGGGGCGCAATTCATTATAGTATCACATTCACCCATTCTCCTCGGAATGCCTGATGCTGAAATTTTTAGCTTCGACAATGGCACGATTCATCCTTGTCAGTATGAAGATACGGACAGCTACGTTATCACCAAAACATTTGTAAATAATCGGCAGCATTTTTTGAACCAGCTTCTGAATGAAGAAACGTAATGCCTGGAAAGGTCATTCCATATGAGTGATTCTACATTGAAAGAACTTTGGCAGCAGGTCGCAGAAAAGAAGAACTGTGAAGCAAAGCAGAAAGAACTGACCGCCCAGAGAGATACGCTTGCTGATCGTCTGAAAAAGCTGGAAAAATCCAAGCTGGCGGAACAGGCTGACGTGGACCGTCTGGAGGGACACAGCCTTGCCACATTTTTCTATCAGGTCATCGGAAAGATGGATGAGAAGCTGGACAAGGAACGGCAAGAAGCCTATGCAGCCCGTGTCAAGTACGATGTGGCTCTCCATGACCTTTCTTCCGTTGATGCCGACTTGGAGCAGATTCAAAATAGATTGGCACGGCTGTCCGATTGCGAAAGGCAGTATCAAGCTGCTCTTTCCGAAAAAATCAAAAGCATCAAAGCATCTGCCCACCCTGCCGCACAGCTGGTTGCGGAAAGTGAAAGCCGTATTGCCGCACTGAAAGTCCAAAAACGGGAGCTGCTGGAGGCCATCAACGCAGGAAAGACCGCCCTGCATACGGTCAATGAAGTTCTGGAAACCCTCGACAATGCCGAGGGCTGGAGTACATGGGACGTAATGGGCGGCGGTTTGATGGCCGATCTTGCCAAGTATGAGGAACTGGACGATGCGCAGGAACAAATCGAACAGCTTCAAGTGGAACTGCGGCGGTTCAAAACTGAGCTTGCCGATGTTGAGATCACCGCAGACCTTCAGGTTACGGTGGACAGCTTTCTAAAATTTGCGGATTTCTTCTTTGACGGGCTCTTTGCAGACTGGGCAGTTCTGGATCACATCAATCAGGCACAGAGCAGAGTAGAGAATACCAAAGGTCAAATCAAGCGAGTCCTTGCACTTCTGAAAAAGATGCGCGAAGATGTTGATGTCCAAATCGCTGACGAAAAAGAGAAGCAGGAGCAGCTTGCGGTGGAAACCGAACTGTAAGTTTGAAGAGTCCGCTTATGTGATATGATTCGATAAAACCGAATTTGCAGGAGGTGTTTCGATGAAAACAAGAAGGTTTGCTTTATGTCTGGCAACGGTTTTTCTGGTGGCGATTTATATCAATATTCAGAGAAGCCATACTTTCACCCTTTCAAACGATGAAGGCACCATAAAGACAGAACAAATACAGCCACTTTGGGGAACTGTAAAAGTGAGCGGTGATTGTGATACTGAGGTGGTCTTTACCGATGTAGAGACTGGAGAAAAATACAGAATCGGATATATTACACAGGGCGTAACGGAAAGAATCAAACTCGAAAGGGGCAAATGGTATAAGGTGGCGGGCGGAGGCAACCTTACACTGAATCCGGTAAACATTCGAGTCGAATAAATGTAAGTTCCTTGCGGGCAGCTATGAAAGCTGAAGCTGAGAAGAGAGTTTTGAATATTCACATATGAAGGAGTACAGTTCTATGAGTTACGGTTGGGCAACTGTTTTCACTTTAGCGGCATGGTTTGCAGGGCTTGTGATTGATGTAAATGTGCGGGTCGGCGACCTCGGTTTACGAACCGTGCTTCCCGTCATCGTGATGGGGTGCTGCGTTATGAAGTACATAAAGGGCAATAGCAAATAATCTTATCTCGATACACTTTCCAGCGGGCAACCCCAAAACGGTTGCCCGCTATTTTTATACCCTAAAATCTGAAAAAGGAGGCCAAAATGCCAAACAAAACCGAGGAATATCTCGCCCTTGCCCAGCGCACGGCAAACGGTCTGACACGGTACTGGGAAAGCTGGACGGACTACCTGACCACAGCATCCCGGCTGTACAAGTACAGTTTCCCGGACCAGTTGATGATCTACGCTCAGCGACCCGATGCCACCGCCTGCGCCGAATTTGACATTTGGCGCAACCGGATGAACCGCTATGTCAGGCGTGGCTCTAAGGGCATCGCCTTGCTGGATGAATCCAGCGGATTCCCCCGGCTGCACTACGTCTTTGACGTAAGCGACACCGGGGTGCGCCGCAATTCCCGTGACCCGGAGGTGTGGCAGCTCGGTCCCGATTTGGTGCAGCCGGTTTCGGAAATGTTGAGCAAGACCTACGGCATCAGCGGAGAGCGTGTAAGTCAGCAGCTTGCGGACGTTGCAGGGAAACTGGTGGCAGATTACTGGGACAACAACGGTGGCGACATCCGCGCCATCGTTGACGGTTCGCTCTTGATGGATTATGATGAAGCCGGGGTGGAGATGCAGTTCAAGTCCGCCGCCGCCATCAGCGTCACCTACACGCTGCTGGAACGCTGCGGCTTTGAGCCGGCGGGCTGGTTCGATAAGGATGACTTTCAAGCCATCCACGATTTTTCCACCCCGGATGCCGTTTTTGCCCTCGGCGCAGCCGTCAGCGACATGAGCCGGGAGGTGCTGCGGAACATCGAGCGCACCGTGAAAACTACCATCCGCCGCCGCAATGCAGAAAGGAGCCAATATGAATACGAACAGCAGGAACGTGACTTACTCGACCGTCGGGGACTACCAGCTCCCGAACCTGATCCTGAACCAGCCCCGGAAGCCGCTGGGCAAGTACGGCAGGCTGCGCCGGACCTACCTGAAGGAGCAGCGCCCAGTGCTGTACCACACGATGCTCCTGTCGGGGAGCTTGTACCCGCATCTGATGGAGGTGGAGCAGACGGCAGAGAGCCAGATGCAGCAGATGATGGCCGAACTGCTGAAGCAGAACCCGGCCCCGGACAAAGCGCAGAACCAACTGATGTGGGTGCAGCACATGAACAGCCTGAAAGCGCAGGCAGAGGAACTGGTGATGACGGAGCTGATTTACAGCTAAGTTTTCTGGATGCGCCCATCCCCACCGAAGCCCAGCAAATTGAAAAAATCGACCGAGCGGAGAGCGAAAAAACGCCCTCCGCTTTTGTTTTGTCGCAGGCTGAAATTGAGAACGAGCTGCGGCGGCATGGTTCAGGGTTTGCCGGCGGCAAACAGCGCATTATGGCGCTGTACCAGACCCAGCCTGACCGCAAACTCCGTGCCAAAGCACTGGCAAAGGAGTACGGCATTGGTGGGCACTCCTACGATTTTCTGGACGGAAGCTGGGGTTTTGTGAATCACGACTGGAAGGGACTGGAATTTGACCATTACCCCGACCACCAGAAAATCACTCTGAAATGGGCACAGGTGGAAAAGTATATCGACCTGATGATCCAATCCGACCGCTACCTGACCGATGAGGAAAAAGAGCAGCGTACCACTGTACAGGAAGAAAACGGCTACAAAGTCGGTGACGATGTAATGGTTGATTTGCCCACTGGAACCATCGAGGGCACCATTGGCTATATCGGCGAAACGGATGTTCGCATCGACACCAGCGCACACGGACAGTCGTGGGATAACGAAGTTATCAACAAACGACAATTCGAGGACGGTCTGCGGCAGAATGAACCTAGCCAGCGTGTGGATGAAATGCTGGAGCAGGCAGAAACCATCTACAAGGAATCCGAGGTGCCGGAATATGAGCGTTTTTTTGTCCGCGAAGTGGTCGGAGGTACGTCCCAGCTTTTTGCTATCTGGGATGATCTCAATGAGGGCTACTATGCAAATGATAACGGAATGGCGCAATTTACAGACAAGGAGCAGGCCGAATCCTATTGCACCGCTTTGAAAAAAGAGACGGATGAACGAACCGCCGCCGATTGGCTTGCAGTGGAAAAGGCAAAGTTTTTGGCAGAAAATGAACCTGTTCCCGCTCTCCCAAAAGAGCGTGATTACCGTGTGGGCGATACAATCCGTCTGGACGGTAAGGATTTTACGGTCGAAACTGTCGGAACTCTGAACATCCAGCTTCGTGACCCGGATGAGGTCTATCCGGTTGCCCGCTCGGAAAGCAAGGAAAATCTGGAACGGCTGCTGCGCCAGCCGGGCAACATCCATCTGCACAACCTGACGGTCAATCTCACTCCTGCGCATGAGCCGGACGAGGACAAACCGCCACTTACGGACGAAGAATTGGACGAACTGCCCATCTCTAACGTAATGGACGGAAAGGTGCAGACCTTCCCGGATGCTGTTGCCTTGGATGAAGCCCTGAATGCTGAACCTGCGCCGGAGCCTGCCGGAAATTTCCACATCACGGACGACCATCTGGGCGAGGGCGGCGCAAAGCAGAAATATGCCCGAAATATCGAAGCCATCCGCACCCTGTTCAAGCTGGAACAGGAACACCGTGGTGCCACCGCCGAGGAACAGCAGGTGCTTTCCCAGTATGTGGGCTGGGGCGGTCTTGCAGATGCTTTTGACCCCAACAAGGACGGATGGGCAAAAGAGTACACTGAACTGAAAGGGCTGCTCTCCGAGGATGAGTATGCTGCTGCCCGTTCCAGCACCCTGAACGCCCACTACACCAGCCCCACCGTTATCCGTGGCATCTACGATGCCGTGGAGCGCATGGGTTTCCGGTCTGGCAACATCTTGGAGCCGTCCATGGGTGTGGGCAACTTCTTCGGAATGCTGCCGGACACCATGCAGGATAGCCGTCTGTACGGCGTGGAACTGGATTCCATCACCGGGCGCATCGCCAAAAAGCTGTACCCGCAGGCCGACATTACCGTGGCGGGCTTTGAGACCACTGATCGCCGTGATTTTTATGACCTCGCTGTCGGCAACGTGCCTTTCGGTCAGTACAAGGTCAACGATAAGGCGTATAACAAGCTGGGATTTTCTATCCACAACTACTTTTTCGCCAAGGCCATCGACCAAGTGCGTCCGGGCGGCGTGGTGGCGTTCGTCACCAGCCGCTACACCATGGACAGCAAGGACAGCACCGCCCGCAAGCACATGGCAGAACGTGCCGATCTGTTGGGTGCTATCCGCCTGCCCAATAATGCGTTTAAGGCGAACGCAGGCACCGAAGTCGTTTCGGACATCATCTTCCTGCAAAAGCGTGACCGCCCTGCGGACATTGAGCCTGCATGGGTGCAGCTTGGCAAGACCGAGGACGGCTTTGCCATCAGCCAGTATTTCGTAGACCACCCGGAGATGGTGCTGGGCGAGCTGACCACAGAAAGCACCCAATACGGACGAGAGGAATTGACCGTTTCCCCCATCGAGGGCGCAAACCTTTCCGACCAGCTTGCAGAAGCGGTACAGCACATCGAGGGCAATTACACTGCGGTGGAGATTGCTGCCCCGGACGTCGCAGATGCGGAAGCACAGCGCAAAACGCTGCCCGCAGACCCGACTGTGAAGAATTTCAGCTATACGGTTGTTGATGGCGAGATCTACTACCGAGAGAACTCTATCATGACGCAGATCGAACTGTCCGACAACGCCAAAGGCCGTGTAGCTGGTATGGTGGAGTTGCGGCAGATCGTCAACGAACTGATTCAGCAGCAGCTGAACGACTTCCCGGACGAGGACATTAAGGCATCGCAGGCCAAGTTGAATGCCGCCTATGATGCCTTTACTGCAAAATACGGGCTGATCAACGACAAGAAAAATGCCCGCCTGTTCGATGATGATAGTTCCTACTATCTGCTCTGCTCACTGGAGAATCTGGACGAGAATAAAAATCTCAAGTCCAAGGCAGATATGTTCACCAAGCGGACGATTCGGCCAGAGCGTGTTGTCACCAGCGTGGATACCCCCAGTGAAGCACTGGCAGTGTCCATCGGGGAGCATGGCAAGGTTGATCTGCCTTATATGGCAGATCTGCTGGGCACACCCGGCGAGTACGGGCGCATCACCACCGAACTCTCCGGCGTGATCTTCAAAGACCCCAGTGCCGACCCTACTGACCCGGAAGCCGGCTGGCAGACCGCGGACGAATACCTTTCGGGTAATGTACGCGATAAGCTGCGGATGGCACAGCTTGCTGCGGAAAGTCACCCGGAGTTCAAGGTTAATGTGGACGCACTGACCAAGGCACAGCCCAAAGATCTGGAGGCATCTGAAATTGATGTGCGTTTGGGTGCCACATGGCTTGACCCCTCTATCGTACAACAGTTTATGATGGAAACTTTTCAGCCGCCCTATCGTATCCGCTACAACAATGCCATCACCGTTCGCTACTCCCCTTACACTTCCGAATGGCGGATCAGCAATAAATCTGCTACTGGCTTTGGTGACATTATGGCCACTGAAACCTACGGTACCCGCCGAGCCAACGCTTACAAGATTTTGGAGGATACCTTGAATTTGCGTGACAGCCGCGTTTATGATACCATCGAGGAGAATGGGAAAGAAAAGCGTGTGCTGAATCAAAACGAAACCACCCTCGCCCAGCAGAAACAGCAGGCCATCAAGGACGCATTTGCTGGCTGGGTCTGGAAAGATCCACAGCGACGCGCCCTACTGGTAAAAAAGTACAACGAGCTTTTTAACAGCACCCGCCCCCGTGAGTATGACGGTAGTCACATTCATTTTGTGGGCATGAACCCGGAGATCAATTTGCGAGAGCATCAGCGCAATGCGGTTGCCCATGTGCTGTATGGGTACAACACCCTTTTGGCGCACGAAGTCGGTGCTGGCAAGAGTTTTGAGATGGCGGCTTCCGCTATGGAACTGAAACGCCTGGGCTTGTGTCAGAAAAGTCTTTTTGTCGTGCCAAACCATTTGACGGAACAATGGGCCAGCGAATTTTTACGCCTGTACCCCAATGCGAAGCTGCTGGTTACCAGCAAGAAAGATTTTGAACCCGGTAATCGAAAAAAATTCTGTGCGAGAATTGCGACCGGTGATTATGATGCAGTTATCATCGGACACAGCCAGTTTGAAAAGATACCCTTGTCCGCAGAACGACAGGAGCGTCTGATTCAGGAACAGATGGATGAAATCGAGGAGGCCATCGAAGAAGCGAAAGCACAGGTTGGCGAGCATTTCACAGTAAAGCAGCTGGAAAAGCTGCGCAAGTCTCTGAAACAGAAACTGGAAAAGCTGCAAGGCGCAGACCGTAAAGATGATGTGGTTACGTTTGAACAATTGGGCGTAGACAGGTTGTTTGTGGATGAGAGCCAAGCGTTTAAGAACCTCTACTTGTACACGAAAATGCGTAATGTCGCAGGTTTGAGTACGAGCGAGGCACAAAAATCCAGCGATATGTTCGGCAAGTGTCGCTATCTGGATGAAATCACCGGAGGCCGTGGCGTGATTTTTGCAACGGGTACACCCCTGAGCAACAGTATGACCGAGATGTACACCCTCATGCGCTACCTCCAGTACAACACCTTGCAGCAGAAAGGGTTGACCCATTTTGATGCGTGGGCTTCTACTTTTGGTGAAACTACTACTGCCATCGAACTTGCCCCAGAAGGCACCGGATACCGTGCACGCACTCGTTTTGCGAAGTTCTTCAACTTGCCTGAACTGATGGCGATGTTCAAAGAAGCAGCAGATATCAAGACCAGCGACCAGCTTCATCTCCCAGTGCCTGATGCAAAATTTGAGACGGTGGTGGTCAAACCTTCGGAAATCCAACAGGATATGGTGCAGGCGTTGAGCGAACGTGCAGCCGAAGTCCACAGCGGTTCTGTTGACCCTTCTGTGGATAATATGTTGAAAATTACGTCGGATGGCCGCAAAATCGGTCTTGATCAGCGGTTGATGAATTCCGCTCTGCCCGATGACCCCAACAGCAAGTTAAATGCCTGCGTCAACAACGTCCTGCGCATTTGGAATGACACCAAGGAGCAGAAGCTTACCCAGCTGATTTTCTGCGATATGTCTACGCCCAAGGGTGACGGTTCGTTCAACGTTTATGATGACATCCGCTCCAAGCTGCTCAACGCCGGTGTGCCCGAACAGGAGATTGAGTTCATCCACAACGCAGATACGGAGAACAAGAAAGCAGAACTTTTCTCCAAGGTACGCAGCGGACAGGTGCGTGTGCTGCTGGGCAGCACTGCCAAAATGGGAGCAGGGACCAACGTCCAGACGCGGCTCGTAGCGGTGCATCATCTGGATGTAGGCTGGCGTCCGTCTGATATGACCCAGCGTAACGGCAGAATCATCCGCCAAGGCAACCAAAACAAACAAGTCTACGTCTATAACTACGTCACGGAATCGACATTTGACGCCTACCTCTATCAGACCCTTGAGAATAAACAGAAGTTTATCTCGCAGATCATGACGAGCAAATCGCCTATGCGATCTTGCGATGATATTGACGAACAGGCTTTATCTTACGCAGAAATCAAGGCTCTGTGTGCAGGCGACCCTCGCATCCGGGAAAAGATGGACTTGGACGTGCAGGTAGCAAAATTGAAAGTTCTGCGCGGTGACTTCCAGAATCAGAAATATCGTCTGGAAGATAAGCTGCTCAAAACATTCCCGGAAGAGATCCAGAAACAGAAAACCCGCATTGCTGCTTTGCAGCAGGATTCACAGATTGCAGCAGCACACCCGCAGGACAAAGAAAACTTCTGCGGCATGACCATCAAGGGCATGGTGTACGATGATAAAAAGACTGCGGGCGAACGGCTGCTGCTGGCTCGGCAGGAGATGCCCAATGCTGATATGATGCTGCTGGGCACCTACCGTGGGTTTGAACTGAACATCCGGTTCGACAGCTTCAAGAATGAGCATCAGGCCGTACTCCGGGCAGAGTTGAGCTACCCGGTGTCGCTGGGCGATGATGCGCGCGGCAACATCATTCGTCTGGACAATGCCATCGACAATTTTGCTGACCGAATTGCAGACGCTGAAAATGCTCTGCAAAATCTGGAACAGCAGAAACAGGCCGCAGAGGTCGAAGTGGCAAAGCCATTCGCGCAGGAAGAAGAACTGGCCGAAAAGTCTGCCCGCCTTGCTGAATTGAACGCCTTGCTAAACATCGACCGTGACCGCAGTTCCTCGCAGGATGCTCCCGAAGAAACCGAGGAAACCGAAACACCCGCAATTCGTCCGTCTGTGCTGGCTGCACTGGGGGAAAAGACCAATCAGCCGGAGCCGGTGAAGCCCTTCCGCAGTTATTACGACAAGGATGGTGATGCACGATGAAAGAGAAGCGGGATGAAATCATCATCCTGCGCCTGACCAAAACAGAAAAGAACCGCATCTATGAAAAGATGTTCAGCATGGGCATCCGCAGCCTGAGTGCCTATATCCGCAAAATGGCATTGGATGGATACTGCCTGAATCTCGATCTGCCGCAGCTACGCCGAATGGCTTATCTGCTCCAGAATTGCAGCAACAATCTGAATCAGTACGCCAAAGCCGCCAATGAAAACGGTCGGGTCTACGCCGCTGACATGGAGGACCTGCGGCAGCGTCTGGACGAACTGATTGACATTGGCAAGCAAATTCTTTCCAAGCTGGCAGAGCTGTAAAAATTCCCGCAGTTGGAGGACTGCGGGGATACATATAATGCTTGACATCCTTGCAACGTAGTAGTCGATACCTTTATAATAAGGGCGAACAGAAAGGAAGTGCTTGATATGATGTCTATGCTGAAGAAAATTGTTATTTTCCCGATTTCTCTCTTTGTGGCGTTTCTAGCTCTGATGGCAAGGTGGCTGCTAACCCTGTCCAGCTATGTAGTTGCTCCGCTGATGCTCTACATCTTCGGCTGCGGCATCTACACTGCCTATCGCCAGACTTGGAATCAGTTCTTTATCCTGCTGGTGGCCGAGTTCATCTGCTTCATCCTCTTTTTCGGTGCAACTGCCATCACCGAGGGCATCGGGCGTTTCAGTGAGTGGCTTGCAGAACTGTGAGGGATGCTATGAGCAAACAGAGGATAGAGGATTATTATTTTGAACACAACAGCACGATTTTTTCTGAGATGCTGGGTGAGGATGAAGAGTATCTGCGACTGAAAAAAGCCAAAAGAGCAGCTGAGGAAGCCTTGCAGAGCGTTATCAGCAAAGAAGCGTGGAATCAATATCTCGCCTTAGATGAAATCTGCAATGAGTTGGAATGCGCCAGATACAAGGCAATGTATCTGGCGGGTGCTGCCGATTACGAAAAAATAACCAAATGATCTCAATGCCGCCTCCGGGCGGCATTTTTTCTTTGCAATAGGGGGTGATGATGCTGGCAGCAACACGGCTGATTGCGCTGCACAAAAACAAGGGCTTGACCGTTGCGGCCTGCCTGAAAAATCGCACGGACTATATTGAAAACCCGGACAAGACCGAGCAGGGGCAGTTTGTCAGCAGCTATGCTTGCAGCGCCCTGACAGCAGATGAAGAATTTATGCTTACCAAGCGGCAGTATGATCTCGTAAACGGACGCAGACAGAAGAGTGATGTAATCGCTTATCAGATACGGCAGTCCTTCCGTCCGGGGGAAATCACCGCAGAGGAGGCTAACAAAGTAGGCTACGAACTGGCCATGCGCTTTACCAAGGGCAAGCACGCCTTTGTGGTGGCAACGCACACGGACCGGCAGCACATCCACAACCATGTGATCTTCAACTCTACGGCACTGGATGGCACCAAAAAGTTCCGGGATTTTTTCTTTTCGGCGTTGGCAGTGCAGCGGTTGAGTGACCTGATCTGCTTGGAACATCAGCTCTCCGTCATTGAGATAAAGCCTTACCGGGAGCGGCAGAAGCGCACGCTCTACCCGCCGAAAGAAAGTAATCGTGACCGGCTATGCAGAGTGATCGATAGTGTTTTGGATGAAAAGCCCAAGGACTACGAGGACTTTCTGCAAAAGCTGGAGCAGCAGGGCTATGAAGTCAAACGCGGAAAGTACACCTCCGTCAAGGGCGCACGGCAGAAACGATTCATCCGGTTCCGAACGCTGGGCACCGGGTACAGTGAGGATGAAATCAAGGCGGTGCTGGAGGGAAAGGCGAAGCATCAGCCGTACCAGAAAAAGCAGGCCAAAGAGCAGCCCTTCCAGTTGCTGGTGGACATTCAGGAGAAAATGGCAGAGGGCAAAAGTGTTGGCTACAAAAAGTGGGCAACGAAGTTCAATCTGAAGGAGATGTCCAAGACACTGCTATTTTTACAGGAGCAGAAGATCAGCAGTGCCGAGGAACTGCAGGAACGTGCAGCGGAGGCAACGGAACGCTATCATGCCATGGGCGATTCCATCAAGGCGGCAGAAACGCGCATGACCGAGATTGCCGTGCTGCGGACGCACATCGTCAATTACGCCCGGACACGTCCGGTTTATGATGCCTACCGCAAAGCCGGGTACAGTAAGAGATTTCTGGAAGCCCACCGGGAAGAAATCACGCTGCATAAGGCTGCAAAAGCTGCTTTTGATGAAGCCGGATTGAAAAAGCTGCCAAAGGCTAAGGACTTGAGCATCGAATACGCTGAACTTCTGAAAAAGAAGAAAGAAGCATACCCAGACTACCGGAAGGCACGAGATGAGATGCAGGAGTTGATGAAAGCTCAGAAAAATGTAGAAATATTTTTTGCAGAGGAAAAAGACACAGCCGAAAAAGAGCCAACACGATAAACGAAATCCGCCGATGATTCTTCCCGTTTTTTTCGGGAGAATTCCTCGGCGGATTTTTGCTTTTGAAAACTGATTTCTAAGAATGTGAATAGCAAACGGGTAAAACAGTAACGCGGCCGGGCACATCGAACCCGACCGCGTTACTCGTCTTTCTGGAAGGCTTCCGCCTGTTTGCAGAGCACGATAAATTTTCAATCTCTGCTTCGCTTTTCCTAACAAAGAAGTCCACAACTGTTTTCGAGACTGTCTGATTTGCCATTTCCGGGAAGATGGCGGCGTCCACGCTGATATTCAGTTCTTTGGCGACAAGGACCACCGTTTCAAATTTCGGATTATAATGTTATAGCGAATCGTCGAGGAATCTTCCCGTTGGGAGAATTGTCCTCGGCGGCTTTTTTAGTTTATGTAGCAGCGGTCCTGTTTTATAAGCCAATCTTCACACAGCCGCTGGGCCTCGTCCTTTGTGCAGCAGGTGCAGTTGAAAAGTTTGCCACGGATAGAACAGTAAGTGTAGTGTACCTTCGGGACTCCATTGGCATCTCGAAAATCAACGCAGCGTTCCTCACCGGGCAGCAGATAGATCGTATCCACGTTCAGCAGCTCCTTTTACCTTCGTTCATGTGCCAAGGGCACAACATTTGCTATTGTACCATGTGCCGTCCCAAAAGACCATTGCTTTTTTGACCAAAGATGCGCACAAAAATTTTTCGTCCCAAAAGTATTCAGATGGCGTTGAGTAAACGCTATTGGATTGTGTATAACAAAAATTGCGACAGGTATGCTATTTGTGTGTAACAAACACAATTAGAATGTGAGGTCGCTATGAATACGCTTTTGGGTCAACGAATACGAGAACAGCGCAAGGAAAAAGGCTGGACGATTGAACAGTTTGCAGAACGGGTCGATTTGTCGGCAAATTATGTTGGAGATTTAGAGCGCGGAGTAAAAATCCCAAAACTGGAAACCTTTATCCGAATCGTAGAGGTGTTGGACGTATCTGCTGATGTGCTGATACGGGATTCCGTTCCATCCGCATCCCATGTGGCAGATGACGAACTGAGCAGAAAGCTGAGCCAGCTCACACCGGGGCAGAAGAAAGCTGCCATTGACATTCTGAATGCATACACCGACAACATTCCCTATATTACAAAATAACACCTATGTCAAAGAACGCCAGCAAACGTGCTGACGCTCTTTCTTTTTGCCCACAAATAGTCTATAATCAACACTATAAGCGTGCATATAACGCTAACAGTGAGTGTTTGAGGTGAACGACATGACAATCCTACCCAATATCGAAGAAGCAATGGAAGATGCCCGGAATGGAAAGCTGAGTCCGTATTGGCAGAACGACCTATACCGTGAATGTCACCGTCAGAAGTTATCGGACGAAGAACAGCAGGCTCTTTCGGAACTGGAGCGCATTTTGTCCAAAACTCCACAATGGAGCAGCGAAGAAGAATTGCATCATGACATGGCGAACATCGGCGGCAGAGTCTGGTACTGCCACTACTGGGAGGAACACTACTCCATGGTGCAGTTGACGGAAGATCGCAACGGCAGATTTAATACTGCCTACGTTCTGGACAGAAACACTTCCCCGGAAATGCGCCGGGAGGCTGCACTGCTGGCGCAGAAGGAGCTTGCGGAATGTATGCAGAAATGGGGCATTACGCTTCTGGATGCGCCTGTTCCTGAACAGATGAAGTACGATTCTCTTGCAGAAGCCGCTTCTCACCTCATGCAAGTTTTGAACGACCCAGAGCACATCACCGGGTAAAAAGCGTCCCGAAGGGATGCGCAGCCTGCATTGGAAAATGCAGATTAAAGGGGCTTGGGGCATTCCCCAACAAGCGTTTTGCAACGCAAAATAAGCAGATGTATATACGTCTGCACTGCTTGCTGGTACAATGTCATCGATGAAACAAAAATAGTTTCATCAAAGACGGTTATATGGTTGTGCCGATTTCCAAAACATAGTAATATTGAAGTACTAACTGGGGCTGAAAGTGGCAAAACTGCTTGCTTGGTTTCCATTCAGGAATTACTAACAGCGTAGACCGTCCGTTCGCTTCGTATACAGTCAGCGTCACAAATTGACACCAATTTATCATTCTTCACGAAGTATGTGCTAAAATCTCTTGACAGCACCTCACAAAATATGTTATCTTTTGTAAACATCCCTGAAAAGATATGACCTTTTCTGGGGACCGAACACAAACCGACTTTTCTCTGGAGGAAAGACCCATGAAACAGGAGATCATCCGCAAACTGAGCGCTGCCGTGGCCATGAGCCTCGTTGTTGGCGTCTCTCTGGCCGCCTGCGGCGGCGGCAGCAGCTCCACCGCCGCTGGTGTGACTAAGACCGGCTCTGCCGAAGGCTTTGGCGGTGCTGTCACCGCCACCCTGACCGTGGATGCCAACGGCACCGTTACCGACTGCAAGCTGGAAGGCGCACAGGAGACCGAGAGCATCGGCGGCGCTGCACTGGAAGAGCTGTCCAAGCAGGTCGTGGCCGCCAACGGCCCCGCCATCGACGGCGTTGCCGGTGCCACGGTGACAACCAAGGCCGTCCGGAAGGCCGTTGCCGCCGCACTTGGTGTGGAGCTGGCCGAAGAAGCCCCCGCCGACTCTGCTGCCGCAGCCCCCGCTGAGCCCGCCGCCATCGTCCCGGTGGAAGGCGGCATCCAGATCGGTCAGGCCTATGCTGCCGCCCACGGCACCAAGTGCTTCACCGAAGCGGTGGCTGTGGTGAAGGATGACGTCATCCTCGCCGCCTACCTCGACGATTTTCAGTTCACCAGCACCGATGCAGGCGTGACCGCCGTGCCCAACTCCGACTCCGACTTTGCCGCAGGCTACGCCGAGGGCAAGGTGCTGATGTCCAAGCGGGCCAACGCCGATTATTACAGCAAGATGATGGCTGAAAAGGGCGGCTCCACGGTCGCTCTGGATGCAAACTTCGACGCCATCCAGAACTTTGCCGTCGGCAAGACCATCTCCGAGCTGGAGGATGTAGCCGCCAAGGGTGCCGAGGCTGTGGACGCCGTCTCCGGCGCAACGCTGGTGGATACCGCCGGTTATCTCTCTGCCATCGTGGATGCCGCCAAAAACGCCCAGACCACGCAGGCCGTGGAGTTCAACGGCAGCTCCGAGGACCTGAAGCTGAATGTGGTCTATGGGGCCGCACACGGCACCAAGTGCTTCACCTCCGGCGCTGTCGCCACCGCCGGGGACACCATCGTGCTGAGCTACATTGACGAGTTCCAGTTTGCCGGTTCGGACGCCGGGGTCGTCGGTGTGCCCAACTCCGATTCTGACTTCGGCGCAGGCTACGCCGAGGGCAAGGTGCTGATGTCCAAGCGGGTCAACGCCGATTACTACAGCAAGATGATGGCCGAAAAGGCTGGTTCCACCGTTTCGCTGGATGCCAACTACGACGCCATCCAGAACCACGTGAACGGCATGAGCATTGCCGACGCCGAGGCTCTGAGCAAAGATGAAAAGGCTGTGGACGCCGTTTCCGGTGCCACGCTGGTGGATACTGCCGGCTACGTTGGTGTGCTGGTGGATGCCGCAAAGTAAGGCAAGAAAAATAACGTTCCTCTGAACACAGCAGTGCCCGCCGGGAGATTTCCCGGAGGGCGCTGCTTATTTATTATACGCAGTTAGCATAATCTAACCATCTGGTGGAAGAAAAGGCAGGCCACCTGTATGCAGTCTGCCTTTTGCCGGATGCGAAAGCCCGCAGACACGCGGGGCTTACAGCACCAGCGAGGGCGCGGTGTAGACCCGTGCCTTCAGCTCGCTGTTTAGCATATACAGCCCCTTGCTGTCACCGCCGAACAGATCCATCTTGGTAATGAGGTCAGCGGCGTTCTTCTCCTCCTCACCCTGTTCCTTGATGAACCAGTCCAGCATCTGCATGGTGCGGAAGTCCCTGACCTCGTATGCGGCGGCGTAGATGGCATTGATGCTGGCGGTGACCAGCATCTCGTGTTCCAGTGCTCTTTTCAGCGGGGCCATGTGGTCGCCTCGTTCCCACTCCGGCTTTGCGATAGCCTCAAAGGTGACGCCCTCGCCGTTATTCTGCAAATACTGACAAAACAGCATGGCGTGATCCCGTTCCTCCTGCGCCTGTACCCGGTACCAGTTCTCAAAGCCGTCCAGTCCGACGGCGGCGTAGTAGTTGGCAAAGTCCAGATACAGATAGGCGGAGTAGAACTCCTTATTGATCTGCTCGTTGAGCAGAAGAGATACGTTAGCGTTCATGATACTTCTCCTCCATAAGATTGTCTTTTCCTGCTCCCGGCATGGGGGCAGATATACCGTACCCAGAGCGATGCTGGGATGCTCCCTTTTCATCTCCAGGAACACCTGCTCCGCCTTGGGATGCTGCTGCAGCTCCGTTACGGCGGCCAATATCTCCTCTGCGTATTTTGGCATACCGCCAACTCCCCAAATGCAAGAATGAATCTTATTATTTTGCTTTTATTATACCTATATTTTTTTCTCTGTCAACAACCACAAAGGGCTTGTGCTCCAAAAGCTGCCTCGAAGCCGATTTTCTCAAATTATGTGACGCCGTCACAGTAAAACCGCTTGTCACGCGGTAATACTACGCATAAAAGCACAGCCGCAGAGTACATCTGTGGCTGTGCTTTGTGTTCAGTTGCTCACTGTTGTGTGGACTGGATATGGAGAGACAACATATCTCCCGATCTTACATGGGTTATCTTATCTGCCATCACTCTGGCAGTTTGCCTTGCAGATATGTCGGCATTCCCGCTGCGGTCGTATCCGGCCTGACCTTAAACATGGCTTTTTGAATCTACCTCCCTTATCGGTTTTCCGCGATATATTTCTCCGCCATGTGAACTGCCACCGCGCCGTCCGCCACGGCGGTGACCACCTGACGGAGGGGCTTCGTCCGCACGTCACCCACGGCGTAAACGCCGGGAATACTGGTTTCCGTGGTCTCTCCGGCCACGATATAGCCGCCGCCGTCCAGCGCCAGTTGACCCACCGCCAGCGCCGTGGCGGGCTGTCGGCCCACGCTGACAAATACGCCGTCGCAGTCCACCACGCTTTCCTCACCGGTGACGGTGTCCCGCAGGCGGACGCCGGTCAGTCTGTCCCCGGAAAGCAGCGCGGAAACGACGCTGTTCCAACGGAATTCCACGTTTTCGGCCTGTGCCAGCGGCTCGTGATAGATCTTGGTGGCCCGCAGGGTGTCTCTGCGGTGGACGAGGATCACTTTTTTCGCCACGCGGCTGAGAAGAAGGGCATCTGCCGCGGCGGAATTGCCGCCGCCCACCACGACCACCGTTTTGCCCTTGTAAAACATCCCGTCGCAGGCGGCGCAGTAGGCCACGCCCCGGCCCAACAGCTCCGTCTCTCCGGCAACGCCCAGCGTTCTGGGGTCTGCGCCGGTGGCCAGCACCACGGTTTTCCCCCGGAAGATCCCTCGCTGGTCTCCACGAGCTTGGGAACCGCCGTCAGATCCATGCGGAGAACTTCCGCGTATTCGCTGCGTGCCCCAAAACGCTCCGCCTGCTTTTGCATATTCTCCGCCAGAGAGAAGCCGTCGATCCCGTTCTCAAAGCCGGGGTAGTTGTCGATCTGCTCGGTCAGGGCCATCTGCCCACCGGCGGACAGTTTTTCCAGCACGATGGTGTCCAGCCCCGCCCGTGCCGCGTACAGGGCAGCGGTGTAGCCGCCCGGTCCGCCGCCCACCACGAGCATATCATAAACATGATTGTTGTTCATATCTGAACCCTCCGTTATTTCGCCAAGGCTTCCTGAATGAAACGGTCGATTTCTGCCTTTGAGCCGGGCGCGATGATGGAATCCACGGCCTTTCCGTTCCGGTACAGCACCAGAGTTGGGATGTCCTCGATCCCCTCGGCCCCCGCCAGCTGCGGCTCCTCGTCAATATTGATCTTGCCGACAGCAAGGCTGTCCGCGTATTCCTCTCCAATCTTCTCATACGCAGGGCCGATCCTCCGGCAATAGCTGCACCAGGGCGCCCAGAAATCCACCAAAACAGGCTTTTCCTCCCGGATCAACTGCTTAAACTGCTCCTGATTCATATTCATAGCTGCCATATCTGTCAGCTCCTTTCCTTTGTTTGGGTATTCTCAAGACTCCGGTCTCGCCCCACACCACATTGTGACCTCATCCTGAGATGACGGTACTCTGCCCTTGGGACATAAAGCAGATGAGTAAGACCATCATCTGTACGAAAATAGCTGCGGTTTATTTGCAGCTTATTCTGCGCAGAGCTCAGCCACCAGAGCGTCCATCTGCGCTTCGCTGGTTTGGTTCAATGCACCACGCAGAGACACTACCGTTTCGTAAAGGTGGATATCCTTCATCTCCTCCAATTTGGTGCGCATCAGCCGCGCGGCATCAGGTGCCCAAGAGCCGTCTTCAATAAGGCCAACCCGGCGGTTTCGGAATCCCTTTGTCCGTAAATGTTCCAAAAACTCCCTCATGGGCGGAAACAGTCCTCCGTCATAGGTGGCGCTGGCTAAAACCAACTTCCCGCAGTAGAACGCACTGGCAACAGCGTAGGAAAGATCTGTCACAGTGAGATCACATATGTTGACCTGTACGCCTTTTTTCTCTAATTTACCCTTGAGGGTCTTCGCCGCATGGGCAGTATTTCCATGGATGGATGCGTGGGCAATCAGTATGCTCTCCGATTCTTCTGGTTCCCATTGTGACCAGAGATCATAGAACCGCAGACACTCCTCCAGCCCTTCTGTAAGCACGGGACCGTGGAGCGGGCAGATTGTTTTGATCTCCAGCGCGGAGATTTTTTTCAGCAGCGCCTGCACCTGTGCGCCATATTTCCCGATAATATTGTAATAATACCGTCGGGCCTGCGGCACCCAGGGGGCACGGGCAGTCCGTTCCAGTGAGCCAAAGCGTCCGAAGGCATCCGCCGAGAACAGGATTTTTTCCGTTTCCTCATACGCCGTCATCACCTCCGGCCAGTGTACCATCGGCGCCAGCAGAAAGCGCAGCCGGTGCAAACCCAAGGAAAGCGTATCTCTTTCGCCAACCTCCAGCATACGGTCTTCCGACAATGCACCTGTGCCGAAGAACTGCTTGATCAGGGTAAATGTTTTCGCGTTTCCCACGATCTTCATCTCCGGGTACTTTTGTGCCAGCCGCATGAGACTGCCGGAATGATCCGGCTCCATGTGTGTGACCACAAGATAGTCGGGCCTGCGCCCCTCCAACACCCGCGCCACATTGGAAAGCCATTCTTCCGTTGCCCGTGCGTCCACGCTGTCCATCACGGCAATCTTCTCATCCAGAATGACATAGGAGTTGTAGCTCACTCCCATAGGCTGGACGGGGTACTGGTTTTCAAAGAGTGCCAATGTGTTATCATCCACCCCTACATAGCGGATGGCATCTGTTACCGTTTGGATAGCCATATAAAATATACCTCCTATTTTCCTTACTCAGACTCTGACTGATAGGTTCTTCTTTTCTAACGAAACATACGCTCAACCGCGGATCGACGGTCGCGCATTTCACCGTTGCCTTGCTTCCCCCCAGAGTCGTTACATGTGGTACACCGCAGCGGGGCGAAGTCCTTCCGGCAGGCCGTCGGGCGCAGCAGGTGAAAGTTCCCAGCGTACCTGCCCCGCCCACTGGGAGGCGACGGCGGAGAAGTGGAGCATGACAATACCGAGATCCAATGCGGCATCCAAATTATCGGTGTAGGCATCCTCCTGCTGCACCAAATAGATGCTGTGGTCCTGCACAAGGAAGCCATAGGGCTGACGGTTGAGATAGCTGGGGGAGAGCGAAGCGGCGTAGACGGACTGCCAGAGCATATCGTCGTAGAAGTCCATCATCTCGTCAAGCCCAGACTTGTTGCTCCAGCTCCCCATGTGAACCAAATCGTGCACGCCCTTTTTGGGCGCGTAGTACTGCTGCTCGGCCCGCACATCGATCTGAGACATACTTAGGATATTCAGCCGCAGCTTTTTTGCGGTCTTTTCCCCGTAGCCAAAGGCAACGATTGCCGCCACCTCTAACGGGGTGGCGAGAGACAGTGCCTTTTTGATTTTGTCGCTGTCGGTGAAGGTCATCCAGCAGGTGTCAATGTCCAACTCAGTCAGCTTGAGGACGAGATCTTCCATCATGTAGCCGGCGTTGATGGCCGCATAGGAATGCGGGGCAGACATAAGGAGCAGGTAGTGCGGTGCTCCGATGAGAAATTGATTATAGCCCGCTGAGCTCTCCAGCGCCGGCTGTGCATCCTTGTCCAAGACGATCAACTCCGTTGCAATCTCCGGGACAAGACGGGGGCAGGTCTTTTCATAGTAGGATCGGAGCTGGCCGATAGCCTCGCTCGGAACTTCCTTTTCGCGGAATGCGTGAACGGATCTGCGATTTTGAATCATAGCGCTGTAATTCATAGTAGTATCTCCTATTCTGATGTCTTTGGTTTTCTTATAAATCGTCTATCAGTGCGGTGCTCTTGGCGTAGGCGGTACTGCGTGCCTCAAAGAAATCGGTCTTGACCATGTTGGCGTCGGCGTACTGGCTGACCCATTCCATGCTCTCCGGTTCGCTCTCAAAGCCAGGATACAATGCGGGATAGCCAAGGCTCGTCCAGCGGAGATTGCCGAGATAGCGGATGTAATCGCTGATCATCTGCCGGTTCAGCCCCGGGATGTCGTCGCCGATTACATAATGCCCCCATGCGATCTCCTGCTCCACGCCCTCACGCATCATCTCGCGCAGCGCTTGTACGCTCTCGGCGGTGAACAACTCCGGCTGCTCCTTTTGCAGCTCCGTGATGATATTGCGGAACAGCCACAAGTGCGTGTTCTCATCGCGGTTTATGTAGCGAATCTCCTGCGCCGAGCCGGGCATCTTCCCGTTTCGGGAGAGATTGTAGAAGAACATAAAGCCGCTGTAAAAATAGATGCCCTCCAAAATATAGTTTGCCATCATCACGCGCAGCAGCGTGGGAGCGTCCTTCCGCTCCTGAAACTCGTTGTAGCAGTCCCCAATGAAGGTGTTGCGGCGCAGCAGATGCTCGTCCGTTTTCCATTGGTAGAGGATGTCATTGCGCTCCACGGGGAACAGATGGTGTCGAGCATATAGCTGTAGCTCTGTGAGTGGACACACTCCTGAAACGCCTGAATGGACAGGCAGAGATTGACCTCGTTGGCGGTAATGTAGGCGCCGATATTAGGCAGGTTCGCTGTCTGAATGGAATCCAAAAAGACAAGAAAACTCAGAATTTTATCGTAGGCGCTGCGCTCGGCTGACAGCAGGCGGGGATAGTCCTTCACATCCTGCGAGAGATTGATCTCCTCAGGGATCCAAAAGTTGTTCATGGCCTGCCGGTACCAGTCGCTGACCCAAGCGTACTTCATATTGTTGAAGTCATTGAGGTTGGTGGTATTGCCGCCGATCATGCGCCGCAGGCGCACATCAGGGTCGCCCTCTGGGTTAAAGAGGGGCTTTTTCTTCAGTTCCGTCATGCTATCCTCCTTATGACGAGCAGCTTTCGCAGGTCTCGACCTCAAGGGCCTTGCTGCGGACATAGTAAATGGTCTTGACGCCGGCTCTCCACGCCTCCAAATACAGTCTGAGCACCTGACGCATGGAATAGTCGTTGGTGATATAGAGATTCATGCTCTGCGCCTGGTCAATATGTCTCTGGCGAAGGCCCGCGGCGCGTACCGACCAGCTTTGGTCGATCAGATGCGCTGCCTTATAGTACCACCATGTGTCCATAGAAAGCTCCGGAGCAACGCGGGGCAGCATGCTGCCCTTTTTTCCTCTAAAAAGAATTTCTTCATAATTGGATCTATGCCCGCCGACGTGCCGGAGAGGATAGATGTGCTGGAGGTCGGTGCGACCGCCAGCAGATAGGCGTTGCGCATTCCCTGCACCGCCACCGTTTTCGCAAGCGCCCGCCACTTTTCGGAGGTATAACCCCGCTTTTCAAAATACGCGCCCGTCTGCCAGTCGCTGCCCTCAAAGAGCGCGTAACGACCCTTTTCCCGTGCCAGTGCTGTGTCCGCCTTGACGGCGGCGTAGTTGATGAGCTCGAACACTGCGTCGGTGAAGGCAAGGTGCTCATCGCTCTCCCAGTGGATGCCGCGCTTTGCCAGCATGTGGTGGTAGCCGCTGACGCCCAGGCCGATGCTGCGGTACTTCTGATTGGTAAGCCGCGCGTATTCCAACGGGTAGAAGTTGAGGTCGATCACATTATCCAGTGCGCGGATGGCCGTTTCCACCGTGCGTTCCATATAGGCCTCGTCCTCCACCGGCAGATTACCGAGAGACAGACTCGCCAGATTGCAGACCACAAACTCACCTGGGCGTGTGGCCGTCACCACTATTGTGTCGCCGTTCTCAGTGTGCACCTCAGTGCTGATGTGCTCGATGGACGCCATGTTCTGCGCGATCTCCGTACAGAGATTGGAGCAATAGATCATTCCCGTGTGGCCGTTTGGGTTCATATGATTTACACTGTCTCGATTGAAAGCGAAGGGCGTGCCGGTCTCCACTGCCGAGCGAAGCACCAGCCGCACGATGTCCTTGACGGTGACGCTGCGCTTTTCGATGCGCGGGTCATTGACGCAGTCCAGATACCGCTTCTCCCATTCTGTACCCCAGTAATCCTCCAGTGCGTAGCCCTTGACCGTGAGGATCTCATGCGGACACATGAGATGCCACGGCGCGTCTATGTTCTCCTCCGCCAGTTGCCAGAAGAGAGATCCGGATAGCACACGGCGGGAAACACATCATGTGCCTTCATGCGGTCGTCGCCGTTGTTGGTGCGCAGTTGAAGGAATTCCGGCAGATCCCGGTGCCATGCGTCTAAGTAAACCGCCACAGCGCCCTGCCGCATCCCCAACTGATCCACCGCAACGGCGGTGTCATTGACCAGCCGGATCCAGCGGATAACACCGCCCGCCGCCCCTTGAAAGCCGCGGATGGTGCTGCCTGCAGCGCGCACCTTACCGAAGTACATCCCCATTCCACCGCCGAATTTAGAGACCTTTGCGAAGTTGTCCAGCGAGCGGTAGATGCCGTCCAGACTGTCCGGCACAGTGTCCACAAAGCAGCTTGAAAGCTGATGGTAGGGCTTTCGTGCGTTGGACATGGTAGGTGTCGCCATCGTGACCTCCATACGGCTGAGCATATCGTAAAAGCGTTTTACCCACCCCATGCGGTCAGAGCCTTCGTTCATAGCAAGATGCAGCGCGATACCCAAAAACATCTCCTGCGGTGTTTCCAGCGGCACGCGGCTGCGTGACTGGATCACATAGCGTTTGAGCAGCAGGTCAAGGCCGGAGTAGGTGAACAGCTCGTCCCGTTCCGGGCAGAGAAAGTCCTCCGCCATGGCAATCTCCTCGTGGGTATAGTGGGCAAGGATATAGTCACCGTAGAGTCCCTTATCCGTCAGATAGCGAAGCTTGCCATAGAGGTCGCAGACGCCGCGCCCCTCCCATTCCTGTGCGTTGCGACAGCGAAAGGAGTGGTTCAGAAGCCGCGCCGCGATGAACTCCCACTTGGGTGCCTCTGCCGTAGTCAGCTCTACCGCCGCCTTGGTCAGTGCCTCAGCCCGCTCATCCTCCGTCATGCCCAGGCGACAGAAACTCTCAAACTTCATTTGAAGCGCCGCGAGGGAGTAGACTTCCTCGGTAAAATCCATCTGGATGCGGCGCAGCACCTCGTCAAGCGAGTCATCCCCCACCGTCCGCGCGATGGTATGCCGGACACGGCGCAGCGCAGACCGCTTTTCGCGGTAGAGGATGTACGCCTTGGCCACCTCATAGTGTCCGCGCTCCATGAGCGTTCGCTCCACCTCGTCCTGCACACGTTCTACGGTGAGCGGCACTGTGACGGAGAGATTGTTGAGAACGGTGGCGAGGATCTCATCCATCTCTCTGCTCCCGATCTCCTTGCCCTGTCCGTCAAACGCCTTTTTCATGGCGTTGAAAATTTTCTCCTGTTGAAAGGGAACAGACTCCCCGTTTCGTTTTCTGATCTCCATTTCGATCCTCTCATCTTCTCCGGTCACTTCTCATGTCCTTTTGGGCAAAGAGCGGGCAAGCGCAGTATCACGCTTGCCCGCTCTGTTTTTGAAAGCCGGTTTTTCTGCAGCCGACGCGGTGGGGCTGTTTGTTGTCTGTTGTCTTGGTTTTGGCTTTCCTGCCAGTTACTTCATAGATTCCAGAATGGCGTCCGCCAGTGCTTCCAGCTCAGTGCGCTTGTCCGTGCCCATGGACGAGGCGAGGCTGAGCCGCTCGTTGAGCACCGTCATGTTCTTAAGCTCATTGTTGACGAATTTCTGCATGAGGTCACCGGACTTCACCGCCCATGAGCCGTTTTCAATGATGGCAAAGGTGCGGTTTTGCAGATTCAGTGCCTTCATATCCATGAGGAAGTCATGCATGGCAGGGTAGATGCCGAGGTTGTAGGTCACAGAGGCCAGGACAATGTGACTGTACTTAAACGCCTCGGAGATCAGCTGGGAGACATGAGTGGAGGACACATCGTACATCGCCACCTTGCTCATGCCCTTATCGCAGAGCGACGTCGCCAGCGCCTGCGCCGCGTTCTCCGTGTTGCCGTACATAGAGGCGTAGACGATGAGCACGCCCTGGGTCTCAGGGGCATAGCGGCTCCATGTGTCGTACTTTTCAATGAACCAGCCCAGATCTTTGCGCCACACGGGGCCGTGGAGCGGGCAGATGTACTTGATCTGATCCAAAACGCCGCCGGCCTTTTTCAGCAGGAGCTGGATGTGGGGGCCGTACTTGCCCACGATGTTGGTAAGGTAGCGACGGGCGTCGTCCAGCCAGTCCCGCTCGAAGTCCACCTCGTCGGCGAACAGCTTGCCGTCCAGCGCGCCGAAGGTGCCGAAGGCGTCGGCGGAAAAGAGGACGCCGTCGGTGACGTCGAGGGTCACCATGGCCTCCGGCCAGTGAACCATAGGCGCGCCCACAAAGGTTACGGTGTGCTTGCCGAAGGAGAAGGTGTCGCCCTCCTTCACCTCGATGCACTCATGTCCGTCCACATGGAAGCCGAACTGCCGCATGAGCATGAATGCCTTCTCGTTGGAGATCAATTTCACCTTGGGATGGCGCAGCAGGATCTCCTCGATGCAGGCGGCGTGATCCGGCTCCAGATGGTTGACCAGCAGGTAGTCCAGCTCGCGGCCATCCAGCACATACGCCAGATTTTCCAAAAGCTGGCGGCAGGCAGACCAGTCCACCGTGTCAAAGAGCACCGTCTTTTCATCCAGCAGGCAGTAGGCGTTGTAGCTTACGCCCCGGGGAATGGGAAAGCAGTTTTCAAACAGGGCCAGGCGATGGTCGTTGGCGCCCACCCAGTAGAGGTCGTTCGTTACTTTACGCACGCAATACATCTTATCTTGCCTCCTTCACGGCCTCAAGCCTTTACAAATTGATCCTTCGTCTCCGCGCACTCGGGACACACCCACTCGGCGGGAAGCTGCTCAAAGAGCGTACCGGGCGCGATCTCGCCGTCCTCGTCGCCCAACTCCGGCACATACTCGTAGCCGCAGCCGCTGCAGACGTAGCGGTCGCCGATGGGGGCGGGCTTCGGCGGCGTGGGCCGCTTCATCTTTACCATGGGCGGCGCGGGCAGCTTTTCGCCGCTATCCAGCGCGGCAGTGAGCAGGGGCAGGATCTCCTCCACATCGCCCACGATGCCGTAGTCGCAGTTCTTGAAGATAGGCGCGTTACCGTTCTTATTGATGGCCACGATGGTGGAGGCGTCCTTGATGCCCTTAAGGTGCTGGGATGCGCCGGAGATGCCGCAGGCGATGTACAGATTGCCGGTGAACTTCTGACCGGACATACCCACATAGCGGTTCAGCGGCAGATATTTGAGAGTCTCCGCCACAGGGCGGGAAGAACCGATGGCCGCGCCAGCGGCCTTGGCCAGCGACTCTACCAGTTTCATGTTCTTTTTCTCCCCGATGCCCTTGCCCGCGGAGACCACCCGCTCCGCCTGCGGGATGGGCGTATCCATAGGAATGCCCACGGAGAAGTCGTGACCATCCTTCTTCAGCGCCGCCACAAGGTCGGCCACCTGCTGGGCAGCATCCCCCTCCCGGAAGATGGTCTTTTTGCGAATGCCGGTGATGGGCGCGGGTTTCTTGGCCGCCGAACGGCTCTCGCCGCCGGAGCTCTTGCCCAGCCTGCCCAACAGATGAGAGGCGATGACCACCCGCTGGATCTCGTTAGTGCCCTCGTAGAGGGTGGTGATCTTGGCGTCGCGGTAGGCCCGTTCCACCTCCATGCCCTTGAGGTAGCCGCTGCCGCCGTGGATTTGCAAGGCATCGTTGGTGACCTCCAGCGCGATGTCCGAGGCGTACATCTTCGCCATGGCGGACTCCATGCCGTAAGGCGCGTGCTGCTCCTTCAGCTCCGCCGCGGAGTAGATGAGGAACCGGGCGCAGCGCAGCTTGGTTGCCATATCCGCCAGCTTGAAGGCGATGCTCTGCTGGGCCGCGATGGGCTTGCCGAACTGGACGCGCTCCTTGGAATAGCTCAACGCGTGCTCAAACGCGCCCTGGGCGATGCCCAGCGCCTGCGCGGCGATGCCGATGCGTCCGCCGTCCAGCGTGGACATGGCAATCTTGAAGCCCTCGCCCTCCTTGCCCAATAGGTTTTCCTTGGGAACCTTCACGTTGTTGAAGATCAGCTCCGCCGTGGAGGAGGAGCGAATACCCATCTTGTCATAGTGGTCGCCGAACTCAAAGCCCTTCCAGCCCTTCTCCACGATGAAAGCGGAGATGCCCCGGGTGCCGATGTCCGGCGTGGTGACGGCGAAAACCACATAGGTGTCCGCCTTAGGGGCGTTGGTAATGAAGATCTTGCCGCCGTTGAGGAGGTAGTAGTCCCCCTTATCCAGCGCCGTGGTCTCCGTGCCGCCGGCGTCGGATCCGGCGTTGGTCTCCGTAAGGCCGAAGGCGCCGATCTTCTCGCCCTTGGCCAGCGGAACCAGATATTTCTTCTTCTGCTCCTCGGTGCCATAGGCGAAAATGGGCCATGAGCCGAGGGAGACGTGGGCGGAGAGGATTACGCCCGTGCCGCCGTCCACACGGGCCAGCTCCTCCACCGCGATGGCGTAGCTCAGAGCATCAAGACCGGCACCGCCGTACTCCTTGGGGTAGGGAATGCCCATCCAGCCCAGCTTACCCAGCTTCTTGACAGCCTCCTCGGGAAACTCATTGTTCTGATCCATTAAAAATGCAAGGGGCTTGATCTCCTCCTCCGCAAAACTCCGGATCTTCGCGCGCAGCTCTTCGTGCGCCGACGTGGTTTGAAACAGCATACGGGTACCTCCTTTTAAAATTTTACAGCTTGCTTGTATCTTGGGGATCGGATCCGCCGGTCAGCAGCCTGCGCAGGCTCACGGCACGGAACGCCTCGTCCTGCTTTTGCTGCAAGGCCGCCAGCTGACAGTGGATGGCGCACCGCCCATGCTTGTCCTGCCAGTGGCATTCATATCCCGGCTCCATGCAGGCGCACAGGATGCCCCGCTCCCCCACGACCCCCATGAGATCGTAGAGGGAGGTCGCGTCCAGATCGCAGGACAGCTCGCAGCCGCCGAGAGCGCCGCGGCTCACCCGCACCAAATTGCCGGCGGAGAGCTTGCGCAGAATCTGGTAGGCAAACTGATTGGGGATCAATTCCGTTTCCGACATCTCGGCCACCGAATGCTTCTCCCCGTCCAGCAACACCCGCAAAATGCGCAGCGCGTAGTCCGTCTCTTTGGTGATGATCATGCTCCACATCCTCTTTTCGCTTGCTTGTTAATACCATAATATCAATCTTGATAAATTTTGTCAAGATAGTTTCAAAAAAAATATCGCTTTATTACAGACCGCCCCAGCCCGGGTCAGCTTCGCTTTCCATTTAGCGAAAAGCCATGTTCCTTACAATTATAGAAGCCGAAAAAGCTGTGCCGTGGCAGTCCGCCGAAAGCAGAAAAGACTATGCCTGAAAACTAGAAAGCGGAGAAATTGGTTGGGGCTCGCAGGGGTCGCCCATCCAAGGCGGATGAGGCGATCCCTGGCAAGTCCAAGGCAAGCACCAAAGTGCGTGCTTTTCATTTTATATCCGACGCACTATGTTAAGATGTGCAGTAGATGTTCCATTTTTCTGTCCCATTCTCTGCTGGAATCGGCGCACTCTTTCAATTCAGTTTCGACTTCAGCATTTATCGGCAAGTTTTTCTTGTAGCGGATGGTATGCTCAAGGCTTGCCCAGAAGTCCATAGCGATTGTACGGAGTTGTATCTCCACTGGCACATGGATCTCTTTTTCCGCAAAGAATACCGGCAGCCGGATCGTCAGGTGCAGACTGCGATAGCCATTTGGCTTAGGGTGTGAAATATAATCTTTCTCCGTGATGATTTCAATGTCAGACTGATCTTTTAAGCATTTTGCCAAAAAGAACACATCCTCTTCGAAAGAGCAGATCACCCGCACGCCGGCAATATCCATGATATTTGCCTGCATGGTCGGAAAATCCAGAGAAAGTCCGCGCTTCTGCATCTTATTCATAATGCTGGACGGCGACTTCAAGCGACTTTTCATACTTTCTATCGGATTGCGATCATGCTGCAATGAAAACTCTTCGTTTAGAATTTCCAACCTGCTTTCCAGTGCTTTCAGCGCACATCGGTATTGCAGCATGACTTCCTGATACCTGCGATTTTCGCTTAAAAGGCGCTGGCACTGCAGATCATCTAAGCCTTTATCTGCCGCAATCGTCAAGCCAAATAAATTTTCACTCATAGTTTCTCCATTCCGCAGGGATAGGCGCTCCGCGCTGTCTGCTGCTCTTGTGTTACGACCTGATAAAAACTGTATCCGCCGGAGAGATGGGAACAGCTGAAACCATACTGCGTCAAAAGTCGGCAGGCCAGATAACTGCGAAGCCCTGTCTGGCAATTCACATAGATAGGCTTGTCCCGCTCTAACTCGTCCAAGTGCTCCCGCAAATCGTCCAGTGGAATATTGCGGAATCCATTCAAGTGCCCACGCCGATATTCGCCTTCCGTACGGACGTCCAGCAGCGTCGCACTGCCATCGCAGGGCAAGTCCTCAACATCATTCCAATGGAACTGCTGCACTTTCCCGCTCTCCAAATCCTCGATCATAAAACCGGCCATATTGACCGGATCCTTGGCAGAGGAATAGGGCGGCGCATAGGAAAGGTCAAGTTCCGTCAGTTCCAAAGCTTTCATTTTTGCGCGAATGGCCGTTGCCAGTACATCAATACGCTTGTCCACGCCCTCGCCGCCAAAGATCTGCGCACCCAGCAGCCGCAGGCTTTCCTTTTCATACAGTACCTTCATTGCCATAGACTGTGCGCCGGGGTAATAGGCAGCGTGGGATGCCGGGAAAAGTACGACTTTGTCGTAAGCGATTCCTGCTGCCTGCGCTGCCTTTTCATTGATACCCGTGGAGGCCGCTGTCAAGCCAAACAGTTTCAGAACAGACGAACCCTGAGAGCCGGTAAAGTGGCTGTTGCCGCCGCAGATATTGTCAGCGGCAATGCGTCCCTGCTTGTTGGCGGGTCCCGCCAGCGAAATCAACGCTTTCTGCCCGGTTACAAAATGGGTGACCTCTACGGCATCGCCCACAGCATAGATGTCCGGCACGGAGGTTTCCATCCGCTCGTTGACAGCGATGCTGCCCCGGATGCCCAGCTCAAGTCCGGCCTCTTTTGCCAGATGGGTGTCCGGCGTGACGCCGATGGCCAGCAGCACCATGTCGGAGCGCAACGGCTCACTTTCCTCCAGCAGCGTCAGCACGGAATCTCCGTCCTGCCGGAATCCGGTGACGGTTTCACCCAACCGCAGAGTCACGCCGTGTCTGCGCATTTCCGCATGGACAAAGCTCGCCATGTCCGCATCCAGTGGTGCTAATAGCTGATTGGGTCGCTGAACGATGGTGACAGAAACGCCCATTTCTGTAAGGTTTTCCGCCATTTCCAGACCGATAAAGCCGCCGCCAGCCAAAACAGCGCTTTTCGGCTTCTGATCCTCTACAAAGTGCCTAATGCGGAGGGTATCCTCCACGGTGCGCAGCGTGAAAACACGCTCACTGCTGACGCCGGAAAGCGCAGGAACCGTCGGCTTTGCGCCGGGTGCGAGGAGCAGTTTGTCATAGGTTTCCGTGTAGACCTTTCCACTATCCAATGCGTGAACGGTGACGGTTTTCTCTATGGGATTGATCGCAGTTACTTCCTGCCGTACCCGCACATCAATGCGAAAGCGGTCCCAGAAGCTCTCCGGAGTTTGCAGTGTCAGTTCTTCTTGCTCCTTGATCACACCGCCCACATAATACGGCAGACCGCAGTTGGCATAGGACACATAGCCGCTGCGCTCAATCATGATGATCTGGGCGTGTTCATCCAAACGGCGGATGCGGGCAGCGGCAGAAGCACCGCCCGCCACACCGCCTACGATTACAACTTTCATCTTGCGCCCTCCACCATTGCGGCAATCTCCGACTTAGGCCGATAGCCGACCGATTTGGTAATGGCCTTTCCATCCTCGAATACGACCAGCATCGGGATGCTGGATACCTGAAAACGCATCGCCAGCTCCATCTGCTCGTCCACATTGACCTTGCCCACCTTGAGCGTACCGCTTTTTTCTTCGGCAAGCTCATGCAGTACGGGAGAGAGCATTTTGCACGGTCCGCACCAGTCCGCATAGAAATCCAGCAGGACGGGCTTGTCGGAATGCAGTACCTCATTTTCAAAATTCGCAGCAGTAATTTTCAGTTCAGCCATGAGAAAGGCTCCGTTCTGTTATCTTTGTTTATTCTTTGTTTTTCAGCTTGCAAATACCCTGCGTCATGGTTCCCATCGGACAAAACGCACACCATGTGCGGGGCATGTAGAGCACCATAACGATCAGACCCAGCAGCAGAGAGGTCAGCATGAGGCTATAAAAGCCAAAGCTGAACTGCGCCATCCAATCAGCGACTGTACCGGCTGTATAAGTCCAGCCCCATGGCACACGGAATGTCCAGAACAGCTTAATGGCCTCCCGCAGGGACGTAGCACCAGCAGCGACCAGATAGGTCTGGAACACCATGTTGCCGAACATCGTCAGGAAAAAGAGCAAAAAGGCATAACGGAACCACTTGGAGGACATCCAGCGGGGCGTGGGCTTGCAGCGGGAGCATTTAAGGTCTGTCCCCAGCTTGCTGAACAGTTGACCCCGTCCGCAGAGGTGGTTGCAAAAGAATTTGTTCCCGCCAAAGATGGCTAAAAGCAGCGGCAGAAAAAAATCGATCATACCCAGCCACGCGAACAGGATATTGAAAAAGCCCAGTGCAAAATAGATGATGGCATATACCCACAGGTAATCGTACCAATGCTTTGCTTTCATGCGTCAGCCCTCACTTTCACCTCAATGCAGCCGACGGGACAGAGCTTTGCGCACTTGCCGCAGCCTACGCAGCGTTCCGCCTCCACGGCGGCGTAGCAGCCACGGCGCACCTTGACGGCCCCCAGTGGACAGGTATTTTCACACACACCACAGGCGACACACCGAGTCTTATCTATGGCAGCCAGTTTTTTTGACAGCATAGCTTTCCTCCCTTAATCCTACAAGGATTTGTAATAGAGCATACAGTGGCAGACCCCCTCGAAGCGCGGATCTGCAACTGGATTCTTGAACTCCCGGCACATACATTTGGTTGCCTCTGTGCGCTCCCTGCGGCAGGGGCAGTGCCCGCCGGTGCGCTAGAGTCCTTTTCTGATGGTGCTGACAATCTCCTGATCGGGATTGAGCTTGATTTTCATGTTCGCCAGCTCTTTCTTGATTGTGGCTTTATCATACCGCAGGACAAATTCTTTTTCTGTGACGAGGTTACATTGATAAAAAAAATCCGGTGCTTTTTGAGCACCGGATTTTAAGAAGGTGAATTACGCTTTCCACAGACTGTGGAGGTTGCAGTAGGCGTAGACCGCCTCGACCTCATCGCCCTCGCAGAGAGCGAAGCAGACCTCCGGCTTTTCGCCGGGATGCAGTTCCTTACGCTGATTGCCCTGCTTAGTCTGGAGAGATACCCATTCGATGTAGTGCTCCGGCAGCATGGGGTGCTCTACGGAGCCGACCTTGACATGGACGATGCCGTTTTCCACCGTCCAGACAGGAACGTGCTTCTCCACGGCGGCGTCGGTGGTGCCGGGAACGATCTCGCTCATCGGCTCGCCGCAGCAGACGACAGGGACGCCTACGTCCTTAACTTTGGCAATGATGTTACCGCAATGCTTGCAAATGTAAAACTTCTGCTCCATGATAATTCTCCTTTTCTTTCTTTAATAGTTTTCTGCGTGAATTTCAAAATAGCTCTGGGGATGGTTGCAGGTGGGGCAAACCTCCGGAGCTTTCTCACCGATCACAATGTGACCGCAGTTGCGGCACTCCCATACCTTGACCTCACTCTTGGCAAAGACCTCCGCCATCTCCACATTGTGCAGCAGGGCACGGTAGCGCTCCTCATGGTGCTTTTCAATGGCGGCTACCAGGCGGAAACGCTGGGCCAGCTCATGAAAGCCTTCCTCATCGGCAGTTTTGGCAAAGCCATCGTACATATCCGTCCACTCGTAGTTCTCACCCTCAGCGGCGGAGAGAAGGTTTTCTGCGGTGTCGCCAATGCCGTTCAGTTCTTTGAACCACAGCTTGGCGTGTTCCTTCTCATTATCAGCGGTTTTGAGGAACAGTGCCGCGATCTGCTCAAAGCCTTCCTTCTTGGCCTTGGATGCAAAATAGGTGTACTTATTGCGTGCCTCGGACTCACCGGCAAAGGCAGCCATCAGGTTTTTTTCGGTTTGAGTTCCTGCGTATTTCGTTTCTTTCATGGTGGATACTCCTTCCTGCTTTTCTGCTTTTCTGCTTTTATTGTAGCAAATCTATGATTTTATTCCGTGACGAAGTCACATTCCTTTTTATTTTAGACGATTTAGTCTGTTCTTATCCCGCAGCGTGATTGCACCACGCTTCAGCTCCACCAGTCCGTCCTCCGAGAAGCTTTTGAGCATCCGTGCCACTGCCTCCCGTGCCGAGCTGATGTGCTGGGCGATCTGCTCATGGGTCATACGTATCGTGTCGGAGCCGGTACGTTCCGCTTCGGCAAAGAGAAATTCTGCCAGCCGCTGATCCAGCCCCTTGAACATGATCTGCTGCATCGCCCACATCACATCAGAAAACCGTTTCGTTGCCAGTTCATAGAGAAAACAGCGGACATGGAGATTCTTCTCCTTGAGTGCAGCAATGACATTTGCAGGGATAATCAGAACGTCCGTATCCATTCCGGCAGTCATTTGCGTATCAAAGGTGATCTGACTGATCACGCAGGAGGCGGAAAGCACGCATAGTTCGCCCGGATACAGGCGGAACAGCGTTACCTCCCGCCCCTCATCAGAGAGAAGATAGGTGCGAATCTCGCCGGAAAGAATAAACAGCATTCCGAGACATTCATTGTCGCTGCTGTGAACGAACGCACCCTTTTTATAATGACGGACAAAGGCACTTCGGCGTAGTGTGTCCATTTCGCGTTCGGTCAAGGATGACCAGAACGGAAGTTGTGTCAGTGTGCGTTCCATATCAATGGCAGCTATGCTTGCCGCAGCCGTGGTCACCGCAGGAGTGACCAGCCTCGCCGTGCTCATGGTCATGGTGGTCACAGTGAACATTGGGATCGTAGCCCAGATTTCCGTTGAGCAATGCGCTCACCGCGGCATCAGCGTCCCCGCTGACACCGCCGTAGAGCTTGATGCCCGCTTCGGCCAGAGCTGCCTGCGCACCGCCGCCGATGCCTCCGCAAATCAAAGTGTCCACGCCGTTCTGCATCAGGAGGCCTGCCAGTGCGCCGTGACCGCTGCCGTTGGTGTCAACGACTTTCGCATGAGTGATTTTGCCGTCCACAGCTTCATAAAGCTTGAACTGCTCGGTGTGACCGAAATGCTGAAAGATTTGACCGTTTTCATAGGTAACTGCAATTTTCATAATGGAATCTCCTTTGCAAGTTTTGCCTAATTTTTCCATGTTGGTTCTCTGCATCCGGCAGCAACGGCCGCAGTGAGCTGCCTCCTGTCCTCCGCAAATGCGGTAGTTTCCCCCGGTGATGTGCAACGGTTTCCCGTGGACAAGACACGCTGCAATCTTGCGCCGTGCGCCTTCGTAAATCTCCTGCACGGTAGAGCGTGAAATGTCCATCTGCGCGGCACACTGCTCGTGGGTTTGCTGCTCCAAGTCAACCAGCCGAATGACCTCGTATTCGTCCAGCGTCAGCAGGATCGGCTCGGTATTCTCGCACCCGTTGGGACAGAATGTATCGACCTGTGATACGCCACAAATTTGACGGCACCGTGGCGGTCTTGGCATGGGAGCTTTCTTCCCTTTGTATTCGGTATATTCCGATTGTAGCACTTTGAGCAGAAAAAAGCAATTTTTTTCAAAAGCTGCTACATTTTCCGTCCTCATATGTGTGCCGGCTGATATTCGGAGTCGAATGCTACATGTGAGCCTTGTTCGTAATGCCCACCGAGCATGACCGTAGCGGCAGTCACAGCATCCACATGAAAGCGTTCCCGGTAATGCTTGCATTCTCGTAAAAAAACGTTATAATTGAATCAGTTAAATCAAAGGAGGCATCAAATCATGAAATCACATAAATACTGGGCCTTAGGCGCACTTTTCTGTATGTTGGGATGCATTTATTCTGGAATCAAAAAATCTATGACTGCGCATAAATACTTTGCCTATTCTTCATTGATTTGTATGGGCATGTCCATTTATTCCGGTCACAAACTGGTTTCTCCAAAGAAGAAAAAAATCACTAAATCAAATAATAGTGAGAATAGTTAAACAAAAAAATTCCTTTCTTTATCTTTATTCTCCTTGCCCTGCGGGACTAGTATGATTTTGAATACGGAACCGATAAAGAGGTTGACGGTGTGCTGTCATCAACGACAAGTGCAAGGCTCTGGCGCAAAAGGTCAAAGAGATTATCGACACCAAATCTTCGTTTGCTGACTGGCTGAACAATCAGAACGTCCGCAATCAGTTGAAGCTGGAGATCAAGATCTGCCTTGTAAAAAACGGCTATCCTCCACAGTACAGCCCCGAAGTTTTCAAAAAGGTCATGGAGCAGGTCGAGAACTTTGAGGAGAACAATTAAATCATCCATAAAGAAAAAATACAGCTATATTCAGGCTTCACACTGAAATATAGCTGTATTTTTTTGCATCGCTAACAATTGTTGTGCTTTCTCTTGAAAACAGCGTAAAGATTTATTATAATAAGATAAATAGTTGTGGACTTTGCAAAGGAGCTGTGAAGAATGAATCGAAACTGCCGTCGCAAAACGGAAAAGGTCTATGTGAAAGTGACTTCTGATTTTGATGCAACAGGTTATATGCAGCCCCGACAAATTACATGGGGTGATGGGCGAACTTATCCCATCGAACAGGTACGAGATTTTCGCCCTGCAAATACCATTGCCGATCTACCCGGCGATTGCTATACTGTAATGGTAAAAGGTCAAGAAAAGCATTTGTTCTTTGAACGCAGCGACCCACGATTTCCATCCCGGTTTGGAAGATGGTTCGTGGAGGTGGAATCCAAATAACACAAAGGAGGGCTGAATCATGGCAGCGCAGCGCACCTATCTGGCAATCGACCTGAAAAGTTTCTATGCCTCGGTGGAGTGCGTAGACCGTCATCTCGACCCCCTGACCACCAATCTGGTGGTGGCAGACGCCTCCCGCACCGAAAAGACCATCTGCCTTGCGGTATCGCCCTCCCTGAAAGCCTACAAGATACCCGGCAGAGCGCGGCTGTTTGAAGCCGTCCAGCGTGTCCGGGAGGTCAATGCCCAGCGGCTGCAGACTGCCATCCGGCAGAAAAAGGCAGTCCGGGGAGAGGACGGCAAATATCACTTTGCCAGCACCTCTTTCGATGCCAACGCCCTGAACGCAGACCCTGCACTGGGGTTGAGTTACATTGTTGCACCGCCCCGGATGCAGCGGTATCTGGATGTGTCCACCCAGATCTACAAGGCCTACCTCAAATATGTGTCCCCGGCAGACATTTACCCCTACTCCATCGACGAGGTTTTCATTGATGTGACGGGCTATCTGCCTTATTATCACATGAGCGCCCATGAACTTGCCATGACCATGGTGCGGGAGGTGCTGTACAACACCGGCATCACCGCAACGGCAGGCATCGGCACTAACCTCTACCTTGCAAAGCTGGCCATGGACATTGTGGCAAAGCACATCCCGGCAGACAAAGATGGTGTCCGCATTGCAGAGCTGGATGAGCAGTCCTATCGGTATCTGCTGTGGAACCACAGACCCCTGACGGATTTCTGGATGACCGGTCCCGGAACCGTCAAGCGGCTGGAAGCTCATGGCATCTACACCATGGGGGACTTGGCACGGTTCTCCATCCATGGAGAAGATCGTCTGTATGAGATTTTCGGCGTGGATGCAGAAATTCTCATCGACCACGCATGGGGCTACGAACCCTGCGGCATGGAACAAATCAAAAGCTACAAGCCCAGCACCAACAGCATCAGTGAGGGACAGGTGCTGACCTGCCCTTACCCCAACGACAAAGCCAAGCTCATTGTCCGGGAGATGGCGGAGATTCTGATGTTTCGGCTCACCGAAAAGAAGCTGGTGACAGAATCCATCACCTTGGAGATAGGCTACGACCGGGAGAACGTGGACAAGGGCGGCTACCGTGGTCTGACCCAGACCGACCGCTACGGCAGAACCATCCCCAAGGCAGCTCACGGCACTATCCGGTTTGATGCGCCCACCAATCTGGGCAGCACCCTCATCAGCGAAAGCGCAAAGCTGTTTGAGCGTATCACCGACCCGGCGCTGACGGTGCGGCGCATTACCATCAACGCCAACAAGGTCACCCCGGACGAGGGCATCTATCAGGTGGACTTTTTCACGGACACCAAGAAGCTGGAAAAGGAGAAAAAACTCCAGCAAGCCATGTTGGGCATCAAGAACAAGTACGGCAAAAATGCCGTACTGAAAGCCAGCAGCTACGAGGAAGGTGCCACCATGCGCCAGCGCAATGCGCAGATCGGTGGTCACAGCGCAGGAGGTTCGGATGGAAAACTACAAAAATAGCAAGATCGGACAAGAGACCGCCCAAAAGTACGGGGACATCCTAGAGATGAAACGCCCCCAGACCGAAGAATCCCTTCGCAAGCACCCCCGCATGACTTTACAGAACCGGGCAAAGATTTTCTCTCCCTTTGCAGCCTTGCGTGGTTATGATGAGCAGCTTGCCGCAGAAAAGCAGCGCACCGAGCGGGTGACCAAGCGCATTTTGACCGAGGAAGAAATGTCGGCTCTGTCCGATCGGCTGATGCAGGTCACCAAGGGCATGACCATCACAGTGCGGTATTTCAAAGAGGATACCGCCCACCCAGAGATTCCCGCAGTGGGCAATTACATCACGCTGACCGGAAAAGCAGACCGCATCGACCCGGTGTTCCGCACCTTACAGGTGGGCGAAACCGTAGTCCCCTTTGAAGATCTGGTGGAACTCAGCGGGGAGGGTATCATGGAGATTGACCAATATCTCGGCATCTCCGAGGAATAAAAAACGCTGGGAGAAATCTCCCAGCGCAAGCAGCCCTAATCACGGTACCGATATGTGCCAAGCCAAAGCGGACCAGCACCCACAACCAAGGCAGTGAAACCGTTCTCGTCACTTTTAATACCGTAAGCACCAGCGTTAAAGCAAATAAGAGGGTCATTGCAATTATTTCGGAACGGTCAGGTTTCTTCTCCATACGCAGATCACCTCGAAAGTCCGGTCACATCTGAGAAATAGTATAAAAGTCAGTATGCTTCATCCGGTTCGGTAGGTGCTGCGGTAATATCACGGTAGAAAGTGGCCCATGCAGCTTCCTCATAGGGGCGTACAAAAAAGAAGCCAATGCTCAATGGAATTGTCAGCAGAAGAAAAAGAGAAATCGCCATAGCCTCTGAACCGGTGAAATATTTGAGAACCAGAAAACCCCCGGCATACAGTGGCAACGAACAGAGCAGCTCCCAGCCAATGAAGCTGAAATCCAGACAGAACAGCCGCCATTTGTTGCCGTCCATAATCCGCCGGGATTCTGTGATCGCTTCATTTGCAGTCAACGAAGGATGCTCGGACATGATGTAAGGTGTCATCGCATAGCTGTATGTTTTCACGATTCCCGGAATCACCAACAGCAGCGACCAGAGGGCGATGTACAGACCCTGCAGAAATTTCATGCAGAAGCCATCCCACAGACGGTCTTTCTGAGAGAACAAGTCCGAGATGGCAGCATCATTTCCATCTACAAGGTTCAGATTAAAATGAGCATATCCCAGTTGAACTGCACCGCCCACGATCAGTTGGAGGATTGCCCACAGACCAATGCCGACAAGCAAAACAGCAAGCAGCCGACCGCCGTTTGGCTGGGCGAACAGGTTAAAATGAATGTCCTTTGCCTGATTGGAATTGGAAACGACACTGTTGGAACTGCTCACAATGGTAGCACCGAGCGCACTGGCGGCAATACCTGTCAGAACAGCAGTTTTCCATTTTCCGCGCAGAGCATCGAGAGCGAGCATACGATAGTCGGCAGATATTTTCATAAAAGCAACCTCCTGTCTGAAAATGGCAAGTATGTGTGAAAAGGAATATGATATGCCACTTTAATTTAGATACGTTTGAAACGCTGAAAAAATTGCAGCATGAATGAATGAAAAAGAGGCTGTTGCACCGGCTTTTATCCGTGTGCAACAGCCCCTTCCTTTACTTCAGCAGCTTGTCCAGTTCATCATATTGCATTACTGGAGCTTTGCAAGGATTTCTTCAGCCGTCATACCGCTGGCAAGCAGCTTCTTCAGCACATCTTCTGCTTCGCCCTTCTTTGCTTCTTCTGCTGCCTTTGCTTCGGCGGCAGCTTTTTTGTTTTCGGCTTTGGCAAGTTCCTTGGTGGCGGCTTTCAATTCTGCTTTCTTGGCTTTCAGCTGCGTCTTCAGATCATCGAGATTTGCAGTCAACGTAGCAACCTCAGATTCGATTTTCTCTTTTTTTGCGGCCTTTTCTGCAATGACGGCTGCATAATCAACGCTGGCCTTTACAATACGAGCCTTATTCTTGCTTCCCTTGGGTCTTGCCATAATAATTTCCTCCCATAAAGTGAAATAATTTGATACTTACAAGTATATTTCCAAATAGTCAGAATTGCAATAGGTAACATGAGCCGTTTTCAACTGCCAATGCAAATCTTATTCGGTATGCCCGAAGATCGTCGCAAATGTATTCCTTCAATGGTAACAATCATGGAGATTAGTGTTTATCTGGAGATTACCAAAGGATAAATAGAAGCAATTAAAGCCGTTCACCACGCAGATTTTCCAGCGTGGCGAACGGCTTTTTTGCTGCCCCTATATTTACAGGTAGGAGGAATCGAAGAAGTCTTTTAATGTAATTCCTAAACCCTGACAAATTCTTTCAATCGTCTCTACGCTTAACTGCCCTCCCCGACGGGCGGTGGTTTGAATCGTGGAGTACGATATTCCGCATTTCTTTGCCAATACACATAGATTCATATCACGCACTTGCATCAAATCCTGAACACGCTTGATCGTATCCACGAAAACTCCTCCCATCTTTTTAGTTCAAAACTTTTCCAACAACCTCGAATCTTTGCTCTGGAGATATAAGGATCGGCGAATATTTGGTGTTAAGAGAAATCAAAACCGGTTGGTTATGCACCACGCCATAGCTGTCGGTAAGGAACTCTGCTTGGGATTTGTCTGGGGTATGTTCATCGTATTTTTTCAGATATCCACAATCATCATATACGAATATCCCGATATCCCCGCATTCAAGTTCTTCGCAGCGCTTCACCCATACAATCTGTCCGTTATGATAACGCGGCTCCATACTATCACCACTAACATATATTCCAAACTCAGCCCCTGCTGGAACGCTACTAGCAGGCACCTGTATCTGCTGGAACATTTCACCTTCAAGAAAAGCACCTAGACCTGCCGATACTGGCAACTCTGATACAGGCATCATTATGTAGTCGATTTCCGCGGGCTCTTCTGCGTCTGGCTGGTAGCGCCGGGATGCAATCAAGTCCATTTCGTACTCAGCGACTTTTTTTTGCCCGATGTCATTTAGAAGGGCGGGTTTCTGGAAGTTCTTTGTAAAGTAGGAAGGACCCTCCTTGATGTTCAATGCGTAGCAGATAGCAACTAGTTGGTAGATGCTAGGAGTGGTATAGCCTTTTTCCCATTTGCTGATTCCTTTATCACTGACATCGACGCCATAGTGACGGAGAAGTTCAGAGAAAGCTACAAGTGAATAGCCATTCCTTTTTCGTGTGCCTGCGAGAATCTGACCAACCTCATTGCTATCCCTCGCAGCGACTGCATCATAGCGCACTGTGGATGGGGCTATGTGCATTTTGGTGAGCGTGGTTTTCTTTTTCATAACAAGAACACTCCTTTGTGATCCGGTAGCTCTATTATAGTATAGAAAATACAGGAAATCAATAAGAAATCTCTAAAATAGCGACAAATGCGTAATTGACATCTCCATAAAGTAGGTATATAATCGAATCAAATCCACGAATAACAGCTTTTTGGTGTTGATTCTGGACCGAAATCGTATTTGTTCGGTGTTTTTAAGAGGTGATATTATGAGAAAAGAAAACGTAAGATGCCCGATGTGCGGAACCATGAACTATGATGTAGATCTTGATGCAACCGATGGCTGGACAAAATGCCGTCTGTGCAAAGCGGTAACCTGCTCTATGGATGAGTGGAAAAAGCATACAGTGTCCGTTCCTCTGTTAAACGAAAAACAGTTCGTGGCACGCAGTATGACTCGCAAGTAATGCACGCTGCATTCTGATAAATCTGCAAAAAGGAGGATTTCTGATGTGTGGTGATTACAACCTTCGCCGTGAGAAAAGATACGTCGAAGTGGATGTTCGTTTTACTCCTGACGGTAAGATCCGTCCTCTTGCCATAAACTATGACAAGACTCGCACTTATGGAATTGATCGAGTCTTGGCAGTCAAGCATGGTACATCACGTTTTGGCGTGAAAGGACATTGCTTCACCTGCCTGATTTGCGGGCAGAAGCGAAATCTTTGGCTTGAGCAGGGCAAGTGGTTCGTGGAAGCCTACTGCTCTGTGCCGGAAAGCCGTGCTTCATAATGGCAAGGTACTTATCCCGCGCAGACCTTTCGCGCATAGCGGGTAAGTATATCGACCAGTACTATACCCGCTTCGGGATCAGCAAAGATGCCCCGGAACCCATTGACCCTGAACGGCTTGCAAGCGCTGTTCTTGGGCTGAATGTGAAAATGCTGCCGCTATGTAGCGATGGCAGCGTCCTCGGACTGACCGTTTTTCAAAGATGCGGTTTTACCGTAACTTTAGGGGATGGTACAAAGCTTGTAGAGATATTCATGCCGAAGGACATTGTGATCGATTCTGCCCTTGCGGCAGACGGCTGCACCGGATGCCGGAATTTCACGATAGCGCATGAGGCGGCACACCAGATTTTAGCTGACCTGTTCCCGAACGACTATGGAAAAGCAGTCAAGTGCCGTGGGCACATTGCCTATCGGGAACGAAACGGACAACCCTCATGGGAAGAATGGCAGGCAAACACCCTTGCAGCAGAGCTGCTGATGCCGACATTTCTAGTCAACGCCGAAATAGAACGGGCAGCGCTGTGCCTGCCGAATGGAATCCTATACAAATCCGCATCCGACCCGAACTATGAAAAAATTCTGGAGATGGCTGCGCAGATGGGAGTATCGTGGTCTGCTATCAGGATCAGACTACAGCAGATGCAGGTCATAAAAGGCAAACCCATCCACTGCCATCCATTGGACATCATCCGATTTGGAGAATAAACATGATTCAATCAAATAATCGTCCTTTTAAAAATAAACCACTGAGCAATATACAGCAGGCACAATTCAGCATCGGCTGGAGGTTTTGCCCCGTTTGCGGACACAAGCTCTACCAAAAAGATGAGAGCTGTTCAGGCACTATCCGCATAAAGTGCCTCAAGTGCGGCAACGTAGCAACGGTTGATTTAGCCTATCGCAGGCGTTGATTGCTTTATAGGCAAAACACAATTTCAAAAATCGGGTGCATTGCACCCTGAATATGGACTGTTCGTCACCGAGCAACGGGCCATTGCCGCAAGGCAATGTATGAAACGCGCACCAAATAGCCGGGCAACAGCTGATAGAGTGATTCTGCTTTTAGAACCGCTCTGTTAGTTGGTTGTCCGGCTATTTTTTTAGCCTTCAGGTAGCCTGCTCCCGTAAAAAGGAGCAGGCTTTATGTTTGTCTGTTTTTCGTGGATGCCCCAAGCGGCGAAATATCCGTAGCCTTCCAAATTTTCGACTTTTCACGACTTATCGAAAATTTGGAGGTTTACGATGTCTTTTAATAAGGGCTATGAGTTGAAGAAGTTTGAAGCACACTGGGAAAAGCTGCGCATTGAGTACGCGGATGCGGGAATGACGGAAGATGCTATCCAGAAGATGTATGACTATGACCGTCAGCAGTTCAATTCGGAGCGTACCTTCATCGAGCGGACACAGGAGTTCACTGCACCTGCGTATGAAAGCTCCGAGGAAGAAGCATCTCCCTTGATGTTGCGCTATCAGGAGGCTATTACCACAACGGATACCTATCACGAAACTAAGAGCAAATTTGCATGGATCGGCGAAATTGAGAACGAGCGTTTGCTGTCTGCTCTTGAAAATTTATCGGAAGATGACCTCAAACTTTTGACGTTCTACGCCTATGAGGGCTACACGGTTACTGAAATTTCTAAAGTATTAGGGGTGTCGCAGCCAACTATTAGCATAAAAATCAAGAGAATTACTAATTTTCTGAAAAAGTTTGATTTTGATGCTATGGATTGACCATTCTCGTCGGCTACCAAGTGAAGGGACAATTTCCCAAGCGACATCTGCCGCAGGGCAAAGCGTCCGACTTCATGGTCCTTGAAAACTGAATAGTTCCGTCATCTGGTACTCCGATAATGATACTTCCGTAATTCGCGGCCCGGTCACAAAGCAGACGGGGTGGCTGAAATGCCAATGAAGCGGTACAAGTCCGCTGCCAGATGTTTATGCCCCACTCGTAGGGGGCCGAGGGCGAATATGCGAGACCTTTAATCATATTGATCCGGGAACTGCCGGGTACGTTTTTGCGCATCCGGCAGTTTCCGTTTTTTACGTATCCCAATTTATTCTTTATCCGAATATCCACTTTGATACATATAGGAGGACACTTTTATGGATGAGTTGAACCCCACGGTGCGCGAGCAGGAGATCTACGAGGAGATGGAGCTGACCCCTGAGATGGTCAAGTCCATCCGCACCCTCTGCGGTACCTGTCTGCGGCACTTTGTGGATGCAAAGGCATTCAAGATCGCACTTGTACCCAGCGCAGACCGGAGCATGGACACCTGCACCGTCTGCCAGATGCGGCGCGGCTACGATTATGTGGTCATGCACCGCTGATCCAACCATACCACCATACCGTGAACGAAGCCCGCTGCGGAACATCCGGCAGCGGGCTTTGCACATAACAACATGGAGGTACAATTTTGCAGCAAAACTGGAAATTCCAACGCGGAGACATCTTCTTCACCCATTTCGGGGCGAGCACCGGTTCGGAACAGTGCGGTGACCGTCCGGCGGTCATTCTTCAGAATGACGTGGGCAACTATCACTCTCCGACCCTGATCGTTGCGACCATGACAAGCAAGGCGGAAAAGAAAGTAAACCAGCCGACCCACTGCCTGTTGGAAAACGCAGGGTTGAATATGCCGTCCGTTGTGCAGGCAGAGCAGATCTTCACCATCGACAAGAGCCGGGCGCTGAAGTATCTGGGGCATCTGACCCCGGAGGAGATGCGCAGGGTGGATGATGCAGTGCGTATCAGCCTTGCGCTGAACCCCATGGGCAGCATCCAGCAGATGGAGCCTATCCGGCGCTCTACGGCGCTTTACGCGCCGCCTGAGGTGGTGGATGGCAAACCACCTGTCTACCCCTATACGCCCATCAAATCGTCTTTTGAGAACGCCGGAAGCATCGAGGAAATGATGCTGTACACCGAGTTGCAATCCGCGGTTCATGCCATGATCCAGCGGTTGGAATACAGCTTCACCTTCAATCCCAGCCTGCTCACCAGCCCGAAGCGTAAGCAGCAGGTGGCTGAGATCTTAGAGGAAGCCGAGAAGTACATTTGGAGAATTAAGGAGGAAATGCGATGCGCCTGAACGAAAACAATACTTTCATTGGTATCAACCCGCCGTACCAGCTTTCGGTCATCCACAGCAGCAAGCTGATCTATCCCCGCGAGATCTACCAGCGGGGCGTGGAGCGCAAGCGGGTGGAGCTGATCGCCAGAGACTTCAATGAGTACATCGTTAACGAGCCGAAGGTCAGCTTCCGCAACGGCAGATACTATGTGATGGACGGGCAGCACACCATCGAGGGCTGCATCCTCCTCAACGGTGGCGCGGACCGCCCGATCCTCTGCAAGGTCTACACCGGCCTGACGATGGAGCAGGAAGCCCTGCTCTTTGCGGAGCAGAACGGTCACGCCGCACCCCTGTCGGCGGGCATCAAGCTGCGCGCCAAGGTAGTGGGCGGCGATGCGCCTTCCAAGGCGTTTGTCGCAGCCACCAACCGGGTGGGGCTGTCCCTCAACTACGACAGCATGCAGCTGAGCGACTACCGTATCAGCTGCGTGGGCACGGCGCTGAAGCTGTACGACCAGCTGGGCGAAGAAATCTACTGCGAAGCTCTGCGGCACATCGTGGAAGCGTGGGAGGGCAGACCGGATTCCTTCCGGGCGGCTGTCCTGCGGGGCGTGATGTACTTTGTACAGCTGTACCACGGGCAGTACAGCGCGGAGCGGCTTGTCCGTGCGCTGAGCGGCGTCCATCCCATGGAGCTCTACCGTATCAGCCGGGATAACCCCGCCAAGCTTCCGGGCTGGCGGCGGTACGTTTATCCCATCTACACCACCTACAACGGCAAGTGCAGGAAAGACGCGCTGCCGATGAAGTTCTAAACTCAAATATCTCCTTTGGCAAGGGCGATGGTACCCGGAAAAGACCATCGTTCTTTACATATAGTATTTTCTTTCAAATAATTGACATATTGAACTGGAAAGGAGAGGACAGGAATGAGCGAGATCGCAGCCTGCACTTTGATTCAGGAAGAGCCCGACCGCAAGACGGAGCGGTACATGATGATGTTCAAGGATTACCCGGATGTGGTATCCGTAGACATTCTTCAGGAAATGCTTGGCATCTGCCGGAAGAATGCGTATCTGCTGGTCAAGCAGAATAAGATCCACTCGGCGCGTGTAGGACGCAGTTATAAGATACCAAAACTCTGCGTGGTAGAGTACCTGATCGATCAGAATCGGCAACTTGGAGGGATGCGCCTATCAAACTCTCTTGCGCCATCCTTGCAAAACACCCCAGAATCTTCTAAACTTATGATGCCTAAGCAAAGGACGTTTGGCTGCGAACAGAAAGGAGCATAACTATGACAAATGTGGCCGGACATTTAAGAGAACAAAACGGTATGTATCAGATGATTCTGAGCTGGAAAGACACAAATGGAAAGCGCAGAACCAAATCCATCAGCACAGGACTTCCGGTTAAAGGAAACAAAAAAAGAGCTGAATCTCTGTTGCGTAAAACACAAAAAGAGTTTAACCCTGAAACGATGCAGCAGGTTTCCGACCTGCCGGTATCGGAATATCTGAACCGCTGGCTTCGGGAAAGTGTGATGAACCTTCCGCCCGAAACCTATGGCAGATATGCTTATGATCTGGGAAGAGTAGTTGTCCCATACTTTGAAAAGAAGCGGCTGTCTTTGAAAGCACTCTCTCCGCGCGATCTGGAAACGTTCTTCCGCTATGAGCGTCAGCAGGAGGAGGCCAGTGTACAGCAGCTTCTTGATTGGCACAAGGAGTTGACCGATGCCCTGCAATATGCCGTTGCCAATAATTGGCTGAAGGTCAGCCCCATCAAAGAAGTTGACCCCTGCCTTGATAACTCCCCGGTACTTTTCACCGACTTCATCACGGACTGGTTGAAAATGATGAAGTCACGAGTGGAAATCACAACCTATGCCAGCTATGAAAGAGCAATCATTCACAAGATCGTCCCATATTTTGAACCGCTCCACTATACATTACAGGATATGGAACAGCATCCCAAATACATCCAAGACTTCTACCAGCATGAGTTGGATCGTGGCCTTACGGCAAACACCGTCATTCACTATCACGCCAACATCCGCAAATGCTTACAGTATGCTTTTCAAATCGGCATGATCCGTTCCAACCCGGCAGATCGCGTTGAACGTCCTCGTAAGGAAAAGTTCAAGTCGGAGATTTACAGTGGTGAAGAACTGGAGCAACTTTTCAAGGTGATTCAAGGTGACCCTTCGGAGTTTGGCGTCATCATGGCTGCATTCTACGGGCTGCGGCGCAGTGAAATTGTTGGTTTGAAATGGGATGCCATTGACTTTGAGAACAAGAAAATCAGCATTCAGCATACGGTTGTGACCGCAAAGGTCAACGGAACGGTAACGGAAATCGCACGAGATAAGACAAAAACAAAGTCGAGCTGCCGGACACTTCCCCTAATCCCTGCCTGTGAGCAGATGCTCAATAAAATGAAAAAGGAGCAGGAGCAGAATCGGAAGGTCTGCGGCAAAAGCTATTGCAACGATTATCTTGACTATATCTATGTAGACCCGATTGGAAAGCGGATTCGGCCCGACTTTCTGAGTCAGCATTTCCCGGATTTTCTGGTCGCACACCAGATGAAGCGTATCCGCTTTCACGATCTGCGCCATAGTTGTGCCAGTCTGCTCTATGCCAATGGCGTGAGCCTGAAGGAGATTCAGGAGTGGCTCGGTCACAGTGACATCAGCACAACAAGCAACATTTATACACATCTGGATTTCTCCAGCAAGGTGTCCTCGGCGAATGCAATCGTCAACATCTTCCCAGAAAACACCAAAGTATAAGGAACTGAGTAGAAAAAGAAAAACAGCCTAAAATCTTTCGATTCTAAGCTGTTTTATGATGGAGTGCCGATGGTGGGACTCGAACCCACATGGTTTCCCGAACGATTTTGAGTCGTTTGCGTCTGCCATTCCGCCACATCGGCTTATATTCAATTTTGGGACATTAGTACCGGTTTCCGAAGATTGGAGGGATGTTCAGGAGGGATGTAAGAAATCCTGCTTCGACAAACTTTCAAAATTCAACGAATACTCGTGGATTTCCTGCACAGACATGAAAAATCACGAAGCGGATTTTGAGTCTACATCGTCTGCCATTCCGACACATCGGCTGATATCATGATTCTGAAAGAACATTGCTATTATAGCGGATTTTCGGAACAAAATCAAGACTGAGTTTCCTGCAGCTGCAAAAATCGAACGTCTGCCGAGAACGGCGGCACCCTGCGCCGTCAGCCGGAAACACTGCCGGAGAGCCGCCCTGCACAGGGAGCAGCCCTCCGGTTTCTTTTTGTCCGGAAGCAAAAAACGAAAGTCCAGTCCTTGCTCACGGGCGCAGGCTGTGTTACACTGTAAAAAACATGGGATACTAGGAGGAGATCACTTTTGAAACATCTGCATCGGTTTGCGCGCCGCGCGGCGGCGTTTGTGCTGGCGGCTGTACTGTGCGTTTGCGTACTGGCCCCGGCGGCTTCGGCAGCGGTCACCATTGGCGGGGCGGATACCACCCTGATCCCTGCCGAGGAGGAAAACTGCCTTGCGTGGCTGTTCGGCTCTTCGGATACCATCACCATGCCCTACCTGAACATCAAGGGGCAGGGCCTGCGGCGCAACGTCACGCTGGATCTGGTGGACTGTCTGGTGGGCATCACCTACACCGAGCTGGGGTCCATTGGCAGCTATGTCAGTGCCAGCGCCGCCCAGCAGGCGTGGAAGGCGCAGGCGGTGGCCATCCATTCCTATCTGGAATACCACAAGCAGTACGGCTCCTCGTCCAATGCCCTCATCTACACCCCGGTGGATCAGATCCCGTCCTCGGCACGGGAGGCGATCCGCAGGGCGGTGGAGCCGGTGAAGAACGAGGTGCTCACCTATAACGGCAGCGTCTGCGACGCCGTGTGGTCGGCCAGTGCGGGCTACAACACCCAGACCGGCGTATACGGCACCTGTTCCAGCCGGGACGCATGGGGCACCGATGTGCCGTATCTGCAGAGCGTGGAGAGCCCCTACGAGGAGCAGTACCACAACAAGCTGCGCCGGGTCATCGGAAAAGACTATACCTATAAAGAGTACAACGACAGCCGCACCGGTGAGCCCTACGTCAGCGCCGACACCACCCACAAGGATCTGGGCGGCTTTGTGCAGTACAACACCTTTGTGTCCAATGGCCGCAGCTACCGCTATATCGGCCAGTTCGTTTCCTCCCGTTACTGCTTCGACTTTGGCGCGGACGAAAGCGGCACGCCCTGCATGACCTACTACGGCTTCGGCCATGGCGTGGGCATGAGCCAGTGCGGTGCTGTGGGCTACGCACAGGAGCAGGGCATGGGCTACCGGGAGATCCTGCGCCACTACTACACCGGTGCAGGTATTTCCGCTTCCGGCAGCTCCGGCGATGGGTTCTTTGGCTGGCTGCACAGACTGTTCCACTGGTAAACAGCGGAAACCGGCAAAGAAATCCGGTAAAAACCTTCTCAAATCGTGCCGGATTTGGTATACTATAAATTATGTGATTTTTTGAGAGATCATTTTAAGATAAAAAAGTTCCATAGGAGCGGAGATCGGAATGGATCAGGAAAAAGAAACCAAACGACAGGCCGAGCGCTGCCGTGCACTGGCGCAGCGCATCGTGCGGGAGCTGACCCCCGCCAGCATTCAGGTGCTGGGCGGCAGCGGCGCACTGGCCGAAGAACTGGAAAAGACCGGCGCACAGCTGCTGCCGGAGAACGCAGAACTGGGCACCGCTGCCCTGCTGGTGGTGGAGGACCCGGAATGGGTGGACCTGCCCGCACTGCAGTGTGCACAGGTCTTGCTGGTGTGCACCGATGCATCGGCCATGGCTGACTGTGCAAAGCAGCTGGCTGCACAGGGCCTTTACCGTGATTTTGAGTGGAAGAACCGCGGCAAAGCCCAGCAGACCGCGCTGTTCTGCCGCAGCAGTGCAGTGCAGGACGTGCAGCAGCTGCTGGCCGGCTATGAAATGACGCTGGATGAACTGCGGGAGCGGATGCAGCAGGCCGAACGCACCGGCGAAGAGCAGACGGCTCAGCTGGAGCGTCTGCGCAGCGACCTTTCCCTCAGCCGCAGCCACGAGAAGGATCTGGAAAAGACGCTGAACAATGTGACCAGCTCCACCTTCTGGAAGATGAGCTGGCCGCTGCGCTACTTTGTCAGCAAGGGCCGTCAGCTGACACACACCTTCCCACCGTTCGTCTTTTTGGGCCAGCTGCGCCGGGTAGGCATTTCCGGCGTGCGTGCGCAGGCAAAGGCCAGAAAGGAATATGCGAAGCTGTTCCCGGGCAGGACCATGCGCGCCGACCGCTTTGCCAGCGCAGAGCTGCTGGTAAGGCAGGCGGCCGACCAGCCCGCCGCGCCGCGCATCAGCATCGTGGTGCCGCTGTACAATACGCCGCAGCAGTTTCTGGTGGAGCTGCTGGACTCGGTGCAGAACCAGACCTATCAGAACTGGGAGCTCTGCCTTGTGGATGCCGGTCAGGATGAGACCGTGGGCCAGACCGTAGCAGCCCGTGCGGCGGAAGACCCCCGCATCCGTTACCAGAAGCTGGAAAAGAACGAGGGCATTGCGGGCAACACCAATCAGGGCTTTGCACTGGCAACGGGTGAGTTCATCGCCCTGCTGGACCATGACGACATTCTGCACCCGTGTGCTCTGTGGTATGTGGCACAGGCCATTGCCGAACAAGGTGCAGACTTTGTGTACACCGATGAAGTGACCTTTGAGGGCGACATCGACCACCTGACTGTCTACCACTTCAAGCCGGATTATATGCTGGACAATCTGCGCTCCAACAACTATATCTGCCATCTGAGCGTGTTCAGCGCAAAGCTGCTGGCCGCTGTGGGCGGCGATGAGCGCGCTGCGTTCAACGGCAGTCAGGACTACGATCTCTATCTGCGTCTGACCGAAAAGGCGCACAAGATCGTGCATATCCCGCACCTGCTGTACTACTGGCGCTCCAGCCCCACCAGCGTGGCAAGCAACATTTCGGCCAAGACCTACTGTCTGGAAGCTGCGGTCAAGGCCCTGTATGCCCACTACGAGCGTATGGGCATCCCGGTGGACGAGGTGTCCATGATCCCGGGCACGCCGGGCTTTTATAAGACGGACTACACCATCACAAAGCCGGGCCGGGTCAGCATCCTGATCCCCAGCTGCGACCATTCCTCCGACTTGCGCACCTGCGTGGAGTCCATCTGCCGCAAGAGCACCTATGAGGATTTTGAGATCATCGTCATTGAGAACAACAGCAGGGAGCCTGCCACCTTCCGCTGCTATGAAAGACTGCAGAAGGAACACCGGAACCTGCGGGTGATCACATGGCAGGGCACCGGCTTCAACTACAGCGCCCTGAACAACTTTGGCGCAAGGGAGGCCACCGGCGAATACCTGCTGCTGCTCAACAATGATACGGAGGTCATTTCTCCGCGCTGGATCGAAGAAATGCTCATGTACGCCCAGCAGGACCGTGTGGGCTGCGTGGGCGCAAAGCTGCTCTACCCGGACAACACCATCCAGCACGCGGGCATCGGTTTCGGCTTTTTGACCCTTGCGGCCCACATGCACAAGAACTTCCCGGTGGGCCACCCCGGCTATATGGGACGTCTGGTCTATGCACAGGATGTGTATGCGGTCACTGCCGCCTGCCTGATGGTGCGCAAGAGCGTCTACGAGCAGGTGAACGGTCTGGACGAGAGCTTTGCCGTGGCCTTCAACGATGTGGACTTCTGCGTGCGCGTGCGCGAGGCGGGCTATACCAACGTGTTCACCCCCTTTGCCCAGCTGTACCACTATGAGAGCAAGAGCCGTGGTCTGGACGAGAACCCGGTCAAGCGCAAGCGCTTTATCTCGGAGGTGGAGCGCTTCCAGAAGCGGTGGGCAAAGCAGCTGGCCGCAGGTGACCCCTGCATGAACCCGAACTTTGACCTGATGAAAGAGGACTTCAGCTTTGACATCAAACCGCTGGAGTAAAACCCTCTCAGTCTGCTGCGCAGGCAGCTCTCCCGAAGGGCGAGCTTTATGAGGAATTTTTGATTGAAAAGAGGAACCCCGGTGGAGCTTTCTGCTTGTATCGTAGTTTATAACGGCGCGGATGAAGCGCTCAGGGCGGCACAGACCGTGCTGGACTGCACCCGCCGCCACCCGCTGACACTGTATCTGGTGGACAACGCCAGCCCGGACGGCAGCGGCCAGCGCCTTGCCAAGGCCGCGAAGGACGGCACCCTGCACATCCGCGAGGACCAGAAGGTGGAGGTGCTCTGCCGCACAGAGAACGGCGGCTTCGGCACCGGACACAACACGGTGCTCAGCCTGCTGCACAGCCGGGTGCACTTCATCCTGAACCCGGACATCCAGCTGACGGAGGATACCCTCAGTGACCTTGCGGACTGGATGACGGCGCACCCCGGTGTAGTGATGGCGCGGCCCGCACTTACCTTCCCGGACGGCAGGCCCCAGCGTCTGCCGCTGCGCCGGTGCAGCGTGCGGGCCATGGTGTACCGCCAGCTGCCCTGCCTGAAATTCTGGGCCAAGTATAACGAGCGCTATCTGATGGCAGACAGGGACCTGACCAGCCCCACCGAGATCGAGTTCTGCACCGGCAGCTTCTCGGCGGTGGATACCGCAGCCTTCAAGGCCGTGGGCGGTTTTGATGAGGATTACTTCATGTATGTGGAGGACGCCGACCTGACCCAGAAGATGCGCACCCGGGGCAAGGCGTATCTGGTGCCCCAGTACACCGCCATCCATGCATGGCACCGTGCCGCGCACCGCAGCCTGAAGCCTTTTCTGTGGCAGCTGCACAGCCTGCTGCGCTATTTTTCCAAGTGGGGCTTTGCGTGGTAAGCCGCAGTGCCTGCGGCAATGGCGGGACGGACGATTTAAAATGCGCTCCGCGTTCGCTTTGCGCATAAATAGCGGAAGAATTATTTTTGTTTTCGGGATAGCGGAACGCCTGCGGGCGTTCCGCTATCCCATTTTCACGGGAGGGGTCGTGGAAGAAAGCGGCAGCTGCCGCGCTGGTTTCCTGCGGAAACATCCGCGCGGCGGGGTACCCTCTCCGTCATCGCTGCGCGATGCCACCTCCCCCGAAAGGGGGAGGTTTCACTCTACTTACCGGCAGATGGCGAAAAGCTCCTCCTTCGGGGGAGCTGGCTGCGAATGCAGTGAGCAGGCTGAGAGGGTTCGTTTCCAGCTCAACTGCAAAGTGTGCGGTTTTGCCAAGGGCTCTCCCTTTGGGAGAGCTGGCATTGAGCAGCGCGAGATGACTGAGAGGGCGAGGACGCTTGCAGTTTTGCAAAAAGCTCTCCCTGAGATGATTCGCCCTCCATTGCCGCGCAGCGGCACATCATTTTGCGCATAGCGCAAACATCATTGCACCAGCACCTCATTTCTGCGCAGCAAAACATCATTCCTCCTTGCATTTTATGTGAATTGATAGTAAAATAAAGTGAACTGCTATCCCATTTTGCCGTTCCGGACAGGGGAGAGCAGCCCCAAAATCGTTTACAGCGGACGCAGCTCCGCTTTGAATCCATACGTCATCCGGGCGGCCTTCCGTCCGGGCGGCGTACAGCTGCACAACTTTTCAATCTATTTTAAAGGAGTGCACAAATATGAAAGGCATTATTCTCGCCGGCGGTGCCGGCACACGGCTTTACCCGCTGACCATGGTCACCAGCAAACAGCTGCTGCCGGTCTACGACAAGCCGATGATCTATTATCCTCTGTCCACGCTGATGCTGGCAGGCATTCAGGATATCCTGATCATCTCCACCCCGACCGATACGCCTCGCTTTGAGGCGCTGCTGGGTGATGGCAGCCAGTACGGCATCCATCTGCAGTATAAAGTTCAGCCCTCCCCGGACGGTCTGGCACAGGCCTTTATTCTGGGCGAAGAGTTCATTGGCGACGACTGCTGCGCCATGATCCTGGGCGATAACATCTTCTACGGCAACGGCTTCTCCAAGATCCTCAAGACCGCCGCCGCCAATGCGGAAAACAAAGGCCGCTGCACCGTGTTCGGCTACTATGTGCAGGACCCGGAGCGCTTTGGCATCGTGGAGTTCGACAAGGACGGCAAGGTGCTCAGCGTGGAGGAAAAGCCTCAGCATCCCAAGTCCAATTACGCCATCACCGGCCTGTACTTCTACAACAAGGAAGTCGTCCGGATGGCAAAGCAGGTCAAGCCCTCTGCCCGCGGAGAGCTGGAGATCACCACCCTGAACGACATGTACCTGAAGAAGGACGAGCTGGATGTTCAGCTGCTGGGCCGCGGCTTTGCATGGCTGGACACCGGCACCATGGACAGTCTGGTGGAAGCAGCCGACTTTGTGCGCATGATCGAGAAGCGTCAGGGCATCAAGATCAGTGCGCCGGAAGAGATCGCATTCAAGTACGGCTGGATCGACCGCGACACCCTGATGGCAAGTGCTGAGCGCTATGGCAAGAGCCCCTATGGCCAGCACCTGAAGAATGTTGCAGACGGCAAGCTGCGCTACTAAGCAAAAGAGAGGCGTACCCATATGAAAATCATTGTTACCGGCTGTAAGGGCCAGTTGGGCACCGAGATCATCAAGCAGCTGCACGAAGGCCGCAGCGAGATCGGCCCCATCCCGGATAAACTGCTCAACGCTACGGTGATCGCCGTGGACCTGCCGGATCTGGATATCTCCAACTATAAGATGGTGGACGAGTTCATCCGCCGCAACCGCCCGGACGTCATCATCAACTGCGCCGCCTACACCAATGTGGATGGCTGTGAGGTGAACCATGACGCCGCCTTCAAGGCAAATGCTCTGGGCCCCCGCAATCTGGCACAGGCAGCCGAAAAGACCGGTGCCCGTCTGGTGCACGTCTCCACCGACTATGTGTTCTCCGGCCGTGAGAACGGCGGCGTTGCACAGGACGAGGCCACCATTCCCGGCCCCATCAGCGCCTACGGCTCCACCAAGCTCATGGGTGAAAAGTACGTGGAACAGTTCTGCCATCGCCACTTCATCGTGCGCACCGCATGGCTCTACAGCTACTACGGCAAGAACTTCGTCAAGACCATCGTGAACGCGGGCAAAAAGTTCGGCAAGCTGGAAGTGGTCAACGACCAGTGCGGCAACCCCACCAATGCGGTGGATCTGGCCCACGAGATCCTGCAGCTGTGCGTCACCCACGAGTACGGCCTGTACCACTGCACCGGCGAGGGCATCTGCTCGTGGTATGATTTCGCTTCCGAGATCATCCGTCTGTCCGGCGTGGATGCTGCTGTGGCTCCCTGCACCAGCGAGGAATACAAGGCAAAGCACCCGGAAAGTGCCGACCGCCCCAAGTGGAGCGCACTGGACAACCGGATGCTGCGCTGCACCGTGGGCAACGACGTGCGCGACTGGAAGGATGCTCTGGCCTGCTTCTTCACCCACTGGGACGGCGACAACGGCATGAAAGACTGATGATGTATCATGTTGGATGCGATTTTTAGCAGACCTGTTAAGGCCCTGAAGCTCCTTGCAAAGGTGCAGTGTGTGCTGGCGTTTGTGCTTTCGGTCATGCTGTACGGCTATGTTTATGAGGGGCTGAAATACTTCAGTTTCTTTGCAGCCATTGTGCTGGGGTTGGTAGCTGCTGTGGTGCTCTGGATGTTGCAGATGTTCCTTGCATGGGCGATGTACGCTTTTGCAGAGCTGGTGGAGTATACCAGAGCCACCCACGAAGAACTGAGCAACATGAGCAGCGGTCTGGCAGAATATACCAAAGCAATGAGCAGGACGATCAATACCATGAACCGAGAGTTATGCGTGATTGCAAAGCACTATCATGCAGAAGAAGCCAGAGACAACAACACCGCCAGTGCGCAAGCTGCGGCGGATACAAACGATATAGAGGAAACTTGATTTATGAAAACCTATCTGATCACCGGCTGCGCCGGTTTTATTGGTTCCAACTTTGTGCATTATATGCTCAAAAAGTACCCGGAGATCCTGCTGGTCAATCTGGATAAGCTGACCTACGCCGGCAATCTGGAAAACCTGAAGGACGTGGAGGGCGACCCCCGCCATGTGTTCGTGCAGGGCGATATCTGCGACAAGGAGCTGGTGGAAAGCCTGTTCCAGAAGTATGATTTCGATTACGTCATCAACTTTGCCGCCGAGAGCCATGTGGACCGCTCCATCAAGAACCCCGAGATCTTTGTGCAGAGCAACGTGATGGGCACCGTCAACCTGCTGCAGCGTGCCAAGGAAGCATGGTACGACGCCGACGCCAAGACCTGGAAAGAGGGCAAGAAGTACCTGCAGGTGTCCACCGATGAGGTGTACGGCGCTCTGGGTGCGGACGGCTTCTTTATGGAGACCACTCCGCTGTGCCCCCACAGCCCCTATTCTTCTTCCAAGGCCAGCGCCGATATGTTCGTTATGGCGTTCCACGATACCTACGGTATGCCGGTGAACATCACCCGCTGCTCCAACAACTACGGCCCCTACCAGTTCCCGGAGAAGCTGATCCCCCTGATGATCAACAACGTCAAGCACCACAAGCAGCTGCCCGTCTACGGCGACGGTATGCAGATCCGCGACTGGCTGTATGTGGAGGATCACTGCAAGGCCATCGACATGGTGGCCAACGGCGGCAAGATCGGTGAGGTGTACAACGTGGGCGGCCACAACGAGCGCCCCAACATCTTCATCATCAAGACCATCATCAACCAGCTGCACGACCGTCTGCAGGACGAGGGCATCAGCGAACTACTCATCAAGCATGTGGCCGACCGTCTGGGCCACGACCGCCGCTACGGCATCGACCCCACCAAGATCAAGAACGATCTGGGCTGGTACCCCGAGACCCCCTTCGAGAAGGGCATCGTGCTCACCATCGACTGGTACCTGAACCATCAGGAGTGGATGGACCACGTCACCAGCGGCGATTACCAGAACTACTATCAGGATATGTATAAGAATAAGTAACAGACGGTATAGAAAAGCCCCCTCATATGGGGCTGCTGCAAAATGCGGCGTTCTGAAACTGCTGTTCTGACATCAAAGCAAGTGCAGCGCTTTTCATCAAAGACCGGAAATTTTTGATGGAGATGCGGGGCACTTGCTTTTTTGTGTTGGCTATATCGTTTTGCGGCAAAGTGTGTTAGAATAGAGCTATCAACATTTCAGGAGGGTACCTCATGCTCAAACGACTGCGCACTGCGCACCCGATCGTATTCTGTGTTCTGGCCGAAGTGGTCTTTCTGGCAAGCCTGTTTGTCACCGACCTGATCTTTACCATTGTGCTGGTGCTGCTCCGGGCAGATTTTTCTGCACTGGATACATACCTCTACAGCACCCTGCAGGAGCTGGTGGGCGCATTGGTGGCGGTGCTGTTTCTGGTGCGGACAGACCGTGCCGGGCTGCTGCGCCGCCGCGGCAGCGGCTTTTTCAACGGTCTGCTGGTGGGCATGTACCCGCTGGTGTTCATCGGCTACAACACCTTTGGTTCGCTGCTGCTGGGCCGGCCGGAGAATGGCATGCTGCAGCCCGCTGTGCGCATCTGCACCTTTCTGGCCAACATGGCCATGGTGGGCGTGGCGGAAGAGTTCATCTTCCGGGGCGTCATCGCCCAGGCCCTGCTGGAACACTTCGGCACCAGCCGTGCCGGTGTGTGGAAGGCCTGCCTGCTGTCCGGCGTGCTGTTTGGTGCGGCGCACCTGACCAATATTCTGGGCTCGGCACCCTTTGGCGTGCTGATGCAGTGCGTGTTTGCGGCTTCGCTGGGCACGCTGTTTGCCGCAGTCTACTTCCGCACCGGCAACCTCTGGGTGACGGTGTTCCTGCACGGCGCAATGGATATCTCCTCCATGCTCATCGGCGGGCTGTACGGCACCACCACGGTGGCCGAAGCCGTGAGCGGCTACGATGCCTCCATGCTTCTGTCGGTGCTGCTGTACCTGATCCCCACCGCATTTCTGCTGCGCAGGAAAAAACTGCCGGAGGTGCAGCTGTATTGGCACCAGTACGTAAAAAAATAAAGGCAGGATGCAAAAAATATCCTTGCATTTTGCACAGGGTTCTGGTATACTGTATCTGTTACCGTGGTACGGGGCTGGGAGTATGCCCGCTTTTGGGAATGCCGTTTCCCGCCGCTGTTCCATTGGCACATAAAATTTTATAAAGAGGTATGTTACTATGAACAAGCAGGAAGTTATGGCCAAAGTCGCTCTGACCGAGAAGGACACTGGCTCTCCCGAAGTCCAGGTCGCTCTGCTGACCGCTCACATCAACGAGCTGAACGAGCACCTGAAGAAGAACCCGAACGATCACCACAGCCGCCGCGGCCTGATGAAGATGGTTGGCCGCCGCCGCAATCTGCTGGCTTATCTCCAGAAGAAGGACATCGAGCGTTACCGTGCTCTGATCGCAACTCTGGGTCTGCGTAAGTAATTTAAACAGAGGGCAGGTACCGCAAAGGTGCCTGCCTTTTGCTTTTTATATTTTCTGTACAAATGGCGGCGGCAGCGTGTTGCAGCAGTAAATCGAGCGCCTGTGCCTGCAGGCAGGGACGCTGGATTTATTGCTATGATGCGCGTGCCGCAGCCTTTGGAGAATAAAAGATCCGCAAAAACAAGGAGGCAAAAACAATGGCAATTGAATTTGGTTCCCGCAAAGAGACCTTTGAAAACTTCAAGGTCTACGAAACCATGCTGGCCGGCCGCCCGTTCAAGGTAGAAATGGGCAAGATGTGCGGCCTGTCCAACGCCAGTGCACTGATCCGCTACGGCGAGACCTGCGTCATGTGCAACGTGGTCATGAGCCCCAAGCCCCGCGAGGGCGTGGATTTCTTCCCCCTGAACGTGGAGTATGAGGAAAAGCTCTACGCCGCAGGCCGCATCCCCGGCAGCTTTATGCGCCGCGAGGGCCGCCCCGGCGAGCGCGCCATCCTGACCAGCCGCGTGGTGGACCGCCCCATGCGCCCGCTGTTCCCCAAGGAAATGCGCAACGACGTGTGCATCACCATGACCGTGATGAGCCTTGACCCGGACTGCAGCCCCGAGATCGCCGGTATGATCGGTGCCTCTCTGGTCACTGCTGTGTCCGACATCCCGTGGAACGGCCCCATCGGCGGCGTGCAGGTGGGTCTGGTGGACGGCGAGATCGTGCTGAACCCCACGCAGGAACAGCGCAAGGTGAGCGATCTGGCCCTGACCGTTGCCGCCACCATGGACAAGATCGTGATGATCGAAGCCGGTGCCAACGAGGTGGACGAGGACACCATGCTGAACGCCATCAAGGCCGCTCACGTGGAGATCAAAAAGATCATCGAGTTCATCAACAAGATCGTGGCCGAGCGCGGCAAGCCGAAGATCGATTTTCAGGTGGTGGGTCTGGATATGGACGTGTTCCACGCTATCCAGAACAAGTATCTGGACGACTTCAAGGCCGCCATGGACACCGACGACAAAAACGTGCGTGACGCCGCCCTGCTGCCCATCATGGACCGCATCGCCGAGGAATACCCCGACCTGACCGCCGCTGACCTCGACCTCGTGAGCTACAAGATGCAGAAGTTCGTGGTGCGCCGCTGGCTGCTGGATGAGGGTAAGCGCGTGGATGGCCGCGGCATCAACGAGATCCGCCCGCTGGCTGCCGAGGTGGGCATCCTGCCCCGCGTGCACGGCTCCGGCATGTTCACCCGCGGCCAGACCCAGGTGCTGACCACCTGCACTCTGGGCGGCACCAAGGACAACCAGCTGATGGACGATCTGACCGACGAGCAGACCAAGCGCTATATCCATCACTACAACTTCCCGCCGTACTCTGTGGGCGAGGCCCGCGCACCGCGCAGCCCCGGCCGCCGCGAGATCGGCCACGGCGCACTGGCAGAGCGTGCTCTGGTGCCGGTGCTGCCCTCGCTGGAAGAGTTCCCCTACACCATCCGCTGCGTGTCTGAAGTGCTCTCTTCCAACGGCTCCACCTCTCAGGCATCCATCTGCGGCTCTACGCTGGCACTGATGGACGCAGGCGTGCCCATCAAGGCACCCGTTGCCGGCATTTCCTGCGGCCTGATCACCGAGGGCGACCGCTGGATGACCATGCTGGACATTCAGGGCGTGGAGGACTTCCACGGCGATATGGACTTCAAGGTGGGCGGCACCCGCAAGGGCATCACCGCCATCCAGATGGACATCAAGATCGACGGCCTGACCTACGACATCATTGCCGAGGCCTTCGAGAAGTGCCGCAAGGGCCGCCTGTATATTCTGGACGAGATCATCAAGCCGGTGATCGCAGAGCCTCGCCACGAGCTGAGCCGCTACGCACCCAAGATGTTCAGCATGATGATCCCCACCGATAAGATCAAGGACGTCATCGGCAAGGGCGGCAAGGTCATTCAGGACATCTGCGCCACCTGCAACTGCAAGATCGATGTGCAGGAGGACGGCCATGTGTTCGTCTCTGCCGTGGATCAGGAGGACGCAAAGCGCGCCATCTTTACCATCAAGACCATTGTGGAGGACCCCGAGATCGGTGCCATCTACAAGGGCAAGGTGACCCGCCTGATGAACTTTGGTGCCTTCGTGGAGATCGCACCGGGCAAGGAAGGTCTGGTGCACATCTCCAAGCTGGACACCAAGCGTGTGGAGCGCGTGGAGGATGTTGTGGCCGTGGGTGATGCCATCGTGGTCAAGGTGACCGACATCGACCAGCAGGGCCGCATCAACCTGAGCCGCCGCGACGCCATTCTGGCGCTGGAAGCCAAGCGCGCCGAGCAGCAGGCACAGCAGTAAACAAAACCGGCTCTCCCTCCGGGAGGACCGCTGAACAGGCAAAAAAAGCATCTGCAGTCATTACGGCTGCAGATGCTTTTTTGTTGGAGATCTTATTCCGTACAAAGCCGCGGATAAAAGCGGCTGCTCATTGCGTTTTGTGCGTTTCGTCCTTTGCGGAGCTGCGTTTGCGGGGAGCGAACAGCAGCCAGAACAGCAGCACCAGAAGCAGGGGCAGCGCCATGATGGGCGCGGTGAGGATGGGCTCGATCTTGATGGCGTCGGAGGTCACACGGATGTGCTTGAGCTTGTCCGGTGTGGTGATGCGGCGTCCCCGCACCAGCAGCCGGTGGGTGTTGATGCCGTAGGGCGTGCAGGTCATCAGGGTGATGTAGTCCTTGCCCTCCGACACCTTCAGGCTGTCGGTCTCGGTGGGCAGGACGATGGAAATGTTGTCCACCTCGTAGGTGAGGGTCCGGTCCAGCACCGTGATGGTGAAGGTGTCGCCTACCTCCAGCTGATCCAGATTGGTGAACAGCTTGGCGCTGGGCAGGCCCCGGTGGGCCGAAATGACTGCGTGGGTGCTGGCACCGCCCACCGGCAGGCTGGTGCCTTCCAGATGACCGGCGGCCACCTGCAGCACGGCATCGCTGGTGCCGTGGTAAATGGGCAGCTCCACGCCGATCTTTTCAATGGTGATGTAGCCCATGATGCCGGTTCCGGTCACGTCCAGCGTGCTCTCGTAGGACGGGAACCGGTCCGGAAAATACAGGGCATCCGGATCTGCGGCGATCTGCGCATTGAAGGCATCGGCCGCTTCAAAATAGGCGGTGTAATCCGCATCCGACAGCTTATCCACATCGGCGGCGTAGTTGGCCACAGCACGGGTCTGGTGCAGCTGGTTGACGTAGTCGCTGATGGTGGGGTATAACATCACGGATAGACCCACGAAAAAGACGAGGATCAGGATGATGGTGCTTTTGTTCTTTTTCATGGGCTGCTCCCTAACGTTATAAGATTAAGGAAAGGATGCGGAGGCCGCAAGACCTCCGCATCTCCTGTTGCTATAGGATTTTTCCGGGGAGAAGAATTACTTGTTCTCCATGCGCTTCTTGGTGACCAGCAGGACCACTGCTGCCACCATCAGGCCGCCGCCGATGACGTAGAACAGGGTGGTGCCCATGCCGCCGGTGGAGGGCAGGGTAGCACCGGCGTTGTTGATGACCTGCACGCCGTCCTTCGTGTAGGTATCACCGGTAACTATAGCAGTATAATTGGAACTCTGAGTCATATCAACTTTCTGACGATCGAGCAACAGATTGTAGCCATCAGGAGCCTTAGTCTCTTCCAACCAGTAGCTGACCTTATTCAGACCGGAAATAGTAACAGCTCCCTTGTCCTCAACAACGATTTCGGTGGTTGCACTGTCAAGTTCAGTAGAATCTGCAACACGATAATTGTTAGCGCTTACCTTAATAAAAGATACCAAATCATTGGAACCGGTCTCGGTTTTATGGAGAACGAACTTTGCGCCAGTCAGCAGTTTATTGGTGCTGTCAGTCTTGACCAAATCGAACTTATAGCTGTAGGTTGTGGTCTGAGACTCAACGGTAGATGTGTTGCCATACTTCAGCTTAGCGGTATTGGTGTTGGCACTGTTGTAGATCAAAGCATCCTTGTTCACCTCAGCCTGATAAGAGACAACGATAGTCGTATCACTTGTCAGAGTATCCAAATAGGTCTGTTTAAACTTAACATGGAATGTAACACTACCGTCAGATGCGGCGCTATCAACAGTCAAATCATAGTTAGAAGAATCGATAGCAACACCGTTCACTTTCACAGTTAAAGAATTCTGCTTGAAGGTCAGGCCCTTAGTCATGGTATCGACCAGCTCGTAATTGGTGGCACCCTTCTTCGCGTGAATGGTAACAGTATAGTTCACGGTGTCGCCAATAGCGGCATCGTTGGTGGTTTTATCAGTATCAATCGTCTTATTGATAGTAGGAATAGCGTTCTTTTCCTCAATGGTAGCGTTATTATCACCAACAGTACCCAAGCTGCACAGAGCACCCACAGAAGTGTCGATGACATAGTAGCCTAAAGGCAGATTATTGATCGTGACAACGACTTCAGAGCCATCGGTACCAGAAGTTCTACCAGTGCCGGTGACAGAGATATTGCTAGTCGATGCATAGCTCAGAGCAGCTTCTGCGAAGGATTCCAAATCATCCGACTTGTTAGTAGAATTTTTATTTGTGTTCCAATTAGGCTGACCATGAGCGTCTACAGTAATGTAATCTTTTCCAGCGCCGGTCTTAAAGAAGGTTTCCCAAGCGGAATCCACTTTATAGACATAGGTGGTCTCGCCATTTTCAGTTTTGGAACTGATGACGTCAAACATCTTGTATGCTTTGTAAACTGCATTAGCACGAGCATTATTGATCGTAATAGAACCGTTGCTGCTGCTGGTGCCGGATGCATCCTCTGCCGCAAACGCAGGCACCGCCATGGCGCATAGCAGGGCAACAGCCAGCAGAGCCGCCATGAGTTTTTTGAACGTCTTCTTCATCGTTTGTAAAAACTCCTCTCAAATTTTGCTTTTGATTCCTATATCGGGTCCGCATACAGCGCAGGAATGACCTTGCCGCTGCGTAAGAAGGGGGCAGCCCTGCCTTCTGCATCTGCACACTCTGCAGACCAAACACATCAGAGCGGTAAGCGTTAAAGCTGCGCCGCCTGCTGATACAAAATAATAACGCCCCGCCGGAACTAGGACATCAGCGAAAAACCGGACAAGGGCCAGACCCTCAGAAAGACTTTGCCCACGATCTGGCTTTTTTCCACCGTGCCGATCACACTGCTGCGGCTGTCGATGGAGGTGGCCCGATGGTCGCCCAGCACAAAATAGCGGTTTTCCGGCACCTGATAGGGGAACTTGATGTCGCATTCCCCCAAGGCCAGCTCGTCCACGTATGGCTCATCCAGCGTCTGACCGTTCACGGTAACAACGCCGTCCTCATCCAGCGTGATCACATCGCCCGGCAGGCCGATGACACGCTTGAGCAGAAGCTTGTTCTGCCAGTAAAAACCGCACAGGTCGCCGGTTTTCATGTCGCCGGTCTTGACCAGCAGAATGATGTCCTTGTCCTGCAGGGTGGGGTTCATGCTGTCGCCGGAGACCTGAAGCACCGGCAAAAACAGGGTGGCCAACAGCACCGCAATGGCTGCAACCACCAGCAGGGCATACACCGTGCTGCGCAGCACGCGGAGGTAGCGGCGGCGGTAAGCCAGCCGGTCACACTCTGCCTTTACCTCGGCGGTGGAGGGGATGGGCGTGAACTTGATCTTTTGTTCTTTCATTTGTCGCATTTGTCGGCACGCTCCTCCGGCAGGAACTCCGTGCTGTGGTAGCCGTCCAGCAGCTCACTGGCGCGGCGGTCAAAGGCGGCCCAGCGCTGCCGGATTCTCCTGCTGGGTCCGCGCAAGCATGGCCTTGCAGTCGGCCTCGGTCTGGGCACGGCTGCGCGCCGCAGCCTCTGCCTGCTCGTCACACTCTTTCTGGGTGCGGGCCTTCAGGTTCGCGGCTTCGGTCTGGGCCTGCGCAAGGATCTGCTCCGCCTCGGCCTCAGCCTGTGCCCGCAGGGCATTGGCGGCGGCATCGGTGTTTTTGTTTGCGGCGCGCACCGATGCAACGTACTCGTCCGCAGCGGCCTGTGCGGCTTCAAACACCTTGTTCAGCTCCAGCGCGGCCTGCGCAATGGAACCGGCGTTTTCAATATGGATCTGACGCTCCTGCAGCTGGGCAGACAGGGCAGCGTTCTCTGCCCGGAGCCTGTCCTCGGTCTGCTTGAGAGCCAGAATGATCTCGACTAATTCGGCGCGGCGCATCCGCCGCAGTTCACGGTCTGGCATAATGGTCTGTTTCTCCGCAAAAGATGGTCTGAGCGACCGGAAAAAAGTTATCAAACACAAATTTTCCGTTGTGAAAATGGCGGCTTTGAGATACCGTCTTTCCACCGGACTGCGTATATTTAAAAGTCAAACGCATAATCTATAGGATAGCATACGATGTGCAACAACACTGACACGAATGTGTAACAATATTATCACAGAAACTGCAACAAAAGCGTAACAAAAAGGCTGCTTTATGCATCTTTCTGCAAAAATCATAAAAAATATTTTCCAATAAATGGAGTGCCGCTGCGGAAGATTGAAAGAATGGATGAAAACAAAAAGAACTGTCCCCCTAAATGAGAACAGTTCTTGAAAATTACAGAAAACGCGGGATGCGCTCAGAAGCCCTTCAGCAGGTCGCTCAGGGTCAGGAAGGACTGATAGATCACGTTGACGTTGTTGATGATGGAGCTTGCACCCGAGAAGATGCGGGCGATGGCGTTGAACACCTTGCCCACATTCAGGAAGTCGTTGTACAGGTCGCTGGCACCGCCGTCCAGATAGACCATTTCCTCTTCATTGATGACGGCGTAATTAGCAGGCAGTTTCATAACAGACATGGGGGATCTTCCTTTCGATTGATGGTTTGATGAAGTGTAAGGCGAAAACAGGTCGTTACATAAAGGCAGCCACGGCCAGCGTGGTGAGCAGGGCACCGGCAACAGTAAGGATGCTCAGGGTCATGCCGTCATCCTGTTCCGTCTGCTCGGGCTGAGCGGGCTTGGAGGTGCTGGTGCTGCTGGAAGCGGCGGTGCTCTTGACGGTCCAGTGGGCATACACGGTGGTATCCCCCGTGAACACCGTTGAAGTGGTGACCTTTGTGCCGCCCACCGTCTCGGTGTACCAGCCATCAAAGGTGTAGCCGTCCAGCGTGGGCTGGGCGGGCAGAGCGCTGAGCTTGCCGTTCAGGTTGGTGGTAACGGCCACAACAGAGCTGGTGCCGCCCATGGCATCCAGACCAATGGTGTAGATCTGTGCGTCCTTTTGCTCTGCAGCAAAGGCGGAGGGCAGTGCACAACACAGCAGCGCCGCACTGAGCAGGCCGAGAACCAGCATTTTCAGGATCTTTTTCATAGGACTCCTCACTTTCCTGACGAGTTGGGGGATGGTGCAGCCGACTGCGGAAACACCAGAACAGACCTCGTGTCCCCCGCCGCAGGGCAGCAGACGAAAAAGCCGGGATGAGGAGGTTTATTCAGATTTATTTTTACCACACAGAGTGCAACAAAAGCGCAACAAATCGGGCGGATTTTGCTGCAGGAATGAAAAAAACCGCTTTTTTACAAATCAAGCAGCACAAAAGGCTGCGGAGGATGGCCGCAAAAGCGGAAAAGTGGAGCCTTCCCCTTGTGGAAAAACAAAGAATATGGTATAATATCTTGCACGATGCGCCATCGCCAAGCGGTAAGGCAGGGGACTTTGACTCCCCCATCGTAGGTTCGACTCCTGCTGGCGCAACCAAAAGCCCCGTCATCCTGAAAAGGCTGGCGGGGCTTTTTGCGTCACTTTTTCCACAAAGTGCGGCTGGACGGTGCAAAACTCAGCGGCGGTGGATCTTTCTGGTGGGCTTGCGGCGGTTCCAGCCGTTCAGGAACGTCCATAAAAAGTAGATTACGGCAGAGATAATACTTAGCGTTATCACAACTTTGAGATACAGACTGCCAAGGAACTCCCGGAACCGGGCCACCGTGAACAGCAGCGGGTTCAGGCTGACATCCTGCCCGGCGATCAGGTCCACCACGCCGATGGTCTCACCGGCCAGCTTCAGTTCCACGGTGCCCACCACATCGCCCTGCTGGATGGGCGCACTGACCGCATCCGGCAGGTGAAAATATTTCTGGGTCACGCTGCCGTCGCCGGTGGAGGGCAGCAGGGTCATCATGCTGTCGGCGGGGTACAGCTGCAGGGAGCTGGTGTCGGAGGAATACTTCACCGGGATCTCGGCCAGCGTAAGGTCGGTGTCCAGCGCGGCCTGAATGGAAAAGCTGTCGAACACCCAGTCCATCAGCTTCACGGTCTCGCACAGGGCGGGGCGGCGGTTGGCGTAGCCGAAATCGTCGCAGGTGTCGGGGCTCTGCATCACGCAGAAAATATAGGTGGCACCGTCCTTGTTGGCCCATGAAACATAGCTTTGGCGGCCGCTGTCGTTTTTAAAGGCGGTCACATCGCACATGCCGCCCTGCATGGCGCTGCGGTAGTATTTGCCGCCGCTGGATTTGCTCAGCGCGGCGTTCTGGCTGACCAGAATAGAGGAGGACCGGTGCTTTTCCTTGGCGGGCATCGTAAAGGTGGGGGCACCGGAGATCTCGGCAAAGGCATCGAAGCTCATCAGGTAGCGCAGGATCAGGTACATATCCACGGCGCAGGTCACATTGCCGCTGTCGATGCCGCAGGCATCGGTCCAGGTGCTGCCGGTGGTGCCGATGCGCTGGGACAGGGTGTTCATCTGGCTCACCCAACCGGCCAGATCGCCGCCGGAAAGGGTGTAGGCCAGACCCATGGCGGCTTCGTTGGCGTTGCGGGTCAGCATGGCGTAGACAGCTTCCCGGTAAGTGAAGGTCTCGTTGGAACGCATGTCGGCGTTGTTGGTGTTGTATACATAATCCGAAATGGCGAACGGCATCTGGAAGGTGTCGTCCAGATGGTCGGCGTAGTTGGTCAGCAGCAGGGCAACGGTCATATACTTGGTCAGGCCGCCGGCCGGTACCTGCTTTGCGCTGTCCTTATCGTAGACGATGATGTTGGTGTCAGTGTTGACGATGTAGGCGCTCTGCGCCTGCACCTGATAGACCGGGGTGGGGTCGAACATGGCGCCGGCAGGCAAAAGCAGGCAGCTGAACAGGACAGCGAACGACAAAACCAGTGCAAAAATACGTTTCATGTGGACAATTCCTTTAAAAAGCGATAATATAAAACAACAGGCAGCACGGCACAAGCGCAGTGCGCCGGGTAAGAACGAGATCACAGCGGAAGGCTGTATTCTTTATAATAACAGGTTTAGCGGGGTGTGACAAGGCTTATTGTGCCGATTTCACATCCGGTCAGGGAGGACAGGAATGGTATATCTGACAGGGGACACCCACGGCGACATCGACCGCTTCAAACACGGCAAGCTGCGCTGGCTGGGCAAACGGGACACCGTGGTGGTGCTGGGGGATTTCGGTTTTGTGTGGGACGGCAGCAGGGAGGAACAGAAAAAGCTGGATTGGCTGCGCAAGCGCCCGTATACCCTGCTGTTTCTGGACGGCAGCCACGAAAACTATGATCTTTTGAAGCAGTATCCCACCGAGGAACGTTTTGGCGGGAAGGTGCAGGCACTGGGCGGCAATGTGTACCATGTGTGCCGCGGCAGCGTGCTGGAACTGGAAGGAAAAAAGTATCTGTGCTTTGGCGGTGCGGAAAGTCAGGACCGGGAGGACCGGGAACCCGGCGTGAACTGGTGGAAGGAAGAAATGCCCTCGGATGAGGAATACGCCTTCTGTGAGGAGAACCTTGCAGCCTGCGATTACAAAGTGGATTATGTGCTGACCCACGATGCGCCAAGCAGATTTTTGGATTTTACCGCCCTTGCCAGCGGCGAGAACAACCAGCTGCACAGTTTTCTGGATAAAATTTTGTTGAAGCTGACCTACGACAAGTGGTTTTTTGGCTGCTATCATAAGGATACCCAGCTTTCCACCAAAAGCCGCTGCGTGTTCTGCGATGTGATAAGCATGGGCGAACGGCACGCAAAGCGTTCCGTTCGATAACAGGGGCCGCTGCACCAGCCGTGCAACGGCTTTTGCATTTGCTGCTGTTTGTGCGCAAAAAACTCCGGATCAGTTCATGGCTCCGGCTTTCTCGAACATCTGCTGCACCTGCTGTTCCAGCAGCGCGTGCTCCGGTGCTTCCAGCAGAGGGTCTTCTGCCAGCATGGCGGCGGCCTCGCTCTGGGCGGCGTGAAGGGTGCGGGTGTCGTTCATCAGGTCGGCGATCTGCAGGGTGGGCAGGCCGTGCTGGCGGCTGCCGAAAAAGTCGCCGGGGCCGCGGGTCTCCAGATCGTACTGCGCCACCGCAAAGCCGTCCGTGGTGCTGCACAAAAATTTCAGCCGTTTTTGTACATTTTCGCTTTGGTTGTCGCTGACAAGGAAGCACCAGCTTTCCGCAGCGCCGCGTCCCACGCGGCCGCGCAGCTGGTGCAGAGCGCTCAGGCCGTAGCGCTCTGCGTTTTCGATCACCATTACGCTGGCATTTGGCACATCCACGCCCACCTCAATGACGGTGGTGGACACCAGCGCGTCCAGACGCCCGGCCTTGAAGTCCTCCATGACGGCGGCCTTCTCCTTGGGCTTCAGCTTGCCGTGCATCAGTCCCACCCGGCGGTCCGGCAACAGGGCCTTGGCAATGTCCTCGTAGTAGCTCTTGACGGCATTCAGCCCGCCGTCCGGCACATCCTCAATGGCGGGGCAGACCAGATACACCTGCCGCCCTCTGCCGATCTCCTGATCGAGAAAATGATAGAGGTCACGCCGCTTTTTGCCGGTGATGCACCGGGTCTTGACCGGGGTGCGCCCGGGGGGCAGCTCGTCCAGAATGGAGATGTCCAGGTCGCCGTAGATGAGCAGGCCCAGCGTGCGGGGGATGGGAGTGGCGCTCATCACCAGCAGATGCGGGTTCGCGGCTTTTTCGGCCAGCATCCCGCGCTGCCGCACCCCAAAGCGGTGCTGCTCGTCGATCACGGCAAGGCCCAGCCGGGCAAATTCAACGCCCTCGCTGAGGATGGCGTGGGTGCCCACCACAAGGTCGGCTTCGTCGTTCCGGATGGCGGCAAGCGTGGTGCGTCGTGCAGCGGCCTTCATGCCGCCGGTCAGCAGGGCTACCCGCATCCCGAAGGGGGCAAGCATCCGGTTCAGGCCCTCGGCGTGCTGGGCGGCTAAAATTTCGGTGGGGGCCAGCAGCGCGGCCTGATACCCCGCCCGGATGCACGCCCAGATGGCGGCAGCCGCCACCAGCGTTTTGCCGCTGCCCACATCGCCCTGCAAAAGGCGGTTCATGGAGGTCTGGCCCGCCATGTCGGCCAGAATCTCGCTCACGGCCCGGCGCTGGGCACCGGTGGGGGAGAAGGGCAGACTGGCCCAGAATGGGGATGGGTCGGCAAGCTGCATGGGGGCACCGGTGGCAACGGCACCCCGGTTTTTCATCCGGCCAATGCCCAGCTGCAGCACCAGCAGCTCTTCGTAAATGAGCCGCCGCCGGGCGGCATAGGCCTGTTCTTCCGTGGCAGGGCAGTGGATGGCCCGCACGGCATCTGCCTTGGAGAGCAGACGGTATTTTGCCAGCATTTCCGGCGGCAGCGGGTCGGGCAGCAGCTCTGCGTGGGGCAGAAGCTGACGCACACATTTGGCAATGGCATTGCTGGTCAGGCCCTCAGTCTGGGGATAGACGGCTTCAAAGGGAGAAACTTTGATCTGCTCGGCTGTGCGCACCTGCGGGTTGACCATCTGGCGGCGCAGCATCCCGCCGGTAACGATGCCCTGAAAATAGTATTCCTGCCCCAGCTGCAGCTTCTGGGCGGCATAGGGATTATTGAACCATGTGATCTCCAGACTGGACACATCGTCCCCGGCGGTGATGCGCTCCATCCGCCGCCCGCCCGGCAGGATGCGCCCGCCGGGCTTAGCAAACACCTCAGCCTTTACCACGCATTCCACATCGGCGGGGGCCTCTGCGATGGAGTAGGGCTTCGTGAAGTCGATATATCTGCGGGGGTAGTGGCATAGCAGGTCGGCCAGCGTCACGATGCCCAGCTTCTCGAACCGCTCGGCGGTCTTGGGGCCGACGCCCTTCAGGTAGCGCACCGGCGTATCCGGGGTAAGGGTGGTATGGTTTTCGGTGGGCATGGCGTCAGCTCCTTTCTATAGCAGTATAGCCATTGTAGCACGGACAGGGAACAGATGCAAACACTTTGCCTTTGCGCGGCGGCTGTGGTACACTGAATAGAAAAAAGAAAAGGGGAAATACCATGGAGATCCGCAACGCGACTATGGATGACCTGCCTGCCATTGCCGCCGTGGAGGCGGCCTGTTTTCCGGCAGCGGAGGCTGCCACGGCAGAGGAATTTGCCGGGCGGCTGGCACACTATGCAAACCACTTCTGGCTGCTGTTTGAGGATGGGCAGCTGGCGGCCTTTGTGGACGGCTTTTGCACCGACACGCCCGACCTGACCGATGCGATGTACGCAGATGCCGCCCTGCATGATGAAAACGGCGCATGGCAGATGATCTTTGGGGTGAACACCCTCCCGCGCTGCCGCTGCCAAGGCTACGCCGGGCTGCTGCTGCAGCGGGCCATTGCAGATGCCCGCGCACAGGGGCGCAGGGGGCTGGTGCTGACCTGCAAGGAAAAGCTTTTGCACTATTACGCCAAGTTCGGCTTTGTGAACGAGGGCGTTTCCGGCTCTACCCACGGCGGGGTGGTGTGGTATCAGATGCGGCTGCGGTTCTGAGAGAACGGTTTGGAATGCGCGCCGCGTGCGCTCTGCGCATAAATAGCGGAATTAGTTTTTTTATTCGGGATTCAGAAAAGCCTGCGGGCTTTTCTGAATCCCCTTTTCACGGGAGGGGTCGTGGAGGAAAACGGCATTTGCAATTCAGACCGCACTTTTAATCATTGCAGCCCTTCTGTGAAAATAGCGTTTGGAGCGCTCCGCAGAGCGCGACAAACGCGAAATAAAAATAATCATTCCGCTGAATATGTGCAGAGCGCAGCGGAGCACATTTTAAATCGTCCCACTCCCCGGCAAGGGCTACTGTTCAAAAATCCCTATGATACACAGGGGGGGTGAACAGTCACAGGCCTTGCCCCCGGCAGGGACAGCGCAAAACAAAAAATCCCGGAAGCCGAAGCTTCCGGGAATCTTTTGGAGGTGACGACCAGATTTGAACTGGTGGATGAGGGTTTTGCAGACCCTTGCCTTACCACTTGGCCACGTCACCATATAGGGAGTGATGAATACCACTCCATTGGAGCGGCCGACGAGGCTCGAACTCGCTACCTCCACCTTGGCAAGGTGGCGCTCTACCAGATGAGCTACGGCCGCATATTCGGTGCATTTTACCTTGCACCCATCATTTCTGATGCCCTGAAAACAAGTTTCAAAGTAGGTGAAAGCTTGCGCTTTCTTGGTGGCGACCCGGATCGGGCTCGAACCGACGACCCCCAGCGTGACAGGCTGGTGCTCTAACCAACTGAGCTACCGGGCCATATTGGAGCAACTTTTGCTGCTCCGTTATGGAGCGGCCGACGAGGCTCGAACTCGCTACCTCCACCTTGGCAAGGTGGCGCTCTACCAGATGAGCTACGGCCGCATATTCGGAAACCCTGCTGGGTTTCCTTGACTGGTGCCTCCGATCGGAATCGAACCAATGACACGGGGATTTTCAGTCCCCTGCTCTACCGACTGAGCTACAGAGGCGCACCGGACGATGATTATTATACCTGAAATTTCGATTTTGTAAAGGGGTAAATTCAAATTTTTTCAAGAAAATTAAAACTTTCTTGATTTTGGTCGCTTTATCGCACAAAATAAGAACGACTTTTTTGAACAGAAAGGAGATCAAAAGGATGCGCAAAGAACATTTGACAAGATTAACAACCTATGGTTTAATAATAGAAAAAGAACACAGGCGCTTTTGCTCTTTACTCTTGCGTATACTTATATATAAGCAAAAAGAGCAAAGGCGTTTTGATTTGAAGCAAGACGGCTCCGTTTTTTAAAAGAGAGCGGGGCCGGGAGGAGCAGCATGGCAAAAAAACAGGAATATGGCAACGAGAGCATCACTTCTCTGAAAGGTGCCGACCGTGTGCGCAAGCGCCCGGCTGTTATCTTTGGTTCGGACGGCGTGGAGGGCTGTGCCCACTCCATCTTTGAGATCGTCTCCAACTCCATCGATGAAGCCCGCGACGGCCACGGCGACACTATCAACGTCACCCGCTGCAGGGACGGCAGCGTCATCGTGGAGGACTTTGGCCGCGGCATGCCTGTGGACTGGAACAACGGCGAAGGCCGCTACAACTGGGAACTGCTGTTCTGCGAGATGTATGCAGGCGGCAAGTACGGCGAAGGCGAGGATAACTATGAGTTCAGCCTTGGCCTGAACGGTCTGGGTCTGTGCGCTACCCAGTATGCTTCTGCGTGGATGACGGCGGATATCTACCGCGACGGCTGCCACTATCACCTTGATTTTAAAAAGGGCGAAAATGTGGGCGGCCTGCACAAAGAGGAATACAAGGGCCGCCGCACCGGCAGCATCATCCACTGGAAGCCGGACGATGAGGTGTTCACCGACATCGATGTGCCCGGCAGCTACTATAAGGATGTGCTGCGCCGTCAGGCCGTGGTCAATGCAGGGCTTACCCTCAACTTTACTGACGAAAAGGAAAAAGACCCTGCCACCGGCAAGCCCTGGAAGGAGAGCTGGTGCTATGAGCACGGCATTGCGGACTATGTGGCCGAAACCGCCGGGGAGGACACCCTGACCCCGGTGTTCAGCTGCGAGAGCGAGGCTGTGGGCCGGGATCGCGAGGACCAGCCGGACTATAAGGTGCGCATGAGCGCAGCCTTCTGCTTTTCCAATAAGGTGCAGCTGCTGGAATACTACCACAACTCCTCCTGGCTGGAGCACGGCGGCAGCCCGGAGCACGCGGTGCGCACCGCCTTTGTTTACCAGATCAACAAGTACCTGAAGGAAAAGAATTTGTACAAAAAGGGCGAGAGCGCCATCAGTTTTCAGGACGTGCAGGACTGTCTGGTGTATGTGTCCTCCAGCTTTTCCACCCGCACCAGCTACGAGAACCAGACCAAAAAGGCCATCACCAACAAATTCGTCTCGCAGGCCATGACCGACTTCCTCAAGCACTATCTGGAAGTGTATTTTCTGGAAAAACCGGAGGAGGCCCAGAAGATCTGCCAGCAGGTGCTGGTGAACAAACAAAGCCGCGAACATGCGGAAAAAACGCGCCAGAGCATCAAAAAAACACTGTCCACCCAGATCGACCTTGCCAACCGGGTGCAGAAGTTCGTGGACTGCCGCACCAAGGACGCCTCCCGCCGGGAGCTGTACATCGTGGAGGGCGATTCCGCTATGGGTGCGGTCAAGTCCAGCCGGGACAGCGAATATCAGGCCATCATGCCCATCCGCGGCAAGATCCTGAACTGCCTGAAGGCGGACTATGCCCGCATCTTCAAGTCGGACGTCATCGTGGACCTCATCAAGGTGATGGGCTGCGGCGTGGAGCTGGGCGGCAAGCACAACAAGGAGCTGGCGACCTTCAACCTCGACAACCTGCGGTTCAATAAAATCGTCATTTGTACCGATGCCGACGTGGACGGCTACCAGATCCGCACGCTGGTGCTCACCATGCTCTACCGCCTGACGCCGACCCTGATCGAGAAGGGCTATGTGTATATCGCCGAGTCGCCTTTGTACGAGATCACCACGAAGGAACGCACCTATTTTGCCTATACCGAACCGGAAAAGGCCGCTTTTCTGGAAGAGATCGGGGAGAAAAAATATACCATCCAGCGCTCCAAAGGTCTGGGCGAGAACGACCCCGAGATGATGTGGCTGACCACCATGAACCCGGAAAGCCGCCGCCTTATTAAAGTGATGCCTACCGATGTGGTGCAGACCGCGCAGGTGTTCGACATCCTGCTGGGTGATAACCTTGCAGGCCGCAAGGAGCATATCGCCCAGCACGGCGCAGAGTATCTGGACGATCTGGATGTGAGCTGATGATTTTAAATTGCCTCCGCTTGCGCTCTGGCAATGACAGAGGTAACGTTATTTTAATTTGGTGATTTGTCGCAGCCTGCGGGCTGCTCCAAATCACGTTTTCACGAAGAAGGCCCCAACGGGTCACGGCATTTTAAGGGAAAAATGCAGAAAACCGGAACGGCTCCATCGGTGAAAGAGCAGCTCAGGATGGCCCGCAGGCCATCCTGAGCTGCAAAAATAAAAAATATTTTCCGCTGAATATGGGCAGAGCGAGAGCGGCGCCCATTTAAAATCGTCAAGAGGTTAGAAGATGCCTAGAAAATCGACCAAGAAAGCTATAAAGCCGGTGCGCCCGCAGCTGGGCGACGGCGTTGAAATTCTGAACGCGGGCAGCGTGCTGGAGGACCCCATCACCCGCACGCTGGAAACCAACTATATGCCCTACGCCATGAGCGTCATCGTCAGCCGCGCGCTGCCGGAGATCGACGGCTTCAAACCGGCGCACCGCAAGCTGCTGTACACCATGTACGAGATGGGCCTGCTCAAGGGCGCACGCACCAAGTCTGCCAACATCGTGGGCAGCACCATGCACCTGAACCCCCACGGCGATGCCGCTATCTACGACACCATGGTGCGCATGGGCCGCGGCAACGAGAGCCTGCTGGTGCCCTTTGTGGACAGCAAGGGCAACTTCGGCAAGGCCTACAGCCGCGATATGTCCTGCGCTGCTGCCCGTTACACCGAGGCAAAGCTGGAAGGCGTGTGCGAAGAGCTGTTCCGGGATATCGACAAGGAGACCGTGGACTTTGTGCCCAACTACGACAGCACCACCACCGAGCCCACCCTGCTGCCGGTCACCTTCCCAACCATTCTGGCCAACAACACGCTGGGCATCGCGGTGGGCATGGCCTGCAACATCTGCTCCTTCAATCTGGCAGAGCTGTGCGCCACCACCGTGGCCCTGATGAAGGATGAAAAGCACGACATCTCCACCACCATGCCTGCCCCGGACTTTGTGGGCGGCGGCCAGATCCTGTACGATGAAGCGCAGATGCGTGAAATTTACGAGAACGGCCGCGGCAGCGTAAAGGTGCGTGCCCGCTACAACGTGGTGCCCGGCGAAAACATGATCGAGGTGACCCAGATCCCGCCCACCACCACGGTGGAGGCCATCATGGACAAGATCGCAGAGCTGGTCAAGACCGGCAAGGTCAGGGAGATCAGCGACATGCGTGACGAGACCGACCTGAACGGCCTGAAGCTGACGCTGGACCTCAAGCGCGGCGTGGACGCCGACAAGCTGATGGCGAAGCTGTTCAAGGCCACCCCGCTGGAGGACAGCTTCAGCGCAAACTTCAACATTCTGGTGTCCGGTCAGCCCCGGGTCATGGGTGTGCGGGAAATTTTGAAGGAGTGGACGGCCTTCCGCGTGGAATGCGTGCGCCGCCGCACCTATTATGATCTGCATGGCAAGGAAAAGCGCCTGCACCTGCTGCAGGGTCTTGCCGCCATCCTGCTGGATATCGACAAGGCAATCAAAATTATCCGCACCACCGAGGAGGAGACCGAGGTGGTGCCCAACCTGATGATCGGCTTTGGCATCGACGAGGTGCAGGCGGACTATGTGGCGGAGATCAAGCTGCGCCATCTGAACCGGGAATACATCCTCAAGCGCACCAGCGAGATCGAACAGTTGGAAAAGGACATCGCCGATTTGAACGATGTGCTGGCAAAGCCCGCCCGCATTCGCCGCATCATCATCAATGAACTGAACGATGTAGCGAAGAAATACGGCCAGCCCCGCCGCAGCGAGATTTTGTACGACCTGCCGGAGGAGGACGGCTCTGCCGAGGAGGAGGCTGTGCCGGATTATCCCGTGACCGTGTTCTTTACCCGGGAGGGCTACTTCAAAAAGATCCCGCCCCAGAGCCTGCGCACCGCCGGTGCCCACAAGCTGAAAGAGGGAGACGAGATCATCCAGCAGGTAGAGACCCGCAACAACGTGGAGGCGCTGTTCTTTACCGACAAGCAGCAGGTGTACAAGGTGCGTCTGGCTGAGCTGGAGGACGGCAAGGTGGCCCAGATGGGCATTTTCATCCCGGGCCGTCTGGGCATGGATGAGGGAGAAAATGTGCTGAGCATGGTCATCACCGGCGATTACAGCGGCTTTATGCTGTTCTTCTTTGCCAGCGGCAGGTGCGCCAAGATCCCCCTCAGCTCCTACGCCACCAAGCAGAACCGTCGCAAGCTGCTGAAGGCCTACTGCGACAAGGAACCGCTGGCAACGCTGCTGTTCCTGCCGGAGGAAACCGAGCTTGCCATCCGCACCAGTGCCAGCCGGATGCTGCTGGTGGGCACGGCGCAGATCGCCGCAAAGGCCACCCGCGACAGTCAGGGCGTGGCGGTGGTCACTCTGAAAAAGAACCAGACCATCGCTTCGGTGGTGTCGGCGGACACGTTGGAGCTGGCGAACCCCCACCGCTACCGGGTGCGCAGCCTGCCCGCCACCGGCGCGCTGCTCCGCGCCGAGGACGAGGGCGAGCAGATGAGCCTGCTGTAAAACGTTTTTTATTGCGAAATGGCTCCGCTTCGCTCTGCCATTCTTAGCGGAAGTTGATTTTAATGATTGCAAATTGGAAAAATCTGCGGATTTTTCCAATTTGCCTTTTCACAAGAAAGGCCGCAACGGCAAACGGCATCTTGCTGCTGTCGACTTGTAGCCGTCGCGCAGCGGAAAAGTGCATTTTCCGGCAGCGACCCCACCCGTGAAAATGTGTTTGGAGCGGCCCGCAGGCCGCGACAAACACGAAAAAAGGGAATTTCCGCTGTTATTGCAACGGCGACGACTGCGGCCTGCGGCCAAAGACTTCCCCCGGCCGGGGGAAGATGTCGCATAGCGACAAAAGAGGGAATGCAGGGAGGAGCTGTTGGGGCCGTGGCCAGCAGGATGCAAGGCCCGCTCAAGGGCCGTAGCAGACGCTGGGTGCCACAACTCGTCCAGAGCGAAGCGGAGACAATTTTAAATCGTTTCGATATAAAAGAGGAAACTGCAATGCAAAACATCGACCTGATCTGTGTGGGCAAGCTGAATGCCAGATATTTCGCCGAGGGCGTAGCGGAGTACCAGAAGCGCCTTGCCGCCTTCGCATCCTTCCGCATCATCGAACTGCCGGAAGAGAAGATCGAAGAGAAAAACGCTTCCGACGCTGTGGTGAAAAAGGCGCTGGACAAGGAGGGCAAGGCCATCCTGTCCAACGTGCGCAAGGGCGCTGTCATCGTGGCCATGTGCATCGAGGGCAGGCAGATCTCCTCCGACGAGCTGGCGCAGTTCCTTGCGGACCGCGCGAACAGCGGGGCAGGGGACGTGGCCTTTGTGATCGGCTCGTCCCACGGTCTGTCCGATGAGGTGAAAAAGGCGGCGGCCCTCAAGTTCAGCATGGGCCGCATCACCATGCCCCACCAGCTGGCACGCCTTGTGCTCACGGAACAGATCTACCGTGCCTGCACCATCAATGCAGGAATGAAATACCATAAATAAGAGCAAAAACCGGTCTGTTCCCCAAAGCAGGCGCTGAATTTGTAAAATAAACGCAAGAGAAAACGCAAGAGAAATCTTAGCGGATTCTCTTGCGTTATTTTTTTGCGCATTTTTCAGGAAAGCGAGGGAACAGGAATGGCAAAACACATGACGCAGGATGACCGCAAGGTGCTGGAAGCCCGGTACAATGCCGGACAGAGTGTTGCCGGAATCGCCAGGGCGATGAGCTTCAACTATTCCACCATCTATAAGGAACTGAAGCGCGGTGACACTGGAAAGATGGATGCCAATGGTCGCGCAGGATATAGTGCAGAGCTTGGGCAGCAGCGATTATACAACGCAAAGCAGCGGTTCAGGTATCGGGCGGATTGCCCGGCGGAGTAAGGCATGGGAGAAGTGTTTAAGCTGAACCATTGCTATAACATGGACTGCCTGCCGGCAATGGAACTGTTCCCGGATAATTATTTTGATTTGGCGGTTGTGGATAGCAGCATATGAGGCTGGACTTGATTTTATCGGATTTGAAATTGATCCGTTCTATTTCCAGTTGGAAGAAGAACGGTTTTCTGAGTACACAAGTCAAACCAGCCTGTTTCACATGGAGGAAAAGAAAAAATGATTCTTGAAAAACTTCACAGAGCAATCAACAACTTCAACAAGACATTCAACTGGCGGCGCTTCCGCCGCGATGCGCTGCACCTGGGAGAAAGCCTGCTGGTGTTCGGCGTGCTGTATGGCATTTTTTCAACCCTGATCTGGGGTGTCTGCTGGCTGTTCAAAATCAATTACAACCCAGATCTCATTGCCGTTGCATGGGCAGTGCCGGTGTTGCTGAACACTTTGGTCAACAAGGCTTATGACTGGAACAATGAAGTCCGGGACTGGGATTGAGAGGTGGGAACGACCTATGGATGAAGCAACAAGAATCTCGCTGAAAGACCAGTTCAACAGCCTTTTGGTACGGGCTATGGAGGTAGAAGAGTGAGCAGAGGCACTGCCTACTATGATCTTCCGAATGGTGAGCGAATAGAACTGCCGACAACCATGCCGGATGTTGAGGAAGTGCCGGGACCCCTATGTGATGGAAAATTTGAATTGCCAGAAGCCGTAAAAGAAATGTTCAAGTGGATGGATGAAACATTCGGAACATGGGAAAGCGACTTCAGCAGTTTCAAAATCTGGATGAAATTGCGGAAAAACTTCAATCCACCGGTGCGCTGGGAAGCGGTGCAGGACAAGCGTCGAAACCCAAAGCCTTTGGGCCGAAACACCTATTTATATAAAGCGAGGAAGATCAAGAGCTTGGCAAGAAGTACACATACCAGAGCATCCCTGCACAAGGGAAAACAAAAGGGTACTGAAGAACAGTGCAAGCACACATTCAAGATAACCGCAGCCCGGTGCGCACCTTGCAGTGGTTACAACGTGGAGTGCAAGCACTACGAGAAAAACAGTGCCGCTGATACAAAGCATGGTTCTTCTCGAACGTGAAATAAGCAGCCCTGCACCGCAGAAGCGGGGCTGCTTTTATATGGCGCATGGCGCTTTTTCTAGGCATTGAGCGCTGCAAGCAGGGCCGGACCCTGTATGTGCCGAGTTGAGTTTTCCATGGAAGCCGGTACGGTCAGGAAATCAGCCGGCCGACATAGCGGAATGGTGCTGTACAGCAGCGTCCTCCTTTCCGTTAAAGCCCGGTGCAAAACCGGGCTGCCATTTCCGCAAAAGCCGCACCCGCATGGAATCGACGGGAACGGGTGCGCCGCAGCATGAGCGTAGAAATGCCCTGTTCAATCCGCCCAGGAACAAAAGCGGTAGGCCATTGCCGTGGCCGCCCCGTCCGGCGCTCTCTTGCCGGGCGGGTCTTATATGCGGACGCATAGAGGATGCACCTGCTTCTGACAATCCCCCATGAACAGGTGAGCCAGTTCGATGCTGGCCGTCCGTGCAAGAACAAAAAGCAGAAGGGAGAAGAACAATGAAAGGGTACTACATGACGTTCAGGTGCAGGCTGTGCGGGAAGACCTTCACCAACGGCGGAACTGGTGATAAAGAGACAGCCTGGACCGCAACGGCAAATGCGATATTTGCCGCCAGTGGAATTGGGCCGTTGAAGGAACTTGAAAACCAACCGCTTGTGCATGAAACGCATTGCTGCGAAGACGGCAGTTTCGGCGTTGCGGATTTTCTGGGAATGAAGTGGGCAGAAGATGACGAAATTGTGGCAGATTATTTGATCGGCAGCAGCCCGTGCCAGGACTTACCCCATAAAGCAAGGTGGGGTGACAAGAAGTGATCCACCTTGGAGATATCACAAAGATACATGGCGACCAGATAGAACCCGTACACTGCATCACTTTTGGTTCGCCGTGTCAAGACTTGTCCATTGCAGGACGCAGGGCAGGACTTGCGGGAGAACGGTCTGGATTGTTCATGGAAGCGGTTCGGATCATAAAAGAAATGAGGAGGGCGACACATGGAAGTTATCCAGTTGTCGTTATTTGGGAAAATGTTCCCGGAGCGTTCAGTTCAAACGGCGGAGAAGACTTCCGCGCCGTGCTGGAAGAACTTGCCCGCGTGGAACAACCAGACGCTTCAATTCCTAGACCTACGAGGGGGGGCAGATGGAGCAAAGCCGGAGCAATCGCCGGGAACGGATGGAGCTTGGCTTGGCGACAGCTCGACGCTCAATATTGGGGAGTGCCCCAGAGAAGAAAACGGATCGCTCTTGTCGTGGATTTTGCAGGTGGACGTGCCGGAAAAATATTATTTGAGCGCGAAAGCCTGCCGGGGCATCCTGACCAGAGCATCCAGACGTGGCAAGAAGTTGCAAGAACTGCTGGAAACCGCCCTGCTGGAAATGATCGAATGGTGGGCCAGCAGGGGGGGCAAGCCTACACCTTGAAAATCCGGTCAGGCTGTGCCGGGGGCGGCAAAGGCGCACTGGTGCAGACAGAAAAAACAGGAACACTTTCGACGCTACAGGATCAGACCCTTTTTCAGCCGGTCTATTGCCTGGCAGGAAACATTATTGATCGCTCTGAAACGGCCGGCGCAAATGGTTCCGGCGTAAAGGAAAACCAGAGCTACACGCTGAACACTGTTGACCGTCCAGCAGTAGCGTATAAGGTCTTTGATGCACGGGGAAATGGTGATGGCAAGACAGTGCCGACCATTACCGGAGACCATGAAAGCAGAGCGACGGACTACACAGCCATCATAACTGAGCGTCAGACATTCAGCGAACAGTCTTACAGCTACTACAAGAAAAGCGACAAATGTTCAACCATGAAAGCAAAAGCCGGGAATGTTGGCAACGGTAGTGAGTGTCTAATTGCAGAGAAAACCATTCACTGGATCGTCCGGCGGTTGACCCCGACGGAATGTGAACGCCTGCAAGGCTACCCGGACGGGTGGACGGACATTGGAGAATGGACGGACACCAAAGGGAAAAAGCACAAGGCGGCAGACAGCCCGCGTTATAAGGCACTGGGAAACAGCATCGCACTTCCGCAGTGGTTCTGGATTGCCCAAAAAATGAAGTCATACATGGGCGATGGCGCAAAGTTGGGAAGCCTGTTTGACGGGATTGGCGGCTTCCCACTGGTATGGGAAACTACATACGGCATCGGGACTGCTCGGTGGGCATCGGAGATTGAAGAATTTCCGATTGCCGTTACAAAGAAACACTTCCCGGAAAGGAAAGAATATGAAAATTGATGTGGGAAAAATCGCTCTGGTGGCGGTCATGATTGCAGGCATACAGACTGGCGTGCTTTATCACCGTATTGATGATCTGAAATGTCAGCGGGATATTTACAAGTCCCGGTATGAGGACTGGGAAGGCGTTTCAAAGGAAGTGGCAGAATACGCCGACACACTGCGGGATTCTCTGAAAGCACGGGACCGGCTGGATGGGAAGCTGCTGGTTGAAGATGCTGGAGATTTTCTCTGTACAGCCTATTGCACCGAAAAGCGAGAGCACATCTGCGGAACAGGAACCGGGATCACAGCCAGCGGTGCCCCCGTGGAAGCTGACGTGACGGTGGCGGCAGACCCGGACGTGTTCCCGTTTGGGACTGTCCTCTATATCGAGGATGTAGGAGTGCGGATCGTTCAGGACAAAGGAGCGGGAATCCAGGGAAAACACTTGGACATAGCCGTTTCTGGAAGCCACGAAGATGCACTGAGCTGGCAAGGCTATGGAACGCACCGGGTCTGGATCATCCAGGAGGCAGCGAAGTGATGTGGGGCAAGTTCCAAACGCACGGAGACAAGAAAAATGACGCAGAAGTTTTGGCTATTGCTGCTGCGGGTGCCCCGTTGGATGTCATGGCTATGTTTTTTGAATCACACATTGAGGAGTTGCCTGACTTGTGCGTTGAAAAACTTGCAGAAGCAGTTGATAAACGCGCCAGCGATACTCCATGTCACCGGGAATCTGAAAACTGGAAAGACCTTGCAGCTTGGGCAAGAATTGAACTTAAAAGGAGAAAAAGCAATGGACGGATTTGTGAAAACACTGGGTGTTCTGATGGTTTTGGCAGCTGTGGCACTGTGGGCGGCACTGATTTTCTTTGTGCCGGCCGCACTGATTAAATTCCTTTGGCTGTATCTGGTGGCATGATGGACAATGAAACACTGACACGGATCCTCTCGGCACGGTTTATAACGTGTAATGAACAGACCAGAAAAGGCAGTAAAGGATGCACGAAAGAGTGCAAACTCTATGAGCTGCAAGAACCGGGTATGACCTGCCGGGACAGCGTCCTTCTCCACGCAGAGGAAGCAAAGAAAATCTTGAAAATAAGGTCGCACAACTCCTGACACAGGCCGCCCGCTGCGGCGGCCTTTTTTGTGAGCATGGGAACAGGCCCGGCCCGGTTCAACTCCGGGATTGCCCAAAACTGAAAGGAGAACACACCGATGCAGAGGTACTACATTTTGCTGAAAGCGACCGGTGCTGGTGGGTGGCCGGGTTGGCTGCCGTACCGGCTGGATGCGGACAGCGCCGAACAGGCTGTTGAAAAAGCCAAGGAGCAGGCCGAGAATCATTACCCGGAGTACGAAAAGTTTGAAGTTCAGGCTATCGAAATTGAAAGGAGAAGCAAATGAAGCTGGCAGCAATCGCAAAGCTCATTAAGGCAGATGGGTACTGTAAACTCTACAAAGTGTTCTATGACGATTGCAGAACCTATGATTTGTACATTGGAACCAAAACGGCAATCTTCCCGCTGACCGGATTTCCGAAGGCACAAAATGAAAGTGAGTTGGCAACCCTCCTGGGCATCAGCAAAAAGGAATGGGCAGACATCGAGTTTGATAATGACTGCCCGGATGATCTCCATCACATCGAAGGGATGGATTTGGACGACACGGCAGACGGAGAAATGGACTGCGTGACCGGAAGAATCGGTATCCGGTACTGCGGGTGTGAACTGGTTCCAATGATCGAGCCTGTTTCGGGAACGGTCGGTTTTGTGGATGCGAAGCAGATCATGCCAGTAGCAGATGAAATCCGCAAGAGCGGATATTTCAAATACTGCGCCAGGAAGATGGCGAGCGGCGGACGCTACTATGTTATCAAGGACGGAATGGTGGTGCGCGGCGCGGTGCTTCCTGTAAAGCTGGAACCTCTGGCAAAGTCTGGACTGCGTGAGCTTGCCGACATGGTGAAAAAGACTAGGGATGTTGCCGATGTGGAGGACTTGAGCGAACAGGAGGACAAAAACGATGCGTAAGACTTTGGAACTGCTGGCTTTGTCCACCTGCACTGCCGCGCTGTGCGTAACACTGACTGGGTGTGAAGCAGTCAAGGGCACAGCAAGCGGTGAAAAACCGGTCAAGACGGTATATGTTTACCTGCCGGACGGCACTTTACTGGACAAAGGACGGGCGGACAAGGTAAGTTCGTTTGCACACAATGATTGTATCGTGAAAGTCACGATTGACGGGAAAACATACGAAACCAGCTGGGCCAATGTGGTTTTAGTGGAGGAATAACGATGAGTAAGATTTTGAAAAGCGTAACTCTGGGCGACGTGAAAATTGGCGGCATCTTCAGGGCGCTGGGCAAGGAGTTTGTGAAGCTGGATGCAGACGAACACGGCTGTCTAGTACTGGCAAAGGACATTTGGACGAGAATGCCGTTCCGCGACGGCGACGACCCGGAATGCCCCAACGATCTGCGCCGGAGCGAGATTATGCCATATCTGGGTAACTGCCTGGCAGAGTTTACAAAGAACGGCACTCCGCTGAGCACATTCATTCCGCTCAGAATCGACCTTCAGGACACGACCGGCCAGAACGAATACGGAATCTTTGAAGTGAGGATTGGCCTGTTGACCCTGCGCGGGTACGGAAAATATTGGCGGCTGATCCCGAAGGTAGATGCGCCGTGGTGGTTGGCAACGCCTTACGGTACGCCGAATTGCTCTCCGGACACCTACAATAGCAACAACGTCTGGTACGTCGGCACCGATGGCTCCAGCACCACTACGGCTGGTACAACTACTCCTGTGGTGTTCGCCCCGTTTTGTGCTTTTCCTCTGCACTCTTGGTCTCTGTCGAGGACGAAAGAGAGGCCGGGTTTTCGCTTTCCGATGTTCCGCTGGATGACCTGCTGGCCGAAATCAAGAGCCGGACGGAGGGCTAATCATGGATGCGGTAAAAAATGACGTGAAGCGGCTGGTCAAAATTGAGCTGGCCGCTGCAAACAAGAAGTTTCGGATGTTTGCAGGGCCGCATGAGGGCGCGGGAATCATCCAAGAAGAAGTCGTGGAAGCTGTGCAGGAAATGAACGGTCTGCGTCAGGAACTCAATGCAATGTGGATGAATGTTTACTCCAACAATCCGCAGATTTCCACGAAGGGTGTATATGACCGGGCTGTTGCTCTGGCCGTGGAAGCTATTCAGACAGCAGCGATGGCCCGGAAGTTTGAGCGCAGCCAGCGCCGTCACTGGCCGGGGGCAAAGGAGCCGCACTATGGCGAAGGAGAATGACGCACCTACCGAAATCGAGACCATCACGCTGACCATGAGCCGCCCGGTGGCCGAGGCTGTGCAAGCGGCCTGCGAGTGGTACTTGCGCTTACATATGGGCCAGTTCTGGGATGTAGCCGATGATCTGTGCATGGCAAAGTTCTATTCCGATGCCAAACATAATGAGTTCAAGACAAAGGAACAGCGGGACAACGCTTTCACGGTTTCAATCCACCGCCGGAACGATATGCAGGATGGACTGGATAACCTATATCGCCGGTACGTTCTCCCTGCCCCAATCTCCGACCTGATGGAGATTCCGTACCGGGCAGAACAGGTATGGCTTGTCATTCGCCACGCCTTGGCATGGCATGACAAGCCGGAGGGCGACTGGATGAATGTGGAGTTCGATAAACCACTGAACCGTTCGGATCAGCCGCAGCCGACCATAAAGCTGACCGAAGTGCAGGACAACACAAAGCCTGCCTGTGATGGCTGATGCGCAAAGTGTGGGGGTGTACTGAAATGAGTGCTGCATTATTCGATCTGGACAATGATGGAACGCTGGAAATCCTCATATCCAGAGCAAATATCAAGAAGATAACACGGGTGACGGTTGCAGAGCCGGGCAGGAAAACGGCAAAAATCTTCCTTCCAGATGTACCGCCGCTGGAATCAGAATGGGAGCTGAATCCAGGACGGTGTACCTGTGAGCATTTCCGCTGCAAGAAATGCCATTTCATCAACTGTGTGGCCGTTAAATACTGCGGCGAGTGCGGGGCAAGGATGAAAAATGCGGGCGTAAAGCCGGAAGATTTGCCTCTTCCGGCGCTCGATGAAAGGTGAAATTTAATGAGAAAAAACGGAGCAATGTTTATCTGCAACCGGTGCAGAAAGCAGGTGTTCGCGGAACGGTTCGACGATGGTGTGTTTGACCAGAAAGCATTGGATGGTTGGGCGCTTGAAATGAGAAACATCCATGGAATCGGAGATCTGTGCCCGGAGTGCTACAAAGTGTACCGCGAAACGATGGATCGTTTTTATGAAGGTGGCCGACATGGAGGGTAAGACAGATAACTCCCAGAAAAAGGAAGAACACGATTCTTTGAAACCTGCAAGGGATGCCATTGCAACTGCTATGCGGGCCGCCCAATTTGCGAAAGCGACCGGCACCCCACTGCCGAAACCACTTAAATGGCAGCGTGAATTCTATGACGCTACCGGTGTGTTTCCATACGGCTGGTATGAGTGCCCGGTATGCGGGTACAGGACAGATTGGGAACCGCACGCCTGTCCGATTTGCCACACACTGCTAGAACCGTGACGAAAGGAACACAGGATGATGGAACCTGAAAGAACCTGCTGCACCTGCCGCTGGCATGAGGGCTACACCTGGGTATGCTTCAACGGCAATTCTCCGAACCGTGCCGACTTCACTGACCCGGAGGATACCTGCGAGTGCTGGGAAGTCAGAACGGAAGAAAACAGCATCGGTGACTACGAAGTAAACTAATCAAGCTCTAATCAAGAATTAAGCAAGCCCGTCGTTAAATTGCCGCCCTGACGAGGCGGCAAGGGGCTTGTATGTGTAACTTAATCTAGCGACCACAGAAGAACACAAGCCGGGGAAAGCGGGGGTCAAGGGGGAGAAAACGAGGGCGGGTCTGTATGGCTTGACGGAATAGGAAACTTAGAAAGACCTGCCCGGCGTTGTATCCCCTTTGTCCTGCGAAGCCGTGTGTGTTTGGTCCACAGAAAAGAAAATCCCAGTAGAACTTTGCGGAAGGAGGAAGTGAACGGTGCGGGCATGGTACATTCGGGAGCAGAAACACATTCTCGGAACATCCGATTATGCAGAAGTGGATCTCTTTGAAACAACGGACAAGGAACACACCGCGAGCACCCGCCGCAAAAGAGAGCTGGCAACCTCCATTGCGCAGCAGAAGTATAACGACATGATAGCGAGACGGTATTTCTGCCAGCTGGCCTATACGAATTTCGGGGAAAGCGACTGGGCAGTCACGTTTACATACGACCACGGCCACCAGCCAGCACCCGGAGATTTTGACCAAGTAGACCGGGACTGGACGAATTTTACCCGCCGCTTGAAGCGCTTCTGCAAAAAGATGGGTCGAGAAGCATCCAAGTGGATGCAGGTTGCAGAGTACAGCGTGGTGGACGAGGACGGGAAAGTTACCGGCAGACACCACCATCATGCGATCCTGCAAGGCAATCTGACATGGCAGGAAATCAAGGACTTGTGGCGGGACAGCACCGGGCGGCCGATGGGGCTTGTGAAAGTTGAACCTATCGATCTGACCTGTTCCAGCTTTGAACGCTTGACGACCTACATGACGAAAGCCCGCGCCCGCATCCGCCGCTGGCGGCAGAGCCAAGGACTGAAAAAGCCGAAAACTCCGCGCCCGAACGACACAAGATGGAGCCGCAAGCGCTTTGACGAAGCGTTTACCCTACCGGATGATCGTGCGTACTGGGAGAAAAAATACCCTGGCTATACTCTGCGTGAGTGTGAGCAGCATATCACCGGCAACAACACCAAGCATTTGATCCTCAAGTTGAAAAAGAAACCGGAGACCCGGCGGAAGAACAGGAGAAACCAGCCATGAGCATGAGATTGGAACTTTCTGACCTGCCGCCACGCTACCGGGCACAGGCGGAAAAGCAGCTTGCACAGAGAAGGTGCGGGGGCAAAGCTGCACCTGCATCGTTGGAAGCCGCTGTGAATGCCGCCAGATCGACCGGACACGAGTTTGACAGCCGGGGCGAGTATGACTACTACATGGGAACTGTTCTGCCCAAAGTCCAGAGTGGCGAGGTCGTGAAGGTAGAGCTGCACCGCAGGTTTACTATGCTGCCGGAAAAAGAATACGGCAATGTGAAGCTCCCGGCGGCGCACTATACCCCGGATTTTGTGCTGACCTATGCTGATGGCACGGTTGAGGTGGTGGAAGTGAAAAGCAAATTCACCCGGCGGCAGCAGCGTGATTACATCCACCGCCGCCGTATGTTTATCGATCTTGTGGCAGAACCGCAGCACTGGCGGTTTATTGAGCATATCACGCCAGATACGGCGGAAGAAATCAGAAAGTGGAAGCGCCTGGCCGAACAGGCGGGAAAGGATTCATCATGGGAAAAAGCAGGGCAAGGATGCCAGCATTCTACCAGCAGAGCATCCAGAATGCAGTGAATCAGCAAATCAACATCGGCAAGTCGAAGCACCGCACGACGCTGAACCGTGAGGCAATCGGGCAGGTCGTTTCGTACTGCGCAGTTGCCGCGGCACATGATCTCTGGGACTGGGGCGAGAAAGAATCTACGCTCCTGACCTTGAAGATGAACAATGCTGCATCCAGGTATATCATGGATCACGACAAGTACGGTGCACCGGAAGCCCTCAAGCGGCTGGAAGCACGCACTGCCCACCTGATGCCGGAAGAATTTTGGCTCCCGGCGGGTGGTCTGGTAGGCTCTGAAAAAAAGCTGCGTGTTCTGGCTGAACGCCGGGACGCTGCAAAGATGATCGTTCGTTTCTTTGTGGAATCGCTGGAAGAAATGGAGTACACCCCTGAACAGATCGAGGTCGTGAAGGAAGAAATCAAGAAAAATTACCAACAGTTCCTCGGCTGGGTGGACGATGGCGGAGAAGAATTTGCCTATGATCGTCTGCGCCGGGTCATTGAGGACATTTACGGCGTGGGTGCCATGGTGGAGCGCGTCAAGGGTGAAGAACCCGTTTTCGGAGAACCCCTTTTCAAGAAAGATTTTTGATTTTTTGGGAGGACTGAGCAGTGAAAGTACACGAGGCGGAGGCAATCTTGAAATATTATGCGGACATCCCGCAGCGGATAGAGATCATCCGCCGTCAGTGTACCGCACTGAGCGATGAAGTGGACCCTATGCGGGGCATGGGCACCGATGGAATGCCCCGTGGCGGAACGCCCGGGGACAGCACGGCGGCGATGGCCTGCCGGATGGATGAACTGGGCATTGGAGACCAACTGCGTCAGCTGGAACAGCAGCGGGCGGTTTTGCTGGGAGATCAGCGTATCATCCAGGGACAAATGAACAGGCTGGACAGTGGCCACAATCTGATTTTAACGGAGTTCTACATCAGCCACAAAAAATGGCACGAAGTACAGCAGAAAGTTCCATACAGTGTGCAGCACTTGAAGTACCTGCGAAACGTCGCTCTTGCACAGCTGGGAAGGAACCTGGAACGGCTCCCGGAGTGCGCCGCTTTATTATCGCGTGCGTTAAACACGCGCGAGGAACAGCGCCGAGCGGATGCCTGGGCGGAGGGTGACATTCTCTTATAGGAAAGGCTGCCTGCGGAACTTCATGTGCAGGCGCTTCCGCAAAATCGTGTCCGATGGCCGTAGAAAAACAAACACGACTACCCCAAAAATCTGAAAACAGGCATAGAAATAACCCGGCGGGCAGTTGGTCTACCGGGTTTCGTGCAAAGGAGGACAAAGTTATGGGAAAGAAGCATAAAAACAAGGTTCGGGTGCTGCCCGGAAGGATGTATAGGCTGGTGCGGAGTGACAGGAGCGTATACCGTGACGCAGAGAACGCGCTCAAAACCTGCTTTATCGAAAAAACCAAAGAGCAGCAGGCCGCACGGGAAGAGGGCGAACTGTGCCGGTTCGTGAGGATGGCACCGGATGGTGACGTTGAACTGATTTCAAACGCAGGAAACGTAGTCCGTTTCAAAAACGCAGAAGATCTTACGAAAACGCTGCGTTTCGCAAAAGATGTGCTGAGAATTACGGAGGTCTTAAAAAATGGGAATCGGGATTGAATTGAAAAGCTACATTGAGAAAATCATCAAGGAAAGAGCGGCCAGAAAGTGGACAAGAAGAAAGGCCGTGAAAGTTCCAGATGGTTTGCCACACATGATTGCTTTGGATGATCGCACTGACGATGAACTGACGGATGAACTGCGCTACAAGTGGAGTTTTTGCCCGATAGTCACCAAGGAAAAAGAGGGCTACGTTTCTATGTTTGTCCCCGGCGGAAATGTAATTCGATTCAAGGACAAGGAAGCGACACAGCTGATCTTTGATGCTATCATGCGGTCATTCGATAGAGTGTGACAAGGGAACTTCGATAGTTTCTACGCCTTTTAACGGTATCTTCCCGTGATGCTTATAGGCGATATACTGACGAACAACATAGTCCAGCTGTTCAAACGAAAGCTGCTGCTGGACAATAACGTGCAATGTGTAACCGCCAATTTGAATAAGATGTTCAAGCTGCCCCTCTTTGTTCAAGACAAAACGGGCAGTTCCGTGACGTTTTTCCTGCATAACAGAATCCTTTCAACACTATAAGCCCGTCAGGTCATCGACCTGGCGGGCTTTTTGGATTTCGTGATTTACTTTTCGTGTGGCGGCTGGTCATCCGGCGGAGCGTTGCGCTTGATGATGATCTGCGCCTCGTTGGGATCCCGGCCTTCCTCTTTGGCGTTCTGGGCGATTTCGTCCATCAGGCCGACAGGAAAACCGTTTTCGTCGAGCGGCCCATCGTAACCGGTGAAGTCAACGACGTTCACGCAGGGCGGTTCGGGGATGGTCTTGTAATACCTGCCGTCCTCATAGTTCTGATCCGTGACCCGGTTCCAGTAACCAATGTCTCCGTGCTGCTCCTGGGCGGCTTCCATCGCTTCCCGTGCCTGTTCTTCAGTCAATCCGTCGAACAAGAGCCGGGAGCCATCAGCAAAGGCGGCGACCAGCCGCCAAGGGGCGAAAAACTCTGCATCTTTCGTAGAAATGCCTCCTTCTGGGCAGTTAAGCCCCTAAATTGTAGGTTTTGTATCAAAAAGGCGGGTTAAATATGCCGAAATATCATCTTTAGCAGAAAAAGATGAAGTTTCGTTGTCAGAATTTCGATTTCGTGGGGGTGTACCCATTCAGGCAGCGATTGAAACCGCGTTTCGTGAGGGCATCGGTAACTCTGTCCTCTGGGAAGTAGTAAGCAGAACCGTCTGCCGCAGGAACAGCCCCGGCGGGATACTCTGCGCCGGTGTACCAGTCCGTTTCCGTGTCGTACTTGCGGTGCAGGTACTTGTAAACGTCGCGCTGGGCTTTGTCGAACACCTCCACGAAAGAGAAGGATGCACAAGGGGGCATCTCTTTTGCCAGCATGGGTGCGTTCTGCGCCAGCCATGCAGCCATTACGGTTTTGGCTGCATTTCGTTTCGGCTTGCCTTCCCGGTGCACCAGATCCAGCAGCTGCACAACAAAGGGCTTTGGCAGATCGTTCAGCACTTCTTCCAGCGGGTACGGATTTTCGTGCAACAGGGGCGACGTGCGCAGCTCCGGCACGAGATCCAGATCGTGACAGGTTACAGGCTTCTGGCGGTCGTCGATGCGCTCACTGGTGTAATACAGCATATCTTTGATTGCGTTCTGTGCCGCGTCGGAAAGCTGCTCCACCAGAGCAACACTGTCTGCAAAGCTGATCTGCGCCTCGTTTCGTTCGCCGGTGCTGCGGCCCGTCTTATAGGCTGCATCAACGATACCAAGCTCCATAGCCAGCCGGAAAATGTGCTTGCAGGGCTTTTTGCGCTTTACAAAATCGTTACAGGTGCAGCTTGCAAGGCTGGTCTGGTACGGCTCTTTACCGGATCCATAGAAAACCCCGGTTTCGTGTTCCTTGTCCACGGAAAGCGGGCTGGTCTTGCTCTGCTGGGCGCTGGCAAGGCGCTTTTCTTCGTCAGTGTCTGCGGGATGCTCTGTCCAGGGGCCGAAGGCGGGAATCATAGTCATAACGGGAAACCTCCTTTTCGTGTTTCGTTACTGTCATGATAGAGCAAAACGCAAATAAAAGCAATAAAAGGCAAGAAGATTTCGTGCAGAGGCACCAGAATGACCCCGGCGGGCTGCCGGGAAGATGGGGCGGGACTGCTTTACGGTGCCTGCCCTGCCGGAGCTTCCGGGTCTGCGCTCAGACGTGGACGGTGGGCGGAGCTACCAGGTCGGCGAGGCGGGGCACGGTCAAGTGGTGACGTTCTGTCACCGGTTCCGGGCACTGGTGCTCTGGTTCTTCATGGTTGCTGCTCCTTTTCGTGATACTGGATTTCACGATACTCCCGGCGGCTGCCGGGGCTGGCTGTCAGAACGGCAGGCCGGTATAGTTGCGCATGGGAATGGCATCGGCGGCGGGCACCAGCATATTGAGCAGTTGCCGGTATAAAGCCGGGTTTGCTGCACGCTGGGCACGGAAGTCCTCTAGGAATTGCGCCTGTGCTGCCAGATCGGCCAAGTTTTCGTCATCCACGTTGTAGCATTGGCATTGATCCGGCCCAGCGGAGTATATCCAACATCGAACCATGAAAATACCTCCTTTCTGTTTCGTGATGTTCCCGACGTAAATGCCGGGAAGATGGGGCGGGGTTGCTTTGTCCGGTGCAGCCCTGCCAAAATATCCGGTTTCGTGTTAAGCGTTCAGCTGTAAAAACGTGCTCTGCGTGGGGATCAGGTGCCGGGTGAGGGTGTCGGTGTAGCTGGCCTCTCCCTCGTAGCTGTCAACCACCCGGCGGTCTGCGGCGGCCATATCGTGATAGCTCTTTTTGCCGTAGGTGGGCGGCAGCCAGCCTTTGCGCTGTCCGGCGTAGAGGTTGAAGGACTTCAAAACGTCCGTGTTCGTAAACTCGATGTGGCAGGTGCCTTTCTTGTAAAACGTGGCGGTGAAATAGTGCAGCTGGATCTTCTGGGTCTGGCCGCTCTTTTCGGCGGCATCCAGGACGGCGCGGAGTTCGTCCCCATTGTAGGGCTTGCCGTTCGTGTCCAGGAAGTGCAGCACCCGCTCGATCTGGGCAACATGGCCTGTTGCGTTGTACCGGGGGCAGAAACGCCCATCGTATGTATCAAAGGCGTTGCAGCGGAAAATCACCTTGCGGTTGATCTTGTACGCGGAGTTCGTGCACCAGCCGTTGTAATAATGCACGTTCTTGCTGTACTCGTCGTTATAATGCAGATTCGTCCAGTCGTCGAACAGCTTTATAATTTCGTGGTCGATGCTGGAAAGAAGATTTCGTGAAATTTCTTCCCGGACGGTCAGAATGTTGTACGCGCTGAAGTCGTAGCCTTCAAGCTCTTTGATCCGCTTCTGGTAATCCTGCTGCATTTCGTAGGTCATCGCATCGAACAGCTGCGGCATTTCAAACAGCTGCTTCCAGTACATCCCGCGCAGTTCCCGGATAGCGTCGTTATAAGATTTCGTGAAAGCCATCACGGGGTTTTCTTTCTTACCAGCGCCGGCAGAGGAAAACAACGACTTGATTCCGTTGTACTCTTCATAGATCCGGCGCACACCTTCAGCCGCGGCGTTGTACCGCTCAATGGCTGCCGTGATGGGGTCGGAAGATACCAGGGCGGCAAACTCCGGGTTTTCTTTCAAACGCTCTGCGGTTTCGTTTTTCAGATATCCAGCCGGATCCGGCTCACCGGCTCCCGGTCGGGAATGTCCACCGACACAAGCGCCACCTCCACGCGGGCGGCGCGGCGGGCGTTCTTGAACGCATCCGGGATATATTTTACCGTGGCGTGCAGCTCTTCCAGCTTTGCGGCCAGCTCTTTCCGTTCGTTGGTGCAGGGGTTGCGCAGGGTTTCGGCGTTGAGCAGACAGCGGATTTTGCCGCCGTCCTGCATGACATCCAGCGCTTTGAGCAGGTGCGCGGCACCGGCGGAGAAAGGCGGATTCATGACGATTGCGGCGTATTTCGTGGTGGGGCGGAAGGTCAGAAAGTTATCATGCACCACCCGGAAACCGTCTTTCTTCAGCACGGCGCGGAAGTCGCTGGAAAGCTCGATGCAGTCAAGCTCTGCGCTTCGTGCCTTTTCCTTGTCGTAGCGGTCAACCTCGCCGGTTTTATAGTCGTGGTGGACGTTGAACGCCAGGGCATGGACCTGACGCGCAAGTGCTCCATCACCGGCGGACGGTTCAAGGATGGGTTTCGGGTAGGTGGTGAACCCGGATTTTACTTCCCGCAGGGAAAAGACCATATCAAAGGCCAGACTGTCCGGCGTAGGGTAGAAGTCCAGGGCATCGTTGGGGGTGGTCATGGTGTAAACCTCTTTTCGTGTTTCGTGATATGCCCGGCGGAATGCTGGGCGGTGGGGCTGGGCCGCTTTGTCCGGTGCGGCCCTGCCAGGGCATCCGGTTTCGTGTCAGGCGTTGAGCTGGTAGCCGCGGCGGGCGCAGATGAGGCGGAGCCGGGCGGCGGCGATCTGCTGGCAGACCTCTTCGGGCCTGCCGGTGCACTGGGCTTTCCGGCGCAGGTCTTGCAGTGTCCACTGCTGACGGATGATCTCGCGGGCCTGTTCAAAGATGTTGTCAAACTTCTTCATGATTTCGTTCTCCTTTCGTATCATGCAAACAGGCGGTTGCATACCTGCTGTATTTCGTCGTTCGCCTTCATCGGGGCAATGAGCACGGAAACGGCGGCCTTCTTCGGGTCTACGGTGTCCGTTGCCAGGATGGGCGCAAACGGGCTGTTGCTGCTGTGGTAAACAAATTCGTGATGATCCACAAAAGCGTCATACTCCGAATTTATCATGATGGGCCGGGATCCGTTGCGGAACATTCGGAACGTGCCCCAGACTTTGCCCTTTGCTTCGACTTCCTGCAAGATCGAAGTGCGTTTGACTTCTTCTTTGCAGGCGCTGAACTTCTGGAACATCTGCGCGGCGGTCAGCTGGTGCGGATCGTTGACCACAAACCCGGCATCACTGGAAACGATGGTCACGCCGTCGGCGGGTGCGTCCTGCATGGTCACGGGCTGGATAACATCCCGGTAAAGGATGGCGGGCAGCTTGAACGCTGCATAGCCGGTGATGATGTACACGCTGCCGCTCTGGCAGGTGATCCGAACGGCGTTGCGGCTTTTTGCCTGCCCTTTCAGATAGGCGGTGATCTTCTTCACGTTCAGCCCGGCGGGGGTGCTGGTTGCTCTTTTCATATTGCAAAAACTCCTTTTCGTTTTCGTTCTGTTTTTCGTGCCCGGTGCGCTGCCGGGGTAGTGGGGCGGGGTTGCTTTACCCGGTGCAGCCCTGCCAAAATATCCGGTTTCGTGGTGGTGGGTCATGCCAGCAGCCCGGCAGCGATGCTTTCAAAGTCCAGCTGTTTCACGGGCGCTTCATCCGGTGCGGCTACGGCGGCGGGGGCCTGCTTTGCGTCCTCTACGGCCTTCCGGGTCTTGCGCCAGGCATCCAGCGCGGCGGCCTGACCCTTGCGGTCGGTTTCGGGGACAGCCAGGAAAGCGGCCTTTGCTTCCCGCTCTGCCTTGCGGAGCACATCCGGGGCGGGCTTTTTCGTGGCGGCGGGCTTGCTGGCCTTTTTCGTGGTCAGCGGATCGACGTGCACCAGCTCCGGCAATTCGTGGCGCTCTTCGGTGATGATGGGGGCCTGGGTGCTGGCGGCCTGCTCTGCTGCTGCCTTTTCGGCGGCGGCCTTTGCCTTGCGTTCTGCGGCCAGCTTTTTGTTATACTCCATGATGGCGGCGACAGATCCGAAGCGGCCGGCGGGGGCCTGCTTTGCGTCGTGTACCTGCAAGCAGCTGAACAGGTGCGATTTCGTGGGGTAGAAATGCGGCGCGGGGGCTGCTTCCTTGCCTTCGGCTTCAGCGGCTTCCCGCTGGGCCTTGCTGGGGCGGGTGGTGTACTTCCACAGGTAGCATTCAATCAAATGCGTTTCGCCCTTCTTGACGCTCTTGCCTTCTTTCTTCCAGTAATCGAAGGTGTGCAGCTCTGCCGCTGCAAGGATGATTTCAACGTCTGCGATGGTGGCGGGCTGTTCGTCGCCGTTCTCGTCGGTGGTGACTGCGTTTGCAGCCATTGCGGCGATCTGCTCCGGGGTGTGGTGCGCGGTGGCGATGGCGTGCAGGGTGGCGGGGTCCAGCTTCGCGGCTTCGTTCATGATGATCTGATTGTTGGTCATGCCTTTCATGGTTCGTTCTCCTTTGTTCGTTGTGGTTGATATTCGGGATGATCTCCCGGCGGCTGCCGGGGTAGTGGGGCGGGGTCGCTTTGCGGTGCGGCCCTGCTAAGGTGTCCGGGGCGTTCAGCCCAAAAGAGCGGCGGCGGCATCCTGCCAGGTGGGAAAGCTGTAGAACGTGCGGCGCTCTGCGTTGGTGTTCTCGCTGGTGATTCGTGCGGCAATCCGCTGCCCGGTGCGGGGGTCCCATCCTTCCAGCCGATACCCGGCGGCCTGAAGGCGGCGGGCTGCGGCGTTCTCCTTGCGGTTCCGTTCGCGGATCTGTTCAAGTGTCATCATGGTGCAGGCTCCTTTCAATCTTCGGTGCAGCCGTGGCAGTAAAGCGCGTCAATCACTTTGTCATCGCTGAAATCTTCCGGGGTGCCGTTCGCGTCAACCACCAGGTCAACGCGGTCATAAATTCGCAGATCGGTTTCAGCGTCCACCACAAAATACCAGTCGTCACCGTCCAGCGCGTCGGTGCACCAGACTTCAACCGCGCCGTCATCGGTGGCGGTCATGCCCTGCACAATGGCCGGGGCGATGTAGCGGCCCAGGGGGCCGACGGTGTAGGGGCATTGTGCCGCGGCCTTTGGTGCGGTGCCTGCCAGCAGTGCGGCCGCCAGTGCGGCGGCGGTGGTGATCTTCTTTGCAAGTTTCATGTTCTTTGCTCCTTTGCTTTTTCAGCTTTGCCCGGCGGGCTGCCGGGGCTATGGGGCGGGGCCGCTTTGTTTGAGCGGTGCGACCCTGCCAGGGCATCCGCTTGACTTTACCGCCTTTCGGTGGTAAACTAGCTTACAAGATGCGTTGTGGAAAATTCATCTTGCAAGCCTGTCACCTGCTTTAGTGGGTGGCGGGCTTTTTTGCTGCCTGCTTCTTTTTCCACTCTGCCAGGTAGGCGGCCCAGATCGCTTTTTTCAAAGCGGCGGGGAGCTTGAAAAATTCAATGCTCATGCGGCTTTTCTCCTTTCGCTGGTATTCAGCTTGCAACCCTGTACCGTGTCGCTTGCTGTGGCCTTACTCTAGCACGGTACAGGGTTTCTTGTCAAGCCCTGTACCGTGCTTTCTGCGTTTTGCACAAAACCCTATACCGTGTCTTTGTGCAAATTGACACTGTACAGGGTTCGGCGAAAATGCTATATTTTATATATAAAAATAAACAGGGGTAATATCATGGCTGTATCAGCAAGAAAAAGACTGAATAACGACAAATACAACGCAAAATGCACACAAATCAACCTGAAACCGTTGACCCCGGAAGCAAATGCAATAAAGGCCGCTGCCGCTGCCAGTGGGCAGAGCCTGCAGGGTTATATATTGCAAGCTGTCCGCGCCAGGATGGAGCAGGAAGGGCAGCCGTTAGAGATCGACCCGGCGGAATCCGGGGAAGAAGGGGGACTATAGGGGGGTTACTGGGGGAGAGTTCTAGCTTGCTAGGTTAAAGCCCTACACCTGCTTCTCACTCCCGTTAGGTGGAGAATCTGACCCCTCCGGCAAACGTCCAAAACCGGCCCGGATGGAGCACCGCCAGCGCCAGCCGTGACGCTGGAACGCCGACAGCGGGAACGGTGCCAGCGCTGACCATGCCCACCGGCACCGCCAGCAGATCAGCCCCACCACCGGCACCGGGACGCACCCCGCCGGAACCATTGCCGCCAGTGCAGACCAAAGGCCAGAGCAGCAGCGCACGCCGCGCCGTCTGCCCTGGCCTTTTTCTTTTGCCCATCTTCCCGCCACTGGCCCTGCTGCCTGCCCGCTGCACCGGATCGCCTGCCGGATCGGTGCGGATCTGTTCAAGTGTCATCATGTTGTCGCGCTCCTTTCGGTTCAATCTTCCACGCCGTCGCAGTCGTGGCAAAACAGAGCGTCAACCACTCTGTCATCTGCGAAATTGTCCGGGGTGCCGTTCGCGTCAACCACCAGGTCAACGCGGTCATAAATCCGCAGATCGGTTTTTGCATCGACGGTAAAAAACCAGTCGTCACCGTCCAGCGCATCGGTGCACCAGACTTCAACCGCGCCGTCATCGGTGGCGGTCATGCCCTGCACAATGGCCGGGGCGATGTAGCGGCCCAGGGGGCCGACGGTGTAGGGGCATTGTGCCGCGGCCTTCGGTGCGGTGCCTGCCAGCAGTGCGGCCGCCAGTGCGGCGGCGGTGGTGATCTTCTTTGCAAATTTCATGTTCTTTGCTCCTTTGCTTTTTCAGCTTTGCCCGGCGGGCTGCCGGGGTTATGGGGCGGGGCCGCTTTGTTTGAGCGGTGCGACCCTGCCAGGGCATCCGCTTGACTTTACCGCCTTTCGGTGGTAAACTGACTTACAAGATGCGTTGTGGAAAATTCATCTTGCAAGCCTGTCACCTGCTTTAGTGGGTGGCGGGCTTTTTTGCTGCCTGCTTCTTTTTCCACTCTGCCAGGTAGGCGGCCCAGATCGCTTTTTTCAAAGCGGCGGGGAGTTTGAAAAATTCAATGCTCATGCTGTTCACCTCACTTCCTGCCCCAGACCGGGGCGGCTATGTTACCAGCTTGACACGTTGCGGTGTCGTTCGCTGTGGCTGCATTGTAGCACCGCAACGTGTCGCCTGTCAAGCACGTTGCGGTGTTTTCGGCGGTCTGCACAAAAAACACGGTGCGGTGCTGTGAAAATTGCACGTTGCGGTGTCGGCGGAACTGTGCTATATTATATTTATAAAAATAAGCAAGGGGTAATAATATGCCAGTTTCGGAAACAAAAAGACGAAATAACGACAAATACAACGCAAAATGCGACCGCATAACCGTTTGGCCCAAAAAAGCAAAAGGCGCAGCAATCCGCGCCGCGGCAAAAGAAAACGGGGAAAGCCTGCAAGGGTATATTTTGGCGGCGGTATATGCCAGAATGGAGCAGGAAGGGCAGCCGTTAGAGATCGACCCGGTGGAATCCGGGGAAGAAGGGGGACTATAGGGGGTTACTGGGGGAGAGTTCTAGCCTGCTAGGTTAAAGCCCTACACCTGCTTCTCACTCCCGTTAGGTGGAGAATCTGACCCCTCCGGCAAACGTCCAAAACCGGCCCGGATGGAGCACCGCCAGCGCCAGCCGTGACGCTGGAACGCCGACAGCGGGAACGGCGCCAGCGCTGACCATGCCCACCGGCACCGCCAGCAGATCAGCCCCACCACCGGCACCGGGACGCACCCCGCCGGAACCATTGCCGCCAGTGCAGACCAAAGGCCAGAGCAGCAGCGCACGCCGCGCCGTCTGCCCTGGCCTTTTCTTTTGCGCTGCCTTCCCGCCTGCCCGGCCTGCTGGATCAGCAGCCCGGCGCGCGCTGGGTGTTGTCGGCAGCCGCCCCGGGAAAAGCTGGAAAGTACCCGGGGAGCGCTGGACACAGTACCCGGATATTACGCCCACCACCTGCACCGCCAGCGCCGCACCGATGACCCCGCAGCCCACAAGCTGCACAGCCTGCACACCCTGCCAGACCTCACAGCAGCCAGCAGCCCACCGCCAGCACCTACCGACACCGCACCCCGCCAGCCCTGCCGCCCACCTGCCGCAGCAGATCACCCCGCCAACAGCCAAAAACCGCCCACCGCAGCCCGCCGCCGGAGGGGTCAGATTCTTTACCTGACCGGCATATGGCCTTTGCAGTATAGCCAATAGCTAGGCTATAGCCGCCTTATCTAACCCCCTGCCCCCTTCCTTCTCCGCCTCGACGGCCTGCCGCTGCCCTGGGCACCGCCCACCGGCGGCCCGGCACCGGCCCGGCCTGCCGTCGCCCCGTCCGGCCCCGCCGCCGGAAAGGTACTGCCCCCCGCCGGCGGGCGCGGTGCGGGTTCCGAAGCCCCAAAATTTTTCTAGGTTCCAAATTTTTTGAAGGGCTTCCGCGTTTTTGCCCCCAGAAAAGGGGGTACGGGTCAAAAAATTGTAAGTCCGGGGCAAACATGGCGGTAACGTCACCGGGATGGCGGACGCTTACAATTTGTAAGCAACTCACGTTTTGCCGGTGCCAACAAATCATTCCGGTGTGATCTTGTTGAGGTCAACAAAATCGGGATAGACCATCTTGCCGGGGCTGGCAAAATGGTGGCTATGTCATAAAGTGTTTACATTTGAAAGCCCCGACCGCCAAAAGATAAGACGTTATAAGACGGTTTTGGTGCTATACTTAGTACAGTGAAATTATGGAGAGAGGCCCCACGGCGGCGAACCGAGGGGCCTTTTTCATACACTGTTGCTTACAAGTTGTAAGCGACCCGAAGAAATGCCGCAGGACCGGCGGCGAAACTGGATGCTCTGCCTGGATGATTTGCCAGACGGGGCATTTTTTATTGGAGGAAAACCAAATGGCAAGGCGAAGCGATGAGCGCGATGCCGCCCGCGCTGAGTACATTGCCCGGATGGAGAAAGACGGAGAAGTGAATCTTCGGCAGCTGGCGGACGATCTCCATCTTAAATATGATACGGTCCGCCGCTGGAAGGCAAAGGACGGGTGGGACCCGCCCGCACCCCGGAAGCCCGGCGGACAACCGGGAAACAAAAACGCCGTGGGCAACCCCGGCGGCGGGGCACCTGTCGGGAATGAGAATGCAATGAAGGATGGAGCCTATGCGACCATCTTCTTTGACAAGCTCACCCCGGAAGAAAAACAGATCGTAGAGAATGCGCCCCGGAACAGCACCGAGCTGACATCCCACGAAATCGGTGTACTGCTGCTCCGGGAAAAGTACATTCTGGACAAGATCAAAGAGTATCAGGCTTTACCGCCTGACCAGATGATTACATCCAGCGTCATGGATATGCGAGTACCCGGCGGACGTGGCAAGCGGAAGCGGGACGGCGCAAACCAGCAGATCGGTATGTATCAGAAGGAGACCCCGGCACAGCGTATCTTGCAGCTGCAGGAAGCCTTGAACAAAATTCATGGCCGCATCCTGTCTGCGGCGGCCCAGATGCAGAAAAACGAAATGGACAAGCTGCACCTGGAAACCGAACAGCAGCGGCTTGAACTGCTGCGCATCCGGGCGACCGGCGAGATCGGAGAACCGGGGGACGGTGACAAAGATGCTGTACACGAGTAAGGCCGTTGGCGAATGGCTGGGCATCACTGACCGTCAGGTGCGGAACCTGCGGGATCAGGGCGTGCTGTCCGAAGTCCGGCCCGGTGTCTTTGACATGAAGGTCTGCGTCCGGCAATACCTGAACTTCAAGATCGGCAACAAAGACGATCAAGCCCGTCTTGTTGCTGCCCGTGCCGAGCGGGAGGAAACCCGCGGCAAGATCGAGAAAATGCGGATGGAGGAAGCCCAAGGCGACCTGCACCGCACCGAGGACGTAGAACGCGCCCTGAAAACCATCTTTGCAAATTTCAAGAACAGGCTGGAAACCATCCCGACTAAGTACGCAAGTACCATGGCCCAGCTGACCGACCCGGCGGAAGCCCACGATATTCTGCAAAAAGCAGTGCAGGAAGCACTTGTGGAATTGAGTGACCCCGAAATTGCGCTGGCAGCACCAGCGGGGGAGGAACCCGAAGATGAGCAGGAAGAATAAATGCCGGGGTTGTGTCTGGGGAACCCGGCTGAATGAGATCCAGCAGTTCTGCCCGTTCGGCGGCTGTGTGAAGAAAGGCGGCGGCAGCAATGGCGATGATCCACCTGGAACCGCAGACTGCACAGATGTTCAGCCGAGCGCTGGGTGCGCTGAAGCCGCCCCCGAACCTGACCCTTAGCCAGTGGGCAGATAGCTACCGCCGCTTGTCGGCGGAAGCATCCGCAGCACAAGGCCGCTGGAATACGGACAATGCACCTTTCCAGCGGGAGATTATGGATGCCATCGGGGATGTTCACATCCGGAAGGTGGTTGCCATGATGTGCGCCCAGTCCGGCAAGACGGACGGCCTGATCCTGAACACCATCGGGTACTACATGAGTTACTACCCGGCCCCTATCATGATTGTGCAGCCTACGGTGAACCTGGGTGAAAGTTTCAGCAAAGACCGTCTGGCAACTATGATCCGGGATACTCCGGTGCTTCGGGGCCTTGTGGATAACAAGAGCCGCTACTCTGGCAACACCATCATGAAAAAGAACTTTGCCGGTGGTCAGCTCACCATCGTTGGCGCAAACGCCCCGACCGATTTGCGCGGCCGCCCCATCAAGGTGCTGCTGGCGGACGAGGTGGACGCTTACAAAGCCAGCGCCGGCAAAGAAGGCGACCCGGTCATGCTGGCCGAGCAGCGTCAAACGACCTACTGGGATTACAAGACGGTGCTGGTGTCTACCCCCACTGACAAAAACAACAGCCGCATTTTGGACGAGTTCAACACATCCACCCAAGAGGAATGGACGGTGCCTTGCCCGAACTGCGGCTTTTATCAGCCCTTTGTTTGGGACAACATGGTGTTCGATAAAGACAAGTGGCCGGAAGGCGGCGTGCAATACCGCTGCGCCGAGTGCGGCTGCCTTGACAACGAATACCGCTGGAAGAAGAACAGCCTGAAAGGCAAGTGGCACGCAGAGCACCCGGAACGGGCGGTGCGGGGCTTCCACATGAACAAGATAGGCTCGACCCTCTGCGGGTGGGACAAGATCGTGGAGGACTTTATTGCCGCTGACCTGGATGCACAGCGCGGCGATTACGAGAAGATGCAGGTCTTTGTGAACACCGACCTGGGCTTGCCGTGGGAGGAACCGGGCGAAGCGGTGGAGGCAAACAACCTGCTGGACCGCCGCGAGTTCTACGAGGCCGAAGTCCCGGACGGCGTAGTGTACCTGACGGCTGGTGTCGATACCCAGGATAACCGCTTCGAGGCCGAAGTCGTGGGCTGGGGCATCGGCAAGGAAAGCTGGGGCATCCGGTATCAGCGCATCTACGGCGACCTGAAACGTGGGCAGGTCTGGGCAGATCTGGACGATTTCCTATCAAAGACTTGGAAAAAGAAGGACGGCACGGAACTGTCCCTGCGGTGTGTCTGCATGGACAGCGGCGGCCACTTCCCGGATCAGGTCATACGGTTCTGCAAAGAGCGCGAGGAACGGCACATCTGGCCCATCAAAGGCCGTGGCGGTATGGACGTACCATACCTGCGCAACCCCACAAAGAACAACCGCGTAGGCGGCGAGCTGTTTACGCTGGGCGTTGATACCGGCAAGAACCATGTCCTTGCCCGGTTGAAGGTGCTTATCAAAGGCCCGAACTACTGCCACTTCCCGGCGGCAGAGGATGCCGGGTATGACGAAAACTATTTCAAGATGCTTACTGCGGAGCACAAGGTCACACGCTGGAAGTCTGGCCGCAAGGTGGAGCGGTGGGAGCTGAAAGACCCGGCACAGAAACGTAACGAAGCGTTTGACGTTCGGAACTACGCAACGGCGGCGCTGGAAATCAGCAATCCCCCCGGTTTGGAGATCCCCGGAGAGGAAGCACCACGCCAGACCGCACCGCGCCAGTACCGCAGAAGAAGATCAGGAGGTATCTAAACAATGCCGATCATCTCAAAAGAAGCCGCGCAGCGGCATCTTGATATGTGGATGGAAGCAGAAGCTGCTGTTTCGACAGGGCAAAGCTACCAGATCGAACAGATGATGCTGACCCGTGCCAGTTTGAAACAGATCCGGGAGAGCATTATCTTCTGGGAAAAGAAAGTAGCCGAAGCGGAAGCAGAAGAAAAAGGCCGGGGCAGAAACCGAATCTACCACTTCTCGCCGCATGATGTGTAAGGACGGTGGACTACATGGCAAATATTCTGGATAAAGCCATTGCGGCAATCAGCCCTGAAAAAGGGTATCGCCGCGCTGTGGCACGCGCCGCACTGTCCGTCATGAACAACGGCACCGGCTACGGAAACTACGGAGCAAGCCGCATTTCCCGCGCTATGCGAAGCTGGCACGTTGGCGGCGGCAGCGCAAAAGAGGATATCGAAGATAATCTTGATATTCTGCGCAAACGGAGCCGGGATGCTTATATGGGCATCCCTCTGGCAACGGGTGCCATCAAGACCCTGCGCACCAACGTGGTGGGCAGCGGCCTTGTGCCGACCCCGCAGGTGGATGCGGACTATCTGCACTTGAACGAGGAACAGGCAGACAGATTGCAGGCGCAGATCTCCCGCGAATTTGAACTTTGGGCGGACAGCACCCTTTGCGATGCTGCTGGCATGGATAACTTCTGGCGGTTGCAGACGCTGGCGTTCACCAGTTTCCTGATGAACGGCGATGTGTTTGCGGTGGTGCAGTTCGACGAACATCCGCACTGGCCGTATGCTCTGCGGCTGCGCCTGATCGAGGCTGATCTGATTTGCAGCCCTGACCGCACGGACATAATGGCACCCTGCACGATAGACAAGCATGACGTGTTCCAGATCGTGCAGGGCGTGGAAACGAACCGGGACGGCGCGGTGGTGGCGTACTGGATAGCAAGTCGGCATCCGCTGGCTTACGACAGCACGGTGCCGCTGACATGGACGCGGGTAGAAGCCCGCGACCCCGAAACGGGAGAGCCGAACATTCTGTGCGTCACACAGAGGGAGCGTGCCGGGCAGCGGCGCGGCGTGCCCTTGCTGGCTCCGGTGCTGCCCACGCTGAAACAGATGGGCAGATACACAGAAGCAGAGCTGGCGGCGGCTATCGTGGCATCGTCCATCACGCTGTTTATCAAGCATGAAAACCCGACCAGTCAGGCACCGTTCGGCGAGGAACCGGCGGATAAGGCGGAGGACCCGAACACCCCGCCCGATGAACTGGGCATCGACCTTGCACCGAGCGCGGTGTTCGACCTTGCACCGGGAGAGAGCACGGATACGTTCGACCCGAAGCACCCGACCACGACCTTTGACGGCTTCATGTCGGCCATGTCCAATCAGGTAGCGACCGGCGTAGAGATCCCAAGTGAGGTGCTTTACAAGAAATTCAGTTCCAACTATTCCGCAAGCCGCGGCGCACTGAACGAGTTTTGGCGAACCTGCGGTGTGCTGCGGGATAGCTTTGCAGCGGACTTCTGCCAGCCGGCCTACGAAAAATGGTTTGCCGAGGCAGTAGCCCGTGGGCGCATCAATGCGCCCGGCTTCTTTGACGACCAGGCTGTGGCGAAAGCCTACATGGGCTGCACATGGAACGGTCCTGCACGCACCAATCTGGATGCCAAGAAAGAAATCGAGGCGGCGATTCTGCGTGTTCAGCAGGGCATCAGCACAAATGAGCAGGAAACTGCACAGATGACCGGTGGAAACTGGCGGGCAAACATGAGGCAGCGCAAGAGCGAAATGGAAAAAATGAAGGAGGTAGGGCTAAATGAGCAAACCAAATTCCCGGACGAACCAGAAGACGACAAATGATAAGTTTTGGCAGTTCCGCAATCTGGCCGGTGATGACCAGAAGGCGGAACTTCTGCTTTACGGCGATATTTCCGAGCGCAGCTGGTGGGAAGATGCCGCGACCCCGAAACGGTTTGCGGATGACCTTGCCGCCCTGGGCGATGTGAAAGAAATCACCGTGTACATCAACTCCGGTGGCGGTGATGTGTTTGCAGCACAGGCCATTGGCAATATGCTGGAACGCAACGCGGCCACCGTGACCGCCCACATCGACGGCCTGTGCGCCAGTGCAGCAACCATTGTTGCCTGCCATGCAGACAAGGTGGTGGCGGCGGCAGACAGCAGCTACATGGTGCATCCGGTCAGTATGGGTGTCTGCGATTACCTGACCGCAGAGGATCTCAACAACTGCCTGAAAGCACTGGAAACCATCCGCAGCAGCATCGTCACCCTGTACGCCAAGAAGTCCGGCAAGACCGAGGACGAATGCGCCAAGTGGATGGATGAAACGAACTGGTGGACGGCAACGGAAGCCAAGGAGAAGGGCTTTGTGGACGAGGTGGACGACGAAGCGAACGATTCTGTTGTGGAGAACCGCAACGGCATCCTGTTCGTCAACAGCATCAGTATGAACACCCCGTTCAACAAAGCACCGAACTTTGTCAGAAGCCGGGTGGTGGATAAGACCACGGCCCAGCCTGAAAATACACCCCAGGCGGATCAGCCGGGGAACAAAACCCATGGGGAGGTAACAGACATGGACATTAAGGACATCAAGACCGTGGATGATCTCCGCAAGGCGTGCCCGGATATGGTAGCCAAGATCGAGACCGAGGCCATCAATGCCGAGCGCACCCGCATTCAGGAGATCGAAAACGCCACTCTGCCCGGCGCGGAGGATGAAGCGAATGAGGCGAAGTTTGTGAAGCCCATTGATTCCGCATCCTTTGCGAAGGCCGTCATTGCCAGCATGAAGGCAAAGCAGCAGAAGCAGAGCAAGGATTATCTGGACAAGGCAAAGGCCAACGCCCAGACTTCCGGCGCGAACAACATCACCAATCCGCCGCCCGCCAACCCGGAGCCGGAAAAGGCGCAGGAAAAGGGCCTGATGAACGCAATCCGCAAGATGAACGGCGTGAAGTAAGGAGGACAAGGTTATGAGCATGGATCTGGAAAGAAAGACCTATTCCACCGCCCCGGAGTATTTTATCGCCGGCACGGACATCGGTATCGCAAAGGCCACCAAAAAAGCCAGCGCAGCGGTTGAGGCACACGCCCCGGTGCTGCTGGCCGATGGCAAGGTGAAGCCCATCGCCAAGGTGGACGGTAGTAATCCGCTGTCCGTTACTGGGCTGTACGGCATCACCGCAGACAGCGCAGCGGCAGACGAGGAAGTGCCCATCTATCTGACGGGTGAGTTTTTCGCCGACGGTCTGGCACTGCCTGAGGGCGTAAAAGCAGCAGACGTTGAAGTTGCTCTGCGCAACCTGGGCATCTTCCTGAAGTGAGTAGGAGGTAACAACACTATGGCTAACGAAATTAGTATCTATGAGCCTCGGTATCTGGCCGAGGTTGTGCGCACCACTCCCTTGGTACGCACTTTCTTCCTGGACAACTATTTCACCAACGTCAAGACCTTTGCCACCAAGAGCGTGGACATCGACGTGGTGAAGGGTGACCGCCGCATGGCTTCCTTCGTGCATCCTCTGGTCGGCGGACAGGTGCTCAAGAATGAGGGCTACCAGACCGAGAGCTTTACTCCGCCTCTGATTAACCCTCTGACCGTCACCACCGCAAACGACGCTTTGGAGCGTATGCCCGGCGAGGATCTGTATTCTGGCATGACCCCCGAAGAACGCGCCGCCAAGCAGCTGATCGAGGACTACCAGCGCCTGAACGATGCTGCCACCCGCCGCGAAGAGTGGATGGCCGTGCGCACTATCATGGACGGACAGATTCCCATTGTCGGCCCCGGCGTGAACAAGGTGATCGACTTCGGTTTCACCAACAAGGTGACACTGGAAGGCACGAAGAAATGGGGCGCATCTGCCGCTAAGCCTCTGGATGATCTGGAGGACTGGGTGGATCAGGTACTGGAAAATGGCTTTGCCAACGTGGATCATGTTGTCATGGGCAAGACTGCTCTGCGCAACTTCCTGGCCGACACCAACGTGCAGAATATGCTGGACAACCGCCGCATCGAACTGGGCATCATCAACCCCAAGGACCTGCCCAACGGCGCACGCTATATCGGACACCTGAGCAAGCCCAGTCTGGACATCTACACCTACGGTGAGGTTTATCTGGACGACTGGACCAATCCCTCTGCTCCCGTTACCAAGCGGCTGGTGGATGACAATAAGATTGCTCTGCTGCCCTCCAACCCGAACTTCATGCGTGCTTACGGCCTGACTTCCTACATCGACGACGCCAAGCGCACTATCACCGCTCAGACCAACCGTCTGCTGCGCACCTATGTGAAGCATGGTCCTGACCGCATGATCCTTGAGCTGCAGACCCGTCCGCTGACCATTCCCGACAAGGTGGATAGCTGGCTGGTTGCTACCGTCTGCTGATACGGGAAGGAGCACGGATATGCTGGACGTTGACCAGAACTACGGCACACCGGAAACCCCGAAACCGTTTCCTACGTTCAAAGACTGCGTTGCACAGGATGTGCAGAACGTAATCTTCAACCCGAATGAGTTCGCGGAAGAACGGTACATAGATGATAAGCTGATGCTCTGCATCACGCAGCACCCCGGCGTACTTGAACGTCCGGCGCACTGGGAAGGCGGAGCAAAACAGTCCTTTGACCAAGGTATGTACAAGGCCGACCTGCTGCTTTTTGTGAAGCAGAAAGACTACGGCCCCATGCCGAAAAGCGGCAAGCAGATCACCTTGGACAAGAAACGAATCTACAACATCAAATCCTGCTCCCTGAAAGCGGGTATGTATCGCATGGAACTGGAAAGGGTGAGGTAAGTTGGCATACTTCCATACCAACTATGACGCTTCCAACCTGACGGTCTCCGTTGATGACGCGGAAGTGACCCGCGCTCTTGGCGTACTGGGAAACAAAACCCCGGCGGCGTTGAAAGTGGCCGTAAACACCACGGCACGGCAGACGCGCAAGCTGATGCTGACAGAAGTGAAGAAGCGCTACGACCTGAATGCGGCGGGTAGACGCATGATCGAAGATCTGCGCCAGCGCCAGAAGGCCACCAACCGGCGGCCTACCGCTATCCTTGCCATTATGAAGAACGACCCCGGCGCATTCCGGGCAGACCTGGGCTATTTCAGAACCAGCCCCACAAAGCCCTTCATGGGTCCGTCTGTCCGCAATGCGCCGCCCGTTTTTCGGGCGCACGTCCTGAAAGGCAGTCCGATGATTGCTCTGGGCGGCACCAGCGATAAGAGCAAGGGTTTCTTGGTGCAGTTCAAGTCGAAGCACATCGGCATGGTACAACGTCAACTCGGAGTACCTGCGGATAAGGACTACACGGAGAGCGGCAAGAAACGCTGGAAGCCGAATGAGAAGCTGGCAACACTGTCCAGTCCTTCCGGCTCTGCAATGCACCATACCGTGTGGGAGATGCAGGAGCAGACGGTGGAGCAGATGCTGCAGCAGAACACGGAACGGCGCGTCCGGCAACTGATCGCCAATGCAAAACGAAAGGGTGTGATCTGATATGGCTGAAAAAATCACCGGCTATACCAGCGAAATGTGCCAGCAGGCCATGATTGACGAGTTGAAGGAACTGTTCCGGGATATGAAGTTCACGGGGCAGGAAGGCGAAAAACCGCTGAAGATCTTCAAGCAGTTTATCCCGTCCCCGACCGATGATGACGACGATGTGGATACCAATAGATCCAACTTCCCGTGCATCATCGTATCAAGAACGAGTGGCGAGGTGGTGAACGAAAAGGATCCGCAATTGGTCCTTTTGCAGCTTATCATCTGCTGTTATGACCCGAAAACAGACCGGCAGGGATATGAGGACACCGGAAACATCATCGAAGCCATCATGCAGCACTTCAAGCGGAAGCCTGTGTTTGGCGAGGCTTTCAAAGTGGGATATCCACGCAAATGGGATCTTTCGGATGATGACATGGACTTCTACTACTGGGGCATTGTCAACCTGATCTGCGAAACGCCCAACACCCTGAAAAACGAAGAAGTGGAGGCTTTGATATGAGCATCGAAAAGACCGAAAAGAAAACCGAGGCTGTGAAAGAAGCACAGCCTGTGACGGAAACCACCGGCGCTGCGGCGTACTGCGGGCCGACCGTCAAGGGCATTGCCCCGCAGTACACCGTATTCGTGGATGGCCTGCCCGAAAAGCTGAAAGAAAAAGTGGAGCAGGTGCCGTTCCTGAAGGCGCTGATCGTTCCGCTGGACAAGCTCGCAGAAATGCGCGTGAAGATCGAACAGGACGGCACCAGAGAGAACATTCTCTACAAGAAGGCCACCGACCTGATGAAGTAAGGAGGATATGACAAATGGCTATTTCTCATGGCTTTAACAAGACCGAAGCAGCGACCAGCGTCACCGCTCCGGTAACGGTCAACTCCGGCCTGCAGATCGTTGTGGGTACGGCCCCCGTTAATATGCTGGATGACCCGGAAGCAGCGGTGAATACGCCGATGCTGGTGAATACCTTCAAAGAAGCTGCCGCCGCAGTGGGCTATTCCGACGATTTTGCAAAGTATACCCTGTGTGAGGCGGTGAGCGCCAGTTTTCAGGTGATGGGCATTTCCCCTATCGTCGTGGTCAACGTCCTGGATCCTGCGAATGCAAAGCACATCACTGAACTGTCCAACAAGACCGTTCAGGTGAATGACGGCATTGCAGAGATCGACGAGACCGGCATCCTGCTGAAAAAGCTGGTCGTGAAGAAGGAGCAGACCGTGCTCACGGCGGACGAGGACTATTCGGCCAGCTTCAATGATGATGGCACTGTGAGCATCGCCCTGGTCAACGGCGGCAAAGGCGACGGCGCAACGGCTCTGACCATTTCCGGCTCCATTCTTGACCCGACCAAAATCACCGCTGCCGACATCGTGGGCGGCGTGAATGCGGCCACCGGTGCAGAGACCGGACTGGAAGTGGTAAGACAGGTGTTCCCCAAGCTGGGCATGGTTCCCGGCATTCTGCTGGCACCCCGCTTCTCCAAGGATCCCATGGTGTGCGCAGCGCTCCAGGCAAAGTGCCGCAAGATCAATGGCGTTTTCGATGCAGTGTGCTTTGTTGACATCGACAGTTCCGCTTCCGGTGCACGCAAGTACACCGACGTGGCAAACCAGAAGGTCAAGCAGGGCGCAACTTCTCGTGAAGCATATGCCCTGTGGCTGTACGGCAAGATCGGCAGCACCATCTACAGCGGCAGCTCTCTGGCTGCTGCTGCGGCAGTCTACAACGACAGCCTGTATAACGACACGCCCAATGCCAGCCCGTCCAATGTCAGCGTGCCCATTTCTTCCGCCTGCCTGGAAGATGGCACCGAAGTCCTGATGGATCAGGAGCAGGGCAATGTGCTGAATGAGCAGGGTGTGGCAACCTTCATCCGCTCCGGCGACTTTGTTGTGTGGGGCAATGAAACCTGCTGCTACCCGAAAAACACTGACCCGAAGGATGCTTTTCTTTGCGTCCGCCGCTTCTTCAACCACTCCTGGACCAGCTTTGTTCTGGATAACATGAGCAAGCTGGACAAGCCGATGAACAAGAAGCGCCTTCAGTCCATCATTGACAGCGAGAACATGAAGGGCAGTGTTTATGTCTCTACCGAGGTATGCGCCAGCTACAGCATGAAGGCAGACCCTGACCGCAACACGACCGCTGAACTGATTGCAGGCCACTACTCCTTCTATCAGTTCTGCACGCCGTTCCCGCCTTTTAAGCAGATCAATAACACCATGGAGTACGAGGCCGGCGCGCTGACCTCCGCTCTGTCTCTGTAAGCAGGAGGAATGACATATGGCTCTGAATATTTCCAGCGACCTGGTTCCCCAGGTCATCAATGACTACAATGCGTATACGGAAGATGACCTGCTGATTGGTCTGGCAGATGAAGTCACCCTGCCCAAGATCAAGAACAAGACCACCTCCGTGTCCGGCATGGGCATTGCAGGCGAAGTCGATTCTCCCGTGCCCGGTCAGTTTGAATCCATGGAGGCAACTCTGAACTGGAACACCATGTACAGCTTCGCCACCAAGATGATGAACCCCAACAAGAACATCCAGATCACTCTGCGTGCTGCCATGCAGAACGACAACAAGAACGGCGGCTATACCTACAAGGGTCTGCGCGTTGTTCTGGGTGGTCGCCCCAAGGAGCTGGACCCCGGCAAGCTGAAGCGTGCTGACACCATGGGCAGCACCACCACGCTGGAAGTTACCCGTTACCTGATGGAGGTTGACGGCACTACCGTTATCGACATCGACAAGTTTGCAGGCCGCTACTATGTTGATGGTGAAGATATGCGTGCCGAGATCAACGCTCTTATCTAAACCCGATACATGAAGAAGTCAGCCGTCCCGGACGTGGGGCGGCTGATTCTCTTTTGAGAAAGGAAACAGCAATGGACAATATCGTGAAGTTCGATAAACCCTATAAGTTCGAGGGCAAGGAGTACGACAGCCTGGATCTGTCCGGTATGGAGAAGATGACCGTGCAGGACTTGATCGACATTCAGAAAAGCATCGGCAACGAGACGGCGGCCATGTACGCGATGGAAATGACCACTTCCTTTGCACAGGAAATGGCTGTTAAGGCTACTGGAAAGCCGGTGGAGTTCTTCAAGCTCATGCCCCGCGGCAAGATCAAGAAAGTGCAGGCGGCGGTTATCAAGGGCATGGATAACAGCGAGAACGCCGATGAAGTGAAAAAGCAGCTGGAATCTCACACCCTGAAGTTTGCAGCGCCCTACACCTACGAGGGCAGCGAAAAGGCGGAACTGAAGGGCAAGACCTTTGACGGCATCGACCTGTCCGGCGTGGGCGAACTGAACACTATGAGCGAATCCATGGCAGAAAACCGTATGGCTGCGGGCGGATTTGCACCGGTGAATACGCATCGCAACTACCTGTACTGCTGCATCATCGCCAGCATGGGCACCGGCTACCCGGTGGACTTCTTTGCTGGTCTGCCACTGTGCGAGGCGGTTAAGCTGCGTGATGCTGTAAACTCTGATTTTTTCGAGTAAAAGGCGGGGCAAAAGGACTTCGGAAAGCGGCTATCCAGCTATCCATTGCCACGCATTCCAACATGACGGATCTGCTGCACCTGCCCCGGCGGGAGCTGGTGGATCTGTGTAACGAGGTGGCAGACGTATGGCGGGAAATGGAGCACTAGACCTCAGCATCCGCATCATGGGCAAGGTGGACCCATCCCTTGTAACTGCAATAAAGCAGACGAAGGGGCTGACCGGTGATCTGGCGAGCGCACTGACGGGAACAAAGTCGCTGGGCAGCACGGTAGCAAACACTCTGGGCGTAATCGGAAAGACTGGGCTTGGAATCATGGCGACGCTGACAACTGCGTCCGCTGTCATGATTAAAAAGACAACCTCCATGGCAGAGGAATACCAAGCCCAGGCGGCAGATGCAGTCAAGTATGTTGGCGGCATCATGAACGATGACGGCAGCATTGACCCGGAAAAGCGTGCCACCATGGAGGACGCGATCCTCAAGATGACCACGCAGGTCCCAATCAAACGGGACGAGATGGCGCAGATCGCCGCATCGCTGGGACAGTCCGGTAAGAGCTATGAGCAAATCTTTCTGGATAACCAGCAAACCGGAGAAAAAAGCTACCTGTACGATACGGCCCGGCTAGCTGCCGCGTGGGACATTGATGCAAAGTCTGCGGCCGATTATATGGCAAAGTGGGAAACCGCTTTTGGTAAGACCCACAACCAGATTATCGACATTGCAGATTCCATCAACTATCTGGGCGGCCACATGGCTACCACGGCGGCGGAAATCGCCAGCGTGGTGAATACGTCCGGCGGTGTCGGCCAGACAGCCGGCGTTGACCTGCACACGACCTCTGCGCTGGCAGCCACCATGCTGGCTATGGGCGTTAATGAGGGAAAGGCTGGAACAAGCCTGAACCGTGTGTTTACAAACATCACCCTTGGCAACAGTGCAACGGATGCGCAGGTGGGCGCATGGAACAAACTCGGTTTTGATCCTGTGCAGATTGCAAAGGATATGCAGTCCACCGGGCCGAACGGAGAAGATGGTGCAGCAAGCACTCTGTACAAAGTCTTTGAGGCAATCTCGAAACAGGACAAGTACCAGCAGACTGCGACCATCAAGACACTGTTTGGACAGTGGGCCATTGAGGGCGTTTCAAAAATTGTGGGCAACTTGCCTGCGTTCCAGAATGCCTTGCTTATGGCTGGTGATACCAGCGCATACAGCGGCAGCATGGAGAAAGAATTGCTTGTTCGTCTGGACACCAGCGAAGCGGTAAGCCAGATGGCAAGTAATGCGACAGACCGCCTGCTTATCAATGTGGGCAATCAGTTCCTTCCGGCAAAGAAAGAACTGACATCCATGTGGATCGACATAGCAAACGGTATCACCGAGAGCTTGCCAGATCTGTCCAACATCGTCAATGGCATTCTGCCGATGTTGCACTCCGCGCTGCTTGGAATTGGCAATGCGGCGCAGGCGGCATTGCCGTGGATCCAGAAGGGCATCGACTACACTGCAGAGCATGGGCCGGAAGTGGCAGGGGCCATTGCTGCCATAGTCGCGGCGTTCGGAGCTATGAGCTTTGCACCGACGGCTTATAGCACAGGATCCTCGCTGCTGAACACCATCGGGAACATTGCAATCGGCGGAAAACCGAGCGGTGCCCCAGGCGGAACATTCGGAGGCATCACTGTCCGAAATCTGATGGGCGCACTGACACCCACAAGCCTGATCCAACGGGCAGTTGGTGGCGCATCCTTTGTAAAATCGAATGCCGGAATGTTTGCTGAAAATGCAAAGTACGGCGTTCAGATGGCCGGTGTCGGAGCGCAGCAGCCCACAACGCGCCTTGGAAAAATTGGGCAGACGTTGGACGGCGCTGGTGTCGGCATCTGGGCAACACTGAAAAATTTCAAGGGCCTGCGAAGCGGAACCAAGAAAGGAAACACCGGTTTTGTAAATGATGTGCTGGAAGCTAGCACGAACGGTGGCCTGCTGGGCGTGCTGAAAAACTCCGGCTCCGGTAGGTATGTTTCCAATGTCGGGCAATCGCTGGGCGGCCTGAAAAATGCTCTGGTGGGGTTCGGAAGCGGCAATCCGGTTGGACGATTTATCGCCAAGACCGGCGGTGTTGCGGGACAGATTCTTTCCGGCATTGCAGGACCGAACGGTCTTGACCTTGGAGGTATGGCCGGTGGAGTGAAAAATTTCCTCGGTGCAGGAAAGACGGTCATTGGAAATGGGCTGTCCAATGCATGGCAGACCGTCAGCCAGTCCAAAGTGGGTTCTACCGTCCTCGGTGTCGGCAGCAAGGTGGCGGGTGCAGCATCCAAAATCGGCGGCGGCGCTTTGAGCACGGTGAAGGGTGCTTTGAATGTCGGCGGCGCAGGGCTGAACGTACTGGGTACGACGGTAGGCCCAGTGGCCGCAAAACTGGGCGGCGGTTTTATGTCGCTGCTTGGCACATTCGGCCCCGTTATTACCGGTATCGGTACGATCGTTGCGGCGGTTTCACTGCTGGGAGATCACTTCGAGGACATCCGCAACATCGTCGGAACAGTATTTGGCGAAGGCGGGCTTGCCGTCTTTGACAAATTCACCGGAAAGATAGCGGGTATCGGCGACACCGTGAAGCAGGTGTTCGGGCAACTCACCACCCCGGAGGGCTTGCAGAGCATCCAGGAAAAGCTATCCGACTTCAGTATCGGAGGGCTAAATCTGGGTGACGTGTTCGGAGCTATGACCCCTGCTATCCAGACGGTTATGCCGTTGATTGAATCGTTCGCCGGTGTGTTCTCTCAGATTGTAGATCTGGGAGTAAACCACATCAAGCCGGTGCTGACTGAGATCTTCGGCTTTATCGTGAATGAAGGCATTCCGGCGGTCATGCCGCTGCTGTCTACGGTGGTAAGCCTGGTAGGCACCACACTGGTCAACGCCATCAAGGTGGCGGTGGATCTGGTGGGTAAGGTGCTTCCTGTGGTAGAGCCTGTGATTCTGGGCATCATCGGCTTCCTGAAGCAGGTTGCAACCATCGGCGTGAAAGCGGTCAACTTCATCATTGGGGCGCTGAACAAAATTCAGCTCACAATACCGGAAACACTGTTCGGCATTCCGGTTCCGGTGATCGGCGGTAAGTCGTTCGGATTCAACCTGTCACCCGTGTCTGTCCCGGCATTTGCCAACGGCGGCATGACGCAGGGACCGTCTATTGCTGGTGAGGCTGGCCCGGAAGCCGTTATCAGCTTCCGGCGCGGCGTTCGTGAAAAGAACATTGATACCTGGCTGACCGCTGGTAAGCTGCTGGGCGTTGGTCTGGGTGATCTGCTGGGGTTGCCCGGCAGAAAACCGAAGATGTTCGCGGACGGTGGTTTTACAGAAGAAGATTCTAACCTGATCGACTTCAACAGAGCACGTCGCCAGCAGTATTACAACCAGGTGGCTCAAAGTTTTGACACTATGGTTCAGCCTGTTGCAGCGGCATTGGTACTGGGGTCCGACGCTGGTGTGGCGTTCAGCCGTATCACGGAGATCGCCAACTATGCAGTAGATGGGCTGGAAACTCTGGCGGCAATGCCGACACCTACCGTGTCGGATGACCAGGGCAAAGCCCAACAGCTGCTGAACACCGGAATCGGGAAAGTGATTGCTGGTGCCCAGTCTGTTCTTGCAAACGAAAATACTCAGAAGGCAATCCGGTTTATCCGGGGAGCAGATGCGGAAAAGGCAAAGCTGGAATACGCTGCAAACCCGGACAACTACGATCTGAGCAATGTAAACTTCTTCCCGACGGCTGGAAACAGCGAACTGACAAGGCAAAATCTGTCGATGCTGGCAGACCTTCAGAACTACCAGCAGGAAGTAGAGCTGAAGCCCATCGGCGGGAGCGAAGATGCTTCTGGTGGCAGCACCGGGAACCAGCGCGGTGGATCGAGCAACAGCTACCAGCGTACCTATACGAGTTCCAGCGGAAACACATATGTTTATGCACCAAACTTCACCATCTACGGCAGCATGAATGCCGAAGATCTACGTTCCATTATGGACGAAGGTTACGAGAAGTTCTGCGAGTATGTGGAACGGTACGAACGCGAAAAGAGGCGCACGCAGTATGGCACTTGATTACACCACAAAGTCCGGTGACACCTGGGATCTGATTGCCCTGAACGTGTACGGAAGCGAGCTGAAAGCCGATTGGCTGATGCAGAACAACCCCAGATATATCCATATCGTCCGGTTCGATTCCGGCACGGTGCTGTCAACACCAGCTCTGCCGGCTGAAAAGAGCGGAGACCTTCCGCCCTGGAAGGCAGGTGCATGATGGTACTGACAGCAGCGAGACCCAAAGGAAGGCAGGCTGCGGTTCTTCTGACCTACGAGAAAACCGATATTTCGGAAGAAATCGCACCTGATCTGGAAAGTTTCAAGTACACGGATGTGGCTGAATCCAAAAGCGACAGTGTGAGCATTACAGTCAATGCCAAAGCTGCCAAATGGAAAAATGACTGGATGCCGGAAAAGGGCGTGAAGCTCTACCCGGCTATTGTTGTAAAGGACTGGAATATCGGGGGCATTGAGAGCGGCTACAGAGATTACAGCGCCGAGTGCGGGGCATTCGTGCTGGATGATCTTAGTTTTGCCGGTGCACCTGATTCGCTGACGATGGGCGGCGTGGCAAAGCCGAACGACACCAGCTTCAGCGAGAGAAACCGGACCTTTACATGGAAGAACACCAGCGTAAAGAAAATCGCTGAAACCATTGCAGGCCGTTACAAATTGGAGCTGAAGTTTGAGGGAGACGACCACGGCATTGATGCAAAGGAACAGGACGGAACAGATAGTGCCTTTCTGCAAGATCTGTGCAGCACCTATGCACTGGTTATCAAAGTCTACACTTCAAAGCTCTGGGTGTACGACCGGGAAAAGTACAAGGCGAAAGATCCTGTATGGACGGTATATGAGAGCCGGCCCGTTGGAAATCCGACGGCCCTGTGCGTAGAGCGGGGAAGTTTCAAGTGGAACACAAAGCTGACTGGAACATACACGGGCGGCCTTTATACCTACACCAACAAACAGAAAAAAATCAATATCAACGTCAAGGTGGGCACGGACGAACGCCAGCTTAAACTTACTGGAAAGGTAAGCAGCGAGGCAGACGCAAAAGCCCGCCTGATAGCGGCCATCAAGAATGCCAACCACGGAGCAACCCAGATCAGTTTTACGATGTTGGGCTATCCGGCCGGCGCTTCAGCGCAGTGCTTTAACCTAGTTGGCTATGGAAAGATGGACGGAAAGTATTTCGTTGATCAGATGGAACACAGCATATCTCCATCCAGCGGCTACAAAACACAGGTCAAGGCCAGCAAAGTGGAAAAGGAGGATTTCGCATGAGCAGTGAAGTGAGATTCGGCAATGTGAGTTCTATCGACTATGAGGCTGGAAAGTGCGAAGTTACTTACCCAGACAGGGACGACACCGTTACGGAAATGGTGCCGTTTCTGTCCAATGGCGAGTACCAGACACCGGAAGTTGATGATCTTGTGCTTGTCCTGCATCCAGGAGAAAGCCCGGAGGATGCTGTTGTGGTGGGCACCGTCTGGAATGAAAAGAACAAACCGCCTGAAGGAAAAGAAAAAGTCTACCGAAAGGATTATGCCAACTCACGAGGAAAGGCATATCGGAAGTTTGATGCAAATGCAAAAGAACTGACCGACTATGTGGACGGAAAGAAAATCCTGAAGGCGAAAAGTCTTGAGATCCAGGTAGGCGGTGCAACCGTGACCATCAGCGAGGGCGGAGAAATCAAGGTGACATCCCCGGCGGGGATCACGCTTGCAGCATCCGGCGAATTGAAAATGACGGCATCGACCATCAATGCGACCGCTGGAACAGTGAACATCCAGGGCGGAGGTGGCGATGTTGTTGTGTCCGGCAAATCGCTGGTATCGCATACGCACACCGGAAACCTTGGCAAGAAAACATCCGCACCCCTGTAAGGAGGTTTTGGAATGTATGTTGGAATTTTCGGCGATGTGATTTTCTCCGTGGGACACCTGCGTGTGCTCACCCCGTCAAACTTCAAGGGAACGACCGGCGCAAACTGGGCGGAACATGAAGTTCTGGGAGGAAAAGCACGAGCAGAGTATTTATCACCGAAACTGAGAGAGTACACCTTTGATATTCTTCTGGATGCAGCACTCGGCGTGAATCCTCGCAAGATGCTGAACCGTCTGACAGAAATGTCAGAGAACGGAGAGATTCATTACCTGATTATCGGGTTTGCACCGGTATCGCAAAACAAGTTTCGGGTCACTGAAATAAGCGACAGCTGGGATTCGGTGATAAAACACGGGCTTTTGATGCAGTGCAAGGTGAGCCTGACCATAAAGGAGTACATATGATCGACTTCAGCAGCACGGTGGTTGAGCTGTCCGGTGACAGCGAAAAACAAAAAGAAGTGCAGGACATTGCAAAGTGCCTTCGCACACTGTATTCCACACCAATCGGGAGCCAAGAGGGCGACAGAGAACTCGGAATCAATCCAAACATATTTGTCGATAAGCCACTTCCGGTGGCAAAGGGATTATATGTGGCTGAGGTAACAGAGAAAACCGCATCGTTTGAGCCGCGGGCAAGAGTGGTGCGGGTGGACTGGCTGGACAGTGATGTGCTGCATGGCGTTGTAATTCCAAAGGTGGTGTACGAGCTTGTCTAAAATAAAAGAGTTTGAGAACATCCCGGACATCGACATTGAAGGCGAAGAAACGCTGGAAGAAGCTGTGGCCGATTGCAAGGCGCTGTTTGGCAAGTACAACAAAGAACTTTTCAACGGTGAGGTATCGTTGGAACGGTGTTCTGAAGCACGGCTTGTCCTTTTGACACTGGCACATCGTTCGCATCACAACATGGAGTACAGCACGGCGTGTCTGAAAGCGGAACTGCTGCCTACGAGCACGGGGCCGAATTTGGACAACCTTGCTCCGCTTGTTGGAGTGGAACGCCTGGAAGCCGGAAAAGCCACGGCGGTTATTCGATTCACACTGTCTGCGCCGAGAACGAGTGCAACCGGAATCCCGGAAGGAACACAGGTGAGAACGGCAGACAAACGGTATTTCAAAACCGAAAAGTATGCGGAGATCTTACCCGGCGAACTGACCGTGGACGTAGTTGCCGTGGCGGATGAGGCAGGAAGCAACAGCGATGGGATTGCCGAAGGCGAAATCAATGTGCTGGTGGATCCTATCCCGTATGTGTCCGGGGCAAAAAGTGTTTCGGCAAGCACGGGCGGTACGGATACGGAAGGTGACGATTCATTTACCAGACGTATCAACTATGCACCTTCGATTTTCTCCGTGGCCGGTCCGGTGGATGCCTATGAATACTTTGCATCGAGCTGGCGGTCCGATGTGGCAGATACGAAGATCGTTTGCAAGGAAGGATACACGATCCACGTTTACTTTCTGATGGCCGGAGGCAGAGTTCCGACAAGGGAAGAATGTACCGGAATGCAGGAATATTTCGACACGGTAAAGCGCCCGATGGGTGATCTGGTTCTTTGCCATGCGCCGGAAGAAATCCCGTATGACATCGAGCTTACTTACCATATTGCCTTGAGCAATGTCAAGAATGCATCGACGATTCAGGAAAATGTGGAAGCAGCTGTGAAGGAGTATGAAACCTGGCAGAGAAAAATCGGCCGGGACATCGAACCGGCGGAGCTGATTATGCGTGTACGGGAAGCTGGTGCGAAACGCCCACGTCTGTTGACACCGGTCGAAACAACTGTCTCCGAAATTCAGGTGGCAAAGCTCCGAAGCTGCAAGGTGACATACGGAGGAATCGAAGATGATTGAACTCCACGAAGTTGGCCTAGTCGAAGGGCTACCGCCTGATGTTGCCAAAGAGCCATGGGTACAGATCCTTGATGCAGTTTTCAGGGAGCGGCGCAAGAAGGAACTGGAAGCTGCCGAACGCTTGAAAATCTACACGGATATTGACCGTGCAGATGAGGCAGTTCTGGATATTCTTGCGGTTCAGTTCCGCGTTGACTGGTACGACACCAGCTATCCGATTGAAACAAAGCGCAGGATCATCAAAACTGCGCTGGAAGTCCGTCGGTACTGCGGAACGGAGTGGGCAGTCCAAAAGGCGCTGTCCTCGATTTATCCGAATGTGAAGATAAGTGAATGGTATGACTACGGAGGAAGGCCGGGCTACTGGCGAATGAACGTAGACATTACCGATGATGGTGTCATTTACTACACACCGGAAGAAATTGAAAAGCGCCTTGGTTATGCCCGGCGCTGTACCGCTCACCTTGAACACATCATCTACATCGTTGAACCGCATGAACGGTCGCCCGCTTATATCGCCGCCGCACCCTGCGGCATGGCGACATCCTGCACCGTAAAGGTCCCCGGTAGGATCAAGCCGCGGGAAATCGGCGCAAAGGCGTATGTTGCCGGTGCGGTCGGAAGATCGAAAATGCAGGTTGCCGTGGCGCTGCCCGGTGCCGTTGAAGCAAAGGCAGTGAAAGCACGAGCCTTTACGGCGGGCACCGTTGAACGGTCGCACACGGCGATAAACATTGTTATTGGAGGACAGACAACGTGAGTTGGGAAAAATCTAGCTACACCGCCGCCGGTGCCGCCCTGCTGTCGGAATCTCTCTCCGGTGGTGCGCTGGTAATCACCCGCGCTGTGAGCGGCACCGGTACGGCTGACGCAGACCTTTCGGGGGAAACCGGGGTAAGCGGCGAAACACATGACCTGAAATTGCTGGACATCGAAACCGTTGAAAGCGGCGGTGAGACGGCTCGGCGGGTAAAAATCCAGATCACCGGTGCAGATGAAACGTACATCATGCATCAGGTGGGCGTTTACGGCAGGCTGAACGACGATGCCGAAACACTCCTGTTTATTATGCAGGATGCACGCGGAGTGGAGGTCCCGTCCACGAAAGTGAACGGCGATTTTGAGATTGAGCTGTCGGCGCTGCTTGCTGTGTCGAACAAGGCCAATATCAGCATTACCGTTGACCCGCAGATGCAGGCTCTCGCAAAAATGGTCAAGGCCGAAATTGAGAAGCACAACGCCGCCGCTGATGCCCATGCAGCGACCATCACGGCAGCGGTCAGCGCTGCCGTGAAGAACCTGTCTGAATCCGGGGAAATCCTGAACGAAGAACAAGTCAAGGCCCTTATCAAGGAGCAGGTGGACGGCGGTACGGGCGGCGGCTACTATGGCTCCTACGAACTCACTCTTGCAGCGGACGGGTGGAAGCCCGCCCGCAGCGAGGATGATTACGAAAATGCCGGTGGTATGGATTACTACCAGTGTATCTATGATGCAGAACTGTCGGACAGCACCAGTGAGCTTGTACCCGTTGGCGTTGTATCTCCCGGCAGCTTCTATACTACGACCAAAGCGGGTGTCCTGAACGGGTGCGAAACGCATGATGGTTTCATCAGATTCTTTTCTCAGCGCATCCCGAAAGCAGACATTCAGGCGACCGTAACCCTGTTCGGGAAAGGAGGTGGTTCGGGTGAAACCGGTAGCGTAAGCATCGGTCAGGGCTTGAAGCGTGACGCGAGCGGCGCTATTGCCGTCCGCATTGGCGAAGGCCTTGACTTTGACAGCGCAAACGCGCTGACTGTCCGCAAAGAAACCGTTATGACGAGCGAAGACCTGCTGAACGAGGAAGAAACGCAGCAGGAAATCGTTGATATGCTGAAATAATTTTAGGAGGACACTACTATGTCTAAGCAGATTTCTACCAAGACCACCATCCGCAACCTGACCGCCGAGATCAAGAAGACTTTCGTCAAGAAGGACGCTTTCACCCCGGTCGAGGCCGCTGCCAACGCCGCCATTAAGGCCCTGAAGGTGACCGGTAACACCGTCAACTTCTACACCAACACCGGCATGACCGGCGCAGCTGCTTTCTCCATGGACTTCCCGACCGAGATGTTCCTCGACCAGACCAAGACCGAGTTCGTCGGCAAGTTCAAGTTCTCCGACACCACCTATCCCGGCGCCACCGACCCCAAGCTGGACGGCAAGCCGGTCATGGTTCTGGCCGTCAAGGGTGAGAACCCCGACAACTGCACCTACTCTTTCCTGAACATGGCTGCTCTGGTCGATACCTACGCCGCAAAGACCACCGGCAAGGATGCATCCACCACCGTTACCATCGCTGGTTATGAGGTGGATGTCAAGGTCAATGTTTCCGCTGCTGCCGGCAACGCCCTGATTCTGAAGGATGATGGTCTGTATGTTCCCACCCCTGAGGAAGTGGACGTCTCCGGCAAGGCCGATAAGGTCACCGGTGCCACCACCGGCAACTTTGCTGCACTGGATGGCGAGGGCAATCCGACCGACAGCGGTAAGAAGCCTGCCGACTTCGTGGCTGCTGAGACCGGTAAGCGCCTGATGACCGATGCCGAGGGCGAAAAGCTGGCCGGTGTCTCTGAGGGCGCAACCAAGACTGCCGCCAGCTCCACCAACGGCAATGTGAACATCGACGGCAAGGAAGTCGTCGTGTACACCGAGCCGGAGAATGTTCTGCACGACGAGGACGTGGAGGACTTCTCCGCAGAGGAGATCGCCGCTCTGCTGGCTGACTAAGACATGAGGAGGTAAGCTCTATGGCAAAAGCGAAGATCAAAACGCTTTTGGGCACAGGGCTTGCCGCGCTTTGCAGCCACATCAAGCAGTGCAACACCGCACTCGGAGACCTTTCCGAAGCAACTGCAAACGGATTCGAGGAAACCGATGACATCCTGCACGAAAAGCAGGATGTCACGGCTGCGGTGTCTTTTACGATTCCGGTCGATGGCTGGGGCGAAGATGATTCTTCCCCCGGCTATTTTTATTGTGACATCCCTATTGCGGGCCTGTTGGCTACCGACATTGTGGATGTTACGGTACTGCCGGAATTTTACGATGTGGCGGGTGCGGTGGGCTTTATTGCAACCGAAAGCCTCGAAGGAAAGCTGCGGCTGAGGGCCGCCAAAGCTCCGACCGAGAAAATTTCTGCACAGTATCACATTACAAGCACCGTGAAATACACGGATGCACAGGAAGGGGGGACCTAAATGGCATACGGTTCTTTTAACGCAGGCCCCGGCAAGGCGCCGGACGAAGATGTTGTCCGCACTGACCAGATCGGCGTGCCGGGCGGCATTGCTACGCTGGATGCAGACGGCCACCTGACCGAGAGCCAGCGGTGGGAAGTGGATGGCTACAAAAAGGCCGAGACCGACCAGCGCATCAGCGCGGCGGTAGATGCCCACAACGAAGCGACCAACGCCCACGGCGACATCCGTGCCAGTGTGGCAGCTATGAACGCCAGCATCAAGGCCATTGAGCTGAAGTTCGGCACGAACGTCACGAAAAACCCGTTTTCTGCCACGTTCGGCAGTCTGGACGGCCTGACCGTGACCGGCGCGTGGAACGCCGAGCAGGCAAGGGTGGAGTTCTGACGATGGCTGAAATGTTCAAGGTCGGCGCGAATGCGCGGGAGCTGTTGCGCTACACTCAGAGGGCAACCCGCATTGTCACCGACGACATCAGCCGGAGCGATGCCCGGAAGATCATCCAGAAAGTCGCAGCGCTCGAAGATGTGCGCGACATCCAGAAGGTGTGCGGCACTGCCGTCCATGCACTCGACACACGGGACAGGGAGGGCTTTTCCAAGAGCACGTTCCGGCTGTATGGCGAGGGCATCCGGCTGACCGCCCGGCAAATCCTGCTGGATGCACACGCGGCGAATAACGTCAATTTCCAGACCGACTACGACAAGCGCGTTGAGAAGATCGGCGCAGTCGTGGACGGCTGCTCTCTGCTGCTGGAATACCTGACCATCTGCACGGAGGAAGGTATCATCAGCGCGAAGAAAGCCGGTATCTGGACAAAGAAGGTCACGGACGTAAAATACCCGGCGATGAAGTGGCTCACGTCGGAACGCGGACGTGCCGAAAAACTCCGGGCAGAAGCGGAACGGAAGCGGCTGACCGAACAGGCTGCCGCCCTGAAAGCTGTCCTTTACCCGGAACCGTAAACGCACAGCGGGCAACCGCTTTGCATAAAGGGCGCGGTTTGTTTGTCTGACGCTGCCATTTGGTGGCTGCGCTCTCCGAACACCAACAATAACAACAACGTCTGGAACGTCAACACCGATGGCTCCAACAACAACAACTGGTACAACAACTCCTATGGTGTTCGCCCCGCTCTGATGGAACCGTGTGACGAGTAGGCATAAGCTGAAAGCAGTGCGCCCATCAAAGGAAACCGCATCCTGTCGCTTGCCGATGCAGGCAAGTGATAAATACATCCCGCTGAGGTGGGCCATCCCTGCCGGATGCAGCCCACTACCGCAGCAGCGAACCAGCGGAGGGTCATTTTGACATACGAAGAACTGTGCAGCTTTGAGGTGCTTTACAAAGCCTACCTCGAAGCCCGGAAGGGAAAACGCAGCAAGAGCAAAACAATCGAGTATGAATCCCATGCATTGGCTTGCACGGAAAAGCTCTCCCGTAAGCTGGCTGTCTGCAATGTGCGGCAGCCAGACGGGAGCATCCGGCAGCAGATACGCTATGTGCCAAGTAAGTTTGAGGTCTTTGCCGTCTACGAGCCGAAGCGCCGCATGGTACACGCCCCCGCATTTGTGGACAAGGTGGTGCTGCACGCTCTGGTCGATAACATCCTGTATGACGCCCTGACAAAGAGCTTTATCCGGGACAGCCACGCCAGCCAGACCGGCAAAGGCACAGACGACGGCCTGATGCGCCTGAAAACCCACATGGTGGACTATTACCGCCGTGAGGGCCACGGCGCGGACGGCTGGGTGCTGAAAGGCGACGTGCGGCATTTCTTCGCCAGCATCGACCACCGGAAGCTAAAACGCAAGCTCAAAGCCGTGCTGGATAAGCGCGGCGTTGACCCGCGTGTCTATGAGCTGCTTTGCATCTACATCGACGTGATGGAGGACGGCTTGCCGCTGGGCTACCAGACGAGCCAGCTTTTCGCCCTCATGTTTTTGGACGAGTTCGACCACATCATCAAAGAAAAGTACCGCATCAAATACTATGGCCGATACATGGATGATTTCTACATCATCTGTTCGGACAAGCGGAAATTGCAGTGCATTCTCCGGGATGTGCGGGCGCTCATGGACAGTTACGGCCTTGAGCTGAACCAGAAAACCGCCATCTTCCCGTTGAGGAACGGTATTGATTTTCTGGGCTTTCACTCCTACCTGACCGACACCGGCGCGGTCATCCAAAAGCTGCGCCGGGATAGCTCCAAGCGGATGAAGAACAAGATCAAGTATTGGGAGACGGCATACCCCGCAGGCGAAGTAACCAAGCAGGAAATCCTGCGGAGCTTTGATGCGTGGGATGCCCATGCCGCCCATGGTGAAACCTACTCTTTACGCCGCAAGTACGCTGACCGGCTCGAAAAATTGCTTGACTGCAAAATCCCTATCCATCGAAAAATCAACTCGAACAAACTCGCGCGTGACAGACGGCGGGCGCGGCAATGCCGCTGCATCTACAAGGTGCAGCACAAAGCCCTGTCCCTCTCTGTATCGCAGAACACGCGGCCTGCGGAGATCATGCCGTGGGCCTGAACGAAAACAAGGAGGTAACAATGGCAAACGTAAAACTGGGCACGAAAGCCGTTGGCAGCATTGTCAAAATCAAAGTCAACGGCGCGTCCAAAGATTTTATTGTTGTGCAGCAGGGCAACCCGAACACCGGCACCTATGATTCGAGTTGCAACGGAACGTGGCTGTTGATGAAGGATATCTACACAACGTCCACGTTCGGCAACAATAACTCCTACAAGGATTCCAGCATCCACACATACCTGAACGGAACGTTCTACAACCTCATCGACAGCAACATCCGGGCAGCTATTAAGCAGGTGAAAATCCCGTACCAGAACGGCACTGGTTCCGGCGGCAACCTTGCCACCGGCTCCAACGGCCTGAGCACCAAAGTGTTCCTGCTGTCTGGTTATGAGGTCGGCTGGACGACCAGCGACAACGGCTATTTCCCGAAGGACGGTGTGAGGCTGGCATACTTTGGCAATAGCTCCGGCGGTAACAGCAAGCGTATTGCATACAATGGTAGCTCCGCTGCCATTTGGTGGCTGCGCTCTCCGTACACCTTCAGTGACGGCAACGTCTGGTACGTCAGCACCGGTGGCTCCAGCGACTACAGCTGGTACGGCAGCTCCTGTGGTGTTCGCCCCGCTTTCATTCTTCCCTCTACACTCGTGGTCTCTGACGATGGCACGGTCAGTGTCAACACTGCACCTACCGTCAGCACGGACGGCGCAGCTCTGGGGCAGAAGAACACGGCCTTTGCGTGGAAGTACACCGTCAGGGATGCCGACGGCGACGCCTTGACCGTCACCGAAAAGCTGGACGGCAAGACCACCAAGACCCGCACCGGCGTTGCCAGCGGTACGGCCCTGACCTTTGAGCAGACGGCCAGCGCTGCCGGATTCCAGAAAATCCTGAACGGCAACCACACCATCACCGTTGAGGTGAGCGACGGCAAGGAAACCGTCAGCACGTCCGCGACCTTTACCAAGGCCGTCCACGCCGCAAGCGTGACGCTGGCTGAACCGTTGGCCGTTGAGGGCGACATTACCGTTGCCGTGCTTCAGGTGACCGGCTCCATCCCCGATGATGCGAAGTTCAAAGCCGAAGTGACCAACAACGCACTCGACAGCTCCCCGGTCTGGCAGGATGCCACGACCGAGGTAAAAAAAGGCGTGAACATCGTCTTTGAGAATAAGTCTGCCACCAACGGCGCGGCGTTTAACTTCCGCGTCAGCGTGGAGCGCGGCGAATCCGGCGAGGGCGGCTACATCGAAGCCGTCTCCGGCGCATTCCAGTAAGGAGGACAGTCACCATGATTCAGTGGAAAAAGGACAATCTGCCCACCCGGCAGGAGAAGGAAGCCGCAGCCAAGAAGCGGCAGGAGCACGAACAGTTGCCCGACCGTGTGGCTGAAATGGAAGATGCCCTGTGCGAACAGGACGCAGCCAACGAGAAGCGTTTGGCCGACATCGAAACCGCGCTGTGTGAGCTGGACGCAGCGCTGAACAAGGAATAAGGAGGTATCACCATGAACATTATCTGGGCAAACCGCCTGATTGCAGGCACTAAGACTTGGGCAGAGATGCCCGCATCCCGCCGTGCAGGCGTGAAGAAAGTTCTGGCCGAGCGCGTAAACAAGGGCGAGATCACCGCCGAGGATTACAAGCGCATCACCGGTGACGACTATGACGTGGCCTGAGCTGTGTGAGAAGCTGTTGACCCGGCTTGAAGCGCAGGGCGAGAACATGAGCACCGAGCGTGCAGAGTTCGGGGTGCTCATGGTGGACTGTGCCATGCGCGGGTGCGGGGCTGATCCGGGCATGAAGGGAGATGGTAGCAATGGCGATTAAAGCCTATTCGTATGCGAAGGACGGGAACAGAAAGCTCTCCGCAAATTTTGCGGTGAAGGAGTTCCGCTGCAAGGATGGGAGTGACCCGATCTTTATTGACGATGAGCTTGTGACCCTGCTGCAGAAAATCCGGGATCATTTCGGGAAGTCTGTGACGATCACGAGCGCATACCGTACCGCCGCCCACAACAAGGCGGTGAAGGGGGCGACCTACAGCCAGCATTGTTACGGCAAGGCTGCGGACATCCGGGTGCAGGGCGTGGGTGTTGAAGCTGTGGCTGCCTATGCCGAGACCCTACTGCCGAATCGTGGCGGCATCGGGCGCTATCCTGTAAAGGCGGGCCGCCCTGCTGGTTGGGTACATATCGACACCCGCGCGGCAAAGAGCCGGTGGGTAAGCTGAAAGTAGGAGGAAAACAGTATGGAGAACATTCTGAAAGTTTTTCTGATGGCATTCCCTGAATGGCTGGCCTGCATCTTCATGGTGGTCGGCCTTGTGGTCACGGCGCTGGCGGCGGTACGTCTGGGTTACGGCCTTGTGGTCGCAAAGACCGTGTACAAGTGGATCGTCAACGCGGAAGAAAAGTTCGGCGCGGGTGCAGGCGCAGAGAAGAAAGCGCACGTTATCGCGGTGCTGCGCGGCTACACCCCGGACTGGCTGGACTGGGCAATCAATGAGCGGACGCTGGATTGGATCGTACAGCTTGTGTTCGACTTTACCAAGAAGAAGCTCGAAGATTACATGGCAAAGAAATCCGTGGAAACCACCACTGTGGCCCGTTTCGGTAAGGCGGGGGAGGACAAGCGTAATGACTGACGAGGAACTGGAACATCGCCTGACAGCGGTCGAAAACCGTGCACAGAGCAACACCCACCGGCTGGACGAGCTGGGGAAGCTGACCGATGCAGTAAACGGCATGAACACCAATATCAAGTTGACCATCCAGCAACTCGAAAACACAAACAAGAGCCTTGAAATTGTAACGGCTCAAAACAAAAAGCAGGACGACCGCCTGACCGCGCTGGAAAAAGCCCCCGGAACATTTGGGAACAAACTTTGGTGGGCTGTGATTGCGGCGTTGGTTTCCGGCCTTGTGGCATATGAACTGACGATGCTTCTGCACTGAAATGAAAATCCCCCGCTGGCATCCTGATGGATTGCTGGCGGGGGATTTTTTGTTTGTCTGGAAGTTTTGCACAAAGGAAATGTGCAAAGTGTGGAAAAATTGCGAATTGACAACGGTATACCGTATAATTTACGCTTAAAACGAAAATAAACGCCATAGTCGAAAGGAGGAAAACGGCGTGCGAGTGTTCAAACAGCTTACGCTTACAGACCGAATCCGTATTGAAAAGTGGTTGAAAGATGGGCTGAGAGTAAAGGAAATCGCAGACAGGTTGCGGGTTGACCCGTCCACGGTGTACCGGGAACTGAAACGCGGTAGCTACGACAAGTTGGACGGTAAGACGTGGAAGCTGATTCCTACATATAGCCCGGATATTGCAGAACAAAGGTATCAGGCACATCTTCGGGAGAAGGGACCAAACCTTAAGATTGGCAAGGATCATGAGCTTGCAAGCTATATCGAGCAGACCATTATAGATAAGGATTGTTCACCGGCTGCTGTGTACGGTTATGCCTTGGAAGAAGGACGGACATTCAAAACGCATATATCGGTGCCTACCATATACAGCTACATCAAAAAGGGCGTGTTCCTGAACTTGACGCAAAAGGCTCTGCCCAGACATGGAGTGCATAAGGGCGACTATAAAAAGGTGAAAACAAAGGATCCTGCTCGTGCGCCTGCCGGTGAGAGCATCGAAAAACGCCCGGCGGAAGTAAAAGACCGTGAAGAATTTGGACACTGGGAAATGGACACGGTGTATTCTGGCAAGAAGAAAAGCACGGTTGCGCTGCTGGTGCTGACTGAGCGCAAGACCCGGAACGAAAATATTATAGTGGTGCCAGATCGCCGCGCAGAGACGACCGTGCGGGCAATCAATGCACTGGAACGGAAGTTAGGTGCAGAGAAGTTTGGCATTATCTATAAGAGCATCACAGTTGACAACGGCAGTGAGTTTGCATTGGCCGACCAGCTGGAACAGTCCTGCATCACCGGAGATAAGCGGACGAAGGTGTACTATTGTCATCCGTATTCTTCTTGGGAACGCGGGAGCAATGAGAATGTGAACGGCATGATTCGCCGCAGGCACCCGAAAGGCACAGACTTCTCAAAGGTCACGGCAGAGGAAATCGCGGCTACGGAGAACTGGATCAACAGCTATCCCAGAAAAATTTTCGGCTATAAGAGCGCCGGCACAATGTTCCGCGAATGCCTGCGGGAACTTGGTTTGACAGCATAAAGCACATAGAAAGCAGAAAATCACTGGTAAAAATGAACAATAAGGGATAACCGCAAGCGGGGTGCGCTTGGCGGCTTGTTTGCTTTACGCTAAAATCCACAAAAACAGAGCCGAAAATTTGTTGCATTTAATGCTTTACTTTTCATTCCCCAAAGCAGGCCGGTTTTCGGCTTTACAAGCGGCGCAAAACATGGTACAGTAAAGATACTGTGCTTTCCCTTTGAAAAGCACGCCCGGCAGTGGGGAAAGCTGCCGGAACGATACAACAACGACACGGCAAACCAGCCGCGGACGGAAAGGATGTACTACAATGGAACAGAGCGAAAAGACCCTTGATATGATCGTCAATCTCTGCAAGAACCGTGGTTATGTGTTCCCCGGTTCCGAGATCTACGGCGGTCTGGCCAACAGCTGGGACTACGGCCCCCTGGGCGTCGAGTTCAAGAACAACGTCAAAAAGGCATGGCTGAAGAAATTCGTGCAGGAGAGCCCCTATAATGTGGGGCTGGATGCGGCCATCATCATGAACCCCCAGACCTGGGTGACCACCGGCCATGTGTCCAGCTTCTCGGACCCCCTGCTGGACTGCCGCGCCTGCAAGGCACGCCACCGCGCCGACAAGCTGATCGGTGAGGAGCACCCCGAGGTGAATGTGGATGCCATGAGCTTTGACGAGATGGATGCCTTCATCGCAGAGCATGAGGACATTGTCTGCCCCGTCTGCGGCAAGCATGACTTCACCCCCATCCGCAAGTTCAACCTGATGTTCAAGACCGCCATCGGCGTCACCGAGGACAGCTCTTCCACCTGCTATCTGCGTCCCGAGACCGCACAGGGCATCTTTGTCAACTTTGCCAACATCCAGCGCACCACCCGCCGCAAGCTGCCCTTCGGCGTGTGTCAGGTGGGTAAGGCCTTCCGCAATGAGATCACCCCGGGCAACTTCACCTTCCGCACCCGCGAGTTCGAGCAGATGGAGTGCGAGTTCTTCTGCAAGCCCGGCACCGATCTGGAATGGTTCGCTTACTGGAAGGACTACTGCGAGAACTGGCTGCTGAGCCTTGGCATCAAGAAGGAGCACCTGCGCCTGCGTGACCACGAGCCTGCAGAGCTGGCTTTCTACAGCCGCGCTACTACCGATATCGAGTACGCCTTCCCGTTCACCGACTGGGGTGAGCTGTGGGGCATTGCAGACCGTACCAACTACGACCTGACCCGCCATCAGGAAGCTTCCGGCAAGAGCCTGGAGTACTTCGACAGCGAGACCAACGAGCACTACATCCCCTACGTCATCGAGCCCTCTCTGGGCTGCGACCGTGTGGCTCTGGCTTTCCTGTGCGAGGCCTACGACGAGGAGCACCTGACCGACAGCAAGGGCAAGGAGGATATCCGCACCGTGCTGCATCTGCATCCGGCTCTGGCTCCCTACAAGTGTGCCGTGCTGCCCCTGAGCAAGAAGCTGGGCGAGAAGGCCATGGAGATCCGCAACGAGCTGAGCAAGTACTTCATGGTGGATTACGACGATACCGGTTCCATCGGCAAGCGTTACCGCCGCGAGGACGAGATCGGCACCCCGTACTGCATCACCGTGGACTTTGACACCGTGGGCGACGAGGCCAAGGGCATTGCCGCCGACAACTGCGTCACCGTCCGCGACCGCGATACCATGGAGCAGGTGCGTATGCCCATCTCCGAGCTGAAAGCTTATATCGAGAGCAAGATCGAGTTCTGAGAAAAATTCGCTTTCAGGCGATAAAAAACAGCCCCGCCGTTGCAATTTCGGCGGGGCTGTGCTATAATACAAATAAAGAAAGTGCTGTCTGGCAAACGGTCAGTACCTTTCCGGCGCGATAATCAAAAGATGACCGCTCAGGTTTGGACGCTGAGGGCGGTCATTTTTTGTTATTGAAGATCTTCCACGCGATATCGAAAATGCCAAAGCTCACGGTTGCAAGCAATGTGAGCAGAGCCAGAGTTTCTAAAAGCGTCATGAAGCATCACCCCCTTCGCTGCAAAGCGTCGGGGTACGACAAAAATGTTCGCCTTCCCGACGCAGGGCCGAAAAGGCATAGACCGCCTGCCGTATGTAGACAGCACTCTCAAAAGACAGTATAACAGACGTTTCCTGCTTTTTCAACAGCGGGAGGTGTCTGTTTTCTTTTTACTGGACAGAACGGCTTGTACCGGGTATACTGAAAAACAGAAAAACATGATTTTTACACCGCAGGAGGTTTTACCGTGGAAAACTTTGACGAACTGCTGAAAAAATATGCCGATTTCATCGTCCGGGTGGGGGTGAACCCGCAGCCCGGGCAGACCCTCATCATCAACTGCCCGCTGGAGGGCGCGCCGCTGGCGCGGCTGTGCGTGCGCAGCGCCTACGAAGCTGGTGCCCGGGATGTGCAGGTGAACTGGAGCGATGACGCTGTGTCCCGTGTCCGCATGGAGCTGGGCAGCGAGGAAGCGCTGACCGACCACAAGCCGTGGCAGCTGCGCCGCTATCTCGACTATGCCGAAAGCGAGGGCGGCGTGTGTGTGCTGCACCTCATTGCGGACGACCCGGAGCTGTATGCCGGATTGGATGGCAACAAGATCAGCCGGGTAAATGCCGCCCGCCGCGCCTTTATGGAAGAGTGGCAGGAATACACCATGAACGACCGAGTGCAGTGGTCCATTGCGGCTCTGCCCAGCGTGCCGTGGGCAAAGAAGATCTTCCCGGAGCTGGACGCAGACGCCGCCATGGAAGCTTTGTGGAAGCTGATCTTTGACGTCTGCCGGGTCACCGGCGGCGACCCGGTGGGCGAGTGGAAGACCCATATGGAGCGGCTCTCTGCCCTGCGCGACAAAATGAATGCGCTGGATCTGGAAAGCGTGCATTTTGAAAGCAGCAACGGCACCGACCTGACCGTGGGTCTTGCGGATCAGGCTGTGTGGGAAAGCGCCGCCAGCAAAAGCGAAAAGGGTGTGGTGTTCCTGCCCAACATCCCGACGGAAGAGGTATTCACTGCGCCCCATAAAGATAAGGTGGAGGGTGTCGTCTATGGCACCAAGCCCTATGTGTTCAACGGCCAGCTTATCAAGAACTTCCGCGTTACCTTTGAGAAGGGCCGAGTGGTGGACTACCACGCCGAGCAGGGACAGCTGCTGCTGGGCCGTCTGCTGGACGGGGATGAAGGCTCCCGCAGCATCGGCGAGGTGGCACTGGTGCCTGCAAGCAGCCCCATCAACCGCAGCGGAAAGCTGTTCTACAGCACTCTGTTTGACGAGAACGCCGCCTGTCATATCGCCTTTGGTGCCAGCTATCCCGGCACCACGAAGGGCGGCACGGCGCTTTCCAAAGAGGAGCTGTTGGCCCGCGGCATGAACCAGTCGCATCTGCATGAGGATGTGATGATCGGTGCCGAGGACAGCCATATCACCGGCAAATGCCGCGATGGCCGCACCGTGGAGCTGTTCCGGGACGGCGTCTGGGTGCTGTAAAAGACTCTGCGGCGAAAAAAATCTGCGAAAATGCTTGCATAATCGCGGGATGTATGATATATTCTAGTAGTACGATATAGTTTAACCTGAAACGTGGGCCGCAAGGTCCGCGTTTCTTGTTTGTATGGAGGTTTTTTATGGCGAAGCAGTCTGGCGGCAACACCGCCCAGAGAGTCGAAGCGCTTGTCCGCCCCACCGTGGAGGGCATGGGCCTGCGCCTGTGGGACGTGGTTTTTGAAAAGGAAGGTCCGGACTGGTATCTCCGCGTGCTCATCGACAAGGACGGCACCATGGATACGGACACCTGCGCGGATGTCTCCCATGCGTTGGACCCCATCCTTGACGAGGCAGACCCCATCGACCAGAGCTATTATCTGGAGGTTGGCAGCCCCGGCCTTGGCCGTAAGCTCACCCGCCCGGAGCACTACGAGGCCCTCAAGGGCCAGAAAGTCCGGGTAAAGCTCATTCGCCCGAACGCCGACGGCGTGCGCGAGTTTGCCGGTATCCTGACAGGCCGCGAGGGCAGCACCGTCACAGTGGACACCGAAAACGGCCCCGTCACCTTTGAGGTGAATGCCGCAGCCAGCGTGAACCTGTGCGATGATGAAGACCTGTTTGATTAACATAGATAAGAGAGTAAATTACAGGAGGAACCCGAAAAATGGCAGCAGCGAACAATGAATTTTTTGAAGCTCTCTCCATGCTGGAGCATGAGCGCGGCATCACCGCAGAGTACCTGATCGAGAAGATCAAGGCGGCGATCATCATTGCCGTCAAGAAGAACTATGAGGTGGAGGAAGACCATGTGAAGGTGGATATCGACCCCGCCGCAGGCCGCTTTGATGTGGCCCTGATCCAGGACGTTGTGGCTGATGAGGACTGGTACGACGAGCATTCTGAGATCGGCATCACCGAGGCACAGAAGATCCGCAAGACCTACGAGGTGGGCGACCGCATCATCACCCCGCTCAAGACCAAGGACTTTGGCCGCATTGCTGCACAGACTGCAAAGCATGTCATCCGTCAGGGCATCCGCGAGGCCGAGCGCAGCCAGCAGCTCAGCGAGATCCAGTCCCGTGCACACGACATCGTGCAGGCCACCGTCACCCGCGTTGACCCCGAGAAGGGCATCGTTGCTCTGGATCTGGGCAAGGGCGGCGAGGCCGTCCTGCCCCGCAACGAGCAGGTGCCCGGCGAGGTCTATACCGAGGGCGAGACCCTGCAGGTCTACGTTGTGGACGTGGTCAGCACCGAGCGCGGCCCCCGCGTCATGATCAGCCGCACTCACCCCGGCCTTGTCAAGCGCCTGTTCGAGCTGGAAGTGCCCGAGATCTTTGACGGCACTGTGGAGGTCAAGGCCATCAGCCGCGAGGCCGGTGCCCGCACCAAGATGGCTGTGTGGAGCAAGGACCCCAATGTCAACCCCGTTTCTGCCTGCATCGGTGAGCACGGCGCCCGCGTGGCTGCCGTGGTCGAGAAGCTGGGCGGCGAGAAGATCGATATCGTGAAGTGGAGCGAGGATATCTCCGAGTTCATCTCCGCAGCCCTGAGCCCTGCCAAGGTGGTCAAGGTGGAGCTGCTGCCCGGCGAGACCCGTTCCTGCCGCGTCACCGTGCCCGACCAGCAGCTGAGCCTTGCCATCGGCAACAAGGGCCAGAACGCCCGCCTGTGCGCACGTCTGACCGGCTACAATATCGATATCCGCCCCGAGAGCGGCTACTACGGTGAGGAAGAGCCCAAGAAGGAAGCCGAGACCGACGCCGAGTAATTCCGGCGCAGATGGCCAAAGGAGGGAAACCGGATGGCACAGAAAAAGATCCCTTCCCGCCAGTGCATCGGCTGCATGACCAGCCGCCCCAAAAAGGAGCTGGTGCGTGTGGTGCGTGCACCCAGCGGAGAGATCGAGCATTGATCTGGTCGGCAAAAAGCCGGGCCGCGGAGCCTATCTCTGCCCGAACCCCGACTGCCTGACCAAGGCAAAAAAGAAAAAGGCGCTGGAGCGCTGCTTTGAGCAGCCGGTTCCCGCCGAAGTATACGAGGCATTGGCCGCACAGCTGGCCGAAGCCGCAAAGGAGGCAGCAGACAATGGCAAAGAAGAATAACACCCCCGCAAAACCCAAGCTGCCCCCGGAGGAAGCGCTGTTTCAGGCACTGAGCCTGTGCCGCAAGGCAGGCGCACTGACCATGGGCTTTGACGCCGTGGAAGATGCCTGCGTCAAGAGCAAGGCATGGCTGGTGATGGTGGCATCCGATGCCAGCGCCAAGACCGTGCAGCGCCTCAACTATTCTGTGGGCGATCTGGTGGATGTGATCACCATGCCGCTTACGCAGGATAAGCTGGCCGATATCAGCCGCAAGCCTGTGGCTGTTTATGCGGTGACCGACCGCAACCTCGCAAAGCTCTGCTTTGACCGCCTGTCGGACTGCGGAGCAATCAAAAATGAGGAGGATATGAGCGAATGATCGTAAAATATAAAGTGAGTGACTTTGCAAAGGACCTGAACGTTTCTGCCAAGAAGGTCCTGGATGAGCTGAACGCCATGGGCAGCACCGGCAAGAAGAACAGCTCCAATCTGGAAGAAAACGAGCTGAATTACCTGCTGGAGAAGTTCAGCAAGGCCGGCAGCGTGAAGGATCTGGACGAGTTCCTGAACAGCGCCAAGGCTCCCAAGGAAGAGCCCAAAGCTGCCGAGAAGAAGGCAGACAAGAAGCCCGAGGCCCCCAAGGCCGAAAAGAAGCCGGAGCAGCCCGCTGCCAAGAAGGCTGAGCCTGCCCAGCAGAACAAAAACAACAATAACAATAAGCACAACGATAAAAAGCCCGAGCAGCACAAGAAGCGCGAGGAGAAGACCGTTTCCCTGAGCGAGCTGGCCCGCGAGACCGGTGCCAAGGCTGCAAATGCTCCGGCACAGGCTGTTTCTGTGCGCCGTGAGGACAATCAGGTGACCGTGGATACCCGTACTGTGGACATGAACGTGGATCGCTTCGATGCCCGCTATGATGATCTGGCTTCCACCAAGAACACCGAGAACCGCCGCAAGCCCACCCCGCAGGGCAACAAGCAGAAGTTCACCCAGCGCGGCCAGCGCCAGCGCCAGCAGTTCCAGAAGGGCAAGCGCGAGACCGAGTTCGAGCGTCTGCAGCGCATCCAGCTGGAAAAGGCCCGCAGCGCACAGCTGAAGGTGATGATCCCCGACGAGATCACCGTGGGCGAGCTGGCTGCCCGCCTGAAGCAGCAGGCCGGCAAGGTCATTGCCAAGTTCATGCAGATGGGCGAGATGCACGCCATCAACGACGTGATCGATTTCGATACCGCTTCCCTGCTGGCAGAGGAGTTCCATGCAAAGGTCGAGCACGAGGTGCATGTGACCATCGAGGAGCGCCTGTTCACGCAGGAAGAGGATTCGCAGGAGGATCTGGTGGAGCGTCCCCCGGTGGTCTGCGTCATGGGCCACGTTGACCACGGCAAGACCAGTATTCTGGACGCCATCCGCAAGACCAACGTCACCGCAGGCGAGGCCGGCGGCATCACGCAGGCCATCGGTGCATATCAGGTCAAGGTCAACGACAGCCTCATCACCTTCCTGGATACCCCGGGCCATGAGGCGTTCACCTCCATGCGTGCCCGCGGTGCCAACATGACCGATATTGCCGTTCTGGTGGTTGCTGCCGACGACGGCATCATGCCCCAGACCATCGAGTCCATCAACCATGCCAAGGCTGCAAATGTCAAGATTATCGTGGCAATGAACAAGATGGATAAGCCCACCGCAAACCCCGAGCGCGTGATGGAAGGCCTGACCAAGTACGGCATCATCACCGAGGACTGGGGCGGCGATGTGGCCTGCATCCCGGTGTCTGCCCTGACCGGCATGGGCATCAACGACCTGCTGGAGCGCATCGCTCTGGAAGCTGAGGTCATGGAGCTGAAGGCAAACCCCAACCGCCGCGCCAAGGGTGCGGTCGTCGAGGCCCGTCTGGACAAGGGCCAGGGCCCCATTGCCACCATTCTGGTGCAGAACGGCACCCTGCACTCCGGCGACGTCATCATTGCCGGTACCGCTGTGGGCCGCGTGCGTACCATGCGCAGCGACAAGGGCCAGCTGCTGAGCGATGCCGGCCCCTCTACCCCTGTGGAGATCACCGGCCTGACCGCAGTGCCGGAAGCAGGCGATCTGTTCGAGGCTGTTGAGGACGAGCGTCTGGCCCGTGAGCTGGCCGAACAGCGCGTTGCTGCCGCCAAGGAAAAGCAGTTCTCCTCCTTCCAGAAGGTCACGCTGGATAACCTGTTCAGCCAGATGGCTCAGAACGACATGAAGGAACTGGCCATCGTGGTCAAGGCCGATGTGCAGGGCTCTGCCGAGGCTGTGAAGCAGAGTTTGGAGAAGATCTCCAACGACGAGGTGCGCGTGCGTGTCATCCATGCCGGTGTCGGTGCCATCAGCAAGTCCGACGTGGATCTGGCCGATGCCTCCAACGCCATCATCATCGGCTTCAACGTCCGCCCCGACAACGTGGCCAAGGAAGAAGCTGCTGCCACCAAGGTGGAAATGCGTATGTACCGCGTCATTTATGATGCCATCAACGATGTCACCGACGCTATGAAGGGCATGCTGGCTCCCAAGTTCCGTGAGGTGTCTCTGGGCGAGCTGCAGGTGCGTCAGGTGTACAAGATCTCCAACGTGGGCACCGTTGCAGGCTGCCGTGTGACCAGCGGCAAGATCACCCGCGACAGCAAGGTGCGCGTGGTGCGTGACGGCATCGTGGTCACCGAGGACGAGATCGCATCCCTGAAGCGCTTCAAGGACGACGTCAAGGAAGTGGCCGAGGGCTACGAATGCGGCGTTACTCTGGCAAAGTTTGCCGACGTCAAGGAAGGCGACGTGTACGAGGCATTCAAGATGGAAGAGTACCGCGACTAAGATCTGAAATAACCCTCTCCGTCATTGCTGGCGCAATGCCACCTCCCCCGAGGTGGGAGGTTTGCTGAGAAACGGAACGTTTGCCGTATCTACGCAAAAAGCTCGCCCCTCGGGAGAGCTGCCGAGCGAAGCGAGGCTGAGAGGGTTTTCTTTTGTAAGGAGAATACTATGTCTCAGAAAAATATGGGCCGCCTTGCGCAGGACATGAAGCGCGAGGTCATTGCCATCATCGGCCGACTGAAGGACCCCCGGCTGGAGGGCGGTCTTTTGACCGTCACCCGTCTGGATGTGACCCCCGACCTGGATGTGGCCAAGGTATATGTGAGCGTCATGGGTCGCGAGGACGGCCCTAAGCCCGCCATCGAGGCACTGAACCGCGCAGCCGGTCATGTGCGCACCGAGGTGAGCAAAAAAATGCACATCCGCAAGGCTCCCCGTTTTATCTTTGTAGAGGATGACGGCGCAGCCTACGCGGCCCACATCAACGAGCTGCTCCGCACGCTGAACGTGAACGGCGACGCTGATACGGAAGCCGATGCACCGGAGGAGACCGAGGAATAATTCAGCCGGTGCGGAAAGGATGGATCATGGAATGACAGAGCAGTTGAATGTGCAGCAGATGGCCCAGCGCCTGATGACTGCGGACAACATTTTGATTCTGTGTCACAAAAACCCGGACGGCGATACCATTGGCTGCGGCAGTGCCCTGTACTGTGCCCTGAAAATGCTGGATAAGGAGGCAGCGGTGCTTTGCTCCGATGCCATTCCCACCCGGTATGCGTTCACCAATGCGCACATGTTCAAAGGAGAGTTTGAGCCAAAAACGGTGGTGGCTGTGGATGTTGCCGGCGTACAGCTGTTTGGCGAAAACAACGGCGTGCCGCAGTATTCACGTCATGTGGACCTGTGTATCGATCATCATTCGGGCAACAGCGGCTATGCCGACTTCACCTTGCTGGATGGCAGCGCCGCAGCGGCGGCAGAGCTGCTGTACGAGGTCATCTGCGCCATGGGCGTGGCCATCACCCCACACATCGCGGACTGCCTGTACACCGGCCTTGCCACCGACACGGGATGCTTCCGCTTTTCCTCCACCACGGCCAACACCCACCTTGTGGCGGCAAAGCTCATTGAGGCGGGCTGCCATGTGGAGGAGCTGAACACCCTGCTGTTCGATACCAAGCCCCGTGAGCGCATGGAAGCGGAGCGCATCGCACGCAACCATCTGGAGTACTATCTGGACGGCCGGTGCGCGCTCATCTACCTCACCCGGGACGAGATCGAGCAGAGCGGGGTGGACCCGGCCGATCTGGAAGAGCTGACCAGCCTGCCCGTGAGCATCGAAGGGGTCAAGGTGGGCCTGACCCTGCGGCAGCAGCCCGGTGGCAGCTACCGTATCAGCGTGCGCACCGCAAAGGGTGTGGATGCCTGCGCCATCGCCCGGCGTCTGGGCGGCGGCGGTCACAGCCGCGCTGCAGGCTGTGAGCTGCTGGGCAATCTGGAAAACGCAAAAAATGCAATTCTGGCAGAGGTGGAAGCCGAGCTGGACGCACCGCAGGAGGAAGCATAAATGCAGGGCATCCTGATCGTTGACAAGCCCATGGACTGGACCAGCTTCGATGTAGTGGCAAAGCTGCGCGGCGTGCTGGGCACCCGCAAGCTGGGCCACAGCGGCACGCTGGACCCCATGGCCACCGGTGTTCTGCCGGTGTTCTGCGGCGGGGCCAGCAAGGCGGTGGACCTGCAGCTGAACCACGATAAGAGTTACCGCGCGGTGCTCCGGCTGGGCGCACGCACGGATACCGGTGATGTGACCGGCACCGTGCTGGAGACCGCACCCGTCACCGCCGGGGAGCAGGAACTGCTGGCGGTGCTGCCGCAGTTCATCGGCCCGCAGATGCAGGTGCCGCCCATGTATTCGGCCATCAAGCTGAACGGCCAGCCGCTGTATAAGCTGGCCCGTGAGGGCGTGACCGTGGAACGCAGGGCGCGCCCCATTGAAATTTACAGCATCACCTACGGCGGCAGCCCGGCGGAGAATGAATATGTGCTGGATGTGCAGTGCTCCAAGGGCACCTATATCCGCACGCTGCTGGAGGATATCGCCGCCGCCATGGGTCAGAAGGGCACCATGAGCGCGCTGCGCCGCATCTCGGCCGGGGTGTACACCGAAGCCGACGCCCACACGCTGGAAGAGATCCTTGCCGTCAAAGAGCAGGGTCTGCCTGCACTGGAAGCACTGATGCTGCCGGTAGAGAGCGTGTTCGAGAGCCTGCCGCTGCTGGTGGTGGAGCCATGGGTGGAGCAGCATTTGTACAACGGTTGCCCCACCAGCCGCTACCCGGCGGCAGATGGCCGTTACCGGGTGCGCAATGCGGCAGGACAGTTTTTGGGCCTTGCCAACATCGTGCAGGGCGTGCTCCGGGTAGAAAAGCTGTTCGTAGAACGAAATTGACACCCTCACCGGTCAGCTTCGCAAGGGCGGGTGAGGGCGTATCCCGAAAGAAAAGGAAACAAGACCCATGCAGATCATTTCACAGTTTGCGCCGCTGCCGCTGGCGCAGCCGGAAAAAGGCACCGCAGTGGCAATGGGCTTTTTTGACGGTATCCACATCGGCCACCGGGCAGTGATCAACGAGGCAGTGCAGTGGGCCGGAGCCAACGATGCAGCGCCGGCACTGTTCACCTTCAGGCTGCCGGTGGTGAACAAGATGAAGGGCAAACGGCTGCTCTCCACAGCAGATAAACACGCACTGGTGGCAAGCCTTGGCGTGGAGTATTACCTCACGCCGGACTTTGAGGAGATCAAGGGCCTGACGCCGGAGCAGTTCGTGCTGGGCATCGTGCGGGACTGCCGCGCCCGGGCACTGGTCTGCGGCGAAAACTTTACCTTTGGTGCCAAAGCGGCCGGCAACCCGGAGCTGCTGCGCACCCTCTGCGCTCCGTTGGGCGTGGAGGTGATCGTGGTGCCCATGGCGCAGTTTGAGGAAAAGCCGGTGTCTTCCACCCGCATCCGCACCGCGCTGGAAGGCGGCGACATCCCGGCAGCAAACGCCATGCTGGGGATGCCCTACGCCATCCGGTTCGAGGTGCAGCACGGTGCGGGTCTGGGCCATACGCTGGGGGTGCCCACCATCAACCAGCTGTACCCCGAGGGCTTTCAACTGCCCCGCAGCGGCATCTATATCACCCGCACCTTCATCGGCGGCAAATGGTATCCTTCGGCCACCGGCCTTGGCAGCCGCCCCACCGTCAACGACGACGCCACCAAGGTGACCTGCGAGACCTTCATTCCGGGCTTTTCCGGCGACCTCTACGGCACCGACCCGGTGGTGGAGTTCCACGCCTACCTCAGCCCCAGCAAAAAGTTTGATACGCTGGACGAGCTGCGGACCTGCATCAACAACGCTGCAAAGCGTGCGCAGGAATATTTTGCATAAGTGTGCATAAGAAAAAGACCTGTCCCTCCGGAGAACCCGGAAAGGCAGGTCTTTTTTTGCTGCTTATTCGTAGTCGATGGGTAAAGTAGGCAGGCCGTTCAGCTCCAGCCCGGCGGTGTGCCCTGCAATGTACTGGTAATACCCCTGCGCCGCGATCATAGCGCCATTGTCACCGCAGAATTTCAGCTCCGGCAGGTAGACCTTGGCGCCCAGCTTCTGGGCGCCATCGTTCACCAGCTGGCGCAGCCGTCCGTTGGCGGCAACGCCGCCTGCCAGACACACCTGCTTTGCACCGGTATCCGCGGCGGCCAGCAGCAGCTTTTCGGCCAGAATGCCCGCAATGCGCTCCTGAAAGCTGGCGGCAAGGTCGGGTACGTTCACTTCTTCGCCCTTCATCTGAGCCTTGTTCACCTCGTTCAGCACGGCGGTCTTCAGGCCGGAAAAGCTCACGTTGTATTTGCCCTCCACATGGGGCACCGGCAGGCGGTAAGCCTTGGGGTCGCCGGTCTTGGCGGCGTTGGCCACGCTGGGGCCGCCGGGATAGGGCAGACCCAGCGTGCGGGCCACCTTGTCAAAGGCTTCACCGGCGGCATCGTCCACCGTGTGGCCGAGGATGTGGTAGTGAGTATAGTCCTGCACCTCCACGATGTGGCTGTGCCCGCCGGAGGCCACCAGACAGAGGAAGGGCGGCTTCAGCTCCGGGTGGGTCAGGTAGAGTGCGGCGATGTGTCCCCGCAGATGGTGCACCGGTACCAGCGGCTTGCCCGCTGAGTAGGCCAGACCCTTGGCAAAGTTCACACCCACCAGCACTGCACCGATGAGCCCCGGCGCAAAGGTGACGGCTACGGCGTCCACATCGTCGATGGTCCTGCCTGCGTCCAGCAGGGCTTTTTTGACCGTGGCGCTGATAAATTCACAGTGGCGGCGGCTGGCGATCTCCGGCACGACGCCGCCGTACAGAGCCTGTTCTTTGACGCTGGTGGAGATGACGTTGCTCAGCAGATGCCGCCCGTCCTCCACAAGCGCTGCGGCGGTCTCGTCGCAGGTGGATTCAATTCCTAAGATGATCATTTTTCAGTGGGCCTCCAGCCAGTTTTTGCCTGCGTGCACATCGGTGCTCAGGGGCACGGCGTACTGCACGCAGCCTTCCATTTCCTCCCGCAGGATCTGCGCAGCCTTTTCGGCTTCGACCTGCGGGGCCTCCACGATCAGTTCATCGTGGACGGTCAGAATCAGGCGGCTTTCCATCTTTTCGTCCCGCAGCCGCTTCCATACCCGCACCATGGCCAGCTTGATCACGTCGGCCGCAGTGCCCTGAATGGGGGTGTTGCGGGCCATCCGCTCGCCGCTGGAACGGACGTTGAAGTTGGAGCTGGAAAGCTCCGGCAGGGCGCGGCGGCGGCCGAACAGGGTGGATACATAGCCCACGGCCTTGGCGTCCGCGATGGTCTTGTCCATGTAGCCGCTCACCTTGGGGAAGGCGGCCAGATAGTTCTTGAGGAAGGCGTCTGCTTCCTTCACGGTCACGCCGATGTCCTTGGCCAAACTGTAGGCACCCTTGCCGTACATGATGCCAAAGTTGATGGCCTTGGCAGAAGAGCGCAGACGGGAGGTGACCTCTTCCTGCGGGATGCCGTAAATTTTTGCGGCGGTGCTGCGGTGGATGTCCTCACCGTTCAAAAATGCCTGCTGCATGTGCTCATCACCGGTAATGTGGGCCAGAATGCGCAGCTCGATCTGGCTGTAGTCGGCATCCACCAGCACACAGCCCGGCTTTGCCACAAAGTAGGCGCGCAGTTGGCTGCCCAGCTCGGTGCGGATGGGGATGTTCTGCAGGTTGGGGTTGTCGGAGGAGAGCCGTCCGGTGCGGGCCTCGGTCTGGTTGAAGGTGGAGTGGATGCGGCCGTCCTCGCCGATCACCTTGAGCAGGCCCTCCACGTAGGTGGAGTTCAGCTTCTGGTAGGCGCGGTACTGCAGAATGTCCTCCACCAGCGGGTAATCCCGCAGGCTTTCCAGCGTTTCGGCATCGGTGGACCAGCCGCGCTGGGTCTTTTTGCCGTGGGGCAGGCCCATGGTATCAAACAGCATTTCGCCCAATTGCTTCGGGCTGTTGGGGTTGAAGCTGGCGCTGCCGGTCTCCATGTGGATGCGGGTGAGCACCTGCTCCAGCTCGGTGCGCAGCTTTACGCCGAACTGCTCGATGCCGTCTTTGTCCACCAGCACGCCGGTGCGGGTCATATCGGCCAGCACCTGTGCCAGCGGGAACTCGATCTCGTTGTAAAGGGCGTCCTCTCCGCAGGCGGTGATCTCGGCCTTCATCTTGCTGAACAGATCGGCAAGGCGGCCTGCGTCCGGGTAATCGGTGCAGGCAAAGGCGGCCGAGGCGCGGTAGCTGGACACCAGTTCACTGATCTGATATTTGGAGGCAGAAGCGTCCAGCAGGTAGGCGGCAAGCTTGCCGTCCCACACGATGCTGCTGCCCCAGCCGCCTGCGGCCATGGCTTTGGCGTACAGCGGCGCGGAGTTGAACACCTCCAGGGTTACGTCTGCGTTGTCCAGCAGGCGCACAAGGTCGGCGTCCTCCAGCGGGTAAACGGTGCAGTCCTGCACGGCGTACCAGCTTTCCGGCTGCAACACTACGTTGCGGGTGCCCTGCTTGCCCATGACGGCGGGGCGGGAGGCAACCAGATAGGTGCCGGAAGGAGCCAGCGGCAGGGCTTCCAGCTCTGCCTGTGCAAGCTCGATGCCGTCCTCGCCTTCCGGTGCAGCAGGGACAACGCCGGCCAGCCCAAAGCGGGGAATGAGGGAGTGGATTCTCCAGCTCCTGCAAAAGGCGCACAGCCTCAGCCTTGCGGCCTTCGCCCACCTTGTAAGAGCCCTCGGCGGTGTCAATGGGCGCATCGGTGCGGATGGTGCCCAGCGTGTGGCTCAGCTCGGCCATTTCGCGGCATTCGAGAAGGTGCTCCCGCTGTTTGGGCTTGATGCGCTTGTCGTCGATGTGCTCGTACACACCCTCCAGCGAACCGAAGTTCTGCACCAGAGACAGAGCGGTCTTTTCACCGATGCCCCGCACGCCCGGGATATTATCGGAGGCATCGCCCATCAGGCTCTTCACCTCAATGAGCTGTCTGGGCTGGATGCCGTATTTTTCCTGAATGGCGTCCACATCCATCGTCACCGTTTTGCTGCGGCCCATGACAGTGGCGGCAAGCAGCACAGTGGTGGTGTCACTGACCAGCTGCAGGCTGTCCCGGTCTCCCGTGGCAAGGAAGCAGTCGTCCTTCCGGGCGGCACAGGCAGCGGCCAGCGTGCCAAGGATGTCGTCCGCCTCCCAGCCCTCGGCAGTGACGGTGCGGTAGCCAAGGTCTGCCAGCAGCTCCTTGAGCACCGGCATCTGCTGGGCCAGCTCTTCAGGCATGCCGTGACGGGTGGCCTTGTAGCCATCATACATTTTGTGGCGGAAGGTGGGGGCCTTCAGGTCAAAGGCCACGGCCACCTCGTCGGGTTCGCACTCCTTGAGCAGGGAGAGCAGGATATTCAGAAAGCCATAGATGGCGTTGGTGTATCGTCCGTCCTTGGTGGTCAGCAGCTTGATGCCGAAAAAGGCGCGGTTGGCAATGCTGTTGCCGTCAATGACCAGTAAACGCATAGTCGTGTTCCTCCGTTGCATTATTACTCATCTTATAGTATAGCACAAAACCGCACCCAGCGGGGGATTTTTGCGTAAAAAACTGCAACAGGAGCACGGGCGCTTTTGCCTGTAATTTGCAAAAAGGATGTCAAACGAAAACTGCCGTCTCGAAAGGCGGCAGTTGAGGTGCTATCTGCAAGTGCAGGTGGTCATGCTTCCCTCCGGCAAGCGTCGGGAGGACGTAAAAACGTATTGCCGGATCGTCGAGCGTTTACTCCTCAATGCGGATAGCGCTCACCGGGCAGGCATTGGCGGCATCCACAGCCTGCGGCACCTCCTCCGGCGGATCGGCCCGGGCTCGGCCACTGCCAGAACGCCCTCCATGTGGAACACGGCGGGGCACAGCCCGGCACACTGGGTGCAGCCGATGCAAAGGTCGGGATCAACGTATGCGTTCATAGAAAAAACCTCCTTGTGATCTTGCCTTGCAGGCAGTATGGCCCGGCTGGCTGCGAATTATGCCTATGCAACGGCCCGCAGCTGTGGTAAAATAGACTTTCAGGAGGGAAGTACCATGAACATTCAGATCTTCGGCACCAGTAAGTGCTTTGATACCAAAAAGGCCCAGCGCTATTTCAAGGAGCGGGGGGTCAAATTCCAGATGATCGACCTGAAGGAAAAAGAAATGAGCCGCGGCGAGTTCGACAACGTGGCTCGGGCGCTGGGCGGCTGGGAAAAACTGGTGAACCCCAAGGCCAAGGATAAGCAGACCCTTGCGCTTCTGGACGCACTGGTGGACTGGCAGAAAGAGGACAAGCTGTTTGAAAACCAGCAGCTGTTTTTAACGCCCATTGTGCGCAATGGGCGTCAGGCGACCGTGGGCTATCAGCCCGATGTCTGGAAAAGCTGGGAATGATGCAAGCTGCGTCCATTCGGCGCACTCCGCGTACTTTCACAAAAAAACCACGGGCATGGTTTTGCACAATGGGCCGGTATGTGGTATACTGAATACTGTACCATTTGACAACCCTGGGAGATACAACAAACATGAAACATTCTATTACCCCTGAAGAACATGCACGCGTGCAGCGCCGCCGCGGGCGTCAGGCACTGGGCCTTCTGGTCGCCATTCTGGTGGTCGTGGGCTTTGTTACTGTGTTGCGGGCCGGTGTGGGCGCTGTGGCCAACCTGTTCGACGATACGGCACAGAAGCAGGAATATGAGGATAAGCTGGAAGGGCTGGTGCTGTTTGACCCCATGCCCTTTGACGGCATTGAGAACATCGACGACCTGACCCTGCGCGAGGCAGCGGTGTGGGGCTGCATCTACAGCATCCAGGAAACGCAGGGCGGCTTTGACAACTACAATACCGACCCCGACACCGAACAGCTGCTGCTGCCCTCGCTGGATGTGGACGCCTACCTTGCAAAGCTGCTGGGCCCGGGCTTCAAGCTTACCCACCGCAGCTTTGAGATGGAGGACATGACCATCGAATTCGACGATGCCACCCAGTGCTATAAGATCCCCGTCACCGGCACCGTGGGCTATTACCGTGCAGTGGTGACCAAGCTGTTCAAGCGCAGCGGCAAGCTGCACGTTACCGTGGGCTACATCCCCACGGCAAGCAATGACGACAGCATCATCAATGTGTCCTCGGATACGCCCACCAAGTACATGGACTATCTGTTCGAGCGTCAGAGCGGCAGCTGGTATCTCACCGGCCTGACCGAGAGCGAGACCAAGGCCGAGAGCACCGACAGCACATCTGCCGCAAGCCTGCCGGAGCCCATGGCAGAAAGCGATGTGCAGGATGCCATCCTTGCCACAGCCGGTTCGGATGCAGCAGATTCGGCGGCTTCTGCCGTTGAGCCGGAGGCACAGGCAGAAAACGGCGCAGACAGCGCCGTGGCCGAAGCCCCTGCTGCGGACGATGCCGCCAGCACCGCAGGGTAAAAACACAAATACAAAAGGGACCGCTGCATAGTTTTGGTGCAGCGGTCCCTTTTGCGTTTTGACCATATTCAGCGGAAATACTATTTATATTTGTTCCCCGGGAAAATCTGCGGATTTTCCCGGGGTGCTTCTTTACGGCAGGGGCACAGCGGAAAACGGCTTCTTGCCTGTGTGTTATTTCAGATCGAACCTGACCACCACCAGCCGGTACCACAGATACGGCACCATGTTCCAGATCATCCACAGCTCCATCAGAATGTAGTTGGGCAGGTCTCTCAGGCGGAAGGGCCGCTTGCCCAGCTTGCCGGCTTTCAGCAGGGCAAAGGCCTCGTGCATCCCCTTGTCCCAGCTTTCCCCAAAGCCCTGCTTGTGGAACTTGTAGCACTTGAGCAGGTAGCCTGCAGCCAGAGGGATAAAGTTGAGCACCAGCATCAGCAGCGGCTCATTCTTGAGGGGCAGAAGGATGCTGTTGCGGCCGCTCTGTTGGCTTTTGAAAGCGTTGTACCGCACCGCGCCGGTGCTGGCACCGCAGATGTGGTAGCATCTGGCAGTAGGGCAGAGCAGGTTCTTATAGCCTGCATTGTTGGCACGCCAGCTCAGATCTACATCCTCAAAGTAGGCAAAGAAGTTCTCGTCAAAATTGCCGATCTCGTCCAGAATGCTCTTGCGGTAGAGCGCCGCACCGCCGCAGGCAGAAAAGATGCGCCTGCACTTTGTGTAGCGGCTGGCGCGGCGGCCATCACCGGTCTTGCAGGCAAAGCCCATCCATGTGACATAATCGCCTGCGTCGTCGGCCAGCTCCCGGTCAAAGTGACGGATCATCAGGCTCTGCACTGCAAAAATTTTCGGGTCGGTCTCGGCGGTGCGGATGAGCTCGGCCAGCCACTGGGGCTCGGCAAAGGCATCGTTGTTGAACAGCACCACATACTCGCTGTCGGCCAGAGCAATGCCCTGATTCACCGCGTGGGAAAAGCCGGTGTTGGTGTCGTTTTCGATGAGGGTGAAATTTTCGCGGCTGCAATAGCTGCGGGCCTGCTCCAGACTTTCGTCGGTGGAGCCGTTGTCCACTACGATGAGCCGGAAGCTCTGCTCAGTCTGGGCATAGACCGACTCGATGGAATCCTTGAGCCAGCCCTTGCCGTTGATGTTCGGGATCACGATGGTCGCTTTATACATAAAGACACTCCTAAGTCTGTGCACAATTACAATGCCAGTATAGCATATCCCGGCGCAAAAAGAAACCGCATCCTGACAGGATGCGGTCTCCGGAACGCGAAATCACGCGGCAAGGGCTTTTTCGATGTTGGAAAGAATTGTGTCGTGATCCTCGGCACACACCAGGATCACCTCGCCGGTGGGGGCTACGGTGACGGTGGCTGCCTTGGCGATCTGATACTGGTCCTCAAGGTAGTGCTCCATGGACTGCTGTTCGCTCTGAACATAGGCTTCCAGTGCGGCCTTCACGGCGTCGGTCTTGCCCTCGGCGGGCTTCACGATGGCTATGGCGTAGCTGCGCACCATCATGGAGGAAACCGAGGCGGCAAAGCTCTCGTAGCTACCGTCCTCAAGGCCCAGCAGGGGGAAAACGATGTCCTTCAGCTCGTCGTTCAGCTGGTCGGCCTCGTACTCGGCGCTGTAGCCGTCGATGGCGGTGAATTTGCCGTCTTCCCCCTTGGTAAAGATCATATCGTACTCGTTGTCCTCGTCGGTGCGGGCGTCGTGGATGATCTGGGAGTAGTCTTTGGGGGCGGCAGAGTCGGCCTTGCTGCCGGCAGAGCAGCCCACAAGGGCAAACAGGCACAGACCGGCAAGCAGTGCGGCGATGATACGTTTCATAAATGCATTCCTTTCCTGTGTAAAAACAGCTTCTGAAAACAGGTGCGGCGGCTTGGCATTAGTGTGTGCCGTTTTGCGCCTGCTATCCGTAATACGAACCACATCCCGGCAGGATTGCACCGCAAACGTAACCTTTTTATGAACGGCTCACAGCATCAGGGCGTCCAGCTCGCCATGGTTCACGGGCGTGGAGAGAATGATCTGGGTGCTGGTGGTGCCCAGCTTCTGGAACTGCAGGATCAGATGCTCCAGCTGGGGCATGCTTCCGCAGCTCACCTTGACAAGGAAGGTGTAGGCACCGGTGACGTGGTAGCACTGCAGTACCTCCTTGCTGTTCTGCAGCAGCTCCAGAAAGGCGTCCTGCTTGGACGGTGCCACCGAAAGGCTGATGAGGGCGTCCACGTACACGCGGTCGGCGGGGCGGTTCAGGGTGACGGTGTAGCCGCTGATGATGCCGTCCGTCTCCAGCTTGTGGATGCGGCTGGACACCGCAGGGCTGGTCAGCGATATCTGCTCGGCGATCTCCTTGACCGGCATACGGGCATTCTTGGCAAGCAGGGAGAGAATCTTGCGATCCAGATCGTCCATGGGAATACTCCTTTTTGAAAATATGTTGGATTGTATAAAATTTTTTGAAAGTAAAGTTTTATTGTTGGTGCAAACATACAAATGCTGAAAAGGTTTGCTTTTGCTTGGGTTTGTGTTAATTATATAAAGTTTTGATGGAAAAGTAAAGACTTAATTTAAAGCAAAACCGGAAAAATCTGTTTGACAAGAAAACAAAAAGGGGTATAATACATCATGCAAGGCGGCGCGATGCACAATGTGCCTGCCGATTGGATTTGAGATTCACTACTTTATATACTTTCCCACCCCTCTATACACAAAAACCCGCTGCCAGGCGGGTTTTTGTGTTTGCTGGGGATTTTTCTTTTTGAAAAAAGCAGTGGCAGACAATGTACTCGACCCATAGAGCAGCTGCTTTCGGCTGCGACCCCATCCGTGAAAATGCAAGCCCGGAAAGTCTGCAGACTTTCCGGGCTTGCTCTATCTCAAAATATGATTCCGCTGACGATAGCCGGAGCACAGAGGAGGCGATTTAAATCGTGTACGCCTATCAGACCAGATACCCTTCAAAGCAGTGCAGGTCCTCGGTCTTGACGATGCCCTCCAGATACAGCCCGTCCTCCCGGTATTCTTCCACCTGCACGCTGCCCCGCTCCCGCATGGGGGCGGCAAGGCCCAGCTTATCGTAGGGCAGCAGCACCCGCAGGGTGTGCACCCGGTCGCTGAGCACCTCGTCCAGCTTTGCCAGCAGGGTGTCCAGACCATAGCCGGTCTTGGCGCTGGTGAGCAGGATGTCCGGGTCAAAGCTCATGGCACCCGGCTTGTCGCATTTGTTGTAGACGGTCAGGCGGGGGATGTCCGCACAGTCCAGCCCGTCCAGAACCTCGTCGGTGACGGCCAGCTGCTCTTCCCGCTGCTCATCGCCTGCGTCTGCCACCCGGATGATGACGTCCGACCATGCGGCTTCTTCCAGCGTGGACTTGAAGGCCTCCACCAGATTGTGGGGCAGGCGGGACACAAAGCCCACCGTATCCACCAGCAGCACGGCCATGCCGCTGGGCAGCACCAGCTTGCGGCTGGTGGGGTCCAGTGTGGCGAACAGCATGTCCGCTTCGGCTACGCTGGGGCCGCACAGAGCATTCATCAGGCTGGATTTGCCCACGTTGGTATAGCCTACAAGGCTGACCACCGGCATACCGGTCTTGGCACGGGCCTTGCGGCTCTCGCCCCGGCGCTTTTCCATTTCGGCCAGCTTTTCAGCCAGCGCATCGATGCGGGCGTGCACATGGCGGCGGTCCAGTTCCAGCTTGGTCTCACCGGCACCACGGCGGGCACCGCCGCCGCCACCACCACCGCCGCCCTGACGGCTCAGCGCCTCGCCCATGCCCTGCAGACGGGGCAGACGGTAGCGCAGAAGGGCCAGCTCGGTCTGCAGCTTGCCCTCGTTAGTGACGGCGCGGCTGCGGAAAATTTCCAGAATGAGCATGGTGCGGTCGATCACTTCCAGCCCGCCCAGCGCATTGGAGATGTTGCGGATCTGGCTGCCGGTCAGTTCGCCGTCAAATACGGCGCATTCCGCGCCCAGACTTTCGGCGGCAAGGCTGGCTTCCTCCAGTTTGCCGCTGCCCAGCACGATGCCGGTCTCCGGGGTCTGGCGCTTCTGGGTCACCTGCGCCACGGCTTCCATGTGGTTAGCCTCACACAGGGCAGAAAGCTCTGCCAGACTGCGCTCACAATCCCACAGGCCCTGATCCAGCGCCAGCAGAATGACCTTCGTCGGGGGTGTTTCCACTAAGATATCGTAAAGTTCGCTCACGGTAAGTCCTTTCTTTTAGGTGATATGGTTCGCCCTCCCACTCTGGGAGAGGTGACAGCGCATCAGCGATGACGGAGGTGGCAAGGTCGTTAGTCAATTTTGTTATATCGTTCCCTTGTTAACAGATAGCACCGGCATTCCACCGGTGTGCCGTCAAACTTGTGATCAACGGTGTCGTGGTGGTACACAAAACCGGCTTTTTCCATCACCCGGCCGCTGGCGGGGTTTGCCTTGGCATGGCAGCAGGTCAGCCAGTCCCCGTCAGTATGGCTGAACCAGTACGCGGTCACAGCCTTCAGCGCTTCGGTGGCAAAACCTCTGTTCCACCAGCTCCGTCCGATGCAGTAGCCTGCTTCCCAGATGCCGCCCGAGAGGTCCAGCTCCGGCCAGAATGCTTTTTGACCGGCATCTCCCAACGCGGCGTTGAAGATGCCGATGCTGCCGAACACCTGTCCGGAGGCCTTTTCCACAATGGCCCACTGGTAGTAGTCCGGGTTCGGGTAGAGCGTGGCCCATGCCGCCAGCAGGCCCAGCGTTTCCAGAGCGTTTTTGTGGGGCTCCCACCGCAGAAAACGGGTCACCTGCGGGTCGGACGCCCAGTTTGCGTACATCATGCCGGCATCCTCCGGCAGCAGGCGGCGCAGAAAAAGCCGGTCAGTCTCAAGCTCCTGCGTTCCGGCGTGGCGCATGGCACACACCTCCCTATTTTATAAAGTATGCATAGGATAGCACAAATTTGGCGTTCCTGCAAGCGCCGCCGCGAAAAAACGCTTGACCAGACTGCTTTTGTGCATTAAACTAAAAGCCAAGTGTTTTTGTGGGAAAAGGAGAACGCTCCATGAGTGATGTGCGTGAGATCTTGAAAAAGCGTCCGCTGCTGTTCGATGGCGGCATGGGCACCTATTATAAAGCAAAGCCCGGGCAGGAGTGTGAGCAGGCGAACCTGCTGGACCCGGAAGGAGTTCTGGCCGTGCATGGTGCGTATCTGGAAGCAGGCGCCGATGCCATCAAGACCAACACCTTTGGTCTGCCGCGGATGGCGGCGGCGGGAAATCCGTTGTGGGAGGCCCTGACAGACGAGGGATGGAGGCTGGCCGCACAGGCCGCTGCAAAGACCGGCGCTGCCGTGTTTGCCGATCTTGGTCCGGCCCCGGATACGGAATCGCTCCCGGCGGCACAGATCTATACGGCCCTTGCCGAGCGGTTTGCCGCATTGGGTGCAAAGAACTTTTTGTTTGAGACGCTGAGCAGCGACGCCGGTGTGGCCGAAGCCGCGAAGCAGATCAAAGAAGCAGTGCCGGACGCCTTTGTGCTGGTGTCTTTTGCGGTGCTGCCGGACGGTTACACCCGTGAGGGACGGCACTGCACCCAGCTGGTGCGCAGCATGACCGCCTGCGGTGCAGTGGATGCCGTGGGCCTGAACTGTGTTTCTGCTCCCGGTGCCATGCGCACACTGGTGCAGCAGCTGGGCAGAACAGAGCTGCCCCTGTCTGTCATGCCCAATGCGGGCTACCCGGTGGTCACCCGCACCCGGGTACAGTATCAGGGCAGGCCGGAATATTTTGCCCGGGAGCTGGTCGGCCTTGCTGCCGAGGGTGTGCGCATTCTGGGCGGCTGCTGCGGCACTACGCCCGCCCACATTGCGGCCCTGCGCACGGCGCTGGATGCGCTGCCGGAGCAGCTGCCGGAGGCAGCGGCAGCGCCGGTACCCGCTGCCGTAAAGCCGAAAGTGGAAACGGACGATGCCTTTCTGCGCAAGCTGAACGCGGGCAAAAAGGTGATTGCCATTGAGCTGGACTCCCCCAAGGACGCCGACCTGACGGACTATCTGGAGGGGGCCCGCCGCCTGCAGGCTGCCGGAGCCGATCTTTTGACCATTGCAGACTGCCCCATTGCCCGGGCACGGATGGATTCCTCGCTGGTGGCCTGCCGGGTGCACCGGGAGCTGGGGCTGAACGTGCTGCCCCACATGACCTGCCGCGACCGCAACCTGAACGCCACCAAGGCCCTGCTGCTGGGCCTGTATGCCGAGGGCGTGCGGGAGGTGCTGGCCATCACCGGCGACCCCATCCCCACCGCAGAGCGGGACGAGGTGAAGAACGTGTACCAGTTCAACTCCCGCAAGCTGGCGCAGTACATCGTCTCGCTGGCAGGCGAGGGTCGGGAAATGCCCTCGCCCCTCACCGTGTTCGGTGCGCTGAACCTGAACGCCCGCAACTTTGATGTGGAGCTGCGCCGTGCACAGGAAAAGCTGGAGAATGGCATGAGCGGCTTCCTCACCCAGCCGGTGCTCTCGGCACAGGCGGTGGAAAACCTGAAAAAGACCCGGGAAGCGCTGGGCAGCAGGGCAAAGATCCTGGCGGGTATCATGCCGGTGGTGAGCCAGCGCAACGCCATCTTTATGGAGAACGAGGTCAACGGCATCCATGTGGACGCTGAGATCATCGAGCGCTTTGCCGGGCTGGACCGTGCGCAGGGCGAAGAGCTGGGACTGGAAGTCTCGGTAAAGGCTGCACAGGCCGCAGCGCCCTATGCAGATGGCTTCTACCTGATGACCCCCTTCAACCGCATCGCCCTGATGGAACGGCTCATTGCCCGGCTGAAAGAGGAAGGAATTGCAGATTAAAATGGCCGACGCGTTCGCTCTGGGACGGGTTGTGGCTCCCAGCGTATGCTACGGCCCTTGAGCGGGCCTTGCATTCTGCTGGCCACGGCCCCAACAACTCCTCTCTGTTTCTGCCACAGGCAGCGGTCGTCGTCGTTGCATCTTCAGCGGAAAAATATTTTTTATATTTGCGTTTGTCGTGGCCTGCGGGCCACTCCAAACGCGTTTTCACGAATAAGGCCCAAACCGCAAGAGGCAGCAGGATAAATTCTTTTGAAGAAAAAGTAATTGACAAATCGCACAAAAAACGCTATATTCTTTTTATAAATGCGTTGAAGAAGAGTGCGCACTGCATTTGCCGTTCAGAGAGCCGGAGAATGCTGCGAATCCGGTACGGTCGGGCGGTGTGCTGTCACTTTGGAGCAGGAGCGGTGAGCTGAAGAGCAAGCCGCTCTCGGAGCTGTCCCACGTTACCGGGGCATCAAGGGGCGCAGGATGTTCTGCGCAATTTGGGTGGTACCGCGGTTATTACAGCCGTCCCATGGAACGTTCCGTGGGACGGCTTTTTTTCGTCCCACTTCATCATTTTTTACTGGGAGGACCCTATGAAAGAACTTGCAAAACAGTACGATCCCAGCCAGGTGGAAGACCGCATCTACCAGTTCTGGCTGGACGGCGGCTACTTCCACACGAAGGCAGACCCCGACAAGAAACCCTACACCATCGTCATGCCGCCCCCGAACGTCACCGGTCAGCTGCACATGGGCCATGCGGTGGATAACACCATGCAGGACATCCTCATCCGCACCAAGCGGATGCAGGGCTATGCCGCCCTGTGGGTGCCCGGTACCGACCACGCCTCGATTGCCACCGAGGCCAAGGTGGTGGAGGCCATGCGTGCCGAGGGCCTGACCAAGGAGATGGTGGGCCGCGATGGTTTTCTGGACCGTGCATGGGCATGGAAGACCAAGTTCGGCAACCGCATCGTCAGCCAGCTGAAGAAGCTGGGCAGCAGCTGCGACTGGGAGCGCGAGCGCTTTACCATGGACGAGGGCTGCTCTGAAGCCGTCAAGGAAGTGTTCGTGCGCCTGTACGACAAGGGCCTGATCTACCGCGGCAACCGCATGGTCAACTGGTGCCCCCACTGCAACACTTCCATTTCTGACGCCGAGGTGGAGTACGAGGAGAAGGACGGCAGCTTCTGGCACCTGCTGTATCCGGTCAAGGAGACCGGCGAGATGCTGGAGCTGGCTACCACCCGTCCCGAGACCATGCTGGGCGATACCGCTGTTGCCATCAACGGTGACGACCCCCGCTATGCCCATCTGCACGGCTGCCATGTGGTGCTGCCCCTGCTGAACAAGGAGATCCCCATTGTCTGCGATGAGCACGCCGACATGACCAAGGGCACCGGTGTGGTCAAGATCGCCCCCGCCCACGACCCCAACGACTTTGAGGTGGGCCTGCGCCACAACCTGCCCATCGTGCGTGTGTTCACCTATGACGGTCACATGACCGGCGCTGCCGACAAGGCTGCTGCCGATGCTCTGTTCGCCGCCGGCAAGAACACCATCAACGAGCCTGAGGTGCTGGACTGCGGCAAGTACGCCGGCATGACCACCCTCGAGGCCCGCAAGGCCATTCTGGCCGATCTGGAAGCAGGCGGCTTCCTGAAGGAGATCGAGCCCCTCAAGCACGAGGTGGGCACCTGCTACCGCTGCCACTCCACCATCGAGCCCATGGTGTCCAAGCAGTGGTTCGTCAAGATGGAGCCGCTGGCAAAGCCCGCCATCGAGAGCGTGGAGAAGGGCGAGATCAAGTTCGTGCCCGAGCGCTTCACCAAGAACTATATGAACTGGATGAAGAACACCCGCGACTGGTGCATCAGCCGTCAGCTGTGGTGGGGCCATCAGATCCCGGCATGGTACTGCGACAACTGCGGCGAGACCGTGGTGGCAAAGTCTGCTCCCTGTGCCTGCCCCAAGTGCGGCAGCGCAAAGCTGACCCAGGACCCCGATACGCTGGATACCTGGTTCTCCTCCGCTCTGTGGCCCTTCAGCACGCTGGGCTGGCCCAATGAGGAGAGCGAAGACCTCAAGTATTTCTACCCCACCAACACCCTCGTCACCGGCTACGACATCATCGGCTTCTGGGTCAGCCGCATGATCTTCTCCGGTCTGGCCTACACCGGCAAGGCACCCTTCAGCACTGTCTGCATCCACGGCATCGTGCGCGACAGTCAGGGCCGCAAGATGTCCAAGAGCCTTGGCAACGGCATCGACCCGCTGGAGGTCATTGCCCAGTACGGCGCAGACGCCCTGCGCTTTATGCTGGTGGACGGCTCCACCCCGGGCAACGACATGCGCTATATCGAAAAGAAGGTGGAGGCTGCCCGCAACTTTGCCAATAAGCTGTGGAACGCTACCCGCTTTGTGCTGATGAACCTGCCCGAGGACTTTGAGCCGGGCCTGCCCAGCGAGGAGATGCTGGACATGAGCGACAAGTGGGTGCTCACCAAGCTGAATCAGGTGGCCGGTGCCATGACCGACAACCTCGACCACTACGAGATGGGTCTGGCCGCTGCCAAGATCAACAGCTTCATCTGGGACGTCTACTGCGACTGGTTCATTGAGATCGCAAAGCCCCGCCTGAATTCCGGCGACGCACAGCAGGCCGACACTGCCCGCCGCGTGCTGGTGTATGTGCTGGATAAGGCCCTCAAGCTGCTGCATCCCTTCATGCCCTTCATCACCGAGGAGCTGTATCAGGCGCTGCCCGGCTCTGCCGAGACCATCATGACCCAGAGCTGGCCCACCTTCGATGAAGCTCACAACTGGGCTGACGAAGAGGAAGCCTTTGAAAAGGTCATGGACTACATCAAGGCCGTGCGTACCATGCGCACCGAGATGAATGTCCACCCCGCCAAAAAGACCAGCATGATCATCGAGACTGCCGATGCAGCACCCTTCCAGAAGGCACAGGTCTATCTGGCAAAGTTCGCCTTTGCCACCGACGTGACCTTTACCGAGAAGTATGAGGGCAGCACCGACGGCATGGTGCAGGTGTCCACCCACGCTGCACGCGGCTTCATCCCCATGATGGAGCTCATCGACCGCGACAAGGAGCTGGCACGTCTGAACAAGGAAAAGGCCAAGGCCGAAAAGGAAATGGCCATGTTCGCAAATCAGCTGGACAACCCCAAGTTTGTGGAGCGCGCTCCGGCGGCACTGGTGGAGGAGATCCGCAATAAATACGCCAAGAGTCAGGACAAGCTCGCCAACATTGAACAGAGCATCAAGGCTCTGGGCTGATTTGAGCGGGGGTCGTCATAGCAGCGCACAGCGCGCTTTTCCGTGGGTCGCTGCAGGGCGGGTACTCTTTACTCTTGCCCTCCTTGGCTGCATCGTGTTCATCTTTTCCAATTCCATGAAGATCGGCGAGGTCTCTCAGGGCTCCAGCGGTCGGGTGCTTGCCCTGCTGCAGGGAGTGCTGCGCCGTCTGGGCCATCCGGCCCTTGCCCAGCGCCTGACGGATCACATCGTGCGCAAGCTGGCGCATTTCTGCGAGTATACGCTGGAAGGCTTCCTGCTCATGCTGTGCATGCAGGTGTACACCCGGAACTACATCTGGCACATCAGCGTGCCGCTGCTGGGCGGCGTGCTCACCGCACTGGCTGATGAGACCATCCAGATCTACTCGCCGGGCCGCAGCAGTCAGGTCACGGATGTGTGGCTGGACTCTGCCGGTGTGCTGGCAGGCATCCTTGCAGCGCTGGTGCTCATGGCGTTGTGCGGGCTGCTGTTTCATCATCGTAATAAGGAGTAACCAATGACCATCGAACAGGCAAATCAGTATTTTGCCGCCCTGCCGGACGGCTTTGCCTCTACCGAACAGCTGCGCACCGCGTTCACCGCGCCGGTGCAGAAGGTGCAGTTTGTGGGCGTGGCGGGCACGGCGGGCAAGACTGTGGTGGCCCGCCTGCTGGCGGCCATCCTGCACGCACAGGGCATCCATGCGGGCCTGTATCATGCGGGTTCCCGCCCGCTGTCGGAGCGTATCTGCATCGATGACGCTCCGGTGGACGAGGGCCTGCTGGCCTTGACGGCAGAAGCCTTTTCCGCCGCCGAGGCTCTGCCCCGGGACGCAGCAGAGCTGGCAGCAGCGGCCAACTGCTTTGGCGCAGCGGGCTGCACGCTGGCCGTGGTGGAGCTGCCGGATGCGGGCCTTGCCGAAGCGCTGCCCGGTATGCCGGTGTGCGCCGTCACCTCGGTCGGCCCGGACGGCGTGAGCCGCTCGGTGGAGCGCCTTGCCGCACTGGCGGCAGGCGTCATGCGCAAGGGCAGTATCTGCGTCACCGCGCCGGAGCAGCCTAAGGCAGTGCTGAGCGAGCTCATTGTAGCCGCAGGAAAGTGCGGCTGTGAGCTGGTGGTGCCGGACCCGGAGGATATCACCTTTCTGGAAGCGGAAAAGTTTGCCAGCAAGGTGGACTACGGCGGGTACACTGTGCCGCTGGCCTTTCTGGGCCGTCACGCGGCAGGCAACGCCGCTGTGGCTGTGGAGCTTTCGCTGGCGCTCTGCCGCAAGGACTTCGACATTACAGATGAAGCCATTCTGGAGGGTCTGGCGGCGGTGGAAAACCGCAGCAGCATCCGGGTGGTCTCGCAGCGCCCGCTGGTCATTCTGGATGCCTGCCGCACTCCGCAGCAGGCAGCAGCTCTGCTGCGGGTGCTCAACATGGCCAAGGTGCGCCATATGAGTGCCATCATCGGCCTGACCGAAGAAGAAGGCGCCGAAGCATTCTTCTCCGCGCTGGAGACCGGCCTGACCCCGGAGGAACAGAAGAAGGATAAGTCCACCATGCCCGGCATGAGCGAGAATCCCTTTGATAAGGTGTATCTCGTCACGCCGCAGGGCACGGATACTGCTCTTACCGAGCGTCTGACCGAGAAGGCAAAGTATCACTTTGATGCGGAGCTGTGTGCCACTCTGGCCGAAGCGGTCAGACTGGCGCATGCCAACACCCGCCGCGGACTGCTGGTCTGCGGCAGTGAGGCTGCCGCACTGGAAGCTGCCGAACTGCTGGCAAACAGCTGAGCCGACACGCTTCCCTAAAAAATAAACGAAAGATCCCGTACACTGGAACTATGTGTACGGGATCTTTTATTTTGCAAAGGAGATGGACAAACCATGGCAACGGTAAGCTTCAGCCCGGCGGGCGAAGTGCTTTACGCCTATCTTGCAGGCGAGATCGACCACGATGCAGCGCAGAGCCTGCGCATCCAGCTGGATGATGCACTGGTCAGCCGTACCCCGCAGACCATGATCCTGGACTTTGGCGGGGTGGGATTTATGGATTCATCCGGCGTGGGGCTGATCCTGGGCCGTCAGCGCATTGCCCGCACGCTGGGCACGGCCCTGCGGGTGCAGCACACGCCGTCCCAGATGGCAAAGGTGCTGCAGCTGGCCCGCATCCCCTGTACGGACACAGAACAGAAGGAGGAATGACTCTATGAAAGCGGAAAATACGACAAAGCTCCAGTTCGACTCCCTCAGCGTGAACGAAAGCTACGCCCGGGGCGCTGCGGCAGCCTTTCTTGCCCGATACGACCCCACCGTGCCGCAGCTGGCCGACATCAAAACGGCAGTGTCCGAAGCGGTGACCAACTGCATCGTCCATGCCTACCCGGATCACATCGGGCCGGTGGTCATGAGCATCGCGGTCTATCCCGGCCGGGAGGTGCATATCACGGTGTCGGACAAGGGAGTGGGCATCCCGGATATCCCGCAGGCCATGGAACCGCTGTTCACCACCGGCAACCCGGAGGAACGCTCCGGGCTGGGCTTTGCGGTGATGCAGAGCTTTATGGATAAGGTCAAGGTGACATCCAGACCCGGCAAAGGAACAAAGGTGCTGCTCATCAAGCGTCTGGCCCAGCGGGAATGATACATAAACAGGAAAGGCGGGCAGAAGCATGGTATCCGATAAGACCCGGAGGGACGCATTCATTGAACAGAACCTTGGACTGGTACACGCCTGCGCGGGGCGCTTCCGTGGGCGCGGCATGGAATACGATGATCTGTACAGTGCCGGATGCATGGGTCTTGTCAAAGCCTGCGATCACTTCGACGAAAACCGCGGTGTCTGCTTTTCCACCTATGCGGTGCCGGTGATCCTGGGCGAGATCAAAAAGCTGTTCCGGGACGGCGGCACCGTCAAGGTGAGCCGGTCTCTCAAGGAGCTTGGCATGCGGGTGCAGGCGGCACGGGAACATCACATGAAGCTCTGCGGCACAGAACCAACTCTCTCACAGCTGGCAGAAGAACTGGATGAACCGGTGGAGAACATCACCCTTGCCATTCAGGCGGCACAGCCTGCCATGAGCCTGACCCCGGAAAATACAGAGGATGGAGACCGACAGCTGGATATCCCGGTGGATTCTCCGGAAGAAGCACTGGCCGAGCGCATCAGTCTGGAAGAGGTGCTCAGGGCTCTGCCGGAACAGGACCAGCAGCTGATCCGGCTGCGCTTTTATGGCAATAAGACTCAGAGCGAGACCGCAAAGGTGCTGCATACCACGCAGGTGCAGATCTCCCGGCGGGAGCGCAGGATATTATCCCTGCTCCGGCGCCGCCTTTTGGAAGATTAGGTGTCATAATTTCCAGATTGAAAGGAAAAAACTGGGCAAAATATAAAAAGCCGGATTTTTCAAAAAAATATGAAGAAAAAGCTTGCTTTTTGTAAAGGGCTGTGCTAAAATACATTACTGTCAGGCGGACGTCCGACAGAATGAAACAGTTTAGAACAGACGTCCTAACGTGAAGAATCGATGAGCTTCGACAAGAAACTCAAAAATAATTCAAAAAAGTGCTTGACAACTTATCACGAAAGTGATAAAATAAATAAGCTATCAGCCGCAAGGCTGAGGCGCTACAGGACCTTGAAAATTGAACAATATCGAAAAACTTGTAAGGAACCTTTATGTGTTTGGAAAAACACTTAAAACAATTCCAAAAGTAATTCACACAGGACGCAAGCGATTGCGTGCTGAGCGAACAAGATTTAACACTTTTAAGTGATAAATATCATTTATAAAGAGTTTGATCCTGGCTCAGGACGAACGCTGGCGGCGCGCCTAACACATGCAAGTCGAACGAGCGAGAGAGAGCTTGCTTTCTCGAGCGAGTGGCGAACGGGTGAGTAACGCGTGAGGAACCTGCCTCAAAGAGGGGGACAACAGTTGGAAACGACTGCTAATACCGCATAAGCCCACGGCTCGGCATCGAGCAGAGGGAAAAGGAGCAATCCGCTTTGAGATGGCCTCGCGTCCGATTAGCTAGTTGGTGAGGTAACGGCCCACCAAGGCGACGATCGGTAGCCGGACTGAGAGGTTGAACGGCCACATTGGGACTGAGACACGGCCCAGACTCCTACGGGAGGCAGCAGTGGGGAATATTGCACAATGGGGGAAACCCTGATGCAGCGACGCCGCGTGGAGGAAGAAGGTCTTCGGATTGTAAACTCCTGTTGTTGGGGAAGATAATGACGGTACCCAACAAGGAAGTGACGGCTAACTACGTGCCAGCAGCCGCGGTAAAACGTAGGTCACAAGCGTTGTCCGGAATTACTGGGTGTAAAGGGAGCGCAGGCGGGAAGACAAGTTGGAAGTGAAATCTATGGGCTCAACCCATAAACTGCTTTCAAAACTGTTTTTCTTGAGTAGTGCAGAGGTAGGCGGAATTCCCGGTGTAGCGGTGGAATGCGTAGATATCGGGAGGAACACCAGTGGCGAAGGCGGCCTACTGGGCACCAACTGACGCTGAGGCTCGAAAGTGTGGGTAGCAAACAGGATTAGATACCCTGGTAGTCCACACCGTAAACGATGATTACTAGGTGTTGGAGGATTGACCCCTTCAGTGCCGCAGTTAACACAATAAGTAATCCACCTGGGGAGTACGACCGCAAGGTTGAAACTCAAAGGAATTGACGGGGGCCCGCACAAGCAGTGGAGTATGTGGTTTAATTCGACGCAACGCGAAGAACCTTACCAAGTCTTGACATCCCTTGACAGGCATAGAAATATGTTTTCTCTTCGGAGCAAGGAGACAGGTGGTGCATGGTTGTCGTCAGCTCGTGTCGTGAGATGTTGGGTTAAGTCCCGCAACGAGCGCAACCCTTATGGTCAGTTACTACGCAAGAGGACTCTGGCCAGACTGCCGTTGACAAAACGGAGGAAGGTGGGGATGACGTCAAATCATCATGCCCTTTATGACTTGGGCTACACACGTACTACAATGGCGTTAAACAAAGA